>NZ_BAAIFW010000001.1:0-8379 GCF_054653615.1 Phocaeicola sartorii JCM 17136 = DSM 21941
AACTAAAATTAAAATCTAACAATTTAATAATTAATACTTTACAAACGAACCTTCACTTGTCAAAAAGGAACAGACAATGCTTCCAGATAGCTTCTTCCCTTTTTATTTTCCTCTCCATTCTACTATATTTCTACTAAATTCTCACTTATATACTAACAGAAAGCATGTCGCTCTTATAGACGTATTTTGAGTCAAATTACCTTCTTGTCAGAAATGATTGAACACCTGTCTTATTAACAAAATCAAAACATATTATAATAATTGCATTATAATAAGATTATAATTACTTTTGTGGAAAAGTATGCGGCTATGGTAAAAATGAATCCTTTTATAACAAGCGGTTACCGTTCGGAGAAGTATTTCTGTGACCGGATAGAAGAAACGCGTTTTCTGACAAAGCAGATCACCAACGGAAACAATGTAGCTCTCATTTCTCCCCGGCGTTTGGGAAAGACAGGGCTGATAGACCATTGTTTCCACCAGCCGGAAGTAAAAAACAACTATTACACTTTCCTGATAGATATTTACGCTACCAAGAATCTGCAAGAATTTGTCTTTGAATTCGGTAAGAGTATATTGCAAGGACTGAAACCTCAAGGGAAGAAAATATGGGAAACATTTTTATCCACTTTATCTTCCCTTCGTACCGGAATAACCTTTGATGAGACGGGCAATCCCAGTTGGAACCTGGAAATGGGAGACATAAAGAGTCCTTCAGTAACATTGGACGAGATTTTCAGTTACTTGAAGAAGGCAGACAGAATTTGCCTGATCGCCATAGATGAATTCCAGGTGATAGCCAAATATCCCGAGAAAAATATAGAAGCCACGCTAAGGACTTATATACAGCATTGCACCAATGCCTGTTTCATCTATTCAGGTTCTCAGCGGCACATGATGGGAGAAATATTCACCAGTCCTTCACGCCCTTTCTATCAAAGTACTACCATTTTGGATTTAAAGCCCATAGGATTCGAAAACTATGCTGCTTTCATTGAACGGCATTTTATAGAGAATGGAAAGAAAATCAATAAAGATACTATTGAAGAAGTATACCGGCTGTTTGACGGTACCACTTGGTATATCCAGTTTGTCATGAATTTCCTCTATGCGGATACCATGGAAAAAGAGACCTGTACGGTTGGAAAGATCCAATTGACATTGGATGAGATTTTGTCACAAATGGATTTTACCTATTCTTCTTTACTCTATCAACTTCCACCAAAGCAAAAGGAGGTGCTGATGGCCATCTGCAAGGAAGGCAAGATAAAAGAAGTCACCTCTTCCAGATTTCTCCATACTTACAAACTGACGGCAAGCAGTGTGCAAGGAGCACTGAAAGGGTTACTGGAAAAAGATTTTGTCACTGCTGAGTTAGGTGTATATAGTGTTTATGACCGTTTTTTTGAACGCTGGCTGAAACGGCTGTAAAGCCCCCCCGAACATTATATTGAATACGATAACAATATCAAAGTAAAATCTCCGTTAAAAGGAAAGAGCCCGGTTAAATACCGGACTCTTTCTATTACAGATTAATGTTTAACTCATTATGCTGTCGGAACACTGACAACCGGATTGTTGTCGTCTTTAGATATTCCACTATTATTATTGATTTCATCTTCCGGAATCAGCCACAAGAATATCTGCGATTCTGCAGGCAGATTAAATGCCACATTTGATGCATAATTCGCCCCTGTTCTGTCCATAGGTTTCTTCAAACGCATCATATCAAAGAAAGAAAATCCTTCTCCCCACAATTCGACACGACGTTGAAACCAGATCTCATCTTGTAAAGCCTCTGCCGAAGATGCAGAGCAAACATAAGAAGGATCACGATAGTTCTTTACAAAATTCTCCAATGTCGATTTAGCTCCGGACACATTCCCCGCCATGGCCTGCGCCTCAGCCTTAATCAAAATCATTTCTTCCGCACGCATCATCGGGAAGTCACAAGCATTGGTAGCATTATTGTAGACATTTTGATAGGGACCAAATTTAACATTCAAATAAGGAGCCTGCCATCCCAGCCAGTCAGCAATGTTATAGTCAACACCTTGATAATTATACTTCCAGGTCCAATCTACATTAGGGCATTTTCCTGTAAAGTCATATCCCAACAGCTTATTGTTTTCATCATATACAGGATCTCCTAGCGCCCACCATCCTTTGCGGACGTCCGTATCGGGTATCTGACTATACAACTTGCTGTTGATATAACGGCCCGCATACCCCGGAGCGTAACCATTTCCGGTAAAAGAACACATGTGCGAAGGAAAATTCAAGATACCACTTTGAACGATATCATTGGTTTCTGTAACCACATTTCCCCAAATCCATGAAGACGCATTGCTGTCATTAAAAGAAGGCTTGGATACATCATTTCTGCTATAAGGGGTATAACCTTCCATTGCTTTTTCAGCATCCGTAGCAGCATCCTGCCAATTTTGCATCAACAAATTGGCGCGTGCCCGCAAACCGTATGCCACATTTATATTTACCTGGTCTTTTGAATCGCGGTCAGCAGTCAGTAACCCTATTGCGTCTGTCAGATCTTTCATGATCAGATCATATACGGCAGCAACCGTAGCGCGCGGATTGCTGGCAGCCTGTTCACCAGTCGTTTCTTCTGTTACAATAGGCACAGCCGGAGCATTCTCGTGTCCTTTATAAGTAAACTGATAAATTTGCACCAAATTTAAATAACTCCAGGCACGAGTAGCCAAGGCCTGTCCACGGTATTGCTTCAAAGCCTTATCCTCCACATCAGCTGTTGCTACTTTTAGAATGTCATTCGCCATTTTTATTTCACTGTAGAACAAATTCCAGAAGTAATAAGTATTGGTACCTGTTTCCGTTCTGTCAGTCATGCGCAGCTGAGAACGGTACCAGTTATAACCCGTATCTTCAGAAGGCATATCCATTCCGCTCGTATCATACATCATGCAGGCTGACGCAAAACCAAAATCGAAGTGAGCCGTACCACCATACCATTCTCCGATAGAATTATATTTAATCAGGTTTGAGGACAATCCTATTACATCCGCTTTCAGCTTCGAAGGGTCTTTTGACTGTATTTCATCTTTTTGATCAGAGGTGATCGTGCCTCCTTCAGGTATTTCATCCAGATCGCAGGATGTTACCATAAATGCAAAAGATGGAAGGAGATATAAATATTTATATAGTTTCATATTTCTAACTTTTAATTAAAATGTTAATTTAATACCACCAGACAATGTTCGTACAGGTGAATAAGTCATAGCATTAGCGCTGGTATATGACTGACGAGGGTCAAGTCCTTTACGTTTTGACAGCAGAGCCACATTGTCGGCTGCAAAATAAATGCGTAAATTAGACAACTGTAATTTGGTCACCCACGCCTTGGGGAATGTATAACCCAATGTAATATTAGTAAGATCCAGATAATTCGAACTGATCAAGAATCTGTCTGAAGCAGAGTTAGCATAAGTATCATTTCCATTCAAACGGGGTATATTGCTACCTTTATTGCTCTCCGACCATGAGTTCAAGATATCTTTGTGCCAGTTCTGACCGGCAGAAGCCGCACTTCCGTTGTGCATCAATGACTGGTAACCGCTATCAAACAATTTACCGCCCAACTGATAAGCACAAGAAATAGAAAAATCAAAACCGTATGCTGAAACAGTCGTACCGAAGCCACCATACACATCCGGCAACAAGTCACCTGTCTCATATCGGGTTGCTTTATTCCATTCGGTAGTGGTTTCCCGTCCTGTAACATTACCTTTTTCATCTTTCACATCCATATAATACAATGCCACACCTTCATCATTTACTCCTGCATACTTGCGATAGTAACGTTGATACATGGATTTTCCCTCTTTATAGATAGTAGAGCCGGATATCAGCTCTCCATTCAGTTCCGGAGCAAGCTCTAAGATCTTGTTTTTAACCGAAGTCGCATTCAAAAATACATTCCATTGCACGTTTTTAGTCTTGATGATGTCTGAATTCAAGTCTATTTCAATTCCGCTATTACGAATAGAACCCACATTCTTCGGATATACCGCATAGCCATTGGAAGGAGAAACCGGCATGTAATACAACATATCCGTTGTTTTACGGCTGAAATATTCTATACTACCATTCAGCAAACCCTTAAACAAGTTAAAATCAAAACCGGCATTAAAAGAATATGAAGTTTCCCATGTAATATCCGGATTTCCTTTATAGGACATATTTACCGCAAAATCTCCATTATTCTCTACCACATTATATTGATCCTGGTATGGATAATAGTTCTTGCTGCCATATACATCATTGAAAAGCAAATCATCATTACCTTGAATACCGTAGCTGACTTTAAATTTAATGAAATCAGCCCATTTCTGATTTTCCATAAATGCTTCTTTAGTCAATACCCATGCTCCACCAACAGATCCGAAGTTACCCCAGCGATTATCTTTAGCGAATCGGGAAGAAGCATCGCGACGATAAGAGGCACTAAAAATGTATCTGCCGTCATAATCGTATTGTGCACGTGCCAACCATCCTTCTGTAGAATAATTATCAGTAAAAGAACTAATAGAAGGATTTTTTATTGCATTGTCTATTTCAACAATATTCGGGTTGAATAATTTTTCTTTGCTTCCGTTTAAGTATTTATACTCATAAGTATAATTTTCATGTCCTACCAGAACGTCAATGTTATGCTTGCCAAATTCTTTAGTGTAAGACAGTAATTCCTGCTGGTTGATACCTGAGGTACGAGTCGAGCCGGCATAAACGATACCACCCACTTTTGAATATTGTCCATAGTAGGCGTTATACAAGCAGCTGTAGCGAGTATTATCCAGATCAACACCTATATTATATGTAAATTTCAATCCGTCCCAGATATTAACAGCGGCATACCAACGTCCACTGAACACATCTGCCAGGTATTGACGTTTGTCCAGTTCCATCATGGCAGCAGGATTGGAACCACTCATAAACGTACGTTTATAATTTCCTCCCACGCTTCTGTCTCCAAAGTCATATACTGTAAATCCGTTGCTGTCCACCATAATTGACTTGTCGGCATTGCGAGCGTACATGGGATAGATTGGAGCGATGTAATTAGCCACATAGAAAAGATTGGCAGAAGAAGTTCCTGCATAACTGTCCTGACTGGCCGGAGATTGCATATCATAATTTGTGTATGACATGTTCGCTCCCACCTTCAACCAACTTTTGGCTTGATAATCGGCCTTCACACGAGCTGAATAACGGGTAAATCCGGATCCGGCGATCAATCCGCTATCATCCAGATAACCAGCGGACATGTAATAATTTAATTTGTCAGTAGCACCAGATATATTAAGATTATATTCTTGACGTAAGTTTCCACTATTGAATAATTCATCATACCAATTATCCGGCTGATAGTAATATGTACCGTCCGAATATCCCAAGGTGGCTTTCGGATTCAGTTTTCCGTCCATTCCAATCATAGACTCCCCTTGAGGTACTGTATAAATTTGATAACCTACACCACCATTGTTATTAGTCGGCAGTGACTGATTGGCAAAAGCATTCGCTTCCGCAGGAGTCTTTCCATTGTATATCTGACCATTATACATAGAAAGATAAGCCTGTTCCAAATAAGTGGCCGGATTTGTCAGGACATCATAATTAGGTACAGCACGTGAATTGGATCCCCATTTTGCATCCACGTTTATCACTGCCTTCCCCATCGATCCTTTTTTGGTTGTAATCAATACAACTCCATTGGCTCCACGAGCACCATAAAGTGCATTGGATGCGGCATCTTTCAAGACTGTTGTAGATTCAATATCGGAAGTATTAATAGAAGAAAGATCTCCATCATAGGGTACCCCATCCACTACATACAACGGAGCATTTCCGGCGGCCATAGAACCAGTACCGCGCACCCGGATTTTTGCAGTAGATCCCGGTTGTCCGCCATTACTACTAGACATGACCTGCACTCCGGCTACAGCACCAGACAATGCATTGGTAATATTCGACACTTGTCTTTTCTCTATTTTTTTACTATCGACAACTGCCGCCGAACCTGTAAAAGATGATTTTTTCGCAGTACCGTATGCTACAACCATCACTTCGTCAAGTACTTCTGTATCAGACTTTAAGATTATCTGTAAATTGGATTTTATACCCACTTCCTGGGTCGCCATACCAATAAACGAAACCACCAAAGTCTTTGCGGAACTAATGTATTGTCTATTTCGTTCATTATCAATATGATAAAATTTGCACCTAATTGATTCCCCCACTGCTTAAAACCGTATTATAATGATTTTGGAAATTATTTATACCATTATTCTACCATCCCGGCCCTTCATCTTGATTAAATTTTCACCTGTCGTAACCTTTCTTTAATAGATATCGCATTCATGGATTTTTCTTCTTTGTTACCGGAATTTATAATGACGGGATGTGAAATCCAGTTGTCGGTTGGCTGTTTTGGATTCTTTAACAATTCAAAAAAATGCAGTGGCCCTTGGTACTGATTTTCTACCTGGTTGTGCAAGGAGGGGATTTTTGTTGTGTTTTATTTCCTTCAGTTTATTGCCCGGCAACCACGGCGAAGAAACGCTGTGCTTACAAGGCAATAAACTTTATCAAGGAGATGATGCGCTATTTCTTTTGGCATTTTTTCAAATCCCGTACGATTGTACTTCCCATCACCTCTCCATATATCTGTGTCGTAGCAAGATTTTTATGTCCTAACAGCTTTTGCACAGTTGTTATATTGGCGCCTTTGTATATCAATAAAGTCGCATTGGTGTGGCGGGCAGAATGGAATGAAAAGTGTTTGTTTATTCTGGCCAATTTGCCTATTCGTATCAGTTCTTTATTTACGCTTGAATTATTCTTTATTGAAAAAAACGAACTCCATTTCCCTCGGTATTTCTGCAACAGGGTTAGTGCCTTACCTTCAAACAACAGGCTTAAAGGCAATTTTACTTCCGCACCGGTTTTGACAGAGTCAAAAATCAGCCACAATTTTCCGCCCATTTTCACGACATTCTTTTCTTTCAGACTCACAAAGTCAGAATAACGTAATCCTGTATAACAGCAAAATAAAAAAGCATCAAGTGTATGTTCCAACCCCCTGTTTCTTCCTGTCAGAGAGACTTCCTCTAATTTTTTCATTTCTTCCGGCAATAAAAAAACATGTTTTCCTTCTTTCATTTTGATTTTATATCTTCTGAAGGCATAATTGTTAGGATCAATATATCCTTTATTAATTGCGGCATTAACAAAAGATTTCAAATGTTTCATGTGTTTGGCTATTGTGTTTGTTTGATATCCGGATTCATAAAGGAATTTTTCAAAATCTGTAACGAAATTATAGGTCAAGTCTTCAAACTCAATTGTCGGCTTGAACGATTGTAAAAGGGTTATTGTTGTCAAATGATTGCGCTTGGTACTGTCTTTTAACTGGGAAGAAATAATTTCTTTGCGTGCAAACCCTAAAAAAGAAGCGTCTGTATTCGATTTGAACTCTTCCTTGATGAGGCTCAAGGTTATAGTCTTTCCCTGTCTCCACAAACTTAATTCTTTTTTCTCCAATTCAATAATAAACTCATTGAGCATGCCGTTCAGTGCATCTTGATTGGGATGATCCTTGACCACCTTTCTTTTTACATCCCATTGTTCCGGCCGTAAATAAACATGCGTGGAGAAATACACTTTCTTTTTATTCAAGTAAGCCTCAACTTGAACTAAAGCTGTCCCTCTGTCATTTAAACTTTTTTTTCGATTGTAAACGAAACGATAACTGATTTTCCTCATAATTTAATTCTTTAATTGAAATACTACAATACTATAATAAGACGCAATAAAGAAAAGTAGAAAAGCGTTATCCTGCTATTTTGTTTCCATCTTTATATTAATTAGACGATTGATTAACATTTGTAGGTTAATGTATGTTTATATAATAAGTTATAATTTGAAAGTCATTTCTCTTCACGACTTAGAAAAAAGAATAAATATGAGGTTTATTTTCGTT
Organism: Phocaeicola sartorii JCM 17136 = DSM 21941; assembly: GCF_054653615.1. Lineage (NCBI taxonomy): Bacteria > Pseudomonadati > Bacteroidota > Bacteroidia > Bacteroidales > Bacteroidaceae > Phocaeicola > Phocaeicola sartorii. The sequence continues at coordinate 8,018 of NZ_BAAIFW010000001.1, forward strand.
TTTTGTGAGTTTTAAATGCCCAAAAGCATAAAAATATAGCGGTTTAGTATGTTTTTTACAATAATTTGTTTGAGATTACAATTTTATTCATACCTTTGTAATTTGTTAGAGTGAATGAATTTATATTAATGCAAAGTTAAACTTTAAGAGAGAATTTTATGAAAAGAAAATTAATGCTGTTATTGACCTGCCTTTTTGTAGGTATAGGTCTGGTAACCGCTCAGATCACGAAGGTGACAGGTACTGTTATCTCGGAGGAAGACGGATTACCCGTAGTTGGCGCCTCTATTTTGGTAAAAGGTACTACTGTAGGTACAGTTACTGACATGGATGGTAAATTTACATTATCAAACGTTCCAAGT
>NZ_BAAIFW010000002.1:0-10032 GCF_054653615.1 Phocaeicola sartorii JCM 17136 = DSM 21941
TTAGGATGTTATTGTGCTGATAATCAAATTGTATAAATTTCAATGACTTTTAAAGAATTTCTTATTACAGAGCTTGTAAAGAGGAAATAAATCTGCGGTTTCTACCTAATTTCTACTAGTTATCATCTTAAATCTTTACTATAAATAAGAAAATCAGAATTTGATGGAATGAAATAAAAATGCAACTCTTATATTTGCTAAATTCAAACTTTATTGCGTTATTTGCGTTACATGTTTTATGTAACATAAAAACTGCAATGAAGAGTATTCCTACTAATCCATTTTTAATAACCGGTTACCAAGGACCCGATTATTTCTGTGACCGCGAAAAAGAAACAGCTTCTTTAATGTCAGCATTAAAGAATGGCAGAAATATTACATTAATCAGTCCACGCCGTATGGGAAAGACAGGACTAATAAAGAATGTATTTTACTATATTCAAAAAGAAAATAAATCTGCCGCCTGTTTTTATTTGGACATATTTTCAACCCAGAATCTTCAGGAGTTTGTATCTCTACTGGGGCGAAGTGTGTTGGGGAAATTAGATACCTTATCACAGAGTACCTTAAAATCGCTATTCTCATTCTTTAAGAGTTGCCGTCCGGTCATCAGTGCCGATGAAATAACAGGGATGCCATCTGTAACACTCGACTTTATTCCGGAACGTTCAGAAGAAACCTTGAAAGAGATTTTCACCTACCTAAACCAATCGGGAGTAGAATGTTATATAGCCATTGATGAATTCCAGCAGATAATGGAATATCCGGAGAAAGGAGTGGAAGGCTTATTGAGATCGTATATTCAGTTCACCCCGAATGTGCATTTTATCTTTTCGGGTAGCAAAAAGCATTTGATGGAGTCTATCTTCTTTTCCATCAAAAGGCCTTTTTACCAATCTACGCAGAAACTTTTTCTGGCCCCTATTCCTTATACTCCTTACTGGGAGTTTGCCAAGAAACTGTTTGATGAAAGAAAGAAAACTTTGCAGGAAGATATCTTCCATGAAATTTATCAATCGGTAAAAGGACATACGTGGTATATGCAATATCTTTTAAACAGATTGTATTCATTGCCACAGCAAATTCCAACTATGGAGCTGTTGCATACACTCATACAGGAAATCGTACAGGAGGAAGAATATACTTATCAAACCTATTTCCAGTTTTTAACTTCCAATCAGATTCAGTTGCTGAAAGCTATAGCAAAAGAGGAAATTGTAAGCGAGATTAACAGTGCCACATTCATAAAAAAATATGATTTAAAAGGGGCTAGCAGCATAAATGTAGCATTAAAGTCTTTAGTAAATAAAGAGTTTGTCTTAAAAGAACAGCAAGGGTATATAGTATACGATCGTTTTTTGGCAATTTGGCTCAAAGGACTAGTATGAATCATTAAAATCTCTATAACTATGAATACAAAAGGAATTCTTATTGCCATTCTGACATTGGGAAGCATAACGTTTGCCAATGCCCAACAACCTACCGGCTATTTCTTCGAGGAGTTTACTCAAGGAAAAGTTCTATTGAAAAACAAACAGTTTGCCAAAGGAAAATTTAACTATGACTGTATAAACAAAGAAATGCATTTTTTAAATGGAGCAACAGATATGATTATAGAAAATCTGGAAGATGTTGATACGGTAGTCATTGATATACATCGTTTTATTCCGTTTGAAGGACATTTCATGGAAGTGATGTCCGGGCAGAATGCAACTCTTTTTATAGATTGGAAAATAAATCCGAAAGGCATAGGAAAAAAAGGAGCTATGGGAACAGTTACCCAGGGAAGTGTTCAGGCTATTGATGTCAACACACGCTTTCAACGTGTGAATGGCGAGCAGGATTTAGACCTGTCAGTCTATAAAATGGTAACGGAGAATGTTTATTACACTCAAGTAAAAGGTAAGTTGAAAAGTTTTCGGAATATCAATACACTTCTAAAACTATATTCTAAAGACAAACAGCAACTGATCAAAGAATTCATTGAAACGGAGAATATTAAAATGGAAAATCCCAAAGATGTACTAAAAGTTTTGGAACGGTTTCAATAAAAAAAGAAGCACTTAGAAAAGTGCTTCTTTTTTTATTTGGTTTATTTACCTTTACTCCACCACAACGGAGTCATGATATTGTCTTCTCCTCCCAACAGTTGAAGTGCCTGATTATAACCTGCAGGGTCAGCATTTTTCAAACTGGTCGGATATCTCATACGTTGCGGATACAAATTCCAACTTTGCCCTTTAGTATACGAAGCTGTAGACCAATAAGGTTCCATGTCAGAACCTGTGAAAGTAGTTTCATTAGCCGGAATATCGAAGAATGGCAAACCTAAACGACGATGGTCAGACCACATTTCCAATGCCAAATAAGGAGTCTGAGCAATATATTTCTGAGTGATAACCTTGGTTAACTGATCATTCAGCTTTTTACCTTTATACAGAATCTTGCTGGCATCTGGATATTGATAAGTCATAGTTTTAGCCTCCTTGGTATAACCATCCACATAGTTTACAGTCATATTGGTTGGTTCATCTGTGTGGGAGAATTTTACAGAAGTACCCACACGATTGTAAGCGGTAGAATTCAGATAGCTATCTACATACTGGCTAATACCGAAATATTCAAAACTAGCTTTGACACCATTCTCGTAAGCCACTTCTGCTGTCGTTCCTACAGACCAACCATAAAGAGCTGCTTCCGCTAATAAGAAATAAGTTTCCCAAGGTGCAAACCACACACGTTCATTACTACTGTCGCAATAGTTTTTGCCTAACAAAACGCCTGTATCCCAAATATTTCCCGCAACTTTATTTTTAGAAAATTTATCAGACCATGCACCTCTTTGTCCTACCGGATAATAATTCCATGTGAATTGAGCATCCAGTTTCACTAAATCAGCACCTTCTTTATCAGCCATCGCATGCGTATCATGTCCCTTTACAGAACCTTTATCTATAAAATTGGCGGCAGTTTGATCATTGGGCAGACAGAAAATTTTCAGAGCACGCGGATCAAGGTTCTCAGGAATACCATCCATCCAGAACTGTTTAGTCGGATTGTCAGTGAATTCTGCATAGTGTTGATCAAATTTCATACCCATATAATTCATCCCCTTAATGTAAGGAGCTAAGTCAGCACGCTGTTCAGTTACGGCAATGCCGCCCAAACCTACAAGAATATTAGACATGGTTGAGGACAAAGCCTGATCGTCCCATGAGCGTGTATAGATACCATCCCATGCACTCCATCCTCCATATTCTTTCACTTTAAACATATCATCCAACGAAGTAATGGCAGTGCTTTTTGCTGCATCTTCAAATTCACTTTTGGCTTTTGAAGGATTAGATTCAGACAAACGCATGGCATAGCGCATACGCAAACTGTTGGCATACTTCTGCCATTTGGTGGCATTATAGTTAAAAGCCGGATCGCTCTTTCCTTCCTGCTCTGTAGGTTCTACGGAGGTGTCAATAGCAGCAGATGCCTCTTTCAGTTCTTTAAGAATGAAGTCGTAAACTTCTTCAACACCATTGAACTGAGGATTCACTCCGTTGAAAGCTTCTATAGGATAAGGTCCGAATGTATCTGTATATTCTGCTATCAGACAGGCACGCCAAACACGGGCGAATTGTTTTACATTAGCAAAAAATGCCGCTTCATGTTCTGACGGATTTACCGCTTCATCTGCAAATTTGATTGCCAGAGTAGCATTCTTCAACCAACTTGTCACTTGGTTAAAATAAGCTGCATTATATCCATCATTATAACGTCCTATGTTCAAAAATGACATTTCACCACAGATGCGGGCTGCGCTCGCCCAGTTGTAAACAACGGTACGTTCCGCTACATCCGGATTTTGTTGAGCATCAATAATAGATTGATCCAACGCGTAGTGCGGCTTTACATATTCCGCACCTGCAGCCGACGGACTCGTGTTAATATCATCGAAATCAGAACAGGAGGTGGTACTGCCCATCAAGCCGGCACACAATCCAAAACCGATAAATAGTTTATTATAATTTTTCATTTTAGTCAAGTTTTAAAAAATTAGAAACCAAGTGTAACGTTAAACAAGAATGTGCGTGAAGTAGGAGATGCTGCATTTTCAAAACCAGTAGCATTGGTACTTGTTGCATATACAGACTCGGGGTCTATACCATTCAAATGACTCTTAATCATCCATACGTTATTACAAGAAACACCCAATTTTACTTGTTGGAACGGAGTCTTGCTCAACATTGATTTCGGGAATGCATAATTTAATGACACATTACGCAGGCGAATATTGGTTGCGTCATAAATGTTGGCTTCACCGATACCCAAGTTACCGCTGGAAGTAGTTACTGCAGTCCAATAATCTTGCGGAGTGATTTCAATAGAATTCTTTGTATAGCTTCCATCTTCATTTAAAATAACACCCGGAACTACGAATTTCTCACGTTTTCCATTAACTACAGTTTTTGCAGCTACACCGTTAGCCTGTAACATACGATTCGTACCAGAGAAGATATCACCACCGAAACGTCCGTCAATCAAAAAGCTGAATGAAAATCCTTTATAAGTAAAGGTGTTAGTCCATCCCACCAAGCAAGTAGCTTGCTGATCTCCAATCTTTTCGGATTTAGAAGTACCTTGTGGCAAGCCACTGCTATTTAAAAGTAATTCTCCTTTATGCTCACCTTCTGCCACACGTTGGAACTTGGTACCCCAGATTTCACCATAGTTACCACCTGCTACCGCATACACATAAAGATTATCGTAACCGCCTAATGTATAGGTCATGTTCTTGTATGCCTCACCTGGGAGTAATTCAATAATTTTATTCTTGTTGGTAGAGAAGTTAACGGTTGCATCCCAGCTGAAATCTTTAGTTTCGATAGGACGTGCGTTCAGCATAATTTCAAGTCCTGTGTTTTGGATATCACCTGCATTTACTTTCATTGATTCATATCCTGAGAAATTATTCATCGGAATATTTAACAACTGGCGGCGTGCGTTTGATTTATACCAAGCTACGTCAACTCCTAAACGGTTGTTGAAGAACTTCACTTCTGCGCCAGCTTCCCAAGAAGAAATCAGCTCACTGCGAACATCTTCATTATACAAAGTCTTGTTTCCCCATGCGGTAGTACCACCGGTATGACCATCAGAACCTATACCATAGGTATTATACAACTGATACGGGTCCATATCATTACCTACTTGGGCAAAAGATACACGTGCCTTGGCGTAAGTAAACCATTCTGGCATCCCTTTACCAATTTTATTCACCATGTCACTGATAACCCATGACACACTAACAGAAGGATAGAAGAATGAACGGTTTTTCTTGCTCAATGAAGATGACCAGTCATTACGGAATGTTCCATCAATAAACGCCCATCCATCATAATTAATACCTAATGTTCCATATAAAGAATTGATTTTTTTGTGACTATAAGTTTGTGTAACGCTAAGGTCAGCTTTATCTCCATTGGTAATCCAGAACAAATCAGGTACAGTCAGTTTGCCCATACTTGAATCCAATCCGGTAGATTTACGTTCCATCAAGTTTCCACCAAAGGTTAATGTTCCACCGAACTTATCAATCAACTGGTCTTTCTGTGCAGAAAGCAAGAAGCTAAAGTTGTTTTCAAAGAATTTCTTCTCGCCTACACTATAGCGTCCGTTCTTTTGAAGCGGGCTTCCTGCATACAACTTATTTTCGGTTTCAGTGTAGTACATATCGCTACCTGCTTTGATCTCAGCATTCAGCCAATCGGTAAATCTATACTTTAATGATCCGTTCAACAGGAAACGGTTACGGCTATCCTGATTGGTGTTATACTTCTCTGCCCAGTAGGGGTTTAGTCCACTACCTCTTTCCCACCATCTCATTTCACCAAATTCATCTTTGCTATTCTTAAATTGAGTGATATCCAAAGAAATAGGAGTAGCATACATGGTGTAGAATGCATTTTCACTTCTAGCACCTGAGATAGGACGGTTCTTGGCTAATGAATTGATGTATTGAACCTTAGCATCCAAGCTCCAACGGTCATCCTTTCCGAAAGTAGAAGAAGCGCGTAGCATCAAATTGGTACGGCTCAATTTGGCACCAGGGATCTTACTGGCATCATCCATACGGGTTATAGATGTATAAACCGATGTTTTGTTGAATTGCTGTGAGAATGAGATATTCTCATTGAGATTGGTACCTGTATTAAAGAAATTGTCCACATTATCAAAGTATTGCATGGTTTGAGTCTTTCCATCCCAATCCGTATAACTTTGACCTGCAATTTCTTGTCCCCAGTTAGAACTTGACTTAGCATCAAAAGCACCTTTGCTACCTTGTCCGAAAATTTTCTGGCGGTCAGGTTTCATGAAAATAGTTTCTGCGGAAACGGAAGCAGATATTGTAATACCCAGTCCCGGATTTTCACGTCCTTTCTTAGTTGTAATCAAAATAACACCATTACCTGCGCGTGAACCATAAAGAGCGGCGGCAGATGCACCTTTCAGAACAGACATGGATTCAATGTCTTCAGGATTGATATCCGACAAACCGTTACCCATATCGGTTGACGGATTCCAATAATCATTATTGCTGGCACCTGTAAAGTTATCCATAGGTACACCGTCGACAACAATCAACGGTTGGTTCAAGCCTGTTACAGAGTTACTACCACGAAGCTGGATTTTAGAGGAACCGGCAGGACCGTTACTTGAACGGATAATCTGAACTCCAGAGACCTTACCAGTCAAGGCATTCGCAAGGTTAGTTTCACGAGCAGATACTAGAGCGTCACCTTTTACTTCCTGCATGGCATAACCCAATGCTTTCTTTTCGCGTTTAATACCCAAAGCAGTTACTACCACTTCTTGCAAAGTTTGTGTGTCGTCCTGCAAGGTTACGTTCAAAGGTTGTCCTTCCCACTTAATTTCTTGAGTCTGGTAACCTACGAAAGAGATTTGGATAATATCTCCTTTTTTGACTCCAGATAAAGAGAAGTCACCGTCAATGCCAGTGATAGTTCCATTCGTGGTCCCTTTCACTATTACAGATGCACCGATAACGGTTTCACCTGTGGCGTCTATCACGACACCCGTACATGTTCCGCTCTGCTGCGTAATTTTCACATCGGTAACACCCGGATTGGAAACCGCGTACGCTGCTCCGGTAGAGGCACCCATTAGGAACAGCATCATACTGACTGATTTTAGTCGTTTTAACATAGCTGTGATTTTTTTAAGTTTTTATTGAAAATCAAGTAATTCCGTATTCTAAGTTCCGCCGGAACTATTGAACTGCTCATTGTATTGATAATCAATAAAATGATAAAACCACACAAAACTTAAAACACTTATTTGATAGCTTCCAACGCGGATATATAGCATGTTTTTCTACCTTTTATCTACCATAGACTAGTTCCTGTCTGCCGATTTTCATACAGCTGATTCAAAATATCCGGTTATTATTTGTTGAGTTGAAATCTTATTGCGTTCTTTGTGCTACATGTATAATAGAAGGACATAATAAATAGCAAACAACCGATAACCTCTTATATATAAAAAATGATGAAGAATTTTACAATGAAAGAATTATGGCTGCTTTTGTGCTGCCTTACGGCTGTATCTGCCATTCATGCGCAGAACTATTCAAAAAAAGTAAAGAATGCGAAAGGAATCGAAGTTACCTATCAGTCCAGCTATAAAGGAAAGGTGCGTCCGGGGTATTTGTTGATGACGGTTTCAACCGATCGGGTCTCTTTGGAAAATAAACGGGCTGAGAGCAAACAGCCAAATGACAACCAAGTACGTCCTGAAGACAAGACACCTGTTACCGGTAGCTATATAGACTATACCACTTGCCAGTCTTATCGCCGTGCCGAACTGCCCAATGGAAAAATCATCTCGGCCATGACTCCTTTTGAATTAGGCCGCGGTTTTACCGAAAAAGGCGAAGGGAAGCATTTGGGATTGAATTGCAAAATAGTACGCACTTCCATCAACTCCAATACCATCGAAGTATGGTACACCAATGAAATTCCTTTTCGCGGAACCCCCCAGCCCAATGTCGGCATTCCGGACGGACTGGTATTAAAGATAGTCCGCAATGGAGATATGGTGCAAGAAGCCATCCTCATCACTCCGTTAAAAAAGGAAGCGGATTTGTTGCCCGCCGATTGGGGAGAAGCGATGGATGCCGCTGATTACCAGTACACCATAAACCAAAGCGGAGTCATCACCATTCCTGTGTTTGACCAGCAAACCATTTGCTTCAATGGAGCCAAACTGCCAGACACATTGGAGGAAGGCATACAATACAGCGCAGGAGGCGGAACGATTATTCTTAAGAAAGTAAAACTGCCAGACTATGTGAAGAACCGCACTCTGTTTGCTGAAGTGGCACAATATTCAGACGGTGATGCGTACGACCGTACAGGATCAATCTTCATGATCCCTACGGATAAGGCCCAGTCTTTTCTTGATGCACTGCGTAATCTGAAAAGTGTCCCTGCTTTCCAATCAGAAGGTTCCGATTATCACGGGCTGATTTCCACAGAAAGTTATGACGTGCCTTTGGAACTGATGCGCTTTTTCACCGGATTTGGTGTGCGTAAGTTCAACCATAACAAGGTAAAAGGACAAAATTGGGTAGACTCTGTTATTTATAAAACAGAAATAACTCCGTTGATGGAAAAGTTGGAAGGGGAAGCGTGGATTGGTGCTTACATTGGGAACTGGGATGCAAAAGGTCACCGCTTGTCTTTGAAACTGAAATACTATCCTGATGAGGAACATCGGGTTTACAATGCGATTCCTCTGTTCAATACTGTCAACTACCTGGAACAAGCTGGCCAGCCTTATCCTATTTTCATGCGTAACGACTCTCTGACAGTGAGGTTCACACTGAAAGAGCCGGTCAAGAACGCCCGCTTGTATTATCTTACCACTGGCCATGGTGGCTGGGGTGGAGGCGATGAGTTTAACCAAAAAACGAACACCATTTATTTGGACGGTCAGAAAATCATTTCATTCATTCCTTGGCGCGATGATTGTGGTACTTATCGCAACTGGAATCCCTGTTCCGGTAATTTCTCGAATGGGTTGAGCTCATCCGACTTGAGTCGTTCCAACTGGTGTCCAGGTACAGTCACCAATCCGGAATATATCTATTTGGGGGACATGGAAGCTGGAGAACATATACTTTCCGTACAAATTCCACAAGGTGCCCCTGAAGGAGGAAGCAACAGTTATTGGTGTATTTCGGGTACACTGATCTTCTAACTTGCAACTTTTTATTCTCTGAGTCAGATTCTTCTACTATCCCCCCCACTTTTTTAGAAATGGAGATATGGGTGGTGATAGTAGAAAGAATGTGAGAAAACGTCTATTGCTGCCATTTCTTTTTCGTTTCTCTCTTTTTTCCGGTTTTGAACATGAACATCCAAAACACTCAATGATCTTGCGACCATTGGAAATCAACTTTATCCCTTTATATTCTTTATTTATGGGCAAGAGATGTTTCTGCATATATAAATCCTACCCATGGAACTGAGCATTTTTTCTATCTGTAGATGGCAAAACTAACTTTATTTGCATCTACAGATTTTACTTTGACTCATAGAAACTTGTAACAAAATCCAGCTGGATAATTATCAATTATTACGGATGAGAACAGCTACTTCAAGAATAACGAACAGAAAAACGAGAATTATGGAAAAGAAACCTTGATTCAAGTTATAAATGCGGCCATACCTTAATAATATAAAAAGACAGAAGTATGTCTAATACCGCATAAAGATGCTACTCTTATTCTACCACTTTGCAAAAAAACTCTTGCCAATCATAGCTTAATTTTTTACAATATTATTAAAGAATGTAGTATCCAAGCAACTTGTACCGCTTTAATAAAAAGCCTCTATTCTTTCGTAACTGTTAAAAAGCAAGGGGTGAAACAAAATATTTTTTTGATGTATTCTTTTATATATTAAATTTATTATATATTTGCACCGTTAATCTAAATTAAATTGAAAAACACAGTTC
>NZ_BAAIFW010000003.1:0-10401 GCF_054653615.1 Phocaeicola sartorii JCM 17136 = DSM 21941
TTGCCCGCGCCAAGGAGCTGCTGGAGGGTGATGAGTGTCCTGTGAGCGAGCTTTTCAGCCGTTGCGGGTTCGCCTCGAAGAGCGTGTTCTATGTGGCGTTCGGGAAGATGGTCGGCATGACTCCCCTGCAATATATATCGCAGAGCCGGAATCCTTTTGTTGTCCAACGCAATTAAGTCCTTTTATAACAATAAACATTTTGAGTTTTTAAATTTATAAATTTAAAGTTTTTCTATTATGAACAAAAAATTTTTAAGTGCAATCCTGTTCGGTGCCTTGATGGTGACCTCGACAGGAACGTTTGTATCTTGTAAAGACTATGATGACGAGATCGATGAGATCAACGCTACGTTGACCGATTTGAAATCTCAGCTGGCAGCTTTGCAGACAAAAGTAGAGAATGGTGATTATGTAACAGGTATCACTAAGACCGCTGATGGTAAAGGAATGACTTTTACTTTCTCTAAAGGAAGTACTGTAACCGTTACTTTGGATGTAAAAGATGGTGAAGCTGGTGCTCCTGGAACTCCGGGTAAAGATGCTCAGCAAGTTACTGTTGATGAAAAGACTGGTGAATTGAAGATTGATGGTAAAGGTACAGGTATTTTTCCTGCCAAAGATGCAGCAAAAGCTCCTGTTAAAGCAGAAGGTGGATATTGGTACACTTTGAATGAAAAGGGTGAATATGAAAATACAAATATCCCTGTATCTGGTATTATTGTTACTGGAACTGAAGCTACAGGCTATACATTGACTGTATATAGTGCTGATGGTGAAAAGGTTATCAAATTACCGACTGCCTCTTCTACAATTACAGAAATTATGATTGGCGATCTAACATTCGGAGCTACTACCAGCACTACTTCTGTAACTGGGCTTGATTGGGGCTATAAGAGCAATGGAAAGATTGATTGGAAAGGACCCAAAGGAAATATTGCAGCGAATCAGTTGATGATTGGACAAATAGCACCTGCTGAAGGATTATTATCTGTTACTCCCGCTAGTGTGGATTTATCAGGCATGACACTTGAATTAATTGACACAAAAGGTGATATCGCTCCCGTTAATATCGTTGCCACTCCGAATAGTACTGATGGTGCTGCAACCGCTCCTAGAGCTGCTGCAACTAATGGCAAATGGAATTTGGCTATCACTTTGAAGAGTGATGTTACTAAAGATAATATTACAAAAGTATTTGGTGCATGGGATAATTCCAGCTATAATGCAAAATTGTACGCTTTACGTATTAATGGTAAAGTTTATACCGGTTATTCAATTGCTGTAAAAGTGGCTGAAAATAATGCCATTACAAATAATGCTACAACAGTTGGAAATGGTATTACTTTGAGTACAACTAACCTGAAATCAATAGGAAACAATCATGACAAACCACTGGACAACAACAGTAATATTGAAGTACCTGTTGGCTCTTCATCATTAGTTTGCTCAGATTCTAAGTTCTATGATGGTTACATTGCTTTTGAAGGTACTCAGACAGCAAAAGCTGAAAAGTTAGGCGTTTCTGCTAATGGTATGAATCTGTCTATTAAAGAATCTGCAAAAGCAGAAGAAGTGATTGCTACTGTCCATATCATGAGTGTTGACGGAAAGGAAACAACCAAAAACATAACATTGAAGATTGGTGGTGTTAAATCTGATGATACTCAAACTATCGCTGCTACTACTTATGAATTAGGTTTGGATGACAGCGGAGTTTTAAATGCTATTGTTGTAGATTTGAAGGATGCTTTCTCTAGCTTGTCTGCTGCTAATGCTGAAGAAATTGATAACTTAACTCAGATTACTGTTGAAAATGTTAAAGATCAAGTTAATTTCTTGGCAAATGACTTGACTTCTACTAATGTAACATTCTATACTGATAAGGATGGTAAACCTGCTGATAAATTTGTAGATGGATCAGCAAATGATGGTGAAGTAGTATTAGCTAGCTCAGATGCTCGCAATATCCGTTGGATGAAGATTGCCGTAAATGGTAATGTTAATGGTAAGGCTAAGCCAGGTAACTATAATTTGACTTTGACAATCAAGGATCAAAAATCAGGTACTGCCGTTAGCACAATCAAGACAGTTACAATTCCTGTAACAGTTGCTCTGCCTACTTGGAATAAACTGTTCAAGAACACAACTGCTTGGGAAGATGGTAAGTTTGTTGCCCGTTTGGCAGCTTCAGTTGCTAATAAACCTGTGGTAAACTTCACAAGAGCATTCCTTCCCAATACAAAGGCTGCTGTAAATGATATCAAGTTGACAATTGACAAAGTGGATAATAAGGATGTTATAGAAGACCAATCAAGTGCTTCTGTAACTCTAAAGAATATCCAAAATACTAATAAGACTTTGAAAGTTAATGAATTGGGTGTTGTAGCTTCTTATACATTTGGAGGTGTAAATGACTTGACTGTTAAGTCTTCTAAGTTCACTACTAAGATCATGTCTATCTTTGAAGGTGCTAAGTTGGTTTACTATACTGATAATGTAGCTGGTGCAACTGCTAAGGTTGGTGCGGACTTTACTATCGCTAAACTTACTATTGCTAATAATAAGAAGAATGGTTTGGCATTACAGTATGGTAAGGGAGAATCTGCTGTATGTAATAGCATTCCTGTAATCGAAGGTGTAACTGTTCAAGAATCTAATTCTACTGCTGCAGACAAAGTTAAGGTAGCTTATGGCGTAGACGGCTTGAATAATGTTACTGCCACTTCTGTTAGCGAAGGTATTAAATTGGTAAATGCCCAAATCGGTGATAAGGGTACTTTAGTTCTAACATTCACTGACTTCGCAGGCATTGTGACAACCGCTACAATTGCATTCGAATAATATTAAAATTGGTATATAATATAAAGGGGCTGTTTTTTAGGGACAGCCCCTTTTAACTTATAGAATAACTATCTTAGTTCTTTATTTCTTTGAATAGTAACATCAATGTTTAGTAATAATTTCTTCTGTTAATTCTATTCCTTTGAGCTGATAATTTCTGTATATTATAATAATTAAATTGTATTCTATTGATGTAAAAAAGTAGTAGATCTTTATATATGTCTTATCTCTTTGAACTGATAAAAGATTTTCCCCAAATGTCATTCCATAGAAAGTTATCCTACATATTCTCTAATGTGTATTAGTATCTTTATACCATTGTAGTTTTGTATATTCCTCATTTAAGTCATTAAGTTCTCTCTGCATAATAAAAGTGGTCATACCTGAAAATGCTGTGATAGGGAATATTCCTTCTTCCGTAGCATAAAAAGGAGTATTCCTTTTGTAAACCACACATTGGCTGATATATTCTTGAAGTGCATTGTATGTATCTTCATCTGATAATGATTGATAATATTGAGCAAAATCAAAAAAATAGAATGGGGCTTTTAAAACTCCATCATAATTTTGAAGGTTACCGACCGGGAGGAAAGAACCAGATATTTCTGTATTGATCTGTCGTATCAAATTCGCTAAATTTGATAATCCGGCAGTTTTTATTATGCTAATGGTAGCAGAACGTTTATCGCCTTCCATCAAATTCCAATAATGAAAATAATTTTCTGCAAATCTTTGCAAATCAGCAGTTTCTTCAAGCAGACAGGAAATACTGCCGGCATAGATAGGAGTGAATCCCGGAGATACTACTGGGGCAGAGGAAGCCATGATATATGCTGCTTTATTTCTTAATTCATAAGCCACCTCAATACCTGCCATATTACATGCTTCAAAGATTATGAATTCAAATAAATGGTCCGGGAGGGCCATAGCAAAATCTGTTATTTCCATTTCATTATCATTATCGATGATGATAGACCGCGAGCCATTAACCAATGTATGTGGAGGAAGCCAGCCACTGCCATGGGAAAACACGATTAAACCGTAGCTTTTAGCAGGATAAAGCCGAGTTACGTCGTTTATAACTCGTTTAAGCACTTGAGGGGAGGCTGAGTTTTCTTGGTCATAGGTATGTATGGTAATATAGCCTTTCTCACTTTTTCCATCAATTTCCATCAATCGTGGAGAGTCCTTAAATGGTGTATCCTGATACACTATTATTTTTCCATCTGTCTCGTCTTCCCATCCATTTTTAATTTGAACAAGTTTGTCATAGGTTTCCGCATCAAGATTATTATCTCCTCCCAGATAAACCAATAGTGTCCGTGCAGGTAAAACAGCGGGAGTGTCATTTTCTTTATGACAGCCACATACTAATAACAGAAAACAGACAGCATATATATACTTCATACACAATATAATTGAATAAACGATTGTAAAAACTAAAAGAGGGGAACATTTTGCCCCCCTCTTTTTAAATAAACAATGAGCGTATTAATTACTTGTCATTGTGCTTCTTAACTTGGATTTGGATAGTTCCAACAGAATGTCCAAGACTATTCTTCCAAGTATGGTCGCAGATACCGCCCCACTTGTGATTTACACAAACTTCTACTTCAATAGTAAATGGTTGAGCAATATCTTCACCATTGTTGATCCATGTGATAGTCTGCTTAGTATTATCAAGTTTGATCTTATTCATGTTTTCAGCATCCAGTTCACTTCCGTCAGCAAAGTATGCCTTAGAAACCTTGAAGTTAACAGTTGTATTAACATCGAATACATTATTGTCAACTACCAGTTTATTTGACCAACCAGCTTGATCACCTGTCTGAACCAAAGTATTATTCTCAGCCATATCTTTGTGGTCATAGATAACATGGTTGTTATTGAATTGTGCCTGAGCACCTTCAGACCACAGATAATCTGACAAGAAGAATGCATCCTTCAATGATACTGTATTTTCAGCTTCTTGGTACTTGTCAAACAAAGGACCTGCTTCGTAAGCGTGGAATACCATCGGAGTTACAAATGCAACTTCAAATTCATCGATAACCACTGTAGAACGTCCATTTTCAGGAGCAGGAGCACCAGTATAATTAGTAGTATGGTTATCTTCAGCCCAAGGAGTATTGTTTATCATATTGATAGTATTGCAAGAGAAGTTATTGTAAGCTTCTTTAGCATACTTGTTATGAGCATTGGCTTCCTTGTTGCAAGTACCATACAATCCGTCAACATCTTCGTTGAAGCTTACTACAGCACGCATTTTGATCTTCTTCAAATCTTCAGCGTCAGCAGCATTGATCCAAGCACGTCCTTCGTCTGTTGCCTCCAAAGCGATATACCACTTGTTGTCTTTACCTTGATACAAACGGATACCGGAATCGTGACCGTCATCTATCTTAGATGCGTTATTATGCTGGTCAACCAATTCGAATGACAAGGTAGCTCTAGCCCAATCCTTATCATGAGTCTGACCCTTATAAGGATTATAGTTGATCAAATCGAATTCGTCATTCAATGCTGCAACCATTTCATAAGTCGTAGGAGCATCAAAGTTATCGTATCTACCGTGAGCAATGAAGTAAGAATCATCTACCCAGTTCAACTTAGTCTTTTCAGGAGCAACTACATCCGGATACTTCACATTAATAGTATAAGTAACATGGATGTCAGATAATCCCTTATGATCAGCATTTGGCTTGTATGTACCCTTAACAGTGTAAACGTCGTGATCGTCATGACGAGAGAATGCTGTATTCTTCACTGTAACGAACAGCTGATTGTATTCTTCAGGTTTAAAGTTCGGATCTAATGAATAGTCTGCATTATTCTTTCCATCCCATGCATATACAGCGTGTTGTTTAGCCTCATCTGCCGTTGCAAATTCAGGAACGAAATCATAAGTTTTACGGAATTCGTCTTTACTCAACTGTACATCTTTATGGTTGAATATCTTATCCATATCCATATCAAGAACTTGATTGATATGTTTCAGAGTGACATCTTTTGTTTCTGTAATATTAATTTCAGGAGCAACAACTGCATTGCGTACAATGTGAATCTTGATGATTGCTGTTTTAACTACATTACCATTGTCTTCACCCGGTGCTACTAGTTTCACACGAACAATAGGAGTTCTGTCTATAGCAGCTGTGTGGTTGGCATCTGTTTCTGCGCCCCAAATCGGGTCCGGAGTTTGTTTTACTGTAGCAACACCATCTTTGGTAACGTCCAAATAGCGTTTTGTCTGGTTAACGCCATCATAATAGAAGTCAACCGGTTCAAACACCAATGAATAGTCATCAAAACCATTATCCATCAAAGGATACTGAGCGTCTTGGGCTCTACCCATACGTTTGTCAAAGAATGAAGTTACGATGTCTTTCAAATTTTTTGAATGTCCATCACCTGTGTAATTCAGTTCTACAACAATACGGTTTGCATCATCTTTAGATTCAGCATCTCCTTTATATAACTGGTTTTCAGCATTACCTTCGAACTTAGCTTTATCTGCTTGATAAGCTTTCAATTTAGCCTCTTCAGTACCGGTCGGATTCAAGGTGTTAAGATAATGTTCATCTTTGATGAATTCTCTATAATTTACCTTGTTAGGAGCAATTGCATTTTTAATCTGAGCAGGAGCGTTAGTTTGGTCAAATGCATCAGCTACTTTAACCAAATGTACGTTTTTCTGCAAAATTACTTCATGCTTGGCGGGAATAAAATCAGAATGAACGATTTGGTCATTGTTCTTAATTCTCAATGAATATACTGTTCTTTCGTCCAGATTAGATTGTTCAGCAAAAGCCCAGTCCTTTACACGGAAGTTCAACATACCATGTCCTTCTTTATAAGAATCAACGGTGATTTTTCCATCAGTGTACAGTTTTTGTCCAGCATTGAACAATTCCCAATTCTTGTTATTCGTATTGTAGTTCCATATTTCAGCAGTATCACGAACAAATCCTACCACTTCCATATCCTTGAATGATACGCTGTTAGGATTTACCTGATACTTCACGTCTGCCTTACCTGAGTAAACGATTTTAAATGTACTAAAGTTATTTGCACTCCAATCTGCACCTGCAATCTCTGTTTTACCTGACACACTATCAGTAACGATGGTAGGGAAATGGATTCTGGCAGCTTCACCTTCAGAAAGGAAAGTAGGGATAAACTTAACTCCGCTAACTACAGAAGTAGCTTTAGGCATACTGATAGTCTTTTTAGTGCCATCAGCATAAGTAATAACTAATTCATAAGCTGATTCACCTTCTTCTACTGATACTACATAATCATCAGCAGAAGTACCTGGAGTACCCGGAGTACCTGGTTTGCCCGGTTCACCTTGTTCTCCTTTTGCACCATTGTATAATTTAATGGTCTCTCCATCACTGAATTTGATTTCATAACCACCATTACCATCAGTGAACGGAGTACAGCTTTCGACATATTTGCCTGAGCCTACTTTGTCTTCAAGGGCCTTGATTGCATCTTTCACATTGGATATTTCTTGATCCAAGCGGTCGATGTCGTCATCGTAATCCTTACAAGATACAAATGTTCCTGTTGAAGTGACCATAAGGGCTCCAAACAGGATTGCACTTAAAAATTTTTTGTTCATAATAGAAAAACTTTAAATTTATAAATTTAAAAACTCAAAATATTATTGTTATAAAAGGACTTTAAATCTTTTTCTGTGTCCGGATGGTGCTTTATATAGAAACTGCAAGGGAGATGCGCCTACAATTTTATGAAATGCGGCATAAAAAACGCTTTGGGATGCAAAACCACACTTCCTAAAAAGAGAACTGGTTGAATACGTACCCTCTAGCAATAAGAACTTTGCATACTCAACACGATACTTGTTAAGGAGCTGCTTGAAGTTGCAGCCGAAGTAGTTGTTCACCGTATTACTCAGGTAGGTCGTATTCGTGCCGGAAACAAATCGTATATACTGTATTGATAATTAAGCATTTATCTCTTAGTATGACAAAAAGCAAAACGAACTCTATTTAGATGGATTCTACTAGAGTTCGTTACTGATATGAAATTATAAGGATAGAAAAAATAGATTACAACGTCAGCGTTGCATTTTTTTGTTCAAAGGAACATAAAGCTATGGACTGAAAAATAAGCGGCAAGCAATTCACATAATAAAAAGGAAGATTTATCAGTCGGAAATCTTTCCCTTTGGGAGTTGTAACCCTGTCAATTGAATAAGGTCCGCTCCAAACTCTGACAGCTATATTCCCGGGTGACAGGTCCATAAAAAAATGCTGAATATAATGATCGTTGGATAGCACCTTTAATTCCTGTGCAACAACCTGCCCGGCTTCATTCTCTCTTTCCAAATTAAGATGAATATAATTCTCAAATTCTCTGCTAAATTCGTTTACCAACGTTGTCTTACCCACTTGCCTTACTCCACGCAATATTAATGGCTTATGGTTGGAATTACCGCCCAGTCTTGCAGTTTCCTATAAATATTTTGTTGAAACATATCATTATTCTATTCGTTTACAGATCCAAATATAGCATTTGAATCTAAAAACATAGGCATATAATAAAGATACTGTTATTGGTGCAATCTCTAATAAAAAGGCTGTTAGAGATCTGGTGTTATTTCTATTGGCAACATCATAGATTGATTAAAACGACAGATATTTGCCTTGAAAGCACCCTCTTCCGTTTACTTTCACATCCTGTTCCATATTATCTCTTTCCATTCTTCCACAGTACGCGTAAGGGAAGAAAAATTCACCCCGATACAGACTATTTTACGGTTATCGGTCAAATAAGATCGGGCATAGCCTTTCTCTGCTATTTGCTGTAAAGCCTCCTCTGCTGTTCCATCCATCTTGAATTCGAAAATGTAAACATATTCGTCCATTTCCAATATGCAGTCCACCCGTCCGAAGCTCTGGCGGTTCTCACAATGGATTGCACGGCAATAAACTCCTATCAAACGGAGAATCAGATAAAAAGTGTATTGGAAATGTTTCTCAGTCATATCCAATTCCTTCAAGGAAGCGTGAGAGTCATACGGGATGCTGGCAAGAAAAGCGGTCAGAGAATCACAAAAAGCGGAGGTGTTCCCTTGTTCAAGACAAGTGACAGCATCGATAATCCAACTGTTGACCTCTCCACCTCCGGGTTTCAAATAATGTGCTGCCAGTACGGACAAGAAACCTTTACGCACCTCATTATTGGGAAAATCGAGCAGATAGGTTCCCATACGTCTATTATATTCTTTAATAGTGAGATATCCGCTCTGATAAATCATGGGCAGAGGCTGTTCCACATCAGCCTTATAATCCACAAACAAAGAGGGAACATAATAACGTCCGGCAAGTTCGTTTATCTGCTCGCGGTTGTGTTGCAGCAGGCGAACCAAATAGGTGGGAGTACCTGTAGAGAACCAGTAATCACGAATTGCCATACTGTCAAAAGCATTAAGAATGCTGAACGGATTGTAAATGTCGGTCATCCCCTCTCCAAAATGATATCCGTCATATTGCCGTCTGAGAAGTTCCTTCATTTCTTCCACCGTATACTGATATTTAGCAGCCAACTGTATGGTGGGTTCTTCGAAATATGCTTCCAGCTCATTCTGGGTGATACCGCACAAGGCTTCGTACCGTTCATCCATACTGATGTCTTTAGGCTGGTTAAATCCACTGAAAACACTTACTTGGGAAAACTTTGTTACTCCGGTCAATAATACGAATCTCAAGTATTGATCAGCTCCCTTAAAGGTAGAATAAAAGGATTTCAATATTTCCCGGTTATGATTTTCCAACAGAACTTTCTTTCCGTAATCATCATAAAAACAAGCTTCCGTATCTAATACATCCAGAATAGGTTTGTCATATTCATCAATCAGCACCACCGCACGCCGCCCTGTCTGTTCATAAGCCCGGCGAAGTATTTCAATGAAACGGGTTCCTATGGTTGTATAATTGGGATTCTTGCCATAAATATCTTCCCAGTTTCCTAAATAGCCTTCAATGGTAGCCTCCAGAATTCCGGGTTGTGTATATAGTCCTCCATTAAAGTCTATACGGAAGATAGGATACTCATACCAGTCCTTTTCCAATCCGTCGATTTCCAGTCCGGCAAACAAATCTTTACGTCCCTGGAAATAACAGGCAAGGGTGCTTACCAGCAGGCTTTTGCCAAAACGACGTGGACGACTCAAGAAATAAGTCTTGCCTTGTGTTACCAGATTGTAAATCAAACCGGTCTTATCCACATATACATAGCCATCTTCACGGATTTGGTCAAAACTCTGTATTCCAATAGGGTATTTCATATTTTGTTGCGGTTCTAGAATGAATGATGAAACAAAGATATTAGTAAATGATAAACAAAGCAAATAAAGGATTTGTTTTTTCCGCTTATGACAAGTTTTTCCGTTTCTTATTAATGGATAATCGCCTATTTCTGTTCATATATATTGGCATTCTGTCCTTTAAAGGATACTTTGAAAAGTATTTAGAATTTATCCATTTTGTAATAAGATATATTTCTCCTACTGAATTTGTTATATTGTTG
>NZ_BAAIFW010000004.1:0-18228 GCF_054653615.1 Phocaeicola sartorii JCM 17136 = DSM 21941
ATTGTTCTTAATTCTCAATGAATATACTGTTCTTTCGTCCAGATTAGATTGTTCAGCAAAAGCCCAGTCCTTTACACGGAAGTTCAACATACCATGTCCTTCTTTATAAGAATCAACGGTGATTTTTCCATCAGTGTACAGTTTTTGTCCAGCATTGAACAATTCCCAATTCTTGTTATTCGTATTGTAGTTCCATATTTCAGCAGTATCACGAACAAATCCTACCACTTCCATATCCTTGAATGATACGCTGTTAGGATTTACCTGATACTTCACGTCTGCCTTACCTGAGTAAACGATTTTAAATGTACTAAAGTTATTTGCACTCCAATCTGCACCTGCAATCTCTGTTTTACCTGACACACTATCAGTAACGATGGTAGGGAAATGGATTCTGGCAGCTTCACCTTCAGAAAGGAAAGTAGGGATAAACTTAACTCCGCTAACTACAGAAGTAGCTTTAGGCATACTGATAGTCTTTTTAGTGCCATCAGCATAAGTAATAACTAATTCATAAGCTGATTCACCTTCTTCTACTGATACTACATAATCATCAGCAGAAGTACCTGGAGTACCCGGAGTACCTGGTTTGCCCGGTTCACCTTGTTCTCCTTTTGCACCATTGTATAATTTAATGGTCTCTCCATCACTGAATTTGATTTCATAACCACCATTACCATCAGTGAACGGAGTACAGCTTTCGACATATTTGCCTGAGCCTACTTTGTCTTCAAGGGCCTTGATTGCATCTTTCACATTGGATATTTCTTGATCCAAGCGGTCGATGTCGTCATCGTAATCCTTACAAGATACAAATGTTCCTGTTGAAGTGACCATAAGGGCTCCAAACAGGATTGCACTTAAAAATTTTTTGTTCATAATAGAAAAACTTTAAATTTATAAATTTAAAAACTCAAAATATTATTGTTATAAAAGGACTTTAAATCTTTTTCTGTGTCCGGATGGTGCTTTATATAGAAACTGCAAGGGAGATGCGCCTACAATTTTATGAAATGCGGCATAAAAAACGCTTTGGGATGCAAAACCACACTTCCTAAAAAGAGAACTGGTTGAATACGTACCCTCTAGCAATAAGAACTTTGCATACTCAACACGATACTTGTTAAGGAGCTGCTTGAAGTTGCAGCCGAAGTAGTTGTTCACCGTATTACTCAGGTAGGTCGTATTCGTGCCGGAAACAAATCGTATATACTGTATTGATAATTAAGCATTTATCTCTTAGTATGACAAAAAGCAAAACGAACTCTATTTAGATGGATTCTACTAGAGTTCGTTACTGATATGAAATTATAAGGATAGAAAAAATAGATTACAACGTCAGCGTTGCATTTTTTTGTTCAAAGGAACATAAAGCTATGGACTGAAAAATAAGCGGCAAGCAATTCACATAATAAAAAGGAAGATTTATCAGTCGGAAATCTTTCCCTTTGGGAGTTGTAACCCTGTCAATTGAATAAGGTCCGCTCCAAACTCTGACAGCTATATTCCCGGGTGACAGGTCCATAAAAAAATGCTGAATATAATGATCGTTGGATAGCACCTTTAATTCCTGTGCAACAACCTGCCCGGCTTCATTCTCTCTTTCCAAATTAAGATGAATATAATTCTCAAATTCTCTGCTAAATTCGTTTACCAACGTTGTCTTACCCACTTGCCTTACTCCACGCAATATTAATGGCTTATGGTTGGAATTACCGCCCAGTCTTGCAGTTTCCTATAAATATTTTGTTGAAACATATCATTATTCTATTCGTTTACAGATCCAAATATAGCATTTGAATCTAAAAACATAGGCATATAATAAAGATACTGTTATTGGTGCAATCTCTAATAAAAAGGCTGTTAGAGATCTGGTGTTATTTCTATTGGCAACATCATAGATTGATTAAAACGACAGATATTTGCCTTGAAAGCACCCTCTTCCGTTTACTTTCACATCCTGTTCCATATTATCTCTTTCCATTCTTCCACAGTACGCGTAAGGGAAGAAAAATTCACCCCGATACAGACTATTTTACGGTTATCGGTCAAATAAGATCGGGCATAGCCTTTCTCTGCTATTTGCTGTAAAGCCTCCTCTGCTGTTCCATCCATCTTGAATTCGAAAATGTAAACATATTCGTCCATTTCCAATATGCAGTCCACCCGTCCGAAGCTCTGGCGGTTCTCACAATGGATTGCACGGCAATAAACTCCTATCAAACGGAGAATCAGATAAAAAGTGTATTGGAAATGTTTCTCAGTCATATCCAATTCCTTCAAGGAAGCGTGAGAGTCATACGGGATGCTGGCAAGAAAAGCGGTCAGAGAATCACAAAAAGCGGAGGTGTTCCCTTGTTCAAGACAAGTGACAGCATCGATAATCCAACTGTTGACCTCTCCACCTCCGGGTTTCAAATAATGTGCTGCCAGTACGGACAAGAAACCTTTACGCACCTCATTATTGGGAAAATCGAGCAGATAGGTTCCCATACGTCTATTATATTCTTTAATAGTGAGATATCCGCTCTGATAAATCATGGGCAGAGGCTGTTCCACATCAGCCTTATAATCCACAAACAAAGAGGGAACATAATAACGTCCGGCAAGTTCGTTTATCTGCTCGCGGTTGTGTTGCAGCAGGCGAACCAAATAGGTGGGAGTACCTGTAGAGAACCAGTAATCACGAATTGCCATACTGTCAAAAGCATTAAGAATGCTGAACGGATTGTAAATGTCGGTCATCCCCTCTCCAAAATGATATCCGTCATATTGCCGTCTGAGAAGTTCCTTCATTTCTTCCACCGTATACTGATATTTAGCAGCCAACTGTATGGTGGGTTCTTCGAAATATGCTTCCAGCTCATTCTGGGTGATACCGCACAAGGCTTCGTACCGTTCATCCATACTGATGTCTTTAGGCTGGTTAAATCCACTGAAAACACTTACTTGGGAAAACTTTGTTACTCCGGTCAATAATACGAATCTCAAGTATTGATCAGCTCCCTTAAAGGTAGAATAAAAGGATTTCAATATTTCCCGGTTATGATTTTCCAACAGAACTTTCTTTCCGTAATCATCATAAAAACAAGCTTCCGTATCTAATACATCCAGAATAGGTTTGTCATATTCATCAATCAGCACCACCGCACGCCGCCCTGTCTGTTCATAAGCCCGGCGAAGTATTTCAATGAAACGGGTTCCTATGGTTGTATAATTGGGATTCTTGCCATAAATATCTTCCCAGTTTCCTAAATAGCCTTCAATGGTAGCCTCCAGAATTCCGGGTTGTGTATATAGTCCTCCATTAAAGTCTATACGGAAGATAGGATACTCATACCAGTCCTTTTCCAATCCGTCGATTTCCAGTCCGGCAAACAAATCTTTACGTCCCTGGAAATAACAGGCAAGGGTGCTTACCAGCAGGCTTTTGCCAAAACGACGTGGACGACTCAAGAAATAAGTCTTGCCTTGTGTTACCAGATTGTAAATCAAACCGGTCTTATCCACATATACATAGCCATCTTCACGGATTTGGTCAAAACTCTGTATTCCAATAGGGTATTTCATATTTTGTTGCGGTTCTAGAATGAATGATGAAACAAAGATATTAGTAAATGATAAACAAAGCAAATAAAGGATTTGTTTTTTCCGCTTATGACAAGTTTTTCCGTTTCTTATTAATGGATAATCGCCTATTTCTGTTCATATATATTGGCATTCTGTCCTTTAAAGGATACTTTGAAAAGTATTTAGAATTTATCCATTTTGTAATAAGATATATTTCTCCTACTGAATTTGTTATATTGTTGTCTATCAGTGTTATACATATTCTTTTGTTTCCGGCACGAATACGACCTACTTGAGTAATACGGTGAACAACTATTTCGGCTGCAACTTCAAGCGGTTGATAAACTCCTACAGGGTTGCCCGCGCCAAGGAGCTGCTGGAGGGTGATGAGTGCCCTGTGAGCGAGCTTTTCAGCCGTTGCGGGTTCGCCTCGAAGAGCGTGTTCTATGTGGCGTTCGGGAAGATGGTCGGCATGACTCCCCTGCAATATATATCGCAGAGCCGGAATCCTTTTGTTGTCCAACGCAATTAAGTCCTTTTATAACAATAAACATTTTGAGTTTTTAAATTTATAAATTTAAAGTTTTTCTATTATGAATAAAAAATTTTTAAGTGCAATCCTGTTCGGTGCCTTGATGGTGACCTCGACAGGAACATTTGTATCTTGTAAAGATTACGATGATGATGTCACTGAACTTTGGGATGCCATCAACGGTCAAAAGACCGATTGGACAGCTAAAGTTACTGCTGTAGAGACATCTATCTCCAACTTGCAATCTGCTCAGACTGCATTGGAAGGTAAAATAGCGGAAACAAAAGATGCTGCTGAAAAAGCCGCTTTAGAGGCTCAGAAAGCCGCTATTGCTGCAGCTTCTGCTGAGTTGGCTACCGTGAAGGCTGAATTGGAAGCTTCCATCGCAAAATTGCAGGATGCCAATGAAGAAGAAATGACTAAAATCAAAGCAGAAGTCGAAAAGACTGTTGCCGCTATCGCTGAGGCTAATGGTAAGATAGCAGCCCTTCAGGCTTTCCAGTCAACTACTGAGGAAACTTTAAAAGCTTTGGCGGATGCTGATGCCACCTTGGCCGGAACTTTGAATACCTTGGATGCTGAGGTTAAAGCTAATGCTGTTGAAATAGGTAAGAATAAAGTGGCTATCGAAGCTCAACAAACAGCCTTGGCAGAATACATCCAATCCAATGATGCTGCCGTAGATGCTAGTAAAGCTGAGATCGAAAAGATTCAAACAGAGTTGAAAAAGCATCAGGAAGTGTTAGATAAATTGAATGCTTTCGATGTAAAAGAAACACAAGATGCAATTGCTCAATTGCAAAAAGATGTACAGAAGAACGCTGAAGAAATTACTACTATCAACAACAAGTTGGAAGTGTTATCTGCCGCTATTTATAAAGGTGTGACTCATGTTTCATTGATAGCAGGTCATTCTACCACTGAGGGAGCTTTCAATTGGAAATTGGAACTTCTTTCTGCCGAAGCTGTAAGAACATGGACTTTCGGTGACAAGCTGACAGGTGCTATTTCTTTTGAAAAAGGCGCTCGTTCTACTTTCACACAAAACTTCCTGATTCGTGTGTCTCCTACAGACGCTGTAATTTCAGCTGAAAACATCAAGCTGATTAATTCACAGGGTGCTGATATGGAAGGAATGGTTTCTGTCAGCGACGTGAAACCTTATACAGGATTGCTGACTCGTGGTATTTCTGCTAACGGTCTTTGGGAAGTTTCTGTTGAAATGAACAAAGAATACGATGCGGAAGCATTCAAAGCTGCTACTCAGGCAAAAGATGACAATGGAAACTATCCTGAAAAGCCTAATTACATTCTTTATGCAGTTAGCTTGAACACTACCTTGGATGCGGAAAAGGGTGCTTATTCTAGAAATGTAGTTTCTGAATACAGTCTTACCTTCGTTACTGATAATAAAAAGCCCGCTGACGAACTGATATTTGCAGTCGATAAGAAAAACGTTGAGAATATTGCTAACCGTTATGACGTAAAAACTGATTATAAATGAAGTAAGGGTGCACAAGCAGAACCTATCTTCAAAACTGATGGTGATAAAACAATTAATGTAACAGCAGATGCTAGCGACGACCGTGATGGAACAACTGAGAAGGCTTATGCTGTGACTTTGAACAAACCATTCACTGTAGCTCTTGGAAAGTTTGAACAGAGTGAATTTAAAGCAAGCGAGAATATCAGAGGCTTCTATGTAACGATTGATTATGATCGTGCCGGTGATTCAGACAGTAGCGAAAAAGTAGCATGGAAGAAGTATGCAGAAACAATCAAGGGATTGGATACAGTTACCGAAACCGGTTCTATTGATTTGACTATCACTGATGCAGATGCTTTGACAGACTATATTTGCTTCCGTGTATATGCTGTAAACCACGATGGTTCTTTGGTTGACCCTGATGGAAAAGCATTTGAAGTCGTGGTAGGCGAAGCTGCTGAAGAACTTGCTTCTTACAACTGTACTTGGACTTGGAAAAGCGCTCTTGAGAATGAAATTACTTTGGCACCTGTTGCAGAAGATGTATTTGGTGATTGGGTTGAGAATGTAGCAAAAGCCAATCAACCCCTTGAAGCTCCAGCTGATACGATCATATTGGGTGAAGAAAAAGCTAAACCTGCAATTAAGGGATTGCAATATTATGATGAAAATAAAGACGAAATCGTAATATCTTCGGCTTCTGACTTTAGAAGCAAAGCTAAGAATATTAAATATGTAAGTGCTGTATCTAATAGTGCCGCAAATGCAACTTGGTATGATAATGGCAAGAAATATACTCAAGCATTCGGATTCTACAACGACAGAGGTCAATTGCTGAAAACATTAACAATCAGTTTGACTAAAGTTATGCCTTCATTCCCTGCTTCCATCAAGCCATATACAGGAATCCTTCAAGATGGTACTTTGTTGAAGATCTATCCGAAATTGGACGGTGATGATGACGTAGTTTATGATCTGGATAATGTATGGCATGGTATATCCAAGGAAACTACATTTGCACAAATATTGGCTGATGATGAAGAAGCAACAGTTACCTATGTAGGCAGAGGAGATAATGGTGAGGATGACTTCAGTGACAATAAACCTGCATTAAAAGCTCCGAAGTCTATCTTGGATCCAGAATCGGAAACCTTTGAAACTAA
Source organism: Phocaeicola sartorii JCM 17136 = DSM 21941 (assembly GCF_054653615.1). Lineage (NCBI taxonomy): Bacteria > Pseudomonadati > Bacteroidota > Bacteroidia > Bacteroidales > Bacteroidaceae > Phocaeicola > Phocaeicola sartorii. The sequence goes on from NZ_BAAIFW010000004.1 coordinate 6,752, forward strand.
GTTCCCGATGATTGTTACTTACAACTATGGTGAAATCAGTGAATGGGTAAAAGACTTGAAATATAGTTGGATTGTGGAAGGTACTAACTTTGATGTAGTATTTGGTAACTATGTTCACGATTGTACATTCGCTTGGGGAACTAAACCGGTATTGACCTATCCGGGTGCTACAGGTGTTACACAAAAGATCGATGTGTCTAATTTGAAAGGCAAAGACTGGTATGGAAAAGCTGTACAAATTTATACAGAATCTACTTTGGAAACCAAGTTTGACGCATTCAATGAATATGGTGACATTAAAGATGTTAAAGACATCGAAGTTATCACCGGCAATGGTGAAGTAAATGAGTTCTATACAGCGAAACTTGTAAAACCGACTTACAAAGATAAGGATGGTAAGAAAGTTGTGGATGTACCTGCACACATCTTGCTGACATCAACTTCTACCGCATCTCAAGGAGAACCTGTAGAAACAATCATTCGCTTGAAAGTAACAGATATCTATGGTTACAAAATAGTATTAGACTTGCCTGCATTTACTATGAACTTTACTTCTGTTAAGTAATATTTATAGTATGGAATAATAAAAAAGAGCGGTCATTGCTGATCGCTCTTTTTTCTATACAGATTTTACAGAATGTAAAAATCTTCTAATAAATACAAATCCAAAACTATTTACGAGGTTTAACAACCATCTTCAATGTAATAGTTACATCATGTCCATAGGAATCCTTACAATTAATAGTCAATGTAGAAGGAACATCTTGTTTCGGATTAGAACCGATATCTGTTTTTATAGCTTCAAAGACATTTGCCTTAGTGAAATCAACTTTGAAGTAGTCTTCTTTACCAGTTGCATCAGAAGTCAACTTAGCACTTTCAATGCTCAGACTTGATCCATAAGCATCTTTAAGTGCTGTACTAAACAATTTATCTATAGCATTAGTACCCCAGATATGTGCAGTGGTAGGAGCGGCTGCATTATTGCCATAAGTCAAATTTGTTGAATAAGGCAATTTAGCATTAGCAGCTAATCCTAAATTTTCGCGAGTAGCCCATGCCCAAGTATGTACTTCCGGTTTATAGAAGCAGCAGTAAACTGTATTAAATGTTGCAGCTTCTACTATAACATTTTCATATTCACCAGCACTATTTTTCTTTGAAGAAATCTTACCATAATTGTAAACAACCTTAGTTGCATGCTCTGTCTTATTATCAATATAAGATTTTACAACTTCAATGCTTTGAGCACCGTTTACTGTTACATCTTTATCTTTATCTCCATCTTTTACAGAAGAAGCAAATGTTACATTGTATTGGTCAGCCTGGCCCAAACCGAAGTTAATCAAGTTTTCAATAGGCATTGTACCCTTAGAAGCTTGACTTGCAGCCCAATTATCAGCAATCATATAACAATTATAGATGCCGTCAATTACTTGTTTGTCTTTAATGGAGAAGCCTTGTGGTAAAGTGGTTGGAATTTCTTTAGTCATAGTAACATTTAATGTTGCTAATACAAATCCATCCTCATTCTTAATAGTCAATGTTCCATTATATTCCTTACCGTCTTCGTATTTTTTCCAGTCTACTCCAGTTGGTCTAGTATAAACTTTAACAACTTTACTGAAATCTACTCTCTCCAAAGCAGGATTTAACAGATTGTATGTATTATAAATTTCATGTCCTTCTGAGTCTACAAAATATGCATGGAATACAGGTTGGTTATTATCAATCTTATCAGTAGCCCATGTAGCTTGATAAGGTGCGGATAATTTACTTAATGTAACAGCTTCTGCTTCTGATTTAGTTATATCTACAAGAGTTGCATCATCTGCAGATGGAGTTACTACCGTATTAACAGTTTCCCATGTAGCCGCTTCTTTACCTAATTTCACATAGAAAGCTTTACCATCAGGATCAACCAATGTACCATCATAGTTTACAGCATACACACGGAAACCAATGATATCATCAATGATATTATCTCCGTTAATAGTAATTTCTGTAGAAGTACCTTCCACAACGGTATTTAATCCTGTATATTCATAAGAGTTCCAAGCATTGATTTCAGATGGAGCTGACTCTACAGCATTTTGGCTATCTAATGTAACATAAATAGCACGAATATTTTTAGGAGCTTCTACTTCGTTATTTTTTGTTGACAATGAAATAGTCAATGCCTTACCTTGAACAGCTGGATAAACAGATTCTCTTTGACGATTGTCGCCTTGCTTAACATTTGTATTTGATTTGTCTAAACCAATAACAGTAGTAGATACACCATTTTTCCATTCCAACTCTTTATACTCTACAGGAGTATTATTTTCAGAAGCTGAATAACGATTGTGTATTTTATTTACATTCTTTTCATTAACAAAGAAGTTCAGTCCATTTTGTGGAGTATACGGCTGCCAATCCAGAGTTAAGTCATAAGATGAAATAACTTCTCTTGTTTCAGCAGTAGACAAGGTGTTATTTACCTGTACAGCAAAGAGAATAGCTTTAGTATCATTACCAACTTTGGTTTCTGTTACAGTAGAAAAAGCTTTTTCATCATAATTCTTTAAAGCAACTGTAACTTCCCATAATCCATTATTTCCTGCCGCACGGCTTAATAACCCGTTATATTTCTCAACTTTCTGAACAGATAAGAATTCATTCAGATTCTGTCCTTGGCTATTAGTCAAAGAAATCATTTCTGGAGTCAAGACTGCATTAGTCGGAGACACACGTACTACAAACTTATCTCCTGTTTGAATTTGATTACCTTTAGTAAAAGTAATGGCATTTGTTATCCCTTCACTAAATACATTTTCTTTTTCAATAGCAGTAGAGAAAGTCAGTTCAGCGCCTGTAGGATTGGCAGAATACGAAGCCACCAGTTCCACACTAGTAACCATATCGGCAATCTTGCCAACAATGTCTTCTACTTTCTTAGTGGCAGCATCAACCTTCCCTGCCATCTCTTTCAATGCAGCGTCAGTGGATTCTTCTACTTCTTTTTTCAATGTTGCAATTTCTGCTTGTACAGCCTTGATCGCTTCAGCCTTTGCATCTGCAACAGCCTTGTCAGCAGCGGCCTTTGCAGCAGCGGCATCATCACCAGCAGCTTTTGCAGCAGTTTCAGCAGCAGCAGCTTTAGTCAGAGCATCGCTTGCATCTTTTGCGGCGGTATTCAAAGCAGCCTGCAAAGTAGCGATCTGAGAAGTCATGTCCTCCTTAGTCGCCAGTTTGTTGATTTGTTCCTGCAAATTGTCTATGTCATCATCATAGTCTTTACAAGATACAAATGTTCCTGTCGAGGTCACCATCAAGGCACCGAACAGGATTGCACTTAAAAATTTTTTGTTCATAATAGAAAAACTTTAAATTTATAAATTTAAAAACTCAAAATGTTTATTGTTATAAAAGGACTTAATTGCGTTGGACAACAAAAGGATTCCGGCTCTGCGATATATATTGCAGGGGAGTCATGCCGACCATCTTCCCGAACGCCACATAGAACACGCTCTTCGAGGCGAACCCGCAACGGCTGAAAAGCTCGCTCACAGGGCACTCATCACCCTCCAGCAGCTCCTTGGCGCGGGCAACCCTGTAGGAGTTTATCAGCCGCTTGAAGTTGCAGCCGAAGTAGTTGTTCACCGTATTACTCAGGTAGGTCGTATTCGTGCCGGAAACAAATCGTATATACTGTATTGATAATTAAGTATTTATCTCTTAGTATGACAAAAAGCAAAACGAACTCTATTTAGATGGATTCTACTAGAGTTCGTTACTGATATGAAATTATAGGGATAGAAAAAATAGATTACAACGTCAGCGTTGCATTTTTTTGTTCAAAGGAACATAAAGCTATCGACTGAAGAATAAGCGGCAAGCAATTCACATAATAAAAAGGAAGATTTATCAGTCGGAAATCTTTCCCTTTTGGGGTTGTAACCCTGTCAATTGAATAAGACCCGCTCCAAACTTTCAATAACTCTTTTCTCCATATTCTGTTTGCTTACAGCAACGAAAACACGAATTATCTTTCAATATACTGAATGATTTATGAATATATGATGTCTGTTTACTGAATATTATTGGAGATATCATTCGTTGGATAATAGTTGTTGGTCACTAAACAAGACGTATTGCCAAGTATTTGACATTTATATAATTAGCAATCATTCCAGACATTTTTCCTGTTGGCGTATATCAATCAAACAGTTGGGCCGCTTATGTTTTTGCTTATTTATTTTTTCATATTTTCACCTATTTGTTTTTCTTTTTGCAAATAATGAATTACTTTCGCAGCCGGATACAGGTTCTATTTCTTACCGACAACAAGCGGATACGCTTTAATCCTTGACCAATTCAACTTGTCCTCATTTTAATTTTAACGGACAAGCTGATTCCTTGCCCCTCACTATTATAAAATAAAAGAATGAAAAAATTACTGTATGCATCGTTACTGACGATCCTATGCCTCTCTGCCTGTCAAAACAGTGAAGAGGCAGAACAGCTACAAGAAAAAGAGTACACGGTATCTATTATGGCAAGGATTGGAAAGACAGCCTCCGGAGCACGCTACCTGCAAGACAATGAAAACACTGCCGCCAACTTTGGCAAGAACGACAAAATAGGTGTCTTTATGGACGATGACAGTGCTGTCCGCTGGGGGTTCGACGGAACTTCCTGGACAACAGAAAAGAGTGTTTTCTGGAAAGATAAAAACGGGGAACATACTTTTTGCGCGTATTATCCCTACTCCGCTTCCGAAACCGAAAGCAAGGAAAATATAAAAATGCCTTCCCTCGACACTCAGGACGGAACTTGGGAAAATATAGACCAATATGACTTTCTGGTAGCGTCCAGGAAACTTTCCTATAATACCGACCTTGGAAATGTTGCCTTTTCGGGCGAGTATGCGTTCAAGCACATTTTGTCACTATTGAAGATAAACATAAAAGGTGAAGGGGATATGGCACAAGCCGTTATTGATAAAATCAGACTGGAGGGGAATGAACTGATGACTCAAGGGTACTATTCCTTTGGAACGAACAGCGTCACCATCAGCGGAACTGCCAAGGAAACCTTCCAGATCACTCCGTCGCATACCATGAACAATCAGGATGCTTCCTTCTATTTTATCCTGAACGGAGGCGGGCGGGATGAAAACATAGCCCCGAAGACTGTGACAAGCCATCCTGTCAGTCTCGTCATTGAATATACCCGTAACAACAAACAATACATAGCACGGCGCGAAGACCTGTCCACGGGCTTATTGTCCGGATGTATCCACAAATACAATATCGTTGTGAAAGACGGAAATGTAATTATCACGGGAGGAAGTATTTCGGGCTGGACTCCGGGAAATGAGGAGGAGGATATAATTATAGACGGGGAAGAAATAAATCCACAAATAAATAATGTGCTATGAATTATAGATTAACTGAATTAAAGGTACTGCTGTTTTTATTACTGCTGTCTGCCGTTTCTTGCCAACGCCCGATGTACGATGAAGAAGACGAGGAGGATGGAGTATCGCAAACAAATCTTCCTCTGAAGATATCAGCCCGGTCCAGCGGAGAATCCCAGATTAATTATCCGGCTTATATCTATGCCTTTGCAGAAAATGGCAGCTGTTCTGCCAGCCTGAAAATGACAGACAACGGCCCGATCGAAATGAAGCTGCCTCCTGCCCGATACACCATTGTTGCAATAGCCGGTCTGGGAGAGGAATATACCGTTCCGGAAAATCCTTGCCTTGACGATGTGATTGTTATGAAAGAAAACAACAGCAGCTCACGTGCGCTGATGCTGGGAACCTCAACGGTTACCATAACCAATAAAAAGAACATTTCTGTTTCCGTCACCCTCTATTATGCTGTGTCTTTAGTTAATGTCAGTTTGGCGGACATACCGTCAAATGTCAAGAAAGTCAGTTTGCAGATTTCACCTCTATATTCTTCCCTGTCGTTCACAAGGGAATACTCCGGCAAAGACAAGAGCACGGAAATTGCTTGTGAGTTGGAATCGGATGGTACTTGGAGCGCCCCTCCCTTTTATATTTTTCCGGGGAGCGGCTCTCAGACGGTTTTCTCCATAACCCTGGAAGATGACAGCCAGACAAAGACGTTTGGATACACTTTCAATGGAAAGCCGGAAGCCAATGTGCCATTAAATATCGGGGGCAGCTATTCGGGCGATGTCACGGTGGGGGGCAGTTTGATATCAGGTGAATGGAAGGATCCGGTAGATGTTAAATTTGATTTTGGCGGTGCAGGGGAAGATAACAGCGGTGATGAGAATCCTCCTGCCAATCCGGATCTTTCCGGGCTGCCCGAGATTGGCAATATCTGGAATGGAGGAATTGTTGCCGGTATAGAGAATGCAAGTCCCACGGGAGCGGATGTTTTGTTGATGAGTCTGGATGAGTGGGGTGGTCTGGCTTCCGATGTGCGGAATATCATAAAGGAGGAGGAAGCAAACGGATGGTATCTCCCGTCTGAGGAGGAGGCGAAGGTGTTGCATGATACGTTCTGTGGCGTATCACTGGATGAGCTGAATGAAACGATAGAGGGATTGCAAAACGGAGACCCGCTGTTGGATATCGAGAAACGATATGTATATGACTTTAACGGAGTTATCTATGCATTCGGATTTAAAACCTCATCCAAATTCTTACAGGCGGGAAGTACGGTAAAATACAAAATACGTTTGGTACGCAGCGTTCATTATAATGCCGGCTGACTCGGCAGCAGGCTGAAAAATAGAAAGAATGGCATTCACGCTTCCAAACTTTATTGTCCGGAAGTGTGAATGTATGTTTGCATATTCTCCAATGAGCAGACTGTGTATATGGCTTGAATGTTTAGCATGCCACCACGCGGTACACATTCCCCTTGGCGGTATGCACCCGTTCGCCCAGCTGGGGCAGGATACGGCTCAGACTGTAGGCGGTCATGCCCCTCATGACCGAAGGATGGGCGGCTTTCATGCGCTCGAACAACTGGGTGGCGGAAAGGGTCAGCACTTCCTGCGGATGGTCCTCTTCGGTGGCAAAACGGAAGCAGAGGCGGAATACTTCCTCTTCGGGTATGTGCTTGTAGAACAGGGCGTTGTGCTGCTGCATGGCTTGTTCCTCTTCCTTGTTGAACCAGCTTCGCTCACCGGACAGAAGCTCCGCCTTGAGCTGGGCGTACAGCTGCTTGTGCTCTACGGGCGTGGCGCAGTCTATGGCGTGTTCCAGGCTGACACAGAGGAAGCGTCGTGAGCCGGTACGGTCCACCAGCAGGTCCTCCCGGTTGCTGGTGCCGATGAACGAGGCGATGCGGGGAAGTGCCGATGCACTGCGTTTGTAGGCCTTGCGGATGTTCAGTGCGGAGGCCTGCATCAGGTTCTTCAGCAAGGGCATTTTGGATGCGCCTAGTTTGTCAAACTCATCCAGGTTGATCAGGCCGTAGGCGGCCAGTCTGGCTTCGGCGGATGCCGGGGAGCTGAGGTCGTAACTTTCCGTGTAGTAGGCTTTCAGCGTATCGGGCATCAGCAGGCGGCAGAACGTACTTTTCCCCAGTCCCTGACGGCTGCTCACCAGCAGGGGGGCCACACTGTTGGCGCGGTTATTATCCGGATTAAGCTGCATCCATTGGGCGGAGAGCCCCAGCATCCAGCGGTGGAAACCGTTCACCCATACCGGGTCTTCGGACACCCGGCGGGCGAGTGCGGATACCCGGTCCGTTCCGTCCCATTCGGGGAGGTGCTCAAAGTAGGCGGTGAAGGGATGGTATTCGCTGATGCGGCGCGAGCGCACAAAGCGTTGGATGTCCCTGTCCCAGCAGTCTATGCCTGTTTCGATGGCTTCCATACTGAGCGAGTTCATCCATCGCTCGTCCACCTTGGTGTAGCGCAGGTGGGTGTCGGGAATGTTGTCTGCTACGTCCGCCACCTCGGTTTCCTCGGTAAGGACATTGAAGCGGAAACGGTAGCGGGAGGTGAGGAAAGCGGTCACTTCCTGCATCAGGGTACGTGATTTTGCCTTCCTGCCGGTGTTTTCCGAGGGTGCTTGTTCCGTTTTCTTTTGAACGTCTTTCGTATGGGCGGAATGTTCCTTTGCTTTTTCGGTTGAGGCTGCCGGGCGTTTGTGGGAAACGTCCACATTTTCCGGCAAGTTGTCCTTGCCGTTTTCAGCGAGGAGCACCTGTGATCCGGCCACTTCTCTCACTCCGTCTTCGACTGACACGATGTAGTGGTAACTGCCCGTGGGTGCCTTCCCGTCGGTGCGCGGAGTCCAGTTCAGTACCAGAGCCAGCTGCCCCTCGCGGATATCCAGTGCCAGACGCACACCGGGGATAGTGCGGCAAAGCGGCATCACTCCGTTGAGGGCGGATACGAGATCACGGCGCAATGTTCCCTCGGTGGAAACAGGGCTTGACAGGAATTTGCTTCCGAAGAAGACTGTTTTGAGAGTGGCGAATACATTCATAGGTTACCTTTTTTAGTTTGGCAAACTACAAATATACAACATAAAAAGGCGTTTGTCAAGAGGGGCGGGTAATAGGGTATGGAACTTGGTGCAGGATTCGATGAAACTTGGGGCAAGATCCGATGGGACTTGGTGCAGGATTTAATGGAACTTGGGGCAAAATTCAATGGATACAGGGCGCAATACATACGTATGTGTAGGCCGATGCTTGCGTATGTGTGCCCCGATGCTTATGTACGTGTGGGCTTACACGTTACTAACATGCGGGCTGACACGTTACTAATGTCGGGGCTTATACGTTACTAATGTTATTGTTGAATACGCCTTTATGTTTTTAAAATACACCTTGAGCTTTAAAAAATACGCCTTCAACTTTTAAGAAAACATCTTCAGGCTTTTAAAAAACAACTATACGTTTTTAAAACACGCCAGCTTGTTCAGTGCACAGACTTAGCCTGTTCAACGTACAGACTTAGCCTGTCCAGCTTACAGACCTGGTCTGTTCCGTGTATTACTCCCCCACTAATCCGATACGCTCCCTTTTCCCCTCATCCTGTCATCTTATGTAATATGCACAGAAAATCAGCCGGTTAAAGCTGAAACCACTTCCCCTCACGTCCATTTCAGCCCGTATCGTTTTGTCCCTTCACAAAAAATGTGAAAGAGCAGGCTGAAAGGAGGCTGACAGGGCAATGACAGGAGCCCCTTCATAGCCGGAACGCCTATGGGCAGGGAGTTTCAGCGGTAGATGAAAGGAGAAAAGGAACAATCGGGTTTTATCGCTGAGGCATTTAATATGAAGATAATCTCAGCATTCCCACCTGCGAATGAACAGATCACCATCCATGTTTTGAACCTGATTTATTATCGGCACGAAAGATTTATATCTTTCAGGCTATGTAACAATAATCCTCCCGGCATTTCTATACTCAAGATAAATTATTGCGTCATGCAGCCGGAAAATGAGATCCCGGATAGCCTTTTCCTTCAGTCTATCAAATTCGATTATTTTTTTCGGTACTTTTTCAGATAAATTATATCACAATTCTTGCTGCTCCAAATAAACAAAGGTATATTTGCAAAAATAACCATGGTTATTATAATCGTTATTATTTTTATAAGCGACTAAATATTAATAATATATGGATTTCTTTGGCAGAGAGAAAGAATTAGAGATACTCAGAAGGGAGGAAGAATTGTCCGCATCATCGGCACGGTTCACCATAGTCATGGGCAGACGCCGAATCGGCAAGACCAGTCTGATAAGACGGAATTTTCAAGGTAGGCAATGCCTTTATATATTGGCGAAAAATGAGGCGGAAGCCACCTTCTGCAGTTCTATACAAAGACAGATACAGAGGGAACTTGGTATATCTGTCTATGGATCGGTACGTTCTATGCGTGATATTTTTGATATTCTGTTTTCGTATGCCACTCAGAACCAGTTGAACCTGGTAATAGATGAAGTACAGGAGTTCTTTTATGTACGCAAGAGTATTTTTGCTGACATGCAAGAATTATGGGATAAATACAAGCCGGATATGAAAATAAACTTCATTACTTGCGGCTCCATTTATTCACTGATGAAAGAACTGTTTGAGGATAAAAAATCAGCCATGTATGGACGGATGACCAAGCGTCTGGACTTGCAGCCGTTCAGCATAGCAACACAGAAACAAATTCTAAGGCATTATTATCCGGCTTATACTCCGGCAGATCTACTTTGTCTTTATATGCTGACCGGTGGGGTGGCAAAATATATAGAAACATTAATGGACGAAGGGGCTTTCAAGAAAGAACGGATGCTCACTTGCTTTACCAATGAATACATGCCTTTTCTTACAGAAGGGAATGACTTGATTAATATGGAATTTAGAAAAGAGGGGGCCGTTTACTATTCTATCTTGAGCCTGATAGCTGACGGAAAAAACACATCCGGTGAGATTGATTCAGTTTTAGGTATCACCACAAGTGCCTATCTGCGTAACCTTGAAATCAATTATACCCTTTTGAAGAAGATGCGTCCCATCTTTGCATCTGAACGGAGCAAGGGAGTCAAGTACAAGCTGAATGACAATTTTCTACAGTTCTGGTTTCGCTTTATCTATCCTAACCTTGATTTGGTGGAGAATCACCGGTCGGATTTATTATTGGATATTGTAAAGAAAGGGTATGATGTTTATTCTGGTCTGGTATTGGAGCGATATTTCCAACAAAAGCTATGGGAAGAGGAGCGTTTCACGATAATAGGAAACTGGTGGGACTCAAAAGGAGAAAATGAAATTGATATCGTAGCTGTAAACCGTATTGACCGTACAGCCCGGATAGCAGAGGTAAAGATTAACCGGAATAAAATATCTATGCCGGTCTTGAAAGAAAAATCCCAAAAACTTATAGGCGAGTTAAAAAGATATCAGATAGAATATACAAGCTATTCATTGGAGGATATGTAAGGCATGGAATAAAGGTATTCACACTTCTGGCGTATTTTATATTTTATGATACGACTTTCAGCACCCAATTGCCATAAGGATACGACATTCATATATCCGGCTTCAATATCGTCTTTCATTACATTGGTTTTTCTATACAGTTCTTCTTTTATATGTTGAAGCATCAAAGTGGTTTTGCCTACTCCTCTAGGACCGGTAATACCTATCATACGGCTGTTCCAATTTATCTTGGAATACAGATAACGATAGAAACTCGTATTTGTTTCTTTTAATAATTTTTCGAAATGCTCTTGTGACTTTTTCATGCTATATTGAATTTAACATGCAAATATGGCCTGCACTCTGGCGGTGCATCTATTTGTCTATTTTACGCTATCAAAGTGCATTTTAAGCTAATTGAAGACCTTCCATGTCCTCAATAAATGTAATTATTCGTACAAACTGTCCTCCGTTGATAACATATAAAAATCTATTTAGATCTTCTATAGATAACCAATAGACGGAATGGCTTTTTATTTGGTGGTTACATCGCTGATTTATAACGATATAAGTCTTCT
>NZ_BAAIFW010000005.1:0-4099611 GCF_054653615.1 Phocaeicola sartorii JCM 17136 = DSM 21941
AAAAACAACTATACGTTTTTAAAACACGCCAGCTTGTTCAGTGCACAGACTTAGCCTGTTCAACGTACAGACTTAGCCTGTCCAGCTTACAGACCTGGTCTGTTCCGTGTATTACTCCCCCACTAATCCGATACGCTCCCTTTTCCCCTCATCCTGTCATCTTATGTAATATGCACAGAAAATCAGCCGGTTAAAGCTGAAACCACTTCCCCTCACGTCCATTTCAGCCCGTATCGTTTTGTCCCTTCACAAAAAATGTGAAAGAGCAGGCTGAAAGGAGGCTGACAGGGCAATGACAGGAGCCCCTTCATAGCCGGAACGCCTATGGGCAGGGAGTTTCAGCGGTAGATGAAAGGAGAAAAGGAACAATCGGGTTTTATCGCTGAGGCATTTAATATGAAGATAATCTCAGCATTCCCACCTGCGAATGAACAGATCACCATCCATGTTTTGAACCTGATTTATTATCGGCACGAAAGATTTATATCTTTCAGGCTATGTAACAATAATCCTCCCGGCATTTCTATACTCAAGATAAATTATTGCGTCATGCAGCCGGAAAATGAGATCCCGGATAGCCTTTTCCTTCAGTCTATCAAATTCGATTATTTTTTTCGGTACTTTTTCAGATAAATTATATCACAATTCTTGCTGCTCCAAATAAACAAAGGTATATTTGCAAAAATAACCATGGTTATTATAATCGTTATTATTTTTATAAGCGACTAAATATTAATAATATATGGATTTCTTTGGCAGAGAGAAAGAATTAGAGATACTCAGAAGGGAGGAAGAATTGTCCGCATCATCGGCACGGTTCACCATAGTCATGGGCAGACGCCGAATCGGCAAGACCAGTCTGATAAGACGGAATTTTCAAGGTAGGCAATGCCTTTATATATTGGCGAAAAATGAGGCGGAAGCCACCTTCTGCAGTTCTATACAAAGACAGATACAGAGGGAACTTGGTATATCTGTCTATGGATCGGTACGTTCTATGCGTGATATTTTTGATATTCTGTTTTCGTATGCCACTCAGAACCAGTTGAACCTGGTAATAGATGAAGTACAGGAGTTCTTTTATGTACGCAAGAGTATTTTTGCTGACATGCAAGAATTATGGGATAAATACAAGCCGGATATGAAAATAAACTTCATTACTTGCGGCTCCATTTATTCACTGATGAAAGAACTGTTTGAGGATAAAAAATCAGCCATGTATGGACGGATGACCAAGCGTCTGGACTTGCAGCCGTTCAGCATAGCAACACAGAAACAAATTCTAAGGCATTATTATCCGGCTTATACTCCGGCAGATCTACTTTGTCTTTATATGCTGACCGGTGGGGTGGCAAAATATATAGAAACATTAATGGACGAAGGGGCTTTCAAGAAAGAACGGATGCTCACTTGCTTTACCAATGAATACATGCCTTTTCTTACAGAAGGGAATGACTTGATTAATATGGAATTTAGAAAAGAGGGGGCCGTTTACTATTCTATCTTGAGCCTGATAGCTGACGGAAAAAACACATCCGGTGAGATTGATTCAGTTTTAGGTATCACCACAAGTGCCTATCTGCGTAACCTTGAAATCAATTATACCCTTTTGAAGAAGATGCGTCCCATCTTTGCATCTGAACGGAGCAAGGGAGTCAAGTACAAGCTGAATGACAATTTTCTACAGTTCTGGTTTCGCTTTATCTATCCTAACCTTGATTTGGTGGAGAATCACCGGTCGGATTTATTATTGGATATTGTAAAGAAAGGGTATGATGTTTATTCTGGTCTGGTATTGGAGCGATATTTCCAACAAAAGCTATGGGAAGAGGAGCGTTTCACGATAATAGGAAACTGGTGGGACTCAAAAGGAGAAAATGAAATTGATATCGTAGCTGTAAACCGTATTGACCGTACAGCCCGGATAGCAGAGGTAAAGATTAACCGGAATAAAATATCTATGCCGGTCTTGAAAGAAAAATCCCAAAAACTTATAGGCGAGTTAAAAAGATATCAGATAGAATATACAAGCTATTCATTGGAGGATATGTAAGGCATGGAATAAAGGTATTCACACTTCTGGCGTATTTTATATTTTATGATACGACTTTCAGCACCCAATTGCCATAAGGATACGACATTCATATATCCGGCTTCAATATCGTCTTTCATTACATTGGTTTTTCTATACAGTTCTTCTTTTATATGTTGAAGCATCAAAGTGGTTTTGCCTACTCCTCTAGGACCGGTAATACCTATCATACGGCTGTTCCAATTTATCTTGGAATACAGATAACGATAGAAACTCGTATTTGTTTCTTTTAATAATTTTTCGAAATGCTCTTGTGACTTTTTCATGCTATATTGAATTTAACATGCAAATATGGCCTGCACTCTGGCGGTGCATCTATTTGTCTATTTTACGCTATCAAAGTGCATTTTAAGCTAATTGAAGACCTTCCATGTCCTCAATAAATGTAATTATTCGTACAAACTGTCCTCCGTTGATAACATATAAAAATCTATTTAGATCTTCTATAGATAACCAATAGACGGAATGGCTTTTTATTTGGTGGTTACATCGCTGATTTATAACGATATAAGTCTTCTTTTGTTTCCGGCACGAATACGACCTACCTGAGTAATACGGTGAACAACTACTTCGGCTGCAACTTCAAGCGGTTGATAAACTCCTACAGGGTTGCCCGTGCCAAGGAACTGCTGGAGGGTGATGAGTGCCCTGTGAGCGAGCTTTTCAGCCGTTGCGGGTTCGCCTCGAAGAGCGTGTTCTATGTGGCGTTCGGGAAGATGGTCGGCATGACTCCCCTGCAATATATATCGCAGAGCCGGAATCCTTTTGTTGTCCAACGCAATTAAGTCCTTTTATAACAATAAACATTTTGAGTTTTTAAATTTATAAATTTAAAGTTTTTCTATTATGAACAAAAAATTTTTAAGTGCAATCCTGTTCGGTGCCTTGATGGTGACCTCGACAGGAACATTTGTATCTTGTAAAGACTATGATGATGACATCAAAAATTTGCAAGAACAAATCGACAAAAAAGCAGCTCTTACAGATCTTACTACTCAAGTAAGTGCTATGCAGGCAGCTTTGGATGCAGCTAAAACTTCTGCAACCGATGCTTTGGCTAAAGCCGAAGAAGCAAAGAAAGCAGCAGAAGCAACTGGCTCTGATATTACAGACATCCAGAAGACTATCGATAGTTTAATGACTAAAATCAAGTCTTTAGAAGATGCAACAATTGATGTAGAAGCTTTGAAAGCAGAATTGAAGCAAACTATTGCTGATTCTATTAAAGACGCTGACATTGATGGACTGAAAAAGAAAGTAGAAGATCAGCTGACAGTAGTAAAGAGCTTAGCTGGTGGTTACTTGACCATGGTTACTGAAATTGATTTATGGTATAAGGGAGGTCAAGATGCCAATCTCAATCCTATTGTATTGAATTTTAGTAATGTTACTGAACAAGATAATAAATTTGGTCCTAAAGATGAAATTACCTTTACTAAAGGTAAAGATGTCCCGACTGATGCTGAAGTTATTGTACGTGTTGTTCCTGCTAATGCAGAACTGACACCGGAAATGATTTCATTGATTAATGGCTTGGGTGAAGATATTACAGATCAGGTAACAACAACCAGTGTTGAGCGTTATTCAGAACTGTTGACGAAATCACGTGCTACTACTGAAACTGGCTTATGGAAAGTTAAATTCAACTTACCTAAATATGATAAAGATGCGTTCGCTAAAATTGCTGAAAAGGACGCTAAAGATATTCTTTATGCATTGGCTGTTAATGATATCACAGTAGATGCTACAGAAACTGAAGCTGCTGTAGCTCATACAGCTGTTTCTGATTACGCTGTGACATTGAACTATGCTCAAGGTAAATCTGCTGCAATGTTGAATTTTGCAGTAAACGGAACTGAGGTAGCTGATATACATAATCGTTACGCACATGCAGGCGAAGCAGATGGAATTACAACTCCTTCCACTTCAACTATTGAAGACTATATCTGGAGTGGTGACGCTGCAACTGCTATTAATGGAGACAAAACTAACGTAACAGCTAAATCAGGGCAGACTAAAGGCAATGATGATCGTCAAGATCAACCTTCTTTGAATGTAGAAGTTGGTAAGGCTTTCAGCGTAGAAATTCTATCAACTGATGTTGATGGTACAAAAGTGACGCCTCGTGCATTCTATGTAACATTAGATAGAACTCATGCTGTAGAATCTAACCCTTCTGAAATTAATGCTTGGGAAAGTTACAAAGTTGAAGGATTGAATACTTTGGTTGATAAAGCTTCAAAATTAAGCCTTACTATTCCAGCTGACGCAGCTAAGGGTGACTATATCGGTTTCCGTGTATATGCTGTGAACTATGACGGTACTTTGGTAGATCCTGATGGCCGTGCATTCTATGTGTATGTTGCAGAACAAACTACTAGTGCTACTGCTAGTGTTATGTTTAAACCTGATACACACTTGGATGAGAATGGAGTTTGGACTTCTGACAAAGGTGCTATTACAGCAACTGGATGGACTGCTGCAACTGAAGCAAAATTAGTTAAAATCTACGATAGTGCGGATTCTAAGAAAACTGACATTAATTCTAAGTTGGGTAACCTTACCTTGGAAGACAATTTCGTATTGTATAAAGGTAATGCAGAAAAGACATTTGCAGCTGCCGCTGATGAAACTAATCGTACGGAATTGGCGAAGTACACCAAGATAGCTATTAAGGATGTCGTTATGAACAAATTGGAAGATGGTAAGACTTACGTAGCCGTTATCAATATGATTAATGCTAGCGCAAACAATACCGTTGTTGAAACTGTAACCGTTTCGTTTACAAAAGTTCTTCCTACATTCCCTACGTCAGTAGAACCATTTACTAATGTTCTAGTAGATAACACATTAAAAATTTATCCGAAGAATTTTGCAGATGATGCTAAAACTACAGCTATCTATGATATTGATAATGTATGGCATGGTGTAGATCAATATACTTTGTTCGCACAAACAAATGTAACAAAAGAAAATCCAGCTACTGTAACATACATTTCAACAGATGTTGATGCTGAAGAAAGTACTACAGATAACAAACCTGCATTTAAGGCACCAGCTGAAATCATGAAGACAGATAACAAAGCATACGGAACTAAATATCCGATGTTAGTTTCTTATGATTATGGTAATGTAACCACAGCAGACACAGACAAGGATAAAGATGCTTTGACTTACTGGACTAATGGTACAGCATTCAATTTGGTATTCGGTAACTATGTTGACGATTGTACTATCACATGGATTGGTTCTGCTCCGACATTAACTTATCCGGGTGTTGCAGAAGCTGTAGACTTTATCAAGTTAAGTGCTATTAAGATTACTGACTGGTATAAATATACAACTCCTTCTTTAATAAATAATTTTAACGGATATGCTGAAAAAATAGAAGTTGCTTTATTGACAGGTACAGATTATAAGAGAGTTAATGAATATTATACTCCTTCTATAGAAGGCGAATTTGTAACAGGCAAAGACAGCGAAGGTAATGATATAAAAGAAGCTGTTATTAAATTGACTTCTAATGTAACATCTTCTCAAGGAACCGATACTCCTACTAAAATTCAGCTGACAATTACTGATATCTATGGTGGTACAGTAGTCAAAGTATTTGATCCGTTTACAATGAAGTTCCAAAACTAATTTGTACGTGAGATTGAACAACCTTACATAAAAAACAAAGGGGGTGTATCCATAAGTAAGGGAGCACCCCCTTATTTATTAGTTGAAAGTAATGAAAAAGAAAATGAAATTAATATTAATGCTGGCAAGTCTAGCAATATACAGTTGTTCATCAGGTAGCAAGAAGGGTGAACCTTTAAAGGAATTCAATGGATATGTAAAAGAAGTGACCACACAAGTGTTAAAGGTGGAGGATAACAGAGGACATACCATTACTTTCGATAATCGGGAAGTTACCTATGTTGGTGGAACGTTGATGGTCAATGATTCTGTTTGCGTTTCTTATCGTGGAAAATTAGATAATGGGACGCCCTCTATCATTGCTGAACTCATTCCTCGAAAAAAGAAATAACAAGAGTAAAGATTGCAGATTTGATCTCTTTTTTATTATTTGATAACTGAATTTTTAGTTAACCAAACAAGAGGCTGCCCAAAAACCGGATAGCCTCTTTAGCTATTGTTTATTTTGGTAATTACCGTTGCAAAAAGACAAACATTATAGCAAGGGTTAACCTCCAACCAAAATTTCGGTCTGTTTATCTGAAAAAGACAGATAAGAATATAACCTTCATGCGCATGAAAGAGGATCATATGAAAAAACGGGCAATTGAACCCCGCCTATAACACATAGATTGCTACTGAGAATCAGTTTATTACAAATCTGGAAATTTACAAGCGAACCGAAGATGCGGGAGCTATAAAAAAATCGAAAGACTTATCATAGGCAATCTCCCATAGTAATGCTTGATGCCGGTTACGGAAGCGAACAAAACTAAGAGTTTATGGAGAATGCTGGTATAAAAGTTTTTGTCAAGTACAATTATTCCCATAAAGAACAGAAATGTGCCTAAAAGAAGGATGCTTTTGCCATACAGAATCTTTACTACAATCGGAAACAGGATTATTACGTGTGCCCGATGGAACAACATATGAAATATTACACATAACAAAAAAGAAGGTATCCTTTTTCAGACACCTTCTTTTTTATTTAAGAATTTGTATAGAACATTATTCTACAACTACATCCACTTCTTTTTCGATTGTGTAATTCCAGTTATCAGTTACAGCAACTTTCAACTTAGATCTGTCACCCTTATTACCTACGGCACGGAGTGTGATTGTACTTTCTACCTTAGTAGTACCATCTGCATTCAGTTGAGCCTTGGTCGGTACACCATCTTCGTTTTCAACGGTAAACTTAATACCGTCAGAAGAGAACTTAACACCCTTGATGTCTTTTCTGCTCCATGCATTGTCAAATGTACCATCCTGCTTCTTAGAAGCACCATAGAAGAGCTCATAACGCTGTGCACCGCTAGTTTCACCCCAAACATTATTCTTAGTAATGTCTGTAGTTCCGGTAGCAGCAATCTTCACTGCACCACCTTCTGCCATGAACTTACCTTCCTTAATCGGGCTCAATACTTTAATCTTGAAGCTTGTTGCATCATAAGTATAAACGCCAACATATTTAGGAGCAGTAACTTTCACTGTCAATGCTTTACCATAAGATTTAGCCTTATAGTCATTACGCAATGTGATTGCTACATCATTAGCATTAGCTGCTGTAACCGCTACTGAAGTTGTAGCTGTAGAATTGTAGCTACCAGCAGCAATCAAAGCAAGCTCTGCGCTTGTCTTGTTATCAGCAGGCTTATTGTTGGCATCATTATCCAATGCAAATGTGAAAGTAAATCCTTTAGCTACATTAGCTGCCAAATTCTTGAACGCACCTTTAAACTTATAAGTAGAAGTCCATTCACCGCTAGCAGTTTCATCATATTTTTCAAGCATGTAAGCACTTGCCACTTCTTGTTTTTCATCCATAAAGACATTTTCGTCTTTCTGCAACAAGTCTGTGAATGCAGGAATAGAGAAGCTTAACGGGAAGTATACAGTGTTTACAATATTGCCATAATACTTATCAGCTTTATTAGAAGCGAAGTTAATAGTAGCTACATAGTTTTGATCCAACTTGATAGCAGCATTGTTTTTAAATGTAAAGCGAACAGATGCAGCTTCAGCAGCATTTGTAGTTATTTTACCATCACTCTTCAAGAATGTTACTACATACGTGTCAGCAATAGGTGCATTGTTATCACCAATGATGTAAATATTACCATTTGCAAGAGTGCTAGTCTTAGTTAAATCAGCATCGGCTTTCCATGTGATATAACCATCATTACCCAAAGCTTCAACCATCTTGCTCAGAGGAACAGTGATAGAGTTCTTGCTCAAATCATTGGCATCAGCAGCAACAATATCAAGCTTCTTCATGTCAGACAATTGGATACCGTTCAAGTTAGTTTGCGGAGTAACGCTTACTACTTTCTTACCAACTATACCATCCATCTGTGCATAGTGAACAGTGATGTTGATAGTTGCAGGAGTTTGTGAGTCAGGCATTCTCTTTACAGTGAATGACATCGGAGCGTCAGCCTGGTTATATTCTATTTTCCAATACAAAGCTTGATCTTCTTGGAACTCAAGATATGAATCATAAACAAATGCTGCTTCTTCCAAAGAAAGAGTATAAGTTTTGTTAGATTCAATCTTATGAGGATTACCAGCAAGAGTTGCTGTAGGATCTGTAGCTGTAATGTCAGTACCATTTGTTGTATCATCAATCTTTACCTTATTAATAGACATAGCAGCAGTTTGAGATTCCATAGCCACATCAAACTTAGAAGGAAGAGTAGATGAAGTCAGACCGAATAAAATAGGATTAGCACTTGTTCCGAATTTCTTTTCCCATGCGCTGTTGGCAATATCAGCAGCTGGTACATTGCCAATCACTTCACAAGCGAAGTTTACATTATACATACCGTTCTTAGAGGCTGCTCTTGTCAAAGCTGCATTACCGTTAGTAAATTCAGAAAGACTAACAGTTAAAGGAGCTGCAGCATTCTTGCTATTTACCAAAGAGAACTTCAAAGTAGAAGCATCAATGTTATTCGGAGTAATGCGAGCAACCAAACCATTAGTGTTGTATGCCACAGTTACATCACCGGCTTTCAATTTCGCTTTATTACCTTTCCAATTTTTCATTGGTTCAGAACTTGCAACGCGGAATGCCTTGTAAGTTACTGCACCTTGATGCATAGGAACAAAACCATTTTCCTTACTTACATTTGTGCCTGTATAACTTCTGTATCCTACAAATTCTATTTCAGAGATTAAAGAAGAGGCAGTCGGTAATTCAATAACTTGAGGAGTACCTTTAGCGTCATACACGGTCAGAGTATAACCATCTGCTTCAGAACCGGAAACGGTGATACCTGATACCGGAATGTTGGTATTTACATATTCACCCTTTTCATTCAAAGTGTACCAATATCCGCCATCTGCCTTAACAGGAGCTTTTGCAGCATCCTTGGTCGGGAAGATACCTGTACCTTCGCCATCAATTTTCAATTCACCAGTCTTTTCATCAACAGTAACTTGCTGAGCATCTTTGCCCGGAGTTCCAGGAGCACCAGCTTCACCATCTTTTACATCCAAAGTAACGGTTACAGGACTTCCTTTAGAGAAAGTAAAAGTCATTCCTTTACCATCAGCAGTCTTGGTGATACCTGTTACATAGTCACCATTGTCAACAGCGGTCTGCAAAGCTGCAATCTGAGACTTCAAATCATTCAACGTATTGTTGATCTGATCGATGTCATCATCATAGTCTTTACAAGATACAAACGTTCCTGTCGAGGTCACCATCAAGGCACCGAACAGGATTGCACTTAAAAATTTTTTGTTCATAATAGAAAAACTTTAAATTTATAAATTTAAAAACTCAAAATGTTTATTGTTATAAAAGGACTTAATTGCGTTGGACAACAAAAGGATTCCGGCTCTGCGATATATATTGCAGGGGAGTCATGCCGACCATCTTCCCGAACGCCACATAGAACACGCTCTTCGAGGCGAACCCGCAACGGCTGAAAAGCTCGCTCACAGGGCACTCATCACCCTCCAGCAGCTCCTTGGCGCGGGCAACCCTGTAGGAGTTTATCAAACCCTTGAAGTTACAGCCGAAGTAGTTGTTCACCGTATTACTCAGGTAGGTCGTATTCGTGCCGGAAACAAAAGAATATGTATAACACTGATAGACAACAATATAACAAATTCAGTAGGAGAAATATATCTTATTACAAAATGGATAAATTCTAAATACTTTTCAAAGTATCCTTTAAAGGACAGAATGCCAATATATATGAACAGAAATAGGCGATTATCCATTAATAAGAAACGGAAAAACTTGTCATAAGCGGAAAAAACAAATCCTTTATTTGCTTTGTTTATCATTTACTAATATCTTTGTTTCATCATTCATTCTAGAACCGCAACAAAATATGAAATACCCTATTGGAATACAGAGTTTTGACCAAATCCGTGAAGATGGCTATGTATATGTGGATAAGACCGGTTTGATTTACAATCTGGTAACACAAGGCAAGACTTATTTCTTGAGTCGTCCACGTCGTTTTGGCAAAAGCCTGCTGGTAAGCACCCTTGCCTGTTATTTCCAGGGACGTAAAGATTTGTTTGCCGGACTGGAAATCGACGGATTGGAAAAGGACTGGTATGAGTATCCTATCTTCCGTATAGACTTTAATGGAGGACTATATACACAACCCGGAATTCTGGAGGCTACCATTGAAGGCTATTTAGGAAACTGGGAAGATATTTATGGCAAGAATCCCAATTATACAACCATAGGAACCCGTTTCATTGAAATACTTCGCCGGGCTTATGAACAGACAGGGCGGCGTGCGGTGGTGCTGATTGATGAATATGACAAACCTATTCTGGATGTATTAGATACGGAAGCTTGTTTTTATGATGATTACGGAAAGAAAGTTCTGTTGGAAAATCATAACCGGGAAATATTGAAATCCTTTTATTCTACCTTTAAGGGAGCTGATCAATACTTGAGATTCGTATTATTGACCGGAGTAACAAAGTTTTCCCAAGTAAGTGTTTTCAGTGGATTTAACCAGCCTAAAGACATCAGTATGGATGAACGGTACGAAGCCTTGTGCGGTATCACCCAGAATGAGCTGGAAGCATATTTCGAAGAACCCACCATACAGTTGGCTGCTAAATATCAGTATACGGTGGAAGAAATGAAGGAACTTCTCAGACGGCAATATGACGGATATCATTTTGGAGAGGGGATGACCGACATTTACAATCCGTTCAGCATTCTTAATGCTTTTGACAGTATGGCAATTCGTGATTACTGGTTCTCTACAGGTACTCCCACCTATTTGGTTCGCCTGCTGCAACACAACCGCGAGCAGATAAACGAACTTGCCGGACGTTATTATGTTCCCTCTTTGTTTGTGGATTATAAGGCTGATGTGGAACAGCCTCTGCCCATGATTTATCAGAGCGGATATCTCACTATTAAAGAATATAATAGACGTATGGGAACCTATCTGCTCGATTTTCCCAATAATGAGGTGCGTAAAGGTTTCTTGTCCGTACTGGCAGCACATTATTTGAAACCCGGAGGTGGAGAGGTCAACAGTTGGATTATCGATGCTGTCACTTGTCTTGAACAAGGGAACACCTCCGCTTTTTGTGATTCTCTGACCGCTTTTCTTGCCAGCATCCCGTATGACTCTCACGCTTCCTTGAAGGAATTGGATATGACTGAGAAACATTTCCAATACACTTTTTATCTGATTCTCCGTTTGATAGGAGTTTATTGCCGTGCAATCCATTGTGAGAACCGCCAGAGCTTCGGACGGGTGGACTGCATATTGGAAATGGACGAATATGTTTACATTTTCGAATTCAAGATGGATGGAACAGCAGAGGAGGCTTTACAGCAAATAGCAGAGAAAGGCTATGCCCGATCTTATTTGACCGATAACCGTAAAATAGTCTGTATCGGGGTGAATTTTTCTTCCCTTACGCGTACTGTGGAAGAATGGAAAGAGATAATATGGAACAGGATGTGAAAGTAAACGGAAGAGGGTGCTTTCAAGGCAAATATCTGTCGTTTTAATCAATCTATGATGTTGCCAATAGAAATAACACCAGATCTCTAACAGCCTTTTTATTAGAGATTGCACCAATAACAGTATCTTTATTATATGCCTATGTTTTTAGATTCAAATGCTATATTTGGATCTGTAAACGAATAGAATAATGATATGTTTCAACAAAATATTTATAGGAAACTGCAAGACTGGGCGGTAATTCCAACCATAAGCCATTAATATTGCGTGGAGTAAGGCAAGTGGGTAAGACAACGTTGGTAAACGAATTTAGCAGAGAATTTGAGAATTATATTCATCTTAATTTGGAAAGAGAGAATGAAGCCGGGCAGGTTGTTGCACAGGAATTAAAGGTGCTATCCAACGATCATTATATTCAGCATTTTTTTATGGACCTGTCACCCGGGAATATAGCTGTCAGAGTTTGGAGCGGACCTTATTCAATTGACAGGGTTACAACTCCCAAAGGGAAAGATTTCCGACTGATAAATCTTCCTTTTTATTATGTGAATTGCTTGCCGCTTATTTTTCAGTCCATAGCTTTATGTTCCTTTGAACAAAAAAATGCAACGCTGACGTTGTAATCTATTTTTTCTATCCTTATAATTTCATATCAGTAACGAACTCTAGTAGAATCCATCTAAATAGAGTTCGTTTTGCTTTTTGTCATACTAAGAGATAAATGCTTAATTATCAATACAGTATATACGATTTGTTTCCGGCACGAATACGACCTACCTGAGTAATACGGTGAACAACTACTTCGGCTGCAACTTCAAGCGGCTGATAAACTCCTACAGGGTTGCCCGCGCCAAGGAGCTGCTGGAGGGTGATGAGTGTCCTGTGAGCGAGCTTTTCAGCCGTTGCGGGTTCGCCTCGAAGAGCGTGTTCTATGTGGCGTTCGGGAAGATGGTCGGCATGACTCCCCTGCAATATATATCGCAGAGCCGGAATCCTTTTGTTGTCCAACGCAATTAAGTCCTTTTATAACAATAAACATTTTGAGTTTTTAAATTTATAAATTTAAAGTTTTTCTATTATGAACAAAAAATTTTTAAGTGCAATCCTGTTCGGTGCCTTGATGGTGACCTCGACAGGAACGTTTGTATCTTGTAAAGACTATGATGACGAGATCGATGAGATCAACGCTACGTTGACCGATTTGAAATCTCAGCTGGCAGCTTTGCAGACAAAAGTAGAGAATGGTGATTATGTAACAGGTATCACTAAGACCGCTGATGGTAAAGGAATGACTTTTACTTTCTCTAAAGGAAGTACTGTAACCGTTACTTTGGATGTAAAAGATGGTGAAGCTGGTGCTCCTGGAACTCCGGGTAAAGATGCTCAGCAAGTTACTGTTGATGAAAAGACTGGTGAATTGAAGATTGATGGTAAAGGTACAGGTATTTTTCCTGCCAAAGATGCAGCAAAAGCTCCTGTTAAAGCAGAAGGTGGATATTGGTACACTTTGAATGAAAAGGGTGAATATGAAAATACAAATATCCCTGTATCTGGTATTATTGTTACTGGAACTGAAGCTACAGGCTATACATTGACTGTATATAGTGCTGATGGTGAAAAGGTTATCAAATTACCGACTGCCTCTTCTACAATTACAGAAATTATGATTGGCGATCTAACATTCGGAGCTACTACCAGCACTACTTCTGTAACTGGGCTTGATTGGGGCTATAAGAGCAATGGAAAGATTGATTGGAAAGGACCCAAAGGAAATATTGCAGCGAATCAGTTGATGATTGGACAAATAGCACCTGCTGAAGGATTATTATCTGTTACTCCCGCTAGTGTGGATTTATCAGGCATGACACTTGAATTAATTGACACAAAAGGTGATATCGCTCCCGTTAATATCGTTGCCACTCCGAATAGTACTGATGGTGCTGCAACCGCTCCTAGAGCTGCTGCAACTAATGGCAAATGGAATTTGGCTATCACTTTGAAGAGTGATGTTACTAAAGATAATATTACAAAAGTATTTGGTGCATGGGATAATTCCAGCTATAATGCAAAATTGTACGCTTTACGTATTAATGGTAAAGTTTATACCGGTTATTCAATTGCTGTAAAAGTGGCTGAAAATAATGCCATTACAAATAATGCTACAACAGTTGGAAATGGTATTACTTTGAGTACAACTAACCTGAAATCAATAGGAAACAATCATGACAAACCACTGGACAACAACAGTAATATTGAAGTACCTGTTGGCTCTTCATCATTAGTTTGCTCAGATTCTAAGTTCTATGATGGTTACATTGCTTTTGAAGGTACTCAGACAGCAAAAGCTGAAAAGTTAGGCGTTTCTGCTAATGGTATGAATCTGTCTATTAAAGAATCTGCAAAAGCAGAAGAAGTGATTGCTACTGTCCATATCATGAGTGTTGACGGAAAGGAAACAACCAAAAACATAACATTGAAGATTGGTGGTGTTAAATCTGATGATACTCAAACTATCGCTGCTACTACTTATGAATTAGGTTTGGATGACAGCGGAGTTTTAAATGCTATTGTTGTAGATTTGAAGGATGCTTTCTCTAGCTTGTCTGCTGCTAATGCTGAAGAAATTGATAACTTAACTCAGATTACTGTTGAAAATGTTAAAGATCAAGTTAATTTCTTGGCAAATGACTTGACTTCTACTAATGTAACATTCTATACTGATAAGGATGGTAAACCTGCTGATAAATTTGTAGATGGATCAGCAAATGATGGTGAAGTAGTATTAGCTAGCTCAGATGCTCGCAATATCCGTTGGATGAAGATTGCCGTAAATGGTAATGTTAATGGTAAGGCTAAGCCAGGTAACTATAATTTGACTTTGACAATCAAGGATCAAAAATCAGGTACTGCCGTTAGCACAATCAAGACAGTTACAATTCCTGTAACAGTTGCTCTGCCTACTTGGAATAAACTGTTCAAGAACACAACTGCTTGGGAAGATGGTAAGTTTGTTGCCCGTTTGGCAGCTTCAGTTGCTAATAAACCTGTGGTAAACTTCACAAGAGCATTCCTTCCCAATACAAAGGCTGCTGTAAATGATATCAAGTTGACAATTGACAAAGTGGATAATAAGGATGTTATAGAAGACCAATCAAGTGCTTCTGTAACTCTAAAGAATATCCAAAATACTAATAAGACTTTGAAAGTTAATGAATTGGGTGTTGTAGCTTCTTATACATTTGGAGGTGTAAATGACTTGACTGTTAAGTCTTCTAAGTTCACTACTAAGATCATGTCTATCTTTGAAGGTGCTAAGTTGGTTTACTATACTGATAATGTAGCTGGTGCAACTGCTAAGGTTGGTGCGGACTTTACTATCGCTAAACTTACTATTGCTAATAATAAGAAGAATGGTTTGGCATTACAGTATGGTAAGGGAGAATCTGCTGTATGTAATAGCATTCCTGTAATCGAAGGTGTAACTGTTCAAGAATCTAATTCTACTGCTGCAGACAAAGTTAAGGTAGCTTATGGCGTAGACGGCTTGAATAATGTTACTGCCACTTCTGTTAGCGAAGGTATTAAATTGGTAAATGCCCAAATCGGTGATAAGGGTACTTTAGTTCTAACATTCACTGACTTCGCAGGCATTGTGACAACCGCTACAATTGCATTCGAATAATATTAAAATTGGTATATAATATAAAGGGGCTGTTTTTTAGGGACAGCCCCTTTTAACTTATAGAATAACTATCTTAGTTCTTTATTTCTTTGAATAGTAACATCAATGTTTAGTAATAATTTCTTCTGTTAATTCTATTCCTTTGAGCTGATAATTTCTGTATATTATAATAATTAAATTGTATTCTATTGATGTAAAAAAGTAGTAGATCTTTATATATGTCTTATCTCTTTGAACTGATAAAAGATTTTCCCCAAATGTCATTCCATAGAAAGTTATCCTACATATTCTCTAATGTGTATTAGTATCTTTATACCATTGTAGTTTTGTATATTCCTCATTTAAGTCATTAAGTTCTCTCTGCATAATAAAAGTGGTCATACCTGAAAATGCTGTGATAGGGAATATTCCTTCTTCCGTAGCATAAAAAGGAGTATTCCTTTTGTAAACCACACATTGGCTGATATATTCTTGAAGTGCATTGTATGTATCTTCATCTGATAATGATTGATAATATTGAGCAAAATCAAAAAAATAGAATGGGGCTTTTAAAACTCCATCATAATTTTGAAGGTTACCGACCGGGAGGAAAGAACCAGATATTTCTGTATTGATCTGTCGTATCAAATTCGCTAAATTTGATAATCCGGCAGTTTTTATTATGCTAATGGTAGCAGAACGTTTATCGCCTTCCATCAAATTCCAATAATGAAAATAATTTTCTGCAAATCTTTGCAAATCAGCAGTTTCTTCAAGCAGACAGGAAATACTGCCGGCATAGATAGGAGTGAATCCCGGAGATACTACTGGGGCAGAGGAAGCCATGATATATGCTGCTTTATTTCTTAATTCATAAGCCACCTCAATACCTGCCATATTACATGCTTCAAAGATTATGAATTCAAATAAATGGTCCGGGAGGGCCATAGCAAAATCTGTTATTTCCATTTCATTATCATTATCGATGATGATAGACCGCGAGCCATTAACCAATGTATGTGGAGGAAGCCAGCCACTGCCATGGGAAAACACGATTAAACCGTAGCTTTTAGCAGGATAAAGCCGAGTTACGTCGTTTATAACTCGTTTAAGCACTTGAGGGGAGGCTGAGTTTTCTTGGTCATAGGTATGTATGGTAATATAGCCTTTCTCACTTTTTCCATCAATTTCCATCAATCGTGGAGAGTCCTTAAATGGTGTATCCTGATACACTATTATTTTTCCATCTGTCTCGTCTTCCCATCCATTTTTAATTTGAACAAGTTTGTCATAGGTTTCCGCATCAAGATTATTATCTCCTCCCAGATAAACCAATAGTGTCCGTGCAGGTAAAACAGCGGGAGTGTCATTTTCTTTATGACAGCCACATACTAATAACAGAAAACAGACAGCATATATATACTTCATACACAATATAATTGAATAAACGATTGTAAAAACTAAAAGAGGGGAACATTTTGCCCCCCTCTTTTTAAATAAACAATGAGCGTATTAATTACTTGTCATTGTGCTTCTTAACTTGGATTTGGATAGTTCCAACAGAATGTCCAAGACTATTCTTCCAAGTATGGTCGCAGATACCGCCCCACTTGTGATTTACACAAACTTCTACTTCAATAGTAAATGGTTGAGCAATATCTTCACCATTGTTGATCCATGTGATAGTCTGCTTAGTATTATCAAGTTTGATCTTATTCATGTTTTCAGCATCCAGTTCACTTCCGTCAGCAAAGTATGCCTTAGAAACCTTGAAGTTAACAGTTGTATTAACATCGAATACATTATTGTCAACTACCAGTTTATTTGACCAACCAGCTTGATCACCTGTCTGAACCAAAGTATTATTCTCAGCCATATCTTTGTGGTCATAGATAACATGGTTGTTATTGAATTGTGCCTGAGCACCTTCAGACCACAGATAATCTGACAAGAAGAATGCATCCTTC
The DNA here is from genome assembly GCF_054653615.1 of Phocaeicola sartorii JCM 17136 = DSM 21941. Classification (NCBI taxonomy): domain Bacteria; kingdom Pseudomonadati; phylum Bacteroidota; class Bacteroidia; order Bacteroidales; family Bacteroidaceae; genus Phocaeicola; species Phocaeicola sartorii. Next base: position 17,365 of record NZ_BAAIFW010000005.1, read on the forward strand.
AATGATACTGTATTTTCAGCTTCTTGGTACTTGTCAAACAAAGGACCTGCTTCGTAAGCGTGGAATACCATCGGAGTTACAAATGCAACTTCAAATTCATCGATAACCACTGTAGAACGTCCATTTTCAGGAGCAGGAGCACCAGTATAATTAGTAGTATGGTTATCTTCAGCCCAAGGAGTATTGTTTATCATATTGATAGTATTGCAAGAGAAGTTATTGTAAGCTTCTTTAGCATACTTGTTATGAGCATTGGCTTCCTTGTTGCAAGTACCATACAATCCGTCAACATCTTCGTTGAAGCTTACTACAGCACGCATTTTGATCTTCTTCAAATCTTCAGCGTCAGCAGCATTGATCCAAGCACGTCCTTCGTCTGTTGCCTCCAAAGCGATATACCACTTGTTGTCTTTACCTTGATACAAACGGATACCGGAATCGTGACCGTCATCTATCTTAGATGCGTTATTATGCTGGTCAACCAATTCGAATGACAAGGTAGCTCTAGCCCAATCCTTATCATGAGTCTGACCCTTATAAGGATTATAGTTGATCAAATCGAATTCGTCATTCAATGCTGCAACCATTTCATAAGTCGTAGGAGCATCAAAGTTATCGTATCTACCGTGAGCAATGAAGTAAGAATCATCTACCCAGTTCAACTTAGTCTTTTCAGGAGCAACTACATCCGGATACTTCACATTAATAGTATAAGTAACATGGATGTCAGATAATCCCTTATGATCAGCATTTGGCTTGTATGTACCCTTAACAGTGTAAACGTCGTGATCGTCATGACGAGAGAATGCTGTATTCTTCACTGTAACGAACAGCTGATTGTATTCTTCAGGTTTAAAGTTCGGATCTAATGAATAGTCTGCATTATTCTTTCCATCCCATGCATATACAGCGTGTTGTTTAGCCTCATCTGCCGTTGCAAATTCAGGAACGAAATCATAAGTTTTACGGAATTCGTCTTTACTCAACTGTACATCTTTATGGTTGAATATCTTATCCATATCCATATCAAGAACTTGATTGATATGTTTCAGAGTGACATCTTTTGTTTCTGTAATATTAATTTCAGGAGCAACAACTGCATTGCGTACAATGTGAATCTTGATGATTGCTGTTTTAACTACATTACCATTGTCTTCACCCGGTGCTACTAGTTTCACACGAACAATAGGAGTTCTGTCTATAGCAGCTGTGTGGTTGGCATCTGTTTCTGCGCCCCAAATCGGGTCCGGAGTTTGTTTTACTGTAGCAACACCATCTTTGGTAACGTCCAAATAGCGTTTTGTCTGGTTAACGCCATCATAATAGAAGTCAACCGGTTCAAACACCAATGAATAGTCATCAAAACCATTATCCATCAAAGGATACTGAGCGTCTTGGGCTCTACCCATACGTTTGTCAAAGAATGAAGTTACGATGTCTTTCAAATTTTTTGAATGTCCATCACCTGTGTAATTCAGTTCTACAACAATACGGTTTGCATCATCTTTAGATTCAGCATCTCCTTTATATAACTGGTTTTCAGCATTACCTTCGAACTTAGCTTTATCTGCTTGATAAGCTTTCAATTTAGCCTCTTCAGTACCGGTCGGATTCAAGGTGTTAAGATAATGTTCATCTTTGATGAATTCTCTATAATTTACCTTGTTAGGAGCAATTGCATTTTTAATCTGAGCAGGAGCGTTAGTTTGGTCAAATGCATCAGCTACTTTAACCAAATGTACGTTTTTCTGCAAAATTACTTCATGCTTGGCGGGAATAAAATCAGAATGAACGATTTGGTCATTGTTCTTAATTCTCAATGAATATACTGTTCTTTCGTCCAGATTAGATTGTTCAGCAAAAGCCCAGTCCTTTACACGGAAGTTCAACATACCATGTCCTTCTTTATAAGAATCAACGGTGATTTTTCCATCAGTGTACAGTTTTTGTCCAGCATTGAACAATTCCCAATTCTTGTTATTCGTATTGTAGTTCCATATTTCAGCAGTATCACGAACAAATCCTACCACTTCCATATCCTTGAATGATACGCTGTTAGGATTTACCTGATACTTCACGTCTGCCTTACCTGAGTAAACGATTTTAAATGTACTAAAGTTATTTGCACTCCAATCTGCACCTGCAATCTCTGTTTTACCTGACACACTATCAGTAACGATGGTAGGGAAATGGATTCTGGCAGCTTCACCTTCAGAAAGGAAAGTAGGGATAAACTTAACTCCGCTAACTACAGAAGTAGCTTTAGGCATACTGATAGTCTTTTTAGTGCCATCAGCATAAGTAATAACTAATTCATAAGCTGATTCACCTTCTTCTACTGATACTACATAATCATCAGCAGAAGTACCTGGAGTACCCGGAGTACCTGGTTTGCCCGGTTCACCTTGTTCTCCTTTTGCACCATTGTATAATTTAATGGTCTCTCCATCACTGAATTTGATTTCATAACCACCATTACCATCAGTGAACGGAGTACAGCTTTCGACATATTTGCCTGAGCCTACTTTGTCTTCAAGGGCCTTGATTGCATCTTTCACATTGGATATTTCTTGATCCAAGCGGTCGATGTCGTCATCGTAATCCTTACAAGATACAAATGTTCCTGTCGAGGTCACCATCAAGGGCACCGAACAGGATTGCACTTAAAAATTTTTTGTTCATAATAGAAAAACTTTAAATTTATAAATTTAAAAACTCAAAATATTATTGTTATAAAAGGACTTTAAATCTTTTTCTGTGTCCGGATGCCGTGCTCTTATATAGAAACTGCAAGGGAGCATGCGCCTACAATCTTTATGAAATGCGGCATAAAAAACGCTCTTGGGATGCAAAACCACACTTCCTAAAAAGCAGCAACTGGTTGAACTACGTCACCCTCTAGCAATAAGAACTTTGCATACGGTCAACACGATACTTGTTAAGGAGCTGCTTGAAGTTGCAGCCGAAGTAGTTGTTCACCGTATTACTCAGGTAGGTCGTATTCGTGCCGGATACTATACAGCGATGATAACTAATTGGATATTAGATATATATATGTTCTGCTTAATGGTGTAAGGGCCATTTCGGGGCCTTTATTATTTATAATTAACAATAATATCCGGTAAACTATCTACCGCTTTTTGTTTGAGTTCATCTATGATATGAACATATTTTTCTGTATGCCGGGTAGTAGAATGTCCCGCAAGGCTGGCTGCCGTCTTGATATTAGCTCCATTTGCCATGATGTTGGTGATGAATGAATGACGGGCGCAATGGAAAGTGATGTGCTTGTGTATATTAGCCCTTTTTACCCATTTATTTAAAATCCTCAATGTGTAAGAATAGGAGGGGAGTCTGAATACCAACTCCTCGTTAATGCCCTTATGCCTTTGCAGGAGTTTGACGGCAGTATGGTTTAAGTTCAAATGCAAGATTGCATTTTTGGAGTGTGACTGTACTTTCTGTTGCAGAATAGTAAGGCGGTTGGATGAAAAATCGATGTCTTTATATTGCAGTTGATGGACATCACACCAACGCAGTCCGCAATAGCAAGAAAATAAGAATGCCCGTTTTACTTCGTTGTTGGGGCATGGAGTGATGGCAAGTTTCTGAATCTCCTTTAAACTAAGGATTGCTTTGGTCACTTCATCAAACTGTACCAGGCGGATACCATCTGTAGGATTAGAGGTCATTAGCTTTTTTTCTATACATTTATTGATGCACATTCTGAATTTCTTGAAATATCCGATGGGAGTATTGCCTCGGAGATGATCCCTGAGATACTCAAGAAAGTTTATACAGAAATCTTTTGTGAGAAGAGTTACGGGCAAGTTTTTCTTTCTTGTAAACAGCCGCAGATGGGTGATACATGCCCTGACCATTTTTTTGTCCTTTTTATGATAGGTATCCAGGAATTGCCCTATCAGAATATAGAAGTCGGGAACATTGCTTTTATCTGTTGGAAGTATGTCATAGAATGTGTTTTCTACATCGTTCAGATGATATTCAACCGATAAGAACTCTAACTCCTTTTTAGCTCTTATCTGTCTGGCAATTAATATCTTGTTTTTATTTTCTGCTCTTCGCTCCGCACTGGTAGGAGGATCCAGAATGATGCCCAGATACTCTTTGCGGCGTTTTCCGTTATAACTGTAATTCAAGTAAAGCGAAACTCTTCCTTTGTTCAATTGTTTCTTTCCTAATGTAATTCCCATAATGAATAATAATTAATACAATAATAATGTTGAAAAGAGAGACGGCAGAGGGACTGAAAATGAATTCCTCCATCTTTCTTTCTATTATAATAATATCTTTTGTACCTTTGTGTCATAAACAAAAAAATGGAAGAAAATTTTGATATACGCGAGCAACAGCTCACAAGTAAAGAACGCGATTTTGAGAATGCCTTACGTCCGCTGAATTTTGAGGATTTCAACGGGCAGGATAAGGTGGTGGATAATTTGCGCATCTTTGTCAAAGCAGCGCGTCTGCGGGCCGAGGCATTAGACCATGTTCTTTTGCACGGCCCTCCCGGCTTGGGCAAGACTACTTTAAGTAATATCATTGCCAATGAGCTGGGGGTGGGTTTTAAAGTGACTTCAGGGCCGGTGCTGGATAAACCGGGTGATTTGGCGGGAGTCCTGACCAGTTTGGAACCCAATGATGTGCTTTTTATTGATGAAATACATCGGTTGAGTCCTGTGGTGGAAGAGTATTTGTATTCTGCCATGGAGGACTATCGTATTGATATAATGATAGACAAGGGCCCATCGGCACGTAGTATACAGCTGGAACTGAGTCCGTTTACGTTGGTCGGTGCCACTACTCGGAGTGGGCTGCTGACTGCGCCTTTGCGTGCACGTTTCGGCATAAATCTCCATTTGGAGTATTATGACGATGATATACTGACCAGCATTATCCGGCGTTCTGCCCATATATTGAATGTTCCATGTGATGCGAAAGCGGCAGGTGAGATTGCCTCGCGCAGCCGTGGAACGCCCCGTATCGCGAATGCGTTACTGAGGCGTGTCCGTGATTTTGCCCAGGTGAAAGGCTCCGGAAAGATTGATGTGGAGATTGCCAGGTTTGCTTTAGAGGCCTTGAACATTGACAGATACGGACTGGATGAGATAGATAACAAGATTTTATGTACTATTATAGATAAATTTAAGGGAGGTCCTGTAGGGCTGACTACTATTGCAACCGCTTTGGGTGAGGACGCCGGAACAATAGAGGAAGTTTATGAACCTTTTTTGATTAAAGAGGGTTTTTTAAAACGTACTCCGCGTGGGCGTGAGGTCACGGAACTGGCCTATATGCATCTGGGACGGAGCATTTATAATAGTCAGAAGACATTATTTGATGATTAAACAATGGCAGGATTAAAAGCATTAGTCAAGGAAACAGCCATATATGGGATGAGTAGCATCATCGGGCGGTTCCTGAATTATTTGTTAGTACCGATATATACTAACGCTTTACCTATGGAATCGGGCGGTTATGGTGTCATTACCAATATGTATGCTATAACTGCCTTGTTGATGGTGCTTTTGACATACGGCATGGAAACCGGCTTTTTCCGATTCGCCAACAAGGGAGTGGACGATCCGATGCGTGTGTATTCCACTACTTTACTTTCGGTAGGGGCGACTGCGGTCTTTTTTTTAATGATCTGTCTTTCTTTTCTGCATCCCATAGCAGGTTTCTTGGGATATGGAGAGCATCCGTGGTATATGGGGATGATGCTGATTGTTGTTGCAATGGATGCTTTTCAAGCTATTCCTTTTGCCTATTTGCGGTATAAGAAACGTCCCATTAAATTCGCTGCATTGAAGTTGTTGTTCATTTTTGCCAGCATTGCCTTGAATATTGCTTATTTTGTAGGCATGAAAGGGGAGAATGTCGGAGTGGCTTTTGCCATTAATCTAGCTTGTACTTCTTTGGTTATGTTATGTATGTGGAAAGAATTGGTGGGTTTCAGATATGTGCTGGACAGAGAGTTGTTGCGGCGTATGTTGCATTATTCTTTCCCGATTCTGATCCTGGGTATTGCGGGGATTCTGAATCAGGTGGCTGATAAGATTATTTTTCCGTTTGTCTATCCCGATAAGGCAGAGGCGACCATCCAGTTGGGAATCTATGGGGCTGCCAGCAAAATAGCTATGATAATGGCCATGTTGACACAAGCCTTCAGGTTTGCATACGAGCCGTTTGTTTTTAGTAAGAGTAAAGAAAAGGACAGTCGGGAAATGTATGCCAAGGCGATGAAGTTTTTTATTATCTTCACTTTACTGGCTTTTTTGGCTGTTATGTTTTACCTTGATATTCTGCGTTATATTTTAGGACGTGATTATTGGGTGGGACTCAAGGTTGTACCTATTGTCATGGCTGCTGAAATGTTTATGGGTATTTATTTTAATCTTTCTTTTTGGTATAAACTGATTGATGAAACAAAATGGGGAGCCTATTTTTCATTGGTGGGTTGCAGTATCATTATTCTAATAAATATCTTCCTGATTCCGGTGTTTAGCTATATGGCATGCGCTTGGGCTGGTTTTGCCGGATATGGAGTGGCTATGCTTCTTTCTTATTTTGTGGGACAGAAGAAATATCCTATTAATTATGATTTGAAAGCGATAGGTAAGTATGTGGCGTTAGCACTGATACTTTACCTTGTTTCAGTTTATCTTCCTATTCAAAATATATTCTTGTTGCTGGGTATTCGTACATTGTTGTTGCTATTGTTTGTGGCATATATTGTGAAAACGGACTTCCCTTTAAAGCAGATACCTGTTATAAACCGATACATAAAGAAATAACTATGAGTGATTTGAAGAATGAATTGAGAAATGTGCCTTATGTCAAGAAGTTCTTTAGTGAATATCTTGATTTGCGCAAGGATAAGGATAATGAAGCCTTGACCGTGGAAAGTATCTGTAATGGTGTCGAGTTCAAGGGAACGAACTTGTGGATTCTGATTTTCGCTATCTTCATAGCTTCGTTGGGACTGAATGTGAACTCTACAGCGGTGATTATCGGTGCCATGTTGATTTCTCCATTGATGGGACCTATCATGGGAATAGGACTCGCAATCGGGCAGAACAACTTCGAATTGCTGAAACGTTCTTTAAAGAGCTATTTGGTGGCGACCGTATTCAGTGTGATTACAGCTACGCTTTATTTCTCGCTGACTCCGCTGGATGAAGTGCAGTCGGAGTTGCTGGCACGTACTTCCCCTACCATATATGATGTACTCATTGCTTTATGTGGTGGTTTGGCCGGCATTATCGCTTTATCTACTAAAGAAAAAGGGAATGTAATTCCGGGAGTGGCCATTGCTACGGCTTTGATGCCGCCTTTGTGTACTGCCGGATTCGGGCTTGCTACCGGAAATTTACTTTATTTTTTGGGGGCATTCTATTTGTATTTTATCAATTCCGTATTTATCAGCCTGGCTACTTTTATCGGGGTGCGTGTCATGCATTTCCAGCGTAAGGAATTTGTGGATAAGGAGCGTGAGAAGTTAGTTAAAAAATATATCATTGTCATTACTTTGGCCACCATGTGTCCTGCTATCTATCTGACTTATGGTATTGTGAAGAACACTATTTATGAGGCTTCAGCCAATAATTTTATCAATGAAGAGTTGGACTTTAATAATACTCAGGTGATAGACCGGAAGATATCTTTCGAAAAGAAGGAAATACGTGTGGTGTTAATAGGTAGTGAGGTCCCGGAAGCAGAAATAGCAACCGCAAGGGATAACTTGAAACATTTTAATCTGGCAGGTACTAAACTGGTTGTTCTTCAAGGAATGAATAATGATGCGATGGATATTGGCAGTATAAAAGCTCAAGTGATGGAAGATTTCTATAAGAATAGTGAAAAGCGTTTGCTGGAGCAACAGGAGAAGATTAAGTCTTTGGAAAACGAGCTTAAAGTATATGCTGCATATAATACTGTAGATAAAAAAATAATTCCTGAACTTAAAGTGCTTTATCCTACGGCAGAAGCCATAGCTATGGCAAAGACTGTGGAATTGCAGGTGGATTCAACTAAGACGGATACATTGACAATCGTCTTGATGAAATTCAGTAAAAGACCTCATGAGAAGGAACAAGAAAAAATTACCGAATGGTTGAAAGCACGTGTCGGAGCAAAGGAACTTAAATTAATTGTAGAATAAAACTATGAAAAAACTACTGCTGCTGCTACTTTTCCTACCTTTATATATATGGGGGAGTGAAGGTATGTGGCTTCCTTGTTGTCTTAGCAAACAAACTCAACAAGTGATGAAAGAAATGGGGTTGGAGCTTTCATCTGAACAATTGTATAATCCCGGTGGAAAGGCATTGGCTAATGCTGTCGTTAGTTTTGGAGGCTTTTGTTCGGGTGTTGTTGTATCTCCGGATGGTTTGGTCTTTACGAATCATCATTGTGGGTATGATGCCATTCAGCAGCATAGTTCCGTGGAGCATGATTATTTGCGGGATGGGTTCGTGGCCGATTCCTTAAATAAGGAGCTTCCTAATCCGGACTTATTTGTCAGTTTCCTGATACGTACGGAGGATGTGACGGAACGTGTGCTGCAAGCTGTACCGGCAGGAACAGAAGAAAGGGACCGTGCGCTGATTGTAGATTCTATTTCCACACTGCTTGCTCAGGAGGCAGTAGCGAATGATACTTTGCTGCGTGCTGAGATAACACCTTTTTATGGTGGCAATGAGTTTTATCTGTCTGTGTATAAAGACTACTATGATGTCCGTCTGGTGTTTGCTCCTCCCTCTTCTGTAGGTAAGTTTGGCGGGGATACGGATAATTGGGTATGGCCCCGTCATACTGGAGATTTCTCTGTATTTCGTATTTATGTTGACCGGAATAATCAGCCGGCAGCTTATTCTCCGGATAATGTGCCTTATCATCCGGATTATTTTGCTCCTGTTTCTTTGGACGGGTATGAACAAGGTTCATTTTGTATGACTATGGGATATCCTGGTTCTACCAGCAGGTATTTGTCTTCGTTTGGAATAGACGAGAGGGTCAATACGGATAATGCCGCCATGATTAATGTCCGTACCATCAAGCAGGCTATCTGGAAAAATGCAATGGAAAAAAGTGATGATATCCGTATTAAATATGCTTCCAAGTACGCGCAAAGCGCTAACTATTGGAAGAATAGTATAGGGATGAATCAAGCTGTTAAAGAGTTGAAAGTGATAGAGAAGAAACAAGCTTTGGAACGTCAGTTGCAAGAATGGATCCGCCGGAAGCCTGATGAACGAAGCAAATATGCCCGGGTGCTGACTGAACTTGAGTTGAATTATCGTAATCGTAGAGATGCGGCACGGGCCATGGCTTATTTTGGAGAAACATTTGCTAATGGACCTGAGTTGATTACAGCAGCTTTGACTGTATTGAATTTTGATTTTGAGGCAGAGGTGGGTGATTTGGAACGCAATATGCGGCAGCTGCTGGAGATTTATGTCAATATGGATGTGAATGTGGATAAACAAGTTTTTGTGGCTATGTTGAAAGAATATGCGGCAGAGGTAGGGAAAGAGTTCTTACCCGATGTTTATCCGTTGATAGAAAAAGATTTTAAGGGGGATTACCAGGCTTATGTGGATGATTTATATGCTCGTTCCTCTTTGAAGACACCACATGGATTTGAACAGGTGGTGAGAGGAGATACCACTTATGTCTTGTTTGATGACCCTGCGGCTTCTTTTGCTATTGATATGTTGGTGAAATTTTATGAGTTCAATCAGTCCGTGGAGGAATCAAGTATGAACATTGAGAAAAATGAGCGTTTGCTGAATGAAGCGATGCGTGAGATGGAGGCAGACAGGGTGTTTTATCCGGATGCCAATTCTACTATGCGTCTGAGCTTTGGTATGGTAGGTGGTTACTCGCCGAAAGATGCGATTGAATATTCTTATTTTACGACGACAAAAGGGATTTTTGATAAAATAAGGCAGTATAAGGGAGATCGTGATTTTGATGTGCTCCCTTCCGTGACCGATTGCTTGGAAAGGAAAGATTTCGGGCGTTATGCAGCCGGAGATGGTAATATGAATGTTTGTTTTATCTCGGATAATGATATTACAGGAGGAAACTCTGGTAGTGGAATGTTCAACGGAAAAGGAGAACTGATAGGGCTTGCTTTTGACGGAAATTGGGAAGCTATGAGTGGAGACATTGTTTTTGAACCTAATTTGCAGCGTTGTATCGGAGTGGATATCCGTTATGTTCTTTATATGATTGAGAAATATGGGAAGGCTTCCCGTTTGATTGATGAGCTGGAATTGACGGAAAAGGAAAAAAACTAAAATGAAGGTGTGTCCGGATTAAGATGAACCAGCTAAAAATCTACAGACTGTAACTGATAAATGCAGAAAAACCGTATCATTACTCAAAGTTGATACGGTTTTTATTATCGATGAAGGGGGTCGGATTTTAGATTAAAAGTACTTTTAATCTAAAGTTGAGTTTTGATTCACCCCATTTTTAGGCTTGCTTTGTGTCCAATTCTCTTTCATTAAATCGGATTCCTCATTTCTTGGATTTCTTTTTCTTACTGTTGTCGCTGTTAAAGAATTGTTTCCAGTCGTCTTTCGTTTTGGGACCGCGTTCTTCCGTGTAGCCACGTTCCGCACGGCTAGGTTTTCCTTCTTTGGGAGTTGCTTTTTTATTGGACCTGTCACCTTTTTTGCCAAATGACGCATTCCTTGCCGCACTGCTTCTACGTTCACCGTTGTCGTTTTTGCCATTATTTTCACCGGCAACTTCTACTACAATCTTCCGGCCGCCATTCAGATTGACCTTATTTAAAGCTTTGATAACATCTTGTGCCTGATTTTCTGCTACTTCGAAGAAAGAGAAATTCTGCATCAAGTCGATTCGACCGATGATAGTACGCTGTTTCTTCATGTTGCGATTAATCAGTTCTATGATTTGGTTGGCATAGAAACCGTCTGTTTTTCCTACATTCAGGAACAGACGAGTATATCCTTTTTCTGCTTTACGCTCTGTCTTTTCACGGGTGCTGCCATGGTCTTTGCGCTCTTTGAGACCACGTTCATTCCGACGGTCGTTCGTGCTGGGAATTTCTATTTCCGGAGCATTGCTATAGTATTCCAGAAAGCGGTTGAATTCCATTGAAACCACGCGCTTTATCAGGTCTTCCTTTGAAAGCCATTCCAGTTTGCGATAGATTCCGGGCAGGAAGGATTCAATTTCTTCGTCGTTTACTTTTACTTTTTCTATATCATCTATCAACTTAATCAATTGCTGCTCGCAAATTTGTTTACCGCTGGGCATTTCACCCATGATAAATTTTTTGTTGATAATCCGTTCTATCTCACGCATCTTTCCTTTCTCGCGCAGATTGATGATGGCGATCGAAATACCTGTTTTTCCGGCACGTCCTGTACGTCCGCTACGGTGAGTATAGCTTTCTATATCATCGGGCAAACCGTAATTGATTACATGAGTTAAATCATTTACATCCAAACCACGGGCTGCTACATCGGTAGCAACCAAAAGCTGTAAATGACGCTGACGGAATTTCTGCATCACTAAGTCGCGTTGTGCCTGTGAGAGTTCGCCGTGTAGGGAATCTGCATTATAACCGTCTTGAATCAATTTATCTGCAATTTCCTGAGTTTCCTTACGGGTACGGCAGAAAATGATGCCATAAATTTGTGGGTAGTAATCCGCAATACGTTTCAATGCGGCATATTTATCTTTAGCATGTACCAAATAGGCAATGTGATTGACATTTTTACTGCCTTCATTTTTGGTGCCAATTGTAATTTCTTTCGCATCGTGCAGATACTTTTTGGCGATGCGTGAGATCTCCGGACTCATAGTGGCCGAGAACATCAAGGTATTCCGGTCTTCAGGAACTTTTTCAAGGATGGCGTTTATGCTGTCAGTGAATCCCATATTCAGCATTTCATCGGCTTCATCCATTACTACATCTGTAATGGTTTCCAGCTTGGCTACTTTTCTTTCTATTAAGTCAATCAGTCGTCCGGGAGTAGCCACAATGATATGTACGCCTGTCTTCAACATGCGTATCTGGCTTTCGATGGATGAACCACCATATACAGGAAGGACTTTCAGTCCGTTAATATACTTGGAGTAATCGTTCAGATCGCCTGCAATCTGCAAGCATAACTCGCGTGTGGGGCATAAGATTAGTGCTTGAGGCACACGTTGCTTTACATCTACTTTTTGGATAAGCGGCAGACCAAATGCGGCTGTTTTTCCAGTCCCTGTTTGTGCTAGGGCTACTACATCGTTGCCGTTTCCCAATAAATACGGTATTACTTCTTCTTGTACCGGCATGGGATTTTCATATCCCATTTCTTTAATAGCTTTTAGTATTTCCGGGGAAACGCCTAACTCTTCAAATGTCTTCATTTATAATCTATAAAAATTCAAGTATGTAATTTGGGTACAAAGATAGATATAATCGTAGGATTATAAGGTTTTTATACGATATTTGTTCTCATTTATGAAAGAATTTAGGGAATATTGGCTAAAGTCCGTTTGGAAGTGGAAAGAAAACAGGGAGATACTCCGCCAATGCGGCAGTTGAAGTCCAATTGCCTTATCGGTCGGAGTATCTGGGATGGAGATGAGAGAATTTTATGGTGTCAGAGTGTTTGTGAATGTGGCTGTTTATCATTCATCTTCATCCCTGAATTCTAAAATGTCGCCGGGCTGGCACTCCAGTTCCCTGCAAATGGCCTCCAATGTGGAGAAGCGGATGGCTTTCGCCTTTCCGGTTTTCAATATGGAGAGGTTGGCGGGAGTGAGGTCTATCTTTTCGGCCAGATCTCCCAGCGAAATCTTTCGTTTCGCCATCATTACGTCTAGGTTCACTATAATCGGCATGGTTCAATTCATTTTAGGTTTGTTCGGATTCTCTTCTAATGCTTGCCACCATAGGGTGTGATGTTTCGTCAGTTTCTTAAAAACATATAGACAGAAACAGGTCCATCCCACATTGACCGTCATCCTCGCTGCCTTGCTATCCGGTAATGGATGAAATTTTTCTTTCATGGCACTTCCTTTCTTAAATGGTTAAATCCTGCTCTTCTTTCATCTTTACTCCGATAGCGAATATCTCGGCAAAAAGGATAGGGATAATCACGGCTACCCAGTCGGGGGAATAACCGGCATAGCTGATGATTTTGTAACCCGGCAGACTGATTTGTTCAACTGCTGCGCTTCCTATGATCCATTCCCCGATAGCTATGAGGATTTCTAAGCTTGCACTGGTATATGCAAACCAGCGGAGGCGTCGCACATTGGCGGAAATGAATACTTCGCGGCGCGAGATGGAGATGAGCAACCGGATCAGTGAGCAGAAGCCGATGAGGAAAAGAAACATTCCGGGTATGGCAAACCCCATAACAAGGATGTGCCAGGCCGATGGCTTGGCATACGTTTCTATTTCAGTCACTGTGTAGGGGAGTGCCCAGGCCACGCGGTTGTTGTTCAGTGAATCGACAGTGGTTCCGGGCAACGGTTCTACATTCAGCTTGGCCCGGGTTACATTGTAGGGTATAATGTGATGCCCGGGTTCATACATCTTCATTGCGTTGTTTTGTCCTTCGTTAAATCCTTCCTTGAAGTCTCTCCAATTTTCATTCAATCCTCCAAAGAAATTTGCAATGATGGCTATAATGGCTATGATACCTAATATTCTGAACTTGTTCATAATCTGTCCCGTTCCTTAAATGGTTAACTCCTGTTCTTCTTTCATTTTCAGCCCGATGGCGAATACTTCGGCCACTAGTAATGAAATGAATCCCAGAATGAAAGTCGCGTCGGAAAATGCAAAGGTGTAGGAGAACTCACACCCGTTGAGTTGCAATACTTGCGAAGCTTCGTAATTCCCGATTACAGTGGTGCCCAGCGTGCAGATAAACAAAAGTATCAATGCCCATCCTAATTTGCGCAGGAACCTCACATTCTTCCAGCTGAAGATATCACCACGATTGATATTTCTGATCAGATAAAAGAACTGCAACAAGCTGAAAATTCCTGCTATAACCGAAATTAATGAGGCTATTCCGGTCAGTGCATGGAATGTACCGTTTTCTTTGCTTGGCGCCTCTACCATGCTTATAATCGGTATGATAGATGCTTGTTCTCCTGTCTTTACATTAGTCACGCTTCCTGTTTTTTCAAGTAGATTGGTGGGAAGGGTACAGATCATCTTGTAGTCGGAAATGCGTATGTCCTTTCCTTTTTCTACACTTTCGTATCCGGCTTTAAAGGCACTCGTGAAAGAATAGAACATGATGCTGACCGTTGTTGAGGTGGAAAGGAATAACGCGATAAGTACGCAGATGCAAAAGAGGTTGAGCTTTTTTTTCATTGTTGTATTTATGCTTGTGTATTAGTTACTTCAGAGGGCTTTTCCGGTTGTGGCAAATGTTTGTTCAGGTAGAAATACATGCCGGTCAAGGTGACTATGGCAACTGCCAAAAGAATATAAGTAGGTGTGGCGCCAATCATATCAACCGTTTTTTCATTCATTTCTTCTTTAGTTGATGTAGCCATGATAATGGTAGCCAGAAAGTTGTTCAGAAAATGTCCTATCATGCCCGGTATGATGCTTCCTGTGCGGTAGTAGAGCCATCCGAACACCAGGCCCAGACAGAAGGCGAAGGGTACTTGCGCCGGATTGATGTGGATGAGGCCGAAGATGAGTGCGGACAGAATAATGGCCGTTTTTGGTTTTTTCCCACTTTGCAGGAGGTGTCCTTCAATGGCTTCACGGAACAGCAGTTCTTCCACCAGGGGGGCCATGAAGGCAATGGCGAGGATGCCGAATATGTTACGGCTCATTCCCATGAATGTGTTTTCCATCAGATTGGGTAGTTCTATGAATTCATTGGCTATATTGCAGATGAACATGGCTGCTATGATGAACGGAATACTCAATAGAATGGTTCTTGCAGGGACTTCAGTCCAGCTTGCTTTGTTGAATTTGACGTATTTGAAATGAATCAGATGCCAAGTCATGGCTATTCCTGCCAGTACCATGATAAGGCCTGTCATAGAGGCTGCATTTTTGCCTGCGGCATAGGCAAGGTTATCATTTTCTGAAATCTCGTTCATTATTGTTATAAAGCTGGTCGGAATGCTTATCAGGAAGGTGAAGGCCAATTGATAAGCGAAGTAATAAAGTACTAATTTAATTGCGCGTCCCATAATAGAGTGTTTATTGGTTTTAAAATATAGTTGTCTGAAAGGGTAGGACGGACTTTTGTATCCGTCCTGAGATATTGTCTTGTATGTTTTGCGATGTCCGGTGCGATTACTGCTCCCACAAAGCAAAACATGAGTACACTTTACCTAAGTGTTGAGGGTGGTTGTGTTTTTTGTTGTTTTCATTACTTTTTGTTTTGTGTGTCGGCCAACAAGTTTGCGTTGTTGTCTTCACGGTAAATACTTTCTTGTTTGTTATGGTTGAAGACGTTCTCTCGGGCGTTCCATTCGGCGTAATTGAGTTTGATTTCGTATGTTCCGGAAGTTACCGTAAGCAGATAGGCCGGTTCCCACAGTTCGCGGTAAGCATCCCAACGGTAGGCTTTCTTCTCAATTACCTGACCATTTTCATCGTGTTTGTACTCATACTTCAGTTTGCGTGTCAATGTTTTGCCGTCTTCATTCAGTGTGTACACGGTTGTGTTTGTGTCATTCTGGCCGTAGATGTACTTCGTGTTTCCTGTTGTTTGTGCGTTTGCTGTTGTTGTACAACTCGTCATTACTACTGCAACTGCTGCTAAAACTGATTTTAATACTGACTTTTTCATTTTACTTAGTGTTTTAATGTTTGTGTTTGTTCTTTCTCGTTTTTCGATATTCATTTCTCGTTTATCGATATGCAAATGTATATCTTATTTTGATACCACAAAAGAAAAACGAGAAAAAATTATCGAAAAACGATAAAAATATATCTTTTTTCATGTCTTTCCGGGTTGAAGTGTATGAAAAAACAGATTTTATGCAGGGGATGTCTGATATTGGTAAGTTAATTCCTCTGATGGCGGTTGCGTCTCTCCGGGAATGTTGGCGAAGATGTGTGGAAAGTGTAGTTTGAAAAGGGGAAGGCTGTGCAATGATACACTTGATCTCTAAAGAAGAATCCTGGCGGTTTCTTCCCGGTCTTTGTGCATTTGGGCGATGAGTGCGTCTATCGTGTCGTATTTTTCTTCGGGGCGAAGGTATTTTACGAATTCTATGCGCATTTCTTTGTGATAAATATCTTCTGAAAAATTGAGGATGTTCACCTCAATACTTAAATTTTTGCCATTATTGATAGTGGGGCGATGTCCTATGTTCAACATTCCTGCCCATTTTTTACCTTCTACATATACATATACCGCATAAACTCCTTCCGAAGGGATCAGTTTGTCACTACAGTTCACTTGTAAGTTGGCTGTGGGGAATCCTATTTTTCTGCCTACTTTGTAGCCGTCCACTACTGTTCCGTCCAAATAATAGTTATATCCTAGGAATTTTTCTGCTTGGCTTACTTTGCCTTCTTTTAATAGTTGACGGATGACCGAAGAGCTGATTTTATCCTCTCCGTCCGTATAAGCTCGCGCGCGTACTATATATATGTTTAATTCCTCACCATAACGGCAATAATCGTCAAAACTTTCACTGCGGTTGTGCCCGAAACGATGGTCATAGCCTATAACTAATGTGTGGATATTGAATTTGTCACGTAATAATCGCATAAATTCCCGGGCTGAAAGCAGGGAAAGCTCTTGTGTAAAGGGAAGAAGAATACAGTAATCTACTTGCGTCGTTCCCAATAAGTCGATTTTTTCTGTTGGTGAGGAAAGTAATTGCGGGCGGTAAGTGGTTTGTATCACTTGTCTGGGATGCACGGGAAAAGTGATCAATGCAGAACATAATCCATCCTTGGCGGCTACCTCTTTTACTTGATTGATAAGAAAGCGGTGTCCGAGATGCACTCCGTCAAAAAAACCGATAGTGGCGGCTGAAGGGGGCAATGTTTGATGGTTTATATCCGATCGTATTTCCATTATTCAAAAAGTGAACTTAAATCTTCTCCGACATGATAATGATGGGATCTTATGCCAAGTGTCATAGCTGCCTGGCAGTTAGTTTCCGAGTCATCTATAAAAAACGTTTCTTCGGGCAGGATGTTTGCTTCGTTCATCATTTGTTCATAAATATCTTTTCCGGGTTTGGCTTTATGCATCTCGAAAGACAGAAAAGTATCTTCAAAAAAGTCATTTATGCGGAAGCCCCGATAACTGAACATTTGTTCGCAGGCATAGCTCCAATGTATCCGGTTGGTGTTGCTGAGCAGATAAACCATATAACGCTCGCGCAACTCTAGTAGTAAGTCTAGTTTCTCACGGGGGATATCAAGTAACATCAGATTCCACATGTCATCGATTTTACGGTCGGACAGTGATTCGCAGGTTTCTTTACGAATAGTCTCCCGGAATTCTTCCGGAGTGATCTCACCTAATTCAAATTGGGAAAAGAAGCCTTTTCCCCTGAACTGGCTTGCCTGCTTCTCGATATCTTGAAAACCTGCTTTACGAAAAGCATTCAGGCAATTGTCAAAATCCAGATTTATTAATACTCCCCCTAAATCAAAAACGACATTTTTAATCTTACTGTCCATAGCTCTTTATGTGCTTTATTTTTCTTTTTAGCTTTTCTTTTGCATTCGTTTTATCCAACGGTGGATTTCACCAGTCCACAATACGAATGATGTTCCTGTGATAATATAAATCCAAGTCATGAAGTCCATAGGTTCGGTACGGAATACTTTACCTCCGAATTCTACAATCAGAATTTGTCCGACCAAGATAATGATAGCCACACTTAGCATGCCTAATGCATGGCGGGAATCTTTGAATACAGAATGGTTGGTTCCGAAAACACTGGCATTGAACAGGTTCCAGAATTGCAGCATCACGAAGATGGTAAAGAATTGGGTTAAGGCTTGCCCTACTGAATCTGCTGGCATTTGTTTGATGATGACAATTAATGTCATCAGTATAGCAAGGAAACAGAAGCCTGCACCTAGTATATTCTTGCGCATGGCTTTGGTGATGATAAAGTCATCAGCCTTGCGTGGCTTTTCATTCATTACATCTGCGCTGGGGGGGATGGATGCCAGAGCCATAGCGGCAAAAGTATCCATGATAAGGTTTACCCAAAGCATTTGTGTTACGGTTAATGGTAGTTCTGTGCCAAAGAAAGCTCCTAACAGAACACTGGCCAATGCGACCACATTGATAGTCAGCTGGAATACGATGAAGCGCTGGATGTTTTTGTAAAGGGAGCGTCCCCACATCACTGCGGTAGCAATACTGTGGAATGAGTCATCCAATAAGGTAATGTCACTGGCTTCTTTGGCTACTGAAGTACCGGTTCCCATAGAAAGGCCTACTTGGGCATGGTTCAGTGCAGGAGCATCGTTTGTTCCGTCTCCGGTTACTGCCACTACAGCTCTTTTCTGCTGTAGCAGTTGGACCAGGCGTTGCTTGTCCATAGGACGTGCACGGCTCATCACTTTCAAGTCAAGTACACGGTCTAAAGCCTCTTCATCGCTCAATGCGGCGAATTCTACTCCTGTTATGCGGTTACGCTCTGTATCCTCAGGTTTCCATAGCCCTATTTGCCGGGCAATCTCGGTAGCTGTTCCCGGAGTATCTCCTGTGACAATCTTCACGTCGATACCTGCCGACTGACATTTTTGTACGGCCTCCGGAACATCGGGACGGATGGGGTCGCTGATGGCCACGATGCCGAGGAAGGTCATGCCGCCTTCGTTCACCAGTCCGACACAATCGTTGCCGGCACTTTCAGGGATGATTTTGTAAGCCAATCCCAAAGTACGCATTGCTTTATTTTGAAAATGGAGCAGATCGGATTCATAGCCGCTCGTGTCTTCAATAGAAAGATCGCATTTCCCCATTACTATTTCGGGGGCGCCTTTTATGTATAGCACTTTCTTTTGTAGTATGGGTGAATTCACCAATGTAGCCATGTATTTACGTTCCGTAGAGAAGGTAAGCTGATTGATTACTTCTGCATTCTCACGTAGCTTCAAGTAGTTTTTGCCTTGTTCATTTAGCCAGAGCAATAAAGCGATTTCGGTAGGATTACCTACTCCTGATGGTTTTTTGCCTTCTCCTGTTTCCTCTAGAAAAGCAGTGGAGTTAGCACTGATACTTTCAGCTATCAGATCCATGTCTTCGGATTCAAGTTTGCTTTCATGTACCTGCATCAGATTTTGTGTTAATGTGCCTGTCTTGTCGGTACAGATAACCGTGATGGCCCCCATTGTTTCGCAAGCATGCATTTTACGCACCAGGTTGTTGGTCTTCAGCATACGGCGCATGTTCAGTGCAAGGCTTAAAGTGACACTCATCGGCAGTCCTTCGGGAACAGCGACAACGATTAAAGTGACAGCCATCATGAAGTATTTCAATACAATACGGGCAACCGCCATCCATCCATGCCAGTCGGTTATCTCGTGTATGCTGAGGTAAGCATAAAGATCCTTGGCTGTGAAAACTATGAAAGTAAGGGTAGCGATAGTGAAACCTATTTTTCCGATGAAACCGGCCAGTTTGGTTAACTGAATATTTAATGGAGTTTCTTCTTCATTTTGTTCGGTGGCCTGGCGTGCTACTTTACCTATCTC
The DNA here is from genome assembly GCF_054653615.1 of Phocaeicola sartorii JCM 17136 = DSM 21941. Lineage (NCBI taxonomy): Bacteria > Pseudomonadati > Bacteroidota > Bacteroidia > Bacteroidales > Bacteroidaceae > Phocaeicola > Phocaeicola sartorii. The sequence continues at coordinate 37,094 of NZ_BAAIFW010000005.1, forward strand.
GGTAGAGTCTCCTACACGTTCCACTTTCATGATGCCATGTCCGTCAACCACTGTAGTCCCACGCATCACCTCGTTGCTGGGGTAAGTGGCTTCCTCATCAAAGAGTTCTTCGTTAATGGTTTTATTAACCATTAGTTCTCCCGTTAGGTTAGATTCATTTACCTGCAGGGAAATGGCTTCCAACAGAATGCCGTCTGCCGGAATTTCTTCCCCTGTATTTAGTACGACAATATCGCCTGTTACAATATCCTTACGGGGAATTTCCCTTACCTTTCCGTTTCTGATAACGGTGACCGGTGTTTCCTCACCGACAGCATTCAGCAAATCAAATTTTTTGTTGGCATCATATTCAAAGTAAAATCCGATGCCGGTTGCCAGAAAGATGGCAAAGAAAATACCGATTGTTTCAGCATATTCATCTTCAATAATGGCGATCACCAGAGAAAAAAATGCAGCAACCAGAAGAATACGTATAACCGGATCGCGGAACTTTTCCAAATAAAGTTTCCACATAGAGGGACGCTTGGGAGGTGTCAGAAGGTTATTTCCGTATTTCTCCCTATTGATAAGGACTTCTTTGTCCGTAAGCCCGGTAAGGGCGTTTTCCTGTTTTTTTTGTGCCATACGGCTTTGCAGAGTTTATTAATGGAGCACAAAAATACAATTTATATCCTTACGAAGGGGGAGAATTAAATCTTTTTATTAATTTTTGGGCGATAAATCTTGCAAGTTTCAAGGGAATATACTACTTTTGCACCTGCAAACAAGAAGTTGTGAGCGCGGGCTTTTAGCTCAGTTGGTTAGAGCAACAGACTCATAATCTGGAGGTCCTTGGTTCAAGCCCAAGATGGCCCACAAACAGAAAAGGCTGATTCTTAATAGAATACAGCCTTTTTTGTTTTTCTTTTTTTATGAACTGAGTTTGATATTTCTCCTATAACAGGTAATCATGAATGAAATATTGCTTTATGGGCATAAAATGGTTCACACATTTATAAGCTCTTAAATTGAAAATGTGGCTATTACAATAAAATAATATCTTGAAAATTTGTACGAAACAGGAAGATGGTTTTATCTTTGAGAGATGCTAAGGATAGCCGGAATCTTTTATTCCGGAGTAGTGCAGAGCCTGTTGGCATATTGAAATACAAAATTAAATTTAGGTTTTATGGTTAAACGTTATGGTTGTGCAGGTATTTTATTGCTTGCGATGGGGTTACTCCCTTTAAGGGCACAGGACAACGCTGTGGCCAAAGAGATGGCTATAAAGATAGCCGATCGTATTGTCGCTTCTACTGTTTATGAGTTCAAAGATGTAAAAACAGGTAAAATATATACTTCTTTGGACAATGTTTCTTTAAATCCGGATATACGTGTCAATAGTAAATATTTGAATTGGCATTACACAAACGGAGTGACAAACATGGCTTTGATGGAGTTGGGTGACAAACTACAGAGTCGGAAGTATGAGGATTATGTACTGAAGAACATGAAATTTGTTTTCGATAAGACTAACCAGTCCTATTTTCATCGTTTATATGATAAAACTTTCCGTGAAGGAGGGTGGAGAGCAGTTCCCCGTCTTACCTGGCACATGATTTATAGAAATAAACGTCTGGATGATAACGGACCGATGGGGGCTAGTCTGATAACCTTGAACCAGCGTCATCCGGACGAGGCTTTCCGGAAATATATTGAGACAACGAACCATCATCTTATGGTCTCGGAACCTCGCTTGGCCGATGGGACTATAGCCCGTTTGTGGCCTCATGAGAATACCGTGTGGGCAGATGATGCGTTTATGGCGGTATCTTTTATTTCCAGAATGGGGGAGATTACCGGTGAAAAGAAGTATTTTGATGATGCGGCTAATCAGATATTGAATTATACACGGTATTTGTGGTGTCCTGAAAAACAGATTTATTATCATTGCTACCATACAGATAATAAGGAACATGGAGTGGCGCATTGGTCCCGGGCCAATGGATGGATTTTTATGGCGACAGCCGATCTGTTGGCAAGAATGCCGGAAGATCATCCTATGCGTGAGGATGTGATAAAGAATTTCCAAATGCAGGCTAGTGGGGTAGCCCGGTATCAAGGGAAAAACGGTTTGTGGCATCAGTTGTTGGATAAAGAAGATTCTTATGAAGAAATTACCGGTACTTCTATGTTTGTATTCGGTATAGCTAAAGGTGTGAAGGAGGGATGGTTGCATCCGGACTTCATTTATGTAGCATGGCAGGGATTAAAGGGCATGTTGTCAAAGATTTCAGAGAAGGGTGATGTTACGGCCATTTGTGTCGGCACAGGTATTATGCCTTCCACCGTGTTTTATTATAACCGTCCTACTCAGGAAAATGACCCGATGGGTGAAGGACCTGTGTTACGCGCTTTGGTAGAAATGATTGACGCGCCTAAATATACGGAGATTAGCGCGAATGATCAGTATGACAAGATAAAATAAAAAAGAGACTAACTTACCCGTTGGCGAGCTGGACCTGGCTTGCCAACGGGTATATGTCAGAATGTTAAATCAAACCGTCCTTCTTTCATTCTTCCTCCTTCAAAGGTTCCGCTGATTATTCTGTTGCTCAAATCAAAGCGGGTTATATTGACAATACCGTCTTCCAGTTTCTCTTCTTGTTTATTGCCGTCTTTGAATACAGCGTCGGTATAGATCGTCTGATCATTGTCTGTCTTTTCAAGAGCACTGTAAATCGTGATATTTTTTTCTTTCGGATCAATGATATTGAAAGAAATAGACGCATTGGTATCTACCCGGACATATATATTGACTGTCGCTTTTTCGTCTTCATTACAAGCGGGATAGTAAGATGCTTTATGATCCGGGCCATAGCGTTGTCCCGTATATACCCAGCCGTCTATCAGACAGCCAAAAGTATTGGCGCCTGTTTGAGTGGCGGGAGGCATGAGGGTAGGATCTGCTGAAAAATCTTCTCCATCACAAGAACTGCATAATGCGAGTGTTAACACTATTGTAATAAGATATTTAATCATGGCCTGAATCTTTTAAAAGTGATAATTAATACCTGCTGAGAAAGATAATTGGGAAATATCATCCGAACCGTTCATCGGATAATGTGGCTGCACCGTCCATTCTTTATGATGATAGCGGACGGAGTATTCACCGGAATATGCCAGAATATAGTTTATTTTTGCGCTGATTCCCCAATGGGAGGAGAGATGGTATTCTCCACCTGCGCCAAAGTTTGCCGCCCATTTGTTCATGGATACTTTCCGTGGTTTGTCATATACCGTGCTGTTATCTTTATATATCTGATATCCGGTTCCGGTAGTAAAATATAGGCTGAATTGTTGTTTCAGCCAATGCAGGGAGAACTGTGGAGCGAAATAATGTGTTTGAATCTTGTCTGTGCTGTTTGGCATATCGCCTGTATATCGGTTGCCCTGATAAAGTATTCCGAAACCGGCTCTTATAGCAGGCTTGTTTCCTACCAGATAAGTGTAACTTCCTGACCAGCTTATGCCGTTGCGTAAACTTGAAGAGCATCCTGCTGTTCCTATCAGTTTTCCGGTATAGAGAGCAGGACCTGTTTGAAAGGATAGAATGGATCGTCTGCATGTGCCGGATTGTGCATACAGCAATGCTGAACACAGCAACGTGGCCGCTACAAAAAAACATCGTTTACATTTCATAACAATTGTGTTTGTCTAGTTAAGTATTATGGGCACAAAAATAATAAATCATTGAAAATAATAGCATAAATAGATTGCTTTTTTTAATCGAACTTGAAAAATGTGATAGATTAACGTTTTCCTGGCATCCCTTGCACTACTGAATATTATTTAAATGCGGACATTGAATCGTGAAGGAAAGTTATTATTAAAATATTTTCCCGAGGAAATTTGTTATTAAGGAAAGTATGAAATATATTTGGAAAAAGTTTCCTAAGGAAATAATTAAAGGAGGTAACGTGACGGAGTCCGGTTTTAATCATAAAAAGAGAAGAGTATGAAAAAAGAGTTTGTAAAAAGGCATGGATGGACATTGCTTGGCATTGTGGCAGGAACGGTAGGAGGATATTTGTATTGGCGGTATATAGGTTGTACCACTGGGACCTGTCCTATAACATCTTCTCCTGTCAGCAGTTCCATTTGGGGGGCGGCGATGGGAGGGTTGCTTCTCAGTTCATTTATGCCGGAGCGTAAAGAAATAAAGAAGGAGGAATAAGTATGAATAAGACGATTTTATTTTTTTTAGCCCTTGTGCTGGCTACCACTACAGCTTGCGGCAGAGGGAACAGTAGTAATAACCCTGTAAAAGAAGAAACTATGGCAACAGAAGGAAATGGAAAGGTCATACATCTGACCAAAGCTGAATTTTTGGCGAAAGTATATAATTTCGAGAAAAACCCGGAAGAGTGGAAATATGAAGGTGACAAACCGGCTATTGTGGATTTCTATGCTGACTGGTGTGGTCCTTGCAAAATGGTAGCTCCTATTCTGGACGAATTGGCAAAAGAATACGATGGACGGATTGTAATCTATAAGGTGGATACGGAGAAGGAGCAGGAACTGGCAGGCGCATTTGGAATACGGAGTATTCCGTCCATTCTGTTCATTCCTATGGAAGGAAAGCCGGAGATGGCACAGGGGGCTATGCCCAAAGCATCTTTTAAAAAGGCTATTGATGAGTTTTTATTGAAAAAATAAGTACTTTTGTGCAATAGCATCAAGAAGAAGGAGCAATATGGAAACTTTATGTAAAATAAGAGATCTCTATCGCGCTATTGCAGAGTTTGAAATACGTTTTGAAAAGGCGCACCACCTTTGTCTGAACGAAGGAATGTTGTTATGCTGTCTCTCCAGAAAGAAACGCTTGTCCTCGGGAGAGATAGCAGAACAACTGGGACTTACTAATTCGAATACTTCTAAAGTTATCAGGTCTGTGGAGGATAAAGGTTATATAGAGCGTAATTTGGGAGACTGCGATAAACGACAGATGTATTTCTCGCTTACGGCGGAGGGGAAGAAAATACTGAAAGAGATGGAATGCTGTAACATTGAAATTCCTGAGTTGTTGAAGTCCGTATTATGATAGAAAGATACTGTTGTAGATGAAGGCTGTTTTTATTTTTATATCCTTGCTGATGATGCTCCACCCCGCTTTCCCGCAAAGCAGGATGGAGCATTATCTTGATTCGTTGGGATTGGTGAATATAGGCAAGATGGACAAGACCTTGAAAATAGATTTGATGTACACCCGTGCCGACAATTTTACCGGAAAAGTCCTTTATGAGGATTTGCAGGAAGCCTATCTTCATCCCGAGGCTGCCAAAGCCCTGTTGCAAGCGCAGCAGCGGTTGAAAGAGTTGTATCCCGGTTATTCTTTGATTATTTATGATGCCGCCCGTCCCATGTCCGTGCAGCAGAAAATGTGGAATGTGGTAAAAGGCACTTCCCAAAATATATATGTATCCAATCCGGCCCGGGGAGGAGGGTTGCATAATTATGGTTTGGCGGTGGATGTAAGTATTGCAGATGAAAAAGGAAATCCTTTGCCTATGGGGACCAAAGTGGATCATTTGGGCAAGGAAGCACATATAGATACCGAGGCGGCAATGGTACAGCAGGGAATCATGACAGCACAGGAACGGAAAAACCGTTTGCTGCTGCGCCGGGTCATGACGGATGCGGGTTATAAACCTTTGCGTAGTGAATGGTGGCATTTCAACTACCGCAGTCGTGAAGAGGCAAAACGGAACTATAAAGTAATTAGATAAAGGATGGAAATATCAGCAAAAACACTCCGTTTCATCGAAGAACACAGGGAGGACGATACGCGTACACTTGCTTTGCAAAGTAAGAAATATCCCGATGTGGACATGGCGGCAGCTGTCACACAAATTGCCGGACTGCAGGTAGCGTCCCGCAAGATACCTTCATGGTATCCGGTTTCCGCATTATGGTATCCCCCTCATTTGTCTATGGAACAATGTTCTTCCGAAGCAACTGCTTTATATAAGGCTTCTTTGTTGGAAGGAGATACTTTTGCCGATTTAACCGGAGGTTTCGGTATTGATTGCAGTTTTATCTCCCGGAATTTCAAGCAGGCTGATTATGTGGAAAGGCAGGCAGGACTTTGTGAGCTGGCTTTGCATAATTTCCCTTTGTTGGGGTTGGGACACATTCGGATACATAACCGGGACGGGGTATCCTATTTGCAGGAAATGCTTCCGGTAGATTGCTTGTTTTTAGACCCTGCCAGAAGAGACGGGCACGGTGGCAAGACGGTTGCCATCTCTGATTGCGAGCCGGATGTTACTGTTTTGGAGCCTTTGCTGGTTGATAAGGCAAAGAAAGTGATGGTGAAATTATCGCCTATGCTGGACATGTCATTGGCATTGAACGAGCTGAAAACAGTTCGTGCGGTACACATTGTCGCTGTGAATAACGAGTGCAAGGAGTTATTGCTGATATTGCAAAAAGAACCCGTTTCATCGGAGGTAAGCATCCATTGCGAGCATATTGCAGGCAACGGGGAGAACCAGCATTACACCTTTACCTTGAAGCAGGAAAAAACGTCGCCCTGTCCCTTGGCCGATGAGGTCGGTACTTATTTGTATGAACCGAATGCCGCTATACTGAAAGCCGGTGCTTTTCGTTCTCTCACACAAACCTATCCTGTGGCGAAACTTCATCTCAGCAGCCATTTATATACCTCTGCTTCTTTGGTTCCGGATTTTCCGGGACGTCGTTTCCGGGTTGAGGCCGTATCGGGTTTTGGAAAAAAGGAACTGAAAGCGTTCTTGGTGGATATGGACAAGGCGAATATTACGATCCGCAACTTTCCATTATCGGTTGCGGAACTTCGCAAACGTTTGAAACTGAAAGAGGGAGGAGATGATTATATCTTTGCCACTACCTTGTCCGGCGGGCAGAAAGTCTTGATTAGAGGGAAGAAGTGTTAGTTTATAATCCGTATGCTGTTGTCTTTGGACAGTTTATGGCGTAATGGACAAATACGTACGAGTCGCATGAATGGAAGAATTTGTTATCTTTTTGGGGTGATAAGCGGTTAGTGATTAATAGGCTGCGTTATCATGCCGCAGGTATTAACCGCTAATCACTAACCGCTAATTACTAATTCGCCATTTTTGCCTTGAAAGCCAGCGCATACATACGCATCTGCTTTACCATTGCCAGCAAGCCATTGCTACGGGTGGGCGACAGATGTTCTTTCAGGCCTATCTTTTCTATAAAGTATAAATCACTGCTTAATATTTCATCGGGGGTATGTCCGCTGACTACTTTAATGAGCAGGGCAATGATACCTTTTACAATCAAGGCGTCACTTTCCGCCTGGAACACCACTTTGCCGTCTTCCATATCGGCTTGCAGCCATACGCGGCTTTGGCAACCATCTATCAGGTTTTGTTCTGTTTTATATTCGGGGGCGAGTGGTTCCTGCTCGTTACCCAAGTCTATGAGCAGTTGATACTTGTCCATCCAGTCATCAAAATCACTGAACTCTTCTATCACTTCGTTCTGAAGTTCGTTTATTGTTTTCATTGTTTTATCATTTATTTCTCATTATAAATCACATCCATTACCGTCTGTCCTACCGCTTTCAGCGTGTTACGGTCAATGTTTTCCATCGTATCGTTTACCGTATGCCAGAAAGAGCCGAAAGAACTTTGCGGATTGTCGGCATCATAGTTAATGATGTCCACACACGGGATACGCGCCAACTTGTTGACATAGATATGGTCGTCCACCGTCTCGCCCCCGTCTTCTTTTACAAAATAGTTGCCATATCCCAGCTCATGTGCCTTTTTCCAGATTTTCTTCATCTCGGAACGGGCGGTGCGGGCCGAGTAACCTTCATAATAGAACGTGGCATCTTTTCCTCCTACCATATCCAGCAAGATTCCATAGCGTGCATTATAGTTCTGGACATGTGGAGTACGTGCCCAATATTGTGATCCGAGACACCAAGTGTCCTGTTTGTACCTGCCGTCATAAAATTCGGGAATTCCATAATCCTCCGAATCGAAAAATACGATATCTATGCCTAAGGCAGGTTGTTCCTTCTGTATCTGACGGGCGATTTCCAGCAGCACCCCCACACCGCTGGCACCATCATTCACTCCCAGTATAGGAGTATGGTGATTCTTCGGATCGGGATCATTGTCGGCATACGGGCGGCTGTCCCAATGGGCGCAAAGCAGGATACGTTTTTTGCTTTCGGGCTTGTAGGCACCGATAATGTTGCGTGATTTCAGTATCGTACCGTCGTATGCTATCAGATCGGCATATTGATTGTACACCTTGGCACCGAATTTTTCCAATTGTCCTGCCAGATATTCCCCACATTCTTTGTGCGCCTGCGTGTTGGGGACACGGGGACCGAAATCGGCTTGTACCTGAATATACTGATAGGCGCTGTCCGCATCGAATTCGGGAGCTTTGATCACTTCTTTGTCTACGGTTTCTGTCTGGTCGTTTCTGCTTTTACTGTTTCCGCAGGCTACAGCCGTCAATACAAGCAGCAAGACCGGGATTACTAAAACGTTTTTTATCTTCATACTTATTCCTTGTTATTTAAGTACATATTGTGCATTGTCCTTATCAGGGATAGAGAGTCTGCGCCGCAAAGTTACGTTATTTTCTTTGTACTTCTTCCATAACGCGCAGGAAGTTTCCTCCCCAGATCAGGCGGATACTTTCTTCGCTATATCTTTCCAACAGCAGCCGGCGTGTAAAGTTTATCAATTCTGATGCCGAAGTGCAGCCTGTTATGCCGCCGTCACCGTCAAAATCGGTTCCTATCCCTACATGCTCTATGCCCATGACATTTACCATGTGGTTCAGATGCTCGATGGCATCCTTGATGGTAGCTTCTCCGTTCTTACGAAGGAATCCGCTATACATACATACCTGTGCCACACCCCCTTTGGCTGCCAATGCTTTCAATTGGTCATCCGTCAGATTGCGCGGATGGTCGCAAAGGGCACGGGCCGAAGAGTGAGAGGCCACGATCGGTTTGCTGCTGATTTCCAGTGCATCGTAGAAACTTTTCTCTCCGGCATGAGAAATATCTACCATCATTCCCACACGGTTCATTTCTTTTATCACCTGTTCGCCGAAGGTGCTTACGCCCAGTCCTTCCTCATTATAACGGGCGGAGCCGCAGATATCATTATTTCCGTTGTGGCAAAGTGTCATGTACACCACGCCACGATGTCGGAAACGTTCTACATTCGTGATATCCTTGCCAATGGCATATCCGTTTTCAATGCCCAGCATGACAGCCTTTTTCCCTGCTTTTTTCAAACGGGACAGATCAGCGGGAGTATATGCTATATCTACGGCTGTGCAGTTTCTGGCAACCATCTCCTCTATTTCGTTCAGGATGCGATCCGCTTTGGCAGTTGCCGCCAGCAAGGCTTCATCGGTACGTTCCAGCTGTTTCAGGTAAGCCACCATGATGGTTGCGTCCAGCTGTCCTTCCGTCATCTTATGCAGGTCTACCAAGATTTTTTTGTCACGGGTGGCGAAATTTATTCCTTGATCGAAAAACATGGGTGTGTCGCAATGTGAATCCAGCGTTATCATGCGGCTATGCAATCTTTTAGCCTCTCTGAAAGAAGTGGATTCCTGTATAAGCCAGTCGAATACCGGCATCATACAGGGGTTGTTTTCCAGAATAAAACATTCCGGATGCCATTGTACTCCCATCATGGACTTACATTCGGCGGACTCCATCGCTTCAATGACCCCGTCGGATGAACGGGCGGTAACCTTGAAACCCGGTGCAACCTCCTTTACAGCCTGATGATGAAAGGAGTTGACCGGCAATATTTCTGTTTCAAACAATTTATAAAGTAAGGAATCTTTCTCTATCCGGACCGTATGCGAGGCATATCCCCGTCCCAAATCCTGATCGTGTTTGATCCGTTTCCCTTCCATTTGTACATGAATATCCTGATACAGGCTGCCTCCAAAAGCGGCGTTCATTACCTGTATGCCACGGCATATCCCCAGCACCGGTATCTGCCGGTCGGCGGCCAGCTTGGCAAGCAATAACTCCTGACGATCCCTCCGGGGATTTATGCTGTGTAATTCCTTTACCGGATCTTCTCCAAGGAACAAGGGATTGATGTCCGCACCGCCGGTCAGCAGCAAGCCGTCCAGCGCATTCAATGAGTTTATCAAACTGTTAGTATTGTCAGCTGGAGGAATAATGAAAGGAACGCCTCCAGCTTTCAGAATGGAAGTGAAATATCCTTCCAGCAAAGTGCATGCGCCTTCCTGGAAGTTTCCGGTAAGCCCTATGACGGGAGCATCCTTGTGGCAGGGAAAGGTGCGGTGTATGGCATCGTACTCAGCTGAAATGTCAAATGTTTGAAACGTTTTCATAAGTTAAATTATTCATAGAAACTAAGCAAAGATAGGGATAAATTCAGATTTATTTTTCATATTTGCTAAAAATCTAATGACCATGGAACCGATACAGGACTTCGCCGGCTTGATAAGCCGTTTGCGTTCGTTGAAAGAACGGAAACGTGTGGTGGTTGTTTGCCCTAATGACCCTCATACCGAATACGTGATAACCCGCAGTTTGCACGAAGGATTCGCCGATTTCTTATTGGTGGCGGATACGCCCCATTTGTTGAATTCGGAATATATCCGCCTTCAATATCCGGACCATGTGAAAGTATATGAGGCGACGAGTCCCGATAAAGCGGCCCAGGAAGCAGTTTCGCTGATACGTGAGGGACATGCCGACGTGTTGATGAAAGGGATTATCAATACGGACAATTTATTGCGGGCCGTACTTAATAAGGAACATGGTATCCTGCCGAAAGGGAATGTGTTGAGCCATATTACGGTGGCACAGATCCCGATGTACAAGAAGTTGCTGTTCTTCTCGGATGCGGCGGTCATTCCCCGTCCCACCTTGGAACAATTCGAGGCGATGTTGCGGTATGATCTGGAGGTATGCCGCCGCATGGGGATAGAAGCTCCTCGCGTAGCCTTGATTCATTGTACGGAAAAAGTGAACGAGAAATTCCCTCATACACTGGATTATGTGACTTTAAAGGAACGTGCCGCTGCCGGTGCTTATGGAAACATGTACTTGGACGGGCCCATGGATGTGAAGACGGCATGTGATGCGCATAGCGGTGAGGTGAAAGGAATCAGCTCGCCGGTGGTGGGACACGCCGATTTGTTGATCTTCCCCAATATTGAGTCTGGAAATACGTTTTATAAAACAGTGTCCTTGTTTGGTGACGCCAACATGGCCGGTATGTTGCGCGGCACGGCTTCCCCCGTAGTGGTTCCGTCGCGTGCCGATTCCGGAAATTCGAAATATTACAGTTTGGCATTGGCCTGCGTGGCCGGATAAATAATGTGGCAATTTGTACCTTGATAAATTATTGAACCTATGAAGATATTTGTGATTAATCCGGGCTCCACCTCTACCAAAATAGCTCTTTTCATTGATGAAAAGCCGGTATGGGTGGCAGGTGCCCATCATACAGCGGATGACTTGTCGGAGTTTCATCATGTCAACGAACAGTATGAGTACCGTAAGGACTTTATATTGCGGTTGCTTTCCGAAGCGGATATTCCGTTGGATTTTGATGCAGTCATAGCCCGTGGCGGTTTGTTGAAGCCTACTCCCGGCGGGGTCTATGCCATAAACGAACAGATGAGGCATGATTTGCTCAACGCCCGGATGGAGCACGCCTGTAACCTGGGTGCACTGATTGCCGATGAAATCGCCCGGGAATGTCATTGTCCCGCCTACATTGCCGATCCCGAGGTGGTGGATGAATTGCAGCCGGCCGCCCGTTTGACAGGGATTCCGGAGATAGAGCGTATTTCCATCTTCCATGCCTTGAACAGTAAGGCGGTATCTCGCAAATATGCCGCTTCCATCGGGAAACACTATGAAGAGTTGAATCTGATTGTGGTGCATCTGGGAGGTGGCATCTCGGTAGGTGCCCATTGCAAAGGGCGGGTGATTGATGTCAACAATGCCTTGAACGGTGAGGGTCCCTTTTCGCCCGAACGTGCGGGGACCATTCCTGGCGACCAGTTGGCAGAACTGTGCTTCAGTGGCAAATATACGTTGAAGCAGGTCAAGAAGATGCTGAACGGCAAGGGAGGGCTGACCGCTCACCTGGGAATGAATGATGTGGTGACTATCGCCCGGAAAGCTTCCGAAGGAGAGGAGCCTTATAAAGGAGTGTTGGATGCAATGCTCTATACGGTGGCGAAACAAGTAGGGGCCATGTATGTCACTCTTCGTGGGCAGGCGGATGCTATTATCCTGACGGGAGGCATTGCTCATAGTGATTATTGTGTGGCGGTTCTCAGGGAACAGATTGATTATCTGGCACCGGTTGTGCTGATGCCCGGTGAAGACGAGATGGGCTCGCTGGCCTATAATGCGTTGGGAGCCTTGAAGGGCGAACTGCCCTTGCAGGTGTACCGGCCGGAATAAAGGGAGCGGTGTACATCGGAATAAAAGTGAATGGCAAAATCCTTCAAAAGCTTCATGTATACTTAATTCGTTGTTCTTCAGAATATTATAATGAAGGATTCCTTTGCGAATCCTTCATGTATCCTTCATAAATGTTTATGTCAAAGTAGATTTTCTATCGTTTTTTTCTTCATCCCTTGTTGTTTATAAGGACTATCTGTGAATTTAGCATTATTTTTTGTATAATGCTGATTTTTAAGTGTGTTAGCATTCAAAAAAAGTCGATCTCTTGATAAGAGATCGATATCCGATTTCACAAAAGTATGTAATCTGCTGGTTATAAGCAATAAAAAAGAAAAGAAATTTTATATTTAACAAATTAAAAGTTAATACAAATTAGTTTTATCTGTTCTTTTGATTACTATATCGTTGTTTTTAATGCACTGTATATCTGTTTGTTACGAGTCTGTTGTCGATCTCTTATCAAGAGATTGATAAAAAGAGATGGTAAAAAAATAGTATAAACGATAGATCGGATGAAACTTAAACAGTATGTTTTTCTGCTTTCGCTTCTGCTTTTTTGCAGTCCTTTTGTGAAAGCTCAGGACTTTGCCTTGAAGAGCAATCTCCTTTATGACGCCACCGCAACTATCAATATAGGAGCGGAAGTGGGTCTCTCTTCCCGATGGACACTGGATGTGTCCGGCAATTTCAACGGTTGGACCATGTCTCATGAGCGTCGGTGGAAGCACTGGATGCTGCAGCCCGAAGCACGCTACTGGTTCTGCCAGCGTTTTGGCGGACACTTTTTGGGTATGGAGGCACATGGCGGTCAGTTCAATGTGGGTGGGCTGAATAACAGCATTCATTTTCTGGGCACCCATGTTTCCCGTTTAAGTGACGAGCGCTTCCAAGGTTGGTTTGTAGGTGGCGGTGTGACCTACGGGTATGCCTGGATGTTGGGTCGTCATTGGAATCTGGAAGCTGAGATCGGTCTGGGATACTCCTACACCCGTTATGACACCTATCAGTGTGCCGGTTGCGGCAAGAAGACGGAAGAGGATCGTCACCACAACTACTATGGTCCCACAAAGGCAGCGCTGAGTCTGGTTTATATATTCTAAAGAAAGGAGGAACGTATGAAAAATCGTATAAACACTAGTCTTTCCGCACTGGCTGTTTTGCTTTGTTGCGGTGCATTGACCGCCTCCGCGCAGGCGGTATCCGTTCAAGACGCTTCCGTTCAGAGTTTGTCCGGCCTGAAAGTGAGTGGCGCCACCCTTACTCATACTCCGGAGGACTCACTCTCTGTGCTGATGACGCTGGATCTTTCGGAGGTCCGTCCGTCTTCCAATCGTGCAGTGGTTCTTACTCCGTATGTGGTTCATGGCACAGACTCCGTGGAGCTCCCTTCGGTGGGCATTTACGGCCGCAACCGTTATCTGTATTATGTACGCGAGGGAAAGAGCCAGCTGACAGGAGCCTCCGAGCATAGTTTCCGCGTCAAGGATTGTCCCTCTTCATTGCCCTACACCGCCTCTGTGCCCTACACCGGCTGGATGGACGGTTCCGAGCTGAAAATAACCTCACGCATCTATGGCTGTTGTTCCGATATTCTGGATGAGGGCAGCAACCTGCTTGCCTCCTACACCGAGCCGGTGAAAGAAATCATCTGGGCTCCGGATCTTGCCTATATCACTCCTGCCGCCGAGACAGTGAAGAGTCGTGACCTTCAGGGCCGTGCCTACATCGACTTCCCGGTGAATGTGACCGAGATCCGTGCGGACTACCGCGGCAACGCTGTCGAACTGGCGAAGATCCGTGCCACGATAGACTCCGTGCGTCAGGACAAGGATATCACCCTGACTTCGCTGAGCATCAAGGGATTCGCGTCTCCCGAAGGTTCGTATGCCGCCAACGAGCGTTTGGCACGCGGGCGTACCCTCTCGCTGAAGAGCCATGTGGAGAAATTGTATGCTTTTCCGAAGGACTTCATCAAAACTTCGTGGGAGGCGGAGGACTGGGCAGGCTTGCGTGAATACGTGGCAGGCTCGTCGTTGAAGAACCGGGATGCTATTCTGGCGATTATTGACGGTGACTTGAAGCCGGATGCCAAGGAATGGAAGATAAGATCCACTTATCCTGCGGACTACCGTACCTTGCTTGCCGAGGTTTATCCGGGTCTTCGCCATTCGGATTACCGGGTGGACTATGTGATCCGTCAGTTCAGTGATGTGGAGGAAATCCGCCGTCTGGTGGTGAGCGATCCTCAGAAACTGAGTCTGAACGAGTTCTATATTGCCGCACAAAGCTACGAGGCTGGAAGCGAAGACTTTATCCGTGTGATGGAGACGGCAGTGAAGGTCTATCCGGATGATGCGGTGGCGAATCTGAATGCCGCGAATGCCGCTTTGCTGAGAAAGGATGCCGAATCGGCCGCACGTTATCTGCAAAAAGCGGGTGATGGCCCCGAGGCTGGGAAGGCGCGCAAGGCACTGGAGGAACTTCGCGCGTTGGGGGAGAACTAAAGACAAAAGGAATTTACTAACTTATTAATACATTCTATGATTATGAAGAAGAGAAGTTTTTTATTTGGAGCATTGGCAGCCTTGGCTATGGTGGGATGTTCTGATAATGAGATTGAGAAAGACAATGGTTTTGTCGTTCCGGAAGATGGTGTGGTTTATGCTAAGATTAGTGTGGCTATGGCAGGTAATGGAATGGGCAGCCGTGGTTTTGCTACTGGTGATGAAGAATTTGATCCGGGCACAAATGGTAAAGACGATGTTATTGGTGAAAATGATATTAATAGTCTATTGTTCGTATTCTATAATAAAAATGGTATTGTAGTAGGTAATTCATTGGTTGATAAAGAGAAATTGGATGCGATGACGCCAGTGAACAAAAAGGATGAACTAGGTGCAACGCATATGTTTCAAGGTGTGGTACAGGTAACCCTTAATCCGGCAATTACGGAAACTCCTTCCTATGTGATGGCGTACGCTAATCCTCAAAACACGGGTGACCAGCGTAATCCGTTGCCCCAAGTATTACATCAGGAACGCGGCAATGTAAAAGATAGTGATGGGTATTTTACAATGAATAATTCAGTGTATTATGATGAATCGGGGAAATTAGTAACAGCTACGCCAACTAAGCCGGAGGAATATTTTGATTCGGAAGACGATGCCAGACAATCTACAAGTAAAACAACTATTTATTTGGAACGTATGGCGGCAAAGGTTACTGCAAATATTAGTAGTACACTGAAAAATGACCCTTATGAAGTAAATGAATCAAAACATTTGGTGTTTGATATCGACCATGCAAAGTGGTGCTTGACAGGAACAGAAAAAAAAATGTTTCTTATAAAGAATTTGCCCGAAACAAAATCAGCAGCAGAGGAATTTGTTGGAAATTGGGCATTTTCTTCTTATCGTACTTATTGGGCACGTTCTTATACTTACACGGCTGAAGGAAAGGGAAATGCAGTTTTTGGTGGAAATGCTGATCCCACATTTCCCACAACAGGATTAGGGGCTGAAAATGTTGAATATTCATTGGAATATTCACTCTATAGTGACGTGAAAAACTCTTTTGGAGAGACTCCTGAGTATTGCTTGGAAAATACAGGGCGACCTGCTAAATATAATGACTATCCATCTGCTTCAACCAATATACTGATTGCGGGGAAATACAAAGTTCAAGATGCTAATGGCAATCTCGTGGCTGGTTTTAATGGTGAAGGTGATGCAGCTCCTACTTTCTATTATTTCACTAATGATCTTTATTTGGATGATGTGAATCAGGGGGCAAATGGCAGCTTGCGTACTGCTATGGTAAAAAATCAAGTATCTGTATATGCAGATGCGAAAGGCACTACTCCTGCTGGTGAGGACAATTTCCAGGTAATTCAGATAGAAGGACAACCGGCAAGCCGTTATTATCTTCAGCTTAAAGATGGAATATCTAATTTGTATTATAAAGTAGGTGATAACTGTACTTTAATTGGTGCCGATGAAGGACAAACATCTGTTAGTGCCGTAAATAATGCGTTGCAAGAAATGGTGCCTTCGGCTATTAAATATAATCATGGCGAAGCTTTTTTCTCTGTTCCTATTGAGCATACAGGAATAAGAGATAATGACGGTGCGTTACTGACTGGTACTTATGGCGTAGTACGTAATCATTCTTATAAAATTACAATAAATAGTATCCAAGGATTGGCCAATGGAGTTGATGATGACGAACCATTGATTCCGACTCCTCGTGATCAGACCAAATACTGGGTAGGTGCTGATATCAAGACTTTGTCATGGCATGTGGTAACTCAAGGCGTTGACTTGAAATAGGCAATTCTTATCTTTTTATCTTTTGCAGCGGCAGTATTTCTGAGTCTGTCACTGCAAAGATTTAAATTAACAGAAACAGACTATAATAACGAAAAACATTATGAAACTCTTCAAAATACAAACGCTGTGGCAGGCATTGTTTGTGCTGCTTGCAGTCATGGGACTGGCTTCGTGCGATGATGCTATCTATGACTACGAGGGCGACTGTTCGGTGACTTACCGCGTGAGGTTCAGTTACGATTTGAACATGCGCTGGGCCGATGAGTTCGCCAAACAGGTGAAGTCCGTGCGTCTGTATGCGTTCGATTCGTCTGGCAAACTGGTGTGGAGTGGTACCGAAACAGGTGAGGCGTTGTCTCGTCCCGGTTATGCCATGGAGCTTCCTCTTCCGGCAGGGCGTTATGACCTGGTGGCGTGGTGCGGTGGCGAAGGTTCGTTCGATATCGCTTCCGGTGGCACGGTCAACACGCTGGATGATCTGCTTGTCCGGATGAACCGTCAGACAGGCGATGTCGGAACGTACAGCGACAAGGATCTTTCACCACTGTTTCATGGCATGCTTCGTCAGGTGGAACTGCCCGATGTCTATGGCACTGTGATGGATGTCGCTACTGTTCCGTTGATGAAGAATACCAACCGTATCCATGTGGAGTTGCGCCACAAGGACGGTCGTCCGCTGGATCCGGATTTGTTTGTGTTCGGTATCACTGATGCCAATGGCAAGATGAATTACGATAATTCACTGATGAGTGACGAAACAGTCTGTTACCGCCCGTGGCAGAATGCACGTCCCGATGAGGAGGATCTGAGCCGTTTTTATGCTTCCATGACTACCGGCCGTCTGATGGCTGATTCCGATATGCGGTTGACTGTAAAGGATGCGGTTACTGGCAAGGTGGTGATTGATCTTCCGCTGATAGAATATCTGGTGATGGCGAAGGAACAATATACACAGCCTATGAGTGATCAGGAATACTTGAATCGCGAGGACGAGTATTATTTAACTTTCTATATTGAAGGTGGTGAAGATCCCGATCCTGATCCCGATCCTGACCCTGATCCCGATCCTGATCCTGACCCCGATCCCGATCCAGACCCCGATCCAGACCCCGATCCCGATCCTGATCCCGATCCAGACCCCGATCCCGATCCTGATCCCGATCCCGATCCTGATCCCGATCCAGACCCCGATCCTGATCCTGATCCCGACTATAATTGGTATATCAATGCGGGTATATTTATTAATTCATGGCATATAGTTCTTCAGAACACGGACTTATAAACCTAAAAATATCATAGAATGATGATGATAAAACACATATTAAAATATGCCCTCACTGTGGTGCTGGCAGGAAGCCTTTGTGCTTCCTGCATCACCGATTCGGATGATGATGCACAGCCTGCAAAGAAACTGACGGTGAAATTTACTCTCGTTGCCCGAAAGACGCAGGCAGGCGGTGCACGGGGTACTGTGGGGGATAATCATGCTACGGAACTTGGAACAGGACGGGAGAATGAAATTGATATTGATCAGAGGGATTATCGTATTTTAGCTTTTGATCCTGCATCCGGTTATCTGTATGAGGATTTAACCAATAATGGTGAGCTGGCTTTGATTCAAAAGGTGGAAACCAGTAATGGAACAGAATTTCATTATACTGTAAGTTTTCAACAACTACGTACCGCTTTTCAACTGGTGGTGCTTGCCAACTGGAACAGTTTCAGAACCTCACCGGAAGCAGATACTTATGGAACTTTCGAACCATTGAAAACAAAACTGGATGAGGTAATGAAGCGATGTTACACCTTGCCGACAGATCAAAAAAATGAAATGTACATCCCCATGGTGGGTATGCAGACTTATTCTGTCAATCCGAAGGATGAGGCTGTTCTGAACTCATCAAAGGATAAACCTTATAAGCTTGGTAGCATTAACATGCTCCGTTCAGTGGCAAAGATTGAGATTATAGACAAGATCCGTGTGTTGAATCCGGATGCTTCCATTACGGGGGTAAGTTTGTCCGGTTATCATTCCACAGGGACTTACTGGTCAAGTATTATCGGAAATAATTCTGACTGGAATGTGAATGAAACACAGGTTGTTGATCCTACTTTACCTGATAGTCCGGGATGGGTTGATGATAACATATCCTTTTTTGAAGATGAGGCTTTTAGCGAGGATGGAGAAACTTCCGAATATTCCAGATATACCCTGTATGTCAGCGAGTGCGCAATAAATAATCAATATAGTCCAGCGGTAAATATCACGGTGAGCAATCCGGAAGGATCAACACCTGCATCTGAGGAATATTCATTTAGTTTGAATGTATATACACAGTCTTTGCTCCGTAACCACATTTACCGGTATGAAATAAAAAGTGCGTCATCGGATGTGAAGATAAATTATATGGTATGTCCATGGAATAGAGAAGATGGCGAAATTTCTTTTGATTAACTCATTTGTTTATGATAGTTAAAATGGAATATAAAATAAGAATACAATGTTTGATATGGCTGCTGTGTGTAGGTATGTCATTGTTTATTGCCTGTAAGGATGATGTTTTATATAGTGGCGAATATGGATCGGAGGGAGAACCTGTTACTATCAGCTTGAAATGGTCTGTCCCTGAAATGGATGTGAGATCGC
Source organism: Phocaeicola sartorii JCM 17136 = DSM 21941 (assembly GCF_054653615.1). NCBI lineage: Bacteria > Pseudomonadati > Bacteroidota > Bacteroidia > Bacteroidales > Bacteroidaceae > Phocaeicola > Phocaeicola sartorii. The sequence goes on from NZ_BAAIFW010000005.1 coordinate 56,574, forward strand.
GTGCTGAAATGAGTGATGCTGATGCTGCCAAGGTAAATGATCTGTGGGTAGGCATTTATAATGTGGCAACGGGGGAATGTACATATAATCAATTATATGAAGGGCTTTCTACTACAGATGTGCATACTGCGCATTTGTTGGAGGACATAACTACAAAAACGGGCAATAGTTATATTGTAGCGGTAGCTAATGCAATGACTAATTTTGGAATTAGTGACGGTGATGAGAGTGATAAGATTATAACAGTTGAAGGATACGATAGGGGCAAGGGAGATTATATACCTTTACATCTTTTATTGAATAAGGCGAATACTTGGGATAAATATTTAAGCATCTCCAGTGTTTTGACAACCCCGACTAATGTAGACCGTTTTTCAGCAGACTTAGTTATGAACGGGGTGTTTCATAGTGGTACAGGGGATGATGGTGTTTCTTGGGCGGCTCCTAAGCCAGTATATATTCCTGCTAGTAAAAGTTCTGATGTATTTGGATATATTCATTTGCAGCGTCTGATAGCGTATAATAAGTTTACGATTAAAGCTGGTTTGAATGTTACAGTGGAACCGATCAGTTGGCAAGTGTATAATAATCCAGTAATGAGCTATTTACAAGAACGTGAAGGTGATATAAATTCTGCAGATCAATCTCTTTATTTTGTAAATGCAAATAAGGATGGATATACCACCAACCATAGTGTATCAAATCCCTCTTATATATTTGGAAAGGCTGAAGATGGCGATGGATATGTCTTTGACTTTTATCAGTATGAAAACAAGCAAACGGCTGTGGAGTATGCAGAAAGTAATGATAACTATGTAGGAATCAATCCTGCTGGCTCTGATCCTTATGCCGACCGTGAGCGTGAGTTTAAAGCTTCCGACGGAACAAATACCGGAGTATATAGAAGCCTTTGCAACACAGATAATAAAGATGAAATAAAGCCGGGAGGAGTAAATAGGAAGAATTTTGCCTCTTATGTAACATTCAAGGCAAAAGTTTCTTATTATGTTGGACCTGTGCCTGATGATTATCAAATTCCTGCAGGTTCTGGCTATAAAAATCGTGAAGATGCTTGGGCAGCTGAAGCCAAACCTGTTGATCCTTCTACATCTAATGCCATGTTGCGTACAGGATATACCACTTATACGGTTCATCTGGGATATTGTGAAGAGAAAGAGGACGCAACTCCTACTTTGGCTACCGCTCGGGACTTTCATTGTCGGAGAAATACGAAATATGATTATACTGTGACGGTTAATGGGCTACAGAATATTGTGGTGGAAGCAATCAGCAGCATAAAAGAGAACAATTCTGGTGCGGAAGGAGAAGTGACAGATGCGGGGAAGAGTCAGGTAATAGAACTGGACGCCCATTATGGTGTGTTTAATATTCAGCTAACCAATGAGCAACGGAATAATTTGAGGTGGAGGATTACTGTGCCTTATGGTAATAAAACGTATACATTGAAATGGCCTGAAGATCCGGGTGAAGAAACTGGAACGCCAGCAGGAGATGTAAGTGTAAACAGAAAAAATAAGTTTTATAATTGGATTCGATTTAAACCGGCACCAGATGAGAAATATTATGCTATTTATCGGGAAAACAATATAAGTGACGAGGCTGCTGATAATGCATTGTGGACTTTGGAGGATTTGCGGAATGTTGCAGACCATCCGGGTATTGATGCAGAAGGAAGGGATGTAACCACAGAGGTGACTGATAGGACTCCTCGTTATTATACTGTTTTTGTAGATGAACATGTTTACGAGGAGGCTGCTGATGAAACAGGGACCAATTGGAAAAATTATGTTGATATTGGTGACAGAACGGTATGGCTGAATACTGATATCTATCACGAATCCGATGATAAGGAAAGTGTATATATGCAGTCACAATATATGATAACTCAAAAGTCCATACAGACATACTATAACAGAAATAGCGAAGGGCTGAATGCTATATTGGGAATGGAATATGAGAATGAAAGTTATGGTTTGAATCTGCGGTGGAGAGTTGAGAATGCTCCTGCTCCTAATGGAACTTATACGGATGGAAATGGTGTTTCAATGACGATGAATGGTTGGAATGCTGATAATGGACGTTGGAATGAATGGTATTATTTATCGACTAATCATACTATTACAAATCCGGAGGGTAAAGACTGGAATGGAACGGATGGTATTCTTCAAAATACTCAGACTTTGATGAATAAGAATTTTATTCCTCGGGGTGTAAGTCCAGCTATCGGTAACCGCCAAAATGAAAATAAACCAGAAACTTATCCGGCAGTATATGCTTTGCAACCGTTTACACGAAATTGGAGTCGAAGTGCAGATCCGACAGACAGTAGGGAATATTATGACATCCTGTCTGTATGCATGAACCGTAATCGGGATTTGAATGGCAATGGAAAGATAGATAAAAATGAATTGAAATGGTATTTGCCTGCTTCAGGAAAATATTTGCGTATGATTTTGGGGCGACATTCCATGAAGACTCCATTGATGGACTATGATGGCACACCTAGCTTGCCTAATGGGGCAGGATCGTATGATAATACTCGTTATCATTATGCGACAAGTGATAAAATTATATTATGGGCGGAGGAAGGCGTTTCTACTAGTGATTGCCCTAGTGATAATAATGGCTCTGTCCCGTGGCAGGTGCGTTGTGTACGCAATCTTGGAGTTGATTTAAATCGAATTTTGAATAATGATCCTGTTCAGCAGGCTTATAAATTGGATGAACAAAATAAGCATATTGTTGTATTGGAATATTATGATGCTTCTTCCATACGTGGTAGTATTGCAGGATACCTGCCAGTACATACAATAAATGAAAATACCAATATGGTTGCGAAACGCTTTGAATATGCAATAGCGGATTGTAATTCAGAAAATACTACAGTGCGGCCAGGGGCGGCGTTAACTGTTGATGCGAATGGGCATTTATCATCTACAAATGAAAACCTTTGGTTGGCTTCGGCAAATGAGAACCAGATCTGTAGTCAATACAGTCAAAACGGAGATGGAGCCAGATGGCGTGTACCTAATCAAAAAGAACTTACCATTATGAGGCGTTTGGGCGTTTTTACTCAAAATGATGTAAAATGGTTGTCTTGTACTCAAGAATATTATGGAAACCGTTTTTTTGGTGTAACAAAAAATATATCAACGGTTGGTAGTGGAAATGTAGGGAACCGGGCTGTCCGCTGTGTACGAGATGTGATAGGACAATAAATATTGGAGTGTGCTGTAACATAACATTTACTTTGCCCTTTATACAATAAAATTTCCCTAAGAAGCAGTTTTCTGTTTTTTGGGGAATTTTTATTTTCTTAGCAGCTTCCTGCTTCCCTTACCCGGCCAGTGCCATCACCAGTTTATACCTATTCCCAGCCATGATATGCTTCCGTTCCGCCCATCGAATTCATGTTTCTCCTCCTCCTGCTTACTGTCATGCTGTTCTCTGTTTTCCGATAGTTTTTCTTTCCCACTAAATCCCCGATATGTTAGGAAAAGCGGTATAAATTTCGTTCCTTTGTGGCAAAACCGAAGGAATATGGAAAAAGATACTTACATACGTTTTGACTGGGCGATGAAGCGCATGCTTCGCGACAAGGCTAATTTCGGGGTACTGGAAGGTCTGATCACCGTGCTGCTGAATGAGCAGGTGCGCATCGTGGAGATACTGGAAAGCGAAGGCAACCAGCAAACGCCCGAGGACAAGTTCAACCGTGTGGATATCAAGGCGAAGAACAGCAAGGATGAGATCATCATTGTTGAGATACAGAACACGCGCGAGTTGTATTATCTGGAGCGTATCCTGTATGGGGTGGCGAAAGCCATCACCGAGCACATCTCTTTGGGAAAGCAGTACAGCGAGGTGAAAAAGATTTACTCCATCAGTATTCTTTATTTCGATATCGGCAAGGGAAGTGACTATCTTTATCACGGCCAGAATCATTTTGTCGGCGTGCATACGGGCGACCGTTTGCAGGTTACCACGCGGCAGGAGGATGCCATTATCCATAAACTTCCCGAAAAGGTATTCCCTGAGTATTACCTGATTCGTGTGAACGAGTTCAACAAAGTGGCGAAGACCCCTCTGGAAGAGTGGATCAGTTATTTCAAGACCGGGAAAATCAGTCCTGACGCACATGCCCCCGGGCTGCCCGAAGCTAGAGAGAAGTTGAGATATTATGATATGACACCGGAAGAGCGTCATGCTTACGATGAACATCTTAATGCGATCATGATACAGAATGATGTGCTGGATGGGGCCAGAATAGAAGGTTTGGCCGAAGGGCGTGCCGAAGGACGTGCCGAAGGTTTAGTGGAAGGACGGATGAAAGGCATCATCACAGTAGCCCGTAACTTGAAATCCATGAATGTGCCGGCAAAAGAGATAGTCAAGGCGACCGGATTGTCATTGGAAGAAATAGCCGGATTATAATACCGGGATAGCCGGATTTGAAGTATATAAAGATTATGAACGGGGGTGTGCCGAGTCCTTTTTACCAATAAAATACCCCCTGCTACAGCTATGTGTGGCAGGGGGTATTTTCCTTTATCCGGCCAGCGGCACCAGTTTATACATATTTCCGGTTGTGGTATGCATCCGTTCCGCCCCTATCGAGTTCATGATTCTTCCCATCTTGTTTACCGTCATGCCGCGCATGGCTGCCGGATAACGTTTCAGCAAGAAGTTGAACAAGGCCACAGCCGAGTAGAGTTTGAAATCCTCGTCCTTCTCCGGCAGCCGGAAGTAATGGAACACCATCTCCGTCTCTGTGGGCAAGGCATAATACGCCTGGTTGCGCAGTTTCAGCTCGGCCTCCTCCTCCGCCGAGAACCAGTAACGCTTTCCCTCGTCCAGTTCCGCTTTCAGCTGGGCGAAAAGCTGTTTGTGCTCCAGTGGCGAGCAGTCTATCTTCTCCTTTACCTCGGCGAAGAAATAACGGCGGCTTCCGCTGGGGTCGGTGAGCAGCGCTTTCCGGTTGCTGGTGCCGATAAACGAAGCCATGCGGGGCAAGTGGCTGTAGGACGAGCGGTGCGACTTGCGGAAGTCCAGCTTTTTCATCTGCATCAGATTTTTCAGTAACGGCAGTTTCTGCGGCGGGAGACGGTCGTACTCATCCAGGTTGATCAGCCCGAAGAAAGCCAGTTTCTGTTCGCATCCCGCCTGCCCCGTCAGTTCGAAACTGTCCGTATAGTAGTCCTTCAGCGAATCGGGCATCAGCAGTTCGCAGAAGGTGGATTTGCACCGTCCCTGTTCGCTGCTCACCAGCATGGGAGCCACGGCGTTGGCGCACCGGGCCATGCGTCCGCTCCATTGGGCGGTCACGCCCAGCAGCCAGCGGTGGAAACTGTTCACCCAGAAACTTTTCGCGGATATGCGTTGCGCCAGCGGAGTCACACGGTCTTTACCGTCCCATTCGGGAAGAGCATCCATGTAGGAGAGCAACGGATGGTAGTCCGGTATCTGCTCCGAGTTCACGAACCGGCTTACATCCTTGTCCCAGCAGTTGATGTGGCGGGCGCGCGCCTCCAGACACAGACTGTTCAGGGTGCGCTGGCTTATTACCTTATATATAGGTGTGCCGTTGCCCTTCTTGCTGTATTCCGTTTGTTCTGTCAGCACATTGAAGCGGAAATGGTAGTGGTTCAGCAAATATTGCTCCATCTTTTGCTGTATTTGCTCCGTCTCCGAGTCTTTGTGCGTTGATAATGAGAAAGATGTACTCTCTTCTGACGTTTTTTTTACTACATTTGATGAGGCAAGCTTCTTCATTACTTTGTTCAATAATTTTCTATCCATATTTTTTGTTTTTGGGTTTCCGTTGGAACAAAGATACTGCCAGAAAATGCGTTTTCCAAGTGTTTCCCGTGGGGTTTCAGATAAAAGTGATTAAGCGTGAATATCCCTGATAATAGCTTGTTTTGTCAGGTTGATTATACGATATCTTCCTTTCGAGTCAATTGTTTCACTCTAATGATGATATTGTATCACTAGAGTGATGAAGTTTGAGCACTTTAGTGATGAAGCTTCATCACCCAAGTGAAATGACTGACTCGAAAGGAAGATGCAACAACTTCGACCGGATGAGAAACCTTATTTGTCCGGTTGTTGTCACTTAGCACAGTGTGGCGGGGTCTCGGTTTTTCGGGATTTTTGGGAAAGTATATAATCCGAACTTTAATTATGGCGAATTCACCATAATTGGAAACCGATCAAGACTCGATTATTTTAAAATTGGTGTGAAGGAGTTTGCACCAAGATGGCAAAGCAAAAAAATAACTTTCGGAGAAAGACGGAGATTGTAAGTATCTGTATCTATGAATATTATGCACGGCATGAGCATGAGTCTCTTAATAAGAGATATACATTTACTGTGCAAAAATAAGTAAAGTTTTGAATACTAGTGCATTTTTTATAGAAAAAATTACCCAGTAAGTGAAAATAATTATTTTTCCACTTTAAATATCCTCTTTGTATATAGTCTTTCCACCTCCTTAATTACTTGATTTTATGTCTTTTATCTTTTCATAATAGATCTCTTATTAAGAGATCTACAAAAAAGCCCCGTTTCGGAGAGCCTTATATATAAGGTATAAGTCCCCTTGAAACGGGCGGAAGAACTGATAAACGGGAACAAGGCAGATGGAATATCTATTTCTAAAACGTAAGAAAACGACCACCGACTCGGTGCGACAGAAAACTTTGCTTTATAAGGCCGCCGAGCGGCGTTGGAAGGAAGTGTCCGTCGGAGAAGGGGAAGTCCGGAAGGCTGACAGCGATATATATAAAGGTATATTGTATCAGCTGGAGATACGTCTGGTATTTCTGGATGCTTCATTGTCCTTGAGAAAACTGAGTGAGATGCTGGATACCAACCAGACTTATCTGAGCAATGTGGTGAACCGGTATTTTGGATGCAATCTGAAAGAGCTGGTAAACACCTACCGGGTGCAGTACGCCAAAGAACTGCTGGTGTCCGGACGGTGCACCCTGAAAGATTTGCCGGAATCCTGCGGATTCGCGTCGAAAAGTGCCTTCTATGCCGCATTCTGCAAGGTAGAGGGTATGCCTCCCCTGTCCTTCAGGAGGAGGGAGGGAAAGGAGCGGACGGCATGGAAGACGGATGAAGTAACAAGTTGAAAATGAATTTACTTATGTATAATCAATTTTAGTTTTTTAAATTTATAAATTTAAAGTTTTTCTATTATGAACAAAAAGTTTTTAAGTGCAATCCTGTTCGGAGCCTTGATGGTTTCGTCGACAGGTACATTTGTGTCTTGTAAAGACTATGATGATGACATTGACAACATCAACAAAGAGTTGACTGATATCAAGTCTCAGCTGGCTGCTTTACAGACCAAAGTAGACGCTGGTAAATACGTTACCAACGTAACAAAGCAAGGTGACGGCATTGTCGTTACTTGGAATGACAACAGCACCAGCACTATCGAAACCATTAAGGGTGACAAGGGTGACAAAGGTGATAAAGTGGAAATCGCTATCGATAAAGAAACAGGCAACTGGATCATCGACGGTCATGACACTGGTATTTGCGCTGTAGGTAAGGACGGCAAACCGGGCGAAGCTGGTAAACCGGGTGAACCGGGTGCTCCGGGCGAAGCAGGCAAACCGGGTGACAATGGTATCGATGCTAAGTCTCCTTCTATCGACCCCGAAACAGGCAACTGGGTGGTTTACACTTGGAACGCTGAAACAAAAGCATACGACGCTACCGATACAGGTGTTTCTGCAAAGGGTGCCAGCGCATACGTAGTAGATATGGGCAACTATTATGAATTGAACGTAGCCGCTAACCAAGCCGGTTCTGAATACACAAAGGTGAAATTGCCTAAATTCGCTTCTGTTACCAGCATGAGCTTGATGGAAGGTACTGCTACATTGACATACGGTACAGTAAAAACTGAAAACGGTGTTAAGTTTGACGGTGCAACCTATGCAAAGGGTACTGTATTGACTAATGCTTCCGCTCAGCTGATTGCACAGATCAATCCTTCGGGCATTGATGAAACAGCGATCGATTTCGCTATCGTGAACAGCAAGGGTACTTCTCCTTTCGTTGTAACGAAAGCTGAGGCTCACAATCCTAAAGACGCTCTCACAAGATCTTCTGCTAACGGCTTGTTCGCTTTGACAGTAGGTATCAAGGCCGGTGCTACAGAAGAAGCATTGAAAGAAGCTAGCAAACAGCGTTTGGCTTTGAGAGCTGCTTCGGGTGATTCTTATGTATATACTGCATACGATGCGGAAATTACTGCTGGTACAACACAAGATGCAGTTTCTGCAAATGCTGCTTCTACAAAATTGAACGAAACAGTAGACTTGAACAAGTCTTTGACTAATGAGGACGTTATTTACAAGTGCTACTATCAATTGGCTAACGCTAACGATGCAGCTACTTACGGCATCACTTTGACTAGAGAAGGTCAGTTCACTGCTACCAAGGCTGTGGCTGTAGGTCAGACTTTCACTGTTAAAGTAAACGTAATGGATGTGAACGGTAAAGTGTCCGAAGGAGCTACAGCTTTGACAATGGACGTAACTGTTAATAAGGCTGACATCTCTTCTAACAACAATCTTGCTGATGTAAACTATACATTGGGCGTAGCTACTCAGAAGGCAGACGCTGACTGGGCATTCACTTCATTGAACAACATGTACAGTGCAATGGGTGCGGACGCAGGTTTGTTCAAGAAGAACTGGAATGCAATGGAAATTCAGTTTGTAGATGCTGAAGGTAAAGAGATTACAGAGGTTAAGAATGCTGCTGATAAGAATGTAGCTATCTCAACCTTCATCGAACTTAAGGCTGGTGCTTACAAGTTTACTAAAGAAGGTAAGGCTGAATCTGTAAAAGACAAGTATGCTGAAACTGCTGAAACATTCCTTGCATTCAAGATTGATTACACTAAGGCTCCTGTTTGTGAATTGAACGCAGTAATTACATTCAAGAAAGGTGCTGATGAATTGCGTAAAGAAAACGTGAAGGTAATCATCAAGGCAAACGCTGCTTCACTGGTGAAAGACCCCGCATACTTCAACGGTAATAACGCTAGCGCATACGGTAAACCTGCTAATGATGTCGTTACTTACGATTTGTTGTCTCTGTACAAGAACGCAGATAAGGCAACTAATATTTCATTCAAGGAAGTATTGCCTTCTGATGGCAAAACTTGGATGAGTCCCAATTCTACAGAAATTACAGTTCCTGTATACGATGCTAAAGACGCTATCAACACTGTTTACGCTGAAAGAGAGTTCAAGGTAACTTACGCTCCGTTCGGTAATCCCAACATCGCTCCTGTAGCTGAAACAATCAAGTTGACAGTGAAGAGCCCGGTTAAGGAAGGTACATTTGCCGGTCCTACTGCCGCTAAGTCTATCAAGGGAGATGCCGTTCTTAAGGTTCTTGCCAGCGAATTTACAGGTGCTGACGTATTCGGTACTAAGTTCTATGTAGGAGAAATCTACGCTGAAGCGGGAAATCTTAAAGTGGATACTTATAAGTACAACAACACTGTAGGTTTGAGCACAGTTACTATCGAGGCTGCTGATGATAATGCTAAGCAATACTTGAACGTAGGAACAGCGTTCGAAGGTGCTTCTATTGATAAGAACAACAAGTCTCAGTACTTCACTATCGAATTGAAAGATCCTCTTACAGTAGTTGCAACTGCTCAGGAATGTCAGGTTAAGGTTACTGTAACCGACGTTTGGGGTACTTCTGTATCTTCTATCGTTAAGGTGACAGTTGCTAAGAACAACAACTAATCTTATTTAGTTAAGATAACCACAGAGATGCCTCCTTGCACAAGGGGGGCATCTTCTGTCTTTTAAAAAAGTACTGATTATGAAAGAAGAAATGCTGGATATATATGATGAGGCGGGACAACGCATAGGCGTGAAAACGTATGCCGAGGTACATCGCGATGGAAACTGGCACCGTGTGGTGGGGCTGTTTATCATCAATAGCCGCCATGAAATCTTGATGCAGCGGCGGAGCAGGAAGAAAAGTATTTCGCCCGGGCTGCTTACCGTATCGGTGGGCGGACACCTGAGGACGGGTGAGGATGAATATGCCTGCATGAAACGCGAGATGCACGAGGAAATGGGCATCGAACTGGATGTCGGGCCTGCGCGGCTGCTCTATGCCTGCCGGGACTCTAAAACATCACAGGACAAAACAGACAATGTATTCCTGGCCGGATACACCCTGCATGGCGATATAGACCTTTCTGCCTTGCACTATGACAAAGACGAAGTGGAGGAATTTCTGTATATCCCCTGCACAGAGCTGAAAAGAATGTTCGACGAAGGAGTTGCACTGGGAGTAAACCGACAGGTCATGACAGCATTGTTCGAATATATGAAAGATAGCCAATAAGTAAAATCGAAAACTATGATGAGCACAAAGAAGAACACCCCCGGAAAAAGCGGTCCCACACCGGAGTATGTGGACTGTATCATATTCTCCATTCTGAAAGAAGAAAAAGAACTCTTTATTGGTTTCCTTCGTGAAAAAGGCTTTTTTGACCGTGAGGTATGCGAGACCAACGCATACGGCCATTCGGGTCTGTCGGCCGAGAAATTGTTCTTTATAGACAAGAACCGTAAAATAAGAACCTGCGTGGTGTGCAGCCTGGCACGCAATGAAAACATCAAGGAGATGGGAAATGCGGCGGCCTACAAGCTGCTTTATATCATCTCGCGCTTCTATAAGTCAGGATTCTATATCAACATAGGAGTGGTAGGAGCATTCGGTGCCAAAGTAAAACTGGGGGAAGTCTTTTTAGTGTCTCAAAATGTATGTGTCACCAAGAAAGATTCCAATGGAACTTTTTCACAAAGCACGGCAGAAATTAACCGTTCCATCGTCCAAAGTGTATTTGATAAAATAAATGCTGCCGGACACGAAGAACTGCTGCGGCAGATCTCGAAAAATATAAAGGCCCGGCTGGATGCAGTCAAGGCAGACCGGGAAATCAGCACCTTGCTGGCCGGTGGAGAAATTGCCTTGACGGAAGGAACAGTGAAATGCGGCACATGCATCACCTTTCCGCATGTGCTGAAGAACAAGGCGGAACTGCTGTCCGACAAGTCGCTGGATACCTTGAAGGAGTGGGACATTGTGGACATGGAAGCCTATTATTTTGCAGACTGGTTTTCCTTAATGAAAAGGATCGATTCCAGGCATTGCTTCCCCAAAAGTGAGTTATTGATAGTCAAGAGCCCTTCGGACACCTGCGAGGAGGCGTTGAAACACAAGCTAAAAAGACTCAGAAAAGTGGCTATGGGCAATATCAGCGAATACGTGGCCGCTTACTTGTCCGAAATACATGAGTTTACAGATGGAAAGACGCGGAGAACGATGACTTGTGAAGAATACCTGCGAAGCAAGTGCGACAAGAAACACCTGCCCCGGCTGTCGAGAGCGGCATCGGATACTACGGACTATGACACGCTTTTCTCGCTCATCGCCGAAACCAATTCTCCCTCCGGCTCTCCCTTCTCTATTTCCCAACTGGCCAAAGACATGGCAGATATACACCGTGCCCTCATTATTACCGGAGGCCCCGGAAAAGGAGAGAATATCCTGCTGGCACTGATTTATGAATGCTGCGCGTCACCCAAACTCTATATTGACTTTAACAAGCTGGACCGTGAGCGGTGCGGTGTTGAAACCATCTGCAGGTGCCTGCTGCATCTGTTTGAATCCGCATCCGGTAATTACGTCCTGTTTCTGGCCAATCTGGACAGTGTGGTCAAGAAGAAGGACGATGGCAAGAAGAAGGACGATGAAAAGAAGGATGCCGACGGTCAGAATGACGTTGAAAAGGTGCTGAATATACTGGACTCATGCAAAGATAAGTTCACATTCTGCATTACCTACAATACCAATCAGGACAAGACCGATTGCCAGTTCATCACAGAAATCAAGCAAAAAATCAATGCGAACAAGGAAGTGGTGGAAATCACCCTGAATAATATCTGTTCGTACAATGAAGACAAGGTAGCCTCCTACGTCAACTGCTATGCCTCTTTGTTTCTGGCGGACAAAACGGAGGCCGAAAAATCTTGCTTCATCGAGAATTGCCGCCACGTGATAAGCGTGGAGGATGCGCTGAAGAAGGAGATAAAGCATATAGACTGGCAGCTGATGCAGCTGTTCGGTCATTTCGATAAGATGTTTATGAAAGCGGAACATCTGAATATCTACGAAATCATATCTGAATACTGTGCCGGCCATCGTTTGAACGAGGTGGTGGCCGAAGCCATGCAAAGAGAAAATATCGACAGGAAATATTTCGGCGAGCTGGAATGCAATGTGTATTGCCGGGCTTTTGTGTATGCCAGATACCTCTATCAGATACTGCTGGACCTGGAGAAGAACATCAGTCTGTTGAACCGGTCCGATTTCTACCTGTCCGATTTCATCGACTATTTTATGCACCATCTTTTGAGCGGTTCGGCGGAAAAAGAACGGATCTGCCGCACGCTGTTGAAGCATATCGATGAGGTGGATAACAACATCAGACACGAACTGCTGTATCTGTTGTCCAAGAACCTGTCGGGCGACAATGCCGTGTCCGGTGAGGTAAAAAGCGTTGTCCGCCAGCGGATAGACCAGATCAACCTGAATGATATCGGTACTGATGAAGAGGGCTGCATGAAGATCATTCAATACAGAACCTACGCGCTGCGCCTCAAAGATTCCGGCAATGCGGAATACTTGCAGTTGTTTGTCGAAAAGATGAAGACCGACAAACGGTTCCGGCGTGTCAATCTGGCGTTCTTCCTGAATTATTATTCGCAGAAAGAGTTTACGTATGCCGAGGTTGTCGGTATGTCCAAAGAGATGAAGGGGAAAATCAGCGGGGTCATGCTGCACAATGCCTTGTATAAATTAAGACGGATATTGAGAGAGGGGATGAATGCCGGGGATGCGGAAGTCCGCATGTATTATTACACATTGAAGTCATTGGTGGACGTGGCTGTAAGGACCGGACTGGGTGACAAGATAGACCGTGCTGCCTGTGCGGGCTGGATGCAGGAACTGGATGTAATGTTTGAGGAAGATGTGGCAAGCTAAGATTTTCAGGTATCAGCGTGACCACACCCAGTCTTTTCACCGCATAGTGGACGGGGAGGAAAAGACGGGCATCCTGACGTATTATGAAAACCACGTGTATATGGACAGCGACTTTGTACCGGCCGGTTCCGTACAGTATATTACGCGGGATTCGCTTCTTGCGAAATATAGGCGTGACATGGACCGGGTTGACAGAAGGTTTGATATTCTGCGTGCCTGGGGAGTTCTTCCTACGCGGAATTGCCATATATTGGACTTGGGATGTGGATATGGAGCGTTCATCGCACAATGGATGGCTCATGGGTTTGGCCATGCATACGGAATTGAACTTTCTTCGGCCGCCCGTCAGGTTTCTCCTGTGTCAAGCCACATTATGTGGGGGGATGTGAACAGGGCAGACTCATTGCCTATCCCCGGGGAGCTTTCGATGATTGTCGCCTTGGATGTCATCGAGCATCTTTTTGATGTCAAGCAGGTATTGAAAACCCTCTATCGGAAGACCGGCCCCCGGCTGAAAATGCTGATAGAGATTCCGATAGTCAAGCCCGGCATCGACACGGAAGCTCTTGCCCGGTATAAATATCTGTATCCTACCAGGCACTTGCATCTATATACCCCCTGCGGCATAGAACAAACCTTGTGCGAGTGCGGATATCGTCTGCTTCAAAGCGAGATGCTGAAAGACGGAAATAAATGTCTGATGCTGATAGAAAAAGAAGAGTTGTAGTAGAGGAGGGGGGAAGGACGTGAAGGAATTTGGGGCTGTTTGCGCTTTTGCGTTATAGGTTAACGTGAGTTCGCTAGATGAATGAACATATAGCCGAATAGCCTTGAATTAAAAAAACAGGTAGGATAATTTCTAAAGAATGATCCTTTTTGCTATCTTTGTCTATTGAAAATGAATAAATTATATTCTTATGGAATTGCAAGATAAATATATCCGTTTTGATTGGGCTGTCAAGCGTCTGCTGCGTCATAAAGCCAATTTTGGTGTGCTCGAAGGATTCCTTACGGTGCTGATAGGTGATGAGATTCATATAGTGGAGATTCTGGAAAGCGAGGGTAACCAGCAAACGGAGGATGATAAGTTCAACCGGGTTGATATCAAAGCCCTCAATAGTAAAAATGAGATTGTTATCATCGAGATCCAAAATACGCGTGAACTGTACTATCTGGAGCGTATCCTGTATGGAGTGGCCAAAGCCATAACAGAACATATCTCATTGGGCGAGACTTATTATAAAGTTAAAAAGATATATTCCATCAGCATTCTTTATTTCGATATTGGTCATGGAACCGATTATCTTTATCATGGGCAGAATATATTTAAAGGAGTGCATACCGGAGACTTTCTTCAAGTGAGCACTCGGGAAAAGGATGCCATTGTGCCCCGTATGCCTTCCGAAATTTATCCGGAGTATTTTCTGATCCGTGTGAATGAGTTCAACAAGGTGGCGGTGACTCCTTTAGAGGAATGGATAGAATATTTGAAGACGGGTATTATCCGTCCTGACACGACTGCTCCCGGATTGGGTGAGGCACGTGAAAAATTGAAATATTATTCAATGACGCCTCAGGAACGCCATGCCTATGATGAACATCTTAGTGCTTTGATGATCCAGAATGATGTTCTTGATTCTGCTAAGCTGGAGGGAAAGATAGAAGGACGATTAGAAGGCCGTGCGGAGGGTCGTGCGGAGGGTCGTGAAGAAGGCCGTGCGGAAGGTCGTGAAGAAGGTCGCGCGGAAGGTCGTGAAGAAGGCCGTGAAGAAGGTCGTGCGGAAGGCATTAAAGAAGGTGTTCTTCGAAATGCCCGGAGAATGAAAGAAAAAGGATTTCCTATAGAAGATATTATGGAGATTACAGGATTGACATTCGAAGAGGTCAGTCAGTTGTAATTGTTTGTGTAAGGCCGGCCCGGGAATTCTTCGAGGGGACACAGGTCGTGGCTGAATCCTGCAGTTTCCCATGCGGTAGGTTTGGGAGTGTGAGGATTTGTTCCGGCCATATCCCAAAGACGCCTCCTGTTGGCTGGACTGTTATTTTTTTAAGTAAAAAGAAATAAGGAACTCCCGTCCGCGCAACTTCCGTTCATGTTTCACGACACTTGTTTCTGCATAAAGCGAATAGCCGTATGTCCGGTGGTTGAACAGATTGGATAGTGTGGCCGATAACTCAATATGCTTGCCCAAGCTGTAGGATATCTTTCCATCAAGCAGCAACATGTTTTTATATTGGTGTTCCCCTACTTCGTTGTGGTAATATTCTCCACTTAGCTGAGTGCTCAGGCGGTTGAATGGAGCGGCAAATATAGAAAACGTATGCTGCCAACGGCTTAGCCTATGGGGCGGTTGATGGTTGATGTGCAGGTTGTTCTGGCCATAGTCAAGGATATACTGCCAGTTCGCGAATTGTCCGATACGTCCGTTGAGACGCCCCGTCAGGTTATAGCTTTCTGTAGAATAGTCCGTCAGTTTTCCTTCGGACAGCATGGAACGGTTGGTTTTCCTATAAAGGAAGGTCACTCCCGCCATTCCTTTGAGGCATTCTATATTGCCGCTCACTGTGCCTAGTGCTGTCCATGTATTGCCCTTATGGGGCGATTTGGTATAATATTTCATGATGTAGTCACCTGTAAACTGTTGGCTTTGCAAAAAAGACGCACTGTTCCACGAACGCATAACCATGACATTGGCAAATAATCCCCATATCGGCTGTTTGAAGTTTAATGCTCCGCTAAGGGACTGTCCGGAGGTAGTGGTGTATTCTTCTATTCCGGAAGAGAGTGTACGGTAATCTGTCAGTATCAATCCGTTGTACAAGGAATGGAGGTCCATTGCTTTGGAGGTGGCCTGTCCTCTGACAGAAATGCGTAAGTGGGGAGTCACATTCCATCTGATCCGTAAGGATGGAGCACTTGTCCAGTCGTTTTCTTTGGACAGTTTATGGGCAAAAGTGTAGTGATAATAATGTACCGGAAGTTCCAGTGTCCCGTCCATACGACGGTACTTGTATTCCAGTTTGGGAATGGCGTACAGGTTGGCATAGCGGGTAGCCCATCCATTGGCTGGGATGCCCGGCGAATCAGGAAGGCCGTGCAGATAGCTGTTCAAATCACGGATCATGGCTGTTCCTCCTCCATTCATCGAGAGTGTCAGGTGCTTGAAGTTCATTCCATAGCTGGCAGATTCCTGGGTGAAGAAAGCTTGTTCCCTTGTTTTCTGCTGATAGCGTATTCCTCGCTGCACGTCCAGTGACTGTGGCCTCAGCTGCCAGTTGTTCCGGCTGTAGAAGGCTACGGTCTGTTTGCCGAATCGCTTGATGAGATTGAAAGTGTTCCCTATTTTGTAAACAGGGACTTCAGCTTGTTGCATGTTTGGGAGAGTGCCCGAGGTGTTGACATCCACATTCCTCCATTGCAGGTTCGTCTTCAGGATATTCTTCAGGTAGGAAGTGGAGCGGTTGGCCTCTACAGTCAGTTCGGCAGAAAGTTGGTGGAGATGTTCCAGTGCCTTTTGGTCATCCAGTACTATTTTGTTTTCTTCGGGCAGATAATAGGTATATCTGGAAGAGGCTTCTGAGGTTGTCCGGTCATTCAGATAATGGACTTGCGCTTTTATCTCTCGGTCCTTTCCCAGTCCCCATAACTGGCTGGTAGAGAAAAGATGGGAACGGTTGAAGAGAGTACGTTTTTGTTCCAAGTTGGGGATGGAGATTCCAGTTACCTGTATATAGTCCGACAACTCGGATGCGTCCTTTTCCATGGTAAGGTCGGACACCTCTTTTTCCAGGTTCTTGCCTATGTTGTTTGTCTTGTACAGCGTAATGTTCTGCTTGTTCCGTTTCATCTGCATGGTAAATGCCTCTATGCTCCATAATCCTCCTTCGGGTTGGGCTGAGACTCCTCCTGTGGCCAGTACGTTTGTTATCCATTGGGCTTTTGCATTGTTTTTTAGACGCAAGTTGACGGCTGCTTGGGTAGACAGGCTGATTCCCTGCAGGACACGTATGGGCTGGTGGTCTTCCATTATTTCTACTGAGCCGACATCGTCCGGTGAGATTCCGTTGGTGGCTATGCCGTATTTTCCTTCCAGCAAGTCCTTTCCTTCTATATAGAATTTGTTGATGCTGGTTCCATTATAGGTTATTTTGCCGGATTGGGTTACTTCCACTCCTGGCATTTTACGCATCACGTCGCCTATGGTCTTGTCCTGCTTGTCCGTGAAGCTTGCCACGTTGTAAATAAGGGTATCTCCTTCTTCTCTGATCTTCTTGGCTTTGACCGTTACTTCCTTTATTTGTATTACTGCCGGCTGCATGGCTATTCTGAAGCTTCGGCTGGTTTCCGTCAAGAGAATCTCTTGCGGTTTATATCCCATCATGGAAAAATGGAGCGAGCAATGTGTTACTTCCCCTTCTTTCAGTGTCAGGGTAAAATTACCGGCGGCATCGGTTTGTGCATATCTGATGATGTGCTTCTTTTGGGTGTCTTTCAGTACCACCAGTGTACCGTGCAGCGGCGAATTATCCTCACTGTCAATTACATTTCCAGTCAGAGCGGTTTGGGAAAAGGTGGGTAATGTAAAAAGGAATGCCAATAGTATCAGAATCGTTTGTTTCATCGTTCTTCTCGTTTCTATTTACCATGCGGATAGTCTGTTTCTTCCAGTTCATAATTCCGGTGGCGCAACTCTGTTTTTTTTGCTCTTCCTTCTTTAAGTCCATACATCTGCCTTGCTCGGGCTGCCTGGTCGGTGTGTATCTCTTTATACAATGTCTGTAGGAACAGGCTTCTTGTTGTTTTAGCCCAGTCATATTCTGCATAATTATAGATCCCGACCGGTTCTATATCCTTTTGCCAGAGTCCTGTTATAGTAAATGTATAATCCTTATGTGCATCCTGTGCTTCCAATATCAGTCCTGGCAGTCCACAGAGTTTCCATGGCCCGTCGCTGATAGGGATTTCAAACGTAAACCACGCATACCAAGTACGTCCTCTGTATTGGCTGACGGCCAGCTGGCAGGGATAATCTAATATTGTTTTTGCGGAGTCCAGTAATTCCCATTGTGGCTTTTCCCAATCTTCGGTATAAGTCCAATGCATTAGTGCAAAATGATTGAATACGGTTATTTTTCCTGATGGATAATTCTTGTAAAGCCGCTCTCTGAACAGCCCTCCGGGCGAAGGAAGATTTTTCTTGGAGCATTCTAAAAAGAGCCTGGCTTTAGCTAGTTTGTCGTAGCTTAATGAATCATAGGACAAGTCTTTCGGACTGTAAAACATACTCGATTGTTTTCCTATCCGTAATCTTACATAATCTGCCTTGAAGTCATTTTCCCTATCAAGAGTATCCGTTACCATTCTTTTATAATACTCACATTCTAATATGGCTGGCTCAAATATATCAATTTGCTGGGCGGATGACATTATCGGCAGGCAATGAATGATCATTGAGATTGTGATTGTTTTTATGGTTGCTTTGTTCATGTGAAGTGGCAAATAGAGTTGGTTATATTATCAATATCATTATCATTATGCCCTGTAGTAATAAGTGAAATAAAAATACCCCACCACTGCCAGACCTGCGAGCAGCACTGTGATAACTGTTATGCCGCAACGAATGAGCAGGGGAGGGATACGCCCTATGATATTCCTCACCTTTTCGCTGCGAAGCTCTATCTGTTCATAATCTTTGTTTTCCATTGTTCTGCCTCCTTTATTTTTTAGTTTCCTAACTCCAGCTGATTTTTTACTAAGTGGTAATAAGCCCCTTGATTGGCAATGAGCGACAGGTGTGTCCCTGTCTCTATTATCTTACCTCTTTCTATTACGATGAGCTGGTCGGCATTCTTTACCGTGCTGAGCCGGTGTGCCACGATGACTACTGTTTTTCCTTTATAAAATTCCATCAGGTTCTCTACGATGGAACGTTCGTTATTGGCATCCAGCGCATTGGTCGCCTCGTCCAGAAATATATAATCGGGATTCTTGTAAACGGCACGCGCTATCAGGATTCTTTGTTTCTGTCCCTGACTCAGCCCGATTCCGTCCTGTCCTATCAATGTGTTGTATTTCAAGGGTAAGGATTGGATATAATTGTTTATACAGGCAATGCGTGCGGCTTGGAGCAGGCGTTCCTTGTCAATCTCGCCGTCATCTACTGCAATGTTTCGGGCGATGCTTTCCGAGAAAATGACTCCATCCTGCATGACTACTCCGCAATGTTTGCGCCACCATTTCAAATTATATTTCTGCAAGTCTGTGTTACCGATGGTTATTTCCCCCGCCAGCAAGGGGTAATAGCCCAACAATAGTTTGATCATCGTTGTCTTTCCGCTTCCGCTGGTTCCTACTATGGCGGTTACTTTTCCTTCGGGAATGGTTATATTGATTCCGTCCAGTGTCTTGTTCGGGTTGTGCGGATCGTATTTGAAGTCGGCGTTTTTGAAAGACAGGCTTTTGTTCCGGTCGTGAAATGCGCTTAGTGCGCCCTTGTTGCTTTCCTCGTTCTCCATTTCGTGAATCTCGTTGATGCGCTCCAGACTTATTTTCACATCTTGCAGTGAGTAGAGGAAGTTCATCAGTTGTTCCACTGGTGCATTGAGTTGTCCGATGATGTATTGCACTGCCAGCATCATTCCCAGTGTCATTTGTCCGTGAATGACGGCTGTTGCTGCCAGCACGGTGATGATGATGTTTTTTACTTCGTTGATGAAGATGCTTCCCGCTTCCTGGGTCTGCTGTAATTTCAGTGATTTCATATTGACCTGGAACAGATCTGCCTGCACATCTTCCCATTCCCAACGGCGCCGTTGTTCGCAGTTCTGTAGTTTAATCTCTTGCATGGAGGTGATGAACTGGTAAGTCTTATTGTGGTTCACGGCCTGTTTTTCGAACAGTTCATAGTCCAACGCTTTTCTCTTTTTCAGGAAGACGGCAATCCATAGCCCGTACAGGATGCTTCCTGTGAGGAAGATGAGGAATATCGGCAGGTTGTAACCAAACAGTACACAACCGAACACAATGAAACTGAGTAGGGAGAAGGTTACATTCAGCATCTGTGTGGTAAGAAATTTCTCTACCCGGTTATGGTCGTTCATCCGTTGCATCAGGTCTCCCATTAGTTTGGTATCGAAGAAAGACATGGGCAGTTTCAGCAGTTTGATGAAAAAGTCGGATACCAGGGAGATATTGATTCGCATGCTGATATGGAGCAATATCCACCGGCGGATAAAGTCCACACAGGTGCGGCTAATGGTCAGTATGAGTTGGCCCAGCAGGATCAGGTAAATGATTTCCAGGTTCTGATGGGTGATACCAATATCTACAATGGCTTGTGTAAGAAAGGGGAAGATAAGTTGTAGCAGGCAGCCCGTTAAAGCTCCCAGTATGATTTGTCCGAAATATCGGCGATATTGCTTTATGTAACCAAACAAGAATTTAAAGGAGCGCTTTCTGTTCGTCGTTTCTCCCGAAAGTTCGTAGAAAGCGGGTGTGGGCTGGATAAACATGGCTATTCCTTTTTCTTCCCCTTTAGACTGTGTGCTGATCCAGTGATCTTTGAATTCCTTTTCTGTATAGGTTAAAAGTCCCTTTCCCGGATCGGCAATATGGAATTTCTTTCCTTTCTTTATTTTGTAGAGGATGACAAAATGGTTTTGGCTCCAGTGCAGGATGCAGGGCAGGGGGGCTTGGGGCAACTGTTCCAATGTTATCCGTCCGCAAATGGTGTGTAGTCCCAATTTGTTTGCCGCTTCGCTGATGCCCAGTAGGGATACGCCTTCGGTGGTGGCAAAGCAGTAACGGGAAAGAGATTCCAGGGAATACTCTTTCCCGTAGTATTTGCATATCATTTGCAGGCAGGTGATGCCGCATTGCATGCTGTCGTGCTGCTTGTAAAAAGGGAACATGATGATTAAGTTATATCTGTTTCTTTATAAATCCGTCGAATATGGTCGCGTATGATATCAGGTTTATCTTTTTCTTCAATATAGATGCATTTTTCCTCATTTATCATCTTTAGACGTTTTTGGGTACAAATCATGCATATAGGTAAAATATTGCATTCCAAACACGGCTTAAGCGCATACTTAGCTTTCATTCTTTTTTCATATAACGAGTTGTAGGTGATAACCCCATTAGAATTAAGTATGCCTTCCCTCTTTTCCGGCAGAAAATCATTTGCTGTGCATTTGTAAATATCGCCATTATAGTTGATGACAATGCAATTCTCTTTATCAGCATAGCATTGAAATATTCCCTTATATTCAGTTGGTTTTGTAAGTCCTTTATTTTTGAGGTATAATAATACTTCCTTTTCTTTATTGTCCAGCTCTGATGAATCCTCCTCTTGCCATATTCTTTGTAGTGAGAATACTAAATTATCTTTTGAATCTATATTTGATAAATCATCTATAACTTTTTTGAAAGATAGTATATTCTTATTTGTATAGTTACATCTAATAGTAAAAGCAAATCCTTTACTTGCTGCATATTTTACATTTTGTAGAACTGTATCATAAGTTCCGGTTCCATTGGGATGCTTTTTAATTGAATTGTGAAAGTCCCTATCTCCATCAAAAGGTACCTGAAAATGATATTCTAACTTTGTATTAGCTAAGAGTTCGGTTACATTGGGAGTAAGTAATACAGCATTAGTGGTGAAACTGCATTTTAATTTTACTTTATGAGTTATACAAAGTTCTTTTGTGTATAAAATAAGAGGAAGAACTTGTTTCCTAAAATGCATTAAAGGTTCTCCACCGAAAAAAGATAAACTGAGTGATTTTAAACTCTTATCCTCTATTTCCTTTTTTATGAACGTTTTTATAGCTAAGTCCATATCATTGTGAATAGTGCTACCTTCTCTATGTTTTTCGTAGCAGTACCAACATCTTAAATTGCAATCCAATGTTGGATTAATAATGATCCGTAACGAATCATTCGAAGTATCAGTGGCTTTTTGATGTTCTATGAATTGTTTTGTTTCATCTGTTTCGTCTGATACAATGAACTTTTGCGCATCCAGATAATTATATAATTCCGGATGTATTTGCTTAAGCCCGTCTATATTATTTTTGTACTCGTTTAATAACGAGTTGATGGCTCCTACGCAAGCCATCAACTCATTAGTTAAACTATTATACAATAAATAATCAGAACCATTTCTAATTATAAAGTTATATAAGCTCCATTTCATAACAATACGTTGTTTTGATACAACTTCCTCTAAATGATTAGGAAATTGGATTCACAATGAAATTCATTATAAATCAATTATTGCATCGGCATGATACTTGGCAATTGAGGTTAGTATCTTCACTTTCATCACTGCCCATATCGCCACTATGACCATGACAATTTATATTCTTATCTCCCGAATCCATTCTGACAGATGTATTCGTTTTAATTTTCTTAAATCCTCCTTTTAATTGATTTGTCTCGTCATTTGTGAGGACAGGTATTTCACCTGGTACGTTTAAAAAACGATCTTCTTTCATAATGTGAACGAATTAAAGTATTCTTCTACTCACTTAAAGGCTTTTCGATTACTCCTTTTTATTATTTGCGCAAATAACTGTCACTTGTTGTCTGTATGCTTTCCGCACGTTTTACCTTTACTTTCTTGCCAAAGTCAAACTTATATATAAGGTTTAAGCACGCTCCTTGATAAGGGGTCTTATTATTTTCTTCTATTCTGCTTAGATTGTCATTGGTAATTGTGGTCAGATTTCTTCTTTTATTCAAAATAGCGTAAACTGATAAATTTATGCAGAACTTTTGATCCAGGAAATATTTGTAAAGACCGGCATTCATATTGTATACACTGTGATATATTGTTTCGCTTCTACGGGCTCTTCTTTCTGCCATAAAGTTAAAACTTCCACCGAAAGTATTTGTGAAACGAAGGCTGTTGTCACAAAAGAATAGGCAATGGAATACATGGTAGGTTTGCTCGGGTGAGACCTCTTTGGTGTAGTCGCCATCAAGGGAGGCATTGGTAGTCCACCAGCTGAACAGGGCCTTAGTGAAACCTATTGAAAAAGCATGTCGATAAGACTTGCCTATATTGGTCGGCATAGTATAGGTAATGATCGGATTGTCTTTATCCTGATAGACCAGAGGATATGAGTCATCTTTACGCTTTCCATAAGCGTAGCTTATACTCCAAGTATTTGACAGACTCAACAATAGTCGGATACGATGTTCGGTGGTAGGTACCAAATCGGGATTCCCTTTAGCATAAGAATATTCAGAGATATAGACAATAGCTGGATTCATGTTCTTATAAGGGATATTTCCCATTCTTTTTGAATAGGATAAAGAGGCTTGGTTCTTTTCAGAGAAAAGGTAACCCAGTTTGATGGAGGGGAACAGATTGCGATATGTGCGTTTGTCACCTGCTATGTTATTGGAAATACATTTCACTTCATCCTCTTGTACCCGTATACCGCCATTTAATGTAAATTTCTTCCATTGCCATACATATTCTGCATAGCCTGCATAACCTATGCCTTTATAGGTAAATAGCCCGCTTTTATCTTCTTTCTGCCACCCTTCTTCACTCTGATATGCGTAATACATCTGGTTGTCGGTATGGTTATTATAATAGTAGCCACCCCATTTCAATCTGGAATGTTCGTTGAGCAAGAAGATATAATTTATCTCTGCCTTCCATAAATCAGAAACAGTCCCGTTATTGCTGCATTTATTATTCTCTTCGTTTTTATCCGGATACTGATAAAGATAATGGTGATTCAGTTCTTTCGTTTCGTCACTTCTCAAATAATCAAGAACTGTTTGCAAAGTATTCTTTCCGTTTTTTGATTTCCAATTATAGTTCAAACTAGCCTGATATATTTTGTCATCCCCTTTCCCTTTACTATGGTAGGAAGAGGTATATTCCTTTTCTGTTTCTTGTATTTCGGAAAAAGAAGAAGATTTTAGTGTGCTTCCAGCCT
Organism: Phocaeicola sartorii JCM 17136 = DSM 21941; assembly: GCF_054653615.1. Classification (NCBI taxonomy): domain Bacteria; kingdom Pseudomonadati; phylum Bacteroidota; class Bacteroidia; order Bacteroidales; family Bacteroidaceae; genus Phocaeicola; species Phocaeicola sartorii. The sequence continues at coordinate 80,665 of NZ_BAAIFW010000005.1, forward strand.
GTTTTACCATACAGTTAAGTCCGATGCTTTGCAGGGTAGTTATATCATATAACATGCTGAATGTTTCATTGATTCTTCTTATATTTTTACGGTCTACATTCTGGTTTACAATATGGATATTCTGGTGGCTGTTATGGGTTATATTTTCCGTGATGTAAGGATCTCCTGCATTAGAAAGAACTAGATTGTTGTAAAAGTTCCATTTCCCAAGCCGAAGGCTTAATGGAAGGCTCAAACGTTCCCAATGACTATTTCTTTTTCTCATCTCTCCTAGCAAAGAGGGTGAACCATTGCCTCCGCCATCTGCATTTTTTTTCAAATATATATATATGATTCCTCCTTTTGTTGTGGCATTATGTTGTAAATCGGCTTCCGGCAGAATTTCAACATTTTCTATGTCCGTGGCTTGCAGACTTGACAATTCAGTGCGGTCATGAAGTTCTCTGCCGTTTATGTATATTTTAGACACGGTTCCCCCATTCAGCCTTAGTTCATCGTTCATGTTTATGACACCGGGCAACATTCCTAATGCTTCGTTTACAGTTCTTCCTTTCACTACGGGATTTCCTTTCATGTTTACGATTATCCGGTCGTACTCGTGCTTGATGAAATTGCTTTTTACTATTATTTCATTCATGCTGATGATGGAAGGTTCCAGCACGAATGCCATGTCGTTTATGGATTGCCCGGCAGAAATAAAGGTGGTTGTGTATTCTATATGAGATGCTCGAACAATATAATCCTTTTTTTCTTTACATGAAAGTGTGAATCTCCCTTTTTCGTTTGTGATGGTTCCAGCTATTAAAGAAGAGTCCTTTGCCGATAAAAGAGATATCGTTACAAACTCAATGGGATTGTATTCTTTGTCCGTCACCTCTCCTGAGATCATGCGATTTTGTGCTTGGGAGATGATCGGAACTATGCCGAATATAAATAATAACCATACTTTCATGATTGTTTTTCTATCTTTGAATGCAAAAATAAAGAAACCTTTTTGCATCATTGTTAATGATGGTGTAATAAGCAGGTAACTAAATAGAACTATTTTGGTTACATTGGGACAAGCAGCATATACCCGTTTCCTCCAATGGTGGAAATAGATATATCGGGATCAGCAGCCAGTATCTTTCGTAATTTTACGATGTAATTGTAAAGGCTGTGCTCATTCATAATAGCATCTTCCCATAGCTCTTCTATTTTTTCATAACTTACAATTTCGCCTTTATGGCTATATAAAAGTTTGAGTAAGGAAAACTCCAACTTGCTTAGTCTTTTAAGTTCTTTTGATGCTTGGTAAAGGGTTCGTGTTTGCATGTTTAATTCCAAAGAGCCGATTTTTATAAGGACATTGGAAACAGGATGGGCGTGTCTGTCCACATAGGCAATCAGTTCTTCTACGCTAAAAGGTTTTTTCAAATAGGCTACGGCGCCGGATTTTAGGGCTCTGGTCACTTCGTGGCTTTCTGTATGCGATGATATATATAAAATGGGAGTGCCGGGAGATGCCATCTTTAATTCGGATGCATTGTCTATGCTGTCTCTTGCTCCTATTTCAACGTCTAATACCATGATGTCAGGTTTGAATTCATTGAGGATGGTGGTGATTCCGGTTAAAGAACTTTGATAATGTACTTCATATCCTTCATCTTTAAGTGCAGTTGTTATAATACTGCTCAATATTATATCGTCATCAACCAACAGGACTTTAATTGCATTCATAGTTTATGTTTTAAGATAATGTGAAATGTGTTTTGAACAAAGGAAATCATTTAAGTGGAAATTTACAAATAAAAAGACTACCTTTTTCAGGAATACTTTCTACAGAGATGTTGCCACCATGTGCTTCCATTATATATTTTGTGTAGGCTAGTCCTATGCCATATCCTCTTTGATGTGTCATTTGCTCTCTGGGTACTTGGAAAAATTGAGTAAATATTTTCTTTTGATACTTGGGAGCTATTCCCCAACCGTTGTCTTTTACGGTAAGTATTGCTTGGGTTTCCTTTTTTGAGATACTGATAATGATTTGTACTCCGTCATCAGAATATTTCAGAGCATTTTCTACAAGGTTTCTTATAACGTTTCTCGCATATAAGGGATCTAGCATGAAATTTAACTCTTTCAACTCTGATTCTACTTTTATTTGATGAGGCTGATGGGAATGTTGCATGGAAACTTCTTGAACAACTTCGGTTACCAAGAGTACCAAGTCTGTTTCTTCTTTTTGAAGATAAACTTTTTGCCGGTCTTTACGGGCTGTGATGAGTAGCGCTTCTATCTCGTTGACAAGTTTTCGTGCTTGTCTTTCGGTGTTTTCCACTAATTGTTGTGTGTGGATATCAGGTACTTTTTTCTTGATTAAACTCATTAATGTGATAATGCTGTTTAAAGGAGACTTTAAATCGTGAATAGTCCCGTTTACGCTTGCTTCCCGTCTTTTAAACAGTTTATCTTTTTTGTGAATGGTTATGACTAAAAAGATAACATATCCTAGAATGATAATTGTGAGTAGAATGGATTCTATTAATATTTGTAGCATCTCCTGTATGAAAGAGGAAAATGGAACATTTGCTTTTACTTGAATGAATTGTAAGCCCTTGGTACCAATAGGGTAAAGCTGAGTTTTTTTTATAAATAGGGCGTTGGTTGGTAATGCTCCGATGCTTTGTTTTACAATTGTATCTTTATCGTATAGCAGGATTTGATGGCTAATGTTGATATTTGCTGTATTTAATTCTTGTCGGAAAATGCTATCTAATTTTGTTAATTGGATAAATGAATTCTTTTTAATTAATCCGTCTTGTTGTAATTGTAATATGGCTTCAGCCATATTGTTACTTATATTTCTGCTAGCCAATGAGTTTAAATTTATAGTATCTCCTTTTAATTGTTTACGTTCTTCTTCTGTAATTTGATTTGCATGCCGATAGATGATTCTAGGATTTTTAGGGTTTTGAGGTAAGGAATAATTGCGTAAGCTTGATTCTTTAGCAATGCTTAATGAAAGCAATTGTTGAATTGTTTGCATGGATTGTTTCATATAGGCATGATGTATTTTGTTTAACCATAATCCTTGTAAACAGAATAAAACGATAGTAGTGATTAATATAGGTGTGTATATCAGTTTTTTCATTGTTAGATAAATTTAGAATAGGAACAAAGGTAATCAAAAAAAAATAAATTAATTACCAGGTTATTACATAATGATTAATATTTTTCTTATGCTAACTTTTTAATTTTGTGAATTAAAAAAGGAGGTATTGATATGGAAATAGAACAGCTTTCAAATTTGCAGTTATCTTCTATAAAAGGAGGTGAGTGGATTTATATAGCAGGTGAATGGTATTGGATAGATATTGCAGGATATGATCCAGAAGAAGATATGTAAAAATGGTATTTTTCTTGAATATGTTAGTTACTGGCATATAACTTAATAACTTTTTATTATGAATAAAACATTTGTCTCATTTAAAGAGTCATTACTGCCTATTAATCAAATTAGTTTGTCTGATGATGAGATGCTTTTAGTCAGAGGAGGTAATGATGGTGGTGGAAATGATGCTGGTAGTGGTGCAGGCTGTGGCTGTGACTGTTACTCGGGTTCTGGTTGTGGTTGCCATTGTAGTTCTGGCGCAGGTTGCGGATGTAATTGTAGTTCTGGTGCTGGTTGTGGATGTAGTGGTGGAGGCGGTGGACAAGCAGGAAATGGCTGTGAAGGTCAATAATATCTGTAGTCATCACTGTTGATTTAATTCTATAATGGCATTAAGTAATCACTAGAGGAGGATATCTATGAGTAAGTTAGTTTATAGATATCTTCTTTTATTTGGGTTATCTTTAAATATATAATCTATGAAAGCAAGTAAATATAACATATATGTAAAAAAGAAACATGGTGTGATTTGTTTTAACACATTTCATGATATATATTCTTTTATGTCAGCTGAATTATACGAGTTAATTCAAGCAGAAGAATATGATAAGATTAGTGATAGGCAAAAAGAATATTTGTTTAAGAGTGGTTTTTTGATTGAGCAGGATAATGAACTTGCTTTATTGAAAAATGAACATAGTAAGGCTATTGGTATAAATGGAACATATGAATTGACACTATTGCCTTCTTTAGATTGCAATTTACGTTGTTGGTATTGTTTTGAGAAACATATTAAGAATAGTCATTTAAATGTGATAACCCAAAACTTGATATTAAACTATGTGGATAGTATATTGTGCCGTGATGATATTAAATTTCTAAATCTTGAATTGTTTGGTGGTGAGCCATTATTGTATTTTAAGAAAGAATTATATCCATTGCTAAAACAGATAAAATGTAAAGCGGAAGAGCATAATAAAGGAGTACATTTCTTTTTTGTAACTAATGCAACTTGTATTCATTCAGAGCATCTTTCTCTTTTTGAAGATTTACATGCAAGTTTTCAAATCTCAATAGACGGATATAAAGAAAAACATAATTCGATAAAAAGATATTTTAATACGTCAGAAGGTACTTATGATAAGGTTATAGAAGTTATTCATCAGTTAACCAATAATTATGATACCTATATAAATTTGAGAATCAATTATGATAATGATACATTAAATCATATTGAAGAGGTTATAAAAGATATTATTGATATCGATAGAAGAAAAATAGGTATACACATGGAAAGAGTTTGGCAGACTTCACCGGAAAAAGAAGTATCCTATAAAATAAAAGATGTTTTGAATTTATTCATGGTAAATGGTTTTGCAGTTTCATACATGAACTTGGCTAGAAGAAGTTATTCATGTAAATCCGGTAAAGTTGACCAGGCTATTATCTCATATAATGGAGATGTATATAAATGTAGTGGTAGAGATTTTACCAATGAATTGCGAGAAGGAGTTTTGCAGGATAATGGTTGTATCAAGTGGGATTACCTAAAGTTGGAGAAAAGATTATCGCAAACAACGTATGATAATGAGTACTGTATATCATGTAAATTATTACCTTTGTGTTGGGGACCTTGCAATCAAAAATTGTTAGAAACTCCAGGGAATATTCTAAGGTATTGCCAATTGAGGAATATGGAATTGAGTATGGATGAATATGTGGAGTATCGATTTAATAACGAACTACTTAAAATGAATATGTATGAAAGCACGCCTTGACAAACTAATCATACTGATAGCAGTCTGTTGTTGCCCGTTGGTTGTTTTCTCCCAATACACCTTGTTAGGGACAGTAAAGAATGATAAATCTTTGGTGATGCCTGAAACGGTTGTGACCTTGCAACAGGCCGATTCATTGGTAGGCATGACACTGGTAGATTCGAAAGGGAGATATAAATTTACTGATTTGCACAAAGGGAAATACACTTTAAGCTTGTCGTGCCCCGAGTATCAGCCGGTAGAGGAAATCTTTGATTTGACAGGTGATAAAAGGATAGTCTATGTGATTTATCCGGTGAAAAACATACAGTTGAAAGAAGTTTCTATTGTTGCCGACAAAAGTCATCTGATCTCTCATACGGCAAATAGTGATATCTTTTATTTGTCGGCAGAAGCCAGGAAAAAACAGAATCCTTATGAGGCATTGAGAGAAATTCCCAAATTGGTGGTGAATGAATCGGATCGTTCTATAAAGATGGTGGATGGGGCTACTCCTTTAATCTTGATAAATGGACATAAGGTCAATTCGGGCATTAATAGCATTGACCCGAAAGAGGTGGAGGCGGTGGAGGTGATCAATAACCCTTCTGCACGCTACCTGAAAGACGGGGTACAATGTGTGGTCAATATTAAGATGAAACAAAAAACTGCCGCTTATCAGACATACAATATGAATACACGCCACATGATTCCGGTTTTGTTTGGGTATACGGGAGGTTATTATGAATTAGGCAACAGCAAGGCGTCTTTAAGCTTGAATGCTTCTCATTTCTATTTTCATCATGATGATTCGGAGTGGAATACGATACAACAGAATACGGGGTATGAGAAAACCGCTGTCAGTAAAAAACGTTCTAATATAAGTAATCCTTATGTGGCTTTGAACGGTGACTGGATTTGTTCGCCCAAAGATTATCTGGCTATGAGTGCCATCTATTACCATTATTCTTCTAAAAGTGAAGAGGAGGGTGGGGGAATTCTGATCCAAAATAAAGAGAGAGAAGCATATAAATCTTTTGTGGATAATAAATCAACCAGTTATGTAGGAAGTTTTAACTTGTATCATAAGCATACCTTTCATAAAAGTAAAACATTGGAAACGACTCTGCATCTGAACATGAATGGGAATGATATGAAAGGGATTAGAAAAGAGGAATATCCATCCTTGGAGTATAGAAATCAATATGATTTTGACAACTTTCGCTGGTCCGGAGGATTGGAACTGGATTATTCTTTTGATTGGCTCGGCCAGAATTTTGATTTCGGAAGTTATACTCGTTTTTTGAAAGACCGTATTAAACAGATTAGTGCGGGATATCCTACTTTCTATCATAGGGAATGGAGTGAATATGCTTATGTTTCGATGAATGGAAATATCAAGAGCAGTTTTTTTTATATGCTTTCGTTAGGTACGGATCTTATTTTCAAGAAAGCAGGTGAAGTGAAACACGATTATAGCAAATTGACTGCTGCTGTATCAGGAACTTATAAATTTAATGGCATACACTCTGTACGTTTGAATTATAATCTTTCCAATCTGTCTCCTGAGGTAATGTATCTGAATCCCTACAACACTTCTACCGACAGTTTGGAAGTGACTCGGGGAAATCCTTTTTTAATGCCTGCCCGGAATCATATTTTTAGATTTTGCTATATGTATAATCAGCATGGATTTTATGTGGAACCTTTTGTGAAATACAGGTTGTCGGTAGACCGGATTGTGCCGATAGGGTATACAGAGGACAATATATATACGCAGACATATAAAAACACGGATACTTTCCGGCAACTGGATGCCGGTATCAATATGAACTATAATAATCAAAAATGGGGAGGTGTAGGTGGAAATATAGGGTATGATACTCATTTCTATACTCATCAGCATGGAAAGGGCTCTCTTTATGTTAATCTTAATACGTATGGACATTATAAAAGATTGTCATGGAATCTTTATGGGAATTATCGGCCTTTCAGCTATGGTGTGAATAACAAACGAAAACATTATGGGTCTGAATCGGAACTGACGGTAACTTGGCGTGTGAACAAACATTTGGGAATTATTGGAAATATGAGGTATTTGTTGGGCACTTTGGGGTATGATTCCACTACGCACGAAGGAACTTATTACAATTTCTCATCCGGCAGGATGAAGGACCGAAGTTTCTGCTTTTCATTAGGATTCAATTATTATATGCAAGGAAAGAATTTCAAATATAGGAATAGGAAGAGTTTGCAGAGTACGGAGTCGGGGATAAAGTTGTGAAGTAATTTTTGTTTTATATGTTACAGGCACGGGACGTGTATGATATTAGAATCCCGGAGACGCTTACGCGAAAATGGCGTGTACGATTCTTTGCAGCATATCGAAGTTACGGTTGCCCCGACAGGCTGCATCTACATAGTGCGAATTTCCATCCTCCTATTCATGAAAGATAGCTTTCCCGGTTTGCTTAATCGCAAGAGGCCGATACCTTTTGTCTTTTACGAAATCTCTCGTAATTCATTGAAATGATTGTCACTGGCATGAGATGTCTGTGAGGTCTGTTTTGTTGTAAAGAAAAGTATGTGGACTTCGTGAGCCAAGTAAGCGGTGTTACTTTGCTTGGGAACATATCTTACTTTGCTCACGAAGATATCTTACTTTTTTCAGTGGGATCATTCTCTTGAATGCTATCTTGGCTCTCGTCTAATCAAAACGAGATGCCATGTCGTGGCAATGTATCCGCTGGACAGTTACTGGTTGGGATGGGGGAGTTAAAAATTTCTTTCTCTGCTGGTAATTGCAGGATAATGACTATCTTTGTCTCATTGCATGAATTAATAAATACAGACTACGTTATGGGAACAGAAGGCATACAGGACAAATACGTGAACCCTTATACCGATTTCGGCTTCAAACTGCTGTTCGGTACAGCCATGAACAAGGAACTGCTCATCAGTTTTCTCAATGCGTTGCTGTTCGGGGAGGAGACGGTGAAGGATGTCACCTATATGAATACGGAGCACCTGGGCACGCAGGAATATGACCGCCGTGCGATATTCGATGTGTATTGCGAGAACGAGAAGGGAGAGAAGTTCCTGGTGGAGATGCAGCGCGGCGAGCAGCAGTTCTTCAAGGACCGGAGTTTGTACTATTCCACTTTCCCCATCCGCGAGCAGGGCAAGCGCGGTCCGTGGGATTATGAGTTGAAAGCAGTCTATGTGATTGGTATCCTGAATTTTTCTTTTGACGATACGGATAATGAACATTTCCATCATGAAGTGAAACTGGTGGATCTTCATACGCATAAAGTATTTTATGACAAGCTTGCCTTCATCTATCTGGAAATGCCGAAGTTCAGCAAACGAGAGGACGAACTGGAAACCATGTTTGACAAGTGGCTGTTCGTGCTCCGTAACCTTTCCTCTCTGTTCGAGCGTCCGCGTGCCCTTCAGAACCGTGTGTTCGACCGTTTGTTCGAGACTGCCGAAATAGCCCGCTTCTCCCGGAAGGAACTAAGTGAGTATTGGGAAAGTTTGAAGAATTTCCGTGATTGGTACAGTGTGATGAAAACCCAACTGAAGAAAGGCCGGGAAGAAGGACGTAAAGAAGGACGTAAAGAAGGCCGGGAAGAGGGACGTGAAGAGGGACGTGAAGAGGGACGTGAGGAAGAGCGTATGAGGAATGCGCGGAATTTGAAAGAATTGGGGGTGTCATCTGAGATCATAGCACAAGCTACGGGGCTTTCTGAAGAGGAAATAAAAGCCCTTTAATGGGTTGCAAAGGGCTTGGCTGGAAAGAATCGTTTCTATTCGTATTCGTGTTTCCGTTTCGGATTCATCGGAAACCAACCTTTCAGCACGCGTTCGCGTTGTTCGAATATCTCTTTGATGGTCCATAAAGAAGAGAAAGAGAAGACACCCAACAAAGAGGAGATCAGGATGTCGCTGATAAGCACGGTACCTATAATGCCTGCTATACCCAGTGCCAGAAATATCCACCAGCACCGTGTACCCCAATAATATTCGGCCTTGACCACTACCGGGTGGAAAAGACCGATTATTAAAAAGGTGCAGATGCCGATTACGATACCGCCCAAATGGTATTCATTCAGCCATTCCATTCTTTCTTAGCTTTGAATGGGTATTTCTTTTTTGATGCTCTGTTCCAGAGAGATCAGGGTCTCGGTAGCTGTGACACCGGGGATTTCCTGAATCTTTGAATTCAGCAAGTCCATCAAATGCTCGTTGTCACGAGAGTAAAGCTTGGTCAGCATGGTATAGGGGCCTGTGGTGAAATGGCATTCCACGATCTCGGGAATCTTCTTCAGCTCTGCCACTACATTTTTGTACATAGATCCTTTTTCCAGCTTTATTCCTACGTAGGTACAGGTTCTGTAACCTAAACTCTTAGGGTTTACATGATATCCGGAACCAATAATAACTCCCAAATCAATTAATCTTTGCACACGCTGGTGAATGGCCGCGCGCGAAACTCCACATTCTGCTGCGACATCCTTAAACGGGATGCGGGCATTTTGGGATATAATTTCTAGAATTTGTCTGTCGAGACTATCAATTTTCTCCATAATATACCGATTTTAATGTTATCAATCTGTAAGCAAATATAGGAATACTTTTTAATTTATCTACTATTTTGCAAGAAAAAACAGGATTTCTTTGAAAAAAAGTGCAAGAAGGGACGCTAATCACCTATCTTTTTCTCTATTTCGCCGATTTTCCCTCTTCTTTCAAATGAGAAGGTGTCGCTATGCTCATCTAAATATTTCAACAGGAACAGTGATTTCCGTAACAAATGTTTTTGTTCTTCGGGTTCTTTCAGCAAGGCGTCCTGATGGAGAAGTTCGGATAACATGTCAATGCGGGTGAGCAATTCCTCTCCGCCATAGTTCTGCCCCATCTCGTTCAGTATATATTCCGCATCCTGGTTATAATAGAAGGTGGGGGGATGATTGAAATAGGCTCGATAAATGCTTTGAAGCTGCAATTGCAGTTCGGGGCCGTTCTTTTTGTCTCTTTCCTCTACTAGTTTTTCCAGTGCTTCGAAAAATTGCTGGAGCAACCGCATAATGTAATCTCTTTGCAGCATGTTAATCTTCCTCCTCGTTTTTATGGGTTAGTGTCACTAATACTTTATCTATCCGGGCTCCGTCCATATCGACTATTTCCAGTGTGAAGTCATTCCATTCCATGGTTTCACCGGTCTTGGGTATGTGCCCTAGTTGTTGCAGGATGAGGCCGCTCAGGGTGTTGTAGTTGTAATCGGGGTATAAATCCTCCATTTCAAAATGACTCAGGAAATCATAGAAGGAACATTGGCCGTCTATCAGCCAGCTTCCGTCCTTGCGGGGAACGATATCGGGATCCTCCGAGTCACTGGGCAAGGAACCTACCAGGGCTTCCAGAATATCCTTCATGGTGATGATGCCTTGCAGGCTGCCGAATTCATCGCAGATTAATCCGTACTTGATGTTGTGCTGGCGTATTTGTTCCAGTACTTTATATACATCCATGTTTTCGTGAAAGTATTGGGCCGGACGGATGACATCACGCAGATTGAACTCGCAACTGTTCAGCTTTCCGAAGAGATCCTTCAGATAGACTACTCCGATAATATTGTCCAGGGTGTTTCCTTGTGTGACAGGATAAACTTGGTACAGGTGTTGGCATACGATGTCATACAGTTGCCTGTTGTTCATGTCTATGTCAATGGATACGATGTCGCTGCGATAGGTCATGATGGTGTTGATGCTGCGGTCGCCCAGGGAGAAGACACGGTCTACAATGTCTTGTTCCACTTCCTGCACTTCGCCGTTCTCGGTCCCTTCGTCTATCATGGATCTGATTTCTTCCTCGGTCACTTTCTCCTCGGCAGTGTTGATATGCAGCAGGTTGAAGATGAGGGAAGTACTTTTGGCAAGCAGCCATACAAAAGGAGAGGCGATGATGGACAGCCAGTACATGGGGCGTGCCAATAACTTGGCGGCACGGGTGGAGACGCTCATGCCGATACGTTTGGGCACCAGCTCGCCAAAGATGATGGTGAGGTAAGTGACTAGAATGACGATCAGGATTTGAGCCAATAAATAGGCATACGTGGCGGGTACGCCGGCGTTAATCAGTATTTTACCAAGGTCGGCGGCCAGTACGTCGCCGGAGTAAATACCGGTCAATATACCAATCAGGGTGATTCCGATTTGAATGGTGGATAGGAACTTGTCCGGGTCATTGGCAAGCTTTAAAGCAATACGCGCTGTGGAGCTTCCATGACGGATATCGTTGGACAAACTACTTTTACGTGCTGAGATCAAGGCGATTTCGGACATAGCGAATACCCCGTTCAGTAAGATAAGTGCGATGATAATGGCAATTTCCATGTAAGAATTTACGTTTTGTTTTGCTAACAAATGTACTAAGAATTGTGTTTTCTCATTCTTCTTTTAGATTTAATTAATGAATTATCTGTCATTTACGCTATCTTTGCGGTGTCTATATTTAGAAAGGAGTAATGATGCATCCGTTGGAACTATTCAATTATTGTCCGAAATGCGGTTCGCCGCGCTTCGAAGTGAACAATGAGAAATCGAAACGTTGTGCCGATTGTGGCTTTGTGTATTATTTCAATTCCAGTGCCGCCACCGTAGCTTTTATCTTGAATGATAAGAATGAGTTGCTGGTGTGTCGCAGAGGAAAAGAACCGGCAAAGGGAACATTGGACCTGTCCGGCGGGTTTATTGATATGCATGAGACCGGTGAGGAAGGTGTGGCGCGTGAGGTGCTGGAAGAAACCGGCCTGCAAGTGGAGCAGGCTGTCTATCAGTTCTCACTCCCTAATACGTATCTTTATTCGGGATTCCTGGTACATACGTTGGACCAGTTCTTTCTGTGTAAAGTGAAAGATACCAGCCGGATAAAGGCGATGGATGATGTGGCAGAGTCTTTCTGGCTTCCGTTGGACAGGGTGCATCCCGAAGAGTTCGGGCTGGATTCCGTGCGCGAGGGAGTCGGACGTTTTTTAAAAGAACATAAACTTTAATGATAAGATATGAAAAGAAAAACCTTATTGATGGCTGCATTGATGGGAGGCTGTTCCTTGCAGGGAATGGCACAGCAGATCACTCCCAAGGATGTGGCAGGTGACAAGGAATATAACCGGGTATGCCGGGAATATGAGTTGAAAGGCGGGGACAGCATGGAACTGTTGCAGGCTTATCTGGACAAATATCCTGATTCCCGTCACAAGAACAGAGTGCTGTCACTGATCGCCTCTGCTTATTTTACAGAAGGGAAATATAAGGAGGCTATTGCTTTGTTCCGATCGTGTGATTTGGAGGCTTTGCCCGATAAAGAGAGGGATGACTGTGCCATGCGTCTGGCCACCTCTTATCTGAAGGAGGATAATCTGCGTGAAGCGGCGGTATGGTTTACCTTGCTGAAAGAGGTAAGTCCGTTGTATCAGGATGATGCTGTGTATAATCTGGCCTACATTGATTATGTGGAGAAGCGTTATGACAAGGCGCTGAAGAGTTTCCAGTCTTTGCAGAATGATGCCGTATATGGAGCGTTGGTTCCTTATTATATAGGAGAGATTGAGTTGTTGAAAGGAAATTATCAGCAGGCCCGTACTGTGGCGAAGGCGTATCTGGAGCAATATCCGGCTAAAAAGGATGTCCCCCAGATGGAACGGATTTTGGGTGAGGCTTGTTTCGGACTGAATGATTACCAGGAGGCGACAGCTCCTTTGGAGAGATACCGCGGAAGTGTTTCCCATCCTCAGCGTAAGCCTTTGTATGAACTTGGTATGAGCTACTATTATACCGGTGTTTATTCCAAGGCTGCCGCTACTTTGGGAGAAATGACTTCGGTGCGTGATGCTTTGTCACAGAATGCTTACCTCCACATGGGGCTGGCTTACTTGAATCTGAAGCAACGGAATCAGGCCCGCATGGCATTCGAGCAGGCTGCCAATTCTGATTTTGACCCGAAGGTAAAGGAGCAGGCTCTTTATAACTATGCTTTGTGTATTCATGAAACGTCTTATTCTCCATTTGCCGAGTCGGTTACCGTGTTTGAACGTTTTCTGAACGAGTTCCCGAACTCTCCTTATACGGAGCGTGTCAATGATTATTTGATAGAGGTGTATATGAATACCCGCAGTTATGAGGCGGCTTTAAAGTCCATCGCAAAGATTGAGCATCCGGGCACACGGATTATGGAGGCCAAGCAGAAGATTTTGTTCAGGCTGGGCACACAGGCTTTTGCGAACGCCCGTTTTCAGGAGGCTTTGGATTTCTTCAACCAATCGCTGGCTGTGGGGCAATACAATCAGACGACAAAGGCGGACGCCTATTTCTGGAGGGGAGAGTCCAATTACCGTCTGGACCGTTTCCCGCAGGCGGGTAATGATTACCGCTTGTATCTGGAATTTGCCACCAACAAGAGCGGACAGGAATACGGTCTGGCTCTCTATAACTTGGGATATACTTATTTCAAACAGAAAAATTATGGGAGCGCGGCCACTTGGTTTACTCGTTTTGTGGACAGGGGAAGTGCCAATGAACGTGCCATGCAGGCGGATGCCTATAACCGTATAGGTGACTGTCATTTCTATGACCGCCGCTTTGAACAGGCTCGCCAGGACTATGCCCGTGCAGTGGAGATTGACCCGTCACTGGGTGACTACTCTTTGTATCAGGAAGCGTTTGTACGTGGTTTGCAACGTGATTATAACGGAAAAGTACAGACATTGAACCGCCTGATTGCAGAGTATCCCGAATCACAGTACATGGATGATGCCCTCTACGAACAGGGACGTGCCTTTGTACAGATGGAGGATAATGCCAATGCCATTGCCCGGTTCCATATTCTGGTGAAGAAATTCCCGGAAAGTAATGTTTCACGCCGTGCGGCCAATGAAATAGGTTTGTTGTACTATCAGGATGACAAGTATCCTGAGGCTATTCAGGCTTATAAGCAGGTTATTGCCAGTTATCCGGGCAGTGAGGAAGCTCGTTTGGCCCAGCGTGACTTGAAATCCATCTATATTGATTTGAACAAGGTGGACGAGTATGCTGATTTTGCTTCAACCATCCCCGGTGGCGCAAACTTTGATGTGAATGAGCGTGATTCATTGACTTATGTGGCTGCCGAAAGGGTATATATGCGAGGGGAGGTCAATGAAGCCCGCAACAGCTTTACCCGTTATTTGCAGACTTTCCCCGAAGGGGCTTTCAGCCTGAATGCCAATTATTATATCGGTTTGATAGACTATAATCAGAAAGCATTTGAAAGTGCAGCCCAACACTTGGATAAAGTATTGGAATATCCCAACAACAAATATTCTGAAGATGCCATGTTGATGGGTGCCGAAATGGCTTACACGGCAAAGAATTATGAAAAGGCTTTGACTATCTACAAGCAACTGAAAGACAAAGCCGCCTCTATGGAACGTCGCCAACTAGCCAAAACCGGCATGTTGCGCAGTGCACACATGCTGGGAAATGGGGAGGAGATTATCCTTGCCGCAACCGATTTGCTGGCTGATACCAAACTGGCACCGGAATTGTCTAACGAGGCACATTATTATCGTGCAAAAGCTTATCTGGATGCCGGCAAGACGGAGGCAGCCATGGAGGATCTGAAGGTCTTGGCAAAAGATACCCGTAATGTATATGGAGCGGAGGCCAAATATAAAGTGGCCCAGATTTACTTCGACGGCGGACAAACGGATAAGGCAGAGCAGGAAGTGCTGAATTACATTGAGGTAAGTACACCGCATACCTACTGGCTGGCACGCAGTTTTGTATTGCTGGCTGATGTGTACATGAAGCTAGGACGTAACTTGGATGCCAAGCAGTATTTGCTTTCATTGAAACAGAACTATCAGGCGGATGATGATATTGCCGGTATGATTGAAAGCAGACTTGAGAAATTAAAGATTGAGAATTAAAAATTAAAAAATAAGTGCTGAATATGATAAGTAAGAAATTGTCCGTTGGTCATTGTTCCTTGTCCTTTATGTTGGCATTTCTGCCTCTGTCTGCTGCATACGCACAGCAAGATAGTACGCTGAATCGCACGGTGGTGGTAGAGAATGAGTATAATCCCCATATCATGGATGCCTCGAAGATTAATGTGCTTCCTAAGGTGGAGGAGCCGGCCATAGTGAAGAAAGGGATAGAATATGCTACAGCCTTGCGTCCTGTTTCGGCCTGGACGTATGAAAGCATGTCTCCCATTACCCGCGAATGGGCTGTGAACCAGGCAAAACGCGGATATGTCCGTGCCGGATATGGTAATTATGGGAACGTGGATTTCAAGGCCGGGTATGTATGGGATATCACCGGGAACGACCGCTTGAAGGTCGGAGCGTCTCTGGATGGCAGGAACGGAAAACTGAAGCATTGGAATGCTGAGGATTGGAAATCGCGTTTTTATTCTACAGAATTCCGCTTGGACTATTCTCATGATTTCAGTAAGGTGACTTTGAATTTAGGTGGCGGCCTGCAATCCCAAGTGCTTAATTATATGCCTGATTACGAGATAAACATAACCCCTAATAGGAGTACAGATAAGCAACATCATACTCTGGGTGACTTCCATATAGGTGTTTCTTCCAGAGATGAATCGCTTCCTTTGCAATTTACCTTGCAGACCGGATTGAAGTATTTTGGTATCAAATATCCGCTGGATTATTCTGATAATGCATCTACAGGCAAGGAGAAGATTGTGCATACCGAAGGAGATGTATGGGGCAAGTTGAATGAAGAACAGCGGGTGGGCATCCGGTTTGAGATGGATAACCTGTTTTATTCATCGGGCAGTTGGATGAGTGACTATACTTCACTGGCTCTGAATCCTTATTATATGTTGGAAAGTGACGACTGGCGTGTTCGTGTCGGTGCTCATGTGGACTGGCAGTCGGGAGAGGACAGCGGCATTGATGTGGCTCCCGATGTGAAAGCCGAATACTTGTTCTCGGATAGTTATGTGCTTTATCTGCATGCACTGGGAGGACGTGAATTGAATGATTACCGTCGGTTGAATGCTTTCTCGCCTTATTGGTCTTTAAATGGCCGGATGCCTTCCACCTATGTGCCGCTGAATGCTTCATTGGGCTTTAAAGCGTCTCCGGTAAATGGCTTGTGGTTTAATATCTTTGGCGGATACCGGATCAGCAAAGATGAGTTGTCCTGCAATCTGGTGGATGTGGACGGATATTATTTTACTCATTTCTTGCAGGATGAAGCGAAAACCGCCTATGGAGGCGCTGAATTGAAATACGGCTATAAGGACTGGTTCGATGCTTCATTGAAAGGTACATTTTATAGTTGGAAGACGGATCATGAAAACGAAGAGTTGTATTTAATGACCAAGCCCAAGTTTGAATTGAATTTTTATGCTGAGGCTAAAGTCTTCGAAGGACTGAAGATTAATTTAGGTTACGAATATGTACAGCGGAAAGAATATGTGATAAAAGAGGGGAATGGCAGCTGGGACTTAGGTCTGGGCAATATCAGTGACCTGAGTGTGGGGGCCAGTTATACGTTCCTGAAAGATTTGTCTGTTTTCGGCCGCGTGAATAATCTGCTGAATAAACAATATTATTATGAGCATGGCTATCCTGCTGAAAAACTGAATGTTCTAGCCGGTCTTTCTTTGGTTTTTTAGTTAAATAGAGACCTGGAGAGGAATTTTTTAAGAAAAAAAAGCAGAAACATACCTTATTATATAGGTGTGCTTCTGCTTTTTTTCTACTTTTGCCCCAAAATAAAATGGAATACATAGTATTATGCAAAAAAATCTAGTAATAGTGGAGTCACCCGCCAAGGCTAAAACCATTGAGAAATTCTTGGGCAATGATTATAAAGTCCTTTCCAGTTACGGGCATATCCGGGATTTGAAGAAGAAGGAGTTTAGTATCGATGTGGAGAATGGGTTTGAGCCGACTTACGAGATACCGGCAGATAAGAAGAAATTGGTAGCCGAATTGAAAGCGGAGGCAAAGAAAGCTGATATGGTATGGCTTGCATCCGATGAGGACCGTGAAGGAGAAGCTATTTCATGGCACTTGTTTGAAGTCTTGGGATTGGATCCTAAGAAGACCAAGCGCATTGTATTCCACGAGATAACCAAAACAGCGATACTAAAAGCCATCGAGAATCCGCGTGACATTGATGTGAATCTGGTAAATGCACAGCAGGCACGCCGTATCTTGGATAGAATTGTAGGTTTTGAACTTTCACCGGTGCTATGGAAGAAGGTGAAACCTGCCCTTTCTGCCGGACGTGTGCAGTCTGTTGCCGTTCGTTTGATTGTGGAACGTGAACGTGAGGTGCACGCTTTTGTCAGTGAGCCGTCTTATCGTGTTACGGCGGTGTTCGAAGTGCCTGATGTCGATGGAAATGAAGTTGAAGTGAAAGCGGAATTGGCCAACCGTTTCAAGACCAAGGAAGAAGCACAGGCTTTCCTTGAAACTTGTAAGGATGCGCAGTTCTCTATCGAAGATATAACAACCCGCCCTGTGAAGAAATCACCGGCTGCCCCGTTTACTACTTCTACGTTGCAGCAGGAGGCTGCCCGTAAGCTGGGATTTACAGTAGCGCAGACCATGATGGTGGCGCAGCGTCTGTATGAAAACGGACAAATCACCTATATGCGTACGGACTCGGTGAATCTTTCAGACTTGGCTTTGAATGCCAGCAAGCAGACTATTCTGTCTCTGATGGGAGAAAAATATGTCAAAGTTCGTAAGTTTGCCACTAAAACCAAAGGGGCACAGGAAGCGCATGAGGCTATCCGTCCTACTTATATGGAGAATGAGAAGGTAAACGGAACCGGTCAGGAGCAGAAGTTGTATGAACTGATCTGGAAACGCACTATCGCTTCACAGATGGCGGATGCGGAACTGGAGAAAACAACGGCTACCATTGTAATCAGCAACAGCAGCGAGAAATTTATCGCTACCGGCGAAGTGATTACTTTTGACGGTTTTTTGCGTGTGTATAAGGAATCATACGATGATGACAATGAACAGGAAGACGAGGGCCGTCTGTTGCCGCCTCTGAGCAAAGGGGGGAAATTGATAAGAAAAGAAATTCTGGCGACTCAGCGATTTACTCAATGTCCGCCCCGTTATACGGAAGCCAGCCTGGTGCGCAAACTGGAAGAGCTGGGTATCGGTCGCCCTTCTACATACGCGCCTACTATCTCTACCGTGCAGCAACGCGGTTATGTGGAGAAAGGGAACAGTGAAGGGGTGAAGCGTTCGTATGATATCTTGAAACTGAAAGGTGGTAAGATTACGGAAACTACCAAGACGGAGATGACGGGAAATGAAAAATCCAAGCTGCTGCCTACGGATACCGGCATCGTGGTAAACGATTTCCTGATGGAATACTTCCCTGATATCATGGACTTTAACTTTACAGCGAATGTGGAGAAAGAATTCGATGAAGTGGCTGAAGGAGAAAAGGAATGGACGGGTATGATGGGTAGTTTCTATAAAGGTTTCCATCCGTTGGTAGATAAGACCATTCACTCTAAGACCGAGCATAAGGTGGGTGAAAGAGTATTGGGGACAGATCCGGTAAGTGGCAAGCCGGTATCGGTTAAGATCGGCCGTTTCGGCCCGGTTATTCAGATCGGTACTGCCGATGATGAGGAGAAACCACGCTTTGCGCAGTTGGCAAAAGGGTTGTCTATGGAAACCATTACGTTGGAAGAAGCCTTGGAGGCATTTAAACTTCCTCGCACGTTGGGCGATTATGACGGTCATACGGTAACGGTGGGAGTAGGGCGTTTCGGGCCATACGTGCGCTATGACAAACTGTTTGTCTCTATACCTAAAGGAACTGATCCGATGGAGATTACCTTGGATGAGGCTGTGGAGCTTATTAAGAATAAGATCGAGGCGCAGGAGAAGAAGTTTATTAAAGTATTCGATGCTGACCCTGATATGCAGGTCTTGAATGGTCGTTACGGCCCTTACATCAGCTATCAGAAAAAGAATTATAAGATTCCGGAGAATGTGGAACCGGCGGATTTAAGCCTGGAGGCTTGTTTCAAGGTGATAGAATTGCAGAAAAGCAAGGCGGAAACCCGTAAAACGAAGGCGGCTTCAAGAAACAGGGAATCCGTGAATATGGAAGAGGAACCCGAGACATCTAAAGAATCCGCCCGGAGTAAGGCGGCTTCTAAGGCGAAGGGCACTGCAAAAGCAAAAAAATGACACGTATATTTTTAATAGGATATATGGGTGCGGGCAAAACGACTTTGGGTAAAGCGTTTGCCCGTGAAATGGGTCTGGAGTTCATAGATCTGGACTGGTATATTGAAGAACGCTACCACAAAACCGTTCAACAGCTGTTCTCGGAGCGAGGAGAGGGCGGATTTCGCGAACTGGAGCGTAAAATGTTGCACGAAGTGGCCGAATTTGAGGATGTGGTTGTTTCGGCAGGTGGGGGGACACCTTGTTTTTTTGATAACATGGAGTATATGAATGATTGCGGTGATACGGTGTTTCTGGATGTAGAACCTGCCGTGTTGTTCCGCCGCCTGAGGGTAGCCAGGCAGCAACGTCCGTTGTTGGCAAATAAAAGTGACGAGGAACTGATGAAGTTTATCTGTGAGGCGTTACAGAAAAGGCTTCCGTTTTATTCCAAGGCAAAACATTTGTTTAAGGCCGATGAACTGGAGGATAAAAGACAGATTCAGAACTCTGTTGACAGCTTGAGAAAGCAATTGAATAAATAATTATATAGTAAATACACACTCTTTGCACAGAAGAAGAAATGAGAAAATGGCGTATTGAAGATTCGGAAGAGCTCTACAACATAACCGGGTGGGGAACTTCGTACTTTGGTATCAATGACAAAGGTCATGTAGTGGTAACTCCTCGTAAGGACGGCGTTGAGGTCGATTTGAAAGAATTGGTCGATGAGCTGCAATTGCGGGATGTGGCAGCTCCTATGCTGATCCGTTTTCCGGATATTCTGGATAATCGTATTGAGAAAATCGCGAACTGCTTCAAGCAGGCATCTGATGAGTATGGGTATAAGGCTCAGAACTTTATCATTTATCCTATCAAGGTAAACCAGATGCGTCCTGTAGTAGAAGAAATCATCAGCCATGGCAAGAAATTCAATTTGGGACTGGAAGCCGGTTCCAAACCCGAACTCCATGCGGTGATCGCTGTGAATACAGATTCGGATTCCTTGATTATCTGTAACGGATATAAGGACGAAAGTTATATTGAACTGGCTCTGCTGGCACAGAAGATGGGAAAACGTATCTTTCTGGTAGTGGAGAAAATGAATGAATTACGCCTGATAGCCAAAATGGCAAAACAGCTCAATGTGCGTCCTAATATAGGTATCCGCATCAAACTGGCTTCTTCGGGAAGTGGCAAATGGGAAGATAGCGGAGGAGATGCCAGTAAATTTGGCTTGACATCCAGTGAACTGCTGGAAGCGCTTGATTTTCTGGAAAAGAAAGATATGAAGGACTGTCTGAAATTGATTCATTTTCATATCGGCAGTCAGGTGACTAAAATACGCCGCATCAAGACGGCTCTGCGTGAGGCTTCTCAATTCTATGTACAGTTGCATGTGATGGGCTTCAAGGTGGAGTTTGTGGATATCGGCGGAGGTTTGGGTGTGGATTACGACGGAACCCGCTCTGCCAATAGTGAGAGCAGTGTGAACTACTCTATTCAGGAGTATGTGAATGACTCTATCTCTACGCTGGTGGATGCCAGTGACAAGAATGGAATTCCTCATCCGAATATTATTACCGAAAGCGGACGCTCACTGACCGCCCATCATTCCGTGCTGATTTTCGAGGTGCTGGAAACTGCGACTCTGCCCGAAATGGATGAGGATTTCGAGGTGGGTGAAAGTGATCACGAACTGGTACATGAACTTTATGAGATATGGGACAACCTGAATCAGAGCCGTATGGTGGAGGCATGGCACGATGCACAGCAGATACGTGAGGAGGCGCTTGATTTATTCAGCCACGGCATTGTGGATCTGAAGACCCGTGCCCAGATAGAGCGTCTGTACTGGTCGGTGACCCGTGAGATCAATCAGATCGCTTCGGGGCTGAAACATGCGCCCGATGAATTCCGCAAGCTGGACAAACTGCTGGCTGATAAATATTTTTGTAATTTCTCGTTGTTCCAGTCGTTGCCGGACTCGTGGGCGATAGACCAGATATTCCCTATCATGCCTATCCAGCGTCTGGATGAGAAACCCGACCGGAATGCTACCCTGCAAGATATCACTTGTGATTCGGATGGAAAGATTGCCAATTTTATCTCCACCCGTTATGTGTCGCATGATCTGCCGGTACATTCGTTGAAGGGGAAAGATGCTTATTATATAGGTGTGTTTCTGGTTGGCGCTTATCAGGAGATTCTGGGCGATATGCATAATTTGTTTGGAGATACCAATGCGGTGCATGTCACGGTGGATGACAAGGGATATTCCATTGATCAGGTGATTGATGGTGAAACGGTGGCCGAAGTTTTGGACTATGTACAATATAACCCGAAGAAACTGGTGCGTACATTGGAGACTTGGGTGACCAAATCAGTAAAAGAAGGAAAGATTTCAGTAGAGGAAGGAAAGGAGTTCCTCTCTAATTATCGTTCCGGGTTGTACGGATATACTTATTTGGAATAATAGCATGAAAGAAAAACTGACTATCATAAAAGTAGGTGGAAAAATTGTAGAGGAAGAGTCAACACTCAGTCAGTTGTTGGCTGATTTTTCTGCTATAGAGGGTTATAAACTGCTGGTACATGGTGGCGGGCGCTCTGCTACCAGACTGGCGTCCCAATTGGGAATTGAAAGTAAAATGGTGAATGGCCGCCGCATTACGGATGCAGAAACGCTGAAAGTGGTCACCATGGTATATGGCGGACTGGTGAACAAGAATATCGTAGCCGGCCTTCAGGCAAAAGGGGTGAACGCCATCGGACTGACCGGAGCCGATATGAATGTGATCCGTTCGGTAAAGCGTCCGGTAAAAGATGTGGATTATGGCTTTGTTGGCGATGTGGAAAAAGTGAACGCTGAGTTTCTGGCAACGTTGATCCGTCAGGGCATTGTGCCTGTCATGGCTCCACTGACGCACGACGGCAAGGGAAGTATGTTGAATACCAATGCCGATACCATTGCCGGAGAAACCGCTAAAGCACTGGCATCCCTGTTTGATGTGACATTGGTTTATTGCTTTGAGAAAAAGGGCGTGCTGCGTGACGAAAATGATGATGACAGTGTAATCCCTGTGATTACTCCTGTGGAATTTAAGGAATTTGTGGCGCAAGGCATTATTCAGGGAGGGATGATTCCCAAACTGGAGAACTCTTTTTCTGCGATTGACGCTGGTGTCAGCCAAGTGGTAATAACCTTAGCATCAGCCATTCATAAAGAAGGTGGTACCGTAATTAAAAAATAATTCAAAAAAACAGGCGGGTGGGTGTAACTTTAGTGTGACTCACCCGTCATTATTACAGAGCAATGCGAGAGATCAGTTTCCGGAACGACATTCTGCCCCTGAAGGACAAACTCTACAGGTTGGCGCTTCGTATTACGCTGAATAGCGCTGAAGCGGAGGATGTGGTGCAGGATACGATGATCAGAGTATGGAACAAGCGGGATGAATGGCCGCAGTTTGAATCCATCGAGGCATATTGCCTGACCGTTGCCCGTAACCTGGCGATTGACCGCAGCCAGAAGATGGAGGCCCAAAATCTGGAGCTGACCCCCGAGGTGCGTGAAATGCCTGATACATTGACACCTTACGATCAGCTGGAGCAGGACGAACAAATACAGTTGGTTCACCGTCTGGTCAATGAACTTCCCGAAAGGCAGCGTACAATCATGCAACTGAGGGATGTCGAAGGAAAGAGTTATAAAGAGATTGCGGACATTTTGCAGATTACGGAAGAACAGGTGAAGATAACCCTATTCCGTGCCCGGCAGAAGATAAAACAAAGATACACTGAAATAGAGGATTATGGATTATAAATATATTGAACAGCTTTTGGAACGTTACTGGAATTGCGAAACTTCATTGGAAGAAGAGCAAATATTACGTTCATTCTTTCGTCAGAAAGAAGTGCCTGCTCATTTACTCCGTTATAAGCAGCTGTTTGCTTATCAGGATGTGGAGAGGGAGAAAGGCTTGGGCGATGATTTTGATGCCAGAATCCTGGCCCGGATAGAAAGACCGGTGGTAAAAGCGCAACGCCTCACTATGCGTACACGCTTTATGCCTCTGTTTAAAGCGGCTGCAATGATTGCCGTATTGTTTCTCATGGGTACAGTGGTGCAACACGCTGTGGAAGGTGGTGATAGTGATGCGGTGTCGGTACACGATGAGTATCAGGATTCTACGACCGATCCCCAAGTGGCATACGAACCTGTATTGTCTACAGATACGGTGGCAAAGATTACCGTTGATGATACCGGTGCAGGGAAAACAAACTAAAACATTTTCATTTGCTTTTATATAAATATGATAGTTAGTGCTTATTAAAACAACTTTTTAATTCGAGGCTGTGAAGTTTCAATTCTCTCAAATTTTAAATTAACTAACTAAATAATTAAAAAAGGATTACCGCGTGAGCAGTAATCCTTTTTTGCTTGGTAGATAATCTAATGTAAAGAGAGAGTTATGAAATGAGTTATTTGCTCTTAACGCTTCCGACTCCGGATTTCTTTAGTCCGGTAACCCGGGGGGCACCGTAGTAGTTCACACTTCCTACTCCCTGGGCACTGATATTTATCGTCCCGGATGCATAACAGGAAACACTTCCCACACCGTTTTGTTCAACTATGACATCAGAAACAATCATGTCTTTCGCTTTCAGACTGCCTACTCCTTCCAGATAATAGGTCGCATGGCCGGCCTGTCCCTTTAAATTGACACTTCCCACTCCGTCCTGAGATACTTTGATGGTACGTGCCATTAATGCATTTGCTTCAATACTCCCCACGCCTTCCGCATTGATAGAAAGATCCCTTACTCTCACACTGTCTTTCAGGTAAATGCTTCCTACCCCTCTCTGCTTGATACTGCATAAGTCCGGACTGGTAATTGAAATATTGATTTTTGAACTCTTGAAGTTTTTGAATTTGTCTTTATCCATACTGATGCTCAGCGTACTGTCTTTGACCATGACGATGAGCTGTGAAATATAATTATCCGGACCGTCGGCTTCTACTTTGGCCACATTCCCTTGGGTAAAGACAATGTTGGCAGGTGCTCTGTTCTCTATCTTGTTGAAAGGAGTTACGCTATATTTTTTGGTAATTTTATTCTTGCTGGGCTTCGGGCCTGATGATACATGGATACAGCCTGTCGTCATTGTGATTGCCAGCAGAAGACTGAAAAAATAAATGTTTTTTGTTCTCATGATAATATGTATTTTTAATCGGTTTCTGTTAATTAGACGGTGGAGATTTTTGGAAAGTTGCAAATCTCTGCATTTTTTTATTGGAAAGCTGTATCTTTGTATCCGTATGGCAACTAAGAGAGTACTTCCGGATAAAGATTTTGATCGTATTGTGGTTCGTACACACAAGCTGGCACGTAATGTCACTATGCGGGTGAAGCCCGACGGACTACATGTTACTGTTCCTCCTTACAGCTTGAGCAGCAAGGTGCTGGAGGTGGTGGAGCAATACAGGCAACGCCTGTTGGAGGATTGGAAAAGGGTGGGCAAAAAGCCGATCGACCTGAACTTCCGTATTCATACTCCCTGCTTCCGTTTATGGTTGGAACAGGGTAACTTTACTTGCTTTTCCGTACGTTTTACCGAGGAGGGTGTCAAGATTATCTGTCCGCGGAATGTGGATTTTTCTTTGCCCGAAGTACAAAGACTGGTGCGCAATGCCATCATCCGTGCCATGAAGAAAAATGCACAAGAATATCTGCCTCCTCTTTTATCCTCTTTGTCCGAACAGTATCATCTGCCATTTAAACGTGTGAAGATTACCGGCAGCAAGGGAAGATGGGGAAGCTGCTCGGGGGCGGGCAGTATTAATCTTTCCTGTTACTTGATGTTGCTGCCTCCTCATTTAATGGACTACGTACTGCTGCACGAACTGTCTCATACCAAGGAGATGAATCACGGCCCTCGTTTTTGGGAACTGCTGGATAGTATGACAGGAGGAAGGGCTCATGCCTTGCGTGCGGAGTTGCGTAAATTTGATACTGATTTTTAGAACCACTAAATAGAATTACAATGAAAAACAGATTTTTAAGTATGCTTATTGGGGCTGTTCTGTTTGTTCTTTCAGCAGCGGCCGAAAATTATCCTTATCGGAGTGATGTGCTTTGGGTGACTGTGCCCGATCATGCCGACTGGTTGTACAAGACAGGCGAGAAAGCGAATATCGAGGTTCAGTTCTATAAATATGGTATTCCACAAGATGGTGTGGAGGTTTCATACGAACTAGGAGGTGACATGATGCCTTCGGATGCCAAGGGGACTGTAAGACTGAAAAATGGGAAAGCGGTTATTTCTATGGGGACAATGAAAGATCCCGGTTTCCGTGATTGCCGTCTGACGGCTAAGGTAGGAGACAAAACTTATTCCCATCATATCAAAGTCGGTTTCTCTCCCGAGAAGCTTCAACCTTATACCCAGTTGCCTTCTGATTTTAATGAATTCTGGAATAAGACTAAGGTGGAAGCAGCTCAGTTCCCTCTGACTTATACCAAAGAGTACGTAGAGAAATATTCTACGGACAAGATAGACTGTTACTTGATCAGACTTCAGCTGAATAAGCAGAACCAGTGTATTTATGGTTATCTGTTCTATCCTAAGGCGGAAGGAAAGTATCCGGTAGTACTGTGTCCTCCGGGAGCCGGCATCAAGACGATCAAAGGGCCTATGCGGCATAAATATTATGCGGAAGAGGGCTGTATCCGCTTTGAGATAGAAATACACGGATTGAATCCGGAACTGGATGAGGACACTTTCGGCGAGATAAGCCGCGCTTTCAGCAGCCGGGAGAACGGTTACTTGGTAAATGGTCTGGATAGTCGCGAGAATTATTATATGAAACGGGTTTATCTGGCTTGTGTCCGCAGCATCGATTTGCTGACTTCATTGCCTGAATGGGATGGCAAGAATGTTATTGTGCAGGGGGGAAGCCAAGGGGGAGCTTTGGCTTTGATAACGGCAGGACTTGACAAGCGTGTTACGGCATGTGTGGCAAACCATCCTGCTTTAAGTGATATGGCAGGTTACAAAGCCGGCCGTGCCGGGGGATATCCTCATCTTTTCAAGAACACGGTAGATATGGATACACCTGCCAAGATAAAGACTCTTGCATATTATGATGTGGTGAATTTTGCCAGGCAGATTACCGTTCCTGTTTATATGACATGGGGATTTAATGACAATACTTGTCCGCCTACTACCAGTTACATTGTCTATAATGTATTGAACTGTCCGAAAGAGGCGTTGATTACTCCGGTCAATGAGCACTGGACTTCTGATGATACAGAATACGGGCATTTGCTTTGGATAAAGAAACATTTGAAATAAATCGATGGAGATAGATGTTTTTAAGATTATAATTGCTATATTTGTTTAGCATAGTGTAGCAACTATCTGTATCTTGATGTTGAACCCTTAAATAGCAAACAGATATGACCGACCTCACCATTCTCATCGCTGTTATAGCATTGGCATTATGGCCGCTTGCCTTTTTAGTCCTTCGTATTCGCCATGAACGCAAAAAACGTAGAGCCCGTCTGGAGCGTATGACTAAAGAAGAACTGGAGGATATCGGCACGGAAGAGCTGGTTATGGCTGTGCTCAAAAAGATAGGTTGTCAGCCGGAAACCAATGAAGAAGGACATATCGTCTTTAAATATCAAGGCGATGACTTTTATATTGCGGTGGAGGATGAGGCCCGGTTCATCATGATATGGAATCCATGGTGGGCGTCTATCAGTATGGATAATCCGGCTTTACCTTACTTAAAAGAGATTGTCAATCTGGTCAATGTGGATTCTTTGGTGACCACTGTCTTTACGGCGGATGAGGATGAGAAGAACGTGGGGCTTCATTCCAAATGCCATACGGTCTTTACTCCCAAAGAAGGTCAGCTGGACGAATACCTGAAAGCGATGCTCGATCATTTCTTTGTTACCCACGATGCTATCAAGCAAAATTTGCAGCAATTGGGTAGCGCCGCTTCGGAAAGTGCGAATCAGGAACGGACAAAGGTGAAAGGATTTGCTGCTTATAAAGAGAACAGTACGCCACTGTCTTCTGCTGAAGAAGAGAAAAAATAAGGAATGTTTTCATGCGTTCCGGCTTTTATGAAAGTTGCTTTGAACCATGCATCAAAGCAACTTTATTTTTTCCTTTCCTTTCGTTATATTCATTTTAAACAACTATCTTTGTCTGTCGGTTGTTTAAACTCAAAAAAGAAGATAGCTTATGGAAGCGATAAAAAGCATGCCTTACGGAATGTCCAATTTTGCGGACGTGATGAGACAGAACTGTTATTATGTGGACAAGACTATGTATCTGTCCATGTTGGAAGACCAGCCTCATTACCTGATTTTTATCCGTCCCCGTCGTTTCGGCAAGAGCCTTTTTCTGGATATGCTCCGCAGCTATTATGACCTTTCCCAAAAAGATGACTTTCAAAAGCTGTTCGGTGATTTATGGATAGGAAAGCATCCCACACCCTTGCAAGGGAAATACCAGATGCTCTATCTGGATTTCTCGAAAATAGGGGGAGGGGTGGACGAGCTTTCCCGGAATTTTGATGCTTACAGTGCGGTGCAATTAAATAGCTTCCTGGACCGCTATCAGGCATACTACAGTGATGAGTTCATCGTGGGGTTCCGTTCTGCCGGAAAGGCTCTTGACAAGTTGCACATGCTGGATGCCGAAGCCCGCCGCCTGGGCTATCCCCTTTACCTTATCATAGACGAGTATGACAACTTTACGAATGTGGTCTTGAATGAGCAGGGCAACGAGATTTATCATGCCATCACACATGCCAGCGGTTTCTATCGGGATGCCTTCAAGAATTACAAGGGCATGTTCGACCGTATTTTCATGACGGGTGTCAGCCCTGTTACCTTGGACGATCTGACCAGCGGCTTCAATATCGGCTGGAACATCAGCACGAACCCGCTTTTCAACGGCATGTTGGGTTTCTCGGAGGAGGATGTGCGTGCCATGATGCGTTACTATCAAGAAGCGGGACAGCTGGAAGGCGATGTGGAGGCGATGATTCAGGAAATGAAGCCTTGGTATGACAACTATTGCTTTGCTGAAGAAAGTTTGAAGTGTGATCCAAAGATGTTCAATTGTGACATGGTGCTTTACTACCTTCGTAACCGTGTTCAGTCAGGAGAATCTCCTAAGCAGATGATTGACCCTAATACCAAGACGGACTACAGCAAGATGAAGAGGCTGATTCAGCTGGACCGTTTGGATGGCAACCGC
This sequence comes from Phocaeicola sartorii JCM 17136 = DSM 21941, assembly GCF_054653615.1. NCBI lineage: Bacteria > Pseudomonadati > Bacteroidota > Bacteroidia > Bacteroidales > Bacteroidaceae > Phocaeicola > Phocaeicola sartorii. Next base: position 109,310 of record NZ_BAAIFW010000005.1, read on the forward strand.
AAGGGGGTGCTCCGCAAGATTACCGAGGAAGGGAAGATACTGACCAATCTTTATCTCTCATTCTCTGCCGACCAGCTTACCAAACCCGAGATATTCCCCAGTCTGCTGTTCTATTACGGTATGCTTACCATTGTTGGGGTTCGTGGAGACCGGGTAATACTGGGGATTCCCAACAATAATGTCCGCAAGCAATATTATGAATATTTGTTGGAAGACTTCCAGACCGGGGACAACCTTAACTTGAATAGTCTGAAAGACCTTTTTGACGGAATGGCTTTTGATGGTGACTGGCATTCGGCTCTGGACTTTATAGCCTGTGCCTATAAGAACAATTCCTCCGTCCGCAGCAGCATAGAGGGGGAGAGGAATATCCAAGGTTTTTTCACCGCCTACCTGAGCATCAATGCCTATTACTTGACTATGCCCGAGGTGGAGTTGAACCACGGCTTCTGCGATATGTTCCTGATGCCTGACCTGCAACGCTATTCCGAGATAGAGCATAGTTACATTCTGGAATTGAAATACCTTCCGAAAGATAAATTCGATGCCCAGTCTGCATCCCAGTGGGATGCTGCGGTGGAGCAGATTCACGGCTATGCCAAGGGTGAGAAGGTGCGGCAGCTGTGCAGCGGCACTCGTCTTCATTGCATCGTGATGCAGTTCTGCGGTTGGGAGCTGGTAAGGATGGAGGAAGTGTGAGGCATATCCGGAAGTACCCTGTAGTATAAGTCCTTTTCACCAGGAGGTTCGGGATGTTTATGCCCTCATGCCCTCACTTTTCGTGTAACAGGTTTATTATAAACGACTTATGTGATGATGGTAAAAAATATTGCTCTCACTTATGCCCTCACTTATTTCCCATGCCCTCACTGCGTTTTGAAGCATATTTCCGTATAACATGTTTGTCGTCAGCCATATATCCTTTTTTACACAGGCTGTTCCGGTCTGATACAAAGTAGGGCGTTTTGCAGGCTTTTCTCTCGCAAAAAGTGTGCATGAATAGTTTGTACTGTCACGGGATATTAGCGGATTCCGCCAGTGGTAAAAAAGATCAAGACGTTTTTGAGAAAGCCCGTGGTCTTTTCTAAAAAGCTCTTGTTCTTTTTTTAAAAGGCCGTTATCTTTATTTTAAAGCCCTTGATGTTTAAAAAAAACATCCTGTTCTTTGGCCGGACGTGTGGGATTTCATGCGTCAGGTCACGCAGGAAACCACATACGTCCGTGTAGGCCTGCGCATACGCCCGTATAGAATCACACATACGTATGTAAAGGCCCATGCGTATGTACGTGTGGAAATGTGCGTTTTTTTGTTGACTTGGTAGGTCTGTTCTTGTTGGAAAGTTTGTTTGTGTTTTGAAGACAAAATGCTTGATACCCTTTGCATGTGGCAACATTACATTGACATAAAGCAAGTAATCATCTCTTTTTAGCACAAAGTGTGCTAAAAACACTTATACCTGAAAACATAACCATTACTTTTGCACGTTTTTTAATTAATGGATTGTTTTTATTCAGGTATGAAGAAGAGTTTGACGGCTTTGGCATTCGGCACATTGGGGCTGGGTATTGCCGAGTTTGTAATGATGGGCATTTTGCCCGATGTGGCGAAGGATTTACATATAAGTATTCCGCAAGCAGGACATTTTATTTCGGCATACGCATTAGGTGTGTGCGTAGGAGCACCGGGGATGGTTTTGGTGGCGCGTACCCGTCCGCTAAAACATATTCTGTTAGGCTTGATGGTTATTTATATTTGTGGCAACCTGTGTGCTGCCGCCTCGGTGAATTATTGGATGATGTTGATGATGCGTTTTATTTCCGGATTGCCCCATGGTGCCTTCTTTGGGGTCGGTTCTATCGTTGCGGAAAGAGTGGCGGATAAAGGAAAGAGTTCGCAGGCGGTGGCATTGATGGTCTCGGGTATGACAATTGCCAATCTTTTTGGTGTCCCTTTGGGCACGTTCATGAGTAATATAATGTCCTGGCGTATTCCTTTTCTCTTTAATGGGGTATGGGGATTGATCACCTTGTTCTATATTTGGAAATGGGTTCCTTCACTGGCTGCTTTGCCGGATACAGGTTTGAAAGGGCAGTTCCGTTTTTTGAAGAATCTGGCTCCATGGTTGCTGATAATTACGACCATGTTCGGGAACGGAGGCATCTTTTGTTGGTATAGCTATGTCACTCCTTTGATGACGCACGTGGCGGGTTTCAGTGAAAACAGCATGACTTTTATTATGGTATTGGCAGGTCTTAGTATGACTGTAGGGAACCTGATGGGGGGAAAGTTTTCTGATCAGTATGGGGCTGCCCGTGTGGTAAAATATACACAAATTATTATGGCTTCCGGTTTGCTCGCTATTTTCTTTGCCGCTTCTGTTTCGTGGCTGGCAGTGATATTGATGTGTATATGTACGGCAGGATTATTTGCCGTTTCGGCTCCACAGCAATTATTGTTGCTCCGTAATTCGCGTGGAGGGGAAATGATGGGGGCTGCCTGTGTACAAGTCGCTTTTAATTTGGGTAATGCCATTGGTGCCTATGCCGGTGGGCTACCTATAGATGCCGGATTGGGTTATCGGTATCCGGCTCTGGTAGGTGTCTTTATCGTATTGATCGGCTTTGTCGCTGTTTCCCTTTATTCCAAAAGGGAATCGGCTTCTCTTTCCAAAATATAAATCACATCACCACTCTTCTTAACTTCTACCCGGCTGCCTTCCGGATTCAGGTTGAAAGGTGTGGTCTTGTCTGTTTTGTTATCTACGACCATCAGTACATTATCTTCGGCAAAACGTTTTATTTCCACTTTCAGGTTGGCGTCGGGCATGGTCTGGTCCAGCAGCAGGCTGTCGTTTAGATACACCGCTATGCTGTCTCCGGCAAAACTGTTGGTCAGCTCTATGTTATAGACTCCTTCATAAGTCTGCACCCGGTCCGCTTTGCGTTGGAAACGGAAGGACATATACAAAAAAATGATGATGACGGCGAAGACTCCAAAAGCCAGCATGCCGTTACCTATCATGAATTGCTTGTTCGTATTTAAACTGTTTTTACCCATAGCGTTATAAGTTTCTGCAAAACTACAAAATTTTAATAGAATATTTTGTAGCACTGATAGATAATTTGTATCTTTGCACCGAAATGGATGAATGGTGGGGCTTGATTAAGCCCTTTTTTTGTTCTTAATAGTGGATAAATGATAGATAAAAATGTAGTAACCCGGATTGTTGACGAGTGGCTGGAAGGTAAAGATTACTTTTTGGTAGATGTCGCTGTGAGTCCGGAAGACAAAATTGTGGTAGAAATAGACCATGCCGAAGGAGTATGGATTGACGATTGTGTAGAACTTAGCCGCTACATTGAGTCTAAACTGGACCGTGAAGAGGAGGATTATGAACTGGAGGTGGGATCGGCCGGTATAGGACAACCTTTCAAGGTGTTGCAACAGTATTTGATACACATTGGTAAGGAGGTGGAAATCCTGACTAAAGAGGGAAAGAAACTGGAAGGTGTATTGAAGGATGCGAATGAAGAGAACTTTACCGTGACTATTGAAAAGAAAGTGAAACCGGAGGGAGCTAAACGTCCCAAGCTGGTGGAAGAGGATGTTACTTTTGCGTATGATGAGATAAAATACACTAAATACTTAATTAGTTTTAAATAATTATGGCCAAAAAAGAGGAAACAATCAGCTTGATTGATACATTTTCGGAATTTAAGGAATTAAAGAATATTGATAGAACAACTATGGTAAGCGTTCTCGAAGAATCTTTCCGTAGTGTGATCGCGAAAATGTTTGGCACTGATGAAAATTACGACGTTATTGTGAATCCTGACAAAGGAGATTTCGAAATATGGCGTAACCGTGAAGTTGTAGCAGATGAGGATTTGACGAATCCAAACATGCAGATCTCATTGACCGAGGCACAGAAGATTGATGCTTCTTATGAGGTAGGTGAGGAAGTGACTGATGAAGTGATCTTTGCCAAATTTGGCCGTCGTGCCATCCTGAACTTGCGTCAGACACTGGCATCAAAGATTTTAGAGCTGGAGAAAGATAGCTTGTATAATAAATATATTGATAGGGTGGGTACGGTGATCAGTGCGGAAGTTTATCAGATATGGAAGAAAGAAATGTTGCTGCTGGATGATGAAGGTAACGAATTGCTTTTGCCCAAGACTGAGCAGATTCCGAGTGACTTCTACCGTAAAGGCGAAACGGCCCGTGCCGTAGTGGCCCGTGTGGATAATAAAAATAATAATCCGAAGATTATTCTGAGCCGTACTTCACCTGTGTTCTTGCAACGCCTGTTTGAAATGGAAGTGCCCGAAATCAATGACGGGTTGATCACGATCAAGAAGATTGCGCGCATTCCCGGAGAACGTGCTAAGATAGCCGTTGAGTCGTATGACGACCGTATAGATCCGGTAGGTGCCTGCGTAGGTGTGAAAGGATCACGTATTCACGGTATTGTACGCGAACTGCGTAATGAGAATATCGACGTGATTAATTATACTTCTAATATTCAGTTGTTCATTCAGCGTGCGTTGAGTCCGGCTAAGATTTCTTCTATCGTGTTGCACGAAGAGGAGAAGAAAGCAGAAGTGTATCTGAAACCGGAAGAAGTGTCTTTGGCAATCGGTAAGGGGGGGATGAATATCAAACTCGCCAGTATGCTTACCGAATATACGATTGATGTGTACCGCGAATTGGATGAGAGCGCGATGGATGAGGATATTTATCTTGATGAATTCAAGGATGAAATTGATGAGTGGGTTATCTCAGCCATCAAGAATATCGGATTGGATACAGCTAAGGCTGTATTGAATGCTCCACGCGAGATGTTGATAGAAAAAGCGGACCTGGAAGAAAACACGGTTGATGACGTGTTGAGAGTTTTAAGAGCTGAATTTGAAGAGTAATTCTTCAGTCCCGGCTCGTAGTTAATAATTAAAAAACGAGTATGACGATTAGACTGAACAAAGTAACAAGAGATTTAAATGTAGGAATAACGACGGTAGTTGAATTCTTGCAGAAAAAGGGCTATACCATTGAGGCTAGTCCTAATGCGAAAATTACCGAAGAACAATATGCTGTACTTGTGAAAGAGTTCAGCACAGATAAAAATTTAAAAATAGAGTCTGAAAAATTTAGTCAGGAAAGACAGAACAAAGACCGCAATAAGGCTTCTATCTCTATCGAAGGTTTTGAACCCAAGAAAGAGAAAGAGGAGGTGGTGAAAACGGTTATTCCTGAAGAGGCACGACCCAAACTGAAGCAAGTGGGTAAAATAGATCTGGACAATTTGAACAAGAAAACTGCGCCGAAGGTTGCAGAACCTGCGGCGAAAGTTATTGAACAAACTCCGAAAGCGGAACCCGTGGTGGAAAAAGTGGTTGAGAGGAAAGAAACTCCGCAACCCGAAAAGGAAACACCGAAGCCTGTGGTGGTAGAGGAAAAGAGACCGGAACCGGCTCCTCAACCCGCTCCGGCTCCTGTTCAGGAAGAGAAGAAAGAGCCTAAAATTGAAAAGATGGAAGAAAAGACACCCCAGGTGAAAGAGATGGAAAAAGAAACACCCGAAGCAACACCCGTTCAGGAAAAAGAAGAAGACGATGTATTTAAAATTCGTCCTACTGAATTTAAATCGAAAATTAATGTAGTGGGTCAGATTGACTTGGCTGCATTGAATCAGTCAACTCGTCCGAAAAAGAAATCGAAAGAAGAAAAACGGAAAGAAAGAGAAGAGAAGGATAAACAGCGTCAGGAACAGCGTAAGCAGATGAAAGATGCTATTATCAAAGAAATCCGTAAGGGAGATGACAAGGTTTCTAAAAACTCGGTCAACGACGATGCCGCCAAGAAGAAAAAGCGTAATAGAATAAATAAGGAACGTGTGGATATAAATGCTGCCGGTACAACAAATGCTGGAGGTAATAATAACCAACGTAACGATAATGCTAACAGACCGAATAGAAACAATAACTCCAAACCTAATAATAACAATCAAGGTGGAGGTAAATTTAATAAAGACCGCTTCAAGAAACCTGTTGTAAAAACGGAAGTTAGTGATGAGGATGTAGCAAAACAGGTTAAGGAAACGTTGGCGCGTCTGACTAACAAGACTAAGAACAAGACTGCCAAGTATCGTAAGGAGAAACGTGAGAATGTGCAGAACCGCCTGATGGAACAGGAGGAGATGGAACAGGAGGACAGCAAAATATTGAAGCTGACCGAGTTCGTTACTGCGAACGAGTTGGCAAGTATGATGGATATTCCTGTTACCCAGGTTATCGCTACTTGTATGAGTATTGGCATCATGGTCTCTATTAACCAGCGTCTGGATGCCGAAACAATCAATCTGGTAGCAGAAGAATTCGGATACAAGACAGAATATGTAAGTGCTGAGGTGGCGCAGGCCATTACAGAAGAGGAGGATAACGAGGAAGACTTGCTGCCGCGTGCTCCGATTGTAACAGTAATGGGACATGTTGACCATGGTAAGACTTCGTTACTGGACTATATTCGTAAAGCGAATGTAATTGCTGGTGAGGCGGGTGGTATCACCCAGCATATCGGTGCTTACAATGTGAAACTGGAAGACGGACGTCATATCACATTCCTGGATACACCGGGTCACGAGGCATTTACTGCCATGCGTGCCCGTGGTGCGAAAGTAACGGATATTGCTATCATTATTGTAGCAGCCGATGATAATGTGATGCCACAGACCAAAGAAGCGATTAATCATGCTATGGCTGCCGGTGTACCTATCGTTTTTGCTATTAATAAAGTGGATAAGCCGCACGCCAATCCGGATAAGATAAAGGAAGAACTGGCTGCCATGAACTTCCTGGTGGAAGAATGGGGAGGTAAGTATCAGTCGCAAGATATCTCTGCCAAGAAAGGTACAGGGGTACATGAGTTGTTGGAAAAAGTATTGCTGGAAGCAGAAATGCTGGAATTGAAGGCAAATCCCAATCGAAAGGCTACTGGTTCTATCATTGAGTCCACCTTGGATAAGGGACGTGGTTATGTAGCTACGATCCTGGTGTCAAACGGTACGCTCCGCATGGGTGATATTGTGTTGGCGGGTACTTCATACGGTAAGGTGAAAGCTATGTTTAACGAACGTAACCAGCGCATTAAGGAGGCTGGTCCTTCTGAACCGGTGTTGATTCTTGGTTTGAATGGCGCTCCTGCGGCAGGTGATACTTTCCATGTAATTGAAACGGAACAGGAAGCTCGTGACATCGCTAACAAGCGTGAGCAGTTACAGCGTGAACAGGGCTTGCGTACTCAGAAGCTGTTGACATTGGATGAAGTGGGCCGTCGTCTGGCTTTGGGTGACTTCCATGAATTGAATGTGATTGTTAAAGGTGACGTGGACGGTTCTGTTGAGGCGTTGAGCGACTCATTGATAAAACTGTCTACAGAACAGGTACAGGTTAATGTGATCCATAAAGGTGTCGGTCAGATTTCCGAATCGGATGTGACCTTGGCCGCTGCATCAGATGCGATTATCGTAGGTTTCCAGGTTCGTCCTTCAAGCTCTGCCGGCCGACTGGCTGAACAGGAAGGTGTGGATATCCGCAAATATTCTGTGATCTATGATGCGATAGAAGAAGTGAAGGCTGCCATGGAAGGTATGCTGGCACCTACTTTGAAGGAACAGATTACTGCAACCATCGAAGTGCGTGAGGTCTTCAATATTACCAAGGTTGGTTTGGTTGCCGGTGCTATGGTGAAGACTGGTAAGGTAAAACGTTCTGATAAGGCACGCTTGATTCGTGATGGTATTGTGGTCTTTACCGGTACTATCAATGCATTGAAACGTTTCAAGGATGATGTGAAGGAAGTAGGTACTAATTTTGAATGTGGTATCAGTCTGACAAACTGTAACGATATCAAGGTAGGTGATATTATTGAAGCTTACGAAGAAGTAGAGGTTAAACAGACTTTGTAATAAAGCCTGAGAATATAGATGGTAATGTCATCCTGAGCATAGCGAAGGATCTGGCACCTCGCCCAGCGCGTGGGCTGGCAGATTCTTCGCTTTGTTCAGAATGACATTACTGCTTTTTATAAGAATGATAGAGATGACAACAATAGATATTATCATACTGGCTGTGACTGGCATGGGTGTCATTATGGGATTGATGAAGGGCTTTGTGAAGCAGATGGCATCTATTGTAGGGTTGATAGCCGGATTGCTGGTTGCCCGTGCTTTGTTTGGTACAGTTGCCGAAAGATTGGCACCTGCTTTAGGTACATCGACTACCATTGCGCAGGTTTTGGCTTTTATATTGATCTGGGTGGCTGTGCCTTTAGGTTTTGCGTTTGTCGCCTCTTTGTTGACAAAAGCATTGGATGCTGTGCATCTGGGGTGGCTGAATCGTTGGCTGGGCAGCGGACTTGGGGCATTGAAGTATATGATACTGATAGGGTTAGCTATTCATGTGATAGAATATATAGACCCGAAAGATGAGATGATCAGTGCAACAAAAAAGAAGGAATCAGTGTTATATTATCCTATGAGAGACTTGTCCGGCATCTTTTTTCCGGTGTTTAAGAATGTAACAGAACAATTAATAGAAATATAAGATAAATATGCAAGAAGAACCCAATAAATATGTGAAAGAACTGACGCAGGAGAAGTATAAGTATGGCTTCACCACAGAAGTTCACACAGATATTATAGAACGGGGATTGAACGAGGATGTTATCCGCTTGATTTCTGCAAAGAAAAACGAGCCGGAGTGGTTGCTGGAGTTTCGCCTGAAAGCATACCGCTACTGGTTGACAATGGAGATGCCTGCATGGGCGCACCTCACTATTCCTGAAATAGATTATCAGGCTATATCCTATTATGCGGATCCTACAAAGAAAAAAGAAGGGCCGAAAAGTATGGATGAGGTAGATCCGGAGCTGATTAAAACTTTCAATAAACTAGGTATTCCCCTGGAGGAACAAATGGCGTTGAGCGGTATGGCAGTAGATGCTGTCATGGATTCTGTTTCCGTCAAGACTACATTTAAAGAAACCTTGTTGGAAAAGGGAATCATTTTCTGTTCGTTCAGTGAAGCGGTGCGTGAACACCCCGATTTGGTGAAGAAGTATCTGGGTTCGGTGGTCGGGCCGCGGGATAATTTCTTTGCAGCCTTGAACTCGGCGGTGTTCAGTGACGGATCGTTTGTATATATTCCGAAAGGAGTGCGTTGTCCTATGGAACTCTCCACTTATTTCCGTATCAATGCGGCCAATACCGGTCAGTTTGAACGTACACTGATTGTTGCGGATGATGATAGTTATGTTTCTTATCTGGAAGGATGTACGGCCCCTATGCGGGATGAGAACCAATTACATGCAGCCATAGTGGAGATTGTGGTGCACGACCGTGCGGAAGTGAGATATTCTACCGTACAGAACTGGTATCCGGGAGATGCCGAAGGCAAAGGAGGAGTATATAACTTTGTGACCAAACGCGGTCATTGCAAAGGTGTGGACAGCAAACTGAGTTGGACACAGGTGGAGACCGGGTCGGCCATTACTTGGAAATATCCCAGTTGCATCCTGAGTGGAGATAATTCTACTGCTGAATTCTATTCGGTGGCAGTAACGAATAACTATCAGCAGGCTGATACGGGGACTAAAATGATTCATTTGGGCAGAAACACCCGTAGTACCATTGTTAGTAAAGGGATTAGTGCCGGAAAGAGCCAGAACTCCTATCGTGGTTTGGTACGTGTGGCTCAGAAAGCGGACAATGCCCGTAATTACAGCCAGTGTGACTCTCTGTTGCTGGGAAGCCAGTGCGGTGCTCATACATTCCCATATATGGATATCCATAACGAGACAGCTGTGGTGGAACATGAGGCGACAACCAGCAAGATCAGCGAAGACCAACTGTTCTACTGCAATCAGCGCGGTATTCCTACAGAAGATGCTATCGGATTGATTGTCAATGGGTATGCAAAAGAAGTACTGAATAAACTTCCGATGGAATTTGCGGTGGAGGCACAGAAACTGCTGGCTATATCTTTAGAGGGAAGCGTAGGATAAATGAAGAACTAAGAATTTAATAGAATTATGTTAGAGATAAAAGACTTACATGCCAGTGTCAATGGCAAAGAAATATTGAAAGGTATCAATCTGACCATAAAGAAGGGTGAAGTTCATGCCATTATGGGACCTAATGGTTCTGGTAAAAGTACTCTTTCATCCGTGTTGGTAGGTAATCCGGCTTTTGAGGTAACGAAGGGTTCAGTGACTTTTGAAGGAAAAGATTTGTTGGCTTTGAGTCCTGAGGATCGTAGCCATGAGGGGCTGTTTTTGTCTTTCCAATATCCGGTGGAGATTCCCGGAGTCAGTATGGTGAACTTTATGCGTGCGGCGGTAAACGAGCAACGTAAATATAAAGGGCTTCCTGCGTTAACAGCCAGTGAGTTCTTGAAGCTGATGCGCGAGAAACGGGCTGTAGTGGAGCTGGATAATAAATTGGCAAACCGTTCGGTAAACGAGGGGTTCAGCGGTGGTGAGAAGAAACGAAATGAAATTTTCCAGATGGCTATGCTGGAGCCTAAGTTGAGCATTTTGGATGAAACGGATTCCGGTCTTGATATTGATGCGTTGCGTATTGTAGCCGAGGGCGTGAACAAATTGAAGACTCCCGAAACAAGTTGTATCGTCATTACACACTATCAACGTTTGCTGGATTATATCAAACCGGATATTGTACATGTATTGTATAAAGGACGTATTGTGAAAACTGCGGGTCCCGAATTGGCTTTGGAACTGGAGGAGCGTGGTTACGACTGGATAAAAGCCGAGTTGGGAGAATAATAATTTGATGCCTAAAGAAGAAAGTGATTATGAGAGCAGAACAACAATATATTGATCTCTTTTCTCAATGTGAGGCGATGATTTGCCGGCATAGTGCCGAGGTGCTGAACGCTCCCCGTGCGCAAGCTTTCGCAGATTTCGAAAAGTTAGGTTTCCCTACCCGCAAACAGGAGAAGTATAAATATACGGATGTAAGCAAGTTGTTCGAGCCGGATTATGGTTTGAATTTGAACAGACTCGACATTCCGGTGAATCCGTATGAAGTGTTCAAGTGCGATGTACCTAATATGAGTACCGCTCTTTATTTTGTAGTAAACGATGCTTTTTATCGTAAAGCTTTGCCGAAGGCGCAATTGCCGGAAGGAGTGTTGCTTGGCAGCTTGAAAGAACTGTCTGAACAATATCCGGATTTAGTCAAGCAATATTATGGTAAGTTGGCAGATACTTCCAAGGATGGTGTGACCGCCTTCAATACTGCTTTTGCCCAGGACGGCTTTATGCTGTATGTGCCGAAAGGCGTGGTGGTGGAAAAGCCCATTCAGCTGGTGAACATATTGCGTGCCGATGTTAATTTTATGGTGAACCGCCGTGTGTTGGTTGTGCTGGAAGAAGGTGCGCAGGCTCGTCTGCTGATTTGCGACCATGCCATGGATAATGTGAATTTCCTTTCTACTCAGGTTATTGAGGTCTTTGCGAAAGAAAATACGACTTTCGATCTTTATGAACTGGAAGAAACCCATACTAGCACAGTGCGTTTCAATAACCTCTATGTGAATCAGGAAGCAGACAGTAATGTGCTTTTGAATGGCATGACTTTGCATAACGGTACTACGCGTAATACAACCGAAGTAACTTTGGCCGGACGTGGAGCCGAGATCAGTCTGTGTGGTATGGTCATTGCCGATAAGAATGAACAGGTGGACAATCATACTTTCATTGACCACAAGGTTTCCGATTGCATCAGTAATGAGCTGTTCAAATATGTATTGGATGATCAGGCAGTGGGTGCGTTTGCCGGAAAAGTCCTGGTACGTGAAGGGGCGCAACATACTAATTCCCAACAAACCAACCGTAACCTTTGTGCTACTCGTGATGCCCACATGTACACCCAGCCACAACTGGAAATTTATGCGGATGATGTAAAGTGTTCTCATGGGGCTACTGTTGGTCAGTTGGATGAAAATGCGTTGTTTTATATGCAACAACGTGGTATCAGTCTGAAGGAAGCACGTTTATTGCTTATGTTTGCTTTTGTTAATGAAGTAATAGATACGATCCGTCTGGATGCATTAAAGGATCGTTTGCATTTGTTGGTGGAAAAACGTTTCCGTGGTGAGTTGAATAAATGTCAGGGATGTGCGATATGTAAATAGGACGCCATGTACGATATACAAAAAATAAGAGAAGATTTTCCGATATTAGGTCGGGAGGTGTATGGAAAGCCGCTTATTTATCTGGATAATGGAGCTACCACTCAGAAACCGCGTTGTGTGGTTGAGGCCATAACCGATGAATACTATTCGGTCAATGCGAATGTGCATCGTGGAGTACATTTTTTGTCCCAACAGGCTACGGAGTTACATGAGGCTTCTCGTGAGACGGTGCGTCGTTTTATCAATGCACGCAGTAGCAATGAGATTGTGTTTACTCGGGGCACGACAGAGAGTATCAACTTGTTGGCTTCCTCCTTTGCCGACAGCCAGATGAAGGAGGGGGATGAAGTGATCGTTTCTGTTATGGAACATCACAGTAATATTGTTCCTTGGCAGTTACAGGCTGCGCGTAAAGGAATCGTGCTGAAAGTGATTCCCATGAATGACAGAGGAGAATTACTGTTGGATGAATACGAGAAACTTTTCTCGGAAAGGACCAAGCTGGTAAGTTTCGCTCATGTAAGCAATGTGTTGGGCACTGTCAATCCGGCGAAAGAGATGGTTGCGACTGCCCATGCACACGGCGTTCCCGTTCTGATTGACGGGGCGCAGAGTGTTCCTCACATGAAAGTGGATGTTCAGGATTTGGATGCCGACTTTTTTGCTTTCAGTGGACATAAGGTCTATGGACCTACCGGTGTGGGGGTGCTTTATGGAAAGGAAGAGTGGCTGGATAAACTTCCACCTTACCAGGGGGGTGGAGAGATGATACAAAGTGTCAGCTTCGAGAAAACGACTTTTAATGAATTGCCGTTTAAATTCGAGGCGGGAACTCCCGATTATATCGGAACTACTGCCTTGGCAAAGGCATTGGATTATGTATCTGCCATTGGTATGGAGAATATTGCCGCCCACGAGCATGAACTGACCCGATATGCCATGCAGCGTCTGAAAGAAACAGACGGGATGCGTATCTTCGGAGAGGCCGGTAACAAAAGTGGTGTCATTTCTTTCCTGGTAGGAAACATTCATCATTTGGATATGGGTACGTTGCTTGACCGCCTGGGCATTGCTGTGCGTACCGGGCATCATTGTGCACAGCCTTTGATGATTCGTATGGGGATTGAGGGAACAGTGCGTGCTTCTTTCGGCTTATATAATACCAAAGAGGAAATAGATGTGCTGGCTGCCGGCATTGAGCGCGTCAGCAGGATGTTCTAAATTGTAACAGTATAGTAGGGGGCCGCATTCATCACGAGTGCAGCCCCCTTTGGTATTATTTATATTAAGGTAAAAAGAGAGAGTTTATTTTCCATAATCATCATATAACATCAGCAAATGTGATGAACTCCAGCTGAAATGAGGCGCTTTTAATAACTCGCCGGTATGTGTGCCATAGTTTTCATGTATCGGGGCACCTTCTTTCAATCCTTGCAGCCGGTCGAATACCTGAAGGGTATATTCATCTGCCATCTTGTTATAGCCATAGTTGCGTAGACCGCGGATAGCGAAATAAGTCTGATCCAACCAGATAGGGCCACGCCAGTAGCCACGCGGATTGTACTTCGGGTTGTCTGCTGCTACTGTGGGGAAGGGGATGTATGTAGAGAACTTGGCTGTGTCGGCCAGTAAAGGCAGCATGGCTTTTACTTGGTCAGCAGTGGCAACCTCTGTCCATAACGGAGTATATGCTTCGCATCCCGGTTCTTGTATAAAGCTTCCGTCCTTTAAACGGCGGTCAAAGAAGAAGCCTTTCTCTTTGTCAAAGAAATAGTCGGCTACTTGACTGCCGTAATCCGGACCGTCAAAAGTAACTCCCAGAATACCTGCAAATTTCTTTAATAGTTTGCATTCCAGAGCCAGATAGGCATTCAGGTCAACACTCTCCTGATCCATGCTCCATGCATCTTCGGCTCCTGAGTTTTTCAGCATTTTGGTATCATCAAAACGGATGGCATTATCCATACCGCTTTCCCAGGCTGCCGCTTCCAATGTGCCGTCGGTAGAACCATATTCACACATGCCATTGTGGTTATGGTCACGTTTGCTGTACCACCATTTGTAGTATGCCATCAGTTGGGGATACATTTCGCTGATGAATGCCGTATCATTGGTGTGAGTGAATATTTCGTCTACAGCCCATGATACGAGAGGGGGTTTGCTGTCGCGTGCATTGTTTTCGGCTGGATCGGTATAAATGCAGTCTATAATCATGCCGTCCGGTTGTTGGTAGTCAAACATGGCGCGGATGTTGTCCTTGGCCAGTTCAGGATCGAATTTTGCCAAAGCGGCAGAGAATCGCCAAGTGTCCCAAGCCCAGAAACCTACGAAGTAGTATACGGCATGGCTGGGAACAATACCTTCGTGCAGCAATCCGCCACGGTGAGTCCGCCAGTTACTGATGAGTGTTACGACGGCTTTTACGGCAATACGGTCATATTCGGGCTTCATGTCTTTGCGAAGAATCTTGTTGAGATAACCTTCCCAACGTTCTTTATTGGCTTTAAGTTCTTCTTGTGGATTGCTCAGCGCTAATTGCGCCTTTTGTAATCCGGCGGAAAGTTCTTTCTCTCCAGTATAGAAAGAAATGGCTACGTAGGTGTCGTGCTCACTGCCATTGGTCTTTGCCCGGTAATTATTGTCGCTACTCTCTACGCTTACATCCGGTGTGAAAGTCAGTGCTACAATCTCGCCGGACGGATGACGGGCGATGACCGTATTCTGGTCAGTCCGTACCTGGATTTCTTTCCCCCATTGGCTGGCCGTAAAAGAAAGCTCTTTTCCGGCATCGGAGTGAATGCGGAGCAGTGCGGTAGAAGCATCCAGAAAATTCAAGCGTTGAATGATTTTGCCTTCTTCCGAACTTGCCGAGAGGTATAATTCGCCTGGAAAATAACAGGTGGAATCCGGGGTGAATACGGCATTTGTCTGATTGGCGTACCCTACGGTGACAGCCGATTGCGCCATCCATTGACGTCGGTTCATATCCAGACTGAAGGGGCCGCAGAAACCGTTTACCCAAACCTCTTTTTGTGGGAGTGTGAATCCCATCCAGGAGCCTGCGTCTGTAAACCAACCCCGGCAACGTGTCAGTGTATCGGGGGTATAGGCTATATCCAGTATGTTATTGAATTCATATCTTTTGCCTGTAGGAATAGTCTCACTGGCAGGGTTGCAGGCAGCTGTAAAGCCTGCAACTACTGCTGTGAGAAGAATGATTTTGGTAAATTTATGTTTCATGTCATTTCGTTATTATTTTTAAAACCATTTCTTATGCGCTTTTTCGGCTGCATCGTCTTGAGTGCTCAAAGGTTGTATGGTGAAGCTGTATTGCCATTCGTGCGGAGTGATGGTGTATTCAGGGTGCACTTGGGCTCCCCAGGTGTTATCTCCACCTACACCCATGTGTCGGTGGTCAATGTTCAGCCATACCATATCCTTTTTCATAATACTTCCTCCATGACGGCGTTCTGTATTGAATGCCACATAATCAATATCTTCCAACGGGAAATTCCATGCGCTGACATTTAGTGGCTCTTCACCGGTGATCAACAGGCCTTCTCCTGCTTTATTGCGCAAGGCTACCCAGCGTACATCGGTTTTATTACCGGTCTCTTGTGCACGGACATACGGATGGAACTGTTCCCATACTGTTGCCGTATAGAGCCCGATGGGATACCCCGTCTTGCGGTCGGCATAGTTTTCTTGTGGTCCGCGCCCCAGCCAGGTCATCACATCATATTCTGCCGGCAGGATCATGCGCATGCCTAGACGTGGCATTTCAGGAAGAGCTTTGTTGCCAGGCATAAAGTGCATACTTACTTTGATAACTCCATTCGGGAGTATCTGATAGATAGTCTGCAAAGTGGACTCTTGTGCTTCCAGTCTATAATTTGCAGTAACGGTTGCTTGTTTCTTGCTTGAATCTTCTTTCAGGTCGATGCTTTGTAACTTGGCGTTCTTGCCTGCAAATTTCCAGATGCCACAGCGTTTCAGATGGTTGTTGGCGACATCATTGTCGGTCAATGCACGCCAGAAGTTGGGCTGCAAGCCTTCTTTTATCAGATTCTTTCCATTATATAAGAGTTCAGTCATTTCACCATCGGCAGTAGAGAATACGACACGGAAGTTCCCTCCTGTCAAGGTGATGGCATCCGGGGTACGTTCTGTATTTACGGTTTTGTCCGCTATTTCACGGGCAGTCCATGTGGCATTCAGCAAGCGTTCTCCTTCTGGATTCAGTTGCCATTGCTCCATAGCTACTTGATGTCCTTTCGGTATCAAAGGCATCTCTTCTTTGGTAAATGCTTCCAGTTTCAGGAAGTATTCTTTTCCATCATTGGGAATCAGAGTCATCGGGATGGTAACAAGAGCGGAAGAACGAGCGGTTATTGTCGGAAAATCCATCTCACCGCTTTGTACCGCTTTCCCGTCTGATTCTACCGCCCAACGTAGCTTGTAATCTTCCAGTCCGATGAAGTCATGCCAGTTGGTGACTTTAATCTGTTTTGTAGTAAAAGGAACCGGTTCAAAATGAATGTATTGATATACTTTCTTTACTTCCCAGATGTGTGGATGAAGTGAACGGTCGGCGGCTACCAGTCCGTTGGCGCAGAAGTTGGAGTCATTGGGGACACCCACGAAGCCCATATCGCCTCCGTAAGCCCAAATATTGTTTCCATTCTTGTCTTTGATATCAAAGGTGGCATCTACCCAGTCCCAAATGAAACCGCCTTGCAGCTGATCATATTTATAAATCAAATCCCAATAGTCTTGCAGATTACCTACACTATTACCCATGGCGTGAGCATATTCACACAGAATCATCGGACGGGCGTCGCGCTGGTTTACATGGCGGCGGAGCGCCCAGACACGTGCGTACATCGGACAATAAATGTCGGATTTGGCATCATAACCTCCACCTTCGTATTGTACAAGACGGGTTGGATCGAACTTCTTAGTCCAGTCGTATAAAGTTTCAAAATGTTTTCCATAACCGGATTCATTACCCATTGACCAGGTAACAATGGCTGTAATATTGCGGTCACGCAGCACCATGCGGCTCATGCGTTGCATAAACGGTACTTCCCAATCGGGGTTATTAGCCAGTGTGCCATCTTTATGCGCCTGCATTCCATGACTTTCAATGTTTGCTTCATCTACCAGATACAGACCGTATTCATTGCACAGGGCATACCATTCGTAGCGGTTGGGGTAATGGCAGGTACGGACAGCATTCAGATTGAATTGCTTCATCAATTGAATGTCTTTTATCATGCTTTCCACAGTGATGGTACGACCATGATGGGGATCGTGCTCGTGGCGGTTCACTCCCTTGAATAATACGGGAACTCCGTTTACCAATTGCATTCCGTTACGTGCTTCCACGCTGCGGAAACCAAAGGGTTGCGTGAATGATTCCAATGCTTTTCCTTGGGCGTCGTAGGTGCTGACTACCAATGTGTAGAGATTGGGAGTTTCGGCATTCCAAGACAATATGGCCGGAAATAAATGTTTCTGAGTAAATAAAGTATCTGTAGCGGAAGTTATTTCCTTTTTATTTTGGTAAATCACATTCCCTTTATCCATTACTTTCACTTCTACGGTTTCTCCCGGCTGAGGCTTATGCAATGTGATATCCAGATTGAAATCTCCGTCTTTGTAATTATTAACCAGTCCGGCTACCAGTTTGAAATCTTGTACACGGCTTTGCGGACGGGCATAGAGATAGACATCACGTTCAATACCGCTATATTTCCAATAATCCTGGTCTTCGAGGTAAGAACCGTCACTGTAACGGAATACTTTAACGGCTAATTTGTTCTTTCCGGCTTTCAAGAGCGGAGTGATGTTGAAATGCGCCGGAAGACGACTGTCTTCGCTGTATCCTGCCAATTCGCCGTTGACCCAGCAATAAAAGGCGGATTCTACTCCTTCAAAATCAAGGAAGATATCCATTCCTTTCCAGTTGGCCGGCACGGTAAATTCACGTACGTATGCACCTACCGGATTATAATCGGCCGGAACATGGGGAGGATTGGCGGGGAAGGGGTAAGCTACGTCGGTATAGATAGGTGAGTCAAATCCTTGCAGTTCCCAACTTCCTGGAACCTGTATGTCTTTCCAGCGTCTGGTGTTGTAACCGGTTTTATAAAAATCGGCCGGACATGCATCATTGTTCTTGGAGAATAAGAATTTCCAGGTACCATCTAGCGAGATGCGGCGTTCTGTTGCAGGGTTTACTGCAAAACGTTGGGCGGCGGGCAGTGCCTGCTGCTTCAGCGCATTGGCTTCATTGGTGAAGGGAATGAAGTGTGCATGGGCCGCCTCGCGGTTTATTTCATTTATTTGTGGATTCTGCCAGGGGACATTCTCCCCCCAGACGGAAGCACAAGCAAACAACAGTGTAAGAAAAGTATTAAGAGAGTGTTTCATGGTTATTATTTTTTTAAATGGAACAGAAAAGAGTCACTAGAAAAGGCACGCTGAAATCTACTACAAAGCCGTGAAATATAGAAACCACTACAAAACTTTGACCGGAATAGCGGGTAATGATGGGCAGTGTCGTATCCATCGTAGTGGCACCTCCTGCCGAAATGGGTGCCAGATTGCCAAACCAACGTACCAGCAACGGGGCAAAAAGTAAAGTGATAATTTCACGTGTGATATTGGATAATAATGCAATGGTTCCCAACTCCGGACCTTTATATTCTGTGATAAAGATGCTGGACAGCGAGTAGTAGCCAAAACCGGAACCTACTGCCATACAATCTGCTACCGAGCGATGTGAGAGGAACAGACTAACAACTGCACATCCTGCCAAGGTTCCCAATATGGTCATGACCGGCAAGAAGATCAGGCGGGGATTTAATGACCGGAAATTGCGTAGGGTCTGTGGATCATTGCCGATGCTTACACCCACACTGAACATCAACGCACACAGTGCATAAAAACTCAGTTTACTTTGTGTAAAGTCGTATGGAATGAGGTGATATACTCCGCAAATGGCCCCTAGTATAAAGAAACCAACGATAATCAAACTTCCTTTCATGCTTGTTCCTCCTTTTTCCTTTTGTAAAGCACGTACCATAAAGCCCATGCTGCTGTGACACTGCCCAGTACAGCTGCCAGAGTGATGACAATGGCTTCCATTCCTATGGTGTGCAGGCCATTGATGATTTCCTGATTACCGCCTACATCTATACCTAGCAGGAAGAGTAGTAACCAAATAAGAACGGTGATGATTT
Source organism: Phocaeicola sartorii JCM 17136 = DSM 21941 (assembly GCF_054653615.1). Taxonomy (NCBI): domain Bacteria; kingdom Pseudomonadati; phylum Bacteroidota; class Bacteroidia; order Bacteroidales; family Bacteroidaceae; genus Phocaeicola; species Phocaeicola sartorii. Next base: position 128,773 of record NZ_BAAIFW010000005.1, read on the forward strand.
TGTGTATTCCTGAAAGCTGCTGCTTGCGAAGCAGGAAGCCAAGGAGCATCCCCGTGAGCATTAATCCAATAATTGTAAACATATCTATGTCGTTTTATTTATAGGCAAAGATACTTGTTTTTAGATTACAAGGCGGTATCACCGTAGCGAAAACCGCCTTGTTGCCTAATTATATCTAACCAAAAAGAGAATATTTATTTTAAGGCATCATTTGCATTCAACTCTGTAAGAGGAGTGGGATAGAATGAATTCTTTTCTTCATTGAATGTACGTCCTACCTCTTCCAGTGCTGATTTAAGTTTGCCCCAACGGCGGAGGTCATACCAGCGCCAGTTCTCCAATGGGAATTCAAGCATACGTTCGTGTTCTATCTGGCTGCGTACTGCTTCTTGTGAAGTCCCTGTCATGGGCGGCATATCTCCATGGATTTCTCTGATTTGATTAATCAGAGGAATGGCTTGTTCCGGATGTCCTTGTTCGTTCAGTACCTCGGCTTTCATCAGCAGCACATTGGCATAGCGCATCAGAGGCACATTGATGGCGCACCGGTTGTTGGAAAGTGCCTCATAGTCAGTAGGCATGAATTTTCGGAAAGCCGGACGGTTATAAGGAATATAATTCCCGTTTTCGTCTTCATTGGAGAACCAGTCATTATATTCATACCCGTACACACGTCCGCTTCCATCATTATAATAGTCACACTGGAAGAATATGGTTTCATATAAGCGTGAATCATAGCGTCCTGTTGTGGCGTTTTCTCCTTCTTTCATGTATTCATTCATCAGCTTTTGGCTTGGCAGAATCTCGTCCCATCCCCATAATTCTGAAACTCCGATCCAACGATGAAGCTGAGTGCGGTAGCTTGCGCCGTTGGCGGTACTCATAGATGTCTGGAGTTCGAAGATAGATTCTTTGCTGTTTTTATTGCTGGCATCAAACATGCTTGCAAATTGTTTCACAAGCTCATATCCCTGGACTTTGTTCAAGGCTTCCAAAGCTGCGGCTAAATATTCCGTTTTCTTTTCGGGTTGTTCGTATGCACAGGTCAGGTAAGCAAATCCCAGATAAGCATTGGCAGCTCCACAAGTTGCGCGGCCTATGTTGTCTGCATCGTATGATGCGGGCAAAGCGGTAGCGGTTTTAAAATCTTCAATGATGAAATTCCAAGCATCCTCACGTGAAGACAGAGGTTTGCTCAGGTCTGCCTGGTTGGTAATATACTTATCACGGATAATGATTTCTTTCCAGTTCAAGATTAGTTTCAAGTGATAATAAGCACGTAAGAAGTGTGCTTCGTTAACAATCTGTGTGCGGATGACCGGATTTATACTTTCATCAGGTATTTCTGCAACTTTTTCTATCACTTGGTTGGCAAAACTGGCGCCTTTATAGTTATTTGACCAGTAACTGCTGAACTGAGAGTTGCCGTTGGTATAAGTAAAATTATAGAGCTCTACCCAGTTGGGATAGTTGCGGGCGTCATTTCCCATTTCAACAATATCTTCCCGGTAAGCTTCTACCGGCCATTTTACTTCCGCGAATTCCCAAGTGTCGATATAATATTCCAATTGTGAATAGGCGGCCGATATGCCTGCTTCCGCATCCGACTGGTCACGCCAGAAACTTTCGGAAGTCAGCTGGTCAGGAGAACTGACGGTCAAATAGTCTTCGCAAGAACTGATAAACAGTGATGCAAAACAAATACTTGCAATATGTATTAATTTCTTCATATTCGTATAGATTTAATTAGATTAGAATGAAAGTTGGGCTCCTATTGTAAAGGAACGGGTAAACGGATAAATCAATTTGTCAATTCCGGTATTCAAGACACTGGCACGTGAGAATTCAGGATCGATTCCGTCGTATCCGGTGATGGTGAACAGATTCTCGCCACTTACGTAGAAACGTAGTTTTTCGATGAGTACTTTTTGCAATAAGCCTTTAGGAAGCGTATATCCTAGTTGCAACTGACGCAGACGTACAAAATCGCCTTTTTCGAGGAAGCGGTCGGATTCCTTCATGTTACCATTGGGGTCATTGTAGATGGCACGTGGCACGTCTGTGTTTGTATGTTCAGGAGTCCATGCGCTCAAAGATGATTGCAGGAAGTTGGAACCGGAATTCATCCCTTCGTAGAAATACTTGTTACCATTGTAGATTTTGTGTCCCCATGCGCTACCTATTACCATAGAAAGATCGAATCCTTTATAATATGCAGAGAAGTTGAGGTTGACTTCAAGTTTTGGAATACCAGAGCCACAGTATTCTTTATCGTTCTCATCGATGCTTCCATCACCGTTGCTGTCTATGAATTTAATGTCGCCGGCATCTGCATAAGGTTGATAAGCTTCTCCATTTGCGTTTACATAGTTCTTCGCTTCTTCATTACTTTGGAAAATGCCGCCGGTTTTATAAAGATAGAATGCTCCGATAGGCTTGCCTACGCGGGTTTGAGTAGGGAAGTGTTCTGTCCCGTACTTCAATCCTTCACCATAAAGCACTTGGTTGTCATCGGCCAAAGCCACAACTTTATTGTTGGTGGTACTGAAGTTTAATCCGATATTGTAATCCAGATCGCCCTTGCGGTCGTTCCAGTTCACCTCGAATTCAAAACCTGTATTGCGAATCTTGCCGACATTCAGAATAGGATTGGCTAAACCTGCTGAGGGAGGAAGTGCTTTTGTGATCAATAATTCTTCGGTTTGATTATGATAATAATTTAGCGCACCGGTTAGTTTGTTATTGAACATTCCAAAATCAACACCTATATTCTTTGTATCTGTAGTTTCCCATTTTAGAGAACGGTTTTCCAGCCCGCGGGCAATACTTCCGGCCCACGCATTGTCGCCGTTACCTTTTACGTAACCTTGGTACATGGTGTTGTAAGTACTGATCAAGGCTTGGAAGTCATAGTATCCTAATGCATTTTCATTACCTAAACGTCCCCAGCTGGCACGTAGTTTTAAATTGTTTAAGAATATATCTTTGGGAAAGAAGGACTCTTCGCTGATTCTCCATCCGAGAGCGATGGACGGGAAACATCCCCAACGGTTGTCAGCGCCAAATTTAGAGGATCCGTCATATCGGACGGTAGCCTGTAGCAAGTATCGGTCATTGTAGTTATAATTTAAACGTCCGAAGAAAGAAGCGCGATTGTATTCCCATTTTGTACCGTCACCATCGAATGTACCTCCTGCTCCGGCACCGATAGTAGAAAAACTAGGGTCTAAAAAGCCACCGGGAGTTTCACCGATTACCAGGTTTCCGTCTTCTACTTTATACACTGTTGTTTTACCTTCCACACCAACGGAATTCCAAGTGTACTTCCGTGCAGTAATGGATGTACCAGCCATGGCATTGATGCTATGTTTTCCGAATTCTTTATTAAAATTCAATACGTTGTCCCATACATGTTCTTCCCAGTAGGCTGTTGTTTCACTGTGATAGGGGTAGTCGCGTTTGGCTTTTTCGTCCGCAACGTATGCGGGGGTATGATAGGTCTGACGTTCATGTTCTCCACGATAAGCGTAACTTGTTTTGAAACTTAACCATTTTGTGAAGTTCATGGTTAATGCAATGTTAGCTGTTGTGTGGTATTTCTTATCTGTAGATTTTTCATAATATTGGTCTGCCATGACGTTACGGTTATTAGGCAGTCCGTCAAAGTTGGTCAAGCCGAATCCGTATTCATTGTTTTCATCGTAGATGGGTACCAATGGAGTGATCATGTACATTTCTTTTAAAGAATATTCAGGTTGTTTGCTGTCTGTGAATTTGAAGGCTAGGTTGGCATCAATATCAAAGATATATTTGCTCATGTGTACCTTCAGGCGGGCATTGTCCTGACGGTAATCGTTGCCTAAGAAAATACCTTTTTCATCGGCATGATTATACGACACGGAGTATTGTGCGTTTTCGCTACCGCCTCTGGCGCTGAACATATAGTTTTGCGCCAGTCCGCTACGTAGCATCGCGTCTTGCCAGTCTGTGTCTATACCGGTATTGTTCGTGATGTATGCGGGCAGATCAATCAGTTTGTCTTTCCATGCCCCATTGTTTCTGGGGTCATATAAATCTTTATGGTTGGCCACATGGGAGTTCCAGTTCTCGTACATTTGCTTATGCATTGCTTTGTACTCTTCTGCATTGAGTAGTTCCAGTTTCTTTGAAACGTCAGTGAAACTTACATAAGTACTGAAATCAATCTTCATGTCACCCTTTTTACCGTTTTTGGTAGTGACGATGATAACACCGTTTGCAGCAACCGAACCATAGATTGCAGCGGCTGCGCCATCTTTCAGTACTTCCATAGACTGGATGTCTTGCGGATTTACATTTTCAATATCACCGGGAAAACCGTCAATGATATAAAGAGGCTGGTTGTCACCGAAAGTTTTGACACCACGGATTTTTACCTGTACACCTGCACCTGCATTACCACCGGCTTTCATGATGTTCACACCGGCAATTTTACCTTGTAATGCCTCTGCGGGATTGGTTGTGGTACGTTTTACCAGTTCGTCTACATCTACAGAAGAAATGGCACCGGTCATATCACTTTTCTTCATGGTACCATAGCCGACCACTACAACTTCATCCAGCATTTCGGTATCTTCCTTCAATGTCACCCGGATATTGTTTTTTCCGTTTACAGGGATTTCTTGTGTTGCATATCCCACATAAGAAATAATGATAGTGGCTTTGGGAGACACGCTTAATGCGAAGTTACCGTCAAAGTCCGTGATAACTCCATTGGTTGTGCCTTTTTCTACTACACTGGCACCAATGATGGGGTCGTTGGAGGCATCGGTTACCAGACCGGTCAGTTGGATAGTCTGTGCAAACGCACCGAAAGGAGTCATAAAAGCTAAGAGCAGAACCAGTAGCATGATTCTTTCCTTGAAATAGTTCTTTTTACTCATGTGAATAAATTTTAAGGTTAATAATTGTTTTTCACACCGCTAAATAATGAGTTGTATGTGCGAATTCCTAATTATTATGTCCTACAAATGAACTACAACGAAAGAAATATTCTCCTTTTTTTATCTACAATAAAAAATATAATACTTTGTTACTCAATGGGATAACGTAAAAGATGATGTCTACAAATCTCTGTTTGATAAAAGCAATAAAAATATAGGTTCTTTAAATGTTTTGCAAGTAGTCTGTTAAATCCTCTTCTGAAGACAAGTTCAGGGATTTGCGTAGTCGGTAGCGGTTCATATTGATTGTTTTGGGAACATTGCCCGTGAGCATTGAGATTTCTTTGGTAGAAAGATTGACCCGTAACAGTGTAGCCAGATATTTTTCACCTTGTGTCAAATTGGGATGCCGTTCGGATAACCGCTGAAGGAACTCCTGATTCTTTTCTTCCACATTCATCAATAAGGTGCTGTTGCTCTTGTCTCCATTCTGATATTGGCTGATAAAGGCATTGACTTTCTTCAAATGAGGGATCAGTGTCTGCTGGTCCATTTTGTATCCTTGCTTTATCATTTCTCTGATTTTCTCTAGCAATTCATTACGGCTATGCAGGAATACGGCGAAGCTGGTTGCTTCCTGCCGGCTGTTGTCCAAGGCATTTTGTACGGACTTCAGCTCCAGTTCCTGTTGGCGTACTTTAAGTTCAGCCAGTTCATGCTCTGACTGCTCCAGATTATAGCGGGCTACCATTAGCTGCATGTTCTTTTTGCGTTTATACCATTTATATAGGAATATGCTGAGTACTGCCAATGAAATGAAAACAACCATTAATATAAACAAGTTGCGTTTCAGCAATTCTATTTCGTAGGTTTGTTCCCTTATTTCCGCTTTCCTCTGTTGGTTCTGGTATCGTTTATGCGAAATTTCTTGTTCTACAATACGTAGCTTGCTTCCGCTTTGCAGATCTTTGCTCAAGGTATATAGTTGCATGAGGCATTTATAGGCATTATTATAGTCTCCAAGAGCTTCATATACCCAAGACAAATATTCATAATTGTCGCATATTAATTCCTTGGCATTGATGGAAGAGGCTACTTCGTATGCTTTTTGCAAGGCTTGCAAGGCATTGCCATATTGTTTGGCATAGAAATATTGCTTTCCCATATTATTATAATTTTCTCCCAACGACCATTGGGAGTTCAGATTTTTGTTGATGACAATGGCTTCATTGATAAAACCTATTTTCTCATTAAAATCCCCTTCATATAAACACAGGTTGTTTAAATTGGCGGCAATTCCCCGCAGATTTTTCTGGCTTCGGTTGATGGCAAGTGCTTGCCGTAAGAATTGTCCGGCCGTATTGAATTCATTCATGGAGTAGTGGATAATGCCGCGGTCGTTGTAACATAAGGCAATGGAAACGGAATCTCCTATGGATTTAAAGATAGAGGTGGCCTTCTCGTTCATCTCAATGGCTTTATTATAGTCGGTCAATTTACAGTAAAGAGCTCCTGCCAGTGCATAAATTTGTCCGTTTAACTCCCTATTGCCCGGGGTTACATATTCCATAGCGTCATATAGGTTTTTGATACTTACATCAAAATTGCCTAATAGTTTTTCTGCCTGGCTGTAATAGAATATTGCTTTTGCCTTTTGGTCACTCCGGCTCTCGCCGGGAAATAATTCAATGACTTTGGAAGCATAGTAGCTGGCTTGTTTGGGATTGTTGTATAAGGCGTCAACCGATTTTTTAATCAGTAATTCGGCCTCTTGTTGTTTTTCGCTAGCATTGGCCCATGAGATATTTACCAGGCAAAGAATGATATATATAAGTAGTTTCTCTTTCATAACTCAAGCGTGTTTTTAGCAAAAGTAGTGATTTTGTTAAACAAAAGTAGGGGTTTATTTTGAGATAGCCTAATGATTTTCTCTTTTATAAAGAATATCTATGATCTTTATCCGATTTATCCGCCAACCATTTGGCTGGTTTGTTTTTCAGCAAATACGGCCTTAACCCTATTGATGTTGGCAGCATTTTGCATAAAATATATTTGGCGCAGGCTTGTCTTCTTAAGTTATTAAGATACATCGTTTAGTCCATAAACAGTTTTCTAGTTGAGGAAATATTGTATAGAAGTGGCGGATTGCAGGTCTCATTTTTGTTTCCTATCTTTGTTGTTCAATAATAAAGACGAGTTATGTTATTACCTTATTTGAATAAAGACCTGATAGAGGCCGGCTGTGATGAAGCGGGCAGGGGATGCTTGGCGGGATCGGTATATGCGGCTGCCGTTATTTTGCCAAAGGACTTTAAGAATGAATTGCTGAATGATTCCAAGAAACTTACCGAGTGCCAGCGTTATGCCCTTCGGGAGGTGGTGCAGCGGGAAGCGCTGGCATGGGCGGTAGGAGTGGTGACTCCGGAAGAAATAGACCGAATCAATATTCTCAATGCATCTTTCCTAGCCATGCATCGTGCCCTTGACCAGCTGAGTCTTCGTCCACAGCACTTGTTGATTGATGGAAACCGTTTTAAGAAGTATCAGGATTTACCACATACCACTGTGGTGAAAGGAGATGGGAAATATCTTTCTATTGCTGCTGCATCTATCCTTGCGAAAACTTACCGTGATGACTACATGAATGGTCTGCACGAAGAATACCCTTTTTATGATTGGAGCAATAATAAGGGATATCCCACAAAAAAGCATCGTGCGGCTATCCGTGAGCATGGCACGACACCGTATCATCGGATGACTTTTAATTTGTTGGGGGAAGACCCGCAGCTGGAGTTGAATTTTTAGGTATCCGAAAGTGGATGCATTGTGATGAATAGAAAGACATTTTTACACGTATGTACGTGAAGCCCTGCACATGCGTCTGTATACGCTTACGCATACGTACGTGCGGGCTTTCGCGTATGTACGTGTAAATGGATGCCTCCTGACGTGATATCCGGCTGATAAATTCATAATCTTTGAAATACTGATTATCACTTTGTCAGCCGGAGTTTAAATCAATATTTCCCCCGCTGGTAGGAGCGGTGTCCATAAATTGTAATGACCACAAAGCAGATGAACGGCAAAATAAACGAAACATTCACAGCCGGCATATTCCAAATGGTGCTCATATCAATAATGCTTGCCTGTAGCGGAGGAAGTACGGAACCTCCCAGAATGGCCATAATCAGGCCGGCTGCCCCGAACTTTGCATCATCTCCCAGTCCTGTCAAGGCGATGCCATAGATAGTGGGGAACATCAATGACATACAGGCTGAAACAGCTACCAGACAGTACATGCCCCAGATATTCTGGAAGAAGATGACTCCGGCAGTGAAGCAGCAGCCCGCAATGGCAAGTATGGTCAATAATTTACCCGGATTGAGGTAGCGCAGGATGAAGGTACATACAAAACGGCTGATGCAAAAGATGACCATCGCTATGATGTTATATTCCTGTGAAAGAACTTCGGCGGCTTTTTCTTCCATGCCTTGCGACATGAACAGGCGCGTGCCGTATTGGATGATGAAAGTCCAGCACATGATCTGCGCCCCTACATAGAAGAACTGTGCCACCACGCCTTCACGGTAATGATGGATGGAGAAGATGCGTTTCAAAGTGGGGCCGAAATTGATGCTGTGAGACTGGTCACCGTTTTTAGGCATCCGGGTGAAACGGATGATGAGGAACATGATAAGGATGACAATGCCGATCGTCAGGTAAGGGGCGATGAGTACGGACAGGTCTGCATCTTTTACCGCCGCGAATTCCATCGGATTCAATTGGGCGCGTTCCGCCGTGTCCATCGGGTTCAGCTTGGCTTGGATAAAGTGCATGGCGACATACATTCCCAGCAGTGAGCCCATGGGGTTGAATGATTGTGCCAGGTTGAGACGCCGGGTGGCGGTGGCTTCTGTTCCCATGGATAGAATGTAAGGGTTGGAACTGGTCTCGAGGAAGGAGAGTCCGCAGGTCAGGATAAAATAAGCTAATAGGAACGGATAGTAACTACCTGTCATTTTAGCGGGAAAGAATAATAAGGCTCCTACGGCATAAAGTCCCAGCCCCAGCAGGATACCGGCTTTGTAAGAGTATTTACGGATAAACATGGCTGCCGGAAAAGCCATGGCGAAATATCCGCCATAGAAGGCGACTTGCACCAATGCGCCATCAGTGACGCTCATCCGGAAAATCTTTGAGAACGCTTTCACCATCGGATTGGTGATGTCGTTAGCAAATCCCCACAAGGCAAAGCAACAGGTGACCAATATAAAAGGTAGCACGTAGCTGATTCCGTCTTTGTGTAGAATGGATTGGTTTGTATCTTTCATTTCGTAAATTGAAAATTGAGAATTAAAAATTAAGAAATGAGAATTGAGAATTAAAAAAGGACAGGCGTAAAGCCACTGCTCATTTTTTAATTTTCAATTCTCAATTTATGAACTATTTGTAAATAGGTCCGTAAGTTGCGCATGCTCTGTAGTCGGAACCTTCCTTGTCCATACCGAAGGCATTCCATGCTGCCGGACGGAAAATCTTGTCGTCTTCTACATTATGCATACATACAGGAATGCGCAGCATAGACGCCAAGGTGATCAGATCCTGTCCGATGTGACCATAGCTGATGGCACCATGGTTGGCCCCCCAGTTGTTCATTACCGAATAGACATCACGGAATGCGGGTTTGTCGCATAGACGAGGCACAAACCAAGTGGTGGGCCATGTGGGGTCTGTACGCATGTTCAGTACCTGATGGATTTCCGGATCAATATCTACAGTCCAGCCTTCTGCCAGTTGCAATACAGGGCCCAGGCCTTTTACCAGATTAAGACGCATCATGGTGACAGGCATGCCGCCTTTGGACAGGAAGTTGGATGAGAAACCGCCTCCACGGAAATAGTCGCGGTCTGCCGGATACCAGGTGGTGGCCTTCAGGCAAGCTTCTACATCGGCTTCAGTCATTTCCCAGTTGGGCTTCATGCAGGGTTCTCCCGCCTCGTTATGGCTTTCACCGGTAGCGTCCAAGGTTGTCGCACCTGAATTGATAAGATGGATGATACCGTTTTCTGCCATTCCTGTAAGCTCTTTACCAGTCACACGTTTCACCGCTTCGGGACTCCAGTAAGTACGGATGTCGGAGAACATTTGTCCGCAGCCGCTCAGCAGATGGCCGAATAGCATGGCAACGCCATTGCATGCATCATTCTCGGTAGCCAGTACGTATGCTTCACGAATGCCGTTCCAGTCGAAAGTGGTGTTGAGCAATGCTTCGCTGAAGTCACCGTTGGGTTTCCAGTCCGTCCATTGGCGTTGTCCCTGGAATCCGGCTGCGATGGCATTATGCCCGATGGCTTCTTCTTTGAATCCCATTTCGCGGAGTTTTGGATTGCCGGTCATCAAGTCGCGCATGATGATAGTCATTTTTACAATGAATTCCCAGTCGGCATCCTTCTGTTCGCGGGTCTTGCGTTTTTCGGGACGGTTTTTGAAATCTTCGCCTTCATTGGGCTTGCAATATTTTTCTGTCCACGCCATAGCTTTGGCATATTCTTCGTGGTCATAGATTCCCTCTTCCATGCGGCGGAGAATTTCTGTCTCATCTACGCTTTCGTTGCGTATGCCCAGATATTCCTGGAAGAAGTCAGGATCAACGATAGATCCGGCGATACCCATGCAGACACTGCCGAAAGAAAGATAGCTCTTTCCGCGCATATTGGCTACAGCCATGGCGGAACGGGCAAAACGCAATAGTTTCTCTGATACATCAGCAGGAATGGTATTGTCGTCCAGGTCTTGTACATCGTGTCCGTAAATGCCGAAGGCAGGCAGGCCTTTCTGTGCGTGTCCAGCTAATACGGCAGCCAGATACACGGCTCCCGGACGTTCTGTGCCATTGAATCCCCAAACGGCTTTCGGCCAGTGTGGGTGCATATCCATCGTTTCGGAGCCATAGCACCAGCAGCTGGTCACAGTAATGGTGGCACCTACTCCTTCGCGTTCGAATTTCTCGGCACAAGCAGCGCTTTCGGCTACACGGCCGATGGTACTGTCGGCTATAACACATTCCACGGGACTTCCGTCACCGTTTTTCAAGTTGGATGAAATCAACTCGGCAACTGCTTTTGCCAGATTCATAGTCTTGTCTTCAAGGCTTTCGCGAACACCGCCTTGGCGGCCGTCGATAGTGGGACGAATCCCGATTTTAGGATACTTTTTCATGATATAATAGGTATTTAGTTGTTATATGGAATTTCTTAAATGTACTTCGGTAGGGAGGTATATCTTGGTTTCTTTACCGGTTAGTACGAATTCGGCGGCTTTCCGCCCTAACTCTTCCCAATTGATGCTTAAAACGGTAATGCCCTGGTCTATCACCTCGTAGGCAGGTGTGTCGTTATAAGCTATCAGTCCGAAGTCTTCGCCGCATTTCAGCCTTTCAGCCCGGCTTTGCTTGATAATATGGACTACATCTATCTGGCGGAAAGCGATATATACTTCTCCTTTGCAGACTTGTATTCCGTCTATGTTCTTTATAATGGCTGAATCGATGCGATGATCCAGACAGAAACGGTTGAAATATTCGCAACTGCTTCGGGGGTGCTTGATGTCTTCGGGAAATAAAAGTATTAGTTTCCGGTATTTCCTCAAATGTTCTTTCAATGCGGCCAACGCATGATAAAAGGAATCGTCGAAATCCTGACATACGTACGAATAATCCTTTTTGTCGAATTTCCCGAAATCCAACAGCAGCAGTTTGGACGAGTCTATCTTGTAGAGGTGGGGAGATAACTTCTCATTGTCAAAGTTCATCACAATGTATTTGTTGTATCGGCCCATGGATTCGCGTAAGATGGTGTTGAACAGCCGTTCATTGTATTGATGGAACAATAAATCCACTTTATAGTTGATGGATAACTCCTTGATAAAACTATTGTATAAAGAGTATTTGAAAGGGGAATACTCGTCCAGCAGAAGCAGAATGTTGGTAAGCTTGTTGGTGACATAGTAGCCTTTCCCCGGAGTGGAGTCTATGATCCCCCGGTCTTTTAAATCAATGAATGCTTTGAATACTGTATCCCGAGACACTTGATAGTCACGGCTCAGTTTATTGATGGACGGTAATGCACAGTCCGATTTATATTTGCCCATGGAAATCTCCTGGCTGAGTAAATCAGCCAGTTGCTTTACTTTAGTAGTTTGTTGTCCAAAGGTAATTTTCATGAACTGTTCAAGGTTTTATGCGGACAGTGGTAACTGTGCTGAACTGTCCCGATGCAAAGAAATGCAATTTATTCATAAACAGCAACATGAAACTGTATGTTTTATAACACAAGAATATCGGATGGAATGAATCTTTTATACAAGGAGGAAAATATTTTCGGGTTTTGTATTGGATATTCTGTGCGATTACCTATTTTTGCTTTTATTCAATAATTGCGGGGAATTCAGAAAAAACAATCATTTTATGAAACGCATACTTATCGTATTATTAGTAGGAATTTCCGCCTGTAACATCCAGGCGGAGAATGTGGGGAAAGATTTTTTTATCAGACAATTGGACTCTTCTTTATCTAAGGCGGAGAAACTGGAAGTGCTGACAGACTCGATGGATGGGACCAGAGGGGAAGATCATCTTTATTGGGCAAAAAGGCTCTATGAGGAGGCTTTGTCATCCGATGATGAATATTATCAGGAGGAAGCCTTGACGGAACTGTTGCGGCATTATATCAATCATGATGTGAAAGATACCGCACGGCATTATCTGGCTGAGGCGGAGAGGGTGCTTCCCGACAGCGAATACAAGCGTTATCTATTGAAGTTCATGCGTACCATCATGGATGTCAGAGTGGTGTACTATCAGGATAACTCCGAGAGAGACAGCCTGATGACACAGGTGCTGCTGAGGCTGAAAAACAATCAACAGGCAAGCAGGCTGGAAAAGGCGGCCGATTATTATTTGATGGGAGCGGCTACAACTTCCAGGGCGGAAATAGACTATGAGACGAAAGCGGACGATGTGATAAGGTACTTTGATCTGACACTTCAGCAGACCGAGGGCCTGCCGATACGTACCGCCATGCTGTTTCGCCCCAATTGTTTTTTCCAGATATGCGGAAACGCTTTCTCGGATTCGGTGAGGGTGAGGTATGGGTTGCGCTACTTGGCTATGTTGCAAGAATATCAGACCTACCTGAAAACCAGAAAACGGAAATTTACGAATCAGAGACATTTCCTGAACGCATACTCCATGCTGGCTTGTTCCTCTGAAACATTGGGACGTGCACAAGCCGACGCATATTTCCGGAGATTTGTGGAACTGAACCGCCGCTATCCCGAAGATGCCAATTTCACTCCCACTTACGAGTATCTGTTTACCGCATTCAGATATTATTCCAGTATAAATGACAAGAGGAAGACATTGCAGGTTTGTGATTCTATGGTGACTTATCTGCATAGTGTGGACATGGGGGCGCATGCCTCGCAGTATGTCAGGGAGAAGATTGCCTTGTGTGACAGCCTGCATCTATATAAGGAAGGGTTCGAGGCTTTCAAACTATACGACAGCATGCTGGCAAAAGTCCAGAAAACCACAAAGGCGGCGGAGGCCAAGGAGGCCGAGATAGAGCAGGAGGTGGCCCGGCTGATGCTGGAGAAAAAGACCTTGGAGGCGGAAAAAAGCAATATGCGCCTCCTTTTTCTGCTGGCGTTGTTTGTGCTGGCGGTGTGTACCATTCTGTACACTGTTTTTTATCTGCGGAAGACCAAGGCGCTGAATAAGGAACTGAAGGAAACCAACCATAAGCTGGTGCTGGCGGGCGGACGGTTGAGGGAGAGCGAGCGGATGAAATATGCGTTTATCCGGAATTTGTGCAATGAGATCTTCACTCCGCTGAATGCGATTAAAGGCTTTTCGGACTTTCTGCTGGATAGTGATGTCGATGAGGCTGAGAGAAAAACATTCCTGAAGATTATCAGCGAGCATTCCAACCAAATAAGACGGATGATGGACAATATTCTGGAAATAGTCCGTCTGGATAGTAACGAGGGGCATCTCCCGCTGGACTGGACCAATATTCATACTCTTTGTACTTGGGAATTGGAAACGTTGAAAAAGGATGCCATGAAGCCCGGGATAGAATATAAGGTGACAGGCAATCAGGAAAATGATGTGGTATGCACCAATCAGACTTATCTGGGTTATATATTGGGACATTTGCTGAATTATGTCAACCGTGCTACGGAGCAGGGGGATATTGTTGTGTCCTATCAGCTGGATGCAGAGGCTGGGAAGCAGTCGGCCCATATTTACCTCACGGCTACCGGAAAAGTAACACAGAGTGAGGTGAAATCCGGCAACGTCACTCTGGATGATTCTGCCGGTGCGTCGGATATTGCCTTGCTGGTTTGTGAAATGATAGCCGGGCGTATGAATGCCAAACTGATCCGGGATACGGAATTTAAAGACGGACTGCGTTTTATCATTGAGCTTCCTCTGTAAAAAATAGGCGAAACATTATTCATTGACAGGGCTTTTTTGTACCTTTGCACCCGGAAAAAGCAAGGATAAACTTTAAACAAAATAAGATTATGAGCAAAAAAGCCCTTTTAATGATTCTTGATGGCTGGGGTATCGGTGATCAAGGTAAAGACGATGTAATCTTTAACACTCCCACTCCTTACTGGGATTCACTGTTGGCAAACTATCCGCACTCTGAATTGCAGGCTAGCGGTGAGAATGTAGGTTTGCCCGACGGACAGATGGGTAACTCCGAAGTAGGACACTTGAATATCGGTGCAGGACGTATCGTTTACCAGGACTTGGTGAAGATTAACCGTGCTTGTGCCGACAATAGCATAATGAAGAATCCCGAAATTGTTTCCGCTTTCTCTTACGCAAAGGAAAACGGCAAGAACATCCACTTCATGGGGCTGACTTCAAACGGTGGCGTGCACAGTTCATTCGATCATTTGTTCAAACTTTGCGATATTGCTAAAGAATATGGCATTGGGAATACATTCATCCACTGCTTTATGGATGGTCGTGATACAGACCCGAAGAGTGGTAAAGGCTTTATTGAACAACTGACCGCACACTGTGAAAAATCAGCCGGTAAGATTGCTTCCATCGTCGGCCGTTTCTATGCAATGGACCGCGACAAGCGTTGGGAGCGTGTGAAAGAAGCATACGACCTGTTGGTTGAAGGCAAAGGAAAGCAAGCTGCTGATATGGTTCAGGCTATGCAGGAATCATACGATGAAGGTGTTACAGATGAATTCATCAAACCGATCCATAACTCTACTGTAGATGGTACTATTAAGGAAGGGGATGTGGTTATCTTCTTCAACTACCGTAACGATCGTGCCAAGGAATTGACCGTTGTGTTGACCCAGCAGGATATGCCGGAACAAGGCATGCATACTATTCCGGGCTTGCAGTTCTACTGCATGACTCCGTATGATGCGTCCTTCAAAGGCGTTCATATTCTGTTCGACAAAGAAAATGTTCAGAATACGTTGGGTGAATATCTGGCAGCTAACGGCAAGACTCAGTTGCACATCGCAGAAACAGAAAAGTATGCTCACGTAACTTTCTTCTTCAATGGTGGTCGTGAAACTCCGTATGATGCGGAAGAACGTATCCTGGTTCCGTCTCCGAAAGTAGCCACTTACGACTTGAAGCCTGAAATGAGCGCATACGAGGTGAAGGACAAACTGGTAGAAGCTATCAAGACCCGGAAGTTCGATTTCATTGTTGTGAATTATGCCAATGGCGATATGGTAGGTCATACAGGCATTTATGAGGCTATTGAAAAAGCAGTGAAGGCCATTGACGAGTGCGTGAAAGATACGGTGGAAGCAGCTAAGGATAATGATTATGAAGTAATCATCATTGCCGACCACGGTAATGCCGACCATGCATTGAACGGAGACGGTACACCTAACACGGCCCATTCTTTGAATCCTGTTCCGTTTGTATATGTGACAGAGAACAAGAATGCCAAAGTGGAAAATGGTGTGTTGGCGGATGTTGCTCCTTCTATCCTGCATATTCTGGGCATGGCTCAGCCTGCTGACATGACCGGACGGGATTTAATAAAATAATGTAGGAAGTATATTTATTTGTCATTCTGGACAAGGCGGGGAATCTGTAATGAGCATGGATTCGTCACTTTGTTCAGAATGACATTTTAATTTAATATAAAGATGATTCAGATAGATGATGTTGTAATCTCCCTTGATGTGTTTCGTGAGAAATTTCTTTGTAATCTCGATGCATGCAAAGGTGAGTGCTGTATAGAGGGGGATGCCGGCGCACCGGTAGAACTGGAGGAAGTGGAAAAACTGGAAGAGGTGCTTCCTGTTATTTGGGACGAACTTTCGCCCGAGGCACGGGCGGTGATTGATAAACAGGGAGTGGTTTATACGGATGAAGAAGGCGATTTGGTAACTTCCATCGTCAATCATAAAGACTGTGTATTTACCTGTCATGATGAGAAGGGATATTGTTATTGTGCCATTGAGAAAGCTTTCCGGGCAGGTAAGACCGATTTCTATAAACCAATCTCCTGTCATCTTTATCCCATCCGTATAGGTGATTATGGTCCTTACAAAGCGGTGAATTATCATCGTTGGAACGTATGTAAAGCCGCAGTGTTGCTGGGACAAAAAGAGAATCTGCCTGTTTATAAGTTCTTAAAAGAACCGTTGGTACGGAAATTTGGCGAGGAATGGTATAAGGAGCTGGAGATTGCGGCAGAGGAATTGCAGAGAAGAGGAATGATGTAAATCTTGTCCGGTTTGTATCATTCCCGATTTATTATATTAACCAAAATTTAATACTACGAAAAGCCCCCATGAAAAGATTACTCTTGTCGTGCTGTATCCTGTTATGCGTCGTTTCGGCTATGCAGGCTCAAGAACAGCCCTTAATCAGTCCGGATGATTCTATCCGCAGTTTGGTGGGACGTCTGTTCCCGAACAGCAATCCGGATATTTCGGCGCACATGAATCTGCAATTCTCTACTTCGGGAGTTGCCAACTTTGTTGAAGGCGATTTGGAAGACGCCTCTTTCAAACTGAATCGTGTGAAGCTGGAAATATTAGGTTCTTTCAGCAAGCAATTCTCTTATCATTTCCGTCAGTCGTTCAATAAATACAGTAATCCGCACTCGCTGGATAATTTATCCTCTTCTATTGAGTATGCTCTGGTAAATTGGAAGATGTCCGATAAGTTCACTTTGAATGTCGGAAAACAAGATATCGCCTTGGGAGGATATGAATATTATGTCAATGCCATCAAGGTACGCGAGTATAGTGAGTTTAATGATAATATCAGTTGCTATCAGGCGGGGGTAGCCGGAAGATTCAATTTGTCGTCTGCCAATGAGTTGGTGCTTCAGGTAGTAAACAACCGTAGCGGAGAGAATGATGAGACTTATCTTTACGGTTTGCCACAAGGGGTGGAAAAGGCCAAAGTCCCTGTTCTGTCAACCGTGAACTGGAACGGGCTCTTCTTTGATAATGCGGTGCAATTGCGTTATGCGGCGTCATACGGACAGCTGGCGGAAGGTAAAAACCTTTATTGTTTTACGGCGGGTAATATATATGAGAAAGGTCCTGTTATCGCTTATGTTGATTTGATGTATTCTCGTGAAGGATTGGATAGCAAAGGAATTATCAGTGACTTGCAAGGCCCTGTTCTGTCGGCTCCGTCTACAGCGCAGCATGCGGAATACTTTACTACCGTGGTGAACTTTGACTATCGTATCCATCCTAATTGGAATCTTTACCTGAAAGGCGCTTATGAGAGGGCTGGTATTTATAAGACAAACGGGCATTTTGAGAAAGGGCTTTATCGTACGACATGGAATGCGCAGGCTTGTGTGGAGTATTTCCCGATGCGCAATAGCGAACTGCTTCTCTTTGCCCATTTTTTATATAAAGGACATCATTTGGCCCGGCGTGCGCAGGCCTTGGGAGGCATGAGTCCGGATACCCAACGCGTCTCCATCGGGCTGGTTTACTCTATTCCGGTGTTCTGATACACACAACTGTCCTCATGCTGCACGCTAAAGCGTTTTTGCTGTATGGTCAAGACCTTTTATACAGAAAGCTACTGCATCCTTCCATAGCAAGATGTACGTCTCACAGTGGAAGAACGTAGTAATTGAATAGGAGGAAAAGTCTTAAGGATGAGGTTTCCTCTTTTTTATTGTAAGATCGGGAAAATACGCTATATTTGTGAAATAATTAAATACTTCAATTAACAACACAAGATAGTATAATGAAAAAGACCGTCTTTTTTTTCCTGATGACTATATTGATAGCCTCATGCCATCAAGAAGAACTTTCTTCTGTTCCAGATGAACCGGAAGGGAAACAGCCTGTTTTTGATTTATCGGAAGAAGAGGTGCTTCAGGGTTGCATTTATGTGAAATTGAAAGAAGAACCAGCCGGAGAGGTGGGGGTAAGGAGCATAGGCAACACGGTAACGACAGGAGTCAAGGTATTGGATCGGGCTGCTTCTTCTTTGAAAATCGAGAGAATGGAACGTACTTTCCCTTATGCCGGCAAGTTTGAAGAACGTACCCGTAAAGAGGGGCTTCATTTATGGTATAATGTCTGGTTCTCTAAAGAGACATCGGCCACCCGTGCTGCTACCGAAGTGGCTTTTCTGGATGGTATTGAAATGGCTGTACCTGTTCCTAAGATTGTATCCAGGGCAACGCCGGAAACAGCGTGGAGCCTGTATGGCGTCCGGACGGGAGAGTGGCTGTTCAATGATCCGGATCTGTCCAGACAATGGTATCTGGATAATCCCGGTACGGAGTCTTGGCAGAAGAAGGGTGCGGATATCCGTTTGTTTGATGTGTGGAAACAATATAATGGGAATCCGGCTGTCATTGTAGCGGTTGTAGATGGAGGCATTAATCAGGAACATCCTGATTTGCAGGATAATCTATGGACGAATCCGGATGAGATACCAGGTAATGGTATGGATGATGATGGCAATGGATATGTGGATGACATACATGGTTATAATTTTGTGGATGATAATGCGACTTTGGTTCCTCACCGCCATGGGACTCATGTGGCGGGCACTATCGGTGCGACAAATAATAATGGAACAGGTATCAGCAGCATTGCAGGGGGGGACGGAACTCCCGGCAGTGGGGTGAGACTCATGAGTTGTCAGATTTTGAAAAGCCTTACCTCTATCGGAGGAGAAGTAGCTTCTGATCCGTTTATTGCCGCAGCGATTAAGTATGGCGCTGATAATGGAGCTGTCATCAGCCAGAACAGCTGGGGATACGCTGCCACTAGGGCGGGAAGGAATGCTTCTTCGTATATTAATCCTGTACATAAGGAAGCTATTGATTACTTTATAAAATATGCCGGATGTGATAACAAAGGAGAGCAACTTGACGGAAGTCCCATGAAGGGAGGTATTGTATTGTTTGCATCAGGTAATGCGAATACGTCCGATCCCAGGATAGCGGCACCGGCTGATTATGAAAAGGTTGTTGCGGTTGCAGCCATTGAGGCCGATTATAGGAAAGCTTCTTATTCCAATTATGGCACTTATACGGATATTTCTGCTCCCGGCGGATCGTTGGATGGAGACGGACGGATTTGGAGCACGACTACGGAACGATCCAATAATTATGAATACTTGGCTGGTACATCGATGGCGTGCCCGCTGGTCAGTGCTGTAGCGGCCTTGGTGATAGAGAAGTATGGGGTAGGCAAGAAAGGGTTTACACCGGAGGCTTTGAAGGAGATCCTCTATCAGAGTGCATACGACTTGGATGAATATAATCCGCGATATGCCGGTCAGTTAGGACACGGATGTGTGGATGCCGCTGCCGCTTTAGAGATCGATGTCTCCAATCTTCATCCTTTTATCTTAAAATCCAATCAAATAACTGATAATATGCTGATATTCAGTGTGAGCAGTAGTATGTCCGGCAATGGGAAATTGATTTTGTATAATGGCATCGGCAGCAAGGTGCTGGATCTTCATCTGGAACTTGAAGCCGCATCCCTGCATGCTGTGGACATAACCAAACTCTCTGCCGGATATTATACCTTAGTGTATCAGGCTAAAGGAATGGAATTCAGAGAGAAATTTATCAAGTACTAATCCCGAAAAAATAAAGAATATGAGACGAATAGGATTAGGTCTGTTTATAATAGGCATAACTTTTGCCAAGGCTTATGCTCAGGAGGATTACGGACCTGTCAATACCGGAGCGGCAAACTATCTGACTATACCGGCCGATGCGCGCAGCGCGGCCATGGGGGGAGCCGGTGTGGCGGCTCCGGGAGGAGATCATGCCGTTTTTCATAATGGTGCGGCAGCTTTATCGGATGTGACGCGCAGAGGTGGGGTTGCTTATACTTATTCTCCATGGATGCGTGACTATGAGTCCGGATACTCTCTTCATTGCTTGGGTGGTTTTTACAAAATCAATCAGCGTAATGCCATTCTGTTAGGTTTCCGTTATTTCGGCTATCCGGAGATGGATGGAACAGGGGAGGGTGTTTCGGGCATACATCCCAAAGAAATAGCCGTGGAGGCTGGTTATGCATACGAGGTTATAAAGAATTTTTCTGTTTCCGCTACTTTCAAATACTTGTTTTCGGATATGGGCAGGATAGGCAATAGCCGTGGCGCAAGTTCTGTGGCGTTTGATTTAGGAGTATTGTATAAGTGCGGGATAAATGATTGGGAGGGCGCCGGCTGGTCGGTCGGGCTTCATGCGAGTAATCTTGGACCGAAAATAAACTATCTGACTTCTAAAGAGGCTCTTCCTGCAACGGTTAAAGTGGGAGGTGCTGCCGACCTGCCTTTTTTACAAATGCATAAATTGACTTTGACTGCCGATTTGGGTTACAGACTTTCACCTGCCGACGTACAGGCGTTAAGTGTAAGTGCCGGTGCGGAATATGCATGGAGGGAACTGGTGATGTTGCGTGGTGGTTATCATTGCGGTGATAAGAAGAAAGGAGATGCCAGTTATGCTACTGCTGGAGCGGGAGTGGAATATGCCGGTGTGCGTCTGGATTTTGCATGGCTGTTTGCAGGGCATGAATACCTTGCCCGAAATACGTTCTGGGCGTCTTTAGGATACTCTTTTTAGACAGAACGTAAGAGCAGTGCTTGCAGTAACCGTCGGATCGTTGGCTGTAGGGGCGGATTGAATTTGCCCGGATACACCTTCTTTGTGGTATCAGGCAGAAGCATTCCGCCCCTACAGGGAACACGATGGTAGTGAAAAAACTTATCAGACAGCCTCGCCAAGATCAACAATTAGTTGAGGCATGGGAAAGTTGTCAGAATACGGTAACTGTGTGCCGGAATTTCCATTTTCTGAGTTGCATCTTTCACTTCAACCTCATCACCGGTGAGATAATCATACCATTTGCCTGTAACGGGGAAAGTAACGGTATATGCTCCATCGGTCTTGCTGAAGTTTCCGGCAACTAACATGTGCTTGGTTGTGGAAGATAAAGTGATGAATCTTCCTTGCCCCCAGTTGCTTGTACCGACTTCCCATGAGAATTGGCTGGTGCTGGTAAATAATTCGGGATTATCATTGCGTAATTTTATCAGCCGTGAATAACTATCGTGTAAAGCCTTGCGGTCTTTGTTCTCCAGATATTCCCAGTGTAGCGGTTTCTTTCCTGTCCGGCCGTTCTCTTCGATGGAAACATCGTATCCCATCTCTCCGAACTGCCAGATCATTTTAGGGCCGGGTACAGTGAAGAAGAAGGATGCGTTCACTTCAAGTTGCCGCATACGGGTGGTTAAGTCTGTTTTCAATGCTTCATCTCCCCATTGGGTTTGCTTGTAGGCGGCTCGTTCTTCGTCATGGCTTTCCATAAATCCTATCCATGCGGGGATACTTTCGTACAGTCCGTCAAATGCGCTGTCATCGTTCCAACCCATGGCGGTCTGGCAATAGGCGTTATTCATGTTCCGCCATAAGTGCATACCGTCTTCGGCCAGTTCTTTTTCTTCTTTGCTATCACAGAAATGTTCCAGGATAACGTATGCCTCGGGTTTCACTTCTTTGATGGCTGCGTGGTAATCTTTCAGAATCTCGATGCGGCTCTTGTCGTAATTGGAAGCGCTACTTTCGGTTGATGCGGCTTGTGTAAAACCTTTAGTCAGGTCGAAACGGAATCCGTCTATATGGTATTCATTCAATAAGAATTGCAGATTGCGTTTCACGAATTTACGTACCAAAGGACTTTCATGATTGAAGTCGTGGAATACGCTGTAAGGGTGAGGTGCGTCTACGTTAAAGTAGGGATTGTTTGGGGCTGTCTTATTGTTTGCGCTGTTCCAGTACAATTTGGCAAACGGCATACTTCCGGTTGCATGATTGTAAACTACATCAAAAATAACTGCCATTCCTGCCTTGTGGCACGCATCAATGAAGTCTTTGTACATTTTCTTTGTTCCATACGCTTTGTCCAGAGCAAAGAAGAAGCATGGATTGTATCCCCAGCTATCGTTGCCGTCAAATTCCTGGACAGGCATTAATTCAATGGCATTAACACCCAGTGATTTCAAATAATCCAGTTTTTGCATGGCTCCATTGAGGTCATTACTTGCCGTGAAATCACGGAGAAGCATCTCATAAATGACTAGTTGTTCCGGATTGGGTATCTTGAAGTCAGATACTGACCAGCGGTAGTTATCCTGCTGTATCTTGAAAACGGATACGATTCCTTTTCCTCCTTCGGGATAACTTTTGTTATCCGGATAAGTGGAAGAGGATATATAGGAGTCATTATCAGGATCGAGTATCTTTTCGCAATAGGCGTCTCCCAGACGGATGGTTTCACCATTTCTGGTACCTACATAATATTGGAAGGCATATTCTTTGTTTGCATCCAGATTTCTGAGAGTGATCCACCAGCAACCGCTGGCATCATCGCGATACATCTGGCAATTGTCTTCGTTGCTAAGTTGCCAATGATTGAAATCACCTACCACATGGGCGAAATCTTTATGGTTCCCGTCCGTGTCTTTATCGTAAAGGACGAGGGTGACTGTAGAGTTGTCTATAATGTTGATGCCTTCTGCTACATTTTCAGGCAACGTTCCTTTCTTGATAGAGGCCGGAACAAATTCTTGGTAAGTATTGTCTGTGACAGGTATAAAGAGGTCTTCGGTTTGCAGACTTCCATCTTCGTTGCGGAGTACGAATCCTAATTTTTTGACCGGGGTCTTTTCTGAACTGTACCATTGGCGGATGGACGGAGATAAGGTAAGCGTCCATACATTATTATCCAGTTGGGACATTTTACACTTGTCCGTGTTTTCATTCCATTCACTTTGTACGTATGACCAAGAGCCTTCACTGATAATGCCTGTATGTGCATATACTGTTCCCTGATAGTTATATAGGAGAGAAGAGCTGGCCGCTCTGTAGTAGATGGTCAGCGGTCGGTCGGCATCAGGCTCTTCCAAAGAATAGCTGAGTCCTTCGGGTATGACAATGGGTTTGGGGGTTTGGGAGATGGTGAACGATTTTTGTGCGCTTCCCGCTATCAGGTTCAGATGGACATTCCGGGTGGCATCGCTTTCGTTTTCATTGACGGTGATGCAGACAGTAACAGTTCCGGCTTCTCCCCGGGTCGGAGTTACGATGCACCAGTTGTTTGCTCCAGGTTCATCCAGTGCAGCCTGCCAGGCTCTGCCGGCTGTAAAAGTGATGCTTCTTACTCCGGGTTGTGAGGCGAATGTCATTCCATTGGCAAAGAAGTTCTCACTTTCAGGAGCCGGAGTGATGGAATCGGTCAAGTTATCGTCATCGGAACAGGCAGTGAATAAACTCGCGACGAGTCCTAGGAAAAAAAGAAAAGTATATTTTTTCATAATCTTGTTATTTAAGGGGTAAGATGAAAAAAGACATCAGGCACTATCGGATAAACGGTAGGTGCTTGATGTCTTTTCGGATCAATTATTTAGCGTTTGACTACAGTGGCATGATAGTTGCTTGCGTCTCCTAATTTTAGGGTAATGACATAAGTACCAGCTTCGGTAGTGATATTGTCTCCTCCATAAGTCAGATGGTTCAAGTCTCCACCCAGATTAATATCCCATTTGTTATTGGCGCGGAATTTATAGTTTCCGGCTGCCAGTTCGGTTGTTATACTCCATTCACCGGTTTCCGCATTCAGTGTCATGGGGGTTGAATTGTCCCATCCTCCTTGGGTCGCGTCGCCTATTATTCCCCATTCGGTTTTACTGAATTTATAAGTCAAGGTGGACAGGTTGGCTTCTATACGATAAAATCCGGTTTCTGTGACACTCAGGTTTCCGGCTCCTCCATCGGTGCTCAGTTCGGTGTCACTGGCATAGCCATAGTTTGTACCCTTCCAGTCTTTCTGTGAGGTAAGTTTAAATGTGTTATCCGCATCCATATAGATATAGCCGTCATAATGAGTCATATCCGTAGAATAAAGATAAGGCGCCGTCTCTGGTTTCCATCCTTGGTGTCCGCCCGGAACGTAAAGGAACGGGCTGATATTTCCCAATGCTTCTATCTTATAGGTATATTCCAGCATGTTCAAGGTGATTTTCACCCATCCTTTGGCAGGGATTTTTCCGGCTTGCGGGTTTTCTGTCACTAACAGGCCGCTCTCAGAGTCGTCACCGTTTGTGGCTACGCCCAGTGCCCCCGGTGCCCAAATATCTCCGCCATCGACATTGCTTTGTGGAATAATCTTCCAGTAACATTCATCCTTGGGCATTTCCACAATCATGCTGAAAACCGGATCTTCATATACATCTTTTCCGCTATGACCGAATTTTATCAATGCTTCGGAATTCCATTCATTTACATCCCCTATCAAGTAATAGGCGGTGTCGATGAACAAAGCTTCGGGAGTCGCTTCAATTTTTCCCAGTGTTATTTTTTCCGGAAGGGCTATTGCTGAGGTGTGGCTTACGATATAGATTGTCGCGCGTGCATAGAGTGTCCGTGCATAGGGAGCTTTGCCATAGATCTCTTTTACAACCTCTTCCAGTTCTCCTGCAGTGACGGAAGCTGTTCCGTTTTTAACGCTACAGGGCAAGGGGACTGCTTGGGTGAAGGTTTCATCTTTCGAAACTTCCACTTTCAGATTGATGGTGTCTCCTTCTGTCAGTTCCGGATGGTCGGTCAGTTTGGCAACTTCCAGCAGGGTTGCATCATCCAAGTCCTTGAAAAGGATCGGGGCTGTGCATGAACTTCCTAAAGACAGGGTGAACCCTTCTACGTTTTGTACTGGTTCTTGCGGGTTGGTCTGTGGCAATGCGAAATGATCGTTGACGTTGTCATCGCAGCCCGTCAGGGCTGCAATGAATATCAATAACATATATAAATTAATTTTTTTCATAATCTTGTAATTTAAGGGATGATTTACTTGATGGCGCCTTTATTGTCAATAAAGTTCAGATAGGCTTTTTGACCTGCATTTCCCATGGCGCGTTCCTGGTCTTCACCGGTACCGCGATATTCTATCTTACCTCCCAGAATAATAAATTCGCTTTTCCACCAGTCAATGTCTGCTAACTTGATGCACATGCGTACTTCGCCGGATGCAACGAAGGCGGGGGATACGAATTCTCCTTTGCCCTCGGGAACGGTAAACATATTGGCCTCTGTGAATGAGTCCCAGCCGCCGGAAGTATCACCGGTCAGATACACTTCGGGCTTGTAGAAATCGACTGCGTATTTATAATTCCGTCCTTCGAGAGTGACTTTCACGACTACTATATACCATCCCGGATTACCAATCTCAATGTTATCTTCGCCTCCTGCATCCACCAGTTTTTTAGATGCTTCACTGATGGTCACTCCCTGGATTCCTACTTGATTGTTGTCCCACGATGTAGCTGTATTCAGTTTGAATGCGGCTTTATTTCCGTCTGCATCGGCTCCCAGATATTGCATGGACCAGAACATACCTTCGTTGGAATGAACCGGAATCATGGAATAACATTTGCTCCAATCCCAGTCGCACACACTGCCGATGAGATATAGATTGGTGGGCAGAGTCACTGCGGGCAAAGCATAATAGGGGAGAACTTGTGGCAATTCTATGATGTTCGAGGTGATGGTGCTGCCTGCTATCTCGGATTTGTTGTCGGTCAGGGCGGAAGCCGTCAGACGAACATACAAAGGTATGGGGGCTTTGGGAAACTCGTCTTCATTTACTCCTAATAAATTGGAAATAGCGACAGCAACTTCTTGTGCGTCCACTTCCATTTTGGCTGTTGAATACTTGGTGTCCAGAGTCGCATTCTTTTCAAAAGCCTGGTCCAGAGCGATTTCTACAGTATAGCGCGTGGCAGCTGTGAAACCATAATCGGGCTGTGAACAGGTCAGTTGTATGGTGGCTGTGTTCTTTAAATCATAGATGCCCGATGCGTATTTAGGAACATTAAGCACAAACTCGGTCGGCTCTGTGAAGACAGGAGTGCCCTCATCGTCCGAGCACGCTACAAGTGTGCTCAGACTGAATACGAGGATGAATAAGTATATCATCTTTTTCATTGTTTCTCAAATTTATAAGGTTAAACTGTTATTTTAGTGTGGCATAGCCCGGATTCTGAACCAAGTTCGGATTGGCTGTCAAGTCTTTATCGCTGATGGGATAGATATTGAACTTGCTGTCAATATTGGCTATACCTTCTTGAGGGCCGCCTTTGTAGTCCCAGGCATATTCTTTAGTGAATTTGCCGAAGCGTATCAGATCCGAGCGGCGCTGACCTTCCCAATATAGTTCACGGGAGCGTTCCGCTAAAATGAAATCCAGAGTCAGATCGGAACCGGAGATATTGCCCGATTTGTCACCGTTGGCTCTTTCGCGCAATAAGTTGATATAACCTACAGCGGTAGAGACATCAGCTCCGGTTGCTTGTCGTGCGGCACATTCCGCATAAATTAAATAGATGTCAGCCAGTCGGAACAGGGGGAAGTCTGTGTCGGGCCATGCGGAAGGGGTGACTTCATTCTGATCCCAGCCCAGATTGGTGAATTTGTGGCAGAGATAACCGCTGTTCCAATCGGTCAGGACAGGAACTACGTCTCTACGGGTTTTCACTCCTTGCTCTGTGCAGTTGTCTCCGTTTTCACCATCCACATATTCCTTTACATCAAAGAATATAAAACGACTGTCTTTCTTTAAGGTGCTTCCGTGGTGGTCGTATCCTGCCACCGGTGAATAATCGAATTGTTTGACTAGTTGTGAACAGGGCTTTAAACAAGTCCATGAGGCGTCCATGCCAAACCATTTGGGATTAAGCAAACCACCGTAGGCTGCCGCTGTGACCATAATGCTGTTTCCATAGCTTTTGGCATTTTCACCATCGCAAGGAATGGCGAAAATAATCTCATTGCCATGCAACGGGGAAAGATGATTCTCGCCACAGAACAGATTCCTGTAATTCTTTTCCAATCCGAAGCCCCCTTCATGAATGACTTTATTGGCATAAGAGACTGCCTGGTCGTACATGGGTGTACCTGTATATACTTCGGCATTGAGGTACATCTTGGCTAAAAGGGTATTGACTACAGGTTTAGTCATGCGCCCGTAGGTGCCCATCGTACCTTTCTCCGGCAGAGAACTGTTTTCTGAAAGATCTTTCAATTCGGTTACCACTTTGTCGAATATTTCTTTAGCTCCCAATTGGGATGGTTTCCAGGACTTGTCATTAGTGGGGCTGTCATCCCATACCCATCCCGGGTTTCTATATACATCAATCAGATAGTAATAGTTCATGGCTCGCAGGGCACGGACTTCATCTCTGAATTGTTTGATATTAGGTATTCCGCAGTCTTCCGGATAATTGTCTAGAAATTCTTTGCAATACCGGATGTTCAGCATGGCTCTTTGATAAAATGTATAAGCGTAGAACAGGGTATAGTCCCAATTATTGGTACAGAGTTCCACTATACCTTCATCTTTCCAGTTCCAAAGGGCTTCATCGGTAGGGTATAGCTCAAGGGACAGCAGTCCGCGCAGGAAACATAAAGAACCCTGATCCGGACCCTGAAGGTCTTGAACACCTCCCGAAGGTCCTACATTGCCGGACAAGCCGAAACCGCTATAAATTTTGGCGAGGAAAGACTGGCAGTCTGACTCATTGATAATTTCGGACTGGCCTTTGTCTATGATTGGATTTTGATCCAGATCATTTATGCAGGAGGATGTGGACAGGCAGAGAATGGCTGCTCCTACGAAAACGTATTTTTTTATGTTAAGATTGAATTTCATACTGTTTCTTTATTAAAAGTTGATATTAACACCGAACAATACACTGATAGGACGAGGATATACCTGGCGGTCCATACCTCCGTCTACTTCAGGATCGAGGCCGTCATACGGAGTGATGGTAATGGGATTTTGTACAGTGGCATACAGGCGTCCCGACAAACCGTGGTATTTAGCTCCTTGGAGGAAATTCTCAAAGGAATATCCCAATGTGATATTATCTATCTTCAAAAAAGAAGCGTTTTGGATGTAATAATCCGACTGGCGCTGTCTTTCTTGGAAATTGGTCCTGAATGCGGCTTTCGGTTGATTGGACAAAGCGCTGTTGCTGAAAATGGCGCTGGTGCCGATAGCGGCATTGGCTGCTATACCGTTGTAGTTATAGTTCCCTATGCTGGCGCGTCCGTTAAAACCGAAGTCCCAGTTCTTATATGATACTTTGGAGTTGAATCCCATAATCACGTCAGCGGTGGGCTTATGATACTGGTATAAGTCCTTTTCAGTCACTTCACCATCACCGTTACGGTCAACATAGACTCCTTCCATCGGGTTACCATTCTTGTCATATACTTGTTCAAATACATAATAAGTTCCGGGAGCATAGCCTACGCTGTGTATTTTAATGGTCTTGCCACCATCACCTCCGGTCGATTCAAAGCGTTTGCCCGGTGAGTCGCTGTTGTCATTGTAGTCCAGTTTGGTAATTTCAGTTTTGTTCCAAGCAACATTGAAGCCTAAATCCCAGTTCCATGTAGAACTAACGATGGGTTTTGCATTGATGGCAAATTCAAAACCGGTATTTTTCAATGAACCGATATTGGCCACCACATATTCGGCAAAGTCGGTACCTGCAGGAACATTCACTTCGACATTGATCAGGTCTTTTGTATCGCGGATGTAAAAATCGGCCGAACCGTTGATACGGTTGTTAAAGAACCCATAGTCTATACCCACATTATAAGTAGTGGTCTGCTCCCATTTCAAATCGGGGCTGGAAGCTGAAGGTGATACTACATTCACCCATTTTACATTTCCTGACTCATCATAGATGGGATACATGGCACCACCTTGACCGTATCTCCAGAAAGACATATAAGGATAATCACCTTGCTGGATATCTTGCTGGCCGGTGATACCCCATCCCAAACGAAGTTTCAATTCACTTAAATCCTTGAACTTTTTCAAGAAAGCTTCTTCGTTCATTTTCCATCCTAGGGCTACGGAAGGGAATAATCCCCAACGGTTGTTCTTGGCAAAACGTGAAGAGGCGTCATCGCGTAAAGTGAAAGTCAACAGGTACTTGTCCCATGCCGTATAGTTCAAACGTCCGTAAAATGATAATAGGACATATTGGGATTCAGCCGGTTGCTGGTCTCCGTTCATGCTTGTTCTTTCACCGAAGTTCTCTTCGTTTCTTGAAAGATACCATGTCTCTTTGTTGCTTTCATAATGATATTTCTGATAGGAATAACCTGCCATGACATCAAAGTGCTGCTTGGCGAAATCCTTGCTGTATTGTGCATAGAAATCAAGTAAGGTATTTCTTCTTTCGTAAAAGTAAAGGTAGTTGCTTCCCGATTTCAGAGGGTCTTCACCATACGAACCGGGGGCGGTGGGATCAACATATTTGTCACCGTCACTCTTGGTATAGTCCATGCCCACATTCAGGTTCAGACGCAGGTCGGGCAGAAAATGGACTTTATAGTCAAATTGGGCATTCCCGATGAAGGATTTGACTTTTGACTGGTCGTCTGTCATCTCAAGTAGGGATACAGGGTTGACACCGGCAGAGGATGCCTTTGTACCGTTGGGGTCATTATCCGTAGTCCAGGTGAAGTATCCGCCGAATTTATTGTTGTCATTCTTAACGGGCTTGGTGGGGTCGAAAGACACTGCACCCACAACGGCACCGGTGTCAGCGAACTGATTTTTGATGTAAATGCCTTTGGCGTTCAGGTTCATGTTCAAATGATCGTCAAAGAATTTGGGAGTCAAAGAAACGCTTCCGGTGTAACGCTCAAAGTTCGAGGTCTTCAGGATACCATTTTGATTGGTATAACCAAAAGAAACACGGTAGGGAAGATAGTCCTTGACAGAACCGTAGGCACTGATATTGTGTTCTGTGGAAACAGCGGTTCTCATCACTTCGTCCTGCCAGTCGGTGTTTACTCCCGGATAAAGGTTGACGGCTGTAATCATGGCTTCCGTTGCGTTGGGGTTGTTGATGATGAAATCGCGGTATTCGTCTCCTGTCATGACATCTATTTTATTTTTCCGGGTGCTGACAGAGACATTGCCCGAATAGTTTATCTTCACAGAACCTGTCTTGCCTTTCTTGGTAGTAATGATGATTACACCATTAGAGGCACGGGAGCCGTAGATGGCGGTTGCCGATGCATCTTTTAATACCGTGAAACTTTCTATGTCGGTGGGGTTGACCGAACTTAGGGGATTCGAGAGGCCTTCTACGGAACCTGAACTCATGACTACTCCGTCAATTACAATTAACGGATCGTTGCTGGCGGTCAGAGAGGAACCTCCACGGATGCGGATGGCTGAACCTCCACCCGGCTGTCCTGTCGATGTGGCTACATTGACACCTGCCACTTTACCGGCAATCATGTCTTGAGGGCTGACTGTAAGACCTTTGTTCTTTTCTTCCGCTTTGATGGCAGTCACAGAGCCGGTAGCATCGTTCTTTTTTACCGTACCATAACCGATAACCACAACGTCTTGCAACATTTGCGAATCATCTTTCAAAAGAATGTTTAGAGATGGGGCGGCGGGGACCTCCTGTGACTGATATCCGATAAATGAAATAACGATTATATCACCTTTATTGGCATTTAACTGGAAGTTGCCGTCAAAATCTGTGATAGTACCATTGGTTGTTCCTTTCACCACAACATTGGCTCCAATAATTGGTTCGCCTGTTGTGTCCTTTACAAGTCCTTTAACAGTCATTTGTTGAGCAAATGCGTCTATGGACAAGAAGCATCCTACCATTAACATTAGTAGGACCTTGAACATCAAGTTTCTTTTCATGTCTTTAAATTTAAAGTTAAATAATTATTTCAAGTTTATATTCTCAGTTAAAAAATACCTATTGAAAACTGTTTTCCCAAACAACCTGATTTTCTAATCAATCTCTGTTATAATGTATGTTTTTACCTTTTAGAATGATTGGCGGCTGCTTTAGCTAACCATCATCCTCACTTACTTTTTGTTTTGTTTGTTACAAATGTAGCGGTCTTATAGAGCGATTTTTGAGACAAGAATAAAAATATAAATGATTTAGTGCTAGTGCAAATCATATATAATTGATTCATAGTATAATATACTGATTGGCTTATCTTAAAAATATAACTATATGTGAACTGTTCAAGGCTCATCCGGCTACATTTTATGAGGATTAATGTTAACTGTTTGTCAAAAGATCACTTTCTATAACCTCTTGATGCCTTTTAATTCTGCTTTATCTTTTACCTCTTTAATGCTGATTGCATAACCACCACCGCTTGCTGCGTGTAAGTTCAGTTTGCTTTTGTTGGTCACAATGCCTTTACGGATAGTATATGCCTGCGGATTATCTTTCCAGTCGGCATCTTTTGCATCTGCATATACGGTTGCGATGTATTTTTTGTCCGGGTCAAGAAAATCAAATATCAGTTTTGAAGTATGACCGTTCTCGTCTGCCGTACAGCCGATATACCAGTCGTTGGTTCCTTTGGCTTTACGGGCAATGGTAATATAGTCTCCCGGTTCGGCTTCCAGGTATTTGGTTTCATCCCAGTCGATGGCCACGTCTTTAATGAATTGGAAAGCATCCATAAAGCGTTCATAGTTCTCGGGTATGTCGGCGGCCATCTGTAATGGGCTGTACATTGTTACATACAAAGCCAGTTGGCGTGCCAAGGTAGAACGCACCTGTGAGTTGTTGGTAGGATTCATCTTGTTACAGTGGGTTTCAAAGATACCCGGAGTGTAGTCCATCGGGCCGCCTATTAATCGTGTGAAAGGCAGGATGGTGGTATGGTTTACGTTGTTACCGCCAAACGATTCATATTCAGTACCGCGTGCCGATTCGTTACCGATCAGGTTGGGATAGGTGCGGCAGATTCCGGTCGGACGTACAGCTTCGTGGGCGTTTACCATGATTTTGTAGTCCGCAGCTTTCTTCACTGCATACAGATAGTGGTTGTCCATCCATTGTCCATAGTGGTGTTCGCCACGTGGAATGATATTGCCTACATAGCCGCTTTTAACAGAATTATATCCGTTGTCTGCCATGAATTGGTATGCTTGGTCCATGTGGCGTTCATAGTTACGTACGGAAGCCGATGTTTCATGGTGCATCATCAGTTTTACGCCTTTGCTTGCAGCGTAACTTTGAAGTTCTTTTACGTTGAAGTCAGGATAGGGGGTTACAAAATCGAATACATAATCTTTGCTTTTTCCGAACCAGTCTTCCCAGCCTTCGTTCCAGCCTTCTACCAATACCTGGTCGAATCCATGTTCTGCTGCAAAATCAATGTAGCGTTTTACGTTGGCGGTGTTGGCGGAGTGTTTGCCGTTAGGTTTTGTTTTGCTGTAATCGGTTTCACCTAGTTTTACACTGGATAAGTCGTCTGTGTAAGCCCATGAGCCTTTTCCTGTAATCATATCCCACCATACACCGATGTATTTCACGGGTTTGATCCAAGAAGTATCTGCTATTTTGCAAGGTTCGTTCAAGTTCAACGTGATGCGTGAGGCAAGAATGTTGCGGGCATCATCACTAACGATGACGGTACGCCACGGAGAAGTACAGGATGTCTGCATATATCCTTTGTCACCTTGTGCGTCCGGAGTCAGCCATGATTCGAATACCAGATTTTTATCATCTAGGTTCAGGTGCATACAAGCATAGTCTATCAAGGCTGCTTCGTGCAGGTTGATGTATAAGCCGTCGTCTGTTTTCATCATCAGGGCAGTCTGTACACCTGTTGGTGAGAACGGAGTCTGTGAAGAGTTGGGGGTGATGGCTTTGTTCATCAATCCTCTGATCTCCGACAGGCGGGAAACGGTGTAGTCATATTCCTGTGTGTCGTAATCTCCCGGAATCCAGTAAGCGGTGTGGTCACCTGCCATGGCAAATTGTGAATGTTCTTCTTTGATCACGAAATAGTTCAAGTTTTTCTGCTGTGGAAATTCATAGCGGAAGCCTAACCCGTCGTTGAACAGACGGAAACGGATGATGATATATCTGTCATTGGCAGGCTGATTCAGCGTGACCGCCAATTCATTATAATGGTTGCGGATTTCTTTTTCTTCTCCCCATACCGGTTGCCATGTTTCATCGTTGGTAGATGTCCGGACATCCTTTAACTCGAAACCGTTATAAAGGTTTGTCTTGATATCCAGTTTGTCTATCTCTTTTTTATCAGTCCATTCGAAGTCGGTTTGGGCGTTTGCGTCTTCCTTCTTTAATTCCAATCCCAATTTGCTGGGTTTGACAACTTCCTTTTGTTTATAGGTCAGCTCATACGTGGGAGCGCCCTGGTCGTCCAGTGTGAATGTCATCTCCAGATTTCCGTCCGGCGAGGTCAGTCTCTGTTGTGCATTTGCCATGAATGAGATACAGAGAAATGCGATAAGTGAAAGATTCTTTTTAAATTTCATAATATATACTGGTATTAAATTATAAGCATTTGCTGATTGTACTAAAATTCTAAGATGAGTATTCCACGGCCTGGAAGCGTCAAGTCTTTGTCCAAGTTGATGTTTTCATCCGTTAAAACATCATGGGCTGACGTTGCCGGAAGTACTTCCTTGTATGGAGCCAGGTCAAGGGTTTGCGTTTTGTCTGTTCCATTCATGAGAACCGTTATCGATTTGTTTCCGTATTTTCGTTCGTAAACGTAAATTCCTTTGTTGGGAGCGAAATGTTTCAATCCGCCTTTGGCTATGATTTCATTCCCTTTTCTCCATTGGAGTAATTTCTGCATATAGGCAAAGGCTTCATTTTGCTGCGGAGTACGGTTAGCCTCATTGAAACAGTTGCGTGGGTCATTTTTCCATCCTCCGGGGAAATCACAACGTAACAGACCGTCGCCGTTGGCTTTATCTGCCGCCATCAGGATTTCTGTCCCATAATAAATCTGGGGAATGCCACGTGTGGTCAGCAGGAATACAAGTGCTTGTTTGTAGCGTTCGGTATTTTGTGTGGCTTCTTCATTTAAGTAAAAGCGTGAAGTGTCATGGTTGTCAAGGAACACGAGCAGGTTCATCGGGTCTGCATATACCAGATCCTGAGTAAGATAATCATAAAGACGATATAAACCGCCGTTCCAGTCAGTTGTCTCTTCGTCAAAGGCTTTGTTCATTTGCTCCATCAGCGGGAAATCCATCACGGTGCGGAGATTGGAATTTCTGGGAGCGGCCAGTTTGCTGTCTTTCTGCCAGAAAGAAACCAGTACATTGCTGTTCAACCAGGTCTCACCTACTATGTTGAAATCGGGATACTCATCGGTCACGGCTTTACACCATTGTGACATCATGTCGAAATCGGCGTATGGGTGCGTGTCCTGGCGGATGCCGTTAATCCCTGCATATTCTATCCACCAGATGCTGCTTTGGATCAAGTAGCTGGCTACATGGCGGTTGCGTTGGTTCAGGTCGGGCATTGATTCTGTAAACCATCCGTCTACGGCTATCTTGCGTTCATAATCGGAAGCGTGGATATCCTGTACGCTCGCTGTTTTATAAGAAGTTTGTGTGTAGTTTCCTTTAAAATTGAACCAGTCTTTGGAAGGCATATCTTTGAAAAGATAGTTTTCGCTGCCACAATGGTTGAAAATCATGTCCATAACGACTTTCATACCTTTGCTGTGTGCTTGTTCCACCAGCTTGCAGAATTCTTCGTTGCTGCCCAGCCTGCGATCTACCTGATAATAATCGGTAATGGCATAGCCATGATAGGAACCTTCTTTCATGTCATTTTCCTGTATGGGGTTCAGCCAGATTGCTGTAACTCCCAAGTTGGAGAGATAATCCAGATTGTTCTCAATCCCTGCGAGGTCTCCCCCGTGGCGGGCGAACGGATCGTTACGGTCTACTTTAGCTTCCAACATTCCCGGTACGACATCGTTCGAGGGATTTCCGTTGGCGAAGCGGTCTGGCATAATCAGATATAATACGTCACCGGCGTTGAAACCTTCCACTTTGGAAGCAGCTGCCTTACGCTGTTTTATTTCATACGGCACGACGGTTTGCTTTTTACCCTGTTTCAATGTGATTTGGAAAGTCTGTGGAGCAGCTTCCGATAAATCCATATATAAGATTAAGTAATTGGGATTCTCTTGTTTGACAACATCTTTCAGCAGAATGTCTTTAGAGGAGATGCTTACATCACTGGAGGAAATATTGTCGCCATACAGTAAAATCTGTAGTTCAGGGTTCTTCATATCCGCCCACCAGAAACTTGGGGCTACTTTTTTTATGATGCTTGCGGACACTGTGTGCTGCAAACCCAATAATGCGAGTAATGTCATAAGTACAAATGTTCTTTTCATAATATATAGAAATTAGTGTTATATCCTCCTATCATTTGGATATTGCAAATGTAGGAGTGGAACAGATGAAATTTGAGGACTAGAATAAAAATATAAATGTTTTTAAGACCCAAGTATCTGATAATTAGATGATTTTTCCTATGTGCTATCCTTGAAAATATAAATGTCAATGAAAATATTTTCGTTGAAAAACTTTATTCTAATTACTTATATTTATATATTTGTGAATCTATAATAAGTATATAAGATGAAGAATGTAACCTATTTCCTTATATTGTTTTTGTTGACCTTGGCAACTTCATTGTTTGCTGATAAAAACAGCAATGAGGAAGTGCTGAGAAAGTTAGATCGGATAATTGATAATAAGGTCGCTTATCATGTTCAGAAGGAAAAAGAGCTTGTGGATTTAAAACAACGTCTTCACCATTCTGGGGATAACAGGGAGAAGTATGAACTTTGCGGTTCTTTGTTTAATGCTTATCTGCATTATCAAGCTGATTCCGCATTGTATTATATTAATGGGAAAATGAATTTGTTGCCCCTGTTGGATCATCCGGAGTTGAAGAACGAGATTATCATTAACCGTGCTGAGGTGATGGGAGTGATGGGAATGTACAATGAGGCTTTGGAGCAATTGGAACGTGTGGATCCGTTGGAATTGGAACGGGGGACTTTGGCTTATTATTACCGGACTTATCGGGCTTATTATGGTTGGGTGGCCGATTATACCACCAATAATGCCGAAAAAGTGAAGTACTTGAAAAAGACCGATGCTTACAGAGATTCTATTCTTATAGCTACTGATCCATGTGTAGACAGGAGCATTGTATGGGCCGAGAAAAAGATCGTTAACGGCTGGGTGGATTCTGCTTTGGTCATATTGTCGGATATATTGAAAGAAACACCGGATGAACGGCAGAAAGGTTATATTTACTATACTTTTTCCGAGGCTTATGATATGCGGGGGGATATTCAGAAAGAAATTTATTATCTGGCTTTGACTGCTATTACAGATTTGGAATCGTCTATTCGTGAATATGCGTCTTTGCAGAAATTGGCCCAGCTGATGTATGAGGCGGGTGATCTGGACCGTGCCTATAAGTATTTGAATTGCTCGATGGAGGATGCTGTAGCCTGTAATGCCCGTTTGCGGTTTATTGAGGTAACGCAGTTCTTTCCTATTATTGACAAAGCCTATAAACTGAAAGAAGAGAAAGAGAGGCAGATTTCCCGTACCCTTTTAATCAGTGTCAGCTTGCTTTCTTTATTTTTGCTTGCTGCTATTTTTTATCTGTACCGGTGGATGAAGAAATTGTCAGTCATGCGGCAGAATCTGAGTCTGGCAAATCAGCAGATGCAGGAAGTGAATGCTGAGTTGGCACAGACGGGGAAGATCAAGGAAGTATATATTGCCCGCTATCTGGACAGGTGTGTGATTTATCTGGACAAGTTGGAGTTCTATCGCCGTTCTTTGGCGAAACTGGCGATGGCTTCCCGTATAGACGATTTGTTTAAAGCGATTAAATCCGAGCAGTTCATACGAGATGAACGGAAGGATTTTTATAATGAGTTTGATAAGTCTTTCCTGGAGTTATTCCCTCATTTCATTACGTCCTTTAATGAACTGCTGGTAGAGGAGGGAAGAATCTATCCGAAATCGGGGGAGTTGCTGACTACGGAGCTGCGTATATTCGCTCTGATCCGTCTGGGTGTAACCGATAGCAACCGGATTGCTCATTTCTTGGGATATTCTTTAGCAACTATTTATAATTACCGCAGCAAGATGCGTAATAAGGCGATAGGAGACAAGGAGACTTTCGAACAGAAAGTGATGGATATTTAATAATGTGCTAATATGCCAATGCTTACATGTTATTTAGCACATTGTCACATTAGCACATTAAAAAAATTACTCCTTCTCTTTGATAATACTTACACAGCCGGCGCCGATAATCAGAAATACTCCGGCCAATACCAGCATATTTACTTCCGGAGCCACGTTGTCCGGACTGGTGAACATTTACCTCCTAAAGAGGCAGCCACAATCTGGGGAACGCAAATCGTTCCGTTGAACAGTCCCAGATAGGTTCCCATGTGTCCTCCTGTCAATGCATTGGTGAGGATGGTAAAGGGAAGGGCCAGCATGGCTGCCCATGCGCAACCTATCAGCACAAAGGATGCGAACAAAACATACTGATTGTGGATAAAGAAGATGGAGATAAATCCGATGCCTCCTAATACCAGACTGAGTATGTAGGCGAATTTACGGTTCTGAATCATCGGGATGACCGTAGCCCAGATAACGGAACCGATGGCTTGGACGGCAAATAAGATTCCTACCCAGTCCCCCGCTGTCTGGTATTGTACGGATTGGGTATCCAGAACCATCCGGGAAACTCCGTTTGTCATGGTTTCTATAACCGGTGTGTCAAACACATTCAAGGCCACTGTTCCGTTGGTGTAAGTCCACATGAACATGAAAGCGGCCCAACAGAAAAACTGTACCAGTCCTACTGTCCAAAAGGCTTTGGGAGCCTTGACCAGCAGCTTGAGCATCGTTGTCTTTTCTTTCTTGTCCTCATGGGTGATGCCGTGATAGGCCGCATACTCTTCGGGAGGGAACTCCTTCACTTTGGCCGAAGTGTAGATCACACAAAGAATCAGTATCAATGCGCCGATATAGAAAGAATAGATGACAGAATCGGGAATAACACCTTTGGGAGCAATGTTACTGATGCCGATGGCGGCAAAAATAAACGGGAAAAGATATCCTGCCAGACTGCCGGCATTACAGAGAAAACTCTGAATGGAGTAAGCCAGTCCTTTTTGTTTTTCATTCACCATATCGCCCACCATCATCTTGAAAGGCTGCATGGCCATATTGATAGAGGTATCCAGGAACATCAGTGATATCAGGCCGAACACCATGGCCGCACTGACCGTCATCCCGAAACTGCCCGCATTGGGGAGCAGGCACATCACACAAACGGCAACCAAGGCTCCTATAAACAGATAAGGAATACGCCGTCCGAAACGTGTCCAAGTACGGTCGCTCAGTGCGCCTATGATGGGCTGGACGATAATTCCTGCCAGCGGAGGCAGTATCCAGAAATAACTTAAACTATGCGGGTCTGCTCCCAAAGTGGAGAAGATACGGCTGATATTCGCGCTTTGCAGGGCGTATGCTATCTGTACACCGAAGAATCCGAAACTGATATTCCATAGTTTCCAGAAACCTAAATCGGGAATTTTTTTCATGGTATGTGTGTTATTGATTATCGTTGGAATGGAGATTCACCACAGACAGCTCCGGGGCTGTCTGTGGCGGATGCTTAAAATCTGCCGGCAGTGTCAATCATTTCCACCAGCTTTTCATTGAACTTCTTGTTCTTTATTAGTTCTTCTAAAGTGAGATGCATACGGTACCTCCAGTAATGCCTTGGATTGGCGGGCACATTGATACGTTCCGCATTGACATCGGGATAGCGGACTTCCTCGTCCATTGACAGCCAGTCTTGGAAGGAAAGGATGCACAGTAATGACGGACATTCCAGATGATGGCGTACTATTTCCTCACAAACCCATCCCGGGGCCGAGGCCGGAACTTCCCCCCAGTGTCCCATTACATGGTTGTAGTAGCGGCAGGTCTGTTCATAATCTTCTTCCCACCATCCCCGCAGAGTGGACATGTCGTGAGTGGAGATAGTACAAACCGAGCGGTACGGATATTCCCACACGTGACCGAACTCATGTTTGGGATTCTTGGGCATCCGCTGGATTTCCAGACTCAGAATCTGTAATTGATCCATAACCCAAGGCACGCAGTCGGGCACCATTCCCAGGTCTTCTCCACATACCAGCATGGAGGTGGCTTGTGTCAGGACAGGCAGTTTCTTCATCGCTTCCTGATACCAGAACTGGTTATGGCGTTGGTAATAATAATGATTATACAGACGGTTGAAAGCGTCTTTCTCCTTCCAGTTGAGGCGTCCGAAGATGAAATCATTCTGAACGGCGATTCTTGGATGGTACATGGATGGGTGCTTGCGGTCGGGAACAAACAGCACATCGCTTATCAAGGCATATACTCCTTCGCGTATACGGATGCTTTCCTCGTCTTTTTTATCGGAGAAGTAAGTTTCAACTTTGCGTTGGGTATCATATTCCGGGCGCATTTCATAAATGTCATCATGAACATGCTGCACGAATGTTTCTTTTACAAAAGCGGCTTTGTCACCAAACATCTTGTTCAGCATCTCTTCGTTGATGAACGGTCTGGTCATGAAGTCCTTTTGGAACGGTAGTCCGTAACTTTGAATTTCGTCCACACTCATAGGCAATGCCGGTACAAACTGTCCCAGCAAGCCATGTACCGAATGGGACGGGATTTCCCAGATACGGAAAAAACCAAGGATGTGGTCTATGCGGTAAGCTGTGAAATACTCCGCCATTTTGCGGAAACGCTTCTGCCACCATTGATAGTTGTCCTGCTCCATTACATCCCAGTTATAGGTAGGGAAACCCCAGTTCTGTCCGTTCACGGAGAATGCGTCGGGCGGCGCGCCTGCCTGACCGTTCATGTTGAAATAATACGGCTCAATCCATGCCTCCACACTGTTGCGGCTGATGCCGATCGGAATATCACCTTTAAAGATAATACCTTTTTCGCGCGCATAGTTTCCTGCGTCAAGCAATTGGATATGCAAATTATACTGTGTGTAATAGCAGAAAGCTATTTCTTCATAACAAGGACTGTCCGGTGCGCACAAGGCTGCTATTTCTTCCGCCTTGTATGCTGCATGCTCAGGCCATCGGCTGAAATCCGGCGTGCCATACAGATCTCTCAGATAGCTGAATGCGGCGTATGGCAGCAACCAATGTTCATTCTCTTCAAAGAATTTTTTGAATTCGGCCGAAGCCAGCACTTTCCTTCCGGTTTGTTGGAACATCACTTTTAAGTAGGCACGTTTGGCATTGTTCACCGCCTCATAATCTATTTGGGGAAGAGCGTTCAATTCTTGCCGTCGGGCTTCAAAAGCAGCCAGTGCTTCTTTATCCTTCATCCTGCCCAGTTGGTTCAGATCGATATACATCGGGTGGAAAGCATAAATGGAGATGCTGTTGTAAGGATAAGAATCCATCCAGGTATGGGTGATGGTCGTATCATTGATAGGGAGGATCTGCACTGCTTGCTGATGGGTTTTTACCGCCCAGTCTATCAGTTTCTTCAGATCTCCGAAATCTCCTACTCCAAAACTTTTCTCACTGCGGAGAGAGAATACGGGGATAGCCGTTCCCGCCACTTTACGGGCCGATGAAGTGAAATGAACTTCAGTTTCCGGTGTCAGGTAGATTTCTCCTTTTTTCAATTCCGGATTATTAAGCATCCGGTTGTCGTGGTTCTCCCATTCCTCTACCTGCTTGCTGTCGGCGTTGCAGGCAACGAACTTATAACTCAGCGGAAATTCCAACGTAGAAACATTCAGTGTGATAGTCCATTCGTTAGGTTGTATTTCTTCCATCAGGACTGTCTTTTGAATATTCCAATCGCCCAGTGCCGGGCAGTCTCCGCTGATAGCCAGCACTTGATGCTTATGATGCAGGCAAGGGCATAAGGCCCGGAAGGTGATGCTTCCATCGGCGCTTGCTGTCACTTTTATAGTTGCTTCGGGCTGATAATCGCCACTGAAGGCGGAACTGTATAAGTAAGATTCAGCCGGCAGGTCTTTCCAGAAATCATTTAGTATGTAGTGGCAGTTCTTCTTCTTTCCGGGACAAAACAGATGTGCCATGGTTCCGCTTTCACGGCGGATGCACTGTCCGTCACGATAAACGCCATAGCGGTAGGAGACAGGTACGTTTGCGGGGAGATCCGGCATTTCTGCTCCACCTTCCCACTGTTCTCCGTTGGGAGTACGAAGGATGATAGGTTCACTATTGTTTCCGTTCAGTATCACACCAAGTTCTTCACCCCAGGCTGTACGGTATTCAATTCGAAATGTGAGTTTCATGTTATTATTCGAGTTAAATGGTTTAATGTCCCAAAATTAAGACTTTCTGGCAGAATATCGCCTTTCATCCAATTAATTTATAAGAAAAATGAGTGGGGGCGTGTTTGTTTCCTGCTTTCAATGATTGCAGTTTTCGCCCATTTCATCGGGAAAAACGGCTGAAAGAAGTCTTTCAGCCCCAAGAGAAAAATATAAATGGGTTATAGTGATTCTCTTTGTACAAGTATAGGTTTGTGATCGGATTAATTCTAGGGCAGAGGCTGTTGTGTTATTGGTGATGAGAATCTTTTTATTTTTTTCTTAAGTGTTCTTTCTTTATGGATGAAGGATTATGCTTAATTGTTTCTAAAACAGATGGTTAAATAAATAAAAAAGTAAGGTCGTTTGTGTCCGATTAATTGCCCCCCCCCCTTTTTTTTCTGTAGTTTTGTAAGAAAATAAAGCATGACGGGCATACGTTTGGTCTATGCTTTTATGAGCGAAGATAGAGTCTGATTGTGTTGCATTCAATACAAAAATCAAGAGGAGATACGACTGAAGCCGATGGATTCTATGGAGTTTCATTTTGAACCGGATGCATTCAACTCATTTGAGGTCTTGGCCGTTATGGCTGATACAAAATAAAGTATTAATTTAAAATTCCAATCGCAATGAAGGATGTAGTAAAACTTATCATTGGGATACTGCTGGTGGTGGTAGCCCAGTCATGTAGTCAAAAGGACTCTATTGAAAATTCATTGAATTTAACAGCGCCAAGTGGTGATCTCATTTCTGAGAATACCCTCTCTCTTAAAAAAGAACTATCTACTGTCATTGCACAGAAACATGGAATCAGTGGCGATGATTTTCAACTAACAAAGATTGATTATGTGCCATTGGAAACCGGATATTCGGCTACTATTACCTATAAATATGATAATGATAAGGAAGATGTTATAATCAAAGCTTGTAATGTCCGGTTTACTTATGTTGCTCAGAGCATAGTCATACCTGATGACAAAGGCAGATCAGCAAGTGACAGAAGTATTCTTATCTCATGTAAAAGTGAGAGCGGCTCATGTAAACCGGTAGCGACTTTGGGAACAGATCATGAATTGCATTATACCTGTGAGGGAGGTGATGATTCTTCTCTTGTCTTCTCGTTCCCGGACGATAAATAAAATTGTGAAAAAGAAGAAGCATGTCGTACTTCCTGTAAATATATCATAAAAGCCCCGGCTCCCTTATGGAACCGGGGCTACCTCAAATTGTAAGATGTGAGGATGGGTTTTGATAAAAAAATGATGAATGAAAAATTACGCGTCTATATTCGCATAGGTCGCGTTTTTCTCTATGAACTCGCGGCGTGGAGCTACATCATCTCCCATCAGCATGGAGAAGATATAATCTACGTTTGCGGCGTTGTCAATTGTCACTTGTTTCAGAATACGTGTCTCAGGATTCATGGTTGTTTCCCACAGTTGTTCCGGGTTCATCTCACCTAAACCTTTGTACCGCTGTGTATGGATTCCGTTTTCTTGTCCGTCGCCATATTTTTGTATGAATGCCTGGCGGGCTTCTTCGGTGTAACAGTATTCGCTGATTTTTCCTTTGCTGCATTTATACAAGGGCGGATTGGCGATGTACAAATGACCGTTTTCTATAATTTCCGGCATATAGC
This sequence comes from Phocaeicola sartorii JCM 17136 = DSM 21941, assembly GCF_054653615.1. Taxonomy (NCBI): domain Bacteria; kingdom Pseudomonadati; phylum Bacteroidota; class Bacteroidia; order Bacteroidales; family Bacteroidaceae; genus Phocaeicola; species Phocaeicola sartorii. The sequence continues at coordinate 172,199 of NZ_BAAIFW010000005.1, forward strand.
GGTAGAACAATGTCATGATAAGGGTGTCGATGTGAGAGCCATCGACATCGGCATCGGTCATGATCACCACTTTGTGATAACGCAGTTTGTCGATATTCGCTTTTTTGCTGTCGTCGTTTCCGTCCACACCGAAACGGACGCCCAGAGCGGTGATGATATTATTGACCTCGTCGCTTTCAAAAGCCTTGTGCCACATCGCCTTCTCCACATTCAGGATTTTACCTCTCAAAGGCAGAATCGCCTGGAAAGCACGGCTTCGTCCTTGTTTGGCAGAACCACCTGCCGAGTCACCCTCGACCAGGAACAATTCACATTCCTCCGGATTGCGGCTTGAACAGTCGGCCAGTTTGCCCGGCAGTCCGCCCCCGCCCATCGGGCTCTTTCTTTGAACAGATTCACGAGCCTTGCGTGCGGCGATACGCGCCGTCGCAGCCAGAATCACTTTATCGACAATTTGTTTCGCTTCTTTCGGATGCTCTTCCAGATAATACGTAAGCGCTTCACCTACAGCTTGGTTCACGGCGCCGCTCACTTCGCTGTTACCCAGCTTGGTCTTGGTCTGCCCTTCGAACTGTGGCTCGGCTACTTTCACTGAAATGACCGCGATCAAGCCTTCGCGGAAGTCCTCTCCCGAGATTTCGACTTTTGCCTTTTCCAATGCTTTGGTATCTTCGGCATATTTCTTCAGCACGCGGGTTAATGCGCTACGGAAACCGGCCTCGTGTGTGCCGCCTTCTATTGTATTGATATTGTTTACATACGAATGCAGGCTTTCACGATAGCCTGTATTGTACATGATGGCACATTCTATGGGAGTATTGTTCTTTTCGGTATTCAGATAAATGACATCATCAATCAGTGCGTCGTTGTTACGGTTCAAGAAACGTACAAACTCTTTCACTCCTTCGTCCGAATGGAATATTTCTTTCTTGAAGCTGCCATCCTCTTCCTGGATACGGCGGTCGGTCAGTGAGATGGTGATACCTTTGTTCAGGTAGGCCAGCTCACGCATACGTGCCTGCAGGATATCAAATTTATATTCGGTGACGGTGAAGATGGTATCATCCGGCCAAAAAGTTTGTTTGGTTCCGGTAATATCAGCGGTTCCTACTTCTTTTACAGAATAGAGCGGATGTCCGCAGCTATATTCCTGCTGATAAATCTTGCCGCCGCGGAATACCTGTGTGGTCATGTGATGAGACAGCGCATTCACACAAGAAACACCCACACCGTGCAGACCGCCCGAAACCTTGTAAGAACCTTTGTCGAACTTACCTCCTGCGTGCAGCACAGTCATCACCACTTCCAGCGCGGATTTCTTTTCTTTTTCGTGAAAGTCCACCGGGATACCACGGCCATTATCCTGTACGGTAATGGAGTTGTCTTCATTGATGGTGACTTCTATATGATCACAGTAGCCGGCCAATGCCTCGTCGATAGAGTTGTCCACAACCTCATAAACCAGGTGGTGCAATCCCTTTTCGCTGATGTCTCCGATGTACATGGCGGGACGTTTACGTACAGCCTCCAGGCCTTCCAGTACCTGGATGTTGCTGGCCGAGTAATTGTTTTCGCCGTTTATCTTTTCTTCTTCACTCATGTTTGATTCAATTATCTTAAATTTAGCCTTCAAAGATACTAAAAATTGCTGAGACGGGTAGCTTTTATGGACTAAAAAACGTAAAAAAGAGGGGATGGGGCAGGGGTGAAACGAGGGAGGGGCCGGATACACCGGACAAAGTATGGGCGTGTGTGTTTATTTCGGGGGAAAGTATCCTGGAAATAAATGGGTCTTATTTTTCCTTCAAATCCTTCACGATCGCGTAACGGGCTTTCTGCCAGCTACTTGCAATGAACGATTTCCTTTCAAATCCTTCATGAATGTTTCAGAATCTTCAGTGGTCTGCTTTCCGGGGAGGATGGGCGGGGGCCTGCGTGTCTTTTGTAGATGTTACGTTTGCGGGGATACAGGCCGCTTGTGCTTTGCGGGGTGCCTAAAAGACAAAAGGCCGGATTAAAAAATAATCCTGCCTATTTTATCTTTTGGTTTAAGACTTTGCTTAAGCGAGTTTGCCAATGTAAACAGCCAATTTTGACTTCAAGTTAGCGGCTTTGTTCTTATGAATGATATTGGTCTTAGCAAGCTTGTCCAACATCTTCTGGATGCCCGGATACATTGCAACAGCTTCTGCTTTGTCAGTAGTTGCACGAAGTTTTTTAACAGCGTTACGCATAGTCTTTGCGTAATATCTGTTATGAAGTCTTCTCTTCTCTTCCTGTCTGATTCTCTTTAATGATGATTTGTGATTTGCCATCTCGACTAATCTTTAGTTTTGTTCTTTTATTATTTTTATTTGTAGCCCGTGGGGGAATCGAACCCCCCTTTCAAGAATGAAAATCTTGCGTCCTAACCGATAGACGAACGGGCCGAGCCTTGATTTTGCCGAGCCTTAGCTTGGCTTGCTTTCGGAGAGTGTTTTTCTCTTTTGCGGTTGCAAAGGTAGGAACTCTTTTTGAATTGGCAAAACATTCGGCATATTTTTTTTAGAAATACGTGCATTTTCATCTAAATGTCTTATTTTTGTATGCTCCAAGGGTGCGTGTCTTTATGTGGAAAGGCAAAAAACGCATTCCGGACGATGATTACCTGACTATATGAATAAGGAGAAAGAGTATGCTTCAAAAGACGGTGGGGATTGTTCTTCATACCTTGAAATACAATGATACTTCGAATATCGTTGATGTTTATACGCGCGAGCATGGCCGCGCTTCTTTTCTGGTGTCCGTTCCCCGTTCGCGGAAGTCGGCGGTGAAGACGGTATTGTTCCAGCCGCTTTCCATGATAGAGTTTGAGGCGGACTACCGTCCGATGTCCAGTCTGTACCGTATAAAGGAGGCGAAGTCGTGGTATCCTTTCCGCACATTGCCATACGATCCTTATAAATCCTCCATTGCCATGTTCCTGGCGGAGTTTCTGTACCGGGCCTTGCGTGAGGAGGCGGAGAACGGGCCGCTGTTCGCATATTTGGAGCATTCTATCCGGTGGCTGGACGAATGCGACAGGAGTTTCTCCAATTTCCATCTGGTTTTTCTGATGCGTTTTTCACGTTTTCTCGGTCTGTATCCTAATACGGAGGATTATAGGGAAGGGTGTTTCTTTGATATGCTGAATGCCTGTTTCGTGTCTGCCCGGCCTTTGCATGGCGCTTTTTTGAATCCGGACGAGGCTTCGCGCATCAATCTTTTAATGCGTATGAATTATGAAACGATGCATCTTTTTGCCATGAGCCGTCTGGAGCGTAACCGCTGTCTGGTTATCATGAATGATTATTATCGTTTGCACTTGCCGGATTTTCCGGTGCTGAAATCGCTGGATGTACTGAAAGAGTTGTTCGCTTGATCCTTTTGAGCTTGCCGTTTCACCTTAGTGATGAAGTTGTATCACTTGGGTGATGAGGTTTGATCATCCTAGTGATGAAGGTTCATCACCCGGGTGGTACGATAAGTTCAAAAGGCGGTCAATGGATATTCTACCTGATCCGGTCGTCTATCTGAAAGGCTGGTCCGGCCTTTTGTCCAAGGCGGTTGCCTCTCACTGATTATATAAAAAAAACGAAACTTCTGTCCGCAAAGATGAATCCGGACAGAAGTTTCGTTTCTTGAATAATGGACGGGTGGAGTATTATCCCAGTAATTCCTTCACCTTGGCCGAGATGGCGCGTCCTTCGGCCTTGCCTGCCAGCTTTTTGGTGGCGACACCCATCACCTTGCCCATATCCTGAGGACCGGCGGCGCCTGCCTCTGCGATGATTTCTTTCAAAGCCGCTTCCAGCTCTTCGTTACTCATTTGTTTGGGCAGATAGGCTTCGAGCACTGCCACCTGGGCCAGTTCGGCTTCTGCCAGGTCGGCACGGCCCTGTCCTTGATAAATGGCGGCTGAGTCTTTCCCTTGTTTTACCAGCTTCTGCATGATTTTCAATGCAGCGTCGTCCGTCAAAGTGTCGTTGGCACCCGGAGCGGTCTTTGCTTCAAGGAAGAATTTTTTCACATTACGCAAAGTTTCCAGTTTCACTTTGTCCTTGGCTTTCATAGCCTCTTTGATATCGTTGCTGATTACGTCAAATAAATCCATGGTTCTTTTCTATTTTAGTTGTTAAAAAGTGATCGTTATTCCGCCGTTTTCAGTGTCGTTGCTGAACGTTTCCTCCTCTTCGGCTATTGCTTTGGACTGGATACTTTCCAGGACAGTCTTGGTGCGTTGGAAAGTAGGGGTTGTTTCCACCATGCTGATAATGTCATCATTGTCCAGATCCTCCAGGCTGAAGATGTAGATGTTATGGCGTTTCTTCTTGTTGCTGTTCTTGAAGGTGTCTTTGCCGTAGTAATCTCCGCGGCGTTCGTCCTTGCGCTGTTCCTCTTCCTCCTGTTCTTCCAGTTTCTTTTGTTCCTCGATGGTGCGTTTGTTCATCATGTTGTCCATGCCCGGCACATCCTTGATGCCGAAACCGGTGGCAAGTACGGTGAACTTCACCTGCTCTTCCAGCGACTCGTCGATATAGAGTCCCCATTTGGTCTCCACGTCTTTGCCGAATTTGCTCATGAAATCGTGAACCTCGTTCATTTCTTCCATCATCAGCTCGCTCTTGGTGCTGAAGGAGATGTTGAACAGGATCTTCTTCGAGTTGAAGATGTCGTTGTTGTTCAGCAGCGGAGAATGGAGCGCGTCGTTGATGGCCTGGCTCACACGGCTCTCCCCTTTGCCGTATCCTGTACTCATGATGGCCACTCCGCCATCTTTCAATACCGTTTTCACGTCATTGAAGTCCAGGTTGATGGTACCGCGGATGGTGATAATCTCGGCGATGCTCTTGGCAGCGATGGACAAGGTGTCATCGGCTTTGCCGAAAGCGTTCATCACGCTGAAGTCCGAATAGATATCGCGCAGACGTTCATTGTTGATCACCAGCAGGGCATCCACATGCTGGCTCATTTTCTCCACACCGTCCAGTGCCTGGTCAATCTTCCGGTTTCCTTCAAAAAGGAACGGGATGGTGACGATACCTACGGTGAGGATATCCATATCTTTGGCTGTCTTGGCAATGATCGGAGCCGCACCGGTTCCGGTACCTCCTCCCATTCCGGCAGTGATAAATACCATTTTACAGCCGTCGTTCAGCATACCTTTCACGTCTTCTATGCTTTCTTCGGCTGCTTCACGTGCACGCTCCGGGCGGTTTCCGGCTCCTAATCCTTCTTTTCCCAGTTGCAACTTTACGGGAACGGGCGATTCGGCCAGCGCCTGGTTGTCTGTGTTGCACACAACAAATGTTACATCGTGTATACCTTCTTTATACATGTGATTTACGGCATTGCCGCCGCCACCTCCCACACCGATTACTTTAATGATCGTCGGGTTTTCTGCCGGGAAATCGAATGGCATTATAGTTTCATCAGACATAATCTTCTATCTTATATTAAGGTGATGTAATTCGTTATTATTCTTCCAGAATCTTTCCAAACAAGTCAGTCAGCCGCTTGATCGGACTGTTGGCTTCTTTCAAGCTCTTGATTTCTTTTTCCAGGGCGCGTATCTGGTTCAACGCTTCCGCTACTCCCAGGTCGCGTGCTTTGGACAGTTGCGACAGGGCATTTTTGTATTTGCCTGCCTCTTTCAGTTCTTTTGCGTTTCTTATCAGGTTCTCGCAAGTGGCTTTTCTCAGCTTCTCCTCTTCCTCCGCCTTCCTGGCCGCTTCCGCTGCTCTGGCCGCCTCTTCTTTCTCTTTTTTCCTTTTCTCTTCCGGGTCCTCGCCGTTTTCATTGAAGAGCGGCACCTGTACGGGCTTTACAGGACGTTCCGGACGGTGACAGTTTTCTTTTCCGGCTCCCAGCAAGGCGATGATCGTATTGCATGTACCATCTTTTTTCAGTTCCACCATACCGCCTTTCAGGCTTAGCTGGCTTTCTTTGGCCATTCTTACCTTTTCTATTTTGGTACGGTTGCTGAATGCTTCCTCCATATTCTTTAAATTGGCGGACCCACCGGTAATGATGGCTCCTGCCAGCAGTTTGTCTTCATATCCCGAAAGGACGATCTGGTTCCACACATTGGCCAGTATCTCATTGACACGTGCTTCTACGATGTCTTCCAGCACACGTGCCTCGATGCTGCATTTACCGTCCAGCGAGTAGGTGGGGTTGTCGTCTCCTTCCTCCGACTTGTCGGCATAAGCGTTGCCGTATTTCTTCTTCAGTTCCTCGGCATCTTCCTCTTCAATCTGCTGGCTGCAGATATCTTTGGTGATGTTGCTGCCTCCCAATGGGATGACTGCCAGATGGCGGAGTATGTTGTTTTTGTAAACGGAGACGGTGGTCGTATCCGCACCAAAGTCGATGAACATGCAGCCCGAGCGTTTTTCACTGTTGGTCAGTACGGCATTGGCCAGTGCCAGCGGTGAGATGATGTAGTCGGCTATTTCGATTCCTGCCTGTTTGAAACATTTGTCAATGTTCTGCTTCACGCTGCTGCGGGCGATGATATTCAGGAAACGTCCTTCTATATGATCGCTGGGGACTCCTACAGGATCGGCCAGCAGGTTGATGCCCACTTTATATTCCTGGGGTGCCACTTCCAGTATCTCCTGGTCTATGATGGGGACTTCGCGGTTGCTGTCCATGATGGAGTCAATCAGCTCCTGCGAAATTTTGGTTTCTTCTTCCAAATGACGTACCTCCGTATTGCGGATGGTGCGTAGGGATTGTCCTCCGATGCCTACATAGACCTTTCCGATAGAAGCCTTTAATGTCGATTCCAGTTTCTTGATAATCGAAGTAAGGCTTTGCGCGGTCTTGTCCAGATTGTAAATCACTCCCTTACGGATAAAATCCGAAGAGTTCTCGCTGGCGAGGGCCAGCACTTGTATGCTTCCGTCCGCATGTTTCTTTCCCGCAATGCCTGTGATCTTGGAGGATCCCAGTTCGATTGCTACTATAAAATCTGTTGCTGCCATATCTTACTTCTCTTTTTTGGTACAAATAATCTGATTGTTAAATTCCAGACTGATGCGGCTGTACTTGTTCCAGCCTACCTGGTTCAGTCCTTTCTCGTAAAAAGTTCTCAGCCTCTCGAACTTTTCCTCATAGTTTCCGGGCTTGCCCAGGAATATGATATGTTCGCCCACCCGTGGAACCAGTTCCAGTTCTTTGGCCTGCGTCACGTTGATCTGCTCTATCTGGGCCTCCCACAGCGGGTGGTCTTGCAGGAAGACTCCTAGCTGGTATAGTTCCTTGGTGGCAAAATCACGATCCACGTATCCTGTAACAACAGCTACGTGTGCCGAACTGTTGGGTATCGGCATGATTTTTCCTTTGTTGTCAATATAATAGTTGTCTCCGTTGCTTGCCATCACTCTGAGGATGGGGAGGCGCTGGGTCACCTCGATGCCTATTTTGCATCCCGGTGTACGGTAGCATTCCACATTCTCAATCAATGGATGCTGGCCGAGTTCTTCTTCCAGCAGGCGGGTGTTGATGTCGCCCATCTTCTTGCCTACAGGAGAGAGTTTTTTGCTGTTCAGCAGGCGGAGCACTTCTTTCTGGCTGATGAAACCATGGTCTATGCTGTCTTTGATAATCAATTCCATACCCTTGCAAACCTGGTCGGCAGGCTTGGTGTTGAAAGCGGTAACGGCTACAACAAGGTAGGCGGTTATCAGCAACAGGAACAGGAGTATGAGAATTTTCTTGATCATCTCTTATTCAGTAATTTGCAGATTTGGGGTACATAGTTGTCTATGTCGCCCGCACCCAGGGTGATTAATACTTCTATATCTTTCTTGCTCAGCACATCCAGTATTTCTTCTTTCGGGTACATGCTCTTCTCGATGCCCGGTCGAAGATGGTCGTAAATCAATTTGCTGGTGACACCGGGGATGGGTTGCTCGCGTGCCGGATAGATATCTACCAGGATGACTTCGTCCAGCAGGGAAAGGCTGTCGGCGAAATCCTTGTAGAAATCGCGGGTACGTGTGTAGAGGTGCGGCTGGAAAACAGCCGTCAGCTTCTTGTCACGGTAGAGGGCGCGCATGGAGAGTATGCTTTGCTTTATCTCGGAAGGATGGTGTGCATAGTCGCTCAGGAAAACTACCTTGTCGTTCTTTATCTTGAAATCGAAACGACGGTCTACTCCGCGGAAACTTGCCATGCCTTTCTTTATTTCGTCGCCGGTCACTCCGCTCATCTGCGCCAGGGCCATGGCGGCTACTCCATTTTCTATGTTGATGCTGACGGGGACACCTAGCTGTATGTCCTTGATGTTGCCTAGCGGAGATACATAGTCAAAGAATATCTCACCGTTTCCGATGCGGATGTTCTCTGCATGGAAGTCTCCTTCTTCTTTAGAATAGGTGTATAGCCGGACTCCGTCCTGCAGGGCAGGTTGCAGTTCGATGCCTTTCCGCATAATCAATGCGCCGCCCGGCCGGATGAGTGAGGTGTATTGGCGGAAACTGTCCAGATAGGCCTCTTTGGTTCCGTAGATATCCAGATGGTCGGGGTCGGTTGCAGTAATCACTGATATGTAGGGTGAGAGCCAGTGGAAAGAACGGTCGAACTCGTCGGCTTCAATGACCATGTATTCACTGTTGTCCGACAACAGCAGGTTGGTGCCATAATTCTTCGAGATGCCTCCCAGAAAGGCGTTGCAGCCTACATGGGACTGGTGCAGCAGATGGGCTGTCATGGTGGAAGTGGTGGTCTTGCCGTGAGTGCCGGCTACGCAAAGTCCTTTCCCGGCGCGGGTAAGCATTCCCAATACCTGCGAACGTTTATGTATCTCGAAACCGTTTTCCCGGAAATAGGTAAGTTCTTTATGTGTATCGGGGACGGCCGGGGTATAGACAACCAGTGTGGTTGCCGGATGGCGGAAGTCATCGGATATCAGTTCCGCGTTTTCTTCGTAGTGGATGGCTGCTCCTTCTTCTATCAGCTTTTCAGTCAGTTCACTGGGCGTACGGTCATATCCGCCCACCTTCTTGCCTTTTGACAGGAAGTAGCGTACCAATGCGCTCATGCCGATGCCTCCGGCACCGATAAAATAAACTGATTTTAATATGTTAACGTCCATTTTCTTTTCTGTATTTGTCAGCCAGTTTAAACACCTCCCGGGCGATAACGTTGGCTGAGTCGGTAAAGGCTAATTTAGCAATGTTTGTACTTAAATTCTTCAGTGTCTCCGGTTGTTTCACGGTTTCAACCGCTTTGTCCAGCAGCGCTTCTTTGGCGGCGGCGTCCTTGATATAGAGTGCCGCGTTTTTGTTGACCAGCGCCAATGCGTTCTTGGTCTGATGATCTTCGGCCACATTGGGCGACGGAACCAGAATGACGGGTTTCTGCAACAGACAGAATTCGGAGATGGAGCCTGCGCCCGCACGGCTGATTATCAAATCGGCGGCACTGTATGCGGCGGCCATGTCACTGATAAAATCGGTGACATGAAGCATCGGAAACTCACCGGCCCGGGCTACTGTGGCGCGTGCCTCGTCGATATATATTTTTCCGGTTTGCCAGATGAACTGTACACCGGATGCTTTAATCTTGTCCAGCCCTTCCATCACGCAGTTGTTGATGGTGCGTGCTCCCAGGCTGCCTCCTACAATCAGGATTGTCTTCTTGGATGGATCCAGTCCGAAAGAACGGACGGCGTCTTCACGGCTGATGTTGGGGTTGCGCAGTCCTTGGCGGACAGGATTTCCGGTCAGGATAATCTTGTCTTTCTCAAAGAAACGTTCCATGCCGTCGTATGCCACACATATTTTGCGGGCTTTCTTGGCCAGCAGCTTGTTGGTTACTCCGGCATAAGAGTTCTGTTCTTGTATCAGCGTAGGGATACCCATCATTCCGGCTACTTTTAACGTGGGGCCGCTGGCATATCCGCCTACCCCCACTGCTGCATGTGGCTTGAATTCCTTGATGATTCTGCGTGCCAGACATTGGCTCTTGGCCAGCTTGAAAAGTACGGAAACATTTTTCAACAGGTTCTTGCGGTCGAATCCGGCCACAGGCAGTCCTTTTATAGGGTATCCGGCAGCAGGAACGCGCTGCATCTCCATTCTGCCTTCGGCGCCTACGAACAGGATTTCCGCTTCGGGATGTTGTTCCTTGATGGCATTGGCAATGGAAACTGCGGGGAAGATATGTCCCCCGGTTCCTCCTCCGCTGATGATGATTCTTAAATTTTCTTCCATAATTCCTTTTTAGTCGAATTATCCGCAAAAGTATAAATAATACTTTTAAAATGAATGGTTTATATTATATTTCTTCTTCCGGCTCCCGCTTCCCGGCCGCATTCAGCAATGTCTTCAGGTCATCGGGCAGCGCGTTCTCTTCCGACGGGCGGGAGGTGGCGGCTGTGTCACCTGATGGAAGTGTGGTGATGGCTTCCTGCATGGCAGCCACCATTTCCTGGCGCCGTTCGGCCTTGGCTGCCAGTTCTGCTTCTTCCAACGCTTGTTGTTCAGCGGCTTTCTGCTCTTCTTTCTCGGCCACATAGCGGCTGACACTTAATATCATACCGATGTATGCACAGTTGATCAGTGTCGAGGTTCCTCCTTTGCTGATCAGTGGCAGGGGTTGTCCGGTGACAGGGAACAGGCCTACGGCCACCATCATGTTGAGCATCGCCTGGGATACCAGCAGCAGGGCGATGCCCATCACCAGGAAGGCAGGAAAACTTTTTTCACTTCTCCGGGCTATTTTACCTGCCCGCATCAGCAGCCAGATGTAGAGGATCACTACAAAGGCTCCTCCCAATAAGCCTAATTCTTCTATGACGATGGCGAAGATGAAGTCCGAGAACGCTTGTGACAGGAAATCCCGCTGTACACTGTTGCCCGGCATCTTTCCTATGATGTTGCTGGAAGCGATGGCAATATTGGCGTGTGCTATCTGGGCGTCCTTGTCTATATCATATTTGGCGGCGGGAACGGCTTCTTTATCCTCAAAGAAACCTTTGATGCGGTTCTGCCAGGTCTCTACACGGTGCATCATGGGGACTTTGTTCAGTTTGTGTGTGGGCATGATCATCACTATTCCTACAAAAAGCACCACTACCACGCCGACGATTCCCATCAGCTTGGCCAGTTGTTTCCAGGGCACCCGGCCGATCACCATCATTAAAAAGACTACTCCGAACAGTAATGCTGCGGTGGAGCCGTTCTCGGGAGCAATCAGAACGAAGACAATTCCGGTGATCCACATTATATATTTAAATGCTTTCGGATTGGCGTTGTCCTCTTCCTGAAACTTGGAGAGAATAAAGGCGGTGACGATAATCACAGCCATTTTTGCCAGCTCGGAAGGTTGGAACTGGATGCCGAAGAAGGTCATCCAACGGGCTGCTCCATTGACACGGTCTCCGGTAATCAATCCCATACCCATTACAAATATCAGCAATACAGCCGATATAGGCAGCAGGAAGAAGGGAAGCACACGGAAATATTTGCAGGGGATGTTATGTACCAGCACCACAATGCACACACCTACCATCAGGATGACACTGTGCTGGGTGATAGGCCCCCAGTGATCCCCGCTTTTGTAGGTAAGCGTGCTGGCGGCACTAAATACCTCGACGATGGAGATCAGACAAAGAAACAGGAAAATAATCCAGATTACTTTGTCGCCCTTGAACAAGTCTTTTATCAGATCCATTAGTTATATACCTTAATACTATATTACAGGTTTCTTACACATTCCTTGAACTGCTCGCCACGGTCTTCGTAACTTTTAAAAAGGTCGAAGCTGGCGCAGCAAGGACTTAATAATACGGTCTCACCTTTCCGGGCCATGCGGTAAGCGGCATTTACAGCATCCTTCATGCTTTGTACATCGGCTACCGGCAGGCCGAACTTGTCAAAGAAGTCATGCAGCTTCTCATTGTGCAAGCCCATGTAGATCAATCCGGTACATTTCTCTTTTACCAGGCCGGCGATTTCGTTATAATCGTTGCCTTTGTCTTTTCCACCCAATATCAGGATGGTTTTGGTTTTCATGCTTTGCAAAGCATACCAGCAGGAATTCACATTGGTAGCTTTGGAGTCATTGATGTAATCCACTCCTCTTACCCGGCAGACTTTTTCAAGGCGGTGTTCCACTCCCTTGAAATCACCCAGGGCCTCACGGATACATTCTTTGCGGATACCCGCCAGGTTGGCCGAGATACCGGCCGCCATGGAGTTGAAGAGATTATGGGTTCCGGTCAGTGCCAGCTCCTCCTGTTCCATGTTGAAAGCGATTGGTTCTGTAAAATAAACCTTGTCCTGTTCCACGTATGCGGCGGTTCCTTCCTCTTTCCTTTCGGCAAAAGGGTAATAATGGCCATGAATGCCATATTTATGCAGTTCGCGCTGGATGATGGGGTCATCGTTCCAGAAGATGAAGGCATCGTCCGGAGTCTGGTTCTGGATGATGCGGAATTTTGCATCCACATAGTTCTGCATCTGGTGATCGTAACGGTCCAGATGGTCGGGGGTGATGTTCATCAATACGGCAATGTTGGCATGGAACTTGTACATGTTGTCCAACTGGAAGCTGCTTAACTCGATGACATAATAATCATAGTTGTATTCGGCTACCTGGTATGCCAGACTTTGACCGATATTTCCGGCTAGTCCCACATTCATACCCGCTTTCTTGAAGATATGATAAATCAGCGAAGTGGTCGTTGTTTTTCCATTACTTCCTGTGATGCAAATCATTTTGGCATTGGTATAGCGCCCCGCAAACTCTATTTCCGAGATGACGGGAGTACCTTGTTCTTTTAATTTCACAATCATCGGGGCGTCATTCGGGATACCCGGACTCTTGATCACTTCATCCGCATTCAGAATAAGAGATTCGGTATGCTTGCCTTCTTCCCATTCGATGCCTCGCTCGTTCAGCATGTTTTTGTATGAGTCCTTAATCATGGACATATCTGAAACAAAAGTGTCGAAACCTTGTTTCTTTGCCAGAACGGCTGCTCCCGCACCGCTTTCTCCGGCTCCCAGTATGACAATTCTTTTAGCCATAATCTTCGTTTATCTTATCTTTAATGTAATAATCGTAATTGCAGCGAGCACGATGGTGACAATCCAGAAGCGTACTGTGATTTTTGATTCATGGAATACGCTGTCGGGCTTCATGAACAGGTAGCTGCAATTGGGGTCTAACTGTGCTAATGTAGTACGGAAATGGTCGTGGATAGGTGCACGTTTGAATACTCGTTGCAAATGTCCTTTCTTTTTTCCGCTCTTGAAATATCTTACCTGAAGAATAACCGAAAGATTTTCTATCAGGAAGATTCCGCAGAGGATGGGTATCAGCAACTCTTTATGAATGATGATTGCGAATACCGCTATGATACCACCGATGGTCAGGCTGCCGGTATCCCCCATGAATACTTGGGCGGGAAAGGCATTGTACCAAAGGAAACCAATCAGCGCGCCGATAAAGGCGCAGATAAAGATTACCAGTTCTTCACTGCCGGGAATATACATGATATTAAGGTATCCCGCATATTCGATGTGGCTGGACACGTATGCCAATATGCCCAGGGTAAGGCCGATGATGGCGGAGTTCCCGGCTGCCATTCCGTCCATTCCGTCATTCAGGTTGGCGCCGTTGGATACGGCGGTAACCACGAAAATGGTAACCAGTACGAAAATAATCCAGCCTACAGTCTGGGCATTATCTCCCAGGAAGCTTACGAAATCAGCATAATCCAGATTGTTGTTCTTGAAAAAAGGAATCGTGGTCTTGGTGGACTTCTGATCTTGTTCCTTGTGCACCACTTCCACTATTTCTCCTCCTCTTTGTATTTCCACATTCTCACGGATGACAACGTTCGGACTTAAATATAAGGTAAGTCCGACAATGAGTCCCAAACCTACCTGGCCGATAATCTTGAATTTGCCGTGCAGGCCTTCTTTGTCTTTGCGGAACACCTTGATGTAGTCGTCCAAAAAGCCTAATGTACCCAGCCAGATGGTGGTGATCAGCATTAGTATCATGTAAATATTATGCAGTTTTCCCAACAAAAGGCAGGGGATGAGAATAGCGACGATAATAATCACGCCTCCCATGGTCGGCACACCCACTTTCTTCACGTTAAAGGGGTCTATGGATGCGTCACGCTGGGTCTCGGTAATCTGTTTACGCTTGAGCAGATGAATGAAATATTCACCGAAGATGGCCGAGATCAGCAATGACAAGATGATCGCCATCAATGAGCGGAACGAAACGTAACTGAACATTCCGGCTCCGGGAAAATCAGACTTCTCTAAATATTGGAATAAGTAGTATAACATTTCTTGTTGGTTTATTCATTAGCAAAAATATCTCTTAATACCTCTTTGTCATCGAAATGGTGCTTTACACCTTTTATTTCCTGATAATTCTCGTGTCCTTTCCCGGCAACTAGAATGACATTTTTGGTCTGAGCCAGCATACAAGCCGTGCGGATGGCCTCTTTACGGTCTGCTATGCTTATCACTTTGCGCATATCCTCTTTAGTCAGTCCCGCCAGCATATCGTTGATGATGTCCTGCGGCTCTTCAAAACGGGGATTGTCAGAGGTGATAATGACCTTATCGCTTTGTTTCACCGCTTCTTGCGCCATCAAGGGGCGTTTGCCTTTATCACGGTTGCCGCCGGCGCCCACTACCGTAATTACGTTGCCTTTGCCGTTCAGAACTTCGTGAATGGCATTCAGCACATTCTCCAAGGCGTCCGGAGTATGGGCATAGTCCACAATGGCGGTATAACCTTTGGGGGAACGCAGCGAATCGAAGCGTCCTGCAACGGGGCGGAGAGTGCTCAGTGCCAGCAGGACGTCTTCCGGCTTTTTGCCAAGCAGGCAGGCTGTTCCGTAAACAGCCAGCAGGTTCGAGGCGTTAAAGCGTCCGATGAACTGTACGTTTACTTCTACATTATTTATATCAAGCAACATCCCTTCAAATCCGTCTTCCAGTACTTTCCCTTTGAAATCACTCAAGCTGCGCAAAGAATAAGTGCATACTCTGGCCTTGGTGTTCTGGGTCATGATCCGTCCGTTCTTGTCATCCAGGTTGGTCAAGGCAAAGGCGCTCTTGGGCAGACCGTCAAAGAATGCTTTCTTTGCTTTCAGGTAATTTTCCACGGTCTTATGATAGTCCAGATGGTCACGGGTGAGATTGGTAAAGATGCCGCCTGCAAATTTTAAACCACCGATCCGCTTCTGTGCGACGGAATGTGAACTTACTTCCATAAAGGCATATTTGCATCCTTCATCCGCCATACGTCCCAGCAGTTTGTTCAGTGTAATAGGGTCGGGGGTGGTATGGTCTGTCGGGATGGCTTCCTCGTCTATATAATTGCATACGGTGGAAATAAGTCCTGTCTTATATCCGAATTTGCGGAACATATTATATAATAAGGTGGCGATCGTGGTTTTTCCGTTGGTTCCTGTCACGCCGACCAATTCCAATTTGGAGGTGGGGTCGCCGTAAAACGTGGTTGCCAGTTTCCCGACAATGTCTTCCGTGTCGTTCACCTTTATATAGGCAACATTTTCATCCAAGGTTTCAGGAAGCTTCTCGCATACCACTGCGCAGGCTCCTTTTTCTATCGCTTTGGGAATATAGGCGTGTCCGTCAGCCTGCGTTCCTTTTACAGCAATGAAAATATGTCCGGACTCTATCAGACGTGAGTCCATGTTTATTCCCGAAATCTCTTGGGTCATATCACCTATGATCTCATTGACTGTTATTCCTTTAATAATCTCTTCCAGTTTCATATTCTTCCTGTTACACTGTTAATTTAATCGTAATTGTATGGTCTGTCCTTTGCGCAAGGTGTTGCCGGCCGGGATACTTTGTGACTTTACTTTGCCTGTGCCGGTGATGCGGGCTCTCAGCCCCATGCTTTCAAGCAGATAAACGGCATCCTTTGCTCCCATACCGATAACACTTGGTACAAGTTTATTGTTAATGTCTTTTGTGCTGAACAATACGTTGTCCGGATTGCTGGTTGCATTTCCCCATACCGGTTTGTTTTCTTTCCAACTGGCAGAGAAGCCGGATGAGTTTACATTGATCCGGCTCAGTACATAGTCAGCCGCACTTATATCTCCGTTTTTCACATCCGGGATAAGGATGGAAGTCGAGTCCTTCGCTTCTTTCAAATCTTGTGCCAGATGTTTGGCGAACACACGTTCGGCAATTTTGCTGAACACGCTGCCGGCCATCAAACCTCCCGAGGCGGGAAGCCCCGGTTTCTGGATGGCTACAATGCAACTGTATTTAGGCGCTTCTGAAGGAAAATATCCGCAAAAGCTTACTAAATAGCGGCGTGTGCCGTTGGTATATCCGGCTTTGCCCTGTGAGACCTGTGCGGTACCTGTCTTTCCGGATACATGGAATTGCTTGGAACCTGCTTTTTTCCCCAGCCCTTCGCTGACCACTTTCTCCAGAATTGTCTGTATCTCGCTGATGGCTTTGGGAGAAGCGATGGCGGGGTTGAGTATCTCAGGGGCAATTTCCTCCACCACCTGTCCGTCCTTGACTATTGATTTCACAAAACGGGGCTTGACCATTACTCCGTTGTTGGCTATCGCATTATAAAATGCCAGCGTGTTGATGGGGGGGATCTGGGTCTCATAACCAATAGACATCCATGCCAATGCAGTACGTGACCAGTTGCTCAAGTCTTTGTTCGGGATACGTATGTTCGGTTTGCCGGAACCGGGAATGTCAAGGTTTAACGGAGTGGCGATGCCTACCCGGTGCAATCCGCGTACAAACTTCGCCGGGTTGTCATGATAATGGTCGTCGATCAGCCGTGACACCCCGATGTTTGAAGACACCATCAATGATTTTGTTGTGTTGATAGTGCCGTAGCCTCCGCGATGCCAGTTATGGTCTTTCATATAGCGGCCGTGCATCATATAAACCCCGTTGCCGGTTTCCACCACAGTCTCGGGGGTGATGACTCCGTCGTCCAGCGCTACCAGTATGGATGCGGTCTTGAAGGTGGAGCCCGGTTCCATCATGTCCGAGATGGCATTGTTGCGTATCTCTCTGTAAATGCCGTCATTGCATTTGGTCATGTTTACAATGGCTTTGATGTCTCCCGTCTTCACTTCCATCAAGATGGCGACGCCTACGGTGGCGTTGATTTCTTTCAGTTCATCCACCAATGCTTTCTCTGCAATGTCCTGCATACCTACATCAATGGTGGTGATGATATCGCAACCATCTACAGGGGGGATATCCACGATGTTCAGGTATTTGTTCATTACCTTTTGACGGTGGGTGATCCCGTCTCTACCTTTCAATATGGAGTCGTATGAGAGTTCCAGCCCGTTCTTTGCACCTTGTTCTATATCGGGGAACATATCTCCCAGTGTACGCATGGCCAGTGAGCCGAACGGTTTTTTCCGTTGGTTGAATGCCTGCTCATGGAATCCGCCTTTGTATTTGTTCAGGTTGAATACGGGCAGGCGTTTGGCTTCCTTATATTGTATATAGGAGATGCGTTTGGGGTAGAGCAGCCAGCTGCGGCTCTCTTTCTTTCTTCCGTTCTTGATGTGCTGCTTGAAAGAGGCTGCGCTCTTGTCGGGGAATATCTCGTGCAGCCCTTTACAGATACTGTCCAGATTCGCATTAAGGACAGAGTCTTTGATATGTTGCAGCTTCAGCCGTGTCTTTTCCTCTTCTTCGGTTTCCCCCTTCCTCTTATTGATCATGAAGTCCATGTAAATCTTATATTCGGGGAGGCTGCTCGCCATCAGCTGGCCGTCGGATGAGATGATGTTGCCACGGGTAGGGCGTACGGTGACGTTCTCTTTTACAAAACGGTCGGCTACGTCTTTCCAGTATTGGCGTTCGGCAAACATGATGACACCGGCTTTGCAGATAATGGCAATGCCTACCAACACCATAATCAGGATGATGAAGGAGAAACGGATCATTATGTTCTTTTGATTGGGCATCATGGGTTTAATCTTTCTTTATTAAATAAGGACGGTTGGTAGCCGTTTGCAAGTGGCTGTCTTCCGTCGAGATATATTCTTCAATACGTGACTGGCGGCTCTTTTCCATTAATTCGGAAGAGCGTGTCAAGGCATCGTATTTGATATCTGTCAGATCTTTCTTCAATTTGTCAATCTCGATAAGTTCCTGTTGGCTGCTATAACGGTTGTCTATGTATAGCACGGTCAGGATCATGATGAGAATCAGCAAACGGGTCTGTCTTTTGAAGAAGTCGTTTGCAAGGATATCTCCTCCTAAGATGCTGCGTATGGACATGTGCTTGGGTGAAGCGGTCTGTCCGTCTTTGGGCTGTTGTGTATTTTGTTTCTGTTCTTCTTCCATCTCGTTATTTTTTTTCTGCAATTCTCAACTTGGCGCTTCGGGAGCGCGGATTACGTGTCACTTCTTCGTTTCCGGCAACAATCACTTTATTGTTGACTAGCTTGAAAGGTGTCTGTACGTTGCCAAAGAAATCCTGTTCGGCTTTGCCTTCTATGTTTCCGGTCTTCATGATATTCTTTACCATGCGGTCTTCTAAAGAATGATAGGTGATTACCACCAGTCTGCCTCCCGGTTTCAGTGCTTTTACCGCTGCATAAAGCATTTCTTTCAAAGCTTCCATTTCTTGGTTTACCTCTATGCGCAAAGCCTGGAATACCTTTGCGAGTTCCTTTTTCTCACGTTCCCGTCCGAAAAGCGGTTTGATGATCTCAAGAAAATCACCGATGGTGACAATCTGTTTTACCCCCCGTGCTTTGACGATGGTTGATGCCAGCTTGCGGCTGTTCTTTAATTCACCATATAAATAGAAGATATTAGCCAGACGCTCTTCGTCATAGGTGTTCACCACATCGGCTGCTGTCATGCCGGCGCGTTTGTTCATCCGCATGTCCAGTTTGCCCTCGAAGCGGAATGAGAATCCGCGCTCAGAGTCGTCGAAGTGATGGGAGGAAACGCCCAGATCGGCCAGAATGGCATCCACTTCCTCTACGTCATAATAACGTAAGAAGTTGGGGAGGTAGCGGAAATTACTGCGCACAAAAGTGAAGCGGCTGTCGTTTACAATATTCTTCTCGGCATCCTCGTCCTGGTCAAAACTATATAGATGTGCGGTGTCATCCAGCCGGCTTAGGATCTCCCTGGAGTGTCCTCCGCCGCCGAAAGTGACATCTACGTAAATTCCTCCGGGCTGAATGTTCATACCGTTTACGCTCTCGTTTAGTAATACCGGCACATGATATGTCTGTTCTGCTTCGCTCATTCTATTTCTACGTTGTTGTTAGTTCCCATAATTTCTTCCAATTCTTTTCCAAAGTCCTCCGGTGTGATGAAGGGCTTGTCCGCTATTTCTTTAGACCAGATTTCTATCGTGTCGTCCAATCCGATAAAACGTACGTCTTGCTGTATCCTTGCTAGTTTCAAATATCGTTTGGGTATCAGAAAACGTCCGTTCCCGTCCAGTGTGATCACTTCTACATCCGAAACGAACTGACGGAAGATCATCTGGTGTCTGGAGTTCCAGCGGTTCAGTTTGCCGCGCAGTTCGTTCATTTGTTCGTTCCACACATTTTCAGGGTAAAGTACCAGGCAGTCCTGGTAAGTGTCTTTACGTAAGATCAAGCATTCCTGGGAGGCGGCTTGTAGCTGCTTCCTGAATACGGCGGGCAGAAACACTCTGCCTTTTGCGTCCGTCTTTGCTTCAGAATTCCCAAGAAATCGCATGGTTACACCTTATTATATTGTTCAAGGTGTAAAATTACACAATTCCCCACAATTCCCCACAATATTTCATGAAAATATTTCGAGAAGTTTTCAACAGGTTGTTAAAGCGGCTAGTAGCTTGGTAAACAGGAGATTTAAAATTAATGATTTTATGATAAAAAATAAGGGAAAGGACGGGATACCGGAAGTTGAGAAATGAAACTAAAGTATTGCACATTCGTTTTCGTTTTGCGCAAAAATGAAAGAAAATGTATCGTTTCATACACAAAAACTCTTAATTTCTTTAGAGTCTGAGCGTTTTTTCTGTCATAAATTGCCAATATAAAAAAAGATAAGTTACTTTTGCATAGAAAAGAACGTTTGCAAAATGACTGACGACTCTATATTTTTAATCGACATAGAAAAGATATTGAAAACGAAAGCCGGAGAAAAATATAAATATATTCCCCGTTTTGTCGTTTCGTACCTGAAGCGCATCGTGCATCAGGAGGAGCTGAATGTCTTTTTAAAAGACTCCAGAAATAAAGTCGGAGTTGACTTCCTGGAAGCCTGTATGGGTTTTTTGGATGCAAAAGTGGAGATAAAGGGATTGGAGAATCTGCCCGAAGGCGGCAGATGTACTTTTGTAAGCAATCACCCGCTGGGAGGACAGGACGGAGTTGCCTTGGGGTATATATTGGGAAAGCATTACAATGGTAATGTACGCTATTTGGTCAATGATTTGTTGATGAATTTGCATGGCCTGGCTCCTTTGTGTATTCCTATCAATAAAACGGGCTCGCAATCCAGGGATTTCCCGAAAATGGTAGAGGCGGGTTTCGCTTCGGATAATCATATCATTATGTTTCCTGCAGGGTTGTGTTCCCGAAGGCAGAATGGGGAAATCAAGGATTTGGAGTGGAAAAAGACTTTTATCACTAAAAGTGTTGAAACGCATCGTGATGTGGTGCCTTTGCATTTTGAGGGCCGGAATTCTGATTTCTTTTATAATTTGGCGAATATATGTAAGGCACTTGGCGTTAAGTTCAATATCGCTATGCTTTACCTGGCGGATGAAATGTTGAAAAATCGTCATAAAACCTTTACTTTAACCATTGGGAAGCCTATCCCTTGGCAAACTTTCGACAAGGCAAAGACCCCGGCTCAGTGGGCGCAGTTTGTAAAAGATGTGGTTTACAAACTATAACAGACAAAAGAGAGAATAATAGATATGGAAGAAATTATTGCACCGATTAGCAAAGAGATTCTGAAGGCGGAACTTACCGAGGATAAACGCCTGAGGTTTACGAATAAAAGTCATAATGAAATTTATGTCATTACGTACCGGGATTCGCCAAATGTGATGAAGGAGATTGGCCGGTTGAGGGAGATCGCCTTTCGTGCTGCAGGTGGCGGAACAGGAAAATCAATGGATATCGATGAGTATGACATTATGGAAAACCCATACAAGCAGTTGGTTGTATGGAATCCTGAAGCGGAAGAGATTTTGGGGGGCTATCGTTATCTTTTGGGGGATGAGGTGCAATTTGATGAACATGGAAAGCCCTTGCTGGCTACTGCCCACATGTTTAATTTCTCGGAGGTCTTTTTGAAAGAATATTTGCCTTATACGGTGGAGCTGGGGCGTTCGTTCGTTACATTAGAGTATCAGTCCACCCGTGCCGGCTCCAAGGGGCTGTTTGCTTTGGATAATTTGTGGGATGGCTTAGGCGCGTTGACCGTGATTAAGCCGAATGTGAAATATTTCTTTGGCAAGATGACCATGTATCCTAGTTATCATCGTCAGGGACGTGACATGATATTGTACTTCCTGAATAAGCATTTTGGTGATAAGGACAAGCTGATAACTCCGATGAAACCGCTGGAAATAGAAACAGACAAGAAGATGCTGGAAAATCTTTTCTGTTATGATTCCTTTAAAGAAGACTATAAGATCCTGAATACGGAGGTGCGTAAGCTGGGATATAATATTCCTCCTTTGGTCAATGCGTATATGAGCCTGTCTCCTACGATGCGTATGTTTGGAACAGCGATTAATTATGGGTTCGGAGATGTGGAGGAAACCGGAATCCTGATTGCGGTGAATGAAATTCTGGAGGACAAACGGGTGCGCCATATCGAATCGTTTGTAAAGCAGCATCCTGAAGCTTTGAAAATAACTTCCGGAGCCCATCCCATACTGACCAAATAATCGGGTTGATGGCAGGCATTGTGGAAAAACAGGGTCAGATGCGGACAAGATGAATCTTTTAATATCTGCATCTGACTCTGTTCTTATCATACTGCCGGCAGACTGTTCCCTTTGATTTTCCGGTAGAGGTCGAGCGCATATACATCTGTCATGCCCGATATGTAATCCAGCACAGCCTGGATCTTTTCATATAAAGTAGGTGCGTTGACGTTATACTGTCCGGATACACGATTGATCAGTAGTTGTGAATACGCCTTTTCCGGAGAGCGAACAGCGTTAATCATCAAGTCTATCAAAGTGCTGATAACCCTGAATCCCGCCAATTCTATGTCCAGCACATCACTGGAACGGTAGATTCTTTGAAAGGCGATTGCCGAACAATGCTCATACGCTTCTTTCAGAGGACTGCAAATGTGTTTTATCAGTGCACCTTCAAACTTCCCGGCCAATATCTTCTCTTCATTCTCAATAAAGACTCGCGTGCATTCCTTTATCAGTGCGCCGATGACCGAAGAGCGTAAATAGGCTATCTGTTCATTGACGTCCGTTACAATCCGGCAAACTTCCTCAATGCGTTTTTTTCTTTTCTCATCAAAGAACAGCATATACAGTTCTTTGGTCTCGTCATGTGTCAGAAGTTTCAATTTATGCGCGTCCTCTATGTCCATCATCTGATAACAAATATCATCCGCGGCTTCCACCAGATAGACTAACGGATGACGTGCGTAGCGTAAAGGCTCATCCGGCTGGCTGAGTTGGATAATGCCCAGCTCTTTTGCTATTTTCTGATAATCAGCCTCTTCGCTTAAGAAGAAACCGAATTTTGATTTCCTTCCTGCCAGTTGTGAGGAAAAAGGATACTTTACGATGGACGCCAGTGTGGAGTAGGTCATCACAAACCCTCCTTTCCGCCTTCCTTCAAACTGGTGGGTAAGGATGCGGAATGCGTTGGCATTTCCTTCGAAATGAGTTAAATCATTCCATTCCATCGGTGAAAGCTCTTTTTCCAGCGCCATTCCCTGTCCTTCCGAGAAGTAAGTTGAAATGGCCTTTTCTCCCGAATGGCCGAAAGGTGGGTTTCCCAGATCGTGTGCCAGACAGGCGGCTGAGACGATGGAGCCTATTTCCGACAGATGGGAACCGGCCAGTTCCGGATGCTTTTTCAGGAGCTGGCTGGCGACATCATTTCCTAAAGAACGTCCTACACAAGACACCTCAAGGCTGTGAGTCAACCGGTTGTGTACGAATACGCTACCCGGCAAAGGAAAAACTTGGGTTTTGTTTTGCAAACGGCGGAAAGGCGCCGAGAAGATGAGGCGGTCATAATCGCGTTGGAATTCGGAACGGTCATCTTTACGGGCCTCGTGCAGTTCTTCCATGCCGAAGCGTTTGTTTGATATTAATTGCTTCCAGTTCATAATTCAGGCTTTATCTGTTTGCAAAAGTAAGAAACTTCCGTTTAAAAAACTGTAAACGCTTAGATAAATCCATCTAAATGTGTAAATTCGCACTTTATTAATCATGCGGTAATGTATTGATTTGTCGATATGCCAATCGGTTGCGCCATCTCTGGGCTATGCTTGTTGTCTGCAAATTATTAGCACATTGCCACATTAGCACATTGATAAATTAGTAAAATTATGAAAGTACAGGTAATCAATAAATCAAAACACGCTTTGCCCGAATATGCCACCGGGCAATCGGCCGGAATGGACATCCGTGCCAACCTTGACGAACCGATTGTGTTGAAACCTTTGCAACGTTGCTTGGTTCCTACGGGACTTTATATCGCATTGCCGGAAGGTTTTGAAGCGCAAATCCGTCCGCGTAGCGGGCTGGCTATCAAGAAAGGGATCGGGGTTCTGAATTCTCCGGGCACGATTGATGCCGATTATCGTGGTGAGATTTGCATCATTCTGGTCAATTTGTCATCAGAGGATTTTAGGATAGAAGACGGGGAACGCATTGCGCAAATGGTCATAGCCCGTCATGAACAGGCCGAATGGCAGGAAGTGGAAGTATTGGATGAAACGGAACGTGGCGCGGGCGGCTTTGGACATACCGGAAAAAAGTAAAAGGAATAGAATGAACAGAAGATTGAAATATGTGTCCATGTTATGTGTGTGTCTGGCAGGCATACTTGTTTCATGTGGCACGGTGAAGAGAACTTCCGGCTCGTCCGGAAATGAAGCTGTTGTGGAGGAAAAGGATCCGCTTACACCGGAACAGCGTCGTAAATACGACTATTTTTTCCTGGAAGCGCTCCGGATGAAGGAAAAAGGTGACTTGGACGCGGCTTTCGAAATGTATAGCCACTGTCTGGACATTTATCCGCAAGGAGCGGCTACACTGTTCGAGATTTCCCGGTTCTACATGTTTCTCAATCAGCCGGAAAAAGGGGAGGAAGCTTTGAAAGAAGCGGTGGAAGCCGACCCTAAGAGTTTTTGGTACAAGCAGACTCTGGCGGCTTATTATCAAGGGAAGGGGAATTATCCGAAAGCCATTTATGTATATGAGGATATGGCAGGCCAGTTTCCTTCACGTTTGGAACCGTTGATGGCTTTGATCGATCTTTACACCCGTACCAAGGACTATCAGCAGGTGGTCAATACGTTGAACCGCCTTGAAGCCTTGGATGGAAAGTCCGAACAAATCAGCATGGAAAAGTTCCGCATGTATCTGGCCATGAACAATGACCGGCAGGCATTTACGGAGATAGAGAATTTGGCGAAAGAATATCCATACGATATGCGTTATCTGACCATTTTGGGGGATGTCTATCTGAACAACGGCAAGGAAGAAGAGGCGTACGAGACTTATCAGAAAGTATTGAAGGAAGAACCGGGCTATGCGCCGGCGTTGCTTTCCATGGCTTCTTATTACGAGAAAAAAGGGCAGGATAGTCTGTATCAGGTACAGTTGGACACAATTTTGCTGAATGATAATGTGGATAGCGATACCAAAATGAACATTATGCGCCAGCTTATTCTGCGTTCCGAGCAAACGGACAAGGACAGCACGAAGATAGCAGGCCTGTTTACCTCTATGTTGAGGGAGAAACAAGAGAATGCGGATATCGCTATGCTGGCGGCCCAATACCTTCTGACCAAAAAGATGGATAAAGAGGCGACTCCTGTTTTGCACCAGGTGCTTGAGATCGATCCGGAAAATACACCGGCGCGTCTGCAGCTGCTGAGCTTTGCCATTCGTGAGCAGAATATGGATGAAGTGATCAAGCTGTGTACTCCTGCTTTGGAATATACTCCGGATGTATTGGAATTCTATTACTATATGGGGCTGGCCTATCATCAGAAAGAGAAAACAGACGAGGCATTGGAGGTTTTTAAAAAAGGAGTGAACCAGGTAACCGATAAGAGCAATAAGGATATCGTTTCTGATTTCTATGCCATTATGGGGGATCTTTACCATATCAAGAAAATGAATGTGGAGGCGTATGCCGCATACGATTCCGCTTTGGTTTATAAGGAAGACAATATCGGAGCCTTGAATAATTATGCCTATTACCTGTCTGTGGAACGCAAGAACCTGGACAAGGCGGAAGAAATGAGTTACCGTACCGTAAAGGCTGAACCCACCAATGGCACGTATCTGGATACTTACGCCTGGATACTTTTTGAGAAAGGTAAATATGTAGAGGCTAAGATCTACATTGACCAGGCTATGCAGAGTGATGGAAGCAAGAGTTCCGTTGTAGTAGAGCATTGCGGAGATATTTACTACATGAATGGAGATCGTGAAAAAGCTTTGGAGTATTGGCTGCAGGCGGAAAAATTATCCAAAGAGCCTCCCCAGGAAGGCAGTGAGGAACGTAGTGAGAAAGAACTGAAATTATTGAGAAAGAAGATCGCACAAAAGAAATACTTTGCAGAATGATGAAACGTGTCTGTTTTTATTTGTTTAGCGCCTTGCTGATTGTATTTATCTCTTCGTGTTCATCCACCCGGAACATGAAGAAGGGGGTGTCAATCGGTAATTTGTCCGAAGCGGAATATATGGAAGAACTGATTAACCGTTCTCCGGCGTGGGATGCAGTTACTGCGAAAATGTCATTGGCTGTTGACTTGAACGGCAAGGGACCGACTAAAGTAAGTGGTACGTTGCGCATGAAACGTGATGAAGTCATCCAGCTCTCTATCGCCCCATTCCTGGGGATTGAAGTGGCGCGTGCCGAAATTTCTCCGGATGGGGTTCTGGTAATGGACCGCATGAACAAACGTTATGTACAAGTTCCCTTTGATGAATTGAAAAATCTGGCAAAGGCTGATTTGGATTTTCATACATTGCAGGCCTTGTTCCTGAATGAGATTTTTCTTCCGGGAAAGAAGACCCTGACAGTCCGTGATATTTCCTCTTTTGCAGTGCGTCCCGAGAATGAGAATGCAGTAGTGGAGGTTAAGAATGGCAAACGTTTCGCCTATCGCTTCCGTACCGGTACGAGTGACGGGTTGTTGAAAGAAAGCCATATCGGCTTGTCCGGCACCCGGTATGGAGTGAACTGGCGTTATGACAAATTCCGCCCGTTGGAGCAGAAACAGTTTCCGGGAACTATGACGGTTTCTTTTGAAGGGGCTGCCAAACCGGTTACGGCTGTGTTCGAACTTTCCCGCCTTTCCACCAACAAGGATTGGGAAGCCCATACCGAAGTGCCCGGGAAATATGAAAAGATAGAATTGCAAGATTTGCTAAAACAGCTTATTAAATAATGTAATGAAACGCATCTTCTTATTACTCATAGTCTGTTGTTTTTTAGGTACTCTTTCAGCGCAGAGTACTCGGAAAATAAGGGAGCTTGAAGCCAAACGGAAAGAACTTTACCAGCAGATTGCCGAGTCTGAGACTCTGCTGCAATCTACCAAAAAGGACGTGAAAAGCCAGTTGGACAATCTTGCTTTGTTGACAGGCCAGATTGAGGAGAGAAGAAAATATATCCATACCATAGAGAGTGATGTTCATACATTGACAAGTGAGATCGCCTCTTTGCAGAAGCAACTGAATAAACTTCAACGCGACTTGAAAGACAAGAAGCGGAAGTATGAGACTTCGGTGCAATACATGTATCGTAACAAGTCCATTCAAGAGAAATTAATGTTTATTTTTTCTGCAGAGAACTTGAGCCAGACTTACCGTCGTATGCGTTATGTGCAGGAATATGCAAACTTCCAGCGTCTTCAGGGAATGGAAATTGAGCGTAAGCAGAAGCAGATTGTCGCTAAGAAAAGAGAAGTGGAACAGACCAAGAATGCTAAACAGCTTCTTTTAAAGCAGGGTGAGGCCGAAAAAGCCAAACTGGAGATTCAGGAAAAGGAACGCCAGACTCTTTTGGCGAATTTGCAAAAGAAGCAGAAAGGCATACAAAGCGAGATCAGGAAGAAAAAACGCTCGGCAGAGCAATTGAATGCCCAGATTGACCGTTTGATTGAAATTGAAATAGAGAAAGCTAGAAAACGTGCGGAGGAGGAAGCCCGTAAGAAAGCCGCCGCTGAGGCTGCCGCAAAGGCGGCAGCCAAGAAAACGGAGCGTGAAACTACGGGAGGGGCGTCCCGCTCTAAATCTACGGAAAAAAATGAGGCCACAAAGAAGGCCGCTCCGGTGGAGAAGTTCAGTCTGAACAATGAGGACCGCCAGCTGTCGGGCAGTTTTGAACGTAACCGGGGTATCTTGCCGGTTCCCATCACCGGCCCCTACGTGATTGTCAGCCATTACGGACAGTATGCCGTAGATGGTTTGCGTAATGTGAAACTGGATAATAAAGGGATTGATATCAAGGGCAAACCGGGAGCGCAGGCACGTGCCGTTTTCGATGGAGAAGTTTCGGCTATTTTCCAATACAACGGCTTGAACAATATCTTGGTGCGTCATGGCAATTACATTTCCGTCTATTGCAACCTTTCTTCTGTATCGGTTTCTAAAGGCAGCAAAGTCAATACACGTACCGTTCTTGGTACTGTCCATACGGATGGTGCGGGCAATACGGTCCTGCATTTTCAGCTTCGTAAGGAAACGGCTAAATTAAATCCGGAATTGTGGTTGGGAAGATGATGGAGGCAAGTTTCCTTTCCGGCATCTTCCCGATGCGTGTAAATGGATAACTTTCTGTATGATAGCAGTTAAAGCATGAATCTGTAACTGCGGACGGAGTCTTTCCGTCTTAAAATGTGTCCGCTCTTTCGAAGAGAACGAAAAAAACATTTATTATTAAAAATAAATCTCCAATTAGTTTTGAGTTCAAGTCTAATTGCGTACATTTGTCCCCTGCATTAAGTATCCTCATAGAAGTACATTAATACTTTTCCAACTTATTCTTTAGTGATGATGGTAGAATCGTTTGTCTCTCTGTAAGATTCCTAATAGCAAAGTACTTATTTTTTTATTAAAACATTTATTTTAAAATGAACATTTTTATTGCAGGGCTTAACTATAACATGAGTGAAGCCGAACTTGGAGATTTATTTGCAGAGTATGGCGAAGTTGCTTCTGTTAAGATTATCATGGACAGAGAGACAGGGCGTTCTAAGGGATATGGTTTCGTTGAAATGGCTGATGATGAAGCTGGGGATAAAGCGATTGCAGCTCTTAACGAAGTTGAAATGGATGGAAAAACTCTTTCAGTATCAGTAGCGCGTCCTAGAGAAGAACGTCCGCGTCGTAGCTATGGAAGCAATGGCGGTGGTGGTTACCGTGGTGGTAACAACAGCCGTGGCGGTGGTTACGGTGGTGGCTATGGTGGTGGCAGAAACAGATATTAATCCGCAAACCATATTTATAAGATAAAAGAAGCCTGTCTGGGATGATTAACCGTCCGGGACAGGCTTCTTGTTTATGTCGTTCCTGCTTCCGGACTTGCTGCATCTCTGGAAGTACCTTTGCCGCATCTGTCTTTTTGCCAATAGAAAGTTGGACGCGAAAATGCCCTCATGCCCTCACTTTACGTGTAACAGATTTATTCTAAACGACTTATGTGGTTATGGTAAAAAATATTGCTCTTACTTATGCCCTCACTTATTCCCCATGCCCTCACTGCGTTTTGCAGGCTTTTCTCTCGCAAAAAGTGCGCATGAATAGTTTGTACTGTCACGGGATATCAGCGGATTCCGTCAGTGGTAAAAAAGATCAAGACGTTTTTAAGAAAGCCCGTGGTCTTTTCTAAAAAGCTCTTGTTCTTTTTTTAAAAGGCCGTTATCTTTATTTTAAAGCCCTTGATGTTTAAAAAAAACATCCTGTTCTTTGGCCGGACGTGTGGGATTTCATGCGTCAGGTCACGCAGGAAACCACATACGTCCGTGTAGGCCTGCGCATACGCCCGTATAGAGCTACACATACGTATGTAAAGGCCCATGCGTATGTACGTGTGGAAGTGTGCGTTTTTTTGATGCAGGATGAGATGCCGGTCCGCTATATTCCCCACAACTTTACGGGTACTTCTTTTCCTCCACTCCTCTATCACCGGCATAAGAAACAGGAATGCTTTCTTTAAAAAAGGGGAATATAAATTTGAAGGATAATATCCGGTTGATTATTAGCTACTTACCGGTTGGCTGGAGTTGTCTGACTCACCTATCTCTTACTAAGAGATATACATTTTCTGTGCAAAAATAAGCAAAGTTTTGAGAACTAATACATTTTTCGAGAAAAAAATAAGGATTTATATAAAAAAATCAATTTCCTCCCCGCTTATATCCCCTTTTATTCCTGCCGATTTGTTGTGTAATCCGTTGATATAATGTGTATTACTTCCATCTGATAGATCTCTTAGTAAGAGATCTACAAAAATCTCCGTTTTAAGTCTCTTTTATAAATGGTAAAATGCGGCTTTGGAACGGCAACATGAATGAAAACAACATAGAGCAGATGGAATACCTATTTCTAAGACGTAAACGAACGACCGCCTTTTCCGAGCGGCAGAAGACCTTGCTTCTCAAGGCCGCGGAGCGGCACTGGCTGGAGGAGTTTGCCGGAAAGGAATTTGAGATCCGTAAAGTGGACTGCCATATATATAAAGGTATATTGTACCAGCTTGAGCTCCGTCAGGTGTTCCTGGACCCCTCGCTCTCCCTGAAAGGGTTGAGCGACCTGCTTGAGACGAACCAGACTTATCTGAGCAATGTGGTGAACAAATACTTTGGGTGCAACTTGAAGGAGCTTTTGAACGGTTACCGTGTGGAATACGCCAAGGAGCTGCTCTCCTCGGGCCGTTGTGCGTTGAGTGATCTGCCTCGTTGCTGTGGCTTCGCCTCGAAGAGTGCTTTCTATTCTGCTTTCAGCCGTATGGTGGGTGTGTCGCCTCTGTTGTACCAGTCAAGAGAAAGGAGGCGGCGGCAAATGCCGGCAGCCAATTAGACCAGCTGTTAATAATAAACTCAATATGTATAACCAATTTTAGTTTTTTAAATTTATAAATTTAAAG
Source organism: Phocaeicola sartorii JCM 17136 = DSM 21941 (assembly GCF_054653615.1). NCBI lineage: Bacteria > Pseudomonadati > Bacteroidota > Bacteroidia > Bacteroidales > Bacteroidaceae > Phocaeicola > Phocaeicola sartorii. The sequence continues at coordinate 202,578 of NZ_BAAIFW010000005.1, forward strand.
TTTTTCTATTATGAACAAAAAGTTTTTAAGTGCAATCCTGTTCGGAGCTTTGATGGTTTCGTCAACGGGAACATTTGTGTCTTGTAAAGACTATGATGATGACATCAACGAGCTGAATTCTCGCGTTGATGGAATCGAAAGTCAAATCAAAGACTTGGAAGCAAAAATCAATGCTGCCAAATGGATTACTTCTGTAACTCCTGCTACAGGCGGTTTCACCGTAGCTTTCAGCGATGGAAGCAGCTATACCATCACTAATGGTAAAGATGGTGCTGCTGGTGAAGCGGGTGCAGCCGGTACAGAATGGACTATCTCTGAAGATGGCTTCTGGGTATGCAACGGTGAAAAGACTACCGTTAAAGCTGTAGGCCAGGATGGCGCACAGGGTGAAGCCGGTAAGGACGCTCAGCCTGAGGTAAAGAAGGAAAACGGCATGTGGTATTTGTGGAACGGAACAGAATTTGAAGAATTCGCCGGTTCTGCCGCTCCTGCAACAAACATTCCTTATTACTACACAGATCCTAATGATGCCAACTACACAATTCTGGTTATCTGTGACAAAGACGGTAAGAATGAGAAAGAAATTCGCTTGCCGATGAACGAAGGTTTGGCTGAAATCCTGATTTTGAATGAGACTCGCAATATGACTATCAGCTATTACCGTTACAATGGTACTGCTGAATGGAATGGAGCTAAACCGTTGCCTGCAAAAGGTGAATATCTGATTACCCAGCCTACTAAGTCTTTCTTGATTCAGGTTACTCCTGCTAATTATGATTTGGCGGCTTTGGATTTGAAATTGGTAAACTCTAAAGGTGAAGAAGCTCCGGTTGTGTTAGGTGAGGCTACTCCTTATGTTGGTGAATTGGGCGTACAATCTAGAGCTGTTTCTGCAAGCGGTATTTTCGAGGTTGCAGTTTCTCCGAAGGATTTTAATACAGAAACGATTAAGAACTGGAAAGAAAATTTCAATTCTAGAGGTCTGTCTTTGGTCGCTAATGAAAGTGTACGTTCTACTTATTCCACTCGCCTTGTATTGAGTGATATGGCTTCTGTCACTATCCCAACTCTTTATTGGGATAATAGATGGTATGATAATAATCAAGGAGAAGAACATGTAGATGGTTATGCCCAAGATTTGAATAAAGGTAATGAAATCGTTCTTGCTCCTCAAAAGAGGGTTACATATAATAGTGGTAATTATATTCAGTTTGAATCAGCTGAAGAACTTATTTATGATGCATCTGTAGCTATGGCATCTGCAAGTAAGGCCGACTCTATCAAGTTTGGTGTTGCAATTGATGGCGTTAAGATTACAGCAAAAAATGCTTGTACATTATTCGTTGATGTTAACTATGTTGACGCAAAGGGTCAGGTTAAGAAAGCTCAAAATGTAAAAGTACGGTTCTATGAAGGATATATAGCTCCTGAAATTGAAGACTTTGCTTTGGCAGCTGTAACTCACCAGACTGTAGCAGATGCTAGCAAACAAATTCAATTGGTAGATTTCTCTACATACTTTGCTAAATATGCAAATGATGAAGCCAGCCGTATCTTGTGGAATGCAGATGCAAGCCTTGTTAAGGGTGGTCAGGTAGAAATTGATGGTACTACTTATAGCAATGTTCAAGCTGTTTGGGAACATGAAAATGAATATGGTGACATTGTTACTACTAAAGTTGATGACTTGGTAAGTGCTATCGTATTGTGTGACAAAGAAGGTAAGAACGAAGGAGTCAATGCTAAGGCTGCCAATTTGAAAGTGAAATTTGTTGCCAACTATGGTGGTATTGATTTTGAAAAGGGCAAAGTAACCGTTTATGCTACAGTTAAAATGAAACAAGCTGACGGCTCTATTGCACCTGTTCAGACAATTGCTATCCCTGTAACTCTTAAGAACCCTGCAGCAGCTGATATCGCTGCTACTTATGCATTCAACGCAGCTGATTTCAAAGATAATACTTTGACAGTTCTGGATAAGACAACTGTAAATGTTAATGCTAAATTGACTAAGGGTCAGTTGATCTTTGACGCTGAGAATATGAAATATGATAAGAATAGCATTACTGTAGGTGCAAATGGTGATGTAACTCTGAAAGATGCTAAGAATATGGGTAAATCATATACCATTGCAGGTGTACAGACTATGTGCTTAGATCGTAAATATGATGTTTCATTCACTGTTAAGTTCGTAAATTCAAAGGATTATGAACTGGCTGTACCGACAGCGTTGTCTGTAGCTTGTGCTGGCGCTAATGAAATTAAGGTTAAGTATGGTGATTTAGTTAAGAACGATGGATATACTTATAACTATAAGTTGACAAACTTTGCAGGTGTATTGATCGCTGCTAATAGCATTACTGATTTGAAGTTCTATGCAGATAAAGAATATGCTACTCCTATGACTTATTTGGATATCACTTCTGACGATAACAAAAACTTAACAATCAAGTCAACTGGTGATAAGATTGCCAACGATATTACTATTACTGTATATGCTCAGTTTACAGTAAACGGTGAAACTATTAAGAAGTCATTTAATGTAACTGTTACAGGTGCTCTCTAATATTGGTATCAATAATTTAGAGTAATCTTATAAACTCTTTCAAGCGAGGAAGGCATACGCATCCGGCAACGAGCGTTTCCTTCCTCGCTTTTCTTAATTAAAAAGAAACTAGCTATGAAAAATTAAATATGATGAATGACATTACTAGCGTTGCGTGGATACTTGTCACGCTATTTGTAGTCAATCTTGTTTGTCTCCTTACACGTAAACAAGGATATATAACTTTGACTTCCCTTTATTGCACGATGGCTGTTTCATCGGCTATTGCAGCTACTAAAATGATTTCAATATTTGGACTTTTCGTACCCGGTGGTGTCATAATTTATGCTGCTTCATTTCTCATTACCGACTTGATATCCGAAGTATTCGGAAAAAAAGCGGCTATTAAAACAGTATATTACGGTTTTGGTGCGATGCTTGTGTTTGCCGGATATTCCCTCCTTATGGTATATTGGGAAGCAGCACCTTATTGGACAAATCAAGAGGCATTTGCATCAGTGGTAGGACTATCATTTCGGATAACGATGGCCGGTTGGATTTCGTTTATGATAAGCCAATACTGGGATGTGATGATATTCCATCAGCTTAAAAAGTCCGGCAAGAAATGGATTGATAAAAGATTATGGGTACGCAATTGTGGTTCTACTATCACAAGCCAGTTACTTGATTCTACTATATTTATTTTTATTGCATTCTATGGCATTTACGACAATATTTGGCAAATGATATTGGCCCAATATCTTGTGAAAGTGATTATCGCTGTTTTGGATACACCGTTTGCATATTGGGGAAGATCGATTTTAATGAATTACCAAAAAGATTAAATGAATGGGTAACATAAGCAATATTCTTTTTAACAGTCCTTTCCATTTAGTGTGGATTGTTATTTCATTACTAGTCGTGATATTAATAATTTGGCTGGCAAAGTTACGGGAAAAAATCATGGGACATATGCCGTTGATTACTCTTACAACCTTGTATAGTGCATTAGTGGTTGCATCCGTCATAGCCGCGACCAAAATAATCAGATTTGAAATCCCATGGCTGTCGGATTGGTTGTTTCCTGATGGCATATTTGTTCCTGCGGGAGTGATTGTATATGCTGCTTCTTTCTTGATTACCGATTTAATATCGGAAGTATATGGCAAAAAAGAAGCAATGACGGCGGTATTTCTTGGCTTTACCTCAATGATGATATTTTCACTATATTCGTTATTGATGGTTAAATGGGAAGCGGCTCCTTATTGGACCGGTCAGGAAGCATTTGTGTCTGTTGTCAATTTATCATTTCGAATAACAATGGCTGGTTGGATTTCGTTTATTGTAAGTCAAAATTGGGATGTCAGGGTCTTTCATTGGTTAAAAAAGGATGGAACTGAATGTGGAAAGCCACAACATCTGTGGATTCGAAATAATGTATCCACAATAACCAGTCAGTTCATTGATTCAACTTTGTTTATATCAATAGCATTTATCGGTATATATGACAGTGTTGTCAATATGATTATTGCACAATGGCTTATTAAATGCCTTATTGCTTTGATAGATACGCCGTTTGCATATTGGGGAAGGTACATACTGAAACCACCAGCCAAAAAGCCGGAAGGTTTCGTGAATACAGTTAAGATGATAATAAATAATCGGTAATCTAATGGTAATGAAGCAAAAGATTGAATTGATTGTCTTTTTTTGGTTGTGGGGAGTCGTTGTAATGGCTCACCCCAAGCCGTATGTGGAAATTGAAATTACTCCATCTATGGAAAAGAGTGGTAATATTGTTGTGAATATCACCCACCTGAAACAGACTGATTATAACAGATTGATATTGCTTACTCTACCAATGGAGTTAACTCCCTGTTTGCCTGTATCTAATGGAATTTCGCAAAAATTCAATGGTTGCTGGTATATAGACCGGAATAATAAAACACAATTGTGGATCGGTAATATTCTACAAGCAGGAAAGACTGATTTGCAGATGCAAATAATATTGCCGGATATGATGAGAAACAGTGACAATGTAAACCATTCGTACAAATTGAATATATGTACCAATTATAGTGATGGGCTACACAAGTTCTTATCTTTAGCACAGAATGATAGCACAGAAATAGTTTTTGTAAACAAGATAATTTTTAAGGGTAATAAAAAATATCCTGTCTTGGAAACAGAACCTGATAACGAATGGAAGAAGAAAGATGAAAATGAAAGAATATATATAATTCCATTTCAAAATCAGGAAGCAAGCACGTATCTTATTTTTGGTGTACCCAATGTTGAAAATACTATTAAGTTCATAAGTTTAATGATCGTTTCTTTCATTTTCTGTTTATTTGCAGGATTGGGATTATATAGATATCCGAAGGAAGCACAAAAAAAAGTATTTACAGCTATTGGCGCTGTTGTTGTCGTAGCTTTATTCATCGTTGTCTTTCACTTGTCATTTGAAAACTTGGAGCTTGATGGAAAGGTTGTATTTGAAAGAATAGTACCCATATTGGGCTATATTGTCGGCGTTTTTATTGCTTATGGAACAAATAAGGAAAAATAGAATGAATAATTTAAGAGAATTGCTAAACAACATTTGGGTGGTGAGCCCACTTAAAATTGTGGCAATGTCTATAGAACATGGCTTATGGGATTACATTGCCGAACAAGGAGGCAAAGTGTATATTAGTGATGTGTTGACAGCGTTCTCTTGGAAAGAACGACCTTTTGCTTGCATTACAGGTGTTTTTGTTGATTTAGGGTTAGCAGTACAACGAGGACAAATTTTGGGCTTGACACCTATATCACGCAAATGGTTGGTCAAAACAAGCACAGACTACATTGGCGATTTCATCATACGGGCTAATACTTTGGCAAAAGCTTACGATGGGCATTTAGAAACCTTGATGGCAGAAGATGTACCTGACAAAACGATGTGTACTCAAACCAAAAATGCTTTTGGAGGAGATATTTCAATGGCAGAAACCTTTGCAAAAAGTATGGATGCTATGACACGAGAGTTTGCGAATGAAATATTAGAACGAATTAAGGTTGAAAATATCAAAAAGTGTCTTGATGTAGGTGCCGGACTGGGAGCCATGACAAACATTATCAGCGAACGACAACCAAGTGCGGAAATCACTGTCTTGGAATTACCCGGCGTTGCGCAGCTGCTACAAAACAAAGTAAACAGTTTTACATTTAACAAACAATTCAAAGTCATTGGTGCCGATTGGCGGGATATAAGAAATCACATTGACTCAAATGAAAAGTTTGATTTGATTATTTTAAGTCAAATATTGCATGAGGAGAAAAGAGAAGATGCTAAAAGACTAATTGAAATATGTGCGAATTTATTGTCACCTAATGGACAATTGGCTATTATTGGATTTTTGGATGACACGTCTTTTCTAACTCATCTGTTTACACTAAATTTATTAATGGAATTGGGTAGCGATAACATAACTGAACCAGAAATTTCATCAGTAGCCCAACATTGTGGAGTTTTTCTTCAAACAGTTTATATTTCATCGACAAGTGGAAGAATGTTGTGGCTCGGACGGAAATGTGAATAATCCTATAATAATGGGCTTATAGCTTTCTTTTAGATCCTTATTTTTGTATGAAGGGATTTTTCGGAATGGCATTGAGCATGGAGCATCTCAGTTTGAAAGTTTTTCATCTCTTTACTGTTTTAGTGAATGGAATAAAGAAGGATTTCCACTTCTTTTTCGTAGCTTTGCAATAATCATAGTTACTTTAACAAGGATGGACATGGAGAAGATGAAGACACTTTTAGCACTAGGTTCGAGGGGATTATCCACCGGGCATACGAGCAGACAGGGCGACAAGTCGTAGTGCTGGTTGATGAATATGATTCTCCCATGCTGGATACTAATAGTTCACCGGAATTGCAAAAGGAAATCCGAGGCATCATGCGTGACTTTTTCAGCCCGTTGAAGAAGAGTGGAAAATATCTCCGCTTCCTTTTCCTGACAGGTATCAGCAAGTTCAGCCAGATGAGCATTTTCAGCGAACTGAATAATCTGCAAAATATCAGCATGACGGATGATTACAGCAGCATTTGCGGTATCACGGAAGAGGAATTGCTGACACAGATGCAGACCGATATTGAAATAATGGCGCAGGCCAACGGTGAGACGTATGCTGAGGCATGTGTTCATTTGAAGCAACAATATGATGGTTATCATTTCAGTAAATCATCTTTTTATCAAGGACTTGATGCGTGGTGATGTGAATGGCTGTATGGAACGTACCCGTTCTTTCTTTGCCTCCATTTCGTATGATTTGGAGAATAATCTGGAAAAGCATTATCAAACGGTATTCTATCTTCTTTTCCGACTGATGGGGCAGTATGTGGATGCGGAAGTGAAGAGTGCCATCGGAAGGGCGGATGTGGTAGTAAAAATGACCGATACGATCTATGTATTTGAGTTTAAGGTGGATGGCAGTGCGGAAGAGGCACTGGCACAAATCAATAGCAAGCAGTATGCCATCCCTTACAAATCAGACCATCGAAAGGTGGTGAAAGTGGGGGTCAACTTTGACAGTGCCACATGCACCATCGGCGAATGGGCGATAGAAGAGCAGGCCAACGGATGTCAAGTGTAGGAGGCGATAAATAGTTAAATCTTTCTTTCTGCGTTGGTAATTGCAGTATATTGATTACTTTTGTCTTGTATCATAACTTATTAAACCTCGGATAGATATGGGAACAGAAGGCATACAGGATAAATACGTTAACCCTTATACAGATTTCGGCTTCAAGCTGCTTTTCGGTACGGCAATGAACAAGGAACTTCTTATCAGTTTCCTGAACGCGCTTCTGTTCAAGGAAGAGACGGTGAAGGATGTCACCTATCTGAATGCGGAGCATCTGGATACGCAGGAGTATGACCGCCGTGCGGTGTTTGATGTATATTGTGAGAACGAGAAGGGCGAGAAATTCCTGGTGGAGATGCAGCGTGGCGAGCAGCAGTTCTTCAAGGACCGCAGTGTGTATTATGCCACTTTCCCCATCCGTGAGCAGTCCCAACGGGGTAAATGGGATTATGAGTTGAAGGCCGTTTATATCATCGGCATCCTCAATTTCACTTTCAATGATACGGACGAGGACTATTTCCACCACGAGGTGAAGTTGGTGGACCTGTACACCCATAAAGTTTTTTATGACAAACTTACTTTCATCTATCTTGAAATGCCGAAGTTCAACAAGAAGGAGGATGAGCTGGAGAGCATGTTCGACAAATGGCTGTTTGTTCTGCGTAACCTGTCTTCCCTGTTCGAGCGTCCGCGTGCGTTGCAGAACCGTGTGTTCGACCGTCTTTTCGAGGCTGCCGAGATAGCTAAGTTCAATCCAAAGGAATTAGGCGAGTATTGGGAAAGTTTGAAGAATTTCCGCGACTGGTACAGCGTGATGTCCACCCAGTTGAAAAAAGGGCGTGAGGAAGGTCTTAAAGAGGGTCTTGAGAAAGGGCTTCAGGAAGGTCTTGAAAAAGGTCGTAAGGAAGAATGCTTCAAGAATGCAAAAAAAATGAAACAGGCCGGTATTGCCTCTGATGTCATAGCACAGGTTACCGGTTTGTCTATGGGGGAAATAGCGTCTCTTTAAGGCTCTTGCCGTTTACAGCACCAGTCCGTCCTGCATTCGATATAAAGTCCTGTTGCTTCCTCGATTTCCAAAACCATGATATGACTGGTACGATGGGAAATGGAGAAGTCGTCACCGGCTTCTCCATATATTATATGTCACATCGCTTATTTTTCTGTATAGTCACCATGGGCTTTGATGAGCTCGATCAGCTTTTCGACTGCCTGGGCTTCGGGAATATTTCTCTCTATACATTCTTTCTTCTTATAAAGGCTGATTTTGCCGCGGCCGGCGCCTACATAACCATAGTCGGCATCCGCCATTTCACCGGGGCCATTGACAATACAGCCCATAATGCCGATCTTCAAACCTTTCAAGTGCGAGGTCGCCGCTTTGATACGGGCGATGGTCGATTCCAGATCATACAAAGTACGACCACAGCCCGGGCACGAGATATATTCCGTTTTGCTGGTCCGGATTCTGCCGGCTTGCAGAATACCAAATGCAGTGGTATCTACTACGATATGGCTCAGGGGGCCTTGGTTGTACAGGAAGATACCGTCACAAAGTCCATCAAAAATCAGTGCACCCATATCAGCCGCCGCCTTGATTTGCAGATTTTCCGCTTCCGTTTCCTGATAGTACTGGAAGAATACAACCGGATTTTCCAAACCTTCATTCATCAGCTCATGCGCCAGGGCACGATATTCGCCGAGACGGTTGGGATGATTGCTTTGGGCGATGATGACCACTTCGGGATGCAGTCTGAGAGCCGCAATGACCTCCTCATTCATTGCCATATAAGGCAGGAACAGGAATTTCAAGTCCGAGGACGTGTGATGCAGTTCGATCATCTGTTGGTAGTTGAATGCCGGATAGACATTCTTGTCTTCGGGATTCCATGCGTTGGCATCTACCAGATAGGCTATATCGTCATCTCGTGATTCGGGCACACTTCCACCGCAATAAATATAGTCGGGCTTGAACTGGGGGCTGGTCTCAAAAGACCCTTCCAGACGCTCGGCTATCACTACGGGAAGATGATCGCCTCCGATGTTTCTCACCGCTTTGGTTTTCCGGCGGCTGGGAGAGAGGTAGTTGAATTGCGGGGCTTCTTTTCCCGGAATGAAGGGATGTCCTGCACGGGTCAGTATATAGTCAACCAGTTTGCGGGCTACCGGAATTTCGGCTTCGGGTGCCTCGCTCAATGAAACGCGGATGGTATCCCCCAAGCCATCGGCAAGGAGTGCTCCTATTCCCAATGCGGATTTTATTCTTCCGTCCTCACCATCGCCGGCTTCGGTAACACCCAGATGTAGCGGGAAAGCCATATTTTCTTTTTCCATCTCCTTTACCAGCAGGCGGACTGTCCGGACCATCACTACGGTATTGGATGCCTTGATGGAAATGACTACATCGTTGAAGTGTTCCGCAACACAGATGCGCAGGAACTCCATGCACGATTCCACCATACCTTCGGGGGTATCGCCATAATGGGACATGATGCGGTCTGACAGGGAGCCGTGGTTTACTCCGATGCGGATGGCGGTGTGGTTTTCTTTGCAGATGTTCAGGAAAGGAACGAAGCGGGCACGTATTTTGGCTATTTCTTGTGCATACTCTTCATCGGTATATTCCAGTTTCCGGAAAGTGCGTCCCGGATCCACATAGTTTCCCGGATTGATGCGCACCTTCTCTGCATATTGTGCCGCTACATCAGCTACTTTGGGATTGAAATGTACATCGGCCACCAACGGGGTGTCATATCCTTGGGAGCGTAATCCGATATTGATGTTTCTCAGGTTTTCGGCTTCACGCACACCTTGTGTAGTGAGGCGAACGTATTCACCACCGGCATTTATAATGCGTTTGGCTTGTTCCACACATGCTCCGGTATCCATGGTAACGGTATTCGTCATGCTTTGGATACGGATGGGATGGTTGCCACCCAAAGGGGTGGCTCCGATATTCACTTCGGAAGATTCGCGGCGGGAGTAATTGAATAAATCCATATTTAGTGATTAATGGTTAGTGGTTAGTGATTAGTGGGCTGCGCTGGAATGCCGCATGGACATTAATCATTCACCACTAATCACTCACCACTAATTAATTCGTTTTATATTCAAACTTGACTTCTTTCAGTTCTTCGTTGGCTTTCACGATTTTCTTTTTCAAGCCGGTTTTGTAATCTGCAAACTTGGCTGCCAGTTCTGTGTCACTTAATGCCAGCATTTGCACGGCCAGGATGGCGGCGTTCATGGCTCCATTGATGGCAACGGTGGCTACAGGTATTCCGGGAGGCATCTGGATGATAGAATAAAGTGCGTCCACACCGTCCAGAACCGAACCTTTTACGGGTACACCGATGACGGGTAGTGTGGTATTGGCGGCAATGACACCGGGAAGTGCGGCAGCCATGCCGGCAGCGGCTATGATGACTTTGATTCCACGGCCTGCGGCATTTTTCGCAAACTCTTCCACTGCTTCGGGAGTACGGTGGGCCGAGAGGGCGTTCATTTCGAAAGGTACGTGCATCTCGTCCAGTAATTTGGCAGCTTTCTCCATGACGGGAAGGTCGGAAGTGCTGCCCATGATAATGCTTACGATAGGTTTCATTGTTTTTTGTTATTGTTTGGTTTATATATTTACTTCAAGCACGGATTATGCGGATAAACGCGGATAGAGAAATCCGTGAAATCCGCGTAATCCGCGCCTGAACAATTCCCTGATGAGAATCTATCTTATTCGTTTACTAATGCCTTGTATGCTTCAGCATCCAGCAAATCGTTAACGTCGTTAGCGTCATTGGGCTTGATCTTGATCAGCCATCCTTCACCATACGGGTCTTTGTTTACCAGTTCGGGATTGTCGGCCAATGCTTCGTTCTGTTCCAAAACTTCTCCTGAGACAGGAAGGAACAGGTCCGAGATAGTCTTTACTACTTCAATAGTACCGAAGACTTCTTCTTTTTCCAGAGTTTCTCCTTCTGTGGGGATATCTACAAATACGATGTCACCCAATTGTTCTTGTGCATAATCAGTGATGCCTACGTATGCGATATCACCTTCTACTCGTATCCATTCGTGTTCTTTAGTGTACTTTACATTGCTTGGAAATTCCATAATGCTTTCAATTTATAAGGTTAATACTAAATTTTCTTCAAATAAACAAAATTCCGATGACACCGCAAAACAATCCGACAATAAATCCGGCTAAAACTTCTAATAATGTATGCTGTTTTACGATGATACGGGCGGTGCCCAGCATTCCGGATAGCAAAATGAAAAAGCAGAGCCACCATACGGGGTTGAAATTGAATATAAAGCTGTAGGATAATAATCCGCCTACCATCATGCCGCTGCTTGCCACGTGTGTGCTGATTTTCCACTTGAAATTGATCAGTGTGCAAAGAATCATGCAGATAAGGGCGGCTACGATAATGCCCGACATGTAGCGGGGAAGATGTATCTTGTACATGGTGATGAGGCAGGTGACATAGCTGATGATGGTCAGTGCGTATGGCACGAAACGTTTTTCGCGGTGCCCCAATTCATGAATGCCCCAGCCGTTTATTTTTTGAAACAGGTAGATGGCGAGCATCGGCATCAGAATGGTGAAACAGTAAACTATGCCCAGCACTATCAGTTTGTACTGGATGGGCATGATACGAAGATAGGTGAAGAAGAAAAGCAGGAAGAATGCCACAAAAGGAATCATAAAGGGCGTGAATATGCCTGATATGATGCGTGAACTGACTTCAAGCGGACTATTCCTCCTGGCTGCTGTTATTGCTTCGGTTGTTTCGTTGGCTTCCATATAATTGATATTACCTTCTTAATCGTGCGACGGGTATGTTAAGTTGCTGGCGGTACTTGGCTACGGTGCGGCGGGCTATGGGGTAGCCTTTCGCTTTTAGTATCTCGGCCAGCTCATCGTCGGTGTAAGGCTTTTCCTTGTCTTCGGCATCTACACATTCTTTCAGAATGCGCTTGATCTCGCGGACAGAGAGTTCTTCACCGTCTTCGGTGGTATAACCATCGCTGAAAAAGAATTTCAACGAATAGATACCGTAGTTTGTTTGCACATATTTGCTGTTGCTTACACGTGATATGGTGGAAATATCCAGTCCTGCACGTTCGGCTACATCTTTTAATATCATAGGTTTCAGCAGCGATTCGTCTCCTTCCAGAAAGAAGGGGCGCTGAATGTCTATAATGGTTTGCATGGTGGTGAGCAGCGTATGCTGGCGCTGTTTCACGGCATTGATAAAGCCTTGTGCGGCATCCACTTTTTGTTTTAGGAACATCAGTGTGTCCTTCGAGGCCTTACTCTGATTGTCTTTGTTGCGGGTGTGCTCGTCCAGCAGTTCGGTGAACTGGCGGCTCAGACGCAACTCTGGAACATTGCGGTTGTTCAGACTTAGGGTGATGGTGCCGTCTTCATACGTTTCTACAATGAAGTCGGGAATAATCTGCTGCATATTTTTACCCATCACTTCACCCAATGAACTGCCCGGACGGGGATTCAGTTTGGTGAGATCGGTCACCGCTTCATTATATTGTTCTTCGGTAATGCCTAGTTTCTGGATAATCCTTTCTTTGTTTTTGCGGGTGAATTCATCACAGCATTTGCCGATGATGTCCAGTTCTATTTGTTTCAATGGCGAATCGGCTTTTCTTTGTATCTGTAGCAACAGGCATTCCTGTAAACTACGGGCGCCGATACCGGCCGGATCAAAGTCTTGGATGATTTCCAATATGTTGTTCAACTCCTCTTCTGTGGTATAGATGCCCCGATAGATGGCAAGCTCATCCATGACAGACTCCATGTTTTTGCGCAACAGGCCGTCATCGTCCAATGAGCCGATCAGGTATTCGGCTATGTCTCGTTGTTCCGGAGTGAGTTCCTGCATTTGCAACTGGTCTTTCAATATTTCATAAAAAGATACGGCGTCCGAGAAAGGGATTTCTTCGGCGGCTCCTTCTTTGGAACGATTATGTTCCTGTAGTTTGTAGTCGGGAATATCGTCTTCGTTACTGTAGTCGCCTAATGAAAAATCCTCGTCCGCCCCTGTACTTCCATCTTCGTTCTCAGCGTATTCTGTATTGTCATCTTCATTTTCGGGCATTTCTTTCCCTTCCTCCAGGGCCGGATTATCCAGAATTTCGGAATGGATACGTTCTTCCAGCTCCACAGTGGGAAGTTCCAGCAATTTTACCACCAGTATCTGTTGTGGGGATAAAGTCTGTATTTGTTGCTGGGCTTGTGTTTGTACTTGACGCGAGCCTTGTGCCATAATATTTTTAGTTCCTTGTTTATCGGGACAAAAATAGGAAATTGTATTGTAATAATCTTCCTTTTTCCTGGGATTATTTTAAGAGGATGGTTATCTTTGCCTGTCATCTAATATAAAAACACAAGATTATGTTTGCGAAAGAAACTTATACAACCCGACGTGACAGCTTGAAAAAAAGCGTGGGAACGGGACTCTTGCTATTCCTGGGCAATGAGGAGAGTGGCATGAACTTTGAGGATAATACGTATCATTTCCGTCAGGATTCTACATTTCTTTATTTCTTCGGCCTGCCCTATGCCGGATTGGCTGCCGTTATCGATGTGGATGAGGATAAGGAAATTATCTTTGGGGATGAACTGACTATAGATCATATTGTATGGATGGGAACTCAGCCTACTTTGCATGAGAAAGCGCAGAGGGTGGGGGTGATGGAAACTCGTCCTGCGGCGGATTTGAAAAAGTATCTGGAGAAGGCGGTTGCTAAAAAACAGCAGATTCATTATCTGCCTGTTTATCGTGCGGAGCACAGGCTGAAACTGCTGGACTGGCTGGGTATAAAGCCTGGTACGGAACAACCGTCTGTCCCGTTTATCCGCGGAGTGGTGAACTTGAGGAATTATAAGACTGCTGAGGAGCTGGTCGAAATAGAACGTGCTTGTAATGTGACAGCCGATATGCATATTACTGCCATGAAAGTGCTGCGTGCAGGCATGAAGGAGTGTGAAGTGGCCGCTGCACTGGAAGCGGTGGCACAGGCCAATGGCTGCGGACTCTCGTTTCCTACTATTGCCACAGTGTGCGGACAGACTTTGCATAATCATTATCATGGGCACACGGTGAAACCGGGGGATATGCTGTTGGTGGATGCCGGTGCGGAAACGGAAATGGGCTATGCTGGTGATATGTCGTCTACAATTTGTGTGGATAAGACGTTTACTGCCCGTCAGAAAGAAATATATGACATTCAGGTTGCCGCACACACGGCGGCGGTCCGTGCATTGAAACCCGGGGTGCCTTTTAAGGAGGTGTATGAACTTTCCTGCCGGGTGATTTGTGAGGGACTGAAGGGACTGGGCATTATGAAGGGGGATCCTGCGGATGCTGTGGCTGCCGGTGCGCACGCCATGTTCTTCCCTTGCGGGCTGGGACACATGATGGGATTGGATGTGCACGATATGGAGAATCTGGGAGAGGTGTGGGTTGGCTATGACGGACAACCGAAAAGTACTCAGTTTGGTCGTAAGTCATTGAGGCTGGCCAGACCTTTGGAGCCGGGATTTGTGCTGACTATAGAGCCGGGCATCTATTTTATTCCCGAATTGATTGATTATTGGAAAGCGGAAAAACGCTTTGAGGACTTTATCAATTATGATAAGCTGGAGAGTTATCGTGACTTTACAGGACTGCGTAATGAGGAGGATTATTTGATAACTGAGGACGGGGCACGCCTTTTAGGTAAGAAGATTCCTTTGACTACAGAAGAAGTGGAAGCGTTGAGATAGAACAGGACGGGGCAGATGGAAGTGTTTTTATCTGCCCCGGCTTTTATCTGTCCCGATATATGTGATTATCCGCCTATGGTCGCTTTTAAGCCGTAACCGGACAATATCCGTAAGCATTGCTGTTGTACTTCCTCGGAGGGCGTTTGCATTTTATATCCCTTGGGGTTATAAATACTGCCTAGCTTTTCATGCTTTCCCTTTCCTATATCATGGTAAGGCAACAGGTTGATTATCTCAGGATGCCGTGGAAGGCCGGCCAAGAATCTGGCTGATTGCCTTATGTTCTTTTCATCGGCATTCACTCCTTCAATCAATGGAATGCGGATGTAATAAGGAAAGTCAGCTTCTGCTACTCTGCGGATGTTTTCCAGAATTAATTCATTGGGGACATCACAGAAAGTATGGTGTACGGCACTGTCCATTGATTTTAAGTCGATAAGCAATAGCTCACAGTTCCGCATGACTTCATCTACTGTTTCTTTGCGGGCAAGCAAGGTGGTATCTACCGCCCGGTGAATTCCTTGTTGTCCGCAGCGTTTCAGCATATCCATCAAGAACTCGGGATGAAGCAACGGTTCTCCGCCACAAAAAGTGACTCCGCCGCCCGATTGGTCCATAAAGGGGATTTCCTTTTCTATTTCATGCATCAGGTATTCGGCGGTATATTCCGTTCCTGATATCTCGATAGCCATTGCCGGACATTCTTCGGCACAGCGTCCGCATAACACGCATTTTTGTTTGTCGGTGACAATACCCTCGGGAGTCAGTGTCAGTGCCCCGTTGGGGCATACTTTCAGACAAGTGCCACAGCCAAGGCATTTCTTGGCTGTGTATAGTTTGTCTTTTCCGTTGCGAATACCTTCGGGATTATGGCACCATACGCACGAGAGCGGGCATCCTTTCATGAAAAGTGTGATGCGGATGCCCGGTCCGTCATTGATCGCATAGCGTTTGATGTCGAAAATCAGACTCATCTTGTCAGAAGGTTTCTTGTGCCGTGCGGGCTATTACGTCATATTGTAAATCTGCGTTCATATCATTGAAATAATCACTGTATCCGGCTACGCGTACCAACAGGTCCCGATATTCTTCAGGATGCTTCTGGGCGGCATGCAGGGTAGCGGTATCTACTATATTGAACTGAATGTGATGGCCGCCTAAAGCAAAATAGCTGCGGATGAGGCTTGCCAGTTTGGCAATGTCTTCATCGCGTTTCAGCAGGGAAGGCAGGAAGCGCTGGTTCAATAGAGTGCCTCCACTCTTCACTTGGTCCAGTTTTCCTAATGATTTAACCACAGCGGATGGCCCGTGGGTATCTGCTCCATGTGAGGGTGAGGTACCGTCACTGATGGCGCGTCCTGCCAGACGGCCGTTGGGCGTGGCGTTCATCACTTTGCCGAAATAAACGTGACAGGTGGTGGACAGCATGTTCAGATGGAAACATTCACCTTTGGTGTTCGGCTTTCCTTCGATGGCATCGTAAAGATCATTAAAGACCTGGACGGCGATGCGGTCTGCATACTCGTCATCGTTACCGAAGAAAGGGGTGCGGTTCAGTATGAACTGGCGCATGGCTTCCTGTCCTTCGAAGTTGGTATCGGTGGCATGGATGATTTGTTCCATGCTGAATTTCCGTTCTTCGAATACATGTTTTTTCAGAACGGAAAGGCTGTCGGTAATTGTTCCCAACCCGGTGCATTGAATGTAGGTCGTGTTATAACGCGGTCCGCAGTTATAATAATCCTTTCCTTTGGCGATGCAGTCGTCAATGAACAAGGACAGGAAAGTGGCGGGGGCATACTTGGCGAACATCCGGTCAATGTAGTTGCTGACACGTACTTTCATATCCACAAAATAATGGATCTGTTTAAGGAAAGCGTCATAAAGTTCCTCGTAAGTCCGGAAGGTACGGGGATCCCCTGTTTCCAGCCCTACTTTCTTGCCTGACACAGGGTCTGTTCCGTTGTGTAAGGTGACTTCTAATATTTTGGGTACGTTCAGGTAGCCGGTCAGTACATAGGCTTCTTTTCCGAAAGCGCCTACTTCTATACAGCCGCTGCATCCGCCTTCGCGGGCGTCCTCCGGTGTCTTTCCCTGCCGCATCAGTTCCATGACGTAGGTATCGGGGTTGAATACGGATGGATAGCCGTATCCTTTACGGATCACTTTGCAGCCTTCGCGTAGGAAACGCTCCGGGGTGCGCACGCTGATGTGCAAGGCGCTTCCGGGTTGTAGCAGATGAAGGTCATCCACTGTCTCCAGCATGATATAGGAAACTTCGCTGACTCCGTCGCTGCCATCGCGTCTGATACCTCCGATATTCAGATTGGTGAAGTCATTGTAGGTGCCGCTTTCTTTGGCGGTGATGCCGACTTTGGGCGGTGCCGTCTGGTTATTTACTTTGATGAAGAAGCAGGACATCAGTTCTTTGGCCTCTGCACGGGTCAGGATCCCTTCTTTCAGGTCTTTTTCATAGAAAGGGGCGAGATGCTGGTCGAAATGTCCCGGATTCATGGCATCCCAGCCATTCAGCTCTGTAATGGTGCCGAGATGGACGAACCAGTACATCTGTATGGCTTCCCAATAAGTACGGGGGGCATGGGCGGGAACCCAACGGCAGATTTCTGCTATCTTTTTTAATTCTTCTTTGCGTTTCGGGTCGGTTTCCTCTCCGGCCATTTTCCCGGCCAGTTCGGCATGGCGTTCGGCAAAAATGATGGCGGCGTCACAGGAGATGGACATGGCGGTCAGTTCCTCCTGTTTGTCAGTCGCTTCGGGGTCATTCATGAAATCCAGTTTATTCAGTTCGCGGGCGATGCGTTCTTTCAGATCCAGCATTCCGTATTGATAAACTTTTCCGTCCAGGGAAGTATGACCGGGGGCGCGTTGTTCCATAAATTCGGTGAACATGCCGACTTCATAGGCTTCTTTCCATTCTTTGGGGACATGATTGAAGATGCGTTCGCGCTGGGTGCGTCCTTTCCAATAAGGAATGACCTCGCGTTCGTAGGTGTCTATATCTTCTTGGCTGATGGTGTAACGCTGCAATTCACGGGTGTTCAATACATGAAGGTCCTCTACGCTGTGGCAGGTCAGTTCTGGGAAAGTGGATACGGCTTTGGGACGTGGTCCGCGTTCGCCTACAATCAGTTCGTCTTTACCTATATAGATGGTTTTCCGCTTGCAGATTTCAAGAAAGTTCAGTGCCCTCAAAATAGGGATCGGATATTTCCCTTCGTTTTCTTTGTAAAATTCGGTTTCTATCAGGGCGCGTTCTATGGACAGGGAAGGTTGTGCGTCAAAAGATTCCTGACGCAGGCGTTGGATACGGTCTGTCATTCCGTGGGTTGTTGTTTCCATAAGAGTTATAATAAGGTTTATTTATTCATAAATAGATGTTTCCATAAGGACAGATTGATGAATCCGGCGATTAATATGCAGGAGAAGAAGACATCAATAGTGTGGAACGTATGCCAAAAGTACGACACGCTGTCATTCAATCCATCTTTATGGTGGCGTAATGTTACAGCCTTCCGGCTTTTGGCATACCTTCCCGGAGTAGAAATGTTCTTAACAATAGAACATCAGGCAGTTGAACAGTTTTCTATAGCCTTTGGAGTGCATTTGCTTATACCTGTTTAATAATATGCGAAATTACTGCTTGTTTCGCATATAAACAAACCTTATATGCTGTTTAATAACAGATTAATACCGGAAACTGCTCCCTCCTAAAAACTCTCTCAGTAAGGAAGTGGGGGGCAATTCTTTATCTTGCACCGAAGCGAAATATTCCAGGAACTTGCGTAAACGATATGCTTCTGAATATTCTGGTTTGTTGTTGGGGACATTTCTCAGAATAGGAATGGCGTAATCTTTCATAATGGCCAGCTCAAACAACAGGGCGGAATTGAACATGGCATCTGCGTTTTCCTGATATGGGAAGATCCATTTTTCTTCTCCGGCGCGCACACTGGGCCATCTTCTGATTGTTTCCTCTGCGGAATAGCCACGGTATTTGTAGTCGCGGATAATACGGCGCAACAAACGGTTGTCGGTAGTCGGGATATAATTATGATTGTCCAGCAGGATAGTGGTTAATGCCGATACATATATCTTATATTTATTATCGGCGGGAATATGGGGGGTCAACTCGGGGTTAAGTGCATGAATCCCTTCGAGAATCAATATCATGTTGTCGTCAACCTTAAGTTTGTCTCCTTTGAATTCCCTTTTTCCGGTGGTGAAGTTGAAACGTGGCAGTTCCACTTCGTCTCCATGAAGCAGGTCTTGCAACTGCTTGTTGAAGAATTCCAAATCCAATGCGTATAATGATTCGTAATCGTAATCGCCTTGTTCATCTTTCGGTGTCTTTTCCCGGTCAACAAAATAGTTGTCCAGGGAGATGGGATAGGGCCTCAGACCGTTTGCCATCAGTTGTATGCTGAGACGTTTGCTGAAAGTCGTTTTGCCGGAAGAGGATGGACCGGAGATGAGAACCAGTTTGACTCTTTGACCGTTTTTCCCTCTGTGGTATATTTCATCGGCAATATTGGAAATCTTTTTTTCCTGCAAGGCTTCGGACACATTAATCAGATCGGTGGCATGACCTTTATTGCAGGCCACATTGAAATCTCCCACAGTCCCTACGCCTAGAATCTGATTCCAACGACGATGTTCTTTGAATACGTCCAGCATTTTCTCTTGTTTCACCACTTCCTCTAATACCTCCGGATTCAAGCGGTTGGGGACACGCAACAACAAGCCGTCATAGTATTTCACAATATCGAAATTGCGGATGTATCCGGTGCTGGGCAGCAAACTGCCATAATAGTAGTCAATGGTATCTTCCAGGGTATAATAATAGGAGTAGAGCTCCCCTGAAGTTTCAAGCAGCCTTACTTTGTCCATCATTCCTTTCCGGCGGAATAGTTCCACGACTTCTGTCGTGTGGCATTCAAAACGATGGAAAGGGATGTTGGCTTCCACAATTTCTTTCATTCGCTGCTTGATACGTGTGACATCATCCAATCCGGTTTCGCGTCCTATCTGTAAGTAGCAATAATATCCTTTGGATACAGGATGCTCAAGCATGATTTTTCCATCGGGGTATAGATCTTCCACTGCTTTGCACAAAATGAAGCAGAGCGAACGGACGTAAGTGCGCATTCCCGAGGGATTCAGCATATTCAGGAATTCTACATCTTTGTTGTTATAAGCCCGGTAATTGAGACCTTCGACTTTGTTATTGACTTTGGCACTGACCGGCCCATACGGGATATCTAGATTAAAACCATTATAAATATCCAAAAGTGAGCTTCCGATTGGGAAGTTCTTTGAAATATTGTTATTTTTGCAACAGATTTGTAACATAATCGTAATAATTATTACTAACGTAGTGAAACGGCTTGAAATTTACTGAATAAAAGGGAATTTAGCCAATTCCTACCAAATTAATTAAAGATGGAGTATTCTTTTTATGATTTCTTAAAGCTGCTAGGTTCACTGGCGCTATTCCTTTATGGAATGAAAATCATGAGTGAGGGGTTGCAAAAGTTTGCAGGTGACAGACTGCGTAAAATCCTCACGGCGATGACCACCAACCGGGTAACCGGAGTGTTAACCGGTGTCCTTATCACTGCGTTAATTCAATCCTCTTCTGCTACTACTGTTATGGTAGTAAGTTTCGTGAATGCAGGCCTCCTTACGCTTTCACAATCTATCGGAGTCATCATGGGTGCGAATATCGGTACCACGGTCACTGCATGGATTATATCCGCGCTGGGCTTCAAAGTGGACATTGCCGCTATGGCGCTTCCATTATTGGCTGTCGGCGTACCCTTATTGTTTTCAGGAAAGAGTAACCGTAAATCCATCGGGGAATTTATATTCGGTTTCTCTTTTTTGTTTATGGGCCTCTCTCTCTTGAAGACGAATGCTCCTGACTTAAGTAGAAACCCCGAAATGCTGTCTTTTGTTCAGAATTATACCGATATGGGCTTTGGTTCTGTTATCTTGTTTGTTGCCATCGGTACCATTCTGACCATGATTGTACAGGCATCGGCGGCAACCATGGCCATTACTTTGATTATGTGTGCTAATGGCTGGATTAGTTTTGAACTGGGGGCAGCGTTGGTGCTTGGCGAGAATGTGGGTACTACCATAACAGCCAATCTGGCTGCACTGACTGCCAATACGCAGGCCAGGAGGGCTGCGCTGGCTCATTTGGTGTTCAATATCTTTGGAGTTATTTGGGTGTTATGTCTTTTCAAACCTGTCACTATGGGGGTTTCCTGGTTTGTAGAGGATATAATGAAGACGGCAGATCCGGCTGTTGCCGTTTCTTTTAAGCTGTCTGCTTTTCATACTACTTTTAATATCTGCAATGTGCTGATTCTTATTTGGTTCGTAAAACTGATAGAGAAAACTGTCTGCAAAATCATTCCTCAGAGAGAGCAGGATGAGGAATACCGCTTGCGCTTTATTACCGGTGGTATGCTTTCTACCGCGGAGCTTTCTATATTGCAGGCACGCAAGGAAATCAATCTCTTTGCAGAACGTACCCACCGTATGTTTGGTATGGTGCAGGATTTGCTTCATACGACAAATGACAATGACTTTAACAAATTGTTCAGCCGTATTGAGAAATATGAGAATATCAGTGATAACATGGAGGTGGAGATTGCCAATTATCTGAATCAGGTATCCGACGGGCGTTTGAGTTCTGAAAGTAAGTTGCAGATTCGTGCCATGCTTCGTGAAGTGACTGAAATAGAAAGTATCGGTGACAGCTGTTATAATTTGGCGCGTACCATTAACCGCAAGCATCGCAATGGTATGGATTTTACCCCGAAACAGTATGATCATATTCATCAGATGTTTCAACTGACAGATGATGCTTTGTCCCAAATGGTATCGTTGGTAGAGGATGAGCATCATGTGGTGGATGTAAACAAGTCGTTCAATATAGAGAACGAAATAAATAACTATCGTAACCAGCTAAAGAACCAAAATGTGCTGGATGTGAATAATAAGGAATATGATTATCAGATGGGTGTACACTACATGGATATCATTGGAGAATGTGAAAAACTGGGTGATTATGTGGTCAATGTGGTGGAAGCCAGTAGCAATGTGAAAGAAAAAAAATCCTGAATTGAAACAGCGATGGTAAACAGATGAACGACAATAAAGCAGAGGTGCGAGGTCTCACCCGTGACGGCTTAAATACTTTGCACTTCTGTGCTTTTTCTGATAAAGTATAGTAAAGAAGAGAATATAAATAAAAGAGAATTTATATGTCAATATTTGTTTTCTTGAAATTGATAGGCTCGCTGGCGCTCTTGATGTATGGTATGAAAACCATGAGTGAGGCCTTGCAAAAACTGACAGGTGGACATTTGCGTCATATTCTGGGAGCAATGACCACAAACCGTTTTACCGGATTGTTGACCGGCACATTTGTAACTGCTTCCGTACAGTCTTCTACTGCGACAACAGTAATGACTGTCAGTTTCGTCAATGCGGGACTGCTGACTTTGGGGCAGGCTATTTCTGTAATCATGGGGGCTAATATCGGTACTACGGTAACCGCTTGGATCATGTCTGTCTTCGGCTTCCAGATTGATATGAATAATCTTATCTTTCCTCTTTTTGCACTGGCTGTTCCGTTGATCTTTTCCAATAAGAGCCAGAAAAAATCTTTTGGGGAATTTATTTTTGGATTTTCATTCATGTTTTTGGGATTGACCACGCTACGTGAGAATGCCATGCACATGGATCTGGAGCACAATGCTGCTGTTATCAGCTTCATTACCTCTTGTAAGGAATGGGGATTCCTTTCCATTTTATTGTTTCTGTTGATAGGTGGAGTGATAACAATGTGCGCACAGTCTTCTGCTGCGGTTATGGCCATTACTTTGATTCTCTGTTCCAGTGGTGTGCTTGATTTGTATTTGGGCATTGCATTGGTGATGGGAGAGAATATTGGCACTACTGTAACGTCCAACATTGCAGCTCTGACGGCAAATGCGCAAGCAAGACGGGCGGCGTTGGCTCATTTTATTTTTAATATGTTCGGGGTGGTATGGATCTTATGCATCTTCCATCCGTTTGTAGATATGGTAAGTGGGATGATTGACCGTATATTTCCGGAGGGATCGCCTGAAGTCGCGGTTACGTATAAACTGTCTGCTTTCCATACAGCATTTAATATTTGCAATGTGCTGATATTGATTTGGTTTATTAAGCCGATTGAGAGGGTGGTCTGCTGGGTGATCAAACCAAAGGAGGATGAGGAGGAATTCCGTTTGCGCTTTATCACGGGCGGTATGCTGTCTACTGCTGAATTGTCTATTGTCCAGGCAAGGAAAGAAATTAATTTATTTGCCGAACGTACCCGCCGTATGTTTGGTATGGTGCGTGATTTGTTGCATACGACGAATGAGAATGACTTCAACAAATTGTTTAGCCGGATAGAAAAGTACGAGAATATCAGTGATAATATGGAGTTGGAGATAGCCAATTATTTGAATGAGGTTTCTGAAGGACGTCTGAGCTCTGAAAGTAAATTGAAGATACGCGCTATGCTGCGTGAAGTGACAGAACTGGAAAGTATTGGTGACAGTTGTTATCATCTGGCTCGTACTATCAATCATAAGTTCAGAGGGAATGAAGACTTTACGGAGAAACAATATGATCATATTCATCAGATGCTTCAATTGACGGATGACGCGTTGCGACAAATGGTATCTTTGGAAGAGGATGAGTATCATCTGGTTGATCCCAACAAGTCATTTAATATAGAGAATGAGATCAATAACTACCGTAACCAGTTGAAGAATCAGAATGTATTGGATGTGAATAATAAGGAATACAATTATCAGATGGGAGTGCATTATATGGATATCATCAGCGAATGTGAGAAACTGGGTGACTATGTGGTTAATGTCGTCGAGGCACGTACGGATATAAAGGAGAAGAAGATCTAGTTTTCGCTATTCAAGAAACAAGCAAAAAAAGCGTGAGACATCATCTGTGCCCCACGCTTTTTTTATGAATCAATTTTAGGTGATTACTTTTCGATGTCAACCAGCTCAACTTCGAAGATCAAAGTAGAGAACGGTTTGATCTGACCGGCTTCACGTGAGCCATAAGCCAAGTCTTGAGGAATATAAAGTTCCCATTTAGAACCTACAGGCATCATTGTCAGCGCTTCAGTCCAGCCTTTGATTACTTGGTTGGCTTTGAATGTAGTCGGTTCTTTACGATCGTATGAACTATCGAATTGAGTTCCGTCAATCAAAGTACCTTTATAGTTTACTTTTACTTTAGAAGAGTCGGTAGGAATAGCACCGTTACCTTCTTTAATAACCTTGTATTGTAAACCGCTAGGTGTTGTTTTAACGCCTTCCTTCTTTGCGTTTTCAGCCAGGAATTTCTCGCCGGCAGCTTTGTTTTCTGCAAACTGGGCTTCAGTAGCTTTTTCCTTGATTGCTTCTGCTTTAGACTGGACGTAAGCGTTAGCTTCTTCCATAGTAACATTCATGCCTTTTTTCTGCAAAGCAGCCATGAAACCTGCCAGAAAGTTTTCTTTGCTTAAGCTTTGGGTTGAGTCGTTTCCGAAAATACGTTGACTCATCATGTCGAACATGCGTCCGCCAACTTGCTGGCCAATCTGAAGACCTGCCATATAAGCAACGTCTTTAGGACTTGTCTTGCTGGTACCTTCTTTTACGCCTCTGATGAAGTCGGCCATATAAGCTGTGTCAACACCCAGTTGCTGACTCATATACATGTCCAGTCCTTGTGTGTTGGTGATACCCATCATGTAAGAAAGTGAATCTACGTCATTCTTCATGTTTGCTTTCGGTGCTTGAGCTGTACAAGACGCCAAGCTGGCTGCAGCAGCGATCGCTACAAAAAAACTAATTTTTTTCATTTGCCTTAAAATGCTTTAAAATTATAATACTTCGATTAATTCTACTTCAAAAATCAATGTGCTGTGGGGAGGGATCATTTCGCCTGCCTGTTGTGCTCCGTAGGCTAGTTCTGAAGGAATAAAAAGCTTCCATTTGGCACCTTCGGTCATCAGCTGGAGTGCTTCCACCCATCCTTTGATTACTTGGTTCACACCAAAGATAGCCGGTTCGCCACGTTTGATAGAGCTGTCGAACAATGTTCCGTCAATCAAAGTCCCTTCATAATGACATTTTACACGGTCGGTTGCACTCGGCTTCTTTCCGTTGCCTTCTGTGATAACTTCGTATTGTAAGCCGCTGGGGAGTGTCACAACTCCCGGTCTTTTCGCATTCTCCTCCAGGAATGATTTCCCTTTTTCAATGTTTTCTGCATTCAATTTGGTTTCCAGCTCTTCAAAGTACTTGTTTACGATTTCACGTGCTTCGTTGTGGCTGATAGCCGTTTCTTTTCTATCTAATACGTCTTTGATTGCTTGAGCAAAGTCTTCAACATTAATACCTTGAGCACCCATGCTCAATAAATTCTGGCCAATACCAAGGCCGATGGCGTAACTGAATTTATCCATAACTGTTTATTTTATAAGATGTTTTTATACAAAACGTACAAAGGTAGGTGTTTTATTTGAATGAATCTGTTTTTAACAATTTAATTTTTCTTATTTTTGTGTGTTTAGTTAAAAGAGGAGGATTAAAAATGAAGAATTTAGTAGTTTTAACAGGTGCCGGGATGAGTGCCGAAAGCGGTATCAGTACATTTCGTGATGCAGGAGGTTTGTGGGACCAGTATCCGGTGGAGCAAGTGGCTACTCCGGAAGGGTATGCGGCAAACCCTGAACTGGTGATTGATTTTTATAATGAGCGCCGTAAACAGTTGATTGCTGTAAAGCCTAACCGAGGGCATGAACTGGTAGCTGAGATGGAAAAGTTCTTTCATGTGACTGTTATCACTCAAAATATTGATAATTTGCATGAACGCGCCGGAAGTTCGCACATTATTCATTTACATGGTGAGCTGACTAAGGTGACATCTAGTTGGCAGCCCAATAATCCTGCTTATATTAAGGAATTAAAACCGGAAGAATATGAAGTACAGATGGGAGACTTGGCTGGAGACGGTTCCCAGCTCCGTCCGTTCATTGTATGGTTTGGTGAATCTGTTCCTATGATTGAAACTGCAATTGATTATGCTGAAACTGCTGACATTTTTTTGATTATAGGAACTTCGCTTAATGTATACCCCGCTGCCGGTTTGTTGAATTATGTGCCTGCTCACGTTCCTGTTTATCTGATTGATCCTAAACAGGTGCCTATTGTGTCGGGGCGTAAAGTGCATGTAATTCAGAAAGGTGCGTCCGAAGGGATGGAAGAACTTAAAAAAATAATAGTGGGATAGTTTGCAAGTAAACAATTTCCTTGTATATTTGTTATATATTTAAAGAACATTTAAAACATAAAACAGAGACAATTATGAAAAAGTACGTTTGCACAGTATGTGGTTGGGTTTACGATCCAGCAGAAGGAGATCCTGAAGGTGGAATTGCTCCGGGAACAGCATTTGAAGATATTCCGGATGACTGGGTTTGTCCTCTTTGCGGAGTAGGTAAAGATGACTTTGAAGTCCAGGAAGACTAATTTCTATTCATAAACCGGATATCATATAAAGCAGAGGAGTTTCTTCTGTATGATATATCAGATAGCGCGACTAATGAGTCGCGCTTTTGTTTTACATTATTATTAAATGGCTTGGTCTTAAAAAAAGAAAAGCGTAACCTGTTTTCTGGTTACGCTTTTTATAATTAAAAATAAAGAATATCCTTATTTCTTTTCTTGTCTTTCAGGACGAGGAAGCAATACTTTGTGGGAAAGTTTGAATTTGCCAGTCTTGGGATCAATATCAAGCAATTTCACTTCTATTTCGTCTCCTTCTTTTAAGCCGGCCTCTTCAATTGTTTCAAGGCGCTTCCAGTCAATTTCCGAGATGTGTAACAAGCCGTCTTTACCTGGCAGGAATTCTACGAATACGCCATACGGCATCACTGAACGGACTTTGCCTACGTAAACCTCACCGACTTCGGGAACAGCAACGATGCCTTTGATGATGCGCATGGCATCGTCAATAGACTTCTTGTTTGTTCCGGCAATTTCAATGCGGCCTACACCATCAGTTTCTTCAATAGTGATGGTTGCTCCGGTCTCTTCCTGCATACCTTGAATAATCTTTCCACCCGGGCCGATGACCGCACCAATGAATTCTTTAGGAATAGTCATGGTTTCAATGCGTGGAGCATGCGGTTTCAAGTCTGCGCGAGGTTCTGCGATACATTCGGTTAACTTGTTAAGAATATGCTCACGGCCTTCCTTTGCTTGCAGCAATGCCTTTTCCAGAATTTCGAATGACAGGCCGTCTACCTTGATATCCATTTGGGTGGCGGTGATACCATCACGGGTACCTGTAACCTTGAAGTCCATATCGCCCAAGTGGTCTTCATCACCAAGGATATCCGACAACACGGCGTATTTTTCCTCACCAGCATTCTTAATCAAGCCCATGGCAATACCTGAAACTGGTTTTTTCATAGCGACACCAGCGTCCATCAAGGCAAGTGTTCCGGCACAAACGGTAGCCATTGAAGAAGAACCGTTTGATTCCATGATATCAGATACTACACGTACCGTGTACGGGTAGCCTGCAGGAATTTGTCCTTTCAAAGCACGCCATGCCAAGTGTCCGTGACCAATCTCACGACGGCCTACGCCACGTTGTGCTTTTGCCTCACCGGTAGAATAAGGAGGGAAGTTGTAGTGCAACAAGAAACGTTCTCTGTGCTGATCCAGTACATCGTCTACGATTTTTTCGTCCAGCTTTGTACCCAGAGTTACCGAAGTCAGAGACTGGGTCTCACCACGGGTGAAGATAGCAGAACCGTGAGGGCCGGGCAGGTAACCTACTTCGCACCAGATAGGGCGGATTTCAGTAGTCTTACGTCCGTCCAGACGCTTGCCTTCGTCAAGAATGCAACGACGCATCGCTTCTTTTTCCACATCGTGGTAGTAACGGTCTATCAATGCACCTTTTTCTTCCAGTTCTTCTTCTGTATATTGAGTTTTGAATTCATCGCGGATGGCATCGAAAGCATCCTGACGTTCGTGCTTGTTTCTGTTTCCTGAAGCAGCGATAGCGTATGCTTTATCATAACAAGCTTCGCGTACAGCTTTGCGCAGGTCTTCATCGTTCTCTTCGTGGCAATATTCACGTTTTACCGTAGAACCGACCTCTTCCATCAGTTCCATTTGCGCTTTGCAATGAACTTTGATTGCTTCGTGAGCGGCTTTCATGGCAGCCAATAAGTCTTGTTCGCTAACTTCCTGCATCTCGCCTTCCACCATCATGATGTTGTCGTATGTAGCGGCAACCATTAAGTCCATATCAGCTTTTTCAAGTTGTTCGAAAGTGGGGTTGATAACAAACTGACCATCAATACGTGCTACACGTACTTCAGAAATCGGTCCGCCGAAAGGAATGTCGGAAACAGCCAATGCAGCCGAAGCGGCCAATCCAGCCAGTGCATCAGGCATATCTACTCCGTCGGCTGAGAAAAGAACAATGTTTACGTAAACCTCTGCGTGGAAATTATCGGGAAATAAAGGACGCAATGCGCGGTCTACCAAGCGGCAAGTCAGAATCTCATAATCCGAAGCTTTGCCTTCTCTTTTGGTAAAGCCACCGGGAAAACGTCCGAATGCTGCATATTTTTCTTTGTACTCTACCTGAAGGGGCATAAAATCTGTACCGGGAACTGCATCTTTTGCTGCACAAACAGTAGCTAGCAACATGGTGTTACCCATGCGAAGCATTACAGAGCCGTCTGCCTGTTTTGCCAGCTTTCCCGTTTCGAGTGTGATGGTTCTACCATCAGGAAGCTCGATCGTCTTAACAATTGGATTGATCATAAAAAATGTTTTAATATATTTTTCGTCTAAAATTCATGCAAAGATAGGCATTTATTCTTCTAATTTGGTGAGAATGAGATAAAAAGTTACTATGATTACTGTTTTTTTTCATTTTAATGTGTAAGAAGGTGGATAAATGCTTTGACAAACCACGAAAAGACGTATCTTTGCATCCGAATTTATTAAGAGAACACACATTTATATTAATTTTAGCGATGAAAAAGAATGTATATTTTTTGCTCGCACTTCTGTTGATAGGGTTGAGCGCCTGCGACAATGAACCGAAGTTCAAAGTTCAAGGTGAAATTAATGGTGCTGAAGATAAGATGCTTTATTTGGAAGCGTCGGGGTTGGATGGCATAGTAGCGCTTGATTCGACCAAATTAGGCGGTAGCGGAAGTTTTAATTTTGCGCAGAAGCGTCCGGAATCTCCCGAATTCTATCGTTTGCGTTTGGATAATAAAGTGATAAATTTTGCTGTTGACTCTACGGAAACAGTATCAGTCAAGGCGGCGGCAAATGATTTTGCGACCGGATATCGTATTGAAGGTTCGGAAAACAATTTGAAAATCAAGGAATTGGTGCTGCTGCAAGCTGATTTGCAAAAGAATGTGGACAAATTGGGCCAGAACCGTAATATTCCTGCGGGTATCGCACAGGATAGTCTTTGGGCTATGGTGAACAATTACAAGAATAAAGTGAAGCGCGAATATATTTTTGCGGCTCCTAATATGCCATACGCTTATTTCGCTTTGTTCCAGTCGCTGAACGGGTATATGATTTTTGATCCTTTG
The DNA here is from genome assembly GCF_054653615.1 of Phocaeicola sartorii JCM 17136 = DSM 21941. Taxonomy (NCBI): domain Bacteria; kingdom Pseudomonadati; phylum Bacteroidota; class Bacteroidia; order Bacteroidales; family Bacteroidaceae; genus Phocaeicola; species Phocaeicola sartorii. The sequence goes on from NZ_BAAIFW010000005.1 coordinate 232,260, forward strand.
ACTAATAAGGAAGATGTGAAGTGCTTCGCAGCGGTGGCTACGAGCTTGAACAATGCTTATCCGCATGCCGACCGCTCGCGTAATCTGTATAATATGGTTATAAAAGGAATGAAGAATACTCGTACTCCACGTCAGCAGACGATGGATATTCCTGAAGATAAAATCAAGGAGGCCAGTATCATTGATATCCAGCTGAAGGATTTGAAAGGGAATACACGCAGTTTGACAGAGCTGAAGGGCAAGGTGGTGCTGATAGATTTTACAGTGTATAATAATGCAATGTCTGCCACACACAACTTGGCATTGCGCGAACTTTATAATAAGTACGCTTCTCAAGGGTTCGAGATTTATCAGATCTCACTGGATGGTGATGAGCACTTTTGGAAAACATCGGCAGATAATCTGCCTTGGGTTTGTGTGCGCGACGCTAATGGTGCTTATTCTTCATACATTTCGTTGTATAATGTAACCAATCTGCCTTCAGTGTTCCTGGTAAACCGTAGTAATGAGCTGAGTGCTCGTGGCGAGAATATTAAAGATTTGGATGAAGCCATTAAAAAACTCTTGTAAAAAGCTAATTATGAGTTGAATTTGTTTAAACATGTTACATAGCATCCTTATAAACTTGACTTGTATTAGATAAAATTCTATCTTTGCAAGACTTGAAATACCAAAGAGGGTTCCGACATTTCCATGTCGGAATTCTTTTTGTTTTTATAGGCATAACTAGAACAATGAATAATTTTATAATTTAATAAGGAGGAAAATATTATGGCTTATATGTCAGAAGAAGGTTACAAACAGCTGATTGAGGAACTGAAGTACTTGGAATCAGTAGAACGTCCTAAAATTGTGTCGGCTATTGCCGAAGCCCGTGATAAAGGTGACTTGTCGGAAAATGCCGAGTATGATGCTGCCAAAGAGGCGCAAGGTCTGTTGGAAATGAAGATCAGCCAGCTGAAATCAACAATTGGTGATGCTAAGATTATTGATACTTCAAAAATGAAAGCAGATACAGTGCAGATTTTGACGAAAGTCGAATTAAAGAATGCCAAGACCGGAATGAAGATGGTTTATACTATCGTAGCCGAAAGCGAAGCCAACTTGAAACAGGGCAAGATTTCAGTAAATACTCCGATCGCACAGGGATTGTTGGGCAAGAAGGTGGGTGATGTGGCTGAGATCACCATTCCGCAGGGTAAAATCAGCTTGGAAGTTGTGAATATTTCATTTTAATATGTAAGGCAGGTCTGTTATGCGGGTCTGCCTTATTTAATACTTATAGATATGGCAACAATATTTAGTAGAATTATTGCAGGTGAGATTCCTAGCTACAAAGTGGCTGAAAATGATAAGTTCTATGCCTTTCTGGATATCAATCCGTTGGCCAAGGGGCATACATTGGTTGTCCCGAAACGCGAGGTGGACTATATTTTTGATCTGGATGACGACGAACTGGCGGCGATGCATGTTTTTGCAAAGAGCGTCGCTCTTGCCATCCAACAAGCATTTCCATGCAAGAAAGTAGGTGAGGCGGTGATCGGACTGGAGGTTCCTCATGCACATATTCATCTGATTCCTATCCAGAAGGAATCGGATATGATATTCTCTAATCCGAAGTTGAAGCTCACAAATGAAGAGTTTGTGGAGGTGGCGACAGCAATCAGTCAAGCCTGGGAAGGTGGTGACAAGTAATCTTCTTCTTTAATATATAAAGAGCGGGATGCGGATTTTTCTGCATCCCGCTTTCTTTGTATAGTCAGGCTGAATGGATTTGCCCAATATGAGGTGAAACGGTAAGTTAACTTCATGAGGCAAGTAAGTTAAGTTAAAGTGCCAAGTAAGTTAAGTTACTTGCCCGATGCACTTAAGTTACTTTTTTGAGCTATCGGTGGCTCATCCACCTTATTTTTCGCCAGTCAATTTTATCCGACTATGATCAATGACAGATTTCAGCTTTATACAAATTGATCGCCTAACTTGATCTGTACGTCATTTACGAATTTCCGGATAGCGCTTTCATCGTCTTTCTTGCAGATGAGTAATACATTGTCTCTTGCAGCCACTAAATAACCTTCCAGATCCTGTATAACGGTTAATTTCCCTTCCGGCGCCACTATTACATTATTATGACTGTTATATAATAAGGAGTTTCCGTTTACTACCACATTTCCTTCTTGGTCTTTGGGAGATACGTCATACAAGGAGCCCCATGTACCTAAATCCGCCCAGCCGAAGTCGCATAGCTGGACGAAGACATTGTTGGCTTTCTCCATGATTCCATAGTCAATGGAAATGTTGGGGCAGGAGGCGAAGTCCTCTTCTCCATTGGTCAGTTTGATACAAACTTCGGGCATAATCTCATTGAAAGCTTCTAAAATTGTATTGATATTCCATAAGAAGATCCCTGAGTTCCAATAGAACTCGCCACTTTCAACGAATACTTTGGCAAATTCCAGTTGGGGCTTTTCAATGAATGTTTTTACTTTGAAGAAGTCTCCTTGTTTTTCTTCCTCAACCTGGATATAGCCATAACCGGTTTCCGGCCTGTTGGGTTTGATACCTAATGTCAGCAGTTGTGGAGAGTTTGAAACAAACTCCAGTCCTTTCAAAATAGCAGCTTTGAATTCGTCTTCCTTTAAAATCAAGTGGTCGGACGGGGCTACAATGACATTGGCATTGGGATTGATCTTTTTTATGTGATAGGAAGCCCATGCTATACATGGGGCAGTGTTTCTGCGGGTGGGCTCCAATAGAATTTGTGATTCGTCCAATTCGGGAAGTTGCTCTTGGACTAATTCTTTATACAATACATTGGTTGTTATAAAGATGTTTTCTATGGGGACTATTTTTTTATAGCGATCAAACGTTTGTTGTATTAAAGAACGTCCGGTCCCGAAGAAATCAAGGAATTGTTTGGGGAGGTTTTTGCGGCTATATGGCCAGAACCGGCTACCTATACCTCCCCCCATGATGACACAATAATTATTGTTGTTTGTCATGATATAAAGTCGTTTTAAAGTTTCTGCTAATATAGGGCTTATTTTTAGAAAACCATTGTCCGTTATCCCATAAATCGTAGTACATTTATCTTTTTTTGAAAAAAAATGCGGAAAAGTTTGCAGATATGAAAAAAAGTCGTACCTTTGCAACCGCAATAGAGAAACAAACAAAGTTTCAAAAGATGCCCAGATGGCGGAATCGGTAGACGCGCTGGTCTCAAACACCAGTGGATTCACTTCCATCCCGGTTCGACCCCGGGTCTGGGTACGGATGTAAAAGCTAAGTATTGATTTATCAATCACTTAGCTTTTTGCTTTATTCGAATTTTCCCCACACGTGCAAAAATTCTAGCAGTAAGTCATTATTTTCTTTGGTTGAACATAGTAAATACGCTACCTTTGAAAAGAAATAAAGCCTATTAAATAAAAAACAATGGAACAAGGTGTTTGGCAAGAGATAGAACAGCTATATCAAAAGTTTCAGGAACTAGGTATCAGTGAAGCGGTGGACTATGATAAGTACTACCTCTATTCTCTTGTCACCCATTCCACAGCCATAGAAGGTTCAACGCTGACGGAGCTTGACACTCAGCTTCTTTTTGACGAGGGGGTAACAGCGAAAGGGAAACCGCTTGTGCATCATTTGATGAATGAGGATTTGAAGCAAGCGTATGAGCTTGCCAAGGCAGAATCTGACTGTCTTGTACCTATAACTCCTGCTTTTCTGAAAAGGTTGAATGCAACGTTAATGCGTACTACAGGCGGTGTACATAGTGTAATGGGCGGCTCTTTCGATTCTTCAAAAGGAGATTTTCGTTTATGTGGTGTTACGGCTGGTGTTGGCGGACATTCTTATATGAACTATCTGAAAGTTCCTGCTAAGGTAGAAGAACTCTGTGTCATTCTGCAAGAGAAGCAAAAGACCGTGGGAACATTTCGGGAACAGTATGAATTGAGTTTCAATGCCCATCTTAATTTAGTAACCATACATCCGTGGGTGGATGGCAACGGCAGAACGGCACGATTGCTGATGAACTGGATCCAATTTTATTATCACCTTTTCCCAGCCAAAATATTCAAAGAGGATAGAGAAGAATATATCCTTTCCCTACGTCAATGTCAGGATGAAGAATCCAATCAGCCTTTCTTAGCATTCATGGCAGGACAGTTAAAGAAATCTCTCTCTTTGGAGATTGAACGGTTCAACGTTTCACAGAAGAGAGGGTTTAGCTTTATGTTTTGAAATAAGGATTATGCCACTGGTTTTATATCTTGACGTATTAAATTGGTATATTAAATAAATAGAGTGTTTTTAGGAAGAATTTAATGGATTGATGAGCCCAATGCAAACTCTTTGTTACTTTTGTTAAATGATAAAATGAGAATACTATGGATAAGCCTTTGTTTGTTGAATGTCATAACGCATTAGAATATAATTATCTATTTAAGGATGTTGATAATATGAATTTTTACTCAGCTAAGATGGATGAAAATGAGTATATAGTGGTAGATGATTATGATTGTGATAATTATGACATTTGGTCTGAGGTGCAAATTGTTTTTTTGGAGAATGACAGATTGCTTTGTAGGCATAAAGGAAAATATGGTGTGGTAAATTCAGAAGGTTGGGATATTATTCCTTTTGTTTATGATAAATTTGAGAAAAGAGCGGAAACTAATGGAAATATGTATGATGTTTTATTGGGTAATAGGTGGGGAGTCATTGATTCATCGGGAAAGGAGTTTTTCCGGATAAAATATAGTAACCCTATTCCAATATTAGAGTTTCCAAGAAGAGTTTCTGATGATATGTTGTGTAGGAGAACTATACTTGTAGAGGATGCTGATACTCACCGTAAGGGATTGGTGGATTTCGATGGACGGGAAATCGTCCCTACAATATATTCTAAAATAGAACGAAGTGGGAATTGGGACTATGTTTATGTGAATTTTGGAGCTATGGAGGAAACTGATCCTGATTGTACGTGGAATGGAGTATGGGGATGCTGCAATTGGCAAGGTAAAGAGATTATTCCCGTAAAGTATCATGCTATCCATTATATTAATGAGTATTTTATAGCTGGAGATGATGAATATGAATGTGGTGATGTGTTCGTGGATAGATATTATGGAACATATGATTTATACGATTTAGAAGGTACTATGATTATAGGTGGATTTAACAATTGTCAAATCGGAACTAATTATTTTATTCTTAATTTTGGGATAGTTGTTAAATCTTATTGGAAAACAACTTATTGGGGAAATACTGAAATTGAATATGGTGACGAATTAGTAAAAGAATTAAATTGTGATAAAATGTATTCTATCATTGTTGATAAAGATTTGAAATCATTTATTCCTAGGCATTTAATAAATGAAACTCGTGAAGAAATAGAATATGAATTTGATTTTCTATGTAACAATCTACCTGCGAGTGAAGGTCTGCTTATAGGGGAATCTCCCAAATTGCGCAAAGGGAAAAGATATAGTGAAGATGATAAGATAATAAAGGGGATTAGTGTCTGTTCGGCTTCTTCTATAAATGACACCGTCGTAATGTACAGTATAAGTAAAAAAAATGTAATGACTGATGACTCAATAGGGAGATTGAAAGGAATTGTTTTTTGCAATGAGCGAATGGTTATTGCTCCAACATATATAGATGTAAAATCAATAAATAGTGAGTTGCTTTTTATTCAAAATGAAAGAGGATTAGTTGGTATAAGAAATGTTACAAAAGAATTGCTGGAACCACAATTTAGTTTGATAACTAATCCATATAATAATATAGCTATAGGATTTAAAATTAAATATGTAGAAGAAGATGATATATATCAATGCCAATGCTGTTTATTGAAATTCAACAAAGATGCTATTTGTCAAGAAAATGTGGTAAAAATAACTGGGTCTCAGTTGTATGAATTGTTATATCCAACTTTTAAACCTTTAGATGGTTGGGAAACTCTTGTGTTAAGCGAGGTACATAAAACATTGATAGCACAGTATTGGGAGCACATACCTCATGATAACAATGATACTAATCGTTTTTGGTATCCATATTATAAAGATTTTAAATACCTTTGGGAGGATGAACATTATGAAGAAATAAGAGAGAGTATGTCCGATGATTCGGCAGATTCATACGATTGGAGGTATTATAATGATGGCTTGGATATGGATCAGCAAGATGAACGTTTTTGGAATTTTTAAAAATGCTGCTTTATTTTATATTTATCAAGTGGTGGTTGGCATTCCATTCTTGGATGTATATTGAAGCTTGTTTTGGATAAAATCTTGCAATATTTCTATGGCATACTTTTGAGACTGCTCTTTATTGAAGCTAGGATTTTCAATATATATGATAGAGCAAGAAGGCCCAATTTTTTCTACAAATTCATATTTATGATTCCTTTTTTCTACCACAGACCATGAAGGAAATGTTTCAATTTGCATAGGATTGAATGTTTGGATAGCTGGTTTGGCAGTACATTTATCTGTTTTAACAAAGCGTCCTTTTGTTATTTCTTTTACTATAGGAATTTCTATTTCCTCGGAAGAATGAAGAGTTTGATGACACTTTTGGCAAAGTGTTCTTTCCAGTTTACATATTTTCTGTGTACTTTTTCATACCATACTGCTATTTTTATTGCAGTAATAAACAGAATAGAATAAAAGCACCAACTAAAAGTAGAATGAGGTACATAATTGATTTTTTAAGTAGTTATTATAAGATTTGAACCTAATATTATATGATTAGAAGTTGAGTTAATCATTATCATATTGGATAAATCCAATAGGTTTACGTTCTCTTTGCTGGTTGATTTGCTTCTGTTTATCTGCCAACTGTGATAATGCCAAGTAAATATCATCAAGTTCTTTTCGGGTATCTTCACTAAGGTCATTAACTGCTGCTATTGCGTCTTCATTGCCTTCTTCCAGCATTTTCATGCGCTGCTTTAACTCTTCGATTTCCTTAGTTGTGCTATTTACAGAAGACAAGTATTGGCGTACAGTAACAAAAGCACGCATGATGGATATGTTTATTTCAATAGCTGCTTCGCTATTTAATACAGATGAAAGCATAGCAACACCTTGTTCTGTAAAGGCAAAAGGCATATATCGTGTACCACCTCTTTTGTTTGAGGACGCAATTTGCGACCTCAAACTTTCAAACTCTTCTTTTATTCTGCAAGAGAAGCAAAAGACCGCAAAAACATTTCGGAAACAGTATGAATTGAGTTTCAATGCCCATCTTAATTTAGTAACCATACATCCGTGGGTGGATGACAACGGCAGAACGGCACGATTGCTGATGAACTGGATCCAATTTTATTATCACCTTTTCCCGGCCAAAATATTCAAAGAGGATAGAGAAGAATATAACCTTTCCCTACGTCAATGTCAGGATGAAGAATCCAATCAGCCTTTCTTAGCATTCATGGCAGGACAGTTAAAGAAATCCCTCTCTTTGGAGATTGAACGGTTTAACGTTTTACAGAAGAGAGGGTTTAGCTTTATGTTTTGAAATAAGGATTATGCCACTGATTTTATATCTTGACGTGTTTTCTTCCATTGTTCTCTAAACCACTCGGAAATAAGTCTCTTGTTTATGGTCAATACCAGTTTGGTATTATCCATTGGGGCTTTCTCCACTTTGAATGTATCATTCTTGATGTCGAATCTCCGTTTTATGGAAATCGAGAAACACCAAGTAAAATTATGCCTGATTCGATAATGAAAGTGCGGCTAAATTCTTCTTGAAACTTCGAGATTCTTGAAGAATCAAGAAGAACCTACAATTCTCAGCAACTCCTGATTACCGCTTCCAACTGTAATCTTGAATTTCTATTTTATTTTTTGAAACAATATCTAGGGATATTCCTAAATAATATTCTATGAAAAAGATAGAAGACTAGCTATTTGGCCGAAAAAATAAGAGAAAAGCTCACGTAAAGTAAAATTTTTCTCTTGATTTATAAGAAAGAGGAACATTTACGGAATATCCCTATAACCGTGCAGGCATTCGGTCATTCTACGTACTCCGTTATGCCTAAAAGCATAACGCAAAGGTTGGTAGTTGTTCCCGGTCATCCTGAAACATAATCTTTCTTTTCTTAGAAATATATCGATTCCTTTTGAGAAGAATAACAATTAAAGTTGTGCATGAAAGTATTCCTCTTCCTGGCGGGAGAATTATGTTAATAGGTATGGTAATATCAGTTTATCTTGTTATCTTTGTAAGATAGGATAAGTAATATAGTAATCAATGAAAACTGGAATATGAAATCTTATATAGGAAGGATGATGCTAATATGCCTGTTTTCTATTGTTTGGGGGGGATGTAGTAAGGAAGATGATTTTGAGTTGCCTTCCTTTGCCCAGGCAGTGGGGAAATATGAGGGCAACTATGTGGCTTATAAAAATGGCGATGTGATAAATGAAGGGGAGGCTGCTGTCACAGCAGATTTGACTTCTGAAGAAGCGCGTCCCATTGCCTTGCAGTCGTTTGGATTATGTGTGGAAACTCAAATAATTGATTTTAATTTAAATTGTCGTATCAATCAAGATGAAAACGGATACTCTTGGCGGGAGGAAAAAGTAGCTACTATACCGGGAGTTATTGGGTTTTATGAGTATAAGTCTGTCATCTCAGGAAAGTTGGATGGTCGTACACTGAGTTTTGTCTGGAACAGAATTATATCAAATGCAAATTCATCTTCTGCGGTACGGGTTGTGTTTAATGGAAAAAAAGTAGAGCATGAATATACCTTATCGGGACTTTTTATTTCTTACTGATTAAGACTGTATTTCTATCAGAGCGACCCCACCGGCGCATACCGAAAAAAGTTGCCAGACAAAAATATCTTCCTTATATTTCACACGATGGGAGTACCTCATATTATACTCCCTTAGCGGAAACAGCAGCAATATTAAGTCCTTGCCTTGAACACAGGTTCCACCTTCTGTATCTCCGACTCAAAGCCGAACCAGTAGCCATGTTCCCCCTTTTCATCGGCAGGCAGAAAGCACAGGCGGAGGTTCTCCTTATATTCTCCGTCAATGATTTCCCAGTCAGACGGAGGCAGCTGCCGCTTTGTCCGTACCCTTTCGGCAGGGAGCTTTTTCAGTGACATTCCTGCCTCTATCCAGGCAATGGTGGCCTTTGTCTGGTATTCGGGATAGTTCTGTTTGCAATACTCATAGAGTATCAGTCCTCGTTTTTCCAGACTCATGGGCTGGTCTATCAGATTGGCCTTTGTCAAATATTCAAGAAAACGATAAAGGAATTGTTCATCATTCAAAATGAGTTCGCGTGTCAGTGTCTGCCATGCCGGGGCATTGTAAAAACCATCCAGCAGCCGGGAAAGCCGGCGGGCTGTTTGCAGTTCGCTTACACTGATTTCATGGGTCTGCAAAACCTCGTATGGGGGCAAGGGGGAATACTTGATTCCTAATTCTTCCGCCCTCCGGCGCATTTCGGTGCCGGGAAGCAGTTTGAGCGATTCCAGTTGGATCTCTCCGGCATTATATCCTGCCAGGGTACGGACATCTTCAAATATCTCATGGAGATGATAAAGAGGAAGCCCGGCAATAAGGTCGGCATGGGTTTCCATGTTGGGCAGGGCACACAGGAACTTCAGCCCGTTCAGGGCATCGGACAGCTTACCCATCCGGCGGCTTTTATCAAGTACGGGTTCACGCAGGCTCTGGATACCGGCTTCCAGATGAAGCAATCCTTCGGGCAGCCGGCTGAGTTCTTCTTTCAGCTCTTCCGACAACAAGGCGGGGTGTATCTCCAGATGGAAACGGATATCGGGATGGAATTCCAAAAAGAGCCGGAGCAGTTCTTTGGCTCTTCGCGGGTTGTAATTAAAAGTACGGTCTAATACGCGTACATTTTTGATGCCATGCGCATGGATGAGTCGCAGTCTTTCGCGGATGCTTTCGATGGAAAGGGTGCGTACCGGCTTTTCACCGCCGCTGACGCAGAAGGCGCAAGTGTTGAAACATCCACGTGTGGTTTCCAGTTGGACAAAGGGCTTGCTCCAGTTAAAGAAGCGGCTTTGTTCGGGAGGGACGAGTCCGGCGAAATTCAGTACGCGGGCTATGCCGTTGTCTTTATATTCTTTGTCGGGAGTGAGGTAACAGAGTCCGGGCACGGTGTGCCATTGTTCCGGATGGTTCTGGCAGGCCAGCCATTGTGGAAAGGCTTCTTCACCTTCTCCTCTGAAGACGCAGTCCACAAATGGATTTTTGCGGAGGAACTCTTCATTGTCTCCCAGAAATTCCGGACCGCCCAGTACTAGGCAGGCTTCGGGTATCAAGGCTTTTACTCTGGAGGTGACATGCATCAGCTGCTCATGGTTGAAAAGCCAGGTGGTTGCGGCAAGGATGTCGGGTTGATGGCGGCAGATCTCATCGACAATCATTCCCACATTTTCGTTGATGGTGGCAGATACGATTTCCCATTCTACAGAGGGGTCTGTCATGATTTGTGCATGTAGGGCCGGCAGGGCCAATGAGGAATGTGCATACGAGCTGTTCAGGTCTATCCAGAGAATTTTCATGTTTCTTATTCTTGTTTATTCGGTCGGCAAAGATAGCTCTTTTTCGGTTAATGTCCGCTGGTATGCGATGCGTGATGTGCCGTTGTGGGTATAAATGATGCCGCAACGCCGGAAACCGTACTTCTTCAGGATGTTCTGCATCACAAGGTTGTCATGGTGGGTGTCCACTCGGATATTATCGCAATGTTCGAAGCACCACTTGAAGCAGGCGTCGGCTATTCCCTTCTGTTGGCCACTGGTGGCCATGCGGTGAATAACGTGGTATGGTTCGTGGTTCAGCCAGTTGCCGTCATCAATGCGGGCATACGTGGGGTCTTCTCCGGGAATAAAACAGAAAGTCCCTATAATTTCTCCGTTTTCATTTTCGCAAACATAGTTGGTGCCGTTGGTTATTTCTTGCAGAATCAACTCGGTGGAAGGATAACCGTTTATCCACTGGTTGGGGTTGCCATGCTCTTTCATGAACCGGCGGGCATAGCAGAATATTTCCATAATTGCATCTAAATCTTCGGGTGATGAATGTCTGATTGTTATCATATTGAAATAGGAATGGGTTATTCTAAATTCATTTTGTACACATTGGTCTGTTTTTGTTCAAAGCCTGATTTTTGATACAGTTTGTTGGCGGCAGTCCGTGTGGGGTTTGAAGTAAGCATGATAAGAGGTATGCCTTGTTCCTTCACAAACCGGACAGCGTGTGTGACCAGTTGTTTGCTGAATCCTTGTCCCCGGTATTTTTCGTCTACTACCACATCTTCAATCCATGCCTTACCGCCTGTGGGGCTGTAATAGATACCTACGGTCAGCATTCCCGCAATTTTCTGATCTGCCAGCAGGAAGAACAGGTGGGTGTTCTCTTGGAATATGATTTCTCTGAGAGCCGTCCCGGTCAGTTTCACCGGACGACTTGTGAGCTGTTCCAGCAGTCTCTGCACTGCATCGGTGTACTCCGGAATAAAGTCTTTTACTTCTAGTATTTCTGTCATTTTTATAGCTGAAATTAGAACCGGCTGTAAATATAGTGATTATTCTCCGGATAACTGATTATTTTTTTATATCTTGCTTACGTTTTAATAATAGAGATATGCCATTATGATCAGACGAGTGGAACTTCAGGACGCCAAAGCCATCACGACGATATACAATGAATACATCGAATACAGTGTGGCTACATTTGAGACAGAACCTTTGAGAGAGGAGGACATGCGCAACCGTATTGCCGGAATTGCCGTGCGCTTTCCTTATTTTGTGTATGAGGAAGAGGGAAAAGTTGTGGGGTATTGTTATGCCCATCTGTGGAAGGAGAGGGCTGCTTACAGTCATACGTTGGAAACAACGGTTTATCTGGCTTCCGGATATGAGGGAAAGGGCATAGGCCGGGAATTGATGGAAAGATTAATAGAGGAATGCCGTAGGGATGGATACCATGCGCTGATAGCCTGTATTACGGAGGGCAATGCTGCTAGTGACGCTTTGCATTTGCGGCTGGGATTTAAAAGAGTCTCACGTTTCGAGAAGGTGGGACTGAAATTCGGGCGGTGGCTGGATGTGGTGGATTACGAGTTGCTGTTATCCTGAAACCGCTGTCTGGAATGAACTTTTTAGGGATGTATGGAGTTATAAGCTTGTACCTGAATTAAAAATAACCAGCTATGACTCAAGTAAACATCAAGAGGGTTTATGATGAACCTTCCGAACAAGACGGCTGTCGTGTCTTGGTAGACCGTTTGTGGCCTCGTGGCATGAAACGGGAATATTTGAAATACGATTATTGGGCAAAAGAAGTGACTCCGTCCAATGATTTAAGAAAATGGTTTCATGCGGATGTGGAAAAAAGATGGGGGGCCTTTGCGGATATGTATCAAAAGGAATTGGAAGAATCGGATGCGGCTAAAGCGTTCATTGATAAGATGAAAGCTTATTCGAAGGTAACATTACTTTACGCATCGAGAGAGCCGGAGCGAAATCATGCCAGAGTTTTGAAACATTATTTAGACACACATTTGTAGTTTTTGTGCAAAAAACAAGTATCTTTGCAACCAATTATGGCCCCCACTTCTAAAAATCAGGGGGCTTTCGTTAAATAATCAATACTAATGAGAGATGTCACCCATGTAAGGCGCGTTTATGTATAATGAACGCACCCGTAATTTTGTGTGACATTTCGGGTAAAAAGAGAAAGATTATGATACAAAAGGTTCTAATTGCCAACCGTGGCGAGATAGCCGTGCGCGTTATGCGCTCTTGTAAAGAAATGGGCATCCGCACGGTGGCGGTCTTCTCGGAAGCCGACCGTACGGCGCGTCATGTGATGTATGCAGATGAAGCCTGCCTGATAGGTCCTGCCGCTTCCAAGGAAAGTTATCTGAATATAGATACTATCATTAAAGCTGCCAGACAGCATCATGCCGATGCCATACACCCCGGTTATGGTTTCTTGTCCGAGAATGCCGATTTTGCCCGCCGTTGCAAGGAGGAGGGGATCATCTTTATCGGTCCTGCCGCTGAGACGATGGAGGCGATGGGTGACAAGATTGCCGCCCGTAAGCGCATGATTGCCGCTGGTGTGCCTGTGGTGCCCGGTACGGAACAGCCGTTGCAGAGCGCTGAAGAGGCGGTACGTATCTGTAATGAGATAGGCTATCCCGTCATGCTGAAGGCATCTATGGGAGGTGGTGGTAAAGGGATGAGGCTGATACACAGTGAAGATGAAGTGGTGGAGGCATACAACACCGCTCGTTCCGAGTCTATGTCTTCTTTCGGAGATGATACGGTCTATCTGGAGAAATTTGTAGAAGAACCCCATCATATAGAATTCCAGATTCTGGGTGACAATCACGGCAATGTGATTCATCTGTTCGACCGCGAGTGCTCTGTGCAGCGCCGCAATCAGAAGATTGTGGAGGAGAGTCCGTCTCCGTTCCTTACTCCGGAGCTCCGTCAGGAGATGGGGGAAAAGGCGGTGGCTGCCGCTAGGGCGGTGAACTATTCGGGAGCCGGGACTATCGAATTTCTGGTGGACAAGAACCGCAATTTCTATTTTCTGGAGATGAATACCCGTCTTCAGGTGGAGCATCCCATCACCGAAGAAGTGGTAGGTGTAGACTTGGTGAAAGAGCAGATCCGCATTGCCAATGATGAAGTGCTGCATTTGAAGCAGGAAGAGCTGTATCAGCGCGGTCATGCTATCGAATGTCGTATCTGTGCGGAAGACACGGAGAACAACTTCATGCCTTCACCGGGTATCATCAAGCAGCTGACGGAGCCTAACGGTATTGGTGTGCGCATTGACAGCTACGTGTACGAAGGGTATGAGATCCCAGTTTTCTACGACCCGATGATAGGCAAGCTGATCGTGTGGGCCACAACCCGCCAGTATGCCATAGAGCGTATGCGCCGTGTGCTCTACGAGTATAAGATTACGGGGCTGAAGACCAATCTCAGTTACTTGAAACGTATCATGCATACTCCCGACTTTGTGAAGGGTGAGTATAATACCTTGTTTATCGAGAAGAACTCGCGTATGCTGCTCCGTGGCAACGGCAACAATGAGGAGATTGAGAATATGGCCATGATCGCCTCTTATATTGACTATCTGATGAATCTGGAAGAGAATAAGAGTCCTCAGCTTTCCGATGCCCGTCCCATCAGCCGCTGGCGTGAGTTCGGCCTGCAGAAAGGAGTATTGAGAATCTGATTCTTCATTTAATTAAGCAAAAGTATGGAAATACATATTGGAGACCGCGTAGCCGATGTGACATTGGTGAGCAAAGAGGGTAACAAAGTACAATTTATGATTGACGGGAAGCCGTATGACGTGGATATCGTCATGGCTGAGAACGGAAGCTGCTCTATCCTGCATGACGGCAATTCCTTTAATGCCGAACTGATCCGCGGGGAGGGTGGGAAGAGTTATGATGTGAATATGTTCTACCGTTCCTATCATGTGGACATAGTGGACACCCAGACCAAGTATCTGCGTATGAAAAAGGGCGGCGAGGAGAGACAGGATGACAAGATTGTGGCTCCCATGCCCGGAAAGGTTGTGAAAATTCCCGTCCGGAAAGGGGACCGTCTGTCAGCCGGAGATATTGTGGTGGTGCTGGAGGCCATGAAGATGCAGAGCAACTACAAAGTGACCTCGGACTGCACGGTAAGGGATATCCTGGTCAATGAGGGGGATTCCGTCAATGCCAACCAGGTGTTAATTGTATTGGATATTATAAAAGAAGACTGATCATGACAAGAGAAGAAATATACAACCGGTTTGAGGAACTGGACAAACGCGCGTCGCTGGGCGGCGGTGTGGACAAGATCGAGAAACAACATGCCCAAGGGAAAATGACCGCCCGCGAGCGCATCGGGATGTTGCTGGACAAAGGTACGTTCAATGAGCTGGACAAGTTGGTGAACCACCGTTGCACCAACTTCGGCATGGAGAAGAAGCAGATTGCCGGAGACGGCATGGTCACCGGTTATGGAAAGATAGACGGCCGTCCGGTTTTTGTCTATGCATACGATTTCACCGCGCACGGCGGTTCGCTGAGCGAGACCAATGCGGCCAAGATTGTAAAAGTCCAGCAACTGGCGTTGAAGACGGGAGCTCCCGTTATCGCTTTGAACGACTCGGGCGGCGCACGTATCCAGGAAGGGGTGAACAGCCTCGCCGGATATGCCTCCATCTTTTATCAGAACACCATCGCATCAGGAGTTATCCCCCAGATTTCCGCCATTCTGGGTCCTTGCGCCGGAGGTGCCTGCTATTCTCCCGCACTGACCGATTTCATTTTTATGGTGAAAGAGCAGAGCCACATGTTCATCACCGGACCGGATGTGGTGAAGACCGTGACCAACGAAGAGGTGGGCAAGGAAGAACTGGGAGGCGCCCAGACTCACAGCGGCAAAAGCGGTGTGACTCATTTTATGTGCGATAACGAGGAGGAGACGTTGATGAGCATCCGCGAATTGCTGAGTTTCCTGCCTTCCAATAATATGGAGGATGCCCCGCTTGTTGCCTGTACCGATGACATCCATCGTCAGGTGGAGGCGTTGCAGACTGTCATTCCCGAAGATCCGAACATGCCTTATGATATAAAGGATATCATCGAACCGGTGCTGGACAACCAGTATTTCTTCGAGGTGATGCCTCACTTTGCTAAAAATGTGGTGGTGGGATTCGGTCGCCTGGGAGGTCGTTCCGTAGGTATTGTCGCCAATCAGCCCGCCTGGCTGGCCGGTGTTCTTGACATTGACGCCAGTGACAAGGCTGCCCGTTTCATCCGTTTCTGTGACTGTTTCAACATTCCGCTGATCACTTTCGAGGATGTTCCCGGCTTCTTGCCCGGAACGGTACAGGAGCACAACGGCATTATCCGCCATGGTGCGAAGATTGTCTATGCATACGCCGAAGCTACAGTACCCAAGGTTACTTTAATTACTCGTAAAGCTTATGGAGGTGCTTACATTGTTATGTCCAGCAAGCCGACGGGAGCCGATGTGAACTTGGCTTACCCACAGGCGGAAATAGCCGTCATGGGTGCGGAAGGGGCAGTGAACATCCTTTACCGCAAGTCTGCTCCGGAAGAGAAAGCTGAGATTATCAAGGAATACGAGGATAAATTCTCCAATCCTTATCGTGCGGCGGAACGTGGTCTGATTGATGAAGTGATTATGCCCCGTGACACTCGTTACAAACTTGTTCAAGCTTTGGAAATGTGTCACAACAAAAACCAGAGCAATCCGCCTAAGAAACATGGCAATATGCCTTTGTGATAAAAATCAATACCTCACCACAGATTACTCAGATTGACACTGGCCCACTATAAAACAAGGGGTCTCGATGGAAATAATCAGTGAAAATCTGTGTAGCCTGTGGTGAGGAAGTCCTTTATTTCGCTTCTTTGTTATTCTTTATTCAGCCATGCATGGATCTGTGTCTTGATTTCTCCTTGTGTGTCAGCGTCAAAGCTGCCGATACGGGTGGTATGGCTGCCGCCGGGTAACACATAAACTTTTATGTTTTTCTTGTTCTTCAGCCAAGTGACACCCGAAGCTGTCCAAGGGTCATCGCCGCCATAAATATAGATCATTTCGGGATCATTCTCTTTCAGGAATGTTACCACCTTATTATATAGGGTCTTGTCAAATTTGAGATTGGACAGTTCGGGCGGTAACATGACCTTGTGAAGATAGTCACGGCTGCTCTTTATCGTCAGATACTTTTTGAAAGGTTTGATGTCATATCCGTAATACCCCAGTTCTTTGGCCGCTTGCACATTAAAGGAAGGGTAGGGAGATTGTTCGGAGAAATAATCCGGTTCACAAATAGCCATGAAATGCTTGAATAACGTGTGGTCATCGGCATCTGTTTCCGGAATCTTATTTACAGGAGTTCCCCATTGCCATAGGGCGAATGAGTATTCCAATACATTGAAGTCGTACACTTCGGCTATAGGAACACGGAAGGTATATCCTTTATCCGAGCAATATTTCTCGAACATCGGGAGCAGCCGGCTTTTTCGTTTCAGCACTTCCAACTGGAAGTTTTCAACCCGTTTACGGTTTTCGGGAGTTGAAACTTTATTGGCGATGAACGGTTCATGACGGCCGTCCTCCAATGATTTGTTGAGGGGGGCTACGTAAGGTACGGAGATGTCCACATCATCGGGAAAGTAAGTGCGATAGAACATCGTAGTCTGTCCGCCTTTGCTGATTCCCGTAGCTATCCATTTTTGATCGTATAGTTGCTTTAGGGTAGTGGTTATATGATGCAAATCATACAGTGAGTTCTCTACCGTGAGATAATCCCAGTTACAGGGTTCCGGCATGGATTCGCCGAAGTAACGGTATTCTACGAACACCAGATTGGCGTTGAATAATTTAGATAACTCTTCCTGATAGCGCGGATGGGTGGCATAATGGGCGGCATAGCCTTCGGTAACCAGTACGGTGGGTCGGTCAAAACCTACATGCGAGAGAATGACCCTTTGTTTGAAACTTCCTGCTTCGGGGCGATGCGGATCTAATAGTTGATTAATGAAAAATACATATTTTTCCGGATAGGCATCACTTTGCAACGGCTTTAAATCACTGACGCCCGGAAGGCTTTGAAGTCTTTTTTGTAACTCGGTGGGTGCATCTGCAGCCCGGACCATTTGTAAGGGCAGCAAGACGGCCAGTATTGCCCATAACATAAAAGAATGCGTGTGTTTCATCGTTTATAAATGTTTAATAACTAATTGGCAACAAAAATAGCATATTTGTTCGATTTCACAAAGTTTTGTTCTGATATGCTTATAGGGCCTTAAATTAACAACATTCAATAAGGAAGCAGCTTTAATGTCTGGTCGGCCAGCGTATCCGCCCTGCCCACCTCTTTTCACATAAGAAAAAAGGCCCGCAATTTGCGAACCTTTTTGCTCTTCGTCTTGGACTTGAACCAAGGACCCTCTGATTAACAGTCAGATGCTCTAACCGACTGAGCTAACGAAGAATATTTGCATTTGACTTTAAAAGTGCTCTTCGTCTTGGACTTGAACCAAGGACCCTCTGATTAACAGTCAGATGCTCTAACCGACTGAGCTAACGAAGAAGGTTTTTCTCTCAAATGCGGTGCAAAGATAATAGGTTTTTCCGAAATATGCAATATCTTTGCAGAAAAATTTTAGATAAATGGATAAAATAATTGGAATGGGCAATGCATTGGTTGACGTTCTTGTTACTTTGCAAGATGATTCGCTATTGGATGAGATGGGTTTGCCTAAAGGAAGTATGCAACTTATAAATGAAGATAAATTCTTGAAAATCAGTGGAAAATTCTCTGAAATGAAAACGCATAAAGCCACAGGAGGGAGTGCGGGAAACACTATTTTGGCATTGGCTAACCTGGGGGCACATCCGGGATTTATCGGAAAGACGGGAAAAGATGATTTCGGGCAATATTTTAAAAAAAATGGTTTGAAGCAGGGAATTGACATGAAATTACTTGCCGGTGATTTGCCTACAGGAGTGGCTTCCACTTTCATCTCACCGGATGGGGAACGCACTTTTGGCACTTATTTAGGAGCTGCCGCCACCATGAAAGCCGAAAATCTGACATTGGATATGTTTAAAGGATATGCATACCTATATATAGAAGGATACTTGGTGCAGGATCATGAATTGATTCTTCGTGCTATGCAATTAGGCAAAGAAGCCGGATTGCAGATCTGCTTGGATATGGCCAGTTATAATATTGTGGAGGGAGACCTGGAATTCTTCGATATTTTGATTACTAAATACGTGGATGTGGTTTTTGCTAATGAGGAAGAGGCGAAGGCTTATACAGGCAAGGATGCCTGGGGGGCTATCAATGAAATCGCTTCTAAATGCAGTGTCGTGATAGTAAAACTGGGTGCCCAAGGCTCATGTATAAAGAAAGGTACGGAATGTATCAAACTGGAGGTGCCTCCGGTAAAAAAGGTAGTGGATACCACTGGCGCTGGAGATTATTATGCGGCCGGCTTCCTGTATGGACTGACTTGTGGCTATTCTTTAGAGAAATGTTCCATTATAGGCTCTATCTTAGCATCCAGTGTGATACAAGTGGTGGGTACAACCTTATCAAAGAAAAAATGGGACGAAATAAAGTTAAATATCGAGGCCCTTCTACAGGCTTGAATAGAATAATGTATTAATTTGTGGTTCACAAATACGTAAAGTGATGAAGTGGAATAGTAAGAAAATATTGTTAGTGATTTGCGTGGCCTTGGCTGGTGGCGCTTTGTTTAGTTTTAATAAGGGTGATGACCGTAATTTCCGGATAGCAAAAAACTTGGATATCTTTAATGCGATATTCAAGGAGTTGGATATGTTCTATGTCGATACGATTGATCCTGAAAAAGTGATAAAATATGGTATTGACGCTATGTTGGCGCAGACTGATCCTTACACGGAATATTATCCGGAAGAAGATAATACGTTGAAGGAAATGACTAGTGGAAAGTTTGGCGGGATCGGTTCGGTGATCCGATATTATACCCCCCGCAAGCGTGTGGCTATTATTGAACCGTCCGAGGGAAGCCCTGCTGCTGGAATAGGATTGAAGGCCGGTGATATCATCATGGAGATAAATGGAAAAGATATGGCGCAGGGAGACAGAATCCCCAATGAGCTGACTTCATACGTCAGTGATAATCTGCGTGGTGAGCCGGGAACAACTTGTGTCCTGAAAGTTGAGAGACCTACTTCGGATAGTACCTATGTACCCATGGAGTTTAAAATAACCCGTTCTACCATTCGCACGAATCCTGTGCCTTATTATGGGATGGCGGGCAATAATGTGGGGTATATCGTTATCAGCACTTTTGCTATAGAGAATTGTTCAAAAGAAATAAAGAAGGCATTGATAGAATTGAAACAGCAAGGTGCTGAATCTATTGTTCTCGATTTGCGGGGCAATGGCGGCGGCTTGCTGGGAGAAGCGGTGAACGTAGTGAATTTCTTTGTGCCGAAAGGAAAGGAGATTGTGGTGACAAAAGGCAAGATTAAACAAGCCGGAACTACTTACAAGACGATGAACGAACCGGTAGATACGGAAATTCCGCTGGCCGTGTTAGTGGACGGTGCTACAGCTTCGGCGTCCGAAATTGTCTCGGGTTCCTTGCAGGATCTTGACCGTGCCATTATCGTGGGAAGCCGTACATACGGTAAAGGCTTGGTACAGGTTCCCCGTGAATTGCCTTATAACAGCAGCATGAAAGTTACTACCGCAAAATATTATATTCCCAGCGGACGATGCATTCAGGCCATTGATTATGCTAAACGTAATGCTGACGGTTCGGTAGCCCGCACTCCGGATAGTCTGACCCATGTATTCCATACGGCAGCCGGACGTGAAGTACGTGATGGTGGCGGTATCCGGCCTGATGTGGAGGTGAAAGCTGAAAAGTTCCCGAACATCTTGTTCTATCTGCTCAATGATGATCTGATTTTCGATTATGCTACCCAGTATTGTATCAAGCATCCTCAGATAGGGGAAGTAAAAGACTTCACAGTAACGGATGCCGACTATGCCGACTTTAAGAAGATGTTGCATAAACGTAAGTTTACTTATGACCGACAGAGTGAGAAGATGCTGAAGAACTTGAAAGAAATTGCAGAGTTTGAGGGCTATATGGATGGAGCGAAAGATGAGTTTGCCGCCTTGGAGACGAAACTGACGCATAATCTGGATCATGAGTTGGATCGATTCTCGAAAGAAATAAAAGATGCCATTGCCCAGGAGGTAATCAAACGCTATTATTTCCAGCGTGGTTCGGTGTTACAACGTCTGAAAGATGATCCCGACTTGAAAAAGGCTATTGAGACATTGAATGACCAACCGGAATACAACAAGATACTTTCCGTAACGAAATGATACAATCAGGGGCGGACCTTTCATTGGTCTGCCCCTGATTGTATCATGAAGATTTCTCATACGCCATTATTCATACAATGAAAACTCCGCTGGCTTGTATTTTGATGGGGGGAAATGCTCAGATCAGGTAGGCTGGATCCCTATCCGGACAAGCGCGAGAAGCATTTTCAGATATTGCAGGATGAAAGTGAGTATCTGTTGTCGTTGACAAACAAAGTGCTGACTCTTTCAAAATTGGAAAACTATCAGCTGAGGCTTGTGAAGGAGGAAGTACAACTTCGTCCCATGCTGGAAGACCTTATCGGGAAATATACTGCCAAAGCGGAGAAACCGGTACATTTTTTCCCTCCGGCTGGAGTCGGAGTGGGTGTATGCTGATGAGGAATTTCTGCAAGAAACCCTCAGTAACCTGATAGACAAGTCTATAAAATATTCGGGTGAAGAGGCGGATATACAAATTTCATCCTCATACCAGGCTGATAAATCCTATTTAATAGAGGTAAGGGATAACGGTATGGGTATCCCTCTGAAAGATCAAAGCCGTATATTCGAGAAGTATGAATGTGCTTCGGCAGCCGATCGCAGCCGTAAGGGAGGTGCACCGGGTTTTGGATTGAACTATGTTTTCCGCGTGGCCGAGGCACATGGTGGAAAAGTGAATGTGGAAAGTATTGAAGGAGAGTATAGCGAGTTCTCTCTTTCTCTGCCGGGTGAGACTCTGGTATCCTACCGTGGATTTCAATGGAATTTGCTACAAAATCCACTGGAGCAGGGTGCAATACATACGTATGTGTAGGGCGATGCTTGCGTACGTGTGGCTCGATGCATGCATACGTGCAGGCTTACACGTTACTAACTAAAGTTTATTGTTGAATAAAATACGCCGACATGGTGTTTAAAATACGTCTTCATCTTTTAAGAAAACATCTTCATCTTTTAAGAAAACAACTATACGTTTTTTAAACACGCCAGCATGTTTCGTGAACAGACCTAGCCTGTTCAGTGAACAAGCCTAGTCTGTTCCGCGCACAGACCTAGTCCATTCAGTGTACAAACCTAGCTTGTTCATCGCATTCCCCCCTCGCTAAGTCAATATCCCCCTTTTTCCCTCATCCTTTCATCTTATGTCATACACACAGACAGTCAGCCACTAAAAACTGAAACCACTTCCCCACACTCCCGTTTCAGCCGTATGGCTTGTCTCCTTTCACTGAAATCGGTTGACTCGTGCTGAAAGGAGGCTGAAAAGACAATGACAGGATGTCCCTTTATAGCCGGAACGCCTATGAATAGGGCGTTTCAGTGGTAGCTGAAAGGAGGAAAGAAACAATCGGTTTTTATCGTTGAGGCATACAAAATGAAGGTAATTACAGCATCCCTACAGGTTCATGAACGGATAATGATCACTGGATTGGAAATCATGTGTGCAGGAGTCATTGACACCGGCACACATGAATGTATAAGGCTGGTTAGCCTTTTCGGTAGAAAGAAGGATAAAGGTATCTCTAAAGAGTGCTTTATCCTTCTTGGGTTATGATTTAGAAACTATAGGCTACGCCCAGATTGAATACTGCCTGATCCAGATCACTGATCAATTGGTATTTCATTTCGAAGTTCATGCTCCAGTTTCTATCTAAAGCAAATTCCATACCTGCCCCCAGGTTGACACCGAATTTGCTGGTGCTGGCCCCAAAGCCTGCCCCTATACCTAAATCTTGATGCCAGCTGGTAAATGTAAATCCGGCTAATGGATAAATTTTCACATTGCTTGCTATTGGAACCAAGTAATGGACATTGGCATTAATGTCGAACATGCTCAACCCGTTGTGCTTGAAAAAATAATCCATTGAAGGCTCAATGCGTATCTCATTGGTAATATTGTATTGGTATTTGGCACCAATACCCACACTTTCTGTTTCAGTTCCGTAGCTTAAGCTACCGCCCACTGCCTGTTTCCCTTGCTGAGCAAAAGCGGAACCTAATCCTAGAAATATCAGGCTGGCTGCAATAATGAACTTTTTCATAATCAATCCTTTTTAGTTAATACTAGCGTTTCTTTATTTTCGATAGATAGAACTATTTTTGTTCTTCTCCTTCTTCTTTAAACCAGGAAGCATACATCAGATATCCGTTGGCTATCTTTTGGTTCAGCTCTTTGCTTTGTGCTTCAGGTATCTTTTTGATGAACTTGGCCGGAACACCGGCCCAAAGACTTCCCGGTTCGATAATGGTATTGCTTAATACCAAGGCACCGGCGGCTACAATGGCTCCCTCGCCCACAACGGCATGATCCAGTACGGTAGATCCCATCCCGATCAGGGCGCCATCTTTTATGGTAGCTCCGTGTATGGTTACATTGTGTCCCACAGAGACGTCATTTCCAATCTCCACAACGGACTTTTGGTACAACGTGTGCAGTACGCTGCCGTCCTGAATGTTTACGCGGTCGCCTATACGGATGGAATTTACATCACCGCGCAATACGGCATTGAACCAGATGCTGCAATCTTTTCCGATGACAACATCGCCTATAATAGTGGCATTGTCGGCTAAATAACAGTTCTCGCCGATTTCCGGAGTGAATCCTCTTACTGATTTTATGAGTGCCATAATTTATTTCTAGCGTTTTAAGGGGGATGTTACTTCTTTTAACCACTCGCGCTCCTCATTGTTCAATTTCGGGCTTAATCGGTTATAAACTTTTTCGTGATAGTGGTTGAACCATTCCAGTTCCTCGTCACTCAGCAGGGTTGTAAGAATGGCTTCTTTGTCGATGGGGCAGAGAGTGAGTGGCTCGAATTTATAGTATGTGCCAAATTCGGTTTCCTGTGCCGGGACTATCAACATCGTGTTTTCTGTGCGTATGCCATGACGCCCGGCTTTGTAAATGCCCGGCTCATTGGTCACGGTCATGCCCGGAACAAGTAAGGCGGGCATGTGATTCATGCGGAACTGATGAGGCCCTTCGTGCACATTCAGGAAACAACCTACGCCGTGTCCTGTTCCGTGCAGGTAATTAATCCCGGCCTTCCACATGGGGAGACGGGCAAGTGCATCCAGCTGGGTGCCGCAAGTACCGTGTGGGAATTGTGCCATCGAGAGCTGGATAAATCCTTTCAGGACTAGGGTGTAATCCGTTTTTTCTTCTTCGGTAAGTGTTCCTAAAACAAGGGTGCGGGTAATGTCTGTTGTTCCATCCAGGTATTGTGCGCCACTGTCCAGCAGTAACATGCCTTCGGCTTTTAGTGGGACATCGGTTTCGGGAGTCGCTTCATAGTGCACGATGGCACCGTGGTCCTTGTACCCGGCAATGGTGTCGAAACTGATTCCTTTGAAAGAATCTTGTTCGGCGCGGAATTCGTATAATTTCCTGTCGATGCTGATTTCGGTCTCATTTCCGGTGGGAACGGCTGCTTTCAGCCAACGGAGAAACTTGACCATGGCCACTCCGTCGCGTTCCATGGCATGGTGGAAGCCTTCGATCTCGGTCTTGTTCTTCACCGCCTTCAACAGGAGTGCGGGAGAGGGGGCTACCTCGACAACGGAATTAGTGCAAGCCGCTGCATGGATGGCTGCATTGACACCGGTTGATACCTGGAGTTTTCCGGTGAAGGCTTTCAAATCTTCTTCTACCGCCGGGTAGGACTTGACCTCCACTCCGTTTTCTGCCAGATAACCTTTGATTTCTTCGGATAATTTGTTTTCTATTATATATAAGGTAGAGCCATTGTCGGTAATGAGAAGGTAACTCACAAATACCGGATTGCAGTGTACATCACTTCCTCTCAGGTTTAATGTCCATGCGACTTCGTCCAATGCGGAAATCAGTATGCCTGTGCAACCATTTCGGTGGACTGCCTCCTGTATCTGGGCTATTTTATCTCCACAGCTGATGCCGGCGTACTTTAATTCGTGTATAAACACCTGGTCGCCGGGTAGTCCGGGGCGATCTGTCCATAGCTCCTGAAATGGGTCGGGAGCAAGAGTCAGGCAGATCTGTTTCTTTTCCAACGCTTTCTGTAAGTCGCAGGTTTCCTGATAACTGTTTACCCAGCCGTCTATTCCTACTTTGTCTCCTGCCTTCAACACGCTGCCTAGCCAGTCTGTAATAGAAGGGGTGTCCGGCAGCCGGTCCTTGAATAAGTCGAAGCCTGTGCCTTCCAGTTGTTCGGCTGCTTGAAGAAAGTAGCGTGAATCTGTCCAAAGCCCGGCCTTGTCCAGTGTTACGACAGCTGTGCCCGCCGAACCGGTGAAGCCTGATATCCATTTACGCGCTTCCCAATGTGCGGGAACATATTCTCCCATGTGCGGGTCGGTACTGGGGATAATGAAAGCTGAAAGCTGGTGTTTACGCATGAAATGGCGTAGTCCGGCTATTCTATTTGTAATTTCCGATTTCATTTTAATTGGTTTATAATGGTTTGTACTGGAAAGCAAAGATACGATTTCTGGATTATTTTAGATAAATAATTGCGGAAAGTTTTGTAAATAAAGAAAGTATGTGTAATTTTGCGCCGCAATTTGACTATCAGAAAATTTTAATAACAACATATTTAATAATTAAAAACAATGATTGTAGTACCAGTAAAAGAAGGCGAAAACATTGAAAAAGCGCTGAAGAAGTTCAAAAGAAAATTTGAAAAAACAGGTGTTGTAAAAGAATTAAGAGCTAGACAACAGTTCGACAAGCCGTCTGTATTGAACAGACTGAAAAGAGAGCGTGCAGTCTATGTGCAGAAGCTTCAGCAAGTAGAAGAATAATTAAAAACTCGCACATTCTTTGAATAATTGAATTCTTTTTCATATATTCGTTGCTGAATTGATAAGCGACGTTTCTTATGATGACAGACTCTTTTTTGGATTATCTTCGGTTTGAAAGGAACTATTCTGAGAAAACGATAGTTAGCTATGGAATAGATTTGACCAAATTTGAAGAATACTTCAAGGGGAGGGATGAGAATATTGATTTTACAACGGTAGATGCGGATCTGGTCCGTGGTTGGATAATGAACCTGATGGAGGCTGGGTATACATCTACTTCTGTAAACCGGAAACTGAGTTCGCTCCGGTCGTTTTATCGTTTCCTTCTGAAGAAAGGCGTGGTGAGGGTGGACCCGATGTTGAAAATCATTGGTCCGAAAAACAAGAAGCCTCTGCCTGTATTTCTGAAAGAACGTGAAATGGACCGACTCTTGGATGAGGTCCCTTTTAAGGACGATTTTACAGGTTGTCGGGATAAAATGATATTGGAAATGTTTTATGCTACGGGCATGCGGCTTTCCGAACTGATAGGGCTGAATGATGTGGATGTCGATTTCTCTGCATCTCTGATAAAAGTGACGGGTAAGAGAAACAAACAGCGGCTGATTCCTTTTGGTGAAGAACTGCGGGAAGCGATGCTTGTTTATCTGAAGGTAAGAAACGAAGCGTTGCCTGGAAAAGCGGAGGCGTTTTTTGTTCTGGAGAATGGGAAACGGATGTATGCTGGAAAGGTATATCTTTTAGTGAAACGGAACCTCTCAAAGGTGGTATCGCTGAAAAAAAGAAGTCCGCATGTGTTGAGACATACTTTTGCAACTACTATGCTGAATAATGAGGCAGAGTTGGGCGCGGTGAAGGAATTGCTGGGCCATAGTAGTCTGACAACAACGGAGGTCTATACGCATACAACTTTTGAGGAACTTAAAAAAGTTTATGAACAAGCTCATCCAAGAGCGTAAAAAAGGAGGTATTTATGGAAGTTAGAATTCAAGCTATTCATTTCGATGCAACGGAAAGACTTCAGGATTTTATCCAGAAAAAAGCTGCTAAGTTAGAAAAGTATTGTGACGATATAAATAAAGTGGAGGTGTCATTAAAAGTGGTAAAACCTGAAACTGCAATGAACAAGGAGGCTAGTATGAAAGTGTTGGTTCCTAATGGTGAGTTCTTTGCAGAGAAGGTGAGTGATACATTTGAAGAGTCAGTTGACGTGTGCGTGGACGCACTTTCCAAGCAATTGACAAAATATAAAGAAAAACTGCGCGGTAAATAAAAAAAATCGCTGAAAGTTTTTGAGATTTAAAATAAATATCTAACTTTGCAGCCGCTTAACCATCCGAGGTGGAATGGTTGCAAAGTTAGAAATAACAAGCCTCTTTAGCTCAGTTGGCCAGAGCACGTGATTTGTAATCTCGGGGTCGTTGGTTCGAATCCGACAAGAGGCTCAAGAAAAGATGCTGAAAAGCTAATAGATCTTTGAAAAATAAGTTGGGCAAATACCAGAGTGGCCAAATGGGGCAGACTGTAAATCTGCTGTCTTTCGACTTCGGTGGTTCGAATCCATCTTTGCCCACATTCTTGAGGCTTTGAAAAGTCTTTAGTTTTGCGGAAGTAGCTCAGTTGATAGAGCATTAGCCTTCCAAGCTGAGGGTCGCGGGTTTGAGCCCCGTCTTCCGCTCTCTTTTCTTGCTGTTATAGCTCAGTGGTAGAGCACTTCCTTGGTAAGGAAGAGGTCACGAGTTCAAGTCTCGTTAACAGCTCTTTGATAACGTAATTGCTGATTATTAATCAAATAAATAACAAGTAAAGCTATGGCTAAAGAGAAATTTGAACGTTCGAAACCGCACGTTAACATTGGTACTATCGGTCACGTTGACCACGGTAAAACCACTTTGACTGCTGCTATCACTACTGTGTTGGCTAAAAAAGGTCTTTCAGAATTGCGTTCTTTCGATTCAATCGACAACGCTCCTGAAGAAAAAGAAAGAGGTATTACTATCAATACTTCTCACGTAGAATATCAAACTGCAAATCGTCATTATGCTCACGTTGACTGTCCGGGTCACGCCGACTATGTAAAGAACATGGTTACTGGTGCTGCTCAGATGGATGGCGCAATCATCGTTTGTGCTGCAACTGATGGTCCGATGCCTCAGACTCGTGAACACATCCTGTTGGCTCGTCAGGTAAACGTACCTCGTTTGGTTGTTTTCTTGAACAAGTGCGATATGGTTGACGATGAAGAAATGTTGGAATTGGTAGAAATGGAAATGCGTGAACTGCTTTCATTCTATGATTTCGACGGCGATAATACTCCTATCATCCGCGGTTCTGCACTGGGTGCTTTGAACGGTGTTGCTGAATGGGAAGATAAAGTAATGGAATTGATGGATGCAGTTGATACTTGGATTCCATTGCCTCCGCGTGATATCGATAAACCTTTCTTGATGCCTGTTGAAGACGTATTCTCTATCACTGGTCGTGGTACTGTTGCTACAGGTCGTATCGAAGCTGGTGTTATTCATGTAGGTGACGAAATTGAAATCCTTGGTTTGGGTGAAGATAAGAAATCAGTTGTAACTGGTGTTGAAATGTTCCGTAAACTGTTGGATCAAGGTGAAGCTGGTGATAACGTTGGTTTGTTGTTGCGTGGTATCGACAAGAACGAAATCAAGCGTGGTATGATCTTGTGTAAGCCGGGTCAGGTTAAGGCTCACTCTAAGTTCAAAGCTGAGGTTTATATCTTGAAGAAAGAAGAAGGTGGCCGTCACACTCCGTTCCATAACAAATACCGTCCTCAGTTCTATTTGCGTACTATGGACTGTACAGGTGAAATCACTTTGCCGGAAGGAACTGAAATGGTAATGCCTGGTGATAACGTAACTATTACAGTTGAGTTGATCTACCCGGTTGCATTGAACGTAGGTTTGCGTTTCGCTATCCGCGAAGGTGGACGTACAGTAGGTGCTGGTCAGATTACAGAACTTCTTGACTAATACACATTACATTAGATAAATAATATGATCAGTTCTCGGTCGTAATATACCGGGGACTGATTTTTACGGGAGTAGCTCAGTTGGTAGAGCACCGGTCTCCAAAACCGGGTGTCGGGAGTTCGAGCCTCTCCTCCCGTGCTAAACTTGAAAGAATATGTTTCAGAAAGTAGCAAATTATTGTAAAGAATCTTATGACGAATTAGTCCATAAAGTATCATGGCCTACTCGTAAAGAACTTTCTAGTAGCGCAGTGGTTGTTTTATATGCTTCCCTGCTCATTGCGCTAGTCGTTTTTCTTATGGATTCAGTCTTCCAGTTTGTAATGGAGGATATTATCTATCCGCACTAATAATTGAGTAAAGATGTCTGAGATTGAAAAAAAGTGGTACGTGTTACGTGCCGTTAGTGGAAAAGAAAGCAAGGTTAAGGAATATCTTGATGCTGACATTAAGAATAGTGACCTTAGCGAGTATGTGTCTCAGGTGTTGATTCCTACTGAGAAAGTGTATCAGGTTCGCAATGGTAAGAAAATTGTGAAAGAAAGAAGTTATCTTCCCGGATACGTTTTAGTAGAAGCTGCTTTGGTCGGTGAAGTTGCTCATCATTTGAGAAACACTCCGAATGTAATCGGCTTCTTGGGAGGTTCCGAAAATCCGGTCCCTCTGAGACAATCGGAAGTGAATCGCATACTTGGTACGGTGGATGAACTCCAGGAAGGCAGTGAGGAACTGAATGTACCTTACACCGTAGGAGAAACAGTGAAAGTTGCCGTTGGACCGTTCAGTGGCTTCAGTGGTCTCATTGAAGAAGTGAACACCGAAAAACGGAAGTTGAAGGTTATGGTTAAGATCTTCGGACGTAAAACTCCGCTGGAACTTGGCTTTATGGATGTCGAGAAAGAATAATGCATCCTGTTACGTGCATTAGACTTTCGATATAATTAATATATAAAAATTAGAAACAAAATGGCTAAAGAAGTTGCTGGACTAATCAAATTACAGATTAAAGGAGGCGCTGCAAATCCATCACCTCCCGTTGGACCTGCTTTGGGTTCTAAGGGTATTAACATCATGGAATTTTGCAAGCAATTCAATGCCAGAACCCAGGACAAAGCAGGTAAGATTTTACCTGTAATCATTACCTACTACGCAGATAAGTCTTTTGATTTTGTCATCAAGACTCCTCCCGTAGCTATTCAATTGCTTGAAATGGCTAAGATTAAGAGTGGTTCTGCTGAGCCTAACCGTAAGAAAGTTGCTGAAATTACTTGGGAACAAGTTCGTACGATTGCTCAGGACAAAATGGTTGACTTGAACTGCTTCACTATCGAGTCGGCTATGACTATGGTAGCTGGTACAGCTAGAAGTATGGGTATCGCTGTAAAAGGGGAATTCCCGGGTAATAACTAATAAACTTCAATTATAATGGGTAAACTGACAAAAAATCAAAAGTTGGCTGCAGAAAAAATTGAAGCAGGGAAAGCATACTCACTGAAAGAAGCTGCACAGTTAGTTAAAGATATTACTTTTTCTAAATTTGATGCTTCATTAGATATTGACGTACGTTTAGGTGTAGACCCTCGTAAAGCTAACCAAATGGTTCGTGGTGTAGTTTCACTGCCTCACGGAACAGGTAAGCAGGTACGTGTCTTGGTTCTGTGTACACCTGATGCTGAAGCTGCTGCAAAAGAAGCTGGCGCTGACTATGTTGGTCTTGACGAATATATTGAAAAGATCAAAGGTGGATGGACTGATATTGATGTTATCATCACAATGCCGTCTATCATGGGTAAGATCGGTGCTCTGGGTCGTGTTCTTGGTCCTCGCGGATTAATGCCGAATCCTAAGAGTGGTACTGTAACTATGGATGTAGCTAAGGCTGTTAAGGAAGTTAAGCAAGGTAAGATTGACTTTAAGGTTGATAAGAGCGGTATCGTTCATACTTCAATTGGTAAGGTTTCTTTCACTGCTGATCAGATTCGTGATAATGCGAAAGAATTTATCGCTACTATCATTAAATTGAAACCAAGCTCAGCTAAGGGTACCTATATTAAGAGTATTTATCTTTCAAGTACTATGAGTAAGGGTATCAAGATTGATCCCAAAACTGTAGAAGAAAACTAATAATAAGGAGGAATCATGAGAAAGGAAGATAAAGGCGTTATTATTGGTCAGTTGGCTGAAACCGTTAAGCAATACGGACATTTCTATTTGGTTGACACAACTGCTATGGATGCAGCTAAGACAAGTGAACTGAGAAGAAAGTGTTTTAAAGCTGGTATTAAGCTGGTTGTTGTGAAGAATTCTTTGCTTCACAAAGCTCTGATGAGCATGGAAGATGTTGATTTCTCTCCGTTGTTCGATTCTTTAAAAGGTACAACTTCAGTAATGTTTAGCGAAGTAGCTAACGCTCCTGCAAAGTTGTTGAAAGAATACAAAGAGGAAATTCCTGCATTGAAAGCAGCTTATGCTGAAGAAGGTTTCTATGTAGGTGCTAATCAACTGGATGCTCTTTGCAATATCAAGAGTAAGAATGAAGTTATTGCTGATATCATTGCATTGCTGCAATCACCGGCGAAGAATGTTATTTCTGCTCTTCAATCAGGTGGTAACACCATTCATGGAGTTCTTAAGACTCTGGGCGAACGTGCCGAATAATCAATTTTATAATCAATTAGTAACAAACAATTAAAATCATACAAAAATGGCAGATTTGAAAGCTTTTGCAGAACAATTAGTTAACTTGACAGTAAAAGAAGTTAATGAACTTGCAACTATCCTTAAAGAAGAATACGGTATTGAACCTGCTGCTGCAGCTGTAGCTGTTGCTGCTGGTCCTGCTGCTGGTGCAGCTGCTGCTGAAGAAAAAA
Source organism: Phocaeicola sartorii JCM 17136 = DSM 21941 (assembly GCF_054653615.1). NCBI lineage: Bacteria > Pseudomonadati > Bacteroidota > Bacteroidia > Bacteroidales > Bacteroidaceae > Phocaeicola > Phocaeicola sartorii. Next base: position 263,855 of record NZ_BAAIFW010000005.1, read on the forward strand.
CATCTTTCGATGTAGTTTTGAAGAGCGCAGGCGCTGCTAAATTGCAGGTTGTTAAAGCCGTTAAAGAAGCATGTGGTCTTGGCTTGAAAGAAGCTAAAGACATGGTAGACGGTGCTCCTAGCACAGTAAAAGAAGGCTTGGCTAAAGACGAAGCTGAATCACTGAAGAAAACTTTGGAAGAAGCTGGAGCTGAAGTTGAGCTTAAATAATATTAGCCTGAGTATCAGGTAATACGGTTAGGAATCCTCAAGCAGAGGATTCTTAACCTTTTTGTGTCTATATTATTATTAAGTTCTACAAAATATTAACAAATGTCTTCAAATACTGAAAATCAAAGAGTTAATTTTGCTTCCATCAAGAATCCGATGAAGTATCCGGATTTCTTGGAAGTGCAATTGAAGTCATTCCAAGACTTTTTACAGTTGGATACCCCGCCCGAAAAACGTAAGAATGACGGGCTGTACAAGGTATTTGCTGAAAACTTCCCTATCGCTGACACTCGTAATAACTTTGTCCTTGAATTCTTGGACTATTACATTGATCCGCCTCACTATTCAATAGACGAGTGTCTGGAGCGTGGTCTCACATACAGTGTGCCTTTGAAGGCGAAATTGAAGCTGTATTGTACTGATCCTGATCATGAAGATTTCGACACGGTCATTCAGGATGTTTATTTGGGGCCTATTCCGTATATGACTCCGAAAGGAACTTTTGTAATCAATGGTGCTGAACGTGTAGTCGTTTCTCAGTTACATCGTTCTCCGGGTGTATTCTTCGGCCAGAGTGTACATGCTAACGGTACGAAATTGTACTCTGCCCGTATTATACCATTCAAAGGTTCATGGATCGAATTCGCTACAGACATCAATAATGTGATGTATGCGTATATCGACCGTAAAAAGAAATTGCCTGTAACGACTCTGTTAAGAGCGGTGGGCTTTGAAAATGATAAAGATATCCTCGAAATCTTTAACTTGGCTGAAGACGTTAAAGTTAACAAGACTAATTTGAAGAAAGTCGTAGGAAGAAAACTCGCTGCTCGTGTTTTGAAAACATGGACAGAGGATTTCGTAGATGAAGACACCGGTGAAGTTGTTTCTATTGAACGTAATGAGGTGATCATTGATCGTGAGACTGTGATAGAAGAGGATCATATCGATGAAATTATTGATTCTGGCGTTCAGAATATCCTTGTTCATAAGGAAGAAGCGAATTCATCCGACTACTCTATTATTTTTAATACGCTTCAGAAAGACCCGAGCAACTCTGAAAAAGAGGCTGTACTTTACATTTACCGCCAGTTGCGTAATGCAGACCCGGCTGATGATGCCAGCGCCCGTGAGGTTATCAATAACTTGTTCTTCTCTGAAAAAAGATATGACCTTGGCGAAGTAGGCCGTTACAGAATCAACAAAAAGTTGGGGCTGACTACGGATATGGATGTGAAGGTATTGACAAAACAAGATATTATCGAAATCATTAAGTATCTGATTGAGTTGATTAACTCTAAAGCGGATGTTGATGATATTGACCATTTGAGTAACCGTCGTGTACGTACGGTGGGCGAGCAGTTGTCTAACCAGTTTGCAATTGGTTTGGCACGTATGTCCCGTACTATCCGTGAACGTATGAACGTACGTGACAATGAAGTGTTTACTCCGATTGATCTGATTAATGCGAAGACTATTTCTTCTGTTATCAATTCATTCTTCGGTACAAATGCTTTGTCGCAGTTCATGGACCAAACCAATCCGTTGGCCGAAATCACTCACAAACGTCGTTTGTCAGCGTTAGGCCCTGGTGGTTTGTCACGTGAGCGTGCCGGTTTCGAGGTTCGTGACGTACACTATACTCACTATGGCCGTTTGTGTCCGATTGAGACTCCGGAAGGTCCGAATATCGGTTTGATCTCTTCTTTGTGTGTATATGCTAAGATCAATGAACTCGGCTTTATCTCTACTCCTTATCGTAAGGTAGCTGATGGCAAGGTGGATATATCTGCTGAAGGTATTGAATATCTCACAGCTGAAGAGGAAGAAGACAAGGTTATAGCTCAGGGTAATGCTCCGTTGGATGATGAAGGCAAATTTGTTCGTGAGAAAGTAAAAGCTCGTCGTGATGCCGATTATCCGGTCGTTACTCCTGACCAGGTGGAGTTGATGGATGTTTCTCCACAGCAGATCGCTTCTATCGCTGCTTCTTTGATTCCGTTCCTGGAACATGACGATGCTAACCGTGCATTGATGGGATCAAACATGATGCGCCAGGCGGTTCCTTTGTTGCGTACAGAGGCTCCTATCGTAGGTACAGGTATTGAAAAGCAGTTGGTTGAAGACTCTCGTACTCAGATTGCCGCAGAAGGCGACGGGGTTGTGGAGTATGTGGATGCAACGACTATCCGTATCCTGTATGACAGAAATGAAGATGAAGAATTTGTAAGCTTTGAACCTGCTTTGAAGGAATACAGAATTCCTAAATTCCGTAAGACTAATCAGAGTATGACTATTGACCTTCGTCCTACTTGTGATAAAGGTCAGCGTGTGAAGAAAGGTGATATCCTGACTGAAGGATATTCAACTCAGGGTGGTGAGCTTGCATTGGGTAAGAATCTGTTGGTGGCTTATATGCCTTGGAAGGGGTATAACTACGAGGATGCTATTGTGTTGAATGAACGCGTTGTACGTGAGGACTTGTTGACCTCTGTACACGTTGATGAATATATTTTGGAAGTCCGCGAGACGAAACGCGGTATGGAAGAATTGACTTCTGATATTCCTAATGTGAGTGAGGAAGCTACTAAAGATTTGGATGAAAACGGTATCGTTCGTGTAGGTGCGCGTATCGAACCGGGTGATATCTTGATTGGTAAGATTACTCCAAAGGGTGAATCAGATCCTTCTCCGGAAGAGAAATTGCTTCGTGCTATCTTTGGTGATAAGGCAGGTGATGTGAAGGACGCTTCATTGAAAGCTTCTCCGTCATTGCGTGGGGTCGTTATCGACAAGAAGTTGTTCTCACGTGTTATCAAGAGCAGAAGTGAGAAGAATGCCGATAAGGCTATTCTGCCTAAACTGAATGATGAATTCGAAGAGAAGGCTGCCAAACTGAAAGATATCTTGATTGAGAAATTGTTGGTGTTGACTAACGGTAAGGTTTCTCAGGGGGTAAAAGATTACTTGGGAACGGAAGTTATTGCTAAGGGTGCGAAGTTTACCAAACGCGATCTGGAATCATTGGATTATACTATTATTCAGTTGAGTAAGTGGACTGCCGACGCTCATAAGAATGATATGATCCGCGATTTGGTCATGAATTACCTGAAGAAATATAAAGAATTGGATGCTGAATTGAAGCGTAGGAAATTCGCTATCACTATCGGTGATGAACTTCCAGCAGGTATTATTCAGATGGCTAAGGTTTATATTGCCAAGAAACGTAAGATCGGTGTGGGTGATAAGATGGCGGGACGTCACGGTAACAAAGGTATTGTGTCTCGTGTGGTTCGCCAGGAAGATATGCCGTTCTTGGCGGATGGAACCCCGGTTGATATCGTATTGAATCCGTTGGGTGTGCCTTCTCGTATGAATATCGGTCAGATTTTTGAAGCCGTATTAGGTCGTGCCGGAAAAGAGTTGGGCGTGAAATTCGCTACCCCTATTTTTGATGGTGCTTCTATGGATGATTTAAATGAATGGACGGATAAAGCCGGATTGCCCCGTTATTGTAAGACTTATCTTTGTGATGGTGGTACAGGTGAGCGTTTTGACCAACCTGCAACAGTGGGTGTAACTTATATGTTGAAATTGGGTCACATGGTTGAAGATAAGATGCATGCTCGTTCTATCGGTCCGTACTCTCTTATTACTCAGCAGCCGCTTGGTGGTAAGGCACAGTTCGGTGGTCAGCGTTTCGGAGAAATGGAAGTGTGGGCGCTTGAAGCATTTGGCGCGGCACATATCTTGCAGGAAATCCTGACTATCAAGTCTGATGACGTTGTAGGACGTTCAAAGGCTTACGAAGCTATTGTGAAAGGTGAACCTATGCCGACTCCGGGTATCCCGGAATCTCTGAATGTATTGTTACATGAACTGAGAGGTCTTGGCTTGAGTATCAACCTTGAATAATAAAAAATATAACTCTTTACATTATAAATAAGGAAGTATGGCTTTTAGAAAAGAAACTAAGATAAAGAGTAATTTCTCGAAAATCTCAATTGGCTTGGCTTCACCCGAAGAAATCCTTGAGAATTCGAGCGGTGAGGTGTTGAAGCCTGAAACTATCAACTACCGTACCTACAAACCGGAACGAGATGGCTTGTTTTGCGAACGTATCTTTGGACCGGTAAAAGACTATGAATGTCATTGCGGTAAGTACAAACGTATCCGTTATAAAGGAATTGTGTGCGACCGATGCGGCGTTGAAGTGACTGAAAAGAAGGTGCGTCGTGAACGTATGGGACATATTCAGCTGGTTGTGCCTGTAGCACATATCTGGTATTTCCGTTCATTGCCGAACAAAATCGGTTATTTGTTGGGCTTGCCTACAAAGAAACTGGACGCTATTGTATATTATGAACGCTATGTAGTTATTCAGCCGGGTGTGAAAGCTGAAGACGGTATTAATAAATTTGATTTGCTTTCTGAAGAAGAGTATCTGGATATCTTGGATACGCTTCCAAAAGAAAACCAATATTTGGAGGATACAGATCCGAACAAGTTCATCGCTAAGATGGGTGCTGAAGCTATTTATGACTTGCTCTCAACTTTGGATTTGGATGCTTTGTCATACGAATTGCGTCATAAGGCAAGCAACGATTCCTCACAGCAACGTAAGAACGAGGCTTTGAAGCGTCTGCAGGTAGTTGAATCGTTCCGTGCATCTCGCGGGCGCAATAAACCTGAATGGATGATTGTACGTATTGTGCCGGTTATCCCTCCTGAACTTCGTCCGTTGGTTCCGTTGGATGGTGGTCGTTTTGCCACTTCTGACTTGAATGATTTGTATCGTCGTGTGATTATCCGTAACAACCGTTTGAAACGACTGATTGAGATAAAGGCTCCGGAAGTGATTTTGCGTAATGAAAAACGTATGTTGCAAGAAGCTGTCGATTCCTTGTTCGATAATTCACGTAAGTCAAGTGCGGTGAAGACAGACGCTAACCGTCCGTTGAAATCACTGTCTGATAGTTTGAAAGGTAAGCAAGGACGTTTCCGTCAGAACTTGTTGGGTAAGCGTGTTGACTATTCAGCTCGTTCGGTAATCGTCGTTGGTCCTGAATTGAAGATGGGTGAATGTGGTATTCCTAAGTTGATGGCTGCAGAACTTTACAAACCGTTTATCATCCGTAAGCTGATAGAACGTGGTATCGTGAAGACTGTAAAATCGGCAAAGAAGATTGTAGACCGCAAGGAACCTGTGATTTGGGATATCTTGGAACATGTAATGAAAGGTCATCCTGTATTGCTGAACCGTGCGCCGACTCTGCACCGTCTGGGTATTCAGGCTTTCCAGCCGCACATGATTGAAGGTAAAGCTATCCAGTTGCACCCGTTGGCTTGTACTGCGTTCAATGCCGACTTCGATGGTGACCAGATGGCTGTTCACTTGCCTTTGAGCAATGATGCGATTCTGGAAGCACAGATGTTGATGCTCCAGGCTCATAACATTTTGAATCCTGCCAATGGTGCGCCTATTACTGTGCCAGCACAGGATATGGTACTTGGTTTGTATTATATTACCAAACTGAGAAAAGGAGCTAAAGGTGAGGGCTTGACTTTCTACGGACCGGAAGAGGCTTTGATTGCTTATAATGAAGGTAAAGTGGATATTCATGCCATTGTCAACGTAGTTGTGAAGGATTTGGACAAGGATGGTAAAATCGTAGATGTGATGATGAAGGAAACCTCCGTAGGTCGTGTGATTGTAAACGAAATCGTTCCGGCTGAAGTAGGCTACCTGAATACCATTATTTCTAAAAAGTCTTTGCGTGACATCATTAGTGATGTTATCAAGGCTGTCGGTGTTGCACGTGCTTGTGAGTTCTTGGATGGTATTAAGAACTTAGGTTATTATATGGCTTTCAAGGGCGGGCTGTCATTCAACTTGGGCGATATTATTATCCCGAAAGAAAAAGAAGAACTGGTAAAACGTGGTAATGAGGAGGTTGAGCAGATTATGATGAATTATAACATGGGTTTCATCACTGACAATGAACGTTACAACCAGGTTATTGATACATGGACTCACGTAAATAGTGATTTGTCTGATATCCTTTACAAGACAATTAAGAACGATGACCAAGGTTTCAACTCAGTATTTATGATGCTTGATTCCGGTGCTCGTGGTTCTAAGGAGCAGATTCGTCAGTTGTCTGGTATGCGTGGTTTGATGGCAAAACCGCAGAAAGCCGGTGCTGAGGGTGCGCAGATTATTGAGAACCCGATTCTTTCAAACTTTAAGGAAGGTTTGTCTGTGTTAGAGTATTTTATCTCTACCCACGGTGCTCGTAAAGGTTTGGCGGATACCGCGTTGAAAACGGCCGATGCGGGATATTTGACTCGTCGTCTTGTGGACGTGTCTCATGATGTGATTATTAATGAAGAAGACTGTGGAACACTTCGTGGTCTGGTTTGTACAGCTTTGAAAAATAACGATGAAGTTATTGCCACTTTGTACGAACGTATTCTGGGACGTGTTTCTGTACATGATATCGTCCATCCTACTACTGGAAAACTGATTGTGGCTGGCGGTGAGGAAATTACAGAGGATATTGCGCAGGAAATCGAGGATTCTCCGATTGAAAGCGTTGAAATCCGTTCGGTATTGACTTGTGAATCTAAGAAAGGTGTATGTGCTAAGTGTTACGGACGTAACTTGGCATCCAGCCGTATGGTTCAGAAAGGTGAAGCTGTTGGTGTAATCGCTGCGCAGTCTATCGGTGAACCGGGTACACAGTTGACACTGCGTACATTCCATGCCGGTGGTATCGCAGGCAATATGGCTGCCAATGCAAGTATTGTAGCCAAGAATAATGCACGTTTGGAATTCGAAGAACTGCGTACGGTAGATACGGTTGATGAAATGGGTGAATCAGTGAAGGTGGTAGTCGGTCGTTTGGCCGAAGTCCGCTTTATTGATGTGAATACAGGAATTATCCTGTCAACTCATAACGTGCCTTACGGTTCTAAATTGTATGCTGCGGACGGTGATATTGTCGAGAAGGGCAAACTTATTGCTAAGTGGGATCCGTTTAATGCTGTCATTATCACAGAAGCTACTGGTAAGATTGAATTCGAAAGTGTGGTTGAAAACGTGACTTATAAGGTAGAATCTGATGAAGCTACCGGCTTGCGTGAGATTATCATTATCGAGTCCAAAGATAAGACTAAGGTGCCTTCTGCTCATATTGTGACAGAAGATGGCAATTTGATCCGTACTTATAACTTGCCTGTGGGTGGCCATGTCGTGATTGAAAACGGTCAGGCTGTGAAGGCTGGTGACATTATTGTGAAGATCCCTCGCGCTGTAGGTAAGGCTGGTGATATCACTGGTGGTCTTCCTCGTGTTACAGAGTTGTTTGAGGCACGTAACCCTTCTAATCCGGCTGTCGTTTCTGAAATAGACGGTGAAATTACTATGGGTAAGATTAAACGTGGTAATCGTGAAATTATCGTTACATCTAAGACGGGTGAGGTGAAGAAGTACTTGGTGAACCTGTCTAAGCAAATATTGGTTCAGGAAAACGACTATGTTCGTGCCGGAACTCCGTTGTCTGACGGTGCGATTACTCCTGCTGACATCTTGACCATCAAAGGTCCTACGGCTGTACAGGAATACATCGTTAATGAAGTGCAGGACGTTTACCGTTTGCAGGGTGTGAAGATTAATGATAAACACTTTGAGATTATCGTTCGTCAAATGATGCGTAAAGTAGAGATCGATGAGCCGGGCGATACCCGCTTCTTGGAACAACAGGTAGTGGATAAGCAAGAGTTCATGGAAGAAAACGACCGTATCTGGGGCAAGAAGGTGGTTGTTGATGCTGGTGATTCTCAGAATTTGCAGCCGGGGCAGATTGTCACTGCCCGTAAGTTGCGTGATGAGAACAGTATGCTGAAACGTCGTGACTTGAAGCCTGTTGAGGTACGTGATGCTATTCCTGCTACATCTACTCAGATTTTGCAAGGTATCACCCGTGCTGCTTTGGGAACTTCAAGCTTCATGTCGGCTGCATCATTCCAGGAAACAACGAAAGTCTTGAATGAGGCTGCCATCAATGGTAAGGTTGACAGGTTGGAAGGCATGAAGGAAAATGTGATTTGTGGTCACTTGATTCCTGCTGGTACCGGTCAGCGTGAATTTGAAAAGATTATTGTCGGTTCAAAGGAAGAGTATGACCGTATTCTTGCTACTCGTAAGAATGTCCTTGACTATAGTGAAGTAGAGTAATTTTAAATATACACAACGTAAAAGAGGCTGATTTCCCAGAGAGAAATCAGCCTCTTTAGATTTATAACAGATGCTATCGGAAAAATATATAGAGCAGCAGTGGGTATGTTGTATTATTGCAAATAAATATCTATATTTGTACTCTAACCAAAGAATTGAAGTTGGGAACATTGAGATTCAGAATATTTTTTAATGCTAAAGTATAAAATCATGGAAAACGAAAAAAATAACAATCAGCTGCAGATAGAGTTGAAAGAAGAAGTGGCTCAAGGAACGTATGCAAATCTTGCCATTATCACCCATTCCAGTTCGGAATTTATTGTTGATTTTGTGCGTGTAATGCCGGGATTGCCCAAAGCTGGAGTGCAGTCACGTATTGTACTGACTCCTGAACACGCAAAACGTTTGATGTATGCATTACAGGAGAATGTTGCAAAATACGAACGTAATTTCGGACCTATCCGAATGCCGGAAGAAATGAATGGGGGAAATAATGGACCGGATGGAAAAACATTCATTCCTCCTATAAGCGGATTTAAAGGGGAGGCATAAGGGCTTTTGTAGCGAAAATAACATAGTAGTCTGTTTTTCAAAAACTTTTTTTGAGAGACAGACTATTTTTATTGGTAGAAAGTATTGTTTATTAAAATGTTATTCGTAACTTTGCAGCCCAAAATGTATAGTTTTGGACTTAGTATAGCAAATTAATAAACAATATATAATAATTAAAAATCAAACAAAATGCCTACTATTCAACAATTAGTAAGAAAAGGAAGAGAGGTTTTGGTTGAGAAGAGTAAATCTCCGGCACTGGATTCATGTCCTCAAAGACGTGGTGTTTGTGTTCGTGTGTATACTACTACTCCGAAAAAGCCGAATTCAGCAATGCGTAAAGTTGCTCGTGTGCGTCTGACTAACTCTAAGGAAGTGAACTCTTATATTCCGGGAGAAGGTCATAACTTGCAGGAACACTCCATCGTATTGGTTCGTGGTGGTCGTGTGAAAGACCTTCCGGGTGTACGTTATCACATTGTTCGTGGTACTTTGGATACAGCTGGTGTGGCTGGTCGTACACAAAGACGTTCTAAATATGGTGCCAAGCGTCCTAAAGCTGGACAGGCTGCAGCTCCTGCAAAAGGAAAAGGAAAGAAGTAAATTGTAACTGAATTCCTGAAACAAAGAATATTAATTTAAGTTTTGGTTTGTTGGAATAAGCTATAAAGGTTGAGTAAATGCTTCGGAGGAAGCGTTGAAGTAAACGGAAAAGTGCAGCCCCAAACAAAACATTATTTTGAGAAAAAATGAGAAAAGCAAAACCAAAAAAACGTGTGATCCTTCCGGATCCGGTATTTAATGATCAGAAGGTCTCTAAATTCGTGAACCACTTGATGTATGATGGGAAAAAGAATACATCTTATGAGATCTTCTATGCAGCACTGGAAACAGTGAAAGCAAAACTTCCTAACGAAGAAAAATCATCTTTGGAAATCTGGAAGAAAGCTTTGGATAATGTAACTCCTCAGATTGAAGTAAAGTCTCGTCGCGTAGGTGGCGCTACTTTCCAAGTTCCTACTGAAATTCGTCCTGATCGTAAAGAGTCAATTTCAATGAAAAACTTGATTCTTTTCGCTCGTAAACGCGGCGGTAAATCAATGGCTGATAAATTAGCTGCTGAGATTATTGACGCTTTCAACGAACAGGGTGGCGCTTATAAACGTAAGGAAGATATGCATCGTATGGCTGAAGCTAACCGTGCATTCGCTCACTTCAGATTCTAATCAAGTAATAATTAATAAGTAAAGGACGAAAATGGCTAAACATGATTTGCATTTGACCCGCAATATCGGTATCATGGCTCACATCGATGCCGGTAAGACAACGACTTCAGAACGTATTTTGTTCTACACTGGATTAACTCACAAAATTGGTGAGGTGCATGACGGTGCGGCAACAATGGACTGGATGGAGCAGGAGCAGGAACGTGGTATCACTATTACATCTGCTGCTACTACTACTCGTTGGAAATATGCGGGAAATACTTATAAAATTAACTTGATTGATACTCCGGGACACGTTGACTTTACTGCTGAAGTAGAACGTTCCTTGCGTGTGTTGGATGGAGCTGTTGCGGCTTATTGTGCGGTAGGTGGTGTAGAACCTCAGTCGGAAACAGTATGGCGTCAGGCTGATAAATATAATGTACCTCGTATCGGTTACGTTAATAAAATGGACCGTTCTGGTGCTGACTTCTTCGAAGTTGTTCGTCAGATGAAGGATGTATTGGGCGCAAATGCTTGTCCTGTAGTAATTCCTATCGGTGCTGAAGAAAGCTTTAAGGGGGTTGTTGATTTGATCAAAATGAAAGCTATTTTGTGGCACGATGAAACAATGGGTGCAGATTATAGCGTAGAAGAGATTCCTGCGAACTTGGTTGATGAAGCTAATGAATGGAGAGAAAAAATGCTCGAAAAAGTAGCTGAATTTGATGACGCTTTAATGGAAAAATTCTTTGATGATCCTTCTACAATCACTGAAGAGGAAATTTTGCGTGCTTTACGTGCGGGAACATTGAAGATGGATATCGTTCCTATGTTCTGTGGCTCTTCATTCAAAAATAAGGGAGTTCAGACATTGCTTGACTACGTTTGTGCGTTCTTGCCTTCTCCGTTGGATACACCTGCTATCGTAGGTACTAACCCGAGCACTGGTGCAGAAGAGGATCGTATGCCTAGTGATGATGAAAAGACTTCAGCTTTGGCATTTAAGATTGCAACAGACCCCTATGTAGGTCGTTTGACTTTCTTCCGTGTTTACTCTGGTAAAGTAGAGGCTGGTTCATACATCTATAATACTCGTTCGGGTAAGAAAGAACGTGTGTCACGTTTGTTCCAGATGCATTCAAATAAACAGAACCCTGTGGAGGTAATTGGCGCAGGTGATATTGGTGCCGGTGTTGGTTTCAAGGATATCCGTACAGGTGATACATTGTGCGATGAAGATGCTCCGATCGTATTGGAGTCAATGGAATTCCCTGATCCGGTAATTGGTATTGCTGTTGAGCCTAAGACCCAGAAAGACCTTGACAAATTGTCTAACGGTTTGGCTAAATTGGCTGAAGAAGACCCGACATTTACTGTTAAGACTGACGAACAATCTGGTCAGACTATTATTTCTGGTATGGGTGAGCTTCACTTGGATATTATTATCGATCGTCTGAAACGTGAGTTCAAAGTAGAATGTAATCAGGGTAAACCTCAGGTTAACTACAAGGAAGCTATCACTAAGACTGTTGAGTTGCGTGAAGTTTATAAGAAACAGTCTGGTGGTCGTGGTAAGTTTGCCGATATCATTGTGGCAATCGGCCCGGTTGATGAAGACTTTACACAAGGCGGTCTGCAGTTTATTGATGAAGTGAAGGGCGGTAACGTTCCTAAGGAATTTATCCCATCAGTCCAGAAAGGTTTCCAGACAGCAATGAAGAATGGTGTATTGGCAGGTTATCCGCTGGATTCACTGAAAGTTGTTTTGAAGGATGGTTCATTCCACCCGGTTGACTCTGACCAGTTGTCATTTGAAATCTGTGCTATCCAGGCTTACAAGAATGCATGTGCTAAAGCAGGTCCTGTATTGACTGAACCTATTATGAAGCTGGAAGTTGTAACTCCGGAAGAAAATATGGGTGATGTTATCGGTGACTTGAATAAACGCCGTGGTCAAGTAGAAGGAATGGAATCAAGCCGTTCTGGAGCTCGTATTGTAAAAGCAAAAGTGCCTTTGGCTGAAATGTTCGGTTATGTAACAGCTTTACGTACTATCACTTCAGGTCGTGCAACCTCATCTATGACTTACGATCATCATGCTCAAGTTTCCAGCTCTATTGCTAAGGCTGTACTTGAAGAAGTGAAAGGTCGTGTGGACTTAGTATAATAGAAAAAGAAGGGGCGACGGGTTAGCGAATGACTCTTAATCCGGCCCCACTTTATATTTAATCATTTTTTAATTTAAAATCTAATGAGTCAAAAAATTAGAATTAAACTGAAATCTTACGATCACAACTTGGTGGACAAATCTGCTGAAAAGATCGTTAGAACTGTGAAGGCTACAGGCGCTATCGTCAGCGGTCCTATTCCATTGCCTACACACAAGCGTATTTTCACGGTAAACCGTTCGACTTTTGTTAATAAGAAGTCACGTGAACAGTTTGAATTGTCTTCTTACAAGAGATTGATCGACATCTATAGCTCAACAGCTAAGACAGTAGATGCTCTGATGAAGTTAGAATTACCGAGTGGAGTTGAAGTAGAAATTAAAGTTTAATGCATTTAAAAATTAACTGAAATGCCAGGATTATTAGGAAAGAAAATCGGAATGACATCCGTTTTCAGTGCTGATGGTAAGAATGTACCATGCACTGTTATCGAAGCTGGTCCTTGTGTAGTTACTCAGATTAAGAGTGTTGAGAAAGACGGCTATGCAGCTGTTCAGGTAGGTTTCCAGGACAAAAAGGAAAAACATACTACCAAACCTTTGATGGGGCACTTTAAAAAAGCTGGTGTAACTCCGAAGAGACACTTGGCCGAGTTCAAGGATTTTGAGACAGAACTGAATTTGGGAGACACTATTACAGTGGAATTATTCAATGATGTAGCTTATGTTGACGTTGTTGGTACTTCTAAAGGTAAAGGCTTCCAAGGTGTAGTGAAAAGACATGGATTTGGTGGTGTAGGTCAGACTACTCACGGTCAGCACAACCGCGCCCGTAAACCGGGTTCTATCGGTGCATGTTCTTACCCAGCAAAAGTATTCAAAGGAATGCGCATGGGTGGCCAAATGGGTGGTGACCGCGTTACTACACATAACTTACAGGTATTAAAAGTGATTCCGGAACACAATCTTCTTTTGATTAAAGGTTCGGTACCGGGTTGCAAAGGTTCAATCGTAATAATTGAGAAATAATGGAAGTTAACGTATTAAATATTAAAGGTGAAGACACCGGAAGAAAGGTTACGTTAAACGAATCTATCTTCGGAATTGAACCCAATGACCACGCTATCTATTTGGACGTTAAGCAGTTTATGGCTAACCAACGTCAGGGAACTCATAAATCTAAAGAAAGAAGCGAAATCAGCGGTTCTACTCGTAAATTAGGTCGTCAGAAAGGTGGTGGCGGTGCTCGTCGTGGTGATATCAACTCTCCGGTATTGGTGGGTGGTGCTCGTGTGTTTGGTCCTAAACCTCGCGACTATTGGTTCAAGTTGAATAAAAAAGTTAAGACATTGGCTCGTAAGTCAGCTCTGTCTTATAAAGTTCAAGAGAACGCAATCATTATTGTTGAAGACTTCACTTTTGAAGCTCCGAAGACTAAGGATTTCGTTGCTATGGTAAATAATCTTAAAATTGCTGACAAAAAGTTGCTTCTTGTTTTGCCGGAAGCTAATAAAAATGTATATTTGTCAGCTCGTAACATTGAACGTGCCGATGTAGCAATTGCTTCTGCATTAAATACTTACAAAGTATTGAATGCTGAAACTCTTGTTGTTACAGAAAACTCGCTCAAGGCTATCGAGAATATCTTATCTTAATTTAAAAAGGAGGCTTAGATAATGGGAATTATTATTAAACCGTTGGTTACTGAGAAAATGACTGCAATTACCGAGAAATTAAACCGTTTCGGTTTTATTGTGCGTCCTGAGGCTAACAAGTTGGAAATTAAGAGAGAGGTTGAAGCTTTGTATAATGTTACAGTAGTAGATGTAAATACGCTGAGATACTCGGGAAAGAGTAAAAGCCGTTACACTAAGTCTGGAATCATCAATGGTCGTACGAACGCTTATAAGAAAGCTGTTGTTACATTGAAAGAAGGCGATACTATTGATTTTTATAGCAATATTTAAAAAAGATGGCAGTACGTAAATTTAAGCCCACAACACCGGGGCAAAGACATAAAATTATTGGTACTTTTGAAGAGATTACTGCATCGGTACCAGAAAAGTCTCTTGTATTTGGAAAGCGCTCAACAGGTGGTCGCAACAATGTTGGTAAAATGACAATGCGCTATATGGGCGGCGGTCACAAGAGAAAATACAGACTTATCGATTTCAAGAGAAACAAAGACGGTGTACCCGCAGTCGTTAAAACAATAGAATACGATCCGAATCGTTCGGCTCGTATCGCTTTGCTGTTTTATGCTGATGGTGAAAAGAGATATATTATTGCTCCTAATGGATTGCAGGTTGGTAGCACATTGATGTCTGGAGCGAATGCAGCGCCTGAGATTGGTAACGCACTTCCGCTTGAAAACATCCCCGTTGGTACTGTAATTCATAATATTGAATTACGTCCGGGTCAAGGTGCAGCTTTGGTGAGATCAGCTGGTAATTTTGCTCAGTTAACTTCAAGAGAAGGCAAGTATTGTGTAATTAAATTGCCTTCAGGTGAGGTAAGACAAATACTTAGTGCTTGTAAGGCTACTATAGGTAGCGTTGGTAACTCTGATCATGGATTGGAATCTTCCGGTAAGGCAGGTCGTACTCGTTGGATGGGTCGTCGTCCTCGCAACCGTGGTGTTGTTATGAATCCTGTTGATCACCCGATGGGTGGTGGTGAAGGACGCGCTTCCGGAGGTCACCCAAGATCACGTACAGGCTTGTATGCTAAGGGCTTGAAGACAAGAGCTCCGAAGAAACAGTCTTCTAAGTATATTATTGAGAGAAGAAAGTAATAACTGATTAATTGAGTAAATTATGAGTCGTTCATTAAAAAAAGGTCCATATATTAACGTAAAACTTGAAAACAAAGTGCTTGCTATGAATGAAAGCGGCAAGAAGGTTGTCGTTAAGACTTGGGCTAGAGCTTCAATGATCTCGCCTGATTTTGTAGGGCACACAATTGCAGTTCATAACGGAAATAAATTTATTCCTGTTTACGTTACAGAAAACATGGTAGGACACAAACTGGGTGAATTTGCACCGACACGTACATTCCGCGGCCATGCAGGTAACAAGAAAAAATAAGCAGGATAATCTGAAGAAATAATAAAGTAATAAATAATGGGAGCAAGAAAAAAAATATCGGCTGAAAAAAGAAAAGAAGCCCTTAAGACCATGTATTTTGCAAAGTTGCAAAATGTTCCTACTTCTCCGCGAAAAATGCGTCTCGTGGCTGACATGATTCGTGGTATGGAAGTGAACCGTGCACTGGGTGTCTTGAAGTTTTCTTCTAAAGAAGCTTCTGCAAGAGTGGAAAAACTGTTGCGCTCTGCTATTGCTAACTGGGAACAGAAAAACGAACGTAAGGCAGAAAGTGGCGAATTGTTTGTAACAAAGATTTATGTTGATGGGGGTGCAACGCTGAAAAGAATGCGTCCGGCTCCGCAGGGTAGAGGTTACAGAATTCGTAAACGTTCAAATCATGTGACTTTGTTCGTTGATTCTAAGAGTACTAATGATAATCAAAATTAAGACTAGATGGGACAGAAAGTTAATCCGATAAGCAACCGTTTAGGAATTATCAGAGGATGGGATTCTAATTGGTACGGTGGCAATGATTATGGTGATGCTTTGTTGGAAGACAGCAAAATCCGTAAATATTTGAATGCCAGACTTGCAAAAGCCAGCGTTTCAAGAATTGTTATAGAACGTACACTGAAATTGGTGACAATCACAGTTTGTACAGCGCGTCCGGGTATTATCATTGGTAAAGGCGGTCAGGAAGTTGACAAGCTGAAAGAAGAGTTGAAGAAAATCACGGACAAGGATATTCAGATTAATATCTTTGAGGTGAAAAGACCTGAGTTGGACGCTGTTATTGTAGCTAATAATATCGCTCGTCAGGTAGAAGGTAAGATTGCCTATCGCCGCGCCATCAAGATGGCTATCGCTAACACAATGCGTATGGGTGCTGAAGGTATCAAAGTGTTGATTTCAGGACGTTTGAATGGAGCGGAAATGGCTCGTTCTGAAATGTATAAAGAAGGAAGAACTCCGTTACATACTTTCCGTGCGGACATTGACTATTGTCATGCAGAAGCTTTGACTAAGGTTGGTTTGCTGGGTATCAAAGTATGGATTTGCCGTGGTGAAGTGTATGGTAAGAGAGAATTAGCGCCTAACTTTACTCAGACTAAAGAGAGTGGTCGTGGCGGTAATGGCAACAATAACGGTGGTAAGAACTTCAAAAGAAAGAAAAACAATCGCTAACGGATTTGAATTTTAGGAATTATGTTACAACCGAAAAAGACAAAATTCAGAAGACAGCAGAAGGGCAGTCAGAAAGGAAATGCTCAAAGAGGAAACCAATTGGCTTTCGGATCATTTGGTATCAAATCTTTGGAGACTAAATGGATTACAGGTAGACAAATTGAAGCTGCACGTATTGCGGTAACAAGATATATGCAACGTCAAGGACAGATTTGGATCCGTATTTTCCCGGACAAACCTATTACCCGCAAGCCTGCTGATGTGCGTATGGGTAAAGGTAAAGGTGCTCCTGAAGGTTTCGTCGCTCCGGTTACTCCGGGTCGTATTATCATCGAGGCAGAAGGTGTTCCTTATGAGGTAGCTAAAGAAGCTTTGCGTCTTGCAGCACAGAAGCTTCCTGTTACTACTAAGTTTATAGTTAGACGTGATTACGATGCTAAAAATCAAAATGCTTAATTTATTATGAAGATTGCAGAAATTAGAGAAATAGCTACCAATGAATTGGCAGAAAGAATTGAAGCTGAAGTAGCCAATTACAATCAGATGGTTTTAAATCATTCTATCTCTCCGCTGGATAATCCTGCACAGATTAAGAAATTACGCAGAACGATTGCGCGTATGAAGGCAGAATTGCATCAGAGAGAACTTAACAAATAATAATGGTCCTCATGGAAGCTAGAAATTTAAGAAAAGAAAGAACAGGTGTTGTAGTAAGCAATAAGATGGATAAGACCATTACTGTTGCTGCTAAGTTTAAGGAAAAACACCCTATTTATGGTAAGTTCGTTTCTAAAACGAAAAAATACCATGCTCATGATGAAAAGAATGAATGTAATGTAGGTGATACAGTACACATCATGGAAACTCGTCCTTTGAGCAAAACTAAGAGATGGAGATTGGTTGAAATAATTGAAAGAGCTAAGTAATTATGATACAAGTAGAATCCAGACTTACAGTGTGTGACAACAGTGGCGCTAAAGAAGCTCTTTGTATCCGCGTATTAGGCGGTACGAGGAGACGTTACGCTTCTGTAGGGGATGTCATTGTAGTTTCTATCAAGAGTGTAATCCCCTCTAGTGATGTTAAAAAAGGTGCAGTATCAAAGGCTTTAATTGTACGTACTAAGAAAGAAATCCGTCGTGCTGATGGTTCTTATATTCGTTTTGATGATAATGCTTGCGTATTATTGAATAATGCAGGCGAAATTAGAGGAAGTCGTATTTTTGGCCCTGTTGCAAGAGAGTTGCGTGCTGCAAACATGAAAGTGGTATCACTTGCACCTGAAGTACTTTAATTTTGTAAAAGATTTAAGTAATGAGTAAATTACATATAAAAAAAGGCGATACAGTTTACGTAAACTCTGGTGAAGATAAAGGTAAAACTGGCCGTGTGCTGAAAGTTCTTGTTAAAGAAGGACGTGCACTTGTAGAAGGTATCAATATGGTATCGAAGAGTACCAAACCTAATGCAAAGAACCCTCAAGGTGGTATCGTAAAGCAGGAGGCTGCTATACATATCTCAAACTTGAATGTGGTTGATCCTAAAACAGGCAAGCCAACACGTGTGGGAAGAAGAGAAAGTTCTGATGGTAGAACATTTGTTCGTTATGCTAAAAAATCAGGAGAGGAGATTAAATAATGAGTAATACTGCTAGCCTTAAGAAAGAATATGCAGAGCGCATTGCGCCTGCATTGAAGAATCAGTTCCAATATTCTTCAACAATGCAGATCCCCGTACTTAAGAAGATTGTTATCAATCAAGGTTTAGGTATGGCTGTCGCTGATAAGAAGATTATTGAAGTTGCTATTAATGAGTTAACAGCAATTACTGGTCAGAAAGCTGTTGCAACAGTTTCACGTAAAGATATCGCAAACTTTAAGTTGCGTAAGAAAATGCCGATTGGTGTAATGGTAACTTTGCGTCGTGAAAGAATGTATGAGTTCCTTGAAAAGCTTGTTCGTGTTGCCTTGCCACGTATCCGTGACTTCAAAGGTATCGAAAGCAAGTTTGATGGAAGAGGTAATTATACATTGGGTATTCAGGAGCAAATCATTTTCCCTGAAATAAATATCGATAGTATTACTAAAATTCTCGGAATGAATATTACCTTTGTAACTTCTGCTCCGACAGATGAAGAAGGTTATGCTTTGTTAAAGGAATTTGGTTTACCGTTTAAAAACTCAAAAAAAGATTAATATATTATGGCAAAAGAATCAATGAAGGCTCGTGAAGTAAAAAGAGCCAAACTTGTAGCCAAATATGCTGAAAAACGTGCTGCGTTGAAGAAGATTGTCAACTCAGGTGACCCTGCTGAAGCTTTTGAAGCTGCTCAGAAATTGCAGGCTATTCCTAAGAACGCCAATCCTATTCGTTTGCACAACCGTTGTAAATTGACCGGTCGTCCTAAAGGTTATATTCGTCAGTTCGGAATTTCAAGAATTCAGTTCCGCGAAATGGCTTCTAATGGTTTGATTCCGGGCGTTAAGAAAGCAAGCTGGTAATTCTTTTTATTTTTAAATATTGTCAGGGTAGTCCTGATTAATTTAATTCATTATTATATGACAGATCCAATCGCAGATTATCTCACCAGATTGAGAAATGCAATTAGTGCAAAGCACAGAGTAGTAGAAGTGCCTGCCTCAAATTTGAAAAAGGAAATCACTAAGATCCTTTTTGATAAAGGCTACATTCTGAACTACAAGTTTGTAGAAGATGGTCCTCAAGGAACTATCAAAGTGGCTTTGAAGTACGACTCAGTAAACAAAGTGAATGCTATTAAGAAACTTATCAGAGTTTCTACTCCGGGTTTACGTAAGTATACGGGTTACAAAGACATGCCGAGAGTTATTAATGGTTTAGGTATTGCTATAATATCTACTTCCAAAGGTGTAATGACTAACAAAGAAGCTGCTGAGCTGAAAATCGGTGGTGAAGTTCTTTGTTATGTATATTAATAGGAGGATAAGCAATGTCAAGAATAGGAAAATTACCCATTAGTATTCCCGCTGGAGTAACAGTTACTCTGAAGGATAATGTAGTTACTGTAAAAGGTCCTAAAGGCGAACTTAGCCAATTTGTAGATCCTTCTATCAATGTTGCAATTGAAGATGGACATGTGGCGTTGACGGAAAACGAAAACGCAATGTTGGATAACATAAAGCAAAGACATGCTTTCCATGGCTTGTATCGTTCTTTGGTTAACAACATGGTTATTGGTGTTTCTGTAGGTTATAAGAAAGAACTGGAACTTGTCGGTGTAGGTTACCGTGCTTCAAACAATGGTAATATTATTGATTTCGCTTTGGGCTATACTCATAATATCTTTATGCAGTTGCCTCCTGAAATCAAGGTAGAAACTAAGTCAGAAAGAAATAAGAACCCTCTTATTATATTGGAATCTTGTGACAAACAACTGCTTGGTCAGGTTTGCTCAAAAATACGTTCTTTCCGTAAGCCGGAACCTTATAAAGGTAAAGGTATTAAGTTTGTTGGCGAAGAAATTCGTAGAAAGTCTGGTAAGTCAGCCGGTGCTAAATAATTTACATAAAATTGTATTATCATGACAACAAAATTAGAAAGACGAATCAAGATCAAATATAGAGTGCGCAATAAGATTTCAGGTACTACTGAACGTCCGCGTATGAGTGTGTTTAGAAGTAACAAGCAGATTTACGTTCAAGTTATCGATGACTTGGCTGGTAAGACTTTGGCTGCAGCTTCCTCTTTGGGAATGGAAGCTATGCCTAAGAAAGAACAGGCTGCTAAAGTTGGTGAACTGATTGCCAAGAAGGCTCAGGAAGCTGGTATTACGACTGTCGTATTCGACCGTAATGGTTACTTGTATCATGGGAGAGTAAAAGAAGTGGCTGACGCTGCTCGTAACGGTGGACTTAAATTTTAATCAATTATGGCAGTTAATAATAGAGTTAAGATAACTAACGATATAGAGTTAAAAGACAGATTGGTTGCTATCAACCGTGTTACAAAGGTAACAAAGGGTGGTAGAACATTCAGCTTCTCTGCAATTGTCGTTGTTGGAAACGAAGACGGTATTATTGGTTGGGGCCTTGGTAAAGCTGGTGAAGTAACAGCGGCTATTGCCAAAGGTGTTGAAGCAGCTAAGAAGAACTTGACTCGTGTTCCTGTATTGAAAGGTACAGTTCCTCATGAACAGTCGGCTAAATTTGGTGGTGCAGAAGTATTCATCAAACCGGCTTCTACCGGTACCGGTGTGGTAGCAGGTGGCGCAATGCGTGCTGTTTTGGAAAGTGTGGGTATTACAGACGTTTTGGCTAAGTCAAAAGGTTCTTCTAATCCGCACAACTTGGTAAAAGCTACTATTTTGGCTTTGGGTGAGATGAGAGATGCCCGTATGGTTGCTCAGAACAGAGGCGTAAGTATGGAAAAAGTATTTAGAGGATAAGGAGGAATTATGTCAACTATTAAGATTAAACAAGTAAAAAGTAGAATTGGTGCTCCTGCTGATCAAAAAAGAGTACTCGATGCGCTGGGACTTCGCAAGATGAATCGTGTGGTTGAGCACGAAGCAACTCCTTCTATTCTGGGAATGGTTGAAAAGGTAAAACACCTGGTTGCCATCGTTAAGTAATTCATTGTTAATAAAAAAACTAATTACGATATGAATTTAAGTAATTTAAAACCTGCAGAAGGATCTACAAAGACTAGAAAAAGAATTGGCCGCGGCCCCGGTTCTGGTTTAGGGGGTACTTCTACAAGAGGTCATAAAGGTGCTAAATCAAGATCAGGTTATTCAAAGAAGATTGGTTTTGAAGGTGGACAGATGCCTCTTCAACGTCGTGTTCCGAAGTTCGGTTTTAAGAATATTAACCGTGTAGAATATAAAGCTATTAACCTTGAAACTATTCAGAAGCTGGCTGATGCTAAGAATCTGACTAAGGTAGGTATGAATGACTTTATTGAAGCTGGTTTCATTTCTTCTAATCAATTGGTAAAAGTACTAGGTAACGGTAGTTTGACTACTAAGCTTGATGTGGAAGCTAATGCTTTCTCAAAGAGTGCGGTAGCTGCAATCGAAGCTGTTGGTGGTAATGCAGTAAAACTCTGATTCAATGAGAAAATCTATTGAAACATTAAAAAATATATGGAAAATTGAGGATCTGAGACAAAGGATCCTCATTACTATATTATTTGTTGCAATTTACAGGTTTGGTTCATACGTGGTTCTGCCAGGTATTAACCCTGCCATGTTAACTCAGTTGCATAAACAGACAAGTGAAGGTTTGTTAGCCTTGTTAAACATGTTCTCTGGAGGAGCGTTTTCCAATGCATCTATATTTGCATTAGGAATCATGCCATATATCTCGGCATCAATTGTAATCCAGCTTTTGGCGATTGCTGTTCCCTACTTTCAGAAAATCCAACGTGAAGGTGAAAGTGGTAGAAGAAAAATCAATCAATATACCCGTATATTGACAATTGCGATTTTGGTTTTCCAAGCTCCCTCATACTTGCTTAACCTTAAGATGCAAGCCGGACCATCACTTAATGCTTCATTAGATTGGACATTCTTTATAATTACTTCTACCATCATTTTGGCAGCTGGAAGTATGTTTATTCTGTGGCTTGGAGAAAGAATAACAGATAAGGGTATAGGTAATGGTATATCATTCATTATTTTGATTGGTATTATTGCCCGTCTGCCGCAATCTTTATTCCAGGAATTCGTTTCTCGTCTGGCTTCTCCGGGTGCAGGTGGTATCATCATGTTTTTGTTGGAAATAGTATTCTTGCTGTTCGTTATTGCAGCCGCAATTTTGCTGGTTCAAGGCGTTCGCAAGGTCCCTGTACAATATGCAAAACGTATTGTAGGAAACAAACAGTATGGTGGTGCAAGACAATATATTCCTTTGAAAGTGAATGCTGCGAATGTAATGCCTATCATCTTTGCTCAGGCAATCATGTTCATTCCTATTACATTGGTGGGCTTCTCAAACGCTGCAACAGCAAGTGGTATTGTACGTGCATTTGTAGATCATACTAGCTTCTGGTATAATTTTGTTTTTGCAATATTGATTATTGTGTTTACATACTTCTATACTGCGATTACAATTAATCCTAACCAGATGGCAGAAGATATGAAGAGAAATAATGGTTTTATTCCGGGAATAAAACCAGGTAAGAATACAGCTGAGTATATAGATGCGATTATGTCTCGTATTACTCTGCCGGGTTCTATATTCTTGGCTCTTGTAGCCATTATGCCTGCATTTGCTGGTATTTTTGGAGTAAAAGCTGAGTTCGCCCAGTTCTTTGGTGGTACATCCTTGTTGATTCTTGTAGGTGTTGTATTGGATACACTCCAACAGGTGGAAAGTCATTTGCTGATGCGCCATTATGACGGATTGTTGAATTCCGGAAGAATCAAGGGGCGTGCTGGTAATGTTGCTGCATATTAATTAGTCTGAGATGATATTTCTTAAGACAGATGATGAGATAGAGCTGCTTCGTCAGAGTAACCTACTTGTAGGTAAAACTCTGGCTGAAGTTGCTAAATTGATAAAACCCGGTGTGACAACCAGGGAACTTGACAAGGTAGCAGAAGAGTTTATTAGAGATAATGGAGCTGTTCCTACTTTTAAAGGTTTTCCCAATCAATATGGTGATCCGTTCCCCAGTGCCTTGTGTACTTCGGTAAATGATCAGGTTGTACACGGTATTCCCAATGATATTCCTTTGAAAGAAGGTGATATTGTTTCTGTTGATTGTGGTACTTACATGAATGGTTTTTGTGGGGACTCGGCTTACACTTTCTGTGTGGGAGAAGTTGATCCCGAGGTCTTGAAACTTTTGAAGACAACAAAAGAAGCTTTGTATTTAGGTATAGAGAATGCCGTTCATGGGAAGCGTTTGGGTGATATAGGTTTTACTGTCCAGCAACATTGCGAGGCTAATTCCTATGGAGTGGTGAGAGAATTTGTAGGTCATGGTATTGGAAAAGACATGCATGAAGATCCGCAGGTACCCAATTATGGAAAAAGAGGATACGGCACTCTGTTGAAAAAAGGTATGTGCATCGCCATTGAACCGATGATAACATTGGGCTCCCGTCAGATAGTAATGGAGAGAGATGGATGGACAGTACGTACTCGCGATAGAAAATGTGCCGCTCACTTTGAGCATACAGTTGCAATAGGAGTTGGGAAGGCAGATATTTTGTCCTCATTTGAATATGTCGAACAAGTATTAGGAGATAAAGCAATTTAATATGGCAAAGCAATCCGCAATAGAACAAGATGGAGTTATAGTTGAAGCATTGTCTAATGCAATGTTTCGTGTTGAGCTAGAAAACGGGCATGAAATTACTGCTCATATCTCTGGCAAGATGAGAATGCATTACATTAAAATATTACCCGGGGATAAGGTCAGAGTAGAGATGTCTCCTTATGACTTATCTAAAGGAAGAATCGTTTTTAGATACAAATAAAAAAGAAATAAGATATGAAAGTAAGAGCATCATTAAAGAAACGTACGCCGGAATGCAAAATCGTTAGACGAAATGGCCGTTTGTATGTTATTAACAAGAAAAATCCTAAGTATAAACAACGTCAAGGATAATTTATTATTTTTGCAAAAAAAATAATTTAGTATATGGCTATAAGAATAGTTGGTGTAGATTTGCCTCAGAATAAGAGAGGCGAGATTGCGTTAACATACGTATATGGTATTGGACGCAGCAGTTCAGCAAAAATCTTGGATAAGGCTGGTGTTGACAGAGATTTGAAAGTAAAAGACTGGTCAGATGATCAGGCAGCTAAAATCCGTGAAATCATTGGTGCTGAGTATAAAGTAGAAGGTGATCTTCGTTCAGAAGTGCAATTGAACATTAAGCGATTAATGGATATTGGTTGCTATCGTGGTGTGCGTCATCGTATTGGTCTGCCGGTTCGTGGTCAGAGCACTAAGAACAACGCTCGTACACGTAAGGGAAGAAAGAAAACAGTTGCAAATAAGAAAAAAGCTACTAAATAATAATTGTTGATATGGCAAAAAAAACAGTCGCAGCTAAGAAGAGAAATGTGAAGGTTGACGCTAATGGACAGTTGCATGTTCATTCTTCATTCAACAACATCATTGTATCTCTGGCAAATAGTGAAGGTCAGATTATCTCATGGTCTTCTGCAGGTAAGATGGGATTTAGAGGTTCTAAAAAGAATACTCCGTATGCAGCACAAATGGCTGCACAAGATTGCGCTAAGATAGCGTTTGATCTTGGCTTGAGAAAGGTGAAAGCATACGTTAAAGGTCCTGGAAACGGACGTGAGTCTGCTATCAGAACTATTCACGGAGCAGGTATCGAAGTTACTGAAATAATTGATGTAACTCCGCTTCCACACAACGGTTGTCGTCCTCCAAAGAGAAGAAGAGTTTAATAGATAACCTATTTTTATATGTAACTTGATTTTGTTAATAATGGATTGCACTTCCTTTCTGTAATCGCGGCTGCAACAAATTAAGTTCATTAGTAACAATTAAATTAGAAAAAGAAATGGCTAGATATACTGGACCAAAATCAAGAATTGCCCGTAAATTCGGTGAAGGAATCTTTGGAGCAGATAAAGTTTTATCTAAGAAAAATTATCCTCCCGGACAGCATGGTAACAACAGAAGAAGAAAGACTTCTGAGTACGGTATCATGTTGGCAGAAAAACAAAAAGCTAAATATACTTACGGTGTATTGGAAAAACAATTCCGTAACCTGTTTGAAAAGGCTGCAAGTGCTAACGGTATTACCGGTGAGATCTTGTTGCAGAGTTTAGAGGCTCGTCTTGACAACGTGGTGTTCCGTTTGGGTATTGCTCCGACTCGTGCTGCTGCCCGTCAGTTGGTAGGTCACAAGCACATTACAGTAGATGGAAAAGTAGTTAATATTCCTTCCTTCTCTGTAAAACCCGGTCAGATTGTAGGTGTACGCGAAAGATCTAAATCATTGGAAGTGATTGCTAATTCACTTGCAGGATTCAATCATAGCAAATATCCTTGGTTGGAGTGGGATGAAAGTTCAAAGGTAGGTAAGTTATTACATATACCTGAAAGAGCGGACATTCCTGAAAACATTAAAGAACACTTGATCGTTGAATTGTACTCTAAATAATAATTAATTTCATGGCGATATTAGCATTTCAAAAACCTGATAAAGTATTAATGTTGGAAGCGGACTCCAGATTTGGAAAATTTGAGTTCCGTCCACTTGAACCCGGTTTCGGTATTACCGTAGGTAATGCTTTACGCCGTATTCTTCTTTCTTCATTGGAAGGATTTGCAATCAACACGATTAAGATCGAAGGTGTGGAACATGAATTCGCATCTGTACCCGGTGTTAAAGAAGATGTGACCAACATTATCTTAAATCTGAAGCAAGTCAGATTTAAGCAAGTAGTAGAAGAGTTCGAAAATGAAAAGGTAAGCATTACCGTTGAGAATTCTAGTGAATTTAAGGCAGGTGATATAAGTAAGTATTTGACTGGATTTGAAGTGTTAAATCCTGAATTGGTTATTTGCCATTTAGATTCAAAAGCAACAATGCAGATGGACATTACTATTAATAAAGGTAGAGGTTATGTTCCGGCTGATGAAAACCGCGAATATTGTACCGATGTTAATGTAATTCCTATCGATTCTATTTACACACCGATACGTAATGTAAAATATCAGGTGGAAAACTTCCGTGTTGAACAGAAGACTGACTACGAAAAGCTGGTATTGGAAATTACTACCGATGGTTCCATTCACCCGAAGGAAGCTTTGAAAGAAGCTGCTAAAATATTGATTTATCATTTCATGTTGTTCTCTGATGAAAAGATTACTCTTGAAACATCCGATGTGGACGGCAATGAAGAATTTGATGAAGAAGTATTGCACATGCGCCAGCTGCTTAAGACGAAGCTTGTTGATATGGACCTCTCAGTTCGTGCCTTGAACTGCTTGAAAGCTGCCGATGTGGAAACATTGGGAGACTTGGTACAGTTCAACAAGACAGATCTGCTGAAGTTCAGAAACTTCGGTAAGAAATCGCTCACGGAGCTTGATGATTTGCTCGAGGGTCTGAATCTGTCGTTTGGAACCGACATCTCTAAATATAAATTAGATAAAGAATAAAAAATGAGACATAATAAGAAATTCAATCATTTAGGTCGTACTGCTTCTCACAGAAGTGCTATGTTATCTAACATGGCTTGTTCTTTGATCAAGCACAAAAGAATCACTACGACTGTTGCAAAGGCTAAAGCTTTGAAGAAATTCGTTGAGCCTTTAATTACAAAATCTAAAGATGACACAACTAATTCACGTCGTGTTGTATTTAGTAACTTGCAAGATAAGTTTGCTGTAACGGAGTTGTTCAAAGAAATCTCTGTAAAAGTAGCAGATCGTCCGGGTGGTTACACTCGTATCATCAAAACGGGTCATCGTTTGGGTGATAACGCTGAAATGTGCTTCATCGAGTTGGTAGATTACGATGAAAACATGGCTAAGACTGCAACTGCTAAGAAAGCAACTCGTACTCGTCGTTCCAAGAAGAGTGCGGCCGCTACAGAAGCTCCTGCAGCACCGGCAGCTGAAACTACAGAGGAAGCCCCTAAAGCTGAATAATCTGTATATCATCATATATAAAAGCCATAGCTATAAAAGCTGTGGCTTTTTTTATGTCATGACCGGCGATAATGAGAGGGGGCGGACAAAGAGAGAGACGCTTACAATTGGTCTTGTCAATGCCTGCAAAGGAGTTATATTGCCCAAAAACTGTTTTAGATTGGGGGAGCATGCAGGTTCTCCGTTAACCGTGTCAAAGCTTATAGGAAGTTTCTCCTCAGCGTGCAAAACAAAAAGACGCTTGCAGAACAAAATACCTTTGATATTTGTTAATTATTGTATGAAATGAACTCCGAGAAGCTATTTATGTTATCTTTGTAACACAGATAGTAAAACGATGAAAGGATTTGTAACAGTCATATTATTTTTTCTGTTGACTTTGGCTTTGGCCAGAACAGAATATGTTGATGTAGCTGCGGCTACATCAATGGAGGTATGCACTGTACAGCATACGGATGCTGCTTCACAACACTCCATCAATGAGGATCGTGTCATTCCCTTGGATAGCAATAAGGGAATAGCGGATATGGAGTTTGGAGATGCTCATACGTTAGCACATCGTGTCAGTGCTTCCGCAGAGCGCATGTACCGTTTTTCCTCCATCGAGACTACCCAATTTATAAAAACCTTGTTGCGTAAGATGGCCACTCGGATGGCCAGTCTTGCAAACTGTCACACCCGTGTGTATGCCTCTTCCCATTTCCTTAACTGGGATAGTGCTTGCGAGCATTATATCTTCGGTATGAGGCGTATTCTCATTTAGCTTTTATTCTTTCACCAATTTGTTTTTCCATGGTTCTGTCTTGTCGGTGATGGCGAGATGCGACCGTGGTATGAGTTATCGTATTTTTAATTAGTAAAGAATAAAATTCAGATTATTATGAGTGATACAGTTTCTGCTGAAGTAACCTTGTTTTCGGCAACACATCCCGATATTGTAAAACGTACCAGCGTCTCTTCCGTTCTTATATCCGCTATCCTTTGTGTGGCAGGTGCGGGTGCGTTTGTAACTTCTTTAAAGCTGGATGATTCCTCATCCACCATGAGTATGGTATGCATGACCGGTGGAACCATTCTGTTCCTGTGGGCCATATTCCGTTTTTTCTGGCGAAGCAAGGAATGGGTATATGTGCCAACCGGTAGTGTGGCGAAAGAAGGGACATGCTTCTTTGATGTATGCGATTTGCATGCCTTGACGGAGGCGTTGGAGAAGAAAGGTTTTGAAACCAAGAATGACGTGAAAGTAAAGACAAACGGAAACGTGCGTATGGACTATATGATTTCTCAAGATAAGAAATTCGTAGCCGCCCAGTTGTTCCGTTTTATCCCCTATACATACGAACCTGCATCTTCTGTGTTTTATTTCACGGGAAATGATGCAAGCGCGTTTGTACATTGCTTGGAGACAAGCGAATTTTGATTTTCTATGACTCTTTATGTTATGAAATAAGGTGTGCCTGTGAAGGTCTGCTTTATTTGCTTAAGACGTTAATGTGATAAATTGTCGGATGGGGTTAGTCGTTGATGATCAGCCCCATCTTTTTCATCAAGAAGCAGGCATTCATGTTTTGGGCTACTCCTTCACGGAGTTTGTATGAAAAGGCCAGCTCGTCGTTGGCGATGTCAGCTTCAAAACAATAGTTCCGTATTTCCTCAGGAAAGTATTCTATTAATTTCCCTAGCAGCAGGTCGTGTGTGGCAATGATGCCGTTCGCTTTCAGCTCCATCAGCTGGCGTACCAAAGCGAATGAGCCTTTCTGTTTGTCCATCGAGTTGGTTCCTTTTAAAATCTCATCCAGAATGATGAACAACTCCTCTCCCTTGTTCAGGCGGTCTATGATCTGTTTCAATCGTTTCAGTTCGGCGAAGAAGTAAGACTCGTTGTCTGTCAGCGAATCGGAAGTGCGCAGACTTGTCACCAGTTTGGCAGGATATAGTTCAAGGGAGGAACAGCATACGGGACAGCCGGTACATGCCAGTATATAATTCACTCCGATCGTGCGCAGATAAGTACTTTTACCCGCCATGTTTGCTCCTGTGATGATGACGAAGAAAGGCCTTGAGGGGATATCGGCATTATTGGTCACACATTGCCGCGCCGGCATCAGAGGGTGTCCCATTTCCTTGGCAAGGAAGACGAAAGGCTTGTCGGCAATGGCCGGATAAGCGTACGCGGGATGGTTGCCGGCAAATGTCGCCAGCGAACAAAGAGCATCAATGTCACCCAGCACGTCCAGCCAGTGGAGCAGATGTTTTCCATATTTGTGCCTCCATTGCTCAATGCGCATAACCTGCCGGAGTTGCCAGAACATGGAACCTTCCAGCAGGACATATAATAATTGGTTGTTGCGCAAGTCCAGTTTATCCAGTTCCCGTGAGAGCTCTTTCAAAATATGGGTGGTAGGTTTCCCGTCCATGCCGAATTCTGCTTTCAGCTGTCTCAGTAGCGGAGCGTTCATATCCCGGTTCTCTATCAGGCTGATCAGTTCGGCATAGATGGACAGGATGCGTAACTTCTTGTCATAAACTCTTTGCAGGTTGCTGACAGGCTTTATCAGTCCGAAACTACCGATCACGAACAATCCGAAAATCAGTCCGAACCACATCATCGGAATGACCCCGGCGAGCCCCAGCGCAGCTAGTACGATATTGACTCCGGGAACTAGTATCAATAACGGGCGGCTCCACCATTTCTCGCTGAAATAGGCCGATGCTTCCGTCCACTCTTTAATTTCGTCGCGGTCACTTGTCGCCCCTTTGTAGAGCAGGCCGGTGATCCGGAAGGCTTCCCGGAAATCGGAATAAGCAGCCAGTTCCTTTGTCGCCTCCTGCCGTCGGATGATCTCTTCCTTGGTCTCCAGATGATTTTGCAGCCATTCCGCCAGTTTCTCCTTTCCGAATGAAGTGCAGGTACGGTTCAAGGCTTGGAACAAGGAGTGTCTTCCGAACAAATCCAGATCGAAAGAATACCTGTGGGCGGGGTTTGTGAATTCCTTTCCGTCCTCAAAAGGCTCATAGTTGTCCGCCAGTGCGGAAAGTTCGTCACTATTCACCCGTATGCAGGTTACCAGCCAGTCTTTTCGGAAAAACAGCCGGTTGTGATACTTCACCAATGCCAGGAAAGGGAGAAAAGTGACCGCTATGGTGAGGCATATAATGGTCGTTCCTGTCTGATAGAAGTAGATGATTCCTATAATTCCCGCTACAAATAGCAAGACCCTCAGCGTGCTGATGCGGAGAATCTTGTTTTTTACTCGGCGGAGCTCTGCCTCGGCCTGTCCGATGCGTTGTTCGTATTTTGCTTTCAATTCCATAATGATAGGTTGTAAATGTCCTTTTGCCATATCGGGCACGGTTTTACCGTGGAGAGGGGGAAGCCTTCTGCGGCAATGCAAGGATATGGCGATGGACTTTTAACTTGTTTTCCGGCAAAGATAGACAAAAAAACGTCCCCTTCTGTTATTTGGATTTATTTTGTGCCTTTGGAACACGGCAGGATTGAGTCAAGGACAGGCTGTATCTACCGTGGGGAAGAACTGATTGTTGACAGGAAAACATGGAATGGGAATTTGACAGTTATAGAAATACTCACATCTACGGAGAAAAAGTCTGATGGCAGGAGTACATCTGAACAGTGACTGTACATTTCAAGCCTAGATAGCACTGCAGAGCGACTTGGTCAGATAATCAGACAGCATTGGGCTATTGAAAGCATGCATCGGGATCCTGACCGCAACCTCCGGCAGGGCAGCATAAAGCGTAAGGCTGAACGGGCGGTCGTGAATCTGGACACCATTCTTTGAAAGAAATAGATGCCGGAATATGAAAAGACAAAACGATATTTCATACTTCCGTAAGTGACAGTGGCGTAGGGATGTAATTCAATAGAAAGTTGGATGCGAAAATGCCCTCATACTCTCACTTTTGTTCTAACTGATTTATTATGAACTACTTATTAGTGGTGGAAGCATATTCTTCAGTGAGGGCATTGCTCTCACTAATGGATGCTTAAAAATAAATTATTCAAACTTTACAACATGATATAAAGTAGCTTTGTTGCTGGCTTTTTGGGGAATGTTCAGCTTACGGAGAATGCGTTCGGATCAATTCATCTTATTGATTGACAGATTCTCATACGTATATTCTTGCTGATAATTGAAAATCTTCATGGGCGGTCATCCATTCTTCTCTCTTCTCTGTAGTGGCAGAATAAAATTAACATTTAAGAAACTGTTCCAAAGGCGAAATTTGCTCAAATTCGGTGCTGTTTTGCCGCAATACCTCCTCTTTTTCATCATTCAACCCCTAACCGTTCGTCCTTATAAAGCAACTGCATGGCTTGTGTATCGGGTTGGCGGTGGTCTATATGCGCATATTCCCCTGTCTATTAGTTGTTTTCTACCTTTTCTTTTCTTACTTTTTATAGGTTATAATTGCTTAGTCACCTTGGTGGTTAAGTCTAACCACTAGGGTGATTAAAGTTAACCACTTAGGTGAACAGACTTAACCACGTCCGTGGTTAACGGATATTGAACCTTTCAATAACTTATGATTGTATTTAAGGATAAGCCGGATAACCTTGGCGATCCAATAAAGGTAACATAACGCACTGGCATGGGTAGGGGAATTGTACGCTCAATTCAAAGCTTAAATGAAAAAGCCGTGCTTTTGGGAAGAAGAACCCTCCATCAGGAATTGTGCCGGCTTGACCGGTGAGGATGAATGACGGAGAATGAAATTTTAACATTGCAGATAACCCCATTGTCAATAGGAAAAAGTATATTTGTCTGTCTGATAAAGATGATAAACGATTGGGAATATGAGAAGAATGATATTTGTTGGGGGGATGGTGGTCAGTCTGCTTACGGCCTGCTCGCCATACGGCATGCAAGGTAATCCGGCGGCAGTGCAAGCCGGTGCGGCCATCGGCGGAGTACTGGGCGCTATTGTGGGTGACAGGGCTGGTGGATATAACGGCTCGCAGTTCGGCGCGCTGCTGGGAACGGTGGCAGGGGCGGCTGTGGGAAATGCCGTGACTACACCCCGGGAGGAAACTTATCCGGCGGATGAGTATTACGTGGAGACCAGTCCGTCCTCTTCGCGGTATGAGAATACTCCCTCTTATGCGCCTTTGTCGGGATTGAGGATTGTCAACCTGCGTTTTATCGATGATAACCGTAACCATGTGATTGATGCGGAGGAAGACAGCAAACTGGTGTTCGACTTGGTGAATGATGGGGATGTGCCCGCTTACAACGTCACTCCGGTGATAGAGGAAATGAACGGCATGAAGCATCTTCTGATCTCACCTTCGGCTCAGATAGCCTATATGCCTGCCGGGAATCAGATAAGGTACACGGCTACTATTCGCGGAGGCAGGAAGTTGAAAACAGGCCAGGCGCAATTCCGTGTTTTTGCAACAGAGAGCAACGGGGCGGTGACCGAAGCGCATGAGTTTACTTTGCCTACCCAAAAACGGATAAAGAAATAAGTCTCTTGATTGGCGGGGCGGGGATTCTGCGGGCGGATAACCTTTTTCCGGAGACAACGTAAGCGTTCGCAGTCCTATTGTTAAGCTTTTCCGGCCGTCCGGTTACTATCTCCAAAACCTGCGGAGTTATCTCCATAGCCTTTGGAGTTAACTCCGCAAGCTTTGGAGATAACTCCATAGTGCTATGGAGATAGTATGTATCCTTTCTTCAGGCCTTAGCAGACGGGGGAAAAGCCTTAAGGTGGGGTATGCGTGGAGTTACTCCTTGTTGATGATGCCTTGTATCTCTTGCAGAGTCAGATTTCCTGTGATGGCGATGATGGTAAATTCATTTTTTTCCTGACTCATCAATACAAATTCCTTTTCTTTGTTTTTGTTCCGTTTCAGATAAATGATGGTTTTCTCGCCTTCATCGTTTATGCGCATCAGTTCCTCGTAGCCGTTCTTGGGGCTGATGAAAGCTGTTTCCTTTTTCAGCTTGGCGATAATGTCGGGCTTTTCACAACTTAGAATCTGGATGTTGTCCAGTTTGGAGGCTACTTCGCCTATATTTACCCCTTCCGTTTTCATGTTGGGCATCAGGCTGAGCATGGCTTTTGAGATATAGACAGAGGTTACCCCTTCCATATCAGCGAACTTGTCGAAAAAACTGTCCTGTGCGTAGGTAAACAGTGAGCACAGAGAGAGCAATAAGGTAATGATATATGTACGTTTCATTGTTTTATGTTATTTAATCGGTTTAATTGTTCGTTTACGTTCTCTTGAATCTTTCCGGTGGCTTCCTGCACCGATTCCACCTTTTCTATTCCTTTATTCAGGCTGCTGGAAAGCATGATAAGTGCCTTCTGGGCCTGTGTGTATGCTTCTTCGGGGGTGGCGCAGGTGTCTTGCGGTGCCGGATAGGGTTTGTATAGGTACAGTCCTACGGAGAGCAGGATGAGCAGGCTGGCGGCTATGCTTCCTATCCATTGCAAGCGGAGGACCCGTGTATGTCTTTTTATTTTCAGCGTGCGTCTTTCGCCTGTGTCCCATTCGTCTATCTTGCGGCTCAGCCTGCTTTCCAGTCCTTCCGGTATCTCGGGGGCGGGAGGCGCTGCCAGTTGCATGAAGATTTCCTTCTCGGCAAGTAAATGAGCCGGAACGTCCTCTTCGGTAAAAAAGCGTTTCAGTTCCTTTTCTTCGGTTTCGCTGGTTTCTCCATCGTAATACCGGGTCAATAGTTGTTCTATTTCATTTACTTTCATAGTTCATTATAGCATTATATTGTTCACGTATCTTTTTGCGGGCACGGCTCAGCAACACACGTATGTTGATGGCGTTCAGTCCTGTGGCTTGCTCTATCTCCTCAAAGGAGCAATCATTGACATCACGAAGCAGAATCACCCGCTTTTGTTGCTCGGGCAGCCGGCCGATGAGCCGGCGTACCTGGTTTACCTCGTCCCGTTGTTCTACTTCCCGGGCTATGTTGGTGTCCGTAGGGAGGTTCAGCTCTTCGGGTGCATGTCCGTCTTCATCGGGCCGGCTTCTGCGGAGGGCGTCGTAGCACAGGTTTTTGACAAGGGTGACACAGTAGGCTTCAGTGTTCAGCACGCCCGTCAGCTCATTGCGCTTGTTCCATAATTTCAGATACGCCTCCTGCACCATATCTTCCGCCTCCTGAGGGTTTTCTGTCAGCCGGAAGGCTGTCCGGTAGAGTTTGCGGTGGTAAGGCAGGAATTGTTGTTTAAACTCAGCGGCGTCCATGCTTCTTTTTATTTGTTGTTTGATCGTTTATAAGTTGGGCAATATCTTGTTTGCGTATTTTTCCGTTTACTTGTATCAGTGAGCATTCATCATCCTCTATGATAGCAATGAGCAATTCCCGGATGACCTCCTTTTTCATTCTCATTTGTATGTGTATTCGTTCTCCATCTTCATTCATTTGCATCAGCGTTTCGTAGCCGTTGTTGGACAATGCCTCGAATTGTCGGGAAAAGCGTTGTTTTACGTCTGGTGAGCACTCATCCAGATCTAGTATTTTGGCGGAGCGTATTTTGCTTGCTATTTCTTTGCCCTCATCATTATAAGAATAAAACATTTTTCCTATAAACATGAGGAAAGGGGATGCACTGACATATTCAGCGTTTTTCTCCCGGCGAAATTCATCAAAGAGTGCTGCAGAATTTTGTGCAAGACTAATCTGACACCCTAAGACTAACAATAGAGTAAATACAAACTTTTTCATGGTTTTATTTTGTTTTTGTTCATAACTGAATTTGTTTTTTGAAAGCGCTTTCAATCAGATAGACGGGGGAAGCGGGAAAGTTGTTACAAAGGGAAAAGATTTTTTTTAAGTTTCTATGTTTGTAAAGTGGTCCGGCTTTGCAAAGAAAGCATCATTCAATAGCCTGTTTGATCTTTCATCAGCCAGATCACAGGCTTTGCCGGTCTCCTTGATCAATTTCTTTCATTCAGGTAGTTCCGGGGAGGGGGAATAAAGAAGCCCTCGCCTTGTTTACAAATCTTTCGCAAGTTCAGGATGAGAACAAGGGGCTTCCCTATGAAATGATATCGGTTGGAGGATTATTGATTCCGTACGGGAAGCCTCACCCATAACCATCCGGGAATCAGTTTCCAAAAGAACACCAAAATTTGATAACGCCAGTCTATGACAGCTGTTCTTTTCCTTCGGGAGATGGCTTTTACAATGTGTGACGCCACGTGGGGAGCCTGCATCAGCAGTGGGTATTTGTCATCTTTCAACAGAGGGGTGGCAACAAATCCGGGACGGATGTCGGTGAAGGAAATGTGTAGTTTGTTCATGTGCGCCAATTGGTCCAAAGCATCCAGATAGGTGTTTTGAAACCGTTTGGTCGCTGAATAGGCAGGGGCGGACCCCAGTCCCTTGGTGCCTGCTATGGAACTGATCACCGCTATATGTCCTTTGCCTTGCTGTTCAAAATAGTGATAGGCGGCATTGACCATCCGTATGAATCCCGAGACATTGGTGGCTGCGGTCTGTAATTCTATATCAGGGCAGAGTGAAAGATTTTGTTTGCCTATGCCCGAGCTGAGCAGGAACACATCCATACCTCCCGTTTTCATAATCAGTTGCTTTAATAAGGCAGGGGCATCCTCGCGGGTGACATCTATCCGCTGGGTACATATCTGTCCGAGGGCGGACTGCCGGAGTTTTTCCAGTTCTTCCTCTCTACGTCCTGCCACGCCTACCTGCCAGCCGGCTTTCAGATAGCATCGCGCCACTTCCAGTCCGATGCCGGAAGTGGCGCCAATGATAATGATCCTTTTCATCCGCTTCGCCTTATTGTAAAGCTTGTTCAATATCGGCAATGATGTCGCTTACATTCTCAATGCCTACCGACAAACGGATCAGGTCCGGAGCGACTCCCGCTTCGCGCAACTGCTCGTCGGTGAGCTGGCGGTGAGTATGGCTGGCGGGATGCAGTACGCAGGTACGTGCGTCGGCCACATGGGTTACGATGCAGATGAATTTCAGTCTGTCCATAAATTCTATCGCTTCCTCACGGGTGCCGTTCAAGCCGAAAGCGATGACACCGCACGAGCCGTTTGGCATATATTTCTGTGCCAGATCATAGTATTTGCTGCTTTTCAGTCCGCAATAGTTCACCCATTTCACTTTCGGGTTGGCTTCCAGCCATTCGGCCACCTTCTGTGCGTTTTCGCAATGACGGGGCATGCGCAGGTGCAGTGTTTCC
Organism: Phocaeicola sartorii JCM 17136 = DSM 21941; assembly: GCF_054653615.1. Classification (NCBI taxonomy): domain Bacteria; kingdom Pseudomonadati; phylum Bacteroidota; class Bacteroidia; order Bacteroidales; family Bacteroidaceae; genus Phocaeicola; species Phocaeicola sartorii. The sequence continues at coordinate 300,337 of NZ_BAAIFW010000005.1, forward strand.
AGTCCCAGATTCAGCAAGAACGCATTTTGCGGAGACTGGATGGAGCCGAGGTCGCGCATCAGTTGGGCGGTTGCTTTCGTCATGTAAGCCATTTTGCCGAACGCTTTGGTGTATGTCAGTCCGTGATAAGATTCGTCGGGCTGGGTCAGGCCGGGGAATTTGTCCGCATGGGCTTCCCAGTCAAAGTTACCGCTGTCCACAATGGCGCCGCCTACACTGGTGGCATGACCGTCCATGTATTTGGTGGTGGAATGGGTGACGATATCCGCTCCCCATTCAAACGGGCGACAGTTGATGGGCGTGGCGAAGGTGTTGTCCACAATCAAAGGCACACCGTGCTTGTGGGCGATACGTGCGAACTTTTCGATGTCCAGCACGTCGATGCTCGGATTGGAGATGGTCTCGCCGAACAAGGCTTTGGTGTTCGGGCGGAAAGCCTGGTCTATCTCCTCCTCGGATGCATTGGCGTCAATGAAGGTACACTCGATACCCAGTTTTTTCAGCGTGACACCGAACAGATTGAATGTGCCTCCGTAGATGGTGGACGAGCATACGAAGTGGTCGCCTGCCTGGCAGATATTGAAAATGGCATAGAAGTTGGCAGCCTGTCCGGACGAGGTCAGCATAGCACCTACACCGCCTTCCAGAGCTGCTATTTTAGCGGCGACAGCGTCATTGGTGGGGTTTTGCAGGCGTGTGTAGAAATATCCCGAGTCTTCCAGATCGAACAGACGCGCCATTTGTTCGCTGGTGTCATACTTGAATGTGGTACTTTGATAAATAGGCAAAACACGCGGTTCGCCTTTTTTCGGAGTCCAGCCTGCCTGTACGCATAAGGTCTCCCTGCTATATTTCTTATCCATGTTTATATTGTTATTAAAATTACATATTCATTTATTTCGCAGCAAAATTAAGAATAATCTGTCATTTAGGGGTCAATTGCCGGGAAAAGTGTTATATTTGAACGATTTTAATTAACTAAACTATGGCAGAGGATATAAAATTCAGGCATACTATGCCGGTGCAGATACGATTCAGCGATGTGGATCAGTTTGGTCACATGAACAATTCAGTTTACTTTTCTTTGTATGATTTGGCAAAGACTACTTATATAAAAGATGTATTGGGTGATGCCGACTGGAGCAAGCTGGCTATTGTGGTGGCGAACATCAATGCCAACTTCTTTATGCCGGTGTTTTTCTCGGATCACTTGGTGATAGAAACGGCAGTGGTACATTTGGGGCACAAGAGCTTTACCTTGTTACAGCGTGCCGTGACTACGGATACCCATGAGGTGAAATGTGAGTGCCGCACGGTGATGGTGGGGTATGATCTGGCTACCAAGGAACCTAGATTGATTTCCGAGGATTATAAGGAGGCGATTTGCAAGTACGAGGAAAAAACGTTGGAGGAACTTTCAAAGGAGCGGAAATAGTCGTTGATTTTCCGGATCAAATCGTAGTTCAATGGTTTAACCTTGCCGTAACAGGTTACGGCAAGGTCTGGTTCTTTATCCATTATTTATAAGACTTCTCAAAGACATGCAGGATCTCTTCATCAGTAATCGGGCGTGGGTCCAGCGTGAACAGCCCTCCCATGGTGTCTCTTGCATTTTGCAGGAATTTCGGGAAATCTTCGGGCTGGATGCCGAATTCACTCAACTTGACAGGATGTACTTTACATTCTTTCTGGAGCGTGATCAATGCATCAATGAAATCGGACGAACGGTTGCTCTTCTTCTGAGTCATCACTTCGGCCATTTTCATGTAACGTTTTGTACAGTCATGACGGAAGGTTTCGAAGTATGCTTCCGACAAGGCAATGAGTCCGGCTCCGTGAGGAAGTTGCGGATAATATGCACTCATGGCATGTTCTAATGAATGTTCGGAAGTGCAACTAGAAGTAGCTTCCACCATGCCTGCCAAGGTGCTGGCCCAAGCAATTTTGGCACGCGCTTTCAAATTCTTTCCGTCGGCTACGGCTACTGGCAGATATTTGTAGATCAGACGAATGGCTTCTAAGGCATAGAGGTCGCTGATGGGGGTCGCGCAATTGGCGATAAAACCTTCGGCGGCATGGAAGAATGCATCGAACCCTTGATAGGCGGTGAGGTGCGGGGGAATGGAAACCATCAGTTCCGGATCTACAATAGATAAGGTGGGGAAGGTCAGCTGGCAACCGAAGCCTATCTTTTCCTGAGCCGTTTCGTGGGTGATCACTGTCCATGGATCCATCTCCGTTCCGGTTCCGGCGGTGGTAGGGATGGCGATAATGGGAAGTGCTTTGCTTACGGGACGCCCTTTGCCGCTGCCCCCTGATACATAGTCCCAGTAGTCGCCATCATTGCAGGCCATGACAGCGATGCTTTTGGCGGAGTCGATGGAACTTCCGCCTCCCAGTCCTACCACAAAGTCGCATTTTTCTTCGCGGCAGATGCCTGCTGCTTCCATCACGTGTTCTTTGATGGGGTTGGGAAGGATCTTATCGTAAACCAGTGTCTCTACATGATTCAGTCTTAATTGGGCGAGCACTTTCTCCAGATATCCATATTTCCGCATGGAAGTTCCGGATGAGATGACAACTAATGCCTTTTTCCCCGGTAGTTTCTCACTGGATAATTTCTTGATTTCTCCACAACCAAATATTAATTTGGTAGGGATGTACAAACTAAATACAGGGTTTGCTTTCATGTTCTTTCGTATTTAAAGTTTTACTAATAACAAATGTAGGAAAATAATGGTTTGGATGTCTGAGTAAACTGTTAAAATTTACATTTTAGTAAAATGAAGGAGCGGAAATCACCTGATGGCAGAGTGAATTTAATCCAGATCAATAAATAGTTCGAAAAAGAACCGTACCTTTGTGTCCGATTGAGACAGAAATGACGATACTATGATTGATACATTAACTTCTTTACGCCTCTTCTTTGCGCTGATGGTTTTCGGGGCGCATTGCTATGTAGTCGATTCCAGCTTCTCTACTCATATTTTTAAAGAAGGATTTGTGGGCGTAAGCTTCTTCTTTATACTAAGTGGCTTTATTATAGCATACAATTATCAAAAGAAGATGGAGGAACGGCTGGTGACGAAACGTCGGTTCTGGGCGGCACGTGTTGCCCGTATTTATCCATTGCATGTATTGACTTTGCTGGGAGTGGCTGTTGTAGGCAATTGGTTGACACCGACGGGCTGGTGTGAAGGGTTGAAACATTTTATTCCTGCACTGTTCCTGTTGCATCCTTTTGTCCCCCGGATGGATTATTTCTTTTATTTCGGCAGTCCCTCGTGGAGTTTGGGATGTGAGCAGTTGTTCTATTTCCTGTTCCCGTTCTTGGCTTTGTTCTTTAAGGAAAGACAAAGATTGGCAGGAACTTTGCTGGTATGCGCTGTGGCGGTTCCGGTACTGATGTCGCTGACGGATGAGGCAAATATCCGTGGCTATTGGTATGTGAATCCTTTGGCCCGCTTCCCCGATTTTCTGGTGGGTATGTTGCTTTATCAAGCCTATGGATGGTGCCGTTCCAAACAGTTGTCTTTCTTCACGGCGTCTTTGCTCGAAGTGGGTGCAGTGTGTCTCTTTCTGCTCTTTTACCTGGCTTCGGAGGATCTGGTTCCGAAAGTCTATCGTTACTCCTGTTATTACTGGATACCTATTTCATTGGTTCTCCTGATATTCTCTTTGCAGAAAGGGTTCCTTTCGCGTATCCTTTCCAATAAATATCTGGTCATTGGTGGCGATATCAGTTATAGTTTTTATCTGATTCATTTGTGGATTATATTGGCCTACGTGCAACTGGCGAAAACATACGATTGTCACATCAGCCTGTATATCAGCATTCCGCTTATTCTTGCAGTTACAATTGGATTGAGCCTGCTTTCTTATTCTTATTTTGAGAAACCGGCCAACCGTGTGGTAAAACGTATTTTAAACAAACAACAATAACTATTTCATGGAAAAACAATTAGCAGAAAAAACGCCACGCATTGAAGTGGTGGATGCCTTGCGCGGATTCGCGGTAATGGCTATTCTTTTAGTACATAATCTGGAGCATTTCATTTTTCCGGTTTATCCCACAGATCAGCCTGCTTGGCTGAAGATCTTGAATGACGGAGTATTCAACGTCACTTTCTCTTTATTTGCCGGAAAAGCGTATGCCATTTTTGCCCTTTTGTTCGGGTTTACTTTCTACATACAGTCTGCCAACCAGCAACGGAAAGGAAAGGATTTCGGTTATCGCTTTCTTTGGCGTTTGGTATTGCTGGCGGTGTTTGCCACATTGAACGCTGCTTTTTTTCCGGCAGGAGATGTGTTGTTACTCTTTGTGGTAGTGGGTGTTGTGCTTTTCCTTGTCCGCAAGTGGAGTGATTGCGCCGTCCTTATCACCGCTATCTTGTTCCTTTTGCAACCCGTTGAGTGGTATCATTATATAGTAAGTCTGTACGATCCTTCGCACACTTTGCCCGATTTGGGGGTAGGCGAGATGTATGGAGAAGTGGCAGCTTATACCAAAGAAGGAAACTTTGGAGAATTTATATGGCGGAATATTACTTTGGGACAGAAAGCTAGCTTGTATTGGGCTCTGGGTGCAGGGCGTTTTTGGCAGACTGCCGGCTTGTTTTTGATGGGATTATATATCGGGCGTAAACAGTTGTTTGTTATTTCTGAAAAACATACGCGTTTTTGGGTGAAGGCGCTCATTGTCTCTGCCATTGCCTTTGCCCCTCTTTTCCAGTTAAAGGAATTGATCATGGCAAGTGACAGCGATATTATTAAAAGTACGGCAGGAACCGCTTTTGATATGTGGCAGAAGTTTGCCTTCACTGTGGTGCTGGTTGCTTCTTTTGTCCTGCTTTATCAAAGGACAGGCTTTCAGAAGCTCGTGTCCAGCCTCCGTTCCTATGGGAAGATGAGTCTGAGCAACTATATAGGACAGTCCATTGCCGGTGCGGTTATTTATTTTCCGTTTGGGCTTTATCTGGCTCCGTATTGCGGATATACGCTGAGCCTGATTGTCGGTCTCGTGCTTTTCCTGTTGCAGGTTCAATTCTGCAAATGGTGGTTGAAGAGCCACAAGCAAGGACCGTTGGAAAGTATCTGGCATAAATGGACTTGGATGGGGGACAAGTAAATAGTATGTAAGATCGTTTATGTATAGTTGTAAGCCGCAAATTTTGCGGCTTACTTTGTTTTATTTAAAGAAGTCCGTTGGGGTATTTCCCGACTTGTAACTTCATTTCCCGGCTGGAAAAGATATGAAAGAAAAGCAGATTGGAGGGCTACACAGGTCGCTGAATGCTATAATTGAAGCAAATGAGCCTAAATTAGACGAAATTATATCTGTTTCCAGAACACGAATGAACTACCTTTGCCAATAAACAAAACTTTAAATCTATTATGAAGAGGCTGGTTCATTTATTAGTAACATTTATTCTTTCCGCAAATTTCATCTATGCTCAGAATCTAACCCGTTGGGTAAATCCGTTTATTGGAACAGGGGCAGTTAATTCCAGTCTTTCGGGAAACAATTATCCGGGAGCCACTGTACCTTTCGGTATGGTCCAGTTAAGTCCTGATACTCGCGAAGCTCCCGACTGGGCGCAGGCTTCGGGATATGATTATAACGACTCTACCATTTATGGTTTCAGCCATACCCGTTTAAGTGGGACGGGAGCTTCCGATTTTATTGATATATTGATGTTCCCCACGGTCAGTGATAAAACGAAATCAGCTTTCACTCACCAACAGGAACAGGCACGTCCGGGATATTATCAGGTGTTGTTGGATGATGAAGGGATTCAGGCGGAATTGACAGCCTCTGTACGTGTGGGCGTACATCGTTATACGTATCCGCAGGGTAAGGAAGCCAAACTGTGGCTGGACTTGGATCATTCCGCCAATAAAGGAAGCTGGAACCGTCGTATTATCCAGTCACAAATCCGGATCATTTCTCCTACTGAGGTAGAAGGTTATCGTATCATTACCGGATGGGCGAAACTGAGAAAAATCTATTTCCACATTGAATTTTCTAAACCGATACACTTTTCTGAATTTCATGACGGAGGCCGGAAATATAAAAATACACCGGTCATTAACGGAACGGATCTTCATGGTTTGTTTACGTTCGATATGCGGCAGGATCAGGAATTGGTGTGTAAAGTAGCCTTGTCACCGGTTTCTATAGAGAACGCCCGTCTGAATATGTCTAAGGAAGTTCCCGGTTGGGATTTTGATAATATTGCTTTTGCTGCCGGAGACAGTTGGGAAAAGGAACTGGAAAAGATAACCGTCCGGGGTACTGATCTGCAGAAAACGATCTTCTACACGGCTTTATATCACACGATGGTCCAGCCCAATACCATGAGTGATGTAAACGGTGAATATATGGCTGCCGATTATACGACACGTAAGGTTGCCGATAATGAAGTGCATTATTCCACTTTTTCTTTATGGGATACATTCAGGGCGGCTCATCCGCTTTATACTTTGCTGCATACCGGCCGCATTCCTGATTTTATTAAAAGCATGATGCGTCAATATGATTATTATGGTTATCTGCCTGTGTGGCAATTATGGGGGCAGGATAATTATTGTATGATTGGCAACCACTCCATTCCTGTCATTGTGGATGCTGTGCTGAAAGGTGTTGCAGGAGTGGATGCGGAAAAAGCCTATGAAGCAGTTCGTAGCAGTTCCATCGTATCTCATCCGAACTCTCCTTTTGAAGTATGGGAGAAATATGGATACATGCCTGAGGATATTCAGACACAATCTGTTTCTATTACTTTAGAACAAGCTTTTGATGATTGGTGTGTCGCACAGTTGGCCCGGAAATTAGGGAAAGAAGAAGATTATAGCCGCTTTATGAAGCGTTCCGCTTTTTACCGGAATCTGTTTAATGCAGAGACAAAATTCTTTCAACCGAAAAATAAGAAAGGAGAATGGATGGAACCTTTCGATCCTTATAAATATGGAGCCAATGGCGGCTATCCTTTCACTGAGGGGAATGCCTGGCAATACTTCTGGTATGTACCCCAGAATATACCCGACTTGATTTCACTGACAGGGGGCAACAACGCTTTTACCGCAAAATTGGATACCTTCTTCACTGTCAATGATCAAAGTGGTGAGCTGAATGACAATGCTTCCGGTTTTGTAGGGCAATATGCGCATGGCAATGAACCGAGCCATCATGTGGCTTATCTGTATGCTTGTGCGGGAGAACCTTGGAAGACACAGAAATATGTGGCGCATATCATGAATGAACTGTACAACGATTCTTCTTCGGGTTATGCCGGTAATGATGATTGCGGGGAAATGTCTGCTTGGTATGTGTTTGGCGCACTTGGCTTTTATCCGGTAAATCCGGTCAGCGGAGAGTACATTATCGGTACTCCTATGTTGGAGGAAGCGACTATTCAGTTGCCTGATGGAAAGACTTTTACCATCAAAGCCCCACGTAAAAAGCACAATGAGATTTATATCCGTTCCATGAAACTGAATGGTAAGAAATATACAAAGAATTATATTACCCATCAGGATATTATGAATGGCGGAACGCTGGAGTTTGTAATGAGTGCCACACCGCGAAAATAATGAATGGTTTGTTGTCCTTTAGTTTGATTATTTTATGAAAAGACCGATATCTGTATGTTTATTGTTCATTAGTTTGAATATTGTAAATGCCTGGGCTCAAAAGGCCCCTGTAGACTATGTCAACCCGATCATCGGAGCAACCACCGCTGATGAGATGGCCGGCTCCGATCACGGACTGGGAAAAACATTTCCCGGTGTGTGCACTCCTTTCGGCCTGGTGCAATTGAGTCCCGATACAAAGACCGGAGGAGATAACGGCCCCGGGTATTCCTGGCATCATTCTACCATCGAAGGATTCAGCTTCACCCACATGAGCGGCATCGGTTGGTATGGCGATTTGGGTAATTTCCTGGTTATGCCTACCACGGGAGAACTGCATACGTTCAAAGGTACGGAAGAAAATCCCGAAAGCGGTTACCGTTCCCGTTACTCTCATGACCGTGAGGTGGCGAAGGTGGACGGTTATTCTGTGATGCTGGATGATTATGGTATTCAGGTGGAATTGGCAGCGGCTTCCCGTTCGGGAATGATGCGTTTTACCTATCCTCAGTCTGAGGTTTCCCGCATACAGATAGATTTGGCACGCCGTATCGGTGGTACTTCTACTGAACAATATGTAGAAGTGGAGGACGATTATACCATTAAAGGTTGGATGAAATGTACCCCCGATGGTGGCGGTTGGGGAGATGGGGCAGGACAAGGTAACTATACAGCTTATTTCTATTGCTGCTTTGACCGTCCTTTGAAAAATTTTGGCGTATGGAGTGCGGATATCCCCGAGGGAGTGGAACGTAAGAATGCTTCCAATGATGATCCGGCTTACCATGAATATATCAAGAATGCTCATGTATTTCCCCGGAAAAAGATAGCTCAAGGGAAACATCTAGGCTTTTATACTGAGTTCTCCACTCGTGAAGGGGAGCAGGCTTTGTTGAAATGCGGCATCTCGTTTGTCAGCATGGAGGGTGCGCGAAAGAATCTGCAAAGCGATATTTCCGATTGGAATTTTGATGGAGTGCGTCAGCGTGCCCGCAGGCAGTGGAATGAGGCTCTCTCGGGTGTACAGGTGGAAGGAGAGGAAAAGGATAAGACTATTTTCTATACATCTTTATATCACACTATGATAGATCCGCGTTGTTTCTCGGATGTGGACGGCGCCTATCCGGGGGCGGATGGCAAGGTGCATTATGCGGATAATTTTATCTATCGTACTATTTTCAGCGGCTGGGATGTATTCCGTAGCCAGTTTCCTTTACAGACCATTATCAATCCCCGGCTGGTGGACGATGAAATAAACTCATTGATTCAACTGGCGGAACTGAGCGGTAAGAAATATTTTCCACGTTGGGAATTCTTGAATGCCTATTCGGGTTGTATGGTGGGTAATCCGGCCGTATCGGTGGTGGCGGATGCTTACAATAAAGGTATCCGGAATTATGATACCCGGAAAGCTTTGGAATATTCTTTGAACACAGTCCGCACATTTGGCAATAATGAGCAGGGATATACGCCGGATGATCTTTCGAAAACGTTGGAGTATGCTTATACGGACTGGTGTGTCAGCACTATGCTTCGTGATAGGGGAAGGGAACAGGAAGCTGTGGCATTTGAGAGGAAGGCACAATCTTATCATCAGGTATGGTGTGATAGTGTGAAATGGTTCCGTGCACGTTCGGCAGATGGTAGCTGGATGCCGTGGAAGGGGCGGAATGTACATTGGCAAGGTTGTATAGAAAGTAATAATTATCAGCAGGGCTGGTTTGTCCCGCATGATCTGGAAGGATTGATTTCTCTTATGGGAAAAGAGTACTTTGAACGGGAATTGGTAGCATTCTTCGAGGGAGCAGATGAACGTTTCATGTGGGGGGATTACTATAATCATCCTAACGAGCCTGATCATCAGGTACCTTTCATGTTGAACTATACTTCGCGTCCGTGGCTCACCCAATATTGGACACGGCGTATCTGCCGGAATGCATACGGTGATACAGTGAACGGATTGTGTGGAAATGAGGATGTGGGACAGATGTCTGCCTGGTATATTCTGGCGGCTATGGGATTCCATCCTATTTGTCCCGGCAACAACCGTTATGAACTGACAAGTCCTGTGTTCCGTAAAGTTATTTTATCTTTAGATAATCGATATTATAAAGGAAGGACATTTACGATCATAGCACATCATAATTCTCCGGAGAATGTATATATCCAGTCTGTTTCCTTGAATGGAAAGCCTTTGAACCGTCTTTGGATTACCCATGAAGAGATAACAAAGGGTGGCGTTCTGGAATTTGTGCTGGGAAAAGATCCTAAGCACTGAATCCTCCTTTTATAGGCTGTAATTGAAGCAAAAGAGCCTAAAAATGGCGAAATATTCTCTACCTGATGGGAGAGGTATGTTTACTTTTGCCTTGGAAGAAACTATTAATCATGAAAAATATGAAACATTTTAAGACTTATTTGGGAGCAATGGCTTTGGCGCTTTCCGGATGCCAGAGTGCGACTGATTCCTGTGAAACTACAGAATTATGGTATGCCCAGCCGGCAGAAGTTTGGATGGAATCTTTACCTATTGGTAATGGACGCTTGGGAGCTATGACTTATGGTGGGATAGAGGAAGAGAAACTGGCGTTGAATGAATCGACAATGTGGTCCGGCCAGTACAATGAGAACCAGAACATACCTTTCGGACGAGAGAAAATGAACCAGCTCAGAAAGTTGTTCTTTGAGGGAAAACTATCGGAAGGAAACCGTATAGCCGGAGATAATCTTCATGGCAACCAGACTTCTTTCGGAACTCATCTTCCCATTGGAGATTTGAAGATGCAATTCATTTACCCCGAAGGTAAAGTGACCGGCTACCGTCGTTCGTTAAGCTTGGATGAGGCTGTCAGCAGCGTTTCTTTCAACTCCGGTGGTGTGAACTATAAACGTGAGTATTTTGCTACAAACCCGGATAATGTTCTCGTACTCCGCTTGACCGCTGATAAGCAAAAGTCCATTACTATGAATATGGGATTGGATTTGATGCGTCAAGCCGACCTTTCTGTAGAAGATAACCAATTGGTATTTACCGGGAAAGTAGATTTTCCCTTGCATGGTCCGGGCGGAGTCTGTTTTGAAGGAAGAATAGCCGTTCTGGCTGATAATGGAGAGGTAAAGATGGAACAGTCTGGAGTAGGTATAAAAGAAGCTGATGCTGTGACTTTGATTGTCGATGTGCGTACCGATTATAAAAGTCCTGATTACAAGACTCTTTGTGCTGATGGCGTGAAGAAGGCTGCAGCTAAATCTTATGATGAATTGAAGCAGGCGCATATAAAGGATTATAACACGTTGTACAATCGTGTCTCTATTCATTTCGGGCAAGACGCTAACCGCGCGTTGCCTACGGATGTCCGTTGGAAACAAGTGAAGGAAGGCAAGACTGATACTGGTCTGGATGCCTTGTTCTTCCAATATGGCCGTTACCTCACCATTGCCAGTTCCCGCGAAAACTCTCCATTGCCCATTGCCTTGCAGGGTTTTTTCAATGATAACAAGGCGTGCAACATGGGCTGGACCAATGACTATCATCTGGATATCAATACTGAACAGAATTATTGGGCAGCCAATGTCGGCAATCTTGCCGAATGTAATGCCCCTCTGTTTACCTATATTAAGGATTTGGCGCATCACGGTGCGAAGACAGCCGAAGTGGTCTATGGATGTAAAGGCTGGACTGCTCACACTACAGCCAATGTCTGGGGATATACTCCCGCCTCCAGTACCATTATTTGGGGACTGTTCCCGATGGCAAGCTCATGGATAGCTTCCCATCTGTGGACACAATATGAATTTACACAGGACAAGCAATATCTGGCCGAAATGGCCTATCCGCTTTTGAAAGGTAATGCACAGTTCATCCTGGATTTCTTGGCAAAAGACCCGAAGAGTGGTTATCTGATGACAGGGCCGAGCATCTCACCCGAAAACTGGTTCCGTACAGCAGGCGGTGAGGAAATGGTTGCCTCCATGATGCCTGCCTGTGACCGTGAACTGGCCTACGAGATCTTGTCGAATTGTGTTCAGGCTTCAGAGATATTGAATACCGACCGCGAGTTTGCCGATAGCCTGCGTACTGCCATCGCCCAACTTCCTCCCATCCAGTTGCGTGCCAATGGTGCCATTCGTGAATGGTTTGAAGATTTCGAGGAAGCTCATCCCAACCATCGTCACACTTCCCACCTGCTGGCACTCTATCCTTTCTCCCAAATCACTTTGGAGAAGACTCCCGAATTGGCGGAAGCTGCCCGCAAGACCATCGAGAATCGTTTGTCTGCCGAGAACTGGGAAGATACAGAGTGGAGTCGTGCCAATATGATTTGTATGTATGCCCGCTTGAAAGATGCACAGGAAGCATATAAGAGTGTTCAATTATTGCAGGGCAAGCTTTCACGTGAGAATTTAATGACTGTATCTCCAGGTGGCATTGCTGGGGCGGAAGGTGATATTTATTCGTTTGACGGGAATCCCGCCGGTACAGCTGGTATGGCAGAAATGCTAATACAGAATCATGAGGGTTATGTAGAATTCTTACCTTGTTTGCCTATTGAATGGAAAGATGGTGGTTTTAAAGGTCTATGTTTAAAGGGAGGAGCTGAAGCGACTGCTGAGTGGACGAATACTGTCATTAATAAAGCTTCTTTAAAAGCTACTGCTGATCAGGTTTTAAAAGTGAAAATTCCTCAAGGGAAAAAATATAGAGTGCTTTTAAATAGTAAGGAGGCAATTGCAAATCCTGATGCAAAAGGTTTGATAACAGTGGAAATGAAACGTGGAGATTTGCTGGAATTGTTGTAAAAAACAGGTTGCTTTGCATAGCTTGATTGAGGATTACATCTCAGTATATTGAGGTGTAGTCCTCGTTTTATGATAAGGCAACCAGCAAAGTAATGAAATAGTAATATTGTCCATATCCTCAGTAATTTTTTCTATTCTTTAAGTCCTTGAATCCTTGTTACTTTGCATCATAAAAATAACTAATATATGATATTCATGAAAACACAATCTAATTTTTATCTATTTCTTATTGCTTTGATTTCTGCTATGGGAGGTTTCCTGTTTGGATATGACTGGGTAGTGATCGGAGGAGCAAAACCTTTTTATGAACAATATTTTGGTATAGCTGGTAACCCTGTTATGCAGGGATGGGCTATGAGCAGTGCCTTGATTGGTTGTTTGTTTGGGGCGCTAAGTGCCGGTAAGCTGAGTGACCGTTTGGGACGTAAGCCGATTTTGATTTTGGCGGCAGGATTATTTATCTGTACGGCTGTCGGTACAGGGGCGGTGCATTCTTTTACTTTCTTTAATGTATTTCGTTTGGTGGGGGGCTTTGCCATTGGGATTGCTTCCAGTTTGTCACCTATGTATATAGCAGAAATAGCTCCGGCACATTTGCGGGGACGGTTTGTGTCCATCAATCAGTTGACGGTAGTGTTAGGTATCTTGACTTCTCAGATTGTTAATTGGCAGATAGCCGAGCCTGTGGCATTAGGAGCTACTCATGAAATGATCCGTGAATCATGGAACGGACAGATGGGATGGCGCTGGATGTTTTGGGCAATGACTGTCCCGGCCGCCTTGTTCTTTGTTTTTAGTTTTATATTACCGGAGAGTCCTCGTTGGTTAGCCTCTTCGGGAAAGCGGGAGGCTGCACTCAAGGTGTTTACTCGTATGGGAGGAAAGGAATATGCTGTTACTGAGTTGGCGGCCATAGAAGCGGCTTCAGCCTGTCAGACGCAAGAAGGAGGTTTTCGTCAATTATTGAATCCTGCTATGTATAAAGTGTTGACTATAGGTGTTGTCATGGCTATTTTGCAGCAATGGTGTGGTATTAATGTTATTTTCAACTATGCACAGGAAATATTTATGGCGGCAGGTTATGGCGTGTCTGATGTCTTGATGAATATTGTGGTGACCGGTATTACAAATGTCATATTTACTATTCTAGCCATGTTTGTGGTAGACCGTTGGGGACGTAAGGCGTTGACACTGATCGGATCATTTGGACTGGCAGTAATTTATGCCTTTATGGGAGCCGCTTATTATTTTCATATCACAGGAGTTGTGCTGTTGATTATTGTTGTGATGGCTATTGCCTGTTATGCCATGACTTTGGCTACAGTGATGTGGGTCATTATCTCTGAGATTTTCCCGAACCGTATTCGTGGAGTTGCCATGTCTGTTTGTACTTTCGCTTTGTGGGCGGCCTGCTTTATACTGACCTATACTTTCCCGATGTTGAATAGTGGTTTGGGAGCTGCCGGGACATTCTGGCTGTATGGGCTGATTTGCCTGAGTGGGGGAATATTTGTTGTATTCCGTTTGCCGGAGACCAAAGGAAAGAGTCTGGAGGAAATAGAAAAGGAATTAGTGAAATAACAATCATTTATTATGGAAAAAATAACTCAATATTTAATTCAAAGTACCGTTCATGGCAGTGAGGTGCGTGCATGGGAGGAAGATATTATGCTTCCTACTTATGAGATAGGAGAGGAAGAGAAGAATCCTATTTTTCTTGAAAAGAGAGTTTATCAGGGAAGTTGTGGAGCTGTTTATCCTTATCCGGTAGTCGAGAAGATTTCAGATAAGAAAGCAGACAAGAAATATCATGCGTTGTTTATCGAGAATGAATACATTAAGGTGATGGTGCTTCCCGAGTTGGGAGGACGTATACACATGGCTTATGATAAGGTGAAGAAACGTCACTTTGTTTATTATAACCAAGTGGTGAAACCGGCATTGGTGGGATTGACAGGACCTTGGATTTCTGGAGGAATCGAATTTAACTGGCCTCAGCATCACCGTCCTTCTACTTTTTTGCCTACTGATTTCTTGATAGAGGAAAATGCGGATGGCAGTAAGACAATATGGTGCAATGAAGTGGAGAGAATGTTTCGTACTAAAGGTATGCAGGGATTTACGCTTTATCCGGGCAAGGCTTATATAGAAATTAAAGTGAAGATTTATAATCGTACGTCTTTCCCTCAGACTTTCTTGTGGTGGGCCAACCCTGCAGTGGTGGTCAATGACCATTATCATTCGGTATTCCCGCCTGATGTGAATGCGGTGTTCGATCACGGCAAGCGCGATGTCTCTTCTTTCCCTATTGCTACAGGGGTTTATTATAAGCAGGATTATTCTGCTGGTGTGGATATCTCTAAATATAAGAATATTCCGGTTCCTACATCATATATGGCTATCAAGTCTAAATATGATTTTGTGGGTGGCTATGAAGAAGATGTTCGTGGGGGACTTCTGCACGTGGCCGATCATCATGTTTCTCCGGGAAAGAAACAATGGACATGGGGAAATGGTGATTTCGGTAAGGCTTGGGATCGTAATCTGACTGATGAGGACGGCCCTTATATTGAACTGATGACCGGTATGTACACAGACAATCAGCCGGATTTCACTTGGTTGCAACCCTACGAAGAAAAATCATGGGTACAGTATTTTATGCCTTACAGTGAGGTGGGATATGTGAAAAACGCAACTAAAGATGCTTTGTTGAATTTGGAGATAAAAGAAGGTAAAGCTCGTCTGCTACTTTATACTACGGGAGTGAATAGTGGGGTACGCATTATAGTGAAGGATATAAAAGGAACTGTCTTATTGGACAGAACTACACAGGTTTCACCATCAGAGCCGTTTGTTACGACTTTTGCGGCGGAAGGGCTAAAAGAAGAGGACGTATGTGCGGAGGTTCGTGATAAAGAAGGTGCCGTTTTGCTTTCCTATCAGGCGGATAAACCGGAAATCAAACCGATTCCTGATCCTGCCAAGGCTGCTAAAGATCCTCAGGATATTGCTTCCATCGAGCAATTGTTTTTGACAGGATTACATTTGGAACAATATCGGCATGCCACTTATAATCCGATGGATTATTATAAGGAAGCGTTAAGACGTGAGCCGGGAGATGTACGTTGCAACAATGCAGTAGGACTACTGTTGATGCGTAAAGGACAATTTGCAATGGCGGAAAGTTATTTCCGGAAAGCGGTGGAAACCTTGACAGAACGTAATCCGAATCCTTATGACGGTGAACCTTATTATAATTTGGGCTGGAGTTGTATGATGCAACAGAAGTGGGAGGAGGCTTATGATGCTTTTTTCAAGTCGGCATGGAATGCTGCTTGGCAGGATGCGGCTTATTATGCTCTGGCGCAGCTTGACACTCGTAAAGGAAAGTATGAAAGTGCTCTGGATAAGATAGACCGTTCATTGATTCGCAATTGGCATAATCACAAGGCGCGTCAGTTGAAAACTTCCATTCTGCGCAAGTTGGGACGTAAAGAGGAAGCTTTGGCACTCGTATCCGAATCATTGCAGATAGATCGTTTTAATATGGGATGTCGTTTTGAACATTATCTGTTAACCCGGGATGTGAAAGTATTGGAGGAAATGAAAGAGTTGATGCGTGGTTGGGCACACGGATATATAGAATACGCATTGGATTTTGCTGCTGCCGGATTGTATGAGGAAGCTCTATCTTTACTGGAATGCCATGTCACCGGAACTACAGAAATATATCCTGTCGTTTATTATGCAATGGGATATTTCCATACCTGTAAGGGAGATGAGAGTAAAGCATTGGAATATTATCAGCGGGCAGAAAAAGAGAATCATTCATATTGTTTCCCGAATCGTATAGAAGAAGTATTGATTCTTCAAGATGCCTTACGTCTGAATATTCATGGGGCAAAAGCGGCATATAGTTTAGGTAATTTCTGGTATGCTAACCGTCAGTATGACAATGCCATTGCCTGTTGGGAACATTCTGCGGCCATAAATCCGGCATATCCCACCGTATGGCGTAATTTGTCGTTGGCTTATTATAATAAACGCGATGACAAGCAGAAAGCCTTGGAAACTTTGGAAAAAGCTTATGCATTGGATGAGCACGATTCTCGTATATTAATGGAGTTGGATCAACTTTATAAACGTTTAGGGCGGCCGCATAGTGAACGTTTGGCTTTTTTGGAAGCACATCTGCCCGAAGTAGAGCAGCGTGATGATCTTTCCATTGAACGTATCACTTTGTATAATCAATCAGGCCGCTATGCTGAAGCAAAAGAATTGATTGCCGCGCGTAATTTCCATCCATGGGAAGGAGGAGAAGGAAAAATCACCGGACAATATGTATTGTGTCGTGTAGAATTAGCAAAGATTGCTTTAAGTGAAAAACGCTATGCCGATGCTTTAGCCCTTTTAAATGAGACGGATGTTTATCCGGTTAATTTAGGTGAGGGAAAATTGGCAAATGCTGAGGAGAATGATATCTGGTATTATAAAGGCGAGGCGCTTCGTGGCTTGGGAAATGAGCAACAAGCGATAGATTGTTTTACCAAAGCGACCATTGGTTCTTCAGAACCACAACAGGCTTTCTTCTACAATGACCAACAACCCGATAAGATTTTCTATCAAGGTCTGGCATGGCGTGCATTGGGCAGAGAGGATAAGGCACGTAGCTGCTTTAACAAATTGATAAAGCATGGTGAGAAGCATTTGTTTGACCACTGCCGGATTGATTATTTTGCTGTTTCTCTGCCTGATCTGGCTATTTGGAAAGACGACTTGGATAAACGTAACCGCATTCATTGCAATTATGTGATGGGATTGGGTTATTTGGGATTGCGTGAGATGGGAAAAGCCATTGATTTTTTGGATAAGGTGCGAGAATTGGATATTAACCATCAAGGTGGACAAATCCATCGTAATTTGTGTGCTGTATGAAAGAAAAGAATGGGGGAATTTGTAATGGTTATTCGTGAAAAGAAATAGAGGGGTGACCCTCTATTTCTTTTATATTGGTATTATTTATCCTTTTTTTTTCTATCTTTGACTAAAATTTCAAGCAAACTATGAAAAAGACTTGGCTCATTATATGTTGTTTGTATGTTGTATTTACATTACAGGCTGTTGATAGGGGATTGTCCAATTTTTATTTTTCTCATATAACGGGTGAGAATGGGCTGTCACAAAGTAATGTGAAAGCTATTATTCAGGATAGTTACGGGTTTATGTGGTTTGGTACAAAGAATGGTTTGAACCGTTTTGACGGAACTTCTATTGTGCAGATGGATTGTGATGACTATGTGGCCGGTACGGGAAATCATAATATCTCTGCATTATTTGAAGATAAGGAACGTCAGTTATGGGTCGGGACGGATAGAGGAGTTTATCGTTATAATCCGACTTCGGATATATTCACGTTCATGAATCAGGAGACGGAAGAAGGGGTGAATATGAATAATTGGGTATCTGATATTGTAGCGGATTCTATAGGCAATATTTGGATTGTAATTCCTGATCAGGGAGTTTTTCGCTATAGGAATGAGAAACTTTATTTTTATGAAGTCACCAACAAAGAGCATTTTAAGACAGAAGCTCCGGAGTGTATTCTGGTGCGTCCTGATGGAGAGGTCTGGGTTGGTACATGGGGAGTCGGACTTTTCCGATATAATGGGAGTACGGATAGATTTGAACAATATTGTGTTGATAAAACCGGGTATTCATTAAAAGGAAAGAATATTAATTTTATTTGTAATTATGGCGATTGGATTGCAATGGCTGTTCATGAAGGGGAATTGATGAAATATAATCCCAGTACGAATCAGTTGGTAAAAATAGACATACCGGAAGCTGACCATACATTTGTACGTAATGTGGCTTGTTTTGACGATGAACTGTGGGTGGGAACTTATGAAGGTTTGTTTGTGGTAAATGAAAAAAAGAATAAAATAGTTCATTTGAAACAAGACTTGATGCGTCCGTTCAGCTTGTCGGATAAGATTATTTATACTATTTATCGGGATCGTGAAGATGGAATTTGGTTAGGAACCATGTTTGGTGGGGTGAATTATCTGCCTCATCATGACTTGTTATTTGATAAATATGTACCAGGAAGTGACGGACGTTCGTTGACTACAAAACGGATAAGGGAACTAGCTTCTGATAATAAGGGCAATATATGGGTTGGAACTGAAGACGACGGAATTAATATATTGGATATTGCTTCCGGGCAGGTAAACCGATTGCATCCGGTGGATGGTGATAAAGGGAGTCACATGGTTACTTTGGGGATGTTTGTTAAAGGAAACCAACTGTTTTGCGGCTTGTTCAAGCAAGGATTGGATGTGATTCAGTTACCTGAGAATAAAGTTTGTCATTATACTCCAGAGGAGTTGAATATAGGAGAAGGAAGTGTTTATACTTTCTTTATAGATGAGGCAGGATATAAGTGGATTGGCACAGGTTGGGGACTTTATAAAGCGGCTCCTGCAAGTTTTCATTTTGAAAAGGTGGAAGAAGTGGGTTTTGATTGGATTTTCGATGCATTTCAAGATAAGGATGGAATGATATGGTTCGCTTCCATGGGAAGCGGGTTATGGAAGCATGATCCGGGAAAGAATATCTTTAAAAAATATACTTATGAGGAAGGTAAGGAGAATACATTGGGATCCAATTCTGTCAGTTCGGTAATGCAGGATAGTAAAGGGCGGATTTGGATTTCCACTGATCGTGGTGGAATTTGTCGTTACAATTCTCAAACGGATGATTTTACCTCTTTTTCCATTAAAGACGGTTTGCCGGATGATGTGGCTTATAAGATATTGGAAGATGAGCAATCAAATTTATGGTTCGGGACAAATCGGGGGCTGGTCAGGTTTAACCCGGAATCGAAAGACGTGCGGGTATATACTACTAAGGATGGTTTATTAGGGAACCAGTTTAATTATAAGTCAGCTTTGAAGGGGGAGGATGGTAAGTTTTATTTTGGCGGTATAGACGGACTGATTGCCTTTGATCCTGATTCTTCGGAAAAAATTAATTTCTTGCCACCTGTTTATATCTCAAAATTTAGTATTTACAATCAGGAGATAACGGTTCATACTCCTAATTCTCCTTTGAAAAAGTGTATAGAACATACGGACGAGATCGTGTTGCCTTATGATCAGTCAAATATTAGTTTTGATGTTGCTTTATTAAGTTATTCCACTACGGAGTCCAATCAATACTATTATAAATTGGTTCCGTTGGATAAAGATTGGATCAGGGCGGCAAGTAATCAGAATATTTCTTATGCAAAATTGCCTCCGGGAAATTATACTTTGCAAGTTCGGGCTACCAATAGTGTCAAGGAAGGTCCCTATGCTACCCGTTCTTTATCTATTGTTATCCTGCCTCCTTGGTGGCAGTCTGTTTGGGCTTATTTTCTGTACATTATATGGGGAATCTGTGTCGTACTTTGTTGGTTCTTCTGGTATAAAAGACGTAAGGAGAAACAGATGGAAGAAAAGCAGAAATTATTTGAAATTGAGAAGGAGAAAGAACTCTATGAATCAAAAGTCAGTTTCTTTACTGAAATAGCTCATGAGGTGCGCACGCCCTTGACATTGATTAATGGTCCGTTGGAAGCTATTGAGGAAATGGATATCAAGGACCAGAAATTGAACAAGAATTTGAAAGTAATCGGGCAGAATACCAAGAGATTATTGGATCTGACCGGACAGTTGCTTGATTTTCAGAAAATAGGAGCGAGTAAATTTGAGCTGAAATTTGAAACGGTTGATGTAACGGCATTGTTGAATGAAACGATTGCTCGTTTTGAGCCTACTATTCTGCAAAAGCAGAAAGAATTATTGCAGCATATTCCCCAAGAAAGAATTATGGCTGCCATAGATAAGGAGGCCATTACAAAAGTATTGAGCAATTTGTTGAATAATGCTTTGAAATATGCCCGTCATACTATTACAATAGATTTATCCCAAGATGAAGTAGATTTTACTGTTCGTGTTGTCAGTGACGGAGAAAAGATCCCTGAATCCTCCAGCCAGCAGATTTTTGAACCCTTTTATCAGTTGGAGAAGAAGAAGGATGCAGCTCGGATGGGAGTAGGCATAGGATTACCTTTAGCTCGTTCGCTGGCTACTTTGCATAAAGGCAGGCTTTATTTGGATATAGAACAACCGGAGAATACATTTGTTTTGACCATTCCTTTGAATAAAGAGGAAGTAAGGCAGCAAATAGAGAAGGTTGTGGAGCAAAATATTGAAGTATTGGATGAGGAAACATCAACAGAAACAGACCAGATGAAAGGTTATACTTTATTGTTAGTAGAGGACAATGAAAGTATGAGATCTTTTATTTTTGAACGATTGGAAGCCTTGTTTACAGTAGAAACCGCTGTGAATGGACAGAAAGCGTTGGAGGTTTTACGTAGTAATCACATAGATTTGGTCATCAGTGATATAATGATGCCGGTGATGAATGGCTATGAATTATGTAAGGAAATAAAGGCGGATATTGATTTGTGCCATATTCCGGTTATTTTCCTTACTGCCAAGAACGATTTGGAGAGTAAGATTAACGGATTGAAGATAGGAGCGGAAGCTTATGTGGAAAAGCCTTTTTCTTTCAATTATTTGAAGACTCAGATTTTGTCTTTACTCAGTAATCGAAGGAAAGAGCGTGAGGCATTCTCCAAACGTCCTTTTTTCCCTGTGCATAATATGCAGATGAACAAGGCGGATGAGGAGTTTATGAATAAAGTGATCAATGTGATTCAAGAGAATATCTCGGATGAAAATTTCAATGTGGAACGTATGGCTGATATCTTATGTATGAGCCGTTCCAGCTTGTTGAGGAAAATAAAGATTCTATTCAATCTTTCACCCATAGATTTTATCCGGTTGATCCGTTTGAAAAAAGCGGCCGAATTGATTCAGGAAGGTAAGTATCGTATTGGGGATATCTGTTATATGGTAGGAATAAACTCTTCATCTTACTTCAGCAAATTATTCCTGAAACAATTCGGAATGACCCCGAAAGAGTTTGAGAAACAGTATCAAACATCCAAGGAAAAAGTTAAAATAGATCTGACGGAGAATCTCTGATTGAAAGAAATGCAGCAAAAAATGATGCATTTGCGGATTCTGCGGGTGTGGATGCGTCATTGCTGCAAAAATCCTATTTATTGCAGCGTTTGTATATTAACAGGTTGTCAAGATATGCCTACTTTTGACCATGCTTGAAAGGAAAAGAATTCCGGACAGTAAAGCAGACCTTAAGTAAATTTATCTCTTTGACAAACTAATAATATTATGAAGAATAATTGGTTAACTTTAAAATCATTGTTTCTCTGTGTTTCTGCATTGGGCGTTTCCGGTCTTATTTTGTCCGGGTGCGCTGAAAGTGCAAATCTGAATGTCGGTGAATGGTCTTTGGAGTACGATGCTCACGCTAATGGTATTGATATCAGCAAAGGCTCTAAGCTTATTTATGATAATGTATATGCATCTTATAAGCTGGCCGACAGTGTTGTTTCTACCCGTGATTATGCAAAGCATCATGTTTCTACCAAAAAAATCAATGATCATTTTGGAGAAGGATATCATTATGAGGTGACTTATACCGGGAATAATCTGCCTGCACTGGTTCAATCTTTTTATGTATATCCGGCAAAGGATTATGTGCTGACAGATTTCACTTTGGAGAGTACGACTGAAATAGCCTCGAATTATATGGCACCGGTCAATGTGGACCAAATGCCTGAAGTATTGAACCAGGGAGAAAATAATCGTGCGCTTTTCATCCCTTTTGATAATGACTGTTGGATCAGATATCAATCTCATCCGCTCACATTTACAGAACTGACTAGTTATGAAGTTACTGCCATATTTAATAATGATGACCGTGAAGCTGTGGTGGTAGGTTCTGTAGAACATGATTCTTGGAAAACAGGTATAACAATAGGTAAAGGTAATATATATAATGTAGGTTCGTTGGTATGTTATGGCGGTGTTGCCGATAAGACAACACGTGATTCGAAACCTCACGGTGCATTGAAAGGTACGAAAATCAAGTCACCTAAAATTTTAGTAGGATTTTTTAAAGACTGGCGTGAAGGTATGGAAGAATACGCTCAGGCTAATGCTGTGATTGCTCCTCCCAAGGCTTGGGATAAAGCTGTTCCTTTTGGCTGGAACAGCTGGGGAGCGTTACAATTTAATCTGACCTATCCGAAAGCGTTGGAAGTTTCTGATTTTTATAAAGAGAATTTGCAGTCCCATCATTTTGTGAATTCGGATAATCTGGTCTATACAGGTTTGGATTCTGGCTGGAATAGCTTTTCAGAAGAGGAGTTGAAAGCTTTTGTGGATAGATGTAAGGCAAACGGTCAGGTCGCCGGCGTTTATTGGACTCCGTTTACTGATTGGGCCAAAAATCCTGAACGTGAAATAAAAGAAATGCCGGGATATAAATATAAAGATGTGTATCTCTATGCAAATGGAAAACCGCAGGAATTAGACGGAGCTTATGCTGTTGATCCTACCCATCCGGCTATTGAGGCTATGATGAAGCATACATCGGAGCTATTCCATCGGGCCGGCTTTGAATATGTGAAAATGGACTTTATGACACATGGAGCAATGGAAGCCGACAAATGGTATAATCCGGAAATACAAACAGGTATTCAGGGATACAATTATGGAATGCAATTGCTTGACAAATATTTTGGTGATATGTATATCAATCTTTCTATTTCTCCTGTTTTTCCTGCTCATTATGCTCAGTCCAGAAGAATTGCTTGTGATGCATGGAATAAGATGAAGGATACCGAATATACCTTGAATGCACTTTCATACGGTTGGTGGCAGGATAAGGTCTATCTGTTTAATGATCCTGACCATATTGTATTGCGCGATGCTACAGATGGTGAGAACAGAGCGCGTGTCACTTCGGGGGTTATCACTGGAATTTTCATTGCTGGAGATGATTTCAGCAAAGGCGGTTCTAAAGAGGTGAAAGAGAAGGCGATGAAATATTTGACGAATGCCGAGATCAATGCCATAGCCAATGGGGAATCTTTTCATCCTGTAGATGGGAATGGTGAAAAGTCAGAAAATCAGTTTGTACGCATGGATAAGGATGGTAAGGCTTATTATGCGGTGTTCAACTATATGGATCAAGAGTTGAAGATGACTACAGCTTTAGAGCGTCTGGGGTTGGATTCGTCAAAGGAATATAAGTTGAAAGAATTATGGAGTGGCATTGAAAGTACTGCTAAGACTAACCTGGAAGTAACGGTTCCTGCATGTGATGTCGCAATTTTCAAAATGGAAGAATAAACCAATATAAACTTTAAATCGTACTTAAATTTACAAATTATGAAAAGAATTAGGCTTATTAATTTAATCCTTATCATGTTTTGTTGCTGCAATATGTTGGCACAGAACATAACGGTTACAGGACAGGTGGTGGATGTTACATCCGAACCTATCATTGGTGCAAGTGTAGTGGTAAAAGGTACAACCAATGGGACTATTACCGATTTTGATGGTAAATTTACATTATCAGTTCAGAAGGGGGGAACATTACATATTTCTTATATAGGATATGTTGCCCAAGATGTAAAAGTGATGGGTAACCAACCTGTCAAAGTGGTGATGGCGGAAGATACTGAAACATTAGACGAAGTGGTTGTTGTAGGTACTTCGATGAAGAAGAGTGATTTGACAGGAGCTGTAGGCAGTGTTAGTTCTGAGGTATTGAAAGAAAAACCGGTGACTGATATTAATCAAGCGTTACAAGGACGTGTGGCTGGTGTGTTGATTAATACGGCAGCAAAACCAGGTGATAACTCTTCTATTAAGGTAAGAGGTATCAATACGATTAACGGTTCTACTGATCCGATTTATGTAGTGGACGGTTTGGTGATGGATAATTATGGTGGCGGTTTTAATTCTGTTAATCTGAATGATGTCTCTTCTATTGAAGTATTGAAAGATGCATCGGCTACAGCATTGTATGGATCACGTGCGGCAAATGGTGTTTGATTACAACCAAGAAAGGTGCTAAGGGAGAAGGTAAGGTGAGTTATGATGGATGGATTGGCGTTCGCTCGTATGCCAATATGCCCGAGACGATGAACTCTAAGCAATTGTTTGAACTTCGTAGAGATGCTGCCATGAATAGCTTTGCGGCTCGTCATCCCAATGCAACAGAAGCTGAGATTAATGCAAATCTGCAAAATCGTATTATGACTCCTTATAATCCATTAGGGGGCGGTGGCTATGTATTTGGCCAATATGAAATAGATGCTTATAATGACCCTTCTTTTCAAGACTATGATTGGATGGATGAGGTGACACGTAACGCTATTGAGCATAATCATTCATTGAGTTTTTCAGGTGGAAGTGAAAAAGGCTCTTTCTTCCTTAGTTTGAATTATGCCAATCAACAAGGTATGGTGAGAAATTTGAATAATAAGAATATTTCAGGCCGTATTAATGCGGAATATAATGTTAAGCCTTGGTTAAAAGTAGGAACCAATACTTCGTATGTACGTACTGAATCACAGCTTGGTGATGGTGATGAAGTTTTCGATAAAGCCCGTGGAGCCAATCCGATGTTACCAATTGATTATGACTTATTGACATTGAATTATGGTGGCTATGTTGATGAAAACTACTTTAATCCATTAGGTACTATGCGTATTGAAAATGATCGAATAAGAAATCGTATCATTAGTTCTAACTTTTTGAATGTTAATCCTGTTAAAGGATTGAACTTCCGTACTACTTTTTCAGTGAATTATTTGGATGAGCAAACATTTAGATATCAACCCAATGATATTCAACAGGCGATTCGTTATTCTAATAAGGGACAAGCTTCCCATAACAGAGACAATGTGGTGACCTGGCAGTGGGACAATACAGTTTCTTATGATACAACTTTAGCAGATGTTCATCGTGTCAATGCTGTGTTAGGTACAAGTGCTTCTAATATTTCACGTAATTACACCAACGCTATAGGACGTGGCTTTGATTCTAATTTGTTTGGTTATCATAACATTGGAGCATCAGAGAAGCTAGCTGACAGACAATTAGGTTCTGATTTCTATTCTTCTTCATTGATGTCTTACTTCTTGCGTGCTAATTATACGTATGCAAGTAAGTATTATTTAACTGTAACAGCCCGTTATGATGGTTCTTCTAAATTTGCCCAAGGACATAGATGGGGGTTATTCCCTTCTTTTTCTGCTGCATGGAATATTGCTGAAGAAAATTTTATGCAAAAACAAACTATTTTTGATCAGTTGAAACTGCGTGCTGGATATGGTGTAGTTGGTAACCAGGAAATTGACAACTTTGCTTTCTTGACTTTATATAGACCGAACGTTTCTACAGGCAGTACTACTTATGTGCCAGATTCTAAACGAGGTACATCGGATATTACTTGGGAAGGGCAGCGTCAGTTTAATATTGGAGTAGATATGGCATTTTTGAATAATCGTATTAAACTGTCAGCAGACTATTTCCATATCGTTAATGATAATTTGTTGCTGACGAGAAATCTGGCAGAAACAACAGGCTTTAGTACGTCAATAGAGAATATTGGTGAAATTAAAAATCAAGGTGTTGAATTTACTGTAGATATAAATGCGCTAAGAACCAAGGATTGGGAATGGAACATTTCTGCTAATTTCTCGAGAGACCGTAATGAGGTGACTAAGTTGTATGGTGATGGAGTGCAGTTTATCAAGAAATACGATGGGGATCATAATTTGCAAAAAGAAGGTAACCTTTTCTTGGGTGAATCGCGTAATACTATTTATATATGGCGCACAGGTGGCATCGCTCAGGTTGCTGACATGGATCGTTTGAATCAAATAGATTGGCAGGGAAGACAGGTGAATCCGGGTGATTTGTATCCGTTGGATGTCTCAGGTCCTGATGGTAAGCCTGATGGAAAGATTAATGATGAATACGACCGGGTAATAGTAGGTTCTCCTGACCCTAAATTTTATGGTGGTTTCAGTACAGATCTTAGTTGGAAGGGTCTTTCGTTGAATCTTGTATTTAATTATTCTTATGGTGCAAAGAAACTGAGCTACATGTATGAAACATTGGTTGGAAGTGTGGGACGTTCTCTGGCTTCAGTGGATTTACTGGATCGCTGGACACCTGAAAATACGGATGCAAAGTTCCCACGCCCGATGTTGCATGACGGAAATGATGGAGCTCCTTCTTATAATACGTTTAATGCCGGACAAATGGACTTTTCCGTACAAGATGCTTCTTACTTGCGTTTGTCAACAATGACTTTGGCTTATACACTTCCTAAGAAATTGGTTAATACAATGAAATTGGATAATGTGAGATTCTATACTACGGCTTCCAATGTCTTTTGTTGGACTCCGTATAAAGGATATGATCCGGAAACCGGTGACTGGTATCCTCCTACAAGGATGTTCGTATTTGGCTTGAATGTAAGTTTCTAAGCATTCTCTGAAGAAAGAACAGTTTATAAATAATTCAATAACGTTTATGTAAAATGAAATCTATGAAAACAATACATACATTATTAGTCTCATCCCTGTGCCTGCTAGGTACAACTTCCTGCCAGGATTTCTTGGATAAGGAACCGCAAAGTGCTTTGACTGCTAATCAGATTTATTCAGATTTGAACAGACTGGAGCCTACCGTAGATGGCCTATATGTTAGTTTCCGTAATTCCAAAGTGGCTAGAGAAGGTTTTACTTTCTATATGATTGGTACGGATGAAGCTCAACAAGGCATTAAAGAAATGATTACTTATTCCAGCCAGCCTGGATTTGATTATTACAATGGTCAGCTTAATAGCTCGCTTGATAAGATATCAGCAATGTGGAAAAGTAAGTGGCCCATTATCAATACTTCTTCATTGGCTATTTGTGGTCTTACCGGTTTGGAAGAAAAAGGAGGAGATGAGGCGACAATGCAAAAAATCAGAGAATTAAAGGCTAATGCTTGTTTTATGCGTGCTATGTCTATGTTTGAGCTGGCTATGCATTGGGGAGAAGTACCTATTGTGGATTTCCCTTCTCTTGAACAGACTGATATAGAGTACACAAGAAGACCATTGCCTGAAGTCTGGGGACAAATTTTTGATGATTTTACTTACGCTTCTCAGAATTTGGCTAGTGGTAGGCAAACAGGTCCGCGTGCCACTAAAGGCTCTGCTCTGGCTATGTTGGGAAAGCTTCACATGTACGCACAAGTAGAAAGCGGCTATCGTGATTTTGAGAAAGCTATTGGTTATTTTGAAGAAATTAATGATGGACGTTATTCGTTGGAACCTGACTATGGCACCTTGTTTGATGAATGGGGAACATTGGAATTCAATTCGCCGGAATCAGTTTATGAAATTGATTATGAGCCAAATGATAATGGAAGAAGCGGATGGCAATGGGATATGGGTTCCAAAACCTTAGGACAGGCCGGTTATTCAGAAGAATGCTATTTGGGCGGATGGGATGTTATTATGCCTACTGTTTATATGTATAGCATGCAAGAAGATGGTGGCGTTTGGGAAGAAGGCGATTTGCGCAGAAATGTCAATTTGCGCTATGAATGGGAGTATGATGGAAAGAAATATACAGTTCCTACAGATGCTATTGATGAACTGGATCCACATATAAAGAAATGGGAAGATAGACGTGTTGACCGTTTTGCTCCAGATTTTCCTAATGTACCTAATAGAAGCTATTATCGTGTGGGAAAGAATTATCCGATGATTCGTTTTGCTGATGTATTGCTTTGTTTGGCAGAATGTCTGAATGAAACAGGAAAAACGGAAGAAGCGATGAAAATAGTGAATGATGTCCGTACACGTGCTTGGGGAGGGAATTTACCTGCTGATAAGAAATGGACTGGCTTCTCTAAGGAACAATTTAGAACTGAAATCTTGAATGAGCGTTTACGTGAACTTTGCTTTGAAGGTTGGAGACGTATGGATCTTATCAGAACGGGTCAGTTTGTAAAATTGATAAAAGAACGTAACCGCTGGGCAAAAGAATCCGGAACAATTGAAGACTATCACATGCGTTATCCTATTCCTGATTCTGAAATTAATAATAACTCAGCATTAACTCCTGATGATCAGAATCCGGGATATTAAAAGAAGGTTTAATCGATAGGCATATAGAAAATATGATAGAATTCAAAAAAATAATAGCATCATTTGCGCTTGCAGCCTGTATGACAGGGCTGCAAGCACAGCAAACGATTTATTTACATTCGGATAATCCGCAAACTGTATGGAAACTG
This sequence comes from Phocaeicola sartorii JCM 17136 = DSM 21941, assembly GCF_054653615.1. Classification (NCBI taxonomy): domain Bacteria; kingdom Pseudomonadati; phylum Bacteroidota; class Bacteroidia; order Bacteroidales; family Bacteroidaceae; genus Phocaeicola; species Phocaeicola sartorii. Next base: position 329,064 of record NZ_BAAIFW010000005.1, read on the forward strand.
AAACCGCAGGCAGAAGTGAATGGAGATGGGGCAGTGCTGTGTAGTACGGGGCTTGATGCTTCGAAATGGGTAGATGCTGTTGTGCCTGGAACAGCTTTTAACTCGTATGTGGTGGCAGGATTAGAAAAGGATCCTAATTTTGGAGATAATATTCATCAGGTGAGTCGTGAAAAATATGATCGTAGTTTCTGGTATCGTACTACGTTTGATATTCCTGCTGATTTTACTAAAGACTTGATATGGCTGAATTTTAATGGTGTGAATCGTCGTGCTGATATATACATGAATGGTGTTTTCTTGGGACGTTTGGATGGTTTTATGCATCGTGGGCGTTTTGATGTGACCCGAATAGCCAAACGTGATGCCAAAAATGTGCTGGCTGTGTTGGTGCACATGCCAGATACTCCATTGGCTAATCAGGGAAGCCCTACTTATCTTTCCAGTGGTGGTTGGGACTGGATGCCGTATGTACCTGGACTGAATAGTGGTATTACTGATAAAGTCTTTCTTTCCAATACGGGAAAAGCTACAGTGCGGGATCCTTGGATACGTACAGATTTGCCTACTAATGCACGTGCGGATGTGAGTGTAGAGATGGAAGTGAAGAATAATTCTTCAAAGAAAAGTAAGTTTGTAGTGCGTGGTACGATTCTTCCGGGTGACATAACTTTCGAGAAAGAGGTGGAAGTGGAAGCTAACCGCTTTTCTACATTGAAATTTGACAAACGTTATTTCCCACAACTCAGTATCGCGCGTCCCCAATTGTGGTGGCCCAATGGATATGGTGAGCCGAATCTTTATACTTGTAAGCTGGAGGTGCTGGCTGATGGTGAAGTTTCTGAAACAAAGGAATTGACATTTGGTATCAAGAAGTACACATATGATTGGGAAGGAGGAGTCTTTCACCTTTCCATCAATGGAATGCGTGTATTTGTGAAAGGAGCTAATTGGGGAATGTCTGAATATATGCTTCGGTGTCGTGGTAATGAATATGAGACTAAAATCCGCCTTCATAAAGAGATGAACTTCAATATGATACGCAACTGGTTAGGTTCGGTTACGGATGAAGAGTTCTACGAATATTGTGATAAATATGGACTTATGGTATGGGACGATTTTTGGATTAATTCCAATCCGAATCTGCCTTATGATTTGAATGTATTTAATAATAATGTAGTAGAAAAGATAAAACGTGTACGCAATCATCCTTGTATTGCCGTATGGTGTGGAGATAATGAAGCTTATCCTGAACAGCCTATTCAGGGGTGGATGGATGTGAATATTAAAACATTTGATGGCGGTGACCGTTATTTTCAAGCTTGTTCTAATACAGGGGGCTTGAGCGGAAGTGGTTATTGGGGAGCTTTTGACTCGCGCTATTATTTCTTAAATTATCCAGATCCTTCTTCGGGTGGTGATGGAAAACGTGGCTGGGGGTTCCGCACTGAAATAGGTACGGCGGTGGTGCCTACTTTTGAAAGCTTTAAAAAATTTATGCCTGAGTCTGATTGGTGGCCTCGTAACGAGATGTGGAACAAACATTATTTTGGCTCTAATGCAGGCAATGCTCGTCCGGATCACTATGTTGCTTCTATTGATAAAGGATATGGTAAGGCTGAAAATGCGGAGGATTTCTGTCGGAAAGCTCAATTGGTGAATTTGGAATCGAATAAAGCAATGTATGAGGGCTGGTTGGATCATATTTGGGAAGATGCTTCGGGCATTATGACTTGGATGGGGCAATCTGCTTATCCCTCTATGGTATGGCAAACTTATGATTATTATTATGATTTGACAGGAGCTTATTGGGGATGTAAATCTGCTTGTGAACCATTGCATATTTATTGGAATCCAGCAACGGAGGAAGTGAAAGTTGTAAACACAACGACACAGACTTTTGATGGATTGACCGCCGAAGCTGTTATCTATAATTTGGATGGCAAGCCTGTACAGCGTTATTCTCAAAGTCAGTTGGTTACTTCTTATCCCAATACTACAGCGCGGTGTTTTGTGCTTGGTTTGAATTGTGAACGTCCTAATCTTTCATTAGGCAAGCGTGTCGTGGCTTCTTCTACTTCTACGGGTGACCCTTCGTATGTTGTGGATGGAAAAGATGATACTCGCTGGGGGGCTAAAAAAGCAGATAATGAATGGATATATGTAGACCTTGGCAGTGTACAGCCTGTAGGTGGAGTGCGATTAAATTTTGAGGCTGCATACGGTAAGTCTTATAAGATACAAGTATCTAACGATGCAGAAAATTGGATGGAGGTCTATAAAACATCTGAGGGACGTGAGGGCTTGGAAGTAATTACTTTCCCTGAAGTCGATGCCCGCTATGTACGTATGTTTGGTATTGAACTAGGTTGGTGGTTTGGTTACTCATTATGGAGCTTTGATGTATTGGGTGGAACACAGCCTAGTGAGGGTTTGAGTGATGTACATTTTATCCGCCTGACGTTGAAAGATAAATCGGGAAAGATCGTGTCAGAAAACAATTACTGGCGTGGCAACGACCGTCTGGACTTTACGGCTTTGAATACTTTGCCAAAAGCTGAACTGAAAACTTCTTCCAAGTTAATTCGTAAGAATGGTGAGGCGGAGATACAAGCGGTCATAACACTTCCGAAATCGGCTAAGGGAGTAGCTTTTGCTGTACATGTGCAGGCTGTTCGTACTTCGGATGGCGAACGCATTCTGCCGGCATTGATGAATGACAACTATTTTACGTTGATGCCTGGAGAAACAAAGAATTTGAGCATTACATTTGATGAGAATTTGTTGCAGGGCGACAAATATAAGTTAGTGGTAACTCCTTATAATAACAAATAATTCAGATTAGTATGTGTACTAATAAATTTATTCTGTTCTGTATGGGGATAGTGATGAGTGTATCATCTTCAGCTTGGGCTGGAGATGATACCCCTCTCTATAAAGACAGGACGGTTCCAATAGAGAAGCGTGTAGACGACCTTATGTCTAGAATGACATTGCACGAAAAGGTATTGCAATTACAGAATCGTGCGTCTGGCCAGTTGGATGAGATTGACCGGATCTTCGCGGGGGAAAGTTATGGGACAACTCATGAAATGAGTATGTCTGCTTATGATTGCGCCGTGATGTATAAAGAATTACAGCATTATATGCGTACTAAGACTCGTTTGGGAATTCCGTTGTTGACTTCTGCTGAGGGCATACAGGGTATTATTCAGAATAATTGTACGCTGTTTCCTCATGCTTTGGCGCAGGGAAGCACTTTCAATCCTGAATTAATACAACAAATGACTGAGGCGGCTGGCGAAGAGGCTAAGGCGATAGGTATTCATCAAATTCTTTCTCCGGTTTTTGACATTGCCCGCGAGTTACGCTGGGGACGTATTGAAGAAACATACGGAGAAGACCCTTATCTGATAGCGGAAATGGGAGTGGCGTTTATCAAAGGGTATCAAAAACACAGAATTACTTGTATGCCCAAGCATTTTGTAGCCCATGGCACTCCGTCTGGAGGCTTGAATTGTGCGGGAGTAAGTGGAGGAGAACGTAAATTGCGTAGTCTCTATCTTTATCCGTTCCGTAAAGCTATAAGGGAAACTTCTCCGTGGGCGGTGATGACTTGTTACAGTGCGTATGATGGAGTGCCGGTTACAGGTTCTTCTTATTATATGACTGATATTCTTCGGGGAGAACTGGGCTTTAAAGGATACACTTATTCTGACTGGGGTTCGGTGGAGCGTCTGATGACTTTTCATCATGCAGCAGGCAGCCGTGAGGAGGCTTCGCGTATGGCATTAATGGCCGGAGTGGACTTGAACATTGATTCGACTTACGAAACATTGGAAAAACAAGTTGAGGAGGGAAGGCTTGATGTTGCATATATAGATCAGGCCGTGCGCAGAATATTGACGGTGAAGTTTGAATTGGGCTTATTTGATGAAACTTATGGTGATCCTAAACTGGTGAAGAAGGTCGTTCGCAATGCTGAAAAGGTGGCATTGGCTAAGAAAGTGGCTGACGAGAGTGCCGTATTATTGGAAAACAGAAATGATATTCTTCCTTTAGACTTGAATAAATACAAGTCTGTTGCAGTGGTGGGGCCTAACAGTAATCAAGCCGTGTTGGGCGATTACGCTTGGACGATGGGGGATACTAAAGAAGCAGTCAGTTTGTTGCAAGGATTGCAGGAAAGTGCAGGTGATAAAATAATGATCCGTCATGCTGAAGGATGTGATTGGTGGAGCCAGGACAAATCACATATTGCCGAAGCTGTGGAAGTTGTCCGTAACAGTGATATAGCTGTGGTGGCGGTAGGTACACGAAGCACTTATTTGGGAAGAAGTCCTAAATATTCTACGGCAGGTGAAGGATTTGATCTTTCCTCATTGGAACTTCCTGGGGTGCAGGAGGAGCTGTTGAAGGAGATAAAGAAAACGGGCAAGCCTATGATTGTCGTTCTGATTGCGGGTAAACCGCTTGCTATGCCTTGGGTGAAAGAAAATGCTGATGCAGTGTTGGTGCAATGGTATGCAGGTGAGCAGCAAGGATGTACATTGGCAGATATTTTGCTTGGAAAGGTGAATCCGTCGGGTAAGTTGAATGTATCTTTCCCGCGTAGCACAGGTAATACTCCTTGTTTTTATAATCATTTCGTGACAGATCGTGAAGAACCTTTTGACCAGCCGGGTACTCCTGAAGAACCTAAAGGTCATTATGTCTTTGATAAACCGGAACCTTTATGGAACTTTGGACATGGAAAAAGTTATACTACGTTTGATTATGTGGATTGTGCACTGAGTGATACGTTATTGGTTGCAAGTGATACATTGAAAGTATCCGTTACGATCAAGAATACGGGTAGGCGCGATGGCAAGGAGGTTGTGCAGCTTTATGTACGTGATAAGGTAAGCACGGTGGCTACTCCCATCCAACAGTTAAAGGCATTTCAAAAAGTTCTGGTCAAGCCGGGCGAAAGTCAATGTGTGGAGCTTTCTTTGCCAATCGCAGAATTAGCTCTGTATAATGCAAAAATGGAGGAAGTGGTAGAACCTGGGGACTTTGAAATTCAGATAGGAGCCGCCTCAGATGATATACGCTTTAAGAAAACAATTACTATAAACTGAAAATAAATGTGCTTGTCTTCTTGTTATTTCTTTTCTGATAACAAGAAGGCAAGCCATGTGATCGTATTGTTAGTACTGGTATGTATATATTTTCTTGTTAATTTACAACTATTTTATATGAGAAGCATCTTGTTTTTTCTTTCTTTTTTCAGCCTGACGTGTATTTCTTACGCCAAGGTGGTCTTGCCCGCTTATTTTACGGACAATATGGTTCTTCAGCAAAATACGAAGGTTACTTTTCATGGTAAGGCGGCATTGGGCAAAACCTTAAAAGTAACTACAGGCTGGAATAATGAAGTGTATGTGACTCCGGTGAATAAGGATGGTTATTGGACTTTGTCTGTGCCTACTCCTGTTGCAGGAGGGCCTTATACGTTGACATTTACGGATGGTAAGAAATTGCAATTAAAAAATGTAATGGTGGGAGAGGTATGGTTTTGTTCCGGCCAGTCTAATATGGAGATGCCTGTTGCGGGTTGGGGGAAAGTCATGAATTATGAGCAGGAGATAGCGGAGGCGAATTATCCTTCTATCCGTTTGTTCCAAGTGAAGAAAAATACTTCAGTAACTCCGTTGAGTGATGTGGAGGCTACGATGGGAGGATGGCAGGAATGTTCTTCCGCCACAATTCCTGAATTCTCTTCGCTCGCTTATTTTTATGCCCGTTCATTATGGAAGGAGTTAAATGTTCCTGTAGGAGTGATTGACTGTACATGGGGAGGAACACCTGCTGAAGCGTGGACCAGCTATGAAACATTGAAACAGGTACTGGGCTTTCATGAGGAGTTGGCTAAGATGGAACAATTGGATTTTGACCCTGTTCGTATGGAAAAGGCCTATAATCAAGAGCGCTCCGAGTGGCAATCTCTTTTTTCTAAGGAAGACAAGGGAATGGAGGAAGATAAGCCTTGCTGGATTGCACCGGACTTGTCAGAAGAACAATGGCAGGATATGTGTCTTCCCGGTTACTGGGAAAGGAATGGTTTGAAAGATTTTGATGGAGTTGTATGGTTCCGTCGTAGCTTTGAAATCCCGGTAGAATGGATTGGCAAACCGTTAAAGTTAAATTTGGGGATGATTGATGATGAAGACATCACTTATTTTAATGGGGTGGAGATTGCCCGGGGGGCAGGTTATATGACACCGCGTACTTATACCATTCCTGCAAAATTAGTGAAGGCTGGTAAGGCGGTTCTTGCTGTTCGTGTTTCTGATTTTGGTGGAGAGGGCGGTATTCATGGCAAGGCAGAGGAACTTTATGTAGAAGCTGATGGAAAGCGGATCAGTTTGGCCGGAGATTGGAAATATCGTATCGGACTTTCTTTAAAAGGGTTTCCACCCGCACCGGTTTCTCCCGTTCAAAGTTCCAGTTATCCTACGGTACTGTTCAATGCGATGGTCAAACCATGGACTGCTTTTCCCATTAAAGGAGTAATATGGTATCAAGGTGAAGCCAATGTAGGCCGTCCGGAACAATATGGGGATTTGTTTCCTGCTCTCATTACGGATTGGCGCCAGCAATGGCGGAGTGATTTCCCCTTTTATTTTGTACAATTGGCTAATTTTATGGAATCCAAGGAAATACAGCCGGATTCCGAATGGGCGGCTTTGCGTGAAGCACAAACTAAAGCATTAAAACTTGACCAAGTTGGTATGGCTGTGACCATTGATATTGGTTTGGCTGATGACATTCATCCTAAGAATAAGCAAGAGGTGGGACGCCGTTTGGCCTTGGTTGCCCTGGCCGGTAGTTATGGAAAAAATGTTTCCGATTCGGCTCCTGTATTCCGGAATTATAGAATCAAAGGGGATAAAATGGAATTGGATTTCGGACAAAAGCAAGATGGATTTCAGATTAAAGGTACAACTTTAAAAGGCTTTACCATTGCAGGGCCGGACCGTGTGTTTTATCCGGCAGAGGCGATGGTCCAGAATGGGAAAATTATAGTTTTTTCTCCTGAAGTTTCTATCCCTCTTGCTGCACGTTATGGCTGGGCGGATAATCCGGATTGTAATTTGTACGGAGAGAACGGCCTCCCGGTTGCTCCTTTCCGGACCGACTGTTGGTAGATGTCGTAAGTCTTAACCTTTTTTCTTCTCTTTGTAAGCTGATGGAGGCACTCCCATCGTCTTAGTGAATAACCGGGAGAAATAAAGAGAATCCTCATAGCCTACCAAGGGACTTATTTGGTTAATTTTCAGGTTGGTAAAATCCAGGTAATGACAGGCTTCCTGTATTCTGAGATAGGTAAGATATCGAAGAGGAGAGGAGCCTGTCTTTTCTTCAAACAGATTAGAGAAATAGGAAACCGAGAGGTTTACTTCCGCAGCGATATCTGCCAGACGAATGGTTTTGCTCAAATTTTCTTGCATGAAATGAATCGCTATTTGCACCACATCCTTGCTTCTGCAACCATTGCGCATGGAACCGCAATCCCGATATTCACCAATAAACTTCATGGAACCTAAAAAATGGAAAAGACTGGTAGTGGCATAAAGCATATAATTCTTGCTATATCCGGAGCTGATGGACGAGTAGATTTCTTCGAAGAGTACTAATCGTTCTTTGATTCGTGAATCCTCTTGTGGAGTGATGTCTTTCGGACGGTCAAAACCGGCACTGAAAAATGCAGCTTTTGTTCCATTGAAATGGATCCAGTAAATAGTCCAGGGATTTTTCTCATTACTGCCATAAGCATGTGCCTGATGTTCGGGTAGAATGAAAAATTGGTTGGCGGTAACTGCATATCGATATTTGTCTAATTCGAACCACCCTTCTCCCTCCATACAGTAAATGAGGATGAACTCGGTCGCTTCCTCGGTGTCACGTTTCCGGTAATGAAAACAGGCATGAGGATAATATCCTATATCTGTAATGTAAAGTTCGCTGCCTAGCGGATCTTGCTTTAATTCTTCAATCAGAAAAGTTGGGAGCACGATGGCGCGTTCTCCTTTAAATCCCTCTTTAATTCGTGGCATATATCCATGTATTAGAATTGGATAACAAAGATAGCAGACTTCCTCGACTTTACCTACAATACAGGCCTGATTTCGATGGTTTTGAGGCTATAATCGTCAATTTTCTTATTTTATGGCGCATTTGAGTCGGAATTTTTGAGGTTCTCTCCCTATCTTTGCACTATAATTTTAATCGATAAATAATACCATGAAAGAAAGATTGCTCTTCTTGATATGTTTTTTATGCATGTCATTTATGTTAAAAGCGGCGGATAAGCCAGTCATCAAAATTAGTACAGAAAATGTAGACCTTATTTACCGGGTTGGTGATAACGGACGTCTATATCAAAGTTATTTGGGAAAGAAGTTGAATCATGCTACAGATATTGTCCACTTGCCACAGGGCAGCGAAGCATATCTTACTCATGGCATGGAAGATTATTTTGAACCGGCTATTCATGTAGTGCATAATGACGGCAATCCTTCTACTTTATTAAAATATGTATCTCATACTCGGAATCAAGTGTCGCCGGGGGTAGATGAAGTGGTGATTACCATGCAGGATGATAAATATCCTGTCACTGTAAAACTTCATTATGTGGCTTACCAGAAAGAAAATCTGATAAAGACTTTCACTGAAATCAGTCATCAGGAAAAGAAACCTGTGCAGCTTCATAAGTATGCGTCTTCCATGTTGCATTTGAATCGTGACAACTATTTCCTGACTGAATTCTCGGGAGACTGGGCCAGTGAGGCGCATGTGAAGGAACAGCCTTTGGAATTTGGCAAGAAAACGATTGATACCAAGTTGGGAGCACGTGCCAATATGTTCTGCTCTCCTTTCTTCCAACTTGCATTGGACGGAAAGTCAGAAGAGAACCAAGGTGAAGTGTTAGTCGGAACATTAGGATGGACGGGTAATTTCAGTTTTGTATTCGAAGTAGATAATAAGAACGAACTGCGTGTTATTTCGGGTATTAATCCGTATGCTTCGGAATATAGTCTGAAACCGAATGAAATTTTCCGTACTCCCGATTTTTATTTTACTTACAGTTTTACAGGCAAAGGACAGGCTAGCCGTAATTTCCATGATTGGGCCCGTAAGCATCAGGTAAAGGATGGGAACCAGACTCGTATGACTTTGTTGAATAACTGGGAAGCCACCTATTTTGATTTTGATGAAGCGAAATTGGTGAAGCTGATGGATGATGCGGTAGAACTGGGTGTGGATATGTTTTTGTTGGATGATGGTTGGTTTGCCAACAAGTATCCGCGCAGTGGTGATCATCAAGGGTTAGGCGACTGGGATGAAACGGCTGATAAGCTTCCTCATGGTATTGGTTATCTGACGGAAGCTGCCAGAAAAAAAGGTATAAAGTTCGGTATTTGGATTGAACCGGAAATGGTGAATCCCAAAAGCGAGTTGTACGAGAAGCATAAAGACTGGGTGATCCATCTTCCGAATCGTGACGAGTATTATTTTCGTAATCAGTTGGTACTGGATTTGAGCAACCCGAAAGTGCAGGATTATGTATTCGGAGTCGTGGATAATTTGATGACAAAATATCCTGATATCGCCTTCTTTAAATGGGATTGCAATAGCCCTATTACAAATATTTATTCTGTTTACTTGAAAGACAAGCAGTCACATTTATATATTGATTATGTGCGTGGCCTGTATAATGTATTGGAACGTGTGAAAGCAAAATATCCTAATCTGCCGATGATGCTTTGTTCCGGTGGTGGTGGACGTTCGGACTATGAGGCCTTGAAATATTTTACAGAATTCTGGCCTAGTGATAATACCGATCCTATTGAACGCTTATTTATTCAGTGGGGATTCTCACAGGTGTTCCCGGCCAAGACAATGTGTGCGCACGTAACGACCTGGAATAAGAATAGCAGTGTGAAATTCCGTACGGATGTGGCTATGATGTGTAAACTCGGCTTTGATATAAAATTAGCGGACATGAGTAAGGATGATGAGGCTTATTGCCGTGCTGCCGTACAGAATTATAACCGTTTGAAACCAGTTGTCTTGGAAGGCGATATGTACCGTTTGGTATCTCCTTATGGCAGTAATCATACCTCCACTATGTATGTGGGCAAAGATAAGGATAAAGCAGTGGTATTTGCTTTCGATATTCATCCTCGGTATGCGGAAAAAACATTGCCGGTGCGTTTGCAGGGGCTTGATGCGGACAAAATGTATCGTGTGAAAGAAATCAACCTGATGCCCGGAGCCAACTCTTCTTTATCGGGCAATGGTGAGGTCTTCTCCGGAGAATTCTTGATGAATGTAGGATTGAATCTGTTTACTACACAGCAACTCAACAGTCGTGTAATTGAAGTTGTAGCTGAATGATCGGGGATTGATTGTATATAATTTAGTGTATTGCCTTCATTATTCGTCTTTATGAATGATGAAGGCAATTTTCTTTTCTACAGATGAATGATACTTGGCCGGTTGGATCATGATCTTAATTCATAGAAGATGCCGTGACACATGATAGATCTTCAGGTGTCATCGTTATATATGTTACACTTGTAAGATATATAATCTTTCGGGCTTAAGTTTTATATCAGAGAGGTTCGGGTTTTATATCTTGGGGGAGGTATATATTTATATATATACCCTCCTCCAAATCCGACTTTGTTTCCGTGCCGGAATATCTTTTTTATTCTGAAGACAGCCCCGTCCTTCTGAATTACGTTAACCTGCGCAAATCTACAATAATCAACTATAACCTACAACAACCTACAAGAATCAACTTTTTCTTGGCCCGTCTGTCGTATCTTCGTGTCCATAAACAAAATGAAAATGGAAAAGACAGAAATTTTAAGTCCGGATCATGGTGGTCCGCCTTTTACCGTTATTGGACGATGATCAACGGACGTAATAGTACCGATAAAGAAATCCTTGCAGATAGTGCGGAAACCAAAGCACATGACATGAACCTGTTCCTTTCGACGAAATCAGAGGCCGGTCACGATTGTGCTCCCCCACAGTAATGATATTCTCAGTATGTACTTTGTTTATAGATGTTGGATCGATGTCTTTGTGTGTGATATTTGTCTTCTTGTGTGAGAAATTTTAGAAATCAAAAACAAAATGAACTGTTTTTTTTGAGAAATCTAACAAAAGATATCTACATTTGTGCTATCTTTGTGATAAGTTGGCCTTTTAAGAAAACTTGGGAAAAGCATTTATTATGAATCAATATCCGGATTTTGACCAGAAGTTATATGACGATCTTCGCCGTGGTAAAGAGTATGCCTTTGCCGCTGTCTTTGATCGCTATCATCGGTTATTGTACACCATAGCCTATCGTTTTTTGAAATCGGAAGAAGAGGCGGAGGATGCAGTTCAGTATCTTTTCATGAAATTGTGGGAACAGAGGGAAACTTTTAGTTTTGAGTCGGGTATCCGCAGTTTGTTATTTACTATTTTGAAGAATTATATACTGAATGAATTGAGGCATCGCAGTCTGGTATTCGAGAAGTTGTATGAAATGGCCCAACAGGTGAATGATGAGGACGAAGATGCTTTTTTAACCCGGTTTGAACAGGGTGAACTCAGAAAATACTTGCGGGTTGCCATTGACAAACTTCCTCCTCAGAAACAAAAAATCTGCTTGCTGAAAATAGAATATGGGTTATCCAATCAAGAGATTGCCGACAGGATGGGCATCACTGTCCCTACAGTGAAATCTCATTACACACAGGCTATAAAGGCGCTTCGTAACGAGATTGAATCTTTGATTATGTGGTTTCCTGTAATATGGATTTATTTAATAGACTGAAATGTACTCATACTTTTATCGGAGTGGGGTGTTATTATAAATATACGAAAAAAATAGATTATGAAGATAGATGAATCGGTGATAGATAAAGTACTTGACAACAAAGCTGCTCCTGAAGAAGCTCGGAGAGTTGCCGGCTGGTTCGTTACGGAAGAAGGGCGTAAGTACTTGTCCGGACGATTGGACCGCGAGATGGAAGAGCTTGCAGAAGAGGTGCCGGAAGATGTCCGGCCTCCTTCTATTCGCGGCATGAAGATGAAACAGCGGTTTATGAGTGAGATAAAACGTGAGCGTGAAAGAAGGCCGGCCGGCCGTAAGTGGATGTGGGTGGCGGCTGTACTGTTGCCGTTTGTTTTCTTAAGCGTCTCCTTGTTGTTTTTGGCGAACCGGACGGGGATTTTCTCGGAAACGGAGTATGCTGAAATAAATGTTCCTTATGGTGAACAGATACGGGTGGTTTTGCAGGATGGCAGTATTGTGCACTTGAACTCGGATTCCCGCTTGAGGTATCCCAGACAGTTTGGATTGTTCAACCGTACGGTGGAGCTTTGGGGGGAAGGGTATTTTAATGTTGCCAGAGATGAGAACCGCCCTTTTAAGGTGGATTTGCAAGGGGTGGAAGTGAGAGTGACCGGGACCAGATTTAATGTAAAGGCGTATGCTGCCGAACCCAATATCTGGATAACCTTGGATGAAGGAGGCATTCTTTTCAGAGATCATAATGCGAAGGAGTACAGGCTTGTTCCGGGGGAGAGTGCGGAATATAACCGTCACTCGGGAAAATGCCTGATTTCCCGTCCGGATAATATGGAGCAGATTTCGGCATGGCGCTCCAACAGCCTTAATTTTTATCTGACTCCGCTCAATGAGATTCTAAAGGTGATGGAAAGACATTATGACGTTCATTTTATGGTGAAGGACTCTACGGTACTGAAGAACAGGTTTACTCTGTCAACAGGAAAAGTCAACGCGTCGGATGTACTCTATGATTTGGAGACTGTTTCCAATATCTGTTTCACGGAGGTGGGGGACGGTCTGTTTGAAGTGAACTCTAAATGATGGGAACCATAAAGGAAAACAGGGAATAGATGTGAGTGAATACACTTGCATCTATTTTTTTTTCGGAAAAATGAAAAAACGGACTCATACCTTTTCCCGGGTGATGTGTTAGCCTGTATAAGAAATCCTTTTGTTTCAAACTAATTATTGATGAAAATGAAAGCAAGAACCAAAATGAAGACATTACTGCTGTTGGGAGTCCTTTTATTTGGCTTTACTGTTTCAGCACAGTCGCAAAAAGTCTCTTTAGATTTTAAGAATGAGAGAGTGGAAAAAGTACTGGCGTCTATTAAAAGCCAGACCGGTATGAGCTTGGTTTTCAGTGACCAGTTGGTCGATGTGAATCGTAAGGTAACCATGCAGCTCAAAGATGCCACACTGAAGGAGGCATTGACAAAACTTCTTTCAGGAACTAATCTTACTTTTGAAATCAGGAACAACAAAATCTATTTCATCGAGAAGAAAACTGTCTCGCAACCCGGCTCTAAAAAGAAAAGAGTGACCGGAGTGGTGAAAGATGCGATGGGAGAACCTCTGATTGGTGCCAATGTTGTGGAAAAAGGCAGAAGTACCAATGGGGTTATCACCGATTTTAATGGGAAGTTTACGTTGGAAGTGGACGAATCCGCTTCGTTGGTTGTGAGCTATATAGGATATCTGGCACAAGATGTTCCGACAAAAGGAAAAGGGGATTTTCATATTACATTGAAAGAGGACGCCAATACGTTGGACGAGGTTGTCGTTACCGGATATGGGGATTTCAAGAAGGCGACTTATACGGGATCGGCTTCTGTGCTGACTACTGAAAAGCTGGAGGCATTGCCTGTTGTGTCCGTGGGGCAGATGATTGAATCGAATATACCGGGCATCAGTGTGGTTGCCGGTACTTCTTCGCAGCCCGGTGCGAAAACAACTTTACGGGTGCGGGGAGTCGCTTCCATGAATGCTTCTACCGAGCCTTTGTATGTATTGGACGGAGTGCCTATTCCATCTTATGACTTGAGTAACTTTACCAGTATGTCCGATGCGGGAGGAATGGGGTTCATTGAAACGCTGAATCCGGCGGATATTGAGAGCATCACCGTCTTGAAAGATGCGGCATCCGCTTCATTGTATGGTGCGAAAGGTGCTAATGGAGTCGTGCTGATCACTACTAAAAAAGGAAAGGAAGGCAAGCTTCGTGTCAATATGGCGGCGAAATACGGAATCACTGATTTCGCTTATACCTATCGTCCGTTGATGGGAGGCGAGGAAAGAAGGGAATTGATTCACGAAGGACTGGTTAATTTCCAACTGGATAAGGGGGCAAGCGAACAAGAGGCACAGCGGTATGCGGATGCGAATATAGACCAGTACGCCAAACGCCTGCCTCAGGGATATTCGGACTGGGAGAGTGCTTTGTTCAAGAAAGGTTATCAACAGGATTATAACCTGTCTGCCAGTGCCGGCAATCAAAATTCCAGTTTTATCGGTTCTTTGGGATATACCAAGCAGACGGGTGTTTCCCTGAATTCGGAAATGGAGCGCTTTACGGGGCGTGTGGATGCAAGTAACAAGTATAAAAGGGTGGAATTTGGCATGAACGCTTCCTTCTCGTGGACAAAGAACGTTCACTTGCCCGAAGGAAAGTTCTATGGAAGTGCCATTTATGCATCGAAAGTGAATCTGACACCTTCTACTCCTATTTATAATGAAGATGGAACCTATGCCAGCGGTTACCGTGAAAATAACGGTTACAATCCGGTGCTGGAGGCCGAGGTCAATGATTATTATGCCCGGACGGTACGTGCGATGGGTACGGCTAAAATAGCTTATAATGTTTGGGATAATTTGAAGGTATCCAGTGTGTTTACGGTAGATTATTCGTTGACAAAGGACTTTTTCTTCCAGTCTCCTGAGGGACGTGACGGAGCGACTTATCAAGGGCGGGGACGTATGCAGATGACTGACCGTATGCGTTATACTTCACAGAATAATTTGACTTATTCCAAAACGTTCGGCAGGCATTCGGTCAGTGCGGTCGCTGCTTTCGAGGTGATGAAGTATGATTATGAGGATTTGTATGCTGCAAAGAAAACTTACGGGCAGGATATCAACACTTCATTGGGGAACGCAGCCGATCCGATAGATGCGGACCAGCTTTTGCAGGAGGATGCATTGATGTCCTATGTGGCCAGTGTGAACTATTCTTATGGTGATAAATATTATGCCAGCTTCAGTTTCCGCAGGGATGGATCATCCCGCCTGTCTCCCGATACTCGTTGGGGTAATTTCTGGTCCTTGTCCGGTTCGTGGAGGCTTTCTCAGGAGAAGTTCATGCAGCCGTTGAAGTCAGTCTTAAGTGATTTGAAACTTCGTGCTTCCTATGGGGTGAACGGAAATCTTCCCTCTTCATATTATGGTTATCAGAGTACTTATACCACAGGAGCGTTTTATAATGGAAAACCTTCTCCGTGGGAAAGTACATTGGGGAATGAGGAACTTACTTGGGAGAAGAATTATGCATTGAATCTGGGACTGGATATCGGTTTGTTCAGTCGTGTGAATGTTTCCTTGGACTGGTACACGCGTACAACGAAAGATCTGTTGATGAGCAAGCAATTGAATTCCATCAGTGGGTTCTCTTCTCTGCTGACCAATGTGGGGCAGATGCGGAATACCGGTGTGGAACTTGAAGTCCGTTCCAATAATATCAAGACAAAAGATTTCAGTTGGACTACCGCCTTTAATTTGAGCCATAATAAAAATAAGATTCTGAAACTGGCGGATCTGCCCTGGTTTGTGGATGGCAGATATGTGCGTAAGGAAGGTTATCCGTTTAATACGATTTATCTGCGTGAGTTTGCAGGAGTGGATCCTGAAACCGGAAGTGCTTTGTATTATGATAACCGGCAGGATGAGAATGGCGGTTATACCAAAAATACGGTGACAGACCCCGGCAAGGCAAATCCAATTCCGCTGAAAGATATTACGCCCACTATCTCGGGAGGTTTTATGAATACCTTTAATTATAAATTCATTGATTTGTCATTCAATCTATCCTATAGTTTCGGTGGTTATTCGTATGATAATGCGTCCTATATTCTGCAAGATGATGGTTATTCGGTGATAAGCAATAAAAGTACCGAGCAACGCCGCCGTTGGCAGAAACCGGGTGATATAACGGATGTTCCCCGTTTTGTATATGGAAATAAAAAGGGGGGTAACTATAATTCTTCGCGTGCCATCCATTCTACGGATCATATCCGTCTGAAAAGTCTGATATTGGGGGTGAACGCTCCTAAAGCATGGTTGCAGAAATTAGGAATAGGGAATGCCCGTGTTTATTTCTCGGGTACGAATTTGCTGACATGGGCTGCTTACGACCAATATGATCCTGAAATGAGTGGGGTGGTAGGATTCTACACGCCTCCGTTGAAAACTTATGCTTTCGGACTGGAACTTAAATTTTAATCATCAATTACACTAAAAAAACAGAATCATTATGAAGAAAATACTTTTTATTTTAGGATTCGTTTCACTGCTCGTTACCGGTTGTGGTGATTTCTTCGATACAGCTCCCAGCAATAAAATCCCTACTACGATGGCTTTCCGTACAGTAACCGATGTGGATAATGCGGTGAATGGATTGTATGATCTGATGTCGGGGTCCGGATATTACGGGGCTGCTATGTTTGCCTATGGAGATATGAAGGGAGATGATATGCAGAGTTCCGAGGAAAGCGGGGTATGCAATACATGCTATATGTTCAATCATCGCCCTAATAGCTTGAATGCCGGTTCATTGTGGGGACGGCCTTTTTATATTCTTCGTGAGGCGTGGAATATTTTGAATGCCATTGCTGAAGGAAAAATTGAAAGCGGGGATGAAAAGAAGTTGAATGCTTTGAAAGGCGAGACGATGGCGGTGATTGCGCTTTGCCAGTTTGACCTGACCCGTTGCTTCGGCTATCCTTATACAAAAGACAATGGCGTGTCACTGGGTGCTCCGTTGATAGACCATCTGGTGGGGATCCATGAGAATCCTCCCCGTTCCACTGTCGCTCAGGCGTACGATTTTATGATAGAAATGCTGGAAGAGGCGGTCACATTGATGTCTGAAGAGAAAAATAACGGACGTATGAACCGGTATGCGGCCCGTGCGTTGCTGGCCCGTGTTTACCTGTATCATAATGACAACCGGAAAGCGTTTGATATGGCGGACCAACTGATAAAGGATGCGGATGCATCGGGAAGCTATGCTCTTTATCCGCATGAGAAATATGTGGCTGCCTGGTCGGTGGAAGCCAAGTTTGGTTCAGAATCGTTTTTTGAGATAGCCAATAGTGTGGATGATACTCCGGGACGGGATTCATGGGGGTATTTGTTGAACTGGTATGGCTATCAGAAGGGATTTGTCACTCAGAAATATGCGGAGCAGATGCTGGCTGATCCGGGGGATGTGCGCGGGCAGTTGCTGGAGGAGAATAAATATGCGGGAAAAACGGTATGGTGGTTGTACAAACTGAGAGGGACGGATCTGAAGACTGCACCGCTGGAATGTAACAATGTGGTCCTTCGCCTGTCCGAGGTGTATCTGATCGCCGCTGAGGCTGGTTGCAAGTTGGGCGGTGATGCTGCGGTTCAGGGACTTGGTTATTTGAATGAGATTGTGAAGCGGGGTAACCCCGATAACGAAGTGACAATGGCTGACTATACCTTGGACCGTGTGTTGGACGAGCGGAGCAAGGAGCTGGTAGGTGAAGGACATCGTTTCTTTGATTTGCTTCGGAATGGTAAGACCATCATCCGTAAGGGGGGATATCATCTGCCCAGTGTGGACGAAGAGGTGGATTGGGATTTTTACAAGTGTGTGTTGCCGATACCTGAGGACCAGTTTATCTTTAGCCCTGAGATGGAACAGAATTCGGGATATCCCAAGAATTGACACGCTATTAATCATTATTTAAATATATACGTATGAAAAACAGATTGGTAATATTCGTGGCATTTGTGTGCTGCTTGTGTACGATGCCCGGGATAGTACGGGCACAGTTGTCCGTTCATCAGTTTGACCAGCTGATGAAAAAGATTGATGATGTCCTGTGGTACGAGAAAGTGGGTGATATCGCTCATGTAGATAAAGTAATATTGTGTGGGCCGCCGCGTTGGAAGGAGTCTAATCCCACTTCGATGAGCGCCGGTAACGAACTTAAATTCAGAGCATACATTTTTATTCCCAAAAGCGTGGATGAAAACAAGAAATATCCGTTGATCGTATTTCCGCACAGTGGGGTACATGCCGATATGGACACCTATTATGCCCATATCATCCGCGAGCTGATAGCGCAGGAATACATTGTGGTAGCGGCAGATTACCGGGGAAGTACCGGATACGGAGCGGGAACATATAATAATATAGATTATGGTGGATTGGAAAACGAAGACGTGTACATCAGCCGTAACTATATGGTGGATAATTTTGATATTGTGGATGGTAACCGTGTGGGGATCATGGGATGGAGTCATGGTGGTATGATTACGCTGATGAATCTTTTCAATTATCCGGGACAATATAAATGTGGTTTCGCCGGTGTGCCGGTTTCGGATGTGATCATGCGTATGGGATATGCCAGCGACAGTTACCGCAAAATCTTCTCGGCCAAGAATCATATCGGGCAGACTGCCAAGGATAACATAGCGGAATATAAACGGCGTTCCCCTGTGTGGCATGCGGAGAAGTTGAAGGATCCGTTGCTCATCTACACCAATACCAGTGATGATGATGTGAATGTAGTCGAGGTGGAATCAATGATCCGTGCCTTGAAGGCGGAAGGCAAGAAATTTGAATATAAGATATTCGAACGAGCTCCCGGTGCGCATAGTTTTGACCGGCTGGACACGTATGAGTCAAGCAAGATTCGTCTGGACATTTATAAGTTCATGGGTCGTTATTTGAAGCCCAATAAGCCATTCGGCTCGGTGAAAGAATTGCGTAAAGCGGCTTATAAGTTCTGATAATTAACTTGGTGACAGGATAAAGGATGGTCGGTTGCTTCCTGTAAATGGGGCAACCGGCCTTTTTTATTGGCTTTTCGGATGGATAAAGATGAATGAATATTCATCTTGTATGAAAGATAAGCGGAAATATGGATAAAGTGTACGGATAATAAGCGATAATTAAACTTTTTGAATATCTTAGCAGCTTGTTAGCTTTCAGAACGTAGTTGTACATTGGTAATGAGAAATAGATTATGAAAAACACGCGCTTATTATTGGTTGTTTGGATGTTGTTCTTGGTTTTACCTCAGGGGTATTCACAAGAAAAAAAGGAAAATTCATCCATATTGGGACAAGTGAACGGCTTTTTGAGTAAACATGTGAAGTTGACTGCCTACGGTCAGTTCGGTTATAGTTATACGGACAGGAAAGACCTGGATGTGAGGCAGGCGGATAATCAGTTTTTTGGAAGGCTGGGGATGCTGATCCTTTCGGGGGATATCACGGATAAACTGTCGTGGATGGTTCAGTATGAACTGTTTACTTCACAGCTGCTGGAACTCTATGCTTGTTACAAACCGTATTCTTTTTTTCAGGTCAAGATAGGTCGGATGAAGACCTGTTTTACATTAGAGAACCAGATGTCACCTTCGGTTTATGAGACGGTAAACTTCAGTCGTGTGATTGAGCGTCTGGCAGGTTTCAGTGGAGATGTATGTGGGAACCAAGGTGGCCGTGATATGGGTTTGCAGGTGGGCGGTGAGTTGTTCAAGACCTCTTTCGACGATTATTTTCTGGAATATCGGGCAGGTGTATACAATGGTTCCGGACTCAGCATGAAAGATCATAATGATGCAAAGGATTTTGCCACATGGCTTACTGTGCAGCCTGTCAAGGGGTTGAAGGTGGGTGCGTCTGCCTATATTGGAAAATTGAATGCTGACTATACGGTGGTACATGATGAAACGGGGGAAGAAACTATTTATAATGCAAATATGAAGCGTAACCGCATGGCACTGAGTGCCTGTTATCAGACTCCCCGGTTGACTTGCAGGGGAGAATACCTGTGGGGAGAAGATGGTGCGGTCAACCGTCGGGGTTTTTATGCGTTAGGACACTGGTTTGCCGTTCCCTCCCGATGGGCGGTTGTGGCAAAACTGGAGCGCTATGAAGCGGATACGGCAGTCTCTGATTCCGAGATGATCTATACAATAGGAGGCGCTTATCATATAACGCCGAAAACGCGTATCATGCTGAATTATGCGCATTTTAATTATGAAAGGAATGCTTCAGTTAATGAACTTTGGGCGATGCTTCAAATAGGTTTTTGAGAAATAAAATAAGCCACTAATTATTAGCGGCTTATCCTTTACAGTGTCGGAATGAGGCGACTCGAACGCCCGACCCCTACGTCCCGAACGTAGTGCGCTACCAACTGCGCTACATTCCGTTTCTGTTTTGCGTGTGCAAAGGTAAAGCATTTTTTTGAAATCAAAAAGAAATTCGCAGAAAATTTGCAAAAAATTTGTAGAATCAAAAAATATACCTACCTTTGCAACCGCAAACGAGAGACAATGGTGCCATAGCTCAGTTGGTAGAGCAAAGGACTGAAAATCCTTGTGTCCCCGGTTCGATTCCTGGTGGCACCACCCAAGCAAAGATTAAATCGCTAATTCTTACAGAGTTGGCGATTTTTCTTTTAGTCACTACAGGGCGTAGTCACTATAATAGTCACTATCTAAATCGCTATAAACCACGATAAATCGGCTTGATTAAACTGTATTAAAAAGTAGCGTTTAATTCTAAACCCAATTAAATTCTACATTAAATTCTCTGCAAAATAATAGTGACTATCGGCGTGGTGCGCTGAGATAGTCACTATTTTATTTTACATTGTAAGTCGTGTGCCGGACTGACGGTCATCAATGTCGTCGTAGCGGGAGCTGTTGCTGACTTCGTGCTCGCGCTTGTAGCCGGAGGAGCCGGAACTGACATTGAGGGAAGAGAGTGCGTTGGCAAGGTTTAATGCGAACACTTGCGAGATTTCCGGGGAGTAGTCCTGTGGACGGGAAGGGAGAATACGGACTCCGGCTTTGGACTGGGTATTCTGCCTTATCCTCTCTTTAACCGCCTCGGCATCCTTTCGAGTAAGATGCAGCATGGCTATTGACATCAGGAAGTCTTGTCTTGCTTGTTCATCGGCATGTAGAGAGCGGAACTTGGCTTCCTCCTCCGGAGTTAATTCGATCAAAGGCATATAGCCGTCAGTCAAGGCAGCGCGGAGGCAATAGTTGCCGTTTCTATGTTTGACAACTGCCATACTCTTTATCCTCTCTTGATGGTTGTGTATAGGATAGCGCATGAGATATTCGGTCAGTATCTCCTCGGAGAATATCGTGGCAGCTATTGTCAGACCTACATCTTCGCGCTCGTCATCCTTTACGCCGTTATACCATGCGTACTGCCTCGGTGAGATTGGCTTGCTGTACGTCGAGCCGTCTTTGACATTGATGAGCATATAGTTCCCTATGCTGTCTTTGCCCACCTCGACAGTGAACAGGCCGCGGTACACGTCAAGCGGCGATGGTTTCCTCTGTGGCTTGATGGCGAAATCAACAAGCTCCGACAGTTTCATCACCTTGCTGCCGTCGAAGGCAATCTTTTCGGCATGGTCGATTATACTGTAGCCTCTCACCCTGCCGTCCTTGTCCTTCTGGAAACTGATGTCTATGCCAAACTTTGTCTTGAGAACATCAATGAGAGTCTGTATGCGCTGGCAGTTCTCCTCGCTCAACGGCTTGCCGTGGTTGTCAAGTATTTTGCGGATGTCGGTGTTCAGCTTTGCCTTTACCGGCTTTCGCTTCTTACCTTTTGACACTTTGACATTATCGACACTTTGACATTTTCCCTCGGCTATCTCGCTCTTGTATTTCCGGATTATGGCACGAAGCTGCGTAGCGCGGTCTTTGCGCTTGGGGCTGTTCCTGGTGATTCGATTGAGAATGTCGCCGATGGCGATATTTCCGGCATTGCCGCCACACTTGAACAGACGGTATCCGTCGAGCGATTTCTCTATCTTGTAGCCATGAGTCTTGACGATATTGGCAAACTGCCTCTCCGTTTCGTAGTCGTAGCTGAGAATCCGGTTAATATCTTTCTTGATGTCAGGAGATAGTATGCGGTTGGCACACTCGTTAAGCCTGTGCCTGTCCTGATGGTCAGATATGGCATAACCGTTTGGCTTTATTCTCGTCGAGAGAATATGCACATGGTTGTTGCCGGTATCATGATGGGCGTAAACAAAATACGGCTGATGGGCATATCCCATACCCACCATAAGCTCTCGCGCGAAGTCGGTGAGTTCTTCAGGCGACATGGCGCGTCCTTTCACAGATGCTGACACATGGAACTGGAAACGAGTCGTCTTTGTGTTGCCGTAAGTCTTAGAGTTTTCCTTCAGATACCTTTCGACTTCAGCCGAGGCATCAAGGCCGAAGCGGTGCAACGTCTCGACATTGTGACGCAACGCCTCGCTGACGTTCTCCATCGCCATAAGGGTTGCCACGCCATCAGCAATCTTCTTCTCGTTATATCGAGCGCCGGGGAAACCGCCGCCGGACACATCGTTGAGTTTCTTGACTATCATTTTCCTGATATTATCATGTTATAGAGGTATGTCAGCATCTGTTGGATTTTATCTGTACCCTCGCAAAACTGACCGAAGGGAAGAAGATCTGCCGCCCGCAACGAGTAAGGATTAATTTTCTGCTGCTCGTTGATGTGCTTTGCAACCTGATTGGTGTTGGTGCCGGTTCTTTCGATGAGCTTGATAGCGGACTTGATCAAAGCAATCATACGGGGATTGTCTCGGTCAGCCATCGGCTGCTCTTCATATTTGAGTGTGGCACAACGTACAAACGCACTCAGATTACCGTCGGTGTATCGGTCGGCTCTTGACTGCATTTCTGCGTGGGTCTGCGAATCGACACGTATTTTTATAGTGATGGATTTTTTATCCGGCATAGAGATTAACTTTTTAAGATATTATGGTTTGATAGATTGGTTGATTGAATATCTGATACAATGAAGACTATATGACTTGGTATAATGATTGCTTGATGATTTGATGAACTGATACCTTGATGATATAATATCTGGTTGTCTCGATTGTCTGATTATCCAATGCTCCATTACCCGATGACTTATTGTCCAATGGCTCATTATCATATTATCCAATGTATCGATTATCCAATGTGACGATGACCGATTAACCGAAGTATCACGGTTCATGATAAATGTGTTGCTTGATAATATATCAACCGCAGATTTTCAGTTTTTCATCATTCATTTTTCAGTCTATCATCGTTCACGGACAATGTATCATTAGATAAAAGACTGCGAGTTTCGAGCGGGATTGACCCTCACCTCGGGGAGGCGGGATAGCCGTTGTGGACACAAGCGGCATATCTTGCAAAGCAAGGTTTATACTCCAAATCAGGCGTGAGCAACCGGGGTATCTCAGTCAGTTCGACCTCGGTCGAAAATGTCATAATGTCAAAAGTTCATAGTGTCAGCGCATGGGTCATATTTTGCGATAGCAACCGTGTGACTTTTTCTTCACGAATCCTCGACCTCCGTCTCTTAGGAATCTTTTGACCGAAGATTCCGAGATTCCGAGTTGCAGGGCTTCCCGGACAGCTTCTGCCGTGGTGAACGAATCCCTGAGGTTTCCGAGTAACTCGGTGAACCGGTTGTCAAGGATACCGGTTTCAATCTCCGGTGCAATCCGGCTCTCCATGTTTCTGAAATATTCGGTGAGCCTGATGGCGAGTTCGGCAGTTCCCGGTTCAATTTTATCCATGCCCGATTCTCCACAGATACAGTGCATAATCTGTATGACCAGGCAGAAGCGGACGAGATAAGTTTCCAGTTTGCCACACAACGCCCTGACAGCATCCGAATCCGTTTCAGCATAAGCCTTGTTATTGACCTCGTCTTTCCATTGAATTACGCGGAGCTTTGCCTCTTGGGAAAACATTAGCTCTATTGAGGTTGCTTTTCCCTCTTGGTCTGTTGAAGGAGTGACTGTTACCACCTTTCGGATAATTCGCCCCCATTCTTCAAGAACGCCGTCAGGCATGGCGGTGTCATTCCACGATGGCATCTTGTCAATTTCGGGATAGACTTTCAGGAATCGAGATGAAAAGCCGTTCATCATGCGCTTGCCGCCGAACTGTTCGTCCAGGCGCCCCGGCTGAGTAGAGCCTATAATCGAACAGTAGGGATTGGCGAGGAAGATATGTTCGTTGTTTGACTTTCGGCTGTACTTGAAAGGCGTGCCGCTGAACAGACTGAGAAAGTAGCTCTCGTCTGAACCATTATAGCGGTTGAAATTGGAGAGGAGGCTGTCTATCTCATCCTTGTAAATCAGCACTCCGCGCGGATTGTCGCGCAAAGCTCCGATAAGAGCCTCTACGGTGGAATCAACCACTACATGACATTTTCGCTGAGGCATCTTCATTTCTTCAGGTAGAGAATGTTTCTCACGCTGCTTTGCCGACATGCGTTCCCATTGACGGTAGGTTTCCATCTCCTTGCAGTAGATCATGTCATACTTTCCGTCGAGTTTGAGAAGAGGTGTGACCGCCTGTTGCAATGGCGGAGTCTTGCCGCAGCTCGGCGAGCCTACAAGCACCATGTAGATTATCGGTCGGCTTACCCATCCGGTCATGAAGCGGACTGACCAAGTGTTGCCCATAGCAGCCGCGAATACTGTAAGGAAAGAGGCTGCAGTGAAATCGACATTATAGTTCTCGTATTCTTCAAGAGTCTCGATTATGTCGCGGATTGCTTTCGGAAATATCTCCAGAGGGAAAGAAGGAGTTTCGGTAGTTTTACCGGAATCGCTGGTAAAGGCAATGCTATCCTCCTCGATCAATCCACATCCGGCTTCCAACGGAAAGCGTGGATGGTTATAATAGCCATTCGCTTTCATGATGCTCAGATATTGATGTTACGTTGTCCGAGGGCTTTGCGTACCTCATATTCCGGGTACATAATCTTGTTGCCGGTCTTGACAGGTTTGAGGATACCTTTATTTGCCCAGTGCCAGAGTGTGGCATCGCATACGCCAAAGAGTTCCTTTACCTCGGCTTTGGTGAGCATACGTTCTTTCTTGGCTGCCTCGACCATCGAGCCGAGTTCATCCTTTGCGCGGCGGATCAAGTCCTCCGAAAATGCTTTGAGGTCTTCGGCGTTCATCTCTACCTTGACATGGGCCCGACCCTCATTGAGCATATCTAATAAATCTCGCATTTTTGTTTTGATTGCCGACATTGTTCGACGCTTCTACTGGCGGCATAAGACAGAAACGCCACCGCTCCGAAATGGAACGATGGCGCAAAAGTATAGCGTAATTTCTTGGATTAAAAAGAATTGATGGTTCGTTAAGTTCGCGAACTATAAAACGAATCAAACGAATCGAAAAGAGGCTATTTCAGTCTACTCCATCTGGGTCAATTCGTAAAACATCGGTCTTTATAGAGTCAATAGCGAAGCGATGTTCTGGCTCGTCTTTGATAAATCGCTTACGATTGGGAGATAAATCTTGTAGCGTGTTTACGCTCTTCTGCACCTGACGCTCGCCGACGATTTTGCATTCAGGGAATGTGGCGGATAATATCTCGACAAATCGTTTGACAGGTGTTGACGGATCCAGCTCGCCAGACTCGACAAGTGCGACATATAAGTGCGCTATGTCAACGCCACGGATATGTGTTTCTATCCATTTGCCAATGCGCTTAACAATCTCACTGCCGTGAGATGCCAAAAGGGAAAGAAGGTCATGAGATAATTCTGCGTTTTCTGTAATTTTAGCAGTCGGTTTAGACTCATCAATACCCTCCAACGCCCAATCAGCCAAATTGCCGTTATCTACACTCATGCGATAATCAAGATACTCCTTCAAATCCTTGCGCGAGCGTCGTTTATCCTCTACCTCCCTCGCAAGAAATGTCTTCATGAACTTTGCAAGCTGCCACTGGTACTGTTTGTTGTCAATCAACAGTGCTGCGTCTTCAATATTATCTATCATCATTTCAGAAGAGCGTCCATATTTGAGCCATGTAGCAAAAGGCAGCCGATATTTGGCCCATTCGCTTCCTTCGGCATGCTCGCCAAATATTCTCTCAGCAAAATCCGATTCTTGAAGAATCTTCAAAAGCTCATCCAAGTCCAGATTGTCAAGGTCAATCATATTCTCCAATCGCTTCTGAAACTCCGGCGATGCAAGAAATGCGGCTGCACCCAACAAAAACACCTCCAGCGAGTCCGCTTCGCCCATCGCCGCAGCAAGCTCTCCATATTCCTGCGGATGCTCCTCCATCCACATCTTCAAATCAATCTTTCCATCCTGACTGCCTAAGTTATCTTGCTGATTTTTCATAGTGAAATTTCTAATTCATAAAGTAATAACGCGCAAAGGTCAAAAAAAGATAATAGTACTTTGAACGAAAACAGCGACAACACATAAGTTCCGCCAAGCAGTGCAGTATCTTCAATCCAACCCTCGGACAAGCAACACCCGACCATGAGAACGAGCAACGCTCCCCGCGCAATCCAAAATACATCCAATTTATGTGTCATAGTCGTTTTGAAATAAGCGAATAAATTTTCGTCACAACAATGTATGGGATAATTGAGATTAACGAATACATTATCAAAAATAATATCAGGTAATCTGAGTTGTGGATTTATTTAGATTGGGTAAAAGAAAACAGATTGCAACAGATAAGCTGTTAGCTATCCAGACCGACAAAGAAAGTCTGATAATACTTTTCCTAAACCACTTAAATGCAATGAATCCACTCAACAAACTACATAATAGGAATATAAACGTATAGTATATGTCCCATTCCATATACAACATACTATAACCTGTTCCTACTGAAACAAAAGCTTCAAAAGCCTCAAATATCCAAAATCGCTTATCGGTCAGTTTCATGGTCGGATAAATAGATTATTTGTCTTGACAATGTTTTCAACTTGCAGCTTGGGCAGTTCAGTATGAACGTGCATATAGAAGTCATACCCGAAATCGACATAGAAATTATGTGCATGATTGGAAAATGTGGCATAGCAACATTCACGCAGACAAAGTCGGAGATAATCTGCACATTGGGATATGTGTACTCTCAATCCAAGCCGGATATTCTTGGCTGCATCAATTAAGTTTCGGTTAATAGGATTCTTTTTAGCATCAAGTATAATGTCATGTGGCTCACCTTCGAGATAATCAATTATCAGATAAGAGCACCCCGATTTTCGTGCCAGTTCTATTGCTGAATCTATATAGCATTGTTCAATTTTGAGATATTCGGTGGAAGTCAAAACATCGTCATCAAACGACTTTCCAATATCTGAAACTGATGTCCATTCATTTTTAATATAATCGCCTTTGATATATAATTTAGGGCAATATTTAGAAATGGAATAATCCATCTTGCTATTGCCTATGTTAACATCCAAAATTCTAAGGTGATTATCAACTTGACGAATAGAGAAATCACTGTATAACCCTCGCCTCCTAAGACTCTTGTGGCGTAGGAACATATCGCGAGCCTCAATACTATAGCCTTCTTGCTGGAAAACAACAGCCCTCATATATAGGCTGTCATTCAATAAAGAGTCAGCCCATCTTTTCCCCTCGCCGTGTTCATAATTTGCAAGAAACATAACATCGCAGGCTATGATGGAATCAAACAATTCAGCCGCTTCTTCCAATTTGTCGTTTGCAGTTAATGCACAGCCATAGATATATCTTACCCAATAGTCTGTAGGAGCGATGTCATACGCTTTATGTGCATGGGTGAGTGCTTCATCATACTTTCCTAATTGATAGCAGGCAGACGACAGCTCGGCTAACAGATAATATTCATTCTGCATGTCCGCCAATAACTTACGAAGATATATACGAAGCCTCTTAAAATCACCACTTCGTTTGCAGCTGTTAATTACGCTTTGAATTTTCTCTTTGTTTTTCATAGCCAGTTGTTTTTAAGGACGCGACGTGAATAAATCGGGGCGTAGAAGAAGCAGAACCATACGTTTAGCAATATGTATCCGGGCGTGTCTTGTTTTATAGCAATCGCTATATTACGTTGGATGAACACAGAAACAGCGATAATCAAAGCGATATAAAATATACCGCCTATTTTCGAGTCAATCAGTGGCGTATAGAATACCGCCGCTAATGTATATAGCAGCCAAAACAGTTGCACATTGCAAAGGAATAGATAGACCTTGCGCTTTGGAAATGTCTCCGATTCCTGTTTGCCGTCTGCCTTGCCGCTCAGGAAATATAAACTCAGGAAGGGATTGACAAAGAAGTTTCCGCAGAGTATCAATGATAGATACCTGCCACCGTATCGTACACGGCTAATACGGATATTGGCAAACAACAATCCCATCGCCGAAGCCATAAGCAGTAGCTGTGCTACTTTAGCCACATAGGAATGCAGCCACAACTCACGGTCAAGCCAACCGCCACTTATTCCGACAATAAGGACGGCAGCGTAAAACAGCAATAGAAAATTGCCGACAATGGCAGTGAGATATAAAGACTTTTTCATTCAAAACCTACGGTTAATGCTTTAACGGTATAATCTTCAATTCACAAGTAATTGGGTTAAAAGCCATTTATTCTTCTGTTTGGAAAACTCAAGAAAATATAAGCGATTATTATCCGGATCCGATATGTTCTCACAGATAACAGTATCGGATATGTGCATAATTTTTGTCTGACACCTTGGCTTGAGTCTGTCTATGTTTATACGATGAAGCATAGTAATGACATCTTTATCTTCCCAAGAATAATAGGCATCGTATTTGTCGCCATCGTGAGGAACCTGAACATTGATTTTAGAATCGTACAGTACCAATGACTTTGCTAATCTCTGTTCTTGAAAGATTGTATCTGAATGAAATTTATCAATGAACTGCAAGAAATCTTCCGGTTGTTTATTTTCTGTATTTAATGCCATTTCTAATGATGTTTCTTTGTCTGGGTTTATGTCCTTTGAATTAGCTTGGATGATTGAATATGCAAAAATGATAATAAAGCCAATAATAACCGCAAAGAATATGCTCGCCACATATTTGTTATTGTTGTGTGAAGACTGGCGGTCATAGAAATCTGAGCCGCCGAATTGCTCAATGGCATTGATAACATTTTTATTGCGGCAGTACATTCCGGATAGTCTGACCAAAATACTCTTTGGGCGCTTAGCTTCGGATAATAATGTTATGTCCAACTCTCTGTAAAAGAGGATTCCACCTACATAGGAATGTCTATAGCATACGGCGCATTTCGCTATTTCAGACCATTTCAGAGTAACGGTTTTGCTCCATTCTTTATATGCAATTCCATTGGCATCCACCCTAAGAAAGTCACGACCGAATCGGAAATATTTGACGACATATACCAGTATGAATATTCCGAAAAATGATGTACCAACGATTGCTCCGACAGGCCAAATATCAGAACAACCCCAATAGATGTTGAAAGCCAAACAGACAAGGCATAAAAGAGGAAACGTAAACGCCTCTTTCGCCGTATAGCAATCTTGTGATTTCATCGCTTACCTCCTTTCCGCCAAATGGCTATAAACAGAAATAGAGCTAAGGCATAATTTGCGAACACAAGATGCCCCGTATTGTTTATAGCGTTCTGTAAATGAATCCGAAGAATCTCAATAGCATCCTGAATATTTCTTCCCGAATCAAAATAGAATGATATTGGGTATTCGGTATAAAAAATGTAATTGGTAATATTTAGAATTGCCAAAACCATCAACACTACAATGCCTACTATCTTCTGCCACTTTTTCATACTATCTTCCTAATAATGAACTAATGACTAATTTTATGCTCAGTATCACATTGGCAATCCCGACAATTACCAGTCCTAACGCAAACCCAATCTGTGGTGAACCGACGGCTATCAACATACCGACATAAATCATACACGCTAATGCACAAATCATCAGCATGATTCGAGATAATACGCGAACCTTATGATTGCGATTGTCATACATACAGTCGCAAATAATTACAAGTATGCCCGTAGCAGAGATTGGAGTCCAAACAAAAAATCCAAACACCAATAATATGATGCCTTGAAGAAGCCACCAAATTTTTATGCTTGTATCAAACCATGTTTTCATTGCTTGCCTCCTTTCCGGTAGATACATTGGTTGGGTATGACATCGGACTCGGTGTTGTAACGGGCAAAGAATGGCTGGATATATTCGTTGAGGTCGCGCTCTATTTCGCTCCATAGTTTCATGACATCCGTGCCTGAGGTAATGCAGTACCATTTATCCTCTTTGACCGGAAGCAAGTCGCCGATTCTCTCCCGAATAGCACACTCATACTCCTTAGGGAAAGTAGGGATAATCCCGGTTTTCTTGAAATCCAGACTTTTGAGCCAAAAAGCATCGGTAAATATGCCTACGTTCAATGTGAAGCGGATTTGATTGGCATCATTCCATTTATCATTTTGAATGTTCACACAATAACCTATCGAACCATTGCTTTTGAAGAAATGATTGCCTCGTTTCTTGAAATCATTATCTTTCAGATAATCCGTTATCTTTTCAAATACGAAAGTGCGTTTGCCTTGGATGTCCATTTTCGGTAATTTGTGCCTGTCTATTTTGATTGGAATACCCAATATGAGCATGACGATCGCTCCGAATACCGGAGTTTGCCATGATATAGTTTGCTCGGAAGGATTGGAGCGCCATCCCGTTACGATGCTTGTCGAATTGAAATCAGCCACAAACATATAGATTCCTATGCCAAGCATTATAGCCGAGCATATCATCAGGATTATGAATCCTTGTCGCTGAAATCTACTGATGTGGCGATTCATACGCTAATAATCATTGGCTGATCGCTGTCGAATTATATAGATAACCGATATACAGTCCAATAAAGAAAAGTGTCGCAGATAGAATTGGATAAATCACTGCGAGTCGTCGATACACAGAAATATTATAGACATCATGCTCGCAGATTATCGCTCTATATCGTTTCTTTCGCAAAAGCAACCACCATAAAGCGGCGAGTTCGAGAATGAACATGGCTGAAATTAATATTTTCACATCAAATTTCTTCAAATCAATAATATCTGTAACATCAGCCGAAATCATTACAAAACCGATTATCCCAAAAATCGGACACAGGACACTGAGCACAGCCAACAGAGGAACGAAGAATCCATCCTGTTCCTGTCGCTTCTGCCACCAATAATATTGGTAAAATAAGGCTCTTAGCAGTTTCATTTGAGTCTATTATCTGTAATTAAGCAAAGTTACAACTAATAATCGACATTCGGTGTGACAAATGTCCCAAACGAGTATGAAAATCAGCGCGGAGATTAGCCGTTACATAATCATTCAGCACCGACAGGTCAATCCTCGGCATGAAGTCGTTAAGCCGTACATATTTTGGGTGTTGTTTCGTCTTATCCTCAGTTGTTCTTGTTGATTAGGTTGACGATGACTTTTACCATTGTGTCCTTTTCCTCGGTGCGGCTTTCTGCTATCATAAGGGTAAGGGCGACGAGGGTGTTGTCGGCAATGCGCTTGGAGCCGTCTCCGTTGTAGAGAATGCCGTTGCCGTTGAGAAACCACAGGAACAGTGTGGCGGCAATGCGTTTGTTGCCGTCGCTGAATGAGTGGTTTTTGGTAACAAGGTACAGGAGCATGGCAGCTTTTTCCTCCACTGAGGGATATAGGTCAACGCCACCGAAGGTCTGGTAAATCTGACCGATGGAGCTTTTGAAGGAATCGTCCTTTTCGTTGCCGAACAATGTGCTGCCACCGAATTTCTCATGTAACTCGCGGATGACTTCCATGGCGTTTTCGTAAGTGGCATGAAACGACTCTTTACCGGTGGTGTCCTCGATCTTCAGTTCCTGATAGTCGTAGCGGTCAAGAGTGTCGAGGGCGTATGTGTAATCGACAACAACATCGAGCAATGAACGGCTGTCCTCCGTAAGCCTTTCCTGATTCTGGATTGTGCGGCCGAGCACTTTTATCAACTGACTAAGCTCGTCATATTTCTGTGCAGCTATCCGCTCGTTTATGACATAGCCTTGAAGAAGATACTGCTTCAATATCTTATTTGCCCAGATGCGGAATTGAGTACCACGTTTGGATTTAACGCGATAGCCAACAGAGATAATAACATCAAGGCTGTAAACCTGAGTCGGTTTGTACTTCGACAGAGTATTATGCAAAATTTGCATATTACTCTCTTTCTCCAGCTCGCCTTCCTTGAAAACATTAGAGATGTGGCGGGCAATAACTGACTGATCTTTGTCAAAGAGTTCGGCCATCTGCCCTTGGCTCAGCCATACGGTATCATTCTGAACTGTCACATCAATCGACATATTTCCGTCCGGCGCCTGATAGATTACGAGCTGTGAATTATTTGTTTCCATATTCAAAATTACAATTTATATTTTGATTTGTAGCTGTTTCCGAGT
This sequence comes from Phocaeicola sartorii JCM 17136 = DSM 21941, assembly GCF_054653615.1. Lineage (NCBI taxonomy): Bacteria > Pseudomonadati > Bacteroidota > Bacteroidia > Bacteroidales > Bacteroidaceae > Phocaeicola > Phocaeicola sartorii. Next base: position 361,532 of record NZ_BAAIFW010000005.1, read on the forward strand.
AATAATAGTCAAAATACTTCGGATTTTGCGCCATTAGCGATTGCGTCTATCTCGTCGGCGATTTCGTCCGAGGAGAGTTTGATATAGTCCATAAAGGTCTTTTGTGTCTTGTGGCCGCTGACGTGCATCATCTGTACTATGGAGTATTTGTGGGTTAGGTACATGTTGGTGATTCCGCTACGGCGGGCTGTGTGGGTTGTCACGCACTTGTAGCGAGGCATTATCACCTCTCCCTTTTCGTTGTGCTCGACAACGAGCTTGCCGTCCTCCACCAGTTTCTTCTGCTTTTGAGTAAGTTTGGTTACTACCATCTTGGCTAAGTCGGGCACTTTATCGGACAACTCCTTCAGAATCTCCTTTATGTAGCGGTTGAGTATCACGTCAACAACATAAGGGAGATTGTAGTTGTATTTTTCGCATATAGCCTTTAGGTTGGGATTCATTATAGGAATCTTTACCTCGTTGCGGGTTTTCTTCTGAATGAGGCGTATTACCGGTGTTCCTTTGGCAGTAGTGGTGAAACAATCCTTGTCAATGTCGTTGTAATCGCTCACGCGTTGACAGGTGTAGCACCCGACAAGAAATATATCGCGCACCTCTTCCTGCTTGCCTGATAGTGGCATTTCATACAATGCCTGAAGCTCTGCTTCGGTAAGGTATATTTCAATAGCCTTGTCTTTCTCTTCAATTTTCTTTTTTGCGAAATATTGCAGGGCGCGGTCATTGTTGTGTATTCCGTCGGCATAGGCATAGCTGATGATTGCTCGTAGATCGACCAGGTATTTATTCTGCGCAGTCACCATATAATCTTTCTTCTCCATAAAGTTTAGGAATTTGGTGACGAATGCACGGTCTACATCATGCCATGTGTAGCGATGCTTTCTGTCAAACAGGTCATATAGTTTCCGAAAGCTATTCCATGCCTTCACAGTGCCTGGCGCGTATCTGTCATGACCATTAAGCCTGGCACCGCTCTTGATTTCATTGCAAAATCGGTCTATGAAATTCCATATTTTGGCGCGTTCAGCATCGATGCCCTCCTTTATCAGGCGCTCCTGCTCTTCCTTTATGCGTTCTTCCTCGCGTTGCCGTTCCTCCTCTTCACGCTTAGCTTTCATTATGGCTTCTGCTTTCTTCGGATTGGCGATAGAGAGGATCTCGGCCTCAACATGTGACTTATCGAAAGACATGCCCTCGACTTCCGACTTTACTACCAGTTCAATCCTATTGAGCGAGTCGTGTAGATTGAAGTTCGCCCTTTGATGTCGCATCCATTTTTCAGGACACGACAAAGCCTCTTTCCACTCTGCAACATTCACACGTATCTGAGAGGAAAAGAGCGTATCGACTTTGTGTTTCTTGTTCTGCACCCTAAAGAAAAGAGTTGCGATTTCGTTCTTCTCGTCCTGCTTGCGGATGAAGAACCGGGAAAGAGATTTTGCCATAGAATCCAAGGTTCGATTCCTTATGAATCGGACACTGCAAAGTTAGTGACTTTTCCTGAATAGTCACTACAATAGTCACTATAATTTCTAAAACAGCCGCTATCCGCCTAAATTGAAAATTGTTTAATTCGGCTTAATATCAGTATATTAGTATATAATTAAATTTAATCCGATTGATAATAATTTAATATTTATATTGCTGGTGGCACCACAAAAAGACTTTTAACTTTTAGAAAACCCCTTGAATTAGAGATAGTTCAAGGGGTCTTTTTTTACTCTCGCTACGCATTTATTACATATTTGGTTCTTGAAAGATTCTTTGGTTTTCCGGACGATTCCCGACTGTGGTAAAAAGCTCAAGACATTTTTAAAAAAGCTCAAGGTCTTTCAGGAAAAGCTCCTGCTCTTTTTTGAAAAGTTCTTGATCTTTTTAAAAAGCGTCTTTGTCTTTGATGGGGGATTTTATTCTGCTATGACCGTGTAGTCATTACATTACTAACCTTCCGGCTTACACGTTAGTACGTATAATGCTACACGTTAGTATGTGTTGCGTCTCACCATAGTACGTGTTTCATCCGCACGACAGAGGCTTCAAAACAACGTCTGTTCCTTGTTGAAAAACAACAGGACATTTTGATGCTTTTCCACTCGTATTGTATATACATGGCAAAACACCTTATTTTTCTTTCAGAAGTTTCAGCCTCCCCGCAAACGCCCTGTTCATCGGCTTTTCGGCTGAAGGATATGCACGATAAAATCCTTCAGCCGGAAAAGATCTTTCAGCGTGGCGTAAGCGTCTCCGCGATTCTATATAGTTTGCTAAAATAAAAAGGCTAATGCTCCCTTTTTATCCATTAGCCTTTTTCCATCTGTCAGGAAGCAGTTCCCTGTATTTTTCAAGTGGTGTGTTTGGTTGCCATTCAGCTGTTCTGTTTATCACATCCGTGAGATACTCAAACAGATTCACTTTATGCATCCTACAGGTGAGTGCTATCGTGTAGAGTATGGCGCCCCGTCCGGCTCCCTTATGGCTGCCGAAGAACAATGAGTTTTTTCTTGATAAGGATATGTACCGGTTCATCCGTTCAACTATATTGTTGTCCAGGTAAGTGTCACCATAATTAAAGATGTCCACCACGGCATTCCACTCCTTGCGAAGATAGGTGATAGCTTCTTGTAGTTCGCTCTTTGGTAATAAATCCCCCCGCTCTTCTATTTCATCAAACACATCTTTTATTTCTCCGAGTATGTCCGGCGCATACTTTTTTCGATGCATAAGATTCTGTTCTACCGTCCATCCGTCAACCCCAACTTTATGCTTATGCTCGTTTTGATAAAGTGTGTTTATCAGCTCCACGATTCTTTTTGCATCCGGATCATTCTCACCGCAATCTATAAATTTCCGTTTTATATGTTGCAGGCACGGGATGCGTGTGATATGGGGATAAGCATCGCTTTCGAGCTTCCGGTAAGGTGAGTAGCCGTCGCTTTGTATGATACCTTTGCAACTGCCCAATTCGTTAAGAATAACTCTTTCAGACCGGGAGCCGTCATCATAGAGCAGGTATATCATCCTGGTGTTTATGCCCACAACCACCCAGAGGTATCCCTTTCTGACTCCTTTTCCCTTGCTGTTCTTTTCCGGGACGAGTATTTTGTAATAGGTTTCGTCGGCTGCCTTATAAGGATCACTCAAAGCCGTCTGCCGGATACACTTATAAAGATTTTCGAAGAGGCCTGAGGCTTTTTCTATCAACTTATGAGCCGTAGGTTTCTTCAGCGTAAAGCCATGACTTTCGAAGTAGTTGATGATTCTTTCAACTGGCAGCGATTGTATATAACGCAATTCCATCAGCCCGGCAATGAATGAGCCGTCATAGCTGGAATTCAAGAAAGCCGAGACCGGGGTCTTTCCCTCAAAGAGACGACCGTCTTGCGCATAGGTGTGTATCTTGTAGACGTGCTTGATGAAGCGCATGGGTACACATTCATAGCGGACGCATATTCTGGGAGTGGTAGTAAACAACCGGGCTTTATTGATGTCAAAATCGGGATCATCAGGATAAACGACATGTTCTTCTTCCTCCATCTCATAATGCATGTCACGTCTGGCACCATTGTTCTTTCCGGCTTTACGCTTATCCGCTTTTTCAGCTTCTCTCTTCTGCCGCTCTTCTTCGGACATGGCAGGTTGGGGAGCGTGTTGCTGTTCGGATGTGTTGGATACAAGTTTGGCGAGCCCCTTGGCAAGGCGCTGTTGTTTGCTAAGAGATTCGCCTTTTTGAAGGAGTGCCTCTTTAAGGGAAGAGACCTCCTTTATCAAATTATCTATCTGGTCCAGGAGTCTGTTGTTGTCATCCCGTAATTCCCTGATCTGCTCCTTCAATAACTCTATGATCTCATCCTTTTTCATGGCATAAAGATACGAAAAATCAATGAACTGACCAAAACATTCGGGTGGTAATTTAAAATCAAATAGCTAATATACAGTATATTACATTAGATTCTGAAACGTTTTCGCAACCGTACAGACTTCAATGACACTCCATTTAAGATAAAAGACAAAACCTGATAAGAGATCTCATAATTGCCTGTATGGGGGTTAAATGTCGGCAACTCAAAACTTCCACCTTCCAGACGCTTGTAGTACAAAAGAAAGCCGTCACCATCCCAACGCAGTATTTTTACACTTTGCCGGTTTTTGCCAAAGAATAAAAATATATCTCCGGAAATGGGGGACAACTCCTTCATTTGAGAGCGTATGATTTTGAATAGACCGTCAATGCCAAGGTTCATACGAACAAAGCCCTGGTACAGATAGTATCGGTTGGCTGATGTTAGAGAATACATGGATCCCCCTCCTTTCTTTCGTAATCGCGTAACATTTTAATAATACCCCCGGGAGTGGCCCGTTTGACTGAAATGGTCGTTCCACTGTTAAACGTGATTGTGATCCCGGAAAGACTGAACTCTTCTTCCGACGACATGGCGGGGGCTATTTGAGTGAACGCAGGAGAGGTAGTGGTCAGTGGGGACGGCTCAACGCCGCCATAATAATCACGAACCACATCTGCCTTAGCTTGTTTAACGCTATAGCCCCGTCGGGACATCCAGGAACTCATACCTCCAAAAGTGGTATGCTGCTCGCGGCAAACATCCGCTAAAGAACAAGTGTAGTCTACTTTTAAGACTTCTTGGAAACGTTTCCAAGTTCTTCTAAATCTATTTTCTAAATCCATAATGCTGCATTTTTATACCTCGCAAAGATATGAGAGCTAAAAACGGACAGCAATATAGAATCGCGGAGACGCTTACAGCGTGGCAGGGTAAGCGATGCCATATTGTTTGGTTCTTTATCGGGGTTCGGATTCACCTTTATACATTTATTGACCACGGCTGAAAGAAAGAACTGCGCGGTTGAAGGATCTCAGCGCATCAATCTGTCAGCCGAAAAGCCGATGAACAGGGCGTTTGCGGGGAGGCTGAAACTTCTGAAAGATTTTTTGGAACATTCTTCAAAAGAGGGGTATTTCTCTTCAAAAGATGGATAGGCATATCAAAAAGACGGTAGAAAGACTTTGAAAACTTGTCGCAAGATGTTGCAATTCTTGTCGCAAGTTTCTCGGAATCTTGTAGCAGGATTTGCAGATTCTTGGTATAGGAATATCTTGTTTGATTTTATAGCTGTCCGGTAAAGATGAAGAAGCGTTTACCAGGCATTGAATAAAAACGCAGGGCTCAGATTTATATCAAGATAAACCGAGCCCCGAAACTCCTTCTATTTGTAGATGAGCGTTGCAAATATACACCGATATATTTGAATATGCAACATTTTTTGCACCGTGATTGTTTAATTAAATCGTGATATAAATTAATACCCCTGCTACAGCTAGTGATAGGGGATAATTTTATTTTACCCTTTTAATTCTTTAGTTTTTCTTAGACCTTAACTTGCACATACTTTCACCGTACAACTCAATGGCATGGGCCGTATGAATGATTCGGTCAAGGATGGCGTCGGCTATTGTCGGATCACCAACCTTGTTACACCAGTTGGACGATGGGTACTGCGAGGTTATGATAGTGGATTTCCTTTCATGCCTGTCCTCAATAATTTCGAGCAGGATGGGACGTTCCTTGACATCAAGAGGTACAAGGAACAGGTCATCAAGGATGAGTAACTGACAACGCTCAATCTTCTTGAACTCAGTTTCAAGTGTTCCTTTGACTTTGGCAACCTTCAGTGCGCCAAGTAGTTTTGGCGCATTGGCATAGAAAGTACGGAATCCCCTTTTGCATGCCTCGTGGCCAAGGGCACATGTCAGATAGCTTTCCCCCGTACTTGAAGAACCGGTAATGAAAAGGTTCTGCTCCTTATGTACAAAGTCAAGTGTGGCGAGGCATTCCATCTGATTGCGCTCTAGGCCTCGGTTTGTGGCATAGTCAATCTGTTATTCATTTGTATAGATTTTATTATTATCCCTTATATCAGGACTCGGGTTCTCAAATCTACAAAAAAAACTCTAACGACACTTGTACTAAGTGGTTAATGTTATTTTGACCAAAAGGGTCAAAATAGAGTGGCTTTTCCAATCTGCTTTCAATCGGCTCACGCATCAAGTGGGACAAGGAGAGGTTGAATAAAATCATATACACGTTATCCCAATCCGGCACATTTGTAACGGATGATATAGTCATACTCTTTCATGAAAACAAGCAAGATTTGTCGTTTAACGCTTGCATCAGCCAGCAGATAGCAAAACTGAAACGCTTGGGGAAGATACGCACCTCGGAAACCTATATAGCTGCCCCTCAGAAGTTTCAGCGGTTTCATGAATAACAAGGAGGTCTTGTTTGACCAGCTCAATGCAGATTTGTTTGCAGAGTATGAGGCTTATCTGAAAAGCAGGGGAAATACGCCCAATACTATATCTTTCTACATGTGTATTCTGAAAGCTATTTATAACCGTGCGGTGGAGGACGGGGCAACTGCTGTTCGTCAAATCCTCCATGATTTTATCGGTAGATCTTTATATTCAAATAAAACGTTTTAAATTAGTGAAATTGGAAATTATTTGCTAATTTTGTATAGCATGATTTTAATGGACCATTATTAAATGGTAGCAGAAAAACGATTGATATCCCATTTGTATCAAAGTAAAGAGGATGGGAAGTGGATAATACAGTCCAATGAAGAACACCAAAAAGGAGTCGCAAAAATGGCAGCTTCTTTTGCTAAACGGTTTAAACTTCCTTCTTGGGGATATGTGCTTGGTTTGCTTCATGACAAAGGTAAAGAACGTGCAGCATTCCAGCAATATATACGTAAAGTAAACGGCTTGCCTACAGATGATAAAAAGCACTATGATGATCACACTCATGCTTTTGTGGGTGGAATACTGGCAAATGATCTTATGGGAGAAGATATCTTCAACCTTCTTGTTAACCCAATAATTTCCCATCATACAGGACTACATGATTATGTGAAAGCAGAAGATATCTTGCAGGAAAAGCAACTGCCCGAAGAAATAAGCAAGGATAATCTAAATATAGATATACCCTTGTTATTTAAAGAGTTTCTTGAATCACCTTTTTCTAAATCCAAAGTAGATCGAAAACACTTTCATCATCTGTCTCGTATGCTCTTCTCCTGTCTTGTGGATGCAGACTGGCTTGACACAGAGAAATTTATGGATTTGGAATCATGGCGGAAAAGAAGATGTTCTTCTACGATTGCCGATTTGTTACCGAAGTTGGAGGCGTATTTGCAAAAATTGCAATTGAATGCAGTTGATACGGAAGTGAACCGCATTCGTAGGAAAGTACAAGAACAATGTAGCAAAACTTCTTTGGGTGAGAAAGGATTCTACAGCCTTACGGTGCCAACAGGAGGTGGTAAGACACTTTCTTCTATACTATGGGCTATGAAGCATGCTGCAAATCATAATATGAATCGCATTATCATTGCCATTCCATATACCAGCATTATTGTGCAGACGGCAGGTCTCTTGAAGGAAATTTTCGGTGAAGAGAACGTATTGGAACACCACAGTAATTTTAATTCGGATGATATTAAAAATGAGGAAGTGCGCGAGAAAGCGAAGCTGGCTACAGAGAATTGGGATTATCCCATTGTTGTCACTACCAACGTGCAACTTTTTGAATCTATGTTTAGCAATAAATCTTTCGTTTGTCGCAAGTTGCATAATATAGTGAACTCTGTTATTATATTGGACGAAGTCCAGATGTTGCCGACTGATTTTTTACAACCGATAGTCGATGCGATGGTGGCATACCAAAAAATGTTCGAGGTATCTATATTGTTTACAACAGCAAGTCAGCCGGTACTTTGCGGTTTGATAGAAGGTGTGAACCCTAAAGTTGGATTTAAGGGAATAGAACATATTATGGAAATTGTTCCGATAGAATTTGCGTTACATGACAAACTTCGTCGTGTGAGATTAGAAATAGATAACATAGGGAAAACATACGATGAAATAGCAGCAATGGTGTCCGAACATGATAAGGTATTGTGTATTGTGAATACCCGTGAGGATGCTAAGAAACTGTATGATCGCTTACCTGACGAAGGAGTAAAAATTCATCTATCGAGAATGATGTGTCCTGCTCATATCAGTGAAACGATATGCAAGATAAAAGCTTTGTTGAAGGACGAAGCATATCCGGTTGTAAGAGTAATAGCAACCCAACTCGTAGAAGCAGGTGTGGATATAGACTTTCCGGTTGTATTCCGTCAAGAGGCAGGGCTAGATTCTGTATTGCAAGCGGCGGGAAGATGTAACCGTGAAGGGAAAAATAGGATTGGCCACACATTTGTATTCAGCCTTTCTGCAGAGAAGCGCATTCCATTTGGTTCAATGGCGGCAGCCAACAATGCACGACTGAATTTGCCAACAGACAATGATTGGTTTGCCCCTTCTACAATGGAAAAGTATTTTAAACAGCTTTATTGCAGGAAGGCCACATTCGATAAAAAGGATATGAAACACTATCTTTACAAACTTGATGAGCTATGTTTTGAAACTGCATCAAAGGAGTTTAGGCTAATTGATGACGATGGTATGAATGTCATAGTAAACTGGGAAAATAGTATGGAGCTTGTGGAAACTTTGAAAAAGTCAGGTTGTACATATCCATTAATGAAACAACTGGCCAAGTTTACTGTAGGCGTTCATCGCTCGGATTTCAGTCAATTGGTTAAATATGGTGCTGTTGAAGAAATATTGGAAGGTATATATGTACTGCTGGACAGGGAGCAGTATGATAGTGTTACGGGGCTCAGCCTTGACAACCATTGGATGGAGGAGATATTAATGATATAAAGACGGAACCGGAAGAACTATTGGAGAACAATGAAAGTAATGAATAATATGGAATATACAGATAAAGAATATTGTTTGGAAATATGGGGGGGCTGGGCTTGTTTCACTCGTCCTGAACTGAAGGTAGAGCGCGTGAGCTATGATATCATTACGCCATCGGCTGCACGTGCCGTTTTTGAAGCTATACTTTTTAAATGTTATGCCATGCGTTGGCAGGTCACTAAAATTGAAGTGCTTAACCCTATTAAGTGGACTACCATCAGGCGGAATGAAGTGGGAGCAGTCGCAGGTAAGTCTCCTATTTTCATTGAAGATAAGCGACAGCAGAAGAATTCTTTGCTTTTGCAGAATGTGCGTTATCGAATACATGCTAAATTGGTATTTATTCCGGTCAAAGATCGCCCGAAGGAAGCTTTTGTTAAACATCAACCAAGTAATGATGAGAATCCCATGAAGTATTATCAAATGTTTGAACGTAGGGCATTGCAAGGACAATGCTTTACGCAGCCTTATTTGGGTTGCCGCGAGTTTGCTGCAAATTGGAAATACATTGATAATATGGATAATCTTGAGCCGTCTTTGCCTGAAGACAGAGATTTTGGCATAATGCTTTATGACATGGATTTTGAGAGGAATACACAGAAACCGGATGCCATGTTTTATCATGCGAGAATGAAACAAGGTGTAATTGTCGTACCAGATAGAGAAAGTGAGGAGGTATTGAGATGATATTGAGAGCATTGTATGATTACTATCATCGAAGTGGGGATTTGCCGGCTTTTGGAATGGAATTGAAAGAGATTGGTTTTATCATTGTCATTGATAAGTGTGGTAACTTTCTACGTTTTGAGGATAGACGTATAGATAAGAAGTCGGCACAGCAGTTTCTTGTTAAAAAGAGTGTAGGTCGGTCAAGTGCCCCCGTTGCAAACTATCTGTATGATAATAGCCAATATGTATTTGGCTACTCTGACAAAGGGAATATGGAAAGTATGCGTAAGTATTTTGACACATTTAAAGCAAAAATCAAAGAAATCTATAACATATTCTCAGGCAATGAGGCCATAAAGGCTGTTTATGCATTTTATCAACAAGAGCCTTCTGCTATAGTCGAAATTATGCAAAATGACCCTCTTTGGGTAGATATTGTCAAGAATCTCAATAAAAAATATTCTACTTTTTCTTTTTTGATAGAAGGAGATACGGAAATAGTGGCTTCCCAAAAAGGGTTAATTAACTTGGAATGTAATGATGAGAAAATGACGGGAAAGCTTTGTTCGGTAATTGGTAAATATTCAAAGATAGTAGAAACTACAACTGCTACAATGATACCGGGAAGTAGTCAGGCTACAGCAAAACTTGTTGCATTTCAGATAAATTCTGGATATGATTCGTATGGAAAGTCGAAGGGGCATAATGCTCCTATATCTGAAGAGGCGGAGTTTGCATACACTACTGCACTGAACCATTTACTGCGTTCTGACTCTCACAATAAGTTTATGGTTGGTTCACGCACTTTCCTTTTTTGGACCTCTTCCAATAGTGAGGCTTCAAAGTTGTCTGAAAATAGTTTGTTCGCCCTATTGGGACGTGCCGATGATCCTAATAAACGTATAGAACTGGTACGTCGTACATTCATGTCCATTTATAACGGAACGCTATCCGCAAACAAAGATGATAAATTCTTCATATTGGGTTTAGCACCAAATTCGGCCAGGATAGCGGTAGTATATTGGAATGAGTTGCCTTTACGTGAGTTTGCCAGCTTGATCAGCAAGCATTTTACAGATATGGAGATTGTTGATACTCGTAAAGATAAGAAACCGTATGTGGGATTACACTCTATTCTTGGAAACGTTACTCTGGGAGGAAAGTCAAGTGATGCTTCCCCAAATCTCCCAGATGCTGTAGTGAAGAGCATTTTTCAAGGATTACCATATCCGGCCTCTCTATTCCAAGCATGTATTCGCCGCATACGTGCAGAACAATCTGTTAACATTGTGCGTGCAGCTATCATTAAGGCATATCTTAACCGACTAACCGATAATAACAATAAAAAAATAGATATTATGTTAGACAAAGAAAATCAAAATCAAGGGTATCTTTGCGGTCGCTTGTTTGCTGTCCTCGACAAGATACAGGAGGATGCGAATGGTATCCATTCTATCCGCGAACGCTACATGAATTCTGCATCTGCAACCCCTGCTATGGTATTTGCTACTATCCTCAATCTTTCGGGTCATCATTTGGAAAAATTGAATGCTGGTGGACAGGTTTTTTATGAGAAGCTAAAGCAAGAGATTATTTCAAAACTGGACGCAAACGGTTTTCCTGCACATCTCGATCTTCAAGACCAAGGTCGCTTCTTTGTGGGATATTATCACCAGCGACAAAACTTTTTTACGAGTAAAGAAAATAAAGAGACAGAAGAACAATAACAATTAAAAGAATACAATTATGTCTGAAATTAAAAATAGAATCGATTTTGTTTACATGTTCGATGTAAAGGATGGTAATCCGAATGGTGATCCGGATGCAGGTAATCTTCCTCGTGTAGATGCGGAAATAGGTATGGGGCTTGTTACCGATGTTTGTCTCAAACGTAAAGTACGTAACTATGTGCAAGTAGCGAAAGAGCTTGTGGATGGCTATGATATATTTATTAAAGAGAAAGCCATTTTGAATGACTCAATTGATGCTTCTCATAAAGATGAAAGTGTAAAAGCTAAGATAAAATCTGGAGACAAGACAGAAGCTGCACGTATGGTTATGTGTCGTAATTATTACGATGTGCGAACTTTTGGTGCTGTTATGTCAACTGGTAAAAATGCAGGTCAAGTCCGTGGCCCAATTCAATTGACTTTTGCCCGTTCCGTAGATCCAATAACTGTAACAGAACACTCTATTACCCGTATGGCGGTAGCAACAAAGCAAGAAGCAGAAAAACAGGATGGTGGCAACCGGACAATGGGACGTAAATCTACCGTACCTTATGGTCTCTACATCTGTCATGGTTTTATCTCTGCCAACTTGGCGCAACAGACAGGATTTTCAGAAGAGGACCTTTCGTTATTTTGGGAAGCTCTGAAAAATATGTTTGATGTAGATCGTTCGGCGGCACGCGGATTGATGAGCGCGCAAAAACTAATTGTTTTCAAGCATGATTCTGGATTAGGAAATGCCCCTGCCAACAAGTTGTTTGACTTGGTCAAAGTGGAGAAAGTCTGTGACGGGGCACCGCGTTCATTCACCGATTATTCGGTTACGATAGACAAGGAGCGTGTTCCATCAAATGTTACTGTTGAGGAACTGATATAAGTAAAAAGTATATGTATAGTGAAGACGATATGCTCATGTTGTCGGGGATTCAGCACTTCAGGTTCTGTCCCCGACAATGGGCTTTGATACACATAGAGCAGCAATGGGATGATAATCGTCTCACCATCGAAGGACAGATCCTGCACAAGCATGTAGATGATCCGTTCTATAGGCAAAAGTGTGGTGACCAGATAACATTACGTACAGTAAATATTGCTTCGCATGAACTTGGTCTTTATGGCATTTCAGACGCCATAGAGTTGCTTCCGTCTTTATCTTTTGAAGACACAATTCAGCATCCCAAGTATCCGGGGCAATGGAAGCCGGTGGTTGTGGAGTATAAGCACGGCAGACCGAAAAGAAATGAAGTGGATGAAGTGCAGTTGGCGGCACAGACAATGTGCCTTGAAGAAATGTATGATATCCATATACCATACGGTGTGTTCTTTTATGGAGAGCTTCGTCATAGGGTGCATGTGGATATAACTGATGAGTTACGGGATATTGTCAAACTATGCGCCTGGGATATGCACGAGATATTCAGTAAAGCGGTTATTCCGAAGGCTGAGTATGGTAAGTCTTGTGACAAATGTTCATTGAAAGATACTTGTATGCCAACGATGGTAAAGAATTGCACTACAGTGGATACATACCTTAATAAAAATTTGTACAGATGAGAAAATTGTTGAACATTCTATATGTGACGACACCGGAAGCGTATCTTAGTAAGGATGGGCTAAATATCGTAGTGTCGGTCAAGCAAGAGGAAGTGTTCCGTATTCCTGCTATAAATATAGAAGGTATTGTGACGTTCGGATATATGGGCGCAAGTCCCGGCGTGATGAAATTGTGTAGTGACAATGGTATATCACTTACATTCCTTTCTCCTCATGGTAGATTTATCAGCAGGGTACAAGGTGCGACGAAAGGGAATGTACTGTTACGTAAGAAACAGTACCAATTGTCGGATGATGAATCTTGGTCGCTGCATGCGGCACAGCTGATGATTGGTGGTAAGATTCAAAACTATCGTAATATATTGAGGAGATATATTCGTGATTATGGAGCGAATGAAAACATTAGTCGGGCGGTACATGTGTTGGAACATGCCAAGCGTGAAGTTTTGGCGGCTCAAGATAAGACGACATTAATAGGGTATGAAGGCATGGCTTCTAATGCTTATTTTGAAGTGCTGCCTGTTTTAATACTTAACCAGAAGGCTGATTTTTCATTTCATGGTCGTAATCGCCGTCCTCCTAAGGATGCGGTAAATGCCATGTTGTCGTTTGCTTATACTTTGATAGCAAATGATGTTTCTGCCGCACTCGAAACAGTTGGTCTTGATCCATACGTAGGATTTCTCCATACACTTCGTCCGGGACGTACGTCCTTAGCGTTGGATATGATGGAGGAATTGCGTGCCTATCTTGGTGATCGTTTTGTCTTGTCGTTGATCAATAAAAGGCAAATAACGGTTAAGGATTTTTTGTTTCAAGGCGATAATGGGGTTGTTATGACAGATAAAGGGAAAAAAACGTTTATTTCTGCTTGGCAGAATAGGAAACGCGAGGTGATAATTCATCCTTATCTTAATGAAAAAGTAGAGATAGGACTTTTGCCTTATGTGCAGGTTATGTTGTTGGCAAGATATATTAGGCAAGATATTGATGATTATCCGGTATTTATAATAAAATGATTTACAATTATGTACATTCTTGTGGCTTATGATGTGGATACTACGAGCAAAGAAGGGGCTCGTCGTTTACGGTGTGTGGCTAAAGCTTGTGTCGATTATGGACAAAGGGTACAGAACTCTGTCTTCGAGTGCGAGGTGACAGAAGCGCAATATTGTCTCTTGATAGAACGAATCAAGGATATTATTGATATGTCTCTTGACAGTGTTAGATTTTATATCCTCAGTAAAAACGAGAATAAAAGGGTCGAAGTGATAGGTGCTGAGACTGCTTATAAAGTTAATGATGCTCTTATTATATAATGTATGCGAATGTGGAGTATTGCAAAAAAGGTAGTATTTTCGCAATACTTAATAGTCAGTAGATTAGCTCGTTTATAAAGTCAGTCACTGTTATTAAGTTGAAATAAAAATAAAGATTCGCATGCAGATAGAGTTAATTCGTTGATTTATAATATGTTATTCGGTGTGGTGTCGCACCTCATGTAGGTGCGTGGATTGAAACTATTACATAATCCATTAATGCTGCAGGTGCATATGTCGCACCTCATGTAGGTGCGTGGATTGAAACTTCTTCCACCGAACCGGAAAATGAAGACATTAACGTCGCACCTCATGTAGGTGCGTGGATTGAAACATTTGTCAATAAAGACATATTGGGACCTAAGTTTGTCGCACCTCATGTAGGTGCGTGGATTGAAACAAAAGTTATGCGTTACGGTACCCAGGAGCAGGAGAGTCGCACCTCATGTAGGTGCGTGGATTGAAACAGTAACAATGTACTTAAATCATACAATGATGAAGGTCGCACCTCATGTAGGTGCGTGGATTGAAACACCAACACGTCAGATATAACCGTAACGATGCCGGAGTCGCACCTCATGTAGGTGCGTGGATTGAGACGATGAATGCAGATAAGATACAAATTAGCATGGGGTTGCACCTTATGTAAGTGCGACGAACTGGGACTGGATATTATTTATATTCTTATAGCTTTTCAATTTCTTCTTGAAACAATTCTGTAGCTTGTGAAATAATATCAATGGCTACTTCTGATTTTTTCAAGTTTTTTAGTCCTTTTTTCTACCTTTATTCAATCCCTTCTGCCCTTCCTTTTTCACGTTCAGTATTGATACTATCACGGAGAATAACAATGTTATCCAAGTGGCGGTAATAGCCGGCAAGCTTCTTCTTGGCCATGCTATCCAGTTTTAATCTCTCACGGGCCTCTCCAAGACCGGGGCTGTAGCAGTGGAAGGTATTTCTCGGTATTCAGGTAGTAGATCCATTCTTCCAGAGGGCTTCTGGCTACCTGATTGAAACCGTTCACTTTCAGGATATAGTATTCGGGATATAAGTCGCTGACCGTATCCGCCTTGAATGTCTGTTTCTGGAATAGGGTGAGTTCATGAAGATTATTAGTGTGGATTCCTGAATTCCGTCTTTCCATGATAAACGAAGTCCCTGCCATCTCCTAAAGAAAAATAGACTGTGTTGGCGCTGTACACTTTGCGGACTTTATCATATTTCTCCCCTCTGTTGATATACTCAGTAACCAGTTTGGAAGTACCGAACAACATGCGCTGGAAATAGGCATATTCATTATTGTTCTGTACCTCTATCAATACCAGCTCACTCCTTGGATTTTTCGGCAAGCATATTCACACGGTTATATTTGTCATATTCATCCTTCTGATTGCTTTCGTTTTCAGGAAGTCTCTGGATAATGATCTCTTTACCCAATAATGTAGTAAGTAAACCTTCCAGAACACTGAAGTTGGCCTTGTTTCTGAGCAGGCATTTCATGGCCCAGTTAAACGGAATATCTGATTTTTATTGTTGCTGTTCATAAACAGCCTGACATATCGATTACGACGAAGATAAATAAAAAGATTCAGGATAGCAAAAGTGGCAGTATTCTCTCTAATGTTATATCACCAAAGGGTAACCTTTCCCGATGAACTTGGATCTGAATTAGTAGTCTCAAGAGCTTTTTCAAAAAAGATAACGGCCTCTCATTAAAAAAGCGGTTGCCCTAATTGACAACCGCTTTCTCAAAATATCATCATCGGAATTACAAGAGTCCGTTGGAACCAAGGATAATCAACATCGTATATCCTAAAACAAGTCCGATAGCTCCCATTATCAGTCCGACTTTTTCCATATCCTTTTGTTGAATCATACCTGTAGCGTGAGCCAAGGCGTTGGGAGGGGTGGAAATAGGAAGAACCATGGCCAGAGAGGAGCCGACAGCCACTCCTATCAGCAGAGTCTCCACACCACCCAAGGAGGATAGGTTTTCGCGCATACTGATTCCGGCTATGGCAAGAATGGGAACCAATAAAGCAGCGGTAGCCGTATGCGAGATGAAGTTTGCCATGGCATAACAGATCAATCCTGAGCCCACAATCATCAGCACAGGTGGCCAAGTGTTAAACGGAATGGATTCAATCATGTGCTGTGCAAGTCCGGTTTCTTGCAGTGCGACGCCCAGCGCAAAACCTCCGGCCACCATCCAGAGCACACTCCAGCTAATCTCTTCCAGGTCACGTTTCGTTATAACCCCCGTGACGCAAAAAACGGCTACAGGAATCATGGCCACTACATTGGAGTTTACACCGGTGAACTTGTCAGACATCCACAGCAATACGGTTACGGCAAAAGTGACATATACCAGAATGGAACGCCAATCCTTTTTGGCCTCTCCGTCTATTTGCAACTCAATAGTTTTCTGCTTGAAAGGAAACAGACGCAGCAAAATGAACCATGCGATAAATAATACAACAATCGTATAGGGCATCATAAATCCCATCCATTCACCGAAACCGATATTCAGATCCAATCCCTCTGGGTCATTCAGATATTTCAAGGCGATAGCGTTGGGAGGGGTCCCGATTGGGGTTCCCATACCACCGATATTGGCCGCTACAGGAATGGACATGGCCAGACCGATCTTCCCTTTTCCGTCTGCTGGAAGAGACTTCAAGACAGGAGTGAGGAAGGTAAGCATCATGGCAGCGGTAGCTGTATTGCTGAGGAACATGGAGAAGACGGCCGTTACCATAATAAAGCCCAACAGGACATAACGGGACTGGGTGCCGAAAGGCTTTAGCATGACACGGGCCAGCAACACATCCAGCCCGCTTTTAGTAGCGGCAATGGCCAGAATGAATCCGCCGATAAACAACATGATGATAGGGTCGGCAAAGCAGTGCATGATGGATTTGTATTTCACAGTATGCCCCAGCTCCCCGGCGGGAATACCTTGGATAAAAAACCATAGGCTGCTGTCGGAAACCGTCAACAATAACAGAACGACAATTAGCACGGAAGTAGTCCATGCGGGAACAGCTTCGAACACCCACATCAAAGTGGCAAAAACAAAAATGGAAATCAGTCTCTGTTCTATGACTGTCAGTCCTTCTATACCGAAGGTCTCGATAGGCAGACACCACAATATGAGGGAAAGGGTAATGGCAACAGCCAGCTTCACACCTCTGCCTACTGTCTTGTTCTCAGCCAGCCGTCTGGCTTTCTTCAAATCCTGATAGGCTTCAACCAACTGGAAGCCACGAAAAATCTTGTACATAGTATTAAATTTAATGAAAACGGGGGCAAAGGTAATACATTATTTTGATATAATCCATGGTTATGCCAATATTAAATGCTTGATTGTATATGGCAGACTCAAATACGGCCGGAGGTTACGACTGGTCTTTGTCTGCCGAAAAATTCCGGGATAGTATATGGTGAGGTAAGAGTTTTTCGTTATCTTTGCTTCCTGCATGATAAAACTGATATTGTTATCCTGTTAATCTTTAGAATCATAAGATACCTTCTTGATGGTCTCTTTAAGTGAAAAATAAGAATTGATGAATATGAGAAATTGGCTTTTGACTTTAGCTTTCGGCCTGTGTTCCGGCGCATTCGCCCAGCATACAACTGTTTTTGAATCCCCCGTTATGGGGTGGAGTTCATGGAATACCTATCGGGTTCATATCAATGATACCTTAATAATAAGACAAGCGGATGCCATGGTGCAGAAAGGGCTGAAAGACGTGGGCTATTCCTATGTGAATGTAGATGACGGTTTTTTTGGATGGCGGGATGAAAAAGGAGTGATGCAAACACATCCCGAGCGTTTCCCGAACGGATTGAAGGGAGTGGCGGATCATATTCATTCGTTAGGATTGAAAGCCGGCATTTACTCGGATGCGGGAAGCAATACCTGCGGTTCTATCTGGGATAAAGATGTGAATGGCATAGGCTCCGGCTTGTATGGACATGAGTATCAGGATGCCACGCTGTATTTCAAAGAGTGGGGATTTGATTTTATCAAGATTGATTATTGCGGAGCCGGTCAGGAATTGAATCTGGAAGAAGAGAAACGATACACTGAGATCCGTCAGGCTATAGATAATTTGGGGTGTGGGCATGTTTCCATCAATATCTGCCGTTGGGCTTTTCCGGGTACTTGGGCCGGAAACCTTGCCCGTTCATGGCGGATCAGTGCGGATATCCGTCCGGAATGGGGGTCGGTGAAATACATCATCGGTAAGAACCTTTATCTGTCTGCTTATGCTGGAGAGGGTCATTATAATGATATGGATATGTTGGAGATAGGCCGGGGGCTAAAACCCGAAGAGGAAGAGGTGCACTTCGGCATGTGGTGCATCATGAGTTCACCTTTGCTGATAGGATGTGATCTGACCACTATCCCGGAGGCGTCATTAAAGCTGTTGAAAAATAAAGAACTGATAGCTTTGAACCAAGATCCTTTGGGATTGCAGGCATACGTGGTTCAGCATGAAAATGAAGGATATGTGTTGGTGAAAGATATAGAGCGGAAGCGAGGCAATGTGCGTGCGGTTGCCTTATATAATCCTTCGGATACGATTTGTAACTTTACGGTCCCGATGGATATGTTGGAATTGGGAGGAAGGGTCAAGGCACGGGATCTGGTGAAACAGCAGAATCTGCCGGAGATAAAAGAGGGTGTTCTGCATCGGAAACTGCCTCCACATAGTGTACTGATTCTACGTATGGAGTCCGAGAAAAGATTGGAACCGGCTGTCTATGAGGCGGAATGGGCTTATCTGCCTTGTTTCAATGATTTGGGAAAGACACCGAAAAGCATCGTGTATGCTCCGTTACACGAAGCGTCCGGAGGTATGAAGGTAAGTTATCTGGGAGGTCGGAAAGAGAATTTTGCAGAGTGGAAAGAGGTGTATAGTGAGCAAGGCGGTGAGTATGAGATGACGATCCGCTATGTGCCAAAGGCGGACCGTAAGCTGGAAGTCTGTGTGAATCATGAAAAAGCGATTCTTCTTGATTCGTTGTCGGCGGATGAGACTCAAAAGATAGCTTCGGTTACTGTTCCAGTGTATTTGAAGGCAGGAAATAACAAAGTGCGTATGGGAAGTTCATTTTGCTGGGCTCCGGATATCGACTGTTTTATATTAAAAAAAGTAAAAGAGTAAGGTGAAGATAATCGCTATCTTTGTGCCCCCCCGGTTTAGCCGGGAGCACAAAGATATGCGGATATTACGGTATCGGAAGCTGATTTAAGGCATCCATTCTACTACTCCCGTAACAGGATGCTGCTTTCTCCATTCTTTGAATTCGCGGTAATTACGAACTCCGTCCTGGATGACAGCCTGATAATATTCCACTCCGATAATTTTCTCGGTTTCTGGTGTCTCGTATTTTAATCTCAGAATGGTTTCCCGCATTTCATCGGTCATTATTTCCGAGATGCGTCGGGCCACCTTTTCAAAATAACCGTCATAACGCGAGCCTTCCCGGATGTGGATCATATCTATCTGCCACAGTTCGTTTTCTTCGTTCTGATACCATGCGTGCCATTCCACACATTCTTCGGCAGTGTGCAGCAGGTTGGCGCACTCTATTTTTTTGACGGACGGGTTTTCGGCCAGTCTGGCCATGGCCAGAAAGCTGTCCCTCAGGGTTAAGGGTGATGAATAAATGTGGAAGTCAATATCCCGATGTTTCATCAGTAATCCTGTACTAAGAGAACCTACCAGATTGATTCTTGCACCTGCATTTTCCCATATTTGGATGAGGTTCGTGTTTTTGATAACTTGCCAGGCTTTTTCTTGGTTTTGTCTGGCGATGTCGAGAATATTCATACTTTATTTTTTAGTGTGAGTTTGCAAAAAGAAATGTAGTAAGGAAGAACAATTACAGCGTTTCAAAAGGTTCCTGCACATACCTCATATACTCTTCATAGTCTATATATCTTCCACCCATTGATTTTAAGTGGGGTGTTTCAAACTGACAATCGATCAAGGTTCCTCCCAATTTCTGGAATGTTTGTGCCAGATAGATAAGCGCCAGTTTCGATGCATTGGGGACTAGAGAAAACATGCTTTCACCAAAGAAACACTTTCCCAAAGTGACTCCATAGAGTCCGCCGGTCAGGCAGGACCCTTCCCATACTTCCACACTGGCTGCAAAACCTTGCTCATGCAGGCGGGTGTAGGCTTTCATGATATCCTTGCCCAACCATGCTCCTGCTTCTTCCATCCGCAGATTGCCGCAGGTTTGAATCACTTCATGGAATGCCCGGTTAAAACTGATTTCATATCGTCCTTTGTTCATGAGGGTACGCATGGAGTGAGAAATATGAATCTCGTGGGGGAAGATCACAAATCGTTTCAAGGGGCACCACCATTGTATCTGTTTCTCACAGAAGGCATACCAGGGGAATATGCCATTGGAATAGGCAAGGATGAGGCGGTCCACGGAGAGGTCGCCGCCCACTGCCAATAGCCCGTCCGGATCACCATAGTGAGGGTCGGGGAAAACAAGTTCTCGAGTTAGTTGGAAGACCATAGTGTTTTTTATTG
The DNA here is from genome assembly GCF_054653615.1 of Phocaeicola sartorii JCM 17136 = DSM 21941. Classification (NCBI taxonomy): domain Bacteria; kingdom Pseudomonadati; phylum Bacteroidota; class Bacteroidia; order Bacteroidales; family Bacteroidaceae; genus Phocaeicola; species Phocaeicola sartorii. The sequence continues at coordinate 382,200 of NZ_BAAIFW010000005.1, forward strand.
GTTGGATTCATATAGCGTTTTTTATAGGGGCGGATCTGTATGTCTGCCCCTGTACGGAGGAGTTGCCGGTTTCATTCAGACTTGTTCTCTTTGAGCATTTGCAGCTTCAGTTGCCCGTTCTCTGCTGTCACTACTGTTTTTCCTCCTGTTTTTAATGTGCCGAATAGGATTTCACGCATAAGCAGCGGTTTCAGATGTGAGGCAATTACCCTGTCCATTTCTCTGGCACCATATTCTTTGGTGAACCCCAGCTTCAGCAGATGCTTATAGGCTTCCGGGCTGAGTTCCATTCCTACATGACGTGCGGACAGCTTGTTTTTTAGTTCGCCGAGTTTCTTGTTCAGGATGAGGGAAGCCATTCCGTAATCCATATCATGGAAAACGACTGTTGCAGACAATCGGTTGATGAATTCAGGTTTGAAGGTTTTCTTAACCTGTTTCAGCATGGCCTCTCCGGCAGTAACTTGTCCGCCGAAACCTATGGAGGCTTGGTGCGCGAATTGTGCTCCGGCATTGGAGGTCATGATAAGTATAACATGGCGGCAGTCTGCTTTCCGTCCTTTGTTATCCGTCAGTACGGCATAGTCCATGACTTGCAGCAGGATATTGAACACATCGGGGTGTGCTTTCTCTATTTCGTCGAGCAGTAACACACAGTTGGGAGTTTTGCGGATAGCATCTGTCAGTAGTCCGCCGTCTTCATAACCTACATATCCGGCAGGTGAGCCGATGAGTTTGGCCACTGTATGCTTTTCCGTATATTCGCTCATGTCGAAGCGCTGCAGGGCGATGCCTAGTTCGGATGCCAGAACTTTGGCTACTTCCGTCTTTCCTACGCCGGTGGGGCCTACGAAGAGAAGGCTGGCCAGTGGCTTGTTTTCGTCCAGTAGCCCGGCTTTGGCCATTTGTACGGCTTCCACCACTTGGCAGACGGCTTCTTCCTGACCGTATATCTTTTCGCTGATGCGTTCATGCAGGGTTTCTAATGCGGCATTGTCTTCTTCCTTCATGGCAAGCACGTCCACTTTACAGATACGTGCCAGTATATCGGTTATCAATGTTTTGTCCACCGTTTGTTTTTCTGTATTTGTGGGGTGGATTTCACGATAAGCCCCGGCTTCGTCCACCAAGTCGATGGCTTTGTCGGGCAAAAAACGGTCGCTGATATATCGTGCGGCGGCTGTGACGGCATATCTTATCGCTCCTTCTTCATAAACCACTCCATGGAATGTTTCGTACTTTTCTTTCAATCCTTCCACTATGTGGATGGTTTCCTCGATTCCGGGTTCCTGTATGTCAATCTGCTGGAAACGCCGTACCAATCCTCTGCTACGCGAAAAATAGCGGTTGAATTCTTCGTAAGTAGTGGAACCGATAAATCGGATCTCTCCTCCTTCCAAATAAGGCTTGAGCATATTGGAGGCATCCATCGAACCGTCTCCCGTCCGTCCGGCGCCTATCAGGTTATGTATTTCATCTATATATACGATGGCGTGTCCTTCTTTCCGAATTCCTTCCATAATGGCTTTCAACCTTTTCTCGAACTCACCCCGGTATTGCGTACCGGCCAATAAGTTGCCTAGATCCAGTTCATAGATATGACAACCTGTGAGGCGTTCGGGAACATTGCCCGCTTCTATACGTGCGGCCAGTCCGTAGGTCAGTGCGGTTTTTCCCACTCCCGGTTCGCCCACGTGCAGAGGGTTGTTCTTTTCTTTGCGGCAGAGAACCTGAATGGTGCGTTCCAATTCCGCATCCCGGCCTATAAGCGGATTCCGGTCTTGCAGACCTTCATTGAGACAGGTGACATAGTTGCGCCAAGGTTCGTTTTTCTCTTGCTCAGAGGAAGTTTCCTCTTGCGACTGATTCATGTCGTAATTTGAAATGAGGGAGCTGAGAAACTCCGGCATGTCTTCGCCCACTGTTTCTTTTAGCAGATAGCCGGCCCATGAATCTTCCAGTTGAAGCATTCCTTGTACCAGATGAGGAACATCCATTTCTTCTGCGCTTGAATGACTGATTGTCATATAGGCATATTGCAGTAGCTCGGAGAGTTGGCCTGAAATTTCCAATTCATATTCTATATCTTGAGGAACTCGTTCCACTTCTTTCGACAGATACTCGGAAACAGACTGGGACAGTTCTTCCGGGGTGCAAAAACACTCTTCCAGTGCTTCTTGAAAAGGAACTTGTTCCAGCAATGCGCTCAATAAGTGTTCGGGCGTGATAAATTCATGCCGATATTGCATGGCATGGCTCTGCGCGGAGGCGAAAGCGTAGTTCACCGAATCGGTATTTGGTATATCCATATCTTATGTTTGATTTTTTATTCTTCTTCCGGTGTAACCGTGAGTCGGAGAGGGAAACCCTCTTCACGAGCCATACGGGTGGCTTTTTGTACTTTTGACCGGGCGATATCATACGTATAGATGCCTACTACGGCCGATTCACTTTTGTGTACCTGCATCATCAAAGCTTCTGCTTCCATCGTTGATTTGAAAAAAACGGTAGTTAATATCTTCACGACAAATTCCATTGTAGTAAAGTCGTCATTGAAAATAGTAACTTTGAAGCGTCGCGGCTCGCGAAGGTCTATACGTTCTTTTTCTTTATAAGATAATTGTTGTTGTTCCATATTGGTAGTTGTCATACGTACTTATGGCACAAAGGTAGGGAAAGTATTGGAAAGGTAGGGCAGGGAAGAGATGAATTTTGTAGACGGATGGTCCGGAGCTGATGCTTTGAATACCTTTCATACCCGCCTGCCATCCTTAAGCACCCCTATACAAGATGTTTCTCCGATTGCCTTTAGCCCCCCCGGTATTTGTCAATATAGGGGGCTAAAAGCAGGGAGGTCTGGTATTCATTATACATGAAGACTCTTATTTCTTTTTGGCAGCGATAGCTAGTAATACTCCCAGTACCACCCCTAGAATGGCAGCAAATAATACCCGCATGTCCGGAGGAAGCAGGAAGGTGATGGTGTGGGCCGGATACCAGAACAAAGGGATGGTCTTTTTGAATACAAAGCTCCAAAGTACCGCCCAATTCAATCCGGTGAAAATACGTGTCATGGGAATGGGGGTGATGAGTGCCTTGATGGAGCCGCCACAATTCCCGATGTGCGTGTCTGTTATTTTATGCAGTGTCATGAATACAGGAGCGAATATAGAGTTCATAGTAATGGAAATAGCCAGTGCGACCAGAAATTTGGCTGGACAGAAATCTCCGTTCATCAATGTGGAGGCATGTTCCATGCCCATATATTCCAAGAAAATCGGAGTGCCTTTTGAAAAAATAATCATAGCCATATTGATACCCATGCCCAGCAAGCCCCATACCACCATTCGTGGAATGATGCCAAAGGTTTTGTTGTGATATACTCCTGTGCTGATACGAAGCCCGAGCATTTCACCCAGAGTGGCCAGAATGGCGAACTTCATAAAACTCATGACCATGCCATGGGTTGCATTGAACGATTGGTACCATTCATAAATGGCATCACTGATAAAAAATGGCAGGAACAATGCTGTTACAAACAAAAGGAACAGAATATCACTCTTTTTCATAGATAAAAATGTGTTTTTCATTAATATTTGCGACAAACATACGAAAAAACTTCTAAGTTTCTAGCAAAACGGCCATTTAAATTCGGGTAGTGGAGGGGTGGTATATTAAGAATAAGGTTGCTTCCGGACGATTTGTAGGTATAATAGGGTCTGTGATTAATAATTAGAGGGATTTTCATTTGTTATCCAGCCATAATCTTTTATCTTTGTTTCCCATCATGGAATAAAACAAAAAAGTTATGAAAACAAGAGGATGGATTTTAACTGTGATTTGTAGTGTGTTGTTATTGGTGGCGGGTATTACTTTCGTGTCAATGGTGTTTGCCGGGCAACCGGCTTTGGCGAATGAATCATTGTGGTGGTGGGCCTTGATAAACCTCGGTGTGATGGTTTTGTTATTCGGATACGGTGTGAGGCGGGGAATTCAGATGCTGCGTATCTTCAGCATACCGGAAAGTAAACTGACACGGGAGCCGGGTGTCGTGGTTTGTGATTATAATATCAGTTTGAAAAAGTATGCTTTGTATAAATTGTGGGACATCCGTCACTTCAGCTTCTCTTTGTTGTTTGTCATTTATATTTGTATCGCTTTGTGTACGGGGCATTATATTGTTCCCGAAGAGCAAAGTATGTTCAGCCCGTTGCTGATTGGCTTCTTGTGCCTTGTCTATATTCTGATTATGCTTCCTGTCAGGCTGAGTAAGATTTACAAGCGGAGTATTGCAGGGCAAACTTGGGTGGAAATCACTCCGGAGGGATTGACGTATGATAAAACAGAACTGAGACAGACCATACATTGGGGAGAGATAGCGGGCATAGCTCTTTATAAGACTTATGGCTTCCTGTATGATGAAAAAGGGGGTGAATTCTTGATTGTGACTTCGGATGAAAAAGTGAAAGAGTCTCTTCTTTACTATTTAAATGCGAAAAAAATAATGAATCAGGACTAAGTGTTTTTCCTCAGAAGGTTGTTCATATTATTATAATGTGTATTTTTGTAACAAAGTAATAATGAAAAACCTCTTAAGTATGAAAACACCTGTTCTCGCGCTGTTCATTTCTTTAGTGGCATTGGGGGCTTGTATGTCCAATCAACAAACCCGGCCGTCAACCGATTATACCCAATGGGTGAATCCGTTTATCGGAACCGATTTTACCGGCAACACTTATCCGGGAGCGCAAGCGCCTTTCGGAATGGTGCAATTGAGTCCGGACAATGGTTTACCCGGATGGGACCGTATTTCCGGTTATTTTTATCCGGACAGTACGATTGCCGGATTCAGTCATACTCACTTGTCGGGGACGGGAGCCGGAGACTTGTATGATATTTCTTTCATGCCTGTCACTTTGCCTTATCAGGAAGCGGAAGCGCCATTGGGCATTTATTCCAAGTTCTCTCATGCGGATGAGGAAGCTTCAGCCGGTTACTATCGCGTGTTGCTGAAAGATTATGATATCCATGTGGAACTGACTGCTACAGAGCGTTGCGGTATCCAGCGTTATACGTTTCCCAAAGGAGAGTCGGCTGTCTTTCTGAATCTGAAGAAAGCGATGAACTGGGACTTTACCAATAATTCTTATATTGAAGTGATTGACTCCTGTACTATCCAGGGATATCGTTTTTCTGAAGGATGGGCAAGAGACCAGCATGTATATTTCCGTACCCGTTTCTCCAAGCCGTTTGCTTCGGTGGAGATGGATACTACTGCTGTTACTTTGAAAGGTAAGCGTGTGGGTACGGCTTATATCGCCCGCTTTAATTTTGAGACGGAAGAAGGAGAGCAGATTGTCTTGAGTACGGCCCTCTCGGGAGTGAGTATGGAAGGTGCTGCTAGAAATATGGCGGCTGAGGCTCCTCACAATGATTTTGATAAGTACTTGGCTGAGACTAGAGACAATTGGAACCGCCAGTTGGGAAAGATAGAGATAACAGGTGACAACAAGGATGATAAGGTTAATTTCTATACCGCATTGTATCATACCATGATTGCCCCGACTATTTACAGTGATGTGGACGGGGCTTATTATGGCCCCGATAAGAAAATTCATCAGACGGATGGCTGGGTGAATTATGGAACCTTCTCATTGTGGGATACGTATCGTGCCGCACATCCGTTGTTCACTTATACGGAGCCTCAGCGTGTCAATGATATGGTGAAATCGTTTATTGCTTTTTATGAACAGAACGGACGTTTGCCGGTATGGAATTTCTGGGGAAGTGAGACGGATATGATGATTGGCTATCATGCTGTACCTGTTATTGCCGATGCTTATTTGAAAGGTATTGGTGATTTTGATGCTGAGAAGGCATTGGAGGCTTGTGTGACTACTGCTAACTTGGATAATTATCGTGGTATTGGCCTGTATAAAAAGTTAGGATATATACCTTATAATATAAAGGATGAATATAATGCGGAAAATTGGTCGCTTTCTAAAACGTTGGAATATGCTTTTGATGATTATTGCATTGCCGAAATGGCTCGTAAAATGGGTAAGACTCAATTAGCGGACGAGTTTTACAAGCGTTCTCAGAATTATCGCAATGTGTTTAATCCGGCGTCAGGCTTCATGCAGCCGATAGATGATAAAGGAGTATTCCAGCCTGATTTCAGCCCGGATGATTATACTGCTCATATTTGCGAAAGTAACGGCTGGCAGTATTTCTGGTCTGTACAGCAAGATATCAAGGGGTTGATCACTCTGGCCGGTGGCAAAGATCGTTTTGCGGAAAAACTGGATAGTATGTTTACGTATATTCCGGCTGGAAAGGACGATTTGCCTCTTTTCAGTACAGGCATGATTGGTCAGTATGCTCATGGCAATGAGCCTAGTCATCATGTCATTTACTTATATAATAAGGTGCGCCAGCCTTGGAAGACTCAGAAGTATGCGGCGCAGGTCATGCATGATCTCTACTTTAATGCCCCCGCCGGATTGTGTGGTAATGAGGACTGTGGACAGATGTCCGCCTGGTATGTATTCAGTGCCATGGGATTTTATCCTGTCAACCCGCTCGGTGGTGAATATGAAATTGGTACGCCGTTGTTCCCCGAAATACAGATGCACTTGGATAATGGAAAGACTTTCACGGTATTGGCCCCGGGGGTAAGCCGTGAGAATATCTATATCCAGTCGGTAAAAGTGAACGGACAGCCATACGATAAGAGTTATATCACACACGGACAGATAATGGACGGTGCTACTGTAGAATTTGAAATGGGGGCGGAACCGGGAAAAATCTGGTATAGATAGAGATTGAGAGAGGGATGGATTTAATGGAGTGTGTCATTTATGAACGAGGAACTTGATGCGACTTACAAAGCGGTCTTCCGTCAATGCTACCCGAAACTGTTGTTCTATGCTGTACGTCTGGTCGGTGACGAAGAAGCCGAGGACATAGTGCAGGATGTCTTTGTGGAGTTGTGGAGGCGGAAGGAATCGGTCGTCATAGGAGAGCAGATTCTTGCTTTCCTTTATCGTTCTGTATATACCAAAGCTATAAATTTACTGAAGCATCAGGCTATAGAGAATAATTACAGCGCGGCAATGATGGAAATCTATGAACGGAAGTTACAATATTATCAGCCGGATCATGCTGAAGTGATTAGAAAGATAGAAGATCAGGAATTACGTCAGGAAATTTATGGAGCAATCAATGAATTGCCGGATAAATGTAGGGAGGTGTTTAAACTGAGCTATCTTCATGAAATGAAAAACAAGGACATAGCTGAGACTTTAGGCATTTCCCTGCGTACTGTGGAGGCGCACATGTATAAGGCTTTGAAGTTCTTGCGCGAACGTCTCAGGCATTTATTGCTGTCATTGATTATATTTTCAGCAAAACTGCTAAGTGTTTTTATGAGTTGAACTGTTTACTATATGAATAGGGAAAAAGAATGAGTAAACTTAATGAAGATATTATTATCAGGTATTTGGAAAACCGATGCTCGGAGGAGGATTTTGTTCTTATCAATGAATGGATGAAGGAATCTGACGGGAATGCCGGAGAATTGTTCCGCATGGAGGAGATTTACCAGTTGGGGAAATTCCCTTTTGAGAAGGATGATCTGGTAACAAAAGCCGAGCGCAGGCTGGGTAGAAGACTGGAACAGGAGAACCAAAAGAAACAAAAGGTGTTCAAGCTTAGGAATATGTTGCGTTATGCGGCTGCTATAGTGGCTGTGATGGTGCTGGCAGCGGGCTTGACCTATTGGTTCCGGGATAAAACGGAGGAATGGGTGGTGGCATCGGCAGCGCATGGACAGGTGCGTGAGATGTTGTTGCCTGACGGAACAAAAGTATGGTTGAACCAGTCGTCTGTTTTAAAATATCCGCGGGCTTTTGAAGGAAAAGAACGTCATGTGTACTTGGATGGAGAAGCTTATTTTGAAGTGGCACGCAATCATGAGAAACCTTTCACGGTAAAAAGTCCGGCGATGGATGTCAGGGTCTTGGGAACCTCTTTCAATATAAAATGCCGCCCGGATAACAGTTTTGCGGAAACGACTCTGGTAGAGGGGGAGGTTGAAGTAAAAGATAAGTCGGATAAAGGAAGAATTGCTTTGTTACCGGGACAAAAGGCTGTATTGAACAGGGTGACCGGACGGATGCAGGTGAAGCAGGTCGACCCCAAGATGGAAATAGTCTGGCATAATGACTTGATTCCATTTGAAAAGTCATCTATTTTCCAGATTGCGGCAGTCTTGGAACGGTTCTATGGGGTGAAGATTATCCTTTCACCGGATGTCGATAGTACGAGCACTTATTCAGGTGTGTTGAAAAAGAAAGATAAGATAGAGTCTGTGCTGAACTCTTTACGTAACTCTATTCCTTTCAATTTTAAGAAAGTGGATGATAACAACATATTTATCTCATCGGAAACGAAATAAATTTTAAATAAAGAACTATGAAAATCAACATGCTTTTAAGCAGCTGTCTTTTTGGACTATTGTGTCTCACCGCATGTAATCCGGAGGGTGGCGAAGTGAATGATTACACCCGTTATGTGAATCCTTTTATTGGCACAGGCGGACACGGACATACTCATCCGGGTGCAATGGTACCACACGGTATGATACAACCGGGACCGGACACTCGCATTGACGGTTGGGATTCCTGTTCCGGATATTATTATGAGGACACCACCATCAATGGTTTTGCCCATACGCGCCTTAGTGGCACAGGTTGTGCGGACTTCGGAGATTTCCTGTTGATGCCTACCGTAGGTGAACAACGTACTGAATTTTTGGGCACAGAAAGCCAGAAGCGTCCTTTCGCATCCGCTTTCTCTCATGAAAAGGAGCAGGCGGAGCCGGGATATTATTCTGTCTTTCTGGATACATACGGGGTAAAAGCCGAACTGACCTCGACAGAGCGTGCCGCCATGCATCGATATACTTTCCCTGAGAGCAGGGAGGCTGGGTTCATTTTGGACATGGACTATAATATTCAGCAGCAAATCAATCAAGTGATGGAAGTGGAGGCAGTGAATGATACCGTCTTGCGTGGGTACAAGCGCAGTGCCTATTGGGCATACCGGCAGGATCTTTATTTTTATGCCGTATTCTCCAAACCGTTCACTCATACTTTATATACAGATACCGTTCAGGAAAACGGCAAGGAGATTCCTGTATGTAAAATGCTTTTGCACTTTGAGACAGCGGAAGACGAACAGGTGCTGGCCAAGTTCTCTATTTCTTCTGTGGATGCGGACGGTGCTTGTAAGAATCTTCAGGCTGAGATGCCCGGTTGGAACTTTGACGGGGTGCGTGCCGATGCTAAAAAGAAATGGAATGAATGTCTGTCAAAGATTGCAGTCAAGACCCATGATGAAGACCAGCGTACCATTTTCTATACAGCTATGTATCATGCTTTCCTGAGCCCCAATTTGTTTACAGATGTGGACGGGCGTTACTTGGGAATGGATTTGAAAGTGCATACTACCGACAGGAAGCATCCGGTTTATACTATTTTCTCTTTGTGGGATACGTTCCGTGCCTTGCATCCGTTATTGACGATTATTGATCCTCAGCTGAATACGGAGTTTATCCGTTCTTTGATAAAGAAACATCAGGAAGGCGGCATCTTTCCGAAATGGGACTGTGTGTCCAATTATACCGGGACTATGGTGGGATATCATGCGGCTTCGTTGGTAACCGATTCTTATGTGAAGGGATACCGCGACTTTGATGTGCAGGAAGCTTACAAGGCATGTCTGCGTGCGGCAGAATATGACACGACCGGTATTGTAGCTCCCGGTTGGCTGATTCCCTACGTTATGCCCAAAGCACGTTATTATAAGAATACACTTGGCTATATTCCATGTGACCGTGAGAATGAATCGGTGGCGAAAGCATTGGAGTATGCGTATGATGACTGGTGTATCTCCGTGCTGGCAGACAGCTTGGGAGATACTGAAACAAAGGAGAAATATGCCCGTTTTGCAGATGCTTACGAATTTTATTTTGACCCAGCCACCCGTTTCATGCGCGGACTGGATAGTAAAGGCGAATGGCGTACTCCGTTCAATCCCCGTTCTTCCAATCATCGTAATGATGATTATTGCGAAGGAACGGCATGGCAGTGGACTTGGTTTGTTCCGCATGATATCCCGGGACTGGTGAAGTTGATGGGTGGGGAGGATGCTTTTGTAGGAAAGCTGGATTCCTTGTTTACGGTTTCTTCCCGGTTGGAAGGAGAAGCTACCTCTGCTGATATCACAGGACTGATAGGACAGTATGCACATGGCAATGAACCGAGTCACCACATTACTCACATGTATAACTATGTGAACCATCCGTGGCGTACTCAGGAGCTGGTTGACAGTGTATTGTATAACCAGTATTTCAATGCTCCTGACGGTTTGTCGGGCAACGAGGATTGTGGCCAGATGTCCGCATGGTATATTTTGAACTCCATGGGCTTCTATCAGGTATGTCCCGGTAAGCCGGTTTATTCTATCGGCCGTCCGTTGTTTGAGGAGGTGACGATCAACCTGCCCGGCCACAAGACTTTCGTTATCCGCACCCACAATAACTCGAAAACCAACAAGTACATCGAGTCGGTTCTGCTGAACGGAAAACCGCTGGATGTTCCTTTCTTTACCCATGATGACTTGGTGCAGGGAGGAACGATGGAGATAACCATGAGTCCCGTGCCGACAGAGTGGGGAAAACAGAAACATCATTAAAAAGTATAACTTAACCCAAATAACACTATCATGAAAAAACTATTTCTATCAGTTGTAGCCCTGTGTGTCATGTTGTTTGTGCAGGCAAAGGACTATGTGGACTATGTGAGTCCGTTGGTAGGCACGCAGTCTTCCTTTGAACTCTCTACCGGAAATACGTATCCTGCCATAGCCCGCCCGTGGGGCATGAATTTCTGGACTCCCCAGACCGGGAAGATGGGGGACGGATGGCAGTATGTATATACGGCTAATAAAATCCGCGGCTTTAAACAAACCCATCAGCCCAGTCCGTGGATCAATGACTACGGTCAATTCTCCATCATGCCTGTAACAGGAAAACCGGAATTTGAAGAAGACAAGCGTGCAAGCTGGTTTTCTCATAAAGCCGAAATTGCGAGACCTTATTATTATAAGGTCTATTTGGCCGAACATGATGTCGTGACCGAAATGGCTCCTACGGAACGTGCCGTAATGTTCCGCTTCACTTTCCCTGAGAATCATTCATACGTGGTAGTGGATGCTTTTGATCGTGGTTCGTCTGTCAAGGTGATTCCCGGAGAAAACAAAATTGTGGGCTATACTACCCGCAACAGTGGTGGCGTTCCTGCCAATTTCAAGAATTATTTCGTGATAGAATTTGATAAACCGTTTACTTATGAAGCCACTTTCTCTAATGATATAAAACCGGATAAACCGGATGGAAGCGTTCCTGTGACTTTGAAAGAGGGCAAACTGGAACAGACAGGTTTCCACACCGGGGCCGTTATCGGTTTCAAGACAAAGAAAGGGGAAGTGGTTCATGCCCGTGTCGCTTCTTCCTTCATCAGTCCGGAACAAGCCGCCCGGAATCTGAAGGAACTGGGTGGCGACAGTTTTGAAGTATTGGTGCAGAAAGGAAAAGATGCGTGGAATGATGTGTTAGGCAAGATCGAAGTGGAAGGTGGGAACTTGGACCAGTATCGTACTTTCTATTCCTGCTTGTACCGTTCTTTGCTGTTCCCGCGCAAATTCTATGAGCTGGATGCCAACGGGAAACCGGTTCATTATAGCCCTTACAATGGCGAGACACTCCCTGGATATATGTACACCGATACAGGTTTCTGGGATACATTCCGTTGCTTGTTCCCTTTCTTGAATCTGATGTATCCTTCTGTTAATCAGGAAATACAGGAAGGATTGGTCAATACCTATAAGGAAAGCGGCTTCTTCCCCGAATGGGCCAGCCCCGGTCATCGTGGTTGTATGGTCGGCAATAATTCAGCCTCGATCTTGGTTGATGCTTATCTGAAAGGAGTACGTGTGGAAGACGTGGAAGCACTATACAAGGGACTGATTCATGGAACAGAAGCGGTACATCCTGATGTTTCTTCCACCGGACGTTTGGGATATGAGTATTATAACAAGCTGGGGTATGTGCCTTGTGATGTGAAGATTCATGAGAATGCGGCCCGTACATTGGAATATGCATACGATGACTGGTGCATTTATCAGTTGGCGAAAGAACTGAAGCGTCCCAAGAAAGAAATCGCACTCTTTGCCAAGCGTGCCATGAATTACAAGAACCTTTTTGATTCGGAAAGCAAGTTGATGCGTGGCAAGCAGAAAGATGGTAAGTTTGCTCCTAAGTTCTCACCGTTGAAATGGGGAGGTGACTTCACCGAAGGTAATAGCTGGCACTATTCCTGGTCTGTATTCCATGATCCTCAGGGATTGATTGACCTGATGGGAGGCAAGGAGGTGTTTGTTTCCATGCTCGATTCTGTCTTTTCGGTTCCCCCTGTTTTTGATGACAGCTATTACGGACAGGTGATTCATGAGATCCGTGAAATGACAGTCATGAACATGGGCAACTATGCACATGGAAACCAGCCTATCCAGCACATGATTTATCTGTATGACTATGCAGGCCAGCCCTGGAAAGCGCAATACTGGTTGCGTGAGGTGATGAACCGTATGTACACAGCCGGACCGGACGGATATTGCGGTGATGAGGACAATGGTCAGACTTCGGCATGGTATGTATTCTCCGCATTAGGGTTCTATCCGGTATGTCCCGGCACGGATGAATATATTCTGGGTGCTCCGTTGTTCAAGAAAGCGACTCTGCATTTCGAGAATGGTAAGGATTTGGTGATAACCGCACCGGATAACAGCGATGCCAACAGATATGTGGAGGAGATGCGTGTAAACGGAAAACTCTATACCAAGAATTATTTGAAACATAACGAACTGTTACAAGGCGGTACTATCGACTTCAAGATGACCGGCCGTCCGAATATGCAGCGTGGAACACAGGAAAGTGATTTGCCTTATTCGTTTTCTAAAGATGAAATAGTGAAATAAAAGTTTAGCCATGTACTTCTCTCTTGTGAAGAGGGATTTGAGGGGGGGGATGTTCTCTTGGGGCAGTATTGCAAGAGTACATCCCCTTTTTGTATTTAAGTATTTCCTTGATTGGCTAAAGTCCGATGATATCACTACTTTTGCCTCTTCTCTGCTTTTGAGGGGAATATTTAGAAAAAAGTATGAGGTTTGAGTAAGTGTTTTCTTCCGGCTGCCTGTTTTTATTCTCGAAAGGGGAATAAGAGCCCCTTCACTGGAGAAAAACAAGTCAGTGTTAACTAATTTATAAATTATGAAAGGCAATCAATTAATGAGAAAGCCCAAATTGCTCAGGGCGCTTTTGATTCTTTTGTTTGTGGCCGCACCCATACAATGGACCCGCGCACAAATTGTTCTTTCCACTCCCAAGACAACCCTTGGAACAGTGATCAAGAACATTAAATCACAGTCTAACTATCAGTTTTTCTATGATGACAAACTGGCCGAAACACCGGTGAATGCCATTGATGTGAAGAACGGTTCGTTACAGTCTGTACTTGATGCGGCTTTGCAGGGCAAAGGAATTACATATAAGATAGAGGATAACATTGTCTATCTTTCAGCACCCGGAGAATCTCAAATACCTCAACAGACAGGACAGGAACGCACAGTGACCGGAACAGTGGTGGATGCGACAGGCGAAGCCTTGATCGGTGTGAACGTACAGGTGAAAGGAAATCCCACAGCCGGTACGATTACAGACTTTGAAGGTAACTATTCGCTGTCGGTTCCCGGTAATGGCGAGGTGGTGTTCTCATACATTGGTTACCGTTCGGAGACATTGAAGCCCGATGGCAAGAATGTGCTGAACGTAACCATGCAGGAAGATACACAGCAGATTGGCGAAGTGGTGGTAACCGCTTTGGGCATCAAGCGGGAGAAGAAAATGTTGGGGTATGCGGTTCAGGAACTGAAGAGTGATGAACTGAACAAGACAGGCGACCCCTCGGTAACCAGTGCCTTGCAGGGCAAGGTGGCAGGCCTTCAGATGAACACCTCGGCTACCGGTCTGGGCGGCTCTACGAAGATCACCATCCGTGGCAACTCTTCGCTGACAGACAACAACCAGCCGTTGTGGATTGTGGACGGCGTTCCGTTCAGCGACAATAGTACTTCCGACGCATCCCGTTATGGGGGGGTAGACCGTGGTAGCGCCTCTATGGACATCAATCCGGACGATATCGAGAGCATTTCCGTCTTGAAAGGTCCGAATGCGGCGGCTCTTTACGGTTCGCGTGCAGGTAACGGGGTGATCTTGATTACCACGAAAAAGGGAACTAAGAAAGACGGGTTAGGAATCCGTTATAGCGGTAATTTCACTTGGACGGCCATCGGCGAGACATTGGATATGCAGCGCCGTTACGGACAAGGACATATTGATACCAAAGATGCCGGGACTGCGGTATATGACAAAGCCGACAGCGGAAACTGGGGACCGGTATTGGATGGAAGCCTGAAACAGGCTTGGAACGGAGAGACTTACGCTTACTCCAGCTATGGGGATAAGTTGAAAGATTATTTTGATACCGGTTTCTCGCATACGCATAACGTATCTGTCAGCAACGGTACAGAGAAGTCACATTTCCGTACTTCGTTCGGTTACTCTGATAATGATGGCGTGTTCCCCACAGAAAGCCTGAGTCGTGTGAATGCCGACCTGAATGCAGGAACGGAACTGAACAAGTGGATGTCTATGGACGGAAAGATCTCTCTGTCACGTACCAAAGCCGATAACCGTCCACTGTATGGTGACTATGGCGCTATCGCCCAGTTGATGCGGATACCCAACAACGTCCGTTTGGATGACTTGAAACAATATTCGGATGCAACGCATGCACATGTAAACTGGACAGGTCCTACTGCCAGCATCCGTAACCCTTATTACGTATTGCATCAGCGTCAGAACTCGGATGAACGCTGGCGTGCTTTCGGATATTACGGCATGAAGATCAATTTCACCGACTGGTTGCACCTTTCTGCCAAATATGCTTTTGACTACTACCGCACCAGGGTGCAAAGCACCAATGCGGGTGATGGAATCAATGGAGAAGCCAATACGTCCATGATTACGAATGATTCCATGGATCGCAGTGAGGAGAACTTCTTCGAATCCAATGCCGAAGTCATTTTGATGGGTGACCGTCAGTTGACGGACAACTTCCGCCTGGGCTTCAACGCCGGTGCTAACTTTATGTACCAACGTTCGGAAACGTTGGGCGTGGGCGTAGGCAACATGGTGGACAAAGGCAACTGGATGCTGAACGCGGCCAATTTGTTGAGAACCGGTAAGGAGGATGGCTACAAGCGTGCCATGAACTCCGTGTTCGGCTCTGTACAGATGGCGTGGAAGGAATACCTGTCTTTGGATCTGACAGCCCGTAACGACTGGTCATCCACTCTTCCGTCAGGCAACAATTCTTTTTTCTATCCGTCGGCCAACCTCAGTTTCGTCGTGTCAGACTTCTTGCGCTCTATCGATAAACCCTTGCCAAGCTGGGTGACCTTTGCCAAGGCACGTCTGTCTGCCGCACAGGTAGGTAAGGACACAAGCCCTTATCAGTTATACAATACCTACTCTTTCAAATTCGATAATGGCGTATTGACTCCGACCAAAGACAATGTGAAGATGAACGACCGGTTGAAGCCTGAAATCGCGACCTCTTACGAAGCGGGTCTGGACATGAAGTTCCTGAACAACCGCCTGGGATTTGATTTTACTTACTATTACAGCAAGACCAAGAACCAGATTATGAAAGTGCCCGCAGCAGCTCCCTGGAGTGGCGGACAATGGGTAAATGCAGGTATGGTAACCAATCAAGGGGTGGAACTGATGTTGTATTCCACTCTGGTAGAAACGAAAGATTTTGCTTTCGACCTGAATGTGAACATGGCTCACAATGTATCGAAGGTGAAAGAACTGGCTCCGGAAGAAAATGTGAATTATATGTTCTTTAACGGTGACGGAAACTTTCCTGTAAAAGTAGGTACACGTGCCGGACACCAATTAGGCGAGATTTATGCCACATCGCTTTATAAGCGCAATGAAAACGGCGATATCATCGTCAATGAGAATGGGTTGCCCATGACCGTGACCAATGAATCCGAATATGTGAACAAACCGATTGGTAATATCCAGCCAAAGCTGACCATGTCCGTGTCTCCTACCTTTACTTATAAGGGGATTACCCTGTCGGCACTGTTTGATATGAAATTTGGTGGTGATATCTTCTCTTATTCCGAGATGCTGGCTACCGGAAACGGTTTGGCCAAGCGTACCTTGAACCGTGGCGAGGAAAACAACTATATGATGGTATTCCCCGGTGTGACAGAATCAGGAGAGGTGAATACAAAACAGGTTTCCGCTTCAGAATACTATGGCGCATTGCAGGCTGAGGATTTCATCTACGATGCTTCATTCATTAAACTGAAAGAATTGTCAATCGGCTATTCATTCCCTTCATCCATGCTGAAGAAGACTCCTGTCAATTCGCTGAATGTGTCATTTGTGGCACGTAACTTGTGCTATCTGATGAAGCACACACCGGGTACCAGCCCCGAAGGCGGTTATGACACCACGATGTTCTCACAAGCCATTGACTATGCATCGCTGCCGTTCACACGTACGTTCGGTATTTCTATCAACTTAGGTTTCTAATTAATTAAAAGGAAAAACTGATTATGAAAATCAAATTATATAAATCCGTAGCCTTATGCTCGTTGCTGGCTCTGGCCGGATGCCATGATTTTGAAGAATTGAACACCAATCCTTACGCACCGATTTACGACCCCACAGTGGAGCATGTGTCGGCCGAGGGCATAGACATTGATTATACCTTGACAGAACATGCCATGGCAAGTTTGAAAGGGATGGAAGGCGCTATCGGAAGTATTTTCGCCAACTTCACTTACGAAGGTCCTTACAATGATTATCAGGTGACGACCAATCTGACTCATGATATCTATGCCGGTTATTGGGGAAACAATGTCAGCGGTTTTGTGAACCAGGCACCTACCTATTCTTATACGGACGGATGGTCGGCCAACCGCTGGAAGCATTTCTATGATGACCGCAGCACTTCGGAATACAGCCAGTTGGTCAAGACATTCTATTTCTGTAATAAGGATTATTACCATACGGCATTCTATATCACCCGCATCTATTATGCTTTCTTGTTGTCCATGCAGACGGATACTTATGGTGATATCCCCGTTGCCTATTATGTAAAAGGAGCGATGCCTCCGGAAGAGAATGTGGCTTATACACCTCAAAAAGAAGTTTATAACATCCTTTTCCAGCTGTTGGACCAGGCAATCACAGCGTTGCATCAGGAAAACCTTCCTGCTGTCAGCCAGTATGACTTAGGCGATCATGACAAGTGTTATGGCGGTGATGTGGACAAATGGCGTCGTTTTGCCAATACGCTGCGTTTGCGCCTTGCTTTGCGTGTTTCCAATGTAGATCCGGCATTGGCCCGGACTCAGGCTCAGGCAGCTTTGGCAGATCCTGCCGGTCTGATGCAAAGTCAGGATGACAACATGAAGCAGACTCCGAAACGTCAGTACATTGCCGGCGGTAATGAAAACATTTATGCCTTGTTGTTCAGCTGGACCGGCAATGCCGTATTATCCAAAGAAATGGAACGGGCTTACAAGAATCAGGCGTTGAAAGAGGATGCGGCACCCGATGCAACCACTACTTTCAATGAAAATTCGGCAAACTGCTATCTCGACCCCCGTTGTGAGGTTTTATGGTTCCGTCCTACTCCGTTCGATTCGTTGACTGCCAGCCCGCTTCCCATCGAGAATCCGAAGAGAGATTTCAACGGGGTGATGAATGGAGAAACCAACGTAGGAGGTTCTTACCTGAACAGATATTCTGCCAACCGTTGTATGCTGTCATCCGATGCCATGAACAAGAATTATTGGTGGAATCTGGCTCGTGAAATTGTCTGGATGGGGTATGCTGAAAGCTTGTTCCTGAAAGCGGAAGCGGCATTGCGCTGGCCGTCATTGGTGGATGAAACACCTGAGTCCCTCTATCTGAAGGGCATCAAGGCGTCCATGGATTATTATGAAATTGATTCGGACAAGGCCCGTGAATACATCAGCCATCTGGATGGCGTGAAGGCTTTTGCCGGTGGCAGCAAGGAAGAACAACTGGAACAGATTATTACCCAGAAATGGATTGCCGTTTTTCCGAATGGAAATGAAGGATGGGCGGAAGTGCGCCGCACCGACTATCCGCGTTATCTGCTGGCTCCGGTTAATGGAAACAATTCCAACGGTGAAGTGGGGGCAGGCAAGCTGATCAAGCGCATCAACTATCCCAATAGCGAGTCCCGTAACCCGAACAAGCCGGGCGATGTGAATCAGGGCAGCCGCGTGTGGTGGGATGTGGCCGATACGATGAGTGATAACGGTCAGTGGCATACACCGGATAATTTCCGCTAGAAATTGCTATCTTTGTATCTCAGAGAACTTAAAAAAGAAACAAAATGAAGCAAATTCTAGTTTTATTGGCAGCCGTTCTGTTGTTGGGCGGCTGTGCGGAAGAGAAGAAGACCGATGTGCGTTGGGCTACTTTCAATATCCGTTATGACAATCCGCAGGACAGTTTGAACAATTGGCAATACCGGAAAGACCGTGTATGCCAGTTTATTAAAGATCGTGAGCTGGACATAGTCGGTATGCAGGAAGTCTTGCATAACCAGTTTCAGGACCTTCGCGCCGGCTTGCCCGAGTACGACGGAGTCGGTGTGGGGCGTGATGATGGAAAGACCGCGGGTGAATACGCGCCGATATTCTATCGGAAGGACAAATACGAGGTGTTGGATTCCAATACTTTCTGGCTGGCCGAAAATCCCGACAGCGTAGGAATGATGGGATGGGATGCGGTTTGTGTCCGTATCGCCACTTGGGCAAAACTGAAGGACAAGGACACCGGAAAAATATTCATGGCGGTCAACACGCATTTTGACCATATAGGTGAGGAGGCCCGCCGTCAGAGCGCATTGCTCATTATCCGTAAGATAAAAGAGATCGTAGGCGACCGTCCCGCAGTGGTTACGGGCGACTTTAATGTGACCGATGCGAGTGATGCATACGAAACTATCACCACTAACGAGTTTGTGCTGAAGGATGCTTATAAGACGGCTGCCAGTGTGACCGGTGTGAATTATACTTTTCATGATTTCGCCCGTATCCCGGCAGAAGACTGTGAAAAGATTGATTTCATCTTTGTCACTCCGCAGGTGCTGGTAAAGAGTTGTGAAATACCGGCTGAAGTGCCGGAAGCTTTGCTTTCCGACCATAATCCTCAGTTGGCCGACTTGGAATTCTGATTTTTTTAATAGGTGAACTTACGTCGGTAGAGTCTTTAAGTGGGGGCTTTATCGGCGTTTGTTATAGTAGATTCTTTCTCCTGATTATATTTCCCTGTTATATCTATCATTATAGTTTTTCCGTGTTCGTTATATTCTTGTTAAAGAGATGATAGCCGACAAAGGCTAATATCATAGAAGGTATGAAACATACAACAGCAATCAGGAAAACAAAAACAACGCACATTTCAAGGTAGTCTATCCAATTCAAAAGTCCACGAATTAATCCATCTATCATAAGGTAGGCGAATAGCAAGAGAATGAATATGACTTCATAGATTAACCCAAATGCAAACCAGTGTTTCCCGTTTGCAAAAGGCCAAGTAATAGCACTGGTTATACAACACCAGCCAATAGTAAATAACACTATTTCACTTGTTAGGGATTTGCCAAAGATTGTCAGCTCAAGAAGCATCAATACTCCGGCATATAAAATGGTAAACCCCTCAAACTTCCAAAATCGTTTATCAGTCAGTTTCATAGCTTGCCTCCTTTCTTCCAAAGGTAGATAACAGGAATATTATTGCATCGATAATTAGCCAAAACAAGAAATCCGACATCCGATAAGGCGCGATGAGAATCTGATAGCACTCGGTCAATGGAAGGGCGATCTTTTATATACATAGTTTGCATAAATGACGACCCGTAAATTACAAAATTCACAATCTCCAAAACAACAAGTGCTACTAAGCCCGATATCTTCTGCCACTTCTTCATACGCCTACTATTTTTGTCCGTGTCCCAAAATTACTACAATTCTCTCTAAAACCGTTATGTTGCTATGTGAAAAGTGATTGAGCCAAACGAAAAAACTGAAATCATATCACTTTCTTGGTGCGTTTCTGTGGCTGAGCGTGTAAACAACACGATCAAGAATGAACTGCTGAAGGATATGGATTTCTTCTCCATAAAGGAAGTACGGGAGGCCGTAAAGGGGGCGGTAACGTTTTATAACAACGAGCGTCCACACATGAGTCTCGATGGCATGACACCTGCCGAAGTAACCCTCTGCAAGGGAGAAATCAGAAAAATGTGGTGCAGCTACCGAGAAAAGGCTCTGAAAAACTTGATGATATAGACCGAAGTGCTTAGATAAAGAAATAACTCTTGAAAGAGTCAACTGATATTATAACTAAGTATTAACTCCGTCAACCATCCTTACAAGTAAGATGAAGGAGTAGTCAACCTAAAGCGTTAAACTACACAGGAATCCGGTTGCGGCCCGCCAGAACTACGGTTTCATACAAACGGAACCAAAGTTACATCCCGATGAAACTAAAGTTTCAACCTGACGGAACCGGTTGAAACTCCTTGTCCGTGTACGCGGTACAAGCGGATTGCAATTCATTCCTTCCCACATGAAAAATAATTTTCTTCCTTCGATAAGTGTAATACCTTACTTAATTGTTTTATATTTGTATCATTAATCCCTTTTAATCGTATGAAGACATACAATTACTATGTATTATTCTTGTTAGTTGTGTTTTGTGGGTGTTCCCGTCCCACGGAATTAACATCGCCGGATGGCAATATAAAGTTAGTGTTCAACCTCAATGAGGCAGGAGCGATGACCTATGGAGTCTCTGTGGGAGGAAAACCGTTCATCACCCCCTCCGTTATGGGCTTTGAAGGTCGTGATGGGGTAAATCTGTCCAAAGGATTCCGGATAGAAAATACTGAGTTTACCACCAAGGATGAGATCTGGACCCAGCCTTGGGGAGAGAATAAATCCATCCGGAACCATTATAACGAAATGGCCGTGCGCCTGAAAGATCCGGCGGATACACAGCTGACCCTTCGTTTCCGTGTGTTCGATGACGGGCTGGGCTTCCGTTATGAATATCAGGTGCCCCGGGTGGACAGTGTGTTCGTGACGGACGAGCTTACTTCCTTCAATCTGGCGCAGGATGGCAAGTCATGGTCTATTCCCGCCAGCTTCGAAACCTACGAGTTGCTGTATCGCACCCTGCCCATCAGCAAGGTGGATAATGCCAACACCCCGATGACTTTCAAAACAGAGAACGGCATATATGCCAGCATTCACGAAGCGGCTTTGACCGACTTTCCTGAAATGACGTTGAAAAAGACCGAAGACTGTCACTTCAAATCGGAACTGGCCTCCTGGCCCGATGGGGTAAAAGCCCGCCTGGCAGGAGGTACTTTTGTTACCCCGTGGCGCAGTATTCAAATAGCCTCCCAAGCGGTAGGACTGATAAACTCCGGCTTGATATTGAATCTGAATGAACCTTGTGCGCTGGAAGGCGATTTGAGCTGGATACGCCCTATGAAATACGTGGGCATCTGGTGGGGAATGCATCTGGGAGTCGAGACGTGGACGATGGATGAACGTCATGGCGCCACCACCGCTAATGCCAAACGCTATATAGACTTTGCCGCTGCCAATAACATAGAAGCGGTGATGTTCGAGGGCTGGAATGAAGGCTGGGAAAGTTGGGGCGGCATGCAGACTTTTGACTATACCAAGCCCTATGCCGATTTCGATATGGCAGAGGTGGCGCGTTATGCCAAGGAGAAAGGGGTTGAGATAATCGGCCACCACGAAACGGGAGGCAATATCTTTAATTACGAACGCCAGCTGGACCATGCTTACCAATGGTATGCCGACCTGGAAGTGCACTGTGTGAAGACCGGTTATGCCGGAGGACTGCCGGGCGGACACAGCCATCATGGACAGTTCAATGTACGCCATTACCGCAAGGTGGTGCAGACGGCAGCCCGTTATCATACCACGGTCAATGCCCACGAACCCATCAAAGATACCGGCATCCGTCGTACTTACCCCAATATGATGACACGGGAAGGCGCCCGTGGCATGGAGTGGAACGGATGGAGTGAGGGAAATCCCCCCGAGCATCATGAATTATTGCCGTTTACCCGTTTGCTGGGCGGTCCGATGGATTATACACCGGGTACTTTCGATATTCTTTACGAGAAGACACGCAACTCTCCCCGCCGCAAGAAATGGAACGATTTGGATCAAGGAAACAGCCGGGTAAATACTACTCTGGCAAAGCAGATAGCCAACTGGGTCATCATTTATTCTCCGTTGCAGATGGCCTCGGATATGATTGAGAACTATGAAGGCCATCCCGCCTTCCGGTTCTTCCGTGATTTTGATGCGGACTGCGACTGGTCCGAAGCCTTGCAGGGCGAGCCGGGTGAATTTGTAGCCGTGGTACGGAAAGCGAAAGATAAATACTTCCTGGGAGCCACCACGAACGAAGAGCCGCGTACACTCACCATTCCGCTGGATTTTCTGGAGGAAGATAAAAAATACCGGGCCGTGATTTATGCTGACGGGGAAGATGCCGATTGGGAAACGAATCCTACTTCATACCAAATCAGTGAGAAAGAGGTGACAGATGCCGATACCTTGTCGGTAGTCATGGCAAAAGGCGGCGGACAAGCCGTGAGCTTCATTCCCTGTGGCATGCGGGAAGAGCCGTAACGGAGAAAATAAAAAAGAAACGCGAAGCACGTGCCGCTGTGGCTGTGTGAGTGAAAAGCAGCTAATAATAACCTTAAAAACCGATATAAATGAAAACAACCGAAATCTCGGCTCCGGCCAGGCGCCGTAGTCCTATTCTTTGGGTTCCCACCGCTTACTTCGGCATGGGGCTTCCTTTTGTAGTCCTCAATATGGTAGCCGTGCTGATGTATAAAGGCTTGGGAGTGAGTGATGCGAAGATAGCCTTTTGGACTTCCCTGATCATGCTTCCCTGGACACTGAAGCCCCTCTGGAGTCCGTTGCTGGAGATGTACCGTACCAAGAAATTCTTTGTCGTCCTCACCCAGATGGTGTCGGGAGTCACTTTCGGACTGATCGCCTTGTCACTTCATCTTCCTTCTTTCTTTGCCATCACCATCGCCTTGTTCGCCATTGTTGCCTTCAGCGGCGCCACGCACGATGTGGCCTGTGACGGGGTGTATATGGACGAGCTGAATGCACAGGACCAGGCTAAGTACATCGGTTGGCAAGGCGCTTTTTATAATGTGGCGAAGATTGTCGGCACAGGTTTGCTGGTCTATCTGGCGGGTTTCTTGAAAGATCGTTACGACGGTTCCGCCGAAGATGCGGTGCTCTACTCCTGGACGGTCATTATGATTGTTCTGGGGGCGGTGATGTTCGCTTTGGGACTTTATCACACCCGTATGCTTCCTTCGGGCAAGCACGCACGTTCGGTCACCTCGTTTTCGCAGAGTATGGCCGAGTTGTGGAATGTCATCCGGAACTTCTTTACCAAGAAGCATATCGTTTACTACATCTTCTTTATTATTTTATATCGTTTTGCCGAAGGGTTTGTGATGAAAATCGTACCTTTGTTCCTGAAAGCCGGTCGTGAGGTGGGCGGTTTGGGATTGACAGAACAGGAGATTGGTATTTATTACGGAACCTTCGGGGCGGCGGCTTTCGTGCTCGGTTCATTGCTGGGCGGGTATTATATTTCCGCACGTGGATTGAAGAAGACTTTGTTCTCCTTGTGTTGTGTGTTCAATCTGCCTTTTATGGCCTACACGCTGCTTGCCATTTTCCAGCCACAGAGCGCGCCCCTTATCGGCGGAGCCATCGTGCTGGAATATTTCGGATATGGCTTCGGCTTTGTGGGGCTTACCTTGTTCATGATGCAGCAAGTGGCTGCCGGCCCTCACCAGATGGCGCATTATGCTTTTGCGTCGGGCATCATGAACCTGGGTGTCATGCTGCCCGGTATGATGTCCGGATACGTCAGCGACTGGCTGGGCTATAAACTGTTTTTCATTTTTGTGCTGGTGGCTACCCTTCCGGCATTCCTGATGACCTGGTTTGTGCCCTTCACACACGAAGACAAGAGATAGAGAAAAACTATTAACCTAACAAAAGAGAATATGAGTGAATTGAAGATTGTGGGCAATCCGTTGCCCGGTATGCCGTGGGAGGAGCGTCCCGAAGGTTGTAAGAATGTGATGTGGAGATGTAGTGCGAATCCGGTCATTCCCCGTGATTTGCTGCCTACGTCCAATAGTATATTCAATAGTGCGGTAGTACCTTTCGGCGAAGGTTATGCCGGAGTGTTCCGTTGTGATGACACGAACCGCCGCATGGCACTTCATGTGGGATTCAGCAAGGATGCCGTTCATTGGGACATCCATCCGGAGAAGTTGCAGTTCCAATGTGATATTCCCGAGATAGGCGAGTGGGTGTATGGTTATGATCCGCGCGTCTGCTTCATTGACGGCCGTTACTATGTGACCTGGTGCAACGGATATAAGGGCCAGCCCACCATCGGCGTGGCATGGACCACGGATTTCAAGACGTTCCATCAGGTGGAGAACGCTTTCCTGCCTTTCAACCGCAATGGCGTGCTGTTTCCCCGCAAGATTAATGGTAAGTTTGCCATGCTGAGCCGTCCCAGTGACAACGGGCATACTCCTTTCGGAGATATTTATTATAGTGAGTCGCCCGACTTGGAGTTTTGGGGACACCATCGCCATGTCATGTCGCCCGCGCCTTTCGAGGTAAGTGCCTGGCAGTGCCTGAAGATTGGTGCCGGTCCTATCCCCATCGAGACCAGTGAGGGCTGGTTGCTGTTCTATCACGGTGTGCTTCGTTCCTGCAACGGTTATGTCTATGCCTTCGGTTCGGCATTGCTTGATCTGGACGAGCCTTGGAAGGTGAAATACCGTTCGGGACCTTATCTCATCTCTCCGCGTGAGCCTTACGAATGCATGGGCGATGTGCCTAATGTATGCTTCCCTTGTGCGGCTTTGCATGATCCGGCAACGGGACGGGTGGCTGTTTATTATGGTTGTGCCGATACGGTGACCGGTCTGGCATTCGGTTATATTCCCGAAATCATAGAATTTACCAAGAAGAATTCCATCGTTTAAGCACGGGTTGTGCTGGATTGGGAAAGAGAGGATGTGCCCTGTCGCTGTTATGTCAGTTCCGGCACATCCTCTTTGTTTTTCCGTTTTCTGTCCTTCGGCGGGGTCTTATTCGGCGAACCGTTCCCTGTCTTTCAATTTTTCTCTTTATATTTGTACGCTAAATACAGCAAGCTATGAAACGACCAAACGTACTTAATTTGACCTGTCCTCCTTTGCCGGTTGTCCGGATCGGTTTCATCGGATTAGGAAACAGGGGTATTCTTGCGCTCGAAAGATATATGCATCTGGAAGGCATTGAGGTGAAAGCGCTTTGTGATTTGCGGAAAGAGAATATAGAGCGTGCAGAGCGGATCTTGCGGGAGTCCGGCCGCCCCGAAGCCGAGAATTATTCGGAAGAGGGGATGTGGTGCAGGATGTGCGAATGTAAGGAGATAGACCTCATTTATATTTGTACGGACTGGTTGACTCATACCGAGATTGCGGTTTATGCCTTGCAGCAGGGCCGTCATGTGGCCTTGGAGGTTCCCGCCGCCATGAGTGTGGCCGATTGTTGGCGTTTGGTGGATACTGCCGAAGAGACCCGCCGTCATTGCATGATGCTGGAGAACTGTTGTTACGATGCTTTTGCCTTGACTACCTTGAACATGGTGCAGCAGGGGGTGCTGGGTGAAATCACCCATGCCGAGGGGGCATACATTCACGACTTGCGCAAGCATTATTTTGCAGATGAACAGGCGGGCGGGTATCACAATCACTGGATAAAGCTTTACAGCCAGCAGCATACGGGGAATCCTTATCCTACTCATGGCTTGGGCCCGGTCTGCCAATGGATGAACATTCACCGGGGAGACCGTATGGAATATTTGGTTTCCATGTCCTCGCGTCAGGCCGGTCTGTCTGCTTATGCCGGACAGGTGTTTGGCGCATCTTCCGAAGAAGCGGCGCAGCATTATGAGATGGGGGATGTGAATACCACGCTGATTCATACCGCAAAAGGAAGAACGATCTTGTTGCAATATGATGTGACCACTCCGCGTCCGTACAGCCGCCATCAGACGGTGTGCGGCACGAAGGGATTCATGCAGAAATATCCCGTTCCCTGCCTGATGCTGGACAAATACGGAAAAGAGCCTTTGTCCGGTGAGCGATTTGAGCAGATGATGGAGCAGTATAAACATCCTTTTACGGCTGTTATCGGAGAAGAGGCGCGGCGGAAGAATATGCCGAATGAGATGAATTATATCATGGACTATCGGCTTATTCATTGTCTGAGGAACGGTTTGCCGTTGGATCAGGATGTGTATGATGCTGCCGAATGGTCCTGCATTACGGAACTGAGCGAGCGTTCCGTGCGGCAGGGCAGTGTTCCGGTGGAGATTCCCGATTTCACACGGGGGGACTGGAAGGGATAGCCAGGCTGAGGTTATACCATGAACCTATTACCTTTATGAAGAATTTATGAAGGATTGGAATAAGAATGGTTCATTGTAATAGCTTGAGATACAATGGCTTGTTCGCGTATGAAGAATTTGAAGGAAAAAAGGAGGGAAATGTGTTTTGAAGAGATGATTAGGACAGATGTTTGTGTTATACTCGTTTTGTGAAATTTGTAAATGGCAGTAGCTATGAAGAACAGAGAGAATAGAACAGGGTGGCTGGAAACCAAATCCAGCCACCCTGTTTTCTATCGTTTAAACTTGTGTCTTATTCTATCCCGATATGATGTTTCACCGGAGTCAGGATGAAAGTAAATTCATAATCACCGTAGGGCAGCATATATTGAGGCAACGGCAGAGCACCCCAGCTGTTTACACAGCCCAATCCCATCTGAGCCTTGTCGATGATCAGGTTGGTCAGGTCCGCTTTCTGTACTTCGGGAGAGTGACGCTGGTCTTTTTGCACGCCATCATCCAGTGAACAGATGGTATAATGCAGGGCGGATGCGGAGAATGGAGCATCAGCTACTACCTTCAGGCCGTTTCCACCGGCATTCAGTTGCTTCCACCAACGGATGTCGGTCTTGGTTCCTGTTTCCTGCGGACGGATATAAGAGTAGAATTGGTCATCCACGCTTTGGCGATAAATGCCCAGGTCTGTGCTGTGATTGCGGTCACTGTAGTTTTCTATCGGACCACGACCGTAATATTCTACGGTTTCAAAGCTCTTAGGCATCTGCATCTGCATACCGAAGCGGAACATCGGAGATACTTTGGCATTCTTGTCGGCTGTCATCTTTTGGGTAACCTTGATGGCTCCTTCGTTGTTGATGACGTATGTCAGATATAATTTGGCAGAAACATTCTTCATGTCATATTCCGCATTCACTATTATCTGGTCATTTTCTGTCTTGGAATTCAAAGAAACCAGTTTCAATCCCGGGTTCTTCCAAGCCGCATATCTGTTCTGCAGGCCGGCACCCATATCATTGTCTGTCGGGGCACGCCAGAAGTTAGGAGTCAGGGCTGCGCCTTCTTTCAGCATTTCTGTTCCGTTCACTGCATATTTGCTTAAGTAACCGTTCTGTTTGTGGAACTCGGCTACGAAGTGATTGCCTTTTACGATCAGATAATGATATTGGTTGTCAATGATTTGCGGAACAACGGTAGGTACGTTGGTCGTTTCCACGTTCTTCAAGTCCATTGCCGGTGCTTTGTAGCCGTTCAGTGTCAACTGGTTCTTGGCCACGGTGAAGCCTGCGGGCAGTAAGCCTTCGCGGTTTTTCAGTTTGTAGGCAACGTTCAGCAACCATTCCTTGCAGGTGCAGGTCTTGCCGATGTTCAATGTAATCTTGGCTGTTTCCTGAGGGGCGACTTTCAAATCATCCACGCGTCCGGTGCGGATTGCTTTTCCATCTTTCAGCACTTCCCATTCCATGTAGTAGGCCGAGAGATCGCGGAAGAAGTTTTCATTGAACACATTTACTTCTCCTTTGCTTAAATCGGCGGGAGTGGTCCAGATGTTCTGATAGAAGTGACCGACTTCATACATGTGTGGGTTGGGAACACGGTCGGGGCTGATCAGACCATTGTCGCAGAAGTTATTGTCCGAAGCGTCAAAACGGTTGAAGTCTCCTCCGTAAGCGTAAATCATCACGCCGTCTTTTCCTTTCCAGCGGCAGGACTGGTCAACGAAGTCCCAGATAAATCCGCCTTGCAGGTTCGGGTATTTGCGGATGATATCCCAGTATTCCTTGAAACCACCTTGCGAGTTACCCATGGCGTGCGCATATTCACACTGGATCAGCGGTCTGGTGGCATCCGTGCGTTGGCCGTATTTTTCCATTCCTTCATAGCCGTAATACATCGGACAGAAAATGTCGGTATGGTCTTTCTGGCGTGCTTGTTCGTATTGGCAGGCACGGCTGGGATCTTCTTCTTTGATCCATTGGTAGCAGGCTTCGAAATTGGGTCCGTCACCGGCTTCATTTCCCAGTGACCAGAAGATGATGCTCGGGTGGTTGAATCCGCGCTGTACATTGCGCTGGTTACGTTCCAGATGGGCCTTCTTGTACGAGGGGTTCTTGGCCAGTGTCTTGTCGCCGTAGCCCATGCCGTGAGATTCCACGTTGGCTTCGGCCACGACATAAATACCGTATTGGTCGCACAGGTCATACCACAGATTGTCGTCCGGATAGTGGCAGGTACGTACGGCGTTCAGGTTGAACTGCTTCATGATCTGGATGTCCTGAAGCATACGTTCGGGAGATACGACATATCCTCCGTCCGGGTCCATCTCGTGGCGGTCGGCTCCCTTGAACAGAACGGCCTTGCCGTTGACCAGGATCTGGTCACCTTTCAATTCGATCTTGCGGAAACCTACTTTGACGGGAATCACTTCATCGCTGCCCTGCATGCTGGCACGCAAGGTATATAAATAAGGTGTCTCGGCACTCCACTTCTTAGGATTCTCTACGTTCATGGTCACCAGACCGGACTTGTTGGCGGTGGCGGTAGCCACTTGCTTGCCTTGTGCATCCACCAGTTCCAGATCGACTTTGCCGCTGCCTTTCAAGTCCAGATTGACAGCCAGGCTGCCGTTTTGGTAAGCTGCGTCCAGGTCGGGAGTCACACGGATATCCTGAATGCGTTTCTTGTTGCGGGCATATAGATAACAGTCGCGTCCCACACCGCTATACCGGAAGAAATCCTGGTCTTCCAGATAGGTGCCGTCGCACCAGCGGAATACCTGGAAAGCGATCAGGTTTTCCTGCCCCGGCTTCAAGTAGGGCGTCAGGTCGAACTCGGCTTCCAGTTTGCTGTCCTCGCTGTAGCCTACATACCGTCCGTTCACCCACAAGTACATGTTGGAGGTAACCGAACCGAAGTGGGCGATAATATCTTTTCCTTTCCATGAGGCGGGAACCACGATTTCGCGGCGGTAAGAGCCTACGTGGTTGTTTTCTGTCGGCACTTCGGGAGGATTGTTCTTGAACTGGTTGCGCCAGGCATAGCCCACGTTCACATAGATGGGGTCGCCATATCCGTTCAGTTCCCATACGGCGGGAACCTGCAGGTCGTCCCAGCCTTTGTCATTGAAACCGGTTTTCCAGAAATCAGTGGGTCGGGAGTCCGCGTCCTTCACCCAGTTGAACTTCCAGGTTCCGTTCAGGGTCATGTAGTTAGTTGATTGTTTTTTGTTCGCTTTCTTGGCTGCATCCGCATTTTCAAAAGCAAAGTAGTTAGTGTGCATCGGCGCACGGTTTACCGCATTTATTTCCGGATTGCGCCATTCTTGGAAGGTCTGCGCGCCTGCTGTAAGGGCGAGGGCTGTGAACAGACCTGTCATAAGTTGTTTCTTCATGCTATTATTTAATTGGTTTTGTGCAAATATAGTGAAAATAGTGACTGGTCTGAGAGGAAAAATCGGTCAAAATAGTTATAATTGCGAATGATTTGTGTTTTTAGGCCTGAAATTATGATATTTTTGAATGAAATTTGGTGTAAATGGCAGAAAGTGTTGCATGACGAGAAGCTGAAGCATAAGATATATGTGATTATCTTTGAAAGCGACACACCGATGGGAAAATTATTCGATGTGGCGTTGATAGGGTTTATTGCCTTGAGCATTCTGGTGGTCATTGCCGAAAGTATCAAAAGCTGGAATCCGGTTATCGGTCCCTATTTGCGCGTGTCGGAGTATGTCTTTACTTTCTTTTTTACGTTGGAGTATGTGTTGAGACTTTATTGTTCTCCCAAGCCGCGCAAGTATGCTCTGAGTTTTTTCGGTATAGTGGATTTGCTGGCTACCTTACCTTTATATATAGGCTGGCTTTTCGGTGCGGCACGTTATTTGCTGGTGATCCGCACGTTCCGGTTGATCCGTGTGTTCCGTATATTTAAACTGTTCAGTTTCCTGGATGAAGGTAATTTCCTGTTGCGCTCCTTGGTGTTCAGCAGCCGGAAGATCATTGTTTTTTTCTTGTTTGTCCTGATATTGGTGACTTCGATCGGCACGTTGATGTATATGATTGAGGGGCAGCGGCCGGACACTTCTTTCAATAATATCCCGAATAGCATTTATTGGGCGATAGTGACGATGACAACGGTAGGTTATGGGGATATCACTCCGGAAACTCCGTTAGGGAGATTTCTTTCGGCGGTAGTGATGTTGCTGGGCTATACCATCATTGCAGTCCCCACGGGAATTGTGTCTGCGTCCATGATTCAGGAGCATAGACGCAAAGGAACCCTGAAATGTCCGCACTGTGGTAAGGGCGGACATGAGGAGGGGGCTGCTTATTGTAAATACTGTGGAGGGAAACTGTTGGAATAGTTTTTTGTTGTAAAGAAAAGTATGTGGACTTCGTGAGCCAAGTAAGCGGTGTTACTTTGCCTGGGAACATATCTTACTTTGCCCACGAAGATATCTTACTTTTTTCAGTGTGATATGATGGTTCATGATACTCTATAGAGAATACTCTGGAGGAAAAATACTAAATACCTATCAGGCAAATAAACAATCAACATCAAAAACAAAAAAACGTGTTCTTAAATGAAAAAGCCGTGAGG
The DNA here is from genome assembly GCF_054653615.1 of Phocaeicola sartorii JCM 17136 = DSM 21941. Taxonomy (NCBI): domain Bacteria; kingdom Pseudomonadati; phylum Bacteroidota; class Bacteroidia; order Bacteroidales; family Bacteroidaceae; genus Phocaeicola; species Phocaeicola sartorii. Next base: position 413,617 of record NZ_BAAIFW010000005.1, read on the forward strand.
CTCTCTTAAAAAAACGGGAAATAATTTTCTATTCTATTAATAATTCCCTACCTTTGTCATGTTTTCCATACCTATGTTTCCGAAAGGAGACAATAAGGAATTGGGAAATATATAGAAAAGACGTTTACTTGACGTTTTGTTCTTGACTGTTTGAAACTTCGCAATTTTTGAGCAGTAGTCAAAAAACAAAGCAATGGTAGGTGTCTGCGAGGTATGTTTATATCCTTGTTATATCTTTGCTAGCCAAAGGTATATTCAAGTTATTATACATATCGGCGTGGGCTTCTGCGTTGCTCGTTCAGACTACTGCGGGCAATGCGAAGGCCTCAAACAGCGGGACGGGTAGCGAGTACAGATTCCCGCGCTTTTTTATATATAGGTATCGCAATAAAAAATTTAACACATAAGAACCATCCGGTTCGGGAATCTGCGGAAGGTCATCGGTTGACCCGACAGGCTGCATCTATATAGTGCGGATTCCAATCCTCCATCTATTGAAATAGCTTTTCCGGTCGAACTTGATTACAAGAGTCCGATTACTCTTGTATTTTATGAAATGACTCGTAACTAATTGAAATATAGGTATATATCTGTACTTCAAAGCTCCGCACCTATGTCTTCAAGTGAACAAATGCAATGGTTTGCCATGCGCGCCACCTATCGTAGGGGGATGCAAATCAAGGAACTGCTGGATAAACAAGGAATAAGCAATTTTATCCCCATGCGTTATGAAATGCAGGAAAAGAACGGTCGCAAGAGACGTATACTTGTCCCCGTTATCCGCGACTTGATTTTCGTCCGTGCCGTTCAGTCGGAACTTCAGTGGGTAAAGGACAGGAATCCTTATCTTCAATATATGATCGATGTCCGTAACGGGCAGAAAATCATTGTGCCCGATGAACAGATGAGGCAGTTTATAGCAGTGGCAGGTACTTATGATGAGCATCTTATTTTCTTTAGCCCCGATGAAGTGAATCTGCGAAAAGGGATGAAAGTCCGCATCATCGGAGGTGACTTCAAAGGCTATGAAGGAATATTTATAAAGGTAAAGGGGGCGAGGGACCGCCGGGTGGTTATCAGTCTTCAAGGAATTATTGCCATGGCCATGGCTACCCTTTCACCTGATTTGGTAGAAGTAATCAAAGAATAACGGTATAATGACAGAAACAATTCCTTCCGGCATTCGCCTGAAGAACTTAATTCAGAATCATCACGCTGAAATTCTCGGCAGGGAGAAGAATAATGAGAAATTTATCCATCTTTATAGTATCGGCACTTATTGGGTGGCTTTCGAACAATCTGCTTACAGGCTGAATCGTATTTTTGGAACAAGCGAAATTTCTCTTTTTCGGGTTGCAAGTCTTCCGGATTATGTTGTGATGGTTTCTGTACCTTATGATGAGGTAGTTGCTTGTTTCCGCAGGTATATTGTTCGTCATGGTGGGCCTGATTATAAAGTGCTAGTTGTTTCATCGCTTCCAATAGAGTGTTATTGTAAGTGGCACATGGATACTGTGAAGTCTGTGTTATGATAAATTAAAAGGTAGGAATGAATAGTAAAACTGCAATATTAACCGGAGTGTCATGGACTGTCACTCTTAACATTGTCAATGGTATTTATGGATTTCTTTCAGTCCCTTTATTGCTCTTTCTGTATGGAAAATCTCATTATGGATTGATTGCCATTGCATTGAGCATCAATTTATATTTGAGGTTGCTCGATTTAGGATTTAATTCTACTAATGTAAAGTTCTATTCAGTGTGGATGGCGCAGGGGAAATTGGACAAAGTGAAGAAATTGTTTCAAACTTCATTAGGGTTTTACGGATTGATAGGCTTGTTAAATGCAGTGGTTCTAGTTTTCATCGCTCTTTTCTCGGATGTAATCTTTAATATATCTTCTGAGGAATCTGTTATTTTAAGACATTTGATACTGATTCTTGCAGGATGTGCTTTTATTAACTGGTACAGTTCCAGCCTTAATCAAGTGATAATGGCATCAGAACAAGTAGGCTGGGTGCAGCGGATGGCCGTAGTTCCTAAGTTGTGCCAGTTCTTGATATTGCTTTTTGTTTATGTCTTTCCGGTGCCGATAGAGGTGTATTTTTTATCTACTTGCCTTTCTGTATTTATTGTTATACCATTTTCTATTGTGAAGATAAAAGCGTTATTGGCTGGTGTTTCCTTTCTTCCATGTATTACAAATTCTATTCTGAAAGAAATATTACCTTATTGCATGAATGTCTTTTCATTTGGAATATTTCAATTTTCGATGGATATGTTGAGACCGGTATTTTTGGGAATAAGGATTTCACCGGAAGCGGTAGCTGAGTATAAAATAATAGGAAGTATTGTCACACTGGCTACCATGCTTGGTGGTTCGTTTATGAGTACCGTATTGCCATCGGTAAGTAAGGCTCGGGCAACGAATAATCAAAATGCTATCCTTCGGATAGCTTATCAAGGAACAAAGTACATCAGTGTTACTCTTTCTTTTTGTTCATTCGGGCTGATAGTAGTGGCTGATGAGTTGTTGACAGCCTATGTAGGAGCTTCTTATCTTCATTTAGTTCCTTGGCTGTCTTTGTGGCTGCTTGTTATCCTTTTTGGGCATAATCAAGGAATTTCATCTATAATTTTAGCAGGTAATGATATTCGGGCGCTTTCTTATTCATCTGCTGTGGCTACTGCATTGGGGTTGTCTGTTTGTTGGTTCTTGATACCCGTCTGGGGGATAGGAGGGACGGTTATAGGATATCTTTGCTATTGTTTGGTACAGTTCGTATTCTATTATTTTTATTATTGGAGGATAAAATTAGGTTTGGATACATTGAAAATATTTGTTCATTCTTTTTTGATACCTGTATTGGTCTCTTCGTTTGTTTGCGTCCTCATTTTGTTGATACAGAGATATGTAAGAGTTTCCATAACGCACCTCATAACGGCTGTTACCGTTAAAGGATTTATTTTCACTCTTTTGTTTGCTGTTTTGCATTATAATATTACGTGTACTGAAGAAGATAGAACATGGATTGCGAATTTATTGAAAAAATAATATGAGTGTACTATTAAGCATTATCGTACCTGTATATAACGGCGTACGGTATATAAAGAATACTATTAATAATGTTCTTGCACAAACTTTTGTTGATTATGAACTTATATTGATAAATGATGGCTCGAAAGATGATTCTTTATTTGTCATGCGCGAATTATCCGGTAAAGATAAACGTATTAAGCTGTTTACAACAGAGAATAAAGGGATTTGTGCAGCTCGTAATTTGGGAATAAGCCAGGCAAATGGGGAATTTATTGTTTTTTTAGATCAGGATGATGATTTTGATAGTGATCTTTGTAGGGATTATGTGGAAACAATCATAAAAACGGGAGCGGATATGTGTGTCTTTGGGCGTTCATATACCATAATAGAATCGAATGGAAACAAGCGGCACTTCAAGATACAACCACTTGTTGAAGGCCTGTTGACTGATAAGGAACAATTATACGGGCATATATTCAATGTGAACAATGATAAAACATTTATGACTATTTGGAATTGCATCTATAGAAAAAACATTATCAGGCAATATGGGCTTTCGTTTCCGACAGTTCTTCGGGCGGGTTATGAAGATACTGTCTTTAATATGCTTTATGCATCTAAATGTACTTCAGTCTTTTTGTGTTCCCGCATTCATTATTCTTATCAGATGCGTAAAGGAGTCAGTACCATAACCAAAGCTAATGACAATGTTTTGGATGATTTTTATTTTGTGGCAAGAATGGGCCGCGAACTAGTTGATGGATTGCCGTCTAGTTATCAAAATGCATATCGTTTCTTTGTGCTGAGGTTATTTCAGGTTCCTTATTTCCGTATCCTTACGCATAAAAAGAGAATTTCTTTCAATGAAAAAATGGAGTTGGCAAAGATGATAAGCAGAAATACATGTATACAAGATGCAGCTGCTTGTACCATGGCTCCTTATAAGGTTCGAATTTTATATAAAGTATTGCTTTCTGTCATTCGTTATGGCATTCGGCATGGATGCTTTTTTATTGTAGTGGCAGCTTTGGATATTATTCACTTCTGGAAAGAAAAGGTATGACGGGGTATGTCGTTTTGGTGTTAATAGAACTTCTTCTTTTGTGGATTGCTTATAGAACTCTGAAAGATATATTGGCTCCTGCTTTCATTAGTATATTTACCTTTTTATGTTCTACGTTGCTTTGTCTTCCTATGGTGTCTATGTGGGAAATGGTTGTTTATAAAGAAACTGTTACTGTAGTGACACTGGGACTTTTGTGTATGATCTTGGCATGCAGACTCAATATGAAACCACGGACTAGAAAATCTTATTCTCCTGTTTTGAACTATATAGATGTTCCATCAGGTAAATCCGTCCTTTTGATTATAGTTTGCGTATGGTTGACCTTCTATTATATATATGCTGTAGTGAAAGCAGGACAATCAATAGGGGCAGATGGGGGATTAGAGGCAATAACAGCGGTTAAACAAGCTGATGACGTAGAAGTGGATTTTGTGGCAAAGCAAGGTGTGAAAGTTGTATTTGCATTGTCTTATGTCCATCTTTATTTATTTGTCAACAATGTGGTGAATAAATCGTGTGTGGGTAAAGAAATGCACCATTTGATACCCTCTGTATGCCTATTCCTTTGTTGCATATTTACAGGGGTAAGAACTGATATGTTGAAACTGGTTTCCGCCGGACTTTTTATGACTATCTTATTGATGAGATATAAAAAAAACAAGTTAGGCAGGTTTATGCGACGTATTCTCATTGGAATAATAGTGGTTGCGTTTGCCGGTGGGGCCTTGAATACGTTGAATAAAGGTGAAGGAGCTTCTATTAATAATGCATATTCGATAGGACAAATAGTAGCCTATTATATAGGAAGTCCTATACAAGTCTTGAATATGAAATTGAAGGATGGAACGGAAAATTACAGGGATAAAACTATATGGGGAAGAACTACATTTAGCCGACAATATATTGAATTGGATAGGTTTGGAATATATAAAACAAAAATAGGTGATAAAAAAGGAAGTATGAATGTCATGTTGGATGAAAGGAATAATGTTGTGGCCAATGTGGATACTATTTTAGGACCGCCGCTGATAGATTTCGGTTTATGTGGAATGTTGTTATATATATTTCTTCTTTATTGGGGGATAAGTTGGTGCTATTATGACAAGGTGCAGAGAACCAGCAACCCACAGAAGAAGGCTGTCAACATAATTCTTTATTCTTTTTTTGTAGTCATTCCCGTTATGGCTTATTACGCATGTTTGCCAAATTTGATTCTGACTTTTCCTTATTTGGTAGAGGCTCTTATAATTTATATGATTTGTAAATTCTATTTTAGACAATCTTTATTTATTCAGTACCATGATTAAACTCTTGAACCGGTTGATTGCATTATTCATCAATGTTTTAGTCTTGATGCTCCGTATGGTCATTCCTAAAAATAAGAAACTGGCGGTAGCCGGCGGTTGGCGTGGAAAGCGTTTTGCCGATAATTCCAAATACTTCTTTATAGACTATTGCAGGAATTACCGGACAAGCTATGATATGTATTGGGTGACTCGTGACAATAGTATTTATGAAAGTTTGAAAAAACGAGGATATCCTGTGGTTAAAGCAAAGTCTCTGAAAAGTATATGGTTGCATTTGCGTGCGCAATACCATATCATAGACCAGTCTTATGATGATATATTGGGATATCTGTCATTGACTTCCGTGAGGATCAATATTTGGCATGGGCTTCCCATGAAACGGATCTGGAGGGCAAGTTCAACTCCTTCCACTCTTAGGTTAAGTTCTTTTTTGGGGGATACTCTGTATGATGCGATAGGCAGATTTCTCTTTCCCGGCGGATGGAGTGATTTTAATTTGTGTATTCCTTCGGATTATGCTGCAGAGCATATTTTTGATTGTTGCATCAGCAAGAGACAATTGAGTCATTCCATCAGATGTTCTTATCCCCGGGTGGATTTTCTGAAAAACAGTGCCATCTTGTCTGGTGAAGAACAGGAGGGGGAACTGGTGGCAAAGATGCATTCCATTCATTCCGCAGGAGGGAGGATACTGATCTATATGCCAACTTTTAGAGATTATCAAAATAGTTGTTTTTTGGGGAATAAGGATAAGTGTGAAATTGATAGTTTTCTTGATAGGCTGAATAAGAATAACATTTACCTCTTCATTAAACCCCATCCTGAGGATAAAGTTTTGGCATCGGTTGTTCATCCGAGTATTGTCATGATTCCGGCATTAGAGGATGTATACCCTATATTGAAATTTTCGGATGCGCTTGTTACTGATTATTCTTCTATCTTTTTTGATTATTCCACATTGGGAAAACCAATCATATTTTATGTATTCGATTATGAGTATTATAAAAGTACGGATAGGGGAATCATGCTGGACTTTGATAAATTTGATATTGGCCCCAAGGCAGATAATTTGGCAGATTTGGCTAAAGAAATATTTATAGAGATGGGTGAATCAAACTACAGTAAAAAGAGAAGCGATTTTGCAAAACTTGTTTTTCAAGACAACTATCCTTCTTTGAATGAATACCTGATACGTCTTATCTCGAATAAAGAATGTAATTGAAAACATAAGATAATGGTTAGAAAACTTAGAATACTTGTCATTACCTATTTGCCATGGCGTAATGATGTTAGTGTGGGAAATTCTTATTCTAATATTTTTAAAGGCATGGAGGATAGGATAGAATTTGCTCATATCTATTTTCGTGACGATGCTCCGGATAATGCCTTAGTGCATCGTTATTTTCATATCTCGGAGAAAGGATTGGCTCGGAGTATATGGAACAGACAATATGTAGGACGCGAGTTTTGTCTTGAGAACTCGCAGGGAGGGCGAAAAAGAGAGTTCTCTTCTAGATATAACAGACTTCGTAAATTGAGGTGGGAGCTGTTTCTCCTCGGCAGGGATATGATTGGCAGAATGGGTAAATGGAAATCGAATGGGCTTGACGCGTTTGTACTTGATTTCAAGCCGGACTTGATATTCGGGACTTTAGGATATGTGCCAGTGGTAAACCAGATGATGATTTATCTGAAAACTAAGTTTGATATTCCGTTAGTGACATATCCTTGGGACGATTATTATTCATGGAAGCGGATATCTTTCTCTCCTTTTTATTGGATTAGATATTTATCAGAAAGGCGGTTGATAAGGAGATGTGCCCAAGCCAGCGAATATCTTTATACCATTACAGAGAAGATGCGGAATGAGTATGAGGCTTTTTTTCAGAAAGAGTGCAGAATTTTATATAAGGGCTATCTGTTTGATGAAGAAAACAAGCCGGAAATTCATGCTTCAGTAAATGAGCCGATACATTTGATATTCATGGGAAATATCGGAAACGGGCGTTGGAAAGTTCTAGCTAAAATAGCACAGGCGATAACTAGAATAAATATAGAAAGCCCAAAAGCTTTTTTTATGGATGTATATACGTTGTCTCCTGTTGATGATAAGATATCTGGTTTGTTGAATATAGATGGCGTTAGTAAACTGAATAAACCTGTACCGAATGAACAGGTACTGGCTACCCAGCGGAGTGCGGATATTTTAATACATGTTGAGCCTACAAATAGAGCGGATAAATCCTTCTTCCGTTTGTCTTTTTCTACTAAACTGGTTGACTATTTCTATTGCGGCAGGTGCATTATGGCTTTTGGGGGCAATACAGCTTCAATGGATTATCTAAAAAGTAAGGATGCGGCTATAGTGGAAGAAAATATGGAGGGAATAGAGAATACATTAAGACGGGTGGCTGAAAGTCCGGCAGTCATCGGACAATATGCTGAAAAGGCCTGGAAATGCGGACGTGATAATCATGATATAAAAAAAATTCAGGAAAGATTATATAATGACTTCATTGAGGTTGCTAATCTAAAATAACAATGTCATATTTTTCAAGATTAAAAGATATTTCATTCATTCGAAAATGTCTGTTGTTTACAACCCATTTTCTTGGTTACTTGAATCGGGTTATTCCTAAGAAAGAGAAACAGATACTATTTTATGATTCAGGACGTGATTTTCTGGACGATAATACAGAAGCGCTATATTCATGGATGTGTATGCATGGATATGACAAAAGGTATAAATTAGTGGTCTGTGTGCCGAGGGAGACTACGCGTTTGCCATTTTCTCATTATGAACCTATTGGTGCATTGAAGGGTATTTGGGCATATTTGCGCTCAAAATATGTGTTTTATTCTTTTGGCGACTTCCGTATAGAGCCCTCAAAAAAACAAGTTGTCATCAACCAGTGGCACGGTACTCCTTTAAAAACCATTGGAAAACTGACAAATTATAGTGTTTATGCCAATGAACGTTTGGATTGCTTCACTTATGTATTGTCTGCATCTGATTTTTTCAAGCCGATTTTGGCAAAGGCATTTGGTTGCGATGAATCAAAGGTAATGGTTTTGGGACACACGAGGATTGACTATTTATTTTCAACAAAGGAAGCCCTAGCCTGCATTGGCATTGAGAAAGGAAATTATAAAAAGCTATTTTTGTGGATGCCTACTTTCCGTACATCAAATGATGGGCGGTTTCACGATCTTGGTTCGGGAGAAAATACTTCCTTACCAATAGCCGGTACATATGCTGAATTAGAACTTCTCAATCGGTTTCTTATTGCCAGAAAGGCTTTACTTGTAGTAAAAGTTCATCCTTTGGCGACCTTCAAGTCTAATAAGAATTTCTCCAATATTCTGGTGCTCAAGAATGAAGATACGATCTCTCGGGGGGTGCGCTTGTATGAACTGGTGAAGGAGTTTGATGCGCTTATTACAGATTATTCATCTATATTTTGCGATTATTTAGTACTGGACAGACCTATGGCTTTTACCTTGGATGATATGGAAGCGTATGGTCATAATCGTGGTTTTATACTCTCTGATTTGACTAATTATATGCCCGGTCATCACGTTAGAACGATGGATGATTTTAGGGCTTTTATTGATGACTGCATACATGACAAAGATCCATATGCAGCTGAGAGAAAGCGGGTGTTACCCTTTTTCTGTAAATATAGTGATGGGAATAATTGTAAAAGATTACTTGAAAAAGTACATATTACACTTTAAAAGGGAATGAGGCCTTTCGGATATTCATTGGCAGGAAACTAGTTTGAATCACAATAAATTAAATAAAAATGAAAGCAATTATTTTAGCAGCCGGACTGGGTACACGTTTACGTCCCATTACCGATGAAGTACCTAAATGTATGGTACCCGTAAATGGCGTATGTATCATTGATAAACAAATAAGTAATTTGCATAAACATGGTATTACGGATATAGTTGTAGTGGGCGGTTATAAGGCAGATATGCTTAAAAAGCATCTCTCTGTATTTCCGGATATTACTTTTATTGATAATATCCGTTATGCGGAAACCAATAATATGTATTCGCTTTATCTGGTTTTTCAGGCAATGGAGCAAACAGAATGCTTGTTGATGAATGCGGATGTGTATTATGATGATAATATTATTGCGGGTTTGCTTAGTCCCGTCAATAAGGGAATCAGCATGATCGCTTGCGATGATGGTGGATATATAGAGGAATCAATGAAAATAACGCTTGATGGAAAAGGCTCCATTAACCATATTAATAAAAAAATCACTGAAGAAGAATATGATGCTGTTTCCATTGATGTTTATAAATTGAATGAACATGCGGTAAAAACTCTTGCTGAAGAAGTAAAAAATGTCATTGAGATACAAGGAAATACCAATTCTTGGACAGAAGTAGCATTGGATGCTATTTTCGATGTGGCGGATTTTAAACCTTATGTAATTGAAGGGCGTTGGTTTGAAATTGATAATCATGAAGACCTTCATACAGCAGAAAAACTATTTGAAGGAGATGAAATCTGATGGGATTGAAAAATAAAAAGCTTTTTCTGCTTGATATGGATGGTACTATTTATCATGAAAATGAGTTGATAGATGGGGCTGTGGAATTTTTTGACACTCTCAACCGACAAGGGAAAAAATATGTCTTTATGACGAATAATTCTTCAAAGAGTGCAAATACTTATGTTGAAAAGCTGATGCAATTAGGCATTTGTGCTACAGCGGAAAACATAATTTCTTCTGTGAATGCAACCGTGTTATATTTGAACGAACATAAGCCGGGAGCAAAGGTTTATCTGATCGGGACTGATTCCTTCAAAGAAGAATTGATGGAGGGAGGCTTTGATGTGGTACCCATTGATTACAGAGAGCCTGACATTGATTATGTATTGCTTGGTTTCGATACTGAATTGAATTATGCGAAGATAGAAGGTGGATGTTTTTACATTAGCCGTGGCTATACCTATATTGCTACTAATTGTGACATGCGTTGCCCGATTAAGGATAATAAATATGTTCCAGATTGTGGAGCCATAGCTATGCTGATAAAAGCTGCAACAGACAGAGAACCGTTATTTTTGGGTAAGCCCCGAAAGACAATTGTTGATGTCGCTATGAAGCGGTTCAATATTCATCTTGATGAGATCGTTTGTGTGGGAGATCGTCTTTATACTGATATTGCTTTAGGAATAAATGCCGGAACAGAAACTGTTTGTGTGTTTACCGGCGAGGCTGCTTTGGATGATTTAAAGAATACACCTTTTAAACCTACGTTTTATTTTGAATCTATCCGTGGACTTTACGAAGCTATAAAAGATTGATATGTATTATAATTTTATACGTACTCCCGCGATTGTTAAGACAGGAGCAGGCATTTTAGGAGATATTGATAATTTACTTCATGTGTCTCATCTTTATTTTTCCGACAAGGTGTTGATAACACAAGAATTTTTGTACAGTGTATACAAGGACAGTCTTGAAAGAAATGTATTTTGCAAAGTCGTTTTTGTAAAAGGGGGATGTGTGGATGAGGCATCCGTCATAATGGAACAATGCAAGGAGATTGACGGGCTACTTATTGCATTCGGAGGTGGAAGTGTTCTTGATATAGTAAAATATTGCGCTGATAAGATGGATAAACCTTATATTAATATTCCTTCTGCTTTATCAAATGATGCCGTTTATTCATGTGTCGCCCGTCTTAATCAAAATGGAAAGAAAAAGAGTTTTGGAGTTCAACCGCCTATAGGATTAATTGTTGATTTCGATGTTATTCGTCAATCTCCCAAGACGTTGATTTATGCTGGTGTTGCCGATTTGGTCAGTAACTTGTCAGCTCTTCAAGATTGGAAACTTGCCTATCATGTAAATCATGAACCTATTAATGAAATGGCATTTATGCTTTCAAGGCAGAGTGTAGTACCTCTTTTTAAATATACGGAGCAGGACTTGTTTTCAGACGAGTTCCTTTTTGAGTTAACTAATGGCTTGATTGTTTCGGGGTTGTCTATGATTGTGTGTGGTACGACTCGTGTCACAAGTGGAGCGGAACATCTTATAAGCCATGCAATTGATGAATATTTCCCGGAACGTTCTTCAATACATGGTTTACAGGTTGGCTGGGCGCATGAAATTATTAATAGAAAATATCGTGAGCATGGAAATGCAGAATATGATATTAGTGAATATTTTAAAAGAATGGGGCTTGATAAGGTGATTGAGGAACATGTGAAATGGCATGAAAATGAATTTGAACAGCTTGTCCCTTATGCAATACGGGTAAGAAAGCGTTTTACCATTTTAAATTTGTTGTAGGGGGTGTCGGATGCTTGTTATTAGGGGGCATTGCTAGTCTTTCTTGGACAGAAGAAAAAAACAAGGAATCCCTTTTTTATAATGAACCTGAATTATAAATCAATACTTCGGTAAATTTTCACCAAAGTATTGTTAAAAGATCAATGAAGATTTTACATATTGGCCAAATAATTGGCGGACTGGATATTTATATCCGGAATTCGATAACATATGCCGAAGGCGGCTATGAGTATATTCTTGTTCATGGTGACAAAGACAACAATAAGCCAATAGAAAAGAATGGGGAGAGAGTGAAAGAGTATGGAATAAGCCTTTGTCGAAACTTGAATTTATGGAATGATTTTAAAGCTATTATACAAACAGTGAGAATAATAAGAAAAGAACGGCCGGATTTGCTTCATTGTCATAGTGCCAAAGGTGGGGTCGTGGGAAGGATTGCCGGTTTTTTAACTCGAACTAAAACTTTTTATACTCCTCATGCTTTTTCGTTTTTAAGTACTCAATCAAGATTAAAAAGAAAAATCTATTTGCTTATAGAACGTTCTACAAAATTGAATGCCTGGCTTTTGGCTTGTTCGGAGTCAGAACGGGTGATGGGTGTCAATTTGGTTCATTATCATGAAAACAAAGCCTTGGTATGGAATAATGCAGTTCCGGATGCCGTAAATGAATTGAGAAATAATGAAGCCTGATAAATATATTTGTTATATAGGAAGACCTTCCTATCAAAAGAATCCTCTTTTTTTTGTGGAAGTGGCAAAAGAAGTACACTTTTTTCATCCTGAGATAAAGTTTGTTTTGTTAGGGGTAGGCTATTATTCACCGGAACTTGATAGAATGAAAACGAAGATTGCTGAATATGCTTTGGAGGAAGTGATAAATCTTTTCCCTTGGCTTGACCATAAGAAAACATTGGAGTATGTCGATAATTCCCTGTTCTATTTGACGGTGGCCCGGTATGAGGGGCTGCCATTGGCGGTAATTGAAGCGATGTCTTTGGGTAAAGCCATTGTTGCGTCTGATGTAGCTGGGAATAAGGACTGTGTGCAAGATGGATATAATGGAAGACTGATTCCTTTGGAAAAGGGTGCCTTTGTAAAAGCGATATGTGAACTTGTGGAAGATAAAGTGAAAAGAGATTTGTACGGTAATAATTCACGTATTCTTTTTGAACGGAAGTTTTTAATAACGAATCGAATTCAAGAGTTGGAGGCTATTTATCAGTCTGTAAAGTTATAAATGAAACTTGCATGATTAAGAGAATATTATTAACTGTTTATATTGCTATTTTTTATTTGATGCAAGCAGATGCGCAAATCAACTATGGAACCACTGGCTTGATGAACATGCCCACCGCCGACATGCAGCGTGATAAAACATTTATGTTTGGCGGCAACTGGCTAAATCATCATACTACAGTGCCTCGTTGGTGGTATGATACATGGAATTACTATATAAATATGACATTTTTTTCATGGTTGGAAGTCGGATATTTATGTACCGGACATAAAGCTGTACCCATTGATTATGGAAATAGTTCGGGCTATTGGGTACCATCTACGTATGGTAAGTTTGTAAATCAAGATCGTTCGTTTCATATCCGTTTTAGAATTTGGAAAGAAGGGTGGTGGAAATCGTGGACACCACAAATCGTGATTGGCGGAAATGATGCTATTGGTGGCTCGTGGGATGGAGGCTCTTTGAGCAAACCTTCGGAAAGTATTTATAGCAATGGCTTTTTGAATCGTTATTATCTTGCTTTAACGAAACATATTGCTTGGCAAAATTGGGGAACTTTGGGAATACATCTCTCTTGGATATATGGGAAGCGTTTTGATAATGATTTAAATGATTTTGCAGTCGGGGCAGACTTTCATTTCAAAGTGCCGGATAATGATTTTTTTGCTGCTAAATTGTTGAATAGCATACAGCTAATGGCGGAGATGATACCTGGATATACTGATGTGACTGATAATCTGTATTTTGATCCGGCAGGACCGAAATATCAAGTAAACGTGGGAGTGACGTATTCGGTTTGGAGAGAACGTATTAATCTGACAGCAGAATTGAATCGTTGCAAATATCTGTCGGGAGGAATTTGTTTCAGAATCCATTTGAAATGAAAAGAGAACATGGTGATGTTGGGTCATAGATAAACAGAAAAGGACCGTATCCTTACTCAAAAGTAGAGTGGATACGGTTCTTTTTATGGCTGAGGAAAGACGTCAAGTCTCAGATTAAAAGCTCATTCTCTCTAAAGTTGAGTTTTATTCCACTACCCATCTCCTGTCATGCGGCACCGTTTTTTTCGGATCATAAGTCATTCCTTCCTTAGTCGGGATTTTCAGTACGTAGGTTCTTCCGCTATGATTGGACAAGGATGTTTCCCGCAACCAAGGGTTCATATTCTTTAATAGAGCCAACGTAATTCCTTTGCTGCGTGCGAAGCGCGCCAGGTCGGCGATCCCTTTCGTCACGGTGATTTCGGTGTAGGGAATGGGAGGATACAAATCTGATGCCCGAAGCCGGAAGCCGAAAGCGGTGGGATCATTGAACATCTGTTTGGCGGCAAGAATACGGTATACATACCGGGCTGTCTCTTCTACCAGTTGCAGATCCAATGAGTCGTCCACATCCTGCTTGGCCAGCTGGCTGGCAATGCGTGCCTGGCCGGCATTGTAAGAGGCGGCTACAGCCACCCAATCCTTATATTTGGCATACGCGTCTTTCAGATAGCGGCAGGCGGCACGGGTCGCTTTTTCAATGTGATAACGCTCGTCCACATTACTGTTCACTTCCAGCCCGTAATCCCGTCCCGTGCCTTGCATGAATTGCCATAGTCCGGCAGCTCCGGCAGAGGAGCGTGCGGTGGGATTCATATTGCTTTCTATTACCATCAGGTATTTGAAATCATCGGGGATTCCGTTTTCTTTCAGTATAGGTTCTACGATAGGGAAATAACGGTTGGCTTTTTTCAGCATTTGCAAGGAAGTGCTGTGCATATAGGTGAATGCCAACAGTTCACGATCCATACGTTCGTGGCGGTCAAAGCGGCTCAAGTCAATAGTTTTGCCACAGAACTCAATGCTGGCAGGAACTTCGGGACTGCTGTATTTCAATGCCGTAATACCTGGATCTTCTCGTATGATAGTGGTATCTTCCTGTTCCGTCTTGGGGGTAGCGCAACTGTTGCTCACTAAGGCGGGCGATGCGACTACAATGCAAAAGGCTGCCATGGCAGCCAGATTGATGGTTATTTTTCTCATTTTTCCTTTATTCGTTTTCATTTTCTTTTTCTTTTCCGCCCCGCCCGAAGTTACGATATTCGGTAGGGGTGAAATTGGTGCGCTTTTTAAATACCGAGAAAAAGTGTTCGGTAGAGGTATAATTCAATTCATAACAGATCTCTTTCACTGACATGGAACTTTCAATCAACAGTTGCTTCGCTTTACGTAGTTTCAACTCTTGGAAATACTTGGCGGGCGCATAACCTGTGTATTCCTTGAACACTTTGCGGAACCAGGAATAACTGATTCCCAGTTTCATGGCCAGTTCTTCCGGATCTATATCCTTGTACACATTCTCGTGCATGATAATTTTGGCACTTTCTATTTTTTGTGCCGCATTGTCCACTTCATAGCGTTTGTTCTGTGAGATGGCGAGTACGGCTCCCATAATGTGTAAAACAATGCCGGACAAATATTGTTGCGCCGCTGTCTTGTCGGCTTCCGCCACTTCCAGTGCGCGGGCGAAAAGACTGGCCAGTTCTTCATTGATGCCGATATCCAGAATCTGGCTTTCTTTTGAGATGAAGCTGTTCTTTACCAGATTGTCTATGATCGGTCCCTCGAAACCGATGTAATATTCGTTCCATCCTGTCTTTTGCAGCGGCGCGTAGGTATGCCATTGTCCGGGAAACAGGAAAAGTATCTGTCCTTTGGATATGTCGGTAGGCGGAGTTGTGTCGCTGGCGAAAGTTCCTCGTCCTTTAGTGATATATACCAGCTGATATTCATGCAGCACACGTCCTTTCTGGGCCGTGAAATAATAGGCTTCCGGATGGTTGCGTGGCGGATAAACGCTTCCGGCCTTGATGGCCTGGAATCCGACGGTGGTCACCGACAAGCCGAAACGCTTGTCGCGTTCATTGACAATTAGATATTTAAAATCAGCGCCTTGGTCGTTGTAATGCATGTTTCTCTGTTTTTAAAATTAGGTCACACTTATCGGCAAATATACAATTTTTTATCTTAACTGCCTCTAACCTTCTTATGCTAAGTGTTTCCGGAAGCATAATTTTGCTGTCTATGTATGCATACGAGGGAAATTTGGAACAAATCTTATGGAATATTTGCGTAAAATGCTTTTTTTTGCGAATATTGCATCAAATCTTAAAGTTGAATCTATGCATTTTGCACACCGTTACTGTGAATATATTCTTGGAGTAATATATCTTTTTTGTTTTCCTGTTTTGCTTTTGGCTGATAATAAGGTTGATACTTATCATTTTAAATCTATTTCCACTTCGGTGAACTTTCCTACCAATGAGGTCAGGAAATTATTTCAGGATAGCCAAGGGTATATATGGATCTCGACTTACAATGGTCTTTTGCGCTATGATGGTTATTCTATCGTTGTATATAAACCCGATGGAGTGAATCATGGGCGTTCCATTGACAGTTTTGTGAATATGGTGACCGAAGACAAGGATAATAATTTGTGGATAGGTACGCACAATGGATTGTACGTGTTGCATAAAGAAACGGATAAGATAGAGAAAATAATCAGCCCTTTGTTACAGGTAAGCAATGTGGAAAGTCTTCTTTATGCAAGTAACGGGGACTTATGGGTGGGAAGCAACAAAGGCTTGTTTCGTAGGAAAGCCGGCAGCCGTACTTTTGATTGTGAAAAAAATATGGATATAAAGTCTATTGTCGAAGATCGGAAAGGACAAATATGGATTGGCGCTTGGGATCAGGGGTTGCTGCGCTATAATCCTCAGGAGGAGTCGTATTATACTTATGACGGGATTAACCCTGGTAATTCGGCACATGTCATATTTCAAGATGAAACCGGGAATATTTGGATCGGTACCTGGCGGTATGGACTGGTGAAACTTATTAATCCATACGATCCGGAACATTTTTCGTTTAAAACATTCCAGAACATCAAAGGGAATCCCCGCTCTTTGCTGGATAATATCATCTATACCATCGCTCAGGACAGGAATTCCGGAAAACTCTGGATTGGTTCGCGCAGTGGGGTCAGTATCTTGGAAGATGAATCGGGAGACGGGACTTTTACCAATATTATTCCGGGCAACCTTCAGGGGGATTTACCTTTTAATGAGGTGAACTCTCTGCTGTGCGGTAAAGACGGGCTGATGTGGCTGGGAATGCTGGGGGGAGGTGTTTGTACTGTAAATACAAATAAGTTCCGGTTTAATTATGATCCTTTGGAGGCATTGCGCGAACATTGCCCCACCAGTTCGGTCCGTAGTGTGTATCAGGAGGAGAATGGAAATCTGTGGATGGGAATCATGGGATTCGGCTTGGTCTTTTATGATATGGAACAACAAACCATTGTCCCTTATCGCTCTCATCCTGTATTGAAGAATATGGGATATACATCGACAGTGAATGATATTATTTATCGTAAGAGGACGGATGAATTGTGCTTTGCCACTTGGGATGACGGTGTGTGGTTCTATGATGTCAAAGCCGGAAAAGTGCACGTGTTGAATACGGATACCAATCCGGAACTGAGTGATATCTGCATTTATTCTTTATTGGAGGATTCGAAAGGGAATCTCTGGTTGGGTACTCGTTCGGGAGTGTTCATGTTGGATACGGAACATAAACTCCATTCTTTAAATGAACTGGTGACTTTGACAAATCAGGCGCTGCCCCAGATCTCAATTTTTAAAATGGCGGAGGACCGGGATGGCTTTATCTGGATAGCGACTAGCAATGAGGGGGTATGGCGGGTGGATACATCCGGAGAAATATATAAAGTCAAGTTTTATACGCCTTCGGACGGTGCGTTGTCTACTATCGGGGCCATGAGTGTTTGTGTGGATGGGTACAACAGGGTATGGGTGGGTTCGAATGGCAACGGACTCGATTTGTATGACCGGAAGAATGACCGTTTTGTCTCGATCTTGAATGATTATTTCCGGAATGGAGATGTTGTTCTCAGTATGCTGGAGGATGATGAGCATACGTTGTGGCTTACTACCAATGCGGAAATGTATCACATTGATATACCTTTGGACGGTTCTGCACCGAAAATACATACCTATACAGTAGATGATGGTTTGCAAGACCATATATTTAATCGGAATTCTTGTTTCAAAGGGGCGGGTGGCAAACTTTTTTTCGGGGGATTCCGTGGACTGAACAGTTTCTATCCCGATAAGATTGTCCAGGACACTGCTTATTCTCCGGTAGTGATTACAGATATAAAGATACATAATGTTTCGGTGCGCATGTTGCCTCTTCCTGCCAAAGAGGGTATTACCGCAAACAAGGCCATTGATTTTATTGATGAAATTGTATTAGGATATCAAGAGAATAATTTCAGCCTTGATTTTTCGATTTTAAACTATATCAATCCCAAGTTGAACCGCTACTTGTATCGGTTGAAAGGATATGATAAGGAATGGTTGTCCGTTGAGGCGGGACGTAGGTTTGCTTATTATAACAATCTTCCGGCAGGTACTTATACCTTTTGTGTAAAGGGAGCCAACCAGAACGGAATTTGGTCTCCGGATATGAAATGCCTGCGTATAACTATTCTTCCACCGCCTTGGTTGTCGTGGTGGGCCTACTGTTTGTATGGTTTATTGGTCATTTCACTGGTATGGTATACTTATCGGATTGTTAGAAACCGTATTCGGATGAGGCAAGCCATAGAGATGGGTAAGATAGAACGGCAGAAAATGGAGGAGATCAATCATGCCAAATTACAGTTCTTTACCAATATCACTCATGAGTTGCTGACTCCGCTTTCTATTATCTCGGCTTCGGTGGACGAACTGAAGCAAGAAATACCTGCCGGTTCGCAGGTTTGCTCTGTGATTGCCGATAACACAGTGCGGCTAATTCGGCTGATTCAGCAAATACTGGAGTTTAGAAAAGTGGAGAACGGCAAATTGCGGCTGAAAGTTTCGCATGGAAATGTCAGTCTGTTTTTAAAGAAATCGGTATCGGCATTCGCTCCTCTGGTCAAGAAGCAGAAGCTGTCCATACAGTTTGATCTGTTTGAGGAATATTCGGGATATTTTGATGTGGACAAACTGGATAAAGTGTTGTACAATCTGCTTTCCAATGCCGCTAAATACACTCCCGAAGGAGGAACCATTGTAGTGTCACAGACTTATGATGCGGAGAGGGAACGTTTTAAATTGAGTGTGAATAATCCCGGCGAGTTGATTTCAAAAGAGAAGTTGGATCACATGTTCGAGCGGTTCTATGAAGGGGAGTATCGTAAATTCCATACCATAGGAACAGGCATCGGTTTGTCGCTGACTAAAGACTTGGTATTATTGCATCACGGAACGATACAAGTGTTTAGTGACAAGGAAGAGGGAAATACTTTTGTCGTTGAAATTCCTATAGGACGTGAGGCTTTTGACGAGAACGAGATAGATGAGAATACCGAGAATGTGGCTTATGCTATTCTGTCGGCAGATGAAATGGAGTATACATCGGAGGCCGATGTTCCGGAAGAGGAACCGGCTGCATCGACTATTCTGCTGGTGGAGGACAACGAGGAACTGTTGGCTTTAATGGTTCGGCTGTTGCATGGCAAATACCATATTCTGAAAGCTGTTAATGGAATGGAGGCTTTGGATATCCTGGCAAAGGAGGAGGTGGACTTGATTGTTTCCGATGTCATGATGCCCGAAATGGACGGCATGGAATTGTGCCGCAAGGTGAAGACTCAATTTGAAACCTGCCATATTCCATTGATTTTGTTGACTGCCAAGACTAGTGATGAAGACCGCGTGGAAGGATATGAGTCGGGAGCCGACGGTTATATCTGCAAACCGCTCCGCCTCTCTGTCTTGTTCGCCAAGATAGACAACTTGTTGAAACGGCGTAAACGTATGGGAGTGGATTTCCGCAAGCAGTTGGTCTTTGAGGCAAAAGAATTAAACTACACCTCGATGGACGAAGCTTTCATTCAGAAAGCGGTGAACTGTGTGAATGCCCATCTGGGTGATTGTGATTTTGAACATGCACAATTTATAACGGAGATGGGTATGGCGCGCACCACATTGGCGGATAAACTGAAACTGCTGACCGGACTTACTCCTTCTGCATTTATCGGTAATGTCCGTTTGCAGGCGGCTTGCCGGTTGATAGACGAGAAAAAGAAAATACGTATAGCCGATCTGGCGTATGCCGTAGGGTTCAATGATCCTAAATATTTCAGTTCCTGTTTTAAGAAAAAGTTCGGACTTTCTCCTACAGAGTATATGATGAGGTATGATGGCTGATTATTACCGGAAATAGGCTCTATAGGGAATAAACACCCCTTTTTCGGTAATAATTCTCCCTGTTTCTTTTCTGTTCCTCCTACTTTTGCTGGCAAATAAAACGAATTATCTTTATTTGTTAGACCTTTAAAGAAAAGTATTATGAACATGAAAACTCTGACAGGAACCAGCGCATTCCGGGTATTGAGCCTATTGCTGTGTTTCTGCTTCTTCATCCCTGCGATGAATGCGAGCGCTTCCAGTCTGCAAGCAGACAAGTTTAAAGTTTCCGGTATTGTAAAAGATGCCACAGGCGAGTCGGTTATCGGTGCCAGTGTGGTCGAAAAAGGAACCACCAATGGAACGGTTACTGATCTGGATGGAAATTTCAATCTCTTGGTGACTTCTAATTCTACTATCGTTATTTCTTTTATCGGGTATTCCGATCAGGAATTTCGTATTTCGAAAGACAATACGGTACTGAATGTCAATCTGAAGGAAGATACGGAAATGATTGACGAAGTGGTAGTGGTCGGCTATGGCGTACAGAAGAAGGAAAACCTGACGGGTTCTGTAGCTGCTGTAAATTTCAAGGATGTGGCTTCTATGCCGGTAGCGAATACTGCCAATATGCTTCAGGGACGTTTGCCGGGTGTGATGTTGACTAACAATGGTGCCCAGGCGGGGCATGACAGTCCTGAAATCCGCATCCGTGGTGTGGGAACTTTTGAACACAATGATCCGATGGTTCTGATAGATGGAGTGGAAAGCTCGGTGAGCCAGATCGCGGAGATCCCTGCTGACGATATTGAAAGTGTTTCTGTATTGAAGGATGCGGCTTCGGCTTCTATCTATGGTGTACGTGCCGCTAACGGTGTTATTCTGGTGACTACCAAGCGGGGTGGTGAGCAGAAACCTGCTATTACGTATTCCGGTAGTATCGCTTTGCAGGAAGCTACCGTGTTGCCCGATTATGTGAACTCTTATGAATGGGCGAAGATGTATAATGAATGCTGGCCTTCCAAGGCATATACGGATGATATGTTGCAAAAATTACAGAACGGATCAGATCCTGATCACTTCGCTAATACCAACTGGGCGAAGGAAATGTTTCGTACGGCAGCCATGCACCAACACCATTTGTCTGTGAACGGTGGTAGTAAAGCGGTACATTACATGATTTCCACTCAATATTTCCGGCAGGATGGTATCTTGCGCGAAACAGCCAATCAACGTTTCAATTTCCGTTCCAATCTGGATGCACAACTGGGTATTGTAAAATTGGGCTTGAATCTTTCGGGAAGCCGTCAGAATATTGATGAGCCTACCACCAGCGTTACCGGTGAAGGTTTGATGCGTTACCTCACTTGGTTTACCCGTCCTACTGTTCCGGTGCATTACTCCAATGGACATTACGGATTCCTGGATGGAAATCCCAACATTTCCCAATCCGTGTTCAAAAACCCGATTGAAGCTTTGAATATGGGATACAAGGATAACAAGCATTATCGTTTTGATGGTAAGTTCTTTGGTGAGATTGATCTTATGAAAGGATTGAAATTCCGTTCAAGCCTGGCTTATAAATACTATATGAATGATGTGACTACTTTCAATCCGAAGAATAACATAAGATATGATGCGGAAGGAAATGCGCTGACCACAGTCGGCACCAATAAACTGACAGACTATCATTATCTGGAAACAACTTATATCAATGAGAATATCCTGACCTATGACTTCTCTGTAGGAAACCATTCGTTCAATCTGCTGGCTGGTCATTCTATCCAGGCTACCCGTTGGGACAAGAATGAGGCGTCCAAGCAAGGATTTGCTACCGATAATATTTATGAGATGGATGGAGGCACGATGAATGACCATGTATCCGGATCAGCGGAGGAAAGTTCCTTGCAGTCATTCTTCGGACGTCTGAATTATAATTACGGAGGTCGTTATCTGCTGGAAATGAATGTCCGTCATGATGGTTCGTCACGTATGCCCAAAGCACATCGTTATGCCACTTTCCCGTCATTCTCGGGTGCATGGATCATGACGAATGAAAAATTTATGGAAAATGTGAAGTTCCTCCACTCGTTGAAATTGCGTGGCAGCTGGGGTAAATTGGGAAACCAGGAAATAGGTAATTATGCTTATGCTGCTACATTGGCGGCTAGTGGCAGTTACTATTTCGGCGATAACAAGCAGATTGGTATGAAGACCACCAAGATTCCTAATGAAAACATTAAATGGGAAACCACCACAATTACGGACTTTGGTTTTGATGCTGCGTTCTGGGGTGGAAAGATTAATGTTACTTTCGACTGGTATGAGAAAAACACCTCGGATATCTTGATGAAACTGGCTATGCCGGGTATCTTCCTGGGTTCATTGAGCGCTCCTTATCAGAATGCGGGAAAAGTCCGTAACCGTGGTTGGGAATTGGCGGCTAACTATTTCGATCAGAAAGGTGACTGGGCATGGCAGGCAGGCTTCTCACTTTCAGGTGTGAAGAATGAGATTACCGATATGAAAGGGGTGGAAGATATCGGTAATAATACGATTAATCGTGAAGGCGAAGCTATCGGTTCTTATTATGGATTGAAAGCTGTCGGTATCTATCGTACTCAGGCGGATCTGGATCGTGTGAATGTGAACGGACAGAAGATCCTGCAAAATAATCAGGAGCCGCAATTGGGTGATATCATGTATGAGGATATAGATAATAATGGCAACATCAATGATGCCGACCGTACTATTATCGGAAATCCGTTCCCTAAATTGCAGTATTCTTTTAACTTGGGATTCTCTTATAAAGATTTTGATGTTAATACATTCTGGCAGGGTATTGCAGGGGTCTATCGTTATAATTGGGATGAGACCACTATTTCCAATGGTGGAAACAAGACTAGCCGCTGGCTGGACAGATGGTCTGAAAGTAACCCGAATGGAAGTATGCCTCGTTTGGGAGGTACCATTAATAATAACTATTCTTCATTTTGGTTGACAAAAGGCGATTATTTGCGTCTGAAGAATTTGGAAATCGGATATACTTTCAGACAAAGAGAGTTTTTGACCAAGCTGGGTGTTCAGAGTGTCAGACTTTATTTGGCAGGAACTAATTTGCTAACTTTCACTCCCTTGGATGATTATGATCCAGAAAAGTTGAGCACAGATTCCCGTAATGATGTGCATCCCAATACAAGAACTTATTCATTTGGTGTTAACGTTAAATTTTAAAAGCAACAACTATGAAATCAATTAATAAATTTATAGGGCTGGCTCTATTGTCAGGGGCTTTGCTGACTTCTTGCTCTGACAGTTTTTTGCAGAGGAACTCATTGACAGAATCTTCGTCCAATACATTCTGGCAGACGCCGGAGGATGCACTGATGGCGCTGGCGTCTTGTTATGACGCTTTGCAGAGCAATCAACTTTATAATTCCGACCAATATTCACTGGGCCCGTTGTACATGGATTGTATATCGGATAATGGCGGTCATTTCAACTGGAGCGGCTGGATGGAAGGTTATGACATGGCTATGGGGATTCATACTCCCAGCTCTTCTATTATTGGTAGTTACTGGAAAGATTGCTATGAGGTGATCAGTCGTTGCAATGTGTTGATAGCCAATATTGACAGAGTGGATATGGATGTCTCGCAAAAAGCTGTTTATCTGGCTGAGGCAAAGACTCTACGTGCATTGATGTATATAAACCTAACCATGACGTATCAAGATGTTCCTTTCCTGACCGCCCCTCTGACCATTGACGAGGCTGAATGTGAGAAGACAGACCGTGCTACTATTGTGGCTCATATTATGACTGATTTGCAAGATGCGGCTGAAGTACTTCCTGTCAAAGCTTCTTCACGGGGACATATCACCAAAGGAGCAGCTCTTTCCTTACTGGGGCGTGTGGCTTTGTATAATGAGAAATGGGATGAGGCGATTACTGCCTATAAGCAGGTACAGGGCTTGGGATATTCACTTGATCCGAGTTATGCCAAACTGTTTACTCAAAGTGGAGAGACTTCTCCTGAAATCATTTTTGCGGTCCGTTATGAAGGGCCGGGTATGAGTGAAGGCGCTGCTTTTAATGCGCATTGGAATACTCCGCTGGAAGCGATGAACGGTACGATTGATTTGGCGGATGCTTATTATTGTAAAGACGGTAAACCGACTGCTGATACCAAGATTGCCGAATTAAACGGTGAGGGTGGCTTGGATGTCAGCAAGCCTAATCCGGCTCATTTTGAAAATCGTGATCCGCGTTTGTATAGTACTTTGTTTGTTCCCGGTATGCTTTGGAACGGTAAAGGGGGGATAGATAGTTCGGCTTCCAATCCGTATGCTAATATATATGGTGGAGCTGCTGCTGCTCTCTCTACCGTATATGTTTATAAATATTTCGATTCTACGGATACTTCTAACTCTTGGGATAACGGACAAGACTTTTATGTGGTGCGTTATGCCGAAGTTTTGTTATCTTTGGCTGAAGCGATGGTACAGAAAGGCGGCTATGTTTATAGTGATGTTACTGCTTTAGTTAATGAAGTGCGACAACGTGCGGATGTGAATATGCCTACTGTAGAGGAGGTAGAAGGTACTGTGCTTTCTAAAGACGAGTTGCTGGGGGTCATCAAGCATGAACGTCGTGTGGAATTGGCTTTTGAAGGTTTGCGCTTGTTCGACCTTTATCGTTGGAAAGAACTGGATAAGGCGGTTGCTAATATTGAGAATGAACGTACTACATACAGTCTGGCGTATGAGGCGCGCAAGTTCAACGGTGAAAGAGATTATGTATGGCCTTTGCCGACTGCCGAACTGGATACTAACAAGAAACTGGTTCAGCACAACTTGTGGAAGTAATGTAGGGTGCGGGTTTTCATCACAGGTTACACGGATTGTTACAAAGGAGTATGAATTAGATAAGTTTTAAATCAAAAAAAACGGTGTAGATCTGTGTAAACTGTGCTGAATCCTGATAGTCCTGACAACTTCTGAAATAAATTGATAACCTTTTAAAAACGGAAGAGAAATGAGAAAAACAATGATCCTTCTTTTATTTTCCTTCCTGTTGGCAGCATGTTCCGATAGCCCTGTGTGCTATTATCTGGATGCTGCCGGCGGCGATGATAATAATAGCGGGCTGGCACCCGATGAAGCATGGAAAAGTCTGGAAAAACTACATGGAGTGAAATTGCTGCCGGGCAATAAAGTTTTGTTGAAGCGTGGTGAGGTTTTTAATGGCGAACTTGAAATCACCGGGCAGGGTGTACCCGAAGACCGTATTTATATAGATGCCTATGGTGATGATGAACGGAAACCTTGCATTGTGGGATATGATACCTCCTTGTATGCAGCCCGTATCTGTAATTCGGACTATATAACGATGCAGAATTTGGAAATCGTGAATACAGGCAGACAGCCTCTACCTTATCGTTCGGGCTTGAAGATAGAGTGTATGGACTATGGCGTATCACAGAACATTGTTGTCAAGAATGTGACTGTGCGGGATGTCAATGGTTCGTTGGTAAAGGAAAAAGGCGGAGGATGCGGCATTTATATAGTAAATGGCGGTAAAGAGAAAATTTCAACATTCAATAGGTTAACCATAGAGAACTGCCATATTTTGAGATGTGCCCGTAACGCCATGATTTGGGCCGCTTATAGCGACCGGCAGAACTGGCATCCCAACAAGCATACCGTGATACGGGGAAATCTGATCGAGAAAGTGCCAGGTGATGGTATTGTACCTATCGGTTGTGACAGTACTTTGATAGAATACAATGTAATGCGTGATTGTCCCGATGTACTTCCTGAGACAGAGGCGGCGGCAGGTATTTGGCCTTGGAGCTGTGACAACACTTTGGTACAGTTCAATGAGGTAAGTGATCATAAGGCTCCGTGGGATGCACAGGGATTTGACTCGGACTGGAATTGTACGGGAACTGTTATCCAATATAATTATAGTCATGATAACTATGGTGGCTTGGTACTGGTTTGCAATGACGGTACGGCCGACGCATCTTTTAATGTGGGTAACTTGGGTACTATTGTCCGTTACAATGTGAGCATAGGCGATGGAGTACGTCCCAAACCTACCCGTGCGGGTATGTTTTCACCGGCTGTTCATCTGGCAGGTCCTGTAAAGGACAGTCACATCACCCGTAACATTATTCATGCGAATCGTAAACCGGCGGCTGATATTGACCGTACGATGATTACTTTGGATTCATGGGGCGGATATCCGGACAGTACATTTATTGGCGGGAATATTTTTTATACTTCTGAATCCAGCAGATTCCAACTGACGGAGTCCACTCATAATTTCTTTGAAGGCAATTATTTCCTTGGCCGGTTCGAGAAGTTGCCTGAAGATGGTAAAGCCTGCCAACTGACTGATATTTATCAGCAGGAAGTGCTGGCGAAGGACGAGAACGGTTATCAGGGATTGGCTTTGTTGATGGATACGGTGGAAGTGGCTGGAGCAAAAGGAATTTTTGTCAATAAGGAGGCTATTGAGAATTTCTTTAGCCGGTTAGAGAAATAGGCAAATAATAGCTGTGATTTTATGAAAGTTCAAAGACCGTGTTGCAAGGGTCTTTGAACTTTCTTTATTTTACATAGATCGTTTGTCTTATTCCCTTGTCATTTGTTATTTGCTTCCTGATATCCTGATAGTAAAAAAGATGATTTGCCCCATCCTGGTTCAAATCATCTTTTAAATCTCCCCGTCGGGGGAAGACTATAAAAATATTATTTGGGTAGATTAAAAGCTACACTCATTTCTTTCATCTGTTCCTGGCTCATGCCGTCAGGCTCAAATCCCATATTCTTGGCGGCAATGTAAATCAATGCGGATTTGTTTAAGACATCAATTTGGTCGAATGCGGCCATTACGTCACGGTCTACAGCGAAGATTCCGTGTTTTTCCCACATTACTACATCATAGTCAGCCAATTCCTTGATGGTTGCATCAGCTAGTTCTACAGAGCTAGGCAATTGGTAAGGGATCATACCCAGACCACGTGGGCAGAATGCCTTTGTTTCGGGAATCATGCTCCATAACAGATTAGTTGCCACATCTTTTTCCATGAACTTCTTGTTGTGAGACAAAGCGATCAGTTCAATGGGATGTGTATGTACGGATGCTTTATAAGGAGAGCCTGTACTGATCAGGTAATTGTGTACACTCAGGTGGGAAGGTACTTCCGAAGTAGGTTGAACCGGTTTGTCGGCAATGATGACATAACTTGCGCAGTCGTCCAGAATACGGATGACGGAGCCGTTGTCCATAGGCCAGCGTGCCAGATCACGCATACGCATATTGGTTCCTTTGCAATAAAAATAACAGCCTTTCAAGTGGGGCAGTGTTACACCGATTTGTTTTACTTCGCTGATAGCGGGCATCCGGCGGATTTCATCGTCTACATATTCGGTGATATTGACGGTGATATTACCTCCGTTGCGTTCTGCCCATCCTTTTTGCCACAGATATCCGGCTACTTCGGCTACTTTATTCACCTCTTTGGCCAATTCGGGGCGGTTGTCTAAGATTGATTTCATATCTTTTTTTATTTGATTGTTCATAGAGTCCTGCTATTCATTTTTTACACTGAATGACAGCATGCTACAAATATAGTAATTCTTTTAGAATAAATTAGGGAATACAAGAGAAAAGATAAGAACGACCAGTCCGGTTACCAAAACTGTGATAGTCTGAGTGGATACGCCTTTCCATTCTTTTAACAAGATTCCCCATACGTTACTGAAAGTAACATTCAAAGCCATCAATATACACCATGAGAAGGCTAGCAGCACGGGGCTTCCGGTCAGGAAACTTTTACCCATTTCCAGCCCGAAGAATTGCATATACCATAGTACTCCTGCCAAGGCGCAGAATATCAGGTTATTTCCCCATACATTGCCTTTGGCATAATCGCTCAGGGTCTTGTTGGCTACATTTTGTTGCAGACAGTAAACGGCATTGGTCAAAAAGCCTCCCAATGTTACCAGGAAGATGACAGGAAGTCCTGCATAAAGACCTTCTACGCCTCCTGCCAGCGCAGCTTCCTTGATGGGCGTTCCGGCATCGAGTCCCAAAGCGAAACAGGCGCTCATCACACCTGCCAGCAAGGCTACCAACAGTCCTTTGGTCAGAGCGAAGTCTTTCACTGCCGCACGTTTTTCTTCCTCGCTCATGTTCTTGGCGCGAAGACTGCCGGCATATCCGATAATAGCAATGCCCGACAAGGTGATACATACTCCCAGTAAAAGAATAAGTCCGTTCCCTTCGAACAGGTTTGTTCCGGCAAAGATGGCGGGGAAGAGCGTTCCGAATCCGGCACAAGTACCCAGTGCGATACTTTGCCCTAAGGCTACTCCCAGATAGCGCATGGAAAGGCCGAAGGTGAGGCCGCCCACTCCCCATAATATACCATAAAAGATGCTCATCAGAGCACCTCCCGCTCCCCAAAGGTCAAACAGACTGCCTCCTTGGGGGATACCTAGCAACGCACCTGATAGTGGGAACACTAGCCAGGCGAATACACCTTGTATCAGCCAGAAACTTTCCCAACTCCATTCTTTTACCTTTTTAATAGGTACGTATGAACTGGATTGGCAGAAACTTCCTATGGCGATAATGATTAATCCGATAATGATTTCCATTGTTTATACTCTTTAAAACCACAAATACGTTCTCTGTGGGGCAGGCTTTTGGAGCTGCTCCTACAGAGGACGATTTTGCGGTTGGGGGTTGATTAGCGTTTAGAAGTAACTTCTGCTTCGTATTTCTCTACTTCTGCAATGAATTCTTCGCCTACGGGTACATTGTTCTTCAAGCAGAACATATCCCATACTGCATTCCAAGGCAAAGCTTTTTCTTCTTCGAGCAGAGCCAGACGTTGGAAACCTTGTCCGTTTGCTTCGTATTCGCGCAGTTTGGCAATCGGTTCCAACAAAGCACGTACCATACATTTCTGAGCCGCACGGCTGCCGATGACGTATGCACCGATACGGTTGATGGAAGCATCGAAATAGTCAAGCCCGTAGTGTACACGGTCCAAAGCGTTGCAACGAACGATTTCGCTGAACAATTCCATTGTGGGGTCGTCCATGATAGTTACGTGGTCTGAATCCCAACGTACGGGGCGGCTTACGTGCAGCATCAATTCGGGAACATACAGCAACAAAGAAGAAACTTTGTCAGCAACACTTTCTGTCGGGTGGAAATGACCGGTATCCAAGGTGATCATCTTGTTGTTCTTGGCGCCATAGCCGATATAGAAGTCATTGGAACCTACTGTATAGCTTTCCAGTCCGATACCGAATACTTTTGATTCGATACAGTCTTTCATATTCTTATACTCTGTTGCGAAAATCTGATCCAGAGAGTCTTTCAACAAAGCACGGTATTTCATGCGGTTTACGGTGATGTCTTTGCTGCCATCGTGTACCCACAGGTTCATGATACAAGGATCGCCTTGGGCTTTACCCATTTCTTCGGCTACGGCACGGCAACGTTTGGTATGTTCAATCCAGAAATTGCGGATACCTTCATCAGGATTTGCCAAAGACAGGTCACCACTTTTGGGATGTGAGAATGAAGTAGAGTTGAAATCCAGTTTCATGTTGTTTTCCTTACCCCATTCAATCCAGCTCTTGAAATGTTCGGGTTCTACTTCGTCACGATCTACTACTTTCCCTTGAAAATCGCCATAGATTTCGTGCAGATTCAAACGGTGGGTACCCGGTATGTATGAAGCGGCTTTCAGAATGTCTGCACGCAGTTCGTCGATGTTGCGGGCTTTGCCGGGATAGTTGCCTGTAGCCTGGATACCACCGGTCAATGAACCAGCCTGAACTTCAAAACCGGTAACATCGTCTGCTTGCCAGCAATGCAGTGACAGGTGGAAGTTCTGCATGGTTTCCATCACTTTTTCTGTGTCGACACCTACAGCGGCATAACGCTCTTTTGCAATCTCATACGCTTTATTAATCAATTCTTCTTTCATGATATTATTTGTTTAATGAATAAATTTCAAGGTGAATATTAAATGTCTTCTCTATAATGAGCTAAATACGTTTTATATGCTTCTTCCCATTCTTCGGCTTGCTGGGGTTCGAAGGAAACGGTTTCTATGGAAGTGCTGATCAGTTGGCGCATGGCCGCAATGTCGCTGACCAGTCCGTTGGCTTTTGCCTGCAACATAATGTTTCCGATGGCTGTTCCTTCACTGGGACCTGCTACAACAGGTACGCCTACTGCATTACAAGTGAACTGGTTCAACAGATTGTTTCGTGAGCCGCCACCGATAATGTGCAGCTTTTCGATGGGGAACGGGGCCATTTGCTGCAAATAGCCGAATATTTGTTTGTAGCGCAGGGCAAGGCTGTCGAAAATGCAACGGGTGATTTCGCCGTAACTCTGTGGCACAGGTTGGTTGGTTTCCTTACAATAATGCCCGATGGCTTGAATCATGGATGTCGGATTGGCGAAACAGGGAGCGTCGGGATTGATCACACTGCGGAAAGCGGGAACTGCCAGAGCGGCATCTATCAGTTCTGTATAAGAATAGTTGTTGGTTGCCTCCCATTCCTTGCGGCAGCGTTCCAACAGCCACATGCCGCAGATGTTTTTCAGGAACCGGGTCGTTCCTTCCACTCCTCCCTCGTTTGTGAAGTTCTGTTCGAAACTTTCCTTGTTTATAATGGCATCTTTCACTTCAATTCCCATCAGACTCCACGTGCCTGAGCTCAGATAAGCGAATCTTTCATCTTGCGCTGGTACGGCTGCTACGGCTGATCCTGTGTCATGACCGGCAACGGCAATGACTGGAATAGCCCCCAGACCTGTGATCTTTTGCACTTCTTCTGTCAGCACTCCGATAGGTTCTCCCGGGAAAACGAAACGGCCGAATTGCTCTTCCTTGATCCCTGCTATATCCAGCAGTTCCTTTTCAAAGCGTTTGGTACGCGGATTCAACATTTGAGAGGTGGAAGCGATGGTATATTCTGTTACCATCTTGCCTGTAAGCATATAGCTTAAAGCATCCGGCATGAACAGTATTTTATCTGCCGCTTCCAAGGCCGAGCAATGATTGCGGTGAAGAGTTGACAGTTGGAACAGAGAATTGAAATTCATAATCTGAATTCCGGTAATGTCATATACCCGTTCACGGGAAATATGGGTGAAATATTCTTCGGGCGCGCCTACAGTGTGTGGGTCACGATAGCAGTAAGGATTGCGAAGCAATTCTCCGTCTTTGCCCACTAATACAAAATCCACTCCCCAAGTATCGATACCGATGGACCGGATAGGTAAATTGTCTTTTGCTACGACTTTCAGCCCTCTGATGATTTCATTGTATAGGGCGTAAATATCCCAATAACAATGTCCTCCGGTTTCTATAATATGGTTGGGGAAACGAGTCAGTTCTTTCAACTCCATTTTGCCTTCTCCCAGACAACCTAAGATGGTACGTCCGCTGGTGGCTCCCAGATCTACCGCAAAGAAATAAGTGTGTTCCATGCCTTTAATTTTGATTTTAAGGAATTAATAGTGCTACAAAAATAGATTATTCTCCCGAAAGTCGCCCTTGTTTTTTTGATATTATAACTGTTGGATTTGGTTGTACCTGTCGTAAAACATAATATTGTCACTTTTTTAGGAAGGTTCTTGGCGAAATGACGGAATATCAAGGCCTTCGCCATATATAGCGGGATAAGGTTAGGAGTAATTATGGGGAAAATTACACAGCATGTTGTTTTTTTGTTGGCTGGTTGTGGCTGTAAGCGTCAGTGCTTGGGCTGCAAGAGAAGATATGTCATTCGTGACTTTTGCTGACCCTTATAGACCGGATTTTTGCTAAAAACTTGCATAAAAGCGTAAAAATATTCCTCTTTTTGTATCTATATTCCCAAATATTCCGTAATTTTGCCTCCGAATCAGAATAATTATGCAGTATGAAGAGCAAGAATAGCAGACTTGATGCCATTAAGATTATTATTTCGAGCAAAGAAATAGGTAGTCAGGAAGAGTTGTTGCAGGAATTGTCGAAAGAAGGATTCCAATTGACACAAGCTACTTTGTCACGTGATTTGAAACAGTTGAAAGTGGCGAAGGCAGCCAGTATGAACGGGAATTATGTATATGTATTACCCAATAATACCATGTACAAACGCATGACCGAGCAACATTCGGCCGGTGAGATGTTGATGCATAATGGATTTATTTCCATTGAATTCTCGGCTAATCTGGCAGTCATCAAGACTCGTCCCGGATATGCGAGCAGCCTGGCATACGATATTGACAGCCGGAACTTTGACGAAATATTGGGAACTATCGCCGGAGATGACACCATCATGCTTGTGGTTCGTGAAGGCTGCACAAGAGCAGGGGTGAAAAATGCACTTGCGTTGATTATACCGAATATACAGTAAAATAATATAGATTAAAGAAGGAAATGGATGTTAAACAAGTGGATGTGATGGTGGCGGATGCCTCACATGAAGTTTACGTTGATAAAATTTTAGATACCATCAGGGAAGCAGCTAAGGTACGCGGAACGGGCATCGCAGAACGCACGCATGAATATGTAGCGACGAAGATGAAAGAAGGAAAGGCGATTATCGCTTTATGTGGAGAGGATTTTGCAGGTTTTACCTACATTGAGTCATGGGGGAACAAACAATATGTAGCGACCTCGGGTTTGATTGTACATCCCAATTATAGGGGCTTGGGACTCGCTAAGCGTATAAAGGCGGCTTCGTTCCGCTTGGCGCGTTTGCGATGGCCTAAGGCAAAGATATTCAGTCTGACCAGTGGGGCGGCAGTCATGAAAATGAATACGGAATTGGGATATGTTCCCGTAACTTTTAATGAGCTGACTGACGATGAATCTTTCTGGAAAGGTTGTGAAGGATGTACCAATCACGATATATTAGTGGCAAAGAATCGTAAGTTTTGTATTTGTACAGCCATGCTTTACGATCCGGCTTTGCACGAGGAGGACACTATTTAATAAATTAAAAATTAAGAATTAAAAATGAAAGGATGGTTGCGCGTTCATGCGTTTGTTTTTCAATTTTTAATTCTCAATTAAAACAATATCATTATGGAAGAAAAGAAGAAAAAAGTTGTAGTGGCGTTCAGTGGGGGGCTTGATACCTCTTTCACTGTAATGTATCTGGCTAAGGAAAAAGGGTATGAAGTGTATGCAGCTTGTGCAAACACCGGTGGCTTCAGTGCGGAACAACTGAAGCAGAATGAAGAGAACGCTTACAAACTGGGTGCTGTGAAATATGTGACACTGGATGTAACTCGGGAATACTATGAAAAGAGCTTGAAATATATGGTATTCGGTAACGTGCTCCGTAACGGTACTTATCCTATTTCTGTCAGTTCCGAACGTATCTTCCAAGGATTGGCTATAGCACGTTATGCGAATGAGATAGGTGCGGACGCTATCGCACACGGATCGACCGGTGCCGGTAATGACCAGATCCGTTTCGATATGACTTTCCTGGTACTGGCTCCTGGGGTTGAAATCATTACGCTGACCCGTGACATGGCATTAAGCCGTCAGCAGGAAATCGATTATTTGAACGAACATGGTTTTGCGGCTGACTTTACAAAATTGAAATATTCTTATAATGTAGGCCTTTGGGGAACTTCTATCTGTGGCGGGGAAATATTGGACTCTGCGCAAGGTTTGCCCGAAAGCGCTTATTTGAAACAAGTGACTAAGAAGGGAAGCGAGCAGCTTCGTCTTACCTTTGAAAAAGGTGAGCTGAAAGCTGTTAATGACGAGAAGTTTGACGATCCTATCAAGGCTATTCAGAAAGTGGAGGAGATCGGCGCACCTTACGGTATCGGGCGTGACATGCACGTGGGAGATACCATTATCGGTATCAAAGGCCGCGTGGGGTTCGAGGCTGCCGCTCCGATGCTGATTATCGGCGCTCATCGTTTCCTTGAAAAATATACGTTGAGCAAATGGCAGCAATATTGGAAAGACCAGGTTGCCAACTGGTATGGAATGTTCCTGCATGAAAGCCAGTATCTGGAACCGGTAATGCGCGATATTGAGGCCATGTTACAGGAGTCCCAGCGTAATGTGAACGGTACGGCTATCTTGGAACTCCGTCCGCTTTCATTCTCTACCGTGGGTGTTGAATCGAAAGATGATCTGGTGAAGACCAAATTCGGTGAATACGGTGAAATGCAGAAGGGCTGGACGGCGGAGGATGCCAAAGGCTTTATCAAAGTGACTTCTACACCTTTGCGTGTTTATTATAATAACCACAAGGACGAAGAAATTTAATAAGTATGATTAAAGTAGGAATTATCGGTGGGGCAGGTTATACGGCAGGCGAATTGATCCGTCTGCTGATCAATCACCCCGATGTAGACATAAAGTTTATAAATAGCAGCAGTAACGCCGGCAATAAGATTACCGACGTACATGAGGGGCTCTATGGTGAAACGGATTTGGTTTTTACCGACGAACTTCCTTTGGATGAGATTGATGTATTGTTCTTCTGTACGGCTCATGGGGATACGAAGAAGTTCATGGATAGCCACAACGTACCCGAAGATTTGAAAATCATCGACCTCAGCATGGATTACCGCATCAAGAGTGACGACCATGACTTCATTTATGGTCTGCCGGAACTGAACCGCCGTGCTATCTGCCATAGCAAGCACGTGGCCAATCCGGGATGTTTTGCTACTTGTATCCAGCTGGGTCTGTTGCCGCTGGCCAAACATCTGTTACTGAACGGGGATGTGATGGTAAATGCCATCACCGGAAGCACAGGGGCAGGGGTGAAACCGGGTGCTACCAGCCATTTCAGCTGGCGTAATAATAATATGAGCATCTATAAACCGTTTTCTCATCAGCATGTTCCCGAAATCAAGCAGTCATTGAAGCAGTTGCAGAACAGCTTCGATGCTGAAATAGATTTCATCCCTTACCGGGGCGATTTCCCGCGTGGTATCTTTGCTACTTTGGTTATCAAGTGCAAAGTGGAACTGGAAGAATTGGTGAAGATGTATCAAGATTACTATGCCGAGGATTCTTTTGTTCATATTGTAGATAAAAATATAGACTTGAAGCAGGTGGTGAACACCAACAAGTGTCTGATTCATCTGGAGAAACATGGCGATAAGCTGCTGGTGATCTCTTGTATTGACAACTTGTTGAAAGGTGCGAGCGGACAAGCGGTTCATAACATGAATCTCATGTTCAATCTGGAAGAGACTGTAGGGCTGAAGCTGAAACCGTCTGCTTTTTAATGAAAAAGAGATTATGAAATTATTCGATGTATATCCTCTTTTTGACATAAACATTGTCAAAGGGAAAGGTTGCCATGTATGGGATGATCAAGGTACGGAATACCTTGATCTGTATGGCGGCCATGCAGTTATCTCTATCGGTCACGCGCATCCGTACTATGTGGAGATGATAAGCAACCAGGTAGCACAGTTGGGATTTTATTCCAATTCGGTGATTAACAAGTTGCAGCAGGAAGTGGCAGACCGTTTGGGGAAACTTTCGGGCTACGATGATTATCAATTGTTCTTGATAAACAGTGGAGCCGAGGCAAATGAAAATGCGTTGAAACTGGCCTCTTTCTATAATGGCCGTAAGCGTGTGCTTTCTTTTTGTAAAGCATTTCATGGTCGTACTTCGCTGGCGGTGGAGGTAACCAATAATCCGAAAATAATAGCTCCGATTAATGATAACGGTCATGTGACTTATCTGCCTTTGAACGATATAGAAGCGGCTAAGGCGGAACTGGCGAAAGGAGATGTTTGTGCGGTGATAATCGAAGGTATTCAGGGAGTAGGAGGCATTCAAGTTCCGGAAGTGAAATTCTTGAAGGAACTGAGCAAGGCTTGTGAAGAAGCGGATGCTGTCCTGGTTCTGGATGAAATACAATCCGGTTACGGACGTAGCGGTAAGTTCTTCGCTCACCAACACGCAGGCATCCGCCCCGATATGATTACGGTAGCCAAAGGAATTGGCAATGGTTTCCCGATGGCCGGCGTTCTGATCAGCCCGAAATTCAAGCCGGTATATGGACAATTGGGGACAACTTTTGGTGGAAACCATCTGGCTTGTGCGGCTGCCATTGCAGTGCTTGATGTCATGAAAGGTGAGAATCTGGTAGAGAACGCTGCCCGGGTGGGCGCTCATCTGCTGAAAGAATTAAAGCAGTTCCCGCAAATAAAAGAGGTGCGTGGCGAAGGTTTGATGATTGGTATGGAGTTTGAGGAGCCGGTCAAGGAATTGCGTCGTCGCCTGCTGTTCGAACAGAAAGTATTTACCGGAGTCAGTGGTACTAATGTCATTCGTCTGCTTCCCCCTTTGTGCCTTACTATGGCAGAGGCTGATGAATTTATCGGACGCTTTCGTAAAGTGTTGGTATAAGCCGGAGATTCCGGAAGAATAATAATCAGCGAAAGAAAATAAAGCCTCGTCAGGAAACATTCCGGTTCCGGCGGGGTTTTATTTTGTATTCTTCCTCTCGGGCGGAAAACTCACATTCATCCCCTATTCGGCTCATCCTCTTCAAAGTCGTTTTATTTTTAGCTTTTCATCGTGCGTTCTTCTCTTTTTTCTTTTATCTTTGTAGCCATAGACTTAATCTTTTAATAATATGAAAGTAGCAATTATAGGTGCGGGAAATATGGGAGGAGCCATTGCCCGCGGCCTTGCCCAAGGCACAATTATTCCGGCGAGTGATGTAACAGTAGCCGATCCGTTCAGCGGAAGTCTGGAAACTTTGCAGGCGGATTATCCGGAGATTAATGTAACAACGGAAAATCCGAAAGCGATAAAGGATGCCGATATCGTTATTCTGGCAGTGAAACCATGGCTGATAGATCAGGTATTGAGTGTGATTCATCTGACTCCCCGGCAGGTATTGGTTTCTATCGCAGGGGGTGTAACCTTCGAACAGCTGGTGAAGAGTGTAGGCCCGGAACAGACCATATTCCGTCTGATACCCAACACCGCTATTTCTCAGTTGGAAAGTATGACCTTGATATCCAGTCGTAATGCCAGTAAGGAACAGGAACAACTGATGCTGGATATCTTTAATGAATTGGGCCTGGCTATGCTTATTCCCGAAAGTCAGATGGCTGCTACTACGGCTTTGACCTCATGCGGTATAGCATACGTGTTGAAATATATTCAGGCGGCTATGCAGGCGGGTATCGAATTGGGCATTTATCCGAAGAATGCGCAGAAAATGGTGGCCCAGTCGGTAAAAGGAGCTGCTTCACTGATCTTGAACAACGATACTCATCCCAGTGTGGAGATAGACAAGGTATGCACTCCCGGTGGCATGACTATCAAGGGCATTAATGAATTGGAACACGAAGGATTTGATTCAGCGATTATTAAAGCGATGAAAGCTTGTCTGAAATAGAGACGAATTTGTTAAAATGGCGTGGATAACACGATTCTTCTTTTTTTTAGGCATTGTGTTATCTACGTTCTATAGAAGCCCTTTTTACAGGTTTAATATAAAAATATTTTCACTTCTTTGCTTCTGGTTTCATTTTTCATGTTATCTTTGTTATAAAAGATAAGATCTAAATTAAAAGAGAACTATGATAAACACAGAATTGTTTAAAGAAGTGTCACCTCTGTCGGCCAAGGACTGCTTTATCTTGATAGAGCGTCAGAAATCGAATTTTAATTTCCCTATACATATACATCCCGAGTGCGAACTGAATTATATTGAAAATGCCAAAGGTGCGCAGCGCATTGTTGGCGATTCAATAGAGGAAATAGATGAAGAAGAGTTGGTACTTGTGACGAACCCGAAATTGGAGCATGCCTGGATGGATCATCATAAAACATCGCAGAATATTCATGAAATAACGATTCAGTTTCATTCGGATCTGCTGACTGAGGCATTTCTGAACAAGAACCAGATGATTAGTATTCAGCAGCTTTTCCGTCGTGCGGAGAAAGGGGTGGTGTTCAGTCGGGAGACAATAGCGAAAGTCCGTCCGTTGCTAAAGATTTTAACCTGCGAGAATGATAGTTTCTACTCCTTGATAAAGCTGCTTGTTATTCTTCATGAATTATCATTGGATAAAGGAATGCGCGAACTGTCAACGGGTCAGTTTGCCGCCAATATCGTTTCCAAGGAGCATAATGATACGAGGCTTAATAAGGTGGTAGATTACCTCAACCAGCATTTCTCGGAAGTGATCCGTCTTTCGGACGTGGCCGAAATGATGAATATGAGTGAGGCGTCTTTCTGTCGTTTTATCAAACAGCATACTTCTAAAAGTTTTATTGACTTTCTTACAGACATCCGTCTGGGAGCCGCTTCACGTGCTCTGATTGATTCCTCCTTGTCGATAGCAGAAATAGGATACGACTGCGGTTTTAATAATCTGTCCAATTTCAACCGTATCTTTAAGAAGAAAAAAGGGCTTACTCCCAGAGAATTCCGTGACAATTACCGTAAAAACAAGACTATTATTTAAAGGAGACAGAATCGTACGGTTATTGATTATAAACGAATGTTTAACATGCCACCACGCGGTACACATTCCCCTTGGCGGTATGCACCCGTTCGCCCAGCTGGGGCAGGATACGGCTCAGACTGTAGGCGGTCATGCCCCTCATGACCGAAGGATGGGCGGCTTTCATGCGCTCGAACAACTGGGTGGCGGAAAGGGTCAGCACTTCCTGCGGATGGTCCTCTTCGGTGGCAAAACGGAAGCAGAGGCGGAATACTTCCTCTTCGGGTATGTGTTTGTAGAACAGGGCGTTGTGCTGCTGCATGGCTTGTTCCTCTTCCTTGTTGAACCAGCTTCGCTCACCGGACAGAAGCTCCGCCTTGAGCTGGGCGTACAGCTGCTTGTGCTCTACGGGCGTGGCGCAGTCTATGGCGTGTTCCAGGCTGACACAGAGGAAGCGTCGTGAGCCGGTACGGTCCACCAGCAGGTCCTCCCGGTTGCTGGTGCCGATGAACGAGGCGATGCGGGGAAGTGCCGATGCACTGCGTTTGTAGGCCTTGCGGATGTTCAGTGCGGAGGCCTGCATCAGGTTCTTCAGCAAGGGCATTTTGGATGCGCCTAGTTTGTCAAACTCATCCAGGTTGATCAGGCCGTAGGCGGCCAGTCTGGCTTCGGCGGATGCCGGGGAGCTGAGGTCGTAACTTTCCGTGTAGTAGGCTTTCAGCGTATCGGGCATCAGCAGGCGGCAGAACGTACTTTTCCCCAGTCCCTGACGGCTGCTCACCAGCAGGGGGGCCACACTGTTGGCGCGGTTATTATCCGGATTAAGCTGCATCCATTGGGCGGAGAGCCCCAGCATCCAGCGGTGGAAACCGTTCACCCATACCGGGTCTTCGGACACCCGGCGGGCGAGTGCGGATACCCGGTCCGTTCCGTCCCATTCGGGGAGGTGCTCAAAGTAGGCGGTGAAGGGATGGTATTCGCTGATGCGGCGCGAGCGCACAAAGCGTTGGATGTCCCTGTCCCAGCAGTCTATGCCTGTTTCGATGGCTTCCATACTGAGCGAGTTCATCCATCGCTCGTCCACCTTGGTGTAGCGCAGGTGGGTGTCGGGAATGTCGTTTGCTATGTCTGTTATGTTTTCTATGTTTGCCACCTCGGTTTCCTCGGTAAGGACATTGAAGCGGAAACGGTAGCGGGAGGTGAGGAAAGCGGTCACCTCCTGCATCAGGGTACGTGATTTCGCCTTCCTGCCGGTATCTTCCGAGGGTGCTTGTTCCGTTTTCTTTTGAACGTCTTTCGTATGGGTGGAATGTTCCTTTGCTTTTTCGGTTGAGGCTGCCGGGCGTTTGTGGGAAACGTCCACATTTTCCGGCAGGTTGTCCTTGCCGTTTTCAGCGAGGAGCACCTGTGATCCGGTCACTTCTCTCACTCCGTCTTCGCCTGACACGATGTAGTGGTAACTGCCCGTGGGTGCCTTCCCGTCGGTGCGCGGAGTCCAGTTCAGTACCAGAGCCAGCTGCCCCTCGCGGATATCCAGTGCCAGACGCACACCGGGGATAGTGCGGCAAAGCGGCATCACTCCGTTGAGGGCGGATACGAGATCACGGCGCAATGTTCCCTCGGTGGGAACAGGGCTTGACAGGAATTTGCTTCCGAAGAAGACTGTTTTGAGAGTGGCGAATACATTCATAGGTTACTTTTTTTAGTTTGGCAAACTACAAATATACAACATAAAAAGGCGTTTGTCAAGAGGGGCGGGTAATAGGGTATGGAACTTGGTGCAGGATTCGATGAAACTTGGGGCAAGATCCGATGGGACTTGGTGCAAGATTTAATGGAACTTGGGGCAAAAATTCAATGGATACAGGGCACAATACATACGTATGTGTAGGCCGATGCTTGCGTATGTGTGCCCCGATGCTTATGTACGTGTGGGCTTACACGTTACTAACATGCGGGCTGACACGTTACTAATGTCGGGGCTTATACGTTACTAATGTTATTGTTGAATACGCCTTTATGTTTTTAAAATACACCTTGAGCTTTAAAAAATACGCCTTCAACTTTTAAGAAAACATCTTCAGGCTTTTAAAAAACAACTATACGTTTTTAAAACACGCCAGCTTGTTCAGTGCACAGACTTAGCCTGTTCAACGTACAGACTTAGCCTGTCCAGCTTACAGACCTGGTCTGTTCCGTGTATTACTCCCCCACTAATCCGATACGCTCCCTTTTCCCCTCATCCTGTCATCTTATGTAATATGCACAGAAAATCAGCCGGTTAAAGCTGAAACCACTTCCCCTCACTTCCATTTCAGCCCGTATCGTTTTGTCCCTTCACAAAAAATATGAAAGAACGGGCTGAAAGGAGGCTGACAAGACAATGACAGGATGTCCCTTCATAACCGGAACGCCTACGGGCAGGGTGTTTCAGCGATAGCTGAAAGGAGGAAAGAAACAACCGGCTTTTATCGTTGAGCCATTTAGGTTCACCTGTAAAATCATGGAGAGGACTTTCGCTCTTAAAGGATCATTTTGTTCTCCGGACTACTTCCGGAAGTGTTCTTGAGTCATCATTCTTTCTCATCAAGAAGTTTAGAGCGTTCATGACTTCATGCTCTTATTATGCCCTCACTACATCTTGAAGCATATATTACATTGAATTCCTGTTATTTTAAATGCTCTCTTTCTTGTTTTTTCATAAATGAGGTGTCTCTTATTCGGCGGGAAATCCATACCATTTTGATGTTTTTGATAAGATTTCATTGGTTTCTGATTGGATACTGTTTGTTGTATTATATAAAAGTGCTCATCTTTGCTATTACTTAATAAACCTATTTTCTAATCCATAAAAAACTAATTGTATGAAGAAAATGATCTCGATGCTTGCTGTTACTGTTTCAGCAGCGTGCTTATTGTCCTGTACAGATGCTACAGAACTCTCTCCGGTGGAGCAGGGTGCTGTGAACTCACGGAGTGTTTCGGGTGCTGATGTGGTTCTTCAATGGAACACGGAAGAGCAGACTATTGATGGATTTGGTGTGGCACAAGCCGGCTGGTCTGATTATTTGTATGCACATCGCAAACGTGATGAAATAATGGATACGATGTTTGGGCAGAATGGTCTTCGCCTTAGCATTCTGAGAGGAGAAGTATTTCCTCATTATGATGAGGCTACCTTTAATATGGATGAAAATATAGATTTGCCGTTAGACGATCCTTTCTTTGATATTGATTTTAACACAGACGCCCATCGGACGGAAGAGGCTGTTGCTCAGCGTAACGGGCAATTGTGGATTATGAAGAAGGCAAAACAGCAGTATGGGGTAGATAAATTGATTTTTTCTACTTGGTCTGCTCCGGCTTATATGAAGAGTAATGGAAGTACATCAAAAGGTTCTTTGAGCCGTAGTCATTATCAAGCCTTTGCTGATTATCTGTCTGCATTTTGTGACGCTTATACTAAGGCCGGTCTCCCCGTTTATGCCATTTCTCCTGCCAATGAGCCTGAATATGCAGCCGAGTGGAACTCCTGCCTTTGGTTGCCCGGTACCACCACTCTGGGGCCGTTTATTGTAAATAATTTGGGTCCGAAGTTGGCTCAGACTCATCCTGAGACAAAGATTATTTTTGGTGAGAATGCACAATGGTCGGCTATATTGGGCTTTGTAATGGGTAGCAAAAATTACGTTCGTGATATTTTGAACCTGAACACCCGGATTACTAACTTCCCGGTTATTGCTGCCGGACACGGATATATTGATCCTGTCACGAAAAAAGACCCGGCTATCGAGCCTTTTGATAAGGCCGAATCGAAAGGGATTCCTGTATGGTTGACCGAAATCAGTGACCCTTCGGAAAGTTACGATGCTACAATGACGAGCGGTTTGAAATGGGCGAAGAAATTCCACCGTTTTTTGTGTGAAGCTAATGCCGGAGCTATTGTATGGTGGGCGGGCGCTTTGCCTGACGGCTGGACTACGGAAGGTTTGATAAATATAGATAAGAATCGTGTGGACTATGAAGTGACGAAACGATGCGAAGTTTTTGGAAACTTCTCTCGTTACATTCCCGTGGGCAGCAAACGTATCTCGGCACAATACAATTCAGAATTGGGGTATATGGTGTCAGGGTATAAATATGATAAGTCGTATACAACTGTAGCCAT
Organism: Phocaeicola sartorii JCM 17136 = DSM 21941; assembly: GCF_054653615.1. NCBI lineage: Bacteria > Pseudomonadati > Bacteroidota > Bacteroidia > Bacteroidales > Bacteroidaceae > Phocaeicola > Phocaeicola sartorii. Next base: position 456,498 of record NZ_BAAIFW010000005.1, read on the forward strand.
CAATCCTTCGGACAGTGAAGTTGTCATTTCGCTGGCTCTCGAAGGAGCGCAGGTTTCCGGTGTTTTACAGGGTTATGTCACCGATGACACCCGTAAATGGGAGGCGGTGGAGGCTGCCTGGTCTGCCGATGGTGTCTATACATTGACCTTGCCTGCCCGTAGCGTGGTTTCCTATATCGGAACCGTGCAATAAGGAGGCGCAAAGAGGAGGCACTTCTGCCATCAATGGTTGAAGTAGCAGAAGAAAAAAGGATGTTTTTTGTAGAAGGATGCAAAGAACATCCTTTTTGGCTTAAAAAAGTAATTTTTGGTGTTTGCTGGAAATACGCCCGGTTCGGAGTGGGATAGCGTTCACTTTTAGTTGAAAGTGCGTCCAGTTTTGCTAGACGGTCGGAGCAGTACGCTTCATCATCCTTTTTCTTGTGGCCTTACCTGCTATTTGATCAGGATGAAGAAGCTAATGAAATACATCAATGCCAATCCGGGGGACTTTGGTGTGTGTGAGAATCATATATTCTTAGTGGCTTGCTTTCATGGCAAATATTTCTTCATTTCTTTCTGATTGATAAGATTTCATTGTTTAATGCTTGAATTGTATTTGTTCTTGCTTGATTGAATTGCCATCTTTGCATCGTTGATCTTATGATATTGAATTAATAATTGAAACAATATTTTTTAATTAAATCTAATACATTAATTTATGAAACAAATTGCATTTACATGGTTGCTGTGCATATTTAGTATATGTGTATATGCTCAGCAAATCACTGTTACTGGAACAGTGAAGGATGCGGATGATAATCCGTTGATTGGTGCGGCTGTTGTAGTTGTAGGAACTACGGATGGTGTGATTACCGATTTTGATGGTAAATATACCATTAAGGCTAATTCCGGTCAGTCTCTGAAGTTTACTTATGTGGGCTATCAGGAACAAGTTGTTAAGGTTGATGGCCGCAGTGTGATTAATGTGACATTGTCGGAAGGCGAATTGTTGGATGAAGTGGTGGTTATCGGTTACGGTACAGTGAAGAAAAGTCACTTGACAGGTGCTGTTTCTTCTGTGTCGGGTAAGGATTTACAGGCTAATGTGGCACGTAATGCTTCCTCGGCATTACAAGGACGAGTTGCTGGTGTGACAGTATCAAGTCAAAGTGGTCAGCCTGGAGATGGATTGAATATTAATATTCGTGGTATTAGTTCATTGAGCTCTACTACACCATTATATATTATTGATGGCGTGTATGGTGATATTAATATGGTAGATCCGTCTGATATCCAATCTATTGAAATTTTGAAGGATGCTTCTTCTGCCGCAATTTATGGTTCGCGCGCAGCTAATGGAGTTGTATTGATTACAACTAAAGGTGGACGTTTGGAAACTCCGACTCGTGTAACGGTTGATGCTTATACAGGTGTTCAGTCTGTTGCAAAATATATTGATGTAATGGATGGTAACCAGTTGAGAGATTTTGCAAACATGACAGGTCTTACCAGTGCTCCTGAATTGCTGAATTGGAATGGTGGAGCTGGAACAGACTGGCAAAAAGAGTTATACCGCACTGCACAGGTTAGCAAAGTGGCTCTGAATGTATCAGGAGGTAATAAGACTTCTACGTATAATCTTTCAGGTAGTTATTTGAAACAAGATGGTATTGTAAAGACTACCGGTTATGAAGCTTGGAATGTCCGTGCGAAAAACACGTTCTCTTTGTTTAATAACCATGTACGTTTGGGATCCACTTTGATGATGAAATTTTGGAATAAGGATTATGATGATGTGTCTTATAATGCCGCATTAACAGCTGTTCCTCAATGGAATGTGTATGATGCAAGTGGAAATTGGGCAGAAGCTCCTAACTGGTCTCGTGGTGATAGTCCGGTAGGTTGGGTGGAAGCTTATGACCGCCAAAAGCATGGAATTGATATTTTGTTGAATGGATATGCTGAAGTTGATTTGTTCTTGAAAGGTTTGAAGTATAAGTTTAATGTAGGTATTAACAAATATACTCGTCGTGATTACAATTACGTTGTTCCTTATGTTTTTAGTTCTACATCAAAAAATAATTCAACTCAATTAGATGAAAGCACTTCATGGGAAAATGATTGGTTGGTTGAAAACACAATCAATTATGACAATACGTTTGGCAAACATACGATTTCTGCTTTGGTTGGTTACTCTGCGCAACGTAACAATCAGCGTGGTTTTGGTGCAGGACGTAAAGATTTGCCCTTAGGATTAACTGTTATTGGTGCAGGTTCGTCTGACAAGGGATTGACTAATAGTGGTAGTGCTTGGGCCAATACGATGGTATCTGTTTTTGGCCGGGCTATGTATTCATTCGATGATCGCTATATGGCAAGTGTGTCTGTACGTCGGGATGGTTCTTCTAAGTTTGCGGACGGACATCGTTGGGGTACTTTCCCTTCGGCATCTATCGGATGGAATGTGATGAATGAGGATTTCTTTGAGAACTTGAAGAAAACCGTTAATGAATTAAAACTTCGTGCTAGTTATGGTGTGCTGGGAAATTTGAATGGTATTGGAAATTATGCTACCCAGTCTATTGTAACAGCAGGCCTGAATAGTGTTCAAGGTGACTCTTGGTGGATGGGAGCTATTACAGGATCTGATTGGGTGTCTCCTGCTAATGTAACTTGGGAAAAAACAAAGACCACTAATATTGGTTTGGATATGGGCTTCTTGAATAACAAATTGACTGTTAGTGCTGATTATTTTATTCAAAAGACAGAAGATATGTTGTTGGGAATGCCTCAACCTGATAGCTTTGGTTTGGGGGGATCTCCGACTGTAAATGCTGGTACGGTAGAGAATAAAGGATTTGAACTTTCTATCAACCACCGTAATAATGTGGGCGAATTCTACTATCATGTAGGTGTGAATGCTTCATTCATAAAGAATAGATTGACAAAGGTTAATGGCTTACGTGATGAGTGGACAGGTTTTAATCCTCATGACAAAGGGGCTATTACTTATGCAAAAGCAGGTCATGCTATCGGTTTCTTTAATTTGATTAAGACGGATGGCATTTTCCAAAGTGAAGAAGAAGTAAAAGCGTACGTGGGCAAAGATGGTCAAATGATACAGCCTGATGCTGAGCCGGGAGATTTAAGATATGTGGATTTTAATGGAGATGGTAAGATTGATAATCTTGATCGTCAAGATTGTGGAAGTGCATTCCCCAAAATGACATTAGGGCTGAATTTAGGTGCTCAATGGAAAAATATAGATTTGAATTTGTTCTTTGATGGTAATTTTGGTAATAAGATTTATAATTCTCAGTATTTTACAACTGTTTATAATGAGGTAGCTGCGAATCAATATGCTGAACGTCTGAATAGTTGGAGCGAAAATAACAAGAATACAGATATTCCTCGTTATGTAAAAGGTTCAACTGGCACAAACTTGGCTTATACGGAACGCTGGTTGGAAAATGGTTCTTTCCTTCGTTTGAAAACATTGGAATTGGGGTATACTCTTCCCAAAGCATGGACAACTAAAGCAGGTTTGCAAAATCTACGTATTTATACAGCTATGGAGAACTTGTTTACTATTACTGATTATAAAGGATATACTCCTGATTTAGGTACGAATGATGGTACAGGTTCATCAAGTGGTAGTGGTGTGATGAGTCGTGGTTGTGATGATGGACGTTATCCTTCTGCGCGTACTATTACTTTTGGTTTGCAAGTTAATTTCTAATCTAAAATCGTAAAAAGATATGAAAACGAAAATAAAAAAATATATAACGGCTTTATTGCTTACTCCGTTTTTATTCTCTTCATGTAGTGAGGATTTTTTAAATGAAGTGGATCCCAATAGGGAAACTCCCGGAACTTTCTGGGTGAATGAACAAAATGTAAATAAAGGTTTAGCCGCTGTCTATAATCATGTCCGTCGTATGAGCTGGGGGTATTATGGAGGTTATGAAGGCATTTTACACTATCAGATGCGTGCTGATGATATGTATCCTACTCGCAGTGAAGAAACAAATATTTGGGAGACTCTTTCATTTACTAATACTCCTAATACAGGTAATGGATGCTGGGGGTACTTGTATAAAGGCATTCAAGCTGCTAATGAGTTCTTGGAAAAAGCACCTAATGCTTCAATGGATCAGGCAAAGTTGAACCAAATGCTGGGTGAAGCTTATTTTTTAAGAGGCTATTGGCATTTTCGCGTCCGCACAGATTTTAATGAAGGTGTACTTCGAAATCAATCCCAAGATGCTGATCCGGATATGCATGGATTGTCATCTCCTGACGAATTATTGGATCAGGTGATTGCTGATATGAAAGAAGCTAAAGCTCGATTGCCAAAGACTCGTCCGTCTGAAGAAGCTGGGCGTATAACTCAAGGAGCTGCTATTGCCATCTTGGGTAAAGCTTATATCTGGAAGGGCGATTATGCAGCTGCAAAAGCTGAATTTGAAACGATAATGAGTGGTTACGGTTATGACTTAACAGAGAAATATGAAGATAATTTTCGTGATGATACAGAATTTAATAAAGAGTCTATCTGGGAAATTAATTTTGAAGCATTTGGGGATGAAAAAGATGCCTGGGGAAGTAGTACTGGAGATAATGCCTTTATGGGAAGTGTGATAGGTCATTATTTTGGTCCTTGTTTTAAAGCTTGGAAAGATCCTAATAAAAGTGATGATGAGCAATGGTATCCAAAAGGTTTTGGTGGTGGTTGGTATAAAATGCAGCCTTCTCCATATTTGATTAGACAATATGTGGCTGAGCCTCGTCCTACGGGTTCTGACACGAAGTGGGATAAACGTCTATATACTACTGCTTTCTTTAAATATTCTGATTATGGTGATGTTATAGAAGATGAGAAAGCCTTTGGCATAATTCCTTTCGATTCACTTTGTTATTGGACAACAGATCTTAGCAAGGAAGAAAAATGGAGAATAGATAAAGGTATACCAGACTATCCTGAAATTAATGGAAAACCCGGTCGTTTCTTGATGAAAAAATTATGTGCATGGTGGAATCCAATGGGGAATTCTATGTATGAAAATAATGGTGGACGTATTGCTAACTATCGTATAATGCGTTTTGCGGAAGTTTTATTTCTTCATGCTGAGGCTTGCTTGGAAACTGGCGATAACACCAATGCGATGAAAGATATTAACCGTATTCGTGTGCGTGCCGGATTGCCCGAGAAACAGTTGAATGACAAGAATTCTATAATGGAAGAACTTCGCAATCAGAAATTATTGGAATTTGCTGGTGAAAATGTACGTTGGGATGATTTGGTTCGTTGGTATGATTACGATGAATTGAAGAAAATTATGCATGAACGGAAAACAGATACACGTGAAACCGAGTTTGAGAGAGATGAAAAAGGTAGAATTATCAGATGGAATTATACTGGAAATATTATTGATTCTCAAAATTTCCAACGTTTTGAGAAGAAGCACTTGTATTTTCCAATACCTCAAAGTGAAGTTGATACGAATCTGAGTTTGGAACAGAAATCTGATTGGCAATAAATGAATATTTACTAAACTAATCATCAATTAGTGTGTGTGGGTAATTACCCACACACTATATATATAAAAAGCAGGAAGAATGAAAATCCTTAAAGAATACGGTGTGCTTTTATTATGGCTGTTTTGGGGCATAACAGCTTGTGATAATAATGATAATACTTCCTTATATCCGGAATACTATGATACAATTCAAGAACTTGTGCAAAAAGGTGATTTATTAAAAAGTGTCACTCAAAATGATAATTGCTATATTTTCACATTTGAGTCGAAAATTATAGAGATACCTACTGATATAATTCAAAATGTACATATAGATGATGTGGCTTGGAGAACTACTATTACATTTGTTAATGGCAGCACCTATATAGTTCCTTCAATAGGTGATGCCATTGATGACCTTATAGTAAAGATTGTAGTAAATCCTTCAGGTTATAATCCATTAGCTGCAAATCTATATTGTGAATTGCCGGCACAAGGTCGTATTAAAATTATTGTGCATAGTAAACCTGATGCAAAGACTCCGGATGTGGAATTTCAATCTGATGATGTTCAGAGGTCGCAAGTTATTCAAATATTAGGACTTTATCCAAATTATGAAAATAAGGTAACATTGGTTTACTTGGATAAAACTGGCAAGGAACGGGCTAAGACAACGATTCAGATTAAAACAAAAGCGTTGAATGTAACTTATTTGCCTGCTGCTATACGTATCATTAAACGGAAAATTAATGAGATGGAACCTGGTATGACTTTAATAAGTTCACCGGGCAAAGAAGAAACTGATACGTCTATTCCATATATGATAGATGCCGATGGAGAAATACGATGGATTTTGGACTGGAATAGTCACCCGGAATTGAAGTATATTGGAGCTCAATGCGGCTTAAAGCGTATGAAAAATGGTAATTATATTGCAGGAGATTGTAATCATGGTTTGTTGGTTGAGGTTGATGCGTTAGGGAATATTGTGCACAAATGGGATTTGAAAGGAATGGGGTATAACTTTCATCATGAAGCGGTAGAGACAAAAAACGGTAAAATACAAATTTTGGTTACTAAGGCAAAGGCAATGTTGGCTGATGGGAGCAACTCACGTATTTTTGATCATACTATAGAACTTGATCCTATAACAGGAAGTATAACTAAAGAATGGGATTATGCTCAGATATTGGATTCAGCTCGTATCAATAAAGTGGATATGGGGGAAGAATGGAATAATAATATGTATTTAGGTGCTAACAGGAGCAATTGGCTTCATAACAATGGAATTTTTGTGGATGATGATGAAATGGTGGCGACGGGACGTTGGTTGGGATTCTTTAAATATGATTATTCTGGGAAATTGAAATATATAATGGCTCCGCATAATAATTGGAGAGAACAATATAAAAGGTATTTGCTTACTCCTTTAGATAGAAATGGACAACCTATTACTGATATAGAGGTCTTGAATGGAGAAAAGGTGCATGAGGATTTTGAGTGGTGCTGGGGACCGCACTGTCCTATTGTTTTGCCTAATGGACATGTAATGGTTTTTGATAATGGATATAATCGGTATTATTCAGCTCGTAGTGAAGAATATAGCCGTGCTGTAGAATATGAAATAGATGAAAAAAATATGACGGTCCGGCAGGTATGGCAATATGGAAAAGAACGGGGAAGGGAATGCTATGCTATGGCTGTCTCATCGGTACAATATTTGGAACAAACTGGTAATAGATTGTTTTGTCCAGGCATTGGCAATATATTAAGTGATGGTAGTATGGGAGCACGTATTATTGAGATAAATCCAAAGACACAAGAAATTATCCTTGAAATGGAACTCCCGGGAGTCGCTAATACTATTTTTCATCGTGCTAATCGTATTCCGTTATATCCTGAGGGCTAAATTTGATATGTAATTTATGTAAAACGATAATAAAAGGAATTTATGATAAATACAGATTTCAAAAAGCGATTGACGGCATTGTCCCAGCGCCAAGAAGCGTTGTTGCAACGCCCTAACGAAATAAAGGAAGAAACAAACGGCATTATCCGCCGTTATGTCCATCCGGTATTGACACGTCATCACATTCCCTTGGAGTGGCGTTATGATTTCAACCCCGACACGAACCCTTATTGTGTGGAGCGCATCGGCTTTAATGCCACTTTGAACAGCGGTGCCATGAAGTGGAACGGGAAATATCTGATGGTGGTGCGTGTGGAGGGGGTGGACCGGAAGTCCTTTTTCGCCATAGCTGAAAGCCCTAATGGAATAGACAACTTCCGCTTCTGGAAGCGTCCGCTGGCATTGCCGGACATCGATCCGGACGAGACTAATGTGTATGACATGCGTCTCACCGCCCACGAGGACGGATGGATTTATGGCATCTTTTGCAGCGAACGACACGATGACAAGGCGTCCGCTGGAGACCTTTCCTCGGCGGTGGCGAAGGCTGGAATCGTACGTACCCGGAATCTGGTAGATTGGGAGCGTTTGCCCGACCTGATGACCGGCAACCAGCAGCGGAATGTGGTACTTCACCCTGAGTTCGTGAATGGAAAGTATGCTCTTTATACCCGTCCGCAAGATGATTTCATCAACGCCGGTAATGGCGGAGGTATCGGATGGGCGTTGATAGATGATATCACTCACGCGGAAATAAAAGAGGAAATAATCATTAATCACCGGCATTATCATACCATTAAAGAGGTGAAGAACGGAGAGGGGCCGCACCCCATAAAAACACCGCAAGGCTGGCTTCACCTGGCACACGGAGTGCGTGGCTGTGCCGCCGGGTTGCGTTATGTGCTCTATTTGTATATGACGGCTTTGGACGAACCTTGGCGGCTGATAGCCGAACCTGCCGGTTATTTTCTGGCACCACAAGGTGAAGAAAGAGTGGGTGATGTATCAAATGTGTTGTTCTCGAACGGCTGGATAGCCGATGACGACGGAACGGTGTATATCTATTACGCCTCCAGTGACACGCGGATGCATGTAGCGACATCTACTGTAGACCGTTTGGTGGATTATTGTCTGCATACACCCGCAGACGGACTTCGTTCTGCAACTTCAGTAGCGGCAATCAATGAATTGATAGATCGGAATGAAGTGTTTTTGAAAAAATGAGAAAGATTATAGGATTGTTTTTAGGGATGCTGCTGATGATTGGATCATCGGGCATGTCAGCACAAAGGCGTCAGCCGATAAAAATAATTTCATATAATATTTGGAATGGTTTTGAAGGGGATTCTTTGAGGCGTGCATATTTTGTGGAATGGACCAAAAATCAGTCAGCCGATTTAGTGATTTTAACAGAGCTGGTTAGTTTTAAGGAAAAGGATTTGGTAACATTGGGGAAGGTATGTGGATATCCACATACCGCCCTTCTTAAAGAAGAGGGGTATCCGGTAGGAGTCCTTTCCAGACAACCGGTAAAGACCATATCCAAACAAGTGGACGGGTTCTGGCATGGCATGATGCATGTGCAGACACAGGGCATTGATGTCATTGCCACTCATCTCAGTCCCTTTGAATGGAGTTATCGACTGGATGAGGCCACTAAAATAGTCGATTATATCCATAAACAGAACTTGAAAGACTATTTGGTGGCAGGGGATCTGAATGCGCATTCACCATTGGATGCCGATGAAATAATGACGCATGATTCGCTGTTGGTGAATATGCAGCGTTGGGATGCTTCCCAAAAAAAATACCGGAATTTGAGGAATGGACGTTTTGACTTCTCCGTGATAGCTAAGTTCTTGTCTGTGGGCATGGAAGATGCCCTTGGCCGGTTGATACGTCCGGCAGAAAAACGTATGACTTATCCTGCCGCCTTTCTTTATAATTGGAAAATAGATGATAAACGATTACCTTTACGACGTGAAAGGCTGGATTATATTCTGCTTTCTCCCTCATTGATGGAACGCTGCATACGGGCAGACGTTTATCCGGTGGAAGGAGTATCCGATCATTATCCGGTGAGTGTATGGTTGAAATAATATGTATAACTAAAAAAATAATATTCTATGAAAAAACTTCGTTTATTGGCTGTGTTAACGGCATTCTTTACTGCATCTTGTTTTTGTTTTGCCCAGAATTGGAAAGCTGACCATGTGTTTTTAATCGGCCTTGACGGTTGGGGGGCATATAGTGTGGAAAAGGCTGAAATGCCGAATGTAAAGTCCTTGATGGATGCAGGCTGCTATACTTTGAAAAAACGTAGCGTACTTCCTTCCTCAAGTGCCGTAAACTGGGCTTCCATGTTTATGGGTGCTGGTCCCGAACTGCACGGATATACGGAATGGGGCTCAAAAACGCCCGAGCTTCCTTCACGGGTATTGAACGAGCACAATATATTCCCAACTGTTTTTAGTGAACTTCGTAAAGCCGCTCCTGATGCTGAAATGGGTGTGTTGTATGAATGGGATGGTATCAAATATCTGGTAGATACCCTGGCTTTGAATTATTATGCGCAGGCTCCCGACTATAATCAGTATCCTACCGCTCTCTGCGAGATGGCATGCAAGTATATCACAGAAAAAAAACCTGTATTGACTGCTATCTGCTTTGATAACCCTGACCATGTAGGTCATGCTGACGGACATGATACACCAGCCTATTATGCAAAATTGAAGGAACTGGATGGATATGTGGGACGGATTCTGGATGCGGTCAAGGCGGCAGGCATATACGATAACAGTATCATTATAGTCACAGCCGATCATGGAGGTATTAACAAAGGGCATGGTGGAAAAACCATGCAGGAAATGGAAACACCGTTTATCATTGCCGGCAAGAATGTGAAAAAAGGAGGTGCTTTTGAGGAAAGCATGATGCAGTTTGACTGTGCTTCTACAGTGGCTTCCATCTTTGGCTTGGAGCAGCCGCAGGTGTGGATCGGACGTCCTATGACGCAGGTCTTTAAATGATGATCAAAAGAATGACTTATGAAATTACATATCATTGATATTCTTATTATCTGTGTGTATCTGGCAATCATTGTCACCATCGGGCTGTTCTTGAAGAAGAGGGCGGCAAAGAACATGGATTCGTATTTCTTAGGGGGCAAATCGCTCCCTTTCTATATGCTCGGACTGTCCAATGCGTCGGGCATGTTCGACATTACCGGAACCATGCTGATGGTCTATTGGGCTTTTGCCTACGGGTTCAAGAGCCTGTGGATTCCGTGGTTGTGGCCGGTGTTCAATCAGATATTCCTGATGGTCTATCTGTCGGTGTGGCTTCGACGGAGCAATGTGCTGACGGGGGCCGAATGGATAAAGACTCGCTTCGGGCGTGGAAAAGGGGCTACGCTGTCGCATACGATTGTAATCATTTTTGCGTTACTTAGTGTCTTGGGATTTTTAAGTTACGGATTTATCGGTATCGGTAAGTTCATGGAGATATTCTTTCCATGGGAGGCTGTGTCGCCGTATGTACCTTTTGATATTCCTCTGCAATATGTTCCTCACTTTTATGGTATATTCTTTACGGCCATCGCTACTTTCTATGTGATGCTGGGCGGTATGCTTAGCATTGTGTGGACGGATGTGGTGCAGTTTATGATTATGACGGTGGCGGGCGTGGTGATTGCAATTATTGGCATGAATATGGTGGCACCCGAGATGATTCAGGAATTTGTGCCATCAGGATGGGAGTCGCCTTTCTTCGGCTGGACATTGGACATTGACTGGAGCGGGCGGATGGATCTGCTGACGGAACGTATGGCCAGCGAACCTTACAGCCTGATGGGCGTCTTTGTGATGATGGCTTTGCTGAAAGGTATTTTTATGAGCATGGCGGGACCTGCTCCGAACTATGACATGCAGAAGATTCTGTCGTGTAAGTCGCCCAAGGAAGCGGCTTTGATGAGTGGCTCCGTACCGGTCATTCTGCTGATTCCGCGTTACTTGATGATTATGGAATTTGCATTACTGGCTGTTTATTTCTTTAAAGTGGATGGCGGGTTGGAGCAAATGACGGCAGCCGAATCGGATTTTGAAACTATTCTTCCTCATCTTATCACGAAGTATGTGCCGGTAGGGCTGGCGGGGTTGCTGCTGGCGGGGTTGCTGTCGGCGTTCATGTCAACCTTTGCTTCTACGGTCAATGCGGCTCCGGCATACGTGGTGAATGACATTTATTTGAGATATATTAATCCTAAAGCTCCGGTAAAAACTCAGATTCGTGCCAGCTACCTGATTTCGGTGCTGGTGGTGATTATCAGTACTGTCATGGGATTCTTCTTGAAAGATATTAATGAAATATTCCAGTGGATTGTAGGGGCATTGTTCGGCGGATACATTGCTGCCAATATGCTGAAGTGGCATTGGTGGCGTTTCAATGGTGAGGGCTATTTCTGGGGGATGACGGCAGGAGTGGTGGCTGCCATTGTGATGAAGTTTACGGTGCCTGATGCGCTGGTGCTTTATTTCTTCCCAGTGTTGTTCGGCATTTCATTGATAGGGTGTATTGCCGGAACTTATTCGGCGCCTCCCACCGATGAGGAGACATTGGTTCATTTCTATATACGGGTGCGTCCGTGGGGATGGTGGAAACCTATAGCCGATGAGGCGGAGGCCCGATACCCGCTGGTGGTGCGCAACAAGCACTTTAAACGTGATGCGTTCAATGTAGCCATAGGCATAGTCTGGCAGTGCTGCCTGACTATTGTTCCTATGTATCTGGTGGTGCGGGGTACGTGGGGATTTGTAGCGTCGGCCTTGTTGCTGGTTGTGACGACAATTATTCTGAAATATACTTGGTACGGACCTTTATGTAAGGAAGAAAAAGAATATGATGAATTGATGAAGGCCATCGGCTTTGAAAACAACGCTTGAAAATGCTGATGGGTAAAACCGGAAATTCCGTTTGCCTTGCATCCTTTAATTATTGGGCGTATGAAACAGTATTGCGCAGTCCTGTCTTTGTTGGAGGGGCTGCGTAATTTTTTTGTTGATTCTGATAGACCGTTTTGAAGAGGGTGATTTTGCATTAATGGTTAAAATGGTTTTAATTATTGTTGTCTTGTTGCAAGGAATTTCATGAAATTTTGATAACTTTGCATGAACTGATAATCAGGCTGTAGCGATGGCCGGTGTATGGTTTACGTAAATGCAAGGTTAAGTATAAAAAGGATATGGACAAGAGAAACAAAGAGGAAATGAACCGCAGGGAATTTCTGAAGATTGTGGGTGTCAGCGCTGCTGCATCCACAGCGGTTATGTATGGTTGTGCTTCCGGTGAGAAGCCGGCGTCGGCAGAGGCTGCCGTACAAGGCGAAGTGCCTGTTGACAAGATGACTTATCGTACTTCTCCCAAGGGAGAACGTGTTTCACTTTTAGGATATGGATGTATGCGCTGGCCATTGAAGCCTGCACCGGACAGTGATGGAAACGTGATAGACCAGGATGCGGTGAATGAACTGGTGGATTATGCCATTGCTCATGGAGTGAATTATTTCGACACCTCTCCTGTTTATTGTCAGGGATTCTCTGAAAGAGCAACCGGAGTTGCCTTGAAGCGTTATCCCCGTGAAAAACTTCTGATTGCGACGAAGATGTCCAATTTCCAGAATTATACCCGCGAGAACTCCATCAAGATGTATCATCAGTCGCTGAAAGAATTGCAGACTGATTATCTGGATTATTATTTGCTCCATTCCGTAGGCGGAGGAGAAGGGATAAAAACCTTTCACGATCGTTATATTGACAATGGAGTCCTTGACTTTTTGTTGAAAGAGCGTGAGGAGGGGCGTATCCGTAACTTGGGATGGTCATTTCACGGATCGGTAGAGGTGTTCGATTATTTATTATCGCTGGATGTGAAATGGGACTTTGTACAAATCCAGATGAATTATGTGGATTGGCGTCATGCTTCGAAGCGGAATGTTAATGCGGAGTATTTGTATGGAGAGTTATCCAAGCGTGGAATTCCTGTTGTGATTATGGAACCGCTGTTGGGAGGGCGTTTGTCAAAATTGAATGACCACCTGGTAGCCCGTTTGAAGCAGCGTCGTCCGGAAAATAGTGTGGCTTCGTGGGCTTTTCGTTTTGCCGGTACTTATCCGGATGTGTTATGTGTGTTGAGTGGGATGACTTATATGGAACATTTGCAGGATAACTTGCGGACTTATTCTCCTTTGGAGCCTCTGAATGATGAGGAGAAAGAGTTTTTGGAAGAAACAGCCCAGTTGATGTTGCAGTTTCCCACCATTCCTTGCAATGATTGCAAATATTGTATGCCCTGTCCTTATGGGCTGGATATTCCGGCTATTCTGGTGCATTATAATAAATGTGTCAATGAAGGCAATGTCCCTAAAAGCAGTCAGGATGAAAATTATCGCCGGGCCAGACGCGCTTTCCTTATAGGTTATGACCGTAGTGTACCCAAACTCCGGCAGGCAAGCCGCTGTACGGGGTGTGACCAATGCAGTCCGCACTGTCCCCAGCGGATTGATATCCCGAAAGAACTGCATCGTATAGACGCGTATGTGGAGCAATTGAAACAAGAGACTTTATAACTGGAATGGATAAACATGATAAAATAACGAATGCTTATGTTACGTAAAATAAGACTGACTGCCGCTCTTTTATTTTTTACTATGATAACATTGCTGTTTCTGGATTTTACAGGAACCATGCATAGTTGGTTCGGATGGATGGCGAAAATACAGTTTCTGCCTGCTGTTCTGGCGCTGAATGCAGGGGTGGTGATAGCCCTTGTTTTGTTGACACTTCTTTTGGGACGTGTCTATTGTTCGGTTATCTGTCCGTTAGGGGTGTTCCAAGATATCATTTCCTGGTTTTCGGGAAAAGTGAAGAAGAACCGTTTCCGTTATTCGCCCGCTGTTTCGTGGTTGAGATATGGGATTTTGGCGGTGTTTGTCATTGCTTTGGTTGCGGGAGTGGTTTCATTGGCGGCTTTGTTTGCTCCTTATAGTGCCTACGGCCGTATTGTCTCTAATCTGCTGGCACCTCTTTATCAATGGGGAAATAATCTGCTTGCCTTATGGGCGGAACGGGCGGACAGTTATGCTTTTTATTCGGTGGATATCTGGGTGAAAGGTGTTTCTACTCTTATTGTGGCGGTGGCTACTGTGGTGGTGCTTTTTATCCTGGCATGGCGTGGGGGAAGGACGTATTGCAATACCATTTGTCCGGTGGGTACCGTATTGGGGTTCTTGTCCAGATACTCTTATTTCAAACCGGTGATTGATACGGATAAATGTAATGGTTGCGGACTTTGTGCGCGTAATTGCAAGTCTTCCTGCATCAACCCTAAGGCGCATGAGATAGATTATTCCCGTTGTGTGGCGTGTATGGATTGTCTGGGCAAATGCCGTCAGAATGCGATAAGATATGTACCGGGGGCTATGCTTCCGAAGAAACAGGCTCCGGTAACTGAAGAAACCGGCAAACCGGCTTCTCAGCCGTCTTCGCCCGCTGAAAAAGTGGATGCTTCACGGCGGAACTTTCTTACGGTCTCGGCTTTGGTGGCTGCAAGTGCTGTGGCGAAAGCCCAGGAAAAGAAAGTGGACGGAGGACTGGCTCCTCTTATAGACAGGAAAATTCCCAAGCGTGCCACTTCTATTGTTCCTGCTGGCGCACTGAGTCTCCGTCATTTTGCGCAGCACTGCACGGCTTGCCAGCTTTGTGTGTCAGTGTGCCCTAATCAGGTACTGCGTCCGTCCGGTGATTTGAAACATTTGATGCAGCCCGAGATGTCTTACGAGCGTGGATATTGCCGTCCCGAATGTATGAAGTGTGCCGAGGTGTGTCCTACCGGTGCCATCCGTCTGACAGATTTGGCTGAGAAGTCGGCTGTTCAGATAGGTCATGCTGTGTGGGTGGCTCAGAATTGTATTGTGAATACGGACGGGGTAAGTTGTGGAAACTGTGCCCGTCATTGTCCTTCCGGAGCTATCCAGATGATTCCCAAGGATGTGGATGATGAAAAATCTCCCCGGATACCGGTGGTGAATACGGAGCGTTGCATTGGTTGTGGTGCTTGCGAGAATCTGTGTCCGGCCCGTCCGTTCAGTGCCATTTATGTAGAGGGGCATGAAATGCACCGTATTATTTGAAAAAGAAAATGGATGAATTGATAAAATTGTTGCATGAAGGCGGTTACTCTTGTGTAATCAGGAGGGAAGAAATCCGTACTTTTACACAGCGGGGGGTAGCCGATTTGTATGACTTGCTGAACCGGGAGCCTGAGTTCTTGCATGGAGCGCAGGTTGCTGACAAAGTGATAGGGAAAGCGGCGGCAGCTTTGATGGTGTTGGGGGGAGTCCGGGAGATTTACACGGACATCATCAGCGAACCGGCGTTGGCTGTATTGAAGCAGGCGGATATAAAGGTAGCGTGTGCTCAGGTGGTTTCTCGCATTCGGAATAGAAGCCGGACGGGCTGGTGTCCTTTGGAAACAATTTGTTACGAGGTGGAATCGCCTGAAGATATGTACCCTATGATTCGGGATTTTGTGGAAAAGATGAGGGGCGGTTTATCTGCCAAAGGATCGTCGGAGAATACTTTCACTTGAAACTATTAGTGTCCGTGCCATGAGGCTGAAAGCTTGCTTTTTGCTCATTACAAGCACGCTTGTGCAGTTTTTCTATCTGCTGGATAGTTTTTATCGAAACTTAATGAAACATTGCTGGATATTCTTAAATCTTCATTATCTTTGAGGCATAAAAACATTAAGATTATGAGTGACCAGATAAAACAAATTGCCGAGCGTCTCCAGGGATTAAGAGATGTCTTGGAACTGACTCCCGAAGAGGTGGCTGAAAGCTGTCAACTTTCAGTGGAAGAATATTTGGGTATGGAAAGTGGGGAGAAAGATATCTCTGTCAGTGCTTTGCAGAAGATAGCCCGTAAATATGGAATTGCATTGGATGTGTTGATGTTTGGTGAAGAACCTAAGATGAGCTCTTACTTTCTGACCCGTTGTGGTTCGGGAGTATCGGTGGAACGTACCAAAGCTTACAAGTACCAGTCGTTGGCATCAGGTTTTCGCGGACGCAAGGTAGATCCGTTTGTAGTGACCGTGGAGCCCAAGCCGGAAGGTACTCCGATTTATTTCAATTCACACGAGGGACAAGAATTCAATTTGGTGATCGAAGGTAGAATGTTGCTCAATATGAATGGAAAAGAACTAATTCTGAATGCGGGTGACAGTCTGTATTTTGATTCTTCCATACCGCATGGTATGATGGCGTTGGATGGCAAGACTGTGAAATTCCTGGCAGTAATATTATGATAAATTGAGAATTGGAAATTAAGAAATAGCCGCAAGATGTTTTTTAATTTTTGATTCTCAATTCTTAATTTAAGAAGATTATGGTAGAAAAATTCTTAGAACAGACTACATTTACCTCGCAAGAGGATTTTATAAAGAATTTAAAGATTAAAGTTCCCGAAAACTTCAATTTCGGTTATGACATAGTAGATGCCTGGGCTGCCGAAGAACCTGAAAAGAAGGCATTGTTATGGACCAATGACAAAGGGGAGCATGTGCAATATACTTATGCTGATTTGAAAAAGTATACTGATATGACCGCTTCTTATTTTCAAAGTCTTGGTATTGGTCATGGTGATAAGGTGATGCTTATATTGAAGCGCCGTTATGAGTTCTGGTATTCCATTATTGCTTTGCACAAATTAGGGGCGGTGGTCATTCCGGCCACTCACCTGCTTACAAAGAAAGATATCGTGTATCGTTGTAACGCAGCTGATATCAAGATGATCGTTGCTGCAGGGGAAGATGTGATAACAAAACACATTACAGATGCCATGTCCGATTCTCCCTCGGTGAGAAAGCTGGTCAGTGTGGGGCCGGATATTCCGGAAGGATTTGAAGATTTTCATAAAGGTATTGAGAATGCGGCTCCGTTTGTCAAACCGGAACATCCCAATACGAATGAAGATACTTCATTAATGTATTTCACTTCGGGCACTACAGGTGAGCCTAAGATGGTGGCACATGATTTTACATACCCTTTAGGGCATATTGTAACCGCTAGTTTCTGGCATAATTTGCATCGTGACAGTCTTCATCTTACCATTGCCGATACCGGTTGGGGAAAAGCGGTATGGGGGAAGCTCTATGGACAGATGATAGCAGGAGCCAATATTTTTGTGTATGACCATGAGAAATTTACACCGGCGGATATTCTTGGAAAGATTCAGGATTATCATATCACTTCTTTATGTGCCCCTCCCACTATTTATCGTTTCTTGATTAAGGAGGACATCAGCAAGTATGATCTCTCTTCTTTAGAATATTGTACTACGGCGGGAGAAGCCTTGAACTATTCTGTATATGAGACGTTCAAGAAAATAACAGGTATTCGTTTGATGGAAGGCTTTGGACAGACAGAAACGACTCTGACTCTGGGTACTTTTCCTTGGATGGATCCTAAACCGGGAAGTATGGGGGTGCCTAATCCTCAATATGATATTGATTTGCTGACCCACGACGGGCGTTCTGCCGAAGATGGAGAGCAAGGGCAGATTGTAATTCGTACGGACAGGGGCAAACCGCTGGGGCTGTTCAAAGAATATTATCGTGCTCCGGAATTGACGGAAGAGGCTTGGCATGATGGTATTTATTATACGGGTGATGTGGCTTGGCGCGACGAGGATGGCTATTTTTGGTTTGTAGGCCGTGCCGATGATGTGATCAAGAGTTCAGGTTACCGTATAGGGCCGTTCGAGGTGGAAAGTGCTTTGATGACTCATCCGGCTGTTGTGGAATGTGCTATTACCGGTGTGCCCGATGAAATTCGTGGGCAGGTGGTAAAGGCAACAATTGTTCTTTCTAAAACGTTTAAGGGAAAGGAAGGACCTGAGCTGATAAAGGAACTGCAAGATCATGTGAAGCGTGTGACGGCTCCCTACAAGTATCCGCGTGTCATAGAGTTTGTAGAGGAGCTCCCGAAGACAATCAGTGGAAAGATTCGTCGTGTGGAAATCCGTGAGAAAGATAAATAATCGGTTGTGGGCTGATCGGATTTTTATTCGTAAAGTAACTAAAAATGAAAAAAGTTTTATTTTTTGTGTTTTTAAGTTTGGCCTGTTTGTCAGCAAGTGCACAAGCTTTAGTCCCTGTTACATGGACAGCCTACGGTTTAACTTTTAAGGCTCCCAAAGGCATTTTGGTGGAGGAGGATACAGAGGAGACTTTTCTTCTGAACAACTCTACGTTTTATATCACGGTGCAGTCTTTGGATTCGGACGGCATGACAAAGAATGATTTGAAGAGTGTGTTGAAAGACTATGCCAATGATGACGGGATAAAAGATCAGTCGGCGGTGCAGGAGTTTGAGTTGCC
The DNA here is from genome assembly GCF_054653615.1 of Phocaeicola sartorii JCM 17136 = DSM 21941. Classification (NCBI taxonomy): domain Bacteria; kingdom Pseudomonadati; phylum Bacteroidota; class Bacteroidia; order Bacteroidales; family Bacteroidaceae; genus Phocaeicola; species Phocaeicola sartorii. The sequence continues at coordinate 475,344 of NZ_BAAIFW010000005.1, forward strand.
ACAGTTTTTTGGTACTTATTTAAGAGGGGTTTGCGAGACGGATCTTTGTTTTTATGCCTGTCTGATGACCAAGGCTGCGGGTAGTGGCTTTTATGTATCCATTATCTACAGTAAGGGAAAGGAGACTGAGGCTGAGGAGATCCTGAAAAGTTTTACGATGGAAGAATAAACAAAAGAGTGTTAGTCGTTGTTTCTTTGATAAGAAAGCGTTCGAAACTCACCAGAAATTTACTAGATTATTAATAGCAAATGAAAGAGGCTGTCTTCGTGAGGAGATAGCCTCTTTTATCAGTTTGTCCAGCTCTAATGCTATGTTACCAAGGAAATAATATTATACTTTCCTTTTTAATTGAAATATATGGATATCAAGACATGCCTTATTTTATTTAAGACATGTCTTGATTTATATTTATTAATGTTTAGCCCACCAAATGGGAGTTAGAGTTGTTTCTGTTCCTCCAAGGAACTGAACTGCTTTTTGATATCCTTCCGGGTCGGCATTTTGCAGGCTGGATGGAAATTTGAGACGTTGTGGATATAATGATACCTTTTGTCCACTCTTATATACATCTACATTCCATTCCGGCATATTAGTCAGAGGCTCTTCAGCTGATGGAATTTCAAAGAATGGAAGTCCCAGACGACGATGATCACTCCACGCTTCCAAAGGCAGATATGGCATTTGAGCAATGTATTTCTGAGTGATAATCTTTGTAAGCTTGTCATTCAAAGCCTTGCCATACAATGTTTTTGAAGCGACCGGATATGTATATGTAAATTTACCCGCTTTGCCGGTATAGCCGTCTATGTAATCCATTTCAACTGTAGCAGGAGGTTCTTCTGTGTGAGAAAACTTAACGGAAGTTCCTACACGGTTATAAGTTTCTGATTGCAGATATTCGTCAACAAACTGACTGCATCCATTGTAAACGAAGCTAGCCTTTATTCCATTGGTGTAGGCTGTCTCTGCATCAAAACCGGCATTCCATCCTCTTACAGCGCCTTCTGCCAGCAAGAACCAAGTTTCCCAATCGCCAAAGAATATACGATCATTATTACTAGTACGGTATTGTTTACCTAATGACGGATAACTGCCCCAAATACTGGTATTCATAATCATATTTTTGGAATACTTCGGACCTCCGTAGCCATTGGCCACACCATTCCAACACATCGCAGGTTTAACAAATGCTATTGTATCCGTTGCAGTATTCGGATTGATCAAGCCTCTGACATTTTTCCCATTTCTTACTTTATAGTTGCTTTCACTCCAGGTAGAATAATTGTCAGCCTCGCTGTCTTCCGGCAAATAATACAATTTGAAAGCGCGAGGATCTACTGAATGGGGTATTCCATCCATCCAGAAACCTTTAGACGGATTATCCGAATTCAAACTAAAATGATCGGGAAAATACAGACCCAGATAATTCGCATTATCCTTGATGTATGCCTGATATCTGTCCGCAGTCAATTGAGACGCAGTAGGCACTCCTCCCAGATTAGTCATTAAATTGAAAATAGTCATTGAAACGCATTGCTGATTCCATGAACGTGACATAACACCGGCCAAGTTGTCCCAAACATCCTTTTCCGCTACTTTAAATATGTCATCTGCTGATATTATTAATTCACCTTTAGCAGCATCTTCGAATTCGGATTTGGCTGTTGTAGGGTCGACTTCTGACAGGCGCATCGCTAAACGCATACGCATAGAATTGGCATATTTCACCCATTTGCTAAAATCGAATGCATAAGCAGCGTCACCGGTCTTTTCAACATCGTCCGGTGTGATGCTTGTATCGATTTTTGAAGCGGCATCCTTTAATTCGCTCAGCATATAAGTATAGACATCCTGACAACTTTTAAAATCAGGGACCTCACCTATGACCATACCCGTAGGACCGACACCAAAATTATCTACATATTCGCTAGTAAGATATGCATACCAGATACGGGATACCTGTTTCACATTATTGACGAATGTCTCATTTCGTCCGGTATAATTACCGGAAGCCAATTGTGCATCTGCCAAGTTAATAGCTAATGTGGCATTCTTCATCCATGCAGTGATACGACTGTTATGATAGTCATTATTATAATCATCACTATAAGAGCCTGTAACCAGAAAATTCATTTGATGAAACCGTGCTGCGGATTTCCAGTTATACACGAAAATACGTTCTGCCTCATGAGGTGATTGTTGGGCATCTACAATAGATTTGTTTAGAGCATAATATGCCTGGACCTGGTCGGCTTGTGCTGCCTTGGGATCGGTGTTTACTTCATCAAAGTCGGAGCAGGCACTCACTGCGCCACCCAGACAAAGTGAAAACAAAATATAATTTATTTTTTTCATTGCATTCTAATTTTAATGGTTAGAAACCAAGTGTAACGTTAAACAGGAAAGTACGTGATGTCGGTGCGCTATATGCTTCGAAACCTGTTGCATTTGTATAAGTAGCAAATACAGACTCAGGATCTACACCTCTCATGTGGCTTGAGATCATCCATACATTGTTGCAAGAGACACCCAATTTAACTTGTTGGAATGGGGTCTTGGCAAGCATGGATTTAGGGAATGTGTAATTCAATGACAGATTACGCAGACGGACATTGGTCGCATCGTAAAGATTGGCTTCTCCAATACCTAAGTTACCGCTACTTGTAGTAACAGCTTCCCAATATTGTTGTTGGGTAATAGGAGTAGTGTTAGGAGTATAGTTGCCGTTATCATCCATATAGACACCTTCTACTATGATATTTTCGCGTTTCCCACCTGGAGCCGTTATTTTAGCTGTACCGGATTTCTGCATTGTATGATTAGTAGCAGAGAAAATTTCTCCACCAATACGTGCGTCCACCAAGAAGCTCAGAGTCCATCCCTTGTAACTGAATGTATTGGTCAAACCTAATAGGCAAGTAGCCTGCTGGTCACCAATTTTCTCAATATCACCACTTTTTGCAGTCGGACGACCTTCCTTTGTGGTAATTAGTTGCCCATAATAGGGGCTTGATTCGTCTTCCACACGAGCGAATTTACTGCCCCAGATTTCGCCATAGTTACCACCAACCACTGCATAAACACGCATGTTATCCAGATTAGGTCCTAATTGGTACTTCTCTACGCCATCAGCCAGCTCCAGAATCTTATTTTTATTGGTTGAAAAGTTGAACTGCAAGTCCCAGTTAAAATCATTTGATTGGACAGGAGTGGCATTCAGCATAATTTCAACACCTGAATTCTGAATATTACCGGCATTAATCTTACGTCCCGTATAACCGGACAATGAGTTCATTGGTAAATCCAACAACTGATTCTTTGCATTGGATTTGTACCAAGTGAAATCCAGCCCTAAACGGTTATTGAAGAAACGGATCTCTGCTCCAGCTTCCCAAGAAGAGATCAACTCATTCTTTACATCTGTATTATATAATGTACCGGAGATAGTAGTGGTCTTGTTGCCATTGGGATCAGAACCAATGCTATAGGTATTGTACAATTGATAAGGATCCATATCATTACCTACTTCGGCGTAAGAAATACGTGCTTTTGCATAAGTAAACCATTCCGGCATACCTTTACCATGTTTGTTGATCATATCACTGATTACCCATGATGCACTGACAGACGGATAAAAGAACGAACGGTTGTTCTTGCTCAATGTGGAAGTCCAGTCATTACGGAAAGTCCCATCTAAAAAGAGCCAACCGTTATAATTGATTTGGGCGGTACCATATAGAGAGTTCATCTTTTTGTGCGAATAACTGTCATTTACAGTAGGTTTGTTCTTACCATTGTTCAGTGAGAACAGGTTCTTTACCACTAACTCACCGGAATCGGAACGAATGCCTGTTGATTTACGCTCCATCAGATTTCCACCAAATGAAGCGGCTCCACCCCAGTTGCCAAAAATGTTATCCTTATTTGCGCTGATAAGGAAACTGAAGTTGTTTTCAAAGAATTTTTTCTCGCTGAACGCATAGCTACCGGTTTTTGATGTAGGGCTACCTCCATACAGTTTATTTGTTTCTTCTGTATAATACATATCACTACCAGCCTTGATTTCAGCATTCAACCAGTCTGTGAATTTGTATTTTAATGAGCCATTCAACAAGAAACGATTACGCACATCATTACTCAATGCATATTTTTGAGACCAATACGGGTTACGCGCGCTGCTTGTTCCAAACCATAGCATATCACCGTTTTCATCTGTAGCAGCCGAGAAGTCGCGAATGTCAAGAGATACTGGAAATTTGTACATGGTCAAGAAGTTTGACCCGTCTCCATTAACAGGACGGTTTTTGGCATCGGATAGAATATATTGAACTTTTGCGTCTAATGTCCAACGATCATCCTTTCCAAATGTAGATGTGCCACGTAACATCATGTTAGTACGGCTAATGTCTGCTCCCGGAATCTTACTATGGTCATCCATTCGGTTGACTGAAGCATAGATGCCAGTTTTCCCATATTGTTGTGAAAAAGCAATGCTTTCAGTTAAATTTGTACCGGTTCTAAAATAATTGTCTATATTATCGTAATAAGCCATTTTAGATCGGGAACCATCCCATTTAGTTATTTCCTGCCCGGCAATTTCTTCTCCCCAGCTACGTGTTTCCTCATTGTTGAAAGCACCGTCATAACCTTGTCCGAAAGATTTTTGCATTTCAGGTTTCATGAAAATGGTTTCAGCGGAAACAGAACCAGAAATAGTTATACCCAATCCCTTGCTCTCTTTTCCGGATTTGGTTGTAATCAAAATAACACCGTTACCTGCACGTGAACCATAAAGTGCTGCTGCTGAGGCTCCTTTTAATACTGACATGGATTCAATATCTTCAGGATTGATATCTGAAAGACCATTACCCATATCTTGTCCCGGATTAAAAATATCCTTGCTGGCTCCTTCCTGTTGTGCCAAGAAGTTATCCATAGGCACACCATCAACAACAATCAACGGTTGGTTCAAGCCTGTTACAGAGTTACTACCACGGAGCTGGATTTTAGAAGAACCACCGGGACCATTACTTGAACGGATAATCTGGACTCCGGACACTTTACCTGTCAAGGCATTCGCAAGGTTTGTCTCACGGGCATTTAGTAATGCGTCACCTTTTACTTCCTGCATGGCATAACCCAATGCTTTTTTCTCACGTTTTACGCCCAACGCTGTTACTACCACTTCTTGCAGCGTCTGCGTATCATCTTGTAATGTTACATTTAGAGGTTGTCCATTCCAAGGAATTTCAACAGTCTGATAACCCACGAATGAAATTTGGATAATATCCCCTTTTTTTACATTGTTCAGTGAAAAGTCACCATCAATACCAGTAATGGTACCATTCGTTGTACCTTTTACTACTACAGATGCGCCAATGACAGTTTCTCCTGTAGCATCTACTACAACTCCCGTACATGTACCGCTTTGTTGTGTGATTTTCACATCGTCAGTTCCCGGATTGGAAACCGCGTATGCTGCTCCGGTAGAGGCACCCATTAGGAACAGCATCATACTGACTGATTTTAGTCGTTTTAACATAGCTGTGATTTTTTTAAGTTTTTATTGAAAATCAAGTAATTCCGTATTCTAAGTTCCGCCGGAACTATTTAGGATGTTATTGTGCTGATAATCAAATTGTATAAATTTCAATGACTTTTAAAGAATTTCTTATTACAGAGCTTGTAAAGAGGAAATAAATCTGCGGTTTCTACCTAATTTCTACTAGTTATCATCTTAAATCTTTACTATAAATAAGAAAATCAGAATTTGATGGAATGAAATAAAAATGCAACTCTTATATTTGCTAAATTCAAACTTTATTGCGTTATTTGCGTTACATGTTTTATGTAACATAAAAACTGCAATGAAGAGTATTCCTACTAATCCATTTTTAATAACCGGTTACCAAGGACCCGATTATTTCTGTGACCGCGAAAAAGAAACAGCTTCTTTAATGTCAGCATTAAAGAATGGCAGAAATATTACATTAATCAGTCCACGCCGTATGGGAAAGACAGGACTAATAAAGAATGTATTTTACTATATTCAAAAAGAAAATAAATCTGCCGCCTGTTTTTATTTGGACATATTTTCAACCCAGAATCTTCAGGAGTTTGTATCTCTACTGGGGCGAAGTGTGTTGGGGAAATTAGATACCTTATCACAGAGTACCTTAAAATCGCTATTCTCATTCTTTAAGAGTTGCCGTCCGGTCATCAGTGCCGATGAAATAACAGGGATGCCATCTGTAACACTCGACTTTATTCCGGAACGTTCAGAAGAAACCTTGAAAGAGATTTTCACCTACCTAAACCAATCGGGAGTAGAATGTTATATAGCCATTGATGAATTCCAGCAGATAATGGAATATCCGGAGAAAGGAGTGGAAGGCTTATTGAGATCGTATATTCAGTTCACCCCGAATGTGCATTTTATCTTTTCGGGTAGCAAAAAGCATTTGATGGAGTCTATCTTCTTTTCCATCAAAAGGCCTTTTTACCAATCTACGCAGAAACTTTTTCTGGCCCCTATTCCTTATACTCCTTACTGGGAGTTTGCCAAGAAACTGTTTGATGAAAGAAAGAAAACTTTGCAGGAAGATATCTTCCATGAAATTTATCAATCGGTAAAAGGACATACGTGGTATATGCAATATCTTTTAAACAGATTGTATTCATTGCCACAGCAAATTCCAACTATGGAGCTGTTGCATACACTCATACAGGAAATCGTACAGGAGGAAGAATATACTTATCAAACCTATTTCCAGTTTTTAACTTCCAATCAGATTCAGTTGCTGAAAGCTATAGCAAAAGAGGAAATTGTAAGCGAGATTAACAGTGCCACATTCATAAAAAAATATGATTTAAAAGGGGCTAGCAGCATAAATGTAGCATTAAAGTCTTTAGTAAATAAAGAGTTTGTCTTAAAAGAACAGCAAGGGTATATAGTATACGATCGTTTTTTGGCAATTTGGCTCAAAGGACTAGTATGAATCATTAAAATCTCTATAACTATGAATACAAAAGGAATTCTTATTGCCATTCTGACATTGGGAAGCATAACGTTTGCCAATGCCCAACAACCTACCGGCTATTTCTTCGAGGAGTTTACTCAAGGAAAAGTTCTATTGAAAAACAAACAGTTTGCCAAAGGAAAATTTAACTATGACTGTATAAACAAAGAAATGCATTTTTTAAATGGAGCAACAGATATGATTATAGAAAATCTGGAAGATGTTGATACGGTAGTCATTGATATACATCGTTTTATTCCGTTTGAAGGACATTTCATGGAAGTGATGTCCGGGCAGAATGCAACTCTTTTTATAGATTGGAAAATAAATCCGAAAGGCATAGGAAAAAAAGGAGCTATGGGAACAGTTACCCAGGGAAGTGTTCAGGCTATTGATGTCAACACACGCTTTCAACGTGTGAATGGCGAGCAGGATTTAGACCTGTCAGTCTATAAAATGGTAACGGAGAATGTTTATTACACTCAAGTAAAAGGTAAGTTGAAAAGTTTTCGGAATATCAATACACTTCTAAAACTATATTCTAAAGACAAACAGCAACTGATCAAAGAATTCATTGAAACGGAGAATATTAAAATGGAAAATCCCAAAGATGTACTAAAAGTTTTGGAACGGTTTCAATAAAAAAAGAAGCACTTAGAAAAGTGCTTCTTTTTTTATTTGGTTTATTTACCTTTACTCCACCACAACGGAGTCATGATATTGTCTTCTCCTCCCAACAGTTGAAGTGCCTGATTATAACCTGCAGGGTCAGCATTTTTCAAACTGGTCGGATATCTCATACGTTGCGGATACAAATTCCAACTTTGCCCTTTAGTATACGAAGCTGTAGACCAATAAGGTTCCATGTCAGAACCTGTGAAAGTAGTTTCATTAGCCGGAATATCGAAGAATGGCAAACCTAAACGACGATGGTCAGACCACATTTCCAATGCCAAATAAGGAGTCTGAGCAATATATTTCTGAGTGATAACCTTGGTTAACTGATCATTCAGCTTTTTACCTTTATACAGAATCTTGCTGGCATCTGGATATTGATAAGTCATAGTTTTAGCCTCCTTGGTATAACCATCCACATAGTTTACAGTCATATTGGTTGGTTCATCTGTGTGGGAGAATTTTACAGAAGTACCCACACGATTGTAAGCGGTAGAATTCAGATAGCTATCTACATACTGGCTAATACCGAAATATTCAAAACTAGCTTTGACACCATTCTCGTAAGCCACTTCTGCTGTCGTTCCTACAGACCAACCATAAAGAGCTGCTTCCGCTAATAAGAAATAAGTTTCCCAAGGTGCAAACCACACACGTTCATTACTACTGTCGCAATAGTTTTTGCCTAACAAAACGCCTGTATCCCAAATATTTCCCGCAACTTTATTTTTAGAAAATTTATCAGACCATGCACCTCTTTGTCCTACCGGATAATAATTCCATGTGAATTGAGCATCCAGTTTCACTAAATCAGCACCTTCTTTATCAGCCATCGCATGCGTATCATGTCCCTTTACAGAACCTTTATCTATAAAATTGGCGGCAGTTTGATCATTGGGCAGACAGAAAATTTTCAGAGCACGCGGATCAAGGTTCTCAGGAATACCATCCATCCAGAACTGTTTAGTCGGATTGTCAGTGAATTCTGCATAGTGTTGATCAAATTTCATACCCATATAATTCATCCCCTTAATGTAAGGAGCTAAGTCAGCACGCTGTTCAGTTACGGCAATGCCGCCCAAACCTACAAGAATATTAGACATGGTTGAGGACAAAGCCTGATCGTCCCATGAGCGTGTATAGATACCATCCCATGCACTCCATCCTCCATATTCTTTCACTTTAAACATATCATCCAACGAAGTAATGGCAGTGCTTTTTGCTGCATCTTCAAATTCACTTTTGGCTTTTGAAGGATTAGATTCAGACAAACGCATGGCATAGCGCATACGCAAACTGTTGGCATACTTCTGCCATTTGGTGGCATTATAGTTAAAAGCCGGATCGCTCTTTCCTTCCTGCTCTGTAGGTTCTACGGAGGTGTCAATAGCAGCAGATGCCTCTTTCAGTTCTTTAAGAATGAAGTCGTAAACTTCTTCAACACCATTGAACTGAGGATTCACTCCGTTGAAAGCTTCTATAGGATAAGGTCCGAATGTATCTGTATATTCTGCTATCAGACAGGCACGCCAAACACGGGCGAATTGTTTTACATTAGCAAAAAATGCCGCTTCATGTTCTGACGGATTTACCGCTTCATCTGCAAATTTGATTGCCAGAGTAGCATTCTTCAACCAACTTGTCACTTGGTTAAAATAAGCTGCATTATATCCATCATTATAACGTCCTATGTTCAAAAATGACATTTCACCACAGATGCGGGCTGCGCTCGCCCAGTTGTAAACAACGGTACGTTCCGCTACATCCGGATTTTGTTGAGCATCAATAATAGATTGATCCAACGCGTAGTGCGGCTTTACATATTCCGCACCTGCAGCCGACGGACTCGTGTTAATATCATCGAAATCAGAACAGGAGGTGGTACTGCCCATCAAGCCGGCACACAATCCAAAACCGATAAATAGTTTATTATAATTTTTCATTTTAGTCAAGTTTTAAAAAATTAGAAACCAAGTGTAACGTTAAACAAGAATGTGCGTGAAGTAGGAGATGCTGCATTTTCAAAACCAGTAGCATTGGTACTTGTTGCATATACAGACTCGGGGTCTATACCATTCAAATGACTCTTAATCATCCATACGTTATTACAAGAAACACCCAATTTTACTTGTTGGAACGGAGTCTTGCTCAACATTGATTTCGGGAATGCATAATTTAATGACACATTACGCAGGCGAATATTGGTTGCGTCATAAATGTTGGCTTCACCGATACCCAAGTTACCGCTGGAAGTAGTTACTGCAGTCCAATAATCTTGCGGAGTGATTTCAATAGAATTCTTTGTATAGCTTCCATCTTCATTTAAAATAACACCCGGAACTACGAATTTCTCACGTTTTCCATTAACTACAGTTTTTGCAGCTACACCGTTAGCCTGTAACATACGATTCGTACCAGAGAAGATATCACCACCGAAACGTCCGTCAATCAAAAAGCTGAATGAAAATCCTTTATAAGTAAAGGTGTTAGTCCATCCCACCAAGCAAGTAGCTTGCTGATCTCCAATCTTTTCGGATTTAGAAGTACCTTGTGGCAAGCCACTGCTATTTAAAAGTAATTCTCCTTTATGCTCACCTTCTGCCACACGTTGGAACTTGGTACCCCAGATTTCACCATAGTTACCACCTGCTACCGCATACACATAAAGATTATCGTAACCGCCTAATGTATAGGTCATGTTCTTGTATGCCTCACCTGGGAGTAATTCAATAATTTTATTCTTGTTGGTAGAGAAGTTAACGGTTGCATCCCAGCTGAAATCTTTAGTTTCGATAGGACGTGCGTTCAGCATAATTTCAAGTCCTGTGTTTTGGATATCACCTGCATTTACTTTCATTGATTCATATCCTGAGAAATTATTCATCGGAATATTTAACAACTGGCGGCGTGCGTTTGATTTATACCAAGCTACGTCAACTCCTAAACGGTTGTTGAAGAACTTCACTTCTGCGCCAGCTTCCCAAGAAGAAATCAGCTCACTGCGAACATCTTCATTATACAAAGTCTTGTTTCCCCATGCGGTAGTACCACCGGTATGACCATCAGAACCTATACCATAGGTATTATACAACTGATACGGGTCCATATCATTACCTACTTGGGCAAAAGATACACGTGCCTTGGCGTAAGTAAACCATTCTGGCATCCCTTTACCAATTTTATTCACCATGTCACTGATAACCCATGACACACTAACAGAAGGATAGAAGAATGAACGGTTTTTCTTGCTCAATGAAGATGACCAGTCATTACGGAATGTTCCATCAATAAACGCCCATCCATCATAATTAATACCTAATGTTCCATATAAAGAATTGATTTTTTTGTGACTATAAGTTTGTGTAACGCTAAGGTCAGCTTTATCTCCATTGGTAATCCAGAACAAATCAGGTACAGTCAGTTTGCCCATACTTGAATCCAATCCGGTAGATTTACGTTCCATCAAGTTTCCACCAAAGGTTAATGTTCCACCGAACTTATCAATCAACTGGTCTTTCTGTGCAGAAAGCAAGAAGCTAAAGTTGTTTTCAAAGAATTTCTTCTCGCCTACACTATAGCGTCCGTTCTTTTGAAGCGGGCTTCCTGCATACAACTTATTTTCGGTTTCAGTGTAGTACATATCGCTACCTGCTTTGATCTCAGCATTCAGCCAATCGGTAAATCTATACTTTAATGATCCGTTCAACAGGAAACGGTTACGGCTATCCTGATTGGTGTTATACTTCTCTGCCCAGTAGGGGTTTAGTCCACTACCTCTTTCCCACCATCTCATTTCACCAAATTCATCTTTGCTATTCTTAAATTGAGTGATATCCAAAGAAATAGGAGTAGCATACATGGTGTAGAATGCATTTTCACTTCTAGCACCTGAGATAGGACGGTTCTTGGCTAATGAATTGATGTATTGAACCTTAGCATCCAAGCTCCAACGGTCATCCTTTCCGAAAGTAGAAGAAGCGCGTAGCATCAAATTGGTACGGCTCAATTTGGCACCAGGGATCTTACTGGCATCATCCATACGGGTTATAGATGTATAAACCGATGTTTTGTTGAATTGCTGTGAGAATGAGATATTCTCATTGAGATTGGTACCTGTATTAAAGAAATTGTCCACATTATCAAAGTATTGCATGGTTTGAGTCTTTCCATCCCAATCCGTATAACTTTGACCTGCAATTTCTTGTCCCCAGTTAGAACTTGACTTAGCATCAAAAGCACCTTTGCTACCTTGTCCGAAAATTTTCTGGCGGTCAGGTTTCATGAAAATAGTTTCTGCGGAAACGGAAGCAGATATTGTAATACCCAGTCCCGGATTTTCACGTCCTTTCTTAGTTGTAATCAAAATAACACCATTACCTGCGCGTGAACCATAAAGAGCGGCGGCAGATGCACCTTTCAGAACAGACATGGATTCAATGTCTTCAGGATTGATATCCGACAAACCGTTACCCATATCGGTTGACGGATTCCAATAATCATTATTGCTGGCACCTGTAAAGTTATCCATAGGTACACCGTCGACAACAATCAACGGTTGGTTCAAGCCTGTTACAGAGTTACTACCACGAAGCTGGATTTTAGAGGAACCGGCAGGACCGTTACTTGAACGGATAATCTGAACTCCAGAGACCTTACCAGTCAAGGCATTCGCAAGGTTAGTTTCACGAGCAGATACTAGAGCGTCACCTTTTACTTCCTGCATGGCATAACCCAATGCTTTCTTTTCGCGTTTAATACCCAAAGCAGTTACTACCACTTCTTGCAAAGTTTGTGTGTCGTCCTGCAAGGTTACGTTCAAAGGTTGTCCTTCCCACTTAATTTCTTGAGTCTGGTAACCTACGAAAGAGATTTGGATAATATCTCCTTTTTTGACTCCAGATAAAGAGAAGTCACCGTCAATGCCAGTGATAGTTCCATTCGTGGTCCCTTTCACTATTACAGATGCACCGATAACGGTTTCACCTGTGGCGTCTATCACGACACCCGTACATGTTCCGCTCTGCTGCGTAATTTTCACATCGGTAACACCCGGATTGGAAACCGCGTACGCTGCTCCGGTAGAGGCACCCATTAGGAACAGCATCATACTGACTGATTTTAGTCGTTTTAACATAGCTGTGATTTTTTTAAGTTTTTATTGAAAATCAAGTAATTCCGTATTCTAAGTTCCGCCGGAACTGTGTTTTTCAATTTAATTTAGATTAACGGTGCAAATATATAATAAATTTAATATATAAAAGAATACATCAAAAAAATATTTTGTTTCACCCCTTGCTTTTTAACAGTTACGAAAGAATAGAGGCTTTTTATTAAAGCGGTACAAGTTGCTTGGATACTACATTCTTTAATAATATTGTAAAAAATTAAGCTATGATTGGCAAGAGTTTTTTTGCAAAGTGGTAGAATAAGAGTAGCATCTTTATGCGGTATTAGACATACTTCTGTCTTTTTATATTATTAAGGTATGGCCGCATTTATAACTTGAATCAAGGTTTCTTTTCCATAATTCTCGTTTTTCTGTTCGTTATTCTTGAAGTAGCTGTTCTCATCCGTAATAATTGATAATTATCCAGCTGGATTTTGTTACAAGTTTCTATGAGTCAAAGTAAAATCTGTAGATGCAAATAAAGTTAGTTTTGCCATCTACAGATAGAAAAAATGCTCAGTTCCATGGGTAGGATTTATATATGCAGAAACATCTCTTGCCCATAAATAAAGAATATAAAGGGATAAAGTTGATTTCCAATGGTCGCAAGATCATTGAGTGTTTTGGATGTTCATGTTCAAAACCGGAAAAAAGAGAGAAACGAAAAAGAAATGGCAGCAATAGACGTTTTCTCACATTCTTTCTACTATCACCACCCATATCTCCATTTCTAAAAAAGTGGGGGGGATAGTAGAAGAATCTGACTCAGAGAATAAAAAGTTGCAAGTTAGAAGATCAGTGTACCCGAAATACACCAATAACTGTTGCTTCCTCCTTCAGGGGCACCTTGTGGAATTTGTACGGAAAGTATATGTTCTCCAGCTTCCATGTCCCCCAAATAGATATATTCCGGATTGGTGACTGTACCTGGACACCAGTTGGAACGACTCAAGTCGGATGAGCTCAACCCATTCGAGAAATTACCGGAACAGGGATTCCAGTTGCGATAAGTACCACAATCATCGCGCCAAGGAATGAATGAAATGATTTTCTGACCGTCCAAATAAATGGTGTTCGTTTTTTGGTTAAACTCATCGCCTCCACCCCAGCCACCATGGCCAGTGGTAAGATAATACAAGCGGGCGTTCTTGACCGGCTCTTTCAGTGTGAACCTCACTGTCAGAGAGTCGTTACGCATGAAAATAGGATAAGGCTGGCCAGCTTGTTCCAGGTAGTTGACAGTATTGAACAGAGGAATCGCATTGTAAACCCGATGTTCCTCATCAGGATAGTATTTCAGTTTCAAAGACAAGCGGTGACCTTTTGCATCCCAGTTCCCAATGTAAGCACCAATCCACGCTTCCCCTTCCAACTTTTCCATCAACGGAGTTATTTCTGTTTTATAAATAACAGAGTCTACCCAATTTTGTCCTTTTACCTTGTTATGGTTGAACTTACGCACACCAAATCCGGTGAAAAAGCGCATCAGTTCCAAAGGCACGTCATAACTTTCTGTGGAAATCAGCCCGTGATAATCGGAACCTTCTGATTGGAAAGCAGGGACACTTTTCAGATTACGCAGTGCATCAAGAAAAGACTGGGCCTTATCCGTAGGGATCATGAAGATTGATCCTGTACGGTCGTACGCATCACCGTCTGAATATTGTGCCACTTCAGCAAACAGAGTGCGGTTCTTCACATAGTCTGGCAGTTTTACTTTCTTAAGAATAATCGTTCCGCCTCCTGCGCTGTATTGTATGCCTTCCTCCAATGTGTCTGGCAGTTTGGCTCCATTGAAGCAAATGGTTTGCTGGTCAAACACAGGAATGGTGATGACTCCGCTTTGGTTTATGGTGTACTGGTAATCAGCGGCATCCATCGCTTCTCCCCAATCGGCGGGCAACAAATCCGCTTCCTTTTTTAACGGAGTGATGAGGATGGCTTCTTGCACCATATCTCCATTGCGGACTATCTTTAATACCAGTCCGTCCGGAATGCCGACATTGGGCTGGGGGGTTCCGCGAAAAGGAATTTCATTGGTGTACCATACTTCGATGGTATTGGAGTTGATGGAAGTGCGTACTATTTTGCAATTCAATCCCAAATGCTTCCCTTCGCCTTTTTCGGTAAAACCGCGGCCTAATTCAAAAGGAGTCATGGCCGAGATGATTTTTCCATTGGGCAGTTCGGCACGGCGATAAGACTGGCAAGTGGTATAGTCTATATAGCTACCGGTAACAGGTGTCTTGTCTTCAGGACGTACTTGGTTGTCATTTGGCTGTTTGCTCTCAGCCCGTTTATTTTCCAAAGAGACCCGATCGGTTGAAACCGTCATCAACAAATACCCCGGACGCACCTTTCCTTTATAGCTGGACTGATAGGTAACTTCGATTCCTTTCGCATTCTTTACTTTTTTTGAATAGTTCTGCGCATGAATGGCAGATACAGCCGTAAGGCAGCACAAAAGCAGCCATAATTCTTTCATTGTAAAATTCTTCATCATTTTTTATATATAAGAGGTTATCGGTTGTTTGCTATTTATTATGTCCTTCTATTATACATGTAGCACAAAGAACGCAATAAGATTTCAACTCAACAAATAATAACCGGATATTTTGAATCAGCTGTATGAAAATCGGCAGACAGGAACTAGTCTATGGTAGATAAAAGGTAGAAAAACATGCTATATATCCGCGTTGGAAGCTATCAAATAAGTGTTTTAAGTTTTGTGTGGTTTTATCATTTTATTGATTATCAATACAATGAGCAGTTCAATAGTTCCGGCGGAACTTAGAATACGGAATTACTTGATTTTCAATAAAAACTTAAAAAAATCACAGCTATGTTAAAACGACTAAAATCAGTCAGTATGATGCTGTTCCTAATGGGTGCCTCTACCGGAGCAGCATACGCGGTTTCCAATCCGGGAACTGACGATGTGAAAATCACACAACAAAGCGGTACATGTACGGGTATCGTCAAGGATGCTACAGGGGAAGGCGTTATTGGCGCATCTGTTGTAGTAAAAGGAACAACGAATGGTACCATCACAGGGCTTGACGGGGATTTCTCTTTAAGTAATGTAAAGGAAGGAGATATCATTGTTATTTCTTTTGTCGGATACCAAACTCAGGAAATTAAATGGGCAGGCAAACCGCTTGATGTTCTTTTGAAAGATGATACCCAATTATTAGGTGAAGTGGTAGTTACCGCTTTAGGTATGAAGCGTGAGGAAAAAGCATTGGGTTATGCTGTAACTGAATTGAAGAGCGAGGAACTGTACACCAATACTGTCAACCCGGTTGCGTCACTACAAGGTAAGGTTGCCGGTGTGGAAATCTCTAATTCCGATGGTGGTATCTTTGGTTCTGCTAAAATTCAAATACGTGGAGCGTCAACATTAGGAAGCAACAACCAGCCTATTTATGTTGTCGATGGTGTTATTCTTGATAACTCTACCCGGGGACGTGATATGGATGGAGAAGAAATTGATGCGATTGACTATGGTAATGAATTGAAAAACTTGAATCCGGATGACTTTGAAACGATATCCGTATTGAAAGGTGCCGCAGCAACAGCGCTTTATGGTTCCCGTGGTTTGAATGGTGCGGTTGTTATCACGACCAAGGGGGGTGGTAAATTCAAAGGCTTCGGCGTGGATGTTACCCAAACTCTAGGTATTGATCATGCTTACAAGCAGCCAAGTATCCAGACAGTATATGGACCGGGAGCACGTCCGGGTAGAATCGGATATGGAGAGAATGGTAATACTTGGATTCCTACTTATTACACCAATGCAAAGGGAGAACCTTCACTGATCAACGCACCTTCTTTAGGATGGGGACTTCCTTACGATAGCTCGGTGATGATTGAAGATTATGACGGACGTAAGATCCCTTATTCTCCAATCAAAAATAATATGTTGGATATGTATCAGTTGGGTTTCAATACGAATACAAACGTATCGGTACGCGGAGGTAATGAAACGACATCATTCTACAGTTCTGTTTCTTATAAGAAGGTGAACTCAACTACGCCTAACAATACATTCGAACGTTATGCTTTCTTGGTAAAAGGCAGCCATAAAATCAGTGACCGGGTGGATGTGGCTGCATCTGTAAGCTTTGCCAACTCCAAACCACGAAATGCAGCTCGTGCGGTAGGCGAATATTTCTATCAAGGATTAAATCCATTGTATGATGCCAAATATTACCGTGATAAATATTTAAGTGAGCAAGGTGGTATCGCACGTTCAGGAGATACTTATGCCAATGTGCCTAGCTCCAGCAAAAACTATTGGTTCAATATCGATAATATGGACTATAATCGTAAAGAAACCGTAGTGCGTCCTATTTTGGAGGTCAATGTGAAAATAGCCGATTGGGTACGTTTCAAAGGTGAAGGCAATATGAACTATGTATATGTTCGTGAAGAAAACAAGGAACTGGGTACAGGAGTTGCTTACGAAGGTGGTAATTATACTTTGGCTCAGCAGACCAAAGAACAGACTACTTTTGCAGGTACGTTCACTTTTGACAAAACAGTGAAAGACTTCAATCTGGGCGGTTTTATCCGTGGTGAATATTTTAACAACTATCAGACTGCTTATTCTGTGGCTACTGACGGTCTGATTGTTCCTGGACAATTCTTTATCGGCAATAGTAAACGTCAAATTAAGGCAAGCGGTAAGATTGAAGGAACTAAACGCATGTTGTCTGCCGTATTCGCATTCAACGCTTCTTGGAAGAATCAATTATATCTGGATGTAACCGGACGTAATGACTGGTCTTCTTCTTTGGTTTATTCTAACAAAACCGGTAACTATTCTTATTTCTATCCTTCTGTTTCAGGATCTTGGCTGATCAGTGAAACATTCAAGGATAAAATGCCTTCATGGATTTCGTTTGCGAAGATTCGTGGTTCATGGGCACAGGTAGGTAATGACACAGATGCTTACACGATTAATTCGGGCTACAATGTGGGTAATTTGCAACTGATAGACGGTAGCTATGTATATACAAATTCGTTCTCAAGCACTGCTATCTCACCCAACTTGAAACCGGAACGGAAGAACGCATGGGAAGTCGGTTTGGATTTACGCTTCTTGGACAATCGTATTAATTTGGATGCTACTTACTACAAAGAAAATACAAAAGACCAAATTATGAACATCTCCACACCTTCTATATCAGGTGTCAGCAACCAGTTGATTAATGCCGGTAACATTCAAAACAGTGGTGTGGAAATCGCTTTGAATACGGTTCCTTTCAGAAATAAAGACTGGGAATGGAATTTGGATTTTACCTTTACAAAGAATAGTAACAAGATTATCGAATTGCATCCTGATGCTGCTGAATACATTGGTCTGCGTGGTTCAACAGGATGGGGTAATATGCGTATACAGTCGGCTGCAAGAGTGGGTGGTCCTTATGGTGTATTGATCTCCGATATCACTCCAAAGAGAGACGACAATGGTAATATCATTCTGAAATGGAGTGATTCCGACCGTTCGGCATACGCTGACAGAAGTTTGAAAAACGAGGTGATCGGTGATATGAATCCTGACTTCCTGGGTTCTGTTTCTACCGGATTGACTTGGAAAAACTTGAGTTTCAGAATGGCTTTGGATATGCGTTTCGGCGGTAAGGTAGCAGTTTATGGTAATCGTTATGGTACAGCATACGGATGGACTGAATCTTCTTTGAAATTCCGTGATGAGGCTCATGGTGGTATGACATGGACCAGCCAGTATTTGAATGCGGATGGCAGCCACTCGGGTAGTTATGGTGTAACCTACCATGACGGTATGATACCTCAAGGAGTGTTTGCATCGGGTACTACTGTAACCGGAGTGGACGGCAAGTCTCATAATGTAGGTGGAATGTCTTATCAACAGGCTTACGAGGCAGGAATCTTGGAGCCGATGCATGCTGCGTCTTATTACAATTATGCCAACCAGTGGTCAACCGGTATTGTCAATGACGGATGGGTACACGATTTGAAATATATTGCTTTGCGCGAGATTACCGTGGGTTACACATTCCTGGAAAATATCGCCGGTAAAATTGGAGCAAAAAGATTGGGTGTAAGTTTCTCCGCACGTAATTTGGGCTATCTGTATAATTCATTGCCCAATGACGTAAATCCTGAAGGTGTACGTGGTAACCTGAGTGGTGAGTTCCGTATCCGTAGCTTCGATCCATATACAGCCAATTACACAATGACTATTAATGTAGGATTCTAAACTTATAAAAAATTGAAGATTATGAAACTAAAATATATAATGGCAAGCCTTTTGATTGGCGGCTGTGCTTTTATAAGTAGCTGTAAAGATGACTTTACTGAAATCAACACTAATCCGACTGTTGTCTCAAAACCGGATCCACGCTATCTGTTTACGGAGGCATTAGCCAAATTTGACGGTCATGACTATTTTGCTTGGTATTATGATTACAATAATATGCTGCGATGGTCTCAAACTGTTGCTTCGACAGGAGGTAATGAGAATCTGATGACCACCATGTCCAATTCTGGTAAGATGGGTTCGCAAGTCTATAGCGTAATGAATCAGGTAAATGAGTTGGTTCATGTTGTAAACACAACGCTGGAAGGTGAGGAGCAGGCAAAATATACTTATTTGAAAGCTCTTTGTAACCCGTTGATGATTTACCTGGCTATGTGGGATACGGATATGTATGGTTCCATGGCATATACGGAAGCATATCAGGCACGTTATGGAGGTACGCTGACTCCTAAATATGACACGCAGGCTGAATTGTTTGATTTGTGGGAACAACAATTAAAAGAAGCCGTTGAGACATTAGCCAATGATGTAGTCCTTGGTGGAAACAAAGTTACACAGCAGTCATTAGGTTCACAGGACATCATCTATCAAGGTGACTATGCCAAATGGTTGAAGTTTGCTAATTCCCTTCGTTTGAAATTGGCTGTCCGCTTAATCAATGAAGACAAGGCCCGTGCGCTGAATATCGTCAAAGATGCAGCGAAATATCCTATAATGGATGGCCTGGAAGATGACTTCTTTTATAATAAGAGTGCTACAGACCGCCACTTGGCAGGTGGAAACTCTATGGACAACCGTGGTGCGGGCTCAATGCAGCTGATAAACTTCATGATAGACCACTTGGATCCGCGTGTCCGTGTCTTTTTTGAAAAGAATGATTATAATCCCATTGTCATACAGGCCTTCTATGACAAAGGACAAAGACTGCCTTCATTTGTAGAAGAAAATGTCATATCAGAAGAGGTGGATGGGAAAAAAGTGTTTAAGGGCTGGAAAGCTCCGGGCGAACCATGGGTACGCTATTATGGCTTGCCGACAGAGGTGGAAGCAGGCTTGGAAGACCAGCATCCCGAATATGCTGATTATTTTGACAAGGCTGGAAAACTTTGGAAGGTTTCGGATAAAGATGGAAACGGAGAAACCACTTATTATCCCTATTCTCCATTGAATCAATATATGTTCGACAAGAAAGTCATTATTGATTATCCGGTAGCCCCCGGAGCTCCGAGAGTTCAGATAACCGATTTGTATGCATGGTATGGATTGTATTTATCTACAGCTGAGGTGAATTTGTATCTGGCGGAACTTAAGTTATTGAGCCAGGGCCAAGATATAGGTTTTTCAGGAAGTGCCGAGTCTTATTTAAAGAAGGGAGTGGAATATTCAATGCGTGCTTATGATAAGCTGGCGGGTCTGAATCATGTTCCATATTATGACAATACATTTGGACAGGATAAATTTGATGTAAGCATCAAATTGCAGGAAAGTGAAGTCGCTGGGTTATTGAGTGATCCTATTCTGACTTTGGATGGTTCTGTGACCGAGAATCTGGAGAAGGTTTATTTACAGCAATATATTCACTTCATTTTCTTCCCGGCCGATCAATACATAATGATGCGCCGTTCGGGATGTCCTATGAAGGAAAGTAAGTTGTATCCTATGTTGGATCTGAATCCTAAAGTGACCAACTATCCATTACCTCGTCGTTTCCAGGTGACACAGCCGACAGTGGATGATAAAATGGGCGATATCAAGCGGGAAGCATATCAAGCTCAAGGATATTCCTATGGACCGGAGCCTGCTACGTTGAACGCAGAGCGTGTATGGTATGACAAGAAAGCCCCTCAGTTTGGTGAAGGACCTAAATTAAATTAATATGTACATTTACTGTAAGGCGATAATATATTGCCTTACAGCATGAACCTCTTGTTATATTAAAGAATAAGCCCTCTATAAATCGTGGAATCGTTTATAGAGGGCTTTGCTATAATATCGTATAAGTTTGATGAATCATCCGGCATTGCATCACGCAGAAGGCTGCAATATGATTTGTCAGCGAAAAGTGATGGATGCCCAAGTGGCTGTCTTATTTCATCTTATAAACTAATGTTCCGCCTTTCAGAATATCCTCGTGCGAGATATAATTCTTGGTATACGGTTCACCGTTCAGCGTGATGCTGTCAACATACTTGTGTTCCTTTGACAATCCTTCGGCAATGATGGTGAAAGTCTTTCCACCGGCCAGGTGCAATACGAATTCCGGCATCTGCGGAGCACCGAATACATAATTGCCGCTTACCGGATCCACCGGATAAAATCCCATAGCCGAGAACATATACCATGCCGACATCTGTCCGCAGTCATCATTGCCGCACAGCCCGTCGGGCTCGGGGCGATATTGCGTGTCAAAGATTTCGCGGATCAGTTCCTGGGTACGTTCGGGACGGCCTGCCAGCGTATATAAATAAGTAATGTGGTGGCTGGGCTCGTTGCCGTGTGCATATTGACCGATCAGTCCGGTCACGTCTGCCTGGGTGGTTTCCAGTTTCAGGGTGAACAAAGAATCCAGTTTATTTAAAAATGCTTGTTCTCCGCCGAATAACTCAATAAGCCCCGGTACATCATGCTGCACATGCCAGGTGTACTGCCATGCATTCCCTTCGGTATAATCTCCACCGGTACTTTCCATGTGGGCAACCTGGCTGGGATTGAAAGGAGTCCTCCAACTTCCGTCCGCATTGCGCGGACGCATGAACTGGGTTTCTGCATCAAACAGGTTCTTATAGAAATCGGCACGTTTGGCAAAATAGGCGGCATCTTCCTCTTTACCCATACGTTGGGCCATATCGGCTGCGGCATAATCATCATAGACCGATTCCAGCGTAGAGGATACTGATTCTGTCTTGATCAAGTCAGTAGGAAAATAACCGTATTTCATGTAAGTTTCCCAATCGGATTTCAGTTTATGAGATACGGTCTGGGTATTCTTGACTGCATTGAAGGCACGTTCGGCATCAAAGCCCCGGAAGCCTTTACGATACGCTTCGGCGATAACCGAAACACCGTGGTTGCCAATCATGGTATATGTTTCTTTTCCCCAAAGTCCCCAGATGGGCAGGAAGCCTTGTACCTCGGCCTGTTCTACCAATGAATGGACGAATCCGTCCACTTTCTCGGGCACCATCAAGGTGTAGAACGGGTGGGCGGCGCGGTAAGTGTCCCATAAGGAGAACGTGGAATAAAATGTTCCGTTACCGGCTTTTACAATGGAGTCGGCCGCGTTGCGGTACCGTCCGTCCACATCCGAGATTTGATTGGGCTGGATCAGGGCGTGATAGAAGCTGGTATAGAAATTGGTCTTCTCGTCATCGGTGCCGGTCACTTCAATGCGGCTCAGGTAGCTGTTCCATTCATCGTGGGCCGCCTGCTTCACACCTTCGAAATTCCAGTCGGCCATTTCCGCTTCCATATTCTTCTTGGCTCCATCCACACCGGTGGTGGACATGGCTACTTTCATCAGTAATTCATCTCCCGGCTTCATGTTAAAAGTAGCGATGATGCGTTTCCCTTTCTCTGTTTCGGCCATGGGCAGATACAGGGTGTCTATGACAGGCCGGTTGAACTTCATGACAAAGAAGTAATCCTGGTTCACCCACACACTGTTGCGTACGTGGCCGGTCAGGGTTTGTGCATCCTCCCAATTGGTTTCACAACTTTGCACTTGCGAATGGTATTGGTTTTCGTTCCATGTAGGTCCGTGCTGAAGGTCAATCAATACAGATGCCGAGTCGGCGTTATGATAGGTATAACGGTGCAGGGCGGCATGGGGCGAGGCGGTCAGCTCGGCCTTCACACCGGGGTCGGCCAGCTCTACGGTGTAGTATCCGGGAGCCGCGGCTTCCTTGTCTTTGGAGAAGTGGCTGCGGAAGGCGTCCCAGGCACGGGTGCGTGTGCCGGTGACGGGCATCACCAGGATATCTCCCAAGTCCATACACCCTGTCCCGTTCAGGTGTGTCTGCGTGAATCCCCAGATCAGGGAATCGGTGTACACATATTCCGAGCAGTATCTCCATCCCACGGCACCCGTTACGGGGCTGGTCTGGATCATGCCGAAAGGACGGCAGGCGCCGGGAAAGGTATGTCCGTTGTCTGCTGCTCCGATGAACGTGTTGACATACTGCGTGTAGTCAGTTTCGTCTGTCTGCTGCGTGGTGGAACAGCCGGTGAACAGGCTGCCTGCCAGTGCCCATGCGCAAAGGATAGAATAGGTTTTCTTCATAGATTCGCAATTAATAAATATTTTGCGTAAAGATAACGGTTTTCTTGAAAATAAATAGCGGAAGGTCCGGACTAAATAAGAATTAAACAGGTATATTTGCGAATCTTAAATGGATAGAGATATGAAAAAACTACTCTTATGGTGCTGCCTTTCTTTGCTGGGGCTGCATGTGAAGGCTCAGACCAAAGTGATTGATTATCCCGTGGAAGGAAAGCGCTCTACCGACTGTGTGGAGTTTTACCGTGCGGAAGTTTCGGACACCGCACTGATATTGCGCGGTAACTTGTATAATCGCCCCGGTCACTGGGTGCAACTGGCTTCGTCGGCGCGGCTTACGGGGGGCGTCACCGGAAAGGTCTATCGCCTGGTAGGTGCGGAAGGCATTGAGCCGGATCAGAAAATATATATGCCCGCTACATGGACCCGTCCTTTCTCGTTGCAATTTGAACCGGTGGAGGACAAGGACCGGTGGGTGGACTTTGACGAGGGGACTGCCACAAATGGTGAGTTTGTCGTCAGAGAGATCTCACTGGAAGAGAAAAAGGAGCGGAAAAGAATTCATTGCCGCATTGAGGGGCAGGTGATGGGCAATCCTGCCTATAGCCGCATCATGCTGTATCCCGAAGGCACGGATGACCGTGTCAATGACTGGCAGTCCATTCCTGTACGGGATGGCCGGTTCTCATTCGATCTGTACACCGACACCGAAGAACCCTATGAATTGTGCGCATGGAGTGACAAAATGACGGGGGCGTGGCGTCCCGTACCTTTTATAGCCGAGGACGGCGTACTGAAAGTGACCTTCTATTCGTTGGAGAAAAGTGCCGAAGTCACCTCCGAATCCCCCTTGAATAAGGAACTGCTTGCATTCAACCGGCAGACGGACAGTTTGTTCATGCGTTCTTTGCGGATGGAAAAAGACAAATTGCGGCGGGAAGGAAAAGTAGAGAGCCTTGAAATGCAGGCTCTCCATAAACAGTTTGAGGGAGCGAAAGACGAGGCCGAACGGAAAAAACTAGGCGACCGGGCACAGGAACTTTATAGAACGGGAAAGGCTTACACTCCTGAATATTATGAACTTGAGAAGAAAAGTACGAAAGCTTATGATGATTTTCAGGCGTATAGTCTGGACTATATCAAGGCGGATTCCTCCTTGGTGGGGCTTTATCTGCTGAAGAATCAGATGGAAAGAAGCAAAAGGCAGGGAAAAGACCTTGCTCCTTATATCGCCGTCTACCGGGAAATATATGCTTCCTTGTTTTCCGGCAACGCCTTGACCCGTTATGTGCGGAACTGGATTTCCGCCCTCGAAGTCAAGGTGGGAAACCGTTTTGTGGATTTTGAGGCGCCCGATCTGGAGGGAACCCGTCATCTGCTTTCGGAGGAAATAGCCGGCAAGGTGGCTCTCATTGACTTATGGGCATCGTGGTGCGGTCCGTGCAGGCGTACCTCCCTCAGTATGATTCCGATCTATGAGTCTTATAAGGATAAGGGCTTTACGGTGGTAGGCGTGGCACGCGAGCGCAGTGCCGGGGATATGAAGGCCGCTTTGGTTAAAGATAAGTATCCTTGGTTGAACTTGCTGGAACT
This sequence comes from Phocaeicola sartorii JCM 17136 = DSM 21941, assembly GCF_054653615.1. Taxonomy (NCBI): domain Bacteria; kingdom Pseudomonadati; phylum Bacteroidota; class Bacteroidia; order Bacteroidales; family Bacteroidaceae; genus Phocaeicola; species Phocaeicola sartorii. The sequence goes on from NZ_BAAIFW010000005.1 coordinate 500,379, forward strand.
GAATGACCGCGCGAAAATATGGGAGAAATATGGAATCGGTAATGCAGGAGGGGCTACTTTCCTGGTAGATAAGGAAGGGAAGATACTTGCTGTCAGACCTACGGCGGAGGAAGTGAAGGCGATATTGGATAAAATACTGTGGCAAAACTAAAATGACCCTATCAAACTCTATTTTGCACAACAGTCTGTGATAGCTTACCCGCTGTCGCGGACTGTTGTACAAATTGAGTAAAACTAACGGGGCGTTTTATTTATTACTTCAGAGAAGTCCGAAATGTTTCAGCGCATTGGCTATTCCGTCTTCATCTACGGAGGTGGTCACATAGTCGGCCACAGCCTTGACGTGAGGTTCGGCGTTTCCCATAGCTATCCCTGTGGCTACGTGTCTCAGCATGGGGATATCGTTGCCGCCGTCACCGAAAGCCATTGTGTCTTTCAGGTCGATGTCAAAATATGCCAGTACCTTGTCTATTCCCGTACTCTTGCTGTTGCCCCGTGCGATGATATCAGCGAACAATGGATACCAGCGCATCGGTTCGCAATGAGTCAGCACTCTGCCGAATATATCTGTTTCTTTTTCTTCTTCGTCCGTAAAATACCCCATTATTTGCAGGATGTCTTTTCCACGGGCTTCTTCTATGGAGGCGACAGGGGGAACAGGAATTTCAATCAGATCGGAAACAGCCTGTACTCTGTCATTCACCTCTGTGACGAACATTTCATTGCCGTATGCAAAAACGAAAGGCACCGGATGGCTCTGTTGGAAAGTGATAAGCCGTTCAATGTCTTCTTGCGGGATGCAACCTTTATAAATAGGCTGGTGGCCGGCGGTAAAACAATAGCTGCCGTTCACCGTGATGTACCCGTCAAACTCCAAGTCACCCAGATTGTTTATCAAACACTGTGGGCGGCCGGTAGCAATAAAGATTTTGATGCCTTTGTCACGGAGTGCCTTTAATGCTTCGCGGGTTGAAGCGGGAATCTTATGGGTCTCGAAAGAGACTAGAGTGCCGTCTATATCGAAAAAAATAGCTTTGACCATACGTTTGCCTATTGAATATTATCGTTATATATTTTCATTTTGCAAAGATGGGAATAAAAATACATGCGTACAAATGCGATAATGATTAAATTTTAGGCTATTTGACCTTACAGATTGATTTTAATATCTATATTTGTGTTTCTAAAATAACAAGAGAAATGGCAGTTCAGTTTACAAGAATAGCAGTAAAGATCGGTAGTAATGTGCTGGCGCGTAAAGATGGCACGCTGGATGTGACACGTATGTCAGCCTTGGTGGACCAGGTGGCGGAGTTGCGTAGGGCCGGGGTGGAAGTCATTCTGATCTCATCCGGAGCGGTGGCTTCGGGACGCAGCGAGATCAAGCCTTCCAAGAAATTGGATAGTGTGGACCAGCGGCAGCTTTTCTCGGCGGTGGGACAGGCCAAACTGATCAACCGTTACTATGAGCTGTTCCGCGAACACGGCATCCCTGTGGGACAGGTGCTGACCACGAAAGAGAGTTTCGGCACGCGCCGTCATTACCTGAACCAGCGCAACTGCATGATGGTGATGCTGGAGAACGGTGTGATACCGATTGTGAATGAGAATGATACCATCTCGGTCACCGAATTGATGTTTACAGACAATGACGAGCTTTCGGGCATGATCGCCTCCATGATGGATATGCAGGCGTTGATCATACTGAGCAATATTGACGGTATCTACGATGGCTCCCCCTCCGCCCCCGGTACACAGGTGATACGCGAGGTAGAGCAGGGCAAGGATCTCTCGGACTATATACAGACGGAGAAATCGGGATTCGGCCGGGGCGGCATGCTCACCAAGACCACCATTGCCCGCAAGGTGGCTGATGAAGGCATCACCGTCATTATAGCCAACGGCAAGAAAGACCATATCCTGGTGGATTTGCTGCAACATCCGGTAGAGACGGTCTGTACGCGTTTCATTCCGGCGGAAGGCGGAGTATCCAGCGTGAAGAAGTGGATTGCCCACAGCGGAGGCTTTGCCAAAGGCGAGTTGCACTTGAACGAACAGGCCGTGAACGTGTTGAAGGGACAGAAGGCGGTGAGCCTGCTTCCTGTGGGAGTGGTCCGTATAGAAGGAGAATTTGAGAAAGACGATATAGTGAAAATCATCGACCACCGGGGCAGGCAGATAGGAGTGGGGCGCATCGGGCTCGATTCGGCAGAGGCGCGTACTTTGTTGGGCAGGCACGGCCAGAAACCGATGGTGCACTATGACTATCTGTATTTGGACTGATGTGGTAATGATGTAGATAAAATGAAATGACAATGGAACAGATTGAGAATATTTTAAAACAGGCAAAGCAGGCAAAAGGATCTCTTGCTTTCTGCAAGGAGGAGATCATCAATGACACCTTGTCTGCCTTGGCCGACAGAGTGGAGGCGGCTACAGACCGGATTCTGGAAGAGAACGCCAAAGATCTGGCGGCGATGGATCCTTCCAACCCCAAATATGACCGTCTGAAACTGACGGCGGAACGTATTCGCACCATAGCCGCAGGCATACGCCAGGTAGCCGCGCTGCCTTCTCCCTCGGGCAGGGTACTGAGTGAGACCGTGCGCCCCAATGGCATGAAGCTGACCAAGGTGAGTGTGCCTTTCGGAGTGATAGGCATCATTTATGAGGCTCGTCCCAATGTGACTCTGGATGTGTTTGCGCTTTGTTTCAAATCCGGCAATGCCTGTATCTTAAAGGGGGGAAGCGATGCCGATTGCTCCAACCGTATCCTGGTGGAGATTATCCGGAATACGTTGCTGGATGTAGCCCACCTGTCTCCTTATCTGGTGGCATTGTTGCCGGCCGGGCATGATTCGGCCGACGCGCTGCTCCATGCCCGCGGCTATGTGGATCTGATTATTCCCCGGGGCGGCAAGGGGCTGATAGACTATGTGCGGCAGAACGCCACGATTCCCGTCATCGAGACAGGGGCCGGTGTGTGTCACGTTTATTTTGACAAGGACGGTGATGTGGCGAAAGGAGCTGCCATAATCCGCAATGCCAAGACACGCCGTGTCAGTGTATGCAATGCCTTGGACTGTCTGATAGTAGATGTGAACCGGCTCACCGATCTTTCCACTCTTTGCAGCGGCTTGCAGCAGGACAACGTGGAAATCTATGCCGATGATTTGTGTTACAATTATCTGAAAACCTCTTATCCTCCCCACTTGCTGAAACATGCTTCTACGGATACTTTCGGAACGGAGTTTCTGGACTATAAGATGGCGGTGACGTCGACGATGACCATACAGTCGGCTGTGGCCCACATTTCTATCTATGGTTCGGGGCATAGTGAATGTATTGTGACGGAGAATGACTGGGCGGCCGGTTATTTTATGAAGGCGGTAGATGCGGCTTGTGTCTATGTGAATGTGCCCACCTCGTTTACCGATGGCGGCGAGTTCGGACTGGGAGCGGAGATTGGCATCAGCACGCAGAAGCTTCACGCCCGTGGCCCGATGGGGCTGGAGGAACTGAACACATACAAGTGGATTATTCAGGGCGATGGACAAATAAGACAATAATATTATAAATGAAAGGATTATGAGATACTTTACAAACGTACATGATTTGGGCGACTTGAGGAGTGCCCTTGCCGAAGCGTTCGAAATAAAGAAAGACCGCTACAAGTATGAAACCTTGGGAAAGCATAAGACTTGTCTGCTGATTTTCTTCAACAACAGTCTGCGTACCCGTCTCAGCACCCAGAAAGCAGCCCGTAACTTGGGCATGGATGTGATTGTGCTCGATGTGAACCAGGGCGCATGGAAGCTGGAGACCGAGCGCGGGGTCATTATGGATGGCGACAAGAGTGAGCACTTGCTGGAGGCTATTCCGGTCATGGCTTCTTATTGTGATATCATCGGTGTGCGTTCGTTCGCTCATTTTGAGAACCGCGAGGACGATTATACCGAAAAGATTCTGAATCAGTTCATCAAATATTCCGGCAAGCCTGTATTTTCCATGGAGGCTGCCACCGGTCATCCGTTGCAGGCCTTTGCCGATTTGATTACCATTGAGGAGTATAAAAAGAAAGAACGTCCCAAAGTGGTATTGACTTGGGCGCCACACCCGCGTGCATTGCCTCAGGCCGTACCTAACTCGTTTGCCGACTGGATGAACGAGGCCGATGTGGATTTTGTCATCACTCACCCCGAAGGCTATGAGCTGGACCCGAAGTTTGTCCGTGGCGCGAAGGTGGAATACAACCAGCTGAAAGCCTTTGAAGGGGCTGACTTTATCTATGCCAAGAACTGGGCATGTCCCGGTGTCACTTGTCCTGCCGACTATGGAAAGATCTTGAGCAAGGATATGAGCTGGACGGTAGATGCGGCGCACATGGCAGTGACAAACGATGCTTTCTTTATGCATTGTCTGCCGGTGAGAAGAAACATGATTGTGACCGATGAGGTGATTGAAGCTCCTACTTCGTTGGTTATTCCTGAAGCGGCCAACCGGGAGATCTCTGCTACGGTTGTTTTAAAGAGAATGCTGGAAGGGTTGGAATAACCGGCGGTCGGAATGATGTATTCTTCCTTTTCAATTTATCGTTTCACCTATGTGATGAAACCGTATCACCCATGTGATGAAAACTAATCACCTTAGTGATAAAACTTCATCACTAAGGTGAAACGATAAACAGAAAAGGGTAGCGCAATGATTTCTATCGGACAAAAAACTGTGTGTATCCTTGGCTTGACTATATATAAGACAGTGTGTGGCCGGATTGCCATTCAAGAGAAAGAATCACTTCGGAAACTGAAGACCGGGCGGGGGCGGCTGGGACAAACTTACGGAGACGCTTACGGAACTGCTTCCTGACAGATGGAAAAAGGCTAATGGATAAAAAGGGAGCATTAGCCTTTTTATTTTAGCAAACTATATAGAATCGCGGAGACGCTTACGAGACGCTTACCCGGAAATGAAGGATTTATGAAGGATTGGAAGAGGAATCCTTCATAATATCTGCTTGTAAATGAGTGAATTACGCTATTATGAAGGATTTGAAGGAAAAAACGGTTAAAAACTTATTTCCTTCCCTAATTCCTTCCAGTCCAGGATGCCCTTATCCAGATTATACACCTTGAATCCTTTTTTTACCAATATGTTGGCGGCGTTGCGGCTGCGTCTTCCACTTTTGCAGTAAACGGCTACGGGACGGTCTTTTTGAAGAAGCTCCTCGATGTTTGTACCAAACTCATTGTCCAGTACATTGATATTGATGCTGCCCGGTATATGACCCTCGGAATACTCGGCCACTGTGCGTACATCCACCAGCTGGATGGTCTTGTCCTGTATCATTTCCTCGAACTGGTCGGAGGAAAGGTTCTTGAATTTGTCACTGTCTTTGCCGGTACATGCCCATAATCCTAGTGAGAATGCGCAGATGAAGAATACGAAATAGATGGTCTTTATCATAAAATGGAATGTTTTGATGTTCTGGTTTCTTAAAAATAAAAGATGCGGCTGGTCATACCTTCTTTATAAGTATGGATGTTGAATACAATCTTATCGCCTGGATGCAGCTTGCCGGCGTATGCCCATAGGGGAACGGACAGATAGACTTTACGGTTGAAGCCTTCAATGTCATTGTTCCTGTCATGGTAGAGTGTAAGGTGTAAAGTTTGCTCTCCGTCTTTGCTCTCCAGCTTGTTCTCAATAAAATGATAGCTGTGCCGCTGGTCCTTGACTTTGACTTGCAGAATCAGGTTCAGGTAATCACCGCCGCGCCAGATGCTTTGAATGGCCACCGGGTCGGTCTTTATCTCCTTGAATTTTGACTCAGGCAAGGGTACTGGAGAAATAACCAGCTGGGTGTTGTAAAGCATGGCTTCTTTTTCTGTTTCCTCCGGACCGGTCAGTGGGGCGTACATGGTCACCGTGCGATACGTGGTGTCCGGCGCCAGTCCGTCAAGACCGGTGCGTGACTGGATGCGCCACTCTGTTCCTTCGTCCGTTATCAGATATCGTCCGGTTCCTGTATGGTCGGTTTTCAAGTCGATCATGTCTGTCAGGACATTGGGATATACATAGTCATCCTCACCGCACGCGCCGAGCAGCAAAGAAGCCAGAAAAGATAGAATAACGATTTTCCTCATGTTCATAACTTTCTTTTTCAGGGTGGACGGTAGCATCCACCCTTTACGGTAAACGTGCTTATCCTTTGGCCGCTTTCAAGTAATTGATGAGCGGATTGGCATACATGGTCAGCAAAGCATGACGCAGGAAAGTGGTGTCTTTGCCGGGAAGATCGACCTTGGCGATCTGCTGTTCCACGTAGTTCTCAAAATGCGCTTTTTCTTCTTCTGTGTACTCGGCCGTGAAACGGTTGTCTCCCATCAGGAGGTCACGTGCCACATAATTACCGGCAAACAGGCGGTAACTGCTGTGTATATGCCGGTCGATGGTTTCCGAGATGGCGGTAAACAATTCACATTTAGGCAGATTGAGTTTCTTCAGCTCGTCCAGTTCATGATTCAGACAGGCGGAAGTCTGGAAATGGATGCGTCCTTTGTATCCGTAAAGACCGGTCTGCATATTGATCAGGTCGTCTTCGGGAGTTTTCTGGAAGTGTTCGTCATCCCGTTTCTGTTGCAACTCTTTTGCTTTCAAGAAGTCACACGGATCGTATTCGTACGAGATGGCGAGCGGGACGATGTTCAGTTCTTTCAGTCTTTCGATGATATCGCCTTCACCTGCCATGGCCATCATTTTCAATACACTGTCCTGGGTGCGGTCGTTGGAATCTTTGGCGCGCCCCTGGCGTTGGGCTATCCATAGATTCTCATGTTTTTCCTTCATGGCGAAGTGCATGTAGCGCGACATCAGGGCGGATGCTTCCAGTTTTTGCCGCATGTTGAGGCCGCGTTTCACGATGAATGATTTATTGACACGTACCAGCTTATGAATCCATGGGTAGATGAGCAGGTTGTCGCCGATGGCGATTTCTACGGTGGTCATTTCTTTGTCTATCAATAGGATAGACAGGAAAGCCGAGTCCAGAATAATATCACGATGATTGGAGATGAAAGTGTAGTTTCGGGTTAAGTCGGGCAAGGCGGAGCAGTCGAAAGTCAGTCCGTTGGCTGTTTTCTTCACTAAATCCCATAATAGTCCGTAAAAGAACGCTTTTTGGAACTCCAGATTGGTTTTGCATTGACGCATCTTCATGGCAAGGCCTTCGAAAGGCACGCCTGGCATAACAGACTCTACCACTGTCCGGAAAGCGGGGTCAGCGATTAATTCTTCATAGATTTGCGGCAACTCTTCGGGAGTGTACGGACGAATCTCGTTAAATTCAGCTGGTATGTTCATAATTTATAAGGGTTAGTTAGTGATATCACTAAAATTTATTTTCTATAATGTCAGTCATCACATCCTTTATATCCAGGCCTGCGGCACGTACCTGTTGGGGGATGAAGCTGGTAGCTGTCATGCCCGGGGTGGTGTTGATTTCGAGCAGGTTCACTTTTTCGTCTTCGGTAATGATATAGTCGATGCGGATAAGGCCGGAGCATCCCAGAATGTCATAGATGGCCGAGGTGAGCAGGCGTACACGTTCGGCCGTATCTTCGGGCAGACGGGCTGGGGTGATTTCCTGTGACTCGCCGTTGTATTTGGCGCCATAGTCAAAGAATTCGTTGGCGCTCACCACCTCGGTGATGGGGAATACCACTTCCTTGTCCGAGGTCTTGTAGCATCCGCAGGTGATTTCCGTTCCTTTCATAAAGGCTTCAATCATTACTTCGTCACTTTCCTTGAAAGCTTTTTCGATGGCGGGCTGTATATCTTCCTTCGTCTTTACTTTGGTGACACCGAAACTGGAACCGCCGGCGTTGGGCTTGATGAAACAGGGCAGGCCGATTTTGCTGATCACTTCTTCGTCTGTGATTTCAAATCCTTTGCGCAGGATCATCGATTCGGCTACGCGGATGCCGAAGCCTTTCAGGTATTGGTTGCAGGTGAATTTATTGAAAGTCATGGCCGATACCAGTACGTTGCAGCTGGAGTAGGGGATGCCCAGCAGGTCGAAGTAACCTTGCAGGATACCATTTTCCCCCGGAGTGCCGTGGATGGTGATGTAGGCGAAGTCGAATTGTCTCTTTTCGCCGTTCTCCATGAAGCTGAAGTCGTTACGGTCTATCGGTGTTTTGGTGCCGTCCGGAAGGACTACTTCCCAGCGGTGGCCTTCCATCTCTACTATATATAAGTTATAACGCTCTTTGTCAATGAAAGAGTAAAGTCCCTGTGCGCTGCGTAGGGAAACGACAAGTTCGCTGGAGTCTCCTCCGGCTACAATGGCAATAGTACGTTTCATAGTTCTTCTCTGTTACTGATATAGTTTCTCCACTTGTCTATCAGGTTTGTCATATCCTCGGGCAGCGGGGAGGTGAAGAACATCTCCTCGCCTGTACGGGGGTGGACAAAGCCCAGCGTCATGGCGTGTAGTGCCTGGCGGGGGCAGGTCTCGAAACAGTTGTTTACGAATTGTTTGTATTTACTAAAATGAGTTCCTTTTAAGATTTCGTTTCCACCATAACGCTCATCGTTGAACAGTGTGTGCCCGATGTGCTTCATGTGGACACGTATCTGGTGGGTGCGTCCGGTCTCGAGCACGCACTCTACCAGGGTGACATAGCCCAGACGCTCCAGTACCCGGTAGTGGGTGACGGCATGCTTTCCTTGGGCGGGGTCGCTCAGTACGGCCATCTGCATGCGGTCTCTGGGGTTGCGTCCTATATTCCCTTCTATGGTTCCTTCGTTATTCTCCACGACACCCCATACCAGGGCGTTGTATTTACGCCGGGTGGTCTTGTTGTAGAACTGAAGCCCCAGATGGGTTTTGGCATCGGGGGTCTTGGCTACCACGAGCAGGCCCGAGGTGTCTTTGTCTATACGGTGGACCAATCCCACTTGCGGATCGTTAGGGTCGTAGCTGGGGTTGTCTTTCAGATGCCATGCTATGGCGTTGACCAGTGTGCCGTGGTAGTTTCCGCATCCCGGATGCACGACCAGACCCGCCGGTTTGTTGACTACCATCAACTCGTTGTCCTCATAGACGATATCCAGCGGAATGTCCTCGGGGATAATATCATTGTCGTAACGCGGGCGGTCCATCATCACCGTCAGCACGTCGCAAGGTTTTACTTTATAACTGCTTTTCACCGGTTTGCCGTTCGCCATGATGAGGCCGGCGTCGGCAGCCTTCTGGATGCGGTTGCGCGAGGAGTTGACCAGCCGCTCGAACAAATATTTGTCCACACGTACTTGCGACTGCCCTTTATCTACCACTACACGGAAATGCTCATATAGTTCGGAGGGGTTCTCCACTACCGGTTCCACATCATCCAGTGCGTCATCCAGTTCATCCACATATTCTTCTGTCATCATCACGGGGTGTTAAGTTTAAAACCAGGATTCGTCTATCATCGGTTTGTCATCGCTCACGGTACCGGATTCGTCCACCAGCGTCGAGTCTTCGGGCATGGTTTCATTACCGTTGCCCACCATGAGGGTCAGTACGGCCTCGTAGGGGATCTTTTCTCCGGCTTTCAGGTCGCGTCCACGGTATTTAATGCTGTACACCCAGTCTTTTTCGCCGCTGATGTATTCGGGTTCGGTCACTTTGAAACCCAACGCACGTAATTTGGCTTCAGCCTGGCGGAGCGAGCTGTTGTCCATGATATCGGGGATGGCTACCTTGGGGGCGCTGTCCGCATTGACGGTCAGATAGACGGTTCTGCCCGACTTTACCTTGGAGCCGCCGGAAGGGTTCTGTTCCAGAATGGCGCCGGGGGCTATTCCTTTTACATAGCTGGAGTCTATGACGATTGATTTCAGTGACTGCTTGCCGAGTTCGTTTTCCGCGGCGCGCAGGTTCATTCCTTTTACATCGGGCACTACCACAGCCTCACCGTGGCGTGTATAACTGTCCAGCCATTGAAGGGTTCCCCAGGCTGCCGCCACAATGACCACTACCATCGCTATCAGATTGAGCCAGAAGAAGCGGTTATTCTTGAATGAAAAGAATTCTTTGAATGTTACCATATCTAACTTAATTATTTCGGGTCAAAGATACGATAAAATCATTTCTATTCCTATATTTCAAGATGAATATCATATACTTTTAGTACCTTTGCCCCGCTAAAATAACCTATTTCCTTATCAGACTAAACAAAATGGAGCAAAGAAGAATATGAACGAGACAACAAACGAGGAAGAGGTGCTGTTATTGCGCCGTAAACTAGACCTTTTATTACGTACAGGCAAAATGCTCATGGAAAGTGCGGCGGACACCAACCGCATTGAGCGGAACATGAAGCGTGTGGCCGCTTATCTGGGCATTCCCGAAGAGAAACTGCACATTGATATCCGGTGGACTATGCTGATGGTGAATGTGAGTGACGAGAGACATTCTTTTTCCAAGTTCCAGAAGTGTGAGAACCATGGCATAAATATGGAGACCATTTCAAAAATCAGCAAACTTTCGTGGCGTGCCATAGAGCAGGATTATTCATTGGACAAATACGAGGAGGAGCTTGAGAGAATTGCTCGTCAGAAGCGTAATTATACACCTTATATTGTAGCTGTCTGCACCGGGTTTGCCTGTGGCGGGTTCTGCAAACTGTTTGGGGGTGACTGGATTGCTTTTCTGATAACAGCTATTTGTACTTTCGTGGGTTTCCGCACCCGCGCCCGCTGCATCGAGTTCGGCATCAATGTATATATGAGTATTGCCATCTCCGCGTTTTTATGCACTTGCCTGGCTTATGCGTTTTCTTTCTCGGGATGGTCTTCCACTCCCTATCATCCGCTGCTGGCGTGTGCTTTGTATATTGTTCCCGGTGTGCCGCTGATAAATTTTGTGGATGATATGATTGACAATCATTTGCTGGTAGGCATTACGCGTGCTGCCAATACCATGATGATGGTGGGAGGAATGGCGTTCGGCATCGCTTTTGCCATGAGGCTGCTGGTGATGAATGATGTCACTATCGACCAGAAATTCAGCGAGTTGAGTATGGTGCCGCACGATACTTACTGGGTGTATGCTGTCGCGGCTGCTATTGCGGCTATGGGATTCGCCACTATATTTAATGTGCAGAAACGGTTGTTGTGGGTGGTGGCTGCCGGTGGGGTTATTGCGGTATGTACCCGTAACTTTGTGAATTTTGAATTAGGTTACGGTCCGGTCATCGGTTCGTTTATGGGGAGCTTTGTCGTGAGCTTGATAGCGGTAAAGGCTGTTCACTGGTTTCATGTCCCCAATCATGTGCTGACCATCCCGTCGGTTATCCCTATGGTGCCCGGTGTCTTGATGTACCGTTCGCTGCTGGCGCTTATCAATATGCGTGGAGTGGTGGGGGAGGTGACACTTGCTTTCTCCAATGGCATCAACTCGGCACTTATCATTTTCTGTATTGCCTTGGGGGTGGCTGTCCCTAATATCTTTGCCCGGCGTTACATAGCCAAGGACCGTCAGCGTTTCCTTACGCAGATGTTGGCGGAACGCAGGGCCCGCGGTAAATTTATTGAGTGGTAGTATTTATTTGCGAAGGGGTATTCATTAAAACTTGATAGACAAAGAAAAAGGATTTTCCGATGATCGGAGAATCCTTTTTCTTTGTCTATCAAGTTTACTCTATTAATTTCTAGGTAAGGCTTCTTTCACTACCATTGGACGACCGGCATATTCTGTACCGTTCAATTGTTTGATAGCGTTTGCGGCTTCGGAAGTTTCCGGCATTTCTACAAAGGCGAAACCTTTTGATCTTCTTGTATCACGGTCAATGATTAATTTGACTGAGCCTACTGTTCCATACTCTTCCATAACTTCTCTCAAATCTGCTTCCTTAACGTTGTAGCTAAGGTTTCCAACATACATATTCATAACTGTCAATATAAAAAATTAATAATTCAACAACGAAATCTCAAGAAGCTCTAAATCAGGAATGAATATACTCAATGTGGATAACTGAGGAGATACATGATGAGAATAAAACTAGAATAAATCTCTAATTGTTTGTCGGACAAAGTAAACTCTTTCATTTGGATAATGCGCTATATCTCTGCCTTTATTCCATATTATATATCATTTATTATTATAAATGGCCGGAAATTAACATAACTTCCATGCCTGTCAATGCTTTCAGTCTGTTATAGCGTCATAAACAGCTCTTGCCATCACCTTCGCTCCCTCTTCATTGGGGTGGATGTGGTCGGGGAACAATTCCGGCATTCCGTCCATCGCACTATGGAGGTCAATAACAGGCAGACCGTTTTTCCTGGCTGTTTTCTTTATCATCGGAATAATTTCTTTCGAGATAATGTCGTCATTAATACTTTCTCCGGTCTGATAGGCCTTTGAAGGATAGCACAGATAAATTTTAGGTTGTGAAGGGAGAGCTTTAAAGGCATCAATCATGGCTTGGGTATCTTTCATGAAATCTGCTTTATGTACCCAGTTGAATGACTTGCTGTCATTGGTTCCCAGTTTGATGATAACGATATTGGGGTTGAATGCCAACGCTTGTTGGTAAGCTTGCTCTTTCATGTAAGGGCGGTCACCTTTATTCAGCATGGTCCGTGCGCTGACTCCGAAGTTCTTCACCCAGTATCTGTCACCCAGCAAGCGTCCTAGAACGGAAGGATAGCTGTCGTGGCTCCGGTTTTTGATTCTTGCTCCGTAAGTAATGCTGTTGCCTACACAAGCTACACGGATAGCGTCTTTACGGGGAGCTTTGAAACTGCGCAGCCAGGCGGACAGATCGTTCAACATTTCATTCTTGTAAATGAAGTTTTCACGGATGCCCCAGCCATGTCCGCCGCTTGCATAAATATGGAGTACGGCAGGCACGTGATTTTTGTGCAGGCTCAGGTAGTAATTCACTCCGTTGGCGGGAGGAACTGTCTTGTCGTCATCACTGTAGGCGATAAAGGCGCGGGGAGTTTCTTTAGTCACTTGTTTTTCGTTGGAGAATGCTGTTTCCAGTTCGCCGGAAGCGTCTTTACCCAGAAGATTGTCGTGAGATCCCATGTGAGTATAGGATTTATCCATGGTGATGACAGGATAGAACAGGATTTGAAAATCGGGACGAAGCTCGGGGCGGGTATGTGTGGCGATGGTGGAAGCCAGATGGCCTCCGGCGGAGGATCCCATTATCCCTATGTCGTATGGATTCAGGTTCCATACACCGGCGCTGTCGCGTACCATTTTCATGGCAGCCTCGGCGTCCGAGATGGGGAGTGTGCGGTCTCCGTGAGGCATCCGGTATTTCAGTACAATCAGCGCTATGCCTTGTTTGTTGAAGTAAGGTGCCCAGTCATAACCTTCGTGGTTGACAGCCAGTCCGCCATATCCGCCCCCCGGACAGGCTACTATGGCGCGTCCTGTCGCCAGTTCGGGAGCCGGAAGAAAGACGCGGAGCGAAGGGTTGTCGATATCAAACGGTTGGGGAGCCTTTTGGGCGGCCAAAGGAAAACATGCTGATAAGAAGAACAGCAGGATGGTTAAAGTGGAAAGTTTTAGTTTCATAATATATTGATTAATGGATGAAAAATCATTTGTAGATACAAAGATATATCATTTTTATGAATATCCGGCAGAGCGCATGGTGAAATGGCTTTTCCTGTGATTCCCGACCTTTACGTCCTGTTACGGGAATGCCGGCAGAGAAAAAAAGGAGGAACCGGAGTTTGGAGGACGGAAGGCTTGGATAATATGATTCAAAAAGCTACATTTGCCAAGACTTCTGATAAAGAGGTGGTAAAGTATACCTTTTAGTTTATGATTCGTCCATTGAAATAACCTTCTAATAAAGAAAAATGAGAAAAAAGATTCTAACCGCAGCCTTTCTTTGTGCTTTTGTGGGAACACGGGCACAGGAGTTTTATGAAAAACATGTAGCCTTTCCGGCAGGAGCGGCTACAGAGCAGAAAATAGACATGGCTTCCCGTTTGGTACCTACACCGCAACAGCTGGCGTGGCAACAAATGGAGTTCACCTGTTTCCTTCATTTCGGTATCAATACCTTTACAGGCCGTGAATGGGGGGACGGTAAGGAGGACCCTGCTGTCTTCAACCCTACGGAACTGGACTGTGAACAATGGGTACGCGCTTTAAAAGAGGGCGGATTTAAAATGGCTATCATCACCGCCAAGCATCACGACGGTTTCTGCCTGTGGCCTACTAGGACAACCAAACATTCCGTTGCTTCTTCTCCATGGAAGAACGGCAAAGGGGATGTGGTGCGGGAACTTCGCCAAGCCTGTGACAAGTATGGACTGAAATTCGGAGTTTATCTTTCTCCATGGGACCGTAATGCTGAATGTTATGGGCAGGGAGAAGCCTACAATAAATTCTTTATAGAACAGCTTACCGAACTGCTCACCAACTATGGAGAGGTGCACGAGGTATGGTTTGACGGAGCCAACGGTGAAGGTCCTAACGGAAAAAAGCAGATATACGACTGGAATGCCATCTTGAAAACAATTCACCGTTTGCAACCTGACGCGGTTACCGCCATCATGGGGGATGATGTGCGTTGGGTAGGCAACGAAGGCGGACTGGGACGTACCACGGAATGGAGCGCCACGGCTTTGATGCCTAATTCTTATCCGGGTTCCGATGAAGTCTATAAGAAGTTGGGCATAAATGCCATGTCCAAGGATCTGGGAAGCCGTGAGCTGGTGTCTAAAGCATCGGATTTGTTCTGGTATCCTTCTGAAGTTGATGTCTCTATCCGTCCGGGATGGTTCTATCATGCCGAACAGGACAATCAGGTCCGTTCACTTGCCAATCTGGTGAATATTTACTATCGTTCTGTAGGCTGTAATTCGGTTTTGCTGCTGAATATCCCGCCCGACAAGCGCGGTTTGATGCATGAGAATGATGTGAGACGTATCAAGGAACTGGCGGAATATATAAAGAAGACCTTTGCCGATAATAAGATTGAGAAGGGAAACAGGACATGGACAGCCAGGGTAGGAGATACGAAAGAATATAAGGTAAAGAAGAATGCACTGGTTAATACCTTCTTGATTCAGGAGGATATCACCAAAGGCCAGCGTGTGGAAGGCTTTACGGTAGAAGTTTTCACCAATGGCGCATGGCATCATGTAGGCCGGGGGACTACAGTGGGATACAAACGTTTGTTGCCTTTTTCGGACATTCACGCGGAAAAGGTCAGAGTAACCATCACTGGTGCCCGCGGAATTGTCAATATCAGTAACGTCGGCTTGTATTATGCCGAACCCTTGGTTGACAAAACAATGAAAGTGTCCTTGAGCGATGTGCCGGTGGATGGCTGGAAGACTGTGGGGATGGATGCTGCCGCAGCCATTGACGGAAAGCAGGAGACGGTGTGGAGAACCGATGCCTTGACTTCCTTGGTGGTTGATATGGGCAAGGACGTTGAAATAGCCGGTTTCAGTTATGCTCCTGCACAGGGAGAAGACCTGACCGGAACTATTTATAAGTATAATTTCTATGTCAGCCGGGATGGCAAGGATTGGACGAAGTGTGATACCACAGGCGAATTCAGCAATATCATGCACAATCCTGTTCCTTATTTCGTTCGTTTCGGAAAGGTTTATCCGGCCCGTTACTTCAAACTGGAGCCCGTGGCCGAAATAAATAATAAGGCGGTAACTGCTGTTGGTGAAGTAGGGGTGCTGCTGAAATAATTTTCGGGTGATAAAGGGAAAGAGTCGTGTTTGAGAATAGAAGATGCGACTCTTCTTTCTTATTAAGAAAAATAGGTTTATCTTTGATTCTGCTAATATTAAAACAGTGAAGAATATAATGAAAGAAGCAACTATAACTCCTTTTGCAAAGCCGCTATATATAATGACCAAACCTGTTGGCGCCGTCTGTAATCTGGCGTGCGACTATTGTTATTATCTGGAAAAATCCAAGTTGTATGAAGGACAGCCGCGTCATGTGATGAGCGATGAGCTGCTGGAGAAATTCATAAAAGAATATATTCAGTCGCAAACCATGCCGCAAGTCCTGTTTACCTGGCATGGGGGGGAAACATTGATGCGCCCCTTGGCTTTCTACAAAAAGGCTTTGGAACTTCAGAAAAAATATGCGGGTGGCAGAACCATTGACAACTGCATCCAGACCAATGGTACACTGCTGACGGATGAGTGGTGTGAGTTTTTCCGTGAGAATAATTTCTTGGTGGGCGTTTCCATAGACGGACCTCAGGAGTTTCATGATGAATACCGGAAAAACAAGATGGGGCAACCTTCTTTCTATAAAGTAATGAAAGGCATTGGCCTGCTGAAAAAGCATGGGGTGGAATGGAATGCCATGGCGGTGGTCAATGACTACAATGCGGATTATCCGTTGGATTTTTATCGTTTCTTCCGTGATGAGCTTGATTGCCATTATATACAGTTTACTCCCATTGTGGAGCGGCTGTCTAATCGTGCGGACGGTCTGCAACTTTCTTCATTAAAGCAGAAAGACGGTGAACTGGCTCCTTTCTCCGTTACTCCTGAGCAGTGGGGGAATTTTCTTTGCACCATCTTCGATGAATGGGTGTTGAATGATGTGGGTAATTATTACATCCAGTTGTTCGATTCCACTTTGGCTAATTGGGTGGGACAGCAGCCGGGTGTTTGTTCATTGGCTAAATATTGCGGACATGCAGCCGTGATGGAATTCAACGGTGATGTGTATTCTTGCGACCATTTTGTTTTTCCGGAATATAAATTGGGAAACATTTATCAGAAGACTTTAGTGGAGATGATGTATGGTAAGGAGCAGGAGGCTTTTGGGGCGATGAAGCACAACAGCCTGCCGCAGCAATGCCTGAATTGTCCCTACGAGTTTGCCTGTCATGGGGAATGCCCGAAGAACCGTTTTGTGTTAAGCGAGGACGGTGAACCGGGGTTGAATTACTTGTGCAAGGGATATTATCAGTTCTTTGATCATGTGGCACCTTATATGGATTTTATGAAGAAGGAATATCTGGCGGAACGTGCTCCGGCTAATGTGATGGAGTGGGCGAGAGAAAGGAGAGATAAATAGAATGTTTCAGTAAGCCGGCTGCGTGGGGCGATGAAGTTAACTTACTTGGCCATTTAAGTTAGGTTACTTGGTCATTTAAGTTAAGTTACTTGGCTATTTAAGTTAGGTTACTTTTTTAGGGTTGTCCGGCTGTTTGGAAAAATAAAAGGAGTAAAGTCTTTGTGACTCCACTCCTTTTATTTTTTCCGGTCAGATGAATTATTTTCCGTTGTATTCATCAGATACAGTTAATTTCTTACGACCTTTTGCACGACGGCTGGCCAATACGCGACGGCCGTTAGCTGTTGCCATTCTTTCACGGAATCCGTGTTTGTTTTTTCTCTTTCTGTTAGAGGGTTGGAACGTTCTTTTCATTGTATATACTTATTTTATGTTATTATTCACCATTAGTAACGGGCTGCAAAATTAGTGACTTTTTTGAAATAAACAAAGAGATAACTCATTTTTAGTGATTTCTTTTTGCGTTTTTTCTTGATTTACATTACTTTTGCATCCGAAATCACCACCGTGAGTGAATATAATCTGAAATAATAATCAAATATAAGCAAAGAAAAGTATGATTAATGCTCAAGACATTAAAATCGGAACAGCTATCCGTATGGACGGCAAATTGTATTTCTGTATCGACTTCCTGCATGTAAAACCGGGAAAAGGTAACACATTCATGCGTACTAAGTTGAAAGATGTGGTTAATGGTTACGTTTTGGAACGTCGTTTCAACATCGGTGAAAAACTGGAAGATGTACGTGTGGAACGTCGTCCGCATCAATATTTGTACATGGAAGGTGCAGACTATATTTTCATGAATCAGGAAACGTTCGACCAGATTCCTATCGCTCATGACTTGATCAACGGAGTGGATTTCCTGTTGGAAGGAATGGTGGTGGATGTGGTTTCTGACGCCTCTACGGAAACTGTGTTGTTTGCTGACGTTCCGGTAAAAGTGCAAATGAAGATTACTTATACCGAACCGGGTCTGAAGGGTGATACGGCTACTAACACGCTGAAGCCTGCTACAGTGGAATCGGGTGCTACAGTGCGTGTTCCTTTGTTTATCAATGAAGGGGAAACGATTGAAATCGATACTCGCGACGGTTCATACGTAGGTCGTGTGAAAGCATAATCTATTTATATATTCATATAAAAAGGCGGAACTTGTTGCAAGCTCCGCCTTTTTTATGTTCCTTTGTGCTTCTCTGTGATGGATAAATTCAAAATATAGCGATGAAATATTCATTTATTATACCGGTTTATAATCGTCCCGATGAGGTGGATGAACTGTTGGACAGCCTTACTAGGCAGACAAATAAGGACTTTGAAGTCATGGTGGTGGAGGATGGTTCGTCCGTTCCCTGTAAGGAAGTTGTGGACGGATATGCCGGTCGCCTGGATGTACATTATCATTCCAAACCAAACTCCGGCCCTGGCCAGACTCGTAATTATGGAGCGGAACAGAGCCATGGAGAATATCTTGTTATATTAGATTCCGACTGTATTTTACCTGAAGGATATTTGGCTGCCGTCGAGTCGGAGCTTCAACGGCAGAAGACGGACGCTTTCGGTGGTCCCGATCGTGCTCATGCTTCGTTTACCGATATACAGAAAGCGATAAATTATGCCATGACTTCATTCTTTACTACCGGAGGTATTCGTGGGGGGAAGAAGAAGATGGATAAATTCTATCCCCGTAGCTTTAACATGGGTGTGCGGGCTGAGGTGTATAAAGCGTTGGGAGGTTTTTCGAAGATGCGCTTTGGAGAAGATATTGATTTCAGTATCCGTATCTTTCAAGGTGGCTATGCTTGCCGGCTGTTTCCCGAAGCATGGGTGTGGCACAAACGCCGTACCGACTTGAAGAAGTTTTTCAAACAGGTGCACAATTCGGGCATAGCCCGCATCAATCTGTATAAAAAGTATCCCGAATCATTGAAAATAGTACATTTATTACCGGCTGTCTTTACTTTAGGAATCGTGTTCCTGTTGTTGTGCTCATTGGTTTGCGGCTGGAGTTTGTCGTTGCTGCTGCTTTTCGCCCTCGTCATCTGCATAGATTCCACATGGAGGAATAAAAGCTTGAAAATAGGATTGTTATCCATTGTCGCTTCTTTCATTCAGTTGACAGGTTATGGAACGGGTTTCCTGCGTGCCTGGTGGAAACGCTGTGTGCTGGGGAAAGACGAGTTTGCCGCATTTGAGAAGAATTTTTATAAATAGAATTTCATCATGGAAAGGTGTCGGAAGCAATGGACTTTTAATATACTTTTATGGTGGGGAAAATAAAGAAAATGGCAGAAAAACTTACCATAAATCAGTGGGCGGAAGAAGATCGCCCTCGTGAAAAGATGATATTGCATGGGGTGGGCACCCTTTCGGATGCCGAGTTGCTTGCTATTTTGATAGGCTCGGGAAATACGGAAGACTCTGCTGTGGAGCTGATGCGTAAAGTGCTGAGTGACTATCATAATAGTTTGAATGAATTGGGTAAAACCACTGTAGATGAGTTATGTCATTACAAGGGGATAGGTCCTGCTAAAGCAATCTCCATTTTAGCGGCTTCCGAACTGGGAAAACGTCGTAAGGAAGAGGAGGTGAAGGAGCGGAAAACAATTCTCAGTTCTCGTGATGTCTATCAATATTTCTATCCGCTGATGTGTGATTTGCCTACAGAGGAATTTTGGGTGCTGTTGCTGAACCAGGCTTCCAAAGTAATTGACCGTATAAAGATAAGTTCCGGAGGGCTGGCCTCTACAGCGGTGGATGTCCGTTGTGTCTTGAGGGAGGCATTGCTGAAACGGGCCGTTGCCATGGCGCTTTGTCACAACCACCCTTCCGGCGGTATGCGTCCCAGTATAGAGGATGACCGGTTGACGGAGCATCTTGGCAAAGCGGCAAAAGTGATGAACATAAGACTGATAGATCATGTTATTTTAACGGATGGCAAATTTTATAGCTATGCCGATGAAGGAAGAATGTAGAAAATCATTAAATTTGCAATTAAAACAACGAGAGATATGGATGTAGATACCCGCTTAAAAATAGAAGAGAGAATTATAGCTATGTTGAAAACCGTATATGATCCCGAGATTCCGGTGAATATATATGATTTAGGCTTGATATATAAGATTGATTTGCAAGACAATGGGGAAGTGGTGTTGGATATGACACTGACTGCTCCCAACTGTCCGGCTGCTGATTTTATTATGGAGGATGTCCGTCAGAAGGTTGATTCGGTGGAAGGAGTTACTTCATCAGTCGTGAACTTGGTGTTTGAACCCGAATGGGATAAAGATATGATGAGTGAGGAGGCCAAACTGGAACTGGGATTCCTTTAATAAATTGGGAATTGAAGAATGAAAGATAAAGCATGGACCGGATCAAGAGTTTATGTACTAAGATCTTCTTTTTTACTTCTCAGCTTTTATGTTTTAATTTGATAAGATTATGAAGAACGTATATTTCCTTTCCGATGCACATTTGGGTTCTCGTGCCATAGCACACGGGCGAACTCAGGAACGTCGTTTGGTGAACTTCCTGGAGAGTATAAAACATAATGCTGCAGCAGTGTATCTGTTGGGGGATATATTTGATTTCTGGTATGAGTTCAAATTGGTGGTTCCCAAAGGTTATACCCGTTTTTTGGGAAAGATTTCCGAGTTGACCGATTTGGGAGTGGAGGTGCATTTCTTTATCGGCAACCATGATATATGGTGTGGTGATTACTTGGAAAAAGAGTGTGGAGTAACCATTCATCGCCAGCCGTTGACCTGTGAGATCTATGGAAAGGAGTTCTTTCTGGCGCATGGTGACGGCTTGGGGGATAAAGATGCCAAGTTCAAGTTGCTGCGCGCCATGTTTCATAGTACCACTTTGCAAACGTTGTTTTCTACCATACATCCCCGTTGGAGCATGGAGCTCGGCTTGGAATGGGCCAAGCATAGCCGTCTGAAGCGTGAAGGTGGCAAGGAGCCCGAGTATATGGGAGAGGATAAGGAACCGCTGGTGCTGTTTACGAAGAATTATCTTAAAGACCATCCGGATATCAATTATTTTATTTACGGCCACCGCCACATTATGCTCGACTTGATGCTGAGCCGCACTTCGCGTATGTTGATTCTTGGCGACTGGATACAAGATTTTTCCTATGCCGTATTCGATGGTGAAAATATGTTCCTTGAGCAATATGTCGAGGGGGAAAGTCAATATTCCTGATTGACAGATTCTTATTCTCCAGTTTCTATAACAAATGATTGGATGATTCAGTTGGACTTTTGTTCTCGAAAGTCTGAAGTGAGTTGTCTATGCCTTTTCGCCCTGACTTCTTTTTTATGTATAAGCCTTTTGTTACTTGTTATTTTTATGAATTAGAAAATAATTAGAAAAATATTTCTATAAATATGGAATAATTAAATGAAATTTTCTATTTTTGTGGTGAAGATAGTTCTAAAAGATAGGTTTAGGAAATTAGTTATATCTATTTTTAGAGGAGGTAAATAAGAGCATTTATTGGAAGTAGCGATGTGTTTCCCTATTGTTTGAACTTAATCTTTAAATATATTATGAAAAAAATCTAGTTCAGTTCTAAGGTGGAGAACTGTCTTATAATTTGGACCGGATGGGGAATAATAAAGTTAGAGAGAAGATGTAAAAGAAGGCTGCTATGCATCACGCATAGCAGCCTTCTATAGTTTATATTTAACCAAACAATAAAATTATTTATTCAGAATAGCCAAAGTGTCGCTGGCAATCATCAACTCTTCGTCAGTCGGGATGACAGCTACTGTCACTTTGGAGTCGTCAGCAGAGATAACAGCCTCTTCTCCACGAACTTTGTTCTTTTCAAGGTCAATCTTCACACCCATGAATTCCAGACCTTCACAAACTTCGGAACGGCAGTTTATTTGGTTTTCGCCTACTCCACCAGTGAACAGAATAATATCTACTCCACCTAAAGCGGCAGCGTATGCACCGATATATTTCTTGATGCGATAGAAATACATCTTTTCAGCTAGGATGGCTTTCGGATTTCCGGCAGCAACAGCGGCTTCCAGTTCGCGCATATCGCTGGATACGCCCGAAACACCCAAGACACCACTCTTTTTGTTCAGCAAGTTGGAAACTCCGGTCGGAGTCAACCCTTCTTTTTCCATGATGAAAGTAACGGCACCTGCATCGATGTCACCGCTACGGGTACCCATTACAAGACCTTCCAGCGGAGTGAGTCCCATGCTGGTGTCCATGCATTTGCCGTCTTTGATAGCCGAGATGGAACCACCGTTGCCAATGTGGCAAGTGATAATTTTCTTTCCTTTCGGATCAACACCCAGGAACTCGCATACACGCTGTGAAACATAGCGGTGAGAAGTTCCGTGGAAGCCATAACGGCGCACACCATATTTTTCATACAGTTCGTATGGAATGGCATACATATATGCATAATCGGGCATAGTCTGGTGGAATGCCGTATCAAACACTCCTACTTGGGGAACATTGGGCAGAATAGCGGAAACAGCATTCACACCTTTCAAGTTGGCCGGATTGTGAAGCGGAGCCAAATCATTACAAGCGATGAAAGCGTCCAGCACTTCTTTGTTCAGCAGTACGGATTCGCTGAAACGTTCTCCGCCATGTACCATGCGGTGACCTACAGCATTGATTTCATCCAATGACTTGATGGCACCATATTCCGGGCTTACCAATGTGTTCAGAATGAATTCGATACCCGCAGTATGTTCGGGAATGTCTTTTTCCAGTATTTTCTTCTCGCCGTTGGGCAAAGTCAGTTTCAGGAAAGAGCCTACCAGGCCAATTTTCTCGATACCGCCCTGTGCCAGGACTTCTTTGGTAGTCATGTCAAATAATTTGTATTTGATAGAAGAACTACCGCAATTGAGCACTAATATTTTCATGATGTTGTTGTTTTTGGAGGATGATTATTTGTTTTCTTTAGCGGCAATTGCCTGATTGGCAGTAATGGCAATCATCTTGTAAACATCATCGATAGAGCAACCGCGTGACAGGTCATTCACCGGGCGGGCGATACCTTGCAGGATGGGGCCGATAGCGGTAGCGTGTCCCAGACGTTCTACCAATTTATAAGAGATATTACCTACTTCCAGACAAGGAACAACCAGTACGTTTGCCTTGCCTGCAATTTCTGAGCCCGGAGCTTTGCTTGCACCGATGTGCGGCACCAAAGCAGCGTCGGCCTGTAACTCACCATCAATCTTCAAATCGGGAGCCAGCTCCTTGGCGATTGCTAAAGCTTCCACTACCTTGTCTACCACTTCATGTTTGGCAGAACCTTTGGTTGAGAAACTCAGCATAGCTACACGAGGATCAATTCCGGCAACAGCCTTGGCGGTTTGAGCGGTACAAACAGCAATCTGAGCCAATTGGTTGGCATCCGGCATCGGAGTTACCGCAACGTCACCCATCACGATTACACCATTGTTTCCGTATTCGGGAGCATGAGTAAGCAGCAGCATGGCGCCAGACACACAAGTGATACCCGGAGTAGTCTTGATAATCTGCAAAGCAGGACGAAGTACATTGCCTGTGGTGTTGCGTGCGCCGGCCAATTGTCCGTCAGCATCACCTGCCTTGATGATAAGGCATCCCAAGTACAGCGGATCGATAACCAGTTTGCGAGCCTCTTCGATAGTCATACCTTTTTTCTTACGGAGTTCGCACAGTAATTGTGCATACTCTTCCTTCTTCGGGTGGTCTGTGGGATCGATAATAGTGGCTTTGCCGATGTTTCCCAATCCCCATTGTTTGGCCAGACTCATGATTTCATCGGGGTTTCCCAATAAAATAAGGTCGGCAACACCGTCTGTCAATATTTGGTTGGCAGCTTTTAATGTACGTTCTTCTGTTCCTTCCGGAAGAACAATGCGCTGTTTGTTTGCTTTCGCGCGCTCAACGATTTCAGAAATTAAATCCATGATAATATATTAATTATGTACGTTCTAAAGACGAGTGTTGTTTTTCACGATGCAAAATTAGCTAATTTTGCAATATCTACATTGCAAAATCAATATTATTTTTGGTTTAAAGTATGCTAAAAATGTATGTTATTGAACACTAAACGGGATGTTTCCTTAACTTTGCGCAGTTTTCAATAAGTTTTAATAAATTAATAAGGTATGATTCGTCAATGTGCCATATTATTTGGCTGTTTGGCTTTGGGTGAACTGATTGTTTTTTTGACGGGTATCAAGCTGCCGTCCAGCATTATAGGAATGCTGTCGCTCACCCTTTTTCTTAAGTTGGGTTGGATAAAACTGCAATGGGTGCAGGGACTGTCCGATTTCCTGGTTGCTAATCTGGGCTTTTTCTTTGTGCCGCCCGGTGTGGCGCTGATGCTTTATTTTGATATCATCAAGGCACAGTTCTGGCCGATAGTAATTGCGACGGTGGTCAGTACGGTTCTGGTACTGGTCGTTACAGGATGGGTTCATCAATTAGTTAGAAAATCAAATGGAATATTTAGAAAATAAGTTCTTTTTGCTGGCACTCACCTTCGGGGTGTTTTTTTTGTCACGTGTCTTGCAGAAAAAGACAGGATGGGTGGTGTTAAACCCCATTCTGCTTACCATTGCCGTGTTGATTCTGTTTTTAAAGTTCACCGGCATCAGTTATGAAACATATAATGAAGGAGGCCACCTGATTGAATTCTGGCTGAAACCGGCGGTGGTGGCATTGGGCGTACCGCTTTACTTGCAGCTGGAGATGATAAAGAAACAGTTGCTTCCTATTGTCATTTCGCAGTTGGCGGGGTGTCTGGTGGGATTGGTCGCTGTGGTGGTCATTGCCCGGTTGTTGGGAGCCACTCCGGATATTATTTGTTCATTGGCCCCTAAATCTGTGACGACCCCTATTGCTATGGAGGTGTCGAAAGCCACCGGAGGTATTCCCTCTTTGACGGCCGCTGTTGTGGTAGTGGTGGGGCTGTTCGGGGCGGTGTTCGGTTTCAAGGTACTCCGGGTAGGTCATGTGGGGAGTCCTATTGCGCAAGGGCTTTCTATGGGGACGGCTACTCATGCGGTCGGTACTTCTACAGCAATGGAGATCAGTGGTAAATATGGAGCGTATGCCAGTCTGGGCTTGACTTTGAACGGAATCATGACGGCTGTCTTCACACCGACAATTCTTAGATTATTAGGTGTGATTTAACAAAAAAGCTGTTATCTTTGTTATATATAGAAATTCATCACAGATTGTGGAGGATCGGTTATGCCTTCAACGGGTATGGTCATTGGTCGCTCTGAATGAAATGAAGATGCTGTGATTTGTGGTGAGGAAACAAGCAACCCATATTTTATGATAGAATTTAAAGATATAACTTTAGCGGATAAAGACTTGATACAGTCCTTTACCCTGAACAGCCAGCGTCGTAATTGCGACTTGTCCTTTGCCAACTTGTGTAGCTGGCTCTTCCTGTATCAGACTAAATATGCCGTGATGGACAATTACCTGCTGCTGCGTTTCTATGCGGGAGAAGAATTGGCCTACATGATGCCCGTCGGGACAGGAGATGTGAAACCTGTTCTCGAAGCGTTGATAGAGGATGCGGAAGAAATGGGAGCGAAACTGCGTATGCTGGGAGTGTGCGTGGGCACGAAAGCGGATATAGAGGCAGCGATGCCCGGACGCTTTACTTTTACGGAAGACCGGGATTACTTTGATTACATCTACCTGCGTACTGACCTGGCAACCTTGAAAGGGAAGCGGTTTCAGGCCAAACGTAATCACATCAACAAGTTCAAGAAACAGTATCCTGATTATGAATACAAGCCCTTGACTCCCGGATTGGTTCCCGAATGTCTGAAGCTGGAAGAAGAATGGTGCCGCGCCAATAACTGCGAGGAACAATTGGCATTGGGGGCGGAACGCAAATCCATGACATACGCTTTGAACAACCTGGAGGCGTTGGGACTGACGGGAGGCGTGCTTCATGTCAACGGAAAGATTGCCGCTTTCACATACGGTGCTCCCATCAATCATGAAACGTGGGATACTTGTGTGGAAAAGGCGGATACGGAGATAGAAGGGTCGTATGCCATGATTAACTATGAATATGCGAATCATATCGCCGAACAATATATATATGTAAACCGTGAGGAGGATCTCGGTCTGGAAGGCTTGCGCAAGGCGAAGCTTTCTTACCAGCCCGTTATTTTACTTGAAAAATGTATAGCGGAATTCAATGACCACAAAGAATGAAGTGAAAGCATTATGGAAACTCTGCTTTACTGATAGCGATGAGTTTACCGACTTGTATTTCAAGATGAGATATAAGGATGAAATTAACAGAGTGGTTCGTGAAGACGGAAAGATTGTTTCCGCATTACAGACGATACCTTATCCCATGACTTTCTGTGGCGGGGTGATTCCCACTTCGTATATCTCGGGCGCTTGCACGCATCCTGATTACAGGGAGCATGGAGCCATGAGGCGTTTGCTGAAAGAAACGCACCGGCGCATGTATGAGGAAGGGATTTTATTGGCCTCGCTGATTCCTGCCGAGGAATGGTTGTTCGGATACTATGCCAAGTCGGGATACACTCCTGCTTTCGGGTATGCGGTGGAACAGGTTCGGAGGGACGGATTACACCCTTCGGCCGGTTGTCGGGTGGAGGTATGCGAGTCTCCCGGTGCGGAGCATTATCATTATTTTGATTCCCGTATGCGCGGACGCAGGAGTTGCATCCTGCATTCCCACGAGGATTTTTTAGTCGTTATGGCCGATTTGAATCTGGGCAATGGCAAGTTGCTGATTGCCCGGGAAGCGGATGAAATGGTGGGAATGGCATTTACGGTAATGGATGGTGGTACATTGTATATAAAGGAATTGCTGGCGGATACGGATGCGGTGCGTGATGCTTTATTGTACGACGCTGCCTATATATATAAGGTACAGGCGATGGAATGTTTAGTCCCTTCTTCTGGTCATCCCTTATTCTTGGGAATGGCAAGGGTCATTTGCGCGGAGAAGATGTTGAGGCTCTTTGCCCGTCGATATCCGGCCTTGGAACTCTATCTGTTTGTTGAGGGGGATGAGGTGATTCCTGAGAACAACGGGTATTATACGGTGAAGGATGGAATCTGCCTTCGCGAAAGAATGTACGGAAAGGAATACCAGTCCTGTACATTAGACCGTGTTGCCCGGCTGCTGCTGGAAGCGGAGCAACCGTATATGAGCCTGATGCTGAATTGATTGGTAGCATATCAGTCGTTTCCTTGTCTTTATGATGAAAAACTTGGGCCGCTTTTTCAGTATCGTGAAGAGCGGATGTGCCCATAAGTAGGTATGATGAATTTACGCGTATGTATGCGCAGAGGCGCATGTATGGTTTGGGGGTTACTCTCCTGATGGAATTTCTTCCTCCCTCAGCCTTAAAAATCACCATTAGTGGGGATTGTGCAGGTTATAAATACTTCGCAACTTTGCACACACAAAAGAGAAGATGTAAGAACTGTATTTTAACAGCGTCAGCTGGAATTGACGGGTACTGTTTATTCCAGACGCTCCGGTACTTATCCGTTTTTAACGTTTCATACACTTCGGATAGTGTCCGTCGGGCCTATCTCATTTTTTCTGTAAAATAATTATGGGTTTGAACAGGCTTCTTCTGTGGAGTTGGAGCAATCTTTATTCATATCCGTTACTAGTTGCTGTATGTCTGATATTCCCATGTTAAAATTGCCATGTGATCAGTTTGGGTTTTAGGGGATAGGAATTACAGCATTGGAAGACGAGAAACAAGATCATTGAAAGCTCTGCCGGAGAACCTGTTTTTTTTAGGGTAAATGGAGAATTAATCATTAAATAAGAATTTCTGAATATGAAAAAACTAACTGTTTTAATAATTTGTTTATGCTATGCATTCGCTTCGGCAATGGCTGGCGATGAGAAAACATTGAACAAGTCTGATGCAAACATGATAGGCCATGTGTTGGACAAGGATACGAAAGAACACTTGGCCTATATCACAGTTGCCTTGAAAGGTACCACTGTAGGCACTGTGACCGATGCTACCGGTCATTATTACCTGAAGAACCTTCCCGAAGGAGACTTTACCCTCGAAGTAAGTTCGGTAGGTTATAAAACAGTCAGCCGTAAGGTGCATCTGAAACGTGGGAAAACATTGGAGGAGGATTTTGAACTGGAACAAGATGCCATAGCACTGGATGCGGTGGTTGTTTCTGCCAACCGTAATGAAACCAAACGCAAACTGGCCCCTACACTGGTCAATGTGCTGGATGCGAAATTGTTTGAGCGTACGGAATCGACAGACTTGGCGCAAGGATTGAAATTCCAGCCGGGTGTGCGTGTGGAGACCAATTGCCAGAATTGCGGATTCAGCCAGGTACGTATTAACGGACTCGACGGGCCTTATTCACAAATACTGATTGACTCCCGCCCCGTATTCAGCGCTTTGGCCGGAATTTACGGACTGGAACAGATACCGGCTAACATGATTGAGCGGGTGGAAGTGATGCGTGGAGGAGGTTCGGCTTTGTTCGGTTCTTCCGCTATTGCCGGAACCATCAACATCATCACCAAAGAACCGATGAGTAATTCGGCCAGCCTTTCACACCAGATACGCGGACTGGGAGGCTTGGGGACCTTTGAAAATACCACCAACTTCAACGGCTCTATCCTGATGGATAATAATAAGGTAGGAGTGACCTTGTTCGGACAGACGCGTCACCGTTCGGGATATGACCGTGATAAAGACGGCTATACTGAAATGCCGATGCTGGACGGACGTACATTGGGATTCAGAGCCTTTATAAAACCAAGCAACTATTCGAAGGTTACAGCCGAATACCATAACACGCACGAGTTCAGAAGAGGAGGTGACTTGTTGCATAATGAGCCTCATAACGCTCACATAACCGAACAGTTGGAGCATACCAACAACCTGGGTAGCTTGAATTATACGCTTTTCAGCCCCAATGGGAAACATCACCTGAACGCCTATGCCTCTTTTATGAAGGTAAGCCGCAAGAGCTATTACGGAGGAGATGAGAAACTGGCTTCGGACATACTTACCAAAGGACAAGAAAATCTGGATGCCAAGAAGGACGCGTTTGCGGAACAGTTCAAGAAAGACCATCCGGAATTATCTGAAGAAGAACTTGGAGCAAAGGTGGATAATGAATTTGGACAATTACCTTTTGGCGGACTGGACAACAGCGAAATGGAGACATTGGTGAAGCGCATGGCTTCTTACGGACGTACCGAGGGCATGACCTATATGATGGGCGCCCAGTATTCTTATGACATCGACAAACTGTTGTTTATGCCTTCACAGCTGACCTTAGGGGTGGAATATACCCACGACAAGCTGGATGATATCAGCGGCTACCGTCCCGCACCGATTTCTCAAAAGGTACATGTGCAGAGCGCTTTCCTGCAAAATGAATGGAAAAATGAATGGTGGAGCATCCTTGTCGGTGCGCGTGTGGACAAGCATGCTTTGGTGAAACATGCCATTATAAGCCCTCGTGCCAACTTGCGTTTCAATCCGGTTAAGGAACTCAGCCTGCGCGTAAGCTACAGCAAAGGATTCCGTGCCCCGCAATTGTATGATGAGGACTTACATGTGGACAATGCCGGCGGTGAACTGATTCTTTCCGAGAACTCTTCGTCATTGAAAGAGGAAACTTCCCACAGCCTGAGC
Organism: Phocaeicola sartorii JCM 17136 = DSM 21941; assembly: GCF_054653615.1. Taxonomy (NCBI): domain Bacteria; kingdom Pseudomonadati; phylum Bacteroidota; class Bacteroidia; order Bacteroidales; family Bacteroidaceae; genus Phocaeicola; species Phocaeicola sartorii. Next base: position 530,154 of record NZ_BAAIFW010000005.1, read on the forward strand.
GCATCGGCAGACTGGTATCACCGCTTCGGTGCATGGCAACTTAATTTGATGGTGGAAGGATTCTATACACAACTGAAAGATGCTTTCAGTTCCACCCAGCAAGATGCCCCCGGAGGAGGCAAAGTGAAAATCCGTATAAACTCGGATGGCGCAAAGGTATATGGTGGAAATTTGGAAGCTAGAATCGCTTATCTGAACTATGTACAGTTGCAAACCGGACTCACCGTCCAGAAAAGTTTATGGGATAAGGAACAGCAATGGGATGACGGCGATGCGTTTGCCACACGCCGCATGTATCGTACTCCGGACGTATATGCTTATTTTGTAGGTACAGCCAACTTTACCAAGAAGTTTGCACTTACCGTTTCCGGGAACTATACCGGCAAGATGCTGGTGGGGCACCTGATTCCGACCGATGAGGATGGAAAAGTGGAAATGTTCTATAACCAGCCTGCGGCCATTATTCATACTGAACGTCTCCAGAACGGACCGGGACAGACCGTCTCTACTTACGGAGCACGCACCTTCAAGACACCAGGGTTCTTTGAACTGGGATGCAAGCTGTCCTATGATTTCTCTCTGTACAAAATGGCTACGCTTCAAGTGTCTGCCGGTGTACAGAACATCTTCAATGCTTATCAAAAAGACTTTGACAGAGGTCCTTTGAGAGACTCTGCATACATCTATGGGCCGGGAGCGCCGCGCTGCTATTTTGCCGGCATGAAAATAAGCTATTAGTAATTAACCAAGCTTGTAGAGACAGATAATAATCAGATTAAATCCAAGAACGGGAATCCTCTTATTTTTTCACTATTGCCAGATAGGGATTAAGTAAGAGGATTTTTTCAATCATAAAAAGATGAAGGCAAATACCATTAAATTAATCATAACACTGTTGGGGGTGGCTTCTTTCGCGTATGGGCAAAATACACTTACCGTCATGGTCAGGGATAAGGAGGATAAAGAACTGCTGGCGGGAGCCGTTGCCGTTTTGGAACATACGTCCCGGACGGCTGTTTCGGACAAAGACGGGATATTGATCCTTACAGGCATACCCGATGGTGAGCATGAAATTTCTTTCAGCTATGTGGGTTATAAGAGTGACACCCGGACTTATCGCTTTCCCGAAACCGCTTCCGATACGCTCAGGGTATATCTCGTTCCGGATGCGGAAGAGTTGGAAGAAGTGATTGTTCAGGCTACCAGAGGCACGCGCACCATACAAAACATACCGACCCGCATTGAGTTTATGTCTGCCGAGGAACTGGATGAAAAAGCCAGTATGAGTCCCGGTGATATACGTATGTTGCTGAGTGAAAGTACGGGAATCTCCACCGGACAGACCTCTGCAGCTTCGGGAAATGCCACGATCCGCATCCAAGGACTGGAAGGGCGGTACACCCAGATTTTGAAAGACGGTTTTCCTGCTTTTTCGGATGCTGCAAGTGGGTTGGGACTGCTGCAGACGCCTCCGTTGGATTTGAAGCAGGTAGAGGTGATAAAAGGCTCGGCTTCCACCCTCTATGGGGGTGGAGCGATAGCAGGTTTGATCAACTTGGTTTCCAAAGTTCCGGAGGAAAAGCGGGAACTCAGCCTGCTGCTCAACGGAACGACGGGCAACGGGCTGGACACCGGTGTGTTCTGGGGACAGCGTGGCGGGAAAGTGGGTGGAACTTTCCTGGCGGCTTATAACAGAAACTGGGGGTACGCTCCCGGTGGAACCGCTTTTACTGCTATTCCCGCTTTTGACCGATATACGCTGAATCCCAAACTTTTTCTCTATTTATCGCCACATACCGAATTGAATTTGGCTTTGGAAACGATGTTCGAAAATCGTTTGGGAGGCGATATCCTTTATGTGAAGGGAAGGGGAGATAGCGTCCATTCTTACTATGAGCGGAATAAGACTCGGCGACATGCCGTACGGTTGGCTGTGGACCATCGGTGGAATGAACAAAACAGGTTGGCGTTCAAGAGCAGCGTCACTTATGATGACCGGAAAATGAGCGAGCCTGCTTTTCGCTTCGAAGGCAGCCAGCTTTCTTCTTTCCATGAGCTTTCTTTGGTGCAGACTCGCAGCCGTTCTGAGTGGGTAGGCGGAATCAACCTTTGGACGGAGCGTTTCAAAGAACGGAGGTTGTCCGCTTTCCCGTTGAGGAATTACAACCAAGCCACATTGGGGGCATTTGTCCAGAACGACTGGAAAGTGGCGGAGTGGTTTGATTGGGAAGCGGGATTACGCGCCGATTATGTTTCCGGCTACGGGTATGCCCTGCTGCCGCGAGTATCGGCCCATTTTAAAGTAACCGACCGTCTTTCTTCCCGGCTGGGGGGAGGATTCGGCTACAAAGTCCCTACCATTTTTACGGAAGATACCGAAAGACTCCAATATAAAGGTGTGTTGCCGGTAGATAAGAAGCATAGCAAGCTGGAGAGGAGTTACGGCCTGAACTGGGATGTGAATTATGTCACTTCCCTTTGCGATGACCGTGTTTCCTTTAGTGTCAATCAGTTGTTTTTTTATACCTATTTGCAGTCACCGTTATTCTTGCGGGAACTGGAAGGAGGGTTGTATCAGTTGGAACAGTCCGGGCACATGGCTACCCGGGGTGGGGAAACCAATGTGAAGATCGGTTATGAAGACCTGCATTTGTATGTGGGTTATACATTTACGGATGCAGGGACGCATGAAGCGGGAGGCGGCTGTCATGAAAACACGCTGGTTCCCAAGCATCGCATCAATGCCGTATTGATGTATGAGGTGGAAGATAAGTGGAGGATAGGTCTGGAATCTTATTATTTCAGCTCTCAGAAGCTGAATGACAGCAGCCGGGGAAAAGCCTATATGATATGTGGCTTCATGATTGAAAAAATATGGGAGAACTTTTCGCTCTTCGCCAATTTTGAGAACTTTACGGACAGAAGGCAGACCCATTTTGACACCATCAACACAGGCAGTATCACTCATCCGGTCTTTCGTGATATTTATGCTCCGCTGGACGGCTTTGTGATGAACGGAGGTGTTAAATTGAGGTTTTAATCTGTCAAAATACGGGCGTCTGTTTATGAGGAAGAAGGTGTATTAATACTCAACTTTAGAGAAAATGAACCTTTTATTTACTCCTGCAGTCGTTTTGGATATTCATAGCGTTAAATTACATAAATGAAAAAGTTCCTTGTTTCCATTTTGCGGTATGATTGCGGATAATCAGTCTTTATTTAACCAGCAGATATTTTATTTCCGGTTTACTCCGTACACTGCCGTCCGTTGCACTCATGTTCGGGAAGCGGAGTTTATAATAATTGCCGTTTGTGGCTTTTATTTGTCCGCTTGGCAGATACTGTTGTTTAGGCTTCCATTGTTTGGCTCTTCCGGTATAGCTTCCTTCCATCCACTGGACTCGTTATGAGTGAAACTTCCGGAAAAATAGAGCCTGTTTCTGAAACTGTAGCTTGCGGATACATTTTGCATGTGCTTTCTCTGATGGGTGAAAACGTTGTATTCGCTTCTGGTTTAGGAAGATAGAATACTCTTTTTTAGGTATTGCGGCTTCCGCTTGGAATGCGGACTTTTGTAGAATGGAAAAAGTAGATGAAGTCATGAAAGAAACGAATGTGAAGAGAAGGCTTTCAGGTGGAGCTTCCCCGGTTCCGCTCTCTTCGTTGAGTGTGGGGGAGGAGGCGGAGATTGTCGGCATATCCCGCCAATGTACAGGTCCGCAGCGAAGGCGTTTACTGGATTTCGGCATTGTACCGGGGAAGAAAATAAAAGCGGTTCTTCAAAGTGCTTTTGGAGACACTATCGGTTATTTTATCTTAGGGACTGTCGTAGGGCTTAGAAAGGAACAGGCTGGACTCGTTTTTATAAAAAGAGATCATGAATAGAGATAATCAGACTTTGTGCAAGAATTGTCCTGCCTACAACCCCGCAGGACAAAAAATGGAATATCTGGGCACGGCATACGAAGATTCAAATTACAGAATCGCTTTGGCGGGAAACCCCAATACCGGTAAAAGTTCTGTCTTTAATAACCTGACAGGGTTGCACCAGCATACCGGTAACTGGCCCGGTAAGACGGTGACCCGGGCAAAGGGGGCCTTCAGATACAATCATTGTAAATATGAGATAACCGATCTGCCCGGCACTTATTCCCTGCTCTCTACCAGTGAGGATGAAGAGGTGGCCAGAGATTATATCTTGTTCGATAAACCCGATGTGACGGTTATAGTGGTCGATGCTACCCGCCTGGAAAGGAACTTGAATCTGGTTCTGCAGATATTGGAAATAACGGATAAGGCGGTGCTTTGCCTGAACCTGATGGACGAAGCGGTGCGTAACGGAATCCGGATAGACATACGTGCTTTGTCCAGACGGCTGGGAATACCCGTAGTGCCTGCTTCCGCCAGACGGAGAGAAGGAATGGGGGCTTTGCTGGAGGCCATAGAGGAGGTCGTGACCGGTACGTTTCAGTGCAGGCGTCATTCCATCGGAGCCCGTCCGCCCGAACTGCAAGAAGCGATTGTGGCGCTGAGGCGGAAATTAAAGGAATTTTATCCGGACATACAGAGCCCGGATTGGATTGCGTTAAGGTTGCTTGAAGGAGACAGGCGCATCACTGATGCCTTGAAAAACAATGCCTGGTATGTACAGAACACCTCTGTAGATGGTATGCGGAATGCAGAGGAGGTGTTGGAACTGGCGGCCTCATTACGCCGGAACACCGGTCGGGATATACACGACGGGATAGTGGAGGCTATTTATAAAAAAGCAGCGGTGATAGCCGGGGAATCCGTATATCAGGGAAGCGGAGATAAGGTCTATGCCAAAGACCTGCAGATAGACCGGATTGTGACCAGCAAGCGTTGGGGATTTCCCATTATGTTCTTGCTCTTGGCTTTGGTGTTCTGGATAACCATCATCGGAGCCAACTATCCTTCCGGCTGGCTCTCGGATATTTTGCTGGAAAGGTTTTATCCGTTGCTGAAAGAATGGACGGTCATGGCTGGCTTTCCCTCCTGGCTTACGGGAGTCTTGATTGATGGAGCCTATCTGGCGGGTGCATGGGTCATTGCCGTAATGCTTCCGCCCATGGCCATATTCTTTCCTATGTTTACGTTATTGGAAGATTTGGGCTATCTTCCCCGCATCGCGTTTAATCTGGATGGCATTTACCGCAAGGTGGGCGCCCATGGCAAACAGGCTTTGTCTATGAGCATGGGCTTTGGCTGTAATGCGGCAGGAGTGGTGGCTGCGCGTATCATTGACAGTCCTCGCGAAAGGTTGATAGCCATTATTACAAATAATTTTTCATTATGCAACGGACGGTGGCCTACGCAGATTCTCATAGCCGGTATTTTCATTGGCGCGTGCGTGCCTCCCGCGCTGGATGGCGTGATCACGGCGGCTGCTGTTATATTTGTGGCCTTGCTGGGCATTGCCCTCAGTTTCGGGGTGTCGTGGATGCTCAGCCGCACGGTGTTGCAAGGCGAAGTTTCCACGTTTAGTCTGGAACTGCCCCCTTATCGTCCTCCGCGTTTCTGGCAGACACTCTATACTTCGCTGATAGACCGTACTGTTTTTGTGCTTTGGAGAGCTGTCATTTTTGCGTTGCCCGCCGGTGTGGTGATATGGCTGGTGGCGAATATCCGGATAGGAGGGGTCAGCCTGGCGGTGCATTTCATTGACTGGTCCGATCCTTTTGCCACCCTGTTTGGTTTGAACGGTGTGATTTTACTGGCCTATATCATTGCCATTCCTGCCAATGAAATAGTGATTCCTACGATATTGATGCTGACCGTCATTCATACTGGCATTACCGGAGTGGGTAGCGGTACCGGAGTGATGTTTGAACTGGATTCTGTACCGGGAACGGCCGCTATCCTGTATGCCGGAGGATGGACATTGCTAACCGGCATCAATGTGATGTTTTTCAGCCTGTTGCATAATCCTTGCTCTACCACTATCTTTACCATTTATAAAGAGACAGGCAGTGTGAAATGGACTTTGGTCGCCTCCCTGCTGCCTGTCGTAATGGGGCTTGTCCTTACATTTATTGTAGCCCAGGTATGGTATCTGTGTGGCTAGCGGGGGCAGATAGGGGGGAGTTTTGCCGGAGGCCGCATGGGGGCTTTCAGTCCTCTTTCGTCAAGATACGTTCCAGTTCTTCCGCTGTCAGCCTTAGATGGAACTGCCCTTTATAAGCCACGGAGATACCTCCTGTCTCTTCTGAGACGATAATGGCCAGTGCGTCTGTTTCCTGTGATACGCCCATGGCTGCCCGATGCCTTAATCCCAGTTCCTTAGGGATATTCAAGTCGTGGGATACTGGGAGAATACAGCCGGCCGCCTCTATCCGTTTGTGGCGGATAATCATGGCTCCGTCGTGTAAAGGACTGTTCTTGAAGAAAATATTCTCTATCAGCCGCTGGTTCACATTGGCGTTGATGATTTCTCCTGTACGGATGATATCATTCAGCGGCACAGCTTTTTCAATGACAATCAGTGCACCCACTTTCCCTTTGCTCATGCTCATGCAGGCAAGTACAATCGGCATGATGTCCGCTTTCTCTGTCTTTTCCTGTTTGTTTCCTGTCAGGAACCGGAAGAAACGTCCCAACTGTTTGTGCGAACCCAGTGTGACGAGGAACCGGCGTATGTCATCCTGGAAAAGAATGATCAAGGCCAGGACACCTACACTGACCAGTTTATCGAAGATAGACCCCAGCAGTTTCATTTCCAGCACCTGAGACACAATCAGCCAGATACCTATAAATACCAGGATGCCGATGAAGATATTGATAGAGCCCGAATCTTTCATCAGACGGTAAGTCTGATAAAGCAGATAGGCTACCAGCAGGATATCGATAAGGTCTTTTATACTAAAATCAATAAACATCTTTCTTGAATTAAAAATTGAATATTAAGAATTAAAAGGCGGCGGAGTCTTTCATCTTCTGTACTATCTTCACGGTTTCCACAGCCGCCTTTACATCGTGCACTCTGAGGATGTCCGCTCCTTTTAGCAGGGAAATGGTATCCAGTACCGTTGTTCCGTTCAAGGCGTCATCGGGGGTGCCGCCCAGCAGCTTGTAAATCATTGACTTGCGCGACACACCGACCAGTAACGGAAGTTCGAACAGGCTGAACTCTTCCAGGTGGTTCATCAACTGATAATTATGTTCTACTGTTTTTCCGAAACCGAAACCGGGGTCCAGAATAATATCTTTTACTCCTAAATTGCGTAATTTCTGTACTTTTTCCGAAAAATAGAAGAAGACTTCTTTCAACAGATTGTCATAATGCGGATTCATTTGCATGTTTTGCGGTGTGCCTTGCATGTGCATGATAATATAAGGTACTCCCAGCCGGGCAATCGTGCCGAACATCTGCGGGTCCATTTCGCCGGCGGCAATGTCATTGATGATTGCCACTCCATACTCCTCCACACACATCCGGGCTACATCCGCACGGAAAGTGTCAACGGACACCACACAGCCGGGATGATGGCGGTTGATGATTTCCAGTCCGGTACGCAGGCGGCTCATCTCTTCCCCGGGGCTGATGTGTTCGGCATTGGGGCGTGAGGAGTAGGCACCTATGTCAATGATGGAAGCTCCCTCTTCCAGTATTTGGGAGGCGCGGCTGATTATATCTTTTTCCGTTTGCTGCCGGCTGCCGGCATAGAAAGAATCGGGCGTCACATTCAGGATTCCCATTACTTGCGGACGGGAGAGGTCCATCAGTTGCCCGTTGACATTGATGTATTTGGCGGTTTTAGTTTCCATTGTTTACGGCTCGTCATTTAGGTTGTACAAAAGTACGCACAATTCTTGAGTTTTTGTTATATCATGAATTATTTTTCAGTTATCTTTGTATCAACTTAATTTAAAAGCAAAGCGAAAGATGGATATTTCAGCTTTATATAAGTGTTTTACGGAATGCGGCAAGGTGACTACCGACAGTCGCAATTGCCCCAAGGGCTCTATGTTCATAGCCCTGAAAGGGGAGACATTCAATGGAAATGAATTCGCGCTTCAAGCATTGGAAAAAGGTTGCCAGTATGCTGTGGTGGACGAGAAAGAATATGCGGCCGATGGTAATCCGCGCATCCTGTTGGTGGACGATTGCCTGAAAGCGTTGCAGGAATTGGCTAACTATCACCGGCATAAGCTGGGAACCCGTATCATCGGTATCACGGGTACAAACGGAAAGACCACTACCAAGGAACTGATAGCTTCTGTGCTGCAAAAAAGGTTTGAGGTGCTTTATACACAGGGGAATTTGAACAACCATATCGGTGTTCCTCTGACTTTGCTGAGGCTGACTCCCGAGCATGAGCTGGCTGTTATCGAGATGGGAGCGAACCATCCGGGTGAAATCAAGGCGCTGACCCGCATCGTGGAACCGGATTACGGTATGATCACGAATGTGGGTAAGGCACATCTGGAAGGTTTCGGATCTTTCGAAGGAGTCATCAAGACCAAAGGCGAGTTGTATGACCATCTGCGTTACAATGGCAAACATATTATTTTTATCGACAAGGACAATGAGTATCTCACAGCTATCTCTCAAGGGCTTACCCGTATTTGTTATGGACTGGAAGGGGGTGAAGGCCTTTACATCTGCGGCAAGCTTGGCTCCTGTGCTCCGTTCCTTTCGTTTGAATGGGAGCACGAGGGACAGAAATTCGAAGTGCATACCCACCTTATCGGCAGCTATAATATGAAAAATGCATTGGCTGCCATTACGGTAGGTCGGTTCTTCAGTGTTCCGTCCCGACAGATTTGTGAAGCATTGGAGGCGTATGTTCCCCATAACAATCGTTCGCAGTTGACGGAAACCATGGACAATAAATTGATAGTCGATGCATACAATGCGAACCCCACCAGTATGATGGCGGCTTTGGAGAATTTCCGGTTGATGGATGTCGCTCATAAGATGGTTATTCTGGGTGATATGAAAGAGCTGGGAGAAACCAGTCATGAGGAACATCAGAAGATTGCGGATTATCTGGGTGAATGTGATTTTGAGCGAGTGCTTCTGGTTGGGGAGGAGTTTGGTAAAGTGCTTCCGCCCTTTGAACATTTTAAAGATGTGGTTGCATTGAAACAGGTGTTGGAAAGATATAAGCCGAAAGGATATTATATTTTGATTAAAGGTTCCAACAGTATGAAGTTGGGCCAGCTTCAGGAAATATTATAGTTAACCGGTTGGCAGTTTCATTCACAGTAGGAGGATACCCTATAACCGTCAGGCTAAGTCGGCAGATGGCGCTGTTATCCACTGTAGGGGCGCATTGAATGCGCCCGATAACACTCTGAGAAGTGTATTTGTGGATGCATTACTCCCAAGGTCGTGACCGATGGTTCGGGCGGAAGCATTCCGCCCCTACAGTGGGTGGAAACGACAATTGCCGGTTTGGCTTGACGGCTATGGGGCACTCCCCACCTCTACGGTAAATGTAATTTTTGATGTAATGACTTGCAGTAAATCCTGCCTTTTCATGCAAGCTTTCTTCTTTTTTAGTTCTCTGAATTTTTCTTTAAAATAGATATAATAATCGGTTTTGACCGTTTTTTGCCTCTTTACTGCCGAATTATTGATCCCTACTATGACAGAAATCAGTTACTTTTGCAGCGTTATCAATAGAATGGCTATGAAGAACTTATTTTTACTAATCGCATTATGCTGTATCGCTTTTTCTGCTCATTCCCAACGGCTGGTAGAGGTAGGGAAAGGGTTCAGCAGCACTTCGGTAAACGCCACCGTATTCCGTAACAACTCCATCGTGACACATGGAGACACCCAATACATTTCTTATTATGACGCTGACGGTTGGCTGATGCTGGGCAAACGCCGGCTGGGTACCGAGGAGTGGACTTTGTACCGTTCGCAATATAAAGGAAACGTACAAGATGCACATAACATTATCAGCATGATGGTAGATGGCGACGGCTATCTTCATCTTTCTTTCGACCACCACGGGCATAAGCTGAATTATTGCCGCAGTATTGCTCCCGATACCCTTGTTCTGGGAGATAAAGAACCGATGATAGGCCATGAGGAAGAAGATGTGACCTATCCTGAGTTCCATTTGCTGGCTGATGGAGATTTGCTTTTTGTTTATCGCTCGGGCGCTTCCGGAAGGGGAAATATGGTGATGAACCGGTATGATGTGAAATCCCGCAAGTGGGAGCGTGTGCAGGATGTCCTTGTGGACGGAGAAAACGAGCGCAATGCCTATTGGCAGCTGTATGTGGACCAAGTGGGAACCATCCATCTTTCCTGGGTGTGGCGTGAGACCTGGCATGTGGAAACCAATCACGATTTATGCTATGCCCGTTCTTTGGACGGGGGGAAAAACTGGTATAAGACCAACGGACAGAAGTATGAGCTTCCTATCCGTTTGGGCAATGCCGAATATGCCTGTCGTATTCCTCAGAATGCCGAACTGATAAACCAGACCAGTATGAGCACGGATGTCGCAGGTCATCCATACATCGCTACCTACTGGCGCAGTCCCGATAGTGATGTCCCCCAATACCGCATCGTCTGGCACGATGGTGTGAAGTGGCACAGCCGTCAGGTTTCCAATCGCAAGACTCCTTTCTCCTTGAAAGGAGGAGGGACCAAGATGATTCCCATTTCCCGTCCCCGGATGGTGGTGGACAACGGAGAAGTGTACTATCTGTTCCGTGACCAGGAACGTGGCAGCAAAGTTTCCATGTACTATACCAAAGACGTACAGTATGGTGAGTGGCGCGTGAAGGACCTGACGGATTTTCCCGTAAATGCATGGGAACCCAGCCATGACACGGAGCTGTGGAAAACGAAGAAACAACTTCATATTTATGTGCAGGACACCCGTCAGGGAGATGGCGAGAAAATGGTGGAAACCGAACCGCAAATGGTGTATGTGTTGGAACTGTAAATCAATGTGCCAATTGGCCAATGATCATGCGGCACATAGCGCAGGCACATTAGCAAGTTGCCACATAGTGCAAGCAAATTGGCAAATAGATAAATTATTAATATGATGAACAAATTATTGAAGCAAACCCTTGTTTGTGCGGGCGCCTTGTTGCTTTCCATGCAGGTTGCCGCCAAGCCCTCTTCCGAAGCCAAGGAAGTACGGGGGATTATAGACAAGGTAAACACTTATTGGCAAACGCATAACAAACCCGAAGTCCGTTCGTTTTGGGACAATGCCGCTTACCACACCGGAAACATGGAGGCATACTTTCTGACCGGTAATGAAAACTACCGTGCATATTCTGAAGCCTGGGCCATGCACAATGAATGGAAGGGAGCCAAGGAAAAGGATAAATCTAAATGGAAATACTCTTACGGCGAGAGTGATGAATATGTATTGTTCGGAGATTATCAGGTTTGTTTCCAGACGTATATCGACCTTTATAATATCCTTCCGGACAACTATAAGATAGCCCGTGCCCGTGAAGTGATGGAGTATGAGATGAGTACACCCAATCAGGATTACTGGTGGTGGAGTGACGGTCTGTATATGGTAATGCCTGTCATGACCAAACTGTATAAGGTGACGGGCAATCCTCTCTATCTGGACAAACTGTATGAATACATCACTTATTCAGACGGCATCATGCTCGACCGGGAAACCGGCCTGTATTATCGGGATGCCAAATATGTTTATCCCAAGCACAAGACTCCCAGCGGAAAGAAGGATTTCTGGGCACGTGGTGACGGATGGGTGCTTGCCGGACTGGCGAAGGTGCTGAAAGATCTTCCCGCAGATTACAAACACCGTTCTTTCTTTGTTGATAAGTATGTGAAACTGGCCGAAGCAGTCGCAGCCATCCAGCAACCGGAAGGTTATTGGACCCGTAGCATGATGGATCCCACCCATGCTCCCGGACCGGAAACCAGCGGAACGGCTTTCTTTACTTATGGCTTCCTTTGGGGAATCAACAATGGCTATCTGGATGAGGCAGTGTATAAACCGGTGGTAGATAAAGCATGGAGCTATTTGACAAAGACTGCTTTGCAGAAGAATGGCAAGATTGGTTACGTACAGCCGATTGGCGAGAAGGCCATTCCGGGACAAGTGGTCGATGCGGATTCTGAAGCTAATTTCGGGGTAGGCGCTTTTCTGTTGGCTGCTTGTGAATATGTCCGTTATCTGGAAGCTCCTAAAAATCAAGACCGTGCCTACTGGTGCAATCTGCTTTATAAGATGGCATCTCCCGTACTGAGCAATATGGCGGAAGGTAATCTGAAAAAGAATATGCTGGTAGAGGTGAGCCCTAACTGGGATGGACGTAACAAAGGGGTGACTTATATGGAAACCTTCGGACGCCTGATGGCAGGTGTCGCTCCCTGGCTGACACTTCCCGATGATGATACAGAAGAGGGACAGATGCGCAAGCAACTCCGTGAATGGGCATTGAAAAGCTATGCCAATGCGGTGGATCCTGCCAATCCCGACTATCTGTTGTGGAGAGGACACGGACAGGCTTTGGTGGATGCGGCCTACGTGGCCGAAAGTTTTCTACGTGCCTACGACCAGCTTTGGATGCCTTTGGATGATACAACCAAGAAACGTTATTTTGAAGAATTTACCCAGTTGCGCCGGGTGGACCCGCCTTACACCAACTGGCTGCTGTTTTCTTCTACCATCGAGAGTTTCCTGGCAAAGGCAGGAGCGGAATGTGACGAATACCGTATCAATTCGGCTATCCGCAAGGTGGAGGAATGGTACACGGGAGACGGCTGGTATGCGGACGGCCCTTCTTTCGCTTTCGACTATTATAGCAGTTATGTCTTCCATCCCATGTATCTGGAAACGTTGCAGGGCATGAAGGATGCAGGGAAATACACTCGTATTCATTATAAAAAATATTATGACCGCGCTTTGAAACGTGCCAGGAAATTCAGCCTTGTACTGGAACGCTTGATTTCTCCTGAGGGTACTTTCCCGGTATTCGGCCGTTCCATTCCTTATCGTCTGGCTACCATGCAGCCCTTGGCGCTGATGGCTTGGTATCAGCAGCTTCCCGAAGGGGTGAGCAACGGACAGGCGCGTGCCGCACTGACTTCTGTGATGCACCGGATGTATGACAACACCGAGAACTTCAATGAAGCGGGATTCCTGACCATCGGTTTTGCAGGCCGTCAGCCCAATGTGGCGGATTGGTACACCAATAACGGCAGTCTGTATATGACATCACTGGCATTCCTTCCGCTGGGGCTTCCTGCCGCACATCCGTTCTGGACAGATGCCGCACAACCTTGCACACAAGCCAAGGCATGGGGCGGACAACCTTTCCCGAAGGACCATCACTGGGGGGATGATATACGTACTTGGGATTTATTCTGATTGTTTTCAGACGCGGATGACGCAGGTGATACGGATAAGTATAAAAACAACTTCGTATCATCTGCGTTGTTCGTGTTTAAAAAATAAAAGCTTTGTGTCATCTGTATCTGAAAATGGCAAAAAGATAGTAGCTTTGCATCCATGAAAACAAAATTTCTCCCTATTCTGAGATGTATAGTGCCTGCATGGCTTCTTCTGTGCATTGTACTTTGCCGTTTTTTTCCTGTCATGGCCGAAGGGTATGCCCGTCATATCTATCCGTGGCTGTCGGCGGTGTTGTCCGCTACAGCTTCTGTTTTCCCTTTCTCCTTGGAGGAGATGCTGGTGGTCGGAATCATTTTATGGATGATTATGTATCCTTTTCTCAAACGCCGGAAGAAGAAAAGCTGGAGATTCATTGTAGGTAGGGAAGTGGAGTTGCTGGCATGGGTCTATATCTGGTTTTATCTGGGGTGGGGCTTGAATTATTTCCGTTACGATATTTACCGGCGGATGGAGGTAGAGCCTGCCGGTTACGACGAACAGGCATTCCATCGTTTCCTTGTTTCCTATACAGATAGTCTGAATCAGTCCTATACGGCTGAGGTGAAAACGGATCCTGAAAGGGTGCGGCAGGAGATAAAGGAGATTTACCGGCAGGTTCCGTCTATGTATGGTTTGGCTCTTCCCCGGGATTATCAGCATCCGAAGCAGGTGTGGTTCAATCCGCTTTATTCGGGTGTGGGAGTATTGGGATATATGGGTCCTTTTTTTGCGGAGTCGCAATTGAATGAAGAATTACTTCCTGTGCAATGGCCTTTTACGTATGCCCATGAACTGTCTCACCTGTTGGGGGTAAGTAATGAGGCGGAAGCGAATTATTGGGCTTACAGGGTTTGTCGCTCTTCAATGCGGCCGGCGGTGCGTTATAGTGCCTATTTCGGTCTGTTACCCTATGTGCTGGTCAATGCCTCTTCTGTGTTGACGGAAGAGGAGTTCCGTGAATGGGTTAAGACGATCCGTCCCGAAGTGGTGAAGGATTATGAATATAAACGTATGTATTGGAATGAGCGTTACAGTACCCTGCTGGGTGAAGTGCAGAATCAAATTTATAACCTGTTCTTAAAAGGTAACAACATTCCTTCCGGCAGAAAGAATTATGCGGAAGTGATCGGGATGCTGCTTTCTTTGGAAGAAAAGTAAAACTCTAAAGAAGAACCTTTCAGGATGATTCCAAACAATGATCAGCATCCGCGCGGAAGTCTATTGTTTCTGTTTCACATAATCCGAAGGCGACATTCCGTATTCGTCCTTGAAACATTGGCGGAAATAGGCCACACTGCTGAATCCTATCATATAGGCTATTTCTGAAATCGTATATTGTCCGTACATCAGCAGTTCCGCTCCCTTGCGCATTTTTACCTTACGGATAAATTCGTTGGCAGACATGTCCGTCAGTCCCTTTATCTTGCGGTAAAGGGTGGAGTGACTCATGCACATCTTGTCGGCAATGAAAGCGATATCCATCTTTTCCATTTCCAGATTCTCTTCGATGATCTGCGTGATTTTCTGCAAGAATTCATTATCCAGTTTGTTTAACGAACTCACGGCGCTTTCCTGCTTGGGCTGTGTGTCCGCCAGTGCCAGCAGAGAGGCTATTTTCTTACGGTTTTCCAACAGGTTGTTGATGCGGCTGTGCAGCAGTTTGGCACTGAACGGTTTGGTCAGGTAGGAATCTGCTCCGGATGCATATCCTTCTTCCTTGTCCTGTAACGAATCCTTGGCCGTCAGTAAGATGACGGGGATATGGCTGGTGCGCATATCCTCTTTCACCCGCTTGCAAAGTTCGATACCGTCCATGACCGGCATCATGATATCGCTGACAATGATGTTGGGTATTCGCCCCTGTGCCAGTTCCCAGCCTTCCTTGCCGTCCTTGGCGGTGATTACTTCATAGAATTCAGTAAAAGAACTCCGGATATATTCCCGTATGTCGGTATTGTCCTCTACCACCAGCACAATGGGATGATTTTCGGTGGGGGTATCGGCAACGGTGGTTTCCTCGGCATCCGTCGGTTTCTTTTCCATATCATGTTGTGCGTGGATAGCGTTGGGGTATGTATTCTCGGTGAGCAGCCGCAGGGTGAATGTGGTTCCCGTATCCAAGGCACTTTCTACTTTCAGGATTCCTTCGTGTAACTCGCTCAAGCCTTTGACCAGGGCAAGCCCGATGCCCGAACCTGATGCCTGGTATTTGCTTTTTGCCTGATAATAGCGGTCGAAAATGTGCGGCAGCGCTTCGGCGGCAATGCCGTGTCCGGTATCACTGACACTGATTTCCGTGTATTTTATCTGGTTCTCTTCTACCGAACGGAGCGATAAGGTGATATCTCCCTCGGAAGTATATTTGGCGGCATTGCTCATCAGGTTGTCCAGTATGATGGTGATCATGTCCGCGTCATAGAAGATTTCCGTATCTTCCGTTTCGATATGAATATGATAATTTACTTTGTTATTGGAATTCAACTCTTTGTAACGCAATCCCACTTCCTGTACCAATTGTCCCAAATCTCCCTTGTCCACAGATAATTTACGGTTCTGGGTTTCGGTCTTGCGGAATTCCAGTATGCGGTTTATCAGATTCAGCAGACGGGTGGCGCTATCATGAATGATGCTGATTTTGTTGGCGTGTTTGGGAGATAAGGTGGCATCACTCAGCAAGTCTTCCAACGGGCCGAGGATCAGCGTGAGCGGAGTACGTAGTTCGTGGGTGATGTTGGTGTAGAAGCGCAGGCGTTCTTCGTTCAGTTCCTGCTTGTTCAGGCTTTGCTTGCGCTCCACTTCCAATGAGCTCTCTAAGTCCAGTTTGCGCTTATAGAAACGTGAAACTCCGTAAATGATCAGTATTATCAGCAAGACGTAAATTAGTTTGGCATACCAGCTCAACCAAAATGGAGGGGTGATGCGGATATGCAGTGTGGCTTCGTCCTTTTCCCACTCTTGGTTTCTTAAACGTGTTTTTACTTTAAAAGTATAATGCCCGGGTGGGATATTTCTGAAAATAATTTGCTTTTCACCTTGTGTATTGTACCAAATGTTTTCCAATCCTTCCAAGATGTATGAAAATTCCACTTGCGAGCTGACAGCATAGTCTAGTACATTGAATGAAATCTTGAATGTATTTTGATTATAAGGGAGCTGTATGTTGGTATCGGTCAGTGGAAGGGGATGTTCCGCATCTTTGCTTTCTGTTTGTTTGTCGTAAATAGAAAATTGTGTGATGGTGACCGGTGCCGGTTTGCGAATAGAGTTGACTTTACTGGGAGTAAAGTAACAGGCTCCACCTTGTGAGCCGAAATAGAGGATTCCGTCAGCGGAAATGCAGGTAGATCCGTCCATGAAGTCTCCCATGGGTACTCCGTCATAGTGGTTGTAATTGTAGAAAGTCTTTGTCTTCTCGTCCAATCGTGAGATTCCGGCATTGGTACTGAGCCAAATGGTTCCGTCATGGTCTTCCTGTATGGCGCGTACATTGGCGTTTTGCAGTCCTTCTTTCGTCCCATAATGGGAATAATCTTCCAGATGGCTGGCGTCTCGGAAAACCAGAATTCCGTCATTAGTCCCTACCCAGATTCGTTTACGCGAATCTTCCATCAAATAATTGACAGAGCGTATGGGGAAACTTTGCTCTGTCGTCAGTTTTCGGAACAGTTGTCCTTTTTCATCGAACAGAAACAATCCTTTGGCTCCTATCCATAGTTTGCCGTTCTTGTCTTTCAGAATGCTTCTTATTCCTTTATTGGTCAATAGGCTGTTAATTTTATCTTCTTGTGTCAGCTCCCGGTTATAGGCGGAATAAAGTCCGCTTTGGGTACCTATCCACATTTTCCCGTTCGTATCTTCGTAGAAGCATAGGATGTCCAGGCTTCCATCTTTATCATCTCCGATACAGGTTATGCGTTTGGTGTCCGGATGATAGATAGCCACACCATGTTTATGGGTACCCAGCCACAAATCACCGTGCTTGTCCTGATGGAAGACGCTGACGTGTGTTTGTTTGTTCAGGTGGCACTGATTCAGGGGGATGAGTTCTATTTTTTTCCCTTCTTTGTAAATGCCAAGTTCGCCTTCTCCACCCAGCCATATTTGCCGGTTGTTGTCCGCCCATAGTCCCCAGACTTGTTTGTTGCAGTTATGTTCATACTTTTCTGTTTGGTAGGTGATAGTATTGAACAGGGGTTGGCTATGACTGATAAAGTCTATTCCTCCCCGATAGTTGCCTATCCATATATTTCCGAAAGAGTCCTGGATGATGCTCTGTGCATTGGGACTGGACAAACCGTGTCCGTCATTGCTGGCCGTGATACGGGTAAAGCTGGCTTGTGCCGGAGGGGTGAATGTATTCTCGGGCAGGTTGAAGATGCTGACTCCGCCCAGATAGGTGGAGATCCATAAAGTGCCGTCATTCATTTGTTTGATATCGGCTACTTGGTTACCTAACAGGGAGTGTTCATTATCCTCCATTTGTCTGAAAGTAGTGAAACTTTCTTTTTGTGGGTTGAATAGTACCAGTCCGTTATTGGTGCCTAACCAAATATTGTGGCTTTTATCTTTATAAATGACATTTATGCTGTTATCGGGCAGACTGTTCTGGTTTCCGGGATCATGTCGGTAGTTCTTGCAAAGGTTGTTTTTGATCGAGACAATGCTCAGCCCTTTGTCGCTGTGGCCGATGTATAAGTTCCCGTTTCCGTCATCGACGGCTGTGTGGAAAGGTCCTTCTAATCCCGGTACTGTCTGTGGAGTATAGCAGGTGGTGTCTTGTGCGGACCAATGTATGACCCCTGCGGTATAATGGGTAATCCACATACCGGAGTCGGTGGCGGTGGCCAGTCCCGTGACGTTTTTGTCCAGGTGGCTTAGTGGAGTGGCATGGGGCAGCATGCTTCCGGTGGGATAGTCAAAATAGAACAATCCTTGATCAGTTCCAACCCATACGTTATCGTTCGTGGGATCGGCCAGCAGGCTGTTGATCCAGTTTTGCTCTGTCCTATGACTGTCTTGTCCGTAGAGAATGAATTTTTGTCCATCGAACCGGTTCAGTCCTGATGAGGTCGCTACCCAGATATATCCTTTTTGGTCTTGGATAATTTTTTGTGTATAGTTGCTGGACAGTCCGTCTTCCACCCCCAGACGTTTAATGGTATAAGGCTGTGCTGATATTTTCTCAAAGCTTGAAAGTGAGACGATAAAAAATAGAGTAATAATGAACGGTATGTTTTTCATGAGAATATTGATTTGTGTATGGCAAAATTAGCATAAATCTTTGATATGACATACTGACGGAGGGGGAAGAATTCGGCAATAGGCTATTAAAAACTCGTTATGAACGATTTTTCTATGCTTCGTGAACGGTTTTTATTCCTTTGCATTTGATAACACCTTTTATATTTGCGAAAGAAAGATGAAATAATAACACTTGATGCTTATGAAGACGTAAAGTTAACCAATCTTATTGAAGAAGATGTCTTTTAGGAAAAGAATCTTCTATGTGATAAAGTGAATTATTAATCACCTTGTAATAATCTAATAATAAGAAAAACGATGAAATCAAACTCGTTCTTAAGAAATCGAAAGGCTTTGACCGCCTTATTGCTTTGTACAGGTTTTGTTGCAACTCAGCCGTTCAGTGTGATGGCCGGAGAGATGGTGGCTTCCGTACAAACAGTTCAGCAGCAGAAACAATCTGTTTCAGGTACAATCAAAGACCCGGCGGGAGAACCGGTTATCGGTGCCAGTATTTTAGAGAAAGGCACTACCAATGGTACGATTACTGATTTTGACGGTAATTTTACATTGAATGTGGCTCCGGGAGCTACACTGGTTATTTCTTATATAGGATATAAGAATCAGGAAATGAAAGTTACTCCGGGAAAATCACTTAACATTATTTTGCAGGAAGATACCGAAACGTTGGATGAAGTAGTGGTGGTAGGTTATGGTGTGCAGAAGAAATCGGATGTGACCGGTTCTGTAACCTCAGTCGGGAAGGAACGTTTAGGAAAACTTCCTGTGACGAATGTTTTACAGGCGGTTCAAGGTGCGGCTGCAGGTGTTACTATTACACAGACATCTTCCATTCCGGGGGATGCACCGGATGCTTTGGTGCGCGGTCAGAATTCGATCAATGCCAATACCGGTCCGTATATTGTAGTGGACGGTGTGCCTATCAGCAAGTCGGGAGGTACATTGAATGATATCAATCCGAATGATATTGAATCCATGGAAATTTTGAAAGATGCTTCGGCCACAGCTATTTATGGAACAAACGGTGCGAATGGTGTTATTTTGATTACGACCAAACGTGGTGCTTCCGGCAAGCCTAGCATTCGTTATAACGGATATTTCGGTGTGGAGGATTTTTCTCATAAATTGGATTTCTGTGATGGTGCTCAAATCACTCAGCGCTATAGGGATTATGTGTCACAGAATCCCGGTGAAACCATGTACAATGAGTATGTGAAGAATGCATACGAAGCGGAAAATCAAGCTAATGGTATAGAGAATGATTGGATTGAAGCTGTATCGCAAACAGGTATCATCCAAGACCATAACGTAAGTATCGGTGGTGGGGCGGACAATGTGAAGTATTACGTTTCTGCCGACTATATGAGTCAGAAAGGTGTGCTGAAAGGATTCAACTATAAACGATATTCTATCCGTACCAACATCGATATGAATGTGACTGATTATATGAAAGTGGGAACTAACTCATATATTGTATCTCATAACCGTGACGGTGGGCGTGTAAACTTTCTGATGGCTGAGGCTATGTCTCCTTATGCGAAAATGTATGAAGAAGACGGCAGCTATTGCATCAATCCGATGTATAGTGAAACTTTGTTTACCAATCCGTTGATGTGGACTACTACCAATCCCGAACGTCGTCAGTGGAATATCAATATAAACGGTTATGCCGAAATAGATTTCGGAAAGCTGGTTTCTCCTCTTCAAGGACTGACTTATAAATTCAATGGCGGTTATGCATATATGCCCAAACGTTATAATAACTATGAAGGCAAGTCGGTGAATAATAAGACCGGTTATGCTGAAATAAAGAATGAGGAAACACAAAGTTATACCATAGAGAATATCCTTGCCTATAACCGTGATTTTGGGAAACATCATCTGGATCTGACTGCTTTGTATGCCGCTTCGCGCAAGAAATACCAACGCTCACAGGCTATGGCCAGTAAGTTTATTAATGACGACCAGCAGTGGCATAATATGGGTAGTGCGGAAACACCTAGTGTGGCTTCATATACCGACCTTTATACGACAGTTTCACAAATGGGACGAATCAATTATTCTTATGACAGCCGTTATTTGTTCACATTCACGGTTCGTCGGGACGGTTCTTCTGTTTTCGGTGACAATAACAAATACGGTGTGTTTCCTTCCATTGCTTTAGGTTGGAATATTGCCCGTGAATCGTTCATGGAGCCTTCCAGTAACTGGTTGAACACATTAAAGCTGCGTGCTTCTTACGGTAAAGCGGGTAACGAGGCTATCGGAGTATATCAGTCACGTGTGAAGATGAATTCGGGCATGTTGGCTTTAGGCGGGGCTTCGAATGCCGGCTTGTGGCCCAATGACTTGATGGGTAACGCTGACTTGACTTGGGAGACCACCAAGAGTTTCAACATCGGTCTGGACTTCGGGCTTTGGAACAATCGCCTGACGGGTAATATCGATGTTTATTTCTCAAGAACCAACGATTTGCTTCTGAAGCGTAATTTGCCGAAAATAAGCGGTTATAATACCGTATTTTCCAACATGGGTGAAACGGCAAACAAGGGTGTGGAATTGACATTGAATTCTCGTAATATCGTTTCAGGTGACTTTACGTGGAGTTCCAATCTGGTCTTCTCATGGAATAAGAATGAGATAAAAGACCTTTATGGAGATGGACAGAACGACTTGGGCAACCGTTGGTTCCTTGGACATCCGATAGGCGTGATTTATGATTATACGATGGTTGGAATCTGGCAGGAAGATGAGATAGCACGGGGCGATCATTTGAATTGGGATCCGATTGCGGAAGCCGGTGATGTGAAGTTGGCGGATATCAGTGGTCCCAACGGAGTACCTGATGGCAAGATTGATGATAATGACCGTACCATCAAAGGACAGACAACACCGAAATGGATTGGTGGTCTGACGAATACGTTTACCTATAAGGATTTCACATTGAGTATCTTTATCCAAACTACACAAGGGTTGAAAAAGAACAATTCATTGATAGGTATGGCGGGTGATGAAATGGGACGTCGTAATACGACTACTGAAATAGGTTACTGGACTCCGGAGAATAAGAGTAACGAATGGCGTTCTTTACGTAAAAACTCAAACAAGCATGGATATGGTTTCCCTTGTGATGCCAGTTATACGCGTATCAAAGATATCACATTGAGCTATACTTTCCCACAACGGATGATTCAGAAGATGGGTATAGGCGGTTTGCAACTTTATGTGAGCGGACGTAACCTGTTCACCTTCACAGATTGGGTAGGTTGGGATCCTGAAGCCCGCCAGGTAGCCCGTGGCAACAGTTCTTGGGATGCGACAAGGGGCGAGACTGTATATGATAGCAGTAACTATCCGATGACTAAGAGTTGTGTATTTGGTGTTAACTTAACATTCTAAAAAACGAAAAACTATGAAACTTAGAAATATATTATTAACTACCTTTGCTGCATCGGCATTCGTTGTTGGAGGCACATCATGCAGCGATAGTTTTCTGGATGAGAAGATGTATTCTAATTACGGTCCGGAAGTCTCAGATGTAAATGCGAAATTAGTAGGTCTGCACCGTCAATATGCCGCTATATGGGGAATGTCCGGTCAGCAGGGATTTGTAGGATGCTGGCAGGTAGGTACGGATGTCGGTGCTCCCGGTGACACTCAGGGAGTAGAGGTTCCTTTTTACAGATATCAGGAATTGAATGCAGAGAATGCTGGGGTAAGTTTCCTTTGGGAAAAATTATATGAACTCATTAATAGTGCGAATCAGATTATCGCTTCACAGGCTGAAGGTGGTGATGCGGCGGCAACAGCCGAAGCTATGTTCTTCCGTGCTTATGCGTACAATATGTTGGTGACATTATGGGGGGATGTGCCTTTGGTGACAGAGTCGACCAGTATTCCGCGTACTGACTATACTCGTAATGCGGTGGCCGAGGTGGATGGGGTTATTGATTCCGATTTGGTTTATGCCATGTCTAATCTTCCGATAGTGGGAGCCGCCAAAAATGAAAGCCGTATAAATCAAGATATGGCAAGACAGCTCGCGGGAGAAGCCTATCTTCGGATGGGTATGCGTGACGCTTCTTATTTCAAGAAGGCGGAAGATGCGGTGACACCTGTTATAACAAGCGGTAAATATGAGTTGATTTCGGCAAGATATGGCAAATATGCGGCCGAGCCGGGGGATTATTATCATGATATGTTCCGTTGGGGGAATCAGCGTCGTTCACAGGGAAATGCGGAGGCTATCTGGACTTTCGAAATGGAATATAACCGTGATGTGAACGGTGGTACAATTGACAATCCACAACAGCGCCGTAATTGGGTGCCTGCTTTTCATAAACTGGATGGTATGGTGAATGCGGATTCCATAGGTGGACGTGGTAATGGCCGTTTGCGTCTCAGTAATTTTGTGAAATACGGATTATATGAGAAAGGTGATATCCGTAATTCTAATTATAATATCCGTCGTGTGATGTGGTATAACAAGCCCGGTTTCTCAAAAGAATTCGGTATTGATGCTAAAGGTTTCCTGGTGGACAAGGACAAAGGCGTAAGAAATGTGACATTGAAGACAGGTGACCGGGTGATTCCTCACGCAGGAGATTCGTTGAATGTATTTTATCCTCATACCACTAAATGGGGAGCTTATGATGAAACCGATGATTTTGGCTATGCTGTGGTGAAGGACTGGCCTGTGATGCGTTTGGGAGAAACTTACTTGCTCCGGGCGGAGGCTCGTTTCCGTCAGGGAAATACACAGGGGGCGGCAGATGACATCAATGTGTTGCGTGACCGTGCCTTTAAAGACTACCGTGGGGTAGCTCCGGGTGCCGGTAAGGTAACGGCTGATCAGATTGACATCGATTTCATTCTGGATGAGCGTGCACGTGAATTGATTGGTGAGGAGAACCGTCGTATGACTCTGGTCCGGACGAATACATTGGCTGAGCGCATCAAACTGAATGGAGATGTGGAACCTGCCGCACCTGGCAATAAGGTTATTACAGGTTTTGATGTTAATATCCATACATTGCTTCCGATACCTCTGACTGAGATTCAGTTGAACAAGGATGGGGACTTGAAGCAGAATCCGGGTTATTGATTTTGTTGGGTCTAAAAATAGGTATATAGAATATTGAAAGAGAATAAGGGCATATCTTCAAAAGAGAGTGCCCTTATTTTATTTCCCTTTCGGAGAATCTGATGTGATTTATTCCGGCAGAAAGAATAAAAAAGACTTTTGGTTGATTTCTGTACTCTTTTGCACGAATTATATTCCTTTTTTTATTAACAGAATATGTATTTTTGGAGAATTAGAAACATTCAATAAAAAAAATAATTTATGATGAGTAAACTGAGAAACAGCTTGTGTGTATTGTGCACTGCTTTGATTTTTCTTTGCGGATGCAGCAATGAGCCGCTGAAACCCATTCGTTCAGGCGAGATATGGCCTGACAACAACGGCGAGCATATCAATGCCCATGGAGGCGGAGTGAT
Source organism: Phocaeicola sartorii JCM 17136 = DSM 21941 (assembly GCF_054653615.1). Taxonomy (NCBI): domain Bacteria; kingdom Pseudomonadati; phylum Bacteroidota; class Bacteroidia; order Bacteroidales; family Bacteroidaceae; genus Phocaeicola; species Phocaeicola sartorii. Next base: position 554,291 of record NZ_BAAIFW010000005.1, read on the forward strand.
GTACCATGACGGAACATACTACTGGTTCGGCGAGAATAAATGCGATACCACCAGCAGCGCCATGGTGGGAGTGATGTGCTATTCTTTCCGGAATCTTACCGACTGGAAGAACGAAAGCGTGGCGCTTGCCGTAGTTGATGACGACAGCAGCGACATAGCACGTGGCTGCGTTCTGGAACGTCCTAAAGTGATCTATAATGCGAAAACAGGAAAGTTCGTGATGTGGTTTCATCTGGAACTGAAAGGAAAAGGCTATTCGGCCGCTCGTGCCGGAGTGGCTGTCAGTGATACTCCCACCGGTCCTTACCGTTTCATTCGTTCGGGGCGCGTCAATGCCGGCAAACTACCTGCCGATATGGACGAGCAGGCTGTTGCGGTACTGGATACACTGAATGCCAAGAATTATGAGAAATGGTGGACTCCTGAATGGACGGATGCCGTAAACAAAGGCTTGATAGTGAAACGTGACTTGGACGGTGGACAGATGTCCCGTGATATGACCCTTTATGTAGATGAGGACGGCAAAGCCTACCATATCTACTCTTCCGAAGAAAACCTCACGCTTCAGATAGCAGAACTGAGTGATGACTACCTCTCACACACAGGAAACTATGTGCGTGTGGCTCCTGCCGGACACAATGAGGCTCCTGCCATCTTCAAGAAAGACGGAACTTATTGGATGATCACTTCCGGCTGTACCGGTTGGGCTCCCAATGAGGCCCGTATGTTCTCGTCTTCTTCTATTCATGGTCCGTGGACTCAGCATCCTAATCCTTGTGTGGGACCGGATTCGGAACTTACTTTTGGTGGACAGAGCACGTATATTCTGAAAGTGGAGGGAAAGAAAGATGCCTTTATATTTATGGCAGATATCTGGCGCCCGAAGCACCCTAGTGATGCCCGTTATATTTGGTTGCCCATCCAATTCAAGGAAGGAACTCCATACGTGGAATGGATGAATAGTTGGAAACTGGATTTCTTTCGATAATCTTATCACAAATGATGCAAAAGATATAAAAAATGTGCAATGATTGAATGCTGAATGATTTGGTATTATTTTTGAATCATTTGTGATAGTGCTTCTCTATCGATAGCTCTATCTTTGTTTTTCGGTAAGAAGATACAATAGAGTCTGAGGTATTAGTGATAGTTTTCAAGGGTAAGATGAACATACTGTGAGGTTAATAATAGATTTAGGTTAAGTTAGAATTGAAGGCATATTTCGTGATGAAATGTGCCTTCCTGTTTTCATAACCGTTCTATGTGCCTATATTTATAGAGAATGAAAGTCACCACAGGTGATGCAGATGAATGCAGGTTGAAGACTTCAAGAGGTTGGTCGTCAAGATTATGAATCTGAAAGACCTGTGGCGAAAAAGACTTTTGTGACATTCCACTTAGGGCTGTTCTATAGCTTTTTATATACTTCAAAGACGAAACGTATTTCATCGTAAGAAGCATCTCCGCCTAACTTTTCTTTTATTTCCGTCAGTCCTTGTGGAAGTGAGGGGAGTTTCCGGAGATAAGCTGTAATACGATCTATTTTTTCCTGATTGACCAATTCTTGTAGTTTGATATCACCGCTTTGAATATAAGGTAAAAGGTGCTTATTGATCGTACTGGTAGCCAATCCACGGGATTCAGCGATTTCCTTTACCTTCATTCCTTCTTTGAATAACCTGAAACTGATCTTTTTGGTGTCTTCTTTATCTCTTTTACGTTCTCGGGGGACGAAAACGGTTCTTATTTCAGGGCGTTGCAGATGCTGTTCTTTCATATAACCCCGGATAATTCCCAGAAGCTCCAGGCCATAATTCTCTACTCCCTTACGTCCGAAATAAGGGACAGCTTCCAATGATTCTGCATCATCGGGCAGTAGATTGACCATTCCCAACAATGCTTTCTGCTGGATGATGACATAGGCCGGCAGGCCGGTTTCCTTTGCTTTAGCTCCACGCCATTCGGTGAGTTTCCGGTAAAGTTCCGGATGGAGTATGTCACTGGGTACTTCGATCTTCTTCCGTTCTCTGGAGGAGCGTTCTTGGGGAGTGCGCTCTTTTCTGTCTCGTGTTGTTGTGCTGGCGGAGTTTTCATGATCGGTTTCGCTTAAAAGGATATACGCTTTTTTACGTAGATAGTCGCTGACATGAAAGCCACTTTCTTCTACATACTGTAGCAGGGAAAGTTTCTGTGTCAAGGCATTCAGAAACTCCTCCAAGGTGTTGTTTGCTTTCTTTCTTAGTTCTTTATTATCTGTGGGAAGATGGGTTGCCTCAGCCAGTTTATGGAAAGGGCGTAATTCTTGTTCAAAATAGGCGGCTCCTTTTATGATGCGTGCTTGCAGACTGTTATTTGTGTCATAATCAGGATATTGTGCTACCAAACGTTCGTATTGTTTGTGGAAACGATAGGATACATCCACGATTTTGGTAGTGAATATCTGAATCTGCTTCTTATATTCTGCCAGTAGCTGGGGGAAGAGTTTGTAGAAATGTTCGTCAATCAGTCGGACTTGCTCATTGAATGAACGGGCAATCCGGGAGAAGTCGAACAACTCGCTGACGAGATTGAGGAAATAAGTTTGCTGCATGGCGCGGAGCAATTCTTCATTGGGGGTATGTGTCTCTATATACTGGTTATAGTTGTCGATCGTTGTGTCGCTGATAATGGCATGGAGGGAAAGCGGGGAACTGAGCACCATTCCTTCCAGGGTCTTGCACCGGCTCAAAGCTACGTATGCTTGTCCGTGGGCGAAGGCGGAGTGGGCGTCAATAATAGCATGTTCAAAAGTCAGTCCCTGGCTTTTATGGATCGTGATGGCCCATGCCGGTTTCACAGGGTACTGCTTGAAAACCCCTTCCTGTTCTTCGGTTATTTCTTTCGTTTCCTCGTTCAGCACATATTTGCTGTTTGCCCATTCTTCGGGCTGGACAATGATTTTTTCATCCCTCTCTTTGGTGCGGACGGTGAAGCCAGCTTCATCTATAACGCTGATTTCGCCAATCATACCATTGTAATAGCGTTTTTCCGGTGAAGGGTCATTTTTGACGAACATGATTTGCGCTCCTTTTTTCAGTATCAATGTTTCATCTGTAGGATAAGAATATTCGGGAAAATTTCCGGTGATTTCTGCCTTATAACTGAAAGCCGGCTCTTTGATGAGTGAGAGTTCGTGGTCATTAATCTGTTGCGCCTGGTAATTGTGAGTGGTGAGCTGGATGTATCCCTCTTCTTTGGCGGGATGGAAATGGGGAATGTATCTTTGGTTCAATAGGGTGAGTGTCTGTTCGTCGGCTTTATTCTCCCGGACTTTGTTCAGCAAGGAAAGAAAATAAGGGTCGTTTTGGCGGTAGACTTGTTTCAGCTCGATGGTAGCGTAGGTAGTTTCTTTCAAAGTGCGGCTTCCGAAGAAATAAGACGTGTCATAATAGCGGCTCAGCATATTCCATTCTGTTTCTTTCACTACGGGAGCAAGTTGTTGCAGGTCGCCTATCATCAGCAGTTGTACGCCTCCGAAGGGTTTGTACCGGTCCCGATACCGACGGAGTACGGAGTCGATGGCATCCAGCAGATCTGCCCTCACCATACTTATTTCATCAATAATCAGCAGATCCATGCTTCGGATGATGTTAATCTTTTCTTTGCTGAACCGGAAATGTTTTTGTTCGGTATTGAACGTGGTATCGGGGATGAAAGGTGCGAATGGCAGCTGAAAGAAGGAGTGGATGGTAACACCTCCCGCATTGATAGCGGCTATTCCGGTGGGGGCGACTATGACTGTGCGTTTGGGGGACTCTTTTTTCAATTTGCGTAGGAAGGTTGTTTTTCCGGTTCCTGCTTTTCCGGTGAGGAAGAGATGGGTGCCGGTATTCTCTATTATTTGCCAGGCACGCTGTAGTTCTGGGTTGTTCATTATTTCCTAATGTTAGTATATTGTTCGGTAAAGTTACTGCTTTTATTTAAGGTGGGGAAACTTTGGGCATTTTTCTTTTGAAAAAATGTGGTCTGCTATCCTTGGGTTATAGGTAGCCTTGTTCCCAAATGGTTCGTTTGGGTGTACTACTCTCAAGATCGTGACCGCTGGTCCGGGCAGACAGCTCGTGCCTTTACGGAGGATGAAACCAGGGATGGAAAGATGGACAGAGAGGTATAAAAAGAGCGCTCACTTCTTATTTTCCCCCATTTGACCGAAAAAAGTCCCTTATTTGAAAGATTTATATACCCATTATCAAGAGGGGATTCTCTATCTTTGCATCAAATAAATTTTGAACTAATCATGATGACACACAAAATCCTTATTTCCTTCTTGGCCTGCCTTGTGCCTTGGATGGCAAGAGCGCAACAACCTGCTAATAATCAAAACAATGTAGCTGAAAAAGATTATGTAGCCTATCTTTTTACCTATTTCACAGGGAATCATATCAGTGAAGAAGCTGTGTGCTATGCCGTGAGTATGGACGGATACAGTTATTGGGCACTGAATGACAACAAGCCCGTGATAGATTCAAAAGTCATCAGTTCTACCGGTGGTGTGCGCGACCCGCATATCCTGCGTTGCGAAGACGGAAAGACATTCTATATGGTGGTCACTGACATGGTTTCGGACAATGGATGGGATTCCAACCGTGCCATGGTCTTGCTGAAATCCACGGATTTGGTGAATTGGAGTCATGCTGTCATCAATATGCAGAAACGCTATGGTGGACAGGAAAAGCTGAAACGGGTGTGGGCGCCTCAGACTATTTTCGATTCGGAGGCTGGGAAATACCTGGTTTATTGGTCCATGAAATATGGCGATGGGGCGGACGTGATTTACTATGCTTATGCCAATGCCGCATTTACCGATTTGGAAGGTGAGCCGAAACCGCTTTTTATTCCCGAAAACAAGAAATCTTGCATAGACGGTGATATCGTATATAAAGATGGAATTTACCATCTGTTCTATAAAACCGAAGGACACGGAAACGGCATTCGGGTGGCAACCACCCGTTCGCTGACTTCAGGACAATGGAAGGAAGAGCCTGACTACAAGCAACAGACCACCGATGCGGTGGAAGGTGCGGGAACTTTCAAACTGATAGGACAGGATAAATACATTCTGATGTATGATGTTTATATGAAAGGTAAATACCAGTTTACCGAAACGACTGATTTGAAGAACTTCAAAGTGATAGATAGCGAAGTGAAGATGAACTTCCATCCGCGTCATGGAACGATTATCCCCATTACCCGTGCTGAACTGAAGCGAATTACCGACAAATGGCCTTCAAAAGAAATGGGCCATATCGCTATCCCCAACAACCCGGTGCTGCAAGGTTTCCACGCTGATCCCGAGATCTTGTATTCCCATCAGACTAAAAAATATTATATCTATTCCACCACCGATGGACAGCCCGGATGGGGTGGATGGTATTTTACTGTCTTCTCTTCGGATAATCTGAAAGATTGGAAAGACGAAGGGGTGATGCTTGATTTGAAGTCCGATCAGGTTTCTTGGGCGAACGGCAATGCTTGGGCTCCTTGCATCGAGGAAAGACAGATGGATGGAAAATACAAGTATTTTTTTTATTTCAGCGGAAATCCTGTTGCCGGTGGAGGCAGGCAGATTGGGGTGGCAGTAGCGGATTCTCCCACCGGACCTTTCAAGGATTTGGGACATCCCATTGTTACAGATTCACCCGTGGGGCACGGGCAGCAGATTGATGTGGACGTGTTCACGGACCCTGTATCCGGAAAACCTTATCTGTATTGGGGGAATGGATATATGGCGGGAGCTGAATTGAATGAGGATATGGTTTCCATCAAAGAAAATACGGTTACGGTAATGACTCCCAAAGGAGGAACTTTAAAAGATTATGCCTATCGTGAAGCACCTTATGTGTTCTATCGTAACGGTCTTTACTACTTTATGTGGTCGGTGGACGATACCGGTTCGCCCAACTATCATGTGGCATACGGCACATCGAAATCTCCGCTGGGTCCCATAAAAGTTGCCAAGAAGCCGGTGGTGCTGATTCAGGATCCTGTAAAGGAAATCTATGGCCCGGCACACAATTCAGTCCTGCAAATTCCGGGTACGGATGAGTGGTACATGGTATATCATCGTATTAATAAGAACTTTATAGACCGTGAGAAAGGCCCCGGTGTACATCGCGAAGTATGTATAGACCGTATGGAATTTAATCCGGACGGAACCATCAGAAAGGTCGTTCCCACATTATAATTATATTACCATAAAGCATATACCATGAAAAAGACCTTGTTATCTTTGGCAATCGCCTCACTGGCGGCAGGCCAACCCGTCTGCGCCACAGTGGAAAAAATATATAACGAACCCGATTCGGTCTATCTTTTCTCTTACGCCCATCCGAAGGACGAGGGACGCAGCGGACTGAAATTCGCATGGAGTCCCGATGGTGACAAATGGCTGAGTGTATCCGATGGTTTCGCCTATCTGAAATGTGACTTCGGACGTTGGGGCTCGGAAAAGAGAATGATTAAACCTCTTTTGGAAAAAGCGGAGGATGGACGTTGGTATTGTCGGTGGCAACTCACACCCAGCGGAAAAGTATGGGGTACTTCCTGCTCTTCCGACTTGCTGAAGTGGTCTCCCCAACAATACGTCAATGCGGCGGAACCTGTTGTACCCCGGCTGGCCACCGCCCGGCAGATTGTCCTCAATAAAGATACCCTGAACGGCTATATACAGAAAGTTCCTTATACGGATATAGAGCAGTTGATCCGTTTTGCCGAGCATAAGAAATACCGCGACATACAGAACAATGAGCGCGCCGAACAGGATGCCGTTCGCTTTGCCGGACTGATGCCGGTCACTGCTACCATCAAGGTGGATGCCGGACAGGTGAAGCCCATCAGCGAGCATCTAGTCGGAATTTTCTTTGAGGATATCAATTATGCTGCCGATGGTGGACTCTATGCGGAACTCATTCAGAACCGTGATTTTGAGTATTCTGTCAAAGATGGTTCTAGGGAAGGGTGGGATAATGGTTATGCGTGGAGTGTCAGACAATTGGAAGGGGCTTCGACCGTCACCATTGCTTCAGAGAATCCTTTGCATGAGAACAATCCTCATTATGCTGTGCTTCAAGTGAAGCCGGGAGTTACTTTACAGAACGACGGCTTTGATGGTATTTCCCTAAAAAAGGGAGAGAGGTATGATTTTTCGCTTTTTGCACGTCTTCCCGAAAACAGTAAAGGAGGTAAGATACTGGTTCGCCTGTTGGACCAGGCGGGTAAGGAAGTGGCGCAGTCGGCTGTACATGTATCTTCTAAGGAATGGAAACAGCAACGTACTGTTCTGATTGCCAATGCGGATGTACATGCTGCCGTATTGTCGCTGGAGCCTAAACTGACAGGCACAGTGCATCTGGATATGATCTCTCTGTTTCCGCAGAACACGTTCAAAGGCAGGAAGAACGGACTGCGCGCCGATTTGGCACAGACCTTGGCAGACCTTCATCCTCGTTTTGTCCGTTTCCCCGGCGGATGTGTGGCTCATGGAGATGGCGTGGACAATATTTATGATTGGAAAGGCTCTATAGGGGCGTTGGAAGAACGTAAGCCTCTACGCAATTTGTGGGGCTATCATCAGACCCGCGGTTTGGGATATCATGAATATTTCTTGTTCTGTGAGGACATGGGGGCAGAACCGGTTCCTGTAGTGGCAGCCGGAGTGCCTTGCCAGAATTCGGGAACTTGCAGCCATCATTCGGTAGGCGAACTGGGTTGCGGCGGCCAGCAGGGCGGTATCCCGATGGAGGAAATGCCGCAGTATGTGCAGGATGTACTGGATTTGATAGAATATGCGAATGGAGATGCGAAGAAGACCGTGTGGGGAAAGAAGCGTGCGCAAGCCGGACATCCCAGACCCTTTAATCTGAAATACATCGGTATTGGTAACGAGGATTTGATTACCGATATCTTTGAAGAACGTTTCACCATGATTTTCAATGCGGTGAAGGAAAAATATCCCGAAGTGACCGTTATTGGAACGGTAGGTCCGTTCTATGAGGGCAGTGATTATGAGGAAGGCTGGAAGTTCGCCTCCAAGATAGGTATTCCGATGGTGGACGAACATTATTATAACACCCCGGGATGGTTTATCAACAACCAAGATTTCTATGACCGTTATGACCGTAACAAGGCGAAAGTGTATCTGGGAGAGTATGCGGCTCACTTGCCAGGACGTCCCAACAACATAGAAACAGCATTGGCCGAGGCCTTGTACCTGACTTCCGTGGAGCGTAATGCCGATGTGGTGACCATGACTTCCTACGCTCCGTTACTGGCCAAGGAAGGGCATACCCAGTGGAATCCGGATCTGATTTATTTCAACAATACGGAGGTGAAACCCACCGTAGGTTACTATGCGCAGCAAATGTACGGACAAAATGTGGGCAGTGAATACATCGCTTCTTCCGTGACCTTGGATAACACACAGGATGCGGTGGAGAAACGAATAGGCGTGTCGGTGGTCCGTGATGGAAAGACAGGAGATATGATTGTGAAACTGGTGAATCTGTTGCCCGTAGCGGTGAATGCGCAAGTAGAGCTTCCGTCCTTGGAAGGAATGGATACTACTGCTGTAAAGACAGTTCTGGCAGGAAAACCCACTGACAAACAGACTCGTCCTGTATCCGGTACCATGGAGGTAAGCGAGAAATTCGGGTATGAATTGCCGGCCTATTCATTTACGGTAATCCGGATAAATAAGAATAAAAATAATAATAGATAAATGAAGATGAAGAAATTACTGACTTTATTGCTGGCGGTCCTGCTGCTGGCGGGATGTGCCGGCAATCAGCCCGGAACATTCGAAGCAGGTAAGAATACCTTTCTGCTGAATGGGAAACCGTTCGTGGTCAAAGCGGCAGAGGTGCATTATCCGCGCATTCCCCGTGAATACTGGGAACATCGTATTGAAATGTGTAAGGCATTGGGCATGAATACACTTTGTCTGTATGTCTTTTGGAATTTGCACGAGGAAACTCCCGGTAAGTATGATTTTACAGGCAATAAAGATATTGCAGCTTTCTGTAAATTGGCTCAGAAGCATGGCATGTACGTCATTGTGCGTCCTGGCCCGTATGTATGTGCGGAATGGGAAATGGGTGGTCTGCCTTGGTGGCTGTTGAAGAATGACAGCGTACAGTTACGTACACTTGATCCCTTTTATATGCAGCACGTGGGAGCTTTTATGCACGAAGTGGGCAAGCAGTTGCAGAACTTGCAGATTACCCGTGGCGGTAACATCATTATGGTGCAAGTGGAAAACGAATATGGTTCGTATGGTACGGACAAGCCGTATGTGTCGGCCATCCGTGATACGGTACGCGCCGCAGGCTTCACCGAAGTGCCTTTGTTCCAATGTGACTGGAGCTCTAATTTCCTGAATAATGGCTTGGATGATTTGCTCTGGACTGTAAACTTCGGTACGGGAGCCGATATCGACAAACAGTTTGCCAAACTGAAAGAAGTACGTCCCGACGCTCCGCTGATGTGCAGCGAGTTCTGGAGCGGATGGTTTGACCACTGGGGACGCAAGCACGAAACCCGTGACGGACAAATCATGGTGGATGGTCTGAAAGAGATGATGGACAAAGGTATTTCTTTCAGTCTGTACATGACTCACGGAGGAACTACCTTTGGTTGGTGGGGCGGTGCCAACAATCCGGCTTACTCGGCTATGTGCAGCAGCTATGACTATGACGCTCCTATCAGCGAAGCAGGCTGGACCACCGACAAGTATTTTGCTTTACGTGATATGTTGAAGGACTACTTGGACGAAGGACAAACATTGCCTGAAGTTCCCGAAGCTTTACCGGTGATGGAAATCCCTGCCATTAAATTCACTCAAATAGCTCCGTTGGTTGACAATCTGCCCGAACCGAAGCAGACAGAGGAAATCCGGCCGATGGAGAAATTTGACCAGGGTTGGGGAAGTATCCTGTACCGTACCCATTTGCCGGAAGATGTGAAAGCGGGAACCGTTTTGAAAATCACCGAACAGCATGACTGGACACAGGTTTTTGCCGATGGGAAACTGTTGGGGCGTCTGGACCGCCGTAGTGGAGAACAGGAACTTACACTGCCTGCTTTGAAAGCCGGTACACAGCTTGATTTATTGGTGGAAGCCATGGGGCGTGTGAACTTTGACAAGTCCATTCACGACCGCAAGGGAATTACCGGGAAAGTGGAACTGGTGAACGGTCAGAATGCCGAAACGCTGAAAGGCTGGACTGTTTATAATCTTCCCGTAGATTATGAATTTGTATCTTCCAGGAATTTTCAGGATATGAACTCGTCTGCCGCTTGTGGCATAGAGAAAAATGATGAAAGTATTCCCGCCTACTATCGCGCCACTTTTACCTTGGATAAGGTGGCTGATACGTTCCTGAACATGGAGTCTTGGGGAAAAGGTATGGTATGGGTGAACGGTCATGCCATGGGACGTTTTTGGGAAATCGGCCCTCAACAAACCCTGTTCATGCCGGGCTGCTGGCTGAAAAAAGGAGTGAACGAAATCATTGTTCTTGATTTGAAAGGTCCGAAAGAGGCGACCATTATCGGATTGAACAAACCTATCCTGGATATGCTTCGCGTGGCTGTTCCCGAAACGCATCGTAAGCAAGGACAGACCATCAAGCTGGAGAAGGAAACACCGGTAGCTGCCGGTACTTTCAAACCGGGTAACGGTTGGCAGGAAGTGAAAGTACCTGCTACGAAAGGACGTTACTTCTGTCTGGAAGGTCTGTCTTCTTTTGATAATACCAACATTGCCGCCATCGCGGAGTTTGACGTGCTGGATGAGAAAGGACAGAAAATCTCTCGTGAAAACTGGAAGATTGTTTATGCAGACAGCGAGGAGACTCGTAGCGGTAACCGCACAGCCGATAAGATTTATGATTTGCAGGAAAGTACTTTCTGGCAGACGGTGGATAATACGGCTTATCCTCATCAGGTGGTGATAGATCTCGGCAAAGAATATAACGTGACCGGTTTCCGTATTCTGCCGCGTGCGGAACAAGGAGCTCCCGGCATGATGAAAGATTATAAGGTGTATGTAAAAGCAACCGGTTTCGGTTATTAAAATACTTTTCCCGTAGGGGTGGAGACACAGACTGCCCCTACGGGAAATGAAGAAGCTACAGAAAAGAATTAAAACACAGATGTAAGGAGGAGGTTTCAAAAGAAGGAACCTGCGGGTAGAACAATTATCGGATACTTTAGCAAATTTTAAAAACTGCTAGAGTATCCGGTTTCTTTTTTATAACTTTGGGGCAGTCTATGATTCTAACCGAAAGCACAATGAAATATATATTGACCTTTATACTATCTTTTCTCTCCTTCTTGGTGTGTTCTCAGAACATAACTATTACAGATATTCCTACCATTGACCAGCTGCCGGTAAATGCCATTCATCGCGTCTTCAGAGACAGCGAAGGATATATGTGGTATGGCACGGTGAACGGATTATGTCGTGATGACGGTTATCATGTGAAAGTGTTTCGTTCGGACATTGAAACTCCGGGATTATTAGAGGACAATTTGGTGGAGTGTATCGCTGAGGATAAGAAGGGGAATATATGGTTCGGTACAGACAAAGGGGTATACATTCTTGATAAATCGGACTACAGTGTACATCCTATGGACCGAGAGCGTTTGAAGAATATTCCGGTGATGTATCTTTATGCTACCAGTGACGGCTATATGTGGCTGAGTTATCGTTCTATATTGGCCAAATATGACATCAACGGACAGTTGGTCAAAGAGTATCCACTCCAGAATGAATATGGAAGAACTACTATTTCCGGATTTTGTGAGAGCCGCAACCATGAGATTATTATCTCTGTGTGGAATGGCCGGGTATATCATTTGGACAAAGAAAAAGACGAGTTCGTTCCTTATCCTGATAAGATGAGAAGACAAAATCCTACGGTAATGGTTCAGGATAATGAACAGGACTACTTCTGGTTGGCTACCTGGGGGGATGGTGTGGTGCGTTTTGACCCTTCGGCTCCGGAAGATTCCATGTTTGTATATTCTGAATTACCGGTCAATGCGGCCGGTGAGGAGGATGGGGTCATCCTTAGTCTGGTACAGGATGATAAACTGGGGTATATCTGGTTGACCACCGGGCACGATTTCATGTCCTTACAAATACAACCGGATAAGACGTTAAAACAATTGAAATTCCAGACAGGACTTCTACCTGTTAATCACATGTTGGTAGAAGTTCTGAAAGGGAGGGGATGTCTGTGGGTATCGGCCTTTGACTGCCCCAGCTTCATTGTACATCTGATGGATAATATAACCAAGGATTATGCCTTGCCTGCTTTAGCGGACAGGGCGAACCGTAGTCCGGCTGTAATGGCCTTGTGTGATGACGGAGACGGTATGATGTGGATAATGCAGGAAAGAACCGGTTTGGTGTTGTATGATCTGAAGCGGGATAAGGTAAAAATCTATTCGGATTTTCCCGCACTTGCTTCTTTGGCTTTAGATAACGGGCGCGAGATGACGAGAGCACGTATCAATGACGGTATTTGGGTGGCAAAGGATTTGAATAGATGGGTTTATGGTATGGCCCGCCAGGGAATGGAGATGCATCTGAAGAATGTTATTGATTTGAACGGGCAGGTGGAACCGAACGCTACGGTGACCAAATTGTATGAAGACTCGCACGGAATCTTATGGATAGGATTGAGTAAAGGACTTTGCAGTTATGATGTCCGTCAGAAAAGAATTAAACAGGTTTATCCCGATGTGGGGCATGTGATGGGAATTGTGGAGAATAAGGAAGGGCTGATATGGATTTGTACTCAAGACAATGGTTTGTTTCAGACAACGGCGGATGAAAAACTTCGTTCTTTCAAATTGGACAAGAATTTCTCTTGTCTGTCTATTGCTCCCGATTGGATTTTGTGGTTGGGAACTTGTGACGGAGGAGTCTATTCTTATGATCCTTCAGAGAATAAGTTGGTCAGTTATAATGAGGCTTGCGGTATGAACGGTAATCAGGTGAACCAAATAGTGGCTGATGCATACAATCATATTTGGATTGATACAAACCAGAAACTGATAGAATTTAATCCTCGTAACGGTTCGTTCCGCACCTATCTCACCACGGACGGTTCCATCTTGTTGCATCGCTTTCTTCCAACTGCTGTTTGTCAGGCAAAAGACGGCAATATTTATTGGGGCGGCATTCCGGGTATTTGCATGGTTACTCCATCAAACGGGTTGGAAAGAAAGGCTAGTGCAGTGAAGACCAAGATAACTGATATAAAGTTGCAAGGAGCATCATTGATATTCGGAGACAGAAAGGGTAGCAATTCCATTAACCGGATAGAATTACATCCCGATGACCAGAATTTGGAAATTAGTTTTTCTTCTCTTAACCACCGTTATGCTTCAAAGATACGCTATGCTTATCGGTTGATAGGAGTGGACAAGGCGTGGGTATATGTGGAAGGTGGAAAAAACTCGGCTTTTTATAATCATCTGAGTAAGGGTACTTACACTTTTCAAGTGAAGGCGACGGATGAAAACGGCCTTTGGAGCAAGGAAGTAACAGAACTGACCATCCGACGTCTTCCAGCTTTTTATGAAACTTGGTGGGCGTATTTGTTTTATGTATTGATAGTGATGGGCATATCCGGTTATAGCCTATATCTTTACCTGAAACGGATAGACCGTAAGAATAATGAAATGTGGGCGGACAGCAAGGAGATGATTAAAATGCGTACTTATCTGGATAGCAAGGTGAATTTACCTGAACCTGAGTTTGTACAACTGGACAAACTTTTATTGGAGAAAGCGGTAAAAGCCGTGGAAGATAACCTTACTGAGCCTGATTTTGATGTGACAGCTTTGGCTGATGCCATGAATATGTCCCGTTCTACCTTGACCCGTAAATTGAAAGCCATAACAGGCCGCACTCCATTGGATTTTATCCGGAACATTAAGATGAAGCATGCCAGACACATGCTGGAAGATAAAGATAAAAGTGTAACAGAGGTTGCCGCTACGTTGGGGTATTTTAACCGGAAGTATTTCACCACTTGCTTTAAGGAGGAATTTGGAGTGACTCCCAGTGAGTTTCAGAAATCACAGCACGAAAAATAAATCTCTTCCTGTCCTTTAATTGTTGCAAATAGGGGGTACAAATGCGTCAAGTTATAGCTAGAGCCATTTGTATCCCCTGTTAGCATGGTTCTTCACCTGTATTTCTATTTCCTATTTCATTCTTTTGCCACAACCTTTTACGGGGAGAAAAACACATCTTCTTCATTCATTCCCGCAGTAAAGGTATGTATAACTTTAAATTTGATATAGAATGAAACATTTGTTTTTGTTGCTTACTCTGTTAAGCTTTTCATTAACAGCCTTAGCCCAGCAAAAAGTGACGGGTAAGGTGAAAGATTCTTCCGGCGAGCCTGTCATAGGAGCCAGTGTTGTTGTAAAAGGCAATAATACCATGGGAACCATTACCGATTTTGATGGAAACTTTATGTTGGATGTTCCGGCAAAGAGTGTGTTGGTTATTTCTTATATTGGCTATGTCACTCAGGAAGTTCCGACAGCAGGAAAGAATTCATTAGAGATTGTTTTAAAGGAGGATACCAAGACCTTGGATGAAGTGGTGGTGATTGGTTACGGTACACAGCGTAAAGGTGATGTGACCAGTTCTGTAGCTAGTGTGAAAGCCGACAACTTTGTAAAAGGAGCTGTGAAGGATGTGGGACAGCTGATTCAAGGAAAAGTAGCCGGTCTGGCCATTACCAATCCTAACGGTGACCCGACGGGAAGTACCCAGATACGTCTTCGTGGTACAAATACCATTGGTGGAGCTAATACTGCTCCGTTGGTATTGATTGACGGAATTCCTGGAGAACTTGGTACTGTGGCTCCCGAAGATGTGGAGAGCGTGGACGTGTTGAAGGACGGTTCTGCTGCCGCTATCTATGGAACACGGGGTACGAATGGTGTGATTTTAATTACTACTAAACAGGCTAAAGGAGTGGATATTAACCAAGTGGAGTATAATGGCTATGTCAGTACTTCTCTTATAGCCAAGAAACTGGATATGCTGAATGCAGATGAGTTTCGTACCCTTTATCCCGACCAGGACCATGGGGCTGATACGGATTGGATTGATGAGATTAGCCGTACACCGGTTAGCCATGTTCACAACTTGTCATTGATGGGCGGCAATTCAAAGACTAATTATATTGCCAACTTGAACTATGCCTCTCGTCAAGGGATTATGAAAAAATCGGATTTCGAAAGCTTCCAAGGACGTATTGAGGTGACCCACCGTATGTTTGATGATAAGTTAAAATTGAAATTCGGTCTGTTTGGTAAGAAAAACCAGATGGAATCTACCACCAATGGGGGGAGCTTCAGAGGTTGGGTATATGGTCAGGCAACTCGTAGAAACCCAACCGATCCGGTAAGAAATGAGGATGGTACATGGAATGAGAATGTGAGCAAATTCGAATACGAGAATCCCTTGGCTTTGTTGTATGAGGCTGAAGGAAATGTAAAAAAGACCCAGTTGCGCTACAATGGGAATATTGTTTATAATCCTATCAAGGATTTGACTCTTTCTGCCGTATTCTCTTATATTCGTGATAATATGAACCGTGGTTATGGTGAAACTTTGAACCATATTTCTGCTTTGCGTGATGGACTGGCAGGTTGGTCTTCTGTAGGTGCTTATACCAAGATGGAGAAATTGATGGAACTTACTGCACAATATAGCAAAGAAATCGGTGCACATAAATTCACTGTATTGGGCGGTTACAGCTACAATGAAACAGACTTTGAAGAACTTTGGATTGATAACTATGGTTTTCAGGATGATTATTTTGGTGGATGGCATAATATTGGCATCGGTTCTGCTTTGAAAGACGGAAAGGCGAATATCGGTTCAAAGAAAACTCCTACAAATCTGATCGGTTTTTTTGGTCGTGCTACTTATTCGTTCAAGAATCGTTATTTGTTGATGGGAGCTCTTCGTTATGAAGGAGCCAGCCAGTTATGGGGAACTGATAATGCATGGGGGCTTTTCCCTTCTGTATCAGTCGGATGGAGAATTACCGAAGAAGCATTTATGAAGAATCAGAAGATATTTGATGATTTGAAACTTCGTGTGGGATATGGTGTGACGGGTTCACAACCTAAAAATCCTTTCCTGGGGGTAGCTATGTTGAAATACGGCTCGTATGCTTTTGTAAATGGAAATTGGATACAGACCATTGTTCCGGCATCCAACCCGAACCCTGATTTGAAATGGGAGGAAAAGAAAGAAACCAATATTGGGTTGGACTTTGTTTCATGGGGTGGCCGTTTGTCCGGCTCTATTGATTATTATAACCGTGATGTCGATGGTTTGATATACGAATATGGAGTACCGACCCCTCCGAACTTGTATAATAAGACGATGGCTAATGGTGGTACAATGAGAAACCGTGGTGTGGAAGTATTGGTAACTGTGGTTCCTGTTCAGAATAAAGATTTTGAATGGAGCACTACCGGAACGTTCTCTTTGAATTCTAATAAACTGATCAGTTTGTCTGGTAGTATCTTTAAGTCGGATTACGACTATTTTAATACGGGTACGGTGGAATACTCCGGTCAGGTAGCCGATTCTCACAGAGTACAGGTAGGTGAAAGCATCGGTAATTTTTATGGCTTTAAAGTAGTGGATGTGGACAGTGAAGGTCATTGGATTTACGAAGACAGGAATGGTGAGTTGGTGAACTATAAAGATTTTACTCATGCTCCCGAAGATAAGCATGTTATTGGTAACGGTCTTCCTAAATGGTATGCGGGATGGAACAATACTCTTCGTTATAAAAACTTCGACTTGAATGTGACGATGCGTGGCGCGTTTGGCTTCCAGATAATCAATGGTGGACGTATGAATTACGAAAATGTAAAAAACAGCCGTTTTGAAAATCGTTTGAAATCTGTGAATGACCTGGTGTTTGGCAAGCATACGTTGAGCCCGGAAGTGGAACCGGAATTCAACAGCTATTATGTAGAAGATGGTGACTACTGGAAGATTGACAATATCACTTTGGGATATAGTTTCGGTCAGGTAGGTAAATATATAAAGTCACTCCGTATTTATGGTTCGGTATTGAATGCTTTGACTATAACCAGATATAAAGGTATTGATCCGGAAGTATCAACAGATGGTTTGACTCCGGGATATGATACACGTGACAGATATCCGAGTGTGCGCTCATTTACTTTCGGCGTTAATGTGAAATTTTAATGAACTAAAAAGGAATTGAAGATGAAAACAAATATAAAATTATGGACGATGGGACTGATGACAGCCGCATTGTTGGGAAATACAGCTTGTACTGATTTACTGCATGAGAGCTATGGACAGGTAGTGTCTGAGGATTACGTACCGAAAACGGAGGAAGATGTCAGTTATCTGGTAAATGCCGCTTATATACCTTGGCGTGAAACGTTGCTGCAATGGAACGGAGTGGTTCGTGCACAGGAATTGTGTGCGGATCATGTTCTTCCTGCCCGTGATGGTATTGGATGGGTAGACGGTTATATCTATAAAAGATGGCATCAGCATACTTGGACTACCGAGGATGACGGTGTGCTTCAAGGATGGGAGCGCACGTACAATGGTGTGAATACCTGTAACCGTATTTTATCTCAGATAGAAGAAGGTGTGATCAGTGTGGATGGAGAAACGAAAGAAAAGTTGATTGCCGAATTGAAAGTACTGAGGGCTTCATATTATTATATTTTGATTGATTTGTATGGTAATGTGCCCATTGTGACAGATTTTAAAGATACTTCTTTGCCGCAACAGTCTACTCGTAAAGAGGTCTTTGACTTTATTGTGAAAGAAATAACGGAGAATATGGATTTGTTGTCCGAAACGCCGAGAGGTTATTATTATGGACGTTTCAATAAGTGGGCGGCTCATACATTGCTGGCCAAAATGTATTTGAATGCTGAAGTCTGGTCGGGTACTGCTCAATGGCAGAAATGTATTGACGAGTGTGATATCGTGATTAATTATGCCGGGAAGTCCGGAGAATATGCATTGGAAAATAATCAGAAGGATGTTTTTGTAACGCATAATGAGAATTCTAAAGAAATTATCTTTGCATTGCCGTTTGATGAAATTTATGTGACAGGATGGAATGATTTTGATTTTCATATGTACACTTTAGCACCTGAGAATCAAGATACTTACCAATTGACTGCACGTCCTTGGGGGGGCGTGTGCGCAGTGCCTCAGTTTATTAATTCTTTTGATGAGGATGATGCACGTTTAGAGGATAACTATATTCAAGGTCAGCAATATACCTATTCCGGTGAAATCTTGAAGCGTAGTATTGATGGAAAACCATTGATTTATACGGTAGATGTCCCCTCTATTGATCAGTCGGATGTGGATGATGGGTTCCGTTGGGGTAAATTTGAATATGCCACCGGTATAACCAACCGTTTGAGCAATGACTGGCCGTTGTTACGATATGCGGATGTATTGATGATGAAAGCGGAGTCATTGATGCGTTTGGGCAAATCGGGAGCAGGTGCTTTGGTGACTCAGGTACGTGAACGCGCCTTCAAGAATGAACCTGAAAAAGCGCAAGTTACAGACGCGGAACTGATGGGAGGAAGTGTATATGATTATGGTCGGAGAGATAGTTACAAGACAGAACATGATGGAGGAACGGATATTAAATATGGTCGTTTCCTTGATGAGCTTGGTTGGGAGTTTTGTCAGGAAGGACGCCGCCGTCAGGACATGATTCGTTTTGGCATCTTCACTACAAAAGCTTGGTTCTCTCATGATAAGAGTGATGAAACCAAAAATCTGTATCCTATTCCAAATAAAGTATTGTTGACCAATAGTAATCTGAAACAGAATCCGGGATATTCTAAATAGTATTTATTGGATGTTTTTTTAAGGATGAAAAGGTTGTTTTCTCTTTTCTATATTAAATTAGAAAGAATTATGAGTAAAAAGATTTTGATAAGTTTATTGCTCTTCTGCCTGGGATTATTTTCCCAGGCACAGAGCTATCAGAAGATGCCGCAAGGGATTAAGGCTACTGTACAAGGTATGGATGTTGAAGTGGCATTTTATACGCCATCCATCGTCCGGGTTTATAAGACACCGGAGGGAAGCTCGTATGACAAGAAGAGCCTTGTAGTAATGAAAGAGCCTGAGGAGACTTCTGTGGAGTTTGCAATGAATAAAGAGTATATTCGTTTAAAGTCGGATGCATTACAGGTGGAGGTCAATTCATCTACAGGTGGAATCAATTTCTATGACGCTACCGGAAAGGTGTTGTTAAAAGACAAGGATTATGGGACACAGTTCACTCCGTTTGATGATGCGGGTACTTTTTCTTACAATGTCCGGCAGGCTTTTTTATTAGATAAGGATGAAGTGATTTATGGATTGGGGCAACAACAGACTGGAAAAGTGAATCAGCGCAATCAAAAACTTTTTCTTCGTAACAAGAATATGAGTATCTGCATTCCTTTTATTCATTCAGTGAAAGGTTACGGGCTTTATTGGGATAATTATTCTCCGACTACCTTTACGGACAATCCGCAAGAAATGTCATTCGATTCTGAAGTGGGCGATTGTGCCGACTATTATTTCATTTATGGTAGCAATGCGGATGGCGTGATAGCCGGAGTCCGTGATTTGACCGGGCAGGCTCCTCTTTATCCGCTTTGGACACTTGGATTCTGGCAGTGCCGCGAGCGTTATAAGAGTCCGGATGAACTGTGTGAAGTGGTTGATGAATACCGTGATCGGAAAGTTCCTTTGGATGGAATCATTCAGGATTGGCAGTATTGGGGATGTGACTCTAACTGGAATTCCATGAAGTTCCAGAATCCTCGCTATATTAATAAGATGGGCGACAAGGAATACATGAAATATCTTCCGAATGGTGAGAATCCGGATGCACGTTATGGTACTCCAAGGATAAAAAGCCCTCAAGAAATGATTGACTATATACACAAGCGGAATGCGCATATCATGATTTCTGTATGGGCCTCTTTTGGTCCGTGGACAGAGATGTATCACAAAATGGATAGTCTGAATGCTTTGCTTCATTTTGAGACTTGGCCACCTAAAGCCGGAGTGAAACCTTACGATCCGTTCAATCCTGTAGCAAGAAATATTTATTGGAATGAAATGAAAAAGAATATTTTCGATCTAGGTATGGACGGCTGGTGGCTGGATTCTACCGAACCCGATCATCTGGAGGTTCAAGATAAAGATTTTGATACAAAAACTTATTTAGGTTCTTTCCGAAGGGTTCACAATGCTTTCCCTTTGATATCTAATAAAGGAGTTTATGAACACCAGCGTGCTACCACTTCCGACAAACGGGTATTCTTACTTACCCGTTCTTCATTCTTGGGACAGCAGCGTTATGCTTCACATTCATGGAGTGGAGATGTCGTTTCTACTTGGGAAGTGATGCGCAAGCAACTGGCGGCTGGCCTGAATTATTCTTTGTGTGGTATTCCTTACTGGAACACTGACTTGGGAGGATTTTTTGCTTGGAAATATAATAATGATGTTAATAATATTGCTTATCATGAGTTACACGTCCGTTGGTATCAGTGGGGAGCCTTCCAACCTATCATGCGTTCTCATAATTCCAGTCCTGTTGCTGTAGAGATCTATCAGTTCGGTGATAAAGGTGATTGGGCTTATGATGCATTGGAGAAATATACCCATTTGCGTTATCGCTTATTACCTTATTTATATAGTACTACTTGGGAAGTAACAAATAAGGCAGGCAGCATTATTCGTCCTTTGGTGATGGATTTTCCGAAAGACAAGAAAGTACTTGATATGGATACGGAGTATATGTTCGGACGTAGTTTTTTAGTACGTCCGGTAACTGATTCTCTCTATACATGGCAGGATAAAAAACAGAATGGTTATCAGAAAAATATGCGGAAAATAGAGAAAACGGATGTATATTTGCCAAAGGGAAGTAACTGGTTTGATTTCTGGACTGGGGCAAAGTTGGCTGGTGGCCAAACCATACAGCGTGAAGTACCTATTGATATCATGCCAGTTTATGTCCGTGCCGGTTCTATAATTCCTTGGGGTCCTGCGGTGCAGTATGCCACAGAAAAAAGTTGGGATGACCTGGAGATTCGTGTTTATCCGGGTGCTAATGCAACTTTTATTCTTTATGAGGATGAGAACGATAATTACAATTATGAAAAGGGAGTTTATTCTACTATCACTTTCCGTTGGGATGATAGTAACCGTACTTTGCACATCAGCGACCGTGAAGGAGGATATCCCGGAATGTTGGAAAAGAGGAAGTTCAAAGTTGTTCTCGTAAATCAGAGATCGGGAGAAGGGGATAAACCGTTGAAAGGAGGAAAGATGGTGAATTATACCGGTACAGCAATTGAGGTGAAACTTTAGAATGCTCATATTGAATATCCAGCAGAATAAATAAAGAAACGATAAAATACATTATGAATTTACTTAAAACCCTTTTATCCACTTCCGCTTTTGCTATAGCTTCAGTAGCTTTGCATGCTCAGTTGCCCACAAAAGTAGAAAGTTTTCCGGTCAGGGATGTGCGGCTCACCGCCAGCCCTTTCAAACACGCAGAGGATATGGATATCCGTTATCTGCTGGGAATAGACCCCGACCGTTTGTTAGCTCCTTATTTGAAGGAGGCTGGTCTTTCCCCTAAAGCCGAAAATTATACCAATTGGGAAAATACAGGGCTGGACGGACATATTGGCGGACATTATTTATCGGCCCTTTCCTATATGTATGCCGCTACGGGAAATAAGGAGATCAAGGCGCGTCTGGATTATATGATAAGTGAACTGAAGCGCTGCCAGGATGCCGCCGGTGACGGTTATCTGTGCGGAGTCCCAAACGGGCGTAAAATGTGGAAAGAAATAGAGGAAGGAAACATTCGTGCGTCCGGTTTCGGACTGAACGACCGCTGGGTTCCTCTTTATAATATTCATAAAATATATGCCGGCCTTCGTGATGCAACTCTTCAGACTGGTAATAAGGAAGCAAAGGAAATGTTGGTGAAACTCACGGACTGGATGATTCGTCTGGTATCCAAGTTGAGCGATGAACAGATACAGGATATGCTGCGTAGCGAACATGGAGGGCTGAACGAAACATTTGCCGATGTGGCCGCTATCACCGGCGACAAACGCTACTTGAAACTGGCTCATCAATTTTCTCACCAGACCGTGTTGCAGCCTTTGTTGAAACAAGAGGATAAATTGACGGGGATGCACGCCAATACGCAAATACCGAAAGTGATAGGTTTCAAACGTATTGCCGATTTGGAAGGCAACCGGGACTGGAGTGAAGCGGCCTGCTATTTCTGGGAGACAGTGGTAAACCATCGCAGCATCACCATCGGAGGTAACAGTGTGCGTGAGCATTTTCATCCGGCTGATGATTTCAGCAGTATGCTCACCAGCGAGCAGGGGCCAGAAACTTGTAACACCTACAATATGCTCCGCCTTACAAAAATGCTGTATGAAACGAGTGCGGACGTTCATTTTATGGATTATTACGAACGGGCACTTTATAACCATATCCTTTCCACGCAAAACCCTGTGCAAGGCGGATTTGTTTATTTCACTCCGATGCGTGCCGGTCATTACAGGGTCTATTCGCAGCCTCAGACCAGTTTCTGGTGTTGTGTGGGATCGGGAATGGAAAATCATGCCCGTTATGGTGAAATGATTTATGGACACAAGGATAATAATCTGTATGTCAATCTTTTCATCCCGTCTACCTTACGTTGGGGAGATACCCAAATTGAGCAACAGACGGCTTTCCCCGATGAAGAGGAGACCACTCTTGTTATTTCTCCGGAAAAGGGAAAGAAGGAATTCACCCTCCTTTTCCGTATTCCCGAATGGACGAAGCCGGAAGCATTATGCTTGTCTGTTAATGGTAAACGGCAGAACGTGACGGTCAAAGAGGGATATGTTAGCCTGAACCGTACTTGGTCAAAAGGTGACAAAGTAAGGCTGGAACTGCCGATGCATTTGCGTGCCATTGCACTGCCGGATGGTTCTGCCAACTATTCCATCTTATACGGACCGATTGTGCTGGCCACCCGGTTGGGCAAGCAAAATCAGGATGGTATGTTTGCCGATGACAGTCGTGGCGGACACATTGCTGCCGGACCGCGCCTGCCTTTACAAACGATGCCTGTCATTGTGGGGGATAAGAACAATCTTCTTTCTCATCTGAAGAAAGTGGAAGGTAAACCGTTGACATTTACATTGTCCGGAGTTTATCCCGAACGCTATGAGGGTATGACTGTTGAACCGTTTTTCCGTTTATACGAGTGCCGGTATATGGTCTATTGGCCTGTGTTGTCCGTACAGGAGTTGCAGGCAAGGCAGGAACAGTTGGCGAAAGAGGAAAAGGAGCGTGCCGCATTGGATGGTATGACCGCCGATAAAGTGATTTGTGGGGAACAGCAACCGGAAAGCGACCATTTCATCCGGATGGAGAATTCCCGTACGGGGGACGATGAAGGGATTCACTGGCGTGAGGCGGTCGGTTGGTTCAGTTATTGTATGAAGACGAACGGAAAGCAGGTCAATAAAGTGCGTATCCGGTTTCGTCCCGAGATTCGTAAGGATGCAAAAGTATGGATAAACGGGCAGGAAGTAGGACGATTGGCTGGTAAACCGGCTTCGGATGTATCGGTTGGGATATTTGATGTGCCTGTATCTATGCAATCCAATGAGCAGCTGGAGATAAAGATCGGTAAAGGAAATGAGAAAGTGACTCCGCATATTTATGAGGTGCGGCTGGTGGCTGAATGATGATAGATATACAAACCGGCCATGCCTCAGTTGGCATGACCGGTTCGTTTTTTCAGATAATTCCGTTGTCTTTCAAGACCGCTTGTAACTCTTTATCAGTGATATTCTCACGCTCTGATTTATCATAAATGAAATGTAAGCCAATCTCTTTTTCTTCTTTGGATAGAGTGGCGATGAGAGTGATCACTCTTGCTCCGCCTCTTTTTCCTTTTCCTTTTGATGCTATACTCATGCGTACTTTGTGTAGGCCATTGCCTAAATCAGTACCCATGTCAGGGTTCTGCATGAGTTCTGCGGCTAAAATTGTCAAGTCTTGCTTCAATGATTTATATCGCTTGGAAAGTTTCTTTACTTCTTTTTCGAAGCGGCGATATACTTTGATTTTATAGTTCATTGAGCAATTCTTCTATGGGACGGCCTTTCAGCTTTCCTTCACGCATCAGTTTGATGTCTTTGCAAGCCTCGGACAGCCCGTCCATTATTTCACTTTTGGTCATGTAGGGTTCTTCATCCTCTGCCACCATGGTAGAAACAGATTCCATTTCCTTTTTAGCATGAACAAGAGTCTTCCTTACAGACTCCAACACCTTTACATTCTTGATGTCCAGGATTTCCCGAATCAGTTCGTTTTGTATTGATTCCAATGTGATTGTACTCATGACGTTCTCCTTTCTTCTTATTATTTATCTCGTATGGCAAAGATAGCGAAAAGGCGGCATGTCTGCTTGTTTTCTGCATGAAAAATAGTTTTCATTTAGAGGTTGTACCTAAAAGAAATACCTTTTTTCATTTTGTTTTCCTATTTTTGCAGGAAACAAACCGAACAGCTAATGAAAATTCTCCATACAGCAGACTGGCATCTGGGCCAGACTTTTTATGAATACGACCGGCGGGAAGAGCATCTCCATTTTCTAGAATGGCTGAAACAGCAGATAAGACAGCATGAAATAGATGTATTGTTGATAGCAGGTGATGTATTCGACAGCCCGAACCCTTCGGCGGAATCACAACGAATGTATTATCGTTTTCTAAGAGAAGTTACGTCCGAAAACCCTTCTTTGCAAATTATCATCATTGCCGGAAATCATGACTCGGCAGCCCGTCTGGAGGCTCCCAATCCCCTGTTGGAGGATATGAATGTCACTGTTCGCGGTGTCGTGCGCCGCAATGCGGAAGGTGATATAGACTTGCAACACCTCATTGTCCCCCTTTACACAGAAGGGGAAGTGACCGCCTATTGCCTTGCCGTCCCCTATCTGCGTCAGGGCGATTATCCTTCGGCTGAAAATTACTCAAAGGGAGTCCAACTGCTTTATGAACAGCTTTTCAACGAAGTGAAGGAGAAAGGAGTTCCCGTTATCGCCATGGGACATCTGCAAGCCACCGGCTCGGAAATTTCGGAGGACGACCGTTCGGAACGTACCGTTATCGGAGGCTTGGAATGTGTATCTCCCGATGCTTTTGATGAGGCTATCGCCTATACTGCATTGGGGCATCTGCATCGCTCCCAGCGTGTATCCCATCGGGAGAATGTGCGTTATTCCGGAACTCCCATGCCGATGTCTTTTGCTGAGAAGAACAATGCTTCGGGAGTGGTCATGATAACGATAGGGGCTGAGGGTACCGGCATGGAGAGATTGGCATTTGAACCGTTAGCCGGATTGATGAGTATTCCCCGTCAGGCCCGTCCGCTGGAAGAAGTGCTGCAAGCCATCGGCGATTTGCCTGATGGGGATGTCACGTTGCGGTCGCCCTATCTGGAAATAAAGATTTTGATGACCGAGCCCGAACCTTCTTATAAATATAAAATAGAAGAAGCGTTGAAAGGAAAAGCAGTCCGCTTGGCACGCATCGCTGCTATGCTTCCACAAAAAAAGGCAAGCGGCATTGTCGCCACTTCCTATGAGGAGTTGCAAACCATCCGTCCGCTGGATATGGCACTGGATGTCTTTAAACGAAAATATGGAGGGACAGAGATGCCCGATACCATGAAACAATTGTTGGAAAGTGTAATCAAGGAGGCGGGAGTATGAAAATAGTAGCGATAAGAGGGAAGAATCTGGCTTCATTGGAAGGTGAATTTATGATAGATTTTACCGTCGAACCTTTATGCTCGGCAGGTATATTCGCCATTACAGGCAGTACTGGAGCCGGAAAGTCAACCTTGCTGGATGCTTTGTGTCTGGCTTTGTTTGACTGTATGCCACGTATGAACAAGGCGAAAGAGAATAACGTCTCTGTCATGGATGTTGCCGACAGGGGAATTGCACAGAACGACAGTCGTTCCATCCTTCGCCGGGGTACGGCCGAAGGGTATTCGGAAGTGGATTTTGTAGCTTTGACAGGAGAGGTGTTCCGTTCGCGTTGGACAGTGCGGCGTTCGCGTGGAAAGATAAACGGCTCCTTGCAAAAAGTGGAAATGACGTTGACCAACCTTACCTCCGGAGTGGAACAGCAAGGGACAAAGACCGAATTATTATCCCGTATCAGTGAATTAATCGGACTCTCTTTCGAACAGTTCAACCGCTCTGTGTTGCTGGCTCAAGGAGATTTCGCTACCTTCCTGAAAGCCCGTCAGCCAGAGAAAGCCGAAATCTTGGAAAAACTCACCGGAACGGAAATTTACTCGCGTATCTCTGCTTCCATCTATGAACGCACCAAGCGGGCGGAAGGCGAATATAAATTGTTGCAGGAACGTATCAAAGGCATTGAGTTGCTGACAGAAGAGCAATTACAGCAACTTTCGGCTGAAAAGGAAGAATTACAAGTCCGCTTGTCCGTTTCGAAGAAGAAAGAGGAGGCGTTGTCCGGCAAGTTGAAATGGCTGGAAGAAGAAGAACGCTTGCATACAGGATGCATACAGGCGGAAGAATCACTTTCCAGCATCAGAAAAGAAATAGAAGCCGCCCGTCCGCGTTATGAACTGTTGGCCCGTATAGAGCAGGCGCAGGATATCCGCGATGTGTATATGGAACAGCGTAATGCCCGGCAACAGATAGCTGCCGGTCGTTCCCGGTTGAGCGAAATACAGGTTGCCATCCGGCAGAATGCGGCTTTGCAGACTTCCGCAAACGTGCAGTGGGAAGCCGCTCAGAAGGAGCTGGCGGAATTTAAGGCCTATCTGTTACAGCAGGAACCGCAATTGGATAAGGCCAGAGTATTGGATGTGCAATTGGTGGAAAATAGAAAGCAATGGACGGAAAGCCGGAAAGAGGCGGCTTTGGCATTGAAAGCGAAAGATAATCTGCATCAATCCGTTTGTAGGACTGAAAAGGATATAAGTTTGTTGATGGAAAAGCAAACCGCCTTGCAAACCTGGTTTGAACGATATACCGCTTATTCCCAACTGATTCCTGCCGTTGAACTGATTACCAGTTTGCTTACCAATCTGGAAATGGCAAGGGCGCAAAGCGTATCGAACCGTCAACTGCTGGATAAAGTAAAGAAAGCGAGTGAAGCGGAGGAACAGCGGTTGAAATCGGTACAACAGGAAGCCGAGCGTCTGAACCGACTGCTGCCGGCAGAGGTGCTGTTGCTTCGTGAGCAGTTGGAGGAAGGAAAGCCATGTCCGGTCTGCGGGAGTCTCCATCATCCGATGAGGGAACAGACCAATGTTCAATCCTTGCAGGAAGAGGAACTGAACCGTGCGAAAGAACAGGTTGCTAAAGAAATGGAACAACTGAAAAACACGCTGAATGCCCGCCAACTGGAGATGGCCCGTCTTTCCGCATTGATTGAGAATTATGTGGCGCAAGTGGATGATACGCTGAAAAAAGTAGAAACATACGTATCCATTATTCCCAATTGGGAAGATTTGTTGGAGCAGGGCACATTGAAACATTATGTCCAGCAATTCGGCAGGCAATGGAATGCCCGTTTGCAAGAGCAGACCGAAATAAAAGAGGCTCTCACTTCAAAATCTGCCCAAAAGGACAGCCTGAAAAATGAAGAGTCCAATGCCATTCGTTTGTACGAAGAAAAGAAACAAAAAGAAGAAAAGCAACAGACTGAACTGAACGAACGTGCTCGTCTGCGGTCTTCCCTGTTGAATGGTGAACCTACCGAAACGGTGGTTGCAAGCCATGCAAGGCGGCAAAAGGAACTGGAACAACAACTGGAAAAAGCCATGAACTTGCATCATTCTTTAACTGTGCAGGCGGAATCTTACAAAGGGCAGACCGCACAGTTGGAAAAGGAATTAGTCCGTTTGACTGCTGTCTTGCAACAAGACGAATTGAAAATAAACGAGTGGCTCACTCTTCAAAAGGAAACGTATGCCGAGTTGGAACAATTGCTTTCCAAAGACAAAAGCTGGATACTGGCTGAGAAACAAGCGTTGGGCACACTGAAAGAGAAAGAAACCACTCTTCAGGCGATCCTTGCGGAGCGAAGGCAGAAAAGGGAGGAACATCAACAAGTTCCTCTGAAACCGGATACCACGGAGGACAAGGAGTCGCTGATTGAAATATTGACTGCCTGCACTGCCGCCAAAGAAGCGGAAACCGGACGCTTGGCCCAAATAGAGGTGACGATACAGAACCATATAAAAGGTAAGGAACGCATAGCCGGCATCGAGAAAGAGTTGGAGGAGAAAAACTCTATCTACGAGAATTGGGCGAAACTGAACGAACTGTTCGGTTCCCAGACTGGCACCAAGTTTAAAGAAATAGCCCAAGGTTATACGCTTGATGTCCTTTTGCTTTATGCCAACAGGCATTTGCAAGACCTTGCCCCCCGTTATGAACTGCAACGTATCCCTGACACGCTGGCCTTGCAGATTGTGGATCTTGATATGATGGGTGAGGTGCGTAGTGTCCATTCCCTTTCGGGCGGTGAATCTTTCTTGGTGTCTCTCGCCTTGGCATTGGGCCTGTCTTCCTTGTCCTCCAACCGGATGAATGTGGAGTCGTTGTTTATTGACGAGGGTTTCGGATCGCTGGATATGGACACTCTGCGCATTGCGATGGATGTTTTGGAGCGGTTGCAGATGCAGGGGCGTAAGATAGGGGTGATTTCCCATGTGGCGGAGATGACGGAACGTATCCCCGCACAGGTGCAGGTGGTGAAGACCGGAAGCGGAAGGAGCAAGGTACAGGTGATGGGACAATAGGAAGGTGAAGTTTTTGGAATCGAATCCAAAAACTTCAGTTATAATACCAGTATATAAGATGTGCTAATGGTCGGTTGCTTGTGTGGTATGATAGAAAAATTCGTTGCGTTTTCATGCTGATACAAGCGCTGTCTATTCTACGCCTGTTCGTAACTTGATTAAAAAATCTCTTTATATTTTTGGATAAAACAATTAATGTTCGTTATTTTGCGAACGATAAACTGGAAGAATGAAGATGGAAAACAAAGAATATACAGTGAAACAGGAGCAACTCGCTCGTTTTGCCAAAGCTATGGGGCATCCGGCAAGAGTGGCGATCATTGAATTTCTGATAAAGCAGAACAGTTGCTTTTTCGGAGACATTCATGAGGTGTTGCCTATTTCGAAAGCGACAGTTTCCCAGCATCTGAAAGAGTTGAAAGACGCAGGGCTGATACAAGGGGAGATAGAAACTCCGAAAGTGAAATACTGTATCAATAGGGAAAACTGGAAGATTGCTTCCATGCTTTTTGCCGGGTTCTTCGGCCAATGCGTGTGTGAAAAGGAAAGTTGTTGCGAATAGCGACAATTTTTTCAGACTTGAATGTTCGTTGTTTTACGAAATACAAACATAGATTTAACCAATAAGAAATAAAATGGGAACAAAGAAAGAAAACAAAAAAGGATTTTGGGCATCGTTATTCTCTTCGAAACCATGCTCATGTGGTGACAACTTGATGATAGAATATGCCGGAAAACCGGCAGCCTCTTGTTGTGACGAGGACAAGGCGGCTACCACAAAAACGGACATGAAAGAAGTCAGCATATTGGGGCCGGGCTGTGCCAAATGCAAGGCAACCTATCAGGCTGTTGAGAAAGTGATCAACGAGAACAATCTTGCTGTGAAGCTCACGAAAATCGAGGATATTATAGAAATCATGAGCTATAATGTCATGGGAACACCCGTAGTGGTAGTGGATGGAATTGTGAAAATAAAAGGACACGTTCCCTCAGAGAGTGAGATAAAGCAGATATTGGGTATTTAGGATAGACTTATGGATACGAAAAAGGAATTGAAAATCCTATTCCGGATTGTCACAGCCTTTGTGGCGTTTTTTTTTCTGCCGCTCGGAAGCGAACGGTTCATGACAGCCGTAGAGGCTACCCTTGACCTTGCGAAATGGTATGCCCAAGAACATGTCGTGTTGTGCCTGTTACCTGCTTTTTTCATTGCAGGTGTAATCGCCGTATTCGTCAGTCAGGGTTCTGTACTGAAATACTTCGGGGCGAATGCCAGGAAATGGCTCTCTTATACGGTAGCGGCTGTCTCAGGTGGAATTCTTGCCGTATGTTCATGTACGATTTTGCCACTCTTTACCAGCATCTATAAACGTGGGGCAGGATTAGGTCCGGCTATCGCATTTCTCTATTCAGGTCCGGCCATCAGTATCCTGTCAATTATCCTGACAGCACGGATTCTTGGCTTTGAAATGGGGGTGGCCCGGATTGTCGGAGCGGTGCTGTTTTCCGTTGTGATCGGATTGGCTATGTCTTTCATTTTCAGTAAGGAAGAGAAAGACAAGAAGGAGGAACAGATGAATATAGTCCCTCCTCCCGAAAAACGTCCGATGTGGCAGACTTCGTTCCATTTCTTTACGTTGGTTCTCATTCTGATGTTTGCGAATTGGGGTGCGCCTGCCTCCTCGGATACAGGGTTGTGGTATGGTATCTTCACCTATAAATGGTACATAACCGGGACCTTATCGCTTCTGCTGTGCTGGTCGCTTGTCAAGATATTGAGACTATCTATTCTGTGGGTGGTACTCGGCGCAGTAGCGACAGCCGTTTCTGCACTCCTTGCCAATCTGTTTATCGACAATGCGAAACTGATTCCGCTAGTGCCGATGGTTGTAGCGATTACCGCTCTTTCTGTTATTCTCTTGTTTGACAAACAGGATGAGGAGAATCGGGAATGGGCATTCGCTTCCTGGGGATTTGCCAAACAGATCCTGCCGTTGCTGGCTATCGGTGTGGTAACAGCAGGTTTCCTGCTTGGTTCAACGCATGACAATACGGCTATTGCAGGCATTATCCCGAATAGCTGGATAGAATGGGCGGTCGGCGGTAATTCGTTATTATCCAATTTCTTTGCCAGCTTTACCGGAGCATTCATGTATTTCGCCACGTTGACAGAAGTACCGATTATTCAAGGACTGTTGGCTTCGGGCATGGGTAAAGGTCCGGCTTTAGCCTTGTTGCTGGCAGGCCCGTCATTGTCTTTGCCGAACATGCTGGTTATTCGTGGTGTATTAGGCACCAAGAAGACAATTGTCTATGTGGCTCTCGTTATTGTGATGGCGACTATTTCAGGATTTGTGTTTGGCCATTTCTTTTAATTTATAATGAATACTGTTTGAATGTTATGAAAATATTGATTCTTTGTACAGGGAATAGCTGTCGTAGCCAAATGGCACATGGCTTTTTGCAGTCGTTTGACAAGAAACTGGATGTCTTCTCAGCAGGGACAAAACCTGCTGAAAGAGTTAATCCGATGGCGGTAAAGGTCATGGATGAAATGGGAATAGATTTATCTCACCATATTCCCCAAAGTGTAAACCGGTATACAGGACAGAAATGGGACTATGTTATTACTGTTTGTAGTGGTGCAAACGAAAGTTGCCCTATGTTTACAGGTGAAGTAAGAAACAGGCTGCATATAGGGTTTGATGACCCTTCGGAAGCAGTCGGAACACCGGAATTTATAAACAGTGAATTTCATCGGGTACGGGATGAAATAAAAACCCGTTTCTATGACTTTTATCTGGACGAATTAAAACCGCAATTAAACTAAAAGGATACTGGTTATGCACTTGTACTAGTGGCTGTGAATGATTATGGGTTCACTTGTAAAATCATGGGGAAGGACTTTTGCTCTTGAAAGATTCTTTGGTTTTCCGGACGATTCCCGACTGCGGTAAAAAGCTCAAGACGTTTTTAAAAAAGATCAAGGTCTTTCAAGAAAAACTCCTGTTCTTTTTTGAAAAGCTCTTGATCTTTTGAAAAAACATCCTTGTCTTTGATGTGAAATTTCATTCTGGTATGATCGTGTAGTCATTACTAACCTTCCGGCTTACACGTTAGGACGTGTTGCCCTACACGTTAGTACGTATAATGCCATACGTTAGTATGTGTTGCGTCTCACTATAGTACGTGTTTCAGCCGCACGGCAGAGGCTTCAAAAAAACGTCTGTTCCTTGTTGAAAAAACAGGATGTTTTGATGCTTTTCCACTCGTATTGTATATACATGGCAAAACACCTTATTTTTCTTTCAGAAGTTTCAGCCTCTCCGCAAACGCCCTGTTCATCGGCTTTTCGGCTGAAGGATATGCACGATAAATCCTTCAGCCGGAAAAGATCTTTCAGCGTGGCAGGTAAGCGTCTCCGCGATTCTATATTGCTGTCCGTTTTTAGCTCTCATATCTTTGCGAGGTATAAAAATGCAGCATTATGGATTTAGAAAATAGATTTAGAAGAACTTGGAAACGTTTCCAAGAAGTCTTAAAAGTAGACTACACTTGTTCTTTAGCGGATGTTTGCCGCGAGCAGCATACCACTTTTGGAGGTATGAGTTCCTGGATGTCCCGACGGGGCTATAGCGTTAAACAAGCTAAGGCAGATGTGGTTCGTGATTATTATGGCGGCGTTGAGCCGTCCCCACTGACCACTACCTCTCCTGCGTTCACTCAAATAGCCCCCGCCATGTCGTCGGAAGAAGAGTTCAGTCTTTCCGGGATCACAATCACGTTTAACAGTGGAACGACCATTTCAGTCAAACGGGCCACTCCCGGGGGTATTATTAAAATGTTACGCGATTACGAAAGAAAGGAGGGGGATCCATGTATTCTCTAACATCAGCCAACCGATACTATCTGTACCAGGGCTTTGTTCGTATGAACCTTGGCATTGACGGTCTATTCAAAATCATACACTCTCAAATGAAGGAGTTGTCCCCCATTTCCGGAGATATATTTTTATTCTTTGGCAAAAACCGGCAAAGTGTAAAAATACTGCGTTGGGATGGTGACGGCTTTCTCCTGTACTACAAGCGTCTGGAAGGTGGAAGTTTTGAGTTGCCGACATTTAACCCCCATACAGGCAATTATGAGATCTCTTATCAGGTTTTGTCTTTTATCTTAAATGGAGTGTCATTGAAGTCTGTACGGTTGCGAAAACGTTTCAGAATCTAATGTAATATACTGTATATTAGTTATTTGATTTTAAATTACTACCCGAATATTTTGGTCAGTTCATTGATTTTTCGTATCTTTATGCCATGAAAAAGGATGAGATCATAGAGTTATTGAA
Source organism: Phocaeicola sartorii JCM 17136 = DSM 21941 (assembly GCF_054653615.1). Classification (NCBI taxonomy): domain Bacteria; kingdom Pseudomonadati; phylum Bacteroidota; class Bacteroidia; order Bacteroidales; family Bacteroidaceae; genus Phocaeicola; species Phocaeicola sartorii. The sequence continues at coordinate 587,641 of NZ_BAAIFW010000005.1, forward strand.
GGAGCAAATCAAGGAATTACGGGATGACAACAACAGACTCCTGGACCAGATAGATAATTTGATAAAGGAGGTCTCTTCCCTTAAAGAGGCACTCCTTCAAAAAGGCGAATCTCTTAGCAAACAACAGCGCCTTGCCAAGGGGCTCGCCAAACTTGTATCCAACACATCCGAACAGCAGCAACCCCCTCAACCTGCATTGCCGGTGGAAGAGCGGCAGAAGAGAGAAGCTGAAAAAGCGGATAAGCGTAAAGCCAGAAAGAACAATGGTGCCAGACGTGACATGCATTATGAGATGGAGGAAGAAGAACATGTCGTTTATCCTGATGATCCCGATTTTGACATCAATAAAGCCCGGTTGTTTACTACCACTCCCAGAATATGCGTCCGCTATGAATGTGTACCCATGCGCTTCATCAAGCACGTCTACAAGATACACACCTATGCGCAAGACGGTCGTCTCTTTGAGGGAAAGACCCCGGTCTCGGCTTTCTTGAATTCCAGCTATGACGGCTCATTCATTGCCGGGCTGATGGAATTACGTTATATACAATCGCTGCCAGTTGAAAGAATCATCAACTACTTCGAAAGTCATGGCTTTATGCTGAAGAAACCTACGGCTCATAAGTTGATAGAAAAAGCCTCAGGCCTCTTTGAAAATCTTTATAAGTGTATCCGGCAGACGGCTTTGAGTGATCCTTATAAGGCAGCCGACGAAACCTATTACAAAATACTCGTCCCGGAAAAGAACAGTAAGGGAAAAGGAGTCCGCAAGGGATACCTTTGGGTGGTTGTGGGCATAAACACCAGGATGATATACCTGCTCTATGATGACGGCTCCCGATCTGAAAGAGTTATTCTTAACGAATTGGGCGGTTGCAAAGGTATCATACAAAGCGACGGCTACTCACCTTACCGGAAGCTCGAAAGCGATGCTTATCCCCATATCACACGCATCCCGTGCCTGCAACATATAAAACGGAAATTTATAGATTGCGGTGAGAATGATCCGGATGCAAAAAGAATCGTGGAGCTGATAAACACACTTTATCAAAACGAGCATAAGCATAAAGTTGGGGTTGACGGATGGACGGTAGAACAGAATCTTATGCATCGAAAAAAGTATGCGCCGGACATACTCGGAGAAATAAAAGATGTGTTTGATGAAATAGAAGAGCGGGGGGATTTATTACCAAAGAGCGAACTACAAGAAGCTATCACCTATCTTCGCAAGGAGTGGAATGCCGTGGTGGACATCTTTAATTATGGTGACACTTACCTGGACAACAATATAGTTGAACGGATGAACCGGTACATATCCTTATCAAGAAAAAACTCATTGTTCTTCGGCAGCCATAAGGGAGCCGAACGGGGCGCCATACTCTACACGATAGCACTCACCTGTAGGATGCATAAAGTGAATCTGTTTGAATATCTCACGGATGTGATAAACAGAACAGCTGAATGGCAACCGAACACACCACTTGAAAAATACATGGAACTGCTTCCTGACAGATGGAAAAAGGCTAATGGATAAAAAGGGAGCATTAGCCTTTTTATTTTAGCAAACTATATAGAATCGCGGAGACGCTTACGTGGCAGGGTAAGCGATGCTGTATTGTTTGGTTCTCTATCGGTGTTCGGATTCACCTTTATACATTTATTGACCACGGCTGAAAGAAAGAACTGCGCGGTTGAAGGATCTCAGCGCATCAATCTGTCAGCCGAAAAGCCGATGAACAGGGCGTTTGTGGGGAGGCTGAAACTTCTGAAGGATTTTTGGGGCATTCTCCAAGAGAGGGATATTTCTCTTCAAAAGATGGATACGTATATCAAAAGGAAGCTAGAAAGATCTTGAAAACTTGCCGCAAGATGTGGCAACTCTTGTAGCAAGTTTTTCGGAATCTTGTAGCAGGATTTGCAGATTCTTGGTATAGGAATGTTTTGTTTGGATTATGGGTATATTAATACATCCCATGAGGAAAACGTATAGGTAGTCAAATATGCTATAGCCGTAATTTTCTATATTCTTTATGTATATACTTACAGCCGAATGATTGTATAATGATAAATCCGAGGTGAGGTCCTGGCACTGAGGTTATTTCTCAAAATATTCTTTTACTTTTTTGTTTATTCATTTATTTTTAATAGTTTTGTAGGTGAGATAGTGAAGAGTCTGCTAACTCAATTTTTTATGAAGATATTGTAAGAAGCGTCGTGCTTATTCTTGTTCTAGAAAACCTGAGAAATTTTCAAGAAAACCCAAGAATGACACAGTATGTTTCCTACGCTGGTTTCCAGCGTGGGAATGCTGTCATTATTTGGTGTTTTCAGGTTTTCTCAGGGCTTTCTAGAACGAGTAGTGACACGCAGTTCCACGCTTGAACACAATATTACAAACTAATCAACTGAATATCAAATATTAATATCGGGAATTATATGGCTATGATACCATATAATTCCCAACACATGTAAGTTTTAGCCTATTTTTTTCTGTGCGACTTCAATTGCATCATGTTTTAATTCGTCTTCATCTTCTACCGCATCTAATACTTTGTCTGCTAGCCACAGGGTGAGAAGTTCATTCTTATCAATCTTGAAATACTCTGCCAATTGTATTACTTGTGTTCGTTTAGCTCGTCTGTCTCCGCGCTCTATTTTGCTGAACATCGGAGTATCTATTTCAAGCAAGGCTGCCAACTGTCTTTGCAGTACTCCGTGCTCTGCTCTTAATTCTCTTATTCTTTCTCCTAATAACATACTTTTCAATTTACAAGTTTGACATGAATTAACCGGATTATTATTGTCCGCTATAATATGACAGAATCCGTTATAATTTCCGCTATAATTGGAGGAAACCGTCACAATCTTCCGTTATGACTATTCTTTTAAGAACCATATCCGTCCTTTCGCATAAATAAGTTTATCGGCACTTAACGCACTAAGTATATCACCTAATAGCCTCAATTGCTGTTCGTGTGTCTTGACTTGTGGCATTACATCTTTGACATATTCATAAATGCTATCACGTTTCGCTCCATCTGTGCCGGCATTCTTAAGATACTGCAAAATCATCTGTTTGATTTTCTCCTTATCAAGTCCCTTTTGTCTGGTATAACCTTGCAGTTGACGAGTAGCTTTTGCAACCCCTAAAGAGATTGTATAATCGGGAGCTTCACCCTCAATGAGCCCTCTGTTCAATAAATCCTGTGCAAAATCCTCATGAATAGTCCTTCCTTTCTGAACCGCATCTAATGATATACAGTCCCACAAGGTCAGTGAATCGTTTGTTTTGAGCAAGTTAGTATATTGCTTATTTATCTCATTACCGTAAATGCGTACTGACACTTTTCTGTTTTTAGCATCAATTTCATAATCAGGCATTGGAAAATGGCGACGCCATTGTTCATTGAACATTTTCTTGATACCTCTACTTACTGTATCTATCATGTTGAAATCAACCATTGCCCTGCAAAGACATTCATTGCGGAAATATGCTTGAGGTTCTTCATTTGTTAAAGCATTTTCCAAAGTGCCAGGAATAAAACTCCCTGCATTGGAGTAATAAAGGTAAGTTGGATTTTCTGCAAAATTGATTCGCTGCTGCATCGTATAGTCTTGATGCGCAATACAGTTATGAAGTGCCTCGCGGATGGTATAGTCATCATATTGCTTCATCGTGTCAGGGAAGAGTGTGCCTCCCGGCATTTTACGCATTGTCAGATTTTCAATCTTTGATAAAATCTCATCTACGGTTAATATAAATGGCACGGTGAAGTGTTCGTAATCCACAACATCCTGTTTTTCATTTCGCCTTGTCCAAGTCACTTGTGCAACAGCTGGACGCAACTTGAAAGCTGCTTCATATTTACCAAGAAGAATGATTGCTGCACGAGTGATTCCTCCGTTTTTCATTATGCCGCATTTTCTTAAGAATGTTTCCGCAGACCATGCATTTACCTCGGCTTCAGGTATTCTGCTGTGTACTTTCTTGAACATCATACGAGCTTTGGCTATGGCAACTTCATTAAGGTCGTCAATCGTTGCATCAAATACAATTTGTGCCGACCAATCCGTTTCGCTAAAAATCGGTTTATCAAGAATTGCACTCATACGTTCTGCTGTCATTTCTACGAGAGAATCCTCAATTCGCTGCCATGCTTTATTATGAGCAAACACGGGGCGTTTAGGTAGATGTTTAGGAATATGGATAACCCATACTTTACGGTTGGTGTCATCCGTGATGAACTCATCTATATCCAAGCCTTCTGTTGAAAGATTTACGCATCTTTCCGTCAGTCGCAATATTGCCTTTTGCCTATCATAATTGTATGTGTCCGTTCCGACAATCTCCAATGTTCTGTCGTGCACACCAATCACCAGGTGTCCACCTTCCATATTGGCAATGGCCGATACATAGGATATCACATCATCTTTTTCATTTCCACAGAAAGAATTCTTGAGATTCTTAAATTCTTTCCATTCGCAACGTGTATTCTCTTGCGGGTACTCGCAGAGAAGGTATTGTTGTAATTCGAGTTCAGTCATATTAAATTAATATGTTATTCCTATTCAAATAGTATTCTTGATAGATTAGCTAATTTAATGATTTTCCAAAGTAAAATAGTTATGATTACAATATCGACTACTTACTTCATGGACATATTTTTAAGATGTTGATACTATTTTTTCTTGTTGATTCTATATTTCTTAATCCTCTGTATTTGTTTGTCTAGAATATATCTTATCGTCCTGTTAATTTTGTCATGTCCTTTCAGAACTGCTACAAGTTTTGGAGAGAAAAAATAATATGTACGAATAAACAATTGGCCCAATAAATTCTTTTGCAGTACATTGTCCCTATACCATCTTAAAATCATGACTTGAGGATGTTCATTACTGCCATAAACCATAGTGGCAATATAGCATCCTTCATTAGACGAACTTCTCGAAATTTTGCTCTCACTTGACGATTTATTTGATGAATAACTGTATTTTGAAGAGGATATATTGAAATTAGACAAAGAATGAATTGATACCCACTCCCCTAAGGGAAGCACTCTAACTGCTGTAATTCTGCTTATTCGAAACGTTCTTTCCTCATTTCTAAGATGACAATAACCTTTAATATGGTCATTGTTGTATCCATAATCCTTATAATCATTGTTATATGAAATATTGCTCACCTTTCGTTTGGAAGTTTCGCCATTGTACTTTTCATATTTGATTTCAATGTCATACTTATATGTAATGGCCTGTTTGATTTCTGACTCTATTGACATATTAACTATTCTATTATACTTTCACTTTCGTCACTATGTTTGAGTGCATTTTTTAAAACACATTCTTTGCTGGTATTTGCGTAGCAATAAACGCAGAAATGACGACAAGTATTATACATTCCAATATCCTTACTTACCATACACCCACAGGCTTTACGCTGTCCGGAATCTTTCACATTTTTCGTCTTTGATGGAATTGGTGGAAGTTCCCCAAACATATCTCTTTCCGGCCATTTTAATGTATGAAGATAATAAACCAATTCTTTGTCATTAGAGAATATGCGTTTCATTAGTTCACCGTCAATACAACGATTATGTTCTATGCCATAAGACTCTAGATTTATATCTTCTGCACAAGTTGCCATTTCAACATTCCATCCTTGTTCTTTCCAAACGGATCGGATTTTCTGAAGGCCTTCAACAATTTCTATTCGCTGAGCATGGCTAGCTTCGGCATTTTCAACATCCTCTTTCGTAAAGAACATTGTTTCTTTTACGAGATTATTTTGAACTTTTCGATATGCTTTTACATCTATAAAACTGAAAACCAATTTATCAGTATATCCTTTCAGTTTATTGCCGACATTCCATATTTTTTTAAGCAATTCTCTTGGACTTATAGATGAAGTGATTATAAGTGGATCAAATCTCCATATCACTCTCTCTTTACCTATCATTTGAGATAATTGCTTAAATGTTTCGACTCTTTCTTCAACAGATGCTACGTTAGGTTCAAATCCTTCATTAACATAATCATTCAATGTAACTTGGAAATAATAGTGTATTCCCATTTCATCAAGGATATGCAAATATGGTAGAATAGGTTTTGGATTTTTTGTCCAAAATACTATCACTTTGCAATTCTTAAAAGAGATATACATTTTTTGCTGGTTAAAAGGATTGTACCAAGCGCAATAACCTTTTGCCAAGCGGTTAAAGAACCACTTGGAATAAAAAGCTGGTATATCTGTAGAACGACTTGCTGAAATGATAACAGGAGCTGTTGCCTCTACAATCATGCCAAAGTCATTCTTTATTGTAATTTTATCGAATATCATAGTATGCTAATAATTCTTTTTCAACTTTATATGCCATTTCCTGTGTGAATATATATGTTAAGGAAGTTGGTCCTTTTACATTTCCTGAAAGGCCTTCTTTCTTGCAAAGATTTACAAAGAAACGTATGTGCTCTTCTTTGCTGTTAGGATATTTTGATGCTGTAAATGACCAATTTTGCTCGAGACGTCTTAACACTTTTTTATCTAATCCGACAAAGGACGGAATATTAGGCAAACAATTTGATGTGTTTTGATTAGTTATAGAAGTTGGTGTATTCATTTCGGGGAATAACGAAGGAGTTTCCTGTTTCTTTATTTTGTCTTTCTTCTCTTCGTTATGACCAAAATGTCTCAAAATATTTTTTTGTGCAGTCTTAGTCAAGTTGGCCTTTTCTAATATTGAACATATTGCATCATAATTATCTACAGATTGATAGATTCTTAGGGACAAGCAAGCTAACTCTTTTTGTTTTTTGGCTTTCTTCGATAACGTTTCATTAATAGCATCTTCAAAACACTCGTTTATAGGTTTTGATGAAACGGATAAAACCGATTCTAATTTATTTACAAATTGATAGACTTCCTTGAAGTTTACTGATTCTAGAATAAAAGATAATTCTTCCTTTGAAAACTTACAAGATTGTTTTTCAATTTCTTCTGAGCTGCAATTAGAATTGGCAATATCATGAGACAAAATTCCCATGTTTTTCCCATATAATTTTTTATATATGAGTGAATATGTTGACATGTTAAGAATATCGGATAACGCATCCTTATTCATTTCCAAATAACCACATAAACTACCCCACAATGAAAGAATATAACGATAATTCTCAAATTCTGCCATTTTGCACAAAGCCATACAATCATTGAAACTCTGACCTTTTAATATAAATGCAGCTATAGATTTGAGTTCAATGTTATCAATGCTATTTATTCCAAAATGGATGGCTGGATCGTTAATAAATGCATGTAAATTATTTATGTATGCTCGTTCTTTAGACTTCTCCCAATTGATTTCACCTATTTGTCCCTTTAATATAGGTACAATGGTCTCCATCACTCCCATATAAAAGCCAAGGCGATTAGCATATAACCTTTCTACTGTTTGTTTATTTTTTATTACATAATCGATAACGGCATTAACCAATGGAGCATTAGAAATTGAAATAATATTTCCATTCATTGAAATATCATTCAAAGTAGATGGGGGTAGACTTTTTTGGAAGACATTAACTGCGTATGCTGTTCTCTTTTCAATGTCAGATCGAAGCCTTAAATAATCATTTTTAGTATGTAGCTCTGAAACTTGGGGAAGGAAATAGCATCCCCATTTTTTGCATAAAGAGGTAAATATATAATCCCAACAATTTATATTCTTGAGAAATCCAATTAAACATTCTTTAAGGAAATAAAATCTGTTTCCCAACTCATTCTTCAAGTTAACTTCAAATTGTTCTGTACTATTCCTCTCTGTTAAATCAATTTTCTTATATTCATCTAACAAAAATAATAATTTCTCACCAAAAACAGTTATAGATGAAGGAGTAGAAATAAGACTGGTTAATATGTTGTATATATCTTGAGTAAGCCTTAATTGTACCGCTAAATCATGATTAACAGATTTCTGCTCTCCTAAGAGATATGCATATAATACACCTTTTTGTTTATCAATAATTTCATCCTCAAATACTCCTACTTCATAATGTGGAATAGACGTAAGTTTCGGAAGTTGTCTTGCTTCAAGCTTATTGGCATTTGGGACTATAGAATAATTATTATAGTATTTGATGGATTTATTACTTCGGGTATTTACTAAAGTAATTTTATATGCTTGCTCAGAGAAAAAATAGAAACAGCAATTTGTAGGGGTCAGATTCAGAGTATGAGAACAAATACAAACACCATCTTGTATTTCGTTTTCATAAAAATCTTGAGTTTGTACATCATCTTCAAACTCAATAAGCACTGGATAATTATAGCGTCCAACGTCGTTAATCGTAAATTGAACTGGATATTTAAATAATACGATAGCGTTGAAAGGACGAAGTTCCTCTATTTGTTCATATAATTTATACCCACTTAGCCGTTGAACATAATGTGATATAGGCAAAATACATTCAGATTGAAGTAAATTGTCCATATTTAAACTTGATGTTGGTATATAGAATTTCATAAAGTATATATTTAGAATGGTCCATTGGCGCCAGTTTCGTTCCCTGCATAGATATGGGAATCTGGTGCTGGTAATTTGGACGTCAGGTTATCTGTATATAAAAGATAAAGGTTTTCCAATGGACGTGTTGTCGCTACATATAATGCAGACTCATTTTCAACCATTGGATCTATGTCCCAGTTGACATAATTTTTGAATTCATTAAGCCCACAACATGGAATAAATACATCATTAAATTGTAATCCTTTAGCACAGTGCCAAGTAATTATTTTAGGACTTGTTGATTTGAAATCTATGTCCATATTATCGCGTGTCTTCCATTGAACAGGTATTCCTCTTGACACAAGATAGTCTCGAATCATAGTAACTTGATGATTATAATACACAAGAATGCCCACATCGGTTAAACCACCATTATTTATATATTCTATTATTTTATCAAGTTGAGATGTGGTTCGTATTAAACGTGGCTTTGGACCATTTTTGATACATGCAAATGACAAACGAGATGCGGGACGTATATATTCACCAACCTTAGCATTTTCAATAGTGAGACGATAGTTAATACACAAATCTTGTGGATGAATTCTTAATTGTTTAGCCGTTTCCTCTACACTTTGGACAGGATGGTTTGGGAATTCCATTATTGATTGATTAGAATCCCCAAAAAACCAGCAGTATTTTCCATGATCTTTAAAATCTGCAATTTCATCAGCATTAAAGTCCTGGCACTCATCTATGAACATATATGTAAAGTGAGGTTTTGAAGAACGTTTCCATTCTTCAAAATAATATACATGACCTTCATTTTGTCCAATTTCAGCCAATTCGTCAACAAAAAATTGTTTTAGTGATTTTGTATATACTATAATTGCATATGAACTAGTTAGCGTTGAAACTTGCTTGGCTTTCTTTAAAAGAGTCAACGATTTTCCAGAACCTGCAATTCCCTTAACTATTGCGGTTCGTTCTGCAGACATATTGATGATTATCTGCTGGTCTTTGTCTGGTGTAAGATTATCTAGTGCCATAAGTTATAAGGTGTATTTTTATCTGCCATCGGATTTATTGCACGACATGTTTTTGATGGATATCCTGCCATTACTTCCTGAGCAAATGATTTATTACAAATGATTCTGTATGCGATTTTACTTATATCATTATTCTTTTCTCTATGGGATACATAAAAAATATCTTGCATATAACAACCGGAACACTGGTTCTCATAATGATAACAAGCATTGGGCACAATGCTTTTGTATTGCTGTGAGTTCTTTAGAAATCTATTTATTCCGCTATTCATCATTTGTGGATAATACAAGGTCCCATTATCTACTTTTGTTGTAACATCAGAAATAATAAAGATTCCATTAGTTTTAAGCAATGGGGAAAAATACGAAGCTATCAACTCATATGGATTGTTTCCATTAAAAGTTCCATGTTGTACAAATTCATTTATAGCTTTAAAAGACATCATAAAATGATATTGCATATTTGACACATTTATGACCTCCTGTATTTCCTGTTCAGATTCGACATAAATACATTGAGGGTTGATATGTATTTCAAGTCTAAATTCTGGTGCCCTTTCTACCGACTCTGTAAGATGATATAAAAAACGTATTGCATCAGGATTTGCATCGTATGCATTTATATTTACACGTTTTAGATTAGGAAGATTTTCGCTCAATACAACAAGTAAACCTATAATTTCACCACCTGTCCCACAACAAAAATCTAGCACATTGATTTCTTGTAAATTATACAATGATTGTTTATAGTTGTCATTTGTCATTAGAGAGGCTAAAATGCTATAAACTTCAGCAAAACTTCTAGGGAAATATGTTCCCAAATACAATTTTATAAATTCATATGGCTGATCTGGATTATAAACCACCTCCATAGGGCGTGGTTCATAGACAGCCTCAAAATCGTCAAAGATGATTTTATCAAGCCATATTGGAAGTATAACAGATTTATTATCCATAAGACTTCTCTTTTATCTATTGTAGTATTTGTGAATTGTCAATATTTGGACACAAATATATAAAAAGGATTGCAGACTCACTAGAAAATCTCAGAAAAGCTGCAATTCTTTTGTGAGAAAGATTATCTGCCTACAAAACAACGCCATTTGTTATCGTTTTCGTTTGAATGAAGTCATATTATTATCATGCTTCTTCTCACCCCACATCAAATCAGAAGATGAACTACCAGAACCTGTGCTGACATGAACCTCTGCCTGTCCACCGGCAGCAAGGGTAAAAGTTACTTCCAACAGTTCAGCCTGCCTTACGCTTACCTGTTCCTGCGGCTCGAAGACGGCGTTGACAAACTCCTCGTCCGTGATTTGCCCGTTGAAATGTCTTTGGGCCACATCATAGTCTATATGGAACTTGGTGTCCTCAAAAAGTTTCTCTCCGACCCGTGTCCAGATGTGGAGCGACGGATTCCGGTAGTTGGACACGCTGATTCGGACAAGCTCGGCACCGGATGAGAGGCTATAACGCTGAGGGTTTGCCTTGCGGTCAAGCAAGTCTATCTGTTTCCGCTGCCTGCCTATAACGGCATCTTTCTCTTCTGACTGCCGCTCGGCGGCTTCCGCCCTGCGGATGGCTGCGTCTATCTCTTTCTGGTAGCTGTTCCGCAGCTTTTCGATTCCTGATTTATGTTGTTCCTGCAACCGTGCCTTTTCTGCCTGAAGAGCCTTAATCTGTCTATTAAGTCGAAGTCTCGGTGGAGCATTTTTTCAGATAGACGGAAACTTTCATCGGCATCGCTTTTTGATTCACATCGCAAAGGTAAATAAATTCCCGTATATGTTCCCATATATCCCGAAGAAACCTGCAACGGATTAAGACAAATTAAAAAGTCGTTCCCGAATCTGATACCGCATAAAATGCAGTATATCAACGGTTATATTTGCAGATGTTTGGCTTTTCTTTTCATTTTGACCTTTATTTGTCTTCCCTAATATCATATATTGCAGTTCCACGCTTTTTTTTATGTATAAATACTTCTTTGGGAACTAGGGGTAAATAGTAACAAAATGAAAGACTATGGTAAATGCCCTAATTGTGAGGGGGAACTAAAAGTTCAAAAAGTAAATGACGACTATTCTGCAATATTGAAATGTAAATATTGTAATAAGATTTTTAGAGTGACATTTGATGAAAGAAGATTTCCTTCTAATATAAATTCGTTTAATTGGGGGGCTTTTGGATTATGGCCTATATGGGGAATATGGAATAAAAGACCTCATCTTATTATTTGTTATTTAGTCCTTAGATTATTCTCTTCATCAGCAATGCCTACACCTATGATATTACTGAGTGGTGTGGTTGCTGTCAGCTTTTCTTTTTACTATGGTTTTCGGGGTAATAAAATATCTTGGTTTGAAAAGGAATGGCCATCTGTGGAAGTATTTGAAAAAAAACAATTGTTTTGGGAAATTGCAGGTGTTGTATGTTTTATCATAAGCATATTTGTTTTTCTTTTCTCTTTAAAATCGTAATAAGTTATTTTGCATAATAATGAAGATTGAAGAAATTAAAGAAGGAATGGATGTAAATAAAAATCCATTGAGACGAGATGGAAAAGGGCAATTAGTCAAGAAAGCTTCTAGCAAGTATTTTGAATCTCCTATAAGAAATCCTATACCTCAATTTATAGAGAATAAAAAAATATTTCCGTTTGCAGAAGGTGTTAATAGGTTATTATTCGTCTTATGGTTAATTGTTTCTTTATTTATAGAAGTTGGAAACTGGCGGTTCTACTATTTTGATAAATTGAATTCACAATGGTTTTTTTCTACTGATTTAATAGATATCGTAGAATGTGATTCTATTGGAAATTATGGCATTGGAGTTGGTGCATGTTTGCTAATCGCAATGATGTATTTGGTCTTTTTATGGGTTTATCGGGGATTCTGTAAAGAACCATGAGCTAATAAAAATAGATATTTTATTGTAGCTTTTAATAAATAGCACACGAATTTTATTTTGATAAAATGAAACTGTAATATAATAATTGTAATGTAGAAAAATGAGAAAATCACTTATTTGTAAGAGATTGTCAATGGAAATAAGTAAATTTGCACTCGGTATGAGGCAACTCATGCCCGAGGCATATTAATAAAAAAAGCGATATGCTCTCTGTTTTATCGGATAGAGTGTTATGTATATGAAGAATATTGAAGCAAACAAACAGCTTATAGCAGCGTGCGGTCTTTACTGTGGCGCATGCCGTAAGTATCTTGCGGAGAAATGTCCAGGTTGTCGGCTCAACGAGAAAGCTTCATGGTGTAAAATAAGAACTTGTGTCCATCGGCATGGCTTCCATTCCTGTGCTGAATGCTGTAAGGATGTGACAGAGTGTAAGACATATTCCAATCTTATCGGAAAGATATTCGCTTTTCTGTTCAAATCAGATCGTCCTGCTTGTATCCGCTACATCAGGGAGCATGACGAACAGGCTTTTGCAGAAGAAATGACAAAACGTAAATGTCAGACAATGCAGAAGAAATAACGCCAAGAAGTATGAGGAATAATGTGGGAGGAATGCCAAGAATAGCACCGACGATGCGATGGACCAGTTCAAAGACAGACATAGACAGGTATTAGATCTGGCAGGGCGTTTAACCGATAGTGGATTGTTCGGCAAAGCCCATTACAATTGGACTGGAACAACCTCACTCGCCTCCTGTTTTATCAGTACTGCAAGTGCTCACTATGATTAGGCCTTGAAAAAACTGAAAATACATCGAAAAAAGAATACGAAACAATAAAAACAAAATAGATGAACAACGAAATTTTATATATCCTTCTGCCGGATTATGCAGCGCATGAGATTGTCTATCTTTCACAAGCTGTCGCTTCCGATGAATTTGCGCTGAAAGAGAATCCGAAGTATGTCAATAAGGTTGTTGCTCCGACAATGGAACCTGTAAAATCTATCGGTGGCTTCCGGACTTTACCTGATTATTCGTTTGAAACGATGCCCGATGACTATGCCGCATTGGTGCTGATTGGCGGTTTCGGATGGAATACAACTGTTGCGAAACAGGTTGTGCCGATTGTCAAACAGGCCATTGAGAAGGGCAAGGTTGTCGGAGCTATATGCAACGGGGCTTCGTTTATGGCAAAGTGCGGATTTCTCAATGAGGTAAAGCATACAGGAAACGGTCTGGAACAATTGAAGCTTTGGGGAGGAGACTGTTATACAAATCCAGCTGGATATATCCACGCCCAAGCGGTCAGTGACAGGAATATTGTGACGGCAAACGGGTCTGCAACCCTTGAATTTGCTAAAGAACTCTTACTGTTGCTTGAGAATGATACGCCGGAGCGTATCGAAATGTATTATCAGTTCAACAAACAAGGCTTCTGCTTGCTTTGTGCCGGTCAATAATTGTATGGAAATAATATATAGGTGATTGTCGTCATTCTACCGTCTGTGAAAAGTAGGATATTTGTTATTGAAACGGAACCCGAATCCCAGCATCAGATAGTTAGGGTCATGGAAATCCTGCAAATTATATCCGATATGAAGGAATGAGCTGCGCGTAACTTCTATCTTTAGCGCCAAGATCTGGTAGAAAGATTTTAAATCTCCGCCTGCATGAATCACATTGGTACCCAATCCTATGCCTACGGTGAAATAAGGCATCACGTACTCGGCACGTCCCGAAACCCCCAGTGCCAGTTGCTTGCCTGCAGACGGCTTGAGGAACTCGTTGCCGTATCCGTCCGGACTATACACATTCGCACTGCCGTCATAAACCCCGTCCAATGAAATGCCTGCACGGAACTTATATCCGAAATTATACATCGGCGCGAAATTGAATCCCAGCACCGGATAAGCCTCCGGAGAGGCAACCATCTGTCCTTCGCCAATCGTTACTCCCTTTCTGCGCCATGAACCGAACAATACTAAGTCATAACTGATATGACGGGGAAATTTAGGTACGGGTGATTGATATAAGGGTTTTGTAAAATATTCTTCTTTTCTATTGATATTGTAAACCAACCCTACCTTTAGTCCGATAGAATTGAGTCCTGCATTCGGGAATTTAGTATTACCGTTGGAAAAATGCGTCACTGCCACCCCGGTTGTGAAATCGAATTGGGGAGAGAGCATCCAGTTGAAATAGAAATTTGTGTTCAGATAGGCGTTTACTTTCGAACCTATCACCTTATTATAAGGGTTCAAATCACTGTGATAAGGTTTCCAGCCGAATGAGGCTCCGAAATTCCATTCGTAGTTTAACGACAGCCGTTGGTTGAAACGGGTGATGCGTGCTCCTTGAAACAAATAGACGGTAAGCGGGTTGCCCAACTGCTGCTTCTCATACATATTATAATAGGCCACGCCGATACCTTGATAGGCGCCTCTGTAAATGCGGTCGGTATAGGTGTTCGGATGAAACTGGAACGAGTATTTCAAGTGAAGCGACAGGGAGTTCTCTATGGGCCTGTTGTCCAGATTCTCTCCTCTGAAAAAAGAACTGGTGGGGAATATGTATCCGGGGCGCGCTTCCAGGCCGATGCGATGGATAAAGTGGCGTCTCAATGACAAGGAATCTACAAAGAGGTGATTGGGAATATTCGTCTGGACAGAGGAAGAGGTAACCAATGCTGTATCTACAGGATTTCCCTCTGTATTGTTTTTAGTTTCGTCCTCGGCAAAAGCCATGTTACTTACGAACAGCAATACGCTCAGAAGTATCATGATTTTCCATTTTTGTATTGTGCCTTTCATACTCCGTGTGATGTTTTTGTGTTTTTTATTGATCTATAGTATGGTCTGATTTTTTGTTTGTGGCACAAATATAAGCATAGTATTTGAAAAAAGAAATTTGTTGGATATAAAAAGGTTTTGTATAACCTTGATAACCACTATTTAAACTATTTTGAGGATGAATTGCAATATCATCCTCTGCCATCGGCTCCCCACATCATCTTATTTCGGAGCGTGTTGAAAAAGATGTGGCAGTTCCGTTTGACTACCTTTATTTTATAATCAGCCTTGCGGATTGTGAGTTGGCTGCCTTCACGGCAAGTCTCACTTCGTCCGTCGATAGCAATCAGAAAATTGTGGCTGCGGCTCTCTATATCCAGTGTGATTTCCCAGTCGTCGTTGATCACGATGGGGCGTACGTTCAAGCTGTGTGGCGCAACCGGGGTGATGGCGCTATGGTTTTGTAATGTTCACTCCACGATCTTGGATATTATCAGATTGCACTTTCTGTTTTATGTTCTCTATCGTTGAAGAATAAACTTTTATAGGCTTTTCCAATATTTCTTTTCCCAATAATCGGGCTTCGTCTGTTCTCTTTTGTTCTTTGTACAGCTCGTAAAGTTTGAAAAGAGGAATAAAACGAACCGGACACATGTATGATGCTTTTAAATAATGTCTTTCGGCTTCTGGATAATTTTTTAACTTCCAGTTATTATCTGCCAACAACATTTCAATATCATAGTCATTTAGATATTTAGTGCATTTTCTTACTATCTCTAGACTTTCATCATATAGCATGTTATCATAAAGAACGGAACTATAATTGAACAAAAAATAGGGATTATAAGACATTTTATTATACAAGTCTTTGTAATTCAAATATGCTTTTTCAAAATAGCCAAAAGACACATTTCGTATTTGTTTCTTCCATGTGTATTGGCTGAAAGCATCACTGAAAATATTATAAATGCCATAACAGCATATTATTATTATGAAATATTTTATACAATAAATAGACGTTTCCATTTTATAAACTCTCTTCATTCTGAAAGAGGATAAGCTATAGGCTAGCAAGAATGATACTAATGGATATCTGAAGGGGTAGGAAAAAGAGGAACATATCATGATGACTAATAAACATAGCTCGGCTTCTTCTTTTTTTTCTTTACTGGTAAATAGAAGAATAATGGGAATCGCTAATATGATAAATCCCAACAAGCCATATTCTATCAAAACTAATAGATATTCATTGAAAGGATGAAATACATTGCTTGCCAACATAGCATATTTACTATCTTTATCTTTCTGAAATACTTTTGCTTGGAAGTTCATATAATCGCGCTTGAAACTTCCACTTCCTGTTCCACATAATATTGTCTTTTCATTTATCATAGAAATGGAGGTCTTATAAATGAATATCCGTCCATTAGTTGAATCGGACTTGTAAAAAATGGCAACAACTAACAAAAGACAAATTAATAATGATTGTGTGATGGTTTTATGCCGGAAAATAAAAAAAGAAAGTACGGCTGTACATGCTATTATACCAGTTCTTGATTGAGAAGCAAGAACGGATGAGAAAATAATAAAAGCTCCTATATAATATAAGATCTTCATTCTTTTGGATGCGGTTTTCTGTATGAGTTCGCATGCAAAAGGAAATATGCATGACAATGAGATTGAAAACCCTGCGGGGTTATCAAAACTTCCTGTAACAAAAGTGTTGTTTTTAATAAAATGTGAGATGCCCCATACAGATAAGATAACTCCTGTAAGTAAAAGAATTTTATTTATCTTTAAGTTTGACAGAGAATTGTTGTTGATTATGAAGAAAGAATAAATCAGCCAAAAGCTAATGAAATTGTAAATGAAAGAAATATGATGTGGTGAGGCTATGAAAGCTCTGATTGTTATATAAAATATAGCTAATGTAATACAAATATATATTGCATCTACATTACATAAAATCTTCTTTTTGATATTTCTTCCTATAAATAGGATTGCCCCAATTAATATAATTAATTGAAATGCAATCCATTTAATGGTTATTGTCGGTTCGACAAGTCCTTCATAAACTGGTAGGCTTGTCCCTGCAATTATCAGAAGATAGAAAAAAGATTCTGATTTAATCATGTAACAGTTCTTCTAATTTTGTTCTCGCGAAATTTAGCGAACCTCTGAAAATCACATTGTGATATTCGTCCAAGATGAGGATGGTAGGTACAACATGAAATTCTATGCAATCCAATAAAGGATTTTCGTAATCTGTTGCAAATACGGTGAAATCATGTCCCCTATCCGTAATAAGTTTCTGTCCGGTTTTTATGTCTTCATCCTTTCTGTCATTTTTGAGAAAAACTGATGCAATGATGATGGTGGAGTCGTTCTTATACTTTTCATGCATTTTTTGTAGATTAGGAAAACTTTTGAAACAGCTGGAACAATGGCTTCCCCAAAAATACAATACTATATATTTGCCTTTTAGTTCCTTCAGCTTAAATTTTTTATTGCTGTCCTCAATGGAATAATCAGCAACATTCAATGTCTGTTCTTTATTAAGCTTTCCATAGTTATAAATTTCAGCCCACCTGTCTGCAACTTTTGTTATTCCCAATAGCCATATCAAGCACCCTATAATGATTAAAATCTTGTTTTTGTATTCGTACGCTAGTATTGTCGTGATGAATGCCCATAGAATGCAAAGACAGTATATAAAAGAAATTTCTGTACCCGCAAAATCTACAATTCTTAGCGGTAACTCGATGAATGCCATTCCTGTAAAAATAGCACCATAAATCATCCGTCTTTTTTGATTGGAGTATTTCTTTAGCATCCATAGTGTTAGTAGTACATAAAGAATACTCCCTGCCACTGTCGCCCACCGAAAAGAAACTGAACGAATAGGGGAAAAAATAATATATGTTGCAAATGAATAAAGAAATATTTTGAAAAAAGTTTTCATAGCGTATCTTTTATTTTATGTAGCGGACAGAGTGTTTTAGCCCTGTCTGCTCTGTTTCTATTTTTAAACCCCTCCACATGTTCCATCGCATGGGTAATCCCAGAAAAAGCCACAGCCATCTTCACTTGCTTTACATCCAGTTCTTGATGTTTCACAGTCCATTGTAAGACACCATCTCATATACTGATCTATTTCACAGTCGCATTCTTCTCCACTTGATTTGACTAAAGCTCTGGATTGTGTAGATATACGAATTTTTCCGGATTTATCTACTAATGTGTTTCCGGTAGCAACGATACCTGTAATTAGTGGCATATCCCAATTGAGCTGTGCTTTTGCATCTTCCACCCATTTATAAAAAAAGATATCTATTTCTTCTTGTTCCTCATCTGTTCTTTCTTTTGTCCGGTCAAATATTTGCGGATTCTCATCAATATAGTTAAGAATGATAGCAATGTGAGCCTTTTCTTCATCATTCCATTCCATTTGCAGAACTTCATTTAGTTTGTCTTTCCAGAAGTTTATTTTTTGTTGTTGAGTAAAAGCACGGAATGTTGCACGTTTTACACTTTCATCCAAATCGTTCCATGTACTACGGCTCATGGCTCTAATTTCGTTGAGATTGTCATGTACCCATTCATCAATTTCTTGGTTACAGCTATAGGTTTCTTCATTTTGGCATCCGGAAAGGATGACTGTCATAAACAATAAAGCACAAAAAAATAATTTTTTCTTCATAATTTTCATATTAATCATTTAACAACTCCTTTTATTCTTAGCACACACACTTCTTTATCTACATTTGATTCTAGAAAAATACGTTTATCAAAACGCCCTGTTTGATTTTTAGAATCATAATAGACTTTTATTTTTCCTCTTTCTCCCATTTTTATGGGATGCTTGGGATATTCTACTCTTACGCATCCACAAGAGACTGATGCTTTGTGGATAACAAAAGGAGTATTACTTTTTACGTTAAAGGAAAATTCTTCAAATACGACCTTTGAGTTTTTGGTATCAATCTGTCCAAAATCATGTGTCTTTTTTCCCCATTCAACATAGGCCTTTTCTTGTGAAAAAGCATTGTTTAAATTATTTGCAATTAATATGCATGCAAATACGATTCTAAATAACATAATTACAATAATTTTATATTAAAAACAGTATTCTAAATTGAGAACTTGCTCTTGTTTGATAGGTGTTGGACATTTAGTTGACAACTTCTATTGTTGTTACAGGATTAGTTCACTCAACAATATTCAAAAACTGAATAGGTTTACAGATTTTTTTAACCTAGTGTAGTTGTCATATTGGTTTTGCAAATGTAATGCTAATTATTCTATTATTTCAATGTTGTAGAACTTATGTGTCTATTTTATTATTTTTTATAATTTTTATTGGAATACACATATTCAAAACCTGATGTGGGCGGAATTATTATGCATATATAGTCTGTTTAATGCGTTCCCTCACTTGATTAAATGTTTTCTACTCTAAAGGAGTTTTCATATCAGATTGATTTAATCATCCTCTGCCATCGGCTCCCCACATCATCTTATTTCGGAGCGTGTTGAAAAAGATGTGGCAGTTCCGTTTGACTACCTTTATTTTATAATCAGCCTTGCGGATTGTGAGTTGGCTGCCTTCACGGCAAGTCTCACTTCGTCCGTCGATAGCAATCAGGAAATTGTGGCTGCGGCTTTCTATATCCAGTGTGATTTCCCAGTCGTCGTTGATCACGATGGGGCGTACGTTCAGACTGTGTGGCGCAACCGGGGTGATGGCGATGGTGTTGCTGTGTGGCACGATCACAGGTCCGCCGATGCTCAGCGAGTAGGCGGTAGAGCCGGTAGGAGTGGCAATGACCAGTCCGTCCGCCTGGTAAGTGGTGAGATAGGCCCCGTTGATGGCCGTGTGGATGGAAATCATGGAAGAACTGTCACGCTTCAGTACCGCTATCTCGTTCAGCCCGAAAGGGTAACCTTTCAGTTCCTGTTCCTTGCAGGATACCTGCAATACGCTACGGTCTTCTATCCGGTAGTTTCCGCTGTAGATGTCATTGAAGGTGTCCTCCATCTCTTCAGGGGAGACATCGGCCAGAAAACCTAACCGCCCGGTGTTGATGCCCAGTATGGGAATGTTGCGCGAACCCACACGGCTGGCGGCTTTCAGGAAAGTACCGTCACCTCCGATGCTCAGCACCATGTCGGCTTCAAAATTGTTCCCGTCGAAAACACCGGCATGACGGATGTTGATCTTGAGGTCGTTTGTCAGAAACTGGTAGAACTCACGGCAGATGTGAACTTCGGCGTTATGCTGTGATAGAATGGATAACAGGCGTTCCACATGAGCCGATTTCTTGGCCTGATAAGTGTTTCCGAAAAGGGCGAATTTCATTGGGCGTATATTCATTAGTTAATTTTATAAATCTTTTGTTTGTCAAAAAGGACCAGGTTTTAATAAAACCTGCTAACTTTGCACATCAGAACTGCAAAGATAATAATATATTGCCAAGATGACAAAGTTAAGTGTAAATATAAACAAGGTAGCCACCTTGCGTAATGCCCGGGGAGGTAACAATCCGGACGTGGTGAAAGTAGCCTTGGACTGTGAGACGTTTGGTGCCGAAGGCATCACTGTACATCCCCGTCCCGACGAACGTCATATCCGCCGTAGCGACGTGTACGAACTTCGTCCGTTGCTTACTACAGAGTTTAATATCGAAGGATATCCCGCACCGGAGTTCGTTGACCTGGTGCTGAAAGTAAAACCTCATCAGGTAACGCTGGTACCCGATGCGCCCGATCAGATTACGTCTAACGCCGGATGGGATACCAAGGCGAACCTTTCTTTTCTGACCGAACTGATGGATACGTTCGGCCAGGCAGGCATCCGTACCTCTATCTTTGTCGGTACGGACAAGGAGATGATAGAATATGCCGCCAAGGCGGGGGCCGACCGGGTGGAACTTTATACGGAACCCTACGCTACGCTGTTTCCCCAGAACCCCGAGGCAGCCATCGCTCCCTTTATAGAAGCGGCGAAGGTGACCCGTAGCTTGGGGATGGGGCTGAATGCAGGCCACGACCTTAGTCTGGCAAACCTGAAATATATGCATACGCATATTCCTTGGCTGGACGAGGTGTCTATCGGTCATGCATTGATAAGCGACGCGCTTTATATGGGATTAAAACAAACTATTGAAGAATATAAAAATTGTCTTCGTTCATGATGAATATCACTTTACTGGCTGCACAGGCAGCCTTGGCGGATACCCTTACCGGGGGTAATCCCGTATTGACACCCGTTTCGGGAGAGGCTCAGATGAACCTTTGGGATATGGCGGTAAAAGGCGGATGGATCATGCTTGTGCTGGCTCTGCTGTCCGTAGCGTGTTTTTATATCTTTTTTGAACGCCTTGCCTATATTCGCAAGGCCGGTAAGGAAGACCCTTTGTTTATGGAGCGTATCCGGGATTATATCCGTACCGGAGAGGTGAAGTCGGCCATCAATTATTGCCGCATTACCAATACCCCTTCTGCCCGGATGATTGAAAAGGGAATTTCGCGTATGGGGCGTCCCGTTGCCGATGTGCAGGCTGCCATAGAGAATGCCGGAAACATTGAAGTGGCAAAATTGGAAAATGGTTTCCCCGTTATCGCTACGGTTTCGGGCGGTGCTCCCATGCTTGGCTTTTTAGGAACGGTGACCGGTATGGTGCGCGCTTTTTGGGAAATGGCCAATGCCGGAAACAATATTGATATTACGCTGCTGTCGGGAGGTATCTACGAGGCGATGATTACTACCGTGGGTGGTCTTATAGTGGGTATTGCAGCCATGTTTGCTTATAACTATCTGGTGGTGCGTGTGGATAAGGTAGTCGGCCAGATGGAAGCCCGTACCATGGATTTTATGGATTTGCTGAATGAACCGGTTCAAAAATAAAAGTATATGGCGTTAAAAAGAAGACAAAAAATATCACCCAACTTCAGTATGGCGTCTATGACAGACCTCATATTCCTGTTGCTGATATTTTTCATGATTACCTCCACCATGGTGTCGCCCAATGCCATCAAGGTACTGCTCCCGCAAGGCAGGCAGCAGACTTCGGCGAAACCGCTCACACGGGTAATCATAGACAAGCAGCTGAACTTCTATACCGCTTTCGGCAATGAGGATGAAATGCCGATAGACTTGGAAGAACTGCCCGCATTCCTGCAAAGGTGTGCCGAGAAGGAACCCGATATGTATGTGGCCCTTTATGCGGATGAGGCCGTGCCTTACCGCGAAATAGTAAGGGTGCTGAATATTGCTAATGAAAATCACTTCAAGATGGTGCTGGCTACGCGTCCGCCTGAGAAGAAACGTTAAGCTGTAAGCATGAAGAAAAATAAGATAACAGGACTGATTGGTACGGCTGTACTGCATATACTTCTCCTTATCCTGCTGCTGGTGATTGTTATCCGTCGTCCGCAGGTTCAAGAAGAAGGGGGTGTCCCTGTTATGTTGGGAAATACGGAGCTTTCTCAAGGGAATGCCGACCCTTATACGCTGACGGATGTGGATATAATGAATGAGCCTGAGGCTCCGGCTCCTGATGTGTCCGAACCGGAAACGGTTCCTCCTGTCGAGACAAAAGAGGAAATCATCACCCAGACAGAAGAGGAGACAGTGGCGGTTCCCGACAAGAAGCCTGAAAAAGAAACTCCTAAAAAAGAGAAACCTAAGAAGGAAACTCCCAAGAAGGATGTGCCGAAGAAAGAGACGGTAAAGCCGAAAGAGAAAACCGAAACCGAGAAGCGTGCCGAGGCTGAAAAGGCGGCAGCAGAGAAGAAAGCGGCGGCCGAAAGGGCGGCGGCGGAAGCGGCGGCGAAGAAGATAGCCGGTGCTTTCGGCAAGGGAACCCAGATGGGAAATAAAGGAACCGGTACCACAGGTTCCGGCTTGGAGGGAAGCCCGACGGGAAATTCTTCGGAAGGTAAGTCCAGCGGAGTGGGCGGCTACGGAACATTCGACCTTAACGGACGTTCGTTGGGTAGTGGCGGTTTGCCCATGCCTGTCTATAATGTGCAGGATGAGGGACGGGTGGTGGTGACTATCACCGTGAATCCCGCAGGGCAGGTGATAAGCACCAGTATCAACAAACGTACCAATACAGTGAACGCTTCGTTACGGAAGGCAGCGGAAGAGGCTGCCCGTAAGGCACGCTTTAACCAAGTGGACGGAGTGAATAACCAGACAGGTACTATTACATATTACTTTAAACTGAAGTAGCTTATGAAAACAATTTGTGTATTTTTGGCAGAAGGCTTCGAGGAAGTGGAAGCGCTGACCCCGGTAGATGTGTTGAGACGTGCAGGCTTGCCTGTAAAGACCGTTTCTGTGACAGGTGTGCTGACCGTAAACGGTGCGCATGGTGTTCCGGTAATAGCCGACAGGGTGTTTGAAGAAGTGAAAGAAGAGGAGGTGGAGATGATTGTATTGCCCGGCGGTCTGCCCGGAGCGACCAATCTGGATGCTCACGAAGGTCTGGGTAAGTTGATCAGGACATTTGCCGAGGCCGGACGTCCGTTGTCTGCCATCTGTGCCGCTCCGTTGGTATATGGAAAGCGTGGTTTGTTGAAAGGCAGGAAAGCAACTTGCTATCCGGGCTTTGAAAAATACCTGGAGGGTGCTGACTATACGGCCGCTTTAGTGCAGAAGGACGGCAATTTCATTACCGGCAAAGGGCCCGGTGCTGCTATGGCATTCTCATTTGCTATTGCGGAAAAATATGTCGGTGCAGAAAAGGTGAAGGAACTGAAGCAGGGGATGATGATTGAAGAATGAACAGGCATGTCATTATAGTAGCGGGAGGTAAAGGGCTGCGCATGGGGGGCGATATTCCCAAACAGTTTTTGCCTGTGGGAGGCAGGCCCGTGCTGATGCGTACCATAGAGGCCTTTTACGCTTTTGATTCTTCTATACATTGTATATTAGTTCTTCCGGTGAGCCAGCAGGCTTACTGGAAAGAACTTTGTGTGACGTATCATTTCACTTTGCCTCATGATATTGCCGATGGGGGAGAGACTCGTTTCCATTCCGTCAAGAATGGATTGGCATACGTAACGGGGGAGGGCTTGGTAGGTGTTCATGATGGTGTCCGTCCTTTCGTCTCCCGGGAAGTGATAGCCGGATGCTATGAGGCGGCGCAGACTAAGAAAGCGGTCGTTCCTGTAATTGATGTGGTGGAGACCGTGCGTCACCTTACGAAGCCGGGAAGTGAGACTGTTCCGCGCAGCGACTATAAACTGGTCCAGACTCCGCAGGTCTTTGATATACAGTTGCTGAAAGAGGCATACAATCAGGAATATACGGATACCTTTACCGATGATGCTTCTGTAGTGGAAGCCATGGGCGGAGAAATCTGCCTGGTGCCGGGAAATAGAGAAAATATAAAATTAACCACCCCTTTTGATTTGAAAATAGCGGAAGTCTTAATTTGAAATGTTCGACATCACTACGCGTGACATAAAATATTTGCAAGGAGTAGGTCCGCAGCGTGCAACCGTCTTGAACAAGGAATTGAATCTGTTTTCCTTGCATGACTTGTTGTACTATTTCCCTTATAAATACGTAGACCGCAGCCGCCTTTATTATATTCATGAAATAGACGGCAACATGCCCTATATCCAGTTGAAAGGTGAAATCCTCAGCTTTGAGACTTTCGGTGAGGGAAGACAGCGCAGGCTTGTCGGTCATTTTTCGGATGGAACGGGCGTTATTGATTTAGTCTGGTTTCAAGGAATCAAGTATCTGTTAGAGCATTATAAGACCCGGACAGAGTATATCGTTTTTGGCAAACCGACCGTATTCAATGGCCGTATCAACGTGGCCCATCCCGACATGGATCCTTCCGGCGAACTTACCTTATCGACGATGGGGCTGCAACCCTATTACAACACGACGGAAAGGATGAAGCGCGGTTTCTTGAACTCTCACGGGGTGGAGAAACTGATGAAGAATGCGCTTGCCTTATTACAAGAGCCTCTTGCCGAAACATTACCTCCGCAGTTGGTGGAGGAGCATCATCTGATGTCTTTGGATGAGGCTATCCGCTATATTCATTTCCCTCAGAACCCCGAACAGCTTCGGAAGGCTCAATATCGTTTGAAATTTGAAGAACTGTTTTATGTGCAGCTCAATATCCTGCGTTACAGCAAGGACAGGCAGCGCAAATACCGGGGGCTTCGTTTCGAGCGGGTGGGCGAGATTTTTAATACGTTTTATTCACAAAATCTTCCTTTTGAGCTGACCGGAGCACAGAAACGGGTGATAAAGGAGATACGGAAGGATATGGGAAGCGGCCGGCAGATGAACCGCTTGTTGCAGGGAGACGTAGGAAGCGGAAAAACGCTGGTGGCACTGATGTCCATGCTCATTGCACTGGACAACGGCTATCAGGCATGTATGATGGCTCCCACCGAAATTCTTGCCGCTCAGCATTATGAGACCATTCAGAAATTCCTGTTTGGCATGGATGTGCGTGTGGAACTTCTGATGGGTTCCGTCAAAGGAAAGAGGCGTGAGAGGATATTGAAGGATTTGTTGACGGGAGATGTCCAGATTCTGATAGGTACCCATGCCGTACTGGAAGATACCGTGGGCTTTTCTTCTTTGGGAATGGTGATTATAGACGAGCAACATCGTTTCGGGGTGGCTCAGCGTGCCAAGTTATGGAGTAAGAACGTCTGTCCGCCTCATGTGTTGGTCATGACGGCTACTCCTATTCCCCGTACCCTGGCTATGACGTTATATGGCGATTTGGATGTATCCGTCATTGATGAGTTGCCTCCGGGCCGTAAACCCATTCAGACGATCCATCAGTTTGACAACCGCCGCGCCAGTCTTTATGCTTCCATTCGTAAACAGATAGAGGAAGGTCGGCAGATCTACATTGTTTATCCTTTGATAAAGGAGAGTGAGAAGATGGATATCAAGAATCTGGAAGAGGGGTATGAACTGATTTGTGCCGAATTCCCCGATTGCCGGGTGAGCAAGGTGCATGGTAAGATGAAGCCGGTGGAGAAAGATGCTGAGATGCAGCGTTTTGTCAGTGGTGAAACTCAGATTATGGTGGCCACTACAGTGATTGAGGTAGGGGTGAATGTCCCTAACGCCTCGGTGATGGTCATTGAAAACGCCGAACGTTTCGGGCTTTCACAATTGCATCAGTTGCGTGGGCGTGTAGGCCGCGGAGCCGATCAGTCTTATTGTATTTTGGTCACCACGTACAAACTGACCGAAGAAACCCGCAAGCGGTTGGAGATAATGGTGCAGACCAATGATGGTTTCGAGATAGCGGAAGCCGATTTGAAGTTGCGCGGTCCCGGTGACCTGGAGGGAACCCAGCAGAGTGGGGTTGCTTTTGACCTGAAGATTGCCGATATAGCCCGTGACGGACAATTATTGCAATATGTCCGTGAGGTGGCAAGTCGGATTGTAGATGAGGATCCCGCAGGGACTCGTCCGGAAAATGCTATTCTTTGGCAACAGTTGCAGGCGTTGCGTAAAACAAATATAAATTGGGCGGCTATCTCTTAAAATATCACCATTACGGAGTTTTGAAGAAGGTGGTTTATATTGTATGATAAAACGTTCAAATTGTTACTTAAATGCTAATTTGTGATGAAAACATTTATCTATATATTTAGATGTATAATAATAGTCGTATTGGTAGTCGTGATGAATTCTTGTTCAAAACGGGTGGTTGACGATTCTATTTCTGTTCTTCTTGAGGAACAGGCTCTTTCTAATGCAGTTCCACTAGAGGCGCATGATGTATGGTATCCGTTTGATAGTATCTATTCAAATCGATTTTATGTTTATGCGGATACTATTCTAGTTGTTGAAAATAAAAAAGCAGCTGGGAATTTCTTGGATTTTTATAACATTCGAAATCGGAACCTTATTGCAAGAAAATTACCTTTTGGAGAAGGACCTGGAGAATTGTTATTTGCGCAAATGATCTATGAAGGTAATGTAATGCGTGTTACTGATTATATTAATAGACGGCTATATAATGTGGAAATTGATAAAGTTTTGAGCAACTCCAATTATAATCCAGAATTGGCTTCGTTTTCAAAAAGTATCATAGTCACAAGTGCTCCGGTATCTTACGGAGATTCCATTTTGTGTATCAATCCATTCCATTATGTTCACCAACAGGCAGGAATAGATCAACAACCACCTAGAATTATTGCGATGACCGATAAGAATCCTAATCCTTCTATACCTATGGATTTCGATTATATGACAGTTAATGTAGGGCAAGGGCTTTTAGGTGCAAATGCCTGTTTAGGAAAAATATTTTTTGCATCCTTTGATATTTCTTCGATAGAATTTTATAATTCTGATTTAAAACTCGTCAAAAATGTGCTTGGGCCTGTCATGCTTCCTGAAACAAAATTAAGCATAAGTATTGATAATAACGGTAAACATGATGTGTGTTATAAAGGAATGGATCAGCCTGAAGCCTACACTGGATTTACTATCTTTAATGACAAACTATATTTTATTTATACTGGAAGAAGTATAATATGGGATAATGTCAAGGATTATTATTCTTATATTTTATGTTTTGACTGGAATGGTAACTTTCTGAAAAGTTATAGTGCTCCCGTAAGGATTAATACATTAAGTGTGTCAGTTTCTGAACCTAATGTTTTTTATGCTACAATAAAAGATGAAGAAAATAATCCGAAATTGATTAAATTGACTCCTACAAATACGGGAGAATAATTACATTTTACATTTATGAAAATGATAAAACTCATATTTGTTTTTATATTCTTGCTTTCTGGATGTATGAGTAATCATACTTCTAAGTCATGTCTAAATGAAAGTGATGGTCTGTATTTGCTTTCCCAAGATAAAGGTTTGCTTAATTTAACTCCGGTGACAGAATATTTTCCTGATGGATTTAGTGGATATATTTATGTGATGAATTCTGAATGTTCAGATTGTATTGGAACTTTTATAAGCTTTGTTAAAAAATTAAGTGCGTCTAGGTACTGTGGAAATTTATTAGTTGTGATTTCTGTTGCTACTCAGCCTGTAGTAAACCATTATATTAAGGAATATGATTTTTCTAAAAATATTAATGTCATATTGTCAGAAGATAAACAAGGGAAGTGGGGGATAGGTTCTATTGAAAAGGAAAACGGTAAGGTCTATGTTGTAACTGATAATAAGATTGAAAATGTATTTCAATATGCTCTTTATTAAATCTTTTATACTTATAGATTGCTATTTTTTAAATTGTACCTGTAGAATGTGATGGAGCTTGTAACAGTATATTGTATCCTGTACTTTTGTTAAAAATAAGGATGTATGTTGCATAACATGTTTGCAGCGCTTCCCCCTTATTTATAGTGGTTTCCGGACTTTCTGTCCACCTTTTGCATATAACTTACATAAAAAAAGAGTTAAAGAAGTACCTTGTTTCTCAAGGAAAATCTCTATCTTTGGGAGAATTTTTGAGAAGAAGCACAGAATAAACCTTAAAAGAACCGAATATTATGATGGAAAAAACGCTGGTTATTTTGAAGCCTTGCACGTTGCAGAGAGGCTTGGTAGGTGAGATTACTAACAGGTTTGAAAGGAAAGGCCTGCGTTTAGCCGGAATGAAAATGGTTCAGTTGACGGATGAAGTGCTTAGCGAACATTACGCTCATTTAAGCTCGAAGCCGTTCTTTCAGCGTGTGAAAGACGCAATGATGGTTTGCCCCGTTATTGTATGTTGCTTTGAAGGTGTGGACGCTGTTCAAGTAGTGAGAACATTAACCGGTCCTACTAACGGACGTCTGGCGGCTCCCGGAACTATCCGTGGAGATTACAGCATGAGCTTTCAGGAAAATATAGTCCATGCATCCGATTCGCCGGAGACCGCCGAAGTGGAATTGAAACGATTTTTTAAACCAGAAGAGATATTCGAGTATAAACAAGCCGTGTTCGGCTTCCTTTATGCGAATGACGAATATTAAAAGAAAAACAAAAAAACGGATGATTTTGAAATGTGTTAAAGTAGTCGCAGCGGCAGCCTTCGCCCTAGTCAGCCTGAATGTGTCAGGACAGGACTTGCTGGCACGCCAGGCACCCATCGACCGAAAATTGAAAGCAGTGGATTCTGTTGCATTGATTCGTCAGATAAAGGCGGAGAAGTCAGCTTACCCTGCATATAGTCTCTATCCGAACTGGAGTAACGAGCGTGTACACGCTTATGGTAATACTGTTACGATCCCTGATACTTTCCGTATTGATATGACCGGCTTCCGTATGCCGACAGAACACACGAAAATAACTTCTAAATTTGGTCCCCGCCGTCGTCGTATGCACAATGGACTGGATATAAAAGTATATATCGGAGATACCATTCGTGCCGCTTTCAGTGGAAAGGTGCGCATGGTGAAGTATGAACGCCGCGGATATGGAAAATATGTGGTGATCCGCCACGAAAACGGTCTGGAGACTGTATATGGTCACTTGTCGAAGCAGATTGTGGACGAAGACCAATACGTGGAAGCAGGAGAACCCATCGGATTGGGAGGAAACACAGGACGCTCTACCGGATCACATCTTCATTTTGAAACCCGTTTTCTGGGACAAGCCATTAATCCGGCGCTTTTATTTGATTTTGAAAAACAGGATATCGTAGCCGATTCTTATTTGTTTAGAAAAGGTAATAACAGATACCAGCGTAATACGAACAGTAAGAACGTGAATTTGTTGGCTTCATCAGATGGTACCATCCGTTATCATAAAGTAAGAAGTGGAGATACCTTGAGTCGCATTGCGCAGAAAACAGGTACATCTATTGATGCTTTGTGCAAGTTGAACCACATTACCCGCAGAACGATTCTTCGTCCGGGGCAAGTGTTAAGATGTTCTTAAGCTTTAGTTAATTAAGAAATACAAAATAGGGCGGAAAAGAGTATTCTTTTCCGCCTTTTTGTTTACGCTTAAGCAGAAAAATGCGTAACTTTGTCGCCTAATCATAGAGTATGATGAAAGATACGAAACAACAATTTGAACATGTAATAGCTATCTGCCGTGATTTGTTTGCAAAAAAACTGCACGATTACGGTGCGGCATGGCGCATCATGCGCCCCTCGTCTGTCACCGACCAGATATTTATCAAGGCAAACCGCATCCGCAGTATCGAAACCAAAGGAGTGACGATGGTGGATGAAGGCATCCGTTCGGAATTTATCGCTATCGTGAATTATGGAATCATCGGACTGGTCCAGCTGGAACTGGGATATGCCGAAACGGATGATATGACTGAAGAACGTGCTTTGGAACTGTATGACCGGTATGCCAAACAGGCATTGGAGCTGATGTTGGCCAAGAACCACGATTATGACGAGGCATGGCGCAGCATGCGTATCAGCTCATATACTGATTTGATTCTGATGAAGATCTATCGCACCAAGCAGATTGAAGGTCATGATGGAGCCACATGGGTATCAGAGGGTGTTGATGCCAACTACATGGACATGATTAATTATTCAGTATTCGGATTGATCAAGTTGGAATTTGGAGAGTAAACAGTCACATAGTATCGTTGGAATCTGGACAAACGCCTGCCGTTTTCTGCTGGCGCTGGTATTTATATTTTCCGGTTTTGTCAAAGCGGTGGATCCGCTGGGTACCCAATATAAAATTCAGGACTATCTGGAGGCCTTCGGCTGGGTTGCTTTGGTGCCTGCCTTCCTCCCGTTTCTGGCGTCTGTATTGCAGGCGATGGTTGAGTTTTGTTTGGGAATATACCTGTTGTTTGGCATCCGCCGGAGAATGACTACCTTGTTTGTTGTGGTGATCATGGGCGTGATGACTCCGCTCACTTTATGGTTGGCGCTTTCCAATCCGATATCGGACTGCGGATGCTTTGGCGATGCTGTGACCTTGACCAATTGGGAAACTTTTGGGAAGAATGTACTTTTGTTGATAGCGGCGGTTTCCGTCTTTAAATGGGGAAACCGCATAACTCCCTTGGTGACAAAGCGTTTTGACTGGCTGGTGGCTATGTACGCGTTTCTTTATATTTTGGGGATGACCCTGTATTGTTACCGTGAATTGCCTGTCTTTGATTTTCGCCCTTATCGTATCGGAACCGATATACGTAAGGGGATGGAAATTCCGGAAGGAGCGAAACCGACTGTGTATGACACTCGCTTTATTCTTCAGAAAAACGGAGTGGAGAAAGAATTTACATTAGATGATTATCCCGACAGCACATGGACTTTTGTGGATTCAAGAACGGTGGTGAAGGAGCAGGGATACGAACCGCCTATCCGTGACTTCTCTATTATCCGGCAAGAAGACGGGGAGGATGTGACGGATGAGATCTTGACGGATGATAAGTATACTTTCCTGTTGGTGGCGCACCAGCTGAGCCAGGCGGACGACAGTTCCATAGACCTGATCAATGAACTGTATGATTATAGTGTGGAGCATGGATATCAATTCTACTGTCTCACTTCATCACCCGATAGTGACATTGAAGACTGGCAGGAGCGTACTGGGGCCGAGTATCCTTTCTGCCTGATGGATGACATTACGCTGAAAACCATGATACGTTCTAACCCCGGACTGATGCTGCTGAAGAACGGTGTGGTTATAAACAAGTGGAGCGTGAACAACCTGCCCGATGAATACGTGCTGACCGACCGGTTGGAAAACCTGCCTTTGGCACAAGTCAATGAAAAGACTTTCAGCCATAAAGTGGTGCTGGTATTGGCATGGTTTGTCTTCCCGTTGTTGTTCTTTAGTATGGTAGATGTCATTTGGGAGCATTTCCACAGGAAAAAGAAACTGAAATTGAAAGAGAATCGAACGAAATAATTTCATTAACCCTTTAACAAAACAAACAAAATGAGAAAAAACATTGTTGCAGGAAACTGGAAAATGAACAAGAACCTTCAGGAAGGTATTGCTCTGGCAAAAGAATTGAACGAGGCTTTGGCTGCTGACAAACCCAATTGTGATGTAGTGATCTGTACTCCGTTTATCCACTTGGCTTCTGTTACTCCTATCGTTGACAAAGCTGTGATTGGTGTGGGTGCGGAAAACTGTGCAGATAAAGTATCAGGTGCATATACCGGTGAAGTTTCTGCTGAAATGGTAGCTTCTACAGGTGCTGAATATGTCATTCTAGGTCACTCTGAACGTCGTGCTTACTATCACGAAACAGTGGAAATCCTGGAAGAAAAAGTGAAATTGGCTTTGGCCAACAACTTGAAACCGATTTTCTGTATCGGCGAAGTATTGGAGGAACGCGAAGCTAACAAACAGAATGAAGTGGTTGCTGCTCAGCTGGCATCCGTATTCTCTTTGTCTGCCGAGGATTTCGGTAAGATCATCCTGGCTTACGAACCGGTTTGGGCTATTGGTACAGGTAAGACTGCTACTGCAGAACAGGCTCAGGAAATCCACGCATTCATCCGTTCTTTGATTGCTGACAAGTATGGCAAGGAAGTTGCTGATAACACTTCTATCCTTTATGGTGGTAGCTGCAAGCCTTCTAATGCTAAGGAATTGTTCGCTAATCCTGATGTGGACGGTGGTTTGATTGGTGGTGCTGCTTTGAAAGTTGTTGACTTCAAAGGCATTATCGATGCATTCAAATAATTAATATCACCACAGATTACTCAAACTTGCAATTTCATCAAACAATCTGTGAGGATCTGTGTAATCTGTGGTGATTTACCTAAATTCATAAAACGACATGAGATACATTTTTATCCTACTCTTTTTGAGTCTCGGACTTTCCGCACTGGCACAGCAGAACATAGTAGAAAGCTTGCAGCGCAACCGTGCCGGAGAAGGTACTGTAACCATCCATCAAGACCCTGAAATAACGGGGCTGATTGGTAATATCCATACGGGGAATACTACGGGAGGTGAACAGAAAATGTTGAAAGCCAGAGGATATCGTGTTCAGGTTTATGCTGGAAACAACTCGCGCGTAGCTCGTAATGAAGCCAATAACGTGGCCACCAAGGTGAAAGAGGAATTTCCCGACATGCCTGTCTATGCCTATTTCCAGCCCCCTCGCTGGTTGTGTCGTGTTGGCGATTTCCGTAGTATTGAGGAAGCGGATGCCGCCATGCGCCGTCTGAAGGCTACCGGTGTTTTTAAAGAAGTATCTATTGTTCGTGAACAAATTAATATCCCCCTGGACTAATAACATGGAAGAACTATTGCATCCCGAATGGTCTGCAGAGAAAATCGAGCAGTTGAAAGGCCATTATCAGAGTATTTTATCGCTATTGGGCGAAGATGTGGAAAGAGAAGGATTGCTGAAAACTCCTGAGCGTGTAGCCAAGGCTATGCTGACATTGACACGCGGTTATGAACAAGATCCGCATGCTATTTTACTGGGAGCTAAATTTAAAGAAGAATATAGCCAGATGGTTATAGTGAAAGATATCGATTTCTTCTCCTTGTGCGAGCACCACATGCTTCCGTTCTATGGAAAGGCGCATGTCGCTTATATTCCCAATGGCTATATCACCGGTTTGAGCAAGATTGCCCGGGTGGTTGATGTGTTTTCTCATCGTTTGCAGGTGCAGGAACGCATGACGCTGCAAATAAAGGAATGCATTCAGGAAACCTTGAATCCGCTGGGGGTGATGGTGGTGGTCGAAGCCAAGCACATGTGCATGCAGATGCGCGGGGTGGAGAAACAAAATGCCATTACCACTACTTCGGATTTCACAGGGGCGTTCAACCAGGCCAAGACACGTGAGGAGTTTATGAATCTGATACGGCATAACCGGTAAGGAGTTATGCCTTTATTTTAGTACTACCCGGTCGCCGGCACGCTTGGCCATGATTTTTTGCAGTTCACTTAATTCTTTAAAGTGGGCCATGACTTCAAGGCACTTATCGGCATTGGCGGCCACTTCGGGATTGTTCAAAGCTTGCAGGGTATATTTCATATCCTCTTCCAGTATGGCAAGCTTGAAGTCGATAAGCTGATGCGGCACTAATTCGTGCAGGCGCTCTTCGTCTTTGATCATTGCTTGCGAGTTGCTTTTGCTCAACTGGTAACGGTCATTTATCATATCTGCCGCCAGCTTGCTGATGGTGGGGTCGGGATGTGCCAGAAAATAACGTTCCGCCGTGAAGTTGGAGTCATGCAGATGAGCTTCTGCCTCTGCCAGTATTTTCCGGTGCAACGGATTATGGAACTGTAATTCATCCTGTTTCAAATCCATTGATATATATTCTATCACAGTGAGCGGAGTCTCCGTGTTTTCTTCCGTTTCTACATAGCACATTACTTTCTCTCCGTGGCGTATCAACGTTTGAAGCAGTAATTGTTCTTTTACATAAAAAACGTACTTTTCCCGTCCTTCCTGGGGAATAAACGATTGATACCCCGCTTCTGTTTCTGCAGGAGGGAGCGGAGGAGGAACATCATCATCCACTCCTATGGGGGGCATGTCGGCAGGAGGCATGCTGTCGGTAGGAAAAGGAACTGTATCCACAGGTGGCAGAACCCCGGTGGTGACCGCTTCTTTCTCTTTCTTGATTTGTTCCAGGTAGTTGTCGTCCCGCTGAAGCAGATGCTTCTTGATCTCGTCCAGGATAATTTGCTCGTTTACGTTCAAGAGGGTGGCACACTCTGTCAAGCAGGTATATCGAATGACTTTATCCGGAATCAGTCCGATGCTCCGTGCCATGTCCGATATCAATCCGGCCCGTTTGATAGGGTCTCTCTGTGCGTCTTTCAGCAAAAGATTGGTCTTGAAGCGGATAAAGTTCTCTTCGTGGTCGTCAATGTATTTTCTGAATTCCGTGGCATTGTGTTTTCTGGAGAAACTATCGGGATCATCTCCATCGGGCAGAAGGAGTACCTTGATGTTCATGCCTTCCGACAGCAACATGTCGATACCCCGGATGCTGGCTTTTATGCCGGCTTCGTCACCATCATATAATAAGGTGATATTGGAGGTGAAGCGGTGCAGCAACCGGATTTGTTGTTCGCTCAACGCTGTACCCGAGTTGGCCACCACATTCTCCAGTCCGCACTGGTGCATGGCGATAACGTCGGTGTATCCTTCCACCATGTAAACGCAGTCGGCTTTTACAATGGCGGCTTTGGCCTGATAAATGCCATACAGTTCTTTTCGTTTACTGAAAATCTCGGATTCGGGTGAGTTGACGTATTTTTGGTTTACCCCCTTGGTGCGGCTGTCCAGCACACGTCCGCCGAAGCCAAGCACCTTTCCGCTGATATTGAACCATGGAAATATCACACGCCCCCAGAAGCGGTCGCGCAGCCTGCCGTCTTCCTTTTCATAACAAAGTCCGGTCTTGATCAGGAACTCTTTTTTATACCCTTTCCGCAGGGCTTCCTGTGCCAATGCGTCAGGAGAGGTGGTGCTGTATCCCAACTGGAATTTCTTGACAATATCGTCACGAATGCCCCGTTGGCGGAAATAAGACATGGCAATGGCTTTTCCGTCAGCGTGGTTGTAGAGGGTGTTTTGAAAATAATCGCGGGCAAACTCATTGACTACAAAGAGACTTTCCCGTATGTTTTGTACTTGTTTCTCTTCATCGGTCAGTTCGCGCTCCTTTATTTCTATATGGTATTTTTTTGCCAGCCATCGTAGTGCTTCGGGGTAGGTCATCTGTTCGTGTTCCATCACGAAATGGACGGCATTCCCACCTTTTCCACAGGCAAAGCATTTACATAATCCTTTGGCCGGCGATACATAGAATGAAGGGGTCTTGTCATCATGGAACGGACAAAGCCCGACAAAGTTCACACCGCGTTTCCGCAGCGTGACAAACTCGGATACCACATCTACTATCTGTGCGGCATCCAGTATCCGGTCTATGGTGGGCTGGTCTATCATTGCGGGTGCGAAGATACAAAAAAAACGCCGCCGGAGGTGAGTCCGACAACGTTTTTAACGGAATATTGTAAACGGAATTATTTTATGTTGGGATTCAGCTTGTTCCATTCGGCAATCGGAGGAAGGACACCCATGGCAATCACTTCATCGCGCAGAGCGCAAAGATGTTCATAACTTTTTTCCAGTGCGGCTTCTTCTTCAGGCGTACCTTTCACTTCTTTCAAGTGGCAACCGTCTTTAGTGATGGAAGTTTCCCAAGCCATCATGATGTGGTCGAACTTGTCATTGGATACGTAAGTTCCTGCAGGCCAGCGGAATGGTTTTCCTCCCATGGCGGCAGCAATCATTTCGATAGAGACGTATGACGGGCTTTGGAAAGAAGAACGGCCGCGCAGGTTGATGATGTTGGCACCTCCTTTAGTCACTTTCTGTTGTATTTCGGCCCATTGTTCTTTTGTCAAAGCATCAGTACCGATGATATCAAGTAATGCTTTTCCGTTTACTTTAGCGGTAGAAGCATAAACAGCCATTTGCTCACCATGACCGCCGTACGTGCGGCAGTTCTCAACCTTATCCATGGCGATGCCGAAATGTTTGGACAATTCGCTGCGCAGACGGGTGGAGTCAAGGGCGGCAAGGGTTGTAACCTGTGATGGTTTCAGTCCTGAATATAATAAGGTGATCAGACCGGTGATATCAGCCGGGTTGAAAATAACCACAATATGTTTCACGTCCGGACAATAGGCTTTTACATTTTTCCCGAATTCTTCGGCGATGGCTGCGTTT
Source organism: Phocaeicola sartorii JCM 17136 = DSM 21941 (assembly GCF_054653615.1). Taxonomy (NCBI): domain Bacteria; kingdom Pseudomonadati; phylum Bacteroidota; class Bacteroidia; order Bacteroidales; family Bacteroidaceae; genus Phocaeicola; species Phocaeicola sartorii. The sequence goes on from NZ_BAAIFW010000005.1 coordinate 624,552, forward strand.
CCTTTCAGCAAATCCTCACGGGTCATGCCGGCTTTACGTGCCGCACCGCCTGAGTTTACAATATATTTGGCATCGGTCAAGGCTTCCTTGATATCGGAAGTAAAGGTGATGTTCATGCCTTCGAAACCGCAATGGTATAGTTCTTCCGCCACACCTTCCAGACCGGGAGCGTATGGGTCATACAAACAAATATTAGGAGTAAGGCCCATCATAATAGCGGTTTGAGCCATGTTCGAGCCAATCATTCCGGCAGCACCTACGATTGTCAGCTTTTCATTCGTTACAAATTCCATAATTCTTTTATTATTTAAAGTTTGTATAATATAAACGCTTTTGTGGGAGAGGATGTTCTCTCTTCCGGCTACAAATTTACAAAACCTTTTATAAAGGTGCTTATTCTAAAAAATTATATGGGATAATAGAAAGTTATCCCGTATAATCATCTTAGGATGGTGACTTTCAGAATGATTGTCGTACTTATTTGTTTATATAACTTTTTAACGCATCTACATATTCTTCAAAGGCTTCAAGCCCTTTTCGTGTAATCTTACAAATGGTACAAGGCATCTTTCCCTTGAAAGTTTTGATGACTTCTACATATTCAGCCTTGTTCAGCTTGTCTATTTGCACACTCAGATTACCAGCCGTCGCTCCTGTCTGTTGTTTCAGATAGCTGAACTCGGCTTCTTCCACTGAAACCAGTATGGACATCACGGCAAGTCTCAGTTCGGAATGTAGTAATGGATTCAATTCTTTGAACATAGGCGCAAAGTTACGATTTTTTTTGTTTACGGGCAGCATGATTCAGCACATGTCCCGGAATAACCATCATGAAAATAAAGGCGGGTGCGAATATCAATATCTGATTGAAACCTTGATAGAAAAGGCATCCGACGGAACTTAATGCTCCTAATGTGCCACAAATGATCACGGTTTTATAACCGATCACTAGTCCTGTAAGTGCGGTGCCCATGCCCATCAGCAGGAGGACAATGAACAGGATAGGAAGTTGCCAGAAAAACATGGCGAGCAGAGATATCAGAAAGCCGGTTATACCGAATACTGTCCAAATATGATTGATAACTTTGTCCAGATGAGTCTTGACAGCAGGCTGCTGATTGCGTACTGACAGGTAAGTACCTGTTCCTGCAATGACGGGGAGTAAGAACCATAGGTATTGCCAATGATAATCCCGGGTGGTTACTACCAGAGACCAGACCAGCAGGCTGATAAGGGTGGTGGTATATCCCCATAAGAGGAACGGCATGCCACAATTGGTTTCCAGTCTGTTTTTGGTATTCTGAATCATTTGAGTGATGAGTTCTAAACTCTCTTTCTCATTCAATTTTCTTTCTTCCATAATGTTTCCTTCTTTTTTTGTTTGTGATTGATTCATATTTAATGCTTCTCTTTATGGCTGTCATCAGCAGGCTCTCTTGGCCACTTCTTTGATTTGTACAGTGGTTGTTTTGTTTGTAATCCTTGCCATATCTCCTTTCATGGATTTGGGATTCTGCAACTCTCCTACGCCTATCATAAGATTTCCCTTGTTTCCCTTAATACTTTTTATGGTGATAGTAAGGTCAGCGGTTTGTGCCATATTTGCAATGGTAAATGCTAGGATAGCTAGTGTGGCGCATGCCAAGATGGTGGCACGTTTCTTGTAAAATGCTGTGTTTGTTTTCATGGCTCTGATGTTTATTGATTGAATGACAAAAGTTTATTTTGTCTAATTACTTTGCAAATATAATGTAGTTTATAATATAAACCAATTATTATAGAACTTTTTTTAAGCCAAACTTTGCTTTTCTTTGCGCCTGTTACCGATTTATTATAAGTAATAAAGATCAAATGTGTATATGCGGTAGAAGACTACGGGGAAGATATGTAATCTTCTTTACGGGTTTTATATACAAACTTTTATTGGCATGTACTTGAACAAGGAAATTCTTCTCTGTTTTTTCCCTTCCAAGAGTTTTGCAAAAGTGCTACCACTGCCACCACCCTTTCTACTGAAACCACGATGGACAGGGTGTTTCAAGGGGTGGTGGCAGTACCTTTTTTTACGCGGTAAAAAGGGATACTGCCACCACTTTTCTTCGTTTTTTTCGGATGCCCGATGCTTTCCGGCTGTTTTTTTTTCGGGGCTGGTGTCCGGAGCTGGTGATGCGTACGGTCCGCCTTGTTCATCTTGAAAGAGTCAACTGATATCATAACTAAGTATTAACTCCGTCAACCATCCTTACAAGTAAGATGAAGGAGTAGTCAGCCTGAAGCGTTAAACTACAAATGAATGAGCATACGGACAAGGAGTTTCAAGCGGTTCCGTCCGGCTGAAACTTTAGTTCCATCCGGTTGAAACTACAGTTCCGTCCGGCTGTAACTTTAGTTCCGTCAAGATGTAACCAGAGTTCCATTGAATTGTTACTGTGGTTTTGACTGATTGCAACCGTGTTTTTGTCTGTATGCAACCGTAGTTCTGTCTGTCCGTACCCGTCTCCTTTTCCCTGTGTTTGGTCCTCCTCCTCCTCCTGTTTTTTCCCCCTCCACCGGTCGTTCCGGGGTAAAAAACAGGTGAAAGTGGTGGCAGCAGCCCTTTTTGCCACCTAAAAAAAGGTGCTGCCACCACCCCTTGAAACGCCCTGTCCATCGTGGTTTCAGAGGGTTGGGTGGTGGCAGTGGCAGCACTTTTGCAAAACTCTGTTGCAGGTGTTTTGTGTGAATCGTCCGGGTGTGCACGGAATTCTCCGGATATGTATGTGAAATGCCCTTTCCTTTCCGGCCCGGACGTTCTTGTCCTTTCGGAAAAGGATGAGGCCGTTCTCCAAAAAGATGACGGTCTTTAATAAAAAGATGATGGCCTTTTTTTAAAAGATGCCGGTCTTTTTAAAAAAGGTCCTGATGTTTTTTGCCGTTGCCGTAATCCGCTTCCTTTCCCATTCCCGCCCATTCCTTTCTCATTCCTTTCCCATTCTTTCCCTTTTTCTCTTCCCATATACGCACCTGCACGCCCGTGTGCGAATATTATAATGTGTATCTGTTTTCCCTCCTCCGGACGTCACCATAAAAATATGTTCTGTAATACAACTGTAAACCAGCCTGTTACAAACTTGTTTCAAAAAAGTTCAGGAAAAACCGTAAGATATGTTTGGCTGTTAAGTTAAAACCGTCTACCTTTGCAACCGCAATCGGGAGAGATGCGGCACTGACAAAACAGTGTGACCGACTTGGTGATACAAACGTAGGAGCGTTGCTTTCCTTTATAAGGATCTGCACCCAGTATCTTACCTTAGCGTGGCTAAGGGAGCGAGAACGGACAAGACCTTTCGGAACGTACAACCGGCCGCCTTGAAAAAAAAGTTTTAAAAAACTTTCGAAAACATTTGGTGGTTAAAATTAAATCCCTTACCTTTGCATCCGCTTTCGAAACCGATAGCACAACAAGAAGAAGAGTTCTTTGAAAGACTTATAGATAAACAAACAAGTAGTACAAGCCTATACATTATATAGTATATATGATGTTATAGAAAAAACAAGAACCGTCAATAAATGATATTGATAGATCTGGATCCTTGAGCAGATTACAACACTAGCAATAGTGAAAATAATATTTTTACAATGAAGAGTTTGATCCTGGCTCAGGATGAACGCTAGCTACAGGCTTAACACATGCAAGTCGAGGGGCAGCATGGTCTTAGCTTGCTAAGACCGATGGCGACCGGCGCACGGGTGAGTAACACGTATCCAACCTGCCTTATACTCCCGGACAGCCTTCTGAAAGGAAGATTAATACGGGATGGTATCACGGGCCAGCATTTTCTCGTGATTAAAGAATTTCGGTATAAGATGGGGATGCGTTCCATTAGATAGTAGGCGGGGTAACGGCCCACCTAGTCTACGATGGATAGGGGTTCTGAGAGGAAGGTCCCCCACATTGGAACTGAGACACGGTCCAAACTCCTACGGGAGGCAGCAGTGAGGAATATTGGTCAATGGGCGCGAGCCTGAACCAGCCAAGTAGCGTGAAGGATGACTGCCCTACGGGTTGTAAACTTCTTTTATAAAGGAATAAAGTGAGGCACGTGTGCCTTTTTGTATGTACTTTATGAATAAGGATCGGCTAACTCCGTGCCAGCAGCCGCGGTAATACGGAGGATCCGAGCGTTATCCGGATTTATTGGGTTTAAAGGGAGCGTAGATGGGTTGTTAAGTCAGTTGTGAAAGTTTGCGGCTCAACCGTAAAATTGCAATTGATACTGGCGGCCTTGAGTACAGTTGAGGTAGGCGGAATTCGTGGTGTAGCGGTGAAATGCTTAGATATCACGAAGAACTCCGATTGCGAAGGCAGCCTACTAAACTGCCACTGACATTGATGCTCGAAAGTGTGGGTATCAAACAGGATTAGATACCCTGGTAGTCCACACGGTAAACGATGAATACTCGCTGTTTGCGATATACAGCAAGCGGCCAAGCGAAAGCGTTAAGTATTCCACCTGGGGAGTACGCCGGCAACGGTGAAACTCAAAGGAATTGACGGGGGCCCGCACAAGCGGAGGAACATGTGGTTTAATTCGATGATACGCGAGGAACCTTACCCGGGCTTGAATTGCACTCGGATATAGCGGAAACGTTATAGCTAGCAATAGCGAGTGTGAAGGTGCTGCATGGTTGTCGTCAGCTCGTGCCGTGAGGTGTCGGCTTAAGTGCCATAACGAGCGCAACCCTTGTCTATAGTTACTAACAGGTCATGCTGAGGACTCTATGGAGACTGCCATCGTAAGATGTGAGGAAGGTGGGGATGACGTCAAATCAGCACGGCCCTTACGTCCGGGGCCACACACGTGTTACAATGGGGGGTACAGAGGGCCGCTACCACGCAAGTGGATGCCAATCCCGAAAGCCTCTCTCAGTTCGGACTGGAGTCTGCAACCCGACTCCACGAAGCTGGATTCGCTAGTAATCGCGCATCAGCCATGGCGCGGTGAATACGTTCCCGGGCCTTGTACACACCGCCCGTCAAGCCATGGGAGCCGGGGGTACCTGAAGTGCGTAACCGCAAGGAGCGCCCTAGGGTAAAACTGGTGACTGGGGCTAAGTCGTAACAAGGTAGCCGTACCGGAAGGTGCGGCTGGAACACCTCCTTTCTGGAGAGGAATACAGATCGAAAGGTTCTTGTCCTTGTGCTGCTGGTTGTTTATTTAACATATAACTGTAGAAATACAGAGAAGAGAAAGAAGAAGCCGGGTCTAATACAGACTAGGTTGAACTTAGTCCTATAGCTCAGTTGGTTAGAGCGCTACACTGATAATGTAGAGGTCGGCAGTTCAACTCTGCCTGGGACTACGAATCTCAAGATTCGGGGGATTAGCTCAGCTGGCTAGAGCATCTGCCTTGCACGCAGAGGGTCAACGGTTCGAATCCGTTATTCTCCACCATTATCGGCCACATAAGAAACAGAGATAAAACGGTCTATGACATATTGTACAAGCAAAAAGTAATTTTAGTAGTAAAGAGCTAGAAGTATATATCATCCCGCCGACATGCAAGTGTCAGCGAATGAATAAAGAAAGTAAGCAAGGGCGCATGGCGGATGCCTTGGCTCTCGGAGGCGATGAAGGACGTGATAAGCTGCGACAAGCTTCGGGGAGGTGCAAATAACCTTTGATCCGAAGATTTCCGAATGGGACAACCCAATATCCTGAAGGGATATTATCCTACCATGTAGGAGGCTAACGCAGGGAACTGAAACATCTTAGTACCTGCAGGAAAAGAAAATAAACAATGATTCCCCAAGTAGTGGCGAGCGAACGGGGAATAGCCCAAACCATTTATGTTACGGCATACATGGGGTTGTAGGACCACGATATTGCATGAAAACAACAGAGAGGAATGATCTGGAAAGTTCAACCATAGAGCATGAAAGTTGCGTATTCGAATGTTGTCGAAGCATAGTGGTATCCTGAGTAGCGCGGAGCACGAGGAATTCTGCGTGAATCTGCCGGGACCATCCGGTAAGGCTAAATACTCCCGAGAGACCGATAGCGAACCAGTACCGTGAGGGAAAGGTGAAAAGCACTTCGAACAGAAGAGTGAAACAGTCCCTGAAACCGTGCGCCTACAAGCGGTCGGAGCAGCTTGAGCTGTGACGGCGTGCCTTTTGCATAATGAACCTACGAGTTGCCGTTGCCGGCAAGGTTAAGGGTGATGACACCCGAAGCCGAAGCGAAAGCGAGTCTGAATAGGGCGCCTGAGTCGGCAGTGGCAGACGCGAAACCAAGTGATCTACCCTTGACCAGGTTGAAGGCTGGGTAACACCAGCTGGAGGACCGAACCAATAAGCGTTGAAAAGCTTCTGGATGAGTTGAGGGTAGGGGTGAAAGGCTAATCAAACTTGGAGATAGCTCGTACTCCCCGAAATGCATTTAGGTGCAGCCTTGCGGGTTACTGATGTGAGGTAGAGCGACTGATAAGATGCGAGGGCTTCACCGCCTATCAAGTCTTGACAAACTCCGAATGCGCATCAGTCCTACCGCAGGAGTGAGGGCATGGGTGCTAAGGTCCGTGCCCGAGAGGAGAAGAATCCGGACCACCTGCTAAGGTCCCGAAATGACAGCTAAGTTAAACTAACGAAGTCGGACTGCCATGACAGCTAGGATGTTGGCTTGGAAGCAGCCATTCATTTAAAGAGTGCGTAACAGCTCACTAGTCGAGGAGTCCGGCGTGGATAATAATCGGGTATGAAGTTGTCTACCGAAGCAGTGGGATCATGTAAATGATCGGTAGGGGAGCATTCCACCCGGCGTCGAAGGCGTACCGCGAGGTATTCTGGAGCGTGTGGAAAAGCAAATGTAGGTATAAGTAACGATAAAGCAGGTGAGAAACCTGCTCGCCGCAAGACCAAGGTTTCCTGATCAACGCTAATCGGATCAGGGTCAGTCGGGTCCTAAGGCTCAGCCGAACGGCGAGGCCGATGGCAGAAACGGTTAATATTCCGTTACTACCTTTACGGGCGATGTGGAGACGCAGAAGTGACAGTGCCGCCATCTGACGGAATAGATGGTTGAAGGGTGTAGAAGCTGATCGTGGCAGGCAAATCCACCACGTGATTCGAACCTGACAGTATGCCGCGTCCTCCGGGACAAGGCAATAGTGCACGTAATCATACTGCCGAGAAAATCCGCTAAGCTATACCGTAAAGGTACCCGTACCGTAAACGGACACACGTGGTCGGGATGAATATTCTAAGGCGCTTGAGTGATTCACGGTTAAGGAACTAGGCAAACTGACCCTGTAACTTCGGGATAAAGGGTCCCTCCTCGCAAGAGAGGGCGCAGAGAATAGGTCCAGGCAACTGTTTAACAAAAACACAGGGCTGTGCAAAATCGAAAGATCCGGTATACAGCCTGACACCTGCCCGGTGCTGGAAGGTTAAGAGGAGACGTCATCGCAAGAGAAGCGTTGAATTGAAGCCCCAGTAAACGGCGGCCGTAACTATAACGGTCCTAAGGTAGCGAAATTCCTTGTCGGGTAAGTTCCGACCTGCACGAATGGTGTAATGATCTGGACGCTGTCTCAACCGTGAGCTCAGTGAAATTGTAGTATCGGTGAAGATGCCGATTACCCGCGATGGGACGAAAAGACCCCGTGAACCTTTACTATAGCTTATCATTGAATTTGGGCACGTGATGTGTAGGATAGGTCGGAGGCTTTGAAGCAGGTACGCCAGTATTTGTGGAGCCGCTGTTGAAATACGACCCTTCATTTGTTTGAGTTCTAACTCGTGATGCGAGGACACTGATTGGTGGGTAGTTTGACTGGGGTGGTCGCCTCCAAAAGTGTAACGGAGGCTTCTAAAGGTGCCCTCACGGCGATTGGTAACCGCCGGCAGAGTGTAATGGCATAAGGGCGCTTGACTGGGAGACTCACAAGTCGAGCAGGTAGGAAACTAGAGCATAGTGATCCGGTGTTTCCGTATGGAAGGGACATCGCTCAAAGGATAAAAGGTACTCCGGGGATAACAGGCTGATCCCTCCCAAGAGCTCATATCGACGGAGTGGTTTGGCACCTCGATGTCGGCTCGTCACATCCTGGGGCTGGAGAAGGTCCCAAGGGTTGGGCTGTTCGCCCATTAAAGTGGCACGCGAGCTGGGTTCAGAACGTCGTGAGACAGTTCGGTCTCTATCTATCGTGGGCGTATGAAATTTGCGTGGCTCTGACACTAGTACGAGAGGACCGTGTTGGACTGACCTCTGGTTTACCGGTTGTGCCGCCAGGTGCATCGCCGGGTATCCAAGTCGGGATCGGATAAGTGCTGAAAGCATCTAAGTACGAAGCCGGCCACAAGATTAGATTTCTCAGGGTCGTTGCAGACGACGACGTTGATAGGATGCAGGTGTAAAGATGGAGACATCAAAGCCGAGCATTACTAATTGCCCGTCCACTTTCTTTATGAAACGGATGGTGTATACCTTTAGCATTGTTGCTACGAATTGAAATTACGATAACAGCTTATCAATATGTCAACCTTATTCAGGTGGCTATAGCGTGAGGGTTCCACCTCTTCCCATTCCGAACAGAGAAGTTAAGCCTCACCACGCCGATGGTACTGCGTCACAGTGGGAGAGTAGGTAGCCGCCGTTTTACAGAACTCCTCCGGAACAACCAAGTTCCGGAGGAGTTTTTTTGTTATATACGCCCGGTAAAATCCCACAGGACGGATGCGTTGCATCTTGCTCCGGGTCCTGCTCCGGAGGCTGTCCGGACGGATGAACAGCTGCCAAACGCACTTAAAAGCCTGAGAGGGATCTTTGGGGACGGATGGCTCTTTCCTATGATGAGCGGAGATATTCCGGTAAGATAGCCGGGAATTTTCATGTGGAATCTTTTTTATAGGAATGGTGCTGTATAAAGGGAAAAAGTGTATGCTGTAAACCGCTGATATGAGATATAAGGAGTAAATATACTTCAAAAAAAACGCTAAATTATACGTTAAAAATAGTATATGTCTAATTTATCTCTGAAAAATACGCACTTATATTATACATATTGGAATATTATTCGTATCTTTGTCGCCCGATTTATATAGTATTGCTTTGGGAAAGTTTGATAAATATAAGGTTGAATTGAAGAATATGAAAGCGGACTCTGCTAAGTATGAGTTTGCGCTGGATAATCAATTCTTTGTAGATCTGGATGGACCAGAAGTACAGAAAGGAAAACTGACAGTAGAACTGAATGTGAAAAAGACATCCGGTGTGTTTCTGTTGGATTTTCAAACTGAAGGCTTTGTCATTGTACCGTGTGACCGTTGCTTGGATGAAATGGAACTGCCTGTTTCAACTTCAGATAAACTGAAAGTAAAATTAGGCTCTTCATTTGCGGAAGAGGGCGATATTGTTGTCGTACCTGAAGAAGACGGGTATATTAACATTGCATGGTTCTTGTACGAGTTTATAGCCTTGAATATTCCCATGAAGCATGTACATGCACCTGGGAAATGCAACAAAGGTATGGTTGGCAAGCTGAGCAAGCATTTGCGCACTTCGGCGGACGATGAAGATGATGATATAGCGGTGGAGTTGCCCGAAGGGGATGTCAGCGAAGAACCTCAGGAAATAGATCCGAGATGGAATGAATTAAAGAAAATATTAGATAATAATTAAAGTTTAGAAAAATGGCACATCCTAAAAGAAGACAATCAAAAACGAGAACTGCAAAGAGAAGAACTCATGATAAAGCAGTTGCTCCTACTTTAGCTATCTGTCCTAACTGCGGCGAATGGCATGTTTACCACACTGTATGTGGAGCTTGCGGTTATTATAGAGGTAAGTTAGCAATCGAAAAAGAAGCTGCTGTATAATCAGTAGCTTTAAACACGTTTGTACGTTTTATAAAATAAAGCCGGCGAGCTTCGGCTCTGTCGGCTGCTTTTTTTTGTAAAAGGTATGAACTAATTAAATTGGAATGATGGAAAAAATAAATGCAGTAATAACAGGAGTCGGTGGATATGTACCAGACTATGTCTTGACGAACGAAGAGATTTCAAGAATGGTAGATACCAATGATGAATGGATTATGACTCGAATCGGAGTTAAAGAGAGACGTATTCTGAATGAAGAAGGATTGGGCACATCGTATATGGCGCGTAAGGCTGCCAAACAACTGATGCAGAAAACTGCTTCTAATCCGGATGACATTGATGCGGTAATCGTGGCAACTACTACTCCTGACTATCATTTCCCTTCCACTGCCTCTATCTTGTGTGATAAGCTGGGACTGAAAAATGCCTTTGCATTTGACTTGCAGGCTGCTTGTTGCGGTTTCTTGTATTTGATGGAGACTGCCGCCTCACTTATTGCATCGGGCAGACATAAAAAGATTATTATTGTCGGTGCGGATAAGATGTCATCCATGGTGAATTACCAGGATCGTGCAACCTGTCCCATCTTTGGTGATGGAGCAGCCGCATGTATGGTGGAAGCCACCACAGAGGACTATGGCATTATGGATTCAATTCTTCGTACAGATGGTAAGGGACTTCCTTTTCTTCACATGAAAGCCGGTGGTTCTGTATGTCCTCCTTCTTATTTTACAGTTGATCATAAGATGCATTACCTTTATCAAGAAGGAAGAACAGTCTTTAAATATGCTGTTTCCAATATGTCGGATATTACAGCGACTATTGCCGAAAAGAATGGTTTGAATAAAGATAATATTGACTGGGTGATTCCTCATCAGGCTAATCTGCGTATTATTGACGCGGTAGCTTCTCGTCTGGAAGTGCCCTTGGAGAAGGTGATGATCAATATTCAGCGTTATGGTAATACCAGCGGTGCTACACTTCCGTTGTGTCTTTGGGATTACGAGAAGCAGCTGAAGAAAGGGGATAACCTGATATTTACAGCTTTCGGCGCAGGATTTACCTATGGAGCCGTTTATGTAAAATGGGGTTACGATGGTAGTAAGAGATAATAATCATTAAACTACAAATACAAATGAACGCATCCATATTCCGATGCGTTTTTTTGTCTGTAGCCAATAAAATGAAAGAATTATGCATAAGGCAGGATTTGTAAACATAGTAGGAAACCCCAACGTAGGCAAGTCAACATTGATGAATTTGCTGGTGGGGGAACGTATTTCTATTGCAACGTTCAAGTCGCAGACAACTCGTCATCGTATCATGGGAATCTTGAATACGGACGATATGCAGATTGTATTCTCGGACACTCCGGGAGTGGTGAAACCAAACTACAAGTTACAGGAATCGATGTTGAACTTCTCGGAGTCGGCATTGGTGGACGCGGATATATTGCTGTATGTGACAGATGTGGTGGAGAAAACGGATAAAAACGCGGACTTTATAGAGAAAGTCCGTGGTGTGAAGGTTCCTGTCTTATTATTAATTAATAAAATAGATTTGACCAATCAGGAAGATCTGGTCAAGTTGGTGGAAGCGTGGCATGAGCAGCTTCCCCAAGCTGAAATTATTCCGATTTCCGCTACTTCAAAATTCAATGTGGATATGGTGATGAAGCGTATCAGGGAGTTGCTGCCCGATTCACCTCCCTATTTCGGGAAGGATCAGTGGACAGACAAGCCTGCGCGTTTCTTTGTCACCGAGATTATCCGTGAGAAGATTCTGCTTTATTATGATAAGGAGATCCCTTATTCGGTAGAAGTGGTAGTGGAGCAATTTAAAGAAGATGCTAAGAGTATCCATATCAATGCGGTGATTTATGTGGAACGTGAATCGCAAAAAGGTATCATTATAGGTAAGCAGGGCAGGGCGCTGAAGAAGGTGGCTACCGAGGCCCGCAGGACGTTGGAGCATTTTTTCCAAAAGTCCGTTTATCTGGAAACCTTTGTGAAAGTTGATAAGGATTGGAGAAGCTCGGACAAAGAATTGAAGAACTTTGGGTATCAGATGGATTAAAATCGACTGTGATAGCCGTAAACAAGAAAGAAAATGGGAAATTTAGTAGCAATCGTAGGACGTCCCAATGTGGGAAAGTCCACACTTTTTAATCGTCTGACCAAAACGCGTCAGGCAATTGTAAACGAGCAGGCAGGAACCACCCGCGACCGCCAGTATGGCAAGTCGGAATGGCTGGGGTGTGAGTTCTCTGTCGTTGATACCGGTGGATGGGTAGTAAACTCGGATGATGTTTTTGAGGAAGAGATCCGTAAACAGGTAAGTCTTGCCATAGATGAAGCGGATGTAATCTTGTTTGTGGTGGATGTGGTGAACGGGGTTACCGATCTGGATATGGCTGTAGCCTCTATTTTGCGGCGTACAAAGAAACCTGTTATCATGGTAGCTAACAAGACTGATAATAATGAATTGCAATATAATGCCGCCGAATTCTACAAGTTAGGTCTGGGTGATCCTTATTGTATCTCTGCATTGAGCGGAAGCGGTACGGGTGATCTGCTGGATCTGGTGGTAGGCAAATTCAGTAAGGAAGGTGAGGAACTGTTGGATGAGGATATCCCTCGTTTTGCGGTAGTAGGACGTCCGAATGCCGGAAAATCTTCTATTATCAATGCCTTTATCGGGGAGGACCGTAATATTGTGACGGAGATTGCTGGTACTACCCGCGATTCTATCTATACCCGTTATGAAAAGTTTGGTTTTGACTTTTATCTGGTAGATACCGCCGGTATCCGTAAGAAAAATAAGGTAAATGAGGATTTGGAATATTATTCTGTCATTCGTTCTATCCGTTCCATTGAGAATTCGGATGTGTGTATTCTTATGCTCGATGCCACCCGTGGCATTGAAGGGCAGGATTTAAATATCTTCTCTCTCATTCAACGTAACCAGAAAGGTTTGGTGGTAGTGGTGAACAAATGGGACTTGGTAGAGAACAAGGATGCCAAGGTGATGAAAACTTATGAGGAAGCCATTCGTGCCCGTCTGGCACCGTTTGTTGATTTTCCCATCATCTTTGCTTCCGCTTTGACCAAACAACGTATTTTCAAGGTGCTGGAGACAGCGAAGGAGGTATACCAGGCACGTACTACCCGTATTCCGACAGCCCGTCTGAACGAAGAAATGCTTCCGTTGATCGAGGCTTATCCGCCTCCTTCCAATAAAGGCAAGTATATCAAGATTAAATATTGTACGCAGTTGCCCAACACGCAGGTTCCTTCTTTCGTGTTCTTTGCCAATTTGCCTCAGTATGTAAAAGAACCTTACAGACGTTTTCTTGAAAACAAGATACGTGACAAATGGAATTTGTCAGGAACACCGATAAATATCTTTATCAGACAGAAATAGGAGTCGTGATTAGTGGTTAGTGAGCTTCGCTGTTGACATCGGCAGGTTACTAACCACTGATCACTAACCACTATCTCCCATGCTCTTCCACCTCTTTTACTTTGCGGAGCAGGTCGGAGGCGAAGATAAAATTATTCAGTCGATCATTGGTAGCGGTGAACACATCATTTTTTGTTCCTTCCCACTCTTTATGTCCCTGGTAAATGTAGAGAATACTGTCACCGATTCCCATTACGGAGTTCATGTCGTGGGTGTTGATAATGGTCGTCATGCTGTATTCGGTGGTGATATCGTGAATCAGTTCGTCAATCACCAACGAGGTCTTTGGGTCCAGACCGGAATTAGGTTCATCGCAAAATAAATATTGAGGATTCAGTGCTATGGCGCGTGCTATAGCTACACGTTTCTGCATACCCCCGCTAATTTCTCCCGGATACTTGTTTTGTGCTTCAATTAAGTTTACACGGTCCAGGCAGAACCGGGCTCGCTTTACACGGTCGCGGTAGGTGGCGTTGGAAAACATATCCAATGGGAACATCACATTTTCCAATACGGTAAGAGAGTCGAACAAGGCTGCACTTTGGAAAATCATTCCCATTTCACGGCGCAAGGTCTTTTTTTCTCTTTTATTCATGTTGAGGAAGTTACGTCCGTCATACAGGATCTCGCCCTTTTCGGGAGTAAGCAGACCGACGATGCACTTCATCAAGACTGTTTTTCCGGAACCGCTCTGGCCGATAATCAGATTGGTCTTGCCATTGTCAAAAGTAGCATTGATATCCATCAATACGTCCTTTCCCTCGAATGATTTATATAATGATTTAACTTGTATCATCCCATTAAAAGTTGTGTTAATACTAAATCAGAGAATAGAATCAGCACGCTGCTCATCACCACAGAATCCGTACTGGCCTTACCTACCGCAATGGAGCCTCCCTCCACCGTGTAACCGAAATAAGCGGACACACTGGAAATGATGAAAGCGAAAAAGACAGATTTGATAAAGCTGCACCATACAAACCATTCCTGAAAACTATATTGCAAGCCATAGGCTAAATCTTCGGCGTTCATGACTCCTCCGAACCAGCAGGTACAAAAAGCACCGATAATCCCCGAGAATATGCTGAAGATCACTAAAAAAGGAATCATGGTCATCAAAGCCACAATTTTAGGCAGAATAAGGTATCCGGCGGAATTGACCCCCATGATTTCCAGTGCGTCAATCTGTTGGGTTACACGCATGGTGCCTATTTCGGAGGCGATATTAGAACCTACCTTTCCTGCCAGAATCAAACACATGATGGAGGAGGAGAATTCCAGCAACATGATTTCGCGCGTGGTGTAACCTACCACAAAACGGGGCATCCACGGACTTTCAATGTTGAGTTTGATTTGAATGGTAATTACGGCACCAATGAAAAAAGAAATCAGCAGTACGATACCGATGGAATTTACTCCCAGCTGTACCATCTCATTGAGATATTGCTTGAAAAACATACGCATACGTTCCGGGCGGGCAAAAGTACGTCCCATCAGCATGATATATTTCCCTACGGTTGTTATGGGTCTTATCATCATAGTTTTCACAATTTCCTGCAAAAGTAGCCTTTTTTGTCTATATAAATGCAAAAGAAGTTCTGATTTTCTGTTCTGTTATGCGTTTCCTAAACTTTTTTAGTACTTTTGTCGCAAAATACATGGATATGTCGGAACAGGAAATAGAACAACAAAATACGGTGGCCGAAGATAACCGCATGGTGCTTCGTACAGAAAATCTGGTGAAGAAATACGGAAAGCGTACGGTGGTAAGTCATGTTTCTTTTGATGTGAAACAAGGAGAGATTGTAGGGTTGCTGGGACCGAATGGTGCCGGTAAGACCACTTCGTTTTATATGACAACGGGACTGATTGTACCGAATGAGGGACATATATTTCTGAATGACTTGGATATAACCGGTTATCCTGTCTATAAGCGCGCCCAGAACGGCATCGGGTATTTGGCGCAGGAAGCTTCTGTATTCCGTAAGATGAGTGTGGAGGATAATATCGCTTCTGTGCTGGAATTGACCAATACCACTCCGGAATATCAAAAAGACAAACTGGAAAGCCTGATTGCCGAATTCCGCTTGCAGAAGGTACGCAAGAATTTGGGTGACCAGCTTTCGGGAGGTGAGCGTCGTCGTACGGAGATTGCACGTTGCCTGGCCATTGACCCTAAATTCATTATGCTGGACGAACCCTTTGCGGGGGTGGACCCCATTGCGGTAGAGGATATCCAGCACATTGTATGGAAATTGAAGGACAAGAACATCGGCATTCTGATCACCGACCACAATGCGTTGGAGACGTTGCGTCTGACCGACCGTGCTTATCTGTTGTTTGAAGGGAAGATCCTGTTTCAGGGGACTCCTGAGGAACTGGCGGAAAATCCTGTTGTCCGTGAGAAATATCTGGGAACCAACTTTGTGCTTCGCCGCAAGGACTTCCAACTGGCGGAAAAGGACAGACAGGGGAGGAATGTGTGACAGAAGGACGGAATATAAGGATATAAAAAAAGCTCTGAATCTGTTCAGAGCTTTTTTTGACTGTATCAGGTAAGTAATTAGTCTCTTGGTCTTGCTTCCTTGATAACCAACTGGCGTCCCATGAATTCCGAACCGTTCAGTTCGTTCATAGCCTGAGCTGCTTCTGCGTCATTTTCCATTTCAACAAATGCAAATCCTTTAGATTTACCTGTTTCGCGGTCTTTGATAACTTTTACAGAAGTAACAACTCCATAAGCCGCCATTGCTTGTTCCAAATCTCCTTCCTTAACACGGTAGTTAAGGTTTCCAACATACATGTTCATAGTGAAAAAATAAAAATAATTAAAATAAAAAATACTCTCTGAATGGTGATTATTAATGAAGTAGGGGATTCGAACGACAGAGAGTTTACGTAAGTGCTATTCGTACAAAAGTAAAACCTTGTAATAAAAATCACTAGCTATAATTAGTATCACCAGACGGGGCACAAAGGAACGCATAAATTTTGAATTTACAAGAAGAAACACAACTTTTTTTTCTTTTTTTTGAACCTGCCTCTTGGCCGGTCATTTTAAATGAATACTTTCTGCTGTCAATTCGTATTTTTTAGTCTGTGTATTTGGTTATTGAAAGATTAAACACTAATTTTGCAACCTCTTTGGTGAAAAACAGAAAGAAGTAATAATTAAATAAATAAAGTTCAGAATGAATATTTCATTGCAAAACGTTGACAAAGTGAGCGCATTGCTTACTTTGAAGCTGGAAAAAGCTGATTATCAGTCAAGAGTAGAAAAAACACTGAAGACTTATTGTCAGAAAGCTAATATCCCGGGTTTCCGTCCGGGTATGGTACCTATGAGTTTGATTAAAAAACAATTTGGTAAGTCTGTCCTTGTAGAAGAGGTTGATAAAATGATGCAGGAAAAGGTGAACGAATATATCCGCGACAATAAAGTGAATATGCTGGGTATGCCGTTGCCTAATGAAGAAAAGATGCAACCCATCGATTTTGACACTCAAGAAGACTTTGAGTTTGTGTTCGACATCGCTTTGGCTCCTGAATTTACCGCTGAAATCTCTTCTGCGGATACCGTTGACTACTACACGATCGAGGTTTCGGACGAACTGATAGACCAGCAGGTTAAGATGTATACTCAGCGTGCTGCAAAATATGATAAAGTGGAGCAGTATGAAGACAAGGACATGATTAAAGGTCTGTTGGCTGAATTGGATGAGAATGGAAACACTAAAGAAGGCGGTATTCAGGTAGAAGGCGCGGTGATGATGCCGGCTTACATGAAGAACGACGAACAAAAGGCTGTTTTCAACGGTGCTAAAGTAAACGATGTACTGGTATTCAATCCTGCAGTGGCATTCGATAATAATGAAGCGGAACTGTCTTCCTTGCTGAAGATAAAGAAAGAGGAAGTGGCCGGCGTGAAAGGTAACTTCAGCTTCCAGATCGAAGAGATTACCCGTATGGTTCCTGCTGAGTTGAATCAGGAATTGTTCGACAGCGTATTTGGCGAAGGTGCCGTAAGCAGCGAAGAAGAATTCCGTGCTAAGATTAAAGAAGGAATTGCAAAGCAGTTCGAATCAGATAGTGATTACAAATTCTTGGTTGATGTTCGTGAATATTTGGTCAACAAGATTGGCAAGCTGGAATTCCCTGACGCATTGCTGAAGCGCATCATGTTGCTGAATAATGAGGAAAAGGGTGAAGCTTTTGTCGCTGAGAACTATGACAAGAGCATTGAAGAACTGACTTGGCATCTGATTAAAGAGCAATTGCTTGAGAATAACGCCATTAAAGTGGAACAAGCCGATGTGATGAACATGGCTAAGGAAGCTACCCGCATTCAGTTCGCTCAATACGGAATGTTGAATATCCCTGAAGATGTTCTTGAAAACTATGCTAAAGAAATGTTGAAGAAGAAGGAATCCGTAGAAGGTTTGGTGAACCGTGCTGCTGAAAGCAAACTTTCCGCCGCATTGAAAGCCAAGGCTACTTTGAACCACAAAACGGTTTCTATGGAAGAATTCAACAAAATGTTTGAATAATAACTTAGTAAGTCGAAGTAAGTGATTGCTAAAACTTTCTAAAAAAAGGGGTTTTTGACCATAAATTTTCATTATAGATAAGAGTATCAGGTACGTTAACCGTATTTTTTTGTACTTTTGTTTGTTTGAAAAACGGGGGTTGAAAACCCTTTTTTGTTACTAATAACTAAACCATTAGATTATGGATGATTTTAGAAAATTTGCTACCAAGCATTTGGGAATGAATAGTATGGTGCTGGATGATGTCATCAAGTCACAGGGATATCTGAATCCTTATATTCTGGAGGAGCGTCAGTTGAATGTGACTCAGTTGGATGTGTTTTCCCGACTGATGATGGACAGAATCATCTTTCTGGGCACACAGATTGATGATTATACAGCCAATACCCTCCAGGCTCAGCTTTTATATTTGGACTCGGTAGAGTCTGGTAAAGATATATCTATTTATATCAATTCACCGGGCGGATCTGTTTATGCCGGACTGGGTATCTATGACACCATGCAGTTCATCAACAGTGATGTTGCCACGATTTGTACAGGTATGGCCGCCTCGATGGCCGCTGTGCTGCTGGTTGCGGGAGCGGAAGGCAAGCGTTCCGCGCTGACCCACTCACGCGTGATGATTCATCAGCCGATGGGCGGTGCGCAAGGACAGGCCTCGGACATTGAGATCACAGCCCGCGAAATCCAAAAATTGAAGAAAGAACTTTATACCATTATAGCAGACCACTCTCATACGGATTTTGACAAAGTATGGGCGGACTCTGACCGCGACTACTGGATGACAGCCCTGGAAGCTAAAGAATATGGTATGATTGATGAGGTTCTGTCACGCAAGCCGGCTGCTCTATAATGTATTTATTTTCATTCGAAAAGAATGACAGTACTAAAAACGACTCAAGTTTCTGTTGTAATCTGATACAGATTTCTTTCTTGAAGATGTATGGGGGAGACTTGAATATTTAAAGGAATGAACATTGGAAGATAATAAAACACCTAGAAACAGTAGAAGGAAATGTAGTTTCTGCGGACGTTCGGAAAATGAGGTCGGATTTCTGATAACCGGAATGAACGGCTGTATTTGCGACAGCTGCTCGGAGCAGGCATACGAAATTATACAGGAGGCCATGCATCAGAAAAAAGATGCGCCGGGTGAGCTGAACTTGAAGGAACTTCCGAAACCCAAGGAAATCAAGGATTTTCTGGATCAATATATTATTGGTCAGGATGACGCCAAACGTTACCTTTCCGTAGCCGTGTACAATCA
This sequence comes from Phocaeicola sartorii JCM 17136 = DSM 21941, assembly GCF_054653615.1. NCBI lineage: Bacteria > Pseudomonadati > Bacteroidota > Bacteroidia > Bacteroidales > Bacteroidaceae > Phocaeicola > Phocaeicola sartorii. The sequence continues at coordinate 643,687 of NZ_BAAIFW010000005.1, forward strand.
TTACAAGCGTCTGCTTCAAAAAGTGGACAAGGATGATATCGAGATTGAAAAGTCCAATATCATTATGGTAGGTAGTACAGGTACGGGAAAAACGTTGCTGGCACGTACTATAGCCAAGTTATTGCATGTGCCGTTCACTATAGTGGATGCCACCGTGCTGACAGAGGCAGGTTATGTGGGCGAGGACATCGAGAGTCTTCTGACCCGCTTGCTTCAAGTGGCCGATTATAATGTGGCGGAAGCTGAAAGAGGCATTGTGTTTATTGATGAGATTGACAAGATTGCCCGTAAAGGAGACAACCCCTCCATAACTCGTGATGTGAGTGGTGAAGGTGTGCAGCAGGGGCTGTTGAAATTGCTGGAAGGTTCCGTTGTGAACGTGCCGCCTCAGGGAGGGCGTAAGCATCCCGATCAGAAAATGATTCCGGTCAATACTAAAAACATTCTGTTCATTTGTGGCGGGGCGTTTGATGGCATTGAACGCAAGATCGCGCAACGCTTGAACACACATGTGGTAGGTTACAGTGCGGCAAAAGATGTGGTGAAGATAGACCGTGGCAACTTGATGCAATATATCGCCCCTCAGGACTTGAAGTCATTCGGGCTGATTCCTGAGATCATAGGCCGTCTGCCTATCCTGACCTATCTGAATCCGCTGGACAGAACTGCCTTGCGCAATATCTTGACGGAGCCGAAGAACTCCATCATCAAGCAGTACGTCAAACTGTTCGAAATGGATGGAGTCAAGCTGGAATTCCAGCCCGAAGTATTCGAGTATATTGTAGACAAAGCTATTGAATATAAGTTAGGCGCGCGCGGATTACGTTCCATTGTAGAGACGATTATGATGGACGTTATGTTTGAAATCCCCTCTCAGAAAGCGAAAAAGTACGAAGTGACACTCGATTTTGCGAAAAAACAGATGGGAAAGGCAAATATTTCGCGGCTGCAAACCGCTTAGTATCAAGAAATAAAGGGAGAGAGAAAGAAAAAAATGCAATTCTTCTGAAAAATATTACTCGAAATATTCGTGTAATTTGAGAACTTGTTTATAACTTTGTTAGGCAACAAAAGATGTAAAACAAGAAATCGGGAAAAACCGTGAAAAACTATTGATACAATGACGGAGAATATAAATTTAACGGACGCATTAAAAAAGTATTTTGGATTTGATACTTTCAAAGGTAATCAGGAAGCGATCATCCGTAATCTGCTTGCCGGAAATGATACATTTGTTTTGATGCCTACGGGCGGTGGTAAATCGTTATGCTATCAGTTGCCATCCCTTATCATGGATGGAACAGCAATCGTTATATCTCCTTTAATTGCATTGATGAAGAACCAGGTGGATGCCATGCGTAATTTCAGCGAGGAGGACGGAGTGGCACACTTCATCAACTCGTCATTGAACAAGTCGGCTATAGACCAGGTCAAATCGGATATTCTGAGCGGCAAGACCAAATTGCTCTACGTGGCTCCCGAGTCTTTGACGAAGGAGGAGAATGTGGATTTTTTGAGAGGAGTGAAGATCTCATTTTATGCAGTGGACGAAGCGCACTGTATTTCGGAATGGGGGCATGACTTCCGTCCGGAGTACCGCCGCATCCGTCCTATTATTAATGAAATAGGAAAGGCGCCGGTGATAGCCCTTACTGCCACCGCGACTCCGAAGGTGCGTATGGATATTCAGAAAAACTTGGGTATGCAGGACGCGCAGGAGTTCAAGTCTTCTTTCAATCGTCCGAACCTGTATTACGAAGTACGCTCGAAGACGAATAACATAGACAGGGATATTATCAAGTTTATCAAGGCTAATGCGGGTAAATCGGGTATTATCTATTGCCTGAGCCGTAAGAAGGTGGAAGAATTGGCCGAGGTGCTTCAGGCTAACGGGATCAACGCGCGCGCTTATCACGCCGGTATGGATTCTGCTACACGCACTGCCAATCAGGATGGTTTTTTGAAAGAGGATATAGATGTGATTGTCGCTACCATCGCTTTTGGAATGGGGATTGACAAGCCTGATGTGCGTTTTGTGATACATTATGATATTCCGAAAAGTCTGGAAGGCTACTACCAGGAAACGGGCAGGGCCGGACGGGACGGAGGGGAAGGACAGTGTATTACGTTCTATTCCAACAAGGACTTGCAGAAACTGGAGAAGTTTATGCAGGGAAAGCCCGTGGCAGAGCAGGAAATCGGTAAACAGTTGTTGTTGGAGACAGCTGCCTACGCAGAGTCGTCTATATGCCGCCGCAAATCATTGTTACATTATTTCGGGGAAGAATTTACAGAGGAGAATTGTGGAAATTGTGATAACTGTTTAAATCCTAAAAAGCAAGTGGAGGCTCAGGATTCATTATGCGCTGTGATTGAAGCAATCATAGCAGTGAAAGAAAATTTTAAAGCGGATTATATAATTGATATTCTTTTGGGTAAGGAAACGTCAGAAGTACTTGCTCATAAACATGAGGAACTGGAAGTGTTCGGTTCGGGCATGGGAGAAGAAGAAAGGATGTGGAATGCTGTCATCCGTCAGGCTTTGATAGCGGGTTATTTAAGCAAAGATGTAGAGAATTACGGTCTGTTGAAGGTTACTCCCGAAGGGCATAAATTCTTGAAAAAGCCGAAGTCTTTCAAGATTGTCGAGGACAATGATTTCGAGGAGGAAGAAGAGGAGACTCCGGTTCGGGGAGGTGCCTCTTGTGCGGTCGATCCGGTGCTTTACTCTATGTTGAAAGACTTGCGTAAGAAGCTGTCCAAGAAACTGGATGTTCCGCCGTATGTTATTTTCCAGGATCCTTCTTTGGAGGCGATGGCTACGATCTATCCGGTGACTTTGGAAGAATTGCAGAATATTCCGGGCGTAGGTGCCGGAAAGGCGAAACGCTATGGCCAGGAGTTCTGCGTATTGATAAAGAAGCATTGTGAGGAAAATGAAATAGAGCGTCCGGAAGATTTGCGTGTCCGCACGGTCGCTAATAAATCCAAGCTGAAAGTCTCTATCATCCAGGCTATTGACCGTAAGGTGGCTCTTGATGACATTGCCGTGTCAAAGGGACTGGAGTTCGGTGAACTGCTGGACGAGGTGGAGGCTATCGTTTATTCGGGTACCAAGCTGAATATTGATTACTTCTTGGAGGAAATCATGGATGAGGATCATTTGGATGATATCTATGATTACTTCAAAGAATCTACTACAGACAAGATAGATGATGCGATGGATGAACTGGGGGATGACTATACCGAGGATGAAATCCGGTTGGTCCGCATCAAGTTTATTTCTGAAATGGCGAATTGATGCTTTTTTGATTGTTTTGATAATAAGAAAGCCGGACTTGCACTCATTGCAGGTCCGGCTTTCTTTTTAACCGGCTCTTTTTTGCGTGGGGATAGAATATTTGCCTATATTTGCATAAACCTTAAACTTTGAACAATGAGATTTTTCATTTGGATTGTTTTTACTTTCTCATTGACCTCTTGTAATCATCAGCATCCTATGCGGCAGCAGTATTTGGAAAGAGCGGAAGCATATATGGAACAGCAACCGGACAGTGCTTTATCTCTTTTACAGCAATTGTCCGCTGATGATTGCCGGGGAGACGCGCAGAAAGCATACTACAATCTTTTGCTGACACAGGCTTTGGACAAGACCTGCCATTCTATCACCGATGCCCCTGTCGCTTCGGCGTTGGATTATTATCAACATAGTGAGGACTCATTAAGGAAAGCGAAAGCTTTCTTCTATCAGGGCAGGCAATACAGTGAGGCGAAAGAATATGAAGCGGCTGTCCCTCACTATCTGCGTGCGCTGACGGCTATGAAACCGTTGGATGAGCCTAAATACAAGGCGTTGTGCTATTCGCATCTGGGAAATGCCAATTTCAGACAAGGTTTGTATGCCAAGGGTTTGAGGTATTATAAAGATGCAGTTCGCACTTTCAAGGGAATAAAGGACAGTACCAATTATACCATATCTTTATTGGATGCCGGATATGGTTTTTTATTGCTGGCAAAACTTGATAGTGCGGAACACTATACCCTGCAAGGATTACGAATGGCAGAGTTGATTGATTCAAAGGTGGAGGTACAGACTGCTGTCCGTAATTTGGGCATTATCTATTCGGAGCGGAAAGAATATCAAAGAGCCTTGAATATTCTTCTATCTGCTAGAAATAAAGTGCTAGATGGTGATTATTCCTATTTTTATTCTTTGTCTAACGTATATATACACCAAGAACAATATGATTCCGCTGTATATTATGCGGAGTATATAATTAAGAATGATAGTGATTGGTATGGACAGGCCAGCGGTTATCTTTCTCTGTATAAGATAGCAAAGAAACGGAAGGATTGGGAAAAGGCTTTGGCTTATAAAGAGAAATATGACCTATATGCTGACAGTATCCATGAGCATACGCAAACGGTGAAACTGGAAGAGATCCAACTGAAGTATGACAATCAGGATTTGGCCCATGAAAAGGAATTGCTTGCCATAAACAAGCAGCACAATGAATGGCGGATGGGTGGTGTCATTGTGTTTATTATTCTGCTTTTGCTCTACATCCTGTCTGTCTATAAGCGCGAGAAAGTGAAGAAAGAGCGGTGCATTCTGTTGTTACAGAAGCAGATATGGGAGAATGAAAACACTTTGTTCGCCTTGCAGCGCGATTATGTCAAGCGGAATAAGGAAATAGAGGAATTGTCTTTCCGTTATGCACAGAACAATGAAAGCCTGTCTGCCGAAAATGAAGAGGTGAGGCGGAATCTGGAGGAATTGCAACAGAAGAATAAGGAGGAGAATCTCAAGTTGGTGGATCAAAATAAGATTTTGCTGGACGAGCTGAAGAAATATAAGGATATAAAGATGGAGGGTGGGAAGTACTATGAAACCGTCCTCTTTATCATTCAGCTTCTGGATAATCCCGGCACGGCTTATGCCCTGACTCCGGAAGAATTGGATGCTATAGAGTATTTTGTCATCCGTTTGTTCGGTCCCATGTTTCAAAGCCGTGTCGAGGCTGTGGGGCTGAGTGCCACCGAACGGAAGTTGTGGTGCTTGTTACAGTTGGGCTTTCCTCATGCTTCTATTGCCACTTTTCTGTGCATTACTCCTCAATCTGTTTCAAGAGCCAAACTCCGGATGAAGAAAAAGATACAGGAATTTATGGCAGATGATACGGATAAACTCTATCTGTGATGCGTGTCCGTTGATGTTCTTGTCTATCGACGGTGCTTCGGATGTATTGGTTTTGATTTATAAACCACTGGTATATAGATATTTATTAAATATTTCTCAACCTGCTATTTGTCTATCCTGCTTTTTAGGTTGTTCATTGCATTATTCCTAATTTTACCGACGTTAAACTAATGAAATGTAGTCATGAAAAATAAATTGGTAGTATCCGATGCTTTTTCTTTATAATAAATGCTATCTTGTATGTTCATTGATTTTTGGTGTGAAATATATGAGTCTGTAAAAAGAAAGCCTTCACGTACTATTCTGACCGGTATAGGCATATCATGGGGGATTTTTATCCTGATAGTCTTGGTTGGAATAGGTTCCGGCTTCGAACGGGGAATATTCAAACTCTTTAATGGATTCTCTAAAAGCACGACTTATGTATATGCGTCAGAAACATCAATGGGATATAAAGGAGCGGCTAGCGGAAGAAAAATACAATTTCAAAAAGAAGATTTGGATATGTTGAAATCAAGAATACCCGAGATAACCCATCTGTCGCCCGAAACGGGACGTTGGAACGCTGTTTATGCCGGCACGAAGAATGGCTGGTTTGAGACGCGAGGGGTATATCCTGATTACTTCTTGATAAAATTGTTGGAGGTAGAGCATGGTAGAATATTGAATGCCTTGGATATGAATGAAGCTCGAAAAGTGGTATTGATAGGTGAAAATGTGGCGGATATGCTTTTCAGAAAAGAAAATCCCATTGGCAAGTATATCCGTATGGGGCAGTAGATGTTCCGGGTGATTGGAACAATAAAGAATACGATGCTTAATTCGTATGAGGCAAGAGTCATTTATATGCCTTATTCGGTCTATGAGCAGGTTGATGCCACTGCCGGGCGGTTTGGCACAGTTGTATTCTCTACAGTGAAAGGAGCCAAAATAAAGGAGGTGAATACCCATGTGCGGAATGTGATGGCCAGAAAATATCAATTTGCCCCAAGTGATGATAAAGTCTTTTACTTTAATAGCATGGAGGAACAGGTAAAGGCATTTACTGACTTATTTGTCATGATTCGCAAGTTCCTGTGGTTTATGGGAATCAGCACATTGGTCAGTGGTGTAATAGGAGTAGGCAATATCATGTATTCATCGGCAAAGGAGCGTACTCGTGAAATAGGTATCCGCAAGTCTGTAGGTGCCAAGGCACAGCAGATAAAGGCTATGTTTTTATGGGAATCCATAGCTCTTACTTCTTTAGCCGGATATGTAGGGTTGGTTTTGGGATGGGGGATACTGAAGGTTGTAGCACTTTTCATCTCAGAAGACACTCCGATGATGGAAAAACCGGGACTGGATTTTCCGACAGCTGTTGCCGCCATATTTATCTTAGTGATAGCAGGAACATTGGCCGGGCTGAGGCCGGCAATATATGCGGCGGAACTGAACCCTATAGAAGCTCTAAAAGAAGAAAATTAATATGAAAGTAGTAAGAACTGTTATATTATCCTTGATCTTGGTATTCTTGGCATTTGTCATTTACCGGGCGGTAAAGGGAGGTAGAAAGATACCCGCTTCTACTATCCGTGCCGAGTATCGGAATATTGAGAGCAAACTTACTATTCCGGGGGTGATACAGCCTTCTAAAGAAATAGATATAAAATCGACTATCTCCGGTGTGTTGGAAAAGTTGTTGGTGCAGGTTGGAGATGAAGTGGTGGGAGGACAGCCATTGGCACAAATACGATATGTAAAAGATCCGTTGGAATACAGGCGGTTATTAAAGGAATTGGAAATAGCGGAAACCAGGTATTTGACTGCTGAAGCTAGTTTTGAGAGGACGGAAAATTTATATGTAAAAAAGTTGATAGCGCAAGAGGTGTATGAGGGCGAGAAAAGTAATTTGGCTGTTCTTCTGTCCGAATATGAATCCGTAGAATCGGAGTTGGATATGTTGAAAGGGCAATATAATCAAAAGGGAATATCCAATATTATAACGGCTACTGACGCAGGTACTATATTGGAGCTTCCGATAAAAGAGGGTGGGTCTGTGATGGCAAGAGGTACATTGAATGAAGGAACAACCGTGGCTAGAGTGGCAGATCTGCAATCGTTAGTATTTAAAGGAAACGTATTGGAATCTGATATATTGAAACTTGCTGTAGGGATGGAGCTGTCATTATCGGTTCCTATGGATAAGAATATAACTATTGACGGAGTATTAAGACTTGTCGCTCCCAAGGGAATTGTACAGGATGGAGTCGCGCGTTTTGAGATAACTGCCGGTTTGTTTATACCTGAAGAATATAAGCAAATGATAAAAGCCGGTGGTACGGCCAATGCAGAAATAGTGGTGGAGCGGAAAAACCACGTGCTGGCTTTGGAAGAGAAATATTTTCAGTTTAGCTATGATTCTGTTTTTGTAGAAATAGTAGCTAATGGCAGTAAATATGAGAAACGGTTTCTGAAAACAGGTATCTCGGATGGAATATATACTGAGATCATTTCAGGAGTAGATAGTCTGGATCATATAAAAAAGCAGAAAGAGGAAATATGAGAACAAGGAATACTATACAAAGAATTTGGATTATCATTATGATGTCATTTGTAGGCATATATACGTATGGGCAATACACAATCCAAATATTGCAAAAATCGTGTAAGTACACATTTGTAATACCGGAGGGATGGGATACCATTCCTAGGTCGGTTCTTATGCAGAAACTTCCGGGATATTCGATTGATGCAGGATTATATCCCTTACAGCAGCAGGAGTATTTCAAAGGGAATTACATATTGATAAATTTCCTGCCTACGATAAAAACACTTAATGGATTCCCGTTTAAACAAATTGAAGAAGATTTGGTGAAGATGAATAAAAAAAAACTACTACCGAATACAGATACATTAAGGGTGACATATAAAGGAACAGAATCTAAAAAGCTTGACGGTTATTGCCATGTTTATACTTTATCTTCAATAGTTAAAGACAGTGTGGCGTTAGAATGTGTACAGGATTTGCTCCTGACCAAGTTCGGATATGTTTCATTATCCGGTTATCAAAAAGAGGGTGGTAAATATGCTTTGTCAGAACTATTGGATGTAATGACTCGAAATATTCAGATTCAGCAACCCTATAAATATGTAGAATCTGCCCCCAAGCAACATATCACATGTGTTCAAGTGATGGTATCAGTGTGTATAGGTTTGTTGGTATATATTATAATTATACTCTTTTCAAAAAGGAAGAAAAATAAAAAATGAAACAGGCGATATATATCATATTATTTGGCTTGCTTATATCATTACATATAGGTATAAATGGCTTGTTTGTGGAATCTCAGGCACTGTTTTGCGTGTTTGCGGTTGCACTACTTTGCTGTACCTTGTTTGTAACAGGTAACAATCTATATGTAAGTAAAGGTCTTTGTGCTGTCGCTATTTTTGTAGCTTATCTTTTCATAATGTATGCTTTTAAAGGGAATGTATATGATAATTATAAGATTTATGTTGTATTGACATGCTGGTTTCTGTTTTTTACCTTTATACCAATCTTTTGCAAAAATAGAAATTACTTAAAACTGGTTTGTTGGCTAACAGTGATTGGGGCCTATCTTGAAATTGTTTTTGGATTTGGTCAACAGTTTGGATGGATTGGAAATAGTGATGACTATTTTATATTAGGTGGATCATTGGGAAACCCCGGTGCTTATGCAGGATACTTCAGCGTAGTATTGCCCTTAGTTCTTTCTTTGATGTTAGGATATAAGCGGAATAAGAAGGCAGAGAATTTGTATTTTGCCTTGTTTGTATGCGTTTTGTTTATGTTGTACTTTATTATAATATCTCAATCAAGAGGAGCATGGATAGCCTGTTTGTTTGGGTCTCTATTTGTATTGAATAAGCATTGTCGGATCTATAATAAAATATGTTATTACCTGCATACAGTTGTGCGAAAACTCATTGTTGCTTCAGTTGCGGTTGTTTTGTTGTTTGGAGTATTCCACGTGCTATACCAATTTAAGGCGGATTCAGCTTTTGGACGTTTATTTATATGGAAAGTTGTTATGGCTGCTCCACAAAAAAATATTTTAACGGGTAGAGGAATTGGTGCATTTGAAGCTGAATATGGCAAATGGCAAATGGAATATTTTGCTAAAAATGGAGGAACGGAGAAAGAGCGGTATGTTGCAGACTATGTGGCGTGTGCATATAATGAATTTTTGCAGGTATATGTGGAACAAGGTATTATAGGGTTATTCCTGTTATCTGTTATCTTATTTTTTGCTTTTAAGAGAGAAGATACACATTGTTCTCTGTATATTTCCGGTGCTAAAGCGTCACTTATAGCTATATTGGTGCTGTGTTGTGTTTCTTATCCTTTTCAAATACCGTTAATATATCTTCAGTTCATTTTGTCGTTGGCTGTTTTGTTTTATAAACCAAGTCCGGATGATTGTTTGTTGAGGATAAAGTTCTTTAAGGCTAATTTGATAACTTCTGTATTGGGACTGTTGATTGTCGGTATGGGACTTCATAATTTATATGGATATTATTTGTTACGGACAGGGCAAAAATATGTTTTTGCCAATGATATAGATAATGCACTTATACATTATAAGAAGGCATATCCGTTTTTTAATAATAATGGGACTTATTTATTCTATTATGGTTCCGCATTGGCTTTACGAGGGAGATATAGAGAAAGTGTTGAAGTATTAGAAAAGGCTGCTCGGAAATCTTCTATGCCTAATATCTTTCTGATATTAGGTAATAATTATAAAAAGATAGGTGAAACAGATGCTGCTAAAATGTCATATTTAACTGCTGTATATAGTGTTCCCTCACGTCTATATCCTAAATATTTATTAGTGCAATTGCTGATGGAGTCATCGAATAAAGCAGAAGCGTATAGATGGGCAAAAGATATCCTTGCTACTAAGGAAAAAGTTCCTACAACAGCAGCAAAAGATATGAAAGATGAAATGAGTCATCTTATAGAAAATGAATTGTCTAACTTTAAAAATGAATTGCCTATGGAAACGGATTAGTTGAATTTGTTATCTGGTGCAAATGCCATGATATCGAATAGAGATAGAATTATGAAATAAAAAAATAAAATGATGTTCATTATGAAAACGAATAAAAAGGCTATATTAGGAATGTTAGTAGCTATTGTTATGTCATTGGGTGTTATGAATGGGGTGAATAGTAGAATATCCGATTCAGGTTTTCAACAAGTTTCTATTGGTTGTGGCTACATGGCTGGTGAAACAGAAGGTGGTGCATCGGGGGCATGGACTGCGGCTTCTGCACTTTCAGGTGCAGCGGCAGGGCAAATAGCTACAGGTGGAAGTTTTTTAGGCTGGACTCCTGTTGGTTGGGGAATGTGGGCTGGTGCCGGTGTTTGTGCATTATAAAATGAAAAGACCAAATGCGGAAAAAGTGGATTAAATTGTTTCCTTTTTTGATTGGTGCAGTAATAGCTTATTGCCTATTGTGGTATGTGATACCGCAAAATAAGGGGGGAGGAGTTGCTGCCTTATTGGTTGCTGCTATTTTACTGTTTTTTTTTATTTTACTGAGATTCGTTATCGGAAAGAATAAAAAAAAATGTAATTAGATACTAGCTTTTATAGGCTGATTAATAGGGATTTATGTTGTTTTAGACTTCTTTAATCAGCCTATTGTAATGTATGATAAATAAAAGCTCAATAAAATATTGCCGTTAGAGATTGAATATATTATGCGTATTAAAAATATTTAATGTGTGTATTTTGAATACATTTGTCTAATGTAGAAAGTCTATTTTATTATAACACTGATATTGAGAAAAAATTTATGTTATTACTTTAATATGATTTGTAATATGAAAAATGGATATTGTATAAAATCTTATGATAAATATTTCTTTTTTGTTTCATTTATCTTTTGGTTGATGCCTTTCTTGTTACGTATGTTTTTGATAGAATTACCAACGCTTCCAAAGACGAGTGAGTCTCAAACAGGAATTATTGTTTCACAAATAACAGAGGCTTTGGATAAAGAAGAATATTTTAAAGCATTTTTGGAGATATCCAGCAATAATCTACATGGTTGTATGATAAATATTCTAGGAGGATTTCTATTGGGTTTGGTAACACTTTTAAATTTATCAATAAATGGATTGGCTGCTTCTGATGTATTTATCACAGTTTATAATTCAGGTTTTGGATTAAATAATATTTTGAAGAGTACTCTGCCGCATAGTTTCGAATTGATTGGTTTTTGGTTATCTGGTGCAATGGGATTAGCTATAGCATGGGAAATGATTAGATTTATGCGTGGAAAAAAATCTTTCTCTGCAAAATTTTATAATCCAATGGCTCTATACTTGTGTGTCGTTTTTGTAATTACTTTAGGTGCAGCTTTTGTTGAAGTTTATATTTCTATAAAAGGATTGAAATGAGACAAATAATAAATGTTTTGTTAAGGTTGCCGAAATGGTATGGCTTGACTATTATATTGATATATAGTGTTATGATTGCAGAATTTGTAAAAGTCTTGAATACTCTGTTTATGGTGGGTGGTATTGAAAAAGTTGCTTTAATGGAGAAAATAGTGCAATTAAATTATGGACTTACAATTGTGTCTAGTATTATCGTTTGGATATTAATATGTTTATTATTTCATCTTATGGCTTTGTTATTTGATGGAAAGACAACGTTTGGAAGTTTTCTTATTGTAGCTGCATATCCTTATTTTATACCAGCTGTGATTCTCCTTTTTGCTGTTTTATTGTTGGATGGTATATCTATTGAAGACAGTGTTGATATAACGCAATTGATCTTACAGAATGATTCTTATAAAATAGTAATAAAAGCTTTGAATTATTCATTTGTCTTCTATTATTTATTAGTTGCTTGCATAATACATTATTTATATAATCTTAAATGGCTGTATGCCTTATTGTCTGTTGCTATACCTGTTGTGTCTATATATGCTGTAACAGAATTGTTTAAGTTAGTGATGTAGAAAAACTATATGATATGGAAGAGAAAAAAATAATATTTCGGTATGATACCTTATGTATTACAGAAGGTAGGTATGAATTTAAAAGAATCTATAAACGTCCTTGGAGAGTAATGCTTTGTGGCATCTTTAATATGAAACTTGTGGTGACTCTTATATTGGCTATACTCTTTTTTGTTTTTTGTATTCCTGTTTTAGGTGGACATCTCAATGCATTTGCATTTTTGCCTGTTGTATTTCCCGTTATATTTTTGTCTGTGATGGATTATTATGAGAAGCATAGAAACCTGATTATTCAGAAGGAAGATATACAAAGTATGAGCGTCAAGAACGATACGCTACTTATTTTTTATAGGAAAGAAAATAATAAAGCGACAAGTGCTGTAAAACTAGTGGAATTGAAGTCGGATATGTTACCTGATGAGGTGTTAGAATCTGTTTTTCAATAGATTCTCTATGGGATATAAAGCCTGTCTTGTTAGGATGGGGCTATCAAAAAAAGTAATTAAAAGAATGATTATGAAAGTAAAATGTTTATTGGCTGTTCTGTTGCTATCGGCTACAGTAACGGCATTCGCCTAGGAGGCGAAGTATGGAATCAAGTCTGCCATCCTCAAGAAAGAGGCGGTCACTATGGGGCAGAAAGTGCAAGGCGTGCAGTATTTTGACGATTACGGCAGAAAGGAGGCGTCTGAACTTACGATGAAAGTGGGAGGCGTGGCAAATGTGGAGAAACATATCCGGACAATAGCCGATGGGGATAAGATTATCTCTATTGATCTCGACATGAAGGTGGCCAATAAAGCAACTTTGCCCGTCAAGCCGGTCAACTATTTGAATCTGACGGATGAAATACGTGAACTGCACAAGATAAAGGAAGTGGGGACAGAAGAAATACTGGGCCGAAAGTGTACCAAGTACACTTTGGAGGTAGTGTATGGAGGACAAACCACCCATTCCACGGTCTGGATATGGAAAGGTATTCCGCTGAAGAACGAGACTTCATCCAATGGAATGGTTATCGTTACCGAGCAGGCTACGGAAATTCAGGAGAATGTAGAAGTCCCGGCCGAGAAGTTTTTGGTACCCGAAGGAGTAACGGTTCCTTAATCGGATATGAAATGTTGAGGCTTTTATCTTTTATATTTCTAATCAACGCGTTTTTTTCTTGCTTACCGGAAAAGACCGCCTTGGAACGTGCTTTGCGTGTGGCAGGCGATAACCGGACGGAGCTGGAAAAAGTACTGGCATACTATCAGGATGATACGTTGAAATATCAGGCAGCTTGTTTCCTTATTGAGAATATGCCGGATCAATATGCTGTGTTACCTTTGGATTCCACGGACACATACGCACGGGCTTTGTTGTCTTTGGATAAGGACGATCCCGTCAGTTGGGAAATATCCCGTTCGCTTGTGGCTGCTGTATTCGATTCTATTTCAAAAATCCAACCCGAATCCCGGATTAAAATAGTCAGGGATATAGAAGTTATGACAAGTGACTATTTGATAGAGAATATAGAATCGGCGTTTAAGGTATGGAATCGGAGGGGGGTGGCAAAGCATTATTCATTTGATGATTTCTGTTGTTATGTATTGCCTTATCGGGTGGCTCATGAACCTCTGTCTCATTGGCGGAGAACTGCCTTGCAGCGTTATGGCCACTGGCTGGATTCGTTGAATGCACCCCAGGATATAGCCCGCAGCATTGCCATGCGTTATCCGGTGCGCTATAATGCAGGCATGACCAAATATCCGTATATCATGAGTTATGAAGAAATGGACAGTTTGCAATGGGGAACTTGTGATGACATGACCGCTTTCCTCACTTTGTCTTTGCGTGCTATCGGCATACCTGCGGCAACGGATGTCGTCAAGGCGTGGGCCAACAGGAGTTCTGCACATTGTTGGAATGTAGTGAAAGACACTGCCGGACATTTTGTTGATATCGGTTACGGACCGGACGGGAAGAACTTTGTGGTCTATAAAGTTTCTAAAGTGTATAGAATGCAGTACCGGTCTCCCGGTGAGGAAGATGTGACACAAGGATATGATATGCCTTTGTCCGATGTCAGTTTTCCATTGGACGGTAAGAATGAACAGGCGTACTTGTGCACATTTAATAATAGTCGGTGGATACCGGTGGCCTTGGCAAGTTCGGAGAATGGGAACGTGACTTTCCGGAACATGGGAAGGGGACTTCTTTGGGGAGATAACAAGATAGATGGTTACAGGGAAGAAGGGAAAGGCATTGCATATCTTCCGGTCGTTCACGAACGGGGAATATTGAAACCTTTCGCCGCTCCGGTCATTTTATATGAAGGAGGTGAAATCCGCTCTCATCGCCCTGTTTTGTCCGATCGGGAATCTGTCACTTTACATCGCAAATATCCTAAGTCTAATAAAATAGCTGCTGATGTTCACGATAGTAATGAAGTGGTACCGGGTGATGACTATGAACTTTTCTATTGGAATGATGAATGGTGCAGCCTCGGTAGAAAAACAGCCGGACACGACACATTGGTATATGTGGAAGTACCCAAGAATGCATTGCTTTGGCTGCATAATCATACGAAGGGAAAAGAAGAGCGGATTTTCACGTATGAAAACGGAAAGCAGATTTGGTGGTAATATGGGGTGGATAGTCCGGATGAAGAAAAAAATACAGGAATTTATGGCAGATGATACGGGCAAGCTCTATTTGTGATGCGTGTCCGTTGATGTTCTTGTCTATAGATGATGCTCCGTTTGTATGAACTGCTATTTGTAATTTATTGGTATATAATTGTTTATAAAATGTTTCTTAGCCTGCAATTTGTCTATATTACTTTTTAGGTGGTTCATTGTATTATTCCTAATTTTACCGATGTCAAACTAATGAATAATGTAGTCATGAAAATCAAATTGGTATTGTATGAATGAAATGGATCATAGAATATCCGATTATGTGTTATAAAATGAAAAAAGGAAATGCAGAAAAAAGGATTAAATTGTTGCCTCTTGTGATTGGTGTAGTAATAACTTATTGTCTATTGTGGTATGTAATACCGCAAAACAAGGGCGGAGGAGTTGCGGCTCTATGGGTTGCGGCTATTTTACTTTTTTTTTACTCTACTGAGATTCATCATCGGAAAAAATGAAAGACGTAAATAGAAAGGAGTATATGGATGGAAAATGAAAAACAGGAATTATACTTCCGGTATGATACATTATACATAACTGGTGACAGATATGAGTTCAAAAAGGTCAAGAAACGGTCTTTGGGAATAAAGCTTCGCAATTTCTTGAGTGTTAAGATGGTGGCGGCCAGTCTTTTTTGGGGGCTGTTAGTTCTCTCTCCTAGTTTTATAGAACATCGTTTTAGCATCTATCCGCTTTTTGTATTTGTATGTCCAGCTGTTATAATTTTTAGTACGAGTTGTCATGAGATATACAAGGATATGGTACTCTGGAAGGAAGATATAATAAGCATGAGGGTAAAGGGTAGCAGATTGATTATCTTGTACAGAAATGAAAGCGGTGACCCTTCCAGATACACCAAGAAACTAGAATTGCAGCCGGGGAGATATTCGTTGGAAGAATTGGGTGAGGCTTTGGGGTATGCTTTACGGTAGAGGGTGTCTGGTCTATCTTTGCGGATGGATGAAAATTTGTGTCTTTGATGATTTGAAAGTTCAATATCCATTAACTACGGACGTGGTTAAGTCTAGTCACCTAGCCTGAATAATTCATAACCTTTGCTATTTTAGTCACTCACGTTTTCTCCTGTACAATTTGCAACCGAGATAGATCTTGATACTAGAGGTATCATGAACGATCATATCCCACTGAAAAAAGTAAGATATCTTCGTGGCCAAAGTAAGATATGTTCCCGGGCAAAGTAACACCACTTACTTGGCTCACGAAGATATCTTACTTTTCTTTACAACCAAACAGGCCTCACAGACATCTCATGCCAGTGACGATAAACGAAGAACCGTGGAACTCAGGGTTGTTCTTTGAATAGATGTTTTGTCTTATCCCAAATTTTTTGTTTATTTGGGAATCACACTTTGTGCAATTTAAGAGCCTGTTAAAATTTTATTCAATAGCATCCTAATAGATGCTAGTTTGACCATTTCCTCTGCCGAATCGAATGTCCATTCATCGTTTCGGCAGAGTCTTCTATAGTTGTCAAACCATGAAAATGTCCTTTCCACAATCCATCTTTTTCCTATTGGCTTGAATCCATTTACCTTATCTCCACTTACCACAACTTCAAGGATATATCCAAAAGCAGTTTTTATCTTGTCCGCTATTTCCCCACGATAACCGGCATCGGTTAATATGATTTTACCTAGACTACATTCTGCTTTTTGTCCCATATTGACACGCACTTTTTCACGTAAGTTGTTCAATAACAAATCAAATTCACCTAGAGAACACCATTTGCGATAATAATAGTAAACCAGCTCCCAAGGAGCAAAATTAGAAGGAAGCATACGCCACTGACATCCTGTTTTGACCAGGTAGAAGATAGTATTCCATATTTCACGCAAATCATATTTTCGTTTCCTTTCTTGCAGGTTCAAGATTTTCTTGATAACTTGCCACTGTGTTTCTTCTAAATCCGTACAATACATAATTATTTTAAGCTTGGTAACTAAAAATAATCATTTTGACGGAAAGAAGAAACACTCTTTTTACTTCAAACTACAAAATTAAAACAGGCTCTAAATCTTTCTTTGCATTTTGTTATGCTTCTATTTATTTGTTTTCCAAGTATATTTGACTATATTTGCAAAATATTCGTGTAATACAAAGGAGGTATATTCGTGTTTTACAACAGCAGAATATTCGTGTAATACATAAGAAAATCAAGATTATGGCAACGATAGCAGAACTGTTAGCATCTTCTTTGGATGCACTGAAACAAGTGCAACAGGGTAATGATTTTACGATAATCAGAAGTAGTGACTTATCCCGGACACACATAAAAAGATTGGTTGATAATCATTTTCTCAAACCCATCATAAAGGGTTGGTATGTGGTTACCGACCCAAGGGCAATGCCGGGCGACAGTACGGCGTGGTATGCTTCGTTTTGGAACTTTATTACCCGATATGCAAATGAACGCTACGGCAATGAGTGGTGTTTATCTGCCGAACAATCATTGTCGATATATACAGGTGCTACCACCATACCAAACCAAGTTCTTATAAGAGCACCTAAAGGCAACGACTATATGGTTCCGTTAATTCCTCCGACCTCTGTTTTCAATTTGGGGGCAGAATTGCCCTTAAAGATTGATACGAACAATCCGTATAATCTCAACCTCTATACACTGGCGGAAGCTATTATCGTAGCTACGCCTACCATGTATCGCAACGATGCGCTAACGATGCGGACTGCCCTTGCAATGGTTCATGATAGCTCGGATATTTTGAAGATATTGGTTGATACAGGGCAAACAGTCCGGGCAGGCAGGGTGATTGGAGCATTTCGTAATATCGGGCGAACGGACATGGCCGATGAAATTGCCGGAACGATGAAGCGTATGGGTTATACTATTTATGAAGAAGACCCGTTTGAAAAGGTGATGGAAATTCATTTGTCACAATCTCCCTATGCTGTCCGTTTGCGCTTGATGTGGCAGAATATGAGAGAAGATGTAATAGCTAATTTCACCCGGCTTAAAAGTAATCTTTCCGCCAAAGAATTTTTAGAGCGAATGGAAACCCGATACAAATTGGATGCTTATCACTCCTTGTCTATCGAGGGATATCGGGTTACTGATGAATTAATAAACAAGGTAAAAAGCGGTGCATGGAAGCCGGATGGAGAGGATATGGATTCAAAGAATGCGCTTGCGGCACGTGGTTATTGGCAAGCCTTTCAGGAAGTCAAAAAGAGTGTATCCGATATTTTAAACGGTAGTAACAGTGCGGATGTGGCGGAACGGAACTTATCGGTATGGCACAGTGAAATGTTCATGCCTTGCGTTACGGCAGGCATTATCAAACCATCCGATATTGTCGGTTATCGTTCTCATCAGGTTTATATTCGTAATTCGATGCACACACCACTCAATCCGGGTGCACTTCGTGATGCCATGACCACTTTGTTTGAATTGCTTAAAGAAGAACAGGAAGCCTGTGTAAGAGCCGTCTTAGGTCATTTCCTGTTTACTTATATTCATCCCTTTATGGATGGAAACGGTCGTGTCGGGCGGTTCTTAATGAATACCATGTTGGCTTCGGGTGGTTACGATTGGTTGATTATTCCGGTGGAAAGGCGGGATGAATATATGGCAGCCCTCGAAAAAGCAAGCGTTGAGGGGAATATAGTCTCTTTTGTGAAATTTTTATCGAGTATTTAGAGCCTGTTTAAAAATTGTTGAAATAAAATTTTAAGAAGGTTTCCGTACCTGCCCACTAATATCTTTATTTGAAGTGACCAAGCTTATAATAAAAGATGAATTGTGGAAAGAACATTTTCATGGATGGAAAATGACAGGAGGCTCTGCCGAAACGATGAATGGACATTCGATTCGGCAGAGGAAATGGTCAAAATATCAGCGATAAAATTATTATTGAAGAAAATTTAAACAGGCTTTAAATGTTATGAGAAAGTTAGTTTTGCTTTTAATTTTGTGTTTTGCCTTTTTGGATGTAATGGGCCAGAAAGACACTGTTTATTCTATTGATTTGACTCCCTATGTGGGTACTTGGGTTTATGGCTACTATTGATTATGTAATAGTGTGGGGAAATGTAAATGAAGACCATACCTGGAATCCATTATATGAGGATGGTATAAAAGTGGACATCTGCTAAATTTTCTTTCACCTTAACAAAAAAATATTCTATCATTTTTCCATATTGAATAAAATCCGTATATTTGCACGCAATAAAATCTAAACGCATAAAGCCCTATGTCATTTATTGCAGATAAAATTGTAATGGACGGATTGACCTACGACGATGTATTGTTGATCCCCGCCTATTCTGAAGTTTTACCGAAAACAGTCGAACTCACGACTAAGTTCTCACGCAACATCGAGTTGAAAGTACCTTTTGTGACTGCTGCCATGGATACCGTGACAGAAGCGAAAATGGCTATCGCCATTGCCCGCGAAGGAGGAATCGGTGTGATTCACAAAAACATGTCTATCGAAGAGCAGGCACGCCAGGTGGCTATTGTGAAACGTGCGGAAAACGGTATGATTTATGATCCCGTGACGATCAAGAGAGGGTCTACCGTGAGAGACGCCCTTGCCTTGATGGCTGAATATAGAATCGGTGGTATTCCTGTGGTGGACGATGAAAGATACTTGGTAGGTATCGTGACCAACCGCGACCTTCGTTTCGAGAAGGATATGGACAAGCATATCGATGAGGTGATGACGAAAGAGAATATCGTTACCACCAACCAGTCTACTGACATGGAGGCTGCTTCACGGATTCTGCAAGAGCATAAAATCGAAAAATTGCCGGTAGTTGATAAAGACGGTAAACTGGTAGGCCTTATTACCTATAAAGATATTACAAAAGCTAAAGACAAACCGATGGCTTGCAAGGATGCCAAGGGACGTCTGCGTGTAGCTGCCGGTGTGGGCGTTACTGCTGATACGCTGGACCGTATGCAGGCTTTGGTTGAGGCCGGTGCGGACGCTATCGTCATTGATACGGCTCATGGTCATTCCATGTATGTGATTGAAAAATTGAAAGAAGCCAAGAAACGCTTCCCGAATATTGATATTGTGGTAGGTAATATCGCTACAGGCGAAGCCGCCAAAATGCTGGTGGAAGCCGGTGCGGACGGTGTGAAAGTAGGAATAGGCCCGGGATCCATCTGTACGACCCGTGTGGTGGCAGGTGTAGGCGTTCCCCAGCTTTCTGCCGTGTATGATGTTGCCAAGGCACTGAAAGGCACAGGTGTACCTTTGATCGCCGATGGTGGTCTGCGTTACTCGGGGGATGTGGTGAAGGCTTTGGCTGCCGGTGGTTACAGTGTGATGATCGGTTCGCTGGTTGCCGGAACGGAAGAATCGCCGGGTGATACGATTATCTTCAACGGACGTAAGTTCAAGTCGTATCGCGGCATGGGGTCATTGGAGGCGATGGAAAACGGATCGAAGGACCGTTATTTCCAGAGCGGAACCGCCGATGTGAAGAAACTGGTGCCGGAAGGTATTGCAGCCCGTGTTCCTTATAAAGGTACATTGTATGAAGTGATCTACCAACTGGTAGGTGGTCTTCGTGCGGGGATGGGATATTGTGGTGCTGCCAACATAGAGCAATTGCACGACGCCAAATTCACCCGTATCACCAATGCCGGTGTGTTGGAAAGTCATCCGCATGATGTGGCCATCACCAGCGAGGCTCCTAACTATAGCCGTCCTCAATAAAAACGTATGAATGATGCCGCGTAGAATAGCCGGTATTTTGTCACTTCTCCTTGTGTTCGTGTTGGAAATGCGGGCGCAAGGAGAAGTTGTGTTATCGATTGACGGTGAACCGGTAAGACGCTCCGAGTTTGAATCTTATTTCCGTAAATCCCCTCATCGCACGCCGGATTCCTTTCTGCCTTCTTTCATCAACTATAAATTGAAAGTGCGTTATGCGCACGATACGGGTATTGATACGTTGGCCGCTTTCCGCAGACAGATGGAGTGGTGCCGGGGCAAGCTTTTAAAAACTTATCTGGTGGATGCCGGAAGAGAGGAGCAGGACGCCCGCCGGCTATACCTGCAGGGCGAGCGGCGTTTGCAGGCGAGTGAGTGGATAAAAATTGCCCATATCAGCAGGTACTTGCCTCAGAATGCAAGCCGCCGGGAGGAACAAGAGGCGCGGCGGCAGATGGATTCTGTTTATGCCGCATTGCGGGAAGGGGCGGATTTTGCGGCATTGGCGTGCCGGTACTCGGATGATGAGTCTTGCAAGGATGCGGGAGGGGTGTTGCCGTGGATGCCTGTGAACAAGAATATGCAGGAATGGATAGACAAGCTGGCGTCTTTGGAAAAGAACCAGATTTCAACTCCTTTTTATTCGCCTATGGGTATTCATATAGTGAAATGGATAGACCGTAAGCCGGGGATCAGTTTTGAGGAAAAACGGGAAAAACTGTTGGATTATCTGGAGAAGAACGGCAACCATACCTGTGGGGAGCTTTCGGAGGAACAGAAAGAGAGGCTGGCGGCTCAGTTGCGGGAATTGCACGATGGTCTGCTTGCTGCCTATTTGTCACAGAAACATCCATCGGATGATGAGAGCTGGAGCGAGAACGATCTGGAACGCTTTTTCAAGCAGCATAAATCGGACTATGTATGGGAATTGCCGCATTACCGGGGGGCGGTGATTCATTGCAAGGATAAAAAGAGAGCTTCGGCCATTAAGAAATTGTTGAAGAAAAAGCCGGTATCCCAATGGGAGGAGATCATACATGAGTTGGACGGAGGCACTGCTTCTTCCCAAGTCCGTATAGAAGCGGGCGTTTTTCAGATAGGGACTAACCGGTATATTGATAAGCTGGTCTTTAAATGCGGTGGCTTTCAGCCTGATCCGGATTTGCCCTATACTTTTGTGATGGGAAAGAAGCTGAAGAAAGGGCCTGAAAGCTATGAGGATGTAAGAGAGGCGGTTGTCAAGGACTATCTGGCTGTTTGTGAGGATGCCTGGTTAAAAGATTTGAAGCGGAAATATAAGGTTGAAATTAACCAAGAGGTTTTAAAAACAGTTAATAATAACGGAAGTAATTAATTATTGCAGTATCTTCGTTCACTATTTTAATGTTATATGAATATCGTGAAAAACTGGGGAGTGTTACTTATTATAGCGGGTGCTTTGTCGGGATGTGGCCAGGAGCACGACCATAAGGGGAAAACTCCTTTAGTGGAAGTAGCCGGTGAGTATCTCTATAAAGAGGACTTGCAGACGGCGGTTCCTTTCCATATTTCAAAAGATGATAGTGTCTTGTTTGCGGAGCACTATATAAAGAATTGGGTGGAGGATGTGCTGCTTTTTGATAAGGCGGAAGGAAATATTCCTGATAACGCGAAGATAGCCAAGCTGGTGGAGAACTATCGCAGGGCATTGATCATGCATACGTATCAGGAGGAACTGATTAACCAGAAACTGGCCAATGAGATAAGTGATGAGGAAATCAATGCTTATTATGAGAAAAACAAGGAGTTGTTTCATACGGAACATCCTTTTGTGAAAGGGCTGTTTATAAAGGTGCCTCTTCATTCTCAGGATTTGGCGAGTGTGCGTAAATGGTATAAGCAGAACAACCGGAATGCGGTTGAGAGTCTGGAAAAATACAGCTTGCGCAATGCGGTGAGTTATGATTATTTTTATGACCGTTGGGTGCCGTTGTCCGATGTCGCTGTCAAAATTCCTTTGAAAGTGCTGGATACGGATGAGAACTATTTGGACAAGAACCGGAATATAGAAGTAAAAGACACGGCGTTTTGTTATTTCCTGCATGTGGAGGAATTCCTAGGTAAGAACCAACAGCGGCCGCTGGATTTTGCAAGGAAGGAGATTAAGGAGATTTTAATAAACCTGAAGCGGGTTGAATTTATAAATAAAGTCAAAGAAGAGTTATACCAACGCGCTTCGGATAGGAACAAGATTAATTACTATTATTTGAATTCAAATGAATAAATTGATGTGTACCAAAGTTTATGCACTGGTGCTGATGCTGTTTGCCGTTGTTTCTGTATATGGGCAAGACAATGTGATAGACGAGGTTGTATGGGTAGTAGGCGACGAGGCCATTCTGAAATCGGATGTGGAGAATGAGCGCCTGAATGCCCAGTATGAAGGACGTAAGTTTGATGGTGATCCGTATTGTATTATCCCGGAACAGCTTGCCATCCAGAAATTATTCCTCCATCAGGCCGCTATTGATAGTATTGAGGTTTCCGAACAGGAAATTATCAGTGATGTGGAAAGACGCACAAGCTGGCTGATAGACCAGATCGGCTCTAAGGAGAAAGTGGAGGAATATTATAATAAGACTTCTACGCAGATACGCGAGATGCTCCGCGAGAATATACGTGACGGAAAAACGGTGCAGAAGATGCAGCAGCAGATTGTGGGGGATATCAAGATCACTCCGGCCGAGGTTCGTCGTTATTTCAAGGATCTTCCTCAAGACAGTATTCCTTTCATCCCGACCCAGGTGGAAGTGCAGATCATTACCATGGAGCCTAAGATCCCACAAGAGGAGATTGAGCGGGTGAAGAAGACTTTGCGCGACTATACGGAACGTGTCACTTCCGGCGAGATCGCTTTCTCCACTTTGGCGCGTCTGTATTCGGAAGATGAAGGATCGCGCCGTCGTGGCGGTGAGCTTGGCTTTATGGGCAGAGCCGAACTGGTGCCCGAATATGCGAATGTGGCGTTCAATCTGCAAGACCCTAACAAGGTGTCCAAGATTGTGGAGTCTGAATTCGGTTTCCATATTATCCAGCTGATTGAAAAACGTGGCGACCGTATCAATACCCGCCATATCTTGTTAAAACCGAAAGTGGACGAGAAAGATCTGGAAGCGGCTTTGTTGCGTCTGGATTCCATTGCTGATGATATCCGTAATGAGAAATTCACGTTTGATGATGCCGCCACTTATATCTCTCACGATAAAGAAACTCGTAACAATCATGGCTTGATGGCGAACCCGCAGACCGGTACGGCACGTTTTGAAATGCAGCAACTGGCGCAGGTGTCGCAGGAGGCCGCAAAGATGATAGAGACGATGAACGTGGGCGAGATCTCCAAACCGTTTACCATGATTAATACAAAAGGAAAGGAGATTTGTGCTATCGTGAAATTGAAAACCCGCTTGAACGGACATAAAGCGACCATTACGGAAGACTACCAGCGCCTGAAAGGTATCGTGATGGAAAAACGAAGCGAGGAAAAGCTTGATAAATGGATCAAGGATAAACAAAAACATACCTACGTGCGTATTAATGAGAAGTGGCAGAAATGCGATTTCAAATATCCGGGTTGGGTAAAGAAATAAAATGTAGTGTATAAAGTATATGCTTGGAAAAGGAAAGAATAAATACTCTTCGGGCAGGCATAGGATACTTGTGGCAAGTGTCCTGTGCCTGTTCGGCTTTTGCTTGCTGGCTCAGGTGAAGCCGGTTAAAAAAGGGGGGCAGAAGCCTGCCAGAAGCAAGGTGTATCTGTTGCATTCGGATGTGTTGAAGAAGAGTCCGCTGAATCCGGACCCGGATGCGCAGATTTTGATTGGAAATGTCGCGTTCCGTCATGACAGTATCTATATGTATTGTGACAGCGCTTGCTTCTATGAGAAAACGAACTCGCTGGAGGCGTTTGACAATGTGAAGATGGTGCAGGGCGATACCTTGTTTCTGTATGGGGACTATCTGTTTTATGACGGAAATACCCAGATTGCCCAAGTACGCTATAATGTGCGTATGGAGAACAAGAACACGACTTTGTTGACTGATAGTCTGAACTACGACCGTATTTATAATCTGGGATACTACTTTGAGGGCGGGACGTTGATGGACGAGGAAAATGTGTTGACCTCGGAATGGGGGGAATACAGTCCGGCTACCAAGATATCCGTGTTCAACTATGATGTGAAGCTGGTTAATCCTAAATTTACATTGACTTCTGATACGTTGCGGTACAGCACGGCAACCAAAATAGCCAATATCCTCGGTCCGTCCGACATTGTCAGTGACGCCAACCATATTTATTCGGAACTGGGATTTTATAATACCCAGATAGGACAGGCGGAACTGTTGAACCGTTCCATACTGACGAACGAGGGGAAGCGACTGACAGGTGACAGCCTGTTCTATGATCGTGTAAAAGGATACGGGGAGGCGTTTGACAATGTGATCATGACGGATACGATAAACAGGAATATGCTGACCGGGGATTATTGTTATTACAATGAGCTGACCAAGTATGCTTTCGCTACTAAAAAAGCGGTGGCGGTGGATTATTCGCAAGGTGACAGCTTGTTTATGCATGCCGATACCTTGCAGATGTACACGTATTATCTGAATACCGATTCTATGTTCCGGGAAATGAGGGCATATCATAAAGTGCGTATGTATCGCACGGATGTGCAGGGGGTATGCGACTCGTTGGTCTTTTCCTCCAAGGATAGTTGCCTGACCATGTATGATGATCCTGTTCTGTGGAATAACAACCAGCAGCTGCTGGGAGAGAAAATCATGATTTATATGAATGACAGTACGATAGACTGGGCGCATATACTGAATCAGGCTTTGTCTGTAGAGCGACTGGATTCTACCAGTTATAATCAGGTGACGGGAAAAGAGATAAAGGCTTGGTTCAAGGGGGGGGAGATGCGTAAGGTGGATGTGATCGGTTCGGTCCGTCTGGTATATTATCCGATGGAAAGCGACAGCACGCTGATCGGAATGAATGTTTCTGAAACCAGTCTGTTGAATATATTTCTGGAGAACCGGAAGATGAAAAAGATGACGATGAGTCCGAAATCGAACGGCACGCTTTATCCTATGCTTCAGCGTCCGCCGGAGAAGATGAAGCTGGATAACTTTGCGTGGCTTGACTATATCCGTCCGCTGAACAAGGAGGATATCTTTCTTTGGCGTGGAAAGAAAGCCGGTCAGGAATTGAAAAAGAGCAACCGGAGCGCTGTTCCTTTGCCGAATCATAACTTATTTAATAAAAAGAAATAGCTATGGGAATGTTTAAAATGGAAAAGCCCCGCCGTTTCAACCATCAGTATATTTATGTGGATGAACGGAAGGAGAAGCTACAGAAACTGGAGGAGAATGCCAAACGTGATTTAGGCATGCTTCCCCCGAAAGAATTTTCTCCGGAAGACATCCGTGGAAAGTTTGTTGAAGGTACCAAGCATTTAAAACGAAGAAAAGAAAGCGGACGTAAGCCGATGACATACGGGGCTTTGTTTGTGGGCATTCTGGTATTGCTGTATATTTTGCATTACTTGGTGACCGGTGAGTTAACTTTTTAAATAAGCAAGTTGATAGAATAAATATGAGCGATATTATTCGTTTGCTGCCGGATTCCGTTGCTAACCAGATAGCAGCGGGAGAGGTGATTCAGCGTCCTGCGTCAGTGATTAAGGAATTGGTGGAGAATGCCATCGATGCAGGCGCACAGCACATTGATGTGCTGGTGGTGGATGCAGGGAAGACTTCCATTCAGGTGATTGATGATGGAAAAGGTATGTCGGAGACAGATGCGCGTTTGTCTTTTGAACGCCATGCTACTTCTAAAATTCGTGAAGCGGCCGATTTGTTTGCTCTACATACCATGGGGTTTCGTGGAGAGGCGCTGGCCTCGATTGCCGCTGTGGCCCAGGTGGAGCTTCGTACCCGTACGGAGGGGGAGGAGTTGGGAACAATGTTGACGATAGCCGGTTCCAAGGTAGAGGGGCAGGAGGCGGTTTCGTGTCCCAAAGGGAGCAGCTTCAGTGTGAAGAATTTATTCTTTAATGTGCCGGCGCGCCGGAAGTTCCTGAAGTCGAACCAAACGGAGCTGAGTAATATATTGACGGAGTTTGAACGGATTGTATTGGTTAATCCGGAGGTGTCTTTCACCTTGCACCATAATGGAGCGGAATTGTTCAATCTTCCCGCACTTCAGCTGCGTCAGCGTATCATGGGAGTTTTCGGGAAGAAAATAAATCAGGAGTTGTTATCGCTGGATGTGGATACCACGATGGTGCGTGTTTCCGGCTTTGTGGGAAAACCTGAGACAGCCCGCAAGAAGGGAGCCCGCCAGTATTTCTTTGTAAACGGACGATATATGCGCCATCCTTATTTCCATAAAGCTATCATGGATGCATACGAGCAGCTGGTTCCTGTGGGCGAGCAGGTGTCTTATTTCATTTACTTTGAAGTGGATCCTGCCAACATTGATGTGAATATACATCCTACCAAGACCGAGATAAAGTTTGAGAACGAGCAAGCCATCTGGCAAATATTGGCGGCTGCCGTGAAAGAAACTTTAGGCAAGTTTAATGCGGTGCCTTCTATTGATTTTGATACGGAGGGAATGCCGGATATCCCGGCCTTTGATGCATCTCCATACGCAGGTGTGCAGCCACCAAAGACTACTTATAATCCTGATTACAACCCTTTTAATACTTCGGCCGCTCCTCCTTCTTCTTATTCGAAGTCCGGTAAGGACTGGGAGCAGTTGTATGCGGGGCTGGAGCGTCATGTGTCTTCTCAAAACCTTTCTCCTGACGAGAGTGACTATAGGGTGGACGGAAGTCCTTTTGTCGGAGAAGCTCCCGGATTGTATGATCATGTGGAAGATTCTCCGGCTGGCGGAAATTCCGGTCAGCATTATCAGTTTAAGGGACGTTTTATTCTGACTTCAGTAAAGTCCGGACTGATGATCATTGACCAGCAACGCGCTCATATCCGTATTTTGTATGATAAGTATATAGATCAGATCAGCCGTCGTCAAGGTACTTCTCAAGGTATGTTATTTCCGGATATTGTGCAGTTCCCACTTTCAGAAGTGGTTGTTTTGCAGGATATTATGGAGGATTTGTCTTTCCTTGGGTTTGAACTGACGGATTTGGGAGGAGGAAGTTATGCCATCAACGGCGTTCCTGCGGGCATAGACGGTCTGAACCCGACAGACTTGATCCGGAATATGGTGCACACTGCCATGGAAAAAGGTGGCAAGGTAAGAGAGGAAGTGCAGAGTATTTTGGCATTGACATTGGCGAAAGCGGCGGCAATTGTTCCCGGACAAGTGTTGACGAATGAGGAAATGACCGGCCTGGTGGATGGCTTGTTTGCTGTGGCTACTCCTAATTACACTCCGGATGGTAAAACGGTTCTTTCCGTGATTCATGAAGATGACTTGGAAAAGCTGTTTAAATAATGTGCTGATTGCCGCGCGGGCATAGCGCGGCAATCAGCACATTAGCATGTTATTCATTATAAAGAACGTGAAGATTCTTGAACTAAATAAAAACAAATCCAATACACTGTTATTCTTTGGCAGGACTTTTGTACTTTTGAAAACTCATTTGCCTTAGAAAGTTTTTTTGAGTAAGAACTTAGGGCAGACAATAAACTATTATATGAAAATAACATTACTTAGTTTGGTCTTGTGCCTGCTCTGTTCTTTGAATATGGTGGCACAA
Source organism: Phocaeicola sartorii JCM 17136 = DSM 21941 (assembly GCF_054653615.1). Taxonomy (NCBI): domain Bacteria; kingdom Pseudomonadati; phylum Bacteroidota; class Bacteroidia; order Bacteroidales; family Bacteroidaceae; genus Phocaeicola; species Phocaeicola sartorii. The sequence goes on from NZ_BAAIFW010000005.1 coordinate 672,038, forward strand.
GGAAGGGACGTGGGCAGTAATCTTGAGGATACCACCGTTCATCAACTTTCAAAAAAAGAATTAAGACGCCAGAAGGTAGCCAAGCGCAATATACATTATAATATATTGGGAGGTCCGAGTTATACTCCGGACTTTGGTGCGTTGATAGGAGGTAGTGCTCTTGTTACCTTTCGTATGAATCCGTCGGATACCTTGCAGAAACGTTCTGTATTGCCGATGGCTGTTGCGGTGATGTTCGAGGGAGGGCTGAACCTGATGGTGAAACCTCAATTGTTTTTTAAGAATGATAAGTTCCGTATTTTCGGAAAGTTCACTTACAAGAATACACTGGAGAACTTTTATGGCATCGGCTATACGACCAATAAACATTATGAGCGTAGTGATTCTACCAGTGAATATCGTTACAGCGGTTTCCAGATTAATCCGTGGTTTTTGTTCCGTTTGGGTAAAAGTAATTTCTTTGCCGGCCCCCAGATTGACTTGAGTTATGATAAAATGTCCGAGCCTGCCAGATATTTGGTGGATCAGCCTGATTATAAAAGATTGGGAGGAACTGCCGGCGGCTACTCAAACTTCAGTTCCGGAGTGGGATTTCTGTTGACATACGACAGCCGGGATATTCCTGCCAATGCTTATAAAGGCATTTATCTGGATTTTCGTGGGCTGATGTATCAGAAATTTTTGGGAGGAGATAATAACTTCTACCGCCTGGAGGTGGACTACCGCCAATACAAAAGGGTGGGAAATAGAAAAATTCTAGCTTGGACCGCCCAGACCAAAAATGTGTTTGGCGATGTTCCCATGAACCAATATGCTTTGAGTGGCACCCCGTTTGATCTCCGCGGATATTATATGGGGCAGTATCGTGATAAATCCTCGCATGTGGTGCTTGCCGAATATCGTCAGATGTTCAATACGGATAAAAGTACATGGGTAAAGCGTATGTTGCATCATCTGGGCTTTGTAGCCTGGGGAGGTTGCGGTTTTATGGGGCCTGCTATGGGCAAGATTGAAGGAGTGCTGCCCAATGCCGGGCTGGGACTTCGCATAGAGGTGCAGCCGCGCATGAATGTGCGTCTGGACTTCGGACGTAATTTTGCCAATGACCAAAGTTTGTTTTATTTCAATATGACAGAAGCATTTTAATGGAAGTACACACTATGCAGACCGAATATATATTAAAAGCGATAGATGCGGCTTTGGCTGCCGGCAAAGAAATTCTGAAAGTTTATAATGATCCCTCTTCTGATTTTCAGATTGAAAGGAAAGCCGATCATTCTCCACTGACTCTTGCAGACCGCAAGGCGCATGAAATCATTATGACTTATTTGCAAGAGACGGACTATCCGGTTTTAAGCGAGGAAGGAAAGCATTTGCCATACGAGGAACGGGCACGATGGCATACGTTGTGGATAGTCGATCCATTGGATGGAACAAAGGAATTTATAAAACAAAACGGGGAGTTTACTGTCAATATTGCTTTAGTGGAGGAAGGCGTTCCTGTTTTTGGAGTGATCTATGTTCCTGTCAAAGAAACGCTTTATTGGGGGGAGCCGGTTGACGGTGCCTATAAAATGGAAGAAGTGACTGAGCGTGCAGGCCGTTCGTGGGAAGAGATGAAAGCGTCGGCGCTTCGTTTGCCTTGTGCCAGAGTGGGTGACGCTTTTGTTATAGTCGCTTCCCGTTCGCATCTGTCGGCCGAAACGGAAGATTATATTGAGGAAAAGCGAAAGATATATCCTCGTGTGGAACTGGTATCGGTAGGCAGCTCTATCAAGATCTGCCGGGTTTGTGAGGGGGCTGCCGATGAATATCCTCGTTTTGCTCCTACTATGGAGTGGGACACGGCTGCCGGTCATGCCATAGCCAAGGCGTCCGGAGCGGAAATATATCAGGTGGGGAAGGAGGAGCCGCTTGTGTATAATAAGCCGGACTTGCTGAATCCTTGGTTTATCGTTAAACGAAACAATACCAGGAACCGATGCTGACATTCGAGATGATTATTGTATTCTTGGGATTAATAGGGATGGTCACTGCGCTCGTCCTTGATAAAATGCGTCCCGGAATGATTCTGTTTTCTGTTACTGTGCTTTTCCTTTGTTTCGGCATATTGACTCCGAAAGAGATGCTGGAGGGGTTCAGTAATAAGGGAATGATTACTGTGGCGCTGCTTTTTCTGATTAGTGAAGGAGTCCGGCAGTCGGGAGCGTTGGGACAGTTGATAAAGAAACTTCTGCCTCAGGGAACGACTTCTGTTTTTAAAGCTCAGGCGCGTATGCTGCCTGTTATTTCCTTTGTCTCTGCTTTTCTGAATAATACGCCGGTGGTCGTGATTTTTGCGCCTATCATTAAACGTTGGGCGGAATCGATCCACTTGCCGGCAACTAAATTTCTGATACCTGTTTCTTATGCGACTATATTGGGAGGGGTGTGTACCCTTATCGGGACTTCTACCAATCTGGTGGTGGATGGTATGATTCTGGATGCCGGATATAAGGGATTCGGCATGTTCGAACTGGGACGTGTCGGTATTTTCATTGCTTTGACGGGCATTGTTTATTTGCTGCTCTTTTCTTCCAGATTATTGCCGGATGTGCGGAAAGACACGGTAGGCGACGAGCATGGAGAGGCGGATGCGTCTTCTTTTCATCGTGTCGAGGCGGTGATCGGTGCCCGTTTTCCGGGTATCAACAAGCGGGTGGGGGATTTTAATTTTGTCCGTCATTATGGTGCTGAGATAAGGGAAATAAAGCGGAGCGGCATCAGTATGGTCGATAACTTGTCGCGTGTAAAGTTCCGCGAGGGAGATACACTGGTCTTGTGGGCGGATGATTCATTTATCTCTACATGGGGGGATTCTTCCGTATTCGTGTTGCTGGCCAATGGTAAAGATACCGAGCCGAAAGCCGGCCGGAAGAAACGTTGGTTTGCATTGGCTTTGCTGGTGTTGATGATTGTGGGGGCGACAGTGGGCGAACTCCCTTTTATGGAAGAGCTGCTTCCTGGTATTGATCTTGATATGTTCTTTTTTGCAGCTGTGACGACTGTGATAATGGCATGGACCAAACTTTTTCCGGCACGTAAATATACCAAGTATATATCATGGGATATCTTGATAACCATTGCCTGTGCGTTCGCTATCAGTCGTGCCATGGTCAATTCCGGAGTGGCGGATATTATTGCACATGGAATCATTGACATGAGTGATGATTATGGCCCGCATGTGTTGCTGGCTGTTTTATTTATCATCACGAATTTGTTTACCGAACTGATAACCAACAATGCCGCCGCCGCATTGGCTTTTCCACTTGCCCTTTCCTTGTCCAATCAGTTGGGGGTAAGTCCGATGCCTTTCTTTGTGGTCATCTGCATTGCTGCATCCGCCAGTTTTTCCACTCCCATCGGTTATCAGACAAATTTGATTGTGCAGGGTATCGGAAACTATAAGTTTACGGATTTCGTGCGTATCGGTCTGCCGTTGAATGTGTTGACGTTTATCATTTCGGTAATTCTGATACCACTGATATGGCCTTTTTGATGAAGTTAAAGACAAAATGAAATAAAGAATGAAAGAAGAGAACATCTATCCTATATTTGACCGTATGCTTTCCCGGGAAGATAAAGAAGCATTGCTGGGGCAACGGGGCGTAATGCTTTGGCTGACGGGACTCAGTGGCTCCGGTAAGAGCACTATCGCCATAGCTTTGGAACGTGAATTACATCAACGAGGCCTGCTCTGCCGTATATTGGACGGGGATAATATTCGCAGTGGCATCAATAATAATTTGGGCTTCTCGGCAGAAGACCGTGTGGAAAACATCCGTCGCATAGCCGAAATAGGCAAGCTGTTTGTCGATACGGGTATTATTACCATTGCTGCTTTCATCAGTCCCAGTAATGAGCTCCGGCAGATGGCAACCCGTATCATTGGGGAAGGGGATTTCCTGGAAATTTATGTCAGCACTCCTTTAGAAGAGTGTGAGAAACGTGATGTAAAAGGACTGTATGCGAAAGCACGTCGTGGCGAGATCAGGAACTTTACCGGTATTTCCGCACCTTTTGAAGCCCCGGAGCATCCTGTATTGTCTTTGGATACTTCCAGACTGAGTTTGGAAGAATCGGTTAACGCCCTGTTGGAGCTGGTGCTTCCTGCTGTGGGTAAAAGAGGAGAAAAAATATAATTCATTATAAAATGGAAGAAAACTATAAATTGAGCCACCTGAAGGAACTGGAAGCTGAGTCTATCCATATCATTCGTGAAGTGGCGGCCGAATTTGAGAATCCTGTTATGCTTTATAGTATTGGTAAAGACTCGTCTGTCATGGTGCGTTTGGCGGAGAAGGCTTTTTATCCGGGAAAGGTACCTTTCCCTTTGATGCATATCGATTCCAAATGGAAATTCAGGGAAATGATAGAGTTCCGTGATCAGTATGCCAAAGAACACGGATGGAATTTGATAGTGGAGAGCAACATGGAGGCTTTCAATGCCGGAGTAGGACCTTTTACGCATGGCAGCAAGGTGCATACCGATTTAATGAAGACACAGGCGTTGCTTCAGGGGCTGGATAAATACCGGTTTGATGCCGCTTTTGGCGGAGCGCGCCGTGATGAGGAAAAGTCGCGTGCCAAAGAACGTATATTCTCTTTCAGGGATCGTTTCCATCAGTGGGATCCCAAGAACCAGCGTCCTGAACTGTGGGATATTTATAATGCCAAGATTCATAAGGGGGAAAGTATCCGTGTATTTCCGTTAAGCAATTGGACAGAGCTGGATATCTGGCAGTACATCCGTCTGGAAAATATTCCTATCGTGCCGCTCTATTTTGCCAAAGAACGTCCGGTGGTGAATATAGACGGGAATCTGATTATGGCTGATGATGACCGCCTGCCCGAAGAATACCGGGACCGTATTGAAATGAAGAAAGTGCGTTTCCGTACTTTGGGGTGTTGGCCTCTGACCGGAGCTGTGGAGAGTGATGCCGATACGATTGAGAAAATAGTAGAGGAAATGATGACCACTACCAAAAGCGAGCGTACCACCCGTGTCATCGACTTCGACCAGGATGCCAGTATGGAGCAGAAGAAACGTGAGGGATATTTTTAAATGGATAAGTAGGAATTTAAAATGAAGAAATGGGTGATGGAGAATAAACTGAATATAAAGGAGTATTTGGATAAGGATGAGCAGAAAGACTTGCTGCGCCTGCTGACAGCCGGTTCGGTGGATGATGGAAAGTCCACACTGATAGGACGTCTGCTGTTCGACAGCAAGAAATTGTATGAAGATCAGCTTGCCGCTTTGGAGCGTGACAGCAAGCGTATGGGGAATGCAGGAGACCATATAGATTACGCTTTGTTGTGCGACGGGCTGAAAGCGGAACGCGAGCAAGGCATTACGATTGATGTGGCTTACCGTTATTTCTCAACGAATAACCGTAAGTTTATCATTGCCGATACTCCGGGACATGAACAATATACCCGCAATATGATTACCGGAGGTTCTACTGCCAATCTTGCCATTATCTTGGTAGATGCCCGTCTGGGGGTGATCACGCAGACCTGCCGTCATACTTTCCTGGTATCTTTATTGGGGATAAAGCATGTGGTGCTGGCAGTAAACAAGATGGATCTTGTGGAGTTCTCTGAAGAACGCTTCAATGAGATTGTTGCTGAATATAAGAAGTTCGTAGGGCCGTTGGGCATTCCGGACGTGACTTGTATTCCTCTCTCGGCCCTCGATGGTGATAATGTGGTGCGGAAATCTGAACGTACACCATGGTACAAAGGCATCTCGTTGTTGGAGTTGCTTGAAACTGTTTCCATCGAGAATGACCATAACCTGGCTGATTTCCGTTTCCCGGTTCAGTATGTATTAAGACCGAATTTGGATTTCCGCGGTTTCTGTGGAAAGATTGCTTCCGGTGTTGTCCGTAAAGGAGATGAGGTGATGGCTTTGCCTTCCGGCAAGAAATCTCATATCAAGAGCATTGTCACTTATGAGGGTGAGTTGGATTATGCATTTCCTCCGCAAGCGGTGACGCTGACTTTGGAAGATGAAATTGATGTGTCCCGCGGGGAAATGCTGGTACATGCCGATAACGTACCTGTGATAGGCCGTAATTTTGAAGCCATGCTGGTATGGATGGATGAGGAGGCGATGGATCTTGACAAATCCTTCTTTATCAAGCACACTACCAATACAGGACGCACCCGTATAGATAGCATAAAGTATAAAGTGGATGTGAATACGATGGAGCATCTGTCGGTAGAGAATGGTAAATTGAAAAAGGAGGAGTTGCCTTTGCAGCTGAATCAGATAGCCCGTGTGACATTTACTACCGCCAAGCCTCTTTTCTTTGATCCTTATCAAAAGAATAAAGCTTGCGGCTCTTTTATTCTGATTGATCCTATAACCAATAACACCAGTGCGGTGGGAATGATTATAGACAAGGTGGAAGCTAGGGATATGCTGAATGCCATAGAGATTCCTACTTTGAACCTGACGGCTTTGGGGATTGGTGAGGCACATGATGAAGCCATAGAAAAGGTGGTGAAAGAATTGGACCGTCAAGGCATTGCGGTCAAGATAGAAAGATAACAGCATACATTAAAAAAAAGAAAAGTAATGGGATTACTTGAATTCAACAAGCTGCCGATCAATACATTGGTAGGCGCCGATTGGAAAACTTTCAAGGCGATTACTGCGGGAAGGGAGATTGATCCGGCGTATAGAGGAAAATATCGTTTGACAAAAGCTGTATGCCGTTTGCTTTCCACATTGGCACCCCTACAGGAAAACCGATACAGGAAACTGTTGGCTGACAAGCCTTTGGAACATGATCCGGTCTTTATACTCGGACATTGGCGTAGCGGGACTACTTTTATGCACAATGTGTTCTCTTGTGACAAGCATTTCGGGTATAATACTACCTATCAGACTGTGTTCCCTCATCTGATGATGTGGGGACAGCCTTTTTTCAAGAAAAATATGAGTTGGCTGATGCCCGACAAGCGCCCGACGGATAATATGGAGCTGGCTGTAGATTTGCCTCAGGAAGAAGAATTTGCATTGGCCAATATGATGCCTTATACTTATTATAACTTCTGGTTCCTGCCTAAGTATCAACAGGAATATGCTGATAAATACTTGTTGTTCAATGATATCAGCGACGAGGAACTGAAAGTGTTTGAGGATATATTCACCAAACTTATTAAAATTTCTCTTTGGAATACAGGCGGAACGCAATTTTTGAGTAAGAACCCGCCCCATACGGGCCGTGTAAAAGAGTTGGTCAAGATGTTCCCGAATGCCAAATTCATTTATTTGATGCGTAATCCATATACGGTATTCGAATCTACAAGGAACTTTTTCACCAATACGATCCAACCGTTGAAACTGGAGGATATTTCTCCTGAGGTGTTGGAACAGAATGTGCTGTCCGTTTATGCCAAGCTGTATCATAAATATGAGGCGGATAAGAAGTTCATTCCTGAAGGTAATTTGATGGAAGTGAAGTTCGAGGATTTTGAGGCGGATGCTATGGCTATGACCGAGCATATCTATAAGTCTCTTTCTATTCCCGGATTCGGAGCGGCTGCTCCGGCTATCAGTCAATATATAGGCGGAAAGAAAGGATATAAGAAGAATAAGTACACGTATGATGACCGTACGGTCCGGTTGGTGGAAGAGAACTGGAAGTTCGCGCTAGACCAGTGGGGTTATTCTATCTAAGAAATAAATGCCCGCAATTCTATTTTTGAGATGGAATTGCGGGCATGATTACCTTCTGCTGACAGAAAGCAGTGTATTATTGGGCTTCGATAATTACACGACGGTTGAATGCCGGAGGAGTCAAGGTGTTGACACCACCCATGCCACTGATGATCAGATTGTTTTTGTTTACACCCAATTTAACCAATTCATTAGCCACATTGTTGGCACGGTCTTCACTCAATTGTTTGTTCCATGCGGCGCTACCTGTATCACTGTCGGCATAACCGGTCACTTTCAGCTTTAATTCCGGGTTGTCCTTTACCAATTCTGCGATTTGTTGCAAATTAACAGTAGAGTTGGCAGGGAGAACCGCTGAACCGATCTGGAAGAATACAGATTGAGGAGCCGGAGCTATTTGGTTCACTGTAACTTGTTCTGTAACCACTTCGGTAGGTTGGTTGGCAAGCTGTGCTTTTAATTGGCGGTTTTGTTCTATCTGTTGGGCCAAAGCGGTATTGATAGCATCCATTTGCGAAGAGGTAAGTGCCATAATGGCATCTACATCCGGAGCGGGCTTGAATCCTCTTTGTGGGAACTTATAAGTGATACCCACTGTAGCACCTGCCATAAAGTCGGGGCCTTTGCTGATGGTTTTACCGTCAAATTTGTTTTCTGTACCCATTCCGTAAAGTTCCAGGTTCAAGTCCCATGCACTGGCCAGATGGAATGTGTTGATGATACCGAAATTGAACGCCAGTGAGTTACGGCGTGGAGCATCGTAGGAGTGGGCAAAACCAAAACCTACGAATGGCACGAAGTCGTATATGCGGTTTTCATTGTATCCGGCCAGCATGTTACTGACATTGAACAAGATGTCACCGTGCAGGTTCATGTAATTGAACTTATCCTGATAGTATCCCTCGCTTAGCATGTGAGGCTTGGAATATACGGAAGGTTCGCTGGAAAAACTCTTCGACTGCAAACCGCTATATTGCAAGCGTAGTCCTAAACCGGGAGTAAACCATTTACCGATTGATATTTGGAGAGCCGGAGCAATACGTTTCTTGAATTTACCAAGATCGGACTGATCACCGAACAGTACTTGTGCCCCTCCGCCGACCGAGAAGAACCAATTATCGAAGAAGTGGTTGGTCTCTACTTTGTACTTATCCACAGGCACCTCCATCACATCTACACTCTCGCCTATGAGGACGTTTTGTGAATTGCTTTTCTGCTGCGCAAACGCCACAGAACTTAAACTGGCCGCAGCCAGTAAAAACATTAATTTTTTCATACTCATTTCTATTAGTTAATTATTGTCTAGGTTTATCTTCCCAAATTCAACTAAATAACATGAGCACTGATAAAAAGTTTGAGTTGGCCTACTATTTAATATTTTTTTATGAAAGAAGGCTAAAAAGATAGCGCTTGTCTGTGCTGTGACCGGCATCAAAGCTGAATCCTTCCCAATTGAACCCTTTTAAATCCTCGGGATTCTCTATGCGGTTTTTAATGATGAAGCGTGTCAATTCTCCGCGGCACATTTTTGCATAAACCACCACGGTGGTTAATTTCCCTTTCTTCCATACTTGAAATTCCGGTGTGATCACTTGTACTTCCTGCTCCACGCGCTTCCAGTCGAATAAATCTTTCATTTCCCCACTTGCCAGATTGACCAGTATTCCTCCTTGCGCTTTAATTTCTTTGATAAAAGTATCGGTCAGCAACGGCTTCCAACAGTCAAACATGGATATCCCTCCACGTTCGGGCAACTTGATATCTCCTTCCATCCTGTAATTTTTTATCCGGTCTAACGGGCGGAGTAATCCGTAAAGGAAGGAAGTGATTCGCAGATGGTCTTGTGCATATTGAAAATCTTCTGGGGTGAAGTCCTGTGGTTGGATACGTTTATATACTATACCGGTATAAGCCAATAAGGCTGCTGAAGCGGTGGGAGAGTCTGAACAGAAATTCTGGAACCTCAGGTAGTTCTCTGCTGCTATTTTACTGTTCACACGCAAAAGTCGTTCCAGTTCTTCTGCCGGGAATTGGGACATATCCAGCGCGTTCCGTATCGCTTCGGCTTGGAATTGCGGTGTGCTGGTAGCAGGAGTTTGTATCTTGCTCTGTCCGGCCATTGTCTTGGCACATGAAATAAAAGTCATCATAGGCTAAAAAATAATATTTTCAGATGGCAAATATAAGAAAAACAGATATATTTGTCTTTGTTATTTCATCATTAAACATTCAGAACTATGAAAATGAAAAAGTTAGGGTTATTGTTCATGATGCTTTGCATGGTGTTTGCCGTCAATGCTCAGGAATTGAAAAAAGGAGATAAGTTACCTGAATTTCAGCTGAAGTCTGCGGTGTATGGCGATGTTTCTTCGGCCGGATTGAAAGGTAAGGTGGTACTGGTGAGTTTGTTTGCCACCTGGTGCGGGCCATGTCAGTTGGAACTGGCTGAGGTGGAAAAGACTTTTTGGCCTAAGTATAAAGATAATAAGGACTTTGTACTGTTGGTGATTGGCCGTGAACATACGGATGAGCAGTTGAAAACTTATAATGAACGGAAGAAATTCACTTTTCCGTTATATCCCGATCCCAAACGTGAGGTATTCTCTTTATTTGCAGAGAAGTCAATTCCTCGTGCCTATCTGTTCAATAAAGAAGGTGAAGCCGTTTATACTTCCATCGGATATGAGAAAGAAGAATTTGAAAAGTTGATGGATGCTGTTGCGGAAGCTTTGAAATAAATAGTACCGTCCTTATCTTTTGGATGTGCAGAATTCACAACCTAAGTCAGGTTATGACTCCCTTCTGTACGTGCAGGATTTCGCATACGTCCGCATAAGCCTGTACGTACGTATGTATAGGCCTACGTAAACGTATGTGTAGCTTCATGCGGGCGTATGTGTAGGAAAAAGGGGATTGCGGAGGTTGCATCATAAATGCTTGATGAAACTTCGAGAATAACTTGTAAAAAAGCAAAGGAGACTGTCCACATGGAAGCCCCCTTTGTTTTTTAAGTTTGGAAAGGATTATTTGTAATCCTGCCAGCTCTTGATCTGAATGTCCTTTTCACTCATTTCGCAGAATGCTTCAATGAAAGCACTTGCCAGACGGGCGTTGGTAATCAAAGGAATATTGTGGTCAATTGCTCCGCGACGAATCTTGTAACCATTGGTCAATTCACGTTTGGTATGATTCTTCGGAATGTTGACTATCAAGTCGAATTTATGTTCGGCAATCATCTTCATCACATTGTTTTCCGCATCGGGCTTTTCATCCGGCCAGTAAACCGGGGTGGTGTTTACCCCGTGTGCGTTCAGGAAGGTTGCGGTTCCGGCAGTTGCATAGATTTCATATCCTTTTTCTGACAGCATACGGCTTGCTTCCAGCAAATCTACCTTGGATTTGGTAGCACCTGAGGAGAACATGACAGATTTGGTAGGAATCTTGAAGCCGACAGCAATCATGGAGTTCAGCAGTGCTTCGTGGAAATCATCACCGATACAACCTACCTCACCCGTTGAAGACATATCTACGCCCAATACAGGGTCAGCCTTGTGCAGACGGGAGAAGGAGAACTGGGAAGCTTTGACACCGATCCAGTCAATATCGAAAGCCGACTTGTCCGGTTGGCTGTATGGAGCACCCAGCATGATGCGGGTTGCGGTCTCAATGAAGTTGCGTTTCAATACCTTGGAAACAAACGGGAATGAACGTGAGGCACGCAGGTTGCACTCAATCACTTTCACTTCGTTGTTCTTAGCCAGGAACTGCATATTGAACGGACCGGAGATATTCAATTCTTTTGCGATACGGCGGCCGATTTTCTTGATGCGGCGGGCTGTCTCGAAATAAATCTTCTGAGCCGGGAATACCAAGGTCGCGTCACCTGAGTGTACACCTGCATATTCAATGTGTTCGGAGATGGCATATTCCACCACTTCGCCGTTCTGGGCTACAGCGTCGAATTCTATTTCTTTGGTATCCTGCATGAACTGTGATACCACTACCGGATATTCTTTAGAAACTTCCTTGGCCATCTGCAAGAATTCCTTCAGTTCTTCTTCGTTGTAGCACACGTTCATGGCAGCACCCGAGAGTACGTAGGAAGGACGCACCAATACCGGATAACCTACCTTGTTTACAAACTCTTCCATGTCTTCCAGGCTGGTCAATTCCTTCCATGCAGGTTGGTCAATGCCCAGTTGGTCGAGCATGGCCGAGAACTTATGACGGTTTTCCGCGCGGTCGATAGAAAGCGGAGAAGTTCCCAATACGGGTACGGACTGACGGTGCAGCTTCATGGCCAGGTTGTTAGGTATCTGTCCGCCTACTGATACAATGACACCACCCGGTTGCTCCAGGTCAATCACATCGAGCACACGTTCGAATGAAAGCTCGTCAAAGTACAGACGGTCGCACATATCATAGTCGGTAGAAACTGTCTCGGGGTTATAGTTAATCATGATGGATTTGTAACCCAGCTTGCGTGCGGTCTGGACAGCGTTTACAGAACACCAGTCAAATTCCACGGACGAACCGATGCGGTAAGCACCTGAACCTAATACGACTACCGATTTCTCGTTCTTATAATAATTGACATCATATCCCGTAGTAGCGTAGGTCATATACAGGTAATTGGTCAGTTCGGGATGTTCGGAGGCAACGGTATTGATACGTTTGACAGCCGGAAGAATATTCAACGCTTTACGACGGGTGCGTACAGCCAAGTTTTCCTTTTCCATATTGCCGCTGGCTTTCAATACGAAACGTGCAATCTGGAAATCAGAGAAGCCTAACACTTTAGCTTGGCGAAGTACCTCTTCGGGCAGATCCTCAATCTTATTATAAGTAGAAAGTTTAGCCTTATAGTCAACGATGTTTTTCAGCTTGCCCAGGAACCACGGGTCGATCTTGGTCAGTTCGTGAATGCGTTCAATGCTGTATCCTTCTTCCAATGCAGAAGCGATGGAGAAGATGCGTAGGTCTGTCGGGTTAGCCAGTTCCTCATCCAGATTCTCGAATTTAGTATGGTCGTTACCCACGAAACCGTGCATGCCCTGACCTATCATACGAAGGCCTTTCTGAATGATTTCTTCGAAAGAGCGGCCGATAGACATGATTTCACCTACTGATTTCATGCTGGAGCCAATCTGGCGTGATACGCCTGCGAATTTAGTCAAGTCCCAACGGGGAATTTTACAAATCAGGTAATCCAGCTGGGGAGCTTCGTATGCCGAATTGGGGGTGCCCATCTCGCCAATCTGATCCAGAGTGTAACCCAAAGCGATTTTGGCGGCAACGAATGCCAAGGGGAACCCGGTAGCTTTAGAAGCCAGTGCGGAAGAACGGCTCAGACGTGCGTTTACTTCGATCACACGGTAGTCGTTGGTATCTGCATTGAAAGCATATTGGATGTTACATTCACCCACAATGCCCAAGTGGCGGATACACTTTATAGACAATTCTTGCAGCATGGCGACTTGTTCTTCTGTCAGCGAACAAGTGGGAGCCACCACGATAGACTCACCGGTGTGGATACCCAGCGGGTCGAAGTTTTCCATGCTTGCCACTGTGAAGCAATGGTCGTTGGCATCGCGGATCACTTCGAATTCTATTTCTTTCCAACCTTTCAATGATTCTTCAACCAGGATCTGTTTGGAGAATGCGAATGAACTTTCAGCCAGTTTGATGAAAGCAGCTTCGTCCGGACAGATACCGCTACCCAAACCACCTAGTGCGTAAGCAGAGCGTACCATCACCGGATAACCGATTTCGCGGGCAGCCTTCAGAGCCTCTTCCATACTTTCCACAGCGTGGCTCTTCGGGGTCTTCATCGGAATTTCATCCAGTTTCTTTACGAACAGATCACGGTCTTCAGTGTACATGATGGCTTCTACAGAGGTACCTAGTACTTCTACACCATATTTCTTCAGTGTACCGTTCAGGTAAAGCTCGGTACCACAGTTCAATGCGGTCTGTCCACCGAAAGCCAGCAAGATACCGTCCGGCTGTTCTTTTTTGATGATTTCTTCAACAAAGAAGGGAGTAACAGGGAGGAAATACACCTTGTCGGCAATACCTTCCGAAGTCTGGATAGTCGCGATGTTAGGATTTACCAACACCGAGTGAATACCTTCTTCGCGCAATGCTTTCAGCGCTTGTGAACCTGAGTAGTCAAACTCTCCTGCCTGGCCTATCTTGAGGGCACCCGAACCCAATACCAGGACTTTCTTTAAATCCTTTTTCATTGAAAGTTTCTTTTTATAATAGTTGTTTTAAAGTCGCTAAATATTAAAAAAAATGCGTCCATCCTCGTAAGAGGACTAACGCATTTGTTCGTATGTCTATATTATCTTTGTTCCTTTGGGATACATAGCACTATTAAATTTTGTGCAAAGTAACGACTAATTTCCAAGATAACAAAATAAATCGGGTTCTTTGTCGGAAGAATTATGCAAAATGAGGAGGGAAGTTCGGCCTTTATACTGGAAAATGACTATCTTTGCGTAAATTTTAATATAAGATAATATTTAAGAGATATGGGAAAAGAAAAAATCATATTGACCGGTGACCGTCCTACGGGAAGATTGCATATCGGTCATTACGTAGGTTCGTTGAAACGCAGAGTCGAACTCCAGAACTCCGGACTGTATGACAAGACTTTTATTTTCATTGCCGATGCACAGGCATTGACCGATAATATAGAAAACCCTGAGAAGGTGCGCCAGAATGTAATCGAGGTGGCGCTGGACTATATGGCGGTCGGTCTGGACCCGACGAAGTCCACCATCTTTATCCAGTCTCAGATTCCCGAATTGTGCGAGCTGACTTTCTACTATATGGACCTGGTTACCGTATCCCGCCTGCAACGTAATCCGACAGTGAAAACTGAGATTCAGATGCGTAACTTTGAAACCAGCATTCCGGTAGGGTTCTTTACGTATCCTATCAGCCAGGCTGCCGATATTACTGCTTTCAAGGCGACTACCGTTCCGGTGGGTGAGGATCAGGAGCCGATGATTGAGCAGACTCGTGAGATTGTACGCCGTTTCAACCATATTTATGGTGACACGCTGGTAGAACCCGAAATCCTGTTGCCGGACAATGCGGCTTGTCTGCGTCTGCCGGGTACGGACGGAAAGGCTAAGATGAGCAAATCATTGGGTAACTGCATTTATTTGTCGGACACAGCCGACGAGGTGGAGAAGAAGGTGAAAAGCATGTACACCGATCCGACTCACTTGAAAGTATCCGATCCGGGCAAACTGGAAGGGAATACCGTTTTCACCTATTTGGATGCTTTCTGCAAACCAGAGCATTTCGGGCGTTATTTGCCCGATTATCCTGATTTGAATGAATTGAAGGCTCACTATACTCGTGGCGGATTAGGGGACATGAAGGTGAAGAAGTTCCTTGCCGCTATTATGCAAGAGGAATTGACTCCTATCCGCGAACGCCGTAAGGAGTTTGAAAAGGATATCCCGGCTATTTACGAAATGCTGCGTAAAGGATGCGAAACTGCCCGTGCTACTGCGACTGCCACGTTGGATGAAGTGCGCAAGGCGATGAAGATTAATTATTTTGATGATGCGGAACTGATTGCCGAACAGGTAAAGCGTTTTGGTCAGGACTAAAATAACTTTGTCATGAAGGGGGAACTATATATAATAAGGTATAGTCCCCCCTTTTGTGTTTGTTGAATTATAGAATTAATTTAATATTGTATGGTCTGTATATCAATGTTTTAAATGTGGTGTTGAAAAATAAATGAAAAAATAGTGTGCGTAAAATTTGCAGTTATCGGAAATAGCCGTATCTTTGCAACGCTTTTGAAACAAGAGGTTATCGGGCGTTTAGCTCAGCTGGTTCAGAGCATCTGCCTTACAAGCAGAGGGTCGGCGGTTCGAATCCGTCAACGCCCACTCCATCTTCACCTCTTGTTTTATAAAAAGCAACCTTCGGGCGTTTAGCTCAGCTGGTTCAGAGCATCTGCCTTACAAGCAGAGGGTCGGCGGTTCGAATCCGTCAACGCCCACCGAAGAAAGAAATTGAATATTGCACGAGAAAGCACTATCGGGCGTTTAGCTCAGCTGGTTCAGAGCATCTGCCTTACAAGCAGAGGGTCGGCGGTTCGAATCCGTCAACGCCCACCGAAGGAATGAAGCCTTGCACACAATGATGCAAGGCTTTTTTTGTTTTAGTAAGTTCCCCTAGTTAATATGTATGGGCATGAAAACATTGCTACTTGTCGATAATCAGGATATTACCCGTGAGGGTATGAAAACGGTGGCCGTCCGGATAGGAGGGTTTGCCGCAATAAAGGAAGCTGGCAGTCAGAGTGAGCTTACCAGACTTCTTGTCGATAATCCCAATGCTGTTGCAGTGCTGGACTATACATTATTTGATACTTCGGCTGAGTATTTGCTTATTTTGCAGGAACGGTTTAAAGAAGCACATTTTGTGCTGTTCAGCGATAATCTGAGTGAGGACTTCATCCGGCGTATGGTTTTTAGTGGAACTTCATTCAGCGTGGTGATGAAAGATGCACCGATGACAGAGATAGAGGAAGGGTTACGGAAGGCAAAACAGCATTTGCAATATATGTGTACACGTGTAGCTTGGCTGTTGCAGCATAAAGAAAACAAGAAAGACAGGTTGGTTTCACCGCTTACGGTTACGGAACGTGAAATTCTGAAACTGATGGCATTGGGCAAGACCACGAAAGAGATTGCGGCTGAGCGTTTCCTTAGTGTATATACGGTAATGACTCACCGCAAAAATATCTTTCGCAAGCTGGAAGTGAACAATGTGCACGAAGCGACAAAATATGCCCTTCGTGCAGGGATTGTGGATGCGGTGGAATATTATATTTAAGGTAAAGTGATTTCACCGCTTCCCACACAGATTTCTGCATTCTTGTCATATAGCACGCCGAACTGCCCGGGGGCTATTCCCTGTAAAGGGGCGTGGCTGTGGATTCGGAACAAATTATCCTTTCGTGCCAATGTCCCTTTCATGAAAGTGTCTGTATGCCGGATCTTGAAAGAAACATCTACGGAAGATGCTCCCTTCCACAAGTCCTCTGTGATGAAATGAAAATCACGTAGGGCAAAGTCGGTTCCGTATTGTTTGTCGGTGTCATAACCGCGTGAGACATAAATAATATTCTCGTTTATATCTTTGCGGATAACAAACCACGGTCCTCCACCCAGTCTCAGTCCTTTGCGCTGTCCGATGGTGTGAAACCAATATCCTTTGTGAGTGCCAATCCGTTTTCCTGTTTCCACTTCAATGATATCTCCTTCTTTCTCGCCTAGGAAACGGCGGAGGAACTCATTATAATTGATTTTACCCAGAAAGCAGATTCCCTGACTGTCCTTGCGTTGTGCGCTGGGCAGTTTGGCTATGCGGGCGATATCCCTGACCTCATTCTTCATCAGGCCTCCCAAAGGGAACATCAGTTTTGAAATTTGCAGATAATCTATTTGTGCCAGGAAATCTGTTTGGTCCTTGACGGGATCTTGCGCGGTTCCCAGCCATATTTTCTCGTCTTTTTCAAGGATACTGGCGTAGTGTCCGGTGGCTGTCTTGTCATATAAATGCCCGGCCTCCTGCTCAAAACATCCGAACTTGATGAGTTTGTTGCACATTACATCCGGGTTGGGGGTAAGGCCGCGTTTCACTTTATCAATGGCGTATGCCACCACATTGTCCCAGTACTGCCGGTGCAGGTCAATGATATGCAGGCTCAGGCCGTATTTGCGGGCGGTGGCGGTACATAGTTCGATATCCTCTTCTGCCGTGCAGGTGAGATCTTCGTCACCGTCCATTCCGATTTTAATATAGAAAAGATCCGGTTTGTATCCTTGTTCGCAAAGAAGGTGTACGGCAACCGCGCTGTCCACACCTCCTGAAATTAATGCAGCTATGTTCATCTTGTTTTATGATAACGGGTATTCCTCAAAAGCATAAAGTACGGTCGATAAGTATCGTTCTCCCGTATCAGGCAGGAGCACTACAATTTGTTTCCCTTCATTTTCGGGCAGTTGGGCCAGTTCCAATGCGGCGTAGGCGGCTGCTCCCGAAGATATCCCGACCAATAACCCTTCTGTCAGAGACAATTCGCGTCCCGTGCGGATGGCGTCATCGTCTTTCACCCGGATTATTTTATCTACTAACTTTTCATTGTAGGTCTGGGGGATAAATCCGGCTCCGATGCCTTGTATCTTGTGCAGCCCCGGATTTCCACCCGAAAGGACGGGGGAACTATCCGGCTCTACAGCTACAATCTGTATATGGGGATTCTGTTTTTTCAGTCCTTCCGCCACTCCGCTCAAGGTGCCTCCTGTGCCGACTCCGGCTACAAAGATATCTACCTTTCCATCCGTGTCGTTCCAGATTTCCTGTGCGGTGGTACGCACATGGGCGGCGGGATTCGCCGGGTTTTCGAATTGTCCCAGGATAACAGCTCCCGGAGTCTGGTCACGTAGCTCTTCCGCTTTCTTTATGGCTCCTTTCATGCCTTTTGCACCTTCGGTCAGCACTAATTGCGCTCCCATGGCTTTCAACAGGTTCTGGCGTTCCCGGCTCATGGTTTCGGGCATGGTCAGTATGGCTTTGTAGCCTTTCACGCTGGCAACCCATGCCAATCCTACGCCGGTGTTGCCGCTGGTTGGCTCAATGATAACTGCTCCGGGCTTCAGGATACCTTTGGCTTCCGCATCCTCTATCATTGCCAGGGCTATACGGTCTTTTACGCTTCCGCCGGGATTGAAGAATTCCAGTTTGGCGACAACTTGCGCTTTTGCATCGTGCTTTTTGCTGAGACGTGACAGTTCCAGCAGGGGAGTTCTTCCGATGAGCTCGGTCAGCTCTTTTTTTATTCTTGCCATAATCTTTTCATTTAGTGGGTTATAGTTTTATAATGCAAAGATAGGGGAAGATGTTCATGGCGGAAATACCCTGTTTATGGTATATTTTATAGTACCGGCTTTGGGATAATTCACTATCTTTGTACGGAGTCAATGAATCCGGTCTGTCATGAGTACATGAAATGTCCGGTGCCGGGATTTGATTTTCTTTATGTTCAGACTTAATCTAATGAAATAAATATCAATGAAAAAGACCTTTTTATTATCGTGTCTGATGCTGGCCGCAATGCCGGTTATGGCTGCTTACACAGGCCATGTATATGTAGATAAAAACAAGAACGGTGTGTTTGACCGAGGTGAAAAAACGCTGGCGGGCATCAAAGTATCCGATGGCTTGAATGTGGTTGAAACGGCTGCCGACGGTAGTTTTACTTTACCCGGTCATGAGCGTGAGCGTTTTATTTTTATCACGACTCCCTCGGGCTACAAAACCTTCAACCGTTATTATCATAAAATAGAAAAGAAACAGGCTGGTTATGATTTTGGTTTGATGCCTTATAGCGGACGGATTGGCAAAGACGGTTCTCATAAGTATATCCACATATCCGATACTGAAATATTCAACACAGAGAATCATGAAGATTGGGTGGGCAGTCTCCGTGGCTATGCAGCGAATGAACAAGCGGCTTTCATCATTCATACCGGAGATATCTGTTATGAAAAGGGCTTGAAAGCTCATATCAAACTGATGAATACCGAAAATATGGATTGTCCTGTCTTCTATTGCATTGGAAACCATGATTTGGTAAAAGGGAAATATGGCGAAGAGGTGTTTGAAAACAATTACGGTCCTGTATATTACTCCTTCGATGCGGGTAATGTGCACTATATTGTCACCCCGATGCCCGGTGGAGACCATGCTCCCGGCTATACTTCCGATGACGTCTGCCGCTGGCTGAAAAATGATCTGGCACATATCCGTCCCGGAACTCCGATTATGGTTTTCAATCATGATTTGCTGACATACGAAGATACTTTTATCTTTAAAAGCAAGAATGCCGGAAGCATTAACCTGAATGAATATAACCTGAAAGCATGGATATATGGGCACTGGCATATTAATTATATAAAGAAGCAGGGGGATGTTTACAGCATTTGTACCTCTTCCTTGGATAAAGGAGGCATAGACCATTCCACCAGTGCTTTCCGTGTGATGCACGTAGACCGTAAGGGAGATTTCACTTCCGAACTTCGTTATAGCTACCTGGACAAGAATATCTGTATCGCATCGCCTTCCGGAGTGATGGCTTCGGGTGTCCTTCCGGTGGCTGTCAATGTGTATTCTTCCGTATCACCGGTGAAAGAAGTGCTCTATACTTGTCTGGCCGATGGGAAACCTGTGATGAAGAACAAGAAACTGACCCAACATACGGATTGGTCATGGAACGGAGAGCTTCCTTTGCCGGATAAATACGTAGGTAAAGAACTTACTTTGCAGGTAAAAGCCCGTTTTAATAACGGAGAGACAGCCGAAGCAGAAAGTAACTTTATCTGCCGGACTGAAAAGGTAGTCCCTCTGTTCTCTGCTGATTGGGATAATCTGTTAGGCAATGCAAGGCATTCCGCTCCTGCTTCCGCTCCATTGAATCTGCCTTTACAGCTGGCATGGAGCAGCAATGTAGGAGCTAATCTTTATATGACTTCCCCGCTGATACACAAAGGAAAGATAATTGTAGCTTCTGTGGACGAGGACTTGAAAGGTGCGGGTCATGTATATGCTTTGGATGGAAAGGACGGTACACTCCTTTGGAGCTATCCTGTCCGTAATTCTATTAAAAATTCCATTGCGGTTGATAGTGATATCGTGTTTGCTCAGGATGCTCAAGGTTTTTTGTATGCCATTGATACCGAGACTGGCAAATTGCACTGGGAAAAGCAGTTGCCTGTAAATGGTTTGCCGGCCCTCATTGACGGATTGGTGGCCGCTGAAGGAGTGGTCTATGCGGGAACTGGAAAGGGACTTTGTGCTTTTGAAGCCCGGACAGGTAAACAGCTCTGGAAAAATGAGGGGTGGGGACAAGGAGAAGGAACCACGAGTACGCTGACTTTAGGTAACAACTTGTTGGTTGCCGGTTCACAATGGAATGCTCTTTATTGTAATGATGCCCGGACGGGTAAAAAACTTTGGGCGGCTAGTGACAACGGCTTGCGTAACCGGGGGGCGTCTCCAGCCATGCATGGTGCTTTGTTGTATCTAATTTCGGATAAATCCTTTTTTATATTGGAGGCGGCTACCGGAAAAGTGATTGTCCGTAAGCCTTTGCCTTATAATGTGGATGTTACTTCTACACCGTTACTCACCGACAAGGAGATTATTTTTGGTTCCGCACAGAAAGGGATGATCGCCTTGGATCGTGAAACGTTGGAAGAAAAATGGACGTGCCCTGTTGGCGATGCTTTGATCTATACCTGTCCCTATAGCCGTAAACCTTCCGCTACCATTGAAACCAGTGCGGTATGGGCGGGAGATACGGTTTATGTAGCTGCTTCGGACGGTACTGTGTACGGAATTGATAAAGAGAATGGGAAAGTAGTATGGAAATATGCTGTGGGAGCTCCTGTTTTCGGGTCGGTAGCCTTGTCGGGCAATGCGTTGGTCGTTACTGATTTCGGGGGAAATGTTTACTTGTTCTGTAAGTAGAGGTCAGCTGCTGGCTAGTTAAATAACCATAAAGTCTGCCCGGAAATGCTTCCGGGCAGAATCATTCCTGTACCTTTGCTCCCGATAAAATAGATTACAGGCCGTGAGGCCCAATTTAATAATTTCACATGACATTTAAAGAACTAGATCTTATAGAGCCTATTTTGAGGGCTTTACAACAAACCGGCTATACAACGCCGACCCCCATTCAGGAACAAGCAATTCCTGTATTATTAAAAGGTAAAGATTTGCTGGGATGCGCCCAGACAGGAACAGGAAAAACAGCAGCTTTTGCTATCCCCCTCATACAACGACTTTATCAATCAGACCATAAGAAAGGTATCAAGGCATTGATACTCACTCCGACACGGGAACTAGACATACAGATAGGCGAGAACTTTGATCAGTATGCTAAATATACCGGAGTGAAACATGCCGTTATTTTCGGCGGAGTGCCCCAAAAGGCACAAGTTGATGCGTTGAAACGAGGTATACAGGTATTGATCGCCACTCCCGGACGTTTGCTCGACTTGCAGGCACAAGGCTTCATTTCATTAAAGGGGCTGGACTACTTTGTGCTGGATGAGGCCGACCGTATGCTCGATATGGGCTTCATACATGATATCAGGAAAGTATTGAAACTGATACCCGCCCGGCGGCAGACTTTGTTTTTCTCGGCTACCATGCCTGCTGAAATAGAGAAGCTGGCAGATTCCATGCTGACCCATCCGGAAAAGGTGGAGGTGACTCCTGTCTCATCTACCGTTGATACCATTCAGCAAAGTGTTTATTTCGTGGAAAAGAAAGAGAAGAAAGATCTGCTGCTGCATTTGCTGAAGAATCCCGAGATAGAATCTGTGCTGATTTTCACCCGTACCAAGCATGGTGCGGATAAATTGGCGAAGATCTTGAATAAGAGTGAGATCGGGGCGGAGGCCATTCATGGAAACAAATCGCAGAACGCACGTCAAAGGGCGTTGACAAACTTTAAAGATCACACCACAAGAGTGCTGATTGCTACAGATATTGCAGCCCGGGGAATTGATGTGAACCAGCTCTCTCATGTTATCAACTATGAGTTGCCCAATATATCGGAAACTTATGTGCATCGCATCGGTCGTACCGGACGTGCCGGACACGACGGAGTGGCCATTTCATTTTGTGAGTCGGAAGAGTTGCCTTATTTAAAGGATATCCAGAAACTGATCGGATTACAGATTCCGGTTGTGAGAGACCATCCCTGGGTGACCGTAGAAGGGACGCAGGCGCATAAGGAGAAGACGGAAGAACTGAAAGAAAAAGCGAAAGCCAATAAGGTATACCGGGGCAGCAAAAGCAATGGTGATTATTGGCGCAGGAAGAAGCAGGCTCAAGGCAAGCAAGGACAGCGCAGACAGACTTCGGACAGACAGTCTTCCGGTAAACAAGGATAGGGAAGGTAGACAATAAAGCCCGGTTCATTTTGTGATAGATGAACCGGGCTTTATTGTCAATTTGTCATTCGTTTGTAGATGATCCGCTTTGTCGGAACTTTAGAATTGTGCGACTGGGCGTGTGGAATAGCTGCTGGCCTTGCTGTTGGCAACTATCGTACCGCTCACGAAATTCAGATACCAGGCCGACTCTATAGAGTGTTCAGAGGATGACCAATATCCGGCACGTGAGAAATCACTGAAACAATCTTGTTTGTCGTTGCAAATGATGCCTGTTTTGTGAAGTTCCCATAATAAAGTCAACTCACCAGCCGAGGGTAAATACCATTCACCGGCCGATTTACCGCTGGTACTGTATTGGTAGCAGTAGCCTCCTGCCGGATAGTTGGAAGCGTTTTTACCGAGCTGGGAGGTGTGGGCTTTCCCATGGAAGTCGCTGATGGCTCCTTCTGATACCCAGGTGGCAGGTTGTCCGGTTTCAACGTTGATGGTTGCCCCCTTGATGCGTTCCTCATTCTTATCGGAGAAGAAAGAATCGGCTGTTCCGTTATAATAAGGAAGAACACCGGTGGTTAATGTACCGTCGGCGGTGGTGTAGTTTTCAATACCTTCTAAATCTTCCGCTTTGCTGATCCATTTGGTTCTGGACTGGTTGTCGCTTAGCGCTACGATGCGTCCGAATGGAGAGGCGGTCAGTGCGGCTGAGAGATTGCCGTCCGCATCATCCAGGGCGTAAACAATACCGATACAAGTCTTGTTCTCATCTTTGTCGGTAGAATAGGTAGCGTCGCTATAGTAGTAGTCACCGACCTTGGCTGAAGGTAAGGGGGTGCAATCTAGTGCCGGAGCCTTGTACACTTTGCCTTTTTCCAATTGGATGGTTGTTGGTGTAGCTGTCTCGTACACATCACCGGTGGCGGTAACGAGGGTGAAATGCAGTTGCGCTTCGGAAGGGAAGAAGGAAATATAAGTGGTTCCGGAAAGGCCGGTTTTGTTTTTAATCGTGATATTTCCTGTTTGGGCGCTGCTGAGCTCTCCGTCTTTTAGTTTCACTATGGCGCTGGAGTAAAGGTTTCCGGTGGTGGCGGTTACGGTAATTCTTGTAATGTCGTTCAAAGGATTGCCGCCGTTGACGGTGAACTGGAATTTACCGATGGTGACCAGACTGGTCATTTCGCAGGCGGAAGAACCTGCTGTCTCGCTCATGCCGGCTTTACACAGTGCCCACGAGTAATCATAGTTCGTTACACCTGCCAGCGTTCCGTCCTGTCCGTTCAGGTTGAGAGTCTGGTTCAGGGTGTCGCTACTGGTGGCGGTGATAGCTGCTGCCGGATAAAATACGGCAATTTCATTATCATTCTTGACCAGTGCCGGAAGATTGCCCTTGAATGTGTCAGAAGAGTTGTCTTCTTTTGTGAGAATACTCTTGGGGACACCGCTGGAGCCGGTTTTCATTACGGCCAGCTGGCTGCCGGTGTTCCAGTTGCCTTGCAGGATGCCTGTATCCTCTGCATCGGAAGAACGGGGGGGCAGTGATGCCGTAAGAGAAAAAGGAACGGTAGAGATTGTCGTAACTTGATCGTCATCATCGCTACACCCCAACATGCATAGAGCGATGCCTAAACAGAGAATAGTTGTTGTCTTTTTCATCATCGTTTTTGTTTTGTTGTTTTATGATTAAAACTTTAATGGTTTTATTATTTTAATATTAGGTGACAAAGGTAAATGTTCTCGGTCGATTTTTCTAATCTATTCGGTGAAAGCTGTTTTTTTTTCGATAAATTAGGGGAATAAGAGGATCATTGGGCTGAAATACAAGAAAGAGAGTGAGAGTGCCCGGTCTCAGAGTGAAAGTCCTTTTCCTCTAAAACCGGGTTCTGACGCCCTCGTGATATCAGGCAGACGGTGGCTACTTCTTTTCACCGAAGTCGGCCTGCTGTTTTTCCACTTCCTTCAGCTTTTGTGCATTCCGTTCTTTCAGCAGACGTTCCTGCTCCAGTTCAGAAGCCGATTTGGCAGCTGATTGTCCGAACGGTGAGCCGCTGCTCATGGGGATCAGCGCAGCTTCGTTTTCGGCATAGATGAGAGGATGCGCCGCCGGCTTGCTTTCTAATTCTAGAACTGCGCTGGCGGGCATTTGCGAGCCTTCGAACAATACGCTGGCAGTGAGTTTGATTTTACCCGGTTTCAGGGTGGATTGTATCAGCACGGGGGCTGTTCCCCATTTTACCGGAGCCGGATTGGCCAGTATATCCGCTCCGCCCAGAATGCGTCCTTCTCCTTCTATATGGAATTTCACATAATAGTTGTTCAGGCGTTTGATATTCCCGTTTTTATCGGCTATGGCGGCTACCACGGTTACAAAGTCGGAACCGTCGGCTTTCAAGTCGGTATTTTCGTTGTCAATCCATAGCAATAGTTTTTCGGGGCGCCGGGCCGGTCGTACTTCGTGCGTGGCGACTACTTTTCCGTCTATGATGCCTTCGGCCAGCAGGAACACCTCGTCCTGTTTCTTTTCTCTCATAGACATGTTCTTGTCTATCATAAAGTCGTATGTATCTTTGAAGGTAATGACAGGCGAGGGCATTCCTTCTTTGGTTGCCGGTTTGGTGTAAGTCCATGTCTTTCCATCTTTATTATAGGTAAGCCGCACCTCGTCGCAATTGGAGTAAACAGTGATGGCTTTGGGCGAGAAGGGAGTCATTTCATGGGCGATGTACACCATCGGCCCTGTTTCGAAAAGGCGGTCTTGCTTTTCGGGCGAACGCTGGGCTTTGAACATGTAATAAGCATATTTGGGCTGACGGAATACATCCATCACACCACCATAGAAGGGGTCGGGATGATAGCCGCGCTGATGGTCGAACGAGTGCCACAGACAGCCACCGACGTGCTGGCGCGGGGCGCGGCAGAGTACATCATAACTGGTGAAAGGATAATGGGGTGCGGCATAGTGCTGTGCCTGGATGAGCATGGCCTGTTCGCCCCAGTTGCGTGCCACACGGCTGGGGGAGTTGTGCGAGTTCCAGTCGTCTACATTGTCTCCCCACTCACGGGTGAAATAGGTTATTTCAGGATCAAGGCTTTTGATGGCCTCGTCCTTTTCCGCATTGGCCGGATGAGTGAAGAGTACCGGATATACCTCATGTCCCCGCGCCCTGCTGTCGCAACCGGAGTAGCAATAGGGATAAGGATATTCTTGACTGACAATATCGAGGGTGTTCTTGGCGAAGTCCGCCGGATACCAGGTCTCATTCAGAATAGGTTCCCATAACCATACACAGGGGTGGTTGCGGTCACGCCTTACCAGGTTGCGGATATCGTTATAGACCCGTTGTGCAAATTCGGGAGCGTCATTCCAGAATTGCCATCCCGGCGTATTCACAATGACGAATAGGCCCAGTTCGTCACACGCATCCATAAAGGCGGGGTCTTGGGGGCAGTGGGCGTTGCGGATGATTTTCAGGCCCGCATCGCGCAGTTTCTTGGCATCGCGCCAATGGATGCTGTTGGCTACGGCATTGCCTACCACGGCGAAATCCTGATGGCGGTTGGCGCCGATCAGCGGAGCGGGATAGGGCTTGCCGTTCAGCCAGAATCCGTCCTTGCCTTTGAACTCTACGCTGCGGATGCCGATGCGGCGGCGGTAGCCGTCCACCACATTTCCCTCGTTGTTGCGGATGCGGACAATCAGGTTGTATAGGGTAGGCGTTTCGGGGCTCCAAAGCAGGGGGGACTTCAATGTAATTTTATCTTTGGAAGTGACCGCTTTGCCTGGGCGCACCTGAATGACATCGTTCAGAAATGCGGCTTGTGTGCCGTCGGGTTGCTGAAGTTCATATTCTACTACGCCTTTGAAATTCTTTTTGCTGTCGTTACGTATATGGGCTTTCAAGATGATTTCTGCGGAAGTGTCGGATACTTTGTCGTATGCCACAAAAAGCCCGCCGCCTGCTGTTTCGTTTTCGAAATTGGGGTCGGTGATGAAGACCGGGTTATGGGCTATCAGCCAACAGTCACGGTAGATGCCGCCGAAGTAAGTATAGTCCAGCACATCCTGTGCCTTGCCGGGAGGGTAGCTGGGGTCGTTGCTGTTGTCTGTCCATACGGCTATCACATTGTCCGTCCCCCAGTTCAGTGCATCGGTGACCTCAACGACTACAGGCAGATAGCCGCCAAAGTGTTCGGTCAATAAATTACCGTTTACGAAGATTTTACTTTTCCCCATGATGGCCTCGAAATGCAGGAAAAGCTTTTTGCCTTTCAGCGTGTCCGCCGGAGTGAAATGCTTGCGGTACCACGCCTCGCCTTGATAGTTGATACATCCGCTGGCCTCGGTCGGCACATATTCAATGCCGTCGGGCAGGGAGACCACTCTCCAGTCCCGGTCGTTAAAGTCTGGAGCTTCCGCACCGGTTGCGGCTCCTTTATGGAAACGCCATGCCGGATTCATGGAATATACTTCACGCCCGGAGTTTGCCAGTTCATAGAATCCGGCAGTGGAGAATTCGGGCTGGTGGGCTGCCTGTATCTCGTACAGAGGGAGGAATAGTAAAGCGATGAGATAAGAAAAGATGTTTTGTTTCATGGTCGTATGTGTCTTGAAAATTAAATAAAAATCAAAGATAAGAAATAAAAAGAATACTGGGAAATAAAAAAAGAGAAGCAATTCTGCTTCTCTTTGATGTTGCGGAGATCCGACTCGAACGAATGACCTTTGGGTTATGAGCCCAACGAGCTACCAACTGCTCCACTCCGCGATGTTGTGTTTTGATTACGGGTGCAAAGGTACGGCTTTTTTTCTAATCTCCAAATTATTCCTGCCCTTTTTTCTTGAATAAAATAAGTTTTTTATCTAACTCGCTGATATATAGGAAAAACACGATATGTTAATTAACGTTTCCTTTAAGATTATACTTTATTTGTTTGTGTGGTACAAAGAAAAAATGTAATTTTGCTCACATATATATGTAATGTGCAATTGAACTTATATGGCAGTATCAAAGACTAGGGCTAAATTAGTAGACGTCGCCCGTCAGCTTTTTGCGAAGAACGGGGTGGATGATACTACGATGAACGATATAGCGGTGGCCTCCAAGAAAGGAAGGCGCACGCTCTATACGTATTTCAAGAGCAAGGAAGACATCTACATGGCAGTGGTGGAGTCGGAACTGGAGATGTTGTCGGGTGCCATGGAGAAAGTGGCTGCTGAGGATCTTGCTCCTGATACGAAGATACTGCGGCTGATAGAAACACATCTGGACTCGATCAAGATGGTGGTGTTCAGGAACGGGACTTTGCGTGCCGGCTTTTTCCGTGATATATGGAGAGTGGAGGCGGTGCGGAAGAATTTTGACCGGACGGAAACCAAGTTGTTCCGGCAGGTGTTGACGGAAGGAAAGGAAAAGGGAATCTTTGATATAGACAATGTGAATATTGTGGCAGACATTGTGCACTATTGTGTGAAGGGCATCGAGGCGCCTTATATACGGGGCCAGATAGGTGAGGAGCTGGACGATGAGACAGGATGGGCATACGTGGCAAAAATCGTGTTTGGCGCATTGGGACGTAAGGAACAGAACAAGGAATAAAATTAACTTTATAATTATAAAATCAAAAATTATGGGATTATTAACAGGAAAGACCGCGATTGTGACAGGTGCCGCTCGTGGTATTGGTAAGGCGATTGCATTGAAGTTTGCTGCGGAAGGAGCAAATATCGCTTTTACAGACTTGGTAATTGATGAAAACGGCCAGAATACAGAAAAAGAAATCGCTGCATTGGGTGTAAAGGTGAAAGGTTACGCTTCTAACGCTGCGAATTTTGAGGATACGGAGAAAGTGGTCAATCAGATTAAGGATGATTTCGGCTCTATTGATATTCTGGTGAACAATGCCGGTATCACCAAAGATGGTTTGATGATGCGCATGAGCGAGGCGCAGTGGGATGCAGTAATCGCTGTGAACTTGAAGTCTGCCTTCAACTTTATCCACGCATGTACTCCGATCATGATGCGCCAGAAGGGTGGAAGCATTATCAATATGGCTTCTGTAGTAGGTGTTCACGGAAATGCCGGTCAGTGTAACTATTCTGCTTCAAAAGCCGGTATGATCGGTCTGGCTAAATCTATTGCTCAGGAACTGGGTTCCCGTGGTATCCGTGCCAACGCTATCGCTCCGGGATTCATTATTACGGATATGACAGCCAAATTGTCTGACGAAGTAAAGGCTGAGTGGGCCAAGAAGATTCCTTTGCGTCGTGGAGGTACTCCTGAAGATGTGGCGGATGTGGCTACTTTCCTGGCTTCTGATATGTCTTCGTATGTGTCAGGACAGGTGATTCAGGTTGACGGCGGCATGAACATGTAATATGACAGTCGTTTACGAGGATAATCATATTATTGTAGTCAATAAGACTTCTTCTGAAATCGTTCAGGGAGACAAGACCGGTGACACTCCTCTGTCGGAGATGGTGAAACAATACCTGAAAGAGAAATATCATAAGCCGGGTAACGTTTTCATTGGGGTGACCCACCGCTTGGATCGTCCTGTCAGCGGGCTGGTGGTATTTGCCAAAACGAGCAAGGCATTGCCCAGACTGAATGAGATGTTCCGTAACGGAGAGGTGAAAAAGACCTATTGGGCCATCGTGAAAGAGTGCCCCAAGGAAACGGAGGGGGAGCTGGTCCACTACCTGGTGCGTAACGAGAAACAGAACAAGTCTTATGCATACGATAAGGAAGTAAAGAATTCCAAGAAAGCTGTACTTCATTATAAGCTGATCGGCCATTCTCAGAATTACTATTTATTGGAGGTGGATCTGAAAACCGGAAGGCATCATCAGATCCGTTGCCAGCTGGCCAAGATGGGATGCCCCATTAAAGGCGATTTGAAATATGGCTCTCCGCGTTCCAATCCGGACGGCAGCATCTGTCTGCATGCCCGGACAGTGCAGTTCGTCCATCCTGTGTCGAAGGAGGAGATCCGGCTGACGGCACCGGTGCCCGAAGGTAACTTGTGGAACGGCTTTGAGATGGACTGAAGATAAAAAACAAAAAGGGAGTGCTTCACAGCATTCCCTTTTCTTACTTTCAGGCATCTTTCATTTACTTCAAAACTTCTCCGCTTTCGCTGAAAAGTACAGTGCTTTCAGTTCCCTCTTTATCGGTTAAAACAACCTTGTAAGTTTTAGTTCCGTCCTCTTTAGCTTCTACGGCAGCTTCTTTGATAGTAGATTCTGCATAGTTTTTGGTGATAGCCTCCTGCACGGCGGCCGGAAGGTCTTTCACTTCAATAGGGGTGAAATCATTAGTCATAGTTACGGTCTCAGAGGCCACTACCATAAAGTTGTCGGCGAATGCTACGGATGTTCCTAATCCCATTACCAATGCTACTGCAACAAATAATTTTTTCATAATTGTAGGTTTTTACTGTTGATACTATGTTGTTTCGTTTTCTCTGGTAACAAAAGGACAATATCCGTGCCAGAAAGCTTGTTAATGATCTAATCTATTGGTAATTAATTGATTAATTGCTGCGTCGGATGGAAAGGATATGGGGATAAGTGTGGAAAGTGGGGAATGTCTTGTGGAATAATTCCACATAGCCGGCAGGATAAAACGAGTTTGCAGACTGTGGGGCTGTGTCCGTACCGGAAGGGTAGGGGCACAGTCTGATGATGCCGTGGCTTGGGGTTGGAAAAATTATTGGATATCGTACAGTTTCAACTTATTATATAAGGTCTTCCGGTCTATGCCTAATAAGACAGCGGCCTTACTTTTATTGTTTCCTGTCTGTTTCAAAGCTTCAAGGATGCGTTTCTTTTCCGCCGCTTCATCATGCAGGCTGAACGTCTGCGTGCCGGCGGACCTGACAGGTTCCTGTAATTCATAGCCTAATTCGGCAAGGGTGATGAAGTTGCTTTGCGCCAGCAGGGTGGCACGTTTTACGATATTTTTTAATTGCCGGAGGTTTCCGGGCCATGAATATGTTTGTAAAGCTTGGCTGGCAGCAGCGTCAAACCCTGTCAGCCGGCGGTCCAGTTCCCTGTTCGCCTGGTCCAGGAAGAAATTGGCGAATAGCAGAATGTCCTCCTGCCGTTCTTTCAATGCCGGCATACGAAGGGTGAATTCATTGATGCGGTGGTAAAGATCTTCGCGGAAGTTTCCTTTTTCAATGGCCTGTTGCAGGTTTTCGTTGGTAGCGCTGATCAGTCGCACGTCCACTTCTATCTCTTTGCTGGAGCCGACCGGACGGATGCGTCTTTCCTGCAATGCACGGAGCAACTGTATCTGTACCTCATAGCTCAAGTTGCCTATTTCATCCAGAAACAAAGTACCTCCGTTTGCTTCCACGAACGCTCCTGTTTTGTCGTTTAACGCTCCGGTGAAGGAGCCTTTTACATGACCGAAGAATTCGGAAGCCGCCAGTTCTTTGGGAATGGAGCCGCAGTCTATGGCGATAAACGGTTTGTCGGCCCGTTTGCTTAGCTGATGGATACGGTGCGCCACATACTCCTTGCCTGTTCCGCTGGCACCGTTTATCAGCACGGACATGGGGGTGGGGGCTACCAGGCCTACATAATTGTAAAGCTGGCGTGCCGCCTCGCTTTCCCCCTCCAGAAAATTAGAGGGGAGAACGGTTGTGCTGTGGGGGACGATTTTGCGTCCGGATGCTTTGGGAGCGGATGGTGTTTTTCCTGTTCCCGCTTGAGGTGCCGTGGGTAACGCTTTGCCTTGCAATGCCTCGTCAATCTTTTTTAGCAACTCATCCGGTTGTACCGGTTTCGAGATGTAATCGCTGGCTCCATGTTTTATGGCTTGTACGGCGCTTTGGATGTCGGCATAGCCTGTCATGATGATGAGCGGGATGTCGTATCCCTGTTCTTTCATCCATGAAAGCAAGAAGATACCATCCTGATCGGGCAGACGCAGGTCGGACAAGATCAGATCGTATGATTGTGCGTCCAGTTGTTTGCGTGCGCGTGCATTGCTGCTTGCTGTGTCAACTGAAAATCCCTTTTTACCCAGCCAGGTTTTCAACATGGTGGAAAAAGTCAGGTCGTCTTCTACTATCAGAATGGAATGTGACATCGTTATGTGTTTTTTTATTCGTACAAAAATAAGTTTTTTTCATGGTGTGCCGAAAAACGGACTTTATTTCTAATACCTTTTAACTTAACAGGGTTTAATTTTTCCTCCCTCCTCCGGACTCCCGGCCTGCTTTTGTGCCTCGTCAATCACTTTACCTGTTTCGTTTATTATAAAGATTGTTTTCTCCACCGCTTCTTCGCTGACTTCGGTCGTTCCCCGTCTTTGTTCCATCCATGTCAGTGCGGGAATGCAACGGGTGGCACCCAGCATGGTGAACAGTGGCAACAGTTTATGAGCCATTGCCGTGATGCCTTCCATATTCCTTTCCGCCAACGCTTTTTTCATGTTCTCGCAGTTCTTTTTTGTTTCGCTGATGAAGGTGCGGAGTATTTCTGCGGCTGCTTCCGGATCATCTTCCGAGAAAGCAGTCAGGGCGGAGAAGTTCAACGCTTCTTGCCGGCTCTCCTCGGCCGGTGCTTCATGGGTGGAGGAATTTTCCACGGCAGGGATGTCTTTTCCGGTGGCTTGGGAGATGGCGGTGAACAGTTCGTTTATGGTGAAAGGTTTGTGCAGGCAACCGGCAAAACCATGCGAACGGAAATACGCCTCGTCCATATCACTACGGGCGGTCAGTGCGATTACCGGCAGGGTTTGCACCCATGATGTGCCCAGCGTGCGGAGGGTTTTCAATAAATCGAATCCGTTCATGGCAGGCATCTGTATGTCAGTGAGCAGGGCGTCGAAGCGCTCTTCCTTCAATTTGTTGAGAAGTTCTTCGGGATGATGGCAGCAGGTCACAGTCACTCCGGGGCGTTCCAGCATGGCGGTGGTAAGCTGTAATTGTATGCGGTCATCGTCAATTAAAATCAGGTGGAGCGGCTCGCTGTCTTCGTGGGGGGCGGCCGGAGTGTCTGTGGACCGGATTCCGGCTGCATCAGGAGAGGTGGGTGCGTGTTCCGCTTCCGCTCCGGAGAGGTTCTCATCCGGAACGGAAGGGCCTTCGGGCAAAGGCAGATATACATGGAAGCGGCTGCCTTTTCCTGGTTCGCTCTCTATCTTGATGTCTCCTTCGAGCAGGAGCACCAGTTTGCGGGTGATGGCCAGTCCCAAGCCGAATCCTTCTTGTCCTTGTGCGTTATGGAGCCGGGTGAATTCCTGGAAGATACGTTGTTGCTCTTCCCGGCTGATGCCGCATCCCGTGTCACTGATACTGAAATGCAATTGGCCGTTTTCCAGTGCCGCCTGCAGGGTGATGCTTCCTTCCCGGGTGAATTTCAGCGCGTTGGAGAGCAGATTCTCTGCTATCTGGCGGATGCGGAACGGGTCTCCTGTATACACGCGGTTCAGTGACTCGTTGCAGTGATAGTTCAGTTCCAGCTGTTTGGAGTCCGCCATCGGTTTGAAGCTGATATAAATGGTGTCGAACAGTTGGCGGGGGTTGAATGATACTAGGTTGATGTCCATTTTATGCGCGTCCAGCCGGTGATAATCCAGCAGGGACTTGACCAGGCCGAGCAGGTGGTTGGCAGAACTCTGCATGTTGTTCAAATAGAAGCGCTGGCGTTCTTCGGTTGTGATCCGTTCCAGCAGATCGGTATATCCCAGAATGGAACCCACGGGGGCTTTGATATCGTGCGTGATGGTCAGCATCAGTTTTTCACGTGCCGCCAGCAAGTCCTCGGCACGGCGTTTGGCTTTTTCCAGTTCCCGGCGGTAATGGTTGCTACGGGTGATGTCCCGCCATATCAGAACCAGAAAGAGGATGGCCAGTACCACAGCGGCAATGGCGATTCCTGCCATTGTGCGGATGGAGCTTTGTCGGATGTATTCCTCTTGTATATGTTTTTTTTGTGCCAGAGCCTGCTCTTCTTCCTCTATGGTGCTTAACAGCTGGTTGACTTTCTGGCTCAGTTTCAAGCCGCTGAGGCGTAGGGACTGGGTGCGGCGGTTCACCATTTCCATCCGTTCCTGATGGGTGTCGGTCACCCGGCTCTGTATGTCTTTCAGCAGGATGGCCACCGTGTCTGCCGGGCTGTATGCCTCGGTCAGCGTGTCGGTATATTCTTCCTGAATCACGTTGCTGACTTGGGTGGAATCGGCCTTTCCGGGTGCGAACACTTCTCCCAGCCGTTTGAAGAAGCTTTTGGGCTTCTTGCGGATGACGTATGAGTTGGTGTGTGTGATTACTTTTTTGCGTACGTGGGGAAGGCTGAGCAAAGAGTCCTGCTCGGCAATCAGTTCGTCGATATGCTGTTTGTAAATCTTGTCCGTCCCGCCTTCCTGAATCGCTCTCAGCAGGTTGCGCATGTTCCGTTCCTTCTCCATGAAGAGCATTTCCACCGTGTCCAGTCGTGCCAGTTGTATGCTGTCGGCCAGCAGCGTGCGTAGGGAGTCGAGTACAGTGTTGGCTTGTTTCATGGTACGTTTGTATCGGTGGTATTGTCCCAGTTGTCCCGTACTGAGCGATTGCCCGATGACTTCCGCCTGATAGAGCTGGCCGATGATCTGATTGGTGACATGTCGTCGTTGGCTCAGGATGGCTTCATCATCGCCGGTTCCGGTCAGTGACCTCATCTCTTGATAGATATATCCGATGGATAGGAAGAGCAGTGCGGTCAGCAGGATATAACCGGATGCAACTTTCAGCTTGGTGGAACGGTTGGGCAGGCTCATGGTGGCTTTATTTTAATTTCGTATCACGGTTAAAGCGCAGGTAATAGAGTATTCCCGCTGTAGTCAGCCCGAAGGGGAATGCCATCCATATTCCTATGATCCCCCAGTCCATGACGAAGCCGAAGAAATAGCCGGCCGGCAGGGAGATAAGGAAATAAGCGATGAATGCGATATACATCATGGGTTTCACATCTGCGATTCCGCGGAGGGCATTGGCGAAATTTATCTGTAATCCGTCACCAAACTGGTAGATGATGAACGGAATGATAAGTTGTGCTACCATCACGCTGACCGCCGGACTATCGCTGAACCATCCGCCCAGTTCGTTACGCAGCAGGAAGATGGGCAAGGCTCCTATCAGTGCGATGAGCAGCATGATATGGAATCCGGCGTATGCCGAGCGTCTGACGTTCATCCGGTCGTTTTGTCCGTGGAAATTACTAACCCGCACGGCAACGGCGGCTCCCATGCCATAATACATCATAAAGCAGATTTGGGAGATGGCGAGCATCACCTGGTGTGCCGCCAGGGCGGTAGTCCCGATCCATCCCACCATGATGGCGCTGAGGCTGAACGAAGCGGTCTCCATTCCCATCTGCATGGCAATGGGCCATCCCAGTTTGTTCAAGTGGAGGAAGTCCGCCCGGTTGAGCGCATGGTGCAGGAATCCTTCTTTATAAATATGATAACGCCGGGTACCGAAAAAGATGGCGGCGAATACGATCACCATCATGATGCGGGAGGCCAGTGTGGAGATTCCCGCTCCCAGCAGTCCCATTTCGGGCATTCCCAGTTTGCCGTAGATCAGAATGTAATTGCCGATGATGTTCATCACATTTCCCGCCAATAAGATCCACATGGAGACGCGGGTATCGGTTATGCCGTCGGCAAATTGCTTGAAGCCGTTGAAAAGCAACACAAACAACAGGGAGATCAACAAAACGATGAAGTAGGGACGCATCAGGGGCAGCAGTTCCTCGGGCTGTCCCAGCCGGTGGATATTCAGGTAGAGTATCCACATGATGAGCGTGAGCAATACCGCCAGCAGTGTATTGGCAAACAGGCTGTTCTTCAGCATCCGTCCCACGACATTGGTTTCCCCCCGTCCGAACAGGCTTCCTACGACAGGGGTCAGCCCGTACGAGAATCCGGTAGCGAAAATAATGGCCAGGGTAAACATGTTGTTGACAAAACTGGCGGCGGCCAGCTCGTTCGTACTGTGATGGCCTATCATCAATGTATCGGCAAAACCCAGAATGATGACGCCTATCTGGCCGATTACGATGGGGAGGCCTAAAGAGAAAAGTGTTTTATAATGTTGCATGGTTCATAATTTGCTGATGTGCTAATTGGCATATTGGCAAATTAGCATACGGATAAATTACTTTTATAGTAAAGTGTGGAACAATTTTCCCGCACAAATGTTTTTTGTGCCGCTTTTTTTATCTGCTCCGCAGTGACCGAGCGATACTTGCTTACTTCCTGATTGATATCCTCCGCTTTGCCGGTCAGTTCAAAATAAGCCAGATTAGTAGCTACATTCAGGTAATTCAAGTTATTGAATATCTGTTCGCTTTCATAGCGGTTCTTCACTTTTTCCAGTTCGTTCTCATCCACACTTTCTTCCGTCAATGCTTTCAGTTCCTGCCATACGGCCGCTTCGGCCGCTTCCAGCGTGACACCCGGGGCGGGTTTGCCGGTGATATGGAACAATCCTTGGTCAATGCTGCCCGAGATATAGGCGTCGATGCTGTTGAATACCTGTCTCTCTTGCACCAGATGCTGCACCAGGCGGCAGGAACGTCCGCTGCTCAGCAAGTCGCTCAGCATATCAAAAGCATAGTAGTCGGGATGGCGCCGTTCACAGATATGGAATGCCATGAAGAGCGCGTCTACAGGCACGTTACGCTCCACTGTCAGCCGGCGTTCCTCCGTTTGCTGGGGCTCCGCCGGCAGTGAGCGGGGCACTACGTTGCGGCGCGGGATGGGGCCGAACCATTTTTCGGCCAGTGCCACTGTCTCTTCAAAAGTGATATGCCCCGTTACCGCCAGAATGGCGTTGTCCGGCGCATAATATTTAAAGAAAAAAGCTTTCACCTCTTCCAGGGTGGCATGGGCTATGTGGCTGATTTCTTTGCCGATGGTAGGCCACTGGTACGGATGTACCTTATAAGCCAGGGCGCGTAGCAGATGCGAGGCGTCGCCGTATGGCTGGTTCAGGTTCCGTTGTTTGAATTCTTCGATCACCACTTGCCGTTGCACTTCCAGGCTGCGCGGGTTGAAGTCGAGGGACAACATACGGTCACTCTCCAGCCAGAATCCGGTTTCCACATTCTGGCGGGGGAGGGTGATGTAATAATTGGTCATGTCATTATTCGTCCATGCGTTGTTCTCGCCTCCGGCGTTTTGCACCGGAGTGTCATAGTCGGGCACATGAACAGAGCCTCCGAACATCAGGTGCTCGAACAGATGGGCGAATCCGGTATGATCAGGGTCCTCGTCGCGTGCGCCCACATCGTACAGCAGGTTCAGTGCCACCATCTGAGTCGTGTTGTCCTCGTTGTGTATCACACGCAGTCCGTTGGACAAGGTGTATCGGTTTATGTTAATCATTCGGCTTGTAAATTACTCAATGCTTGCCTTGAGAATCCGGATATTCTCTACAGGGCGGTCTGCACGGTTTGTTTTTGCTATTTCAATGTTGTTTACTACCTCCATTCCTTCGGTCACTTCACCGAATATGGTGTAAGAGCCGTCCAGGTGGGGGGCGCCTCCTATGGTGCTGTATGCCTGGATTTGTTCGGGGGTGAAGCGGAATTTCTCTTCTTTGTCCGCCAGTTCACGGGCTTGTGCCTCCAGTGAGTCTTGCAATTCCAGTAATCCGGCATTGTCTCCCGCCTTGCGCATCTTGTATATTTCCTTCATGTGCTGGCGTGCCAGGCTGTCGAATATAGCCTCTTCGCGCTGTTCGTTCATTTTGTTCTCCATGCCCAGCAGTTGCGGCTCGGTGAACTTGCGTCCGGTAACAATATAGAACTGGCAACCCGATGAAGCCTTTTCGGGGTTCACATCATCTCCTTGGCGTGCTGCTGCCAAGACCCCTCTTTTGTGGAAGAACTTCGGATTGAACTCGGCGGGGATGGTGTAGCCCACATCACCGCTGCCCAGCATGGCGGTATCCGATGCGCTTTTGCTGTCCGGATCGCCGGCTTGGATCATGAATTGTTTGATCACCCGGTGGAACAATGTACTGTCATAGACTCCCTCTTTTACCAGTTTGATAAAGTTATCACGATGTTTCGGCGTTTCATTATACAGGGCCACTGTGATATTTCCCATAGTGGTTTCCAGTTTCACCAAGGTGCGGTTTTCATTTTCCATACGATTCGTTTGTTTTTTTGAGCCGGCGCTACAGGCTGTCAGTGCGATGAAGGCCAGGCATATTAGTAAACTTTTGTTTGTTTTCATGGATATAGCTTTTATTCAGTTGACAAAGATAGGAAGAACTCGCAAAAAAACGGCAAAATTTGGATAAATAAAGTAAGTGTTTGGTATTGAGGAGAGTTAAGCCAAATTCTTCTATACCTTTCCAAATCGCTAAAATGCAGGATAATGAAAGGTTAAGAGAAAGATTTGCTACTTATCCGTTGCCCTTTTTAGCCCCGGATAATCCGGCAAAATAACGCTTGACCACCTGCGGTTTTACCGTTCACCATGCAAAGAACCCTATATTTTGCCCGTAAAGATAACCGTTTTTTTCCGTTTTTCATGGAAATACAGGTTATGTTACCGGCATCCGGGGTTTTATTCTTTGTTCCGCTATAATTTTCACAACTGTAAATAACTCTATATCAAGTAATTTTGCAACATAAAAAATAGAGTTATGAAACAGACGGATGTAACGGTTACGTTCTACCTCAAAAAGAGCGAAATGAATGACGAGGGACATTGCCCGGTCATGGCGAAACTTACTGTCGGCAAATTTTCAGAAGCGGCTTTTAGCGCGAAAATGTCCGTACCCGCTGCCCTGTGGGCATCCGGACGTGCCACGGGTAAAAGTAACGCCGCGCGGGAAATCAACCGGCAACTGGACGATTTGCGAGCTTCAGCCATTTCCATTTATGATGAGCTGTCAGCCACCCGTGAGAATGTAACGGCTGAAGAAATAAGGAATCTGTTGTTGGGGACGGCTTTCGGGCAGGAAACCCTGTTGGGTTATTTCCGGACGTTCATCGAACATTTCGAAAAACGTGTCGGCGTGAACCGGGAAAAGGGAACAGCGCAATCTTACCGCTATGCTTGTAACTGTGTGGCTGCTTTCATCCAGGAGAAATACAAGTTGTCGGATGTCTCTTTCACGGCTCTGAACCGTTCATTCATCGACAACTATGACCTCTACCTACGCACGGAGCGCCGCTTTGCCCCGGGAACTATCGTGTTGCTTGTCACACGGTTGAACACGATTGTCGGGGAAGCCATCGCGGAAGGGATTATCACTGCCGACCCGTTCGCGGGGTATGAAGCCGAACGCCCCGAGAGGGAGCAGAAATACCTTACCGCCGCG
This sequence comes from Phocaeicola sartorii JCM 17136 = DSM 21941, assembly GCF_054653615.1. Taxonomy (NCBI): domain Bacteria; kingdom Pseudomonadati; phylum Bacteroidota; class Bacteroidia; order Bacteroidales; family Bacteroidaceae; genus Phocaeicola; species Phocaeicola sartorii. The sequence continues at coordinate 711,101 of NZ_BAAIFW010000005.1, forward strand.
GAGTTACAACGGCTGATGACCACACCCCTGCACGACCCGAAACTCTACCATATCCGCGACCTGTTCCTCTTCTCCTGCTACACGGGTATCCCTTACGGGGACATGTGCCGTCTGACGGTGAAGGATCTGGAAGTGGCAGAGGATGGTGAGGTATGGATCAAGACCGCCCGTAAGAAGACGAAAATCGACTATGAAGTGCCGTTGCTCGACATACCGTTGCTCATCCTCGACAAATACCGGGATATGGCTCCGGAAGGAAAACTGCTGCCGATGTACAGCAACAACGAACTCAACCGGACACTGAAACGTATTGCCGCCATTTGCGGAATTGAACGGAAACTCGTCTTTCACTGCGGACGCCATACCTACGCCACCGAGATCACGCTTTCGCATGGTGTCCCGCTTGAAACCGTCAGTAAAATGCTGGGGCATAGCCGCATTTCCACGACGCAGATTTACGCCAAAGTGACCGATGACAAGATCGACATGGATACCCGGTCTTTAGAGGAAAAGATTGCCGGCCGCTTCTCGGTAGCTATTTAATCTATCATTGACAATCAAATTCACAACGACTATGGAACCGAATAATAAAGAGATAAAACGCCGCAGCACGTTCTCCCTGCTGTTCTACATCAACCGCACGAAAGTCCGCAAGGACGGAACATGTAAATTGTTATGCAAGGTAAGCATCGACGCCAAATCGGCCCCGATCAACATCAACGCGTTTGTCGATCCATCGCTCTGGAATCCGGAAAGCAAAAGGGCGAACGGACGAAGCGAGAACGCCCGAACGGTAAACCTGGCAATAGAGAAACTGACCGAAAAAATCACCGGACATTACCGCCATATTCGTAAAAGCCTCGGTTTCGTGACGGCCGAGCTGGTCAAAAACGCCGTGGAAGGAATCGGGCAGAAACCGTTCACTCTCCTTGCCTTGTTCCGCGAGCATAACGAGGAGTTCCGCAAGCGTGTCGGCGTGGATCGCAAGGAAGAAACCTATGAAAGTTACGAGAACTCCTATAATATTTTAGCCTCCTTCGTGAAAAAAAGGAAGGAAAAGGAGGATGTAGCGTTGCGGAGTCTTGACCGGGAGTTCTACGATGATTTTGAAATATTCCTGCGTACAGATCGTGGAATGAAACCCAAGACAGTACACGAGCATCTCTACCGGTTGAAGAAAATGACCAAGCGGGCTGTCAGTCAGGGCACACTCCGGCGCGACCCTTACGGGAAGCTGCACCCGGAACTGCCCCGGCGCAAGAGCCGCCATTTGAAGCTCGAAGACCTCAAAAAGCTGATGGAAACTCCCGTCGATAAACCCAATCTTCAGCGGGTGCGGGACTGGTTTCTCTTCGCCACCTTCACGGGGTTGTCCTACGCCGACCTGAAACGCTTGTCCGAAAAAGACATCACGCAATCGGACGACGGAACGTACTGGATACACATCCGGCGCCAGAAGACCGAAACGCCCTCGGCCATCCGCCTGCTGAACGTGCCGTTGCAGATCATCGAGAAATACCGCCACGAGCGTAGAAGCGACAGGATTTTCAACCTCTATTGCCGGAGGTATCTCATTAAGCTCACCAGAGAACTGGGACGGACATACGGCTTCGACATGACATTTCACCAGGCGAGGCACAATTTCGGGACACATATCACGCTCTCGCTGGGTGTGCCTATCGAAACCGTCAGCCGCATGATGGGACACAAGAGTATTTCCACCACGCAAATTTACGCCAAAGTGACCGACCGCAAGGTGGACGAGGATATGAAACGGCTGAAAGAACAGAGCAAAGGCCGGAAAATAAATCTCTACGAGGAGGACGAACCGGGAACGGAAAATATTATAACGGTAAACGGTTGAACAGTATAATAAAAATCGATAAATTTGTATGACTATGACGACAAGAGAACCTATCTGCATTGAAAACGGGCGGGTGGAAATCCACATGCCGGAGAACCGTGTATGGCTCACGCGCCACCAGATTGCCGACCTGTTCGGTGTTTTCGTTCCTGCCGTGGGGAGCAACATCCGCTCCATACTCAAAAGCGGCATACTCCGTGAGGAGCGGGTTTACCGCCGGGAGCGCAACCGTGACGGCGGTATTGTCGAGCTGTATTCGCTCGAAATGATCGCCGCGCTGGCTTTCCGCTTAAAATCCGGGAATGCCGAAGCCTTCCGCCGGTGGCTTGTCCGAAAGGCCACGACGACCGCCGTCGTCTGGCAGCTTCCCGGCATGAACACGATATTGAACTGAAAAAAGAAGAACGGCCAAAATAAAGGCCGTTCTTCTTTTATACCCATTCCTGTCCCCCGATACATTTCTTCCGGGAATCTTCCAGGAGCTTCTGTATCTCGGATTCCATGTATAGTACCTTGCCCTGAATCAAATAATAGGGAATGATCCGCGCCGTGCGGTATTCCTGCAATGTACGCCTGCTGATTTTCAGCAGCCGGGACAATTCCTCGTCGGTGACGAACCGCTCTCCCTTGAGTGTCCGGCCTCCGGAAGATTCCAGTTTATCCAGTGCCTTGCCGGCCTTTTCCAAGCGCCGGAAGAGATCCGCCACACGCGGATCGTGCTTGTCGATGAAATAATGGCTCATAACGCGGCGGTATTAGGATAGTGCGACGATTGCAGCAGTTTCCCGACATCTTCCGGTTTGTAGAAGATTTTGTGACGGATGCGGCTGAAAGGCAGCAACCCTTTCTCCCGGTAGGTTTGCAGGGTACGTTTCGATATACCCAGCACGTCACAGACATCCTGGTTGTCCAGCCATTTTTTCAAACTCACGTCCTCCTGCCTGCGGCATAACGCCTCGGCTTTTCTTTCAATGGCTTCCACGTGCCCTGCCAGCGCGTCGAAAGCCTTCACGTCCATACTTATTATTTCCATGTTCTGTTTCATTTTTTGTTTCCCGGATGCCCAAAAGTACACAAATGGACAGTATCTTGTTAGCAGCCAGTGGCATATGGACGTATCCGTCTTAAAAGTGGCAGCGAGTGGCGCCACGTCCGGCGGAAACGATCCTCCGCCGATACGGGATCGGCACGTTCCGATACGCCAATCGCCCGTGAAAGGAAATGTTCGCGGGCGATTTATCATTCCATGCAGGGTGAGCCGTGAACCGACTTTCGCGAGCGTTCACGGCATATCGTTTTCTCCCCGTTTCTCTCCCATAACCTTTTCCTCTCTTTTTTTTATGCCGCGGAGCGCGGTATGGAAATCTGTTGTCTGTAGCAAAGGTAGTTACGGGGCTCACGCTGCTGCAAGATCGGGCCGCGGGGCGGTTTGCCGCAAAATCTTCCTCTTTCCCTGCGGGCGAGCGTATTTTCCGACAAAATCTTGCAGCAGCTATCCCCGACACCTTTTGATGCTACCGAAACAGATTCCATCCATACCGGCTCCGCTACGGCATAAAAAAAAAGTCAAAGGTTATGAGAAACGAAGAGAAAAATAAATGGAAACAGAAATCCTCCAACCTTCCACTTGGCATAAAGGCAAAGGTCGGGTTGGCGGTAAAGGTCGGGGCGGTGGCTTTGGGCTTCCACGTGTGGGGCATCGACTTTATTTGGGTCGTTTTGGGCTTCACGTTCTGTTATGACATCCTGCGGGGTATTTTCTCCTGCCTTGTTTCTCTCGTGGCTCTAACCGGCTTTTTCTATTTCCTATTCACTCACATCTTCTAAATTATTACAGGTATGACAAAGTACATTTCATTATTCGGAGCGACTACCACGGACACGCAGGTGCAGGTAGTCAAGGAAAACCAGGTTATCATCGGTATCGGTGCGGGTGCGAGCAGAAAGCGTTACGTCGTTTACAAGGTGGAACACACCGCCCGTGGCTATGTGTACCACATGGTCGATACCGAAACAAAGGAAATCAGCCGCACGGACATTTTGCGCCCCCTCTCGCAGACATTCGGTATCGGCAGGTATTACGACGACGTGAACCCCGAGTTCATGGACGCTTTCGAGGTGGCCTTGCTCGTGGGGCAGGCGGAGGAGCAAGCCACGGCGCAGGCCATCGCCGCCGCCAAAGAGAAAGCCGAGCATGACCGCATAGCGGAAATAGGGGCGCAGAGGTTACGCCGCATCATGCCCGAAGGGGTGCAGGGCGTAATCATCGCCGAACTCAACGAAACGGAATACACAGACCCCTCTTACGAGTGTTCGACCACCCGAAGCGTGCGTACCGTCATTCTCGGTTTTTCGGCCACCTCCCGCAACGGCTTCGGGGAGTTGAGAAAGGCGGCGGCCAATTTTCCGCAAACGGCGCACCTCTCCGAATACGACCCCAAGAATGAACACCGCTATCCCGTTTTCACGCTCGGCAAAAGTCCGAAATACGGGTGGAGTGTCTGCAAACTGACCCACTACACCCGTGAAGGTTACATCGACAGACTGGCATATATCGCAGGAAACGAGGAGAATATATGTCTGCCCGAGCCGAAAGACGAAAAACGGACAGAACGCACTGAAACGAGCGTGCAAGGCGGGTTTATCATCGTGGACTATTCCGAAAAAGCGATAGCCGTATTCGGGGACACCAAGCCCGTCAAGGACGCCCTTCACGCACTCGGGGGACGCTTCAACGCACGGCTGACGCATGACGGGCAGAAGAGAGCGGGATGGATTTTCCAAAAGACCAAAGAGGACGAGGTGCGGCGGCTTCTCGGAAAGGACGAATAAATGTTGAACACGGGGCGGCTCGCCGCCCCACAATACCCAAAAATCATGGCACAAGGAACAGATTATTTCAAACTGACGATACAGAACTATCTCGACGCACGGGCTCGGGAGGACGAACTTTTCGCACCCCGATACGCCAACCCGAAAAAGAACATTGACGATTGCTGCACTTTCATCATCAACCAAGTACGGCAGAGCGGTTGCAACGGGTTTGCCGACGAGGAAATATACTCTATGGCACTCCACTATTACGACGAGGAGGACATCGACATCGGCAAACCCGTCAGTTGCAAGGTAGTGGTCAATCACACCGTCGAACTGACCGAGGAGGAAAAAGCCGAGGCACGGCGGAACGCCATACGGAAGGCCGAGAGCGAAGCCTACGCCAAGTTGGCGAAAGTCAAGTCCAAACCCAAGAAAATCGAAGATAACAAACTAATGCCCAGTCTATTTTAGTTATGAAACCGAGAACAAAATTCCAACAGAACGTCGTGGCGGCAAGCAAACACCTGCCGCCGCTTACCCCCGCACAAATCGAATGGGGGTACAAGAACTGCATCGAGCATATCGGACGCCGCACGCCGAAAGGACTTATCACCTGCACCGAGTGCGGCCACACATGGCAGAGCGAAAACGGAGAACTCACGGACAATCTGTCAGGGTGCGAGTGTCCGCACTGCCATACCCCGCTGAAAGTGGAAACCACCCTGCGCCGCAAGTTCAACGATTACGAGTATTTGTGCATCGTAACCCGCTGCAAGGGTTTTCAAGTCCTGCGCTTCGTATATATCGAGTGTTGGGCGAAAGTGGGACAGACGCCCGTTTACACTCATATCGAAGCCGTACAGCGGTGGATTGCCCCCGACGGACGCTCCGCAACCTTCGCACGGCTGCGCCCGATGGGCTTCTTCGTTCACGGGTGGAGTTGGTCGAGCGCATTGGAACTGCGGGCGGAGAACGACGGGAAATACAACATCACGCCCACACGCATCTATCCTCGGCAACGGCTTATCCCCGAACTGCGCAGAAGCGGCTACGGCAAACAACTCCCCGATGTAACCCCTTTCGACCTTATCCACCTGCTGCTCTCGGAGAACAAGGCCGAAACGCTGCTTAAAGCGGGACAAACGGCACTCGTGCAATTTTTCGCCCGTTCCTCCCGCAATATCGCCGACTATTGGCCGGCCATCCGTATCGCCATCCGTAACGGGTACGCTATCGGGAAACCGACGGAATGGTGCGACTACATCGACCTGTTGCGATTTTTCGGGAAAGACCTGCACAACGCCCATTTCGTGTGTCCCGCAGACCTACCCGCAGCGCATGACCTCTACATGGCAAAAAAACGGCGGCACATGCAGGAGGAACGGCGGCAGGAGGAACGGCGCAAGGCGTTGGAGCAGGAAGCCTCGTTTATCGAAGCCAAAGGGCGGTTTTTCGGCGTGGAGTTTTCCGACGGGGAAATTTGCATCAAGGTATTGGACAGTGTTGAAGCCATACGGCAGGAGGGCGAGGCCATGCACCATTGCGTGTTTACCAACGAATACTACCTGAAGGCCGACTCGCTCATATTGTCAGCCACAATCGACGGCAAACGCATCGAAACGATAGAGGTGTCCCTAAAACGCATGGAGGTCGTGCAGAGCAGGGGCGTGTGTAACAAGAACACCCCATACCACGGGCAAATACTGAAACTGATGAAGGGGAACATGTCCCTTATAAGGAAACGAATGACAGCATAAAAATCGGGGCGGCGAAAGCCGCCCTACAAAAAAACAAAACAATGAAAATCATCTATAAAAGCTACATGGCACGCCCGCTCAAACCCTTTGGGGAATGGGATTGGGAAGTTCAGGAAGCAGTCAAGACGGCCCTTGCGCTCGTCGAGGGGAAAAACGGGTTCAGAACCCATTCCGAGATATGGCGAAGGTGCAACCTCGTCATTACCGTGGGACACAACATCTACACCACGAGTATCGAGATACGGCCACCCGAGCAGGACGTGATACGCCGCAGGAGCAACTGGCACAACGGCTACGCCTACTACTGCAACGGCGTGTTCTGGGCGAACATGAGCAGGGTTAAAGTGGAACTTGTCTGATTAAAAATTTCGGGGCGGCAAAAGCCGCCCGTAAAAAGCGAGAACATGAAAACGAATGAAGTAAACAAGGAAATCTCCTATAAAACGCTGGTCGTAACCTTCGGCGAGGGTATCGGGCGGATCGACACCATGTTCGACGACCCGCAGGCGTGGGGCGTTGCCACGCTGAAACAATGGATTGACGGCTATGAAACTACGCGCTTCACCGAAATCGACGACCGAACGGCGGTTATCACATCCGAATACAACATGGACAGCGTGGAGGAATGGCTGCAAAAGAACACACCGATTATCAACCTGGAAAAACGATAAAATCATGCGCAAGTACAAATTATTCATCGGCTACCGGCTGCTGGGCGAGTTTTCCGGTATATGGGAAGCCAAAAATTTCGCCGCTGAAAGCGGCATGAGCAGAATTTTCTCGCTCGTGGGAGAAAATTACCGGGACAGTTGGTACGAACCCAAAAAACAAGACAAGAATGGAAACAAAGATTAAAGACATCACGGGAACGGAAATAACCGTTACCGACTTAAAAGAGGCGGTACGCCAATGCCGGGAGTGCCTCGCAAGTCCCTACCTGATGCCCTCGGGGCATACCGTGGGGGAAAACCATGCCTACATGTTGCGGCAACTGCTCACCCTGCAAAGGCGGAAACGGGAACACGACAGGCAACAGCCGTGAAAATACGACGCGAAAAAAATCGGACGATAACAACCGTCCGATTTTTTTGTTTCCCGTCAATCGACCGCCGTATGGTCGCCCAGCTTCCCGTGCAGTTCACGCCCGATATGTCCGGCAATGCCACGGGGAGAAATTTCAGAGATCGAACCCCACCCGCCATGCGTGTATATGCACGTCTTGAGCGGTTCGGTACGGGAAAGGTAGAACAGATAGCCGTTGCGGAGCAGGATGCCCACGAACACCGAGCCGACCTCGATGTCGGCGATCTCGTCAAAACGTATCTTCCCGTCATTGTATAATACTGCCGTGCCATCCGCATCGGGAATGACGAACAGATCGTCTTCCATGACAATCCCGTGCAACTCGATTAGCGACCCCAGGCATTCACTCGCCGATACCCGGTCGTAACCACCCTTTACCTCATTTGTCGATTTCGTTTCCATATCGCTTTTCTTTAGGTTCGGACAAATACCATACGAAAAAGGCGTGAGAATACGTTAAATACCGGCATTGAGGTACAGCCAAGCACCCATCCACTCGATAGATAATTTCTCCCCACGCCGCTATCGCATACGCTTGACGCATATAGACACGACGATGAAGAAGAGAACTACCCATTATTTTGCGAGCGGATTAAAATTTGGCTGTTTTCAATGCCCCACCATAATGTGTTCCTTCCGTATGTAAATCGCCCGGCGGCATCGCCGCCGGAGGATTCGATTGCAAATATAACGATTTCATCCGGGTATCGGCGACAATACGTGCGATTTTTAACAACCTTCCTGCCAAAGAACTACCTGCCCTCCTACAATTTCGGCCCCCGGGCGGGTTTGCGGGGCGCGACCTTCGGCTGCGCCTTCTTCTCCCCGGGCGGTTCGACGATCCGCAGTTTGAGTTTCTCCGCCTTGCGGTCGTAACGCACCTCGCAGCAGTCGATCTCGCCCGCCACCGACGTCCACACGTTGTTCACACGCACCGCGCCGCCCGAGTAGAGGGTCTTGTATTGTTCGTATTCGAGCGGTTGCAGCAGCTTGGCGTCCACCTGGCGGTGGAACGAGTAGATGTTGCGCCCATTGGCAATCTCGTCGGGAACGTAAACCCGCAATTCGGGGTGCGCGGCCTCGGCATAGAGGCACAGATCCGCCGTGCGAAGCTCCCTCGGAACCCACTGGATCATCCTCGGGTCGCCCCGCACGGCCGTATCGGCCACGAGCGGCGTGATGGCCGTCTGGGGAATGTCGTACAGCACCCCCGCATCCTTGCGAACGGCCTCCAACGCCACCTCCTCCGTTACAAGCCGGCGGTTCAGGTGCAGGACACTCATCAACCGGTGTATCTTCTGCGGGTCGTCCTGCTCGCGGAACACCTGCAAGACCAGGGCGGGGTCGCTCAACGCGCTGATAACCGAGAAATCGGTTTTGTCCTTCCCGTAGGTACGCTCGAAAGCCTCCCGGCTCATCTCCCGCGTCCGCTGCTCGCGGGGGATGCCTTTCAGGTTCTGGGGATTCTCCCGCACCAGGCTCATGTACAGTTCCGGGCTTTTTATATGCTCGGGGAGGTAGGCCACGGCATAGGGGCTGCGCCGTATGGCCTCCATGCACAGCTCCGGCGTTTTCAACCTCTCGGGGACGTATTGCAGGTAGCTCCCGTCGTGCCCGACGGCCCGGCGGCACATCTCCTCGGTCTTGGCATAGTCGGGAAAACGGAAGAACAGCTCCGGCTCCAGGGCGAAGATCTCACGGGCCACCCTCGGCGTGAGGAACCAGGGGGTCATGTTTTCCAAAAAATCGAAGGTCTTATCGTAATTCGTGCAATAGAATCCCAACACTTTCAGGTGTATCTCCTCGAAGGGGATATAGCGGAGGACACGCAGGTCGTCAGTACGGGCCAACGCCCGGTTGCAGACCTCCGGCGTGAGTTGTTCGGGCTTGAAAAAGCGGATGGCCAGGGAATCGCGCTCCAGCGCCATCCCGCACAGACGGTCGGTTTTCAGATGCTCCGGCACGTACTCCAACGCCAGGTAGTTCGAGGACACGGCAGCCTCGCAGACCCGCTCCGTGCGCAGCTCCTCGGGGACTTCATGGAGCAGGATGCCGTCCCCGCCCACGGCACGCAGGCAGACCGCCTCCGTGCGTAGCTCTTTCGGTACGAGCGACAGGCAGGCGGCGTCCATCCCCACGCCGTACAGGGCCAGCTCCTCGGTCATGACCTCGGGGTCGAGAGCGGCAAAGACCTCGAAGTTTTTCGCGGGCGACAGCCCGAACTTTTTCAACCCCTCCAGGCATATATCGGGGTGCGGGATATGCCGCAGCAGCTCGTAGTCGCCACTCTGCACGGCCTTCAACGCCGCACGGCATATCTCCGGCGTCCGCAATTTCCCGGGAACGGCCTCCAGCGCCAGGCCGTTGCGCCTGACGGCCGCCAGGCATAGCCCGGGTGTCTTCAGCCTCTCGGGAACGTAGTGCAGCGCGTAGCTGTTGCTCTCGACGGCCGCACGGCACATCTTCGGGGTTTTCAGATCCTCGGGGACGAATTTCAGCGTTTCGCCCCGGTGACCGGCGGCGGCCGAACACAGCTCCGGCGTTTTCATCGCTTCGGGCACGAACTCGATGTTAAAAGCCGATTTTTTGACGGCGAAACGGCAGACCTCCGCCGTCTTACGCTCCTCGGGCAGCGTCTCGAAAAGGTTCTCACGCCACGGGTTCTCGTACACCCCCGTATCGAGGTAGGCTATATCTTTTCTCTCTTGTTCTGTCATGGTTTTTCATATTACGGGAAACGCCCGTCGAACGGGCGTTTCTCCTGGTTACACTTGTTTTATGATCTCTCGGGCTCTTCCTCCCCGTTCTCGTTCTGGAACGTGAAGGAGGTCTTCACTGTCTGCCCCGTGTTGTCCTCGATATAGACGTCGATCACCTGCTGGTCGTCGCTGCGCGAGGTGTAATAGAGGCGGAATACCTCACGGTCGAGCGGATAGCGGTCGTTGGGTAGGAACACCGTACCGTCGTCCATCCTCAACTCGCCGCGCCCGTCGGGCTGGAAATAGCGGATCGTGTAACGCGCGCCGTCATATCTTCCCTCCCGCACGAGCGTGCAGCGGATTTCGGCGGTTTCACCAATGGAGATTCGCTTCTGGACGGGCATCGTTTCCAGAGAAAACGTGTACGCCTGCTGTATATCCAGCCCGTTGTCGCAGGATGCGCATAAAAGGCCGAGAACGGCGATCCAAACCGCCAGGGCCGATACTGTCTTTATCTTTTTCATGTCGCTTGCAAGTTTAATGGATTATGAATTTCACGCCCAGGCCGAACTGCGCGTGGAAATGTCCCGTTGTAGTTCCCCATAGGATACGCTCGCGCCCCGTCAGCGAGAGGATAATCCTGTCGGTCAGGTACGCATCGACCTCCAGCGTGACGGCCCCGCCGTAGAGGAAGCGGTCACGGTGCAGGAGCGTGGAGCCGTCATAAAGCCGCCTCTCGCCCCAGTTCACGCTCTCGTACCCGGCCAGCGCCGAGCCGCCGAGGTAGAAGAAAAAAGTCTTGGACGGGTCGGAGAGGAACTTGTAATAGTAGCCGCCCTCGGCCGTGAACTGCGCCACCGGGATACGTTCCGACTTGTAGGGGTAATAACGGTTCAGGAACTCCGCGCCGAACACCCACTTGTCGGCATTCTTCGCATAGCGGCTCATGGCCAGCCCGAACCAGTAGCCTGTTTCGTTGCGGCTGTCCCGGGTGTAGAAGCCGTCGGCCATGCCACCCCGTATTTCCAGCCCGCGCATGGCGGGCAGGGCACGCTGGGCGTGCGCCCCGTCCGAAAGGAGGAGGCATAACCCCAGCGTGAGAATGAATATCGCCCGTTTCATATCACTTTACCTTTAACTCGTTGATAACACGTGCGCGCACCAGGTCGGCATTCTCCGCCGTAAAAGTCTGGTGCCGCCCGCCCTGCTGCTCGTGCAGTTCCACGACCAGCTGCTTGTCGTCGGCCAGCGTGAACTTCGGGAGCGTGAAGACCATGCGCTCGGTACGCTTGCCGCCGATGACCTGCACGTTGTTGTATGCCCGCACGGGCCGGATGACCTGCTCCTGGATGGCCGTGCGTTTGGCCACCTTCTTGTCCGTAACCTTGAACGTCAGGTAGTCCACGTTGAAGGGCACGTTGGAGGAGTTTTTCAGCTGGAGGTGGAAATAAAGCAGGTCGTTATGCACGTAGATACCTTTGAGGAGGTATTGTACCCCGAAACGCTTGCAACCGATGTGCCTGATCTCGCGGCGGTCGTTCTTGTAAATGGACTGCATGATCAGCTTGACCAGCAGCGGAGATTCGCAGCCCAGCTCCTGCAAATAGATGTCCAGCGCGTTGTTGGGACGGTTTACCGCCTCCCCGTCATGTATAAAGTCCGCCATCTCGACCGACAGTTTCACCGGTTCGTCGGCATACTTGACATTAAAGCTGTAATAGGCCCCGTCCTCGGTAATGACCGAAAGGTTGCTCTCGCGCGAGAAATCACGCAGGGCCGCCTTTACACGCAGCACGTTTTCCGTGCCGTCGGCTTTCGCCGCCAGAAGATCCGAAGACCCCAGATCGACGTAACGGATGGCCGAGGGGAAAATCACATGGACGGTCTTGCTGAACGTCACCTCCAGCGCGTAGGGCGGGATAACCCGGTTGAAGGTCAGCGGACGGGTAAGACCGTCGTACAAATCGCCCGTGGAGGGCTTTTCCTGCGCGTGGGCAGCGAACATGCACCCGATAAAAGCGAGTGCCAGAAGAATCTTTTTCATACTCGATAAATTTTTGATTGTTGATAAAAATGGATTTTTTCAGTGGTGTACGGAAGTACGTCGTTTGTTACCCTTATTGAAGGGGCGGGAGCAGCAGGACGCTGTAACCGGCCTTGAGCGTGACCTTGACCGAGCGCATCTTCTTACTCACGTATTGCGACACGCCCTGGATGGCACTGCGCCCCAGGTCGGAAAGCAGTTGCGAACCGGCGTCGTCCGTGATCGTGATACTGCTGCCCATGCCCGCGCCCATATTGGCGGCGATCTCCTTCACGGCGTTGAGTTCTTCCGACCCCGGCACGGGAATACCCTCGTTGCCGTTCGTGTCATAGACCGACAGATCGACCGGAACGACCGCCCCGCCGTGTTGGACAGCGCTGACTTTGACCGTCAGCCGTTCGCCGTTGATCCTCGCCGCCCCAGTTACGGGCGTACCCGAGGGGATAAGCAGATCTCCCGCCATCATCGGTTCCAGCAGCCGGAAAGTAACCTCCCCGCCATCGGTGAGCGTCACGGTTTGCTGCACGGCGGCACGGATACTGTTGCGCTCAGGCTCGCGAAGGTCGCTCCCCACCGTGTTGAAACCCCAGTTCCGGGGCTTGACGAACTCACGGGCGAAGACCGAATCGGGCAGCGGGGCGGCGAGCAGCGACACGATATTACGGCGCACCTGGCGCACGGGCTGCACGGAAGCCTTGCCGGAAACGGAGGCTTTCTGACGCGCGGGTTCCGGGGCCTGACCGCCGTTCATGTAGCGGGCGGCGATCTCGTAGGACTTCTCCAGCAGCGCCACCTGCTCCTCCTGGGCCGTTTTCTGCGCCTGCTGTTCTTCCAGACGGCGTTCCAGTTCCTCGATGCGGGCCTGCATCTCGCGCTCTTCCACCGTTTCGCCGGCGGTATCCTCGTAGAAACTGCCCAACTGGCGGTTGATGTCGGCATAGGCGGCACGGGAGGTCCGGAAAGCTCCCGGCGAACCGCCGACAGGGTCGGAGAACTTATCCGGCACGGCAGCGGGCATGACGGGCTCTTCCTCCTCATCCTCCATCCCGAACGCAAAATCCTGCAAGGAGCGCACTTTTTCCCGCTCCCTGCGCCGCATCTCCTCCTGCACGTAGGCATCGCGCTTGTCCGAGAGGATACCCGCCGATTCCGGGGGAGGCAGCTCCGTGTTGAAACCTGCCGAAGGCTCCTCCCGTTCTTTTTCGCCGGGGGAGAAGATCAGCCACATACACCCGGCAAAGGCCAGGAAAAAGAGCGGGAAGACCACCATCTTCTTCCGCATCTGTATCTGCCGGGGCGTGAGTCCCTTTTTCCCCGCCTCCGGCTGTTTATTCTGTTTTTCGTTCGTCGTCATAATTGAAATCTTTTAGATGTTTTACACTGTCGGCCTCCTGCCGTTGTCTTAATTCCAGCTCCAGCCGCTCGATGTGCCGTATCTGCATCCGTTCCCCGGCTCCCTTGCCGAAGCGGTAGATGGAAGACACGGTAAAGTAGAGCGACAAGACGGAAAAGAACAAGAGCAGCGTGAAGATCACGATAATCCGCTTATCGGGCGAGAGCGCCCCGCAAGCGCGGCGCAGGTGGTCTTCGATCCACTCCCCGAAAGCCTTTATTCTCTTCTTTGCCATAGCCTTATCTTTTTAATGTACGCAAATCGCGGTTCTCCAGAATCTCGAATTTCTCCATGATGAAACCCTGCGGGTTATTGTCCGAACGCCCCGAGTTGATCAGCTCGCAGCGTGTGATGAGCGAACGCTCGGTGATGTTGCTCTCGCGGACAATCATTTGCCGGGCATAGGTCATGGCCCGGTAAGGATAGGCGTTGAAGTCGCACACCACGGAGTCCACCTCGATACGCTGGCTGATGTTCCCCGACACCACACGGTTGTAGTAACCTTTCTCCTGCATGTCCTGGTAATAGGCGAAGGCGCTCTTATCGACCAGGAACAGCGCGCGGTTGATGTTGCTCTCGATGGCCGCACGGTCGGGCGAGAGGGTAAAGAACAACTCGTGAAAACGCCGGATATGTTCGCGCGCCTCCACGGGGCGGTTCTGGCTCAAATCCTGCGAGAGCGCCAGCATCAGCGACTTGCCCCCGTCCAGGACGTAGATCTTCTCGCGTTGCTTTTCGGCGAAACGGAAACTCGCGACCACGCTGAACACGGATACCAGCGCGCAAAGGCAGAGGAACACGATACCGAAAAGCCGAATCTGCCTGAAACTTGTTTCGATGTTTTTTAATGACTTGAATTCCATTGTCCAAATTGTTATGAATGATTACTGTTACCTTGTGTTGCCAGGTTGCGCCCATTGGGGGCACTGCCCGAAGCCGGGCCGCCACCTCCTCCGTTACCGGAGGAGGAACCGCCACCGCCGCGACGCCCGAACGTGCGGCCGATCATGTTGCCGGCGATACCGCCCGCGACGCCCGTGGCGAATGCCCCGGCCTTGTTGATACCGCCCATAGCCCCGCCGGCTCCGCCCGACTGGATCACCCACTCGGCAACGGTGGGGATCGTGAAATAGCCTATGATACCTATAATCAAAAAGATAATATAGACACCGCTGCCGCTGTCGGGAATGTAGTTGGGGTCTTGCAGGGCCAGGACGTCCGCCTGGAGCATCAACGTCTGGATCTTGGCCAGCACCGCGGAGAACAGGTCGGCGATGGGAAGCCAAAGGTACACGCTGATATAGCGGGAAATCCAGCTTGCGAGCGTCGAGTGGAAACCGTCGTAAATGGAGAGGGCGAACGACAAGGGCCCCAAAATCGACAGCACGACTAAAAAGAATGTCCGCAGCGTGTCGATGGTAAGCCCCGCGGCGTTGAACAGCAGCTCGAAGAAGTCCCGGACAAGCTGCCGGAAACCGGCCTTGATGTCGTACCACGTGCGTTCGGCCCACATGCTGATAATCTCGCCCAAGTCCGTGATACCCATATCCGCAAGCCGTTGTTCATACACCTCGTCGTCCACTAACCAAGCCTTGCCCTCGCGCCTGCGGGCCTCGGCTTCCAAATCGTCCTTCTGTTGCTGGTATGCCTGCAAATCCAATGTCTGCCCCTCCAGGATGGCGTGCGTGCCTTGCACCACGGGCGACATCACGGCGTTGATCGTCCCCAGAACCACGGTGGGAAAGAACATCACGCACAAGCCGATGGCGAAAGGCCGCAGGAGCGGGAACACGTCGATAGGCTCCGCACTGGCCAGCGCCTTCCATACCCGGTAAGCCACGTAAAAGAGCGCACCCAGGCCGGCGATACCTTTCGCCACCCCGATCATATCGCCGCATAGCGGCATCATCTCCTGATACAGGTTCCGGAGAACCTGGTGTAAATTGTCGAAATCCATGACTGCCTCCGTTTTCAGGTTACCAATATCTGTCGTTCGGGTTCCCGTAAAGTGCCAGCACCCGGTGCGCGTCGCCCTTTTCGCGGCTGCGGATGAAGGACACGGAGATGGTCTTGCGCGTGTAATAGCGCGTGAGGTTGCGGTACTCCAGCATCTTCGTGTAAACCTGATCCACCACGTCCATCCGCTCCTTGTCCGAGAGCGAGAGGCCGTTGCCGCCGGTTATGACCGTCTTGAGTTCCGCCACCAGCGCGCCGCCCTCCTCCAGCAACCGGGCGTAACCTGCCGAGATCGCCGCCAGTTCGTCCACCGTGAAGTTCGGGTCTGAAACCATACGGTTGAATCCCGAGGTGTAGATTTCCGTGATCTCGCTGACCATTTCGAGCGTAAGCTTCACCTTACGGGCGCCCTTGATGATGTTATGCACCGATTTGAGGGCGTCGTAGTAAGCCTTGCTCTGGTTATAAATCTTGATACTCTCTTGCAGCGACTTGACCATGTTGGTCGCCGTGGTCGAGCTTTGAACCGCGCTCTTGATGTTCTGAACGAGGTTCGACGGGTCGATGACCGTCCACTGCGCTTTTGCCTGGTACGTGAAGCAAAGAAGCCCCACGAACAGCGTTAAAATCAATCGTTTCATTCTTTTCATTATTTAATTCGTGAATACTTGGGCGGTCATTCCGACGCCCGGTAATAATCCCCGTAGGCGGAGAGCTGGAGCACCTCGCGCCCCGCATCGTAGGCCAGGGCGACATACCCGTAGAGGTCGAAGTAGCGGATGCCTCCCCAATACTTCCTCACGGGACGGGAAAAGCGTGTCCCGTCCTTGTAGGACACCTCCACGTAAAAACCGCCGCCCCGGCGTCCCGGGTTGCGGTAGATGCGAACCCGGGGAGAACCCGAGCGGCTTTCCCACTCGCCCGCCACCTCGTACAGCGCGAAATCCAAACGCGCCGCCGTGGGGTCTGATCCGATACACCTGCGATACATGGCCTCTCCTCCCGTTAGCGTTTGCCCTCGGCAAGCTGCCTGATCGCCAGTTCCATATCACCGTCCAGCTGCTCCGCAAGCCGCTGTACCTCCACCTTCTCCGTTTCCTCGGTCGTGTAGGCCAGGTACTCCGGGACGCTGACCTCCGTGGCATAGACCGCAGACTGAACACCGCCCAGACCGATCCAGACCTCCTTGTATTTACGGGAAGGGTCGTTGGACTGGTTAATCGAGAGGATCTGCGCCTTCTCCTTGTCGGTCAGTCCCAACAAAGACTGAATCGCGTCGAAACGGTTCATGAACTTGCGCTGGTCGAGCAGGATCTTGCAGTCCGAGTTGTTGATGATCGCCTCCTTGACCACCGGGCTGGAGATGATGTCCTCGACCTCCTGCGTCACCACGATGGCCTCACCGTAGTATTTACGGACGGTCTTGTACATATAGCGCAGATACTCAGCCATGTTAGCCGTCGAGAGCGCCTTCCAGGCTTCCTCCACGATCAACTGTTTGCGCACCCCCTTGAGCCGCCTCATTTTATTGATGAAAGCCTCCATGATGATGATCGTTACCACGGGGAAAAGTTCCTTGTTTTCCTTGATGGAATCCACCTCGAAGACCACGAAGCGCTTCGAGAGCAGGTCGATGTTCGCCCGGGAGTTCAACAGGAAATCGTAACGCCCGCCCTTGTAGTATTGCCGCAGGGTGATGAGCATATTGTCGATGTTGAAATCCTCGCGGCTGACCCGGATCTCCCGCTCCTCCAGCTCGCGGCGGTAGTCGTCCCGCAGGTACTCGTAGAAACTGTCGAAACACGGTACGATATTCCGGTCGGCGCGGATACGCTCGATATAGGCGTTCACGGCACTGCCCAGCTCGCCGCTCTCGGTCTTCGTGATCTTGTCGTCCTCGGTTTTCCAGAGTGTCAGCAGCAGCGTCTTGATACTGTCTTTCTTCTCCACGTCGAAATAGTAGTCGTCGGTGTAGAACGGGTTGAAACTGATGGGATGGTCCTCGGTATAGGTAAAATACACGCCGTCCTCACCTTTGGTCTTACGCCGGATCAGCTCGCAAAGACCCTGGTAGCTGTTACCGGTATCCACCAGCACGACATGCGTGCCCTGCTCCCAGTATTGGCGGACTAAATGATTCATGAAGAATGACTTACCCGACCCGGAGCCGCCTAACACGAATTTATTCCTGTTCGTGATGATCCCTTTTTTCATCGGTTCGTCCGAGATGTCCAGGTGCAGGGGCCTGCCGCTTACGCGGTCGCACAGCTTGATGCCGAAAGGGCTGGACGAGGATTTATAGTTGGTTTCCTCCGTGAAGAAACAGACCGCGGGCTCGATGAACGTGTAGAACGATTCCTCGGCGGGGAAATCCCCCGCGTTGCCCGGCATACCCGCCCAATAGAGCGTGGCGGCGTCCACGGTGTTGTGGCGCGGACGGCACTCCATCAGAGCGAGCTGGCTGCCCACGTCGTTGCGGATATGCCGGAGCTCCTGCACGTCGTCCGACCAGGCCAGCACGTTGAAATGGGCCCGGACGGATTGAAGACCGAACGAGTGCGCCTCGTTGAGATACTGGTCGATCCACTCCTTGTTGATCTGGTTCCCGCGGGAGTAGCGGGAAAGGGACTGCATGTTACGCGCACGTTTCTCGAACATACGCAGGTTTGCGTCGCTGTCTTCCAGGAACACGTACTGGTTGTAAAGGTGGTCGCAGGAAAGCAGAAGACCCACGGGGGCCGCGAACGACAGCAGGCAGTCCGAACGGTCGGTGGAAAGACGCTCGTAACGGGTGTCCGTACCCACGCGCCCCGGCAGGTCTTCCGTGTCCGAGAGCGTGTGCAGGCATACCCGCTTGTTACCCACGCGCAGAACCTCGGCCCCCAGCTCGATGTCCTGGAGCGAAGTCGTCTCCGAGAGCGAGAGGGAAAAATACCGTTCCAGCAGGCCCGGACAATCCGCCGTACCCGTGATCTCGTCCCCCGTGAGGCGGACAAGGGTCAGGAAACCGGAATCGTTCAGAATACGCTCGAACTGTTCCGCCGCCTCCAGGAATTTTGTCGCCGACTCCCGGTTCACCTCTTTGGGAATGAGGTTGCCCCGGCAGAGGGTCGAGAAGTCTGAACGCATGTGCATACGCTCCCTCGTCGTTTTCGTCAGGTAGAGGAAGCAGGCGTGGGTCAGGAACGGACGCTCGTTGAAATGCCGCTCGTAACTGCGGGAGAGGAAACTCATGTCACCCTCGCCCGTGGCCGGGCGGTAACGCTCGCGGATGAACCAGTCCTGCTTGTGTACCACGCTGTATTCGGGCAAGACCTTCAGGGCCTTGCACCAGGCGGCGTGGATCGCCTCGTACTCGGCGGACGTGACGGTGAACAGCTCCGGGAGTTCGACCCGATAGACGACCGTTATGTCCGCGTCCTTGCTGATGATACAACCGCCTTCCACGGCCAGGAGCGGGAACTTGCTTTCCAGCGTGGTGGCTTTCAAGATGTTTCTCATACGCGGCCCCCCTTTCTTTTCAGCAGCCGGCGCAGGGACTTGCGGTTGATCAGGTAGCGGGGATGACGGCGCACGGCGAGCAGCTTCATCAGCCCGTGTTCCCCGTAACGGGCGTTCAGGCGGAAGGTAAGCCAGATCAGCACCGAAGCCGCCGCAACGCCGAAAGCGATACATACCCACTGATCGACCCCTGCCATGTAGAGGACGACGAACACCACGAAGACGGCCAGCAGGCCGCCCGCGAAGATGAAGAGGTACTGCGCCTTCAGGCCCCGGAACTCCACGCTCTTGCCGATTCCCTTGTTGATTCCATATTCCATAATTGTTTGCATGACAGGTTGGACTACAAGAAGAAAGAGCGCAGGATCGTCGCGGCGACAATCAGGAAAATACACGCGCCGAACCAGCTCGCGGCGGTCTTCGACGTGTCGGGGTCACCGCTTGAAAACTTGTTATAGACCTTGATGCCCCCGATAAGGCCGACCACAGCCCCCACAGCGTACACGAGCTTCGTGCCGGGGTCGAAGTAGCTGGTTACCATGTTGGTAGCCTCCGTGATGCCGGCGATGCCGTTGCCCTGCGCGAAAGCGGAGGAGATGGCGGCAAAGAGAAATGCCGCCGGAAGAAGAATCTTGTTCTTTCTCATAACTCGATAATTTTTGAATGGTGGCGCGGGGATGGATAGGCCCCGCACCGGGTTAAACTTCTTGATTCGGATTTTTTCAGTGGTTCACGGGTAACCTCACGCGCTACCCGTAGTCTTTTTCTTTCATCGTGATGTCATTATTGGGTTAAACATACTCACGGACGTCGAAACCCGAGGGAACCGAACCCCGCGGAGATGGGCTTTCCGCAGACCCCTCGGACATACGCCGGTGAAAGGCCGAGAGGTAGGTGTCGATCAGGGATTTTACCCTGTCGTTCCCGTCGGGGCGGCCCGAAACGATGACCTCGAACATGTCGGTCTGCTTCAGGCCCAGGAGGACACGTCCCGTTTCCTCCCTTTGCTCGTCTGTTGAAGGTGGATCATGTACCACGTGGCGGTAGGCTTCGCCCATCTGTTCAAAACTGACCCCCTGGGCAAGCGAGCGGCCCAAAAGGGGCAGCTCTTCGGTGTCGTCTTCATCCTCGTCATAATCCGGCTCCTCCGCGTCCGCATCCGGGAAAGATTCATCGTACAGCGGAAAGTCGATTTCCAGAGGTTCGTTAGGCTCCCCCTCGGGGGCGACACCGAACACTTCATCCAGGTCTTCCGGCGGAATCTGCCGGGGGTATTCGGGTACATTCGTGGGCACAAATATATCGGCTTTTTCCGTAACTTTTTCAGTTTCAGATTCTACGGCAGCTTGTGGCCGGGAGTGGCGCACGTCGAGGACAAAGCGGCTCCTGCCGATGATCTCCTGCCGGCAGGGCGTGTCTTCGGAAACGGTCCCGTCTGCCGGCTCGTTACGTTCCATCCGCCGCAGGCGGAAAAACGCCCACAAGGCATACCCCACGGCAAGGAGGGGCAGCAGCCACAACGACCCGTTCATCGCTCCTCCGATTTGGGTTGCCGGGAGGACACGGCCTCACGCTCCTCGAAAAGCCGCTCGATGGTTTCACGGTTATCGTCCAGGTGTGCCTTGAGAACCTTGTCCACGTAGGCCGTGATCGTCACGTCGCCACGACCGATGACACGGGTGATCTCACGGATACGCTCGTGGTACGACGGACGTATCTTCACGTGCTTGTTTCCGGCGAAAGGCAGCCGCAGCAGGCAGATGTAACGGGCCAGGTACTCGGCCTCGGGGGTGGGGACAGTCCCCACGGTGACCTCCCCCGAAGGGCCGTCCGGGACGATAAGGGTTTTCATCCTGCGCCGGTAACGGCACACGCGAAAGATGAAGGGTACGGCCACGCAAAGGACGGCCGCCAGGATAACAGATAAAATCATTGCTTTGTCTGACATGATGGATTGTTTTTAATGGGTTGTAAATATTGGGTTCATAACTAAAAAATATCGGAGTTCCGTTTCTTGTAGAGTTCCGAAATTTCCTCCTGATAGGTCGCGAAATGCTGCTCCAGCACATTGTCCAGGTAGCTGTACAGCGAGAGTTCATTCTTACCGATAACCTGCACGATCCGGGTTATACGCTCGTGAAACTCCTTGCGGATATACACCGTTTTGCCGCTTCGGGTATTGGAGGGGGCGTTCCGGATAAAAAGACGCTCGTAATCCTGGCCTTTCCCTCTTCGGCGGCGTCCCTCCTCTTTCGTAGCCGGCGAGGCCGCCGCCTCGCCGGACGGTTCCGATAGAGCCGATGCCTCCTCCTCTTTTTCCGGCGTGTAAGGATGCAATGGCCGGTTTCGGCTTTTGGCCTGGCTGATGATGAAGGAAGCGTCCAAACCGTCGTCATGTTCTTTTCCGCTCATGAGATACTACTTTAACAGTTCGATCAATTCATCCACGAGTTTATCCAGGTTGCTGCCCCGGATCAAAGAACGGTCTGCCGGGAAGAGCGTGGAACGGAAGACAGAGCGGCGGCTGGCGCTCTGCTCACGACGGAAACGCTTGGTGTCAGGCAAGAAGGTCTTCAGGACAGGAAGATCCAACTCTTTCATTACCGCCTCGTAAACCTGATATAACTCTGTCTTTTCACGCCCGTCCACCATGTTCCACAACATATACAGCCCTTTCATCCGGGACTTCTCGCGGCCCATGATATGCTCCTTGACCACAACCGCGTAATTCAGGGTGCTTTCCATGACAACCCGGTCGGCACTGATCGGGGCGACGAGATAATCCATTCCGGCCAGGGAATGAATCAGATCCTCGTTATTGATCGTACCGGGAAGGTCGAAGAACACATAATCGAAATCACCTTGCGGCAGGAGGTAGTCGGCATCGGCCAACGCCTCTTTCGTGTTGCTTTCCACGACAGGATAGGCTTTCTTTTGAAGCCGGGTGAATTGTTCGTAAGCCAGCCTCTTGTAATGTTCGTCTTCGAGGGCAAGCTTCAGGTCACGTTCCCGCATCTCCACAATGGAGTGTTGGGGATAATCGCAGTCGATGACCGCGACATTGAAACCCTTTACATAGTGCAGGTAAGAGGCTGCCAGCACCGTGAGGGTGGTTTTGCCCGCTCCGCCTTTCTGGGTGGAGAAGGCCACGAATTTCGTTTTCTCTTTCATTGTTCCATGCGTTTTTAGTTATACAATCGGGTAATCGTTCATCTCTTCACGTATCCGGGCAAGTGACGGCATGAGATTTTATGCAGGTATGCCGGCACGCATATATGCTGGTGCGCTGGCAGGCTGTTACGCCGGTATGCCGGTGCATGGGCGCGTGTCCGATTTTATACTCATGCGCAACCGCATTTGCTTATCCGGACAAAGACCCGCTTTTTCCTCTGCACACGGTGTTTCCTGCATCTGTCCGCACGTGTGCGGACAGGGGGATGTGTCATTGCCCGTATCCGTTCTCACGTGCAAAGTAAACCCTTAAAAACACGGGGTGTATGCTCTTTTTCCGCTATGGCCGCATGTGGCGTCAAAGTGGACTCAAGTGGCATAATCGCTTATAGTACAAGCGATTGAATAGGTCGGTATCTTTGCCTCGTGAACGATCCCGACGCTAATGAAGCCGTCCTTGCCCCGTTTTACGGCGGCTCTTTCAATGTTCTGTCCGCGAGCGGGCAGAAGGTATTTGCAAAGGGCAAATAGCAAGCTGTGTTTTCTGCTGCACGATTCTCGTTTTGCAGCAGAAAACAGCTTGCCCGCAAGGGGGAGAAAGCACCTCCGGAGTCGGTGCTTTTCAGAAAGACGGCAAGCCGCGAAGGGATCGGAATTTTCAGGAACCGGTGGGGCTCTGGCCTCTCCTTAAAATTTCGATGCGATGGAAAAGAACAGGAAGCCCCGAGGGGGCAAAGGGGGACGACCCGCGAAAAACGACCCGGCCGTTTACCGCTTTTCGGTAAACTTTTCAGCCGTGGAACATGCCCGTTTCCTCGACCTTTACGAGCAGTCCGGGCTATTGTCCAAAGCCGCTTTTATCAAAGCGAGAGTGTTCAACGAGGCGTTCCGAGTGGTAAAGACCGACCGGGGAACGCTCGAATACGTGGCGAAGCTGACCGCTTTCCACGCCCAATTCCGTGCCATAGGAACGAATTATAACCAGGTGGTGAAGGAGCTGCACGCGCATTTTTCAGAGAAGAAAACACTCGCGCTGCTCTATAAACTGGAGAAAGCGACACGTGAACTGGCGGCCGTCGGGCAGCAGGTCGTGTCGCTCTCCGAAGAGTTCAGACAGCGATGGTAGCCAATATCACCACCGGAAAAGACGTGTATGGCGCGCTGGCGTACAACCAGGAGAAAGTCGATCGGGGCGACGGGAAGGTGCTGCTGACCCACATCGTGAGGGAGCCGGCGGATGGCCGCTTCAACGTGGCCGCGGCGGCAGAAGACCTCCTGCGCTGGATGCCCTCGCACTACCGGACGGAAAAACCCGTCGTGCACGTGTCGCTCAACCCGGCTCCCGAAGACCGCCTCGACGACGGGCAGCTCGCGGAGATAGCCGGGGCCTACATGGAGCGCATGGGCTGGGGAGGACAACCTTATATCGTATTCAAGCATACCGACATCGGACGGGAGCATATCCATATCGTGTCGGTGCAGGTGGCCCAGGACGGGCGCAAGATAAACGACAGCAGGCGCAACGAACGCAGCGTGGCCGTTACCGAGGAACTGGAAAGGGAGTACGGACTGCATCCCGCCAAAGGGAGAAGGCGGGAGAAAGGGCAAGGGATCGTCCCCGCCGATTACACGAGGGGAGACCTGAAACGGCAGGTGGCGGCGGTAATAAAACCGGCCGTGGCGGCATACCGCTTCCAGACCCTCGGCGAGTTCCGGGCATTGCTGTCCCTATATAATATAGGTATAGAGGAAGTCCGGGGAGAGCGGAACGGAACCCCCTACCGGGGATTGCTCTACACGCTGCTGGACGAGAACGGGGACAAGGCAGTGGCCGCGCCGCTCAAATCCTCACTGTTCGGTAAAGAGGTCGGGTATGACGGGCTGGAACGGCACATGGAGCGCAGCGCCGAACGGTTCGGGAAGGACGGCACGGGGAGGCAAATCCGTGACCGGGTCGATAAAGCGCTTCGGGGAGAACCCACGGAGGAAGAACTGCGGGAACGCCTGCGGGAAGCCCGGGTAGATCTCTACATACGACGCAACGAAAACGGCCGCATCGTGGGAGTGACGTTCATTGACCACGAAACACGGACGGTCGTGAACGGATCACGGCTGGGAAAGGCATACTCGGCCAACGCCTTCGAGATGCGCTTCGGCGGGAAACGGAATCCCGGGGAAAGCACGAGGGGCTTGTCCCCGAAACAAGCGCCTGCCGGACGGAACGGGCAACGGAAGCGGAATACCTCACGACGGAGGAAAGTATAACATCTCAATTATCATTCATTTATTAAATTTTACGGTTATGCAACAGGAAGACGACCTTCGGGGTCTTGCAAAAACAATGGATTTCATGCGGGCATTGAGTATCTTGTTCGTGGTGATCAACATCTACTGGTTCTGCTACGGGCAGATACGGGAGTGGGGAATCAATATCGGCGTGGTCGATAGGATTCTGCTGAACTTCGACCGCACCGCGGGGCTGTTCCGGAATATACTATGGACAAAACTTTTCGCCGTCGTGTTCCTCGCCCTTTCGTGCCTCGGGACGAAAGGCGTGAAAGAGGAGAAAATCACGTGGCGGAAAATCATCGCCTCCCTGGCGACGGGAGGCGTGCTGTTCTTCTTCAACTGGTGGCTGCTGGACTTGCTGCTGCCGGCGGTGGCGAACGCCGCTTTCTACATCCTGTCCCTATCGGCCGGGTATATCTGCCTCTTGATGGGCGGCGTGTGGATGTCCCGCCTGCTGAAGAACAACATGATGGACGACCCCTTCAACAACGAGAACGAATCCTTCCAACAGGAAACCCGCCTGATCGAGAACGAATACTCCATAAATCTGCCGACGAAGTTTTACTATAACAAGCAGTGGAACAGCGGGTTCGTCAATGTCGTAAATCCGCAGAGAGCTTGTATATGTATGGGCAGTCCGGGCAGCGGGAAAAGTTACTGCGTTGTCAATCAATTCATTAAACAGCAAATCGAAAAGGGTTATACCCAATACGTTTACGACTACAAATTTCCCGATCTTTCGGAAATCGCTTACAACCACCTGCTGAATAACCGGCGGGGCTACAAGAAGGTTCCGACGTTCTACGTCATAAACTTCGACGACCCGCGCCGCTCGCACCGTTGCAACCCCATTCACCCGGACTTCATGACCGATATTTCGGACGCCTACGAGAGCGCCTATACCATCATGCTCAACCTGAACCGAACCTGGGTGCAGAAACAGGGCGATTTTTTTGTAGAAAGCCCCATTATCCTTTTCGCGGCCGTGATCTGGTTCCTGCGCATCTACGACAACGGGCGGTATTGTACCTTCCCGCACGCCATCGAGTTCCTGAACAAGCGGTACGAGGATATTTTCCCGATTCTGACATCCTACCCGGAACTCGAAAACTACCTCAGCCCCTTTATGGATGCCTGGATCGGAGGCGCTCAGGATCAGCTCCAGGGCCAGATAGCATCGGCCAAAATTCCGCTTTCCCGCATGATTTCGCCCCAGCTATATTGGGTCATGTCGGGGGATGACTTCACACTCGACATCAACAACCCGGACGATCCCAAAATACTCTGCGTGGGGAACAATCCCAACAGGCAAAACATTTACAATGCGGCGTTGGGACTGTACAATTCCCGCATCGTGAAGCTCATCAACAAGAAAGGCCAGCTCAAATCGGGCATCATCATCGACGAGTTGCCGACGATCTACTTCAAGGGACTCGACAACCTGATCGCCACGGCCAGAAGCAACAAGGTCGCCGTGCTGCTGTGCTTCCAGGATTTTTCACAGTTGAAGAGGGACTACGGGGACAAGGAGGCCGCCGTCGTGATGAACACGGTGGGCAACATCTTCTCCGGGCAGGTCGTTGGCGAAACGGCCAAGACGCTCTCGGAGCGCTTCGGCAAGGTATTGCAGAAGCGGCAGAGCATGACGATCAATCGCAATGAGAAATCGACCTCCATATCCACGCAGTTGGACAGCCTGATCCCGGCCTCGAAGATCTCGACGCTCACCCAGGGGATGTTCGTCGGGGCCGTGGCGGACAACTTCGACGAGCGAATCGAACAAAAGATTTTCCACTGCGAGATTGTCGTGGACAACGAAAAAGTGAAAGCGGAAACGGCCCGGTACGAGAAGATACCCCAGATTACCGACTTCACCGACGAGAACGGGACGGATCACATGAAAGAGGTCGTGCAGGAAAACTACGAACGCATCAAGGCCGAGGCCGGCCGGATCGTCGCCGAGGAGCTGGAACGAATAAAGAACGACCCGGTGCTTTGCAAGCTCCTGCCGGAGCAGAACTAAATGAATACGAGTCCCCGCAAACAGCCTCCGTTATCTTAACGGGGGCTTGTTTTCATTTTCCGCAACGGTACAACGAGCGGAGAAGACGGTATTTTGAACTGCCTATTCCGTTCTGTTTCCGGCCTTGTCTATATAATACCATTCGTCGCTCTCCCAATAGTGGTATTCTCCGCCCGAACCGGGCACTTCTTTCATCGCTCCCTTGTCCGTTACCTTTGCCTTGCCCTCCTTGAAAGGAAAGCCGAAGGCAAAGCGGGGTGTTATGACCGTCCTGCCGTTCTCGTTCGCATACCCTATGCGCCCTCTCTTGTCCACGATGCGGTACAGACCTTCCTGTACGGGGTCGTTGCCGTTGTCATATTGAAACACGTTGTAATGCTTCATGGAACTGCAACCGCATAATAGCATTGCTATAATTATCGTTAGAATTTTGCCCATATAAATTTTCATACATTAGGACTCCCAGCTTGTTTTCACAAAATTACTGTTTTTACGGCAGACGGGGAGCGTTTGATGCAATGTTTCTCGGCATAACGTGGTGATTAAGTGGACGGAAAACATTATTTTTGTATTCGGAATCCTTTTAATCATAAGCCTATGGCGATTACCGATATATACGAGGCGATGAACAGCAAGGTTGAATCTTTTTTCGAGTGGGCGCAGGCTCACCCGAAATACGGGCTGCTGTTTGTTGCCGGACTGCTTGCCCTGTGGCTGGTGGGGCTGTTGCTGCGTTGGGAATGGGCGTGTCGCTGGCAGTTTGGCGGCAAGCTGTGGATGTTCGACGGCTGCAAGCCTGAAACGCACCGACGGATTCAGATGGTACTGGTCGGCGTGGCTCTGACAGCCTGCCTGACGATGTTCTTTATATGGAAGTGACGGTATGGAAAAGGACAAACGCAAATACCGGTTCTGCTTCATCGACTATATGTGGTATGTGGCCGAAGAATGGAGCGAGCGGGAACATAACAATCTCAACGGGAGAATGCTGTTATTCTTTTGCTGGCTCTTTCCCATACTCTTACCGCTTGGAATACCGCTGCTATTTCACCTTTTCAGTTGGATGATTGCTTTTGCCGTAGTAATGATTCTCTGCTTTCTTCCCGGCTTGTTCTGCCAACTCCGCTACACAGCCGGGCGACATAAAGTACTCCGTGAACATTATGGGAAGATGAAACATCCCGGCAGGAAGCTCGCCAAAATAGTCCTTATCGCCGGCGCCCTGACCGTGGCGAATGTCGTGCTGATGTTTCACCTCGGATTTATACATTGGGCATGATGAAACGGCAGGAACATAAACGGCGTTTTTATTTCTGGGACTACCTCTGGTGGGTGGGGGAGAAAAGGAAGCAGGCAAGGCGAACAGGCAGGGTCGATGGCGAAATGATGCTCTCGATTTATATCTTCGCTCTTTTGATATTCCCTATGATGATTGTAACTATCCGGCTTTTTCCGGGTGTGCCGTCATGGTTGCCATGTGTCGTTTTTAGCATTATCACATTTGTCGTGATGTCGCTCGTCGGCAGGATTTACAAATGGCGGGGCAAAGCCGTGATGTCTCACTATGCCAAGTGCGGGTTTAACGAAGCCCTTGCGGCTCTGTTATTTTTCCTTGCGACAGCCATTATCTGTTTTATGATGTATCATTCTCTTGACAAAAAGTGATACATACTTTGATACGACCCCCGGGCCGTCATCTTTCGTGATCTAACTTGATGTACCAGTTCCCCTTGATGGGCTTGTACAGCGTGGTGTCGTTGTATGTCCTGCGGTAGATCTCGTTCAGGTCGCCTTGTTCGGTGATGCGGATGACGGGGTGATTGCTCAATCCGGGGTCATAGACGAAAGACTTGCTTGTCCCGCTGATGGCAAGACCATTGGAGTAATACGGCATTACGAGGCTCAACTTTGCCGAATCTGCCGTTTCCCGCTCCTGACGGTCAACAAGGACGAGACCACATCCTATCTCTGCCAATAAGGAATCGAGCAGTACTCGGTCTGGCTTTAACAGCCCATATACCGGAATGTCTTGTTCGTCATTTGATTCATAGGATATATCACTTTGCTCTATTGAATCAAGTATAATGACCTCTTCCGGAGAAAGCGGCGGATAGTGGAAACTGCCTTCTGAACTCTCCGCCATGATTTCGTACACCTTGCGGAACGCCGCCTCGTGCGTGTTGAAGTGCCGTATCATTTCCTCGTCCGACGGCGGCATGGGCGGCTCGCAACTCACAACGGATACAGCCGCTAAAAACAGTGTTATGATAGATTTCTTCATTCTATTTATTGGGTATGTTTTGATTATTAAAATTCCATATCCTCCGTCCATTCCAGAGAGTCCACCGGGCAAAGTCCGGCGTTATTCACTTCATACCACCCGGTCAGCAGAATCCTTATGCTGTCAGGCGTATATCCCTTGACCCATGTACATTCTATAAACGTGCGTCTGCCGTCTTGGATTTCATCAATCGTGGCATGGTTCAACAACCCAACACGGAACTCTCCGCCCATATCCCCCTTTGTTGCCCGTACCTGCATGATATAGACAGGTTGTCCGTAGCGGGATGTGCGGCTGTTTTGATTTATCAGGCGTTGTAAGATTTCGTGGGGAACTTCCTGACGGGCTCCTACTTTGAAATACAGTGGAAGATAATCCCTCCACCTTTGCGGTACTTCCACCTGCGTTTTCTCTACCTTTGCCTTTTTCCCGCTTATCCGCATCAGTGCGCTTGGCAACAGGTATGCTTCGGCAATAAGCAGAAAACCGAGCGAGAACAGGAAGAAGTAACATCTGAAGGGGCTGAACCTGCGTCCTTCATAGTGCTGCATGACCGCTTTCCTTCGTGTAAACGGGTATATCCGACCTCGCCCGATATAGTGGAGGATTACGAGTAACCCAATTATCATGGCGACTGTAAACCACTCGAATGCCGGGGAGCCGTAAAGGAAATGAGCGGCTGTGAAGAATATCGGCTCATAGATAAATATCATGATGCAAAGCATCAGCATGGATTCCCCATCGGGTCGTCTTGGCTCGCCCTTGTAATGCCACTGCGCCATTTCTCCCAACCAGAACAGGTAGTCGAAGAAATAATAATGCCGTTGTCGTTCTTGCTCCTTATATTCCTGTTTCCTCATTCTAATTATATCACGTGGATAATGTCCGGCAGCGTTCCACTTAAAGCGGTAGTGCTGTTTGTTTTCTAAATCTTCGTGTCTTTATTAGCAAAATCAAGGCACTATTTCGTAAATGGTCCGGTCACTATTTTTGAAAATGGTCTGCTCAATCTGTCTGCCGACCTTTACGATACTATCTATGTCAGCATGAACTTTCAGGCTGATAACAGGTGCATATTTCAGATGTTCGTAATCGACTGGAGTATTGTTATAGGTCGTTTCGACAATAGGATAATTATGTTCCTTTGCAAACTGCTTCAAGGTATCTATGTAGGGAAGCTGCTCTTTACACATAGCTTCAAAATCTATGTAAAACTTTCCGTTCTCCAGCACAAAATAGATGCAGTCCACACCATTAGAACAAATGCCTATAAAATCATAATCTGTTTTTCCTGCCTGCACGTTTCTCAACACATCCGGCAGTTTGTCTATCGTAATCTGGGCAGCAACCGGAATATTAGAGTTTATACCGTCGTTTTGCGTTACTCGTTTATTTCCATGCCCGCAACTCAATAAACTCAAGATAGAAGTAAATATTCCCATAATTTTTAAGTATCTCATAATTTTATGCTTATTGCGGATAATGTTTGGCAGCGTTCCGCTTATTCAGTCGGTTTGCTGTTTGTTAGCAGTTTATTTTCTAAATATCCTTTAACTTGTTATTCATTTCTTTCCTATACAGAATTGAACTAAAAGGATAAATATTATTAAGTTCCGGTTTTTCTCCATATAGTTCAATTATCCCGTCTATTGATTCTAATTTTTGTAAAATGGGCATTGAAATATTTATGATATTTTCAATTAACCGTGAACGCAACTGTTCATCAATAGTCGATTCTAAATCTAATATCATTTGTGTGGAATACCCTTCAATTTCCATTATTGGGAAGCGCATTCTAATATCACATTGATATTCTTTAGGAAACAATAAATCATCTCCTTTACGTAATAAAGCCGCTAAGTTTATATAAAACATCTTTCCATACAAAGAGTGTTGGAGATTGAATACGACTATACATTCGGCAGTAGTCTTATACCACGAATTTCCTTTTCTACGAAAGCTATTCGCTTTCATTAATGGATGAACTATTGATTTGAATTGCTCTTTATCCATAATATTTAATTCTAAACTGCTAATGGGTTGTAGCTTACCGCCGTTAGGCGGAATAGGTGCTTGTTACCCACATATTTATTCTTTGTTTTTTCGATTTATTTGTATATCACTTATTTCTGATTTTCCGCCAAAACAGCGTAATTCTTCTACATTCGGATTATCCAATACTGCATATACAGATTCTTTTGTCATACTTTTAACGCCTAACATAACTACCTTTCTCAACTTTTTAGCATTTACGAGACTTGAAATATCAACCAATCTATTTAAGGTGTCAATATAAACTTCAGCCAATTCATTTAGATTGGCTAAGTTTGGCATCTTAGTGATATTAGCCAACCAAATCAATTCGAGCTTTTTAAGTCCGATAAGAGTACTGACAAATGAAATATCATCCAATTTGGATATTCTAAAAAGTTTCAGTTGGCGCAAACTTCTAAAATCACTCAAAACAGTCAAGTCTATTTTTGAACTATCACACCACAAAATCGACAAGTCTTTAATAGACATCTGTTTTAAGAATGACAAGTCCTTATTCTTGATAGCTCTTAGTTCTAACTTTTCCAACTGGCTTAAACCTACAATAACTTCAAGATTCTTATCTAATTTCCCGAGAAAAAGGGATTGCAGATTTTTGAGGTGTAAAAGCCATTGACAGTCAAACACAGGCTTGCCACTCTTCAAATCAGCATCTATATACAAGTGTTCCAATAGACTTGGCAATGTCTTGACAAAAGTAAAATCCCTTAAATCATAAATTTCCAATTTCAAGGATTTAATGTTAGATAAACTTGAAAGAATGGATAAATCAGTATTCTTATACTCAAAACCGTCTATTACGATATTCTGTACATCCGGAACAAATCGCAGGAAATCCAGATTCCAACCATTGAAATCATTCCCATATCCAAAGGTTTTATCAGCCCCTCCATATACACGAAAAGAAATATCAGGACGTGATATAAATATGCGATTCAACTTTTCGAGAACCGTATTAGGAATATAATCGCTTATTTGAACTCTCTTTATAAGTTTCTCCTCGATTATTTGCTGAATTACGGATTCTGTCACATCTTCTGCCATGTAACCATCTTCGGGACGTCTTGGAATCCTTCCAAAACTGTGAGGAGTAAATATTTCAATTTGTGTTCTAAACATTCTTATATTATTATGTGGGTAATGTTCGGCGGATAATCGACCTTTAAGGGAGATTAATCCGCTTGTTAGCAACCTATTCTTATTTATTTTTCACCTCATTCAACCATTTAGTAATCAATTTTTCAGAAGGTGTCTTTGCTGTCCTATCAGTGTATGAAAAGAATTTAGTTACAAAAGGCATGAAAAATTTTTCTCCATCTGGTGTTAAATCGTTCCGACGAAATTCAAGTTTTATAATTCTACCTTTTGTATCTATTGGACGATTTTTCAAAAAACCATTATCCCAACAAGAAGATAATAAAACAACGAACTCATCATATAATCGTTCAATGTGCTCCATATATAGCCTATTTACCGTAAAAATATATGAAAAATCGCACATTAAATCCTGCCAAGAATGTAATTCATTATAAGTTTCTTTGAATAACTTGGAAAGCAAGCCTTCGTCATCTGTATTTTCTACCAATATGAAATCCTTTTCTCCCGGCAGATTTTTATATGGGCGGCATATTGGGGCGTCTGGTAACAGCTCTTTGGCTTTATTAGTAAGTAAAAGATAACATTGATTCTGATACAAGACACCTATTTTCTTCCCATTCAAATGAATAATAAATTCATCAAAAATAGGTTCGAGCATTACGTTGTATATTGCTCGCGTTTGTTTCTCAATATAATTTGCATATTTTTTTGTTGTCATATCCTTTTCGTTTTATAGGTTGCTAATGTTTGACGGATAATCGCCATTTCAAGGCGATTTAGTCGTATGTTATCGTTTATTTCAATTTAGTAAGTTTTTCATACTGATAAGAAACATCAAGAAGTTTATTTACCAACTCATCTCCAAGCCAACAATCTATTAGATATTTTCCATAGCTTGGTGTAAACGAGTAAATATCTTTATCAATCGCATTGATCATATTTTCCAAGTCTTTTTGTACATTATGTAATGCACCATCAGGAAGAGAAGTCTTCCTACATTCAAAAGGTTGCGCTAATATTCTTTTTACATCATCAAGTATATTCACACAACAACTTTTTACTGTTTCTTTTCTACTTACCATATTAAACGATAATGTTCGGCGGATAATCGACCTTATGGGAGATTTATCCGCTTGTTAGATGCACTTACTTTTTTTGTTTCTGATATTATAAGTTTATTAAATTCAATTTTTAGGGAGTTGCTATCAAAGATAAACTCCATACGAAATAAATCGTTTTTCAAAATCTCAAATTGAAAGGCAATCAAATCAATATTCTTTATAAGAGAATTTTGTTTGCCAAAATCAATTTTTGAAACTCCATGAAATCGGAAACTAAAAATTCTATCTGAATAAGGGCCTTCCAATTTAATGATGGCACATTGACCTTTCTTTGTTAGATTACTCCTAACATCTAAAAGAATACTATCATGTAGTGTTGTGCTATCAGATAGCGAATAGCGAGAATAATCGGTTAGAAATCCACGAATTTCAACCGGTATTTCTTCAAGGTGCTTATTCAAGTAATCAAAATACTCATCAAAACACCAACTGCCATTTTGGAATTTTATTATATTCATTTTTGTTTCGTGCATCTAATGTTTGGCAGCGTTCCGCTTATTCAGTCGGTTTGCTGTTTGTTATCAGAACTAAATAAATGCTTTTATAAAAGCATAAATTCACTTGCTTCTACGTCAATAGCCCTGCAATTCCAATGCGAGCATAATTGTTTCACGAAGTGAAAGACTGTTTCTTCATTTTCACCTCCATGAAAACATAGGTGTATATTTTCAATACTTTCATTATCGTCCCAAGAAATCTCTACGCCACACTCATTGTCTAATTGCAGTATCATTGTGCTATCCGACAAATTATCATCAGAAATAAGAAAGGTGTTCTGCATCCAATCCACAAACGCATTTCTATCTGTTATAGGCAATGTTTCATCTACATCCGACAAATTGGATTCATCGTTCAAGGGCGTTTTTATTAAAATGATAGACCAACTCATATTTTTTATTTGATTAGTTCATGATTTTTTTATGTTCTGATAATGTTTGGCAGCGTTCCGCTTATTCAGTCGGTTTGCTGTTTGTTACTAACGCTTTATTTTTTACTCCAATACTCTTGCATCCAACTTTCATATTCCAAAGGATATATTTCATTGGCAGAATTTAGTTTATCATTGATATTCAATTTTCGTTTGGATTTAGCGGATTCTGTTTTCAGC
This sequence comes from Phocaeicola sartorii JCM 17136 = DSM 21941, assembly GCF_054653615.1. Taxonomy (NCBI): domain Bacteria; kingdom Pseudomonadati; phylum Bacteroidota; class Bacteroidia; order Bacteroidales; family Bacteroidaceae; genus Phocaeicola; species Phocaeicola sartorii. The sequence continues at coordinate 745,358 of NZ_BAAIFW010000005.1, forward strand.
AGGGAAAATCCTTCTATTAACTTTCTCGCATCATCTTTCAAACGAAACCACCTTTGCCAATCGTTTTTTGTCATTTCCGCTTCTCGTTGCTTCTTATATTCTTTACGTTTAGTCATCTGTTCTAATTGAAGCAAGAGATTTTCATCTGCAACAAACATTGGGACTTCTTGGAAAATAAGCAGATCAGAATAATGTTTAGATAAAACGTCTTTAGCCTTTTCACTAACATAAATTTCAGAGCAGAAGTCGTAAAAAATCCTATCAATGAAAATATCTAATCCTGAAAGGCTTTGTTCTACTAACTTGGCAGAACTACGTTCTTGCTCGCAATAAAGTAGTCCGTCCTTTTGAGGTATCAACGCAAATAAATTTCCTATTTGTTCCGCTACCGCCTCGTTATGCTTGCGCCGTGTAATATATTCTTCCGCATCCATACTTCCAGACGGATATACCAGAGGCTCAGGTGCTTGTAAATCCCAGTTCTCCCAATCCAATTTCACAATCTTTTCCTTGCTCGCTGGTTGAAGAACAAAGCCCGTAAGATTTGCTTCTGTAATATACTGTAAAACATTCTCTTTGACAATTAACACAGGGCTTTCTCTATTATATTGAGAGCGGTAGATAGAGGGACAAAACGCTCCCGTTCTAAAAACCATGTGAGAATTTGTATCTTTATCATAGCCGTAAATGCCTTGCCATAGCATTTCACCATAACTACCCCAAGGCATTATTTTATTTTTTACAGTATAATATTTCATCTTTCTTTATTTTTCTGCGTTAGTAATGTTCAGCGGCTAACCGACCTTTCGGGGAGGTTAAGCCGCTTGTTATAAACCTATTTGAAATTTGTCAGTATATCCTCTTTCTCATTAGAAGACAACATTTCCAACAAATGATTGAAGCTATCACAAACCATTTCTGCCGATTCCTCAAATTCCGGTTCAACTCCGTAATAGATTTTACCATAGTTTTCTGGCGACAAATCTATGCTCAAATATCGGTATCCGTCTTTTACAGACATAAGAATTGGGATATGATTATCCCAGAATTGGCGAATCATATCGCAGGATTCCTCGTCATCTTTCAATGCATCAAGCCCCATTAGCTCAAATTCGTTCCAACGGAATCCGCTATCGCTTTCTCCGTTAAAGTCCTCTATGGAATTAAACCAAACATTATCACTTTCATTCGTGATTGTCTGAAACCGTTGCAAAAACTCCTGATACTCCACAGGAAGTTCGGAATACCGATTCTGTAAATCAGAGCTTAATTCTTTTCTTTCCAATCGTTCTGTAACGACGAATCCTATATTTTTCAGTGCTTCAATCATATTTTTTACTGGTTTATAATGTTTGGTGGCTAACTTACTTTAAGATGTTAAGCCATTTGTTATCCGCATCTTATTTATTTGTTCCAAAGTATGACTGTAATGTCTCTTATTTGGATAAAAATAAATTCGACATGGAATATGAATTAGCGGTTCTAAATTTCCGTCTATACAATTCCAAAAAGAGAATTTTTCAAGATTTGACATAGACGAAATAAATCCAAGATTAGTTATCTTTTCTACAAACAAGTTTCGAATGGTTTGATTTCCTTGTAAAAAAGAAAAATTAGCTAATTGCACACATTTTTCTATGTGCAATTTTTTAAGGTTTGCGAGTTTGCTTATAGAATCCACATCTATAAGTTTACGACAATACAGCAGATCCAGTCGTTCTAAATTTCTAAATGCTTCAATACCTTTCAAACTTGTAATTCTCCCTCCACATATTCGTAGTGTTTCCAAGTTTCGCAAATTTTCAAGATGTGTCAAATCCTGATGTGTTGTAGAAGTCATCAATAAATCTCTTAGATTTATCAATGCCTCTATATTCTTTAATTTATTATCACCAGTGAAATAAAGTGTTTTCAGGTTGCTGAATTGCAACAGATCCAACTTTATTGGTTGGTCGATACTTAAATATTCAAGATTGCGCAAAGTGTATAAAGCATCAACATTAAGAATTTTCTTAATTAAAAAACAATTTCCGATTATTAGTTTTCTAACAAATAGTCTGTCTGCAAAATCAGAAAAATCCAAAATATACCGTTCACCAACATTATGATTTAGACAACGAATCCGTAATGCCGTATATCCATTCTTCTCCGCATACGCCAAACCATCAGATAGTGCTGTTGGGTCTATCTCAAAAAAATCTATTGCACTGTTATAACTATATTTTTCCATACTTTTTATATTACTGCGGATAATGTTTAGAGGATAACCGACCATTTAGGGCGGTTCATCCTTATGTTCGAGACAATTTTTCTTTTTTCTTTCTTTAATTACATATTATATAGAACTTCAATTTTTAACCGCAGTTCCTGACAAGAAGAGGTGTGAAGTTCATGTCTGCACTCCGTTCGTTTTCTTACTGCTCTTATCCGTATTTCACTCATTTTTCGGTTCTCCTTTCTTTCGTTTTATGGGATTTTTCTGTTTCTGTTCACGGCAGGGCATAGCTATCCCATGTTGCTGTCATGCCGCTTTTTTCCGGTGTATGTCGCAATGCTCCAGTACAACCGTGTATGTCATGCCGCCACCCGTTACCGTGGTGTGGCTGTAAACTCTCATTCGTCCGCAACATTCGCAGAAATACGGGTTTTCATACCCGCTTTCTTCCTGATGCAGCCCGGCTTCCTCAATCTCGTTTTCATCCCGTCCGAAGTATTCTTCCGGCAGGTTGCCTTTGTTGGAATAGAAGCCGTAGTACCTCACGATGCGGAAATAGCGCAGGGGGACGTGTTGCAGCAACCGGGGGAAGAACTCACGATAATGCAGCGTCAGTTCCTTTTCCACAGGGTTTCTCCTGTCGGGCGAATTTTTATAATCACGGTAGCGGAATGAAATGTTCTCGCCGTCCATTGCCGTAATCTTGTACTCGCTCAGACACGCCCGTTTGGAATACCTGCCTACATACTGTATCACCTGCTCCGGCATCTGTATAGGTGGCTCCAAATGCACAATCCAGTCCTTTTTGTTCGCCACCTTTTTGATGAAGCCCATAAACTCCATGCGGTCGTGGAAATCATGCTCCAGCCTGCCCGTGTCGAACAGTTCTATCAGCGCATTTTCAAACTTGTAGCGGAACACCCTGCGGATAGAGGGGATATGCACGTAGTCATGTTCAGGAATGACTATCTTGCCGCCGCTGTCGATGCCGCCCCACGACATAATCGTGTGCGTGTGTACATGAAACTGTTTTGTTTCCCCGTAGGTATGCAGCACGGCAATCACCCCGGTTTTCAAGCCGAACTTGTGCATCATCCAGTCTTTCAGGGTGTCTGCCGAAGTACGCATCAGGATGTTCAGCATCTCTTTCTTGTTGCGCTTCACCAAATCCAACAGGATATGCGGCAAGGTCATGACCACGTGGCGGTGTGGAACTCGCAACATCTTTTCTTTCATGCGTGCCGCCCATTTGAGCGTGTCACGCCAGCCGCATGACGGACAGAAACGGTGTTTGCAGCTATGGTAGATTTCCCAGACTTCGCCACATTCGGGGCAGGCATAGGTATCTATCCCCAAAGCGGCGGTACGGCATACACGGATAGCGTTTGCCGCCTTGTATTGTTCGGGGGTGATATACTCTGCCGGATACCGGGCGTACTCGTCCCACCACCGATTGAAAAAATCGGACAAGCGGTACTTTTTTACCTCGCAACCGTCTGTGTATATGTCATTTAACGTCTCTGCCATCACTTGCGCTTAATCTCTTTTTTAGCTCGATTTTAGTGTTTAACTATCTGATTATTAGTTGTTTATTGTCTTGAACATTATACTATCAGCCGATTTGGCTGTTATTTTCTTCGAGTATCAGACCTCGTCTTCCTCCATCAACAGGTCGTCCAACGGGCTTTTGATATTGCTTTTGAAAGTGTCGGCTATGTGAACATACCTTTCCGTTGTCTTGATATTGTTATGTCCCATAAGCTCTTTCACAATCTTGATGTCGGTTCCTTGCTCCAGCAGGTGAGTGGCGAACGAATGGCGTAGCAGGTGTGGATAAATCCGTTTCGTGATTCCCGCTTCCCGAGCCGCAGCCTTCAACCGTTTCGACACGATACTCTCGGTGAAAGGTTCTCCCGGTCTGTGTTCAAAGAGCCACACTTTCGGTTTATATAGCCTGTTATATTCCGTCAGTTTTTTCATCAACGGTTTTGACAGCAGGGTGTAGCGGTCTTTTTTCCATTTACCCTGCCGCACCCGTATCAGGGAGCGGGATTCGTTGATGTCGCCGGGTTTCAGTTCCAGCAGCTCGCTGATGCGGAGTCCTGCGGAATAGAGTATGGAGAACATGCAGAAGAAGCGCAGGTCTGTCACCGTCACGTCGAGTATCTTCTTTATTTCTTCCTTGCTCAACACGTCGGGCAGCGTCTTCTCCCGTTTGGCACGGTTCACCTTGTAACATCGCCGTTCCTGGCCGAGAACTTTCTCGTAATAGAACTTGATGGCGTTGATACGCTGGTTTTGTTGGCAGGAGGATATGTTTTTCTCGTGGATGAGATACAGCAGGTAGGCGTTTATCTCGTCCGGGGTAACCGTCTCAATCTTACACCCCTCGAAATATTGTTGGAAATCGCGGAAATACGAGGTATATACTCTTACGGTGTGATCGCTGTAACGTACCTGCTGGAGTTTTTCCAGATAACCTTTCGGCAGCGATGGCCGCTTGTCTTCCTCTTTTCGTGGAGCGGTTTCTTTTACGGCCGAATAGTCGATAAACGCCATTTCCACATAGCGGTCGAAGAACTCGGCAAGCACGAAATTCTCTGCCGGCAGATAAGCCTTACCACCGACAAGCTCTACATTTTCTTCCTTTGATAATGACAAGCGGATGTCATTGTCATTGCCGAAAGTCACTTCTACAAACTTTCTCCCGTTTCTTATCACCGGAGAAAGTTTGATTTTGTTTTTTGGGGTGTATATTTCCATGCCTCACATTTTGTCGGATATTGAAACCTGTTTTCGCAAATTTATAAAAAAACACGGGTTATCCATGCGCTTTATTGACATTTAACAATAGATCCCGACTACCTGACAAATAAGGTGAGGAGCCACGAAAATACCCTCTGCCAAATCCGTCCTTCCCGGCACTCCGTTTCTCCGATTTCCTCCGCCCTGCGCCACAAGCGGCCACTTCTGTGCCCAATGCTTCCATAGCCTTTCCAACTCTTTTACGTTCAGCCGGTTCCCCTTACTTTCGTTCCCGCATCGCTATTGGTGCTAACTAAAAACACTCGTAATTATGGACGAAAACGTAAAGAACGAAGCCAAACAGGTCATGCTCGTTCAAAATGCCGACGACGGACGACTGCAAGCCGTTACCGGCGCGGATCAGGACGGTACGATCCGCACCGCCGACCCCACGGAACAGAACGTGGCGAGCCTGCTGAACGTGAACACGCAGGATTCGGCCCTCGAAGCCTTCTTCAAGAAATTCATGGAGCAGGCCCAGAACCCGGCCCACACGGGCATCTTCATCATGACGGAGAACGCCCTGAACAAACTTATCCGCATCGACTTCGACCCGGAGATCCTGGAAAACTACCGTATCGACCCCTCCGAGCGGCTCCAGACGCAGGAGCGGAAGTTCGAGCCGCTGGACGTCACGCGGATCGACCTGGGGGATATGGAGAAGAAAGGTATCCGCATGGAGGACATCGAGCCGCACCTGAAGGCCATGTCCTACGGACACAAGTCCAACGGGCTGGTGGAGATGAACCCCGAGCTGGAGAACGGGCTTCGTGTCTCCACCAAAGGGCGCGTGTCGCTCGAAGAGCAGGCGGACGGCTCGCTGCGTGTCGTGCCACACTACTGGCAGGAGCAGCCCGACCTCGACGCCCCCTTCCACGGGGTGCTGCTCGACGAGGAGGCAAAGACGAACCTGATGAACACCCGCCATGCCGGCAAGGTGATCGACCTGGAGCTGGAGCCGGGCAAGCTCACGCCCTGCTACGTGTCGATAGACAAGTGGACGAACACGCTGGAACCCATGCCCGTTTCGCTGCTCGAAAAACGCACCCGCATCAAGGATGCCGACCTCTCGGAGGGTAAGCAGATGGATTTCTACGGCGGCGGCAAGGTGCTGCTCGAAGGCTACACCACCCGCGCGGGCTACAAGCGGGACGCCTACATCCAGATCGACGCGGCCGAACGCAACTACTCCTTTACCTACGACGGACTGGATCGCAACCGCTACGCCCAAGAGAACAAGGAGATCTACCGCCAGAAGGCCGCCGAGAGAAACGGGCAGCAGGAAACGACGGCCGCCGAGCGGCAGTCCACGCTCACGATTCACCGGACAATCCTCAAAGCCCCCGTGCCCAAAGAGGCTTATGAGCAGTGGACGGAGGCGGTGAACGACCCCGCCAAACGGACGGAGGTCAAGGCTTTCTACATCAAGGGCATGGTCAAGGACGGGCAGGGCGAGCCGTTCAACGCCTGGGTCAAGCCCAACTTCGAGCGCAACAAGATGGATTTCTTCCGCTGGAATCCCGACCGGGCCAAACGGCAGGGCGCGGAGGTCAAGCCCGCCGACGAGAGCCGCACGCAGGTCGCCGTCAATTCCGAGGGCAAGACCGTCGAGGCGGTCAAAGACGTGAAAGAGCCCCTGAAGCAGGGACAGCAGCAGCCGACCCCGGCGCAGAAGAAGAACTACCGCAGCAGCAAAAAGAGTACCTCCAAAGGCATCAAGGCGTAGCGTATGAAATGGTTTTACGTGCTGACCGGGGCCTTGCTGCTCCTGAACGCGGCACTGGCCGCCTTGTACCTGCGGGCAGGCAGGCGCCTCCCGCCGGAAGAAGCGGACGACGAACGGCGGTATTACGACGGGAACGGCAACCATGTCTATTACGACCGCCGCCTGATCGCCCGCCTGGAAAAAGAGAAACGAGAACAAGAAAACAACCACTGAAAAAATCCGAATTATCATGCAAGTAATTATCGCAGAGAAGCCCTCGGTGGCGCGTGAGATCGCCGCCATCGTGGGAGCTACGAACCGCAAAGACGGTTTTATCGAGGGAAACGGCTACGCCGTCACCTGGGCCTTCGGCCACCTGGTCGGATTGGCGATGCCCCAACAGTACGGCATCGCGGGTTTCCGCCGGGAGAACCTGCCCATCCTGCCCCCATCGTTCATCCTCCTCCCCCGGCAAGTCCGCGAGGGCAAGGAGTACAAGGACGACCCGGGCGTCGTGAAACAACTCGGTATCCTCCGGGAGCTGTTCGGTATGGCCGAACGCATCATCGTGGCGACCGACGCGGGCCGCGAAGGGGAGCTGATCTTCCGCTACATCTACTCTTACCTGGAGTGCAGCACGCCTTTCGTGCGGTTGTGGATCAGCAGCCTGACCGACCGGGCCATCCGCGAGGGGTTGCAGCAGCTCCGCCCCGGGCAGGAGTACGACAACCTCTACCTCTCGGCCAAAGCCCGCAGCGAGGCCGACTGGATCGTCGGCATCAACGCCTCGCAGGCACTCGCCGTGGCCGCCGGGCGGGGCGTGTGGTCGCTCGGACGGGTGCAGACCCCCACGCTGGCAATCATCTGCTCGCGTTACCTGGAGAACAAGGCGTTCAAGCCCGCCACCTACTTCCGGCTGAAGCTCTCCACGGCAAAGGGAGCCACGGCGTTCGCCGTCCTCTCCTCGGAGAAGTTCGACGGCAGGGACAAGGCGGAGGCAGTCCGCGCCGAAGTCGTCGGCGCCGGAACGGTGCGGGTCGTGAGCGTCGAGCGCAAGGAGGCCAGGGAGCAGCCGCCCCTCTTGTACGACCTGACGACACTCCAGAAGGAGGCCAACAGCCGGCACGGCTTCCCGGCGGAAAAGACGCTCGACATCGCCCAGTCGCTTTACGAGCGGAAGTTCATCACTTATCCCCGTACCGGCTCACGCTATATATCGGAAGATGTGGCCGAGGAAATTCCGGCACTCATCGGGAACATGACACGCTATTCCCGTTTCGCGGAATACGCGGGCAGGATGGATACCGCATCTCTCTCCCGCCGAAGCGTGGACAACGAAAAGATCGCCGACCATCACGCACTGCTTCCCACCGAGAACCTCCCCTCCGAACTGGATGCCGACCACCGCATCGTCTATGAGATGGTCGCGGGGCGGATGCTCGAAACCTTTTCCGGGGTCTGCGTGAAGGAGAACACCTCCCTGACGCTGCAATGCGCGGGGCACGGCTTCACGGCCCGCGGCAGCATCATTGTCGATAAGGGCTGGCGGGCCGTCATGAACGATCCTGCCGAGGAGAAAGAGGAGGAGGACACGACCCTCCTTCCCGACATCGTGCAGGGCGACGAGCTGCCCGTCAGGGGATGCGACACGGAGCAGAAGCAGACCCGCCCGCGCCCCCTTCACACGGAGTCGAGCCTGCTGGCGGCGATGGAAACCGCCGGACGCGAGCTCTCCGACGAGGCCGAGCGCGAGGCGATGAAGGATGCCGGTATCGGTACTCCGGCGACACGTGCAGCCATCATCGAAACGCTCTTTTCCCGCGAGTATATCAGGCGGGAGAAAAAGTCGCTCGTGCCCACGGACAAGGGGCTGGCCGTGTACGCCGTGGTCAAGGACAAGAAGATCGCCGACGTCGCCATGACGGGCGGCTGGGAGCTGGCCCTTTCGAAGATCGCCACCGGGGAGATGGACGCCCCGACGTTCCACCGGGGTATCGAGGTCTTCGCCACGCAGATCGCCAAAGAGCTGCTGGAAGCCGAGATCGAGGGCGCGGAGCGCGGCGGCGTCGCCTGCCCGCGTTGTGGCAGGCCCGTGGTGTTCTATCCCAAGCTGGCCAAGTGCCAGAATCCCGACTGCGGGCTGGCCGTATGGCGTACCGTGGCCCGCAAGGAGCTGACCGACAAGCAGCTCGCAGAACTGCTGACCAAAGGCAAGACCGGCACGATCCGGGGCTTCGCCAAAAGCGGCGGCGGGACATTCGACGCGGCCCTCGCGCTCGACGACCAGTTTAAGACCTCGTTCGTCTTCGAGCCGCACAATACTCCCAAGCAGGGAAAGAGGAACAAACGGAAATAATCGTTACCTTTGCCACTGGAAAAGACCTGTCATAACGAGATATGCTTGTTTGATAAGGATTTTTTCAGTGGTCGGCGCTTCGGGTGGGAACCCGGGGCGCCTTTCTCTTCTCCGATTATCAACGACCACTAAAAATTCTTATCATGCCAGACAAGCAACACCATACCCCCACTGGGGAATTGTCCTACTACGGACTTTCGTTACTGTCCTACCTCAAGGACAGCCACCCGGAACTCATCGCAGAAGGTGAATTCATCGCCGAGCGGGCCGACAGCGCCGCCCAAGCGTACAGCGAGGCGATCCGTTCGGGACGCAACCACATCGAGGCCGAAGAAATTGCCCGCGAGGAACTCTTCCGGGGACTGCATTTCTCACCCTACAACACGCTGGTACACATCCTCTGGAGGGAGTTCGAGGCAGAGATTCCCGAAGAGGCCGCCCGGCAGGTGGCTCTACACCTGCTGCCCCTCTGCCGCGGGGTGCTGGACAAGTATGACCTCCGGGACGACTTCGCCGGCACGCCCGACTACGAATCGCTATACACCGAACTGACGGGAACCGTCCAAATACTCCTCGAAGATGGCCTTCAATAAGAAAAACCACCTCCGCCGGAACATCGATGCGCTGAAGACGGCCTTCACGCTCGAAAGGGAACGGCGTGCGCCGACTCCCGAAGAAGAAAGGACACTCGGCGCATACAGCGGTTTCGGCGCCATAAAAGAGGTGCTGGAAGCCCCGTCCGGGAAGCCGGACAAGGACGGCATGGCAACGCTCGTGGCCGAGTTGCACGAGGTCATCAGGGCGAACACCCCCGACGAACGGGAATACAAGCGCTACATGGACGGGATCAAGAACTCTGTCCTGACAGCTTTTTACACGCCCCTGAAAGTGGCAGACGCCATCGTGGGGGCGATATGGAACACGCAGATCGCCCCCAAACGTATTCTTGACCCCAGCGCGGGAACGGGTGTTTTCGTCAATGCCGTGGATGCCCACGACCCCTACGCGGAGATCACCTGCTTCGAGAAAGACCCCGCCACGGGGTTGATCCTGAAGCAGCTGCACCCCGAAAAACGGGTGCGGGTGCAAGGATTCGAGCGCATCGAACCCAAATACGCCGGTTACTACGACGTGGCCGTGAGCAACATCCCCTTTGGGGACGTGGCGCTCTTCGACCCGTTCTTCTCCACCCATACCGACCCCGTGCGGCGGCAAGGCACACGGGCGTTGCACAACTATTTTTTCATGAAGTCCGTCGATATGGTACGCGAGGGCGGCCTGGTGGCATTCATCACCTCGCAGGGAGTATTGAACGCCGAGCAGGGACGCCCCGTGCGCGAGTGGCTGATGAACCGCTGCGAGCCCGTATCGGCCATCCGGCTGCCGAACAACCTCTTTACAGAATACGCGGGGACGGAGGTCGGCAGCGACCTGGTTATCCTGCAAAAGAAAGCCGCCACGGGGGAACTGTCCGGACGGCAGCGGGATTTCATCGAATCCCGCAAGCTGTCGAACGGCATCCGGATAAACAACCTTTTCCAGTCGTTCGACCGGGTGATCCATACCGAGGCCAAAGTGGGCAAAGACCCCTACGGCAAACCGGCGATGGAGTTCACCCACGCGGAGGGCGTGGACGGCATAGACCGGGAGATGCGGCGTATGCTCTCGGAGGATTTCAACCGGCATTTCAACGAGAGTTATTGCCTGGAACATGCTCCGGAACAGACACCCGGTACACCGGAGCGGGAATTGTCCCGTCCCCGTCAGGAGGAACGCCAGCGTGCCGGAAGACACGAGCCCCGCCTTGCCGGAGAAATCGTCAAGGAGATTATCGCCGACGCCCGTAACCTTCAGCAGCAGCGGGAAGAGGAGGAAAAACGCCGCGTCGTCGCCGAAATGGCGGCGCAGGGCTACCATGTCGATACCGAAACCGGGGAGATTACCCGAATCGAAAACAAACCCGGACAAGTGTTATCGGATTCTGCCGCCACACCCGCCGGAGAACCGACCGGGGAGGATCTGGCCGACTTCGGGGCCTGGTCGAAAGAGCGGGAGAATCGCTTGTGGGAGCAGCACCCGCCAAAACCCGAAGATTTCGGTATGGCGGATACACCCGTGCAGCACATGGGCAGAACAACGGAACCGAAACCGCGGGAGGGCTTCGCCGGGTCGCTTTTCGACACGGTGGAAATGGCGCCTCCCGCACCTGCCACCCGAGCTGCCGAACCGGCAAACGTGCAGCAGGAACCGTTGCTGACGCTCTATGATCTGTTCGGCTTCAGCGCCGAGGAGCGGCGGCAGGCCGAACTCGGTATGTCAAGAAAAAGGAACAATCGTCGGGGAGCAAAGCGGAAGACACCCCGAAAACCCTCGTTATTCGCTTCGGCCTCCTCTCCAGAGGAACAGAAGAGCGAAATGCCGAAAGCGACGCCACCGGAACGTGATCCCGAAGACTTGTATGCCTCCCTGAACTGGGAGGACAACCCGCCGATCAACGGCTTTTACGAGATGATGATGTCGCTTACCCCGGAACGGAGGGCGGAACTGCACCGGCAAAACGCCCGGCAGCAGGAAACCCCGGAACAGCGGGAACGGCAGGCGGTACGCCCCCCGACGGAAGCCCCGAAAGGCAAACGGAAACAAGCCGCCGGTACGCCGAGAACGGGCGGCCTGTTCGACACGCCGGACAATCCGGAGAAGGAAGAACCCGGTAAAGAAACGCCACAGATACGGGAGGCGGATATGAAACCCCGCCCGTTTGAGGGGGAGGTCGCCCCCTATTTCCGCGAGGGGACACTCGTCACGGACGGACAAAACCGGGTCGGTTACCTGCGGGGGATTGAATCCCTGCAACCCATGTTCCACCCGCTGGAACTCACGCCTGCACAACGGACGAAAGCCTCCATGTATATCGAGATACGCGATGCCTATTACCACCTTTATAACAACGAGGCGGAAACGCTGACAGCGAACCCCGCCCTGCGGGAGATGCTCAACCGGCTTTACGACAATTTCACCGAACGCTTCGGACGGCTCAACGACAAACGCAACCTCGACCTGATCAAGATGGACGCGCGGGGGACGGAGATTCTATCGCTGGAGCGTTACACCGACGGCAAGGCACGCAAAGCCGACATCTTCGAGCGTCCCGTGGCCTTCAACCCCGATGAGATCACGCACGCCGACGACGCCTCGGAGGCCCTTGTGGCCAGCCTGAACAAGTACGGCCGGGTGGAACCGCGCTACATGGCCTCGCTCACGGGAACTACCGTGGAGGGAATACTCGGGGAACTGAAAGGACGTATCTATTATAACCCGGAAACGGACGGCTACGAGGTTGCCGACAAGTTTATTGCCGGCAATGTCATCGGGAAAGCCGACCGGATCGAGGCATTCCTGCGGGAGAATCCCGACCACGCCCCGGCCCGGGAATCGCTGGAGGCCCTGCGCGAGGCGACGCCCAAACCCATCGCTTTCGACGACCTGGACTTCAACCTGGGCGAACGCTGGATTCCAAAAGGTGTTTACGAGCGTTTCGCCTCCTCGCTATTCGATACGGAGGTGAAGATCACCTTCGCCTCCAACCTGGACGAGTACGGCGTGAAGGCGAAAGCGACGAACGTGAAGATCACGGAGCAGTATGCCGTCAGCGCGCAGACCCGTAAGTACAACGGCCTGCACCTTTTGAAACACGCCCTGCAAAACACTTCGCCCGACATCACCAAGACCGTCCTCAAATGGGTGGACGGCGAACGGCGGGAGGTCAAAGTGCGTGACGGGGAGGCCATACAGCTCGCCAACAGCAAGATAGACGAGATCCGGGGGGCTTTCCCCGAATGGCTGCGCGAACAGTCGTCCGATTTCAAAGACCGCCTGACAGACCTCTATAACCGCACTTTCAACTGTTACGTGCGCCCGAAGTACGACGGGACGCACCAGGAATTCCCCGGCCTCGACCTCAAGGGGCTGGGGATAGACAAACTGTATGACAGCCAGAAGGACGCGATATGGATGGACAAACTGCTCGGCGGCGGGATAATCGACCACGAGGTGGGCGGCGGAAAGACCCTTATCATGTGCTGCGGGGCCTACGAGAAGAAACGCCTCGGACTGGCCAACAAACCCATGATTATCGGGCTGAAAGCCAACATCCATGAAATAGCCAGGACGTTCTGCACCGCTTACCCGATGGCCAAAGTCCTCTACCCGGGCAAGGAGGATTTCACGCCCCGGAAGCGTGAGCGCATCTTCCGGGAGATACGCAACAACGACTGGGACGCCGTGATCCTCTCGCACGAACAGTTCGGCATGATACCCCAGTCCCCGGAGATACAGCAGGAGATATTGCAGGCCGAACTGGACTGCGTGGAGGAGAACCTCGAAGTGCTCAAAGCACAAGGCGAGGACGTTTCCCGCGCCATGATGAAAGGGTGTCAGAAACGCAAGGCCAACCTGGAAGCCAAGTTGCAGAAGGTGGCGCACGCGCTGGAAACACGCAAGGATGACGCCGTGGACTTCCGCCTCATGGGGATCGACCACCTCTACGTGGACGAGAGCCACAAATTCAAGAACCTGACCTTCACGACCCGCCATGACCGGGTGGCGGGCCTCGGAAATCCCGAGGGGTCGCAGCGGGCGCTCAACATGCTTTTCGCGCTGCGTACCATACAGCAACGCACGGGCCGCGACCTGGGGGCGACGTTCCTCTCGGGAACCACCATCTCCAACTCGCTCACGGAACTGTACCTGCTTTTCAAGTACCTGCGCCCGAAGGAGCTGGAGCGTCAGAATATCCGCACCTTCGATGCCTGGGCGGCCATATTTGCCAAGAAAACCATCGACTACGAGTTTTCCGTGACCAACGAGGTCGTGCAGAAAGAACGGTTCCGATATTTCATCAAGGTTCCCGAACTGGCCATGTTCTACTCCGAGATTACAGACTACCGCTCGGCGGAGGATATAGGGATAGACCGGCCGCAAAAGAACGAGATATTGCACAATATCCCGCCGACACCCCAGCAGACGGAGTTCATAGAACGGCTGGTACAGTTCGCCAAATCGGGCGATGCCACGATCCTGGGCCGCCTGCCGCTCTCGGAGCGGGAGGAAAAGGCGAAAATGCTCATAGCCACAGACTACGCCCGCAAGATGTCGCTCGATATGCGTATGATAGACCCCGAACTATACAGCGACCACGTGGACAACAAGGCGAGCCACTGCGCCCGTATGATTGCCGGTTACTACCGCCGTTTCGAGGCGTACAAAGGTACGCAGTTCGTATTCTCCGACCTGGGAACCTACAAACCCGGAGCGGGGTGGAACGTCTATTCCGAGATACGGCGTAAACTCGCGGAGGATTACGGCATACCCCAAAGCGAGGTGCGGTTCATCCAGGAGGCGACCTCGGAAAAAGCGCGCAAGGAGATGATCGCCGGTATGAACGCCGGGAAAATCCGCGTACTCTTCGGATCGACCGAGATGCTCGGGACGGGAGTGAACGCGCAGAAACGCTGCGTGGCGATACACCACCTGGACTGCCCCTGGCGTCCCAGCGACCTGGAGCAGCGCGACGGGCGGGGAATACGCACCGGGAACGAGATCGCCAAACTCCATGCCGACAACAAGGTGGACGTGATACTATACGCCGTCGAGAAGTCGCTCGACGCCTACAAGTTCGGGCTGTTGCACAACAAGCAACTGTTCATCCGCCAGCTCAAGACCAACAACATGGGAAGCCGTACCATCGACGAGGGGGTCATCGACGAGAAGAGCGGCATGAATTTTTCCGAGTATGTAGCCGTCCTCTCGGGAAATACAGACCTGCTGGACAAGGCCCGCCTGGAGAAGAAGATCGCCACGCTCGAAAGCGAACGCCAGGCATTCGTGCGCGGCAAATCATCGAGCCGCTACAAGCTGGAGCAGATCACGGAGAAGATAGAGAAGAACAACGACCTGATACGGCGTATCGGCAAGGATCTGGAACACTTCAAGGCCCGTGTCGAGCTCAACGAGGACGGCTCGTACCGCAATCCCGTGAAACTGAACGGGCTGGAAACCTCCGACCCCAGGCTCATCGGGAAACAGCTCAACCGTATCGCCGAAACGGCACGCACGCTCGACAGGCTCGAACCCATCGGGAGCCTCTACGGGTTCGAACTGCTCGTCCAGAGCGAAACGACCGAGAAAGACGGGCTCGACCTGGTGCAGAACCGTTTTTATGCCCGGGGTGAAGGGGACTATCTATATCAGTACAACTACGGGAATATCGCCTCCGACCCGCGGCTGGCGGCGATGAACTTCATCCACGCGCTCGCGACCATCGAGCCGACGCTGGAGAAATTCCGGAAAAAGAACGAGGAACTGGAGAAAGATATTCCCGTCCTGCGGGAAGTGGTGGAAAGTTCCTGGCGCAAGGAACCCGAACTGACGGCCCTGAAAGCTGACCTGACGGAAATAGACCGCAGGATACAGCAAAGCCTCAAACCGATAGAGGAGAGCGAGGGAAAGGAGGCGGAGGAAGAGAACGGCGTGTGCCAGGGGCGGCATGACACGGCGAAAGAGCTCCCGGGGGAAGACAACACGGCGACCCGTATCCCTTCCCGGCTGCGGCAGATTGCCGACGCCTCCGGGGGGCGCATCGTGATCGCGGGCGTGGGCAGCCCGCCAGAGAACGGCCCCACGAAGAAAGGGATCAAGATGTAAACGAAAAGCCGACGGAAATATGTACTTCCGTCGGCTTTTTTCATATGCCCGTGAGCGTTGTCACACTTCCTGCAAGAGTGTTTGCAGCTCCTCCTGCGTGGGAAGATAGGTCATGTACTGGGCGGCGAAGACCTGCTTTTCATCTTCGGGCAGCGTGTAACGGACGACCGCGTCGTTTTTCTCCGCGCAGAGGACGATTCCCACCGGAGGGTTATCTCCGGGGTTCATCAACTCACGGGTGTAGTAATTCACATACATCTGCATCTGCCCCAAATCCTGGTGGGTCAGCTCCCCAGATTTAAGGTCTATTAAAACAAAACAGCGGGCCAGGTAGTTGTAAAAGACCAGGTCGATGTAGAAATGCTTGTCGTCGAACGAGATACGTTTCTGTCGCGCGACGAAGGCGAAGCCTTTCCCGAGTTCTTATGCCAACAAATTTATTATGCAAAGTGACTTAAACTAAATCACAGCTACAAAAGTAATTATAAAAAGATTTATCTCCATCACTTTGCATAATATTTTCATCAGAAAGACTTTAAAAAATCCATTAACTTTTCATTTCCTTGCCACATAGGTTTAGTATCCACCTCCTGAACAACTTTAATATAAGCTTTTTCTATAGCCTCCCGTTTCACTTTTGAGTCCGCTCTTGCATAAATTTCTGTAGTTTGCACATTCACGTGCCCCAAAATATCTCTAATATAAACTAAGTTAACCCCAGCTTGTAACAGATGCATTGCCTTACTATGCCTAAGACTATGACAGCTTATTTTCCCCTTCATTAACGTGGGATGAAGTAGCTTTGCCTTTTTGATGTATCTATCCAGTATATTCGCCACCCCTGCTCTTGTCAGCTTTTCGCCCCAACAGTTTGTAAATAGCGGATGTTGTAGACATTCTGATCTCAACAATCCATTCTCTTTCATATATATTTTCAGTATATCCAACTGTTCTTCAAGCATTGGTACAACTCTATTTTTATTCCCTTTTCCCGTGATTATTACAGTATATGGTTCATCTAATCGAACACATTGCGGAGTTAGGCTTATTACTTCTGACACTCTACACGCTGTATCATACATAAGTGACAATAACGCCAGATCCCTACGACCTTTAGGTTTGGTCGTATCTGGTTGTTGCAGAAGAATCTTCATCTCTTCTACCGTTAGATAGTTCATAATAGGCTTGACACTCTTTTTATTATTTATAGCCATTATTTCTTGATATTCGTATAGATGGTCTGAACTCTGATATTGGAGGTACTTAAAAAATGATTGTATGGCAGCAAGGCGAAGATTACGTGTTGATGTACAGCAACTTCTTTTTGTTTCCAACCAATCAAGGAAGGACAAGATATTCTCTTTTGTTATACTTTCCATTGTCAGTTTTTCAGCTTTTACACCTTTACTTTCCATGTATACCAGATATAAGGTAAATGTGTCCCTGTATGAATGGATCGTATTAGTACTTGCTCCTCTTTCATGGGGCAAATACCGGAGAAGGAAGTCTGTTAGATATTTTGAAAAATTTGTAGGTTTCATAAATGTCACATTTTAGGGAAAATATCAAAACCAATGATATCTATTTTTCTAATTAATTCGGGATACATCTCTGACGTAAGCCGAACATAGTTATTCGTCGCCCGCAAAGATTGATGTCCAAGGTAAGTTGATAGGATCGGCAAAGAACAATATAAATCCATACCTTCTTCAGCCATTTTAGCAAGAGAGTGAACGGCAAATGTATGTCTCAAGTCATGCAGACGTATGCGGTCTTTGGGAATGTTTGCTTGAATGAGTATTTTGCAAAATCGACGATATATGCTATCCCTGTCACAAGCCCTTCCTTTAAGTGTGATAAAAAAGGGAGTAGTATCTGATATCTTTACGGGTAATCTGTTTCTATGTACAACATAATCTTTAAGAACCTCTGCTAAAGAAGTGGAAAATGGGACAATCCTGTCTTTGCCGTTTTTTGTATCTCGTAAAATGAAGTATTCTTCCTCAAGATTAATATCTTCATTGAGCAGAGACAAGGCTTCACCTATGCGTATTCCTGTTCCGTATAACATGCGAAGCAGTGAAGGCATTATAAAAAAAGAGGATCTCATATCATTATTTCCACTTTGCATATTATCACATGTCGTAAAAATTCGTTCTATCTCTTTTGATGAAAAGATATGAGGGATAAAGGTATTTCTCAATGACGGGGTTCTTGGTATATATGAGCGGATTCCTTTTTTGTTAAGAAACGAAGAGAAAGCACCTAAAATATAGCACCTACGATAATGGTAACTATTGGATTCATTGTCACGTTCCTTGCACCATGCATCTGACAACTCCTTGGTAATACCTATTGCAGTCTCATTTCTTTCAATAGTAAATCTATCAAATAAAGTCAGGACAAACTCTCCCCCAATATACTTAAATCCCATACTGCGCTTCAAGCTCACAAACTCTCTTATCAATGAGGCGTAAATGCCTTTAAAATTTCTATTCATAAAAATAGCCTCCTTTCTGGGTATAAAAGTTTTCACATACAGGTGATACATCAAGGGAGCATTTTTTCAGTGATTGGATATCTATTCTTAGATAATAACTTGTTGATTCCGTGTTCTCATGCCCTAAAACTTCGCTTATAACAGGGAGCTTTACCTGCTCTTCTAAAAGAAGTGTCGCTAAGGAATGTCGAAGGGCATGTGCGCCATGATGCTTGTTCTTTATATTTACGTTGGCTTTAAGAAAATATTTCTTGGCTATCTGGGATATGACCGGTTGGTTTATGTGAGTATAGGGAGAACGTGCCAAGAGAAATATATATGATGACTGGGACTTTGGACGTCCATACCGTAGATATTCAATAATAGCATTGCCTATTTCCGGTAGAAGTGGCAGTTCTAATTCCTTATTTGTTTTATGCTGGATTAAACGTATGGCATTATCCTCCCACAATATATTTTCAAACTTTAAATTTGCTATATCAGAAGCCCTCAAACCAAGCATTGTGGCTAATAGAATAATTGAGTAATTACGTTTTCCTGTAGTCGTACTTCTATCCACAGAAGACACTATCTTTTTTATTTCTTCAGAAGTGTAAGCTGACGGTAGCTTAGGCTGTTTCTTATAATTATCTTTTGGAATAAATGCCGCTAAATCCATATCTATAATTTTGTGTTCATATAGATATCGGAAAAAGTTACGTAGAATATGGATGGATATACTTGCTACAGATTTATATTTAGTACCAATGGTATTAAGATATTTAATGATGTGGGTAATCTCAACTTGTTCTATGGAGGCTACTTTTGCAGATGTTAGAAAATCAAGGAAACGATGGAATATTTGTTTGTGATTGTAGATAGTGTGTCCGGACAAGCGTTCTTGACTTCGAGATAATATATATTGCATCATCAAACTGCCAATCTCTCCTTTCAATTCTACCGGAACTTTTCTTGGAATAACTTGGCCTGTAATGAGGTAATTTTTCAGGAGTAAGATAGCGGATAAAAATTTCTTGTCACCAGATTTTAATGAAGTTAAATCTTTAGAACCATAAAGAGAAGATAAAAAATCATCGCAGACTTTAGGGGTGAGGGAATGCAAATCATTGTTCTCCATGAACTGCCTTAATTGATTCCATTTCCATGCATAGCCTTCCAATGTACTATCTGTACGAGAAAAATCCTCTTTTAAGATTTTCAGCATAGAGGATGTGACTGCTTCAAAAGTTGTTGAGTGATCATTCATACGTCATTAATTTAAGTTGTGGCAATATCACCGCACTTAAATTAATGAAATTCTTATGTAAAGAAATAAATGATTATATTTTTATAATTACTTTTGTAGCTGCGATTTAGTTTAAGTCACTTTGCATAATAAATTTGTTGGCATAAGAAATGTTATGTAAAGGTTTGCATAACATTTCGAGCATGAAGCGCTGCAAGCGGCTGATGAGCAGTTGCTCCAGATCGGTTTCCAGAAAATGCTCTCCCTGCGGGATACCGAGAAACTCCAGGATATACGGGTCGCGGATGATCTCTTTGGGTTCGACACGCCCGGGTTCGGTACGGGAAATCTCCTCTTTCACGGCTTTCTTGTCTCGGCTGGCCAGCAGGCGGTCATAGAAAAGCGTGTTGATTTGGCGGTCGAGCTGCCGGACACTCCAGTTTTCCCTGACGCACTCGTGCAGGTAAAAATCACGGGCGGCATCGCCCGACACCTTGAGAAGCGTGCGGCAATGCGACCAGCTCAATTTATCACACAGCGTGTGATATTTCGGGTAACACTGGTAAAACTGCCTCATATACCGCAGGTTGGTGGCCGTGAACCCGTTTCCGAACTCCGCCACGAGCCGCCTGGAAAGAGTGTTGATGACAGCCTTGCCATATCCGGCACGGCCGGTTCCCTGCTGCTCGTACTCCACTATATATTTCCCTACCTGCCAGTAAGCCCTCACGAGGGTCGAATTGACATGATGTATCACCTTCGCGCGCGCTTCCTGCAAGATATGGCGCACGTTATGCAGCAGCTCTTCCTCACCTTTGTCGGCAGGATGTATTTTATCTGTTTCTTTCATCGTTTCATTATTATATAGGCTTCCAAGTGCAAACATACTGATTTTACGGCAAATATCGAACGGTTGTACCGTCTTGTCGTGCCTTATTCCATGTATTTCCGCATTTTTCCATGACACCGGACTCTCGGGACAGGGCCTAACCGGAGCCGGCAGGGCGATCCTTTTTCAGCTTGCGGAAATTACTGAAGTTACGCTCGATGAACCGCAGGACGTCCGATTCCCGGTAGAAGGTCTTGTGATAGATCATCTCGTAAGGCAGCTCTCCCGAAGTGCGGTAACGCTGAAGTGTGCGCTTGCTGATATTGAGCATGCGGCACAGGTCGTAATTGTCCAGAAGACGCTCCCCGTCGGGCAGGATGGAAAGCGGTTGCTCCACGTCCCCCGCGCACAGCTTCTCGATACGTTCCAGCCGCTCCGAGAGCCGCTGCATCCATCCGTCGAAATATTCCTTGTCCAGAAACATGGCTACTCCTTTGGTTGGTTTTTGCGCCGCACGGAACGCTCCTTCAGCACACGGCGGATTTCCGTGAGGGAATAATACAGCTTCCGGTTGATGGCCGAATAGGTGATCACGTGATCCGAGCGGAGGCGTTGAAGGGTACGCCCGCTGATGCCCAGGTAACGGCAGACCTGCTCGCCGTCCATCCATTCGTCGTTTATATACTCCTTGTCCCGTACACGCCCCTTTTCAGGGAGAGAGGCGATTGCGGACTCTATTTTCTCTATACGCCCGACAAGCTCGTTATAGGCTCGCGAACCGATCACTATGATTTTCATACTCCTTTGTTTTTTAGTCTGTTACAAAGGTCGGGCTTATATGGACAGCTTAAAACGAGGTCGGTACGACTTTTTTTTGATAATTTGCAGTGAACTGATTCTCAACGGTTCATGCGGCGAAGAAGGCAAAGTTTTTTGCCGAAATCCGCAGCCCGTACTCGGTATTTTTACCTCAAAAAATGCGATAACATACTGCGATTCAATGCTTAACGGTGCTTTAATCCGGACGGGACAACAACGGAACACCCGTATCGGCTCCTTATACGGGTGCAAATACGGGTGTTCGGGAAAGTTCCAAAGAGAGTTACGGGGAAAAACCGACCTCGGTTCTTTTGTTATATACAACGTTGGCTATCAGTATTTCTATAAGGAATAGAATGCTTTACCGGTTCATGTTCTACTCGGGATTGCCGTTTTTCTTGTTTCGCTTCCACGTCTGCATACGTTTAAGCAGGGCCTCTTTCGCCTTGTCAAGCCACGGTGTCGGGTTGTTCCGGATTTTCATGTCGCAGAATGTCCTCGAAAGGTTCATGTCGAGGTGTACGTTGAAAGCGCTGGAAATGTAGCTGGCCAGCTGCGTGAGAGGTACATTGCCGAAACAGCCTTTACTGTCGAGCAGGTAAATAAGTTCCGTCAGATCCGTCTTCGAGTCCTGCCATGTCGGACGCACGTCAGGCAATGGAAGAACCATGTTCCGGTAATTCGTACTCTCCAGTGATTCCAATTCGCCCATAAGATAAACCGACAACATGTCATTGGCCAGGATTTTCGCCACCTTGAAATCCGCATTTGTCGAAAACTGCGGGTCGAGTTCGTAGTAGAAGGTTTCCAGGTATTGCTCCGTGTCGGTCTGCCCGCGCAGGAAATAGAGGCTGTCCAGGTGTGTGGCGCCGCTGCGGAAATAGCGGATAAAGTCGAGGCGTTTCTGCGTGTACGCGTTGATGGCCCGAACATGGGCGTCCAGGTACTCCCGTTGTGCCTCGATACTTCCTACCGGACGGTTCATCTCGATATTATAGAGCTTGCGGTAATAGATCAGACGGCAAAAAAGACGGGGCTTGATTTCCTTGAAGAACGTTATCTCCTCGTCATCGTTTTGAAAACGGTAGCCGATGATATATTGTTTCAAACGGTCGAACGCTTCTCCCAGGACACGTGAAGCTTCAAGCGACTTTTTCAACACGTCGGTATCCCGCGATTCGATGCGTTCGATACTCCGCAGGACTTCACTGTTTAATTTCTCTATAAATGCAATCATAATCCGTCTTGTTACTTTCGCGCATAAAGTTAGCGAATCGAAAAGCCGGCGGATTACGATTTTTATCTTTCTCTTCGTTTTTTTATCACGAGGTCGATTTTAATGTCAGATCCGGCCTTCCTGGCGGATGGAAGTGGGATTGCTCCCCATATTCCGCTTGCAAAAGTCCGTAAAGTGGGATTGGGCGGAGAAACCGCACATGTAGGCTATTTCCTGCAACGTGTAGTGTGTCGTCCGCAGTAATTCCCCGATACGTTCGATACGGCGCTGACGTAACCACGAGGAGGCCGAGCAGCCGAAAACCCGCTGGAAACGCCGGCGGAAAGTAATCGTGCTGGAATACCCGCAAACCCCGGCGAGTTCCGTGACGTTATCCGAGGCAAGATAATTCGATTTGACACGGGAGATGAACTCGTAATCGTCCCCCAGGCGCAACAGCTCCTCGAACTCCCCGACATCGGCGGGAGTGAGATGTTCATAAGAGGCGTCGAGCATTTTCAGCATGACAGTAGCGTTACATTCAACAGGCATACCCAGTGCCTTACGGGCTTCACGCAGGTAGTTCTTGAACCGTAGCCGCAGCGTGTCGTGATGCGGGTAGGAACACTCGGACAGAATGGTGCAGACCGTCCGCAGCTCATCGACACAACAGTAGCCGAAATACCACGTTACAAGACGCTCGACGTAATGGACGGCATGAAATTCCTCTGAAAGCATCAGAAGAAGCAGGAACGGGGTGAAATCCTGGTATTCCCCCGTTATGGGACGGGGTGCTTCGTCAAGCAAGGAGGCGATGTCCCGCATCAGCAGAGAATCTCCCGAGAACGCTTTTATTTGTTCGGAACTGCGGGCATAATCCCGGTAACGCGATATGACCGCCGACAAAGAATTGAACTTCACGGCGTGAACGCCTTCTATAAAGGAAGGACGAAGACTGTTGTAAATGGATAAGTCGGTTTGCATAAGTCGTTTCTATAAAACGGAACCGCATCCCCTTGTTGCCAAAGCTCCGCAAGTCGTTACTTATGAACCGCTTGGAACACGGTACGAATCCTAATTACAAATATATCGCATCCGACAATTCGGAACAAATATCAGCAGGCAAAAATGAAAATAAACCTCGCTATTTTTGATTTTTACCTGCAATAATATTATATTTGCAGACAAATAAGAGTTGTTTGACAGCATGAGAAATATAGTGTATCAAAGCACTTTACCAATTTCTTATCCGTTGCCCATTCTCATGCGAGTTTCTTTTAATCTATTTGTAGTCAATTAAATACCTTCAGACTACATCAAATATTCCAAATAAAAATGAGAATAGGAGCAGGAAGGAAAAAAACAGCTCCTTGGAGCATCATTTCAACCATTTGACGCTTAGCTTTGTTACATGTATCATTTTTAATCATTTTATTATGGGTAAAATAAATCATTTTTTGGTTAGAGAGACGGAACTGATGCGTTTGAACGGGCAGGAGCGTACGGCGGATGCCTATGTCACTACGGTGAGGGAGCTCATGGCGTTTGCTGGGCGGGAAGTCACTTTTGAACAGCTGACCCCTGAATTTTTGAAAGCGTATGAGGCGCGTCTCACCGCCGAGGGGAAGGGGATGAATACCATTTCATTCTATATGCGGATGCTCCGCGCCATCTATAACCGTGCGCACAAGGTGGGGATTATTTCTGACTATCGGAAAGAATTGTTTGCCGATGTCTTTACCGGACAGCACCAGACGGTGAAGAGGGCCGCACCGCCTCTGGTCATCCGCAAACTGATCAATGCCGATCTGCGCAAGCGTGGGCAGATTTTCAGCCGGGATATGTTTCTGCTCAGTTTTTACCTGCGTGGCATTCCGTTTGTCGATTTGTCTTATCTGCGCAAAAAAGACCTGTGCGACAATGAATTGCGCTATTTTCGCCGCAAGACCGGGCAACTGATGGTGGTGGATGTGGAGCCGTGTGCCATGGATATCATTGAGAAATACCTGCCTTGTGTATATCACAGCGACCGGCTGCTGCCCATCCTTGTCCGTGATGACAAGCCCGAGAGAAAGCAGTATGCCTCGGCGCTGCGTCTGCACAACAAACGCTTGAACGAGATCGGAAAGCTGCTGAAACTGGATTTTTCACTTACCTCTTATATAGCGCGGCATTCGTGGGCCTCCATTGCAAAAAACGAAGGGGTTTCTCTGGCTGTTATCAGTGAGGGGATGGGACACCGGTCCGAGCGGACTACCGCCATTTATCTGGCGTCATTCGATAAAAAAATCATGGAATCTGCCAATCAGAAGGTGATAGCTTCTGTGTACGGAGTCAGCGAATGACGTCTCTCTGTCATTGGGAGGAATCAAGAGCATGCCCGCCGGCTTTGTGAACTTATAACCACCGGAAAGACCTTGTTCTTTTTTTCCTTCCCAGAGTTTTGTAAAAGTGCTGCCACTGCTACCACCGTTTCTACTGAAACGGCTATGAACAGGGCGTTCCGGAGGGTGGTGGCAGCACCTTTTTTTATGTGCGGAAAAGGGCTGCTGCCACCACCCTTCTTTGTTCTTTCCGGATGTTCGATGCTTTCCGGCTGTCTTTCCGGAGCTGGAGGCTGCGCCTGTTGATACATACGGATCTCTTCGTTCATCCGTATGAATGCGTACATGGACTAGGAGTTTCAACCGGTTTCATCAGGTTGGAACTTTAGTTCCATCGGGTTGAAACTTTAGTTTCGTCGGGCTGAAACTTCAGTTCCGTCAGGATGGGACTACGGTTTCACTGTAGTTTAACGCTTTAGGTTGCCTACTCCTTCATCTTACTTGTAAGGATGGTTGACGGAGTTAATACTTAGTTATAATATCAGTTGACTCTTTCTGTGTTGTAACTGTAGTTTTGTATGCAACTGTAGTTTTGGCGGGCCCCAATCAGGTTTCCGTCAGGCTGCGGTCAGCGCCTTGTCCGCCGGCAGGTTCCGTTTTGTCCGTCCGGTTTTCGGGTTCTGTGTGTCTGTATTCTCTTCCTTTCCCCGGTGTGTGGTCATTCTCCGCTTCCTGTTTATTCTCCTTTTTCTCTTCGTTTTGGGATAAAAAAGAGGTAAAAGTGGTGGCAGCAGGCCTTTTCCGCACATAAAAAAAGGTGCTGCCACCACCCTCCGGATTGCCCTGTTCATGGTGGTTCCGGTAGAAAGGGTGGTAGCAGTGGCAGCACTTTTGCAAAACTCTGTTGTAGGTTTTGCGTAAATCGTCCGGTGTGCATGGATGCTCCGGATATGATGCCATTCTTAGGGAGGAATTATCATAGAAGGCTCTGCCGGAACGATGAACTGACATTCGATCCGGCGAAATGGCTAAAGTATGGCTATAGATGAAGGATAAAATATTCACTGTTTTTGTGGATGTTTTGCGGAAAAGCATTATCTTTGCAACACAATAAAACGGATATATGTATATTGAGTTCGATAAAGACTATTTGCGTGAACTGTTTGAACAAGGCTGCACAAGTGACAAGAAGCACCGCTACCAGCCGGAAGTGATGAAGGGCTATTATAAGTGTGTGATGTTTCTCAAACGTGCTGAAAATGTAGAACAGCTTTATCGCATACACTCCTTGAACTACGAAGTACTGCAAGGCGACAAGAAAGGTGTTTCATCCGTGCGCATCAATATTCAATACCGCCTTGAATTTACAGTTAGGGAAGTTCTCGGCGAACAGATAATAACCGTATGCCGTTTGTTGGACATCAGTAACCATTATAAATAAGCGCGATATGGAAGCAACAGCAAAAAAAATCTACGCTCCCGACGAGTTGGTTTGTGCGGTGGCTATACATCCGGGAGAAATGCTCAAGGATGAATTGCAGGCACGTGGAATGTCGCAAAGAAAATTTGCCGGGATAATCGGTATGCCTTATACGGCATTCAATGAGATTGTCAACGGAAAACGCTCGATAACCACTGATACGGCGTTAAAAATCGAGGCTGCGACAGGGATTGCCGCAACAATATGGCTCGGTTTGCAGACTGACTATAATATGCAGACTGCCCGACGTGACAACAAACTTTCTGCCATTCTGGAGAACATACGCAAGTCGGTTGCGGTTCTCTGAAAGACGATATGGTTTGCATGTTCATTTGAACTTTTCATCAATACTATTTGAGCCTCACAGCCATTGCGTTGTGGGGCTTTTGTTTTACTTTGTATCCGTAATTAAGTACCATACTTTCTAAAACCATGAAATTTCGTGAGTGTTCAATCCCAATGAAAACATTATAAGATGATGATTGGGGAAAATTCAAACAGGAACGAAGTTTGCAACTGCATGGGTGAATCGGTATGGAGTAAAGCAGCATAAACCTCTTTTTCCCGAAAACTACTTCCTCCTCCGGTTAAAGAAATATCGCAAAGAACCGGGATACATCCGTGTGGCTTCGAACGAAATGTTAAAAGTAAATTCCAGTGCGAACTATTGTTTTGATTTATCGAAAAACAGGAAGGTAAAGTGTTGTATTAGAAATTGTTATGTGGTATGTACGTGGATTTTAACTATTGTGTATGAATGTAAAAAAGCGTTCCGTCACTTTATAGGTGACGGAACGCTTTCGTTAAATCAGGCTCAAATATAGGCATTTTAATTTTTTAAATGCAAATAATTTTAGTGAAAATTTAGGAGATAGGCAATATTTAACTATTGGTCCGATTTTAATTTCACCAAAAAGGTACTAAAGCGTTCCGTCACCTATAAAGTGACGGAATATAGAAAGAGATCCGTTTGTCGGATTTTATATACGTCGTTTGACGATAAGACACTACTTTGTACATATATAATAAAAATAAAAAGATGAAATTAAAAAGTCTTTTTCTAGCGGTTCTTCTCTTGGCACCGCTGGCTTCCGTAGCTCAGGATTCTGCGGCTTCGGGTCTCTCACTCCCTAAGTGGGCGTTGAAGACAAATGTGGCCTACTGGGGGACTGCTACGCCGAACCTCGGAATAGAAGTGGGGCTGAGTCGTAAACTTACTCTTGATGTGGAAAGCGGATACAATATGTTCTCTTTCAGCAAGGGCAAAAAATGGCGCCACTGGATGGTGACTCCGGAACTCAGATGGTGGATGTGCGACCGTTTCAACGGTCATTTCTTCGGTGTTCACGCCATCGGTGGAGAATATAATGTGAACCGTCTCGGGTTCAATGATCATACTAAAAAAAATCGTTATGAGGGCTATATGCTGGGTGGCGGACTTTCCTACGGATACCACTGGGTGTTCCGCAAGCGCTGGGCGGTGGAGGCCGAGCTGGGAGTGGGATACCTGCACCTGGACTATGACCGCTACGATTGCAGGAAATGTGGCAACTATGCCAGCCACGAAATACGTAACCTGTTTACTGTCACCCGTTTGGGAATCAACGTAATCTACTTGTTGAAATAAAAAAAACGCGCTCATGAAATACCTTGTTATACTCCTTTTAATAGGATTGCTGCCGGGCACGCGGCTTGTCGCGCAACCCCGGGATGCACGTTCCGGCATCACCGTCACGCCACGGGACATCACCCGTACGGGAGATTCGCTGCTGGTACGCCTTGATATCCGCTTTCGGGGAACCGTGGTGGAAAGCAACCGTTCCCTCTCTCTGACCTTCTATATGGAGGATGCCGCCGGAAACTTGGCCGCCATGCCCGAAGTGCTGGTGAACGGAAAACAGCGCCAGCGCTATTACGAGCGCCAGTACACCCTGAGCGGAGGAGCTGTGGCCGAGGAATACTATGCGGTGGTGGCTCAGGAAAAGGCGCTGGATTTCACGCTGGACTACCGGTGCGCGCTGCCCTACCGGAACTGGATGGCGGATGCCGTGCTGAACATGAAGCAGGACTTCTGCAACTGTGGCGGACACGAGCGGCAGGTGTATGTGGAACGCCTGCTGGACAAGTTGCCCGTTCCCCCTCCCGCCCCCGTGGTGATAGAGAAAGAACCGGTGGTGCATCACACCAAATGCGACGTGTTCCTGCAATTTGAAGTGGGAGCGGCGGACATACGTCCGGACTTCCGTAACAACCGTGCCGAGCTGTCCCGGCTGCAAAGCTTTATACGCCAGGTACGCAGCGACCGCAACATCAGTGTGGAGGAGATTGTCATTACCGGTTACGCCTCCCCCGAAGGGAACGCCTGGCAGAACGAGGAGCTGGCCGGCCGCCGTGCCGAGGCGTTGAAGACCTATATGGAAGGGTTGGACACCGGTGGCGGATTGCGTTTCCGCACCGGAGCCGGAGGCGAGGACTGGGGAGGACTGGCCGAGCGCCTGGAACTTTCGTCCATCTACCTGAAAGGCGAGGCCATGCAGGTGGTATGCGGTGACATAGAGGATTTCGACCGTCGCGAGGAAGCCCTCCGGGCACTGGACGGAGGCCGTCCCTACCGTGAAATCTTTCACGAAATCTATCCTGACCTGCGCCGTGTGGAATGCAGAATAGACTATACGATCATAGAAAAATAAAGAAAGATATGCGATTAAAGAAATGTAATCAAGCCTTCTGGCTGCTGGCGGCGCTGATGCTGCCCGGCTTGCAGGGATGCGTGAAGGACGACCTGTCCGGATGTCCCGTCACGGGCACGCTGGATTTGACGCTCAGCTATACGTATCACAATAAAGGGGAAGCGGACCTGCTGCCCGAAGAGATAAAGAAAGTGGATTTCTTCGTGTTCGACGAGGCGGGGACGTTTGTCTCCCGGGTGACGGATGCCACAGGACCCTTTGTCAAAGGATATCACAAGTCACTGGAACTGCCGGGTGGAAACTACAAGGTGGTGGTATGGGGGAACTTGGAGAATGAACAGCACCGGCTGTCCGGACTGGAAACGGGGCAGGTGTGCCTGAACAAGGCATGGCTGGGGCTGCATACCTATACCGGCAAGGACGGCAACGAGTATGTGCAGACGCAGCCCACGGATTTGTTCTATACCCTTGCCGCGGGGCGGGTGCGGAACGGCGAGGTGAGCCGTGACACGCTGACCTTCACCAAGAATACGAAGCACATCACGCTGAATATCCGCTGGAGGGATCAGTATGGCTTCTATTGCATCGACCCGAGCCATGCCAAAGAGACCCATTGCTATATCACGGGCCAGAATGGCGACGCGTACTTCAAGGACAACGGGCTGCCCCGCAGCCGCTGGGTGGTGTTCCGTCCGGACTATGTGGTGCAGCGCAGCGCGGGCGATGCCGGGGCTTCTCCCGTCCGGACTCCGAATGTGCAGGGTCGTGTGGTGGTAGACCGTCCGCTTCCTCCGGGAGGTGAGGCATTGGTCAGCGCCCGCATCAACGTGATGCGCCTCATGACTTATCCCAACATAGAGTCCAACGACCGCATCATTGTCACCAAGACGCTGGGCAACGGCGTGGAGCAGGTGGTCTATGAGCGCAGCTTGGTGGAACTGATCAACAAGACCGCCCAATATGGCACGCAGGAGAGTTTGGACCGCGAGGATACGTATGTGGTGGATTTGGATTTCCGCTGCAATGACCCTTGGCACGATACGGGAGACACCTGGTTCACCTGTGGCATCACCATCAACGGATGGACGGTGGTGGAGATGGCTCCGGAGGTGTAGCTTCCGGCAGGTATAAAATAGAGAAACGGAATAGCATAAAATTTATTAATTAAAACTTTTATCATTATGAAATTTAACAAGTATTATTTGATGTCGGCGGTATTCTGCATGGCACTGGCTTCTTGTAGTGATGACATGACCGAAGAACAGGGCGGAAACCCGGATAACACCGAACAGACGGAGGGGGAGGCTACGTATGCCACTTTCAGTTTTGATTTCAATAAAGGGGGACTGGCCAGAGCGTCAGTGGGTGGAGATGGCACTACTGAAGAACAGGCAGTCAAGAACTTCACTTTGCTGATTTTCAAGAACGATCAGGCTCATGAAGAGTTGAGTACACTGGAGGTGGTGAAGACTGTTACAGTTTCCAATTTTGAAACTGATAAGACAATCACTATGCTGGTAACCAGCGGTCCGAAAAAAGTCTACATCCTGGCCAATGCCACTAAGTTGCTGGCACAGATAAATGATCCCGATGCGTTGACCTTGAACAAGACTTTGTTGTCGGAATTTGAGAAACAAGTTTTTGAAATAGCTTATGATGGAACTGAAAACAAGGACGGTGTGCTGGGTGATGCTGGTGTCGGATTGTTGATGACCGGTGTGGCAAGTGCCGATTTGGCATCGGGTATAAAAGTGGAGGAATTTACTTCCAATTCCGGTGGCCCTACTGAGGCTGCAAAACCCAATGTGGTGAATGTGTCCATCGACCGTGCTTCTTCTAAAATCAGTATGGGAGTGGATGCGGTAGAAGGCGGCGGTGATAAGATCTTTACGGTAGTTGCTTCCGGCTCTACGGCTCAAATGGTTTGGCTGGACCATGCGATAAGTGAAAACTTGGGTACTTTGCCTCTGGCTAATGATGCTATGAGATTCGCTATCTACAATCAGAATACGAAAGAAAACGTGATTGCGAATATGGGAGCAGCCAATGATGGAAACAACATTATACAGGATCCGAACTATACGGTGACGGATCATGGTGATTATAGCATGTATTTCAATTGGGCTTATGCTGACCAGACCGATTTCTATACAGAATATTTGAATAATAATGGTGATGCAACCAAGGGTCTTGGAGTAGTAAATGCGAAAAGTAATGATGACTCCGCAAATTCGTTCTATGTTCCGGAAAACACCAACCAATGGGCTACAAAGGGTAACACCACGTATGCCATGATAGAAGGTACTTTTGTGCCGGATCAAACTCGTACAGTGGATGCTTCTAGTGACGCTAATGCTTTCCAAGCTGCCAGCGTTAGTGGAAATTTCTTGTTCAAGGCAAAAAAAGATGCAGCTATCGCTGCCGGTACCGGTTTTATCTATTGCGAGGATTATGACGCTTTCTTCACTGCTGACCTGACTGGTGGTAGTACTGCTTTGACAAGAAAAACAACGGTTACAACTGCCATCACTAATTTGAATGCTATCAAATACATCGCAGCCAAAATGATTAGTGACGCCAACCAAAGTGCAACCGGTGATGCTGATGCCATGCAGGCTAAATTGATTGGTGGAAAGAATAGTAATGTTGAGGGTCATGCATTAACTACTGTTGAAGTAGTTGCTAAAACTCCTACTGCCTCTTTCACAAGTAATCAATGGTATGCCATTGTTACAGCGGACGAAAATCGCAATGTAGGTATTAAGGATGGTGACAAAGATAATGCCCAGTATTTCACTATCGAGGTACAACGTGCTAATGATCAAGGTAATGGTTTGATTGATACTAAGACTAATAATAGCGCTACCGAAGCCGGCTCTACAAAGGCTTATATTCCAACTCAGAAAGTGACTATCGCTGTTTATCCTCAAGGCAAGTGCTACTATCGTGTAAACATAGAAGATCCTGCTTATTCTAATACCGTTACTCCGTTCCGCTATGCGGTAATCCGTAACTACTGGTATCAGATTGATTTAGCCAAGTTCACTGCTCTGGGTTATCCTAATCCGGCTATCGCGGCAGGTGAGGCAGGTGATGCACTGGGCGCTGATACTAATGTGAAGACTACTATCACTGTAAAAGCTTGGTCAGTGAAGAATATGAAACCCGAAGTAGGTTTGTAATAGAAACAAATCCCACTCTGCATCGCAAGTCTTTCGTTTCGCGCTTGCGGTGCAGGGTAATAATCCCAGGATTCCCGTTCGGAGGTCTGTATTAACGAATCAGGTTTTTATCATGCCGGGCCGGCCGTCATCCGCTTCATCAAGGAGCGGACGGGAACTAACAAAAAGAAGAACGATTATGACACTAAGAAAAGTACAGGCATATTGTCTCATAGCTATGGTTATCCTGTTGTCCGGCTCATGTCAGGATAAGGAATATATACAGTTGCCCGAAGGCGAAGTTCCCGTGGAGGTAGTGATGACGGCCCGGGCGGCAGCGATAGGCTCTACAGCAAATACAGGACGGGAGGGCATAAAAAGTATCCGTATCGTTGTGTTCAAACACAATGCGCTGGTTATGCCCGGCATACCCTCGTGGTCATGCGAGTTCAATGGACGTATAGACAATAACGGTAACGGTACTTGGAATGTTCCTGGTAGTGATCCGGGTGATCCGTTGACGTATGAGAACGGAGCGTTTAAATTAGGCAAACTGGTTACCACCGGCGAAAAAAAGATATACGTCATAGCCAATGAGGATTGCTATTATTCTTCGAGGAAGTTCACCACAGTCAGTGATTTGTCTTCTTTTATAAAGACCGCTGAAACGACTACGGCAGATTTACTGGACGCTTCTTATACGGATTCTCCGGTTTTAATGTCCGGAGGCATTTCTACCATCGTCACTGCTCAGAAGTTTGATGGAAGCGAGATCTTTCAATCTACGATAGAACTGGTACGTACCTGTGCCAAGATAGATGCCGACATTATCCGTGCAGAAGGCTATAATGCAGAATGGATTGTAAATAAGGTCACAATGACTTCCTGCGCCAATAAGGTTGCCTTGTTTCAAGGAATGACTGTCGGTCCTTCCTCTTATTTTGAGGATGGTGGGCAACAAAAATCTTACAACCTTTATATGAGAGGTGGAGACGTTCCGGCTCATGACGCCAGCGCACTCTCTCTCTTTTCCGAAAAATATGTCTATGAAAATATAGTGGCTTCACGGGATAATGCCACTCGGATTACTGTTACCTTAACTGGAAAAAACGGTAACGGTGTCTCAAAGACAGTCACGATTTATATAGGTAATGAAGAGGTGTCGGTCTCCGAGGTACCGACTACTATTTCCACTTCCGCTGTCACTGATTATAGTATCTACCGGAACTATCACTATCAGTTGCATATCAAACTGAAAGAGGCAGTGGGTTCACGTGGCCATTCTGTATCCGGTGATGTGGATGTGGACGTGACCATCACCCGTACCGCAGAATGAAAGTCACCCCCTTTCACGGTTTTTTCTTCTGAGAGGCTGCTTTGAGGCCTGTATTCTCTCGTTCCGAGGCTTTTTTATTAATTTATGGGAAACAACAGATAAAAGCGGAACTTTGTCAACCATTATGCCGATAAAATTGTTTAAATTTGCAGGAATACTTGTACAGACACTCAATGAAGAAGAAATATGTTCGTTGGACATTGTGGACGATAGCATCTCCGTTCATTCTGTTCATCATTTTATGTATATTGATTTACCTGCCACCTATTCAGAATTTTCTGGTGGACAAAGCTGCTGTATATGCCTCGGAGGCTACCGGTATGAATATCTCCGTAGGGCGTATCTCTTTGTCATTTCCGCTGAATCTGGTGGTGACCGATGTAGATGCCGCTTCTCCGCATAATGATACGTTGCTCAGCGTACGCCGCCTCCAAGTGAATGTGCAGTTGCTCCCACTGCTGAAAAAGCAGGTGGAAGTGGATGGCATATCCCTGCAGGGAGCCACGGTAAATTCCAATGACCTGATACATGGCATGAAACTGAACGGTACCTTGGGGGAATTGTTCATCTCCAGCCATGGCGTGGCGCTGGATCCCGAAACCGCTATCGTCAACAAAGTCTTGCTGAAAGATACGGATTTGTCCCTCTGCCTGAATGATACCGCTGCCGCCGATACGGCTGCAAGCGACACCACCTATTGGAAAATAATATTGCAGGATATTGATTTGCAGAATGTATCCTTTGCACTGGATATGCCTCTGGACAGCTTGTCATTGGCGGCTTCGCTGGATAATGCCACACTGCGCGACGGCTTGATAGACTTGCATAAATCGGCCTATTCGCTGCAAACGTTCCAACTAAAGAACGGACGTGTGCGCTATGACAGCGGACAACCGGCAGCTGCTGCACCTGCCGACAGTCTGCCCGCCGGGCTGGATCCGTCTCATATCGTGCTGACGGATATCGGTGTGAAACTGGATTCCCTGCACTACGAGGGAAGGAATATGAAAGCCATAATCAGCCGGTTTGTGCTGAAAGAGCGTTCGGGACTGGAAATCATCTCTACCACCGGACGGCTGTTCTCCAAAGACAAGGTGCTGCGCGTGCCTTCATTGAAACTGGAGACCCGGGATTCTTATCTGGAACTGAATGCTGCGATGGACTGGGATGCTTTGGATTTCAAGCACGAAGGCTTGGTGTCCGCACGCCTGATGGCCGATATCGGAAAACCGGATGTGGTGAGATTCATGGGAAGCATGGATGAAAAGTTTGTCCGGCAGTATCCCTCCGAACCCTTGCGCATCCGTACGGGGATCGACGGAGATTTGAACAAGCTGAAACTGACGACTCTGACCGCCGAACTGCCCGGAGCGATGGAATTGTTCGCCCGGGGCGAGCTGACCTATCTGACGGACAGCCTGTTGCGCGGAGGGGATATCACCCTGGAAGCCGAAACCAAGGATTTGAAGTTTGTCTCCACGTTGGCCGAAGGGATAGAGATTCCATACGGAACGCGCTTGGAAGGCAAATTTACGATGGCGGGCACTAAAATGGGCACGGACTTGCTGCTGATGCAGCCCGAAGCCCAGGCGGTGGCTGCGGCCGATACCCTTCCTATGACGGTTTATAATGACAGCATCTCCGTGGCGGATGATTTCAAGATGGAACGGGCGGCCCGTCTGTTTGCCAGATACGATTGGTCGCGTGACAGGTATGAGGCTGACTTGGCTGTCAATCATTTTGACCTGCACCAGTTTATGCCTGCCGATTCTTTGTACACTCTGTCCACCCGTCTGAAAGTGGAAGGAGAAGGCTTTGACTTTTTCTCCCCCCGTACTTATTTCAATGCGGAGGGTAGTATAGACCGTTTCCATTATGGCAGTTATCATTTGACAGGGATTTCACTGGCTGCCGGACTGGAGAAATCGAAGGTTTATGCTTCACTGGCGGCGAAAAACTGGGCCATGGATGTCAAGGCGCATCTGGATGGTATCTTGAAACCTCATGATGTTTCTGGCGACTTGAAAATGGAGGTGGCGCATCTGGATTGGCAGGCACTTCATCTGATGGATACCCGTTTCCAGACCTCCCAGCACCTGGGAATCCGTTTCAGCAGTGATCTCGGAAAGCGGTATGCCGTAGAGGCCGAGATGACGAATGCCACGATTGTCACGGCCAAACGCACTTCTCATTCCAAGGACCTGTTTGCCGGATTCAGCACTTCCAGAGATTCCACTTTGGCATATCTGCGTGCGGGGGATCTGGATTTGAGTCTGGAAGGAGCAGGACACATGGAATACATCTCCGGCAGGGCGGACCTGCTGATGAAAAAACTGGCGGAACAATGGGAAAGCAAACACATTGAACAGGAGGAACTCCGGGAATTCCTTCCGGGACTATGCCTGAAAATATCCTCCGGTCCCGATAATCCGATAGCCAATTATCTGTCTATGATGGGATGGTCATACAGCCGTCTGTTCATGGATATGGATTCATCTCCGGCGGAGGGACTGAACGGGGAGGCTTATTTATATGGATTGCGTACGGACAGTCTGACCTTGGACACCATTTATCTGGATGTACAGCAGGACCTGAATGGCATAACTATGCTGAGCGGAGTGGTGAACGGACCCAAGCCGGGGCAGGAGGCGTTTGATGTGACGCTGGAGGGAAATGTGGGAAACAACAGCGCCCAGTTGCTGGTGCAGTATCTGAATGCCCGTAAGGAACAGGGGGTATATATGGGCGTGATGGCCGACCTGCGCCGCCACGGCATACGCATGAAGGTTTTTCCCGAGCACCCCACGTTGGTGTACCGCCCTTTTACCGTGAATAAAAATAACTATATTTACCTGGCTGACAACGGGCGGATTCATGCCCAGCTGAACTTGCATGACGAGCAGGGGACCGGACTCAGCTTCTATACCAATCGGGAAGATACCATAGCCAAACAGGACATGACGGTGGAACTTTCACGCATCAGCCTGAAAGAGTTCCGGCGTATCCTTCCCTATATGCCCGATATGGAAGGATGGATCGGGGCGGAAGCGCATTATATAGATTCCGGTCCGAATATGATGGTGAGCAGTGACCTGCGTATAAATGACTTCAAGTATGAAGGCAGCGCGCTGGGAAATTGGGAGCTGGGCGGCGTGTATCTGCCCGGTGAGGCAAAGGATCATCATCTGGATGCCTATATACGTCGTGATGGTGAGGAGATAGCCCATCTGGGAGGTATCTATCTGCCTGCGGAGGAAGGAACGGGAAGCCTGAGCGCGGATATAGCTTTCGAACATTTTCCGCTGAATGTAGCCAATCCGTTTGTGCCCGACCGTATGGTGGAACTGGACGGGGACATTGACGGAACGCTGTCCATGAAGGGGGATCCGGCCAAACCTCTGCTGAACGGGGAGCTGGCGTTGGATTCCGTGACTTTCTTCATGCCGGAAATGTCTGCCATGTTCCGTTTTGATAATGAGCCGGTGCAGGTGGTGAACAGCAAGATGATGTTCAAGGACTTCGATATATTCACCAGAGGCAAGACACCTTTTACTATTAACGGTGAGGTGGATTTCTCGGACTTGGAACGGACGGCGGTGAACCTTAAAATGCACGCCGAGAATTATGAATTGTTGAATGCTCCCCGTACCAAGCGGGCTATGATCTACGGCAAGATGTATGTGGACTTTAACGCAACGCTGCGCGGCCCGGTGGAGGAACTGGTGATGCGGGGGAACATGAACATATTGGGAAAGACCAATGTGACTTACGTTCTGAAAGACTCTCCTTTGACGGTGAACGACCGTCTGGGGGATATGGTGACTTTTGTCAATTTCAACGACACGACATCGGTGGAGGACTCTTCCGTCCAGCAAATATCTTTGGGAGGGATGGATGTGGCCATGACCATGCATATAGACCAGGCGGTGCAGGCACGTGTGGATCTGGTGCCAGACGGCTCCAACTATATGTTGCTGGAAGGAGGCGGAGACTTGTCATTCCAATATACTCCTCAGGGGGATATGTTGCTGACCGGACGGTATTCCCTGATGAGCGGGGAGATGAAATACCAGATTCCGATTATTCCGCTGAAGACGTTTAATATCCAGAATGGCAGTTATGTGGAGTGGACGGGGAATATCATGAATCCGCAGCTGAACATTACCGCAACCGAAAGGGTCCGTGCTTCGGTGGGCGAGGATGGGAAGACTTCGCGTATGGTCGGGTTTGATGTCGGGATCGCTTTGAGCCAGCGGTTGGAGAATCTGGGGCTGGCGTTTACCCTTTCGGCTCCCGAGGATGCGTCAGTGCAGGACCAGCTGAATGCCATGTCGGTGGAGGAACGGGGAAAACTGGCGGTCACCATGCTGGTGACCGGAATGTATATGGCGGAAGGAAACTCGACGGGAGGATTTAATGTGAATAATGCCTTGAACTCATTCTTGCAGAGCGAGATCTCGAATATTGCCGGAAAAGCGCTGGATATCAATGTGGGGATGGAAACCGTGGATGACGCCGATAGTGGCGGAAAACGTACGGATTATAATTTCCAGTTCGCCAAACGTTTCTGGAACAACCGCTTCCGTATAGTGGTGGGGGGGAAAGTCTCTACCGGAAGTACGGTACAGCAGGACGAGACATTTATTGATAATGTATCCATAGAATACCGTTTGGACAACAGCGGTACCCGGTATGTCAAGCTCTTCCACGACAAGAACTATGAGAGTGTGCTGGAAGGTGAGATCATAGAGACCGGGGTGGGTATTGTGCTTCGCAAGAAGATGAGCCACTTGGGCGAACTGTTTATTTTCAAGTCTAAGAAGAAAAAATGATCGTTGGAGATATGAAGAGAAAACATAACATAAACCTGCTTCTATTATCGGCATTGCTGCTGGTGACGGCTGCCTGCTCTACTACCAAGAACTTGCCGGAAGACGAAACACTGTATGTCGGTGTGAAGAATATGGAGATTGTGAATGAGGACAAGACCCCTGCCGGTGTCCAGACCTTGGAAGAGGTGGAGGCCGCTTTGTCTTATCCTCCCAATAATGCCATTTTGGGAAGTAACTCTTTGCGTTTTCCCATTCCCTTCGGCTTGTGGATATACAATGACTTTGTGAAATATCAGGATAAAAAGGGAGTGGGACATTGGATCTTCAACAAGCTGGGATCCACTCCGGTGTATTTGTCTACGGTGAATCCGGAGACCCGTGTGAAGGTGGCGACCAACCTGTTGCACGATTATGGCTTTTTCAATGGTGCGGTGACGTATTCTGTGGACTCGTTGAAGAATCCCCGGAAAGCCAAACTGAGTTATAAGATCGATATGGCGAACCCTTACTATCTGGATTCTGTCATGTATCTGAAATACCCTCCTCGCGCCGATAGTCTGATCAGGGCCACTTATGACCAGAGGGTATTGCGTAAAGGGGATAATTTCAGTGTGCTGAAACTGGAGGAGGAACGCCAGCGGCTGAGTACCCTTTTCCGTAACAATGGCTATTATTATTTCCGTCCCGAATTTATCACTTTCCGGGCGGATACCTTGCGCAAACCGGGAATGGTCAGTTTGCAGGTGGTTCCGAAAGCCGGTGTGCCTGCCGACGCGAAAAGACCTTATTATATAGGGAATACCTCTGTTTATCTCACCGGATATAAAGGAGAGGAGCCTACCGATTCCATTGTTTTTCCGGGAATGACCTTACATTATAGCGGTAAGAAACCCGGTATCCGTCCCGGTGTATTGGCCAAGCGCTTCTTTTACCAGAAGGGGCAGCTTTATTCCCAAGCCCGCCAGAATTTCACGCAGGAGGCTCTGGCGCGTCTCGGCATTTTCAAATTTGCCGAGTTCCGTTATGCTCCGCAAGATACATTGCCGGGGTGCGATACGCTGAATGTGCGGATGAATGCTACATTCGATTTGCCGTATGACGGTGAACTGGAATTTAATGTGACTACCAAAAGTACGGATCAGACGGGCCCCGGAGCGATTTTCAGCCTCTCACGGAAGAATTTCATGCGTACAGCCGCCACGCTTTCTTTCCAGTTGAAAGGGTCATACGAATGGCAGACCAATTCCACGGCGGATGGAAACAGTTCTAAATTGAATTCGTACGAGCTGGGAACTTCTTTCTCATTGGAGTATCCTCGTTTGGTGTTGCCGTGGATGAATAAAAAAATCATGCGCTCACGCTTTCCACAGCATACTTCATTCAAATTGTATATAAATCAGCTGAATCGTGCCCGTTTCTTTAAAATGCTTTCTTTCGGTGGAACGGTGTCATACGATTTCCAGCCTTCGCGGGTATGGAAACATACGGTGACTCCTTTCAGACTGGCATTTAATACGTTGCAGCATACTACTACACGTTTTGATACGATAGTGGACAAGAACCGGAGCTTGAAAATCAGTTTGGGAAATCAGTTTATCCCGGCTATGAGTTATACGTTTACGTATGATAATGCCCCGTTGAAGAAACGCAATAATTTATGGTGGGAGACTTCCTTTACTTCGGCAGGTAATCTGACTTCGTTGGTGTATGCTGCTTTTGGGAAAGGATTCAAGGAAACAGAGAAGGAGTTATTGAAAAGTCCTTATGCGCAATTCCTTAAAATGACATCCGAAGTGCGTTGTTTGTTTAAAGTCGGAGAGAAACAGCATATAGCCACTCGTTTGATGGGGGGGATTTTGTATGCATACGGAAACCAGACTGTAGCGCCTTACAGCGAGCAGTTCTATATTGGGGGAGCCAACAGTATCCGTGCGTTTACAGTGCGCTCTATCGGTCCCGGTTCTTATCGTCCCGAAGATAAACAGTATGGTTATCTGGATGAAACCGGAGATGTGAAGCTGGAAGCGAATGTGGAATACCGTTTCCCTATCCTGGGTGATTTGTACGGGGCAGCTTTTCTGGACGCGGGAAATGTGTGGCTGCTGCGTGAACAAAAGAATGAGGAAGGTGAGAATATACGCCCCGGCGGTTTGCTTACTCTTCGTAATTTTGCTAAAAGTGTAGCTTTGGGTACTGGGGTGGGGTTGCGTTATGACCTTACTTTTCTGGTGATCCGCCTGGATCTGGGGATTGCTCTTCATGATCCGTATGACACCGGCAAGAAGGGATATTATAATATTCCAAAGTTTAAGGACGGACTGGGATTACACTTTGCCATCGGCTATCCTTTTTAAAAATAAGGTTTGATTTGCGTCAAAAGGAGGGAAATGATTAATTTGTGTTCGAATTTGAACGGAATGTAGCTTTTTCCTCCGTATTATTTTGTAGCTTTGTGCCATCAAATATTCAATTTTAAATAAATAAACTATGAAACCAACTTTATTTTTATTGGCGGCTGGTATGGGTAGCCGTTACGGAGGATTGAAACAATTGGATGGTCTGGGTCCTAACGGCGAAACTATTATGGATTATTCTATTTATGACGCTATCAACGCCGGCTTTGGAAAACTGGTCTTTGTTATCCGTAAAGATTTTGAGCAAGATTTTCGTGAAAAGATTATCTCTAAATATGAAGGTCATATTCCTTGTGAACTGGTGTTCCAGGCTTTGGACAATCTGCCGGAAGGATTTACTTGTCCTGCAGAACGTACCAAACCATGGGGGACGAACCATGCTGTCATGATGGGAGCTGATGTGATACAGGAACCGTTTGCGGTAATCAACTGCGATGATTTCTATGGACGCGACTCGTTCCAGGTGATGGGCAAGTTCCTTTCCGCATTGCCCGAAGGTGCTAAGAATACCTATTCTATGGTGGGCTTCCGCGTAGGAAATACATTGAGCGAGAGTGGAACAGTATCCCGCGGTATCTGCGGAACCAATGCCGATCATTTGCTGACTTCCGTGGTAGAGCGTACCAAGATTCAGCGCATGGACGGGGAAGTGAAGTATATTGACGATAACGGTGAATGGACAGCTACTCCCGATACAACTCCGGTGAGTATGAACTTCTGGGGTTTTACACCTGATTACTTTGCTTACAGTCAGGAATTCTTTAAAACATTCTTGAGCGATCCCAAAAATATGGAAAACTTGAAGAGTGAATTCTTTATTCCGTTGATGGTGGATAAGTTGATTAATGATGGTACCGCTACGGTTGAGGTACTGGACACTACCAGCAAGTGGTTCGGGGTAACTTATCCAGAAGACCGCCAGAGTGTAGTTGATAAGATCCAGGCATTGGTGGATGCCGGTGAATATCCTGCGAAGTTATTTTAAGATGAGGTAGTGTGGTCTGTGGTCACACCTATTATAATTTACTTTCGGGGGCTGTCTGAAAAATCGGACAGCCCTTTTGGGTCACTGTCACTTTAAAGATTAAATTCTTTGGTCTCCTGCTTTCATTGTTGCATCTTGTATTCGCTGGGAGACAGTCCGGTATGGTGCTTGAAATATTTGCCAAAGAAGGAAGGGTTCGGGAAATTCATAAAGTAGGATACTTCCTGAATGGACATAACGGAGTATTTCAGCAACGCTTTGGCTTCCAGTATCACATATTCGTCAATCCATTCTCCGGCAGTCTTTCCGCTTACTTTCTTTACTACGGTGGAGAAATGCTTGGGACTCAGGAACAATTGTTCCGCATAAAAATCCACGCGTCTTTCTTTACGGTGGTGTTCGGTCAGCAGGTTGATGAACTGATTGAACAATACCTCTTCTCTTTTCAGTGATTTGGGGCTCTCGGAAAGGAATTCCGGTTGTCTCCTATGAAGGATGGAGCCTATCTTGTATAAATAGGCTCCCATTAGTCGGCGTACGATTTCTGTCTTGAAATTGTCGTTCCGGCTTACCGTCTCTTCTATCAGCTGATAGAATGAATTCAGTTCCTGTACCTCTTCTTCCATCAAATGGAATTTAGGATTCTCTTTCAATGAGATGAAAAATGGCATGAAACTGTTCAGGTTGATATACATCTCTTTTAAAAAATCGGATGATATTAAAAACATTTGTGACAAATGAATGCCCGGTGACAAGATGGACTGTAGGATATCGCCAGGAGCACAAATAATCAGATCGTTTTTCTCAATGTCATATTCCCGTAAATTGATATTGACTTTGGCGGAGCCTTTCTCACGGATGGAGATAATGATCCCATCCAGCCGTAGTGGGTATTTAAAGATGGGATTCATATTCTCGGGTATGTAATGCTCGCTTCTATCCATTACGAAATCATTGTTAATCCCTTTTAAACCGGGATTCATCTGTCGGATACGGGCAATGGATATGTTTCCAATTTCATGTTCCATATTTCTTAATTTTGCCTCAAATGTATAAATCAAAAGTCAATAATCCACTCTTTTTTTTTCATAATATAATTTTTTAATTGAAATTGACGGATGTGAATCCGGAGGAGCTTGATGGCAGGAATTCTTAATTCTATTTAAAAGGGGGAGACTGGCAAACTATTTGTACATAATAACATGTATATTTAACAACAGAATTATAAAGAACAAAGCTATGTCAATGTATTGGATTTTATTTATTGGAATTGCGGTAATCAGTTATATTGTGCAGAACAGTCTGCAGAGTAAGTTTAAAAAATACTCAAAAATGCCTTTGGCCAGCGGCATGACAGGAAAGGATGTGGCTGAAAAAATGTTGCATGATAACGGTATCTATGACGTGCGTGTAACCAGCACTCCGGGTATGCTGACCGACCATTATAATCCGGCAAACAAAACGGTGAACCTTAGTGAAGGGGTATATGGAAGTAACAGTGTGGCTGCTGCGGCAGTTGCCGCCCACGAATGCGGACACGCCGTGCAACATGCGCGTGCATACGCTCCGCTAAAGATGCGCTCGGCTTTGGTGCCTGTGGTGCAGTTCTCATCTTCCATTATGACTTGGGTGTTACTGGCAGGTATTTTGATGGTGAATACTTTCCCACAATTATTACTGGCAGGTATTTGTCTTTTTGCCATGACCACTCTTTTCAGCTTTATTACGTTGCCTGTTGAGATCAATGCCAGCCAGCGTGCGTTGGTATGGTTGAGCAAGGCCGGAATTACAAATTCATATAACCATCATGCGGCAGAGGATGCGTTGCGTTCGGCTGCTTATACGTATGTGGTTGCGGCACTTAGTTCGTTGGCTACACTGATTTACTATATAATGATTTATATGGGACGTCGCGACTAAGACCTTGTAAGGGAAATATATTTTTATTATAGAGGGCTGCCTGCGGGCGGCCCTTTCTGGTTATACTTTGATTTGTTTCGAAATAATTTTTGTTTTAATCTCTTTTTCTTTTCGTTTTAATTTGTATTTTTGTCCCGTCAGCAAAATGAAATAATACCTATGAAAAAACAATTACTGGTCTTTTTAACAATATGTTGTTTCCCGTTTATGCTAAATGCACAAATGCCGGAACGTACTCCCGAGAATATTGCAAAATACAAAGCATTGTGCCGTACTCATATTTATAAAGATATGAAAGGTATGTATCGTGAAGCCGGAGGAGCTTTAATCTTTCCGTTCCTTGCTCCGGGAAGTAATCAATATTTGGATATGCTGTGGGATTGGGACTCTTGGTTGAGCAACATCGCTCTGCGTCAAATCTTATTAGAGAACGGCACGGAAAAGGATAAGCAGGAGGCCCTGAAGTATGAACAGGGATGCGTCCTCAATTCCTTGCACTATGGAGGTATGGACGGTTGGATCCCTATCTGGATAGAACGGAATGCCCCTAGCCGCGAAGAAATGTTGAAGACACGAAATCCTTGGAAAAGCAATATGCATAAACCTACATTGGCACAACATGCCGCCTTTATTGTCCGCAATATGAACGGGGATGCGGAGTGGTTGCGCGATGATTTTTATACGTTGCAGGCATTTGTCTGTAAATATTTGAATTTCCATCGTCACAAGGCTACCGGGTTATTCTATTGGGAAACTGATGAGGCTATCGGAGTTGATAATGATCCCAGTACGTTTTATCGTCCTCAGGGCAGTTCGGGATCCATCTTCTTGAACGCGTTGATGTATCGCGAATTACAGGCTATGG
Source organism: Phocaeicola sartorii JCM 17136 = DSM 21941 (assembly GCF_054653615.1). Lineage (NCBI taxonomy): Bacteria > Pseudomonadati > Bacteroidota > Bacteroidia > Bacteroidales > Bacteroidaceae > Phocaeicola > Phocaeicola sartorii. The sequence continues at coordinate 789,737 of NZ_BAAIFW010000005.1, forward strand.
CATACTTGGCCGGCTGTCTGAATTTGGATGATATAGCAGTTTCCTTTGAGAAAGAAGCGGCGGTATTGAAAGAAAAGGTACAAGAGCACTGTTGGGACCCGCGTGACCGTTTTTATTATAGTGTGGATTTGAATCTGCTTCCGGTGGAGAAACCGGATATAAAGGGGCTGCACCCGGGACAACTATTTTTACACGTAGGGCAGCCGCGTGATTATGATTGTTTGATCCAGCGTCTTAGTGTGTGGAGTGGATTTATGGCAATGTGGGCTGAAATAGCCACTCCTGAGCAAGCAAAGGAAATAGTGCGGATTCATTTTCATGATACTTGCTCCTTTAACGCTCCGGCGGGAATCCGTACGTTGTCTCCTTTGGAAAAAATGTATAATGTACATGCCAGTGGGAATCCGTCTTCCTGGCAGGGTCCGGTTTGGATTAATGTGAATTATCTGGTCTTTCGTGGATTGGTGAAATATGGATTTACGGAAGAGGCCCGGGAATTGGCGGAAAAGACCATTTTACTTTTGGGACGTGACTATGAACGCTTTGGGGCATTACATGAATATTATCTGCCTGATAATGGTGAGCCGGTATTGAATAAAGGTTTTCAGAACTGGAATTTACTGGTGTTGAATATGGCTGCATGGTTGGATGGGAAACCGTTTGTTTGTGAATTCTAGGCAGAACCGTTTTCGTTGTACCGGCCTTTAGAATAATTTGATGATGGAAAACACAATAAAGTTAAAATATATATGGTGTGCTTTGTTCTTACTTCTTTATTGGGGGGGTGCTAAAGCACAGCCTATTTGTGTCGCACGCCAATATACTGTGAGAGACGGGTTGGTTCAGAGTAATCCGGCACAAATACTTCAAGGGCATAATGGTTTTATATGGGTCAGCACCTGGAATGGGGTGAGCCGGTTTGATGGACGCGATTTCGAAACTTTTCAGTTTGATTCTCTTTTGAACCAGCACATGCAGCGGCTGGAGAATACGGCCGACGGCAATTTATGGATGATTGCATACGATCGTCATAGCCTGTATTTATATGATATTCGTGAGAATAAGCTGATCAATGTGCTGAAACAGTATGAACAACATTTTAATACTCCGTTGCAAATAGAAAATTTGTATCCTTTATCCAAAGGGGTTACTTGGGCTACTTTAAATAATGGAGGGTGTTTCAGAATTTCAGATAAAGAGTGTACTATCCCTTCGGGAATTCAGTATATTACAGCGATTGATGATGTGGAACTGGGGAAAGTCAGCAAGGTCTTTGAAGATAAACAGGGAGAGGAATGGGTGTTTAGTGACAAGGGGGTTAGCATATTGGGCAAGCGGACCATTAGTTCATATCCCTTTTCTATGTTCGAAACTATGGATAACCTTGTTTTTCTTGCTGCACAGAATGGCAGGTTAGCCTATTATGATGTACATACCATGCAATTCAATATTGTTCCTTTTCAAGAGAAGATCCAGCATATAAACGGAATAAAGGCTTTGAAAGACAATAAACTGGCTGTTTTGTCCGATGAAGGCTTGTACGTCTGCCGTTTTCCTGACCTGACGATGGAGAAATATGATTTCTCTCTTCCGGAACATGAGGATGCGGCTGTGAGAAAAGTCTATCAGGATGCTAAAGGCTTTCTATGGATCTTTACCGGATTGCCGGGAATTATCCGGCTTGATCCGGAAACCGGAGTGAAACAATATTTGAATACTCCTTCCGAATACGTGGCTTCTTCTCCGGAAAATGAACTCTTTATTTATGAAGATCCTAATGGAGTGGTCTGGACTATTCCTTATAAAGGTATATTCAGTTATTATGATGAAAAGAGCCGGGAACTGAAAGTTTATTTTACGCCGGGAAGAAATCATATTCCTTATTCTCCTATTATTAAAACAACTTATGTTGACAAACAAAATAATTTGTGGATCAAGTCCCAGCGCTCATTTATAAAAATGTTCTTTCCGCCCAACCCCTATACTTATAAGGAGTTGGACGATTATTTTGATACAAAATCATTTCTGTTTGATAGTGGCGGGCATTTGTGGATTGCAACAAAGAAAGGGACGATACGTATTATGGATTCACAGAAAAACTTACTGGGTTATTTGTCGCCTGATGGGGAACTGATTCAAACGGAAGCAGTTTTTGCAGAAGGTGGAATCTATGTCATGAAGAAGGATCAGGCTCAGACCATTTGGATTGGCAGTAAGGAGAACGGGTTGTTCAAGCTTGTTCCTCGGAGTCGTCCTTATCATTATGAGGTATATCATTATATGAATAATCCGTCGGATCCTTATTCCATCAGTGACAATAAAATATCATGCATTGATGAGGATCATAACGGGCGTATTTGGATTGGCACTTACGGTGGCGGATTGAATTTGGTTGAGGAAAAGGAAGATGGGACGATACGTTTTATTCATGCGGAGAATAAGTTGTCCGGTTTTCCTATTAATCGTACCAACAGTGTTCGTTGCATGGTGGAGGGGCCCGGTCATACGATGCTGGTGGGTACGATAGAAGGCTTGATCACTTTTTCTTCCGATTTTTCGGATTATGAAAACATCCGTTTTTATCTTAACCGTCCTCGTCCGCAGGCGGCTGACGGGTTGTGTAGTGCTGATGTGATGGCTGTTTTACGGACGACAGATGAAACTATCTATTGTTATTGTTATGGAGGTGGCCTTTGTAAGTTGGTTTCATCCAATCTATTATCTGATGAACTTCGGTTCCGGTCGTTCGGCAAAGAGACATCTCCGTTGGCTAGAGCCTTGATTGAAGACAAAAATCATAATATATGGATCGGTTCGGAAACGGATATCACTCTGTTTGATGTGCACAATCATACTTTTGAATCTTTTGGAGAGACTTTTTTCAATCGCTCTTTTAATTATAGTGAATGTCTTCCGGTTACGGACAGGCAAGGAGATATTATAATGGGTACGGAAGGCGGTATGCTTGTCTTTCCTCCGGACAGTGTAGTCAAGCAGACTCATGAATCTCCTATTGTAGTGACAGGCATAAAATATTCGGAGGATAATTTATCTCATGTATTGAATGATGCGGATTATTTGGAGATTCCTACCCGGCGGCGGAGTTTTACAATCTCATTTGCTGCGCTGGATTATACTAATTCTTCGGACATCGAGTATGCTTATAAGTTGGATGATAATCAATGGTATTATATAGGCAAGAAGAACTCGGTTAGTTTTGTAAGCCTTCCGGCTGGAAGATATCAATTTCAGATAAAGGCAACCAATGGGGATGGGATTTGGATGAATGCTGTTAAAACAGTTACTTTACAGGTGTTACCCACCTTTTGGGAAACCGGTTGGGCTAAGGCTTTTTATATAGTTGTTATCTTGGTGATATCTTTGGCTATCGGATATATCTTTTTCTATATTTATTATTTGAAGCATAAGGTAAATATGGAACAAAGATTAGCGGAAATAAAGGTACGTTCCTTTATTGATATCTCACATGAACTGCGTACTCCTTTAACCCTCATAGCCGGTCCGGTATCCGAAGTGTTGTCCCGGGAACCTTTGACCTCCCGTGCCCGGCAGCATCTTCAATTGGTGCAGAAAAACATCAGCCGGATGTTGTTGCTGATTAACCAGGTTCTGGACTTCCGGAAGATACAGAATAAAAAAATGGGCTTGACTGTTGAATATCGGGATATCCTGATCATGCTTCACGATATAATGGATAATTTCCGGTTGTTGGCTACAGAGAAGAATATAAATTTCACTCTTCAGACAACGTTGTCTTCTGTCTTTTTATGGATAGACTGTGATAAGTTCGAAAAAATTATCTTTAACTTGCTTTCCAATGCTTTTAAATACACACCGGATAATAAAGCGATAACGCTGATTGTGACGGAAAGCGGGCAGTTTATTTCAATTGCAGTGAAAGATGAAGGTGTTGGCATTCAAAAAGATAAAGTACCGTCTATATTTGAGCGTTTTACTACCATATCCAAGGAAAATGACATGCAGCCTTCATCGGGTATAGGGCTTTCGCTGGTGAATGAATTGGTTAAAATGCTGCATGGGGAGATTCTGGTAGAGAGTGAAGTCAGGAAAGGAAGTGTGTTCAAGCTGGTTTTGCAAAAGGGAAAAGAAATATATGCCCGGGATACAAATGTTGAATATATATTGAACGACACTTCGGAAGAGCAGGAAACAGCTTTGGTGGAACCGGAACAAAATGATGGAACATCTTTGCCGGATATGGTTTCGGAGGCAAAGGTACCTTTAGTAAAGGTGATGGTAGTGGAGGATAATGCGGAGCTGCGCCAGTTTATGTGTGACATATTGTCGGATGCTTACCATGTTGTCGGAGTTGCGGATGGTTTGATGGCTTTGGAGGAGATGGAAAAAGAAACTCCGGACTTTATTATAACAGATATTATGATGCCGCGTATGGATGGCATTGAATTGATCAGGCACATCAAGGAGAATGTCAACACTTGTGATATCCCTATTGTTATCCTTTCTGCGAAGTCGTCTGTTGAAGACCGTATTCAAGGATTGCAATTAGGAATTGATGATTATATACCTAAGCCCTTCAGCAGCGATTATTTAAAATCAAGAATCGAGAACTTGATCGCGCAAAGAAAAGCACTTCAGTCGGCTTTCTTGTCAAAGTATGATGCTCAGCCGGAAAAAGCACCCATAGAGGCTATTGCTTATCCTGTATCACAAATCGTTCCTTTGGATGAGCAGTTTATGCAGAAACTGGTAGGTTTTATGGAAGAGAATTACAGTAATCCCGGGCTGCGGGTTAATGATTTGGCAGAGTTTATGAATATGAGCCGTTCTGTTTTTAACCGGAAAGTGAATGGTGTCATTGGTGTTTCTCCGATAGAATATATAAAGAATTACAGGCTGAATAAAGCGAAGAGTTTTATACAAAGTGGCATGTCTTTTTCCGAGGTGGCTTTTGCGGTTGGCTTTTCTGATCCCGGTTACTTTGGCAAGGCATTTAAAAAAGCATTTAATCAGACCTTGACTGAGTATAAAAATAACAATTAAGTTTCGTTTATTGTCGTTTGTGAAAGGATATAGCAAAAAAACACCTTATTAATGTAAGATTTTACCTTTGGTTCTCAAGGGTAAAATCTACCTTTGCACTCATTGACGCAACGTGAAAAAGTTCCGGAAGACTTTGAATGAATATAATTTTTAAATACAGGATAGGATGAGTACAAAATTTTATGTAATGGTTGTTTGGGTGCTGTTAAGCTTTGTGGTAAAAGTAAATGCACAAGACAGCGTGGAGTGTTGGGATCGGTTTGAACTGAGTTTTAAACAGGCTGCAAAAGGGAATCCTTTTGATACACGTCTTTCAGCTACTTTCGTTTGTGGAAAGGAAAAGAAAACGGTGGAAGGGTTTTATGATGGTGAGAATACTTATAGGATACGGTTTATGCCCACTGCCGCTGGGGAATGGAAGTATGTCACATCTTCCAGTATAGGGGCCATGAATGGTCGGAAAGGTACCTTTACAGTGATGCCCGCCGGAAAAGATAATCATGGCATGGTGTTGGTGGATGGAGAACATAACTTTAAATATGCGGATGGCACCCGTTATTATCCGATGGGTACGACGGCCTATGCATGGACACACATGAAGGAAACGACTCAGGAAGCTACTTTGAAATCGTTTGGTGAAGCCGGTTTCAATAAGGTAAGGATGTGTGTGTTTCCTAAAAATTATTCATTAGTGAAAGACGAACCCGCGCTTTATCCTTTTGAAATAAAGAAGATTATAAAAGACCAAGAGGGAAATGAAAAGAAAGAATGGGACTTTGACAAGTTTGATCCGGCTTTTTTCCAGCATTTGGAGAAACGGATAGATCAGTTGAACCGCTTGGGGATTGAGGCGGATTTGATTCTTTTCCATCCTTATGATAAGGGAAGATGGGGCTTTGATGCTATGTCGAATGAGGTGAATGTACGTTACATTAAATACATTACCGCACGTTTGGCTTCTTTTAGAAATGTATGGTGGTCTATGGCGAATGAGTGGGATTATGTAAAAGCTAAAACCGTGGACGATTGGAAAATGTTGGCGAAAACCGTGGTTGAGAATGATCCTTATCGCCATTTATGTTCCATTCATGGGGCAACGGCTACTTATTTTGAGTATTGGATGCCTGAATTTACCCATGTCAGCATACAGGATGAGGCACCGGTGCTGAGCTCTACCGCTTCTGCCACTTTAAGAAAAATCTATCGTAAACCGGTTATCTGTGACGAGGTTGGGTATGAAGGGAATCTGCCTTATCGTTGGGGAAGGTTAAGTCCGCAGCAGATGACTTATTTTATTTTGAATGGTTTGCTGGGAGGAATTTATGTCACTCACGGTGAATGTTACCGGCAGGGGGGCGAGCCTATCTTTTGGGCGCAGGGCGGTCCTTTAAAAGGTGAAAGCTGGAAACGGGTGAAATTTTTAAGAACGATCCTTGAGGCTGCTCCCCATCCGTTGGAAATGGCGGATATCAGTCGTGATCTGGTTACTTCTACTGCCGGACCGGGCTATTATCTGGTCAATATGGGAAAGGATGTGAAAGATTTCTGGGCTTTTAATCTTCCGGTAAAAAATGCGGATTATGGCAAATTGCAAAAGAATAAGCGTTTTAAAGTGGAGATTATTGATGTATGGGCCATGACTGTCACGGAATATCCTGTAATATTTGAAACAACGGAAGAATTGGATTATCGTGTTTTTGATATACAGCATCGGGGGGTAAGAATTCCGGATACTCCTTATATTGTTCTTAGAATAACAGAGGTGAAATGATGGGAGAAGCCTTCTGGTGGGCGATGATTGGAATTTTTAATCATAAAAAAGGCTAATAGTTTTCGATTCTTTTTGTTTTAGCTTAAATTTGCGGTATAATTAATTCCCTAGATATACTAAAATGTTAAATACAGTAGAAGAAGGATTGGAAGATATTCGCCAGGGCAAAGTCTTGATCGTTGTTGATGACGAAGATCGTGAAAACGAAGGCGATTTTATTGTTTCAGGAGAAAAGATCACTCCCGAAATTGTAAATTTTATGATTACTCATGGCAGAGGCTTGTTATGTGCTCCTCTGCCACGTTCACGTTGTGAAGAACTTTGTCTGGCTCCGATGGCGGAAGAAAACACTTCGTTGCTAGGTACGCCGTTTACCATGTCAGTAGATTTAAGAGGATATGGCTGTACTACGGGGGTTTCTGCTTTCGACCGTTCGGCGACTATAAAAGCTTTGGTGGCAGGAAATCTGAATCCTTCCGAATTTGCTCGTCCCGGTCATGTTTTCCCTCTGTATGGTGCGGAGGACGGAGTGTTGGAGCGTAACGGACATACTGAGGCCACACTGGATATGACTCGGATGGCAGGCTTGAAACCCGGAGGGGCTCTTGTTGAAATCTTGAATGAAGATGGCACAATGGCGCGCCTTCCCCAACTATGTGAGGTGGCGGCAAGGTTCGGCCTGAAAATTGTCTCGATTAAGGATATTCAGGAATATCGTAAAAAACATAACCTTTAAATCTGATAAACATGGCACTCAATCAAAGAAGAGTAAAGATCTTGCATCTGATTCGTGAAGACGGACATGCAAAAGTTCAGGAACTTAGTAAGATTTTCAATGTGACGGATGTGACGATCCGTCAGGATCTGGAAGCCTTGGAACAAATGGGATATGTCCAAAGAGAGCATGGAGGTGCGTTTCTGAAAGGAGTGGGATCGTTTGCCAAGACCGGACAATTGTTCAATCAGACTCATTTGGAAGAAAAGAAAGAAATCGCTCAGAAAGCTATTCAGTTTATTCAGGAGGGGGACAGTATAATTCTTGATTCCGGTTCTACAACTACAGAGATCGCAAAGCTTTTAATGAATTATAAAGACCTGACAGTCATTACCAATGCATTGAATATAGCTTTGATTTTAGGTGAGAATCATGGTATTAATCTGATTGTTACCGGAGGTGAGTTCAAGGCTCCGACGCTTTCATTGACGGGGAAAATGGCAGCCGATTCATTTAAAGATATACGCGCTAATAAGTTGTTTCTGGCTACAGCCGGTATTTCTTCGGATATGAAACTGACTTATCCCAGTTTAAGTGATTTGGTGGTGAAATCTGCTATGATAGAGTCTGCCGATAAAGTATATCTGGTGGCTGACTGTTCAAAGATAGGAGTCAGCGCTTTTGCTAGTCTGGGTTCGGTCTCATTAGCCAATGCCATTATTACAGATAGCACTATAACCGAAGAAGATTTTGAAAGACTGAAAGAGTTGGAGGTCGAAGTTATCTGATTCTTGCTGAGATAAAGGTAATATGGGGTGATTGAGGATGTGGGTAAAACGTCCTTGATCACTTTTTTTTTATCACTTTTGATTTATACTCCCCTGCTTGTGCCTGTTTTCTTTTTTTATAACTGTTCTGTTGGGTACAAAACAGATGATCGGAAAGTCTTATCTGTATTAGATATAACCTTGTTGACAGAATAAATGAATGATTCCAGTTTACCGGTTGTATGAGAATATACTGTTAATATAATTAAATGTGTTTTTATTTTCTTTCGTTTAGTTTTGGATATTTCCGATTGAATGCCGTTCTTTGCGAAAAAATAAGAAAGTAAACAATAGGAATATGCAAGTTAAAACGTTAGAATTGCAATCGGAGAAGAATCGGAAACGATTGGTCGAGATTGTGTACAAAGCAAAGGCAGGGCACATTGGGGGGGATCTTTCGTGTCTTAATGTGCTTACGGCACTTTATTTTGATATAATGCGTGTTTGGCCGGACAAACCAAAGGAAACGAAAAGAGATCGTTTTGTAATGAGTAAGGGACACTGTGTGGAGGCTTTATATGTCACTCTTGAGGCGAAAGGTTTTATTTCTCATGAGGTGACCGATACTTTAGGAGAATTCGGATCTATATTGTCCGGCCATCCTACCATAGAAGTGCCGGGCATTGAGGTCAATTCCGGAGCTTTGGGGCATGGGTTGTCTATCGGGGTTGGAATGGCGATTGCAGCTAAAATGGATAAAGCTGATTATAAAACCTACGTGTTGATGGGAGATGGTGAGCAAGGAGAAGGTTCTATCTATGAAGCGGCTATGGCAGGAAATCAATATAAATTGGATAATCTGGTAGCCATTATTGACCGTAACCGTCTGCAGATCAGCGGTACGACTGAAGAGGTCATGTCATTGGAGAGTATGCGCGACCGTTGGACGGCTTTCGGCTGGGATGTATTGGAAATGAACGGAGATGAGATGGAAGATATCATCCGGACTTTCCATTCCATTGATTATACAAATAAAAAACCTCATTTGCTTATTTCCCATACCACAAAGGGCAAAGGGATTTCCTATATGGAAGGCATCGCAAAATGGCATCATGGTGTGCCTACAGCCGAGCAATACGAAGAGGCTGTTCGTGAGATATCCGGAAGAATTGAAAAACTAGAAAAAGAAAACAATGGCAAATAATATGATAGCGTGCAGAAAGAGTTTTACGGATACATTGCTGGAGTTGGCTCATCTGGATAAAGATATAGTGGCAGTTACAACAGACGCCAGAGGTTCGGTAACTTTAGGAGATTTTGCGAAAGAACTGCCCGGACAGTTTGTGGAATGTGGAATAGCCGAGCAGGATGCGGTAGGGATATCAGCGGGTTTGGCGCATAGCGGAAAGAAAGTGTTTGTCTGTGGTCCGGCTTGCTTTTACGTGGCACGTAGCTTGGAACAGGTAAAAGTGGACTTGGCTTACAGTCAGAATAATGTGAAAATATTGGGAGTGAGCGGTGGCGTGGCATACGGTGCTTTGGGGGCCACTCATCATAGTTTGCATGATATTGCCGTGTTGAGAACATTTCCGGGAATGAATATTGTTCTGCCTTGTGATGCCCGCCAGACACGCAAGTTGGTCAAATTATTAGTCGATTACCCTGAACCGGTATATGTGCGTGTAGGAAGGGCTGCCGTTCTCGATGTGTATGAGAATGATGATTTTGAATTTGTTCTGGGAAAAGCCAATACGTTGCTGGACGGTACGGACTTGACCATCATTGCAGCAGGTGAAACCGTCTATCATGCTTATCAGGCGGGACTGATGTTGCAGGAAAAAGGCATTTATGCGCGTGTGCTGGATATGTCTTCCATCAAACCCGTGGATACTGAAGCTATCAAGAAAGCGGCTGAAGATACGGGACGGATTATTACTGTAGAAGAACACAGTCAGTTTGGCGGATTGGGTGCTATTGTTGTCGAGACACTTTCTGAAAATCCGGTTCCGGTTCGCATTATCGGTATTCCTGACGAGAATGTAGTGCATGGAAAATCCAATGAGATTTTTGCTCATTACGGACTGGATAAGGAAGGCATCTGCAAGGCTGCTCTTGAATTCGTAAAGAAATAAAAATATCCTCTTAAATCTAATAGTATGACCAGTAGAATTATTACCATAGACCAAAGTACTTCGGCAACAAAAGCGATGTTGTTTTCAGAAAGTTGCGAATTATTGCATCGGGTGAATATAGAGCATCAGCAGTTTTATCCGCAGGCAGGATGGGTGGAGCATGATGCCGAAGAGATTTATAAAAACACGATAGAAGCGATACATTGTTTGCTGGAAAAAGAAGAAGTGAATGGAGGAAATGTTTCTTATTCCCTTGCTATTACCAATCAGCGTGAAACAGTGGTGGTATGGAACAAGCAGACCGGAAAGCCCGTTTATCATGCGGTGGTATGGCAATGCCAGCGAGGTGCAGCCATTTGCCAGGAACTGAAAAACAAGGGATACAGCCAATTGGTGCAGGAGAAAAGCGGTCTGCTTATTGATCCTTACTTTTCGGCCAGTGGTGCCAAATGGATTTTGGATAATGTGGAAGGTACCCGTGAATTGGCCGGAAAAGGTGATTTGCTGATGGGAACCATTGACTCTTGGTTGATTTGGAAACTGACCGGAGGGAGAAATCATCTGACTGATTATACGAATGCGTCACGTACCATGCTTTTTAATATTCATACGTTGGATTGGGACGAAGAGTTGCTGCAACTCTTTACCATTCCCCGTAGCATGATGCCGAAAGCTTTGCCTTGTGACTCTGTTTTTGGGGAGACAACCCTGGAGAACTTATTTGAATCTCCTATACAGATTGCGGGTGTCCTGGGGGATTCCCATGGAGCATTGACCGGTCAGATGTGCTTTGAGGCAGGCATGGGGAAAGTGACTTATGGAACAGGATCTTCCGTCATGGTCAATATAGGTGAAGAAGTGGTTGCTGCTCCCGAAGGACTGGTTACCTCCGTTGGATTCTCGGCTTTAGGCAAGGTATATTATGCTTTCGAGGGAAACATTCATTGTACGGGTGCCACTATCAAGTGGCTGGTAGAAAAACTGGGCTTGGTAGACTCGTTCAGTCAAATAGAAGCATTGGCAACCTCGGTTAAAAACAATGATGGTGTCTATCTGGTTCCCGCCTTTACCGGATTGGGAGCTCCTTGGTGGAAACCGGATGCTAAAGCTGCCATTTGGGGAATGACACTGAATGCCGGGAAGGCGCATGTATTGCGTGCCGGATTGGAATCTATTGCTTATCAGGTAAAAGACCTCATAGACATGATGACCCGGCAGGCTGGTATTGAACTGAAAGCGCTTCGCGTTGACGGAGGTCCCACAAAGAATCAGTTCCTGATGCAATTCCAGGCCGACATGTTGCAGGCCGTCATTAACCGTTCGGAGATAGAGGAAGCTTCTGCGTTGGGGGCTGTTGTCATGAATGGTTTTGCCCGCGGCAAGTGGAACAGTTTTCAGGAGGCGGCTGCCATGCGTACCATTGATAATTGCATCACTCCCTGTATGGATGAAAAAGAACTTCAATCCTTGTATAGCGGATGGCGTGAGGCTGTAAAGAAAGTAATAGGACAGAATAACTAACTGAATATATCGTAACTTTTAATACCATTAAAGATGAAAAACAAGAAAAAAATGTGTTTTGGTGTCATCATTGGAACACGCGCTTATTTTAACTCGGACTTGGCAAAAGATGTCCGTAAACAATTGTTGGAAACACTGACAAAAGAAGGCTATGACTATGTCATTCTCCCTGAAGACGCCACGCCTACAGGCAGCAGCAGTATCGAAACAAGAGAAGATGGCTTGAAATGTGCTAAATTGTTCCGTGAGAACCGTGACCGTATTGATGGAATCATTGTTTCATTACCTAACTTCGGATTTGAAATCGGTATTATCAATGCTATCAGTGTGGCCGAGCTGAATGTGCCTGTTTTGGTTCAGGCATGTGACGATGAGAATGACAAGGTGGATTTGGACAGTCGTCGTGATGCGTTCTGCGGAAAGATTTCCGTATGCAATAACTTGTATCAGTATGGCATTCCTTTTACTGATACTACTCTTCATACTTATTCTATTTATTCTGATTTGCTGGCTGCCGATATTAATAGGTTCGCTGCGATTTGCCGTGTGGTTAATGGCCTTCGTCACGCCCGCATCGGCGCCATCGGTACTCGTCCGGCCGGTTTCCAGACTGTCCGCGCCAGCGAGAAACTGTTGCAGGCATCGGGCATTACAGTTGTTCCGGTAGATCTTTCTGAAATCTTGGCTGCCGCCCGTAAGATTGAAGATGCTGATGAAACGTTACAAGCAAAATTGAAAGAAATCAGACAATATGCTGTTGTTCCCGAACAATACAATGATAAACTGATGTTGCAAGCTAAATTTGGTGTGGCTGTAGAACAATGGATGGAGGCTAACGAAATTGATGCCGTAGCTATTCAGTGTTGGGATTCATTGGAGCAAAACTATGGTTGTGCGGCTTGTGTGACCATGAGTATGTTGAGTGAAAAATTAATCCCTGCTGCTTGTGAAGTAGATATTGCCGGTGCGGTGTCCATGTATGCGTTGACATTGGCTTCCGGTCGCCCGTCGGCATTGCTCGACTGGAACAATAACTTTGCCGAGGATCGTAACAAGTGTGTATGTACACATTGTGGTAACTTCCCTAAATCGTTTGTAATGAATGATTTGAAGTTGGGTACATTGGGAGTGTTAGGCAGAACATTAGGTAAGGTGCATACTTTCGGGGCTGTTTATGGCAAAGTAAAACAGGGTGATTTCACTTTCTTCCGTATTTCTACAGATGATACCAAAGGCTGTATCAAATCTTATTTGGGCAAAGGTGACCTGACTGACGATCCATACGGAATGGATGGCTGTATAGCAGTGACCAAGGTTGATAACCTGCAACCGCTTATGAAATATATCTGCAAGAATGGATTCGAGCATCACGTGGCGATGTGCCGTGGCAATGTGAAAGATATTCTGGCGGAAGCTATTGAAACTTATCTGAACTGGAATATCTATATTCACGAATAATATCGGTGAACTATGATATTGGTAGATAACTATTTTTTGGCAATCCTCTGCTGTGTCATTTGCTGTGCCTGCTGGGGCTCTTGGGCGAATACACAGAAGATGGTTGCCGCCAAGCAATGGAGCTTTGAACTGTTTTATTGGGATTTGACTGTCGGTCTGTTCCTTACAGCTTTATTGGGGGCGGTGACTTTGGGAAGTATGGGAAGTGAAGGCCGTACCTTTTTTCAGGATCTGGCAGTCATGGACTGGTCTAGCATTAAATATGCATTCTTGGGCGGTGTTGTGTGGAACTTCGGCAATATATTCCTTACCGCAGCCATTGCCGTAGCCGGCATGTCAGTAGGTTTTCCTATTGGCGGCGGGTTGGCATGGATTGGCGGCATCGTGTTCAATTATTTGTTGATCTCCCTTGCGGGACAGACTTATCAGGGAAACCAGTTTTTGCTATGGAGCGGAGTGCTGGTTATCATTGCAGCTATTCTGATTTGTGGAAAAGCGTATGGTAAGTTGTCGTCCGGCAAAGCTTCTACACCCAAGAAAGGGGTTCTGCTGGCTGTTATGGCAGGTATTGCTATCATGTTCTTTTACGGACTGGTGGTGAAATCTCTCGATCCGCAGTATGTGGCGGGTGGCACCGGAACGCTGACTCCTTATACGGGTGTGTTCTTCTTTGCGGTAGGTATTCTGGTCAGTACACCGATATTTAACACATTTGCCATGAAACATCCCGTGGAAGGCAAAGTGGTGACGATGAAAGATTATTTTGCCGGTGACGCAAAGACTCATCTCACGGGCATGTTGGGAGGCTTTATCTGGATGGGGGGTATGGTGATTAGTTTTATGGGAGCGGGAGCTGCCAATCCGGCCATCTCATACGCCCTTAGCAATGCGGCGCCTGTGGTGGCGATGATCTGGGGAGTCTTTGTCTGGAAAGAATTTAAAGATGCTCCGCAAGGTACTCATAAACTGATTGCGGCCATGTTCGCCTTGTTCATTATCGGATTAATAAGCATTACTTTGTCAAATTAAAATTTTGAATGAAGAGAAACTATAAAATAGGGCTTGTAATGAAGTCATTGCAAGCCGATTTTTTCCAAGTCATGAAAGAGGGGGCCATTCAGTATGCGGCCCCTCTTCCATTTTTGGATTTGGTTTGTGTGGGAACGGCTACACAGACAGAGGTCATGGAACAGATCGACTTGATGTATTCTTTGATTGACCGGCAGGTCGATGCCATCGTGTTGGTGCCTATCGATTCGAAAGCCTTAGTTCGGCCGGTAGTAGAAGCTGTCAGGAAAGGAATACCGGTAATCAATATTGACATCCGGTTAGATGCTCGGCTATTGGGACAGGCAGGAGTGGAAGTTGCCTTTGTAGGACCGGATAACTTTACAGCCGCATACGGAGTGGGTAAATTATTGAGCAAAAAGCTACAAGTTAGAGATGAGGTTGCTATTATTGAAGGACTGGCAGTAGCCGATAATGCGCAGCAGCGCAAAAAAGGTTTCTTGAGAGCTATAGAAGAGAAGGGATTGCAGTTGGTGGCGTCCGAACCTGCCGATTGGGAAACGTCTAAAGCCGCCGAAGTCTTTCAGACGTTGTGGACGAGGCATCCTGATTTGAAAGCTGTATATTGCAGCAATGATGCGATGGCATTGGGAGTTCTCGGACAGATGCAGCAGAAAGGGTGTTACTTGCCGGTGGTGGGTTTTGATAATGATGCGGTCATGAAAGAATTTCTTTCTACAGGAAAACTGGTTGCCACAGTTGATATTTTCAGTTCGCAGATGGCTGTTCGGGGGATTGAGTTCGCTTTGGATGTCTTGGAAGGAAGAGTAGAGAATAGAGGGGAGCATTCTACTGCCTATTCGATCATAGCCTGTTGATTCATTTTACACTTTGCGTCAGTCCCCTCTGAAAAAAACGGGTGATTATAGCCTGATGGCATTCGGATCGTGTGATGGAATGCCTCCTGCTTGGTAATCATTCGATGAGCCATTCCCCCAGATTCCTTTTTTCGGCGTCGAAGGCTACTCCTACTTTGACCACCTGTCTGCCGTCTGCGGTGTAAGGCAGGAGATAGCCTTTTTCATCAATCTGCTTCAAAGCCTCTTTGGCAGTGCCGTTCAGCTTGAACTCGAAGACATAGATGTAGTCCGCTGTCTTTACTACGGCATCGGCACGTCCCTTGGCGGTACGCACTTCGGCTTGCGTGAATTGCCCCATCAGCTTGAAAACCAAGTAGAACACCACTTGGTAGTGGCGTTCCGTCTTCACGTTCAGTTCATAAGGGAAGTCCGCGAAGAAGCAGGTCAGCCGGTTGAGGAAGGCCTCTATGTCGCCGCTGCGCAGCTCGCGCACAAATTTTCCGATATAAAAAGAGGTGTCGGTAGATGAGACGGGGGTATAAAAAGGTGCGGCGAAGTTGAGAAAACCGTATTTCACCTCTTCATTCGGGAAAGACAGGGTGTATTCCCTGAACTCGTTATCGTATGACTTTATCGTCAGGTATCCGCTCTGGTAAATCATCGGGACGGGATTGGCGAGGTTCGCCCGGTCGTCAGTCAGGGAGGCGGAAGACACCTCGATGCCGTCCAGCTGCCGCAGGTCGAAGTCCGTTCGTTTGAGCATCTCTACCAGGAACGTCGGTGTTCCGCTGGCAAACCAGTAATCATCGAAACGGGACTTGGCAAGGGCGTTCAGTACGCTGAAAGGATTGTACATGGGGGTGAATTCTTTTTCCGGAGTAAAACGGTAACCGTCGTACCTGCGGGTCAGCTGCTCCACGGCTTGTGCGTAAGTGATTCCCGCCTGCGCCGCCAGCGCCTGTAGTTCGGAGGCGAAGGTCGCTTCTATCTCCGCACAGGTCATGCCGCAGAGGGTGTTGTATTCCAGGTCCAGACTGATATCGTTCAGCTGGTTGAGCGTGCTGAATATTCCCATCTGCGCAAATTTGGTCACTCCGGTGATAAAGACAAACTGAAGATAAGGGTCGGCGTCTTTAAGCACCGTATAAAAAGCGGTCAGTGTCTTGCGGAAATCTTCCTGCAGGTCGGGATTATCGAACGTTTGAAGCATGGGCTTGTCATATTCGTCCACGAGCACCACAACGCGGCGCCCGGTCTGTTCGCAGGCACGTCGGATGACAGTGGAGAAGCGCCCGGAGTATGTCATGGTACCTTTGTCTACGCCATACATTTCCTCCCATTTTTCCAACTGCAACTCAAGCATTTTTTCCAGCCGTTCGCGGCTGTCGTATTTCTCGGCGTTAAGACTCAGGTGCAGCACCGGATATTCATACCAATTCTGTTCCAGCTGCTCGATGGCGAGTCCCTTGAATAATTCTTTCTTTCCTTTGAAGTAAGCCTCAAGGGTGGAAAGCAGCAGGCTTTTCCCGAAGCGCCGGGGACGACTGAGGAAATATGGTTTCCCCTTTGTGACAAGACGGTAGATTAAAGCGGTCTTATCTATATATAGATATCCTTCCGAACGGAGAAATTCGAAATTTTGTATCCCTATCGGGAGTTTACGGCGCATATCGGTGGACATACTCATAACGGCTTTCGGTTTTAATATAACAGTATGATGGACAAAGATAGCAAACATATGTATATTATACAATAAACAAAGCCACTAATAATGGACTCCAATACGGCTTTTTCATTTAAGTTTTGAATTGGGGGTACAATATCCTTGCCCCTGCCAGTGCGGCATGGGTGGAGAAAGATAGATAGGCCGGGATAGGAAAAGACAAAACGATATTCCATACGCACGCAAGTGACAGTGGCGTATGGATGTAATTAACCAATAGAAAGTTGGACGCGAAAATGCCCTCATGCCCTCACCTTTACTATAACTTGCTTATAATGAATAGCTTATTAGTGGTGGTAGCATTTTTATTAGTGAGGGCATTGCCCTCACTAATAAGCGCTTAAAAATAAATTATTACAACCTTGTTGCATGATATACAGTACTTTTATTGCTGGTTTTTGGGGAAGTATTCAGTTTACAGCGAATGCGTGCGAATTAATTTATATTGTTGATTGACAGTCTTTCGCGCGCATGTCCTTGCAGATAATTGAAAATCTTCATGGGTGATCAGCCCTTCTTTGTTTCCCTCTGTAATATCGGAATAAAAGTGACATGCAAATAACTGCTCCAAAGGCGAATTTGCTCAATTCCGGTGTTGTTTTGTCGCAATACCTCCTCTTTTTCATCATTCAACGCCTAACGTTCGTCCTAATAAAGCGGCTTCATGGCTTGTGCATCTGCTTGGCGGTAGTCTATATGTGCATATTTCCCTGTCTCTTAGTTGTTTTCTCCCTTTCCTTTTCCTGCTTTTTATTGTTTGTAATTGCTTAGCCACCTAGGTGGCTAAGTCTAACCACGATAGTGGTTAAGGTTAACCACCTAGGTGACTAGACTTAACCACGTCTGTGGTTAACGAATATTGAACTTTCAATCATCAAAGAAGAACAGTATAACACAAGCTACGGTGGCCGCTATTTATGCCGCTTGTGTGAGGTAGGAAAGCTGAAAAAGCCGTGTCATTCAGTGCCATTTCTCTCTTTTTATTCGTTTATTACGTAGAATTGTCGTAATTTTGTGCCTCAAAATAAATTAAATAGAATCAGTATGGCAGCAAAACCAGGTATTCCGAAAGGAACGAGAGATTTTTCGCCGGTAGAAATGGCGAAACGTAACTATATATTCAATACGATTCGTGACGTGTTCCATCTTTTCGGCTATCAGCAGATTGAAACTCCTTCGATGGAGAATTTATCGACATTGATGGGGAAATACGGTGATGAGGGGGACAAGTTATTGTTTAAGATACAGAACTCGGGTGATTATTTCAGCGGCATTACCGATGAGGAGCTGCTGAGCCGCAATGCGGTGAAACTGGCAAGCAGATTCTGCGAGAAAGGATTGCGCTATGACCTCACCGTGCCTTTTGCCCGTTATGTGGTGATGCATC
Organism: Phocaeicola sartorii JCM 17136 = DSM 21941; assembly: GCF_054653615.1. Lineage (NCBI taxonomy): Bacteria > Pseudomonadati > Bacteroidota > Bacteroidia > Bacteroidales > Bacteroidaceae > Phocaeicola > Phocaeicola sartorii. The sequence continues at coordinate 808,122 of NZ_BAAIFW010000005.1, forward strand.
GCGATGAAATCAGCTTTCCGTTCAAACGTTATCAAATTCAGCCGGTATGGCGTGCGGATCGTCCTCAGAAGGGACGTTACCGCGAGTTCTACCAGTGCGACGCCGATGTGGTGGGCAGCAACTCCCTGCTGAATGAGGTGGAACTGGTACAGATGATTGACAAGGTATTCGGAAAATTCGGAGTACGTGTCTCCATCAAAATCAACAACCGCAAGATACTGACAGGTATTGCCGAGATCATAGGCGAGGCCGATAAGATTGTAGATATCACGGTCGCTATCGACAAACTGGATAAAATCGGTCTGGACAATGTGAATGCGGAACTGGCTTCCAAAGGTATTCCCCAGGAGGCGATTGACAAATTGCAGCCGATTATTTTATTGAGCGGAACCAATGAGGCGAAACTGGAAACGTTGAAGACGGTCCTTGCCGCCAGTGAAACTGGTATGAAAGGAGTGGAAGAAAGTGAATTTATATTGAGAACCGTGGCCGGACTGGGCGTGAAGAGTGAGGTAGAACTGGACTTGACACTGGCCCGTGGGCTGAATTATTATACAGGTGCTATTTTTGAGGTGAAAGCTTTGGATGTGCAGATTGGCAGCATCAGTGGAGGTGGCCGTTACGACAATTTGACCGGTGTGTTTGGCATGGACGGCATGTCGGGCGTAGGTATCTCTTTCGGTGCCGACCGTATCTTCGATGTGCTGAACCAATTGGATCTTTATCCCAAAGAAGCCGTGAACGGAACAGAACTGCTGTTTGTGAACTTTGGCGACAAGGAAGCGGTATACTGCCTGCCTGTACTTGCAAAAATGCGCGAGGCGGGGGTGCGTGCCGAGATTTATCCGGATGCCGCCAAGATGAAAAAGCAGATGGGATATGCCAATGACAAGCAGATACCTTTTGTTGCCATTGTGGGTGAGAATGAAATGAATGAAGGAAAACTGACCCTGAAGAATATGACTACGGGCGAACAGTCATTGGTTACACCGGATGAGTTGTTGACAGTGGTAAAGGCCTAGTTCTTTTCATCACCGATTGGAGCCTGCTTTCATTTTGTTCAGCTTTATTTTGAGCGATCTTATGGAAGAGGATTGAAACAGGCTCTAGACTGACTTATTGAAACTTTTATCAGAGCGTGGCCATTCCGGACGAAGTGAGGAATCTGGAAGAGGTTTGCAGATTTGCACGATGTCCGGAATGGCGTAACGAAACCGTTGGCTTTTTTAATAGGCTATCTTGTCCAGTATTCCGCTCAGATGCGCAATGGCCACCCCGTAATTGGTCATAGGAACCTGTTGGCTGCGGGCATTGTCTATGCGGCTTACTACATATTTTCGGTTGAACATGCACGCTCCGCAATGAATAATCAAATCGTATGCCGTCAGATCCTCCGGAAAGTCTGTCCCTGCAACGGTATCTATCTGCAACGCTTCGCCTGCCTTTTTACGCAACATGCGCGGAAGTTTGACTCTTCCTATATCCTCGGACAGAGGGGCATGGGTACAAGCTTCCGCTATCAGTACCCGTGACTGTGGGGTGAGGCGGTCTATGGCTGAGGCTCCTTCTATATAATAATGTATATCCCCTTTGTATCCTGCCATCAGTACGGAGAAAGAGGTGAGCAGGCTTTCCGCAGGCTTTTGTTCATAAACAGTATGAAATACCTGTGAGTCGGTTATGATCAGTTTGGGGGGATAGGACAGCGCCTGCAAGGTGGCGGTCATTTGGTCGGTCGTACAGCTCATGACCAGGCATTTCTTGTCCAGCAATTCGCGTAGGGTCTGTACTTGTGGAAGGATGAGGCGCCCTTTGGGGGCTTGTATGTCTTGTGGCATGACCAAGAGCACCAAATCTCCCTCCTTTACCCAATCTCCGGTGATGGTCTGTTGTCCGAAATCCGCCGGCAGCTTTTCCAGAATAGCTTGACGTATTTTCTCTATACCTGTTTGCTCTTTTGCGCTGATGATGAGGGGCTTTTGACCGCATTCCTTTTTGATACGGTTCTCGGCGGATGCTGTGTCTTTTCGTAAATCAGCTTTGTTCAGTATCAGGATGACCGGAATATTTCTTTCATTTAATTGCTTTATCCATTGCTTTTCGTCCTCACAATCACCGTCTTCGCAAAGAAGCAGAGCGATGTCTGTCCGCTCTATGGCTTTCAAGGTGCGGGCGATGCGCATTTCTCCTAATACACCTTCATCGTCAAATCCCGGAGTGTCGATAAAGAGGCAAGGGCCGATGCCTTGCATTTCCATCGCTTTGCTCACGGGGTCTGTCGTTGTACCGGGAATATCCGATACAAGGGCGGTGTCTTGTCCGGTCAAGGCATTGATTAAAGAGGACTTGCCACTGTTTCGTTTTCCGAACAGGGCGATATGGAGGCGGTTTGCTGTGGGGGTATTATTTAAACTCATGGTTCATTCTTCTTAAATTGGGTTTATGGTCCGCATGGAAATATCGTCCGGCTCAGGGGCGCTCAGAATCTGAAATCCCGCTTTCCTGCTTCTATCTCTTCCAGGTTGCGGGTTGCTATCTCTTTGATTCTCGGATTGGGAATATGCGCCAATTCTTCTCTGATCAGCCGGATTCCTTTGCTCCGTGTATCCGGTGTAGCATAGTCTTCCAGATATTCTTTCAGTGTCATCAGCGCATTGGGAGCACAGCAATTGGCTATCTGTCCCGATTTGACCAAGGACATGAAACGGTCACCGGTACGTCCTGCCCGGTAACAGGCTGTGCAGAAGCTGGGAATATGCCCCAGGTCGAGCAGCCAGTTCACGACTTCGTCCAGTGTGCGTGTGTCGCTTACATCAAACTGTGCGGAATTTTCTTCCGTTGGCTCGGGGGTGGCATAGCCGCCCACGCTGGTGCGCGAGCCTCCGCTGATCTGCGAGATTCCCAACTCCAACACCTTCCGGCGGGTTGCCGCCGATTCGCGCGTAGAGATGATCATTCCCGTATATGGAACAGCGATGCGGATGACCGCCACAAGCTTGCAAAATATATCATCTGAAATGGCATCGGGAAAGTCCTGTGTCGAAATGTCGTCGGCCGGACAGATACGAGGTACGCTGATGGTGTGCGGTCCTACTCCGAAAGTGGCTTCCAGATGTTCGGCGTGCATCAGTAATCCGGTGAAGTCATACCGGTAGGTGTTCAGACCGAACAAAACACCTAGTCCCACATCGTCTATCCCCCCTTCCATGGCACGGTCCATGGCTTCGGTGTGATAGGCGTATTTGCTTTTCGGCCCCGTGGGATGCAGTGCTTCATAATTCTCTTTGTGATAAGTCTCCTGAAACAAGATGTACGTACCGATACCTGCCTCTTTCAGCCTGCGATAGTTTTCCACGGTAGTGGCGGCAATATTGACGTTCACCCGGCGGATGGCCCCGTTTTTATGTTTGATGCTATAAATGGTTTGGATGGATTCCAGTATATATTCCATCGGATTCCGCAACGGATCCTCTCCGGCTTCCAGCGCCAGGCGTTTATGTCCCATATCCTGTAGGGCGATCACTTCCTTACGAATCTCTTCCTGTGTCAGTTTCTTGCGCGCTATGGTTTTGTTCTTCAGATGATAAGGACAATAAACGCATCCGTTCACACAATAATTGGAAAGATAGAGTGGCGCGAACATCACGATGCGGTTGCCATAAAACTTATGTTTGATTTCCTGTGCCAGCCGGAAAATGCGTTCTGTCAAATCCGGTTGGTCGCATTCCAATAGCAAAGCTGCTTCACGATGAGACAGCCCTTTGCATCGGGCTGCTTTGTCAATCAGCGACTCTATCAGGCCGCGATTGCTTTTATGGGTGCGGGCATAGTCCAGTGTGTCCAGAATCTCCTGGTGATCAATGAACTCTTCCGCAATCTTTGAATCTACTTTATACATGTTTGTTAGTGGTTAGTGATAGTCTCCTCTTTCTGTGGATATTTGGTAACCGATTGTCTCCAGCTGTTGTGCCAGGTTTCGCAAACCTTCGGCGGCTTCGGCGCCGAAAGCGGCTTTGTTGTCATACAAAGCATATTTTTCTCTTTGTTCCCGGGGGGAAAGGTTGGGCATTACTACATTGGCTCCTGCCAATATTCCTTTTTCCCGCCCGTCCGGTGACAAAGTGGCAAGGGCGGTGGTCGAAGGAATCAGGGCTGACGGGTGCATTAGCCGGAAAAGGGATAATAGCTTGAGAGTCATTTCTGCACTTCCGGCCGGTTCTGTTCCGAATGGTGTGTCATGGTGGGGGATAAATGGACCGATACCGATCATTTGGGGGCGGAACTGTTCTATGAACAACAGATCTTCCACCAGATGTGTCAGGGTCTGTCCCGGACTGCCTACCATGATTCCTGTTCCGGTTTGATATCCAATTTCTTTCAGTGCTTGCAGGCATTGAAGCCGGTGTTTCAGTGACATGTCCCCGGGATGTAATTTCCGGTAGTGCTGCTCGTTGTGTGTTTCGTGCCGGAGCAGATAACGGTTGGCGCCTGCCCGGAAGAAACGTCCGTATGCTTCCCGTGATTTCTCTCCTAATGAAAGGGTGATGGCACAATCGGGGTATTCATTGCGGATGGCGGCAACGGTTGCTTCTATCCATTCATCTGTTAAGGCCGGATCTTCACCGCCTTGCATCACGAATGTGCGGAACCCGAGCGCATATCCTTCGCGGCAACACTCCAGAATACTTTTACGGCTCAATGCGTAGCGGGTGACGGCGGTATTCCCTTTTCTTATTCCGCAATAATAACAATTGTTACGGCATCGGTTACTCACTTCGATCAGCCCGCGGATAAATATGGCATTCCCGAAATATGCCAAAGCAACCTCCCTGGCCTGTTGCTGTAAATATAATAAGGTGTCAGTATCCTGACAGGAGAGGAGGCTGGCGTATTCCTCACCTGTCAGACTATGGTCGTGACGTAATTTGTCAATCAGTCGCTTCATGCATACTTTTAATACGTTTCTTTCTGCTTGGCCAGTTCCTGTACCAACTGGCGTTTTCCGTTATTACTGCCACTGTGCGTGCTGGGACCTGTGATGCAGCCGCCTTCGCAGGCCATCACTTCGATAAATTGTCCGGGGGCTTTGCCCGATTTGGCGTAGGCGCGCAATGTCCCGATATTTTTTTTGTTTAAATCAGAGACTTGTATGGCGTTTATTTTGTCCGCCTCCATTTTCAGGAATGCTTTTACCGCTCCCATTACTCCGCCGGCTTGTGCAAATCCATGTGCTTCCCGTACGGAAGAGAACTCCATGGCGTATGGTTGGACAATATCCAGATTTACTTCGAATGCATCGAATATGGAAGACACTTCTTCGAACGTCATTACGAAATCTACTGCTTCATCGCGCTGTGCTTCCTTGCGCTTGGCCACGCAGGGACCTACAAATACTACTTTGGCATCGGGATACTTCTCTTTGGCAATCCGTGCTGCATAATACATGGGGGAGCCGGTGCCTGATACGTACTTTTTCATATCGGGCAGGTATTTGTTTACCAGTTCTATATAGGACGGACAGCAGGAAGTGGTCATGAACTTCTGTCCTTCTTCCAGTTTCTCTATCAGTTCATGCGCTTCGTGCTCTACGGTGGTCATGGCTCCTTGAGCCACTTCTATCACATCCGTAAAACCAATCTGGCGGAAAGCGCCATACACCTGTTCGATGGTGGTGCTGAACTGTCCCAAAATAGATGGTGCTACAATGGCTACTACCTGTTCTCCCTTACGGATGCGTTGCAGCACGTCGAAAGTCTGGGATATTTCGAAAATGGCTCCGAAAGGACAAGCATTCATACATTTACCGCAATAAATACATTTGCTTTCGTCAATGTGTTCTATGCCGTGCTCGTCTTTGCTGATCGCCTTGACGGGGCAGGATTCCTCACAAGGGACAGGAATATAGACAATCGCGTGATAAGGGCAGCTTTTGTGGCAGATGCCGCAACTGATGCATGTGTCATGGTCAATCCATGCCTTGCCGGTGTCGGCATGTACATGTACGGCTCCTTTGGGGCAATTGTACTGGCAACTGCGGGCGGTACATCCCCGGCACAAGTCGGTGATTTCATAATTGATCTGTACGCAGGCCGAACATGCCTCGTCTATAACGCACATGATGTTGTCTTTGGGTTTCCCGTTGTTGGCACGTTCTATAGCACGGGCGGCGTATTCGGACAGCGGAGTCAGTTCGTCGGTCTCGTCATTCATATCCAGTCCCAGCAGAGGGAGGGACTTGTACTTCCATACGGCGCGTTCTTTGTGTACGCAGCAACGCCCTGCATGTTTTGAACGTCGGGGGCTGAGTTCCAATGGCAGACGGTTTATTTTGTCTGTTGTCAGTTCTCCGTTTTTCCACAATTTCACAAGTTCTGTCAGCAATCTGTGGCGGACAATCATAATGTTGTTCGTAAATGCCATATAGTTAAAGGGGTTAGTTATTAGGTTTTGCAAAGATAGTGATAGTTTGTGTCCTATGGAAATATTAAAAAAAGAAAAATCACATTTTTCTCTTTTATCTTCCGGCTCGTTCTGCTGTTGTGGAATACGGATGACCGGTTTATGAATGAATCCTCTTGATAAAAAGAATGAAATCTCGTAAAAGGAACCGGTCATAGCAGGGGGAAGGAAAACATTTTAGTGGAAGGAATGTTATACCTGTGCCAATTTGGCAGAATAAGGCTGTCAATTTCTCCTTTTGCATGTTTGGCACGTTTTTCGCAAGATGTTTTGCGTCATTCTTCAAAAAGATGACGGATCATTGATATAATTAAAAGTATAACATATAAAAATTAAGAACTATGAACATTAAACCATTAGCAGACAGAGTATTGATTCTTCCTGCTCCTGCGGAAGAAAAAACAATCGGTGGTATCATCATTCCTGATACTGCAAAGGAAAAACCATTGCAAGGTGAAGTTGTCGCAATAGGTAACGGAACAAAAGACGAGGAGATGGTGTTGCATGTAGGTGATCAGGTATTGTATGGCAAATACTCGGGTACGGAATTGGAACATGACGGTAAGAAATACCTTATCATGCGTCAGAGCGATGTTCTCGCTGTTTTGGGATAATTAAATAGTACATTGTAAATCATTAAATTGTAAATAGAATTATGGCTAAAGATATTAAATTCAACATTGATGCCCGTGACGAATTGAAGAAGGGTGTAGACGAATTGGCTAACGCAGTGAAAGTAACTCTGGGCCCGAAAGGTCGTAATGTGATCATCGAAAAGAAATTCGGTGCTCCTCACATTACTAAGGATGGTGTAACTGTGGCAAAGGAAGTGGAATTGGCTGATGCGTTTCAGAACACAGGTGCGCAATTGGTGAAATCTGTTGCTTCAAAGACAGGTGATGATGCAGGTGATGGTACAACTACGGCTACTGTGCTGGCTCAATCTATCGTGGGTGTTGGTTTGAAGAATGTTACTGCCGGAGCCAATCCGATGGATTTGAAACGCGGTATTGATAAAGCTGTTGCCAAAGTGGTTGAGTCTATCAAGTCTCAGGCCGAGATGGTAGGTGACAATTATGACAAGATTGAACAGGTGGCTGCGGTATCTGCCAATAATGATCCCACTATCGGTAAGTTGATTGCAGACGCTATGCGTAAAGTTTCTAAAGATGGTGTGATCACTATCGAGGAAGCCAAAGGAACAGATACTACTATCGGTGTAGTGGAAGGTATGCAGTTCGATCGTGGTTATCTGTCAGCATACTTCGTTACTGACACGGAAAAGATGGAATGTGTGATGGAACATCCGTACATTCTGGTTTATGATAAGAAGATTTCTAACTTGAAGGATTTCTTGCCTATCTTGGAACCGGCTGTACAGAGCGGACGTCCTTTGCTGGTGATTGCAGAAGATGTGGATAGCGAAGCTTTGACTACATTGGTTGTAAACCGCCTGCGCTCTCAATTGAAGATTTGTGCCGTGAAGGCTCCGGGCTTCGGTGACCGTCGTAAGGCTATGCTGGAAGATATCGCTGTGTTGACCGGTGGTATCGTTATCAGCGAAGAAAAAGGCTTGAAACTGGAACAAGCTACACTGGAAATGTTGGGTACTTGCGATAAGGTAACTGTTTCTAAAGATAATACGACTATTGTAAACGGTGCCGGTGCAAAAGAAAACATCCAGGAACGTATCAACCAGATCAAAGCAGAAATCAAGAATACCACTTCAGATTATGATAAGGAAAAATTACAGGAACGTCTGGCTAAGTTGTCAGGTGGTGTGGCTGTCCTTTATGTAGGTGCTGCCAGTGAAGTGGAAATGAAGGAAAAGAAAGACCGTGTGGATGATGCGTTGTGCGCCACTCGTGCAGCTATTGAGGAAGGTATCGTTCCGGGCGGTGGTGTGGCTTACATCCGTGCTTCCGAAGCTTTGGAAGGTCTGAAAGGTGATAACGAAGACGAAACAACCGGTATCGAAATCATCAAGCGTGCCATCGAAGAACCGCTGCGTCAGATTGTGGCCAATGCAGGTAAGGAAGGTGCTGTGGTTGTTCAGAAAGTGCGTGAAGGCAAGGGCGACTTCGGTTACAATGCCCGTACGGATATTTACGAAAACTTGCACGCTGCCGGTGTGGTAGATCCTGCCAAGGTAACTCGTGTAGCTTTGGAAAATGCCGCTTCTATTGCAGGTATGTTCCTGACTACCGAATGTGTGATAGTAGAAAAGAAAGAAGATAAGCCTGAAATGCCGATGGGTGCTCCCGGAATGGGTGGCATGGGCGGCATGATGTAATCTTTGCCCCATAAATGATTGAAACTCCTTACTGGCGATAAAAAGTCAGTGAGGAGTTTTTTTATTTGGTACTAATCTCTATCTTTGTGAAAATCAATATTTTAATATTATGAATACACTATTGACTCACTGGAATAAGAAGAAGTTTTTCAGTTGCCTGCCGGATATATGGTTCCTGGCTGTTTTGTTGTTAGGCTGGGGCGGGTTCATGAGCACTATGTTGTTTGGTGCATGGCACACCGTAGGAATCGTGTTGGGCGTATTCCTTTTATTGGTTACAGGAATTTTAGTTAAACAATTGATTCGAAGGAATGGGGCAATAAGTGTTTTTATGGGGATTCTTTTTCTGATGTGTTCTCTTTTCTTTTCACTCGCTCTCTTTTCAGAACTTCGTGAATTTCCAAGTATTACAGAACCCAATGCAATACAATTGTTATTAGGAGGAGTAATCATTGTGGGAGGTTCACTGCTGATGTCAATTTGGATGATGTTGCGTGGACTGTCAGATCGGGCATGATTTTTCTTTTGAAGGATTGTTTGTGTTGAGAAACACGGATTCTGCAAAGAAAAACACGTATTTAGACGTTATGATAATGGATTAAAATCAAGACTTTTGCATAAAATTTTAATCTGAGAATCATGAGACAACTGACTTACATTTACAAGACAGCCTGTACCTTTTGTTTGGGAGCTATGCTATATGCTTGCTCTGCTTCCCAAAAAGCTGGACAGGTCGCAATTTATTACAACAGATGCCAAGGCTATGGCAGGTAGTGTACACAAGAATGATACTTTACACCATGGAGCTTCCTATGCCGTTGATAGTGACGTGAGTACTTCGTGGACAGCGGGTGATTCTTTGGCATGGATTACTGTGGCGCTGGATAGGGAAGCTACATTTGATAAATGGGGCTATGGCACAATTGAGTTCTCTTTGCCTGAACCATTGTTTACCGGTAGTTTTCGTATGAATATCCAGCAATCCAATGGTCGGCCGAGTATTTACTCAATACGTTTGAAATAGCAGGTATCCTGAAATAATAAGCAGGGAATATTTGCTTTTATCATAGAAAACAGCCATATTTGATGTATCTAATTGAAAGATTCGTTGAATATGGCTGTAACTGTATCTAATACTTATTCATTATCTATGATTTATGCGGGATTTAAGCGTGTAGGTACTTGGTGGAACTATAAAAATGTGATAAGTCCGTTTTACCGGTTATATTATATTGAAAAGGGGAATGGGAAAGTTTATATCAATAATATAAGTTATGAGCTTACTCCGGGTACACTGTTCCTGATTCCTAAATTTACTTTCCACAGTTATGAATGCGATGATTTTATGGATCATTATTACATTTGTTTTTTTGATGACCTGACCGGAAATGCGGGCATTCCGAATCCTATGCAGCTGAATCTGAAAGTGACGGCACATTCTATGGACTTTGATTTGATGAAACGTTATTTGGAGTTGAATCCGTATAAACATCTTATGGTGTCCGATCCGCAACGTTATGATAACGATCGAATGATTTATGAGTCACATGAGGAGAAGATTTCCTTTTGTACTGCCCGGTTAATGGAGAGCAATGGCATTTTGTTGCAGTTGTTTTCCCGGTTTGTAACCGAGGAGAGTATAAGGAAAGTGACGGCAAACAGTTTGTATGGGAAACTTGACTTGGCAATACAGTATGTGAATAAGAATTTGGATAAACGTATTTCAATAATCGAATTGGCCGACTTGATGTTCATTACCCCGGATCATTTTTCTAAAGTCTTTAAGAAAATAATAGGAATGCCTCCTTGTGAATATATTCAGATGAAACGTATAGAACGTGCTCAGGCACTGTTGCTGACTACCAATATGAGTATCATGCAGATTGCTGAAAGCGTGGGGATTTGCAACCCTTCCCAATTTACCCGTTTGTTCACAAAAATAGCTCAGTGCTCGCCCAAGGAGTATAGGGCAAGGCAGCTGAGCGTATAAGGAAGTAAATTGTTTAAAGGTTTAATCGTGTGCGCAATTCTTTTAATATATTGATATCCTCTGTCCTTATTTGTCCGTTTCTGTTGGGAGGGCAATTTAAGATCAGAATATTATCATTCTTGGTACATTGTTTGTAAAGTCTCTCCAATTCATCGATAGATTTGAATTTTGTATCTGTTGTGTTGTAAAACCAGCGCCCACTGATGCAAATGGTCGATTCCCAAGGCATATAGTAATCTTTTCCATCGTGGGTGAATGTCTTTGGATCATTGTCGGCAGGCAGATAAGGATCTCCCAATCTGAAATCGCTGGGGAAATAGCGGATAGGAAATCCTGCTTTTTGTTTGTCGGGATGAACAGGATGGGCGTCTGCATTTTCGGGTGAACCAATGCTCCAGTTGATGCCGATCTGGCAGTTTGGCTCTTTGGATTTTATTGTTTGGTAGATATCCATGACAGGCCAGCGGTAGTTTTGTTTCACCCACCCTCCGTCAAACCAGAACTCCACGATGTGCGTATGTTTTTGGGCTATGCTGATCAGCTCTTTTAATTGTTTGATCATATACTCATTGTAGGCAGCGTCCTGGCTTTGGTCTGCAACGTCTCCGTTTATCTTTCTGTCCCACAGCGAATAATAAAGTCCTAACCCTATGTTATATTTCTTGCAGGCTTTGGCTACAGCTTCTATCACATTGGTCTTATTGCCTGAGTTGGCAACATCATATTCTGTATATTTGCTATCCCATAGGCAGAATCCATCGTGATGTTTGGTTATCAAGATAATATATTTCATTCCGGCATCTTTGGCAGTTTTCACCCACTGTTCTGCATCTATCCGGGTTGGACAATAAGAAGAGGCCGGTTTCGAACCATCCGTCCATTCCTCATCATGGAAAGTGTTGATACCGAAATGGATAAACATTCCATATTTCCGGGCAATTTGTTGTTGTTGTGCTTTGTTGGGAGTTGTAGAAGGGGTAGGCAATATCAGTTTTTGCCCATAAATGCTTTGTACCGCCAAAATGGCTAAAAAATAAATAAGTAATCGTTTTTTCATGTGTTTTTTTATTTAGATATGAATATAAAATAGTTCATGCTATTCAAAATAAATCGGAGTCATTGAAATTGCTGACATATCTGCCTGTTCTCCTCCTTCGGGCATATTGACAGTTATTGTATGCCGGCCCGGTTTGTCAAAACGTATCCAGCCTATAGGCCTTTTGCAGAAAATGGATGAGGCGCTTTGTTGGTTTTGAGCCATTTGTCCTTCATCGGTCTCCACTTTCCATACAACTCGGCCATTGCCCCACATTTCATCCATTTTCTGTTGGGCTGTTACCGGTGTGGCAAGGAGGGTTAAGGCCATGCTTCCATATGCTATGTTTCTGAATAAGTTCTCCATAAATTGGGGGTATTATTATAAGGTTGCTTAATGGGACAAAGATACAAATACAATGCGGCTTAGAATTGACAAAAAACGTTTCTCTTTTGACAAAATAAGGGGAACGTAGGGATTTAGTGGGGATCGTTCCGTTTGTTTTCAAGAACTTCCATTCTTCATTTTATAATAATAAGTTGCATCCATTTATATTCTTATACCCTCACTCTTTTTTCTTACATGCTTTGCTTATCGCATTCATTCCATCTTAATAATTGTTTCTCGGTTTATACTTGGTTTCACTGACAATCACTTAAGTTCCGGTTGACCGTGAGATATTCCGTCAGTGTATAATGTTCCTGCCTCTTCTTTTTGCATTTACAAAATAAAATATCTGTTAAGCACGGCCGTGGTTAAGCAATTGTAATCAGTTTTTCCTAAAGCCATGTATTTACTTGATAAGCACAAGCATTATTTACTTTTTATTGATTGCCCCGATAGAATTGTTTCCTAATCCTCCATTTTGCCGATGAGCCGATAGTATGAGGGGATTGATAAAAAACGAAAAGCCGCTTCTGAATTTCAGAAACGGCTTTTATTGGGTGAGCCTCTTGTCGGATTCGAACCAACGACCCCGAGATTACAAATCACGTGCTCTGGCCAACTGAGCTAAAGAGGCAATGTTTTTGTTTTGCGGGTGCAAAGGTAGTGGTTTCTTCTTAATCTCGCAAATTTTTAAAGCAAAAAGTAACTGAAATTACCAAATGGTAATTTTTACCCTAAAATAACATCTTATCTTTGCAACCGGAAAAACAATGGATATAGGTATGAAAGATAGTATTGATTTTGGCAGTATGGAAATTCCGAAATTGTTTCGGAAATTGCTGATACCTACTGTGTTGGGGATGGTCTTTTCGGCTGTGTTTGTTATAACAGACGGAATATTTGTAGGTAAGGGAATTGGTAGTGATGCATTGGCGGCGGTAAATATTACGGCTCCACTGTTTTTGATAAGTACAGGCATCGGGCTGATGTTTGGAGTGGGGGCGTCCGTGGTTGCTTCCATTCATTTGTCACAGGGTAAGCAGAAATCAGCGCGTATTAATGTAACGCAGGCAGTGGTGGTTTCTTCTTTGTTCTTGGCATTACTATGGGGAGTGGTATGTATGTTTGCACCTCATGTGGCACGATTGCTGGGAAGTTCGGAACGCTTGTTGCCTTTGGCGGTAGAATATATGCATTGGTTTCTTCCTTTTCTGGTGTTCAGCGCACTGCTCAGTTCAGGTATGTTTTTTGTACGATTGGATGGTTCTCCTAATTACGCCATGTGGTGTAATGCTATTCCGGCAATGATTAATATTGTGCTCGATTATGTGTTTATCTTCATTTTCGGTTGGGAAATGATGGGTGCGGCACTTGCCACCAGTTTAGGTTATGTGGTTGGGGCTGCTATGATAATCATATATTTGAGCCGTAAGAAAAATGTTATCCATTTCTGCCGCGTAAAACTCAGCAGAAAGAGCATGCAGCTCACTTGGCGTAATGTGAAATATATGTGCCGGTTGGGGGCATCCACGTTTTTGTGTGAGGGAGCAATTGCCTGTATGATGTTTGCCGGTAACTATGTGTTTATTTCGTATTTGGGAGAAGACGGGGTGGCAGCTTTCAGCATAGCCTGTTATTTTTTCCCCATTATATTTATGGTATATAATGCTATAGGACAATCTGCCCAGCCCATTTTAAGTTATAATTTTGGAGCGGGCGACACCATGCGGGTACGTTCCGCTTTCCGCTTGGCACTGGGGACGGCGGTGGCTTGCGGACTTGTGTTTTTTGCATTGACGGCTTTGTTCAACCATCAGATTGTGGCTATGTTTATTAATCGCTCTTATCCGGCATACGATATTGCTGTGGAGGGGTTGCCTTTGTTTGCATCCGGCTTTATTTTCTTTGCTGTGAATATTGTTTCCATCGGCTATTTTCAAAGTGTGGAGCGGGCACGTCCGGCTATGATGGTTACGTTTTTGCGCGGGTTTGTTTTTATGGTGTTTTGCCTGTTTGGCTTGCCGTTGCTGTTGAAAGTGCCGGGAATATGGTTGGCAGTTCCTTTGGCGGAAGTACTTACTTTTTTAGTGATAATGGCGATTTATTATCGTAAACATCAACGGGGGGACAGATGATTTTTTACCTTTGTGGTAATTAATCGAGTGGATATATGGATGCATTCATACAGAAGTTTTGTAAAAAATATAGTTTGCCGGTAGCCTTGAGCTTGCAGCTGTTGGGCAATATGGAAAAGTTCACTTTTCGTAAAGGGGATTTTCTTGTACAGGAAGGCGGGCGGAATTCAAACTTCTATATTGTGAGTAAAGGAATCTGGCGCGGACATTATCTTAATGACGGGGTGGATGTTTCTGTCTGGTTTGCTTCTGAAGGTGAAACCATTTTCTCCTCTTGGGGATATGTGGAAAATACCCCTTCGCTGGTTTCTATCGAAGCGATGTGCGACAGTGAGCTTTATGGTATTTCGAAGGCAAGGCTTGAAGCGTTGTATGCCGGGTCTGTCGAGCTGGCCAATTTGGGAAGACGTTTGTTCGAACAGCAGTTTCTGGGACTTGAAAGTTGGATGATAACGGGCGGAAGCCCCCGTGCTGAAGAACGTTATCTTACATTGCTGGAGGAGAATCCGGAACTGTTGCAGTATGTACCTCTGAAGCATATCGCATCTTATTTATGGATTACTCCGCAGTCGTTAAGCCGTATCCGTGCCGGGCTGGGGAGAAAGAAAAAAGAATAACGACGAATATCAGTTTTATAGTGTTAGGTGTTTTTGTATGGAAACGCATTGCTCTCTTTGCTTTTTCCAGTATGGTTTATCCTTGTACGGAAAGCCGGTATCCGATAAATATTTATCTTAAAAGTGTCATCGTATTTTGTTTTTGTGTAAGTTTGTAGTAAATCCTAAAAAACTTATGGCAATGATAGATGATATTTTAGAGTTCAACAAGAAATTTGTTGAGAGCAAGGGATATGAGAAGTATATTACCAACAAATATCCTGATAAAAAAATAGCTATTCTTTCTTGTATGGATACCCGGTTGACAGAATTGTTACCTGCTGCTTTGGGCATCAGGAATGGTGACGTGAAAATTATCAAGAATGCGGGTGGGGTCATCTCGCATCCGTTTGGTAGTGTAATCCGTAGTCTGATGGTGGCTATTTATGAGTTAGGGGTAAAGGAAGTAATGGTTGTTGCTCATTCTGATTGTGGGGCCTGTCACATGAATAGCAATGAGATGATAGAACACATGAAAGCACGTGGCGTCAAGCAGGAAACCATTGATATGATTCGTTTCTGTGGCGTGGATTTTGGAGCGTGGCTGGATGGGTTTGAGGATACGGAGAAATCGGTGAAAGGGACTGTACGGGCTATTATGGAACATCCATTGATACCTAAAGATATTATGGTGAGAGGGTTTATTATTGATTCGGTGACGGGTGAACTGACAAAAGTATAAAATGCGAGTTTTCCTTTACACACATGATGCTTGTTGACTTCGTGATTATAAGAAAAAGAGGTACATCCCGTATCGGGAATACCTCTCTTTTTATTGAAGTATGTATTTATTTCATATCTTTTTATTGAGCGAAAGCATGATGATAACCATCCACTTTGTTCCAGCTGCCCCGGGTGAAGTCGGGAACGGCAACGGGTGCGCTTCCGTTTTCGATAGAAAGACGGGTCAAGTCGGCCATGCAGCACCATTCAGCTAAATCATAAACGTCCATGTCCAGAGGAAGTCCGTTACGTAAGCAATATACCAGGCGATAATCCATGATGAAGTCCATTCCACCGTGTCCTCCTACTTTCTTGGCTGTTTCTTCTAATTCCTGGTGGATGGGGTGTTTATATTGACTCATCAACGCCTCTTTTACTTTTTCGGGAACAGCCGAGTGCATACTCAGGTTTTCGTGATCGGGTATGCTGGTACTGTCAATCTGATCCGGACGGAAGCAATACTGTTCGATGGGATATTTGTTGGCAAAGCCTTTGGTTCCGGTTAGTTGATACATACGGCTGTAGGGACGCGGATTCATTACATCATGCTGTATGTGGATGGTTTTGCCGTTTTCTGTACGGATAAAGGTCATGGTATGGTCACCGTTTTGGAAATCGGATGCTTCTTCTTGCTGATATTGTTTTACCAGTTCGGGGCCGGTTACTGCTTTGGTGTCCATGGCTACCAGTGTTTTCATGCGGTCGCCTCGGTGAATGTTAAGTAATTGGCAGGCAGGACCCAGACCGTGGGTAGCATAAACGTCTCCACGGAATTCCCGGTTGTAGTCCAAACGCCAGTTGTTCCAGTAATAAGGCCAGAATTCTTCCAGATTATGGATGTATGAACCTTCTACATGGAGCACTTCGCCGAAAAGACCTTTTTGTGCCATATTCAATGTAGTCAGTTCGAAGAAGTCGTAAACACAATTTTCAAGTTGCATACAGTGTTTACGGGTCTTTTCGGAAGTATTGACAAGCGCCCAGATTTCATCCAGTGACATGGCTGCCGGAACTTCGATAGCTACGTGCTTTCCATGTTCCATGGCATAGATACCCATTTCGGCATGGTGTTTCCAGTCCGTTGCGATGTACACCAAGTCGATATCATCCCGGTCACACAATTGTTTCCATGCATCTTCGCTGCCAGAGTAGAGGGCGGGAGCATCCATGCCGGCATTGGTCACAATTTTTTGTGCTTTTTCCGCGTTGTCGGGCAACAAGTCGCAAAGGGCGATAATTTTAGTTCCCGGAATGTGTGTCCAGCGTTCTACTGCACTGGGCCCACGCATACCCAGGCCAATAAAACCTACACGGACAGTGTCAAGTTTGGGGGCGACGAGTTCGATAACGTCCTGTTGTCCGGTGGGACGTTCGGGAACGGTTACTTCAAGAGGTGTGTACTCTTTGGTGGCAACTGTTTCTTTGGAGGTTGGGGTACAGCCGGCTGAGCACAATAACGCGATACCGGCAAAAATGGTAAACAGTTTTTTAATCATGGCTCTGTTAATTAAAATTTATAGGTTAATAGTAGATTGTTACAAAAATAAGCAATATTTTTAATATGAGTATATTGCTTGTCGGATAAATTGATTCCACTCATACTGTATTCATAACAAAGAAGCAGCTTTGATTTCTCAAAACTGCTTCTTTATATAATTGTAATTCAATTCTCTCAATCAAAAAGTATGGTTCTTATTTAGCTCTGTAACCATACATTAATGCGGCATTGATTTCAATGGCCTTTATGTATTCTTTGAAAAAACTTTTTACTCTTTTCATTGTGCTATCCTTTCTTTTAAACGTTAAAAACTAATTCTTTGTACCTTTACTTTGTATCGTACCCCCAAGCACGGAGGGCGTCATTTCCCATATCTTTGAGACCTGCTTTGATGATCTCTTTCAACTTCTTCATAATGCTATCCTTTCTTTGGTTAAAAAAATAGGGAAGTTTACTTACTTAATCCCTATGCCCCAAGCTCTTACTTCGTTCTCACCCATCAAGGCAAGGGCTTTCTTAAAAATACTTTTTACCTTTTTCATAATCTCGTTATCCTTTCTTTTTATGTTTTACAACACAAAATTATACTGTTTTGTTTTAGATTGTACCCTGATAAGGGTAAAATATATGCGAAAGGGGCAAATTCTTGATGCAAGTCAAGAATTTGCCCCTTTTTATGAAAAAATGGTTTCAGAAGCCTAGCTTCTTAAATTCATTCTCGAAATTAGGTGTAAATATTTCTTTTCCAATGTTGGCTCTGATCTCTTCCAATGACCAAAAACGGCCGCCATCCAGTTCTTCGCTGGGGATAACGGGGGCGTCATAAGTGGTTTTATGTGAGAACACCAGTTCTTTTTCCCGGGTGGACTCGAATACATAGCTTGTCAGTAATTCGGGAGTAAAGCCGGTGATGCCCAGTTCTTCTTTTGCTTCGCGTTTCAAGGCTATTTCTACGCTTTCACCCAAGTCTATGTGTCCGCCTACGGCTGTATCCCATTTGCCCGGTTGGATATCTTTCCAGTCGGGACGTTTCTGCAAATAGAGTTCGCCTTTGCTGTTGAATACGTGCAAGTGGACTACTGGATGTAGTAATTTGCTTCCGTTATGACATTCTCCACGGGTTGCAGCTCCTGTTATGTTTCCTTGCTCATCGACTATGGGAAACATTTCTTCTTTATTGTCGTAATTCATCTCTGCTATTTTTTGTTCCTGCAAAGATATGAATTCGGACTCGGATTATATGAATCTTATAGTCTTTAATCGTAAAAAGATGCGTGAAATCCTTATAATCCGAGTCTAAAATACCTTTTAATAATTTACTTGATGCCGTTTTAGGAAAGCTACTGTTTTATGTATTTCCTTGTACATTACAATATCTTCCTTTATGAAAGGCACCTCATTGCGGTAGGTAGCGAGAAACTTCTCAATAAACGGTGAGCTGCGGAGCGGGCGGCGGAAATCTATACCCTGTGCGGCATTCATCAGCTCGATGGCAAGAATATGTTCCAGATTGTCCATTACTTTGTAGAGCTTGGTTGCGGCATTGGCTCCCATGCTTACATGGTCTTCTTGTCCGTTACTGGATACGATAGAGTCGCTGCTGGCTGCGTAACAGTACATTTTGTTCTGGCTTACCAT
This sequence comes from Phocaeicola sartorii JCM 17136 = DSM 21941, assembly GCF_054653615.1. Lineage (NCBI taxonomy): Bacteria > Pseudomonadati > Bacteroidota > Bacteroidia > Bacteroidales > Bacteroidaceae > Phocaeicola > Phocaeicola sartorii. Next base: position 826,937 of record NZ_BAAIFW010000005.1, read on the forward strand.
GCTGGCTGCAGCATATTGGGGAATCATGAAGCCGGAGTTCAATCCCGGATTGGCGACCAGAAATTCGGGCAATCCTCGAAGTCCCATGATGAGTTGTGCTACACGTCGCTCGGATATGTTCCCCAGTTCGGCCATGGCAATGGCAAGATAATCATATACTAGTGCCAGCGGTTGGCCGTGGAAGTTACCTCCGGAAAGGATAAGGTCTTCGTCAGGGAAAATGGTGGGGTTGTCGGTTACTGAGTTGACCTCGGTCAACAGAACGGAGGCTACGTGGTTGATTGCATCTTTGGTAGCACCATGAACTTGTGGGATGCAACGGAACGAATAGGGATCTTGTACGTGTTGTTTGGGCTGTGCGATGATTTCACTGCCTTCTAGTATTCTTCGGAATGCGGCTCCTGTTTCTATCTGGCCTTTATGCGGGCGCATTTGCTGGATGCAGTCCATGAACGGGTCGATACGTCCGTCGAAAGCTTCCAGAGAAATGGCTGCGATCAGGTCGGCCTTTTTGGAAAGACGGAAAGCTTTGAGAATGGCATAAACTCCGTTGGCACTCATAAACTGTGTACCATTGAGCAGGGCCAGTCCTTCTTTGCTTTTCAGTTTGACCGGTTCCCAGCCGAATTCATCGAGTACACTGATGGCTTCGCAACGTTTACCTTTATAATACACGTCGCCTACACCGATCAGCGGAAGGAAGAGATTGGCGAGCGGGGCAAGATCTCCCGAGGCTCCCAATGAACCGCGGTCATAGACAATGGGCATTACATCGTTATTGAAAAAGTCGATAATGCGTTGTACAGTGATGACTTGTACGCCACTGTGTCCCAAAGAAAGAGCATGAGCTTTTAATAAAAACATCAGCTTCACAATGACATGGGGCATTTCTGAGCCTACACTGCAAGCGTGGCTTTTTACCAGGTTCTCTTGCAAGGCGCTCAGTTCGTCGGAAGAAATATTACGGTTGCACAAGCTGCCGAATCCTGTCGTGATGCCATAGAGGGGGACATCGGACGCCTCGATCTTTTTGTCCAGATAATCCCGGCATTTCTGAATGCGTTCCTTGGCTTCGGGAGCCAGTTCCAGTTTCAGATTTTCATTGATAATACGTTCGATGATGTCAAAAGTGAGATCACCCGAACCTATTTGATATACATTCTTCATGGTCTGATTCTTTTTTTAACCGCGGAGGTTGGGATTAAAAAATGGTTTTCACATAGTCCAGTATTTTCTGTTCTTCGGCAATGGTCGTCTGTGCTATCATATCGGCCTCTTCGCTCATCTCTTTGACGAATTTTTCATCTTTGATAGAAGTGAGGTTGATACGTACATTCAGCAAGGCTCCCAGAATGGCAGTCCGGGCACACATCATGGACACGCAGGCATCGGTTACAGCGTTGCTGTTCCCTTTTCTGGCTACCACATCAATCATAGGCAGAATGGAATGGACGGTACGTGCCACCTCCATAGGCACTTGGGCGGCATATTTGGTTTCCGTTTGTATGGTTTCACTACGGATCGCTTTTTCTTCATCCGTTTCTTTCGGAAGTTTGAATGCGGAGAAAACACGATCGTATGCTTCTGAGTCCCGGTCTACATCGGTTGTCAATTGGTGGGTGAGCTGTTCGAAGCGTACGGAAAGGTCTTCCATGATTTCGTTCACTTCTGCATATTTTTTGCGCCCTATGGTAAGATTGGCTACCATAGCTGCCAGTGAGGTGGCAAGGGCTCCATTGAGTGCCGAGACACTGCCGCCACCGGGGACAGGATCATTACTGAGTACTTTATTGATAAATTCTTTGATGGTAAGTTCTGTTAACATGGCTATTAGTATTTAATGGGTTAATTTGAATGTAGAACACGTCCTCCTTTGATGGTCAGCTTGACTGCGTTCATACCTGTATAATAAGGTAATATATGGGGGTTGTCGGTTCCCAGTAAAACAAGGTCTCCCTGTTTTCCGGCTTCTATGCTTCCGATGCGGTCGGCGCGTCCGAGAGCTGCCGCACCGTTCAGTGTGATGGCTGTGATAGCTTCTGCAACGGTCAGTTTCATATAGATGCAGGCCAGAGCAAAAGTCAGCGGGATGGAACCGGAGAAACAACTGCCTGGATTTAGATCGGTGGCAAGGGCTACGGCACAGCCGCTGTCTATCATTTTCCTGCCACGGGCGTAGGGCTCTTTTAGGGTAAAGGCAGTTAGTGGCAATAGAGTGGCTACTACATTATTTTGGGCCAGGGCTTTTATGCCTTCATCGGATGCTTGTAACAGATGGTCGGCGCTGAGGGCCTTCAATTCTCCTGCCAGTTCTGCTCCTCCAAAGCTGACAATTTCATCAGCGTGTAGCTTGGCACCGAAGCCTAGAGCTTGCGCAGCTTTCAATAACTTTCGAGACTGTTCCACAGTGAATACTCCTTTCTCACAGAAAATATCACAATTTTCGGCCAATTGTTTCTGATGAATCATGGGCAACATTTCGTTAATCAGAAAATCAATATATGCGTCACTTCGCCCTTTGTATTCTTCGGGTAAGGCGTGGGCACCTAAAAAAGTGGTGGCGATATCTACTTTCCGGTCGGGACATTCATTGACAGCTTGCATGACACTGAGCTGTTTCAGTTCTGTATCACGATCCAGGCCATATCCGCTTTTTCCTTCCACGGTGGTGACCCCCATCCGGCTCATGGTATCCAGAAACCATTCGGCTTTATGTTTCAGTTCTTCAAAGGAGGCTTCCCGGGTGGCACGTACAGTATTGATAATGCCTCCGCCACGTTCCATGATGCTCATGTAACTGTCGCCGTTGAGCCGCCAGATGAATTCGTCGGGGCGAAATCCTCCGAAAACCAAATGGGTATGAGAGTCAACGAATCCCGGCAACAATACATTCCCTCTGGCGTCAAGCACTTTATAGCCGGGCTTTTCATGGCTTATACGGTTTTCGCCAACATAGGTAATAATGCCGTCGGTTACTCTTACCGTTCCGCAAGGAATGTTGAGAAGTTCGTTCATGGCTTCTCCTTTCCGGGCGGTTCTGCCTTGTGGAGTAACGATGTGGGCATTGATGATAATCAAGTTGTTGCTCATAACTTTGTTCTTGTTTATTCCATGATACGTGCTTCCAGTACTTGTTGCATGGAGAAGTTCTCCAATCCCAGATAGTAAGAGGCAGTGTCTATCAAGGCCTCCATGGGAACAAGTCCTACGATTTCGCTGCCGATGATGCTTACTCCGTAGCGTTTGGCTTCAAAACGTACCATTTCGAATGCCCGGTAGATAGCGGTTTTGCTATAGTCGGTAAGATTCATGGATACCTGGGTGATACCCCGGTCCTTCAGTTCTACGCCCATGGCCTTGCAATAACGCAGTCCGCCACCGATAAAACGGATTTTCTTGGCAATGTCATGCGCTATTTCCAGGCTGGGAGTATTGAGATTTATATTGTAGGCAACTAAGGGCATACGGGCTCCGATGGCTACAGTTCCAGCAGTGGGGTGACGTTCCGCAGGACCAAAATCGGGATGCCATTCGGGTTGGTGAATCTTTTCCTTCATTCCCTCGAATTCTCCTTTACGGATGGCAGCAAGATTTTCACGATGTGGTGCACTGGCTGATTTTTCATACAAGAATACAGGGAGATTATATTGAGAGGCCACCCGTTGTCCCACTTCTTTGGACACCGTTATGGCATCTTCCATGGTACATCCTTTGATGGGAATGAATGGAACTACATCTACAGCTCCCATACGGGGGTGCTGTCCTTGGTGATGGTTCAGGTCAATCAGTTCTACTGCTATGCCGATAGCTTCTATTACCGCTTCTTTCAAGGCGTCCGGTTCTCCAACGATGGTAACTACCAGCCGGTTGTGGTCTTCATCGTTACTATAATCCAATAATTTTACGCCAGCCTTGGCACGAAACGGAGATACAATCTTGTCTATTTTCTGTAAGTCGCGGCCTTCGCTGAAGTTGGGGACGCATTCCATAATTTTTGTCCAGCTCATACTCTTTAGAATTTGGTTTATAGGAAACATTCATGGATGCGGATGAATGAAACAGTTGCATCCATGGTGTTCCGGTCTTTGGTTAGTTGATTCCTTTATTTTTCAATACTTTATTAATAAGCTCATCTTCCGCTATATGCGGCAGGGTAATATGATAACCATCGGCATGACTTTCATTGAACTCCGCCGAAGTTTCCATAGCATGTGGGTTGCGTGCCCACGAACGGCGTGCCACTCCTCCCATGACATCCCATAACATGGATGAGCGGAGGATACGGTCTACCCGTTCACTGCCGTCGCATACCATTCCGAATCCGCCATTGATGGCTTTACCTATACCTACACCGCCTCCATTGTGCAAAGCGACAAGGCTCATGCCCCGGGCACAATTTCCGGCAAAGCATTGCACAGCCATATCTGCCATTACATTGCTGCCGTCCTTGATATTGGAAGTTTCCCGGAAAGGAGAGTCGGTACCGCTTACATCGTGGTGGTCACGTCCCAACATGATAGGGCCTACCTCGCCCCGGCGTACCATTTCATTGAAACGCAGTGCGATATTCATACGTCCCAGTGCGTCTTGATACAGAATTCGTGCTTGGGTCCCTACCACCAGGTTATTCTTTTCGGCGTCGCGAATCCATATCCAGTTGTCCATATCCTGTCCACGGCGATCTTTAGGGATACACTCCATAGCAGCGCGGTCGGTCTTTATCAAATCTTCCTTTTTTCCGCTCAGGCATACCCAGCGGAAGGGACCGTAACCATAATCGAAAAGTTGGGGTCCCATGATATCCTCTACATAGGACGGCCAGATGAATCCATCCTTCTCGTCTGTTCCATTGCGTGAGATTTCTTTCACTCCGGCGTCATAAATCGCTTTCATGAAAGAATTGCCATAATCGAAGAAATAAGTGCCCCGTGCCACCAGTTCCTTGATAACATGGAAATGGCGGCGCAAAGTTTCGTTCACCATTTCATCAAAAGTTTCTCTGTCTTCTTTCAGCATACGGGTACGTTCTTCGAAGGAAATGCCTGCAGGACAATAGCCGCCTTCGTAAACGGCATGGCAGGAAGTCTGGTCACTGAGAAGTTCGATGTGGATGTCGTGATGCAGCGCATACTCCAACAGATTGACTACATTGCCATGGTAGGCTATGGAGCAGGGGATTCGTTGCGTCATGGCATCGGCAGCCAGTCGGTAGGCTTCAGACAAATCGGATGTGATATGCTGTACCCACCCTTGACGGTGGCGGGTTTCTATGCGTGAATAATCTACCTCGGCTATAATGGCCACTGCTCCGGCTATCTCGGCCGCTTTGGGTTGGGCACCGCTCATTCCTCCCAATCCGGAGGATACGAAAAGATGGCCGTTCAGGTTACCGTCCTGCGGTATGCCTAATTTCATGCGTCCTGCATTTAATAGGGTATTGAACGTGCCGTGTACAATGCCTTGCGGCCCGATGTACATCCAGCCTCCGGCGGTCATTTGTCCATAGTTGGCTACTCCCATCTGTGCGGCTATTTCCCAGTCTTTCTGGTTGTCGAACATGCCTACCATCATGGAATTGGTGATAATAACACGGGGAGCTTCGGGATGTGATTTGAATAATCCCAACGGATGGCCGCTTTCTACGACCAAGGTTTGTTCGTTGGTCATTACCTCCAGATACTGCTTGATAAGCCGGTATTGCATCCAGTTCTGACAAACTTGTCCGGTTTCGCCGTAGGTCACCAGTTCGTAAGGGTAAAGGGCGATATCAAATGAAAGATTGTTGTCTATCATGACTTGAAATGCTTTTCCTTCGATGCAATTCCCTTTATATTCGTCAATGGGCTTTGCTTTCAAGTCGCCTTCGGGCCGGAAACGGTAACCGTATATTTTGCCCCGGGTGAGCAGTTCATCCATCAATTCGGGAGCAAGTTGCTCATGCAGTTCCACCGGAATGTATCGCAATGCATTCCTCAATGCCGTTTCCGTTTGAGCGGGTGTCAGGCGGTAGCCCCGGTCGGGAGCACGGCGGATGCCTTCCGTGAATGTGGGATAGGCAGGTAAATCAGTAGATAGAGTGATAGTCATAGTATGCAAGTGTTTTGTCACAAAGATAGGAAAACTATTGGAATACTATGGGTTTGAAGATATGTTTCGTGACATAAAGTAATATAAACTTTATATAATAAACTGTCGTTTTTTAGAAATATAGCCATAGCAGATACTATGGGAGATTTTTCGGATTTGTTTTAAGTTGATTATTATTAAAGACTATAAGAAGTCGAATAGTGATAGATGGCGTTTACAGGTATAGTGTCTTTCATAGTATATAGATTTAGTCGTTATACATTTGGAATACACGCTGTGCCATTTCTTTCATTTCTTGGCGTAAGGTGGCTGGAGCTATTACTTCAACACTATCGCCAAAAGAACGTAGAAGCGAACGTAATTCATAGTTGTCTTGTACTTTCAGTCGAACTTCCCATTTGCCGTCGGCTTGTTTGCTGTTTAGAACAGATTGAGACTCATGCAGCGGCTTTGTTGTAATATAATTCCACGCCTTGTCGGTAACTCGCAGAATGACATTTTCCACGGGGGCGCCTTCAACTATGGAAACACCGACCACGTCACTAAAGAACTCTTCGAAATCAAAGTCATCATCTAGAGGCTCAAATGTTTGGGACTTTTCCTTTATTCCTTCAATTCGGTCTATCGCATAGTTGGATATTTTATTGAAGTCTTTGCGTTTCGCCACCAAGAACCAGCGATTGTTGTACTGTTTCAAATGATAAGGGCTCACTATTACTGTTCTAACATCTTTACCAAATGGATGGTAACTTATTTCTATTACTTTTTTTGCTACAATAGCTTCAAATATGGGCTTATACCACTTGTCTATACCTGTAAGGTATTGGTTGTGCTGGAAGCTAACTGCCTTTTGAGTTGCATTACCTAGTTTTGAAGTAGTATAAAGTTTCTTTTCCAAATCGTCCAGCCAGTCGAACTGAGGAATCCCTTCAAAGCGTTTCATGATGGCGGCAGCCTCAAGTATGCAATCCATTTCTTCTTGAGAAAGACCCGCTTCGACCATCGTTTTTGAGTCGACTGCGTAGCGGTAATATTTTTTATGACCGTCTTGGACTCTGTCGATAATGACTCCGTACATCAGTTCCATGTCGTTCATATCGTCAAAGATTTGACGACGCTGTACTCCTTCGGCACCCTTGGAACCGCTATCACCATTCTGATGTTCAAGTGCCATACGACAAGCTTCAATGAGATCGTCCATGTAATATCTTCTAGTTCTACTGCTAAAGCATTTGTCCAAAGCTCTGTATCGAACAATCGCATTTTTATTTGTTGCCATCTTTTCTGTTTAAATTAGTTTTCAGACTTGTTCCTTATGGCTAATCTCATTGATGATTTCGCCGAATTTCTCTGCAGTTTCTTTGATATCTGTGAACTCAGATAGTTTCATACCGCTTAAACCGGTACTTACCCATTCACTGAGGTCATCAGCGAAAACGCCTTTGTCCATATGGGCCAGATAGTTGGCGGATAAACCATCAGGCATATTTTTTAGTTCCATCAGTCCGATACGCTGTATAAAGTATGTGTAGTCGCCATCGATGATGATGTTCTTGTGCGCTGCCATCTTGTAAATTGATATCCAATGACGTTTTTTGGTAAATAGCGGAGTGTAACTTTGTGCTTTCAGAATACTGCGCTTCAAGAGGTCTATCTTTTCTTCCTCGTTCATTTTGTCAATAGGACGCTCCGCTACCTTTTGGTCTTTAGAATCATCTCTGCCAAGATCAGCCATTGTAGTCATTTTATAAGGGATTATAGGAGCGGAAGGACATACATCAGGAACAGTAACTCCCGAATTGTCAAGTTCGCAACCTGCCATCTCTAGCTCTGTAATGCTGACCATCACGGCATAGATGTACATGCTAACCACCATGTGGATGGCTGGAGCGACCTCTGCATCGGCTAGTTCCGGAGCAAGGTGAACGTTCTCGTTTCTCCACTTTGAAATACACTTGTAGTAGGTTTCAAAAGTGTTCAACTTCGGATTTTTGCCATGATTGTAGTAGAGTTTATTTATTTCATGGAAAGTCTTTACGATAGCTACCCAACCAGCTACACCGCTTGCAGGCACAAATTGTTCTCCCTCTTTTAGGTAATACAGTTTGAGGAGGAATGCCTCGTACTTAGGCAACAATGCTCCGAATATTACTTTTAAGTCTACCGGCTCGTTCTCGCCACGATAGAACTTGTTCAATTGATTTGGAATTATGGTGTTCAGACCATCCAAGTTCTTCACTGTATGGGTTTTCAAGATGGCGAAAAGACAATCGAGCACTTCTTCAAGTTCACGATAGCCATGTCCGCAGAGTTCACTGAAAGTGTCTTCAAGTTTCTCAAACATCACATCCTTAAGCAACTCCTCATTATATTCAAGCACCTTACTTGTATGGAAGCTTTGCCCCAGGAAGGTTACCAGCATATTTAAGAATTCTTCATTGAAAGCTTGATTGCTATTGAGCAGTTTCTTCAAATTAATATACTTGCCTAACTGTGTCGCGACTTTTTTGTTGAACTCCTTTTCTACCATCTTCAACAGGCTGGAGTGGGAGTTTTCTGCGCTGAATGCTTGCTTCAAGTTTGGGTCATTTCTCAACTGACGCAGCAACTCAAGGATTATTTGGTCATTTTCGTTGAGGAAACCTTCATAAGGCTCATTTATCATGTGGATGAGATGATCGAGATTGTCAAACTCCTTCTCCTCACCGCTAATGCCGGCAGTATTTGGAGGTGTCAGTTTGCCACCTTCTCCCTCTAATGTGATACAGCCCTGTTCTGCTAATTGAATACGATACTTGTCGAGGTCAATCTTTTCCAAAATGTCCAGTGGCAAAGTCTCCTTGGTATAAGGCAGATATTTGTAGTAGAGCTTGCAGAACATGTAGAAACGTTCCAAGTCAGGGTCAAGGAATTTCATTAGCTGAGCAAGCAATCCGTACTGGCGGATGTAACGATTCACCTCTTTGCGGATGAGTTCCTGTTCTTCCTCAGGTAACGGCTTTACATATTCGTTTACCAGTTGTCCTAAGATAGATGGAATACCGGCTATCTGCTGTTCGTCTTCGCAAAGCAATAAGGTTACAACTTTATCTACATCGCTCTGTGTAAAGAGTTTCCTGCGCTCGATGTCGTTCTTATATTCATAGATGTTCGATGGATCATAGTTTCCTTGCAACCATGTGGCATCATAATAGTCTTCGAACGCTGCCTTTATGTCCTCGTGTTTGTTTACGAAGTCGATAATCAGGGTATCTTGCTTGTCGGGATGGCAGCGGTTCAAACGACTTAGTGTTTGGATGCACTGCACACCGCCTAATTTCCTGTCTACAAACATGGTATGGAGTAAAGGCTGGTCGAATCCTGTCTGGAATTTGTCAGCTACGACTAAAAATTTTTGGTTGGGCTGTTTGAATTCAATGGCAATACCATTATCTTTGATTCCGAAGCCGTTTATTTTTTCCTCAGTATATTTGTTGCCATTGATTTCTACTTCACCACTGAATGCCACAAGTGCTTTTACATCACCATTGTATTTCTCTTTCAATCGGCGTGTGATGGCTTGGTGGAACAATATGGCGTTGGCGCGGCTGGAAGTCACGACAATGGCTTTTGCTTGCCCTTTCATTTTTTGGGCAGAGTGTTGCATGAAGTAGTCTACCACCATATTGGCTTTGTAGTTGATGACGTATGGGTGCTGGTTCACATATTGCATCATCAAACGGAGTGCGTTCTGCTTTTCGTATTCTGGTGTGTCTTCAGGAATATCTACCTTACTTACCAGTTCAAACATGGTCTGGAAGGTAGTATAGTTTTTCAGCACGTCAAGGATAAAGCCTTCCTCGATGGCTTGTTTCATGGAATAGGTGTCGAATGCCTTTCCGTTACGGCCATAGAGTGCAAAAGTCTGTGACTTTGGTGTGGCTGTGAAAGCAAAGTAACTGATATGACCGCTATTGATGCTGCGGGCAGCTTGCAGTTCGGCCAACATTTGGTCTTGCATATTGTTCTCGGCTTCACGGCTCTCAATACCGAACTCTTCTACCGTTTCGCGAAGCTCACTCTTGTCGGTGAGAACTTGACGTACATCGTGCGATGCTTGCTTGCCAAAGGCTGTATGCGCTTCGTCTATGATGACAGCGAAGTGTGAACCGGCAGCCTCCTTCAACTTAGGTAATGCAAAGCTGAACTTTTGTTCAGTGGAGATGATGATGCGGTGACCGCCTTCTGCTAATGCCTTTGCCAGATTACGTGAACCTTTGCGGATGTCTTTTACAGTACCGGCTACTTCTTCCATTCCTTTTATTTCATCGGCAATGTTCCGGTCGAGCACAATGCGGTCGGTAATCATGATAACCGAATCGAATACTGGAGTGTTGTCTATATTCTGAAGGTTTGCCAGTTGGAAGGCCAGCCATGACATGCTCTTTGTTTTGCCTGAACCTGCAGAGTGATGCACGAGATAGGTTTGACCTACGCCTTTCTCGCGCACGTCGCTAATGATGTTGCGTACGCAACGCAACTGGTGATAACGGGGAAATATATAGAACGCTTCACCCTTCTTAGGTGTAATGCGTTTAATGAAATGCTGAATGAGATTTAGTAAAGAATCAGCTTGCAGCACCTCTTTCCACATATAGCAGGTTGGATAATCTCCCTCTACTTGTGGATTTACCGTTTCTTTGTTGAATGGTAGGAACTGTGTGTTATCGCCGGCCAGCTTGGTGGTCATCATCACTCGGTTGTTATCCATGGCGAAGTGCACTAGACAGGTGCGAAGCATACGGTTCTGCGGATGACGGTTGGTCTGATATTGGTGCATGGCGTTCACCACAGTCTGACCGGTAGCTTCGTTCTTCAGCTCCAGGGTAATGATAGGCAGACCATTTAACAAGATACAGAGGTCAAGTTCATTATTTTTATCGAAACCTAGGGTGCTGTACTTCATCTGGCGAACCACGCTGAAGATATTTTTCTGGTAGAGGTAGTCAGCAGCAGCATCAAGAGTCATTTCCGGTTTGAAAGCTGCTAACCGGATGCGTCGGCCTTGCAGCATGAAGCCGTTCTTCAACAGTGACAGTAAACTCTCACCACGGTTAATTTTCGTGTTGATGGTTTCAATCACAATGTTTAGTGCGTCTTGTTCGTTAGCGAAGCCTTGATTGATAAGTTTCTGCCACATAGGTTGCTCGCGTAAGAACTGTAAAAGCATATCTGAGTCCACCAACTTTTGAATATTGAAATCCTTTGGTGTACGCTGATTGTACATCTTGCTTTCTGCAAGATATTCTGCCATGTGTTTCTCAAAGAGAGTTTCGTTTAGTAGTCCAAACATATCGGTTCCTATTTTCGTTTTATGATAGCAAAGCTCGTGTATAACAGTGCAGTGTTTCTGCACAATTTACTCTTCTATTGCATTTTCTATGTTTTCAATACTTGGCAGTTTCTCTGCCAGTGTTTTTTTTCAGTACTTCATCAAGCTCATAGGTTGCTATTCCCTGTGGTCGGTCGATGCCTTCAAAAGCCCATTTAACCACGGTCTCGTTTTTCGACTTGCATACCAGCAGTCCTATACTGGGGTTGTCATTGTCATCTTTCAAAAGACGGTCTGCTGCCGTGATGTCCCTAGGGCACAAGAGCGAATTTTTGTGGCATAGATAATTCGCCAACAAGTTGTTGGCAAATTGCCTCCTTATCGTTTGTATAGAATCTGAACCACTGTGCCACATATCGCAAGTTGGTGTATGACAATCCTTTCATATCAGGAAACTCATCTCGAAAATCAAAGCTAAGCTGTTGCAAAACAATACTTCCCCATGCTTGTTCCGCTTTCATCTTTACAATGTTACGACCTAAGTTCCGATAGAACTCCAGCAGTGTACTGTTTACTTTGATGGCTGCTTTTATCTGACTGTTTCGCAAACGAGATTTGATATCGGCAAACCATTGCTTATATTCTGCGGTTATGGCAAATTTATCTCGCTTTACGAAATGAGTTTCTTCTTCCTTGTTATTGCTTGCTTTCATGGTCTTATATTCTATAATGTATCAGCTTACTTTTATCTTGCCTGTCACTACATTGGTGATAAGGCTTTGTTTCAGTTCTTGAAGGTAAGCAATTTTTTTCTTTTGGGTAGCAATAATGTGGTCAATCTTTGAACATTTTATGTCAAGGTAGGTGGCGATTTGTTGTTGTTCGGAAATAGGAGGTATTGGAATCTTTGTTTTATTCATATCACTCATTGTAATGTGCATCATTGTACTTCCATGCATATCGCCCATTTTTTGATTTGTCACTGCTCTTAATAAATAATATGAATACATTTTATCCATTGATGTGGCCAGTTGCACTTTCCATATATGGTAATGATATATAGTTTTTGCTTCATTCCAAATATATGGGCCAACAGAAGCTGACCAAGCATATAGTAAATCATCCTTATCACAATACTTGTCGGGTCCTAGTTCCATATTTGAATAGTACCACGAATCATTTGTGAAGAAGTTTCCAACACGAAGTACCTTGTATTTTCCACTTGGTAGCAATTCGTTTTGTGAATACGCACGTCCGTTTATAAGTTTTAAGAAGAAACGTAAACAGGCGATGTCCCAGTGTATAGGAATATCGCCAATCCACTTTACTTCACTATTTTTTAGTGGTGCATTGGGATTCAGTCCTCGTGTCACGGCACGAGTGATAACTGATTGTTTAAGTTTACCAAGATATTCTATTTTCTTTTTTGCCTTAGCAATCATCTTGTCAATTTTCTCCGTCTTGGTATCGAGGTAGGAGGCAATTTGCTGCTGTTCTGCTAATGGTGGGAGTACAATGGGATTATTACATAAATCCGATTGTGTCATACTGGGCAGTGCAGTTGATGTTGAATATAAGTTAAATGGAAATATTGTTGCTTGATAGTATATATATTTGCCACATACAGCTTTACGAGGTATGCAGTAAAACATCGTGTCGACAGACCAAAACTTTCCTTTAAAATATAAAGGTTTATTGATAGTTCCCTTTCGTCCCATCAAAATTACCTCGCCATCATAAAGATAGTTACTCGCTTTGGCAAATTCGCCGCCTGATCCTATTACAGGAAAACCTCCTTCATTTACTTGAACATCCTTATAATCTTTGCCGTTTTTTATTATAACAGCTCGCTTGTATGGTGCAATATCCCAATGATTAGGTACATTTTCCAACCAAGCGATATCACTATCCTTATAATTATCGTACTGTTCCATTACCTATCTTTTTAATCATTCAACAATGAAGATAATTCCTGTTCCTCCTCTTCTTCAAGTGCTCGAATATCCGCAAGGATATCCTCTACTGAGCGTAGCGGCTGATATTCATAAAACAGTTTTGAAATAGGGAACTCGCAACCTATCTTGTCTTTTTCTCTATCCATCCATGCGTCAGGAGCAAAGCGAAGAACTTCGTTTTGAAAATACTCTTGAATATCCGTCTTGAATGGAATCGACTCATAGTCACGTAAATTAGTGTCAGCAACTAAGTCGCTGCTATCATCAAGTGGTATGACATGAACCTCGGGAGCGGTTTCAGATACTTCACCAAAGAAGGTGCGACAATCTTTGATAAGTTTTGCGGTAGTCTTTACCTTCTTCGACTCCAAGTAAGCAAAGAATTCAGCATCGGTGCGTTCTGTATCAATATTGTCCAACGCAACGATGTTTGCCAAAGCTTCGCTCTGCTTCTTTTTATCGAGCGTAGTATACTTCGTCTTTACATCCTTGTATGTAAGGCGGAGAGGGCGCTCAACGGTAATATAAGTGTAGAAGAAATCATCCTTATCCATGAGTTTTGCGTTGTCGCAAGTCTCAAAATCATGGTAGATACGACATATTTCACTTCGACCGTAATCGCTGACCAAGACATTTTTCATACCGAGATTCTTGCGCATGGGCTGGACGTACTCGTCTTTAGCTGCATTTATCAGTAGCACTTTATTCTTGTGGCTTTCGGGCTTCTTGTTATCAAATATCCAAAGGTAGGTAGCGATACCTGTGCCATAGAATAAACCGCCGGGTAAAGCAATGATAGCATCAAGTAAATCATTATCAAGCATGTGCTTGCGAATATTGCTCCAACCGGAACCTGCACCACCGTTAAATAATGGTGAACCATTAGAGAGAATGCCTACGCGGCTGCCTTTGGGGTCCATCTTATGAAGCATGTGCAAGGTGAAGAGTAACTGACCATCGCTCTTGTCGGGCAGTCCCGGAGCAAAGCGACTGCTTTTATCTTCCGCTTCGGCAGAAACAGAATCGTATTCACGTTTCCAGTCTACACCGTATGGAGGGTTCGCCAGCATAAAGTTGAATTTTTGGTCGCGGAACTCATCGACGAGAAGCGTGTCACCTACAGCGATACCCTTTGCTTCGTCTCCCTTCATGATAATATCACTCTTGCAGAGTGCGTATGTTTTGTCATTTAACTCCTGACCAAATAGGTTGACGGTTACATCCACTCTACGCTCTTTTGCCGTTTCCTCTATAGTATCTTTGGTCAACGTCAAGATGCCACCCGTACCACAGCAGGGGTCATACACAGAGATTATCTTCCCATCCTGGTAAATCTTATCTTCTTGGCCGAGCAAGGTAATCTCCGTCATCAAGCGGACGATGTCACGAGGAGTATAGAATTGACCGGCACCGATACCTACAGATTCTTTTGCGTAACGAATGACAATTTCGAAAACAGTGCCCATCATGTGGTTGTCTACTTTGTCGGGACTGAGGTCGATGTCCAGCACAAAAGCTTTAGTTACTTGAAGCAGAAGATTCTTGCGGGCAAGGTTTAAAAAAATATCGCTCAGACTCGCATTTTCACCTTTACCGGTGAAGTTTTTCAGAATTTCACGGATGTTCGGACTAAAACCTTCAAGATAGGTCTTGAAGTTATTCGTCAGGTCGGCGGGAACTGTTATCAACTTAGAGAGTGACAGACCGCTCGTATTGTAGAATTTGTAGCCGGCAGCATCCATGAGCATCGGCATCATATTGTCGATATCTTCTTGTGAGGTCTGACCCAGTTCTTCAAGTTGCTTCATGTTGGCTGCCACAAGGTTTTCTGAACCTACAAGTACGCAGTCCAGACGGCGAAGGAGAGTGAACGGAAGGATTACATCCTCTACGTCCTTATTGTCATATACATTGCGAAGGAGTTCCTTCACGTTCCATATCATTTGACCTAATTCTTCTGCTGTCATATTGAGTTTTCTGTTGTTTGTTTTTACTGATAAGACTAAATTTCGACAATGAACTCTTGTTGTACAGTATCTATCCGTGATGAAGTCTTAGGGTATCAGCAGTGAACTGTCTCCGTAGCTCAGAAACCTAAAATAATGGCCCAGTGCATAGTCATAAATCTTCCGCCAGTTTCCTTTCACAAAGGCGGAAACCAATAGCAGCAATGTACTTTGCGGCTGATGGAAATTAGTGACCATTTTCTTGACTATTTTGTATGTATATCCCGGCGCGATGATAATCTGAGTACTGCTATGCAACGCTTCCATTTCGTGCCGGTTCAGATAATCCAGAATCTGTTGCAGAGCTTCCACCGGAGTCAGTTCATTCTTATCTTCGTAGGGCATCCATTGCTGTACATGCAATTCGTCCTGAGTGGCATCGGGGTTGTGGTTGATAAGGACGCCGATATAATAAAGACTTTCCAAGGTACGTACCGAAGTGGTTCCTACCGCAATAGCTTTTCCATTATGGGCGATTAATTTTTCAATCGTAGACTTGCTTACAGAAATGTATTCCGTATGCATTTCATGTCCTTCTATCTCTTCACTTTTTACGGGCCTGAAAGTACCTGCACCTACGTGTAAAGTCAGTTCCTCACGGTCGATTCCCCGTTCATCCAGCGCTGCCAGTACTCTTTCCGTAAAATGAAGCCCTGCGGTGGGGGCGGCAACAGAACCTTTTATCTTGGAATAAACCGTTTGATAAGTTTCCTTGTCGCTTTCTTGTGTCTCACGGTTCAGATAGGGGGGGATGGGCAATTCGCCTACCACTTCCAGCAAGTCGGCGAAGGTGATTGTGTCATCATCCCATGAGAAATCAATCCAATGACTGGTTCCCCTGCACTCTCCACGAGTGGCGGACAGCACTATTTGTTTTCCTTTTACATCTACAGTACGGCTCAGCGTGCCTTCTTTCCATTTTTTCAGATTGCCTATCATGCATAACCAGCTGCATTGGCGTGTTTGCTGGAAGTTTAACACATAGTCATTGGGCTGGACAGGTTCCAGACAGAATACTTCTATTAATGCTCCGGTTTCTTTACGGAAATGCAGACGGGCTTGAATCACTTTGGTATTATTGAATATCATCAGTTCTCCGGATTCCAAGTATTGTGGCAACGAAGTAAAGACGTCTTCGCTCACTTCGCCGTGGCGGTAAACTAACAGTTTGGACTGATCGCGTGTGGCGAGGGGGAATTTGGCAATCCGTTCATCGGGTAGCGGGTAGTTGAACTCACTTATTTTGATATGTTTGGTATCTTCCATCTGAATCTATATCTTTTTCTGCGCAAAAGTACTGATATTTATTTGACGCGCTGAAAGCCAGTGTATTATAACTAAAATGTAGACTGGCTTGTACTTGTACACTTCTTATCGAACTTGACAAAGGTAGTGATTATTTTTTATTTAGCACCATCTTCTTTTAATTTTTTCCTTCCTTTCCAATACGTCCAAAACCTTATATATAAGAAAAACTTAAAGAATAATGAACCTTGAAATGAAATGTGTATAATTTTAACTATTCTTAACTAGTAATAAAATTAAGAATTTTATCTAATCTTTCTTTGTAGTACTTGATAATGAATGACTTCTAGTTGATTTTCTATATTGTTTATGATACAGTCTATAATCCGTATTTCATGTACAATTTTCCATGTGTTTGTACAAAAATACATTCTTTAGTATAACTTTTGTTATTTTATTTGCAGCGTTGTTTGCATAAAAATTAACTTTAATTGATTACGAAATGAAAAACTTAAAAGAAATTGTAGTGAAATGGCATCCAGGCTTTCAGAGGATGTTCGCTTTCGGCATCCTTGTTATGTTCACTATGATATTGTTTGCACAAGGAAAGCATATTTCAGGAACTGTGTGTGATAAAAATGGAGAATGTATTATTGGTGCCAGTGTGTTAGTCAAAGGTACTACCAATGGAACTATTACTGATTTTGACGGTAATTTCACCTTGAATAATGTACCGGACGATGCGGTCTTACAGGTTAGTTTTGTCGGATATGAGACATTGGATATTCCCACAAAAGGTCAGAATAATCTAAAAATAGTCATGACAGAAGATACGGAAACCCTTGACGAAGTTGTGGTTATCGGTTATGGCTCTGTTAAGAAGAGTACCCTGACGGGAGCGGTGACCAAGATGGATTCCAAGGGAATAGAGAACCGTCCGTTGGCGCGTGCTGAAACAGCTTTGCAGGGCCAGCTGGCAGGTGTGCAGGTCCGGACAACAACAGGTGAACCGGGTGCTGATCTACAAATTCGTGTACGTGGTGCAGCTTCTGTCAATGCTAGTTCCGATCCGTTATATGTGGTTGATGGTGTTCCGATGTCAACCTTAAGCGGTATTAATCCGTCTGATATTCAATCTATTGAAGTCTTAAAAGATGCCGCATCTGCCGCCATTTATGGATCTCGTGGTTCCAACGGAGTCGTAATGGTCACAACCAAGACAGGAAAAAGCGGCAAGCCCAAAATCTCATTCAATGCCAGTTACGGTGTTCAGCAACAGGAAAAGAAGATGGACTTGTTAAGCTCTACTGAATGGATGGAGTTCAAATTGAAATGGCTGGACGCCAATTACTTGGCTCAGGCAAAAAGCAAGGGGGTGACAAATGCCAGCATAGCGGATAGTAATGAGACGCGTTTGGCCAATCTCGGAATTCAAGCCGGCACCAGCGCATCATACAACTATGCTTTTGATGAACGATGGTTTAAATATTTGAGCAAGGATATACAGGGCTCGCATACTTATACGAATAATCCGGAGGAGCTGTGTCTGCTTGACTGGCAGGATGAATTTTTCCGTAATGCGATAGTACAGGATTATAGTCTGAGTGTTTCCGGTGGAACAGAAAATACCTCCTATCTCTTTTCCGGAGGATATATGGATCAGGAAGGTATTGCCACCGGAACTAATTATGAACGTTACTCTTTCCGTACAAATCTGGAATCTAAGATAAACAAATACGTGACTGTTGGTATGAATCTGGCTCCGACTTATATTGTACAGCAGGGCTCGGGACTTGCTAATGGCAAGGACTCCCAAGTGCATCAGGTATTGACATCCACTCCGGTTTCGGAGCCAGGAGTGGGGTATACGACCAATGCGAATGGCAATCTTAGATACAACTGGGCTGGCAGCGCTTCAAGTCCTATTTATTATATGGAAAACAATACGAATGAAAACCGTATCATGCGCATGACCGGTAATGCATTCCTTCGGGTTACTCCAGTTAAAGACCTGCGTATAGAGTTTTCTGGTTCCGCACAATATTATGACAAAGATGCCAATACTTATTATATGACCGCTGCTTCCGGTAACTGGGCGCAAGGAGAAGGTGCGAAATCGTCGGGGTCTCATCTGACAGAAAGAACCTGGGAAACATTGTTACAAGCGGTCATAAACTATGATCTCAATTTAGGGGGACATGCTTTCAATATCATGGCCGGTGCGTCCTCGGAAAAAAGTAACACGGGATTCTCCACGAATCAAAGTTTTTCCGGTCCTTTCCCCAATGATGCGATTCAAGGATCTTTTGATGGATCCAAAGTAAGCGTGAAGACCAATACCGTTACAGAAAAAACTCAGAAGAATCTGGCATCCGTTTTTGGTCGTCTGCAATACAATTACAAAGAAAGATACATGTTTTCCGGAAGTTTGCGGTATGATGGATGTTCTATTTTTGGAACCAATAACAAATGGGGTGTCTTCCCCGCAGTATCCGCAGGATGGATGGTTTCCAATGAGGATTTCTTTAAGAAGCTCAATCTGCCATGGTGGAACTCTTTGAAATTCAGAGTAAGCTATGGTGAAACGGGTAATAATAATATCAGCAACACGGCCGCCTATGCTACTTTGTCAGCTATAACCTATGCCGGACAAGCAGGTTACAAAGCCAACTCTCTAGGCAATCCGGATCTGGGATGGGAAAAGACCAAAAGTACGGATTTTGCAGTTGATTTGGGATTTGCGAACAATCGCATTCAGTTGTCATTGGATTATTATACCAAACGGACATCCGATCTGCTTTACCAGGTTCCTGTACCAGGTGCTTCCGGTTTTTCCACAGTATGGGATAACTTGGGTGATATCGACAATAAGGGATTTGAAATAGAATTGAATACAAAAAATCTGACAGGAGCCTTCTCATGGAGCACTTCGCTGAACATCTCTTATAATAAGAATACTGTAAAATCATTGGGCGTGGACGACACCCCCGTTTATTCGGGCTTTAGCAGCGGGCAGAATTCAAATGTGCTGATGGTAGGTAAACCTATCAATACTTTCTATATGTATGATGCAATCGGTGTTTGGAAGACACAGTCTGAAATTGACGCTTATAGCGCGGCTCACAACGGAACTCCGGTCACTTTTCAGGGAAGCACGGTCAAGCCGGGGGACATCCGTTATGCAGACCTTGACAATAATGGCTATATTGATGCGAATGACAAGGCCTATCTCGGACAGCCAACTCCTAAATACGTGTTTGGTATGACCAATAATTTCAGTTATAAGAATTTTGATCTTTCCATCCTGTTGACCGCACAGACAGGTGGTAAGATATTCGGTGTGTTCGGGCGTGCTTTCGACCGTCCGAGTATGGGGGCCAGCAGCAACGTATTGGGACGTTGGCGGAATGCATGGTGGTCTGAAACGGAGCAAGGAGACGGAAAAACTCCGTATATTCTAAGCACTACAACGGGGACGACCTTGGATTCCAGATGGCTGTATTCGTCTGACTATCTGCGTATCAAGAATTTGACGCTTGGTTATAAAATTCCTATTAATCCGAAATTCATCTCATACGCGCGTGTCTATGTTTCCATTGAGAATCTGGCCAGATGGGACAACTACTATGGAGGTTACTCGCCGGAGGCAGCCAATACTGCATCCAGTTCCTCTCCCGGAGGACAAAGTGCTGTAGGGCTGGATTACGGAGGCTATCCTATTCCGCGTATATACACAATCGGTATCAATGTTAATTTCTAAATAAAAAATACAGAGTCATGTTTAAGTTAAAGAATATATTATGTTTGGGCGTTCTTGCATTGTCCGCCGTTTCCTGCGATGATTTTTTAGAGACAGCTCCTTCCGACTTGCTTTCCTCCGATAGTTTCTACCAGACAGCTGCCCAGTCGGAACAGGGTGTTATAGGTGTATATGGTGATCTTGATCAGATTTCTAATTATGTATACCTGTATATGTCTGAGTGCCGTTCCGACAATGCATGGGTGGAGCCTAGGCCCAATGGTTTGAGGGAATATGCTGAAATTGGTACTTTTCGTGCTGGCGAGGACTTGGGCATGTTCAACAGTGTATGGAATCTTTTGTACAAAGTCATTTACGACGCCAATGTAGCACTGGCGAAAATGGAAGGTTGTGACTTTGGCGGCAATACAGCCATCAAGGAACAGTTTCTGGGCGAAATGCATTTTATGAGGGGATGGTGTTATTTTGAACTAGCCCGGTTATGGGGAAATGTCCCTTTGATCGTTACTCCGGTATCTCCTTCCGAGGTGAAGGGGATAGGGCAGTCCACTCCACGTGAAATTATAGAGAATGTTGTCATCCCTGATTTGACCGAGGCAAAAAACAAACTGCCTTACAAGGAACGGATGGTGAATGCCTCCGGAACTTCAATCTCCTCCGAGGGACGTGCTGATAAGATGGCCGCTGAAGCAATGCTGGCACGTGTTTATATGACACTGGCCGGTTCACCCTATAATGATGGAAATGCCAAAACTCTGGCCAAGACCCAGTTGGAAAATGTGTTGAATTATTCAGCTTCTAATGGAAACAAGTATTGGGCTCCTACTTTGGACGAATGGAGAAAGCAATGGATGCCAAGTACGGATTATTATAATAAATATTCAATCTTTGCAATCCAGCATAGAACCAATGAGAACCGTAATTATCTCATCTTTAATTTCAGTCCGGGGCTTCCCCCTTCGTATACAAGCAAAAGAATTTTTGGAAATTCCATTTGGGTGGAAAAGACTTTGGAGTATGAGTTCGAAAGAACTTTCTCTAATGGCGGAAAAGACGGGCGTGGAGTAGGTTTCACCACTTTGGAAGGCTATGAGGAGGAACCCAACTATCCAGCATACACCAATGACCGGGATAATGTGACTTTGGAAGACGGTACGATAGTGGAGGTATATACCAAGACCATGTTTTATAAGTATTTACCAAGTAAGCACAAACTGGCAGAACTGGGCATGTCTTTTGATGAAAATTCAATGGCGGGTGATTATGATTGGCCGGTGAACTTTCCCATACTTCGTTTGGAGGATATGATGTTGCTGTATGCGGAGATACTGGCAGGTGAAGGCAATGTGGCAGGAGCGATGGAGTATGTCAACAAAATCCGAGAACGTGCCGGTTGTGATCCGGAAACAGCTTCCAGTAGTGCAGAGGCGTTGCGGTTTATAAAACGCGAGCGGCGTGTGGAATTGGCAGGTGAGGGGATACGCTGGTTCGACCTTGTCCGGTATGGAGAATGGCAGTCTGCCATTACAAGAATGTTCGATAATTATAACAACCCTGACGGGACAGACAAGAGTGAATTAAAGAACGGACGATATCTTTATCCTATACCTTTGGATCAGATGAATGCCGTCCCTGGACTTTATTCCCAAAATGAGGGATATTGAAATAAATATCAAGTTAAACAAAAGTAATTTATTAGGGCAACAGCTGGTCGGGATGACTGGCTGTTGTTTTATTTCAATATGCACCAGTTTGAGTTCGGTTAATTTGAAAGCCGCCTACAGTATATCTGGGCAAATCTTTGTAAATTCGAACAATTGTACCGATATTTGCGCTAACTAAAAAAGAAAAGAGTATGAAAATAGGAGATAAAGTCCGTTTCCTTAGTGAGGTAGGGGGCGGTATTGTGACCGGATTTAAAGGAAAAAATATGGTGTTGGTAGAAGATGCCGATGGCTTTGATATTCCGATGCCCGTCAAAGAATGCGTGGTGATTGATACGGATGATTATAACATGAAGCGTAAACCTGTTGCCCCGGCTCCTAAACAGGAGATTGCTGGTGCGAAGGCAAAAGGAGTGTCAGTCAAGGTGCGTCCGGATGAAGAGGAAGACGAACGCCCTGTCACTTATCGCCCGGCCGAGCGGAAGGGGGGAGATATACTGAATGTGATGCTGGCTTTTGTGCCGCAGGATCTCAAGGCCATTTCCGCGACAGCCTTTGATGCTTATCTTATCAATGACAGTAATTTCACTTTGTACTTTACTTATCTTACTGCCGAAGGAAGCAACTGGCGGGTACGTAGCCATGGCACGGTGGAGCCGAATACGAAATTTTATATCGAGGAGTTCGATAAAAGCGTTTTGAATGAATTGGAACGGGTGGCTGTGCAGTTTGTCGCTTTTAAGGATAACAAGAGCTTTTTGTTCAAGCCTGCTGTCTCTGTGGAATTGCGCATAGATACCGTGAAGTTTTATAAACTGCATACTTTCCGTGAGAGTATTTTCTTCGAGGAGCCATCGCTTATTTATGATATCGTGAAGGATGATGTTCCGGTGAAACAGGTGTTTGTGTCGGCAGAGGATATAAAGGACGCATTGTTGCAGAAGCATGAACCGGAACCGCGCGTTTCAAAGCCTTCCCGGACGAAAGTAATAAAAAATGATATATTGGAAATAGATCTTCATGCCCATGAGTTACTGGATACGACTGCCGGTATGAGTAACAGCGAGATATTGAATTACCAATTGGATGTCTTTCGTAAGACCTTGGAGGAATATAAGAACAAGAAGGGGCAGAAAATTGTCTTTATTCATGGTAAGGGAGATGGCGTGTTACGCAAATCTATCTTGCAGGAGTTGAAGTATAAATATAAAAACTATGAAAGTCAGGATGCTTCGTTTCGTGAATATGGTTTCGGGGCTACCATGGTGATTGTTCATTAAGACTTTCTCATTCATATGGAGGGTGGTATGGCAACATTAAAAGAATTTTTGAAATCGGATCGTTTTGCTACTTGTGCGGGAGTGGAGCTTCTTGAGATAAAGCCGGGCTATGCCCATGCGCGTATGGAGGTGACCGACCGGCATCTGAATGGGGGAGGAGTATGTCAAGGCGGTGCCTTGTTTACATTGGCCGATCTGGCTTTTGCCGCTGTGGCGAACAGCCGTAAGAAACTTACACTTTCAGTAAATGCCAATATTACTTTTCTCCGTCCCGCTAAGTTGGGTTACGTGTACGCTGAGGCTGTTGAGGTGTTTAATCATCACCGTATTCCTTTTGTCGAAGTAAAGATAACAGACGAACAGGGGGAACTGATAGCTGTTTTTACTTCATCGGGGTATCGTAAAGAGTCTGATTTGCCGGTAGATGCATTAGAATAATTCATAATAGATAAAAGCCTGTTGTCAAAAAAGGCAACAGGCTTTTTTAATGATAGTTATCAGTGAAGGCAATGGTTGTCTTATCCTTCTTTGACTTTAGCTTTTCCTATTCTTCCCGGTTCTACGAACAAATATTTGTAGCCTGCGCGGATACTTGCCAGATGTAGTTTTTCCAAATGTGCACGGCGGACAAGCAAAGCTGTCATTTCATGAATACGTCCGTTAGCATAACCTATCATTTCGTCCTCGGTTGTATCCTCAGAACCGTAAGAGCCTGCTCCTTGGACGATCATAAAAGGTGATTCGGTACCTGCTTGATCCATACCGACAGCAATGGCGACATAAATCCACATAGGTCCGTGAGCAACTACTTTACGTGCTGTGGCCGTGCGGCTTTCGCCTTTTGTCAGCGTTTTGTGGCAACAGCCTTCTACGGATTGAATTTTCTCTCCTAAATCGTATACGGCTACTTTGTCATCGGCGGCATCCAAAGGTTGTTCAAACAGAACGGTGTCTTTTTTCCCCGGATAACTGATATGATAACATTCATATTCCGGTTGCATTCCTCGGGGTTCGTCATCCCCTACGGAACCTGCTACAAGTTTAACTTCTAGAAATGAGCCGTTCAGGGCGGTTTCATATACCGCATCCGTCAAAGCGGCGTTACTGGTTAATTCTAATTCTTTCATAAGTCAAGGTTTTTTTAATAAGTTTCCCTCATAACATTGGGTGAAAAGAAAAGTTCGTGATAGTTTGATAAGGAACAAAAACGGGTGTTAATAGATGAAATAAGGGGATTGGTCGATTACTCTTGTTCACATGATGATAAAGCCTTAACTTTACTACTGGAAAAAGAAAAACTCTGAGAATCAAGATAGAAAAGTAGAAAGGCACCCGGATTGTTGGTCAGTCTGGATAAAAGGGTCGTTTTATAAATACGTTAATAATAAGTTTGTTAGTAAATAAGGTCGGATAAGGCTTTGTTTATAAGGAAAACGCTCGTTGCGAAACGGGCGTTTTTTTTTGATTGTGTTTATAAGAAAATCTTATAAAAAAAACGTTCTACTCCGTGAAGAATAGAACGCTTTTTTATGGAATGGAGTTTACAAACGATAGTCAGCTAAATCATCTGCTTTAAATTTACGGATGAAATTGAAATGCTTTTCTATTTCAGCTTCAGCATAGTTTACATATACATGGGCTGACTTGGCGAACAACTCAGGTGCTTTTGTCGCATCTTGGATAAGGAGATGTGACATGATACATACGGCAGCCATTTCATAAAGACGGCGTGCTACGAAATCAAGCAACTCTTGATTCTGGGCTTCTTTTACCGCATTGGTGCATGCGTCAAATTTGTTGGCCATTTCTTTCACACGGTCCATCAGCGGTTGCATTTCTTCACTGCAAGGAATAGCTTCGTAATTACGCAAGGTTGCGATATAAGAACCGTTGGTTACATAACGGATAGCGGCTACAGTCTGTAGCTGGGTGGTACCTTCGTAAATGCTGGTGATGCGTGCGTCGCGATAGATGCGCTGGCAAGCATATTCCATCATGAAACCTGAACCACCGTGAATCTGGATACAATCGTATGCATTCTGGTTGGCATATTCAGAGTTCATTCCTTTAGACAACGGAGTGAAACTGTCAGCCAATTTGGCGTACGTCTTCTGTTCCTGACGTTCTTCAGGAGTCAGTTTACGTTCGCGGGCAATATCGTCCAATGCTTTGTAAATATCCACATAGCGTGAAGTTTGGTAAAGCAATGCACGGCCTGCATCCAGTTTGGCTTTCATGATAGCCAGCATGTCATATACTGCCGGAAAATCGATGATGGCTTTTCCGAACTGCTTACGCTCTTTGGCGTATGCCAGTCCTTCGTTGTAAGCAGCTTGTGATAAACCTACTGACTGGGCAGCGATACCCAGACGAGCGCCGTTCATCAATGCCATTACGTATTTTATCAAACCGAGTTTACGGTCACCGCAAAGTTCGGCTTTTGCATTCTTGTAAACCAGTTCGCAGGTAGGAGAGCCGTGGATACCCAGTTTGTTCTCGATACGGCGTACATCCACACCTCCTTCGTTTTTGTCATAGATAAACATAGACAAGCCACGTCCGTCTTTGGTTCCTTCTTCGCTACGTGCCAATACCAAGTGGAGGTTGGCGTCACCATTAGTGATGAAACGTTTCACACCGTTCAGGCGCCAGCAGTTGTTGGCTTCATCGAAAGTAGCTTTCAGCATCACAGACTGAAGGTCGGAGCCGGCATCGGGTTCGGTCAAGTCCATAGACATGGTTTCTCCGGCACAAATACGGGGAATGAAACGGCTGTGCTGGTCTTCGTTTCCGAATTCATACAGTGTTTCGATACAGTCCTGTAAAGACCAGATGTTTCCGAAGCCTGCATCGGCGGCAGCAACAATTTCCGCGCACATGGTATACGGAGTGATGGGGAAGTTCAAACCGCCGAAACGACGGGGCATGGTCATGCCGTTCAGTCCGGCTTTGACCATCGCATCCAGGTTCTGCTTGGTCCCTGAAGCATATTCCACACGTCCGTTTCCGCAGTGAGGGCCTTCTTCGTCCACGCCTTCGGCATTGGGAGCGATGGTTTCACCTGTGATTTCACCGGTGATTTCCAGAATCTTATCGTAAGAGTCCATGGCATCGGCATAATCCTGCGGTGCATAGTCGAACTCGTCTTTGTCTCTATAGTCGCGCTCTTTCAGTTGGCAGATGCGCTCCATCATCGGATTGTTCAAGTGATACTTGAGTTCCGGTATATCGGTATAAAAGTTTGCCATTACTTACTGTTCTTTTTATAGTATTTAATCAATTTTGGAACGACTTCTTCCACAGTGCCGTTAATCACATAGTCGGCAATGGTGTTGATCGGAGCGTTCGGGTCACTGTTCACAGAGATGATAATACCTGCGTCCTGCATACCTGCGATGTGCTGGATTTGTCCGGAGATACCGCAAGCGATATACAGTTTGGGGCGGACGGTCACACCGGTCTGGCCAATCTGGCGGTCATGGTCCGCATAACCTGCATCAACAGCCGCACGGCTGGCTCCCACTTCGGCGTGAAGTTCTTTGGCCAGTTCAAACAGTTTGTCGAAACCTTCTTTAGAACCCATGCCATAGCCTCCGGCAATCACGATAGGTGCACCTTTCAGATTATGTTTGGCTTTTTCTACATGGCGGTCGATGACTTTCACTACATAGTCTGTCTCAGGAACAAACTTGGCTACATCGTGGTTCACCACTTCACCCTTATAATTTTCGTCCAGAATCTCTTTTTTCATCACGCCTTCACGAACGGTCGCCATCTGCGGACGATGTTCGGGATTGACGATCGTTGCAACGATGTTACCACCGAAGGCGGGGCGAATCTGATACAACAGGTTTTCATAAGTGATACCGTTCTTTTTGTCTTCGTGAGCACCGATTTCCAACTGGGTACAGTCGGCAGTCAGTCCGCTGGTCAAGGCGGAAGATACACGCGGCCCTAGGTCGCGGCCGATAACGGTAGCGCCCATCAGGCAGATTTGCGGTTTTTCCTCTTTGAACAGATTCACCAAAATAGAAGTGTGAGGCAATGAAGTATAGGGGAACAGGCCCGGAGCATCGAATACGTGCAGTTTGTCTACTCCGTAGGGCAATACTTGTTTTTCAATTCCTGCAAGGCCGGTTCCGGCAGCGATTGCCTCAAGCTGGCAGCCTAACTGATTAGCTAATTTACGACCTTTGGTTAAAAGTTCGAGACTCACATCGGCCACTGTCGTGCCTTCAATCTCGCAATATACAAATACATTATTCATAATCGTTATCCTATTGTATGGTTAGCTAACAGTTCTACAATCAATCCTTCCACATCCTGGTCGCTTCCTGTCATGGTCTTGCTTTCTTTTGCCTGGAAGATGATGTTTTCAATCTTCTTCACTTTGGTGGGAGAACCCGACAGACCGCACTGCTTGGTGTCTCCTTCTACATCGGCCACACTCCATTCAGTGATATTCAGGTAAGGGAATTTTTCATATAGTTCAGCGTAGGGAAGTGCAGCACCTTCTTTGGTGATGGCTGCTTTTTCCTGTGCGCCCAAAGCGCGTTTGTATTTCTGTAACAATTTGGCATTACGCGGACGGCAGGGAGCTGCACTTCCGTTTACCGTCAGTACAATGGGCAGCGGGCCTTCCACTGTTTCCACTCCGCCGTCAATGTGGCGTTTTACGGTGATGCGACGGGCATTTTCGTCCACGTTCAGAATTTCTTCGGTGTAAGTGATCTGGCTCAATCCCAACTTTTCTGCTACCTGCGGGCCTACCTGTGCGGTATCGCCGTCGATAGCTTGGCGTCCGCCGATTATCAGGTCATATTCGCCTATTTTGCGGATAGCCGTAGCGATGGCGTATGAAGTGGCCAACGTGTCAGCGCCGGCAAAAGCACGGTCAGTCAATAAATATCCATTGTCTGCTCCTCTGTATAAACCTTCACGAATAATTTCGGCAGCGCGTCCGGGGCCCATGGTCAGGATGGTTACCGTAGAGCCGGGATGTGTGTCTTTCAGTCTGAGTGCCTGTTCCAAGGCGTTCAGGTCTTCCGGATTGAAGATGGCCGGAAGTGCCGCACGGTTGATGGTACCGTCAGCGTTCATGGCATCTTTCCCCACATTACGTGTGTCGGGAACTTGTTTTGCCAGTACTACAATTTTTAAACTCATATACTTTAATATATTTGGTATTAGTAATATTCCGGTGGCAAATTTACTTAAACAATTTGAGTGACAAAAGGATATGAGAAGAAAATATGCACAAAGTTATGCTGTTTGCGCAATGATTTTGTTGTTTTATTTGTAACTTTCGGCACAATTAGTGGATACTTATAGCGTTTTGTTTGTTATGATTTAAAATAAATAAAAAAGGAATTATGAAGAAAGTATTGTTTTTATTCGCCTTGTTGCTTCTGAGTATGGGGGCTATGGCGCAAAAAGTAATTTATGATGAAACCAACCAGACCGGCGTGCGTACAGTGGTATGCGAGGGCATGAATCTGGGTGTTTCCAATAACATGGACGTATATGTGGCACTCGCTGGATTTCAGTATAAAAGTACCATACGTTATTCGTTGGCTGTTACTATCGGGTCGGGGCATGAGGTGGAAATTCCTAATGACAGTAAGTGTGTCTTGACGTTGGATAATGGAAAGACATTAGAGCTGCCTACGGTAGCAGGCGGCGCTTCCGTATTGCAGCATGTAGATGTGGAGATGAGTGATGTGTATCAAAGTTTCCGCCGTTTTGCCTATTATAATATAAAGGCTAAAGAATTGAAGAAAACCGGCAAAAACGGTATCGTACAAATGGATATACAGTTATCTCCCGGAAACTATTCCATAGCATTCAATCAGGATGTATTGGGAAGTATGCTGACCGGTTCTATGTCATTAATAAATAATATGTTTGGTAAATAACTTCTCTTTTCATATTTTATGGTGCAGCCTTTTCTTCTCAGAAGGAGAGGCTGTCTTGTTTTTGAAAGTCAAAGGGTTAAACAAAACGTTGCTTCATGTGTTTTCCTAATGTTTTTTAATGTGATAAACTTATGAGGAAAATACGTAGATGGGGAGTATGGCTCCTTTTAATCATTCCTTTGGCACTGAATGCCCAGCAGCGGGCCGAAAAATTATTGAATGTACCTTTGCCGGAACATTGGCAGGAAGAGGATGCGATGTTTCAACAACTGCTTCCGGTGGATGACCATTGGTGGACTGTATTTCAGGATGCCACACTGGATTCATTGATTCATGTGGCTGTCAGGCAGAATCCGTCTGTCCTTACTGCCTTGAACCGTATAGATATGGCGAAAGCGAATCTGAGGATAGCCAGAGGAAGCTATTATCCGGCTTTGTCATTGGATGCCGGGTGGAACCGCCAACAGACTAGTGGTAATACCACTACGGGACAGCCTCAATCCAGAGTGGGGTATTATGATGCAACGGTTAATATGAGCTGGCAGGTGGATGTGTTCGGTTCCATCCGCCAACGGGTGAAAGCGCAGAAAGAAAATTTTGCGGCAAGTCGTGAAGAGTACAATGCGACGATGGTAAGTCTTTGTGCAGAAGTGGCGTCGGCCTATTTTAATTTGCGTGAGGCCCAACAGGAACTCAGTGTATTACAGCGCAATGCTTTATCTCAAAAGGCGGTGGTAGATATAACTGAAGTGCGTTATAATACCGGATTGGCTTCCAAACTGGATGTGGCTCAGGCTAAATCGGTTTATTATAGTACATTGGCTTCTATTCCTGCTACAGAATCCGGTATTATTCAATATATGAATGCGTTGGCTGTATTGCTCGGGCTTTATCCTCAGGATGTGACGGCTGCACTGGAAACAGGAAAGCCGTTACCCGATTATATAGAACCGGTAGGGATCGGTCTTCCCGGACAATTACTCTTACGACGTCCCGATGTACGAGTTGCCGAACGTCAAGTCAATGCACAAGCAGCCCTGTTGGGAGCTTCCAAGACCGATTGGCTTCCCTCATTTTTTCTGAACGGTTCCTTTGGCTATGCTTCACATGATATGAAAGACTTTACTAAACGTCGCAGTATGACATGGAGCATCGCTCCTTCTATGAGCTGGACGATTTTTGATGGTGGCCAGCGTGCGAATAATGTACGTTTGCAACGTGCACAACTGGATGAGACCATCAATCAGTTTAATACTACGGTTCTTACAGCGGTGCAGGAGGTGGATAATGCCATGAGTAGTTATAAGAATTCCATCAAACAGATTGTGGCATGTCGTGAGATGCTGAATCAGGGGAAAGAGGCATTCAAACTTTCATTGGACTTATACAAACAGGGGCTGAGTCCTTTCCAAAATGTATTGGATGCACAGCGTTCGTTACTGTCCTACGAGAATTCATTGGTGCAGGCACAGGGGTATTCATTGCTTTGTCTGATTCAGATGTATCAGGCATTGGGTGGAGGATGGTAGGCTGTGACGGAAAAGCTGTTGGTGACCTTCATGAACGATAGAAATAATATAAACCTAACCCAAGATATGAAAAAAATAATGATAACTTTCGCATGGACGGTATGTGTATTGACCGCCTGCGATAAAAATAAACCTTCTCAGGCAGGAATGCAGGCATTGCCTGTAGATGTAGCGAAACCTTTGGTGGAAAATGTGACGCTGACCAAAGATTACCCCGGTTATCTGGAAGCGGAATCCACGGTGGATTTGGTGGGACGGGTCAATGGAACCTTACAATCCAAGAATTTCGCACCTGGTTCCCGGGTACGTCAGGGACAGGTATTGTTCGTTATAGAACCGACACTGTATGAAAATTCAGTGAAACAAGCGGAAGCTGAATTAAAAACGGCCAAAGCTAATCTGGAATATGCTGTCAGCAGTTATCAGCGTATGAAAGAAGCGATAAAAAGTGATGCCGTGAGCCGCATACAATATTTGCAGGCGGAGAGCCATGTCACTGCTTGTGAGGCTGCCGTAAGTAATGCCGAAGCTGCTTTGAGAACTGCGCGTACCAACTTGAGTTATTGCTATGTCAAAGCTCCTTGTGACGGAGTGGTTGATATGTCGGCTTATTCGGTCGGGGCATACATCGGTGGTGCTTTGCAACCGGTTAAATTGGCTACTGTTTATAAGGACGACCGCATGTATTCCTATTTTAATATTGCAGATAACCAATATCTGACATACGAACTGACCCGGGAGACTGCCAGTAAGATTCCTGCGGAAACTCATTTTGTAACCTTGCGTTTGGGGACTGACGGGGAGCAGACATGGAAAGCCAAGCTCGATTATCTTTCTCCTGATGTGACGTTGACTACAGGTACTCTCCGCCTGCGTGCGGAATTGGATAACCCGGACGGGCTGCTCCGTCCCGGATTGTTTGTCAGTGTCACATTGCCATACGGTGAAGCGCGGAATGCGGTGTTGGTTAATGACGCCTCGATCGGAACAGACCAGTTGGGTAAATATTTGTATGTGCTGAATGACAGTGATATCGTGAATTACCGGCATATCGAGGTCGGTCAATTGGCGGATAATAATATGCGTATTGTCAAAAGTGGTTTGTCACCGTCCGAACGTTATGTCACCAAAGCATTGCTGAAAGTGCGCCAAGGCATGAAAGTGACCCCATTAATTACTAATCACTAACCATTAACCACTAACCACATGTTTTCAAAATTTTTCATAGAACGGCCTATATTTGCCACGGTACTGGCTTTGTTATTCGTGGTGGCCGGACTTGTAACCCTAAACATATTGCCCGTGGCGCAATACCCCGATATTACGCCGCCTACCGTGCAAGTCAGTGCGGTATATCCGGGGGCCAATGCTGAAACTGTAGCACAAACTGTCGGTATCCCCATTGAACAGCAAGTGAACGGTGTGGACGGAATGTTGTATATGAGCTCCAATTCCTCCGCATCGGGCGCTTATTCGCTGACCGTGACTTTCGAAGTAGGGACCGATATCGATATGGCGACTGTGATGGTACAAAACCGGGTCAGCGTAGCGTTGAATTCTTTGCCCGAAGCAGTGAAGGTGCAGGGAGTGACGGTGCAGAAGCAGTCCTCCAATATTGTGATGATGCTTACACTGAGTGGTGACAGTATTTATGATGGTCTTTACCTGACCAACTTTGCCAACCTGAATCTGGTAGACCAGTTGACCCGTGTGCCGGGAGTGGGAGCGGTGAATGTCATGGGAGCCGGTGATTACTCCATGCGTGTATGGTTGAATCCTGAAACAATGCGTATCCGCCATATTACTCCGCAACAGGTGTACGCTGCTATTCAAAGTCAGAATATGGAGGTCTCAGCCGGTTATGTGGGGCAGCCTGTCGGTAGTTCGGCCAATAATGACTTTCAATATACGTTGAATGTGAAAGGACGTCTTTCTACTCCTGAAGAGTTTGGAGACATCATATTGAGAGTGGAAGATCAGGGGAAGGTGCTCCGTCTGAGGGATGTTGCCAAAATTGAGTTGGGAAGTGCCGAGTATGGAGTTGTTTCCAGATTGAAGGGACAGCCTACGGCAGGCATTGCCGTCTATCAGTTGCCGGGGAGTAACTCATTGGATGTGTCCCGGGGAGTTCGTGCACGTATGGCGGAATTGGCTGAAACATTTCCGGCAGGGGTGAGGTATAATGTGACATTGGATACAACGGATGTGGTTCATGATTCCATTGATGAAGTGATGAAGACCTTTGTGGAGGCGATCATTCTGGTGGTGCTGGTTATCTTTTTCTTCCTGCAAAGCTGGCGGGCGGTTCTTATCCCCTGTCTTACTATCCCTGTCTCCCTTATCGGAACACTGGCGGTAATGGCCGTTTTAGGCTTTTCTATCAATACCTTGACACTGTTCGGCTTGATATTGGCTATAGCCATTGTAGTGGATGATGCCATTGTGGTGACCGAAAATGCCACCCGTATTCTGGATGAAGGGAAGCTGGACGCCCGGGAGGTTACCGGGCAGGCGATGGGAGAGATTACCGGACCTATTGTCGGAGTGGTGCTGGTACTGCTTGCTGTGTTTATCCCTACTACGCTGATTAGTGGAATTTCCGGGCAGCTTTATAAACAGTTTGCATTGACTATTGCGGCTTCTACAGTCATAAGTGGCTTCAATTCATTGACATTGACTCCGGCGGTCTGCGCTTTGTTGCTCCGTCCCACTCCGGCGCATAAGGCGCGTTTGTTCCGTTGGTTTGATAGTATGAATGACTGGATGCAGCGGATTTATGACGCTTCGGTAAAGTGGTTGTTGGCACGTCCGGTCATTGCTATCGGTTCTTATATCATAATATCAGTCATTGCTATTCTGATGTTTGTAAAATGGCCCAGTACCTTCATTCCCGAAGAAGATGACGGATATTTTATGATTGCCATCCAGCTTCCGGCCGCTTCTTCTTTGGAGCGTACGCAAATGGTAGGTAAGCAGATTGATGCTATTTTGTCAGACTATCCCGAAGTGAAGACTTATTTGGGCGTAAACGGATTCAGTATTATGGGAGGCGGTCAGTTGCCTAATGCGGCCACCTATTTTGTGGTGCTGAAGAATTGGAAAGAGCGTGCAGGTAAGGAGCATACCGCTCAAGCGGTGGTTAACCGTTTTAATGGACAGGCATACGCCATGATACAGGAAGCTCAAGTCTTTGGTATTATTCCTCCCGCTATTCCGGGCATGGGCAATACAGGTGGTTTGCAACTCGAGCTGGAGGACCGTAAGTCTTTGGGCTCGGAAGAACTGCAAAAGACGGTTGAGGCTTTATTGGCTAGTTATCATAATGAGCCGGCTGTCGCTTCCATGAGCAGTATGTATCAGGCGGATGTGCCTCAGTATTTCCTGAATATAGACCGGGATAAAGTGCAGTTGATGGGTTTGCAGTTGAATCAGGTTTTCTCTACATTAGGGTATTACATGGGGCAGGCGTATGTAAATGATTTTGTGGAATTCGGCCGTATCTACCAAGTGAAATTGGAGGCTGGCGAACAAGCCCAAAAAGTGATCGATGATGTGTTGAAACTGAGTGTGGTCAATTCGAAGGGGGAGATGGTGCCTTTCAGCAGTTTTACGCAGATAGAGCATAAGCTGGGAATGGATCAGATAAACCGGTATAATATGTACTCGGCTGCTTCTATCACTATTACTCCGGCTGAAGGGAGCAGTTCCGGGCAGGCGATAGAGGCTGTGGGGAGTTTGATAAAAAATCAGCTGGGTGGTGAGTTCGGATATGAATGGACTTCTGTTGCTTATCAGGAAACTCAGGCAGGTAATACCACTACCATTATTCTGATTATGGCATTGCTGGTGGCTTATCTGGTGTTGGCGGCACAGTATGAAAGCTGGACCAGTCCGGTGGCTGCTGTGATGGGCCTGCCGGTTGCTATCTTGGGTGCGATGCTGGGCTGCTGGGTGATGGGTGTTCCGGTGAGCATTTATACACAGATCGGTATTATCCTGCTGATAGCCTTGTCTGCGAAGAATGGTATTTTAATTGTGGAGTTCGCCCGTGATTATCGTAAAGCCGGCAATTCTATCCGTGAAGCGGCATACGAGGCGGGACATGTTCGCTTGCGCCCTATTCTGATGACCTCATTTACTTTCGTGCTGGGGGTGATGCCGTTGTTGTTTGCCACAGGCGCCGGTGCCGGTAGCCGTGTGGCATTGGGAGCGGCAGTGGTATTCGGTATGGCGGTGAATACGATTTTTGCTACGATCTATATTCCTAACTGGTATGAGGTGATGCAGCGTATCCAGGAGAAATGGCTGACAAAGAAAAAATAATTGTTGGGTTTCACCACAGATTGATCGGATTTGTACAGACAACTTTATTTAAAAACTGTATGGATCTGTGTGAATCTGTGGTGAATTTCCGTATCTTTGCTGTAAACACGTAGAATATGGATACAATAAACAACGATCTTACTAATTTATTGGAACAGATGGGGGTGCATCAGGAGAGTTTGGATGTCACTCAGCGTATTATCATTATAGCGGGGATTCTGATCATCGCTTTTGTAGCGGATTATTTTTGTAGAAAAATAGTGGTTCCTGCTATAAAGAAACTGACGGCAAGGACACAGGCTAGCTGGGATGACTATTTATTCAATGATGCTGTATTGAATAATATGTGCCACCTTATTCCCCCTATCATATTGTATGTACTGCTCCCTTTTGCTTTTCCGCATGAGCCTGTGACCTTGACGTTCATTCTGAAACTGTGCTGGGTTTACATCACGGCTGTGGCCATGAAGTTGATCTGTTCTTTTCTGACTTCTCTTTATACTATTTCAAGCGAACATGAGAAGTTGAAGAACCATCCTCTGAAAGGGGTATATCAGATGGTAAAACTGATTGTGATTTGTGTAGGGGTGATCATTATAGTCAGTACCTTGATAGATAAAGATCCTGTGAATATTCTAACCGGACTGGGTGCCTCTGCGGCTATCTTGATGTTGGTTTTTAAAGATACGATTATGGGACTGGTGGCCGGAGTCCAGCTTTCCGCCAATGATATGCTCCGGCCGGGAGATTGGATTACCATGCCGAAATATGGAGCGGACGGTACAGTGATAGAGGTGACTCTTACCACTGTAAAAGTACGTAATTGGGATAATACCATAACTACAGTCCCACCCTATGCATTGGTCAGTGATTCGTTCCAGAACTGGCGTGGTATGCGGGAAAGTGGTGGACGCAGAGTGAAGCGTGCTATTAATATAGATATGAATACAGTCCGTTTCTGCACACCGGAGCAGATGGCGGAGTTTGAGAAAAAAGTTTGGATGTCAGGCTTTGAAAGAACGGGAAAAGAGGAGGTGAATCTTTATGTGTTCCGTCACTATCTGGAATATTATTTGTGCCATAATCCTCGGGTAAATACAGAATTGATTTTGATGGTGCGTCAATTACAGCCTACACCGCAAGGATTACCCATAGAACTTTATTTCTTCTCAGCCAATAAAGACTGGATTCCATACGAACGTTTGCAAGCAGAGGTTTTTGACCATTTGCTGGCCGTTCTTCCCGAATTTGGATTAAGGGTTTTCCAAAGCCCATCAGGATTGGATGTGTTGGCTTTTTCTTCCCATTGATTATTTATAATCTCACTAGCGGAGAGATACAGAAAAACATCACAGGTTAACACGGATTAGATCAAGTTTATTACAAAATGAATAATCCGTGTTAACCTGTGGAATCTATATATTATACATGAAGTTCCAGTATGAACCGGGTTCCTTTCTTATAATCAGTATCCAAAGCCAGTGTTCCATTTAACTTATAAGCGATA
Source organism: Phocaeicola sartorii JCM 17136 = DSM 21941 (assembly GCF_054653615.1). Classification (NCBI taxonomy): domain Bacteria; kingdom Pseudomonadati; phylum Bacteroidota; class Bacteroidia; order Bacteroidales; family Bacteroidaceae; genus Phocaeicola; species Phocaeicola sartorii. The sequence continues at coordinate 863,519 of NZ_BAAIFW010000005.1, forward strand.
AGGCTGCAGGTGGGGAGTCCTAATCCGTTCCCTTGCGTTAAATCGCGTATTTCAGCAAATGGTTTGAACAGTTTCTCACGCGCTTCAGCCGGAATTCCCGTTCCCGTATCAGTTAATATGAACTGATGTGTATGAGCGCTTCGTTTTTTAAATTCCAGTGAAATTTTACCGCTTTCCGTATATGCCGCCGCATTGTTCAGTAAATGGTTTAATATGCGTTCCAATTCTTCTGCATTTGTCTTGATATTTACACGTGGAACGTTTACCACGGCTTCTACTCCGGACTTGAAATTTATCTTCGCTTTCTCCATGATACTTTCACATAGCGTATTTATGTTCAGTTCCTTTAGCGGATAATGTTCTTCGCGTGTCTCTTCCAGTGAAATATACGTCTGGATAGCTGTCATCAGTTCTTTCAGTGCCTTGATGTTTTCATGTAAGACCGGAGTGGGGGTTGTTTCCTTTGCAGCTTCATCTATTGTATTCAGGCTTGGTTCGATCTGGGCGCTGATGTTGCCGATAAACTTGGACTTCTGTTCATTGTTTTCATTTGCTATCTGCAAGCTGTTTTTCAATTTCTTTACCTGGCGGATGTGTTTGAATAACAGGGCGGCCAAGAACAATAATCCGGCGGCCAGTATGGCCGATAACACACATAGTGCAATGATAATAATTAGATTTGTAGTAATCTTGTCTTCTTTTATCCGTAGATTTTTTTGACTGGTCTCATATTTTTGTTGCAGTGTGTTTAGCTCATTGGCTGTTTTGACTGCTTTTATGGAGTCTTGCCATGAAGTATAAAGTTTTCTCATGGCAATGGCCAGTGGGGCGTTATTGTTCTGCTCCGCATATCCCAGCATGTCTTTATAACATTGGTCTATTCCCTTTTCGTCTTTACCGGCAGAGCGCTTTTGGAACAGGCTTTTGTAACATTCCAGGCTTTTGTCTGTCATGCCGAAAGTTTGATAATAATTGGCTTCCGTCATCAGAAGTTCTTCTTGTAAAGAATCTGATTTTAACTGGTCAGTGTAGGAATGAAGTTGTTGCAAGAGTATCTTGCACTGTTCTGTATTCTTCAGATTCGTATACATACGCAAGCGTTCTTTGCCCACCATGAAACGTAATTTGTATTCAGGGGATTTTTTTTCTTGCTCACTATGATAAATCAGTGCGTCCATTTGCCGGCACGTGGCAAAGGCTTCTTTGTATTGTCTGTTTTGAGTAAAAAGCGTACTCACACGTATTCCCTCCTCTACCGCTTTGCTTATTTGTTTTTGTTCGGCATACTGAGTGAACTTTGCCCACTTTGCATTTAATTCTTTAATATTGACACCTGTCGGTGTAGCTGTTGTCTGTCCTTGCCCTGCAACACAACAAAAGGCAAGTGCTAATGTTAGAAGAATTTTTTTCATTATTGAAACAGGTTTTCTGCAAATATAACCCTTTTTTAACCAAAAAGTTTCGGAAAGTGCAACTTTTTTTCATCTTCTGGCGTCTAAAGTGTAAAACAATGACTTTTAAGCAGGACAGGCCATCTTGTAAACAGAAAAAATCATAAAATAAAAATGAGGAAAATAGTAATAATAGCCATACTGACAGCCAGTATGGTGCAGGGAGTTTTTGCCCAAAAAATAATGATAAAGGGTACTGTGAAAGACGCGGCAAGCAGAAAGGCCGCGGAATATGTCAATGTGGTTTTGCAAACAGCAGATTCTGTTTTTGTTGGAGGGACTACCACGGATGGAAAAGGCGGTTTCTTGCTGAATAAGGTTTATGCAGGCGATTATTTGTTGGCGATCTCCAGTGTGGGCTATCGTACGCAGTTTATTGTATTGGACGGTATTAAACAGAATGTGAACTTGGGGGAGATTCTTTTGGAAGATGATGCTGTGGCTATGGAAGGTGTCACGGTCAGTGCTTCCGCACAGGTCAGTCAGCCGGATCGTAAGCTGATCTTTCCTTCCGAGCGACAAATGAAGGTCTCGACAAATGGAGTCAACTTGTTGCAACAGATGATGCTTCCCCGTATTCAGATCAATCCGATGAATAATGAGATAGGAGTGCTGGGAGGTGGAGAACTTCAGCTCCGTATCAATGGGGCGAAAGCTGAAATAGAAGAGATTAGGGCATTACAGCCGTCAGACATTATCCGCATAGAGTATCATGACAACCCGGGACTGCGTTATGGGAACGCCGAGGTAGTGCTTGACTATATTGTCCGCCGTCCGGATACGGGTGGTAACTTTGGGATGGATTTGACTCAGGGGATGAATACCATGTGGGGAGAACATAATGTATTTGGGAAAGTGAACCATAAAAAGTCGGAGTTTGGAGTCTCGTTTTATACAGGTCCTCGCGATTTCTATGGCATGTATCGGGATAATGAAGAAGTGTTCCACCTGGCGGACGGAACGACACTGCATCGTATAGAAGAAGGTGAACCGGGGCATGGATCCATGTTTATGAATAATTTAAGTGTGAACTATAATTTGCAGCAGACCGAGAACTCTTTGTTCAGTGCTACTTTTCGTTTGAGAAGTAATAGCCAGCCACACATGGATTATCAAGGGGTATTGGTCAATGTTTCCGCACCTGATGATAAGGTGGATATGATAGACCGTACCAAAAATAGCTGGACTCGTCCTTCGTTGGATCTTTATTATCAGCAGGGATTGAAGAACAAGCAACTCTTGATATTCAATGTGGTAGGTACTTATAACCGGGAAAAATCACGCCGTTTGTATCAGGAAAGCTTGCAAGGCGAGTTGTTGACTGACATTCATAATAATGTATCAGGGGATAAATATTCTCTGATTGGGGAGGCGATTTATGAGAAGCAATTTTCTAAGGGGAATTCGTTGAGTTTCGGTTTGCGTCATACCCAGTCTTTTGCCAATAATGAATACCGTAACGGTCATTATTATGAAACGGATATGAACCAAGGAGATACATACGCTTATGGTGAATACCGCGGAAAGTTGAATAAATTGGACTACAGATTGGGTGTAGGTGTTACCCGTTCTTATTACAAACAAAGTGGTGATGATTTGTATGAGAATTATAGTTTTAACCCCCGTTTTGTGCTGCATTACACGTTGCCGGGAAATTCATTCATCCGTTGGAAGTCCGATATCAGTAATGCTTCTCCGTCATTGGGGGATTTAAGTGCGGTGGAGCAGATGGTGGATTCGTTGCAAATCAGGCGGGGCAACCCGAATTTGAAATCCTATCTGCGTTATCATACCGAGTTGACATACGAATGGCAGAAAGGCATATTCTATTCTAGTCTGTGGGGAGCGTATGATTATCAGCCGAAGGCTATTATGGATGAGAAATATCAGGATGGTGACAAAATTGTACAGACATGGGACAACCAGAAGGACTGGCAGAAATTGTCGGGGCGTCTGACTTTGCGTGTCGGTCCTGTTAAGGACATGTTGCAGTTCTCGTTTACCGGTGGGGTGAATCATTATATGAGCCATGGCAATATGTATTCTCATACTTATACAAACTGGTATTGTAATGCTATGGTATCTTTCAATTATAAGCAGTTTTCTCTTTTCTGGCAAATGAATACCAATTTTAATAAATTCTGGGGGGAAACTTTGTCTGGTGGTGAAAACATTCAAATGTTAGCGATGTATTATACGCACAAGAATTTGCGTGTAGGTTTGGGAGCTTTCAATCCGTTTACGGATAATTATAAGCAGCAGACCGAGAATTGGAATAAATATGCTTCCTATAAAAAAGCGAATTATGTGAAAGAGAGCTCGCAAATGTTCTTGGCAAGTGTTTCTTATCATTTTTCGTTTGGCCGTAAGTTTAAAGCCGGTCAGCGTAAAGTGAACAATAGTGATAATGATTCCGGAGTGATGAGTACCGGAAAATAAACAAGATAATCGTTTTAATGAACATAAGTTCCTGAATTTAACGAGACAATAGATAATTACCCTTGATAAAATAATAGATAAAAATGAAGAAATACATGATGGATTATGAGCTGCTGTGGGAGAGAATAACGGATTATGCAAAGGCTGCCGGTAGGACGACTGCCCGTCCTGTACTTTTATTGTATTATGTATTGCGAAGTCCTGAAACTCCCTCTTCGGATAAAATGCTGATTGTGGCGGCACTTTCGTATCTGGTATTGCCGGTCGATTTGATCTCGGCAAAGCGGTTGCCGGTTATCGGATGGATTGATGAGGCGGTATCTTTGGTTTATGCTTATAAGAAAGTATGCCGCTATGTGACTCCCGAAATAGAGTCGGAGGTGGATAATATACTGGAGCGCTGGTTCCCGGAAGGAAAGTACGAGTTGATAGAAGAATAAATTTTGTATTTGTCTTTTGGGAGGCAAGACTGGGTCTCGTCGGATTCCGGCGTGACCCTTTTGGGTTGATAAATACCGTTTTTTATTAATTCAGAGCTGGAACATGTTTCTTTGAGAAAAGAATTTTGGCAGGATAGTCTCTATTTTAGATCGGATAATTATTAAAACGGCTGATATAATCCATTTCTGAACAAATCTTAATTTTGAATCTTTTTTTTATAGCGTATATTTGACAATGAAATAGCGCTTGTCCTCTGGAATATCGCCAATTTTATAAAGACTGCACAAGGCTGTTTTCGACAGTACAGTGTTTTATGTATGTAGGACAAGTACTGTCGATTTTTTAATATTTAAAGAAAAAGGTGGATTTTCCATTGGTGAGTTCCTTTTTTTCTTTAAATTTGCGATTAGCAAAGATTTTTGAAAGTCTTTGCTTTTTGAAATATTGGGCTTACGAGCGTTAGTTAGCTAATATCTTGTCTCTAAAATCGCCAAATTTTAAGACTGCACAAGAAGAATGCTACAACGTTTGTTTACCTCGTATTATTATAACCTGTATAATCTATGGGCTTGCTTTTTCTATCTGTTTCTATGAAAAAGCAGGTGCTATGACCACTTCTTATAATATAACGAAGCGCAGACAAAGTTGTTCATTTGTGCAGTGGGTGTTTGGCGATACCTGGAGGCGGATGACAATCGGGTTTGCGCTTTTTCTATGCGTTTATTCCTGATTTTTAGTTTTTAGTGATTACCTTAAATTTAGAAATATGCGGTGCAAAAACTGTGGTTGGCCTAATAAGCCAAATGAAAAGGTCTGCGTAAAATGCCATGCGCCATTAGAAGCGGACAATGAGGAGGTTTATAATGAATCAGGAAGAGGCAATTCTTTTGCTGGTGAACAACAGCTGAATAAGACTGTGATGGAGCAGGAAATCTTTGGCGGTAGTTCCTATAACTCTCAAAAAGATGACAATCTTTCACATAGTGAGGAAACAAGCCAATGTCCTAAATGTGGTTATCCTGTTCGTCCGGGTACAGAGAAATGTCCCAACTGTAAGTTCTCTATCAAAGGTTCTGGAAGTGCTTCTCATTTTGAGGCTGGATACAATGGTCCTGCTTCGGGAGGAGGGGGAGAAACGGCCAGACGCCCGACACGGATGAACACAGATGACGGGAATAAAAATAAGTTTCGTGGTACAGTCAATCCATATATGATGAATATGGAGATGGATCCCACATTTGTCTTGAAACCTTTAAAAAGAGTCAACGAACGACATGATTTTGAGGAACAAGAATATGAAGGAAAAGAAGTGATTTTAAATCGTGATAATACGGAACAGAATAATTCATCTATTACATCGCGTCAGCAGGCCATTGTTACTCGGGTTGACGGACATTGGTATATTGAAGATCGAAGCGAGCAGAAAACGACTTTTGTTCAGGCTGCGAAAAAAGTGGAATTACACGATGGTGATATTATTCTTTTGGGAAACAGATTGTTTGAGTTTCATGAATAAAACCATTTAATATGCCGGTAGTTGCTCAGAGATGTAATTTTGCTATAGGGGATATCATTGATAACCGCTTCCAGGTAAGTAAAGTACTTGGAGAGGGATCTTTTGGAAAGGTGTATGCTGTAAAAGATTATAGTGGAAATTTGCAGGCTCTTAAACTCTTGAAATTGTGGGAAGTTCCTTCGGATATACGAGAATCTTTGATGACACGGTTTGATATGGAGTTTGAAACGGGGCGTATTAATAGCGATTATTTGGTTCATTCTATTTCTCATGGAGTAGTGGAAGGTAATCCTTATATAGTGATGGAGTATTGCCCTGGTGGAGATTTGTTAAGTGCGGCATCTCAGTCCCATCTTGACTTGGCTGAAGTTGCCACTCATGTGTTATGTGGTCTTAAAGCATTGCATAATTGTGGGAAGGTGCATCGTGATTTGAAACCGGAAAATGTTTTGGTGAAAAAGAATGGAGAGTTTGCCTTGACTGATTTTGGTATTTCCGGTGATCGTAACAAGCGAATGACTGAAAGGAATATTTTAGGTAAACCTAAACAGATATTTGGCACTTATGCCTATATGCCTCCTGAGCAATTGAACCCTCGTAAGGATGCTACAGTTTTACCTACAACGGATATATTTTCTTTTGGAGTGATGATGTACCAGTTGATTACCGGAGATCTTCCCTTTGGTAGATTGGATTCTGAACGTGATTTGATTCAATATCTGCGGAAAGGAAAGAATGGAGACTGGGATCGATATTTGTTGCTGGATACAGCCGAGGGCGGAGACTGGTGCAAATTAATAGAGGGATGCTTGATCCCTGATTTTCAAAACCGGTTACAGGATGCGGATGAAGTGCTAGCTTTAGTGCCACAGATGCAACGGGTGAGACCTCGTATCGTAGAAGAGCAACGTGATTTTCAGACTAGAATTATAAACGGGGTTCTTTTACGTATCATGCAAGGGGAAGATTATGGTAAAGTCTATAAACTTGATGATATGCTTAGAGGGGAAAGTGCCATTCTTAGTATGGGCAGAAAAGATGATGGCGTTTATAATGACATTGCAATCGTGGAAGAAAACAGCAGCTATATTTCAAGAAAACATTGTACGTTGGAACTGGACTATGATATTGGTTCTTGGGTTATCCGGGATGGCCAGTGGGATAGGTATGATACCGGAGGTTGGCGCAAATCTACCAATGGCACTTATGTCAATTCAAAGGAAGTATCTATAAATGGTTTACCGTTTAGTCCTGGTGATATAATTTCGATAGGAGATACTAAATTACGAGTGGAAGCATATTAAGTACATAACTTTAAATTAATAGAAAATGGCAGGTCATACAACAAAACCATATAAGAATACCCTATCAGGTTCCGTAGGAGCGGGGATGGGTTCTCTTTTTACTCCAGGGGGTAAGAAGTACTATATACTGGAACATAAAGTGAGCAGTAAATATCATAGGGCTGGAGAATCGCAAGAAATTATTGTGGACAATATTGAATTAGGTCGTGATTCACATTGTCAGGTGCGTTTCGACGAGAGTTTTAAAACCGTGTCTCGACATCATGCCGCTATTGTAAAGGATGGGGATATGTGGAAACTCGTTCAGATTTCAAAAACTAATTCCACATTTCTCAATGGCCATCCGGTCAAGACGGAATGGTATCTTCAAAATGGTGATGAAATACAACTTTCGGTAAATGGCCCTAAACTTGGATTTATTTTGCCAACGGGTAAAAAGTCCACAGTGGGTTCTATCGGACTGACTCGTAGATTGAGTTTGTTCAGACAGCAGGCTTTGAGACCCTATAAGACGGCGATAACGACATTGGCATGTTTGCTTGTTTTAATTTCCATAGGGGGGGGATATGTAATCTATCAACAAGGAAAACAACTGAATGATAATACTTTAGCTTTGGCTGATGCTAAAGAAGTGAATGCTAAAAATGAAAGATTGATTACAGAACAACGAAAGTTACTTGAGAATCAAGGAGGACTTTTAGATTCGTTAAAGAAAATAAAACCTAAAGTTATAGTTAAATATGTTGAAAACGGCAATACTTTAGGGCAAACTGGTAGTGTGGATATGTCTGTTTGTCATCCTTATGTATATCACATAACGGCAACAGTATTTTATAATGGGGAAGAAGTTTCTTCTTGGTTGGGAACAGGATTTCAACTTGAGGAGGGAAAATTTGTAACAGCACGTCATGTGTGTAGTACTTTTTACTCAAATAGTTTTTATATAGATAACGGAGTAGTGTATCCTCGTGAGGGAGTAAATCCTATTGATGTATATAAGGAATTGATGATTAATGTTCTAGCTCAACAAGGAAATATTCAGATTAAATTTAAGTGTGTTTCTCCAAATGATACATATTTATTTACGAATAATCAAATCAATGAGGTGGGAAAATATGATCAAATACATACGTTGAAAGAACCTTATAGAGTATATAAAATTATAAATGGAAAAGTAGCAAAAGATGCTAATGGAAATCCTGTGGTTTTAGCTCAGGTTCCAGCTGGAACAAATATTCGGATTGGAGCAGGTGGAGCTGTTGATTTTGCTTATGTGCAAAATAATTTAAAGAAGGGCTTGAAATCCAATAAAAGAATATCAACCGAACTTAAACAAGGTACACAGTTATATGTACTGGGATATCCACATGGATGGGGTAAAGGAAAACCTATTTTTTCAACAGCTATTTGTTCTCAAAATGGTTTGAGTGAAGAACTTGGGGGAACTATTATGGTTTCAAATAATAATACCGAAGGAGGAAATTCGGGAGGACCTATTTTTATTAAGACTCAATCAGGATGGGAGGTTGTTGCAATAGTTTCTGGTAGCAATGCTGCAAAAGGGCGTTTTGTACCTATAAGTGTTATTCCGTAAAATTTAAGATATGATGAAAAAAATAGTTGGTGTAATCGTTTCTTTATGTATATGTTTGGTGGTAGAGGCACAGATTTATATAAAATCAACCGAGCAACAATTCATAGAGGATGTGGTTAAAAGTGGATTATTTATCTCCAAACAAAGTTTTCAAATCTGCGATAGGGAAACTGGTGAATTGTTTGGATTGAATGGTAAAAAGGAATTTGGAGTACAATATTCTATTGGAGTAAAGATTCCTGATGGAATTGTGCTGACAGATAAAGCTGTTCGTCCTTGGTTATACAATAATAAGTTCGGAAAGTACAGACAGAAGTATGATCCTGTGTTTTACCAGGCAACATTTTCTGAAATGACAGATAAAGTAAAATACGATTCTCTTGATTATACGTTGGCTGAATTAGACGGGGTGGTTGATACAACTATATATAAGTTTTCTTCCGGCACATTTGACGGGAATGGATTTGCCTTGGATGGCACTATAGGGAAGAAAGAGGGTTGGATCGTTTGGATTACCGCAAAAAAAGACCATGATTTTGAGCAATCGGCAAATCTGAATTATACCATTTATCGTAAAACGATTACAATAGATGTTGACAAGCAACCTTTTGATATTAGCAAGCCGAATTTGGAGCAGAACATATTGGGAGGAATCTATGTCGTTCCTGTTTATACAAAAATCGGTGTCATTGAGTTTCGTCTTTGTGGTATTGTTTCATTGGTGGACGATGGTTGGAAAATATACTGTCCGTTTGTTGGAATGAAAGGAGAGGAGGCATCTGATGAGGCTCCGGGTGACACAGAGGTGGGGAGTGACGAACCGTCAGAGCTGACACCGGTAAAGGATATGGGTAAGGAGAAAGCGAAGGATAAGAAAAAGAAGAAAAAATGAGTACGATAAAATTCAGACTGGCGGCAAAGACCGATATGGGGCTTGTCCGCACAAATAACGAGGATAATTTTCAGGCAGCAGCTGATTTGTCATCCGGACAAATGCGCTGGGTGAATAATGAAATATGCTCGCTGGGTGAAAAAGGGGCATTACTCGTTGTTGCTGATGGGATGGGAGGAATGAATGCCGGCGAGGTAGCTTCGGAACTGGCCATAGAAACAGTGCGTGAATATTTTTCTTTGGAAAATCTGACGCCGGAAGTTACCAGGAACCGTTTCTCAATAGAGAAATATATGAAGGAGGTGATTGTTGCTGCTGATGCTCGTATTAAAGCCGAAGCGAAAGAAAGGCCGGAAACACGAGGAATGGGGACAACAATTGTGATTGGCTGGATATTGGAAGGACAACTTTATGTTTCGTGGTGTGGTGACAGCCGGGCTTATATTTATAATCCGGTTGCAGGTTTGCATCAAATAACGAAGGACCATTCGTATGTGCAGGGGCTTGTTGATAAAGGGGTCATTTCAAGAGAAGATGCTTTTGAGTATCCTGACAGTAATATTATAACTCGTTCTCTTTGTGATGGAGGGGCGAAGGCAAAGCCGGAGTCTTTGTTGAAGCCGTATGAATTGTGTGATAATGATATTGTTCTCTTATGTACCGACGGATTATGTGGTATGGTTAGAGATAATGAAATGGAACTGGTTATCCGTAATAATGAGCACAACATGGATGTGCTGGTGGATGAATTGATTCATGCGGCTTGCGAGGCTGAAGGATCTGATAATATAACGGTTTGCCTTTGCCAGATACTTCAAGGAGGGGGGCATTGCAATCCGGATGTCTTTATCGAATCGGAGAACCGTTTGAATGGCGGGATCAATAATATGATTCATACAGTAGTCAATGGAAATAAAGCGGGAGCTCATAAAGGCAAAAAAAAAATAACTGCACTCTTGATTTGTTTACTTTTGGTCATGGTGATAATTGGAGGAGGAATATGGTATTTTGTGGGGGGAGCTTCCGGAAAGAATGCTACAGACGTTGTAAAAACGGATTCTACGGATGTGAAGAAGGATAGCATTCCCGATACACTCAAGCAAAAGGATGATGCTGGAGACAATGATAAGGTTTCAGACTCTTCCGGGAAAGGTAATAAGGCAGAATCTTTGCCGGATCATGGTAGTGGAAAAAGTATTTTCCCCAATGATGCAAATCCAGGGAAAGATAAAGTAGAGGAAATGGATCCTGGTGAGGAGATAAATGGTGAGAAGGACGTATTGGTACCTGTAGGCAATATAAATGAAGATGAGGGCGATGCTCCGGAAGTAAAAGAACAAAAGACAATCCCTGATGAATATCTGATAAAAAAGGGAGAATTCACATGGAAAAAAATAACGGACGGCATAAATAAAGAGTATAAGACAGATTTTAGTGAGATAGAAGTAAAAAATGCGAATCCTAAAGTAGATCTTGGAACGATAAAAATAGGTCAAAAGATTAAAATCCCTAAAAAATAAGATGCTATGGAACAGAAAATAACGATTGGACGTAATCCGAAAAGTACAGTTCGTATTGAAGAACGCTGGGATACGGTCAGCAATGATCATGCCACGATAGAGAGAAGAGGCGATGCTTTATTGTTTTTTGACCATAGCTCTAATGGAACAATCATAAACGGACAAAAGGTGCAGAATACAAATGTTGGTATTTATCCTGGTGATAAAATACTTCTGGCCGGAGTGTTCGAATTGGATTGGAATATTATAAACCGTTATTTTCCATACCAACATCGGCCGACAGTTACAAGGAATATCCATGGAGGGGAGCAGAACACAGGGCGGAGAACTGTTCAAATGGATAATTTTTCCAGGAGGGATAATGTTCAGAGCATGGGGCGACAGACCGAACAGTTTACTCCTGGCGCTGTGAAAGATGTTTCTCAGAATTATGTAAGGCCGGACAGAAGAGAGAATTACGGACAAGCAAACGTTTATTCTCAGGCGGATATGGACAGAGCGATGGAGAAATGGAATTGGGGAGCGTTTTTCTGTTCATGGCTATGGGCGGTAGTACATAAAATGTATTGGCCTTTGGCTATTCTTATCATAGGGGGGATTCCGTATGTGGGACAAGTATGTAGCTTATGTCTGTCTGTTTATTTGGGCTTGAAAGGATCGCGGATAGCATGGGAAAGTGGTAAATATAAGGACTTCGAGGCTTATAAGAAAGCCCAGCATAATTGGGCGGTCGGAGGAGTGATCTGGTTTCTCATATCATTGGTTTCTTCGGCTTATCTTGTATATACCACTTTATCAATATTATAATAAAAAATCGTTTAGATATGGAGCTGAGTAAAGGGTGTTTATTCCACAATAGATATTTATTGGTTGGCGCTTTAGGATGTGGGGCATCGGCTGAAGTATGGAAGGCAAAAGATACCAAGGCAAATGATTTGACAGTCGCGTTGAAAATCTTCTCCGAACATGCTGACATGGATTCTTATGGGTTGCAGAATTTTGAGAGGGAGTTTACAACCGTGTATAACATGAAACATTCTAACTTGTTGCCTCCTACAGGTTATGATATATGTCAGGGCCGTCCATATCTTATTATGCAATATTGCGAGAATGGGTCGTGCAGCAGTATGATAGGACGGATGGAAGAAGAAGATCTTATAAAGTTCTTGCATGATGTTGCTGCGGGATTGGAGTATTTGCATGATCATAACATTATACATCAAGATATCAAACCGGATAATATACTGCTGGATGATAATTGTAACTTTATGGTTACAGACTTTGGTATCAGCGTAAATTCGAGTAGTGGGATAAATGATTCTAATGGTATGTCTGGGGGGACCAGGGCGTATATGGGGCCGGAGCGTTTTACCGGCATAACCAATAATGCCAGTGATATGTGGTCTCTGGGGGCCACTGCCGTGGAATTGCTTACAGGAAATCCTCCTTATGGAGAACATGGGGGGCTTCTTCAGGCGGAGGGGGAAACTTTACCGGAATTGCCGAAACTTCAGCCTGAAGTGAGGGGCTTGATTATGGGGTGCCTTGCGGAGGATCCTGCTAAAAGAATTAAGGCGAATGAGATACGACAGAAAATAGAACTTTATTGGGAAACCGGCTCTTGGGTCAAGCATTCGCAAAAACAAACAATAGCAATCGCTGTTACGGGTGTGCTCTCGGTATTGATGTGCCTTGGTATATTTTTATGGGATTATAATCGGATAAAAGTTTATTATTATAAAGATTATAGCGAATATTGGGGGATTCCTGAAGGAATAGGACGTCTTAGTGTCAATAAAAAGAATCATAAGGAGATGTGTTATAAGTTGGAATATAGCCAACGCAAACTGAGACATCTTTCTTTGGTCAATGCTATGGGAAAAGTGATAGGGCATACGGATACGGAACACATGAACAGCCGTTTTTCGGATGTGTATTATTTCTATACCGACGATGGCAAAATTGATTATAAGACTATTTATGATCCCAATGGGAGAATGTTGTTCAAAATGGATTATGATGAAAACCTTAAGACAGTGACTTTTCGTCAGAATGATGAATACGGAACGGAAATGAATCTTGAGGCCAACACGAATGTTCTTTATAAGAATGGATCGTCAACTTTTACTGAAAGGAGTCGTATATCTCGTTATTTGTTGGATTATGATGAAAATGGGCTGCTTACTGAAAGAAGGTACGTTGGCCTGCAAAATGTTCCGGCTAGTGACAAGGACAATATTTATGGGCAGCGATATAAATATGATAGCAAAGGACGTAAAATAGAAGAGTCTTTTATAGGCGTGGATGGTGGTTTGACAAGCAATAGTGATGGATTGGCTATAAAAATTTATACATACAGTGAAGATGATGATTGGACTTCTGTTTCTTATTTGAATATGGAGAGAAATGGGTCGCATGACGGAAATAATTGTGCGCTCGTAAAGTTGGATTATGACCCGTATGGCAACCGGATAAAGGAATCTTATTTTTCTATTGATGGTAAGCCTGCCATACGCACTGATTTAAATGTTTCCGGATTTCGTTATACTTACAATGAGAAAGGTTTTAGAGTTTTACAGTCCGGTTTCGGAGTGGATGGTAATTTAGCTTATTGTAATGCCGGATTTGTGACTCAGCGCGATTCCTGTAATGAGGATGGTTTTGTGGTACATCGCATTTTCTTGGATGATAACGACGTCCCTGTGCTTTATAATGCGGATGGAGATTGCTATAGTTCCATGGTTATTGTGCCTAACGCGACCGGTCTCCCTTTGGAAGTGAGCTATTTTGATGAAAATGGTAATCCGATGGAAACATCTGCCGGTATCTTTCGCATGGTGAGTGCATTTGACAGTCAGGGAAATTTAACGGAGCAGAAGTATTTTAATAAGGAAAATTCTCCCGTTGCTGTTAATGGCTTTTATTATGAGTGTAGAACGGAATATGATAAATTCAGTCACCCGATACGGGAATACTACTTGGATTCTGAAGGAAATGTGACAACGTCTGATGGCGTGGTGGCTGAATATAGATTTGAATATAACAGACAAGGTGCGGTGACGAAACTCTCTTTTTATGATGCTGAAGGCGCTCTTGTCGCGGGAATGGGCTTATTCGCGGGATACACTATTGAATATGATGAAATGGGAAATCAGAAAAATATACAATATTTCAATCCGGAAGGAAAACCTTGTGTGGGTGACGGAGGCTACTCGAAGGCTGAATATACTTATGATTTGAAGAGTAACTTCCTTGTAGAAGTGAAAAATACTGATATCAATGGAAAGGTGGTAGGTGATATTCGCTATAAATACGACACAAAGGGAAATGTCATAGAGTCCTATACTTTGGATGGTAATGGCAAACTGTCTCCGGGCACAGTGGTGGAAAGGAAGGAATTTGATGCGGATAATAGAATTATGACAGAATATTATTGTGATTTGAGTGGTAAAAAAGTTAATCTGCCTCAGAATTCATATTCTCAAGTGAAATATGAATATGATGAAAGAGGAAATCGTATCGTTACTACTTACTGGGGGGTGGACGGACAGCCTGCCCTGGATGAACAAAAATCACATAAGAGGATGTGTGAATATGATATGATGAACCGTGTCGTTTGCGAGAAAAATTTTGGGGTGGACAATAAGCCCATTTCAGGCTTGGATACTAATCCGGAAGGGTGGGTTAAATATGACCAGTGGGGGAATATGATAGAAATATCTTGCTACGATGGATTCGGCAAGCCACGTTTGTCAGCAGATGGATTCTTTATCCGTAAAACTCAATATGACAAACGTCGGAATATTGTTCATGAAGAATTTATAGGCACAGATGACAAGCTCATCTTAAATAAAAGCAATGGATATGCCCGGGCTGATTATACTTATGATAATCATGGCAATAAATTGGAAGCTAAATTCTTTGATATTTCAAAATGTATTAAGATCGAATCTTGGAAATATAATGATAAGAATAAGTTTGTAGAACAGCTGGTATGTGATGGTAATGGAAAATTGTCGGATAAATTCTATGGAGTGTCGAGAATGACGGTTGATTATGATAAAACGGGTACGATACCGGTTATACGGAAATATTATAATCAGACGGGAGGACTTCTAGGCACTCAGAAGTGGAATGAAGATAAAAGCGAGTGGGGGGAATTGAATATGACAGGCCGGTCTTCTCTGAATATGCCCTCTTCCAATTGGCAGGATGTCGTGCGTAATGACGCAAAGATGTGTCCTCAGAAGTTTGACAATAATGTTTATGTACAGTCTATCGTTTATACAAATACCTCGGTTACGGTAACAATAAAACTGGCTGGTGTCTCAAAATATGATATGGGTGAATTGGATGGAAATTCTGTAAAAGAAGTAGGTAGTACGATGAAAACTCAATTGCGGAATACATGGGGATTACCTGGCAACGTATCTTTGGCGATTGTTATTGTGGATAAGGCTGATAGAACAGTGTACACGATATAAAAAATAAGGAAAGATGAGAAGTATGAGGTTTATAGTGTTGTTTGCAGCATGCGTTATATTGCACTCGGTCGTTCAAGCGGCTGATTTGACGCCAGAGCAGGAGAAATTCCGTTCAAATATTATACAGTTTCTAAAAGAGGAAGGCTTTTCACCGACCATTGACGAGGATGATAATAGCGTTAACTTCAAGAAAGAAGGGACTCTTCATTGGATTGCCATATCGGATTCTAATCCTTTCTATCTGGAATTCCATAGAGTGGGGCTTAAATGCAATGATGCTGACAGGAAGGCTCTTCTTGCCGCTGTTAATTACGGAAATAGAAAGGTCCGTTGTGCAAAAGCGATGCTGGGCGATTCTTCTATATCTTTTGCAATAGAAATGTATTGCCACTCGGCCGAAGAATTTCGTTATGTCTTTTATAAATGCTTGAAGGAACTGAACTCCATGCATAAAACGGTTTCGGATTATTATAATGAACATCCCGACGGGGGGGAGACTGCTTCGGATCCTTTTACCGTTAGTTCGGTCTCTATCGCTAACACGGATAGTGAAAGCCATATTATTACTTCCTATGGAAGCAAAATATACAGTGGCAGAACCCAATATCTCAAACCTAAAATTTATATGAATACCACCCGGACTGGAACTTATGACATCTATGTGAAGTTTTATACACCAACAGGACTCTCCACTTCTTCAAATGCCAATAGTCCCGCTGGATATAGTTATAAAGATGCGGTGACAGTATCGGCAACAGGTTTTCAGGCTCATGAGTTGTCCGGCTGGGGAGGAAATGATCCGGGACATTGGAAGAAGGGTGAGTATCGTTTTGAATTTTACTATAAGAATAAGATGATAGCTAAAAAAGAATTTACAGTTTATTGATAAAGACAGAAAAATGGAAGGTAACAAATTATTTCATGACAGATATTTCTTGGAACGCTTGTTAGGGCGTGGTAATTTTTCGGAAGTCTGGTTGGCAAAAGATACCAAGACTGACATACAGGTCGCCTTAAAAATATATGCTCCTGCAACAGGTCTTGATGATGCCGGATTAAACGTGTTCGCACGGGAATTTTCTTTAGTCGTAAATGCAAATCATAAGAATCTGTTGAAACCGTTGTATTATGATTCTTGTGACCGCAAACCTTATTTGGTCTTGCCTTATTGCAAACAAGGCAGCATAATGAAGCAGGTGGGGAAATTTACAGAGCAGGAAGCATGGAAATTGATTCGGGATGTCGCTAGTGGGCTGGCGTGGCTGCATGGAATGAATCCTCCGGTTATTCATCAGGACATAAAACCGGATAATATAATGATTGGAGAAAAGGGGGACTTTATGATAACCGATTTTGGGGTCAGCTCACATTTAAAATCTACATTACGTAAGAGCCTCAGTTCCGCTTTCAGTTCGGCGGGAACCATTGCTTATATGGCTCCGGAGCGTTTTGGCAAAGATAATACTCCAATAATGGCGAATGATATTTATTCTCTTGGAGCGACGGCTTTTGAAATGCTGGCTGGTGATACACCATTTGGTGATGACGGAGGGCTTGTGCAGAAGAAGGGGGCTGAGGTCCCTGAGTTGCAGGGGGATTTTTCGGTGCAGTTGAAGAAAGTTATAGCAAAATGTTTGAGAACGAATCCTTGGGAACGTCCTACTGCGGAACAGTTGGAGATATATGCTTCGGCGGGGATGAGAGGGGAGACCATACGATTTATTGATGAGAAAACCTTTTTTCAAAAGCATAAGATCGTTATAATTCTTGCTGTAGTATTGGGATTTGCTTCTTTTGTCGTAGGTGGTGTCATGTTGAATAATCATCGGGAGAATGAACGTGAGCTCAGACGGGTCATGGCGGAAAAGCAATATAATGATTCTTTATCTTTTTGTATTCAGAGGTATCTTGTTACAGCTGATAGCTTGAAAAAAATAGGGGATCAACATTATGAAAACTATGAAATAGCTTATTTGGCTGCTTTTGAAAATTATAAGCGCGCGCAGGATTGTACTTTTAAGTTTATTGGTGATTCGGTATCTGTAGACGAAAAGAAATGGGAGGGGATGAAAAGTGTGGAGAACGAGTTGTATGCTGCTTATAAGACATTCAATGAAAAAGCGAATTTCTTTGCGGAAGAAAAGGAAATAGCTGATGACTTTAAAATGCGGGCTGATAAAATAAGTACAGTTATTGATATTGAAAGTGTGGGAAAAGTTTTATCGGATACGGTAAAAACAGAAAACTAGATGATAGAGTGAAAAAGATAAATAGTAAATAATAAATTGTTGTAATTATGTGTAGATTTGGATTATTGAAGAATATTTTTTTAGTGATGTTGCTTTTTATACCCTTGGCGGGACTTGCACAAAGTAGTTGTGACAAGTTGTTTGCTGATGGGGTAAAGTTACAACAAACCATGACCATAGCAGCTCAAAACAGGGCAATTGCTATGTTCGAGAAGGCAAAAGTATGTTATGATTCGAGTGAACGGAAGAATATTTGTGATCAACAGATAAAAACGAGTCTTACTATTATCAAAAATCTGAAGTCGTCTTCTAATGAAGGAAAGGAAAAGGCTAAGAAAAACACAGAGATGAATCCGGATGATTCTCTGTCAATAGAAAGTCTCCCTAAAAAGGAAGTTCGCAATGATATAAAGTTAGCTTTTAATAATAACCATTTGGTGTTTAAAGCGAAAGGTGGAGAATTTAAGAAGGTAAAAGTAGAATGTAATTATGATGATTGGAGAGTCACTGATGTTCCTGAATGGTTGACTGTATCAAGAAATGATGATGACGATCTCGTTGTTGAAACTAGTGAAAATACGATGGAGGAAGAACGGGCTGGTGTGATAAAAGTGGAATGTGGTGATAAGGAAATATCGTTGATTATAAATCAGAAGAAATATAGTAAATTGGAGAGATTGAAGATGAAGATTATAAAGTGATTTATTTTCCCTCGTTCCCTCCTTCCTTCCCGGGGTTTTATAAAAGTGCTGCCACTGCCACCACCCTTTTTGCTGAAACCACGATGGACAGGGCGTTTCAAGGGGTGGTGGCAGCACTTTTTTTTACGCGGTAAAAAGGGCTGCTGCCACCACCTTTCTTCGTTTTCTTTCCGGATGCCCGGTGCTTTCCGGCTGTTTTTTTCGGGGCTGGTGTCCGGAGCTGGTGTCCGGAGCTGGTGATGCGTACGGTCCGCCTTGTTCATCTTGAAAGCGTCAACTGATATCATAACTAAGTATTAACTCCGTCAACCATCCTTACAAGTAAGATGAAGGAGTAGTCAGCCTGAAGCGTTAAGCTACAATGAATGAGCATACGGACAAGGAGTTTCAACCGGTTCCGTCCGGCTGAAACTTTAGTTCCATCCGGTTGAAACTACAGTTCCGTCCGGCTGTAACTTCAGTTCCGTCAAGATGTAACCAGAGTTCCGCCGGATTGCAACTGTGGCTTTGTCTGTATGCAACCGTAGTTCTGTCTGTCCGTACCCGTCTCCTTTTCCCTGTGTTTGGTCCTCCTCCGCCTCCTGTATCTTCCCCCTCCAACGGTCGTTCCGGGGTAAAAAACAGGTGAAAGTGGTGGCAGCAGCCCTTTTTACCGCGTAAAAAAAGGTGGTGCCACCACCCCTTGAGAGGCCCTGTCCATCGTGGTTTCAGAGGGGTGGGTGGTAGCAGTGGCAGCAGTTTTGCAAAACTCTGTTGTAGGTGTTTTGTGAATCGTCCGGGTGTGCACGGAATTCTCCGGATATGTATGTGAAATGCCCTTTCCTCTCCGGCCCGGACGTTCTTGTCCTTTCGGAAAAGGATGAGGCCGTTCTCCAAAAAGATAACGGTCTTTAATAAAAAGATGATGGTCTTTTCTAAAAAGATGCCGGTCTTTTTAAAAAAGGTCCTGATGTTTTTTGCCGCTGCCGTAATCCGCTTCCTTTCCCATTCTTTCCCTTTTCTCCTCCCGTCTACGCACCTGTATGCGCACCCGCACGCCCGCGCGTGAATATTATAATGTGTGTCCCTTTCCCCTCCTCCGGAGTCCGTTTAAAAAACATGTCCTATAACATATCTCTGTATCAGCCTGTTACAAACTTGTTTCAAAAAAGTTCAGGAAAAACCGTAAGATATGTTTGGCTGTTAAGTTAAAACCGTCTACCTTTGCAACCGCAATCGGGAGAGATGCGGCACTGACAAAACAGTGTGACCGACTTGGTGATACAAACGTAGGAGCGTTGCTTTCCTTTATAAGGATCTGCACCCAGTATCTTACCTTAGCGTGGCTAAGGGAGCGAGAACGGATAAGACCTTTAGGAGCATACAGCCAACCGCCCGTTCAAGAAAGCCTTGAAAAAAAAAAGTTTTAAAAAACTTTCGGAAATATTTGGCGGTTAAAATTAAATCCCTTACCTTTGCATCCGCTTTCGAAACCGATAGCACAACAAGAAGAAGAGTTCTTTGAAAGATTTATAGATAAACAAACAAGTAGTACAAGCCTATACATTATATAGTATATATGGTGTTATAGAAAAAACAAGAACCGTCAATAATTGATATATTGATAGATCTGGATCCTTGAGCAGATTACAACACTAGCAATAGTGAAAAGAATATTTTTACAATGAAGAGTTTGATCCTGGCTCAGGATGAACGCTAGCTACAGGCTTAACACATGCAAGTCGAGGGGCAGCATGGTCTTAGCTTGCTAAGGCCGATGGCGACCGGCGCACGGGTGAGTAACACGTATCCAACCTGCCTTATACTCCCGGACAGCCTTCTGAAAGGAAGATTAATACGGGATGGTATCACGAGCCAGCATTTTCTCGTGATTAAAGAACTTCGGTATAAGATGGGGATGCGTTCCATTAGATAGTAGGCGGGGTAACGGCCCACCTAGTCTACGATGGATAGGGGTTCTGAGAGGAAGGTCCCCCACATTGGAACTGAGACACGGTCCAAACTCCTACGGGAGGCAGCAGTGAGGAATATTGGTCAATGGGCGCGAGCCTGAACCAGTCAAGTAGCGTGAAGGATGACTGCCCTACGGGTTGTAAACTTCTTTTATAAAGGAATAAAGTGAGGCACGTGTGCCTTTTTGTATGTACTTTATGAATAAGGATCGGCTAACTCCGTGCCAGCAGCCGCGGTAATACGGAGGATCCGAGCGTTATCCGGATTTATTGGGTTTAAAGGGAGCGTAGATGGGTTGTTAAGTCAGTTGTGAAAGTTTGCGGCTCAACCGTAAAATTGCAATTGATACTGGCAGCCTTGAGTACAGTTGAGGTAGGCGGAATTCGTGGTGTAGCGGTGAAATGCTTAGATATCACGAAGAACTCCGATTGCGAAGGCAGCTTACTAAACTGCCACTGACATTGATGCTCGAAAGTGTGGGTATCAAACAGGATTAGATACCCTGGTAGTCCACACGGTAAACGATGAATACTCGCTGTTTGCGATATACAGCAAGCGGCCAAGCGAAAGCGTTAAGTATTCCACCTGGGGAGTACGCCGGCAACGGTGAAACTCAAAGGAATTGACGGGGGCCCGCACAAGCGGAGGAACATGTGGTTTAATTCGATGATACGCGAGGAACCTTACCCGGGCTTGAATTGCACTCGGATATAGCGGAAACGTTATAGCTAGCAATAGCGAGTGTGAAGGTGCTGCATGGTTGTCGTCAGCTCGTGCCGTGAGGTGTCGGCTTAAGTGCCATAACGAGCGCAACCCTTGTCTATAGTTACTAACAGGTCATGCTGAGGACTCTATGGAGACTGCCATCGTAAGATGTGAGGAAGGTGGGGATGACGTCAAATCAGCACGGCCCTTACGTCCGGGGCCACACACGTGTTACAATGGGGGGTACAGAGGGCCGCTACCACGCAAGTGGATGCCAATCCCGAAAGCCTCTCTCAGTTCGGACTGGAGTCTGCAACCCGACTCCACGAAGCTGGATTCGCTAGTAATCGCGCATCAGCCATGGCGCGGTGAATACGTTCCCGGGCCTTGTACACACCGCCCGTCAAGCCATGGGAGCCGGGGGTACCTGAAGTGCGTAACCGCAAGGAGCGCCCTAGGGTAAAACTGGTGACTGGGGCTAAGTCGTAACAAGGTAGCCGTACCGGAAGGTGCGGCTGGAACACCTCCTTTCTGGAGAGGATGACTGATCGAAAGGTTCTTGTCCTTGTGCTGCTGGTTGTTTATTTAACATATAACTGTAGAAATACAGAGAAGAGAAAGAAGAAGCCGGGTCTAATACAGACTAGGTTGAACTTAGTCCTATAGCTCAGTTGGTTAGAGCGCTACACTGATAATGTAGAGGTCGGCAGTTCAACTCTGCCTGGGACTACGAATCTCAAGATTCGGGGGATTAGCTCAGCTGGCTAGAGCATCTGCCTTGCACGCAGAGGGTCAACGGTTCGAATCCGTTATTCTCCACAGTCTCTGAAAAGAGAAACGGTCTATGACATATTGTACAAGCAAAAAGTAATTTTAGTAGTAAAGAGCTGGAAGTATATATCATCCCGCCGACATGCAAGTGTCAGCGAATGGATAAAGAAAGTAAGCAAGGGCGCATGGCGGATGCCTTGGCTCTCGGAGGCGATGAAGGACGTGATAAGCTGCGACAAGCTTCGGGGAGGTGCAAATAACCTTTGATCCGAAGATTTCCGAATGGGACAACCCAATATCCTGAAGGGATATTATCCTACTTAGTAGGAGGCTAACGCAGGGAACTGAAACATCTTAGTACCTGCAGGAAAAGAAAATAAACAATGATTCCCCAAGTAGTGGCGAGCGAACGGGGAAGAGCCCAAACCATCCATGTTACGGCATGTGTGGGGTTGTAGGACTACGATATCGGACGAAAGCTGATGAAAAGAATGATCTGGAAAGTTCAACCATAGAGCATGAAAGTTGCGTATTTGAAGTCAGCCGAACCGTAGTAGTATCCTGAGTAGCGCGGAGCACGAGGAATTCTGCGTGAATCTGCCGGGACCATCCGGTAAGGCTAAATACTCCCGAGAGACCGATAGCGAACCAGTACCGTGAGGGAAAGGTGAAAAGCACTTCGAACAGAAGAGTGAAACAGTCCCTGAAACCGTGCGCCTACAAGCGGTCGGAGCAGCTTGAGCTGTGACGGCGTGCCTTTTGCATAATGAACCTACGAGTTGCCGTTGCCGGCAAGGTTAAGGGTGATGACACCCGAAGCCGAAGCGAAAGCGAGTCTGAATAGGGCGCCTGAGTCGGCAGTGGCAGACGCGAAACCAAGTGATCTACCCTTGACCAGGTTGAAGGCTGGGTAACACCAGCTGGAGGACCGAACCAATAAGCGTTGAAAAGCTTCTGGATGAGTTGAGGGTAGGGGTGAAAGGCTAATCAAACTTGGAGATAGCTCGTACTCCCCGAAATGCATTTAGGTGCAGCCTTGCGGGTTACTGATGTGAGGTAGAGCGACTGATAAGATGCGAGGGCTTCACCGCCTATCAAGTCTTGACAAACTCCGAATGCGCATCAGTCCTACCGCAGGAGTGAGGGCATGGGTGCTAAGGTCCGTGCCCGAGAGGAGAAGAATCCGGACCACCTGCTAAGGTCCCGAAATGACAGCTAAGTTAAACTAACGAAGTCGGACTGCCATGACAGCTAGGATGTTGGCTTGGAAGCAGCCATTCATTTAAAGAGTGCGTAACAGCTCACTAGTCGAGGAGTCCGGCGTGGATAATAATCGGGTATTAAGTTGTCTACCGAAGCAGTGGGATCATGTAAATGATCGGTAGGGGAGCATTCCACCCGGCGTCGAAGGCGTACCGTGAGGTATTCTGGAGCGTGTGGAAAAGCAAATGTAGGTATAAGTAACGATAAAGCAGGTGAGAAACCTGCTCGCCGCAAGACCAAGGTTTCCTGATCAACGCTAATCGGATCAGGGTCAGTCGGGTCCTAAGGCTCAGCCGAACGGCGAGGCCGATGGCAGAAACGGTTAATATTCCGTTACTACCTTTACGGGCGATGTGGAGACGCAGAAGTGACAGTGCCGCCATCTGACGGAATAGATGGTTGAAGGGTGTAGAAGCTGATCGTGGCAGGCAAATCCACCACGTGATTCGAACCTGAGAGTATGCCGCGTCCTCCGGGACAAGGCAATAGTGCACGTAAGCATACTGCCGAGAAAATCCGCTAAGCTATACCGTAAAGGTACCCGTACCGTAAACGGACACACGTGGTCGGGATGAATATTCTAAGGCGCTTGAGTGATTCACGGTTAAGGAACTAGGCAAACTGACCCTGTAACTTCGGGATAAAGGGTCCCTCCTCGCAAGAGAGGGCGCAGAGAATAGGTCCAGGCAACTGTTTAACAAAAACACAGGGCTGTGCGAAATCGAAAGATCCGGTATACAGCCTGACACCTGCCCGGTGCTGGAAGGTTAAGAGGAGACGTCATCGCAAGAGAAGCGTTGAATTGAAGCCCCAGTAAACGGCGGCCGTAACTATAACGGTCCTAAGGTAGCGAAATTCCTTGTCGGGTAAGTTCCGACCTGCACGAATGGTGTAATGATCTGGACGCTGTCTCAACCGTGAGCTCAGTGAAATTGTAGTATCGGTGAAGATGCCGATTACCCGCGATGGGACGAAAAGACCCCGTGAACCTTTACTATAGCTTATCATTGAATTTGGGCACGTGATGTGTAGGATAGGTCGGAGGCTTTGAAGCAGGTACGCCAGTATTTGTGGAGCCGCTGTTGAAATACGACCCTTCATTTGTTTGAGTTCTAACTCGTGATGCGAGGACACTGATTGGTGGGTAGTTTGACTGGGGTGGTCGCCTCCAAAAGTGTAACGGAGGCTTCTAAAGGTGCCCTCACGGCGATTGGTAACCGCCGGGAGAGTGTAATGGCATAAGGGCGCTTGACTGGGAGACTCACAAGTCGAGCAGGTAGGAAACTAGAGCATAGTGATCCGGTGTTTCCGTATGGAAGGGACATCGCTCAAAGGATAAAAGGTACTCCGGGGATAACAGGCTGATCCCTCCCAAGAGCTCATATCGACGGAGTGGTTTGGCACCTCGATGTCGGCTCGTCACATCCTGGGGCTGGAGAAGGTCCCAAGGGTTGGGCTGTTCGCCCATTAAAGTGGCACGCGAGCTGGGTTCAGAACGTCGTGAGACAGTTCGGTCTCTATCTATCGTGGGCGTATGAAATTTGCGTGGCTCTGACACTAGTACGAGAGGACCGTGTTGGACTGACCTCTGGTTTACCGGTTGTGCCGCCAGGTGCATCGCCGGGTATCCAAGTCGGGATCGGATAAGTGCTGAAAGCATCTAAGTACGAAGCCGGCCACAAGATTAGATTTCTCAGGGTCGTTGCAGACGACGACGTTGATAGGATGCAGGTGTAAAGATGGAGACATCAAAGCCGAGCATTACTAATTGCCCGTTCACTTTCTTTATGAAACGGATGGTGTATACCTTTAGCATTGTTGCTACGAAATGAAATTACGATAACAGCTTATCAATATGTCAACCTTATTCAGGTGGCTATAGCGTGAGGGTTCCACCTCTTCCCATTCCGAACAGAGAAGTTAAGCCTCACCACGCCGATGGTACTGCGTCACAGTGGGAGAGTAGGTAGCCGCCGTTTTTACAGAACTCCTCCGGAACAATCAGGTTCCGGAGGAGTTTTTTGTTATACCCGCCTGCGAAATATGATCTCTACTATAGTTCATCTCCTAATTATAGATGGCTTCCGTCCTCCGTAGCGGACGTAGGCACCTTTATGGCCTGATGGTATACAGCAGGATGATAAAACAAGGGGGATAGCCGGGAATTTGCATGTAGTGGAATCATTTTTAGGGATGATGTCGCATGAAGGGAAAAACTGTGCGATGAAAATCGCTGGTATGAGAACAGAGGAGCAAACACACTTCAAAAAAATCGCTAAATTGTGCGTTAAAAATAATATATGTTTAATTTATCTCTGAAAAATACGCACTTATATTATACATATTGGAATATTATTTGCATCTTTAGGGCACAAATTTAAAATCTATTTTTTATGAGAAAAGTATTTAAACCTATGTTAGCTTTAGCTTTTATTACATTAGTTAGTTATAATGTATATTCCTCATAACAGAAAACAACCATATCTGATTTAGCTTTATCCAATGTGGAAGTGTTGGCAAATGGAGAAGCTGATTGTCATAATACAAACGGTTATAAAGACTGGGAAACAGAATCGTGGTTCGGAAATAAAAAAGAATTCTATGATTGTTGTCATGTATTAAGAAGTGGCTATTCTCCATCAGGTAGCTGCCAATAAAAATTAAGTTTGCGGTGAAAAATGTTTTTATTTGTTTTCTCAGCAACAGGTAGATATGAAAAAAAAGAGTGGACATTCTATGATTGAAATATATGATATGAAAGGTCAACCACTTGCATGTATCGATCTTGATATTATTGCGCGTAGAATGTTGGTTGACGAGAAGAATAAAAAAATCATATTTACTCTCTCCATTGGATGACGATATTCATTTGGGAACTCTTCCTTGTGAGCAGGAAATACTATAAAAAAGAAAAGATGAAAGAAAAAGCCAATGCTTCGCTATATTGATAATCTCTCGTGTATGTTATATCAATTAAAAATGGAAAAGTGGAAAGTATGTTGCAAAAAGGTGAAAGAAAAAATGATGATAAAGTAGGATTGTCTTTTCTTACTGAAACAAAAAACATAGAAGATGCTAAATCCCTTTTTTAATGTAATTAGAGGATAGGGAAAGACTATGAACAACACGGAATAATGGGAATAATATCGTTGATTATTAGCATATTGCTGATTTTAATACTTTGACGGGTGGTATTTGGAGATGCCTGTTTTTAGGCATATTTTTGCAACGTATTTCTATTGCGGAGAAGCAGAGGCTTTCCGCTTTCATCATTTTATAGGGCGCAGTTTACATCGGTTTACGATGGTTGGCACAGTCGGCAAGCAGTATCATATCCTCTTTTTTTATACGGCAGTTCAGCGAAGGGGTAACTTTTGACATAAGAAGAGGATAGTACGTAAAGGCCATTCCAGATAATGTGGTGGGAAAAATAAAAATAGAATTTTTGGTGGAAGAATATTTTAAAACCACCTTGTTAGAAGCCTTTAGAGGGATAATGCTTTCTGTCATCATAAACCTGCGCTAAATTCTTATATATAGAATGATTGGGCTTTTCCTGCATCAGAATATCGAACCAATACTTGTTATGTTAATTCTTGTTGACCATGTTAAAATGGCAAGAAATAGATAGGAAAATTTTATAATATGAAAAAAAAATATTATAATTGTACAATACTTCGGTAAAAGCTTACCGATGTGTTGAATATTTGCATTTTTGTTTTTTTCTGAAATAAAATATTAACTTAAATAATTAATGCGCATGAAAAAGGTAGTTATTGTATTTTTTTGTTTGGTATCAGCTTTTACAACTTTTATTGCATATGAAAAGGAGGCAGGTGTAAGTGATTTAGTTTTTTCTGAAGTTGAGGCTTTGGCTGATGTAGAACTTCCAGGAGTTACTATTACATGTAGTAGAGATCCATACGATGCGGTGGGGAGATGTTATAAAAATATAGGCGATACTTTTACTAAGGTATGTAGGTTTAGTGGATATCAATCTGATTTTTGTACCTATTCTTACTATGTAAGATAGTAAATTATATAAATAGATGCATGCTGGCTAAAAGCTTTCGGTGTGCATCTATTATGTTTGCTGATGCATTTAAAACATTGCATAGTTTTCTTAGAGAGAAGGAATAATTAGGGGAATATATGGCATATTTTATGTGGTGATAGATCTATATATCAATAGATCTTTTTTTATTTATCCACGTGTTTGATATGAATTGGTAAATGTGTGAAATTTCTAAAAATGTTTTAAGAATAATCTATAATAATGAAACAAATTATATTTTTGCTTATATTCGTTTTGGCAGGTTGTAGTAAAAAATCCTCATTAGACGAGAATGTTCCAACGATTAAGATCAACCTTGATCAACTTTCGGATGTATCTTTAACAGAATTTACAGATAGTATTGGAGTTGTATCTTTAGAAACCAATGATTCATGTTTGATAGCTTCTGTTTTTAAGATAGTGAAACAAAATAATTTATTATATATATTGGATCAAAGACAAAATACTCTTTTTTGTTTTGATTTAAATGGCAGGTATCATTTTAAAATTAATGATTATGGAATAGGACCTGATGAATATCAAGCTATTGAAGATTTTACAGTAACGGAAACAGGGCTTATCTATCTTCTTGAACCATGGGGTAATGTTTATTGTTATGATAAAGAAGGTAAATTGACACAAAAGATTTCATTATTGGAAAAGTTAAAATCCTATAATGAAATTTTAGCAACAGATTCGGCTTTGGTGATTTTTTCATTATGGGGGCAAGTCTTATATTATCCAATGGGTAATGATAATAAGGAGAAAATTTATGATTTGAATCCCCCTATGGAAATTTTATGTCCTTTAAACCGGTCATATGTATATCATAATAAAGTAAGGACTATTAGCTTGTTTGATTCTAAAGTTTCAGAGTTGTCAGAAGAGGGGTTAATGACTTGTTGTATATGGGATTTTCAGAGGAAAAATAATGATGAAGGAAATGTTGAAAAGCTAATTCAGTTTCTTGTAAATGAAAGAACTAATTCGGGTTTTGATAAAACTATTTTGGATTATGTAGGTTCAGGTAAATTGTTAAATCAATTTGTTCATAAAATTTTTGAGAATGACAGATACATGATATTACTGATGGATTATAAAGATGATTTTATGCACGTGATTTACGATAAGAAAGAAAAGAAAAATTTAGTATTTAAACAGACAAAAGAAAATACAATTTTGCATACAAGCGTTTTTACCAATGATGCTTTTATTTATTATGAACGGCCATTTATAAAAAGTGATAGAAACTTAAATTGCTTGCCTTCTGATATTTTAAAAAAGTATGAAGAAAAGCAGGAAAGTGAGAGTAATCCTTTAATCACTATTTTTTATTTAAAGAATTAGGCTATGAAAAAAGGTTATTGGATAGCTTTGATTTTTATGTTAGTATGTAATCTTATGCTGTTTTATGTATTAATGCGAAAAAAAACGGGAACAAATGAGCATCTAAAAGTTTCGTTTAGTGCAGAGGAGAATCTTGTAACACAAGGAAGCTATGTATTGTATGAGTCTTTGGGAATCTCTTTGAAAAATATGTATGTTTTTAGAAACTCCGGTAAAGATTCCACTTTGATTGATTATTGGGCGCATGAGCCACATTTGGTATTTAGATATAATATGGAGGCGTGTACTCCATGTGTAGCAAATGTAATATCGGCAATAAAAGAAGTGTTTCCTGATTATGCGACAAATGGTAATATTATATTTTCATGTAAAGGGCTAAAGTCTGGTTTGAATGTTAATTTTAATGGGAAAATGCATTATTCGTTTGGGAAAGGCATTTTGGGAATACCAATAGAAGAATATAATATTCCATATCTATTTGTATTAGATGAGAACTTAAAGTTAGATTTTTTATTTGTTGTATATCCTAAAGGAAACAAACAAACTTTGATTGATTATTTAAATTTGGCTAAAGTCAGATTTGATCTTTAATTTATATGTAATGTCATATATCATCGATGAAGTCTTGACAGCGATAAAAAGGAGATGTGCCGTAGTTTTGACACATCTCCCACTTCTGATGTTCTGACTTTTTTTCAAATCAAGCTTTATCGGTTTCATCCGCTGCTCAACAAGATTGTTCGATTTCTCAGCTTTGCTATCAAGTATGAAGTTTCTGAGACTGTCCCATTGGTTCAATGGACACATTCGGGCATTAAGGTGGTCCTGGTCCCGTGGTGGCATAATTTGCTTCGGATAGTTACGATACAATAGTCCTTCTTTGGGAATGTTCTTCTACAGAAATGTTGGTAGATCGCTCTCTTTCTCCTATAAACTGTTACTACCCAAATAGAATAAATAAAAAACCGTAGCTTATATCAAGAAAAAACTTTCATTTTTATTTTGTGTTTAAAAAATAATCTCTACCTTTGCAACGTTTTAAATAAAATGAGAGATAAATAATGAACCAAGGATTTATACATATTTTGCTATGCGGCATTATTATTCTACTGGCAAAGTCAGCGGGAAGTGAGTGTCGTGCGTAAAAGTATGTATGAATGATGATATACGAAAGCCTTTCTCACTTCCTTGTGTGAAAGGCTTTTTTTATGAATATAATGATAGTAAAATATAAAATTGAAACCTATGAGTGACAGATTATTTATTTTTGATACCACCCTTCGTGATGGTGAGCAGGTTCCGGGATGTCAGTTGAATACAGTAGAAAAGATTCAGGTGGCCAAGCAGCTGGAAGCTTTGGGAGTAGATGTGATTGAGGCGGGATTTCCTATTTCAAGTCCGGGAGACTTCAATTCTGTAATTGAAATCTCAAAGGCCGTTACATGGCCTACTATCTGTGCGCTGACCCGTGCGGTAGAAAAGGACATTGATGTAGCTGCTGACGCGCTGAAGTTTGCCAAGCACAAACGTATCCATACCGGTATCGGAACATCCGATTCACATATCAAATATAAATTCAATTCTACCCGTGAAGAAATTATAGAGCGTGCGGTAGCTGCCGTGAAATATGCACGCCGCTATGTGGATGATGTGGAATTCTATGCGGAAGATGCGGGACGTACGGATAATGAATATCTGGCTCGTGTGGTAGAAGCCGTTATTAAGGCGGGAGCGACAGTGGTGAATATACCTGATACCACAGGTTATTGCTTGCCTGAGGAGTATGGGGCGAAAATTAAATACCTGGTAGATCATGTAGATGGGATTGACAAGGCCATTATCTCTACTCACTGCCATAATGATTTGGGTATGGCTACTGCCAATACCATCAGTGGTGTGCTGAATGGGGCGCGTCAGGTGGAAGTGACTATCAACGGCATTGGAGAACGTGCCGGTAATACTTCGTTGGAAGAGGTGGCGATGATTGTCAAATGTCATAATGATATCCATATCCAGACAAATATCAACACACAGAAGATTTATCCGACCAGTCGTATGGTATCAAGTCTGATGAATATGCCGGTTCAGCCGAATAAGGCAATCGTAGGACGCAATGCTTTTGCGCATTCTTCCGGTATTCATCAGGACGGTGTGCTGAAGAATGTACAGACTTACGAAATCATTGACCCGAAAGATGTGGGTATTGATGATAATGCTATCGTTTTAACCGCCCGTAGCGGACGTGCCGCTTTGAAACATCGTCTTCATGTTTTGGGGGTCGAACTGGAACAGGACAAACTGGATAAGGTATATGAGGACTTCTTGAAACTGGCCGATAAGAAGAAAGATATCACAGATGATGATATTCTGGTTTTGGCAGGAGCCGATAGAAGCGTCAATAACCATATCAAGCTGGATTACTTGCAGGTGACAAGTGGTGTGGGGGTCCGTTCGGTGGCAAGCTTGGGACTGAATATTGCCGGAGAGCACTTTGAAGCCGCCGCCAGTGGAAACGGACCGGTAGATGCCGCTATCAAGGCTTTGAAGAAAATCATAGACCGGCACATGGTGCTGAAGGAGTTCACGATTCAAGCTATCAGCAAAGGTAGTGATGATATGGGTAAAGTACACATGCAGGTGGAATACGACGGACAGATGTACTATGGTTTCGGAGCGAATACGGATATTATCGCTGCATCCGTAGAAGCCTATATTGATTGTATCAACAAGTTTAAAAGATAATAATACGTAAATACAAAAATGGCTAATACATTATTTGATAAGATTTGGGACGCCCACGTGATACAGAAAGTAGAGGACGGACCTACCCAGCTTTATATAGACAGGCTTTATTGCCATGAAGTGACCAGTCCGCAGGCTTTTGCCGGACTGCGTGAGCGCGGAGTGAAAGTTTTCCGTCCGGATCACGTTTATTGTATGCCGGACCATAATACTCCGACACACGATCAGGATAAACCGATTGAAGATCCGGTTTCTAAGACACAGGTGGATACATTGGCAAAGAATGCTGCGGATTTTGGTCTGGCGCATTTCGGCATGATGGACAAGAGAAATGGCATTATTCATGTGGTAGGTCCGGAAAGAGGGCTGACTTTGCCGGGGATGACAATTGTTTGCGGTGACTCGCATACCTCGACCCATGGTGCGATGGGAGCTGTAGCTTTCGGTATCGGTACCAGTGAAGTGGAGATGGTATTGGCATCGCAATGTATCTTGCAGTCCCGTCCGAAAACCATGCGCATCACTATTGACGGTGAGCTGGGAAAGGGAGTGACGGCAAAAGACATGGCTCTTTATATGATGTCTCAGATGACGACCAGTGGCGCTACCGGATACTTCGTGGAATATGCCGGTTCGGCTGTGCGCAACCTAAGTATGGAAGGCCGCCTCACTTTATGTAACCTGAGTATCGAAATGGGTGCCCGTGGGGGCATGGTGGCTCCTGACGAAGTGACTTTTGACTATATAAAAGGAAGGGAACATGCTCCGAAGGGTGCGGATTGGGAGAAAGCGGTGGCTTATTGGAAAACGTTGAAGAGTGATGAGGATGCCGTATTTGATAAAGAGGTTCGTTTTGATGCCGCAGATATCCAGCCGATGATTACATACGGAACCAATCCGGGAATGGGCATGGGAATCACTGAAAAGATTCCGGCAGATGATAAGAGCGCTTCTTTTCAAAAATCATTGGACTATATGGGATTCCAGCCGGGAGAGTCACTGCTGGGCAAGAAGATTGATTATGTATTTTTGGGGGCTTGTACCAACGGCCGTATTGAGGACTTCCGTGCCTTTGCCTCTTTGGTGAAAGGGAAACAGAAAGCGGATCATGTGATTGCATGGCTGGTGCCGGGATCATGGATGGTGGATGCGCAGATCCGTGAGGAAGGACTGGACAAGATATTGGAAGAAGCAGGATTTGCTATCCGTCAGCCGGGCTGTTCCGCTTGTCTGGCGATGAATGATGATAAGATTCCGGCCGGAAAATATTCGGTATCTACCAGTAACCGTAACTTTGAAGGACGTCAGGGGCCGGGCGCGCGTACGTTGCTTGCCAGTCCGCTGGTAGCGGCTGCGGCGGCAGTGACGGGTGTGATAACAGATCCTAGAGAACTAATGTAAAAATACGAAGACAATGAAACAGAAATTCAATATCATAACAAGCACTTGCGTGCCCCTTCCGTTGGAGAATGTGGACACAGACCAAATTATTCCGGCCCGTTTCTTAAAGGCGACCACCCGTGAAGAGAAATTCTTCGGTGATAATCTGTTCCGTGACTGGCGCTATAATCCGGATGGCTCTCTGAACAAGGATTTTGTATTGAATAATCCTACTTATGGCGGACAAATCCTGGTGGCGGGAAAGAATTTCGGTTCCGGCTCCAGCCGTGAACATGCCGCATGGGCTATCGCAGGATATGGTTTCCGGGTAGTGGTGTCCAGTTTCTTTGCGGATATTCATAAGAATAATGAATTGAATAACTTTGTGCTTCCGGTGGTGGTGAGTGAAGGGTTCTTGAAGGAACTTTTCGATTCGATCCACGCAGATCCGAAAATGGAAGTGGAAGTAAATCTGCCCGAACAGACGATCACTAACAAGGCGACAGGCAAAAGCGAGCATTTTGAAATCAATGCGTACAAGAAACATTGCCTGATGAACGGACTGGACGATATCGACTTTTTGCTGACCAACAAAGACAAGATAGAAGCATGGGAAAAAGCGTCAAGATAGAAATCATGGACACCACGCTCCGCGACGGCGAACAAACCAGCGGAGTGTCTTTTGTGCCTCATGAGAAATTGATGATTGCCCGACTGCTATTGGAAGATTTAAAGGTGGACAGGGTGGAGGTTGCCTCGGCCCGTGTATCGGACGGTGAGTTTGAAGCCGTTAAAATGATATGTGACTGGGCCGCACGCCGGAACTTGCTTCACAAGGTGGAGGTGCTCGGGTTTGTGGATGGCCATACCTCTGTAGACTGGATACAACGTACGGGATGCCGGGTGATAAACTTGTTGTGTAAGGGTTCGTTGAAGCATTGTACACAGCAGTTGAAGAAAACCCCCGAGGAACATATTGAAGACATTGTGAATGTGGTGCGTTATGCCGATGAGCTGGATATTGCCGTCAATGTGTATCTGGAGGATTGGAGCAACGGTATGAAAGACTCTTCCGACTATGTATTCCAGCTGATGGACGGACTGAAAGATACTAGTATCAAACGGTATATGCTGCCCGATACGTTAGGTGTCTTGAATCCCCTGCAAGTGATCGAGTTCATGCGGAAAATGAAGAAGCGTTATCCTCATGTCCATTTTGATTTCCATGCGCATAATGATTATGACCTGGCTGTGAGCAATGTGCTTGCTGCCGTGCTGAGTGGGGTCAAAGGGCTTCATACGACTATCAACGGCTTGGGTGAACGTGCCGGAAATGCACCCCTTGCCAGTGTCCAGGCTATTCTGAAGGATCATTTTAATGCGTTGACCAATATTGACGAAAGCCGGTTGAATGATGTGAGCCGGGTGGTGGAATCCTATTCGGGTATTGTCATTCCCGCCAACAAGCCGATTGTGGGTGAGAATGTGTTTACGCAAGTGGCCGGTGTTCATGCCGATGGTGACAACAAGAACAATCTTTATTGCAATGATTTGCTGCCGGAGCGTTTCGGACGTAAGCGTGAGTATGCGCTGGGCAAGACCAGTGGCAAAGCCAATATCCGTAAAAATCTGGAAGATCTGGGGCTAGACCTGGATGAAGAATCCATGCGTAAGGTGACGGAACGCATTATCGAACTGGGTGACAAGAAGGAACTGGTTACCCGGGAGGATTTGCCCTATATTGTCTCTGATGTACTGAAGCATGGGGTGGTAAGCGAAAGTGTAAAACTGAAAAGCTATATTGTGACACTGGCGCACGGGCTGAAACCGATGGCTACCGTGAAAATAGAAATTAATGGAAAAGAGTTTGAGGAGAATTCCAGCGGTGATGGTCAGTATGATGCTTTTGTGCGTGCATTGCGTAAAATTTATAAGGTGACGTTGGGGCGTAAATTCCCCATGCTGACCAACTATGCGGTAAGTATTCCCCCGGGTGGGCGTACAGATGCATTTGTGCAAACAGTCATTACATGGAGTTTTGAAGAAAAAGTTTTCCGTACTCGCGGACTGGATGCCGACCAAACGGAAGCTGCTATCAAGGCAACCATGAAAATGCTGAATATAATAGAAAATGAATATGAATAATAAGGGTTGGTGATGAATGTTAGTGGTTAATGAATTGTGTCGTCAGACTTCATTAACCGCTAACTGTTCAGTACTGACCGCTAACCATTAATCACTAAAAAAATGGATTTTAAGATTGCAGTTTTAGCCGGTGACGGTATCGGACCGGAGATTTCAGTGCAAGGCGTTGATGTAATGAACGCGATTTGTGAGAAGTTTGGCCACAAAGTAAGTTATGAATATGCTATCTGTGGCGCGGATGCGATTGATAAAGTGGGCGATCCGTTTCCTGAAATGACTTTTCAGGCTTGTAAGCATGCGGATGCAGTGTTGTTCTCGGCGGTAGGTGATCCTAAATTTGATAATGACCCTACAGCAAAAGTACGTCCGGAACAAGGTTTGCTGGCTATGCGTAAAAAGTTGGGCTTGTTTGCCAATATCCGTCCTGTACAGACATTCAAGTGCTTGCTTCATAAGTCTCCGTTGCGGGCGGAACTGGTGGAGAATGCCGATTTTATCTGTATCCGTGAACTGACCGGAGGAATGTACTTCGGCGAAAAATATCAGGATAACGACAAGGCATACGATACCAATATGTACACCCGTCCGGAAATTGAGCGCATTTTGAAAGTGGCTTTTGAATACGCCATGAAGCGCCGCAAACACCTGACCGTAGTCGATAAGGCTAACGTGCTGGCGTCTTCACGTCTGTGGAGACAGATTGCCCAAGAGATGGCCCCCCAGTATCCGGAAGTGACTACAGACTATATGTTTGTGGATAATGCCGCCATGAAGATGCTTCAGGACCCTTGTTTCTTTGATGTGATGGTGACCGAGAATACCTTCGGTGATATCCTGACAGACGAAGGTTCTGTCATCAGCGGATCTATGGGACTGCTTCCTTCTGCTTCCACAGGTGAAAGCACTCCGGTATTCGAACCGATTCACGGCTCATGGCCGCAGGCTAAGGGATTGAACATAGCCAACCCATTGGCTCAAATTCTTTCGGTAGCCATGCTTTTTGAGTATTTTGACCTTAAGGAAGAAGGCGCTTTGATTCGGAAGGCCGTAGATGCTTCTCTGGATGAAAATGTGCGTACTCCGGAAATTCAGGTTGAAGGCGGAGCCAAGTATGGCACCAAGGAAGTAGGCGCCTGGATAGTGGATTATATCAAGAAGGCATAAAAGATTGATAGGTCTTTTACAGGAGGTGTGTCAAAAGTCGTTATTTGGCACACCTCTGTTATTTTATCTAGAATTTCTTTACGCGTATATGGCAGTAAGGTTCTCCTCCCGTCTTGTCATAATAATGCTGGTGATAGTCTTCTGCTTCCCAGAACTTCTCGGCAGGACGTAATTGGGTATTGACTGTATAACCTTTCGAGCGAAGCAGTCCGATGACCTCTTCTGTTTCAGATTTCTGTTTTTCATCCAGGTAGAAAATCATGCTTCGGTATTGCGGCCCGAGGTCGGGGCCTATTCCATCGGTTTGTGCAGGATCATGTATTTCAAAAAATAGTTTGCATAAATCGATATATGAGACCCTGTCGGCGTCATAATCTACAAGAATGGCTTCTACATGGTGTGTCTGGTGGGCTTTTACCTGAGTATATGCAGGGTTGGCTTCCGGGCCGCCTGTGTAACCGACAGTGGTGTTTAATACTCCCGGAATACGTTCGAACTGATGCTGTACGCCCCAGAAGCATCCGGCGGCGAATATCGCTTTTTCTGCTTTCATGTTCTTTATTCTTTTAAAATTGTATGCCAAATATACGGAATACCCTTTAAAACGAGAAACTTACCTTATGCTTTTTTTAATTAAACTAAAGGAATATCGTTAAAGATTCCTCTACCTTTGCAACCGGAATTAATTAGTATGGAAAATCGGATGAAACAGATAGTATGTTATCTTATGTTGTTATGTGCATGTATGCAGTTGCAGGCGCAAACTTATGATGAGTTGATAACCAGTGCGTTGGACGCAGCAAAAAAAGACAGTTTGAGGAAATCAGAGACATTGTTCAAACAGGCATTGAAGATGGATCCTGCCAATATGCGCAATGCTTTATTGTTTACTAATTTAGGAACGGTCCAGCGGAGATTGGGGAAAATAGACGATGCTATTGATTCGTACACGTTATCTTTGAATATCACTCCATATTCTGTTGTGACATTGCTTAATCGTGCTTCGTTGTATTTGGAGAAAAATTTGTTTGACAGGGCTTATGTAGATTATTGTAATGTGATTGATATAGACAAGACAAATAAGGAAGCGTTACTTTTCCGGGCTTATATTTATATGCAACGCAGGGATTATAAAGGAGCGAGAATCGATTATAACACCTTGTTACAGGAGGAGCCGGGAAATAATACGGCACGTTTGGGCAGGGCGATTTTAAATCAGAAGGAGTTGAGATATCGTGAATCGTTGGAAGATTTCAACAGATTGGTTTCCGATAATCCCAAGGATGTCTCTTATTTGAAAGCCCGCGCTACATTGGCTGTGGAAATGAATACGCCTGATCTGGCTTTATTGGATTTGGAGGAGGCCGCCAAACTGGCACCCGACGATGCGGAGATTTATGTGATGTGTGGTGAGATCTATTTAAGTCAGAAGAAAAAAAGAGAAGCGTATGTCGCTTTTGAAAAAGCAATAGAATTGGGAGTGCCCCGACCGGAATTGCAGGATAAACTGAAGGCGAGTAAGTAAAAATACGGATAGGGCTATTGCCGGACTGTCATCGTGCTTTTCATTCCTTCAATACCTTTTTTATCAACTCTATAAATTCTTTTCCGTATTTCTCTTTCTTATATTCGCCGATACCATTGATATTGCCGAATGCTTCTATGGTTGTAGGTTGTTGGGTGGCGATCAGATGCAAAGTCTTGTCGGATAAAACAATATAGGCAGGTATGGCTTGCTGGTCCGCCAGTTTTTTACGCAGTGTGCGTAATTCCTCGAACAAGTCCTTGTTTTCATTACCAAAAGTAACCGGAGTGGGAAAGAGTACCTCTTCCTTGGCTTTCTTTTTGCGCTTTTCTTTAGTTGGTACAAATTCTTCCCGTTTGATGACTACCAGCATGGCGGGTTCTTTGCCGAACAATACTTTTTGCCCGCTTTCAGTTATTTTGAGGTGATTGTTCTCATTATAGGCTATTTCGAAATATCCTAAATTCAGCATTTGCAGCAGATAATCTTGCCAGTCGCGTGCGGGAATATCTCTTCCGGCAGCGTATGTTTTCAGTTTGTCATAACCTTTGTCAATCACTTCTTGGTTGGCCGACCCTTTCAATATGTCTATTAACATGCGGGTGCCTATTTGCTGGCCGGTCCGGGCAATGGCACTCAAAGCCTTTTGTACAATGATTGTTCCGTCAAAACGTTCGGGAGGATTACGGCACACATCACAGTTGCCGCAGTCATGATCCATTGTTTCTCCAAAATAGTTCAGCAGAATACGCCTCCGGCAGATATCCGATTCGGCATATTGCTGCATCCGGTGTAGTTTTTCCAGATTAATTTCCTGCTGGTTGCTTTCTGTGGCGAATTTGGAAAGCATAACCAAGTCTCCCAATGAATAGAACAGCAAC
Organism: Phocaeicola sartorii JCM 17136 = DSM 21941; assembly: GCF_054653615.1. NCBI lineage: Bacteria > Pseudomonadati > Bacteroidota > Bacteroidia > Bacteroidales > Bacteroidaceae > Phocaeicola > Phocaeicola sartorii. The sequence continues at coordinate 902,040 of NZ_BAAIFW010000005.1, forward strand.
GTGTCGCTTTCCATGCCATCACGTCCGGCGCGTCCTATTTCCTGATAGAAACTTTCGATGCTTTTAGGCAGGTTATAATGAATGATCCAACGTACATTGGATTTATCAATTCCCATTCCGAAGGCAATAGTGGCACACACCACCTGTACACGGTCATTTATGAAATCATTTTGTGCCTTGTCGCGCATTTCGCTGCTTAATCCTGCATGATAAACGGTTGCGCGGATGCCTTGTTTCATCAACATTGCGGCCACACTTTCGGTCTTGCTGCGGCTCATGCAATAAATGATTCCGCATTCGTTTTTGTGCTTTTCTATAAATTCAAGGATCGTCCGTGTCTTGTCTTTTTGTTGATAACCTCTTTTTACTTCCAGACTCAGATTGGGGCGGTCGAAAGAAGAAATGAATATTTTAGGATCCTTCAAGTCCAGTTGTTGTACAATGTCTTTTCGGGTTATCTTATCGGCTGTGGCAGTCAATGCTACAATCGGTACTTCGGGAAACTGATTACGTAATACTTTTAACTGAGTATATTCAGGACGGAAATCATGTCCCCATTGTGAGATGCAATGAGCTTCGTCAATGGCAAATAAAGATATCTGGATATCTCTCAGCAGAAAATTTGTTTCTATAAGCAGCCGTTCCGGTGAAATATAAAGCAGTTTGATTTTTCCTTGAAGACATTCGCGACGTAGATTTATATTTTCAGTTTCATTATTGCTGCTGTTCAGTGCCCGTGCTGCGATTCCGTTTGCTTGTAAGCTTTCCACTTGATCTTTCATTAAAGAAATAAGCGGTGAAACAACAATGGCCGTACCTTCCATCAGTAAAGCCGGTAATTGGTAACAGATGGATTTTCCTCCTCCTGTAGGCATTAATACTAAAGTGTCCTTTTTAGCTAATATATTCTGGATAATATCTTGTTGCAAAGGACGGAAACTAGCGTATCCGAAGTAATTTTTTAGGGTTTGGAACATGTCTGTTTGTTATTTTAAAACGTAATGAACCACAAAGGTAGTAAAATCTTTAGATTTGGCCGGAATCTCTTCCCGATAATAATAGATAGGATATACTTTTATTCGTAACTCACTTGGTTTGAAATTACTACTTGAAAGTGGGTCAGGTTATTGTAGATAGCACAAATAAACTTTTTTTGCTGCATAAAAAACAAAGTGTTGTGATTATTTAAGAAATAAATTAAGTGGAAAAAGTTGCACATGAAAAAAACTTTTCCCACATTTGTCCAAAATTACATATTTGCATTTATATAACTAACCAAACAACGAAAAATTAAAAGAAAAAATTAACTGATGAGCGACGTGGAAAAAAAATCAGAAACCCAGGAAGCGGCTCCTAAGAAACAGCCCTATAACCTGAGAGAGAAGAAAGAGAAAAAGGCTGCTTACAGATCCTTGATTAGAGCAGAACTTGCCGATGAATTGTATGATAAGATCTTGAACATCGTAGTAGTTCAGAAAAAGTACAAAGACCCCAATTATTCAGCGAAGGACTTGGCGAAAGAGTTAAAGACGAATACCCGTTATTTGTCAGCAGTGGTGAATTCTCGCTTCGGCATGAATTATTCTTGTCTGCTGAATGAGTATCGTATTAAAGACGCTTTGCATCTTTTGGTTGATAAACGTTACATGGACAAGAATGTGGAGGAGATTAGTGCAATGGTAGGTTTTGCTAATCGTCAATCTTTTTATGCTGCATTTTATAAAAATGTGGGTGAAACTCCTAATGGCTATCGCAAGAAAAACCAGGAAAAAAAGTAAGAGCGTAGATTGCTACATTATAATTTTGAAAAAGGAAAACAATAGTTTTCCTTTTTTTGTTTCGGCTCACGAATTATGTATCTGTGAGAAAAACATTGATTGTAGAAATGAGACCGACAGGTTGCAATGAAGTAGATAAGAGTATGAATAAAATGAAGGAATTTAATTACACGGTTGAACAATTTGCAGACTTACAGTTGCTTCGATATAAAGTGCATGGATTTGAATCTTTGAGCTTGAGACAGAAAGAGTTGGTTTACTACTTGTCACAAGCAGCTTTGCAAGGCCGCGATATATTATTTGATCAGAATGGTAAATACAATTTGCTTATTCGTAAAATGTTGGAAACCGTATATACGGATTATCAAGGGGACCGTACAAACGTGAATTTCGTCAATTTGGAAACTTATCTGAAACGTGTATGGTTTTCTAACGGAATTCATCATCATTATGCTTCGGACAAGTTTGTGCCTGGTTTCACTCCGGAATTTTTCAAAGATGCATTAAGGCATGTGGATGCGTTAAAGTTGCCTTTGAGGGAGGGGGAAACAGTGGAAGAACTTTGTGCGGAGGTTTTTCCGGTAGTTTTCGATCCTGAAACAATGCCTAAACGTGTAAATCAGGCGGATGGGGAAGATCTGGTCCTGACTTCTGCAGCGAATTATTACGAAGGGGTAACCCAGAAAGAAGCGGAAGATTTTTATAATAATCAGAAGAATCCGAATGATATGATGCCGGTCATGTTTGGCATGAACAGCCGTTTGGTAAAAGAAGACGGAAAAGTACAAGAGAAGGTATGGAAATCGGGAGGGTTATATGGACAGGCCATTGATAAGATCGTTTATTGGCTGGACAAGGCTCTTGATGTGGCGGAAGATGCGCAACAGAAAATTGTTATCGAGAAATTAATCCGGTTTTACAAGAATGGTGATTTGAAAGATTTTGATGAATATTCTATAGCATGGGTGAAAGATCTGGATTCACGTGTGGATTTTGTCAATGGCTTTATTGAGAGCTACGGAGATCCGTTGGGAATGAAGGCTAGTTGGGAATCCATTGTGAATTTTAAAGATCTGGAAGCAACCAAGCGTACGGAAATCATCAGCGCTAATGCCCAATGGTTTGAAGACCACTCGCCTGTGGATCATCGGTTCAAGAAAAAGGAAGTGAAAGGTGTGTCGGCCAAGGTGATTACAGCCGCCATGCTAGGCGGTGATTTGTATCCTGCCACGGCTATCGGGATCAATCTTCCTAACTCCAACTGGATTCGTAGTGTGCATGGTTCCAAGTCAGTAACCATTGGAAACTTGACGGATGCCTACTATAAAGCGGCTCATGGTAATGGATTTACGGATGAATTTGTTTATGGTGCCGACGAAAAGGGATGGATAGAGAAATATGCAGATCTTACGGGAAATTTGCATACTGATTTGCATGAATGTCTGGGCCATGGTTCAGGACAGTTGTTACCCGGAGTGGATCAGGATGCCTTGAAAGCATACGGATCTACCATTGAGGAAGCACGTGCCGATTTGTTTGGCTTGTATTATCTGCCGGATGCCAAAATGATTGAACTGGGGCTTACACCGGATGGGGATGCTTTTAAAGCGGAATATTATACTTATATGATGAACGGTCTGATGACCCAGCTGGTCCGTATCGAATTAGGTAATAGGGTGGAAGAGGCGCACATGCGCAACCGCCAGCTTATTGCGCGGTGGGCGTTTGAGAAAGGTGCGTCGGATAAAGTGGTTGAGCTGGTTAAGAAGGACGGAAAAACGTATGTGAGGATAAATGATTATCAAAAACTTCGTACTCTTTTCGGATTGTTGCTGTCTGAAATACAGCGTATTAAAAGTGAAGGCGATTTTGAGGCTGCCCGTAAATTGGTTGAGAAGTATGCGGTGAAAATTGATCCGGTTTTGCATGCTGAGGTATTGGCACGTTATGAAAAACTGCATCTGGCTCCTTATAAAGGCTTTATAAATCCTGTATATGAGGCTGTGACAGATAAGGATGGAAAGATTATAGATGTAAAAATATCTTATAATGAAGGCTATGCGGAGCAGATGTTGCGTTATAGTAAAGAATTTGCAAATCTTCCTTATAGGAATGAATAAAAATAAATATGGATGTACACGAGACAATAAAAGACATTAAGGGACAATTCCGTTTGTTTATGAATGGGGTGGTTTCCCAAAGCATGCGCGAGAAAGGATTGGACTATAAGCTGAATTTTGGTATCGAACTTCCTCGTTTGAAAGAAATAGCCTCCCGTTATGAAAAAAATCATGAGGTGGCACAGGCTTTATGGAAAGAGAATATCCGTGAATGTAAAATCCTGGCAGGGATGTTGCAGCCAGTAGAAACATTTTATCCGGAAATAGCGGATATATGGGTAGAGGACATGCGCTACCCGGAAATAGCGGAACTGACTTGCATGAGCCTGTTTCAGCATTTGCCCTACGCTTCGGAGAAGGCCTTTGAATGGATGGCCGATGACCGTGAATACTTCCAGTTATGCGGTTTTATGCTGATGGCAAGGCTGCTGATGAACGGAAACCAACTGACAGAGCGTTCAGAGGCTGAATTTCTGGATCAGGCAATGGCAACTTTGCAAAGTGAAGGGGTGCTGACCCGGAAAGCGGCTGCTACTGCCTTGAAGAAGTTTGCTGTCCAAAGCAAAGAAAATGGGAAAAAGGCGAACCGATTACTGGCTCCATTGACAAAATCAGATAAAGTGGAACTCGCTTCTTTGGCTGGAGAGATAAAATTAGAAACAGAATATTGGCATTAAACTTTCATGTTATCATAAAAAGGTTTAACTTTGACGGCAGAACTGAAATCTGTGATGGAAGAGAATGTGAAAGATAAGGTAAAGCAGATCCTGACAGAATATCTGCAGGTTAACGGGCATCGAAAGACACCTGAACGATATGCTATACTCGATACTATTTATTCCATTAAAGGCCATTTTGATATCGATACTCTTTATAATTATATGGCGAATGAGGGGAAATTCCGCGTAAGCCGGGCTACTCTTTATAATACCATCATTCTTTTTATCGATGCAAAATTGGTTATTAAGCATCAGTTCGGCAATTCTTCCCAGTACGAACGCGCGTACAATAATGAAACCCATCATCACATGATATGTATGGAATGCGGTAAAGTGACGGAATTCCAGGATGAGAATCTGAAACAAGCCATTGCCGACACGAAGCTGAAGAAATTTCATGCTTCGCACTATTCCTTATATATATATGGCGTATGTAGCAAATGTACCTGGGCCAAGCGTAGAAAGAAAAAAGATAAGTAACATAAAACGAAGAAACATGAAAGTAGATGTCTTGTTAGGTTTGCAATGGGGTGATGAAGGCAAAGGAAAGGTTGTTGATGTGCTGACTCCCCGTTATGATGTAGTAGCTCGTTTCCAGGGAGGTCCGAATGCGGGTCATACACTGGAATTCGAAGGTCAGAAATATGTGCTCCGTTCCATTCCTTCCGGAATATTTCAAGGAAACAAGGTAAATATTATTGGTAATGGTGTGGTATTGGATCCGGCTTTGTTCAAGGCGGAAGCTGAGGCTTTGGAGGCTAGCGGGCACCCGCTGAAAGAACGTTTACACATCTCAAAGAAAGCTCATTTGATTTTACCTACTCACCGCATTCTGGATGCGGCATACGAAGCTGCCAAGGGCGATGCCAAAGTGGGAACTACCGGAAAAGGTATCGGTCCTACTTATACGGATAAAGTCAGCCGTAACGGTGTGCGTGTAGGTGATATCCTTCATAATTTTGAAGAGGTGTATGCAAAGGCGAAGGCACGTCATGAAGAGATCTTGAAGAGTCTGAACTATGAATACGATATAACCGAATTGGAAAAACAATGGCTGGAAGGCATTGAATACTTGAAACAGTTCCATTTGGTGGACAGTGAACATGAAATCAACGGTTTATTGAAGTCTGGCAAGAGTGTGCTTTGCGAAGGCGCGCAAGGAACGATGCTTGATGTTGATTTTGGTTCTTATCCTTTTGTCACTTCTTCAAATACCATTTGTGCAGGCGCTTGTACCGGTTTGGGTATTGGCCCGAACAAAATCGGCAATGTATATGGTATTATGAAAGCATACTGTACCCGCGTGGGATCAGGACCTTTCCCTACTGAGTTGTTTGACGAAACGGGTAAGAAAATCCGTGATCTGGGGCATGAATATGGCGCGGTGACAGGTCGTGAACGTCGTTGTGGATGGATTGACCTTGTAGCCTTGAAGTATTCTATTATGGTGAATGGGGTGACTCAGCTGATTATGATGAAGAGCGATGTGCTGGATGATTTCGAAACCATCAAAGCATGTGTGGCTTATAAAGTAAAGGGTGAGGAAATTGATTACTTCCCATACGACATTAGCGAAGGGCTGGAACCTGTGTATGCGGAGCTTCCGGGATGGAAGACTGATATGACCAAGATGACCAGCGAGGATGAGTTCCCGGAAGAGTTTAATGCGTATCTTTCTTTCCTGGAAGAACAATTGGAAACTCCGATTAAGATTGTTTCAGTGGGTCCTGACCGTGATCAGACTATTGAACGATATACAGAAGAATAAGAAGAGGCCATTTTATAAGATAAAGAAGAGATGCTGTCTTCCTTTGGAGTCAGTGTCTCTTTTTTTATGCCTGTTCCCGTATTGGAAGGGGGGAGAGTTGAAGGCATAAAAAAAGGCTATCTATCCCAGACAGCCAATCTTTTGTTAACCTTAAATCTAATACTATGAAAAACACAGTGCAAAGATACGGACTTAATTTGTAATTGCAAGTTTTAGCACTGTATCTGGCCATGTTATAACATGCTTTATGGATATGCGGGAGTTTGTTAACAAATCAGAGTGGAAAAGTAAAGTTGTGTTTACTTGTAATTGAAGATTGGCAGGGGGATGCCAGACTTTTTCTTCTTATTCCAATGATGTAGATTGCTTCCGATTATGCTTGAAAGGAGTAGGAAATAATCGTGTGGAGACCGGTAGATGAAAATAAATGTTGGTAACGGTGGTTTTCTAGTTCTTATTTATTAATTTTGAAGTTGTCTAATGAACGATTTAATATAAACAGCTATTTATGAAAAACAAACATTTTATTGTATTTGCTCTTTTATTGTTGTGTCCGTTGTGGTTATGCGGGCAGGAAGTGTCTTCGGATGGAAAAGAATCATGTAAGAAAGGTTGTGTTCAGCATCCGTGGTATGGGAAAAGGGTGGGTTATATAGGTGATTCAATAACTGACCCTAATTGTTATGGAGACAACATAAAGAAATATTGGGACTTTTTGAAGGAATGGCTGGATATGACTCCTTATGTATATGGAGTGAGTGGCCGCCAATGGAATGATGTGTCCCGTCAGGCAGAGCAATTGAAAAAGGAGCATGGGGAGGAAGTTGATGCTATTGTTGTCTTGATGGGAACCAATGATTTTAATAGTAGTGTACCTGTTGGAGTTTGGTTTACGGAGAAAGAAGAACAGGTGATGGCTGCCCGTGGCGAAGTTAAAAAAATGGAAACCCGTAAAAGACGTACTCCTGTGATGACGAATGATACGTATAAAGGGCGCATTAATCTTGGCTTGAGCCATTTGAAAAAACTATTTCCGGACAAACAGATTGTCTTGTTGACTCCTTTGCATCGTTCTTTGGCGGAGTTTGGCGAAAAGAATGTACAACCGGATGAAAGTTATCAGAATAAGTGTGGAGAATATGTGGATGCTTATGTACAGGCTGTTAAAGAAGCAGGTAATTTGTGGGGTGTTCCGGTGGTCGATTTTAATTCGGTTACCGGTATGAATCCGATGATTGAAGAACAGCTTATTTATTTCTATGATCCGGGGTATGACCGGCTGCATCCTAATACCAATGGTCAGGAACGCATGGCACGTACACTGATGTACCAATTGCTTTCTTTGCCTGCGACGTTTTAAAGTAAGTGATCATTTACTGGATTTGTTATTTTGTCTTTTAGTGAGGGTGAAGAATCTGTATTCATTTATGTTGTGCTACAGATTCTTCACAAAGTTTAGAGTGAGAATTATACGATAATATGGCTGATCCTTGGTTTTTCGCTAATTTCACAAACGGCTAGCTGGCGGAATAACTGAATCTAATAATTTTTGATAGTTGCATATACTCCGTAGGATTGATTGTCTATATCATATAATGGGCGGAGTTGATAGTTTTTGTTATTATTAGTTAGTTGGAAAGTAGCCTTTTTGAGATCTGAAACAGAAAGATTTTTTAGAATCTCTTTTGTTTCGCCTTTTAATATTACTTCCGATTTGGATTCAAATGCCAGTAACATCGGACCATAATAAATTGCGAATGTGTTAGGATTGTCAGGCATTGGTTTTAAGTGAAAATCATAGTGGAACACTAATCTGATATTATCTTGGTCACGCCAGATTCTGTTTAATTCAAGATATGATGCGGCTGAAGCCGTATTGATATGTTGTTTTTTTTCATTGACGTATACGTCAACTCCTTTGCTCCACGAAGGAAGTAATAATTTTAAAATGAATTGGGATTTTCGTTTGGTTGAGACTGTGAAATTGATTGTGGAATCTTTAGGAAAATAACTGTTCTGCTCTAACTGTATGTCCTTTTGTCTCCATTTCACAATTGAAGGGATATAAAGGTTCACATAAAGTATAGAATCGTTATGATAATAGATATTTGAGTTAAGTTGCGTGTAGGCTTCGGCACACGAACCACTACAACACGCAAAATCATTATCCTTCAGATATTTTTTGTTGCGTGGTGAGCCTAATGGTAAATGATATATATAGGAACCACTGTGGCTGCTTTGTGCTGGAAGAACAGCATTATAGAATGTATTCATATATGAATCTGCATATTGAGGATTGGCGGTCCATGTGAAAATATAGGAACATAGCTTCTGGGTGTTATGTGACACGCAACTTTCTGCGATTTCTTTAGTTAAAGTATTGCAGAGATGATCTGGTTCCCCCCAATGTTCTGCCGTCACAGAAGTTTTAGTTGTTGCATTAGGACGAGGCCCGCTGCTGGTGCCATTGGCATAAATATGGTGATTGGTTAGGATATTCCAAAAATTAATGACTGCATCATGATATTTTTTCTCTTTTGTAATGGCATAACGTTGGGCAAATCCATTTACAAGTACCAAATGGGTATTGGAATGTAACCCTGATAGAATATCTTCATTTTTGTATAAAGGATCAGCAAACCAGTCAGGATCAAATAATTTAGCTAGTGCCAAATGTTTAGGTGCTTTTGAAATTTGATAAAGCTTGTACAATACCTCGTTCATTGCTCCCATTTCATTTTGTGGATTGGCTTCTACGGTATATATCATCCTTTCTATTGTCTTGTTGCTTAGTTTGGACATACGGTTAATTACGTAGTCGGTCATACCTGACAATATATCATAAGCTTTTTTGTTATTTGTATGGATGTATACGTCTAACATTCCTTGCATAATTTTATGATAAGTATAATAGGGTGCCCATACTCCAGAGAATTTTGTTTCTAATATTTCAAAATCCTTGTCGGGGAAAGCACTTAAATATCCATTTTTTGAAACCTGTTGGCATTTATATAATTCATCTATCATATAATTCAGATGTTTGGTAAGAAGAGGGTCTTTATATTTTTCTACTAAGTTGGAAACAGCGGAGAGATAATGACCGACAAAATGACCTCTTAAACCGATTTTCGGAGATTCCCATCCTTCTAAAGGGATTGCGTCGGATGGTAATTTTGCGGTAATTCTAAAGTTGTGCAATAATCTGTCGGGATCTAAGGATTTTAGGAAGGTAATATTGAGTTCTTCTCGTTGTTTTAACCAAGAATTTTTTAATGTGACATCTGTATTATGGAATGGGAATACTTTTCTGACATCCATATTGTCTGTGGGGTGTTGTCCCCAAAAATAGAGAGGGGAAAGAATCATCATGAATATTAAAATGTTTTTTCGCATACGGCCTTATTTTATTGATTTATATTTTTTCAACTGATTGCGAATTTATGAATTAAAGTGATGATCTGTTTAATTTTAGGAGATTAATAAACACTCAGATTGAAAAATGACGAAAAATTATATGTTGTTGTCGAAAAAACAACTCATTGTAAATGATAAAACTGAAAAAGACAATATTGAAATTGGGTAAAGGAAATAGTAATGGAAAGATCGGGTATGTGCATTGAGACTATTTCGGTAGAGAGAGATGTTAGTAATTGTTCTGCAATGATGATGAATGAAATGATAGTTTTTAAACGATAGATGAAAAATGGAATCATTTTCTGTGTTATTTTTTTATTGTTAAAAGATGATTTTGAACAAATTTCTATATTCTTGTATCATTTTTTATGGTTCCTTTTCTTGTTCTTGTTTACTTTTGCCTAAGTTTTTTAACTTATAAAATGTATATGAAAAACATGAAATTAAAAGTGTCGTTTGCCTTATGTGCTTTACTCCTGTTATCGGCTTTTATTGTTGAGAGAAAAGACCCCATTACTATTTTTATGATTGGTGATTCCACCATGGCGAATAAAAGTCTAAAGAATGGTAATATAGAGCGTGGCTGGGGACAAATGCTTCCCGGATATTTTACGGAAGAGGTTGTGGTGGATAATCACGCTATGAATGGACGAAGTTCACTCAGTTTTATCAATGAAGGACGTTGGGATGTGGTGCTTTCTAAAATACATAAAGGTGATTATGTATTTATTCAATTCGGGCATAATGACGAGAAACCTAGAGCCACATTACATACAGAACCCGGAAGTACCTTTGATGTAATTTAAGACGTTTTGTGAATGAAACACGTGCTAAGGGAGGAAATCCTGTACTGTTCAATTCTATAGTCCGTCGTAATTTCCCTCCTGAAGGTGTGACGGAGATAAAGGGCAGTTATGAAAAAGAAGGTCCGGCATTGGTTGATACCCATGGGGAATATCTGGAATCTCCCCGTCGGGTGGCCAAAGAAATGAATGTACCTTTTATTGATTTGAATAAACTGACTCATGATCTGGTTATCGGTATGGGAGTCGAGAACTCAAGAAAACTGTTTATGTGGATTCCGGCAGGACAATATGAATTTTGTCCGAAAGGGAAAATTGATAATACTCACCTGAATATATACGGGGGACGTATAGTTGCCGGATTGGCAGCCGATGCTCTGATAGAAGAGGTGCCGGCTTTGGCAAAATATGTGCGGCGTTATGATTATGTGGTGGCGAAAGATAGAAGTGGGGATTTCTTTACAGTTCAGGAAGCTGTGAATGCGGCAGTTGGTGGTGGCAAAAAAACAATATCTATACTTGTCCGTCCGGGAGTATATGAAGAGCATGTTTCTATGCCGAAATCATCGCCTCGAATAGAATTGGTGAAACAGACAGGGGCTGAGATCTGGTAGATGATAAAAAACTTTTTCTAAAGAAGCTGATAAGGTTCTTTTCGATTTCAATTCTTATGAAGCAGTAGCATTTTAGCAGGGCTTTCATCCGTAAGTCGTAAGGAATGAGCAAAAGATTTTGGCGTCAGATTCGTCCTTAAAGGATCTTATTCGTATCCCTACCCCTTTCCTGTCCTATGGTTATTGCTTTAAAAATCTTTGTCTCATGGATTTTGTGGTAGCGGAAAGATTAAGCTCCTTTCGCACGCAGTATGTGTGTATATTCTGCTGCCCCATCTTTTTTCCGGGAAGTACAGACATAAAAAAAGGAGCAACGCCTTGCTCCAACCTTTGTTAACCTTAAATCTAATACTATGAAAAACACATTGCAAAGGTACGGACTTTAGTGAAATCTGCAAATAAAACAACTAAAAAAGTATGTTTTCTAACATGTTTTAAGACTTTTATCCTGTTTGTTAAGGGTAAGAGTCTTTTTTATCTACCCGTATTTCATCTTTTTGCATATAAAACCGTATATTTGCTGCCACTTTTGCAAAAGGATAAAAACGAATGGTTTCAGTAGATAATTTAAAAGTAGAGTTTGGAGTAACACCTCTGTTCGAGGATGTGTCATACGTCATTAATAAGAGAGACCGCATTGCGCTGGTTGGAAAGAACGGGGCTGGTAAATCTACCATGCTTAAAATATTGGCAGGGATACAGGCTCCTACCTCGGGTGTCGTCTCTGTTCCGCGTGATGTGACCATTGGCTATCTGCCTCAAGTCATGATCCTGAGTGACAAGCATACCGTGATGGAAGAGGCTGAGATGGCTTTTGAACATATCTTTGACTTGCAGGCCGGTATTGAGAGAATGAATCAGGAATTGGCGAATAGAACGGATTATGATTCAGACAGCTATCATAAACTGATTGAGAAGTTCACCCATGACAATGAACGTTTTCTGATGATGGGAGGAACCAATTATACGGCTGAGATAGAACGCACATTGATGGGATTAGGATTTAACCGGGAAGATTTTAACCGTCCTACGTCCGAGTTCAGCGGTGGTTGGCGTATGCGTATAGAGTTGGCCAAGTTGTTGTTGCGACGGCCCGATGTGTTGCTGTTGGACGAGCCTACCAATCACTTGGACATAGAAAGTATCCAATGGCTTGAAAACTTTTTGAAGACAAGTGCGGGGGCTGTTGTATTGGTGAGCCACGACCGCGCATTTATTAATAATGTGACTACTCGTACAATTGAAATATCTTGCGGGCATATCTATGATTATAAAGTGGCTTACGATGAGTTTGTGGTATTGCGCAAAGAGCGTCGTGAGCAGCAATTGCGTGCATACGAGAACCAGCAGAAGCAAATTCAGGATACGGAAGATTTCATAGAGCGTTTCCGTTACAAGGCTACCAAGGCTGTACAGGTGCAGAGCCGTATCAAGCAATTGGAAAAAATAGTTCCTATTGAAATTGATGATGAAGACAATTCAGCTTTGCGGTTGAAGTTCCCGCCTGCCATGCGTTCCGGCAATTATCCGGTTATTTGTGACGGAGTGAAGAAAGCATACGGCAGCCATGTCGTTTTCCACGATGTGACTTTGACTATCAATAGAGGTGAGAAGGTGGCTTTTGTCGGAAAGAACGGAGAAGGTAAGTCCACTTTAGTGAAATGTATAATGGACGAAATTCCATACGAAGGTAAACTGACCATCGGACACAACGTACAGATTGGTTATTTTGCTCAGAATCAGGCTCAGATGCTGGATGAAAATCTGAGTGTCTTTGATACGATTGACTATGTGGCAAAAGGGGATATCCGTTTGAAGATTCGTGATATTCTGGGGGCGTTCATGTTTGGAGGCGAGGCTTCAGATAAGAAAGTAAAGGTGCTGTCGGGCGGAGAGCGGAGTCGTCTTGCCATGATAAAACTCTTGTTGGAACCGGTGAATTTCCTGATTCTGGACGAACCTACCAACCATTTGGATATGCGTTCGAAAGATGTATTGAAAGAGGCTATCAAGGAGTTTGACGGAACGGTGATTGTCGTTTCTCATGACCGTGAGTTTCTGGACGGATTGGTGACTAAAGTCTATGAATTCGGAGGAGGGGTGGTAAAAGAACACATCGGCGGTATCTATGATTTCTTGCAGAAAAAGAAAATAGAAAATCTGAACGAGTTGCAGCTCTCGGCTTCTCCTACTGTGTCTGTCGCTAAAAAGGAAGAACCTGAAACGGTCAGTGAGAACAAATTATCCTATGAGGCGCAAAAAGAATTGAATAAGAAGATTCGCAAACTGGAGAAACAAGTTGCGGATTGTGAACAGAAAATAGAAAAGCTGGAAACTGAGATTGGCGGGGTGGAAGCCGATATGGCTACTCCCGAAGGTGCATCGGATATGGCTTTGTATGAAAAGCATCAGAAACTGAAAAAGGAACTGGATCAGACGGTGGAAGAATGGGAGGCCGTTTCTATGGAATTAGAAGAGGTGCAGGGAAATTAAAGTATGTATCATATATATAGAACAAATGAAAGCAAAACATTATTTACCAATGGCTGTATTGGCTCTGGCAGCAGCTGCCGGATGTGACAGTAAAAAGGAAGCCGTCATGACTTCAGGTATAGATTTGACCAATTTGGACACTACGGCTGTTCAAGGAACTGATTTTTATCAGTATGCTTGTGGCGGATGGATGAAGAAACACCCCTTGACCAATGAATATTCCCGTTTCGGCTCATTTGATATGCTTGCCGAGAATAACCGGGAGCAACTGAAAGGACTGATCGTAGAAATTGCTGCCGGACAGAATGCGCAAGGTACAATAGGCCAGAAAATAGGGGATATTTATAATCTGGCCATGGACAGTGTGAAACTGAATGCTGACGGAGTAACTCCTATTCAAGCTGATTTAGAGAAAATTGCTTCCGTGAAGGAGAAATCGGAAATAGTTCCTTTGATGGCGGAACTGGCTCATAGTGGTGTTTTTCCTTACTTCAGTTTCTATGTGGGTGCCGATATCATGGACAGCAAGAGCAATTTGTTCCAACTGTATCAAGGTGGTATCAGTCTGGGTGAAAAGGAATATTATCTGGACAACGATGATGCAACTGTCAATATCCGTAATAAGTATAAGGAACATATTGTAAAGATGTTCCAATTGGCAGGTTTTGATGAGGCTGCCGCCACAAAGAAAATGGAGGCTGTGATGGATATCGAGACTCGTATTGCGAAGGCTTCTTTCAGTGCGGTGGAACAGCGTAACCCTGCGGCCAATTATCATAAAATGTCTTTGGATGAATTGAAGAAGGATATTCCGGGTATTGATTGGGATGCTTTCTTGAATGGCATCGGTGTGAAAGAGGTGGCCGAACTGAGTGTTTCTCAAGTGGAGCCAGTTAAAGAGGTTGAGAAGATTATCAACAGTGTGCCGGTTGAAAATCAGATAGCCTATATGCAATGGAATCTGATAGACAGGGCTGCCGGTTACCTGAGCGATGATTTGGTGGCACAGAACTTTGATTTCTATGGAAAGACATTATCCGGCAAGCAGGCCAACCAGCCTCGATGGAAGCGTGCGGTAAGTACGGTGAATGGAGTACTGGGTGAAGCGGTAGGTCAGATGTATGTGGAAAAATATTTCCCGGCAGCTGCAAAGGAACGTATGGTGCAGTTGGTGAAGAATTTACAGACTGCATTAGGAGAACGTATCCAGAATCTGGAATGGATGGGTGACAGTACGAAGATGAAAGCCATTGAGAAGTTGAACTCATTCTATGTGAAGGTGGGCTATCCTGATAAGTGGAGGGATTATACAGGCTTGAATATTGAAAAAGATTCTTATTGGGCCAATGTGAAGCGTGCTACAGAATTCGAGCTGGACTATATGTTGTCCAAGGCAGGCAAGCCGGTTGACAGAGATGAATGGGGAATGACTCCGCAGACAGTCAATGCCTATTATAATCCGACCACGAACGAGATTTGTTTCCCGGCAGGTATTCTTCAATATCCATTCTTTGACATGAATGCCGATGACGCATTCAATTATGGAGCTATCGGCGTGGTTATCGGTCATGAAATGACTCATGGATTCGATGATCAGGGACGTCAGTTCGACAAAGAGGGTAATTTGAAGGACTGGTGGACAGCTGAAGATGCCAAACATTTTGAAGAACGTGCCCAGGTGATGGTGAATTTCTTTGATAGCATTCAGGTTTTACCAGGGCTCAACGCCAACGGCTCTTTGACTTTGGGGGAGAATATAGCCGATCATGGTGGTTTGCAGGTTTCTTTCCAAGCGTTCAAGAATGCGACAAAAGATGCTCCGCTGGCGGTAGAAGACGGATTTACTCCGGAACAACGCTTCTTCCTGTCTTACGCCGGAGTGTGGGCGGGCAATGTCCGCGATGAGCAGATTCGCTTGCAAACGAAGTCTGACCCGCATTCATTGGGCAGATGGCGTGTGAACGGAGCGCTCCCTCATATAGGTGCATGGTATGATGCTTTTGGTATCAAAGAAGGGGATGCAATGTATCTGGCTCCGGAAAAACGTGTTTCTATCTGGTAAACTCTGTACGTAAAAGATCATAAAAAAGCATGGTAATTGCTGATATCTCGGCATTTACCATGCTTTCTTTTTGGAATTTACATGATAAAAAACTATTTTTGTGCCCGATGAAACGGAGACGATACATAGCGTGGGTATTGATGTGGGTCAGCATTATCATGTTGACAGCATCCGTTTTGCCTCATCATCATCATCGGGAAATTCTTTGCTTGCAGCATGATATGACTATGTGCGACTGTCAATGTCCCTCGCAACATCATCAGCACGATCATTCCGATGAGAGCCATACATGTAACGCCGGGTGCGTGACCAAGTTTAAAAGTGTAACTCCGGACCGGGCTCAAGATAGTGTTTCTCCTGATTATTCGTTTTGTTTGCTGCTATATACGGTGACGGATGTGCTGGTGCTCTCACTACGGTTGACAGAGCACAAAGCATTACCTTGTAATTACTATTTAGAAAAACTGCATTCTACGTGTCTCCCCCACGTAAAGGGCTTGCGCGCCCCTCCTTGTAATGTTCTTGCTTGACAGATAGAAAGCGTCTTTCTATCCGCAGTTTTGTTGTATTTTCTATCCGCTAATTTTGTATTTAATTTAAAAAGTAAGAACAAATTATATCATCATGAAGAAACTTATCTTTATGGGAGTCATGGGATTATTCCTATTAGGCTCTTGCAACAGTAAATCGGGTCATGACCACGAAGGGCATGACCATGGAACGGAAGAATCGCATGACCACGATCATGAAGGTCATGACCACGAGAGTGAAGGTCACGAAGGACATAATCACGGAACGGAAACTGCAGCAGCCGGTCACTCTGATGAAATTATCCTGGCTCCCGAAAAAGCGAAAGCAGCCGGAGTAGAATCGGAAATAATCCAGCTTAAGGCATTTCGTCAGGTGATAACGACCAGCGGACAGGTGCAGGCAGCACAAGGCGATGAAAGCGTAGTCGTTGCCAATGTAGCCGGTGTGGTTTCTTTCCGCCATCCGGTAACGGACGGTATGAGCGTGAGCAAGGGTGCTTCCATCTTGAATATCTCTGCCGAGAACATGCCGGACGGAGACCCTGTAAAACGTGCCCGCATTGCATACGAAACGGCAAAGAAAGAATACGAACGTGCCGCCAAATTGGTAGAAAGCCAGATTATATCGCAGAAGGACTTCAATACCATCAAGGAGAGTTATGAAAACGCGCAATTGGCATACGGGGCTATTTCAAAGAACCAGACCAAGACAGGAGTGTCGGTAACGGCTCCTTTGGGGGGCTATATCAAGAATTGTCTGGTGCAGGAAGGTGACTATGTATCGGTAGGCCAGCCTTTGGTGAGTATCACTCAGAACCGTCGTCTGTTCCTTCGTGCAGATGTTTCCGAGAAATATTATGGTTATCTGCATAGCATCCAGTCGGCAAATTTCAAGACTCCATACGATAATAAGGTATATGAGTTGGGTGAGTTGAAAGGGCGTCTGCTTTCATACGGTAAAGCATCCGGTGGTACTTCTTTCTATGTACCTGTTACTTTCGAATTTGACAATCGGGGAGATGTGATTCCCGGTTCGTATGTGGAGGTGTATCTGCTCTCGTCGGAAATGCCCGATGTGCTGGCCTTGCCTGTTACGGCACTGACCGAAGAACAAGGCTTGTACTTTGTTTATCTGCAACTGGATGAGGAAGGATATAAGAAACAGGAGGTAACTTTGGGAGCGAGCAACGGAAAGGAAGTGCAGATTCTGACCGGTTTGAAAGCCGGTGACCGTGTGGTAACAAAGGGAGCCTATCAGGTGAAATTAGCATCGGCCAGCAATGCGATTCCGGCTCATAGTCATGAACATTAATCAGCCGTCCTATGCTAAATAAGATTATACATTTTTCCCTTCAGAACCGTATATTGGTTCTGGTGGCATCGGTTTTGCTGCTTATCGGCGGTACTTACACGGCTTTTCATACGGAAGTCGATGTGTTCCCCGATTTGAATGCACCGACTGTAGTGATTATGACCGAAGCGAATGGTATGGCTGCCGAGGAGGTGGAACAATTGGTGACCTTCCCTGTAGAAACTGCCGTGAACGGTGCGACTCATGTGCGCCGGGTGCGTTCATCTTCCACCAATGGTTTTTCCGTGGTGTGGGTGGAATTTGAATGGGATACCGATATCTATCTGGCTCGTCAGATTGTCAGTGAGAAATTGTCCTTGGTCAGCGAGGAGCTGCCCGAGAATGTAGGTAAACCTACCATGGGACCTCAGTCCTCTATTTTAGGTGAGTTGCTGATTATCGGTCTGACTTCGGATACTACTTCCATGCTCGATCTTCGTACACTGGCAGACTGGACTATCCGTCCGCGCCTGCTTTCTACGGGAGGTGTGGCACAGGTTGCCGTGCTGGGAGGTGATATCAAGGAATATCAGGTATTGCTTGACCCTGCCCGCATGAAACATTACAATGTTACGTTGGCAGAGGTGATGAACGTTACCCGTAACATGAACCAGAATGCCAATGGCGGAGTGATTTATGAATATGGAAACGAATATATTGTCCGCGGGGTGCTTTCCAGCCACGATGTGGCTCAGTTGTCACGTTCCGTCATCAAGAAGGTGGAAGGAGTGCCCGTTACATTGGAGGATATTGCCGATGTGAGGATTGGTTCGCAGGAACCCAGACTGGGTACTGCTTCGGAGAGGGGAAAACCTGCCGTACTGCTGACCGTTACCAAACAACCCAAGACCGGGACTATTGAACTGACAGAGCAATTGGAGGCTGCATTGAAGGATTTGCAGAAGAATCTTCCGGCTGATGTACACGTTTCTACAGATATTTTCCGTCAGAGCCGTTTTATTGAAAGTTCTATCGGCAATGTGAAGGATTCGTTGTACGAAGGTGCTATTTTCGTGGTGATTGTCCTCTTCTTGTTCCTTGCCAATGTACGTACCACGGTTATTTCATTGGTAACCCTTCCGTTGTCATTGATTGTTTCTATATTGACTCTTCACTATATGGGACTCACCATCAATACCATGAGTTTGGGTGGTATGGCCATTGCCATTGGTTCGTTGGTGGATGATGCTATTGTGGATGTGGAAAATGTATGGAAGCACCTGCGCGAGAACCGCTTGTTGCCCGAAGGGGAACGTAAGAGCGTGATTGAAGTGGTGTTCAATGCTTCGAAGGAAGTGCGTATGCCTATATTGAACTCTACCTTGATTATTGTAGTCAGCTTTGTTCCTTTGTTTTTCCTGACAGGAATGGAAGGGCGTATGTTGGTTCCGTTGGGCATTGCCTTTATTGTGGCGTTGTTTGCTTCTACGGTGGTGGCTTTGACACTCACTCCGGTACTGTGCAGCTATCTGTTGGGCAACAATAAAAGTAAGGCATTGCCGAAAGAGGCATTTATTGCCGTATGGATGAAAAAGCATTATCGCAATGCCTTGTTATGGTCCTTGAATCATAAATCCGCAGTATTGGGCTTTACGGGTGGACTGTTTGCGGTGGCATTGGTTATGTTTTTTACATTAGGACGTAGTTTCCTGCCATCTTTCAATGAAGGTTCGTTCACCATTAATATCAGTTCATTGCCGGGAATCTCTTTGGCAGAATCGGACAAGATGGGACACCGTGCGGAAGAGTTGCTGATGTCTATTCCCGAAATACAGACCGTAGCCCGTAAAACGGGACGTGCCGAACTGGATGAGCATGCATTAGGGGTTAACGTGAGTGAAATTGAGGCCCCGTTTGAATTGAAAGACCGTTCCCGCCAGGAACTGGTAGCCGATGTGCGTGCCAAGTTATCTACCATTACCGGTGCGAATATCGAAATAGGCCAGCCTATCAGCCACCGCATCGATGCCATGCTTTCGGGTACCAAGGCCAACATTGCCATCAAACTGTTTGGTAACGATTTGAACAAGATGTTTGCCATCGGCAATCAGATAAAGGATGCCATCAGCAGTGTGGAGGGTATTGCCGACTTGAATGTGGAACAACAAATCGAACGTCCGCAGCTCAAGATTGTTCCTAAACGCGAGATGCTTGCCAAATTCGGTATTTCCTTACCGGACTTTGCCGAGTTTGTATCAGTAAACATGGCGGGTGAAGTCGTTTCGCAGGTATATGAAGAAGGCAAGGCGTTTAATCTTATTGTCCGTACCAAGGACGAGGTGCGTGATGAGATGGAGAAAGTGCGCAACCTGATGATTGATACCGGTGACGGTCAGAAAATACCTGTCAACTATGTAGCCGATGTGGTTTCTGCCATGGGACCGAATACCATCAGCCGTGAGAACGTGAAGCGTAAGATTGTGATTTCCGCCAATACCAGCGGTCGTGATTTGCGCAGCGTGGTGAATGATATACAGGAACGGATTGATGCGCAAATCAAACTGCCCGAAGGGTATCATGTGGAATATGGCGGTCAGTTTGAAAGTGAGCAGGCGGCCAGCCGTACGCTGATGCTTACTTCCTTTATGAGTATCGTGGTTATCTTTCTGTTGCTTTATACCCAGTTTAAGAATGCGGCCCAAAGTGGAGTCATTCTGTTGAATCTACCTTTGGCGTTGATTGGTGGGGTATTTGCATTGATGATGACAACGGGCGAGATAAGCATTCCGGCTATCATCGGTTTTATCTCGTTGTTTGGTATTGCTACCCGTAATGGTATGTTGTTGATAAGTCATTACAATACGTTGCGCGAAGAAGGCATGGAGTTGAAAGAAAGCATTCTCCACGGTTCGTTGGACCGTTTGAACCCTATCCTGATGACTGCCTTGTCTTCCGCGCTGGCTTTGATACCTTTGGCGTTCCGTGGCGATTTGCCGGGTAATGAGATACAAAGTCCGATGGCGAAAGTTATTCTGGGAGGTCTTCTGACATCGACTTTCCTGAACGCTTTCATCATCCCGATTGTTTATGAACTGATGAACCGAAAGAAGAAATAATAGAAATAATATGAAACGAATCTTAGTTATAATAGCCCTCTGCTCCCCCTTGCTGATGCAGGCCCAAAGCATTGATCACATCTTGAAAAGTATCGAGCAGAACAATAAAGAACTCAAGGCGCAGAAACATGCCGCCGATGCGACCAAGATGGAAAACCGGACAAACAACAACTTGCCTGACCCTACGGTGAGTTACAGTTCTTTCTACAGCAATGCTGCCGAAGGTGGTCACGGTACGGAATTCGTCGCTTCGCAAGGTTTTGATTTCCCTACCCAGTACATCACCCGCAACCGGCAGGCTACATTGCAGAACGAAGCGGTGGACAAGCAACAACAGGCTGCTCGTCGGGATATTCTGCTGAATGCGAAGAATCTCTGTCTGGACCTTATTCTGTTGAATCAGGAAAAGACCTTGATGGATATCCGTATGAAGAACGCCGATGAGTTGCAGGCACTTTATGAAAAACGCCTGAACAACGGTGACGCGAACATACTGGAAGTCAACAAAATCAAGATGGAACGCATGAACGTGCAGACGGAAGTTGCCCAAAACAGCGCAGCCCACCGCACAGCCTTACAGTCTTTGCTTGCCATGAACGGCAATATGCCTTTGGAGTTTGCGGAAACCACCTATCCTTCCATACAGGAAATCAACGATTACAACGTCATGCGGGATGAAGTGATGGCATCGGACCTTGACCTGCAGACCACCGCTGCCGTTGCCCGTGCCGCCGAGAAGCAGGTGTCGGTAGACCGTCAAGGTTGGTTGCCGAAACTGGAAGTCGGTTTCCGCCGTAACACGGATGATGTGGCTTCGATGAATGGCTTTGTGGTAGGCGGCTCCCTGCCTTTGTTTCAAAACCGCAAAAAGGTAAAGATAGCCAAGGCGCAGGCTATCAGCGCACAACTGATGCAGGAAAGTGCCAAGGAGCAGGTTGAGGCTTCTCTGATGTCACTCTTCAATGAGATGCAGCAGTTGAAGGATGCCCTGAATGCATATGATGTCCCTTTGATGTACCGTTCGTTGGACTTGTTGAAGCAGGCATTGACCGAAGGACAGATTTCATTGATTGAATATTTTGTGGAAACGGAAAGTATTTATAAGAACCTCCAGGCGTATATGCAGATAGAGAACCAATACCAGAAGGTGATGGCGAATATCTACAAGAACGGTCTGTAGGAGAGAATGAAAGTGGAATTTTTCAAGGCGGTGACCGGGTGTACTTTATGGTTATTCCGGTCATTGTGAAGAATCTTGGTGAAACGCAGATTGACGCAGGTTGAATGGAGCTTTTGCGTAAATCTGCGTTTCTTTATATGTCATTCCTTTTTTGTCTCCATGGTCGTATAGATGACGTGCGACATCTTTCTGTCTCTTTCTATTTTTCTTTTCATTGAACTTTATTTATCCTTTATAGAAGATACGACACAAGGAATCCATACATAGAAAGTCGATCCTTTTCCAAATTCGGATTCCACCCAAATCCTGCCTCCCATTTGTTCTGCTATCGACTTGCAGATAGGAAGTCCCAGTCCGGTGCCTTGAATGAAAGGGTTCAGCTTTTTGAAACGGTTGAATATGCTCTCCAGATTTTTGGCTTTAATGCCCAAGCCAGTATCTTTCACATATATTTCCAGTCCGTTGTCTTTGCATGCGTATCCCATCTGGATGGTTCCTTTTGAGGTGAACTTAGCGGCATTTGTCACCAGGTTTCCGATAATTTGGATGATACGTTCCCGGTCTGTCCTTACCAAAATGGACGGGAGTGATGGGGTGGTAGTGAATGTGACTTCCGGGCGGAATACTTTTTCTTTCATCTGTGTGTACAAGTCTCTGAAAGCATCGGCGAAGTCGAACTCAGTATTATTGAATTTCACGTTGCCCGAGTTTAGCTCGGAAAGATTCAGCACATCTTCTATGAGGGTCAGTAACAGGTTATTGTTCTGTGTCACAATGCGGTGGTATTCCTTCTGCTCCTCTTTATCCTCTGTTTCGGCAATCAGTTGGGAGAAGCCGATGATGGCGTTCAGCGGTGTTCTTATCTCATGGCTCATGTTCGTGATAAATTGCGATTTCAGTCTGTCTGCCTGCTCGGCTTTTTCCAGCGCCTCTTTTATTTGTTCCATCATCTGGTGTTGCAGGGTGATGTCAACTCCTACGCATATCAGCAGACTTTTGCCTTTGAAACTGAAAGAGAATTTGAACGTTTGCAGATGGGTGTTCACGTCACGGTCAGGTGAAGTGACTATTTCCTGAATAACCATCGGGTCGCTTTCGGTATATAGGGAGGC
The DNA here is from genome assembly GCF_054653615.1 of Phocaeicola sartorii JCM 17136 = DSM 21941. Lineage (NCBI taxonomy): Bacteria > Pseudomonadati > Bacteroidota > Bacteroidia > Bacteroidales > Bacteroidaceae > Phocaeicola > Phocaeicola sartorii. The sequence continues at coordinate 925,040 of NZ_BAAIFW010000005.1, forward strand.
TTCTATATCGTCTTTTCTGTATTTGTCGGCTTCGCTTTTAGGGAAAACATCGTAATCCGTCTTGCCTATTAATATTTCTTTGGACATATTGCACATCTGTTCGAATTTTTTATTGACAATATAGAAACGGTAATTGTCTTCTATATCCTTTATAAGGATGGCCGATGGAAGCTTGTGGAAGATGGCTTTCATCATCTGATGCGCTGCCTGTTCTATCTCGATGGCATTTTTCAGCCTTGTTTCTTTTTCGACGCTTTGGGTTACATCGTGCGAGATGCATACCAAAAACTTGTTTCCATTGGATGCACTTACATAAGATTTGGTGGTTTTCAGAATGATTTTGTTTTGTCCGGGAAGGTTCACCTCTTCTTGAAAAGAGTAGCTTGTTTTTCCGTAAACGGCTTTCTCGTCATCTTCACGGTACTTCCGGGCGTCATCCGGAGGGAAGATTTCGTAATCGTTCTTTCCGATGATTTCTGCCCTGGAAAGATGTTGTACTTTGCAAAAGTTTTCATTGACCATAAAGTACCGGAAGTCGTTGCCTGCATCTTTGATAAAGATGATAGCGTCCATCTGGTCTATCAGGAACTGCGGAAGACAGCCCGAGGATTGCGGGAATTTTAGTAATTCATTTTCTTTCCTGAGCTGCTCTATCTCTTCTCTCAAACGCTTGTTCTCTTCTGTTAACAGGTCTTGTTTAGTGTTGTACATGGCTTTACTGGATGCTTGATGAGGATGTAAATGTAGCAAATAAAAGTGAGAAATGGAAAGGTTATTAAAAAAAAATGCGTAGCCGTCCTTGTGCAGGTACAAGCTACGCATTTTTATGCGATATACTTTCTTTTTGGAAGGGTTAGCCCTTGCTGTCTTTTATTTAGCCTCAGCCCATTCTTTGGCTCCTTGCTCTTTCAGTTTGGCGGTAAACGCTTTTGCCTTTTCCATGCTTTCTTTTTCGGCCTCGGCACTGGCGTAAGCGTGCTTGTATCCTTTTATCACGTTCCATTCGCCACGGGTAAAATCAGGGAAGGCTACGGCTGCGCAGCCGTTGTCCATGGATATCTGGCCCAATTCAGCCAGACAGCACCATTCCGCCAAGTCATAAACGTCCATATCCAGAGGCAGCCCGTTTTGCAGGCAATATACCAGACGGCTGTCCATGATAAAGTCCATACCACCGTGTCCGCCTACTTCTTTGGCTATCTCACCGTATTTCTTCAAGATGGGGTGCTGGTATTTTTCCACCAGTGCGTCCATTTCCGCTTTAGGAAGGAATCCGTGTGCGTTCAAGTTGTCTATTTTGGGTTGAACACCTGAAGCATTCAGCTGCTTGGCGTCCAAGGCGTATCCTTCTACTGGATATTTGTTGGCGAAACCTTTGCTTCCTGTCAGTTGGTACAAGCGGTTGTAAGGTTGCGGAGTCATGACGTTATGTTGTATTTCAATGACCTTGCCGTTGGCTGTGCGCAGCAAGGTGGTGGTGTGGTCTCCATTACGGAAGTCGTTACACTCTTTGCCGGTTTTTTGTTCAACCAGTTCCTTGCCGATTACCGATTTGGTATCCATGGCAACCAGTGTAGTCACGCGGTCGCCGCGGTGAATATCCATAGCTTGTGCCACCGGGCCGAGGCCGTGAGTAGCATATACGTCACCGCGATGTTTCATGTTATACTCCAGACGCCATCCCAGTTTGTCGTTTTCTCCGTTTTTCCAGTAATGTTCCCAGAACGGGCTTAAATCATGGATATAAGCGCCTTGTGCACGGATTATTTCACCGAAGACTCCTTGTTGCGCCATATTCAACGTATTCATTTCATACCAGTCATAGCAGCAGTTTTCCAAAATCATGCAATGCTTGCGTGTCTTCTCACTGAGGTTTACCAAATCCCAGCATTCCTGGAGGGTCATTGCAGAAGGCACTTCAATGGCTACGTTCTTGCCGTTCTCCATGGCGCATCGGGCTATGGGAAAATGATGCAGCCAGTCTGCCGCGATATATACCAAGTCGATATCATCGCGTTTGCAAAGCTCTTCATACCCTGTCTCACCTGAGTAGATGGCTGCTTTCGGCATGGAGGCTTTCTTTAATATTTCCTGGCAATTCTCTGCGCGTGACGCTTCATAGTCGCATAACGCCACTATTTGTGTGCCGGGAATGTGTGTAAAGCGTGATACGGCGCCGGGACCTCGCATGCCCAGGCCGACAAATCCTACGCGTACTACTTCCATTTTCGGAGTGGTGAGTCCTAAAACACTTTTTTGTCCTGCAGGACGTTCCGGAGTGTCAATGACGATGGTTCCTTTTTCCCATTTCCATGCATCCCCTGCAGTGGTAATCTGATTGTTGGCTTCTGTGTTCGCTGTTTGTGGTGAACATGCACATAAAGTAGTGCCCATACACACACTGATCAGCAGTGATTTAAAAATTTTCATACTTGGTGATTTAAAAGTTATAATTAAAATAATGGTTGTCTGCCTACTGCGGGGAAATAGCGGGAATATGTATTTTCCGACAGTGAAAAAATAGTTTTTATCATAGGCGTTTTTATGGGTTTTTATCTTTAATATATTGGCTTTATTAAGAATTTTATCTTAACTAGCGCCCAAAGGTACGATTTTTTTTGAAAATATCCGTTTGTTTTTAAAGTAAAACCGAAAAATGAATGTGATGAGTGGTTTCTGGGATAAGCCGGAAAAAGAGAATTTGCATTTTATTTGTTCCAAATGATGACCAAGTAAGGAGAATTGGCGGGATTTTTTTTAATTTTGCACCTGCAACTAATTAATAGATAAGAAAATGCCGTTAAATTTACCCGATAAATTACCTGCCATTGAATTGCTGAAGGAAGAAAATATCTTCGTCATAGACAATTCGCGTGCCAGTACACAGGATATCCGTCCGTTAAAAATAGTGATATTGAATTTGATGCCGTTGAAGATAACAACAGAGACGGATCTGGTGCGTTTGCTTTCCAACACCCCCTTGCAGTTGGAAATATCATTTATGAAGTTGAAAAGCCATACATCGAAAAATACACCGGTAGAACACATGAAAGCATTCTACCGTGACTTCGACTTGATGCGTGACGAGAAATATGACGGAATGATTATTACGGGGGCTCCGGTAGAACAGATGCCATACGAAGATGTGAATTATTGGGATGAGATTACGACTATTTTTGATTGGGCGCGTACTCATGTTACCTCGACTCTTTATATTTGTTGGGCGGCCCAGGCCGGACTTTATCATTTCTATGGAGTTCCCAAATATCCGCTGGAACAAAAAATGTTTGGTATTTTTCGTCATCATATCAATGTGCAGGGCTTGCCTATATTCCGTGGATTTGATGATGAATTCTTTGTGCCGCACAGTCGTCACACCGAGATACGTCGTGAGGACATTTTGAAAGTGAAGGACTTGAGCTTGATAGCCGAATCTGATGAGTCCGGCGTTTATATGGCTATGGCGCGTAACGGGCGTGAGTTCTTTATTACCGGACATTCGGAGTATTCACCCTATACGCTTGATACGGAATATAAGCGGGATTTGGGAAAAGGATTGCCTATTCAGAAGCCTGTAAATTATTATAAGGATGATAATCCGGATAATGCTCCGGTGGTGCGCTGGCGCGGACATGCCAACTTGTTGTTTTCCAACTGGCTGAATTATTATGTATATCAAGAAACCCCGTTTGATATAAACGAAATACGATGATCAGACAACGAAAAATAGAATTATTGGCTCCCGCCAGAAATCTGGAGTGCGGCATCGCAGCTGTTGACCACGGTGCCGATGCCGTTTATATGGGTGCGCCCCGTTTTGGCGCACGCGCGGCTGCGGGAAATTCATTGGAGGATATTGCTGAGCTGGTGCGGTACGCCCATGTATATAATGTCCGTATCTATGTGACGGTGAACACTATTCTGAAGGATGAGGAACTGAAAGAGACGGAAGAAATGATCTGGGATTTATACCGTGTCGGAGTGGATGCCTTGATAGTACAGGATATGGGATTGTTGGAATTGAATCTGCCTCCTATACCGTTACACGCCAGCACGCAGATGGATAATCGTACTCCTCAAAAAGTGAAATTTCTGGCTGAGGCGGGTTTCCGTCAGGTGGTATTGGCTCGTGAACTCTCTCTTGTTGAAATAGGAAACATCCATCATGTTTGTCCTGAAGTACCCTTGGAGATATTTGTACATGGTGCTTTGTGTGTAAGCTATAGCGGACAGTGTTATGTCAGTCAGGCTTGTTTCGGGCGTAGCGCCAACCGGGGGGAGTGTGCCCAGTTCTGCCGTCTTGCTTTCGATATGGAAGATGCGGGTGGTAAATCCATAGTAAGGAATAAGCATTTGTTGTCTCTGAAAGATTTGAACCAGAGTGAGGAGTTGGAACAATTGTTGGATGCCGGAGTTTCTTCTCTGAAAATAGAGGGGCGTTTGAAGGATGTGTCTTACGTTAAAAATGTAACAGCTTATTATCGTCAGAAGCTGGATGCTGTTTTTAAACGCCGTAAGGAGTATATTCGTGCATCATCCGGAAAAGTGAGATTGGAGTTCAAACCTCAGTTGGACAAGAGTTTCAGCCGTGGCTTTACTCATTATTTTCTCTTTGACCGGAATAAGGATATTTTTTCTTTCGATACTCCCAAGTCTTTGGGGGAGGAGATGGGGACGGTGAAGGAAATTCGTGGCAATTATCTGACTGTAGCCGGAGTCAAGTCCTTTAATAATGGAGATGGTGTCTGTTTTTTGGATGAGACCGGTAAGTTGCAAGGATTTCGCATAAACCGGGTGGAGAATAATAAATTATTTCCTCAGGAGATGCCTCGGATAAAGCCTCGTACACTACTTTATCGTAATTTTGATCAGGAATTTGAGAGATTGATGTCGCGTAAATCCGCCGAAAGGAAAATTGCGGTCGTCTTAAAATTGGCTGAGAATAATTTCGGCTTTACCCTGACCCTGTCCGATGAAGATGCCAACAGTGTCAGTGTGGTGCTGGAAAGGGAGAAGGAACGTGCCCGTACTCCGCAGGAAGACAATCTGCGCACACAACTTGGCAAGTTGGGAAATACCCCTTTTGAGGCTTTGGACATAGTGATTGACTGGTCGGACAATTGGTTTATTCCGGCCTCTATGCTTGCCGAACTTCGTCGTAAGGGAATAGAGAAGCTGTTGGAAGTGCGGCGCATTAACTATCGGCGGGAGATTTGCAAGTTGCCCCAAACGCATCATGCTTATCCTGTGAATGAATTGACTTATCTGGGAAATGTGATGAATGCCGATGCTGTTTCATTCTATAGGAATCATGGCGTGCAGCGTATTGCTCCGGCTTATGAAAAAGCTCCGGTAGAAGATGCAGTACTGATGTTCTGCAAGCATTGTCTGCGTTATAGCATGGGATGGTGTCCCACTTGGCATAAAGTGCGTTCTCCTTATAAGGAACCTTATTATCTGGTCGGTTCGGATGGCAGACGTTTTCGTTTAGGATTTGATTGTAAAAATTGTCAGATGAAAGTATATGCTGAAAAGTAAGTACATCGGGTTGCTGTTTTTTGTATTGGCTGTTTTGATGGCTTGCCAATATCCTTCGCTTGTTACTTCGGGCGAGGATATGCCACCAAAGACAAAGGATTCTGTCAATTGTTTGATGGAGCGGCATTATACATTAAACAGTAATTTTGAAGTTACTTCTGATTCGCTAATGCTACAGCAACTGCCATTGGTGGATGTGCTTCCTGTTTTTAAGGGAGAAAGACTGGTGGTGGCGGAATTTATGGTACAGCCGGCTGACAGTGTGGACTCCGTATGGGTGAAGGTGGCACGGGACCAGGAAACCATGGGATGGGTGCATGAAAAGGAATTATTGAAAAAAGTAGTTCCTGTGGATCCGGTGTCACAATTCATTCATTTTTTCAGTAATTCCCATACCATAGCTTTTTTGATGATATTAGGGCTTTTCGGCATTTGGTATATCCATAGGGCTGTTCGTCGTCAGAAACTGCAACTTATCTGGTTGAATGATATTGATAGTATTTTTCCTACTATTCTTTTGTGGCTGGTAGCTACCGCAGCTACACTTTATGCCAGTATCCAGCATTTTGTTCCGGGGACTTGGGAGCAATTTTATTATAATCCTTCTTTGAATCCTTTTAGTATGCCCTTTATTCTTTCTCTTTTCATGCTCAATGTCTGGGGGATTATTCTTGTAGGGCTGGCTACTTTAGATGATTTGTTTCATCAGACACATGCTGAGACAGCGCTTTTTTATTTGTTGGGATTGATGTCCTGCTGTATCTTTTTATACTTATTCTTCACATTTACAACATATTACTATTTGGGATATCCATGCTTGCTGGTATATGCCGTATGGTCATTTAATCGTATAAAGCACGCTTCGCTATATAAATTCAGTTGTGGAAATTGCGGAGCGAAGATGAAGAATAAAGGGGTATGTTCTCACTGCGGTGCTGTCAATGAATAGTCCTGTTGTTTGATTCTTTTAACAAAATTCCACGCAGTTTCCTTTTGTAAACTGCATTTCCCCTATGTGTATACATTAAAAACGAGTTGCTCTGTTTCAGGAGTTATAAGCTCCATTGGGAGTGATAATAAAGTGCTTGTGTAGCAAGATAAAGAATAAATCTGGTTTGGTAAATGTGGAAACAGGAAGGGGCTGTCGTTTTGGGAACAGTCCCTTTTTTTGTTGTGCCTGTTTGCGAAATATGATCTCTACTATTGCTCATTTGCTAATTATAGATTACTTTTGCCCATAACCTAAAAATAATACTTCAATGGATACATTATTACCATTTGCATTACTATGCTTTACCTCTTTTTTCACATTAACCAACCCATTGGGCACCATGCCTGTATTTTTAACCATGACTAAAGGTATGGATGATGAAGAACGGCGTCATATTGTGAAACGGGCTACGATCATCTCTTTTGTAACACTTTTGGCTTTTACGTTCTCCGGGCAATTCTTATTCAAATTCTTTGGAATATCGACCAATGGTTTTCGTATTGCTGCCGGTTTTATTATTTTGAAAATTGGTTATGATATGCTGCAGGCACGTTTTACCAATACGAAGTTGAAAGACGAAGAAATTAAAACGTATGCCAATGATATTTCGATTACCCCGTTATCTATTCCTATGCTTTGCGGTCCCGGTGCCATTGCTAACGGAATTATGCTGATGGATGATGCCAATACTTGGACCATGAAGGGAATTTTGATTGGAATGATTGGTTTGATTTATTTTATCACTTATCTTATATTGCGGGCTTCTACCCGGCTGGTTTCTATTCTTGGCGAGACTGGAAATAATGTAATGATGCGCTTGATGGGACTTATTTTGATGGTAATAGCCGTAGAGTGTTTCGTTAGCGGGCTCCGTCCGATATTGATTGACATTATCCAATCGAGCAGGATTTAATCAAAAAAGAGAATGTGCTCAAGGTGGAAATATGATTATTTAATTCACTTTGAGCACATTGGGGGAATTGGTATGGATTTTGTCAGTCAAACTCGACTAATATGCGGAATACCTTTCCGGGAGCTGCCGCCCATTCTTCCATAGCCTGTCGTGCAGTCTCGGGTTTGGTTACTTTGCTGATCAATTCATCCTTTGGGCAAGTTCCCTGTTCCATGTAGCGGATAACTGCTCTGAAATCTGCGGGCAGTGCATTACGCGATCCGCGGATATCAAGTTCTTTTTGGACAAAATATTTAGTTTGAAAAGAAACTTCTGATTTTGCATAACCTATACATACGACTCTTCCGGTAAATCCGACCTCATTGACGGCCATGACATAGGTTGCAGGACTGCCTACTGCTTCAATGACTACATCTGGGCCGAATCCTTCCGTAATCTTAGTCAAGCGTTCGTGCACATTTTCTGTCATGGAATTGATGGTGTGGTGTGCGCCTACCCGTTTGGCAAGTTCCAATTTCTCGTCATCCAGATCTACGGCGATAACGGTAGCTCCGCGAAGAGCTGAACGTACAATAGCTCCCATACCGATCATTCCACAACCAATGACCATCACTATGTCAATATCTGTAACCTGTGCTCGGGAAACAGCATGAAAGCCTACGCTCATCGGTTCGATCAGCGTGCAGTCACGAGGAGGAATTTGACTGGCCGGGATTATTTTGCTCCAAGGCAATGCGATATATTCACACATGGCACCATTGCGTTGAACCCCCAATGTTTCGTTATGTTCGCATGCATTCACTTTACTGTTACGGCATGAAGCGCATTTTCCGCAATTGGTATAAGGGTTGACAGTGACGCTCATGCCGGGTTTTAATGATTCCGGAACATCCTCACCTATAGCTTCAATAACGCCTCCCACTTCGTGCCCCGGAATAACCGGCAGATTAACCATCGGATTACGTCCTAAAAATGTATTCAAGTCCGATCCGCAAAAGCCGACATACTTAATTTTTACTAGAACTTCTCCCGGTTTCAATTCCGGTTTTTCAATGTCTACTACCTTCATTTCGGAAGGAGCGGTAATTTGAATTGCTTTCATTTTCTATTTGTTTTTAAGTGATAAGTGTCAGTTGGTTATTCTGACATATTTTTAATATAAGGAAGAGATACGAGATTTTTGAAACCATAAAATCTTTCAGCGTTTTTACCTAAAAAAAGAGCTTTCTCCTCTTGTGTCATTTCTGTCGTTTTAAGGATGAAATCGTAAGACATCTTGTAAGTAATGGCCGTAATGGTCCGCGGGTAATCCGATCCCCACATTAGTTTGTCTATACCTACCAGATCTGTTGCTTCTTTGATAGCCTTCACCGCTCCGGCAAATGGGTAGAATTCACTGTTGAACAACCAAGTGATACCTCCCGATTCTATCATGACATGGGTATGCCGGGCCAATTTAATTTGTTCCTGCCAATGAGGGGTTGTGACCATACCGAAATGTCCGATAGCGATTTTTAGTTGCGGACATTCCTGGATAATTTCTTTCATCTCCTGCACTTGCGTGTCTCCATCGGCCAGATCAATGGAAAGGATAATGCCTTTATCTTCCATGTAATGGAACATTTCCATCATTTCGTCACAGTTCAGCATGATTCTTCCTTCTTTTAGGAAAAGGCGGTGTGCCGGGATTTTTATTGCTTTGAAACCAGAATTTATCAATTCCTTGGCCTGTTGCAGATAACCGGGCTTACGAAACTCGCACATTCCGCATACAAAGAAACGGTCCGGGTACTTATTGATCACTTCTGTGAGGTATTCATTCTGGATGCCATCAATAAATTCTTGAGTGACTACGGCAGCCGATACTTGTGCATAGTCCATGTTTGAGAGAAAAACCTCAGCGCTATTCCGTCCGTCAATCATAAAAGGCGGAACCATCTGACGTTCTTCTCCCATGAATAACGATCGTCCGTTGGTTAATGTGCGGATAGGCAAGTCATTGACCTCCGTGTCTTGCCGTAACCAAAGATGGGAATGTGCGTCTATTATGTTAAAATCCATCATTATTCTCCTTTTTGTTATGAATTAGCCCAACTGACACGCATTTGTTCTCCGATAATTTCTTGCACTTCCTTTACCAGATTCCAGTCGATGGGTTCTTCGGCGTATGCTATATTTTTCAATACATTATCCGGATTGGCCGAACTGAACAATGTAGTGGCGATGCGTGGATTGCTGACAGAATATTGAATGGCCAGTTTCTCTATCGGGTAGTTTTTAGACTGACAATGTTGAACGGCTTTCCGGCAAGCTTCTACCAATGCTTGGGGAGCCGGATGCCACGCAGGAACTCCACGCAGGGAAAGCAATCCCATTGAAAGGGGGGAAGCATTGATGATACCGATATTCTTTGATTCAAAGTAATCCAGATAATCAGCCAGTTTCTCGTCATTCAGACAATAATGGCAGAAGTTGAGTACACTTTCCACTGTTCCGGACTCCGAGTGGTCAATGACCCATTTCAAGTTTTCCAACTGCAAATCTGTGATACCTACATGTCCCACAACACCTTTCTTCTTAAGTTCTGCCAGTGCAGGTAAAGTCTCGTTGACTACTTGATTCATGTCTGAAAACTCCACATCGTGTACATTAATCAGATCGATGTATTCAATGTGGAGTCTTTCCAAACTTTCATAAACGCTTTCCGTAGCACGTTTTCCGGAATAATCCCATGTGTTGACTCCATCTTTTCCATAGCGTCCCACTTTAGTAGAGAGGTAATATTTGTCACGTGGTATTTCTTTCAAAGCTTTTCCCAATACGGTTTCTGCCTTATAGTGTCCGTAGTAGGGAGATACATCAATAAAATTCATTCCATGCTCTACTGCTGTGTAAACAGCTTTGATACCCTCTGCTTCGCGGATATCATGAAAGACTCCTCCTAATGAAGATGCGCCGAAACTAAGATTGGAAACCCGCATACCGGTTTTCCCGATTTCATTGTAATTCATTGCTCTATTTATTTTTAGATTTATTTCCGGCATCAAAAATAGAGGAATAACCTTTAGAAATGTGGTGGCAAGGAGTGAAAAAAGTACGTAAACCTTTGCGTAAAGGTGTGCACGCTTTTGGCAGATACCCGTGGCACAAAAATTTCAATGTGTCTAACTGATGTAAGTTTCGAGTGGGTTCTAAAAATGGGAATCACATAGCTTAAGGAAAGGGTTTCATTGCAAGTTGGATTCAGAAGGAAACCTACGGCAAATATCCGGTCTGACGAACAGAAACTTTATAATAAGGCATTTGATCGTGGATAAAACCGCAACACAAATCGAAGTCCTATAGCTAATTGGAACAATTGGTATAAATGAAGCTGGCATAAGATGTAAAGACAATGTCCTTTCCAAGTATTTGTGTAGGAGGCTGTAATGCCGGGGAAATATACATCTTTCTGCCGGTTTTTTATGTAAAGTTAACACATTTAGGTGGCTGCAGAAACATCTTTCCCCCGTTTTGAACCATTCTACCTCCTGTTTTTTTCGGTTTAGGGATAATTTTGCAGACAGGAAGCAGATAGTGCTTTCATTTATTAATCTGATACCAATTTTTAGTTTATGAAGAAATTTTTCATCATGCTGGTCATGTTGTTTGCCATGTGTTTTACTCCGGCAACGTATGCTCAGCAGCTGGGAACTTTTGAGGCGGGAAAGGGCTCTTTCCTGCTCAATGGACGGCCTTTTGTAGTGAAAGCTGCCGAGTTGCATTATCCGCGTATTCCTCGCCCCTATTGGGACCACCGCATCAAGCTCTGCAAGGCATTGGGCATGAATACCGTTTGCTTGTACGTGTTCTGGAATGCGCATGAGCCACAGCCCGGGCAGTTCGATTTTGAAGGCCAGAACGACTTGGCTGCCTTCTGCCGCCTTTGCCAGGACAACGGTATGTACGTCATTCTGCGTCCGGGCCCTTATGTGTGTGCCGAGTGGGAGATGGGTGGTCTGCCTTGGTGGTTGTTGAAGAAGAAGAATATCCGCCTGCGTGAGTCAGATCCCTACTTTCTGGAGCGTGTACGCCTCTTTGAGGAGACCGTGGCTCGCCAGGTGGGCGATCTTATCATCCGGAAGGGAGGTCCCATTATCATGGTACAGGTGGAAAATGAATACGGTTCTTATGGCGAGAGCAAGGAGTATGTGGCTAAGATACGCGACATGGTGCGTGCTGCCTATGGCGATGTGACTCTGTTTCAGTGTGACTGGGCTTCCAACTTCACCAAGAATGGATTGGATGATTTGGTGTGGACTATGAATTTCGGAACAGGAGCCGACATTGACCAGCAGTTTGCCCGACTCAAAGAACTCCGTCCGGACAGTCCGCTGATGTGTTCCGAATTCTGGAGTGGCTGGTTCGACAAGTGGGGGCCAATCACGAGACCCGTCCTGCCACTGACATGATAGCTGGTATTACGAAATGCTTTCCAAAGGCATTTCCTTTAGTCTGTATATGACGCACGGAGGCACTAACTGGGGGCACTGGGCCGGCGCCAACTCACCCGGTTTTGCTCCCGACGTTACGTCTTACGACTATGATGCTCCTATCAGCGAGTCCGAACAGACCACTCCTAAATATTGGGAACTACGCAAGACGCTGGCTAAATACATGGGCGAACAGAAACAGGCCAAGGTACCTGCATTAATCAAACCTATTCGCATCAGATCCTTTCAATTTACCGAAGTGGCTCCCTTGTTCAGCAATCTGCCTGCAGCCAAGTGCGATGAGCATATCCGCACCATGGAAGACTACGACCAAGGTTTTGGCAGCATACTTTATCGCACTGCGCTTCCTGCCGTTCCGGATGGTGCTTTGCTCACCGTGAACGAGGCTCACGACTATGCACAAGTGTTTGTAGACGGACGCTATATCGGCAAACTAGACCGCTGCAACGGAGAGAAGCAGATCACTTTGCCGTCTTGTCATCAGGGGACCCGTCTGGATATTCTGGTGGAAGCCATGGGGCGTATCAATTTCGGACGTTCCATTAAAGATTACAAAGGTATTACCGACCGTGTGGAACTGACTGTGCAGATGGGTGACCATCCCTTTGTATGCAATCTCAAAAACTGGGAAGTGTTCAATCTGGCAGATACCTACGACTTCTATAAAGATATGGAATTTAAGCCTATACGCTCGCTTACTGACGAACATGGACAGCGTATTCCAGGTTGCTATCGTGCCACTTTCGAAGTGAAGAAGCCGGGTGATACTTTTGTGAACTTCGAGACTTGGGGAAAGGGGCTGGTATATGTCAACGGACGCGGATTAGGACGTATCTGGGAAATAGGACCTCAACAAACGCTCTATGTGCCCGGATGCTGGCTGGAAAAAGGGATTAATGAGGTGCTGGTGTTCGACATTGTGGGGCCCAGAGAAACTCGGTCTGAGGGACTGGACCGTCCGTTGCTGGAGCAGTTGCAGATGAGCAAGCCACTGATGCACCGTAACGAGAATGAGAACCTGCAACTTGCCACCGAGAAGCCAGTACTTGCAGGCAGCTTCTGTTCCGGAAACGGTTGGCAGGAAGTGAAGTTCGACTCTCCGGTGAACGGACGCTATTTCTGCCTGGAAGCCCTCAATGCCCACGACGGAAGCCGACTGGCCTGCATTGCAGAGATGTATGCGCTTGACGGACAAGGCAACCGCTTGTCTAGAGAACTGTGGACAGTGAAGTATGCTGACAGCGAAGACGTGGCTTACGTGAACCGCTCTGCCGACAAGTTTTTCGACCTTCAAGAATCTACCTATTGGAGTACCCGGTCCGAAGATGCATATCCACATACTGTAGTTATCGACCTAGGAACCGAATGCACTTTAGGAGGGATACAATACCTGCCCCGTATGGAGAGCGAAATTCCTGGAGGTATCAAATTTTTCAAAGTATATGTGCGGAAAGACAATTTCCGTTATTGAAAATTTTCAGGTGTATAGGGCATAGCAAGGTCCGAGGATACGTTTATCTGTGGAATATATAACAGGAATATTTGCTGTGTTATCCATAAAATTATATTTTTGCAATATAAAATTTAAATTTCTGCTATGAGACAACGCATCAACATATATCTGCTCACAATGACACTTGTGAAAAGATTCTTTTGTGGGCTTCTATTTTTATCAATCTTCACTGTACAGTCTGCTTGGACGGCAGATTTTCATTTCAAGAGTTTTCCAGAACTGGACAACCTTCCTAGCAAGGATGTCCAGTCCGTTTACCAGGATTGCGATGGTTACATCTGGGTGGCTACACGCAACGGGCTATTCTGCTTCGATGGCTATAACGTCGTCACCTACAAGTCGAACGTGTTTCACCCCTCATTGCTGACAGATAATAATGTATATTGTATGGCCGAAGACCATTCACACCGTCTGTGGATAGGCACCAGCAGTGGTCTGAATATGCTTGACAAACGCACCGGGAGCATCCGTAAATATGGTACCGATCTCCTTAACAGCGGTGGGGTGTCTACTTTGCTGGTTACGAGTGTCGGACGCATATTGATAGGCACAGAGCGAGGTTTGTACGAATATCGTGAAGAAGACGATGACTTCACTTCGTTGGACTATGACGCTACCGGAGGGAAACTCGGAGTGTCGGGCATCAAGTCACTGATGGAAGATGACCGTGGCGACGTGTGGATAGGCACTTGGAGCAGCGGACTGGTGCGTCAGGAGTACAAAACGGGACGTTTTATCGGCTATCCGCGCATGAATCCGAACAATTCGGCCCACGTGCTCTTTCAAGACAGCGCGGGGCGCATCTGGGTAGGTACTTGGGGGGCAGGACTGCAGTTGCTAAACCACCCTTATGAACCCGAACGCACCACTTGGACTACGTTCAGTAACAATTCCGAAGACAAAAGTTCGCTGTCGGACAATTTGGTATATGCTCTGTCCGAAGACGTGCAGACCCATACGCTGTGGGTAGGTACACGCTGCGGACTGAGTGTGCTGTCTTTACAGCAGGAGCTCACAGCCGATGTACCGTTCAGCCATTGCTACGCCGACGAGTCGGAAGATGCCATAGCTGGCAGCGAGGTAGCTTCCTTAACCTGCGACCGTCAGGGACTGATGTGGGTGGGCATGATAGGCGGTGGTGTCAATATAGTGAATACCCGTAAACCATTGTTTGAATGTAAATTATTGACTGAAGTAAAACATTGCCTGCACAACACCACCGTGAAGAGGTTGATGCTGGATACTGATAACAACCTGTGGATGGGAATAGGTTCGGCAGGCTTTGGAATTCTTTCGCTGCCAGCCGGAAAGTTTACTCATTTCACCGACATACCTGAGTTTGCTGTCTATCCATGGATTTCCACCTCGGTATCGTGCCTCCAGATGAGTCCTTCAACAGGGAACATTTGGATAGGCATTTATAATGCTGGATTGTTTGAATATATTCCCGATGCACCGGTGGGACACCGGGTGAAATACTATGCCGGCACGGGAGGTGAAGCTTGGATCTGCGGCAGTTGTATTTACGATGTGTACGAGGATAGCTCCGACCGGACTTGGGTGGCTACCCGTACCGGAATATCTATGCGCACGATCGACGGGTGTGCGGTAAGGCTGGATTCTCTGGAGGTCGACAACACACGGTTGAATGAGATTATTTTTCTGCAAATACAGGAAGGCGAAAAAGGCGAGATATGGGCGGCCAGCGAGCGTAATGGTATATTCCGGATACAGGGAACCGGTACCGATTGGCGTAATTACCGAGTGTTCCGATACTCCACTCGTAACGGCAAGCTGAATCACGACCATGTCAATTGCATCTTCAAGGACAGTTGCGGACGCATCTGGGTCGGATCCGGAGGCAGCGGACTGAATCTTTATGATGCCATCCGCGATTGTTTTTTGCCTGTGCACACTTGGTGGAATCTGCCTGGTGATGCCGTGGTAAGTATACTGCAAGATCGGTCGGGCAACTTGTGGCTGGGTAGCAATGTAGGACTGTTACGCCTTTCCGTAGCCGATGATGCCACTACGGCAACTTTTCGTCTGTACACCACAGCTGACGGTTTGCAGGATAATGTGTTCAACAGTTCTTCTGCCTTCCAAGCTTCCGATGGTAAACTGTTTTTCGGTGGTCTGCGCGGCTACAACAGCTTCTATCCCGAAGAACTGGAAGAAGAAAGCTTCACTTCGCGCCCCGAACTGACTGAACTGAAAATATTCGGTCAGCCTTGGAGCGCGCTGCCTTATGAAACTCGGAAAAGGATTACAGACCTTACTCCGCAGTTTGCCGACCACATCACGCTGGATTACCAGCAGAATAATTTTACCCTAGAGTTCTCGGCTCTGGAATATACCAATCCGCAACGCAACCTGTATGCCTACCGGCTCGAAGGGTTCGACAAGAAGTGGCACTATACCGATGCCACCAACCGTTTTGCATCCTATAATAACCTTCAGCCTGGTACCTATGCCTTCAGTATGTATTCATCCAACTCCAACGGTCTGTGGAACAAGACTCCCCGACAGCTTAAAGTAACTATACTACCGCCCCCTTGGAAAACCTGGTGGGCTTACACCCTGTACATGCTGCTCGTAGCCGGTAGCATTGGTTATTTCTATAGGATGGCCCGCAACCGCATGCGCCTGCAAAACGCCCTTCATCTGCGTGAGATGGAGAAGGAAAAGGCCGAGGAACTGAACCATGCCAAACTGCAGTTCTTCACCAACATTACGCACGAACTGCTTACTCCGCTGACCATCCTTTCGGCTTCGGTGGACGAGATGAAGCAGACGGCACCGACCTACAAAGAACAGTACCAAGTGATGACCAACAACATAAACCGTCTCATCCGCCTGTTACAGCAAATACTAGAATTTAGGAAGGCTGAAAGTGGCAACCTTAAGCTGAAAGTCTCCCTAGACGACCTAGCCCGGTTCATCCGCCGTGAATTGGACAGCTTCCGCCCGTTGATGCAACAGAAGAACATCCGCTTTGCTTTGGACTACGACGGTGAGCCCTTTGTGACGTGGTTTGATGCCGACAAGATGGACAAGATACTTTACAATCTGCTTTCCAATGCCGCCAAATACAGCCGCCCCGACGAAACGGTGCGGGTACAATTGGTCACAGAAGGCGATGGAATGCTGAGACTGACCGTGAAGGACAACGGTCCCGGCATACCAAAAGAACATCAGGAAGATCTCTTCAAACGTTTCTATGAAGGAAGCTACCGCAAGTTCAACACCATAGGTACCGGCATAGGGCTTTCGCTGGTACACGACTTAGTGGCATTACACCACGGCACCATCGAAGTGGAAAGTGAGGAAGGACATGGCACGACCTTCTACATCCGTCTGCCTATGACCGAAACGGCCTATGCACCAGAAGAACGGGACGCTTCCGGACAGGTAGTTGCTGCCCCCGTACCTGTCTATGAAGAGCCGGATGAAGAAACCATACTCCGGAAAAGCGCTTCAGACCCTACTGCATCTCCGGACGAAGAGCGCACAGCACTGCTTCTGGTGGAAGACAATGTGGAACTGCTGGAACTAATGACAAAACTACTGAACCGTGAATACCTTATCTATACAGCGGTAAATGGCAAGATAGCCATCGAAACGCTGGAACAGCACGAAGTGGGACTGATAGTGTCTGATGTCATGATGCCCGAAATGGATGGCATAGCGCTGTGCCGATACGTGAAGAGTCACTTGGAAATAAGCCATATCCCCCTTATACTGCTTACGGCTAAAAATCAGGAAGAAGACCGTGTAGAGGCTTATGAGAGCGGAGCCGATGCTTTCATCACCAAGCCCTTCAGTCTGAGTGTACTTCATGCACGCATAGGCAATTTGCTGCGTGCATGCCAGCAAAAGCGAAAAGAGTTCAAAAATCAACTGGTGTTCGAGGCCAAGGAACTGGAATATACCAGCATCGACGAGGAATTCCTGAAACAGGCCGTGGATTGCGTAAACCGTTACCTAGATGACCCAGATTTTGACCTTTCCCGTTTCCTTGACGAGATGCACACTACCAAATCTACCTGTTTTCGCAAGCTAAAGTCGCTTACCGGTCTCACTTTTGTATCGTTTCTGCGCAATATCCGCATGAAAGCAGCCTGTCGCATCATGGAGGAGAAAAAGCGCATCCGCATAGCAGAACTAGCCTTTGCCGTGGGCTACAACGATCCCCGTTACTTCAGTAGCAGTTTCAAGAAAGAAATGGGTATGCATCCGTCGGAATACATGGAAAAGTTCACGCAAAACGGTAACTTGGAAGAATAGTTCTCGATGATGGCGGCAGAAAGGTGTCGCAATCGTTTCATTTTAGGTGGAAGAATGGTCCGTGCACCATTCCTCCACCTGTTTGGTATGTATTAGCAGGATGTCTTCAGTCTAATGCTCTATTTTTGTCCCGGATACTTGAAGGGATATCGGTGATGTCGTTTCGAGGCCAGAGTTTAATTATCAATGTTTAATCTTAAAATATTTACTAATGGAAATGCAAGACAAAAGTTTGGAGCACATCGCTTCCAAACTGCGACGGTTACTTCCTGCTGCCATACTGCTATGTCTGTTTCTGTACATTCCCGTTCATGGGTATGGGGCGGAAGCGTCCGTGGTGCAGACTGCACAGCAGCAATCGGTCAAGGTAACAGGTACAGTAATAGATTCGAGTGGAGAATCGGTTATCGGTGCCAATGTAACGGTGGAGGGAACCACTCTGGGATGTATCACTGATTTGGACGGTCATTTTACCCTCAATGTTCCCATAGGTTCAAAGTTAAAAATTAGTTTTATCGGTTACAAGGACAAAATTGTAATCATCAAGAAAGGTGTTAGTTTAAATATAGAATTGGAGAACGACTCCCAGATGCTGGGCGAAGTTCAGGTAGTGGCCTATGGTGTACAGAAAAAGGTGTCGGTAACGGGCGCTATCTCTTCCATGAAAGGAGACGACCTGCTGAAGACACCGGTTGCCTCGGTGAAAAACATGCTTTCCGGTCAGGTTACAGGTGTGTCGTCCGTACAGTATTCTGGCGAGCCGGGTGCCGATGTGGCCGACATCTACGTGCGGGGTATCGCTACATATACCGGTTCTTCGGCTCCGCTCATTCAAGTGGACGGCGTGGAGCGAGACATGTCGCAAATAGACCCCAATGAAGTAGAAAGCATCACGGTGCTGAAGGATGCCTCGGCTACTGCCGTATTCGGTGTACGCGGTGCCAACGGTGTAATCTTGATTACCACTAAGCGCGGTGCCGAGGGCAAGGCTAAGATTTCTTTTACCACTTCGCTGGGTGTAAATGTGCGCACTAAGGACTTGGAATTTGCCAATTCCTACCAGTACGCCGACTATTACAACATGCTAATGGTAAACGACGGTGGTAAGCCTACTTTCTCTAATGAACAACTGGTCTCTTTCCGCGACCATACCAATCCCTTGCTCTATCCCGATATTAACTGGATAGACTACTGCATGAACAAGGCAGCCATGCAGTCGCAGCACAATGTGAATATCTCGGGGGGTACCGACCGTATGCGTTACTTCGTGTCGGCCGGCTTCTATTCGCAGAACGGTATGTTCAAGCAATTCGGTGCAGCCGATGATTTCAACTTCGACTACAAGCGGTATAATTACCGCGCTAATTTGGATTTTGATGTCACCAAGTCTACCCTGTTATCGGTGAACATAGGCGGATTTGTGGATATTAAACAGACCCCTATAGCCGATGAAGACCATGCTCAGTTTTTTCGCAAACTATATTGGGCTGTTCCTTTTGCTAGTCCGGGCATTGTGAACGGGAAGTATGTAAAGTCGAATTCGGACTATCTGCCTTTTACCGGCCGAGATGGCTTGGGCTTCTATTATGGCCGCGGAGCACGCATCAAGACTTATAATGCGCTTAATGTGGATTTGGCTTTGGAACAGAAACTGGATTTCATAACAAAGGGACTTTCTTTAAAGCTCAAGGGCGCTTATAATTCCTCTTATTCCAACGAAAAACAAGCTTCGGCTTCTGTGGCTTCGTACACCCCGGTAGTGGGTGACGACGGTTCCATCTCGTTCAAGAAGCAGGGGGCTGACAGCCAGTTAAGTTATAGCGACGGCAACTTCGGCAAAGGCAGAGACTGGTATATGGAAATGGCCTTGAACTATGTACGCAGATTTGGCAACCATCACGTGTCGGCCTTAGCGCTCTACAACCAGTCCAAGAGGTATTATCCGGGTGGTAACTATAGCTACATCCCTTCCAGATATGTAGGCTTGGTGGGACGTGTGACTTATGACTGGAACTCTCGTTACATGGCTGAGTTCAATGTAGGTTACAATGGCTCGGAAAACTTTGCCAAGGATAACAGATACGGACTCTTCCCTGCAGGTTCGCTGGGATGGGTGGTCAGTGAAGAGGCTTTCTTCAAACCGATAAAGAAAATGATTGGCTATCTAAAGCTGCGCGCTTCGGTGGGGCTGGTAGGTAACGACAGGAACGGGTCTGACCGTTTTATCTATCTGCCGGGCAAATACAGCTATTCAGGTGATGGAGGCTACCACTTTGGACAAAATGTAGGCAACAGCAAACCGGGGGCATGGGAGGCTTCACAATCCAATCCTTATTCCAAATGGGAGACTTCTCTGAAGCAGAACTACGGTATTGACTTCAGCCTGCTGAATGATCGCCTGAGTATATCGGCAGACTGGTTCAAGGAGCGCAGAAAGGATATCCTGACCACCCCAGACTATCTGCCCAGTGTACTGGGCATGGTACTGCCTTCTATGAACATCGGTGAAGTAGAAAACAAGGGATATGAGTTACAAGTAAAATGGAATGACCAGTGTAACGACAACTTCCGTTACTGGACTACTTTCAACCTATCTCATAGCGAAAATAAGATTGTGTATATGAATGAGGTAAAACAGAACGAATCCTGGATGTACAAGACGGGACGCAAAATTAATTCACGCTTAATGTACGATTTTTGGGGATTTTATGACGAGACAGCCGATGCCCGTTATCAGGAAGAGTTTGATATGCCTATTGCTGATCACGGCATCACACTGGTGCCCGGTGATGCCATATATAAAGATCTGAACAAGGACGGCAAGCTAGACGGTAATGACGCTACCCGTGACATAGGCTATACGGATGTCCCCGAATATACTGCAGGTCTGTCTTTCGGATTCAATTGGGGTAAATTTGACTTCTCTATGCAGTGGACTGGTGCTTGGAATGTAGATCGTATGCTGAGTGAGTTTCGCCGTCCGCTGGGCGATACCAATGACAAGGGATTACTGCTTTATCAATATGACCATACCTGGCGTTCATCAGCAGACACATTTACGGCAGAGTTTCCCCGGGCCTCCAGTAGCCATGCCAGTAATAACTATTGTGAGTCAGACCTCTGTCTGAAGAATTCCAGCTATTTACGTTTGAAGAGTGTGGAACTGGGCTACAATATGGACTTCCCGTTCTTGGAAAAAATCAAAGTGAAGGACTGCCGTTTGTATTTAAACGGATATAACCTGCTGACATTTACGGATTATATGTGGGGAGACCCGGAGTCACGTTCGAGTGACAGACCCAATTACCCCCTGACCCGTGTGTTCAACATCGGTCTTAAAGTGGGATTCTAATATCATTTATTAATAAGAAGATTCAAAATATGAGAAAACTGACAAAATGGTTTATGATGATATCGCTGGGAGCGATGATAGGCCTCTCATCTTGTGTGGACCAGATAAAGTTCGGTGACAGCTTTTTGGAGAAAGCACCGGATACGGGTGACATGACACAAGATACAATCTTTGGCAAGGCTGAATACGCCCGTGCCTTCCTATGGAAAACATATACTTATTTGTATTACGGATTGCCCTTTCAATGGAACGACTTAGATGCAAAGATGAATACAGGCATGTTTGAAGTTTTGTCCGATTGCTGGCACAGCCATAATTCGTGGGACGGGGTGAACCGCAAGTATTATTCCGGTTCCTATAAAGCTAGTGATGAGAACAATGATAATGACACACGTTTCAACTTTAAGAAAGAGAACTGCTGGGAGGGCATACGAGCGGCTTTGCTGTTCATAGAAAATGTGGGGCGTGTACCCGATATGTCCGACAAGGAAAAAGAACGCTTGGCTGCCGAGGCTAAGGTAATCATAGCTTCGCGCTATTTCGACTTGTTCCGGCATTTTGGAGGGCTGCCTTTAGTGGAACGATCATATGGAGTAGAAGATATCTATGAAATTCCACGCGCTACGGCAGAAGCCACGGTGAAGTTCATGGTCGGATTGCTCGATGAGGCCGCTTCCGTGCTTCCTTGGGATTTGGGCAGTGATGATATAAACTGGCAGGGACGTTTCACCAAGGCTGCTGCCATGGGATTGAAGTGCAAGGTGCTGCTCTTTGCTGCCAGCCCGTTGTTCAATGACAATGAGCCGTATTGTCTGGAAAATCCGCAACTGGCCATAGAGAACCGTCAGGCCTGGTACGGCGGTTACAGCGGTGAATGGTGGAATCTTTGCCTGCAAGCTTGCCAGAACTTCTTCACTGAATTGGAGAAAGAAGGTTATTACGGACTGATCCAGGCGGATTCCAAAACTCCGGAAGCCTATCGGGAAGCTTTCAACAAGGCTTACTTTATCCGTGAAGAAAATACGGAATTGCTTATATCAACACGAGTTATGGGCAAGTATAACTGGGACTGGTGGTATCATTGGGCTGATTGGGTGAAGGACGAAGGCGGATACACACCGACACTAGAATTTATGGAAATGTTCCCTATGAGCGACGGAAGTCCTTTTACCAAACAATTAATGGTGAATGGCGCGCAGCCATTCTTTGAAAACAATGACTACAATAAGCCTATCCGTGACCCACGTCTGTATGAAACGATTCTAGTGAATGGAGCTAAGTTTGGCGACCATGCTGCAGAACTTTGGGTAGGCGGACGTGACAATATTGATGGGTCTAGGTTGGAAGATGGTGCCACCGCTACAGGGTTCAGCCTCTACAAGTTTTATAAAGAGGGAAAGGAAAGCCTAGTAGGACATTACTTGGAATGGCCGTACTTGCGTCTGGCTGAAGTTTATCTGATTTATGCGGAAGCTCTGCTTCAGACCGGCGACTTGCCCGGTGCCATAAAACAGGTGAACAAAGTACGTGCCCGTGTAGGACTGGGAGACCTAAATGTGTGCAACCCCAGCAAGCAACTGACGATCGATAAGGATATGCTACTCGAAGAGATCCTGCGTGAACGCGCCTGCGAGTTAGGGTTGGAAGATGTGCGTTTTTTCGACATGATTCGCTACAAGCGTGATGACTTGTTCAGGAAAGAGCTACACGGATTACGCATATACCGCAATGATGGTGGTGGTGACAAACCTTGGAGCGGAACCAGCGGCAATAAAGACGAATTTCCAAACAATCCGTTAGCCTTCCGTTATGAAGTGTTTACATTGAGCAACAGTGCACGCTCTTGGTGGAATAATTTCAGTCCGAAATGGTATCTGTCAGCCTTTCCTCCCTCTGAAGTGAACAAGGATTACGGACTGACACAGAATCCGGGTTGGTATTGATCGCTTGTAGGAATAATTCAACGAATAAATATGAACAATATGAAAAAATATAAGATAACAGTTCTGGCAATGATGACTTGCATGGCGACAAGCGCCTTTGGGCAGGACTGTAATGTAAAAGGTAAAGTAATAGACCTGAAGGGGAATCCGGTTGAAGGTGCCTTGGTGTTAGTGGTGGACAACCCACAGGTGCAGGTGGCTACAGATAGAAACGGTATGTTTGATATAGCTGCTACAGAAGGTCGCGATATCAAAGTGCTGACGTGGAACGACGCTGTAAAGGTGGTGCCTGCCGAGGGTAAGAAATTGATGACGGTGGTGATGGATTTCGCATCGGAGAATGTGGATTATGGGTTCGGATTGAAGCATACACGCATGGAGTCTGTCGGAGCGGTGTCTACGGTGTATGCCGAGGACATAGATACTCGTTCGGCCATGAATCTGGGAAACTCATTGTATGGTAATGTAACGGGACTGACCACGATGCAGAAAACAGGCAATGTACAAGACCGGAATGTTTCGATGAGCATCCGTGGCTTGCAAACACTGAACGGCAACAACGGCGTTCTGTTGGTGATTGATGGGCTGGAAAGGGACAACAACTGGAATGCCGTAAACTTTATTTCACCCGAAGAGGTAGAATCGGTATCGGTATTGCGCGATGCGGCAGCCGTGGCACTTTATGGCTATAGAGGCATTAACGGAGTGGTGAATGTGGTGACTAAACGAGGCAAATACCGCACCCGTGAAATAAATTTCACTTACGACCACTCATTCAATGCACAGACACGCATACCTGAAATGGCTGACTCTTATACCTATGCCAGGTCGGTGAACGAAGCACTGGTCAATGACGGGCGGATGGCACGTTATACCAAAGACGAACTGAATGCTTTCAAAAGTGGGCAATACCCTTATCTGTACCCTAACGTAAACTGGGCCGATGAGGTGTTCCGCGAAAGAGGTTCTTCGGACATAGCCACCCTGACTTTCCGCGGAGGTTCAACGAAGCTGCGCTATTTCACCTTGCTGAACTTACAGAACGACAAGGGCTTCATCAGGAACGCCAATGTCAATGAAGGATATTCTACTCAGGACAAGTATTCCAAGGCTAACTTCCGTTCCAACCTAGATATTGACCTGACTTCAACCACCCGCATGCAAGCCAATCTTATGGGTATGCTCAATGAATTCAGTCGTCCTTCGTCCGATAGTGACAAACTGATCGAAAAAGTGTTCAGTGTGCCTTCTGCCGCATTCCCTATCCGTACTGAAAACGGTCTTTGGGGAGGTAACTCTACTTGGAAGGGTGACATGAATCCGGTTTACTTATCGCAGGGACATGGGTATACCAAGGGGCATACCCGCGCCTTGTATGCCGACATGGTCCTCCGTCAGAACTTGTCTTCACTGACCAAGGGACTGAATGCTTCAATCCGTATCGGTTATGACAATATAGCTTCTTATTTGGAAGATTACCGGAAGACGGAAAAATACGGCATGCAGTCCGTTACCCAATGGGAAAATGGTGTCCCCGTGGAATATTCCAATTTTGAAGGCGGTACGGTGGGCAACGTGTCGGGTGATAACTCTTGGCTGAACTGGCAGCACCGCTCTTTCAACTTTCAAGGCAATGTGGACTGGAAACGTAGCTGGGGCAAGCATGACCTCTATACCATGCTGCTGTACACATACAAGTATGACAACATGAATGGGGTAAACAATACGCTATACACACAAAGTGCTTCCTGGTACACGCACTACGGTTACAACAACCGTTACTTCGCTGATTTCACCTTGACAACCTCGGCTTCAAACAAACTGGATCCCGACAGCCGTTGGGGAATAGCCCCTACCGTAGGTGTGGCTTGGCTCATCTCTAACGAGCCGTTCATGAAAGACCAACACATCATTGACTTTATGAAACTGCGTGCTTCGTTCGGAATTATCCAAACGGACAACATCCCCTCGCAGGGATATTGGAACACATCAGTAAGCGGTGGCGATGGTTATCCTATTCAGGAGAACTTCGGTAGTGACGGTGGATGGACTGAAGGCCGGCTGGCTTCGCTGGACGGCACTACGGAAAAAGCCTATAAGTATAACCTAGGATTAGACGTATCTATGCTGAAAGGATTAACCCTCTCGGTAGATGGCTTCTATGAGAGACGCTCGGACATTTGGGTTAGTGCAGCTGGACAGAACTCAGCTGTGTTGGGAGTGAAGAGTCCTTATGTGAATGTCGGGGTGGTGGACAGCCACGGTGTGGAAATAGGCTCGGACTACAGTAAGCAGTGGGGCGACTTCAAACTGAATTTGGGAGGAAACTTCTCTTTCAGCCGTAGCAAAATCAAGGAAATGCTGGAGGAACCCAGGGCGTATGATTATTTATACAAAACCGGTCATTCCGTAGGGCAGATTTTCGGTCTGCAAGCCATAGGCTACTTTGTTGATGAAGCCGACATAGCCAACAGCCTGCCCCAGCAGTTTGGCCCTGTAAAGCCCGGCGATATCAAGTACAAGGATATGAACGGTGACAAGATCATCAATGAAAACGACATGGTGCCTATGGGGTATAATTCCAGTTGTCCGGAAATATATTACGGATTCAATGTGGGACTGGAATGGAAAGGACTTGGATTCTATGCCCAATTCCAGGGTACAGGCAATTATACGGCTTATCTGGATTCCTACTTGTATCGTCCGTTGGTGGACAATATCTCCATTTCACGCTATGCAGCGGACAATCACTGGACACCGAATAACCCGACTGCCCGTTTTCCCCGATTAAGCACGGAAACGGTGGATAACAATACGCAGTACAACAGCTCCGTGTGGATGGCCGACCGCTCATTCCTAAAGTTGCGCAATTGCGAGGTATATTACAAACTGCCTTCCACGTGGCTGGATAAAATCAGAATGAAGCAGGCTAAAGTCTATGTCAGAGGTGTGGATTTGTTTAGTATAGACAACATTGACCTGACCGACCCTGAATCCATGGGCAATGGTGTGTGGCCAGCCACACGTTCTATTCATGTGGGTTTGTCTGTAGGCATCTAACAGCATTCTTTTAATATTGAACCATTAATTTGAAATAACTTATGAATTTTAAGCATATATGTCTGTCCTTGGCTTGTATGGCAGTATTCTCTAGCTGCAGTGACAAAATGGATTACCATGAATTTACTAATTACGGCAAGGATTATGTGTTCAGTGATTTTGGACGTACAGCAGGATTTGTGAACAACATCTATTCATACCTAGAGCAGGACCTTCCTAGCACCACTTCGCTTGCTTCGGCCTGCGATGAGGCTGAAATGGCAGTCTCTTGGTCTTCTGTATTAGACTATACCAACGGCAACTGGTCGGCTCTTAATTCCAAATCACAGTGGAATCTTTACTCGGGTATCCGTGCAGCCAATTATTTCCTGCAAGAAGCTAAAGGTTTGGATTTCTATGACCTGCGCTTCACTGAAGATTATCAGGCTCAGATGAACCGATTCAACCGTTATCAGTACGAAGTACGTCTGCTGCGTGCCTACTATTACTTTTGTCTGGTGCGAGCTTATGGGGATGTACCTTTCACTACAGAAGTGTTAACAGAGGAAGAAGCTAACTCCATCAGCCGTACACGAGCCGATGAGGTGTTCGACTTTATCATCAGTGAATGTGATGCCGTAGCTTATGAGCTCCCCGTATCTTACAAGGATTTGGAAGAGGATGCCGCTGGCGGTTCCAATCCGGAAACAGGCCGCGTGACTCGCGGTACAGCATTGGCTTTAAAAGCCCGTGCTGCACTGTATCATGCCAGTAAATTGTTCAATGAGTCGGGAGACGAGGAATTATGGAAGAATGCCGCATTGGCCAGTTTGAACGTTATAGATTACTGTGACGAGAATGGCATCAGTCTGGGAGCATATACCGATCTTTGGGGGACTGATAACTACAAGGCTTCTGAAGTAATCTTTGCTCGTAGGGTGGGCGATACGGCTACGCCCGAGTATGACAATTTCCCCATTGGCATGGAAAATGCCCGTTCAGGCAATTGTCCCACACAGACTCTGGTTGATGCCTATGAAATGCAGGACGGCGGTGAACCCAGTATTACTGCCCCCTATGCAGGGCGTGATCCTCGCTTTAAAATGACGATAGCCTGCAATGGCGACAAGTGGCCCGACAGCAACCCCGAGCCGTTGGAAACCTATGTGGGCGGCAAGAATGGTGCGCCTATCTCTTATGCTACTCCTACAGGTTATTATCTGAAGAAGTACTTGGACGGAAGCATTGACATCAGTGCCGGCAACAGCACAGGCGGCAAGCGTCATAGTTGGATAGCATTCCGTTTAGGCGAATTTCTACTGAACTATGCTGAGGCTACCTTCCGGTATTTGGGTTCGGCGGATGGTATATGTGACATTCTGCCTATGTCTGCCCGTGAAGCGGTAAACAAGGTGCGTGCCCGTGGAGGTGTGGATATGCCGGGATTTTCTGAAGGTATGAGCAACGGTGACTTCTGGAATCGTTATAAGCGTGAACGTATGGTAGAACTGGCTTTCGAAGGTCATCGTTTTTGGGATGTACGCCGTTGGAAGGAAGGCGGATTTACTGGCATTACTCGGATGCGGATTAACAAGATTTCGGAGGATCGTTTCTCCTATAACCGAATGGAGAAGGCGCTGGTTTGGAATGACAAAATGTATTTCTTCCCAATTCCCGATGCCGAAATACGCAAAAATGGTAATCTGAAGCAGAATCCGGGTTGGTAAATGAAACAATAGTTAAACCGATAAAAAAGAAAATTATGAGATATTGTTTGAAATATATGTTTGCCGCAGCTTGCCTTTCCTTGGGACTGGCAGCTTGCGACAGCCAGTTGGAAACTTTCGAAATGGTGGATGCAGCGACAGGGGCACCCGAAGCGTTTGATGTTTCTACAGTGAATGCAGAATCGTTGCCCGGCAGCATCAAGCTGACTTGGACAAATGCGCAATCTGACTTTGCCTATATGCAAATTCGTTATCAAGACCCACTACAAAAAGAGGAGATATGCAAAATTGTGTCTGAAAAAACTTCAGAATTATTGATAGAAGACACACGGGCACGTTTCGGTGACTATACTTTCCGATTCCAGACATTCAATGCCCGTCATGAAGGTAGCGGTGTGACGGAAATGACAGCCAAATCAGGTCCGGCTCCGGCTGTACTAACCGAAAAGAAGCGTATTAAGGTGGCTCTTGCCAATGAGCAACTGAGTACCGACAATCAGGAACCTACGGAGGGAGAGATAGCCAATTTGCTGGATGGAAATGTCGGCACTTTCTTCCATACCCGTTGGAGTTCACCGCAGAAGCCAATGCCTC
Organism: Phocaeicola sartorii JCM 17136 = DSM 21941; assembly: GCF_054653615.1. Lineage (NCBI taxonomy): Bacteria > Pseudomonadati > Bacteroidota > Bacteroidia > Bacteroidales > Bacteroidaceae > Phocaeicola > Phocaeicola sartorii. The sequence goes on from NZ_BAAIFW010000005.1 coordinate 953,430, forward strand.
AATACATTCAGGTCGATTTCAAGGAAGAGCACGAGATATTTTCCTTTAAGTACACTACGCGTGATTCGGGCAATCAGGACGGTTTCCCTACAGCAGCTCAGTTGCAAATCAGCAGCGATGGCGAAGAGTGGGAAACGGTAGCTTCTTTGTCCGGGCTTCCAGTTTCCAGTGCTACAGAGTATACGTCTGACTTTGTGAACCCCCAAAAACCTTTCAAGTATTTTCGCTTTCTGGTGACTTCCGCTTCAACAAACAGCAACTACTTCCATCTGTCGGAATTTTCGTTCTATGATGTGGAAGTAGAAGTATATGACCCGGAAACAGTTCCTTTGGATTAACATTTAATAAACAAAAACATGAAACGTAATATAAAATGGATATCTGTGCTGGTTGCCACAGCTCTTTTCTTTGGTTTTACCGGCTGCGACAACGAGTATTTAGACTTGAAATATAAAGGTGACATTGACTTCAACCAGTTGGTACTCAAGCAGGCACGCAACGTATGGAATGGTGCGGAATGCAATACAACGTATGAATTTAAATTCGATGAGGAAAAACCAGTCAAGAATAAGGAGTGCAAGCTGAACCTGGCACTTTATCAAGACAGGGTTTCCGCACAAGATGTAACAGTAGATCTGACAGTGAACAAGGACTCTCTGCAAACAGCTATTGCCCGTGCCGATGAAGGAGGGCTGTATACCAAATATGCTGACGTGGAACTTCTGCCTGAAGAATACTATACGTTACAGAACGGAAAACTGAAGTTGACGGCCAACAGCAAGTTGTCGGATGACGTGTCTCTGACCTTGTATGCCCCCATGCTGATAGAACATATACAGAATGAGGTGAAAGCTGATAAGACTTATGTTTTGCCATTGACTATCTCGAATGCTACGGCGTATGCCATTAACGAAAAGGTACACACCTGGATGTGCTTTGTCAAAGTGGCGTATGTGGAGAAGAAAGAACAGAAATCTGCTGAATAAGACTATTTATACCATGAACAGAAAATATATATTGGCAGTCATGTTTATGATGGTTACAGCACTCTCATTGCCTGTTTCCGCACAAGACCAATGGAAGGATACGGATGGCAATTACATCAATGCACATGGTGGATGTGTACTGCAGCATGAAGGTACTTACTACTGGTTTGGGGAGCATCGACCGGCTGAGGGATTTTCTACTCAGGCAGGAGTAAACTGCTACGCTTCTGCCAATCTGAAGGAATGGAAGCATCTGGGCATTGCCTTGCAAGTGTCGGAAGAAGCAGGATCGGACATAGAACGAGGCTGTATTATGGAACGTCCCAAAGTAATCTATAATAGCAAAACTCGTAAGTTTGTCATGTGGTTTCATTTGGAACTGAAAGGACAAGGTTACGGTCCCGCACGTACTGCAGTAGCTGTGAGCGAACGTCCCGAAGGTCCATACCATTTTATACGTTCGGGCAGAGTGAATCCGGGAAAATGGCCGCTAAACTTGCCAAAGGACGCCCGAAAGAAGAACTGGGAGGACAAGAAATACCAAGAATGGTGGACTCCGGACTGGCACAATGCGGTGGAGCAGGGTATGCTGATACAGCGTGATAGAAAAGGCGGACAGATGTCAAGAGACATGACACTCTTTGTGGACGATGACGGCAATGCCTATCACATCTATTCTTCCGAGGAAAACCTTACCCTTCATATTGCAGAGTTGTCAGCTGACTACTTATCGCACAGTGGACGGTATATCTGTATCTTTCCGGGTGGACACAATGAGGCACCGGCTCTATTCAAGAAGGGGGAGACCTATTGGATGATTACTTCGGGTTGCACCGGCTGGAATCCCAATGCGGCACGTATGTTTTCGGCACCCTCCATTTGGGGACCATGGGAGCAGCATCCCAACCCTTGTCGTGGCGAAGGAGCCGAAAAGACATTCGGTGGACAAAGCACCTATGTGCTGGAACTGCCCGGAGAACACTTCATCTTTATGGCTGATATATGGAAGCCGGCCAGTCTGATGTATTCAGGTTATCTATGGCTGCCTATACGTTTTGATGAAGCCGGCCTGCCGGTGTTGGAACAGGACAGGCGATGTACGAAGTGTGTAAACGGGACTTGTCCAAAAAATAAACAATGGATGATATTCCGTTAGTCAATAATTCAAAGTAGAAATCTAAAATAAAAAACAATTAATGATGATGATTTGTATAAAAAAAGTTTTTGCATTTATTCTGTTGGGCTGTCTTTTCTCCTTGATCTCTTGTGAAAGTCAGGAGAAAGATAAAGAGGCAGTGGTTGACTTCTTGGACCTCCGTTTCGGAATGTTTATCCATTATAACATGGGTACCTATCATCAAGAGCAATGGGCCTACCCTTTTCATGACCCCAAATCTTTCAAACCCACTCAGATAGACTGTGCACAATGGGCGGCGGCAGCAAAGTCGGCAGGAATGAAATATGCTGTATTTACTACCAAACATCATGACGGTTTCAGCCTGTGGAATACCAGTGTTTCGGGATACGATATAGCAAGTTCGGACTATAAAGAAGACATCGTCCGCAAATATGTGGATGCCTTCCGGGCGGAAGGCCTGAAGGTAGGTCTCTATTATTCTGTGATGGACTGGCATCATGGCATAGACAGGGGAAATATCAATTCAGAAAATATTAACTTTATGAAGAAGCAACTGACGGAACTTCTGACAAACTATGGTGAGATTATCTGCATTGTTATTGATGGTTGGGGGTCAAAATGGGGAGGCCCTTCGTTTGAAGAACTGCCTTATGCTACGTTGGCAGACCACATTCATTCTATTCAGCCTAATTGTCTGGTAATCAACCATAGCTGCAATACTTCTTTGGATCAGACACAAATTGTACAATATGAAGCAACACACGGACAGCATTGTCCATTTGATAATGTAATTCCTTCTCAGCAAGGCCCTACACTTCAAAGAACTTGGTTCTGGGAGCCAGGATATGAAAACGACTCACTGAAATCTGTGAATGACGTTATTAAGGAACTGAATTTCGTGAACAAGCGTTATACTAATTATCTGCTCAATGTTGCACCCAATGACAAAGGACTGTTGGATGATAATGTTATCCGCCGCCTGAAAGAAATAGGTGAAGTGGTAAAATTACCGACAGAGAAGATAACAGAACTCCCTCCGTTTCAGCATGTTCACGCACAGGTAACCGTAAAGGCTTCAAGTGAGGAAAGCGAAACCTTTAAAGCTTCTAATGTAATTGATGCTAATCTGTTTACCAGATGGAAATTTGCTGAAACAGATTCTGAAAGATGGATTGAATTGGATTTCGGAAAGCCGGAAACCTTTAATAAGGTAGTATGTGGAGAGTTGTATCAAGACGTTAAGTCATTTAAAATTGAAGCGTTGATTAATGGTAAATGGCTTGAACTGGCCAAGAATGAATGCATGGGCATAAACTTTCATGCCTCTTTTCCTGATGTGACGGCTCAAAAGTATAGACTGACAGTTGTAGATTATAAGAATGTACCTGTATTGGCTGAGGTGACTTTTGTAAGGTATTAAGCCCAAAAATCACTGAATCTTTACTGAGGGTTCATCTGAATGCGTTTGACAGACATTGGATTTAGGGATCGTCAAACGCATTCAAAAGTTACCAATTTGGGGTATTCTGTTTTGCAGCAAAAGAAAAACCCTCGAAATTGTCCGATTTCGAGGGTTTTTGTCTGTTTCTATATGGAATGTTGTGCGCGTGATAGGACTCGAACCTACACGTCTCACGACACCAGATCCTAAGTCTGGCGCGGCTACCAATTACGCCACACGCGCAACATTGCTTTGGTAAGCGGGTGCAAAGATAAGGAATATTTCTTAAGTACCAAAGAATTTCAGAAAATTATTCCTTGTGGTTATGTAAATACTCACGTGCAGTCTCGATAATCGTATCCACATTGCGTTGCATATCCTCTGAAGTCATATTGACTTTGATGTCCGGATCTATACCGAATTCCAGATGCTCCATATCCGCATCGTACATCGGACTGGCCGAGAAGCGGACAGACCAGCCGTTAGGCAGTTCGGAGGAGAAGGGCAGACCGGAACCGCCACCTGTTTTGTCACCGATGATGGTTACTTTAGGTAGTATTTTCATTCTGTTCACAAAGTCATTGGTGGCGCTGAAAGAGCGGCGGTTTGTCAGTACTACCGCCTGTTTTTGCCAGCGTACGCGGTCTAGTGACGGTTCCAGCCAAACAGCTTTGGGGGTCGAGAAATCATTGTGTCCCGGGCCGGTTTTATGGGACATATAACCTACCAACACTTTTTCATTCGTGAAACGTGCGGCTAATTTCTCGGCTGTGGTAAGATTACCACCCGAATTGTTCCGTACATCAATAATCAAACCGTCGCAGATAGCCAGTTTGTTTAGAATCTCGTCCAGATTTCCTTCGCCGATGCCCGATTGGAAACTACCACAGTAAATATAGGCTATGTTGTCTTCGAAAATCTGATATTTCATGCCCGAGGACAGCGCATAATCCTTACCCAGATAGACACGTTGGATGCTGTCGCTGAAATTGGCCGGATAGCTGTCAAACCATTCACGATATTGGGAGTACTCCAGTTTGGAGGACAGATTTACGTGTCCGTCACGCAATTCGTTCAGCATATCTGCCAGAACTTCGAATAGCTGTTCATTATTCATGCCTTTTGATATTCTCTGTTTGTACTGGCTGTATATCTCATTCCAGTCCAGTCCGTATTCCTGCTTTTTATAGTCAAGGAAACAATACTGGCGGTCGATAGTCTGCCATAACGCTTCGAAGTTGCCTTCGGGAGAGTTGTCGTATTCGTCTTCCGTGATGCACGAAGTGCATAATACAACAGAGACTAGCAGACTGATAAAAAAATAACTATTTCTTTTCATCCTTTATATTAATAAGGGCTGACCCGGCCGGGCATCGCCACTTTGTTCTTACCTTTTAATAAATAGAAGTTTTTCACGAAACCTATCATAAAGGCGTGTGACCATATATGGCTTTTCAGATTATTGACTTTCGCCTGCTGAATGTCACATAGATAGCCGAAACGCATATTGACCGACCGGATAGGAAAATCCAATGTGACCAGCTGACGCAAGGAAGGTTGGTTATGCAGGGAAGTGAACAATACATTCTTGCCGCCATTCTTTAAACTGAATATCTCATAATAAGATTGTCCGTATTCCGGGGAAAACATAACCCCCATAACAGGCAAATTGGCTTGATAACGGGCTATCAGCGGATAGTTGCCGATATGGAACCGGTAGATGACCATGCCCGATGCCGCCAGATTGACATACGCTTTGGCTTGGGCGGGATTATTGGAATTTCGCATGTTATAGATGAATCCGCCGTTCAAGTCCAGCATGGGACCCGCCAGTATCTTCAAGTTTTCTGTCAGTCGGAACTGGTAATGCAGCGCATAGTTCCAATTGACCATACCTGCCATTTCGTTACTTGTTTCCGCTTTATTCTCTGTCAGGGACAGATGGGCCTGGAACAGACTTTGAACAGATACGTTACCATTCATCAGTTTGGTCATACGCATACTTTCACGCAGGATACGGATCTCGGGTCCGGTATATTCCATCGGTGAAAGATAGGTGTCCAATATATTGGTAAAGCCGGCGCCGTAAAGAGTAGCCCTCATGACGTAGCGGTTTGCTTGTAAACTGTCTTCCTGCGCCTGCGAAAGCAAACTGAGAGGCAAGAACAGTAATAATAGGAGAATTTTCTTCATTCTTTAAAATAGTTTCATCTGGCCGGTGATTTCATCAATGATATCTGTTTCACTCTTGCCATGATCCGGGTCTTCAATTTCGGCAGTCTCTTCGTTTTCATCGGCACCCTCTTCCGTACCGTTCTCTTCTTTTTGAGAGTCGGGGAAGCGTAAAGGCTCCAGTTCGTTTATTTGTTCAATGTTATAAGTACTGATTCGTTTTCCTTTCGCTTTGAAACTCTTGACTCCGATGAACTGGTCCACGTCAATTTCCAACGGATCACGGAAACTGTCATGTCCTCCGAATACGACTTGTATGCGTGGATAAGCCACACAAGTAAGCAATATGGAACGGCTCTCCTTGTTCTCGCCCAAATAATTGAGACGACGTGAGGTAGATTCGAAAGTGAATCGTTTCAAATAAGGGTAACCTTGGTCGGCATCAAATAAAGCGGCGGACCATACCTTGTTGGCATCGAACTTCTCGATGATGCGGATCCCCGGATCATAATGATTGTTCAAATCGAAGTTGCTGGTATAGAACTCGCCGTTTTCATGGACTACTAAAATCAATTCGTCACTTTGGAATTCTCCCAGATATTCACCGCGTCCGTCATAGTTCAAGCGGAGCACATCCCGGTCGAACCATACTTTTCTTCCGCCCAAAGTAGAGCCGCCACGTTGTTTCAAGGCTATCTTATGCACTTCGTATTTAGACAGGATATTGCCCATGGACTGGCGTCCCTTGATATTGATGTCACTGAAATCTTTTTCATATATGATTTTCTTGATACGCGGATTCGGTTTCAAGGTAATCTTGATAACTTCCGCTTCCCCGTTAGGGTTGGCTGTAAAGTAAACAATACGTGAGCCGGGTGTACCTTGTGTTACATCATATTCACGGTCGCGGGTAATGGAAGTGATGTTGAACCGTTTGATATAGTGGAATCCTTCTTTTCCATCCCGATAGACCACATTATATATGGTACGTTTGTCATTCTTCTTGAAGATATCGACATAAAGGACATTTTTGCCGACAAACATTTTATCTGCCACACGGACCACCTTGTACTTGCCGTCTTTATAGAAGATGATCACATCGTCAATGTCTGAGCAGTTGGCTATAAATTCATCTTTTTTCAAGGCGGTGCCGATAAAGCCTTCCTCTCGGTTGATATAAAGTTTTTCGTTAGCTTCCACTACCTTCGCCGCCTCAATGGTATCGAAGTTGCGCAGTTCTGTACGGCGGGGGTATTGTTTGCCATATTTGTCTTTCAGCATCTGATACCAGTCGATGGTATATTCCACGATATGTGCCAGATGATTGTTTATTTCTTCAATCTGTTCCTTGATGCGGGCTATGTTCTCGTCCGCTTTGTCCTTGTTGAACTTCAGAATCCGTGCCATCTTGATATCCAGCAACTTCAGAATATCCTCCTGGGTCACCTCACGGATAAATTGCGGATAGAAAGGAGTCAGCTGTTCGTCAATGAACTCGCAGGCGGCGTCTGTATTTTCGGACTGCTCGAACTTCACTTCCTTATAAATCCGTTCTTCAATAAAGATTTTCTCCAAAGATGCGAAATGAAGGCTTTCAAGCAATTCTCCCTTGTGTATTTCCAGTTCCTGGCGGAGCAGGGACAAAGTGTTGTCCGTGGCTTTTTTAAGGACGGCGCTGACTGTAAGGAAGTGGGGCTTCTTCGCATCAATGACACAGCAATTGGGAGATATGCTTACTTCGCAATCGGTAAATGCATAGAGCGCATCCAAGGTTTTGTCCGAGGATACTCCCGGAGCAAGGTGCACCAGGATCTCTACTTTTTCGGAAGTAAGATCCTCTACTTTCCGGATCTTGATTTTTCCCTTTTCGCTGGCCTTCACAATAGAGTCGCATACCCCGGGGACGGTCTTTCCGAAAGGCACTTCGGCTATGGACAATGTCTTGTTGTCTATTTTATTGATTTTGGCACGTACCTTCACCACTCCACCGCGTTCTCCATCGTTGTAACGGGATACATCGATAGAGCCTCCCGTCTGGAAATCAGGATAGAGTTTGAATTCCTCGCCACGCAGATAAGCAATGGAGGCGTCACACAGTTCATTAAAGTTGTGCGGCAGGATTTTGGAAGAAAGCCCCACAGCGATACCCTCTACTCCTTGAGCGAGCAGGAGCGGGAATTTGACAGGTAGGGTGACCGGCTCTTTGTTTCGTCCGTCGTATGAAGCCTGCCACTCGGTGGTTTTGGGATTGAAAACCACGTCCAATGCGAATTTGGACAGACGTGCTTCGATGTAACGGGGGGCGGCGGCACCATCGCCTGTCAGTATGTTGCCCCAGTTTCCCTGACAGTCTATCAACAGATCCTTTTGGCCTAGCTGCACCAGTGCGTCGCCTATGGAAGCGTCGCCGTGCGGGTGGAACTGCATGGTATGCCCCACGATGTTCGCCACTTTGTTGTACCGGCCGTCATCCAGTCTTTTCATAGAGTGGAGGATACGTCTCTGGACAGGTTTTAAACCGTCATTGAGGTGCGGTACGGCACGTTCCAGAATTACGTAAGAAGCATAGTCCAGAAACCAGTTCTGATACATTCCGCTCAGCTGGTGTTTTACCCCTGTGTTTTTGGTATCTGCAGGTTTATAGTCCGAGTGTTCGTTCTCCGGCGTGGGAGTATTTTCTTCGTTCTGTTCCTCTTTATCAATAAAATCGTCGCTCATATATATTTAAATTCCTTAATGTTCTGATGATATGCACGCAAAAATACGACTTTTATTGAAAAAAATCATTTACTTTGCACATTATTTCGCCCTTATTAAAGGTTGAAAACAGGAAAAAACAACAAAAGTGTAAGAATAAACAGATAAGAAAATGGCACAAGAAGATGTTTTTAAGAAATTAGTATCGCACTGTAAAGAGTATGGTTTTGTATTTCCGTCCAGTGATATTTATGACGGATTGGGCGCTGTATATGATTACGGTCAGATGGGAGTGGAGTTGAAGAATAATATCAAGCAATATTGGTGGCAGAGTATGGTGCTGTTGCACGAGAACATCGTAGGTATTGACTCGGCTATTTTTATGCACCCTACTATCTGGAAGGCTTCCGGACACGTGGATGCGTTCAATGATCCTCTGATTGACAACCGCGATTCTAAAAAACGTTACCGTGCCGATGTACTGATTGAAGACCAGCTTGCCAAATATGATGAGAAAATAAACAAAGAAGTGGCGAAGGCTGCCAAAAGATTCGGGGATGCTTTTGATGAGGCTCAGTTCCGTAGCACCAACGGCCGTGTGCTGGAACATCAGGCCAAGCGCGACGCTTTGCACGAGCGCTTTGCAAAAGCATTGAACGACAATGATTTGGACGAGCTTCGCCAGATTATCATTGACGAGGAGATTGTTTGTCCTATTTCGGGAACTAAAAACTGGACCGAAGTACGTCAGTTCAACTTGATGTTCTCTACCGAGATGGGTTCTACTGCCGATGGTGCTATGAAGATTTATCTTCGTCCGGAGACAGCGCAGGGTATTTTTGTCAATTACTTGAATGTGCAGAAGACTGGCCGTATGAAGATTCCTTTCGGTATCGCTCAGATTGGCAAGGCTTTCCGTAACGAGATTGTAGCCCGTCAGTTCATTTTCCGTATGCGTGAGTTTGAACAGATGGAGATGCAGTTCTTTGTAAAACCGGGTACTGAGCTGGAGTGGTTCCCCAAATGGAAAGAGACTCGTTTGAAATGGCATAAGGCATTAGGTTTCGGTGATGATCATTACCGTTTCCATGACCACGACAAGCTGGCGCATTATGCCAACGCCGCTACGGACATTGAATTCCTGATGCCGTTCGGATTCAAGGAAGTGGAAGGTATTCACAGCCGTACGAACTTTGACTTGAGCCAGCACGAGAAGTTCAGTGGCAAGAGTATCAAGTATTTCGATCCGGAATTGAACGAAAGCTATACTCCGTATGTGATTGAAACATCTATCGGTGTGGATCGTATGTTCCTCAGCATCATGAGTGCCGCTTATACAGAAGAGACATTGGAGAGTGGTGAGACTCGTGTCGTATTGAAATTGCCTGCTGCTCTGGCTCCGGTGAAACTGGCCGTGATGCCGTTGGTGAAGAAAGACGGTCTGCCCGAGAAGGCGCGTGAGATTATGAATGACTTGAAGTTTCATTTTCACTGCCAGTATGATGAGAAAGACAGCATCGGCAAGCGTTACCGTCGTCAGGATGCCATCGGTACTCCGTATTGTATCACGGTTGACCATCAGACATTGGAAGACAATTGCGTGACTTTGCGTAATCGTGATACCATGCAGCAGGAGCGTGTGGCTATTTCGGAACTGAATAACATCATTGCCGATAAAGTAAGTATAACAAGTCTGTTGAAGACTTTGCAATAATAAACAGGAATTTATGAATAAAAGTATTCTTTGGCTGATTGGCTTGCTGTTTGTTACTTCTCTGTCCGTCGTTTCATGTAGTGAGACGGATGGGGTGGAAGATCCGTATGCAAACTGGGAGGAACGTAATCAGCGGTATATTGACTCCATTGCTACAGTGGCGGAAGCCAATCAAGGCAATGAGGTAGGACAATGGAAAATTATCCGTTCTTATAAACTTCCACCTTTGGGGCTGGATGAAAAAGGAAAGGTGAACGATAATGTGTATTGTGAGATTCTTGAAGTTGGTGATGGAACAGTCTCTCCATTGTTCACGGATTCTGTTGATGTGCATTATAGAGGGCAGCTTATTCCTTTGAATGATGGACAAATCGTAACCTTTGATCAAAGTTACCAAGGTGAGCTGGATTTGAATGCTGCTACTTCTGTGGGGTATAAACCTAGTGGTGTGGTAACAGGATGGACATCTGCTTTGCAAGAAATGAAAGCCGGAGATCGGTGGAAACTTTATATACCTTATAATTTAGGATATGGAGAATCTGGATATAGCTCCATACCGGGATATTCGATATTGATTTTTGATTTATATTTGGAAAAGGTTATTCCATTGAGAGGGTCAGGAAAAGCAGTAGATGCCCGGGGCGCTGATGCTGAATAGGTAATCGTATATGAATAAATATGAAGAAGAGTATTGCAGTTTTTCTGTGATACTCTTTTTTTTGAGGGATATGCCATCTGATAATTAGATTTGTTGCTGATGATGTACTGGATTTAATTGGCATCAGGAGGCGTCCGTTTACACATACGTACGTGTAGGCCTTCACTTACGTTATGCGTATACTCTTGTTTCATCACTGGTTCTCGCGTAGGAGAAAGATGTAGCTAACTATTGAGCGTTAGCGTTTTGCTCTTTTAAACGGTACAAAGCTTGTTTTTACAATTACATTGAAAGTTGGTACAAATAAATGGTTTGCTTAGCAAAGAATTATAAGTGTGCCCAGTGCCCGAACCGGCAAATTAAGGGGCTGGAGTATGATGATATTTACAAGCATCTTCTAAGATACCTTGCTCTATCGAACGAGTTTTGTTGAAAACATCACGATCTTTTGCAGGTAAGCCAATGTGCTGTGAGTATAGCTGCTGAGAGAAGTACAACTATAAAAAAATAATCTTTATCTTGGTCAATTCATTACAATTATGATTGACGCAAAGATAAAGATTATAAAAAAAGAATTGTTTAACAATTTATTTCACATTTCCTACTTTGATTAAGTATTCGGCAATCTGAACAGCGTTCAGTGCCGCACCTTTCTTGATCTGATCGCCTACGATCCAGAAAGTCAGTCCGTTTTCGTTTGCCAGATCTTTGCGGATACGGCCTACGTAAACAGGATCCTTGCCTGCCAGGAACAACGGCATAGGATATTCTTTCTTTTCAGGGTTGTCCATCAATACCAGTCCTTCTCCTTTGGCAAAGGCCTCACGGGCTTCTTCAGGAGAGATAGGACGTTCCGTTTCTACCCAGATACTTTCCGAGTGAGAGCGAAGAGCGGGAACACGTACACACATGGCACTTACCTGAATGTCAGAGTGCATGATCTTGCGTGTCTCGTTGAACATCTTCATTTCTTCTTTGGTATATCCATTATCGGTAAACACATCAATCTGGGGAATCAGGTTGAATGCCAGCTGATAAGCGAATTTCTCTACTGTCACGGGCTCGTTGGCCAATACCTGACGATATTGTTCGTACAATTCGTCCATAGCCGCTGCACCTGCACCGCTGGCAGCTTGATAAGTAGCCACATGCACACGTTTTATGTGTGAAAGATTTTCGATGGCTTTCAGCGCAACTACCATCTGGATAGTTGTACAGTTGGGGTTAGCTATCACGTTGCGGGGACGGTTCAATGCGTCTTCCGGATTCACCTCGGGCACTACCAAAGGCACGTCGGCATCCATACGGTAAGCGCTGGAGTTGTCAATCAGTACGGCGCCATGTTTGGTGATGGTTTCACAAAATTCTTTTGTGGTACCTGCGCCGGCTGATGTGAAAGCGATATCTACACCTTTAAAGTCATCGTTGTGCTGAAGGAGTTTCACTTCAATCTGTTTACCGCGGAATGTGTATTTTCGTCCTGCACTGCGTGAAGAACCGAATAACACTAACTCATCCAACGGGAAGTTCCTTTCATCGAGCACACGCAGGAACTCTTGTCCTACAGCTCCGCTCGCACCAACAATTGCTACTTTCATTTTGTTTTTTGTTTTATAAGATAAAATTTAGTAATACTTTAGAACTATCACTCAGCACGTGAGGAGGTTCTGACTGCAAAATTAGAACATTTTGGAATATAAATCGGTAAAAAAGAAACTTTTTTCGTAAATTTGTCGATATTATGGTATAAAACTCAAAAAAACATGGAACTATTCGACCTTAACATACATTTTCCAGTCACCGATCCTACTTGGATATTCTTCCTGGTACTTATCATCATCTTGTTCGCTCCCATGATTTTGGGGCGTCTGCGTATCCCGCACATCATTGGTATGATACTTGCCGGGGTTGTAGTGGGAAAGTATGGCTTCAATATTCTGGAACGCGACAGTAGTTTTGAGTTGTTCGGAAAAGTGGGACTCTATTACATCATGTTCCTGGCAGGCCTTGAGATGGATATGGATGATTTCAAGAAGAACCGGACAAAGGGGCTGGTTTTTGGTATGTTCACTTTCCTTATTCCGATGGGGCTGGGTATATGGAGCAGTATGGGGATGCTGGGTTATGGGTTTCTTACCTCTGTGCTGCTGGCCAGTATGTATGCCAGCCACACTTTGATAGCTTATCCCATAATCAGCCGTTATGGGTTGTCCCGGCAGCGGACGGTCAGTATCACTATTGGGGGGACGGCGGTGACTGTGGTGCTGGCTTTGATGGTGCTGGCTGTTATTGGCGGTATGTATAAAGGTGAGGAGGTAGGCGGGCTGTTTTGGGCGCTGCTGGTTGCCAAGGTGGTCTTGCTGTTCGGACTGATTATATTTTTGATGCCTCGTATCAGCCGGTGGTTTTTCCGTACGTATGAGGATGCGGTGATGCAGTTTGTCTTTGTGCTGGCTATGGTGTTCTTGGGCGGAGGCTTGATGGAGCTGGTGGGGATGGAAGGCATTTTGGGTGCGTTCCTTGCCGGGCTGGTGCTGAACCGCTTTGTTCCTCACGTTTCTCCTTTGATGAACCGGCTGGAGTTTGTGGGCAATGCCCTGTTTATTCCCTATTTCTTGATTGGGGTGGGGATGATTATTGATGTACGCTGCCTCTTTACGGAGGGTGAAGCGCTGAAAGTGGCGCTTGTGATGACCGTGGTGGCGACATTCAGCAAGTGGCTGGCTGCGTGGATCACCCAGAAGATATATGGCATGAAAAGGGTGGAGCGCAGTTTGATATTCGGATTAAGTAACGCGCAGGCTGCCGCTACCCTGGCTGCTGTCTTGATAGGCCATGGCATTATTATGGAGAACGGAGAACGGTTGCTGAATGATGATGTCCTGAATGGTACGGTGGTCATGATTCTCTTTACTTGTATTATCAGTTCTGTCGTGACGGAACGTGCCGCACGTAAAATGGTGACTCAGGAGAATCTGACGGAGGGCGGCGAAGGGAAGGAACAGGAACGTATTTTGATTCCGGTGGCTAATCCTGAAACCATAGAAGGATTGGTAGGGATGGCTCTGATGATGAGGCATCCCAAACAGAAAGAATCTTTGGTGGCGCTGAGTGTGATCAATGACAATAATACTTCTGAAACCAAGGAACTGATAGGCAAGCGCAACCTGGAGCGTACGGCTATGGTTGCCGCCGCTGCCGATGCGTCCGTAAAGACCGTGTTGCGTTATGATTTGAACATTGCGCAAGGTATTATCCATACACAGAAAGAACATGCGGTAACGGATATCGTGATAGGTCTGCACCGGAAGACGAATCTGATGGATTCTTTCTTTGGAACCATGACGGAGAATCTGCTGAAAGGGACGAACCGACAGATTATGATCGCAAAGTTACTGATGCCTGTCAATACGTTACGCCGGATTGTGGTGGCTGTTCCCGATAAGGCGGAATATGAAAAAGGTTTCTTGAAATGGATGACGCAACTTTGCCGGATGGGGAAACAATTGGGATGCCGCGTGCATTTCTTTGCAACGGAAGATACATTGAAGCATTTGCGTGCCTTGACAGAGAAGCAGGAGGCGAACACTTTTACGGAGTTTTCTTTGCTGGAAGAGTGGGATGATCTGCTTTTATTGACCGGACAAGTGAATTATGATCATCTGTTTGTGGTGGTGTCCTCGCGTAAGGGGTCTATCTCCTATCAGACTTCTTTTGAACGTCTGCCGTCACAAATCAGCAAGTATTTTGCCAATAACAGTTTACTGATTGTATATCCGGACCAGTTGGGAGACGACCCGCAGGAGATTGTTTCTTTCTCTGACCCTCGCGGACAGTCGGAGACACGAGTATATGATAATGTAGGAAAATGGTTCTACAAATGGTTTAAGAAAGGTGATGAACGAAATTAATATGGAATGGCAGCAGCGTACGGAACTGCTGCTGGGAAAAGATAAGATGGAACGCCTGCGCCGTGCTCATGTGCTGGTGGTGGGCTTGGGTGGAGTAGGGGCGTATGCTGCTGAAATGATTTGCCGTGCAGGGGTAGGCCGTATGACCATTGTGGATGCGGATACTGTGCAGCCCAGTAATATGAATCGTCAGCTTCCGGCTCTTCACTCTACTATGGGACGTCCTAAAGCGGAGATATTGGCGGAACGCTTCCGTGATATCAATCCTGATTTGGAACTGACTGTATTGGCGGAGTATCTGAAAGATGACCGTATTCCGGAGCTGCTGGACAGTGCGGATTTCGATTTCGTGGTGGATGCCATTGATACGGTGGCTCCTAAATGTTACCTCATATATCATGCGCTTCAGCGCCGTCTGCCCATTGTGAGCAGCATGGGGGCCGGTGCCAAACGAGATATTACCCAGATCCGTTTTGCCGATTTATGGGATACTTACCATTGCGGATTGAGCAAGGCCGTGCGAAAGCGTTTGCAGAAAATGGGGATGAAACGGAAACTTCCGGTTGTATTTAGTACGGAGCAGGCCGATCAGGATGCGGTGATACTGGTTGATGATGAGAGAAACAAGAAATCCACCGCCGGAACCGTGAGTTATATGCCGGCGGTCTTTGGTTGCTATCTGGCGGAGTATGTGATAAGAAAAATTTGATTATGATAGAATTACAGGGAATAACGAAGAGTTTCGGCACGCTGCAGGTGCTGAAAGGTATTGATCTGATGATAGAAAAAGGAGAGGTGGTAAGCATTGTGGGTCCCAGCGGTGCGGGGAAAACCACGTTGTTGCAGATTATGGGAACGCTGGATAAGGCGGACGCGGGTACTATCTTGCTGAATGGCACCGAAGTGAGCCGCTTGAAGGAAAAGGAATTGTCGGCTTTCCGCAACCGGCAGATCGGCTTTGTGTTTCAGTTTCACCAGCTGCTTCCCGAATTCACCGCTTTAGAGAATGTGATGATTCCTGCATTGATAGCGGGCACTTCCTCGTCCGAAGCCATGCAGAAGGCTAAGGAAACGTTGACGTTCTTGGGCTTGTCCGGACGTGCTTCACACAAACCGGCCGAATTGTCGGGAGGAGAGAAACAGCGTGTGGCGGTGGCGCGTGCGTTAATAAACAACCCGGCGGTTATCCTTGCGGATGAACCGTCGGGCAGTCTGGATACCCGCAACAAAGAGGAACTTCATCAGTTGTTCTTTGATCTGCGTGATAAATTAGGTCAGACTTTTGTTATTGTGACTCACGATGAGAGTCTGGCCCGTCTGACAGACCGGACGATTCACATGGTGGATGGCAGAATTTCTTCGGAAGTCTGACAAGGGGAACGGTTGACAGTCGTTTTATCCCCGGTGTCTATACTTTCTCAGGAAAACTGGCTTTCAGAATTTCAAATGCACGGGCATAATCTTTTTCGAAAACTAATACTTTTATGTCCATTCCCGGAATATAAGCCAGTACTTGGGCAGTATATTCTCCTTGCAACATGGATTCTATGCCTTCGTTTTTCAGAAGATCTTGTAGCATGTGCGCGCGGACATCGCTTTTGAAAGAAGTAAAAATGACTGTTTTCATATTCGTTCCTCCTGTATGGGGTGATTCTTTTTTCGATTTGCAGTTTTGCAGAATCTGGCGTACCACTTCTCCGGTGACATCGCCGTCCTCGCCGTATGCGGCGTTTCGTTCATTAAACCGGCGTACTATTTCCTCGATGGTGTCATCACCGATTCCTGCTTCATCCAGACGGGTTTTAAGTCCGAGTTTCTTGAAAAAGTCTTCGGTTTTTTCAATAGTCAGCGATATGCGTACGCTGGGGACTCCTGAGGTGACTCCCCAGATCCGTTCGCCATATTGCAATATCTTGTCGCGCTTCTTGTCGGCAAGGGTGCGCAAGGTTCCCGGGAATACGATAGCCAATGTCTGACCATGTGTCATGCCATGTAGTGCGGTCAGTTCGTGACCTATCATGTGGGTGGCCCAGTCTTCGGAGACTCCCATTGCGATGAAGCCGTTTAATGCCATTGTGGCGGATATCATGAATTCACTCATCAAGTGATAATCCTGCTTGTTCTCTTTGATTTGCGGGGCGATTTGTACCAGTGTACGGAGAATGCTTTCGCTCCAGCGGTCCATCAGGGAAGATTCGTTCGTCTTGGTCAGGTATTGCTCCATGACGTGCACGAAGGTGTCTGCCAGTCCGCAGGCTATCTGATAATCGGGTAGTGAGAAAGTCACTGTCGGGTCCAGAATGGAGAAGACGGGATGATGGGAGAAGAACGGATACTTTTCGTGTGTCTCACGGCATGAAATCACGGCTCCGTTATTCATTTCAGATCCTGTGGCGGGGATGGTCAGCACAGTTCCCAGAGGAATGGTGTATTGTGCATTTCCTTTTTTTACCAGTTCCCATGCATCTCCGTCGTATAGGATACCTGCCGCAATCAGCTTGGTGCCGTCTATGACCGAGCCGCCACCTACTGCCAGCAGGAAGTCGATGTTCTTTTCTTTGCCCAGCTCTATCGCTTTTTTCAAGGTGGATATATCAGGATTTGATTCTATTCCCCAAAATTCCGTGTAATCACGTCCTTCGAGGGCTTGGGTAACTTGTTCGTAGACTCCGTTTGTCTTTACACTGCCGCCACCGAAAGTGATCATAATCCGCTTGTCGGCCGGTATCTCTTGGGACAGCCGGGCAATCATGTCTTTCCCGAAGATGAGGCGTGTAGGATTGTAAAAGATAAAATTATCCATAATAAATTGGGGTTTTTCTTTGTTAATAGCGAGTAAAGATAACGCTTTTTATTTATCTTTGAGAAAAAATTTAGCTAATGAACGTAAAACTGGGAAAATACAACCAACTGGAGGTTGTAAAAGAAGTGGATTTTGGTGTTTACTTGGATGGAGGCGATGACGGAGAGATTTTGTTGCCTGCGCGTTATGTGCCCGAAGGTTGTAAGCCCGGCGATGTGCTGAATGTCTTTCTTTATCTTGATAATGAGGAGAGGCTGATAGCTACCACTTTGCAACCATGGGTGCAGGTGGGCGAATTTGCCTGTCTGGAGGTGGCATGGATCAATGAATTTGGCGCGTTTTTGAACTGGGGATTGATGAAAGACCTTTTTGTTCCTTTCCGCGAGCAGAAGATGAAGATGCAGAAAGGACGGAAATATATAGTGCACGCGCATGTGGACGAGGACAGTTACCGCATCATGGCTTCTGCCAAGGTGGAACGCTATCTTTCTAAGGACCGTCCCGATTATCGGCCGGGGCAGGAAGTGGATATCCTGATATGGCAGAAAACCGATTTGGGGTTCAAAGCCATTGTGGAAAATAAGTTCAGTGGTTTGCTTTACGATAATGAAATATTCCAACCTCTGGAAACCGGCATGCGACTGACGGCTTATGTGAAGCAGGTGCGTGAGGATGGCAAGATAGATCTGGTTCTGCAAAAACTGGGCGCGAAGAAGGTGGATGATTTCTCGGAGGTGTTATTGCAGTATATTAAAGATCATGACGGTTTCACTCCGTTGAATGATAAAAGTGATGCCGGGGATATCTATGATACTTTCGGTGTCAGTAAGAAAACATTCAAGAAAGCGGTGGGCGATTTATATAAAAAGCGTCTGATTGTTTTGGAAACTGAGGGAATACGCCTTGCCTAGTGAGGCTTTTCCCTACCGGATATAGGAAAAACCCTATGAACTTATGGGGAAAATCAATTGCGGGGGAAAGTGATTTCCCCTATTTTTGTGCCATAGAACTAACAAACTAAAAACGTAACAGCTATGAAAAGATGGACTACATTATTGATAGTGATTTGTATGTTGGGCATAACCATTCCCGCAATGGGGGCCATGAGCATCAGCAAAATGAGGCAGAATACCCGTTTTCTCACAGACCGTATGGCATACGAACTGAAACTCAGTCCGCAGCAATACAATGATGTGTACGAGGTGAATTATGACTTTGTCAACAATGTCCGCTACTTGATGGACGATGTGGTGAGAGGGTATGATTATGCGTTGGAGCGTTATTATGATTTTCTGGATGTACGCAATGATGATCTCCGTTGGATACTCTCCAGTGCGCAGTATCGCCGCTTTATGGGAGCCGAGCATTTCTACCGTCCCATTTACGCGCATGAGAATAAATGGCAGTTCCGCATTTATCTGGTATATAATAATGTGAACTTCTTCTATTATGGAAAACCGCATCATTACACCAGCTATTGCGGAGGGCATTATCGTACTCATTTTAACAATGTCAGCTATTATAAGACTCATTATCGTGACCGTTACCGCCATGATGTGTACGACGGACATTATCGCATCCGCCATGACCGGGTGACTTATGATACACATCGCCGCCGTGATTTCAATGTGGCTGTCCGGCCTTCCCGAAAGGATCATCATCGTCCTGCTGCCCCTCACCAGTCTCGTCCCGACAGACCACAAGTCCGCCCTGACAGACCGTCGGGTGAGCATCATCGCCCGTCTGCTCCACAGGCAAGACCGGACAGACCGAAGAAGGATCATGACAACAAGCATGACGGACGCCCTTCACAGCGTGAACAGAACTCACGGGTTGATAAAGACCGTCGTGAAAACAAGCGTACGGCTCCGTCCGGAAGAGAGGTGAGAAGAGAGAATAAGAAGAAGGAAAAGGATTCAAACCGGTCAAGAGAAAGAAATAAGAGTCATTCCGGTGAAAGAAGTGCTGCCCGTATGCGTACGGTATAGCTTTTGATAGGGATTGATCATTCATGAACTGTATGAGAACGCGTCTGACGCGCTCTCATACAGTTCTTTTATTTTTCCGAAAGAATAGAGTGATGGCTTTGAATATTTCCGTACTTTTGGAAATTAGAGCACGGACAACCGTGTGCTGATTGTGTGATGCGATAGTTTGTCTGGTATTTTTAGATGCCGCAGGGTGTGGGGGCTTTATTTTTACAGGAAAGTTACCGACAAATCATTTTTTTAGCTATAACATTCGACCCAGGCTGTTTTCTGACGTATCATAGTATAAACCAACGATCGCATGATGAATCAAGAACAAATACAGGAACTTGTTGACCGGAGCAAACGGAATGATACGATTGCTTTTGCACAATTGGTGTCGGAATTCCAGGCAATGGTGTTCAGACTTGCTTTTCGTTTGCTTTGTGACGAAGATGAGGCAAAGGATATGGTACAGGACGTTTTTGTGAAAATATGGATCTCGATAGATAAATATGACGGCTCGTGCCGGTTCTCAACTTGGATGTATAAAATAACCTGTAATGCCTGCTATGACCGGCTTCGGGCATTGCGGCGTACTCCCCCGGCTTATTCATCAGAAACCATATCCGTGGAACATGATATCGGGTCCGGAGAAAATATAGAGGAAGCGCTGTCCCATAAAGAATTGAAAGATTTAATTCTACGCTTCACCGAAGAGCTGACCCCCAAGCAAAGGTTAGTATTTACACTTCGTGATATTGAAGAACTGGATGTAGCCGAAGTCGTGATTATCACCGGCCTGTCGCCCGAGAAGATAAAGCATAACCTCTATCAGGCGCGAAAACAAATCAGAAATAAAATGCATCAAATAGACCCTGGCTTATGAAACGAGAAGAACAACGATATGAAGAATGGCTGGAAAAGGTGAGAAAGAATCTGCCTTTAGTAGAGAATCCTGAGGAATTGTCCGAGGATATCATGAAAAAAATAGTCCGTATTCCGCGCAAGCCTCAGAAACCGGTGAATGTGCTCAGGTGGCTTTCTGCCATAGCCGCCCTGTTCTTGTTGGGTGCTATGATGTATGAGGTTCTTTTTTATGCTGAGGCTCCGCCTCTTGAGAGAGGGACAGTTACTCTTAACTGCTGTCCTCCTACGCGAATCATTCAGTCAGTACCTTTAGAGAGGATGTCTGAAATGACGGTGCGGGAAAAGACTGTCTTTTTATTCCGGATATGGCAAGAACAGCGCGAGGTACAGTGCAGAAGAGAAAACCTCATCAATAAATTGAAAGATCGTAATCATTAAAAAGAAAAGTGTTATGAAAAGAGTGATTGTTAAAATAAATGTATCGGTTCTGTTGCTGG
The DNA here is from genome assembly GCF_054653615.1 of Phocaeicola sartorii JCM 17136 = DSM 21941. Lineage (NCBI taxonomy): Bacteria > Pseudomonadati > Bacteroidota > Bacteroidia > Bacteroidales > Bacteroidaceae > Phocaeicola > Phocaeicola sartorii. The sequence continues at coordinate 974,284 of NZ_BAAIFW010000005.1, forward strand.
TACTGGCATCTTGTTCCACCAATTATCGGATGACCACGTGTGTGTATAAAGACGGCAGGATAAGCAGGGAAGTATATGCCAAAGCCGATTCCGCTTTTCTGGCAGGTAATAGAAGCGGTAATCCTTTTTTATTCCAGCTGGGAGATCGTTGGATGGTGGAAAACTTGGATTCCTGTGTGAAAGTTGATTTTTTTGGAGAGGAAGGCGAGCTTAATGTAAAGGTGGAGCGGACATGGAAGGCGGAAGGTACGTTTTCATTCTTTTCCGCCAACGAGAAGTGGATGAAGCCTTTGGCCGAACCGCAAGAAAAACTGGAAAAACACTTCCGTTGGTTTTATACCTATTATACGTATACATGTGATTTCCGGGAAATAGAAGACAAAGGTCCCATACCCATGGACAAGTATCTGGACAAGCCGGAACAGGCCTTGTTGTTTCAAGGGGATATGAGCGGTTATCAGGGAATGAACGGAGTGGAACTGAAGTCAGTGTTGGAAGATGCGGAGGAAAAGTTTATGAAATGGCTCTATCATACACAATTCGAGTTGAGTTATGAAGTGGTGGAATATTTCCTGCAAAGGGGAGGAGAGGCTGCCTATGCTGCAAAACTGAAAACTGAAAAGGAAGAAATCTTTCTAGGAGATAAAAATCGGAAAGAGGAAAATGAATGCTCACCCGAATATGTCTGCACCTTGTTGGATAAACGGTACGATACGCTCGTTTTCACGGATCTGTATAAGGCCAATCAAAAGGAGATACAAAAAATGTATGATAAAAAGTGTGTCACTATGGAATTGTTTGACAATCAGATTAAGTTTGAATTGGCCATGCCCGGCGAGTTGCTTTCTGCAAATACCTTGCTGAAAGAAGGGGATAGATTAGTGTGGAAGGTGGATGCTTATCGGTTGTTGGGAGGAAGTTATGTGTTAGAAGCTGAATCGCGTGCAATGAATACTTGGGCATTTTGTGTGACGGGCCTTTTGATTGTATTGGCCGGATATGGAATCATAAGAAAGAGATAGTCCCGGAAGATGGAATGTTTGGTGCTTTTAGTACTAAAAAAGATTAAGGAAAGAAATAACAGGAAAGAAAAAAGAGTAATATTACTCTGTAAAACGACAAAACACAATAAGTTATGAAAAACATTATTCTTATGGCTCTGCTTTGCACGGGCTTCTTTTCAGCATAAGCTCAAAATGAATTTACCATTCAGGGAAAAGTCAAAGGACTGAAAGACGGTACGGTGGTTACGCTGTTTCGTGCGGAAGGCTTTCCCCCTATGGGATTGGACTTATGGGCTGCTCCGGGAGTAAAAATCATGACTATTTGGGGAGGCTATGGTGAAGGCTGTTTGAAGGCTGAAATGAAAGAATTGCTGGGGGAGTGAAGTCGTATCCCGGTATTATATAGTCAAACAGAATTGATTTGCGAAAAATAGGGTGGATGGATCTCCGGTAGCTTCAAAAAGTAACTTAAGTGCATCGGGCAAGTAACTTAACTTACTTGGCACTTTAACTTAACTTACTTGGCTCATGAAGTTAAGTTACTTTTTTACTCTATTTCGCAAATCAATTCTGTTTGGCTATAATTATTCTTCTTGATAGATATCTGAAGCCATTTGCACGCTATCTGACTTTACTTCCGGTACTGTAATCATTTTTAATGCCTCTCCTTTCAACTCAATCTCCGGACGGACAGCAGCGGCCTGTTCGTCCGTCAACAGTTCTTTGGCTTGCAGACGTTCCGCTATTTTCTGAAAATAATACTTGTTATTTTCTATTTTGAGACTTCCGTCAGGATTAAAGGAAGAATGGAAATGTTTCGGCTTCGGAATAATGGAAGCCAGGAAGATAGCTTCCTTCGTAGTGAGTCGTGACGGTTCTTTATCAAAATAAAACCGGGATGCTTCGCGGGCACCGTAAATGAAAGGCCCCCATTCCACAATGTTCAGATAAACCTCATACATACGCTGTTTACTGGTGATATGCTGCTGCTCGATGAGCCAGACTATGAGAGAGCGGTTCCGGTAAGAATAAGTAGGGCTGATAAAATAAATGCAGCCCTTTTAATCCATTGGTTCATAAGAAACTATGATTAATTCGGGCTGCAATGTTAATTGATTTTTATGAAGATTCACTACAGAATCTTGAAAATCATTCCAAAGCAAGAGGAATCCCTTTGTAGAAATCCAGAATCTTGGTACGGAACAGATAGTCATATTTTGACTGAAGCATGTCCGAAACGGCTTTCATCCAGTTGGTACGGGCTTCATTATATTCGGTAGCGTTGGCTTTGCCGTTGGCATATTTCTCGCTCATCAGACGGAAAGAAGCTTCGGAAGCCTCTGTAGCTGTGGTGCTGCTTTTGTATTTGCTTTCGGCGGCTACTGCATTATAGTATGCTTGCTGTATTTCTTTGAAAAGCATTTTCTTGCTCTCTTCCAGTTTCCAGGATAAAGCTGTGCGCTGAATGCGGGCACTCTTTACTCTGTTTCGTGTCTCAAGGCGGTTGAACAACGGGATGCTGAGTGAGAATTGCAGATACTTGTTAAAGTTCTGATGCCACTGGCTGCTGAATGAGGCATTCTCCACTCCCGAAAGATTATAGTAGTTTGTACCTACTCCGGCACCGAAGTTTAACTGCGGATACCAGGCGCTTTGTGCGATACGGATACTTTTAGTGGCTCCTTCCAGGCGGAACTGGGCGGCCTTGATACCCGGTTTGTTCAGTACGGCTTGGGTATAAATATCTTCGGGAGGTGAAAGCAGTGTGAAATTGTCTTCTACACGGGGAGATACTACACCAAATCCGTCGGGAGTGGGAAGTTCCAGCAGCTGGCTCAGTTCCAGCAATGCCAATTGATAATTGTTGTCGGCTTGTACGGCAGACATTTCGTCTTGGGCAACCCGTGCACGGGCTTCATACACTTCGGCTTCCGAAGCTTTTCCGTTGTTGAAATAAGCTTCTTTCGATTTCAGTTGCTCACGGCTCAATTCTACCTGGCTATGTGCTACTTTGGCCAGCTCCTCATTAAAAAGAATCTGTAGATAAGCGGAGGTGACCGAAATGCTGATATCTTCTTTGGCCTTGTTCAAGTCCTCTATGGCTGCTTTCAGGTTCAGTTTGCTGAGAGCGATGTTGTTCGGTATCCGCAATCCTGTAAACAAGGGGATGCTGGTGCTGAGTGAGAAGTTGGTGTTCTTGGTGTTACGGTCGCCGTATGTATTATCGGCTTGTAAGGCACGGCCGAAGTTGAATGATTGTCCTACATTTCCGTTCAGATTAGGCAGACGGCTGTATTTGGCGGTGTTCAAGGTGACTGCATCCTGATCGCGCGCGGCTTCCTGTTGCTTGATGCTCAAATTGTGCTCGATGGCGTAGTCAATGCATTGGCGCAAGTCCCATTTTTCCTGGGCGGCAACCGGCAATGCCGCAAGGAGAGCCATGGCTATAATGATTTGTTTCTTCATAATGTTGTTTCTATTATTTCTTTTCTGCTCCACGTATTTTCTCATTGGCGTTCAAACCGTTCTTCACTTCAATCTTGATGCCGTCGCTCATACCTGTAGTAATGGTACGGCGGCTGAATTTTTGTGAAGGGACACTGTCGGTCAAGACATATACAAAGGTAGAGTCGTTTTTAAACTCAACGGTACTTTCGGGCACTGCCAATACTTTGCTGGCACGTGCCAGGACGATTTCCGCATTTGCGCTATATCCCGAACGGATGGTAATCGTGTCGGGCACTGTGATGGCGGCTTTGATCTCAAATTGGTTGGCACCGTTTTCTTCCACGCCTTTAGGGGATATATACTCCAGTTGTGCATCAAACTCCATGTTTTGCAAGGCTCCTAGAGTTATTTTTACCGGCATGCCTTGGTGTATGCGCCCTACTTCCGTTTCATCAATATTGCCGCGGAAAATCAGATCATTCATGTTGGCTACGGTGGCGATAGTGGTTCCGTCATTGAAGGTGTTGCTCATGATGACAGAGTTACCGGCTTTTACAGGTACATCCAGAATCAGTCCGTCGATGGTAGACCGGATAAGGGTGCTGCTGAATGAAGCTTTGTTTTTAGTGATACCTTCTTTGACTATTTCCAGATTGTCTTTGGCTGTCTGTAATTCTTCACGTGCCTGTTTTACAGCTACCTCACTCTTTTCGTATTCTTCACTGCTGATCAGTTTGCTTTCGAACAGTTTTTTCATGCGGGTGAAATCAGTCTCTCCTTGTCTGGCATTGATCTCAGCCAGTCTTACGCGGCTTTCTGCCGAGTTCAGTTGTCCCAGTTCGGGGATCACCTTTACTTTGGCTATCACTTCGCCTTTCTTTATTTTTTGTCCGGCTTCCTTATATACCTCGTCTATGATGCCTGAAATCTGCGGTTTGATCAGAATCTCGTCACGCGGTTCTATTTTACCGGTAGCTACGGTAGTCTTTTTCAGATCGGTGATTTCTGCGTTTAATACAGTATATACGCTGGCTTTGGGTTGTGATTTTTGATAAAGAAATACAAATGTCCCGATGAATATCAGTGCAACGATGACTAATAATGCAATTTTTACATACTTTTTCATATCTGTTTGTTTTATTATTTTTTTACTCTTGTTTGTTGCTGCATGGAAATCTTCTCCGTTTGTCAGCTGGTTTTATTCGTCTCTTATAGCTTCAATGGGTTTGATGGCCATGGCACGATAGGCCGGCGCCAATCCTGCCAGCATACCCAGAACCATCAATAAAATGCAGGCCCCGACAGCCATCCAGAAACTGATTTGGAAATGCGCCTCTGTGCCCGAAGCTGCTGTTCCTATTTCCAGCCCTTGTAAAACCAAGACTCCGAAACAGATTCCCAGCAATCCGGCAAAAGTTGTCAAGACCATGCTTTCAGAAAGAATCTGGTTCAATATATCTTTGGGGCGTGCGCCGATGGCCCGGCGGATACCGATTTCGGTCGTACGCTCTTTTACTGTTACCATCATGATATTGCTTACTCCGATAGCTCCTGCCAGCAATGTCCCCAAACCGACCATCCATGCCAGAATATTGATACCGGTGAACAGATTGTCAATCATGCTGAACATTGCCTCGGCATTGACCATGATCACTGCTTGCTTGTCGTCCGGGTGAATGTAGTGTGCTTTCTTGATAACTTGTTCTATTTTGTCGGCTATGCTGGTAACAGTCACTCCCGGTTTCACCGTAATACAGACTAAATCAATTCGTTTCCCGAAATTATATGCTTTCTGCATGGTAGTAAACGGAAGGGTTACACTGTCCTCTGTTCCGGCGTTGATGTTCATGTTGCTGGTTGATAAGCTGACTCCTACAATCTGATAATAAATGCCGTCCACACGCAAATATTGTCCGCAGGGATTCCCCCCTTGGGGAAACAGTTCATCGTACACGCGTTTTCCTATGGTGCAGACTTTCCGGTTTTCCAATATGTCTACGTCATTGATAAAGCGCCCCATTGTAATATTCTGGGCTTCTATCTTCTCGTAATCAGGCTGTAATCCTCTGACAGCACAGGAACTTTTCTTGTCTCCGAAAATAGCGGTAGAACCCCACCGGCTGATGTTGGGAGTAATCACTTCTACTTCCGGTACGACTTGGCGGATACGTTCCACATCGTTAATTTCCATATCCCAATAACGTCCTTTTCTGAATCCTTTATAGGCTTCACTGGTTTTATTACTTCCGAAAAATACGGAGTTGGTAGCGAATCCTTTAAAGTTTGCCGACATCATATCTTGTAGTCCCTGGCCTCCTCCCATAAGGGCGACCAGCATGAATATACCCCAAAAAACGCCGAAAGCGGTCAAGAGGCTACGTGTCTTGTTTCTGGTGATGGTGATGAATATCTCCTCCCACCTGTCTAAATCTATTCTCATAATCTTAATCTGCTCTAAGTGCTTCGATAGGCCGGATCATGACAGCTTTGCGGGCAGGAAAGAAACCTGCCAGTGTACCGGCTATCACTAACGTCATGGTTGCTTGTATGGCTACACTGATATCTACAGTGGGATTGAGGAACACCGTTTCGGTGAAGACCCCTGCGTCCATTGTTTGATTTCCTGCCACGGCATTCATGTATTCCGTAGCGGCAATACCTGCCACCATTCCTATATATCCGAAAAAGGTGGTAATAGCTACACTTTCGGCTATAATCAGCCATAAGATGGATGCAGGCTTGGCGCCCAGTGCTTTGCGGATACCAAATTCACGGGTACGTTCTTTTACAGTAATCAGCATGATATTGCTTACGCCCACTATGCCGCTCAGCAACGTGAATATGCCGATCACCCAAATGGCTATGGTCAGGATGTGCATCCCCTTTTCTTGTTGCATGAATTGAGTGAAACGGTTCCACATCCAGATGGCACCTTTATCATCAGCTGTAAAACGATGATGTATACCAATAGCTTTGCGGTACTCCTCTTCGAAAGTTTTATTTTTTTCTTCTGTATCGAGTCCCTGTGTCATAAATATCAGATTGTTCAGCTTGTCACCTTTATTATATATAAGTTGTAAGGTGGTGAACGGAATGAAGGCATTGGGTTGGAAACTTCCCTTGTCTGTAAACAGGCCTACCACTTGATATACCACTCCGTTGGCATTGACAAACTTTCCGATAGCCTTGTCCGCCTCTTTTTTAAAGAGCATTTCTGCGGTTTTGGTATGAAGGATGATCACTTTTCGTCGCTGGCGGATATCAATGTCATTGATAAACCGTCCTCCGGCGGGTTTTACTCTTTCTACATCCTTATGATTGGGATATACTCCTTCCAATGTGGTGGATACATAGTCTTGTCCGTATGTTAAGGTCACATTGCTCTGACGTACGGTAGCTCCTACGCTGATGACATTTTTCGGAAAATCGGTTTCGGTTATCCGATAATCTTTATTGTCCAGTTCTATGCGGCGTCCTTCTTTCAATCCGTCGTATGCTTTGGAAGTCCATCCGGGAAATACTTTGATGGAGTTCATAGCCATGTCCGCCGAGGAGCTTTCGAAAGCGTGGATTAGTCCGTTGCCCGCTCCCAGCAGCACGATCAACATGAAGATGCCCCAGGCTACGGCAAATCCGGTGAGGAACGTGCGTAATTTATTGCGCTTTATTGTTCCGAATATTTCTTGAATAAGATCAATCATGGGCGTCAGTTATTTCATGAATCCGTTCTTTCCGAAAGGAGAGGCATTATGGTCAATGTTTTCTTCAATCCGCTCAATCACCCCATCCTTGATATGGATGATTTTGTCTGTCTGGTTCGCCACCCCACTTTCGTGGGTTACGACCACGATGGTCAGTCCCTCATTTTTATGCAGTTCTTTCAAAATGTTCATCACTTCCACGGAAGTTTTGCTGTCCAAAGCTCCGGTAGGTTCATCGGCAAGGATGATTTGCGGTTTGGAAATCAAGGCACGTGCTATGGCTACACGCTGCTTTTGTCCGCCGGACAATTCGTTGGGCATGTGATGCGCCCATTCTTTAAGTCCCAGCTTGTCAAGGTATTCCAATGCCATTTGGTTTCTCTTTTTCCGGCTCACTCCTTGATAAAAGAGGGGAAGCGCTACATTTTCTACCGCATTTTTAAAGGAAATCAGGTTGAAGGACTGAAAGATGAAGCCTATCATCCGGTTTCTGTACTCAGCGGAGCGGGTTTCGCTCAGATTCTTGATTAATACGTCGTTCAAATAATATTCTCCCGAATCGTAGTTGTCCAAGATGCCTAAAATATTCAATAAAGTGGACTTTCCGGACCCCGAAGCGCCCATAATGGAAACAAACTCACCTCGTTCTATGTCGAGGTCAATACCTTTCAAAACATGCAGCGGTGCTCCGTTGTGATAGGTTTTGTTGATGTTCTCTAAATGTATCATTACCGATGAATTTAACTTGTGTTTGTCTAGTTAGACGTGCCGAAGGTACAAAAAGTTGCAATGCTATATGAAATAATTGAAAAAAAATTTGCTCTCTTTTTTCTCATTATGTACATTTGCTCAAAATAACTAACCCTAAATAATAATATATCATGGTAACAGGCATGGAAAAACCCTACGTAGTAGGTATGGACATTGGCGGAACTAATACTGTTTTCGGTATCGTAGATTCACGTGGTAACGTATTGGCTACCGATTCAGTTAAGACACAATCATTTGCTAAAATAGAGGATTATGTGGAGGCTGTCAGTTCAAAATTGCGTCCGTTGATTGAATCATTCGGTGGTGTGGAGAAAATAAAAGGTATGGGTGTAGGTGCTCCTAATGGGAACTACTATAACGGTACGATTGAGTTTGCTCCGAATCTTCCCTGGAAAGGTGTAATTCCTTTAGCTGCCTTGTTTGAAGAAGCGATAGGTGTGCCTACTGCTTTGACAAATGATGCAAATGCTGCCGCTATCGGTGAAATGACATACGGTGCGGCTCGCGGTATGAAAGATTTTATTATGATTACTCTTGGAACCGGTGTCGGTAGTGGTATTGTAGTAAATGGACAATTGGTTTATGGACACGATGGTTTTGCCGGAGAGTTAGGGCATGTGATTGTTCGTCGTGACGGACGTCAGTGTGGTTGTGGCCGTAAGGGTTGTCTGGAAACTTACTGCTCGGCTACAGGTGTGGCACGTACGGCGCGTGAGTTTTTGGTTGCTCGTCCCGAACCTAGTTTGTTAAGAGACATTCCGGCTGAAGATATCGTATCTAAAGATGTTTTTGATGCGGCTGTAAGAGGGGATAAATTAGCGCAGGATATTTTTGAATATACAGGACGTATTTTGGGTGAGGCTTTGGCGGACTTCATCGCTTTCTCCAGTCCGGAAGCGATTATCCTGTTTGGTGGATTGGCAAAATCCGGTGATTATATCATGAAGCCGATCCGTAAAGCGATAGATGATAATATCTTGAAGATTTACGAAGGCAAGACTAAATTATTGATTTCTGAATTGAAGGATGCTGATGCTGCCGTGTTGGGAGCTAGCGCGTTAGGCTGGGAAGTAAGAGAATAATGGAAGACAGAAAACAAGGATATAAAGTCCGGGAATATCACGGGCCGGTAAAACGTTATTGCCAGATGTTGAGTCTGAAAGACGATCCGGCCTTGGTAGCCGAGTATAGAAAGCGTCATTCGGAAGGCAGGATCTGGCCGGAAACGTTGGCGGCTATCCGTGAAGTTGGTATTTTGGAAATGGAAATTTATATCCTGGGTACCAATTTATTTATGATAGTGGAAACGCCTCTCGATTTTGATTGGGATACGGCCATGGCCAGAATGGCTACGTTGCCTCGCCAGGCAGAATGGGAAGAGTATATGTCTGTCTTTCAACAGGCGGAGCCGGGAGCGTCTTCGGCTGAAAAATGGCAGTTGATGGATAGAATGTTTCATCTATATGAATAACTTTCATTCTAGAAAATAAGAAGAAAAGGATATGATAAAAATCATATCCTTTTCTTATATTATAAACTTATAAATTTGTGTTCTTTATGGTAAAGCTCATCAGGCATTCGCCTGCTGGCTCATTAATTTCTGAAGCTTGTATTGCAAAGATTGGCAAGCAGCTCCTTTTCTCATTGCTTTGTATCTTCTTAATTGATACTGCAACATCTCGATTGTGTCATTTGTTCTTTTCATAATTACATCTTTTTTATGTTCTCCCGTTTGGAGAACTGGTTATTCCTAAAAACCTTTTGTTTTCTCTTTTACTACTGCAAAGATAACACCAAAAGCCCTAATTATGTTTAGAAACATAGAATTAACCTTCTAGCTTTAACGTTTTATGTGTATTTACTTTGGTTATTTAGTATGTGTTAAGAAACACAACTGTAATAATGACACTTGTAATCTGACAGTAAAATGTTCGTTAACAAATGTGGCAGTTCTTCTTAAATCATGTTATTAAACATGCTTTTTTAGTTGTTTTATTTGTAGATTTCACTAAAGTCCGTACCTTTGCAATGTGTTTTTCATAGTATTAGATTTAAGGTTAACAAAGGTTGGAGCAAGGCGTTGCTCCTTTTTTTATGTCTATAGATGAAAAAAACTTCCAGTTTACAAATTGTTTTGTTACATTCGCATTATAAATTTGATATTTAAACTACTATTATGAAACACTTATTCATCACAGTTCTATTATTGTTGCCGTTGTGCCACATGTTGGCGCAGGAGAGAGAATACGTAATTGTTGTTCATGGCGGTGCCGGTGCTATGGCAGGGCTTGAGAACAATCAGGAGAAATCGGCCTTGTATTATGCAGCTTTAGATTCAGCTTTAAGTATCGGAAATGCTATATTGTCTGCCGGAGGTGAAGGACCTGAGGCGGTAATGGCGGTAGTTAATTATTTTGAGAACAACCCCTTGTTCAATGCTGGTAAGGGGGCGACATGTACCAGTGCCGGAACTTTTGAACTGGATGCTTCTATTATGGAAGGTAAGGATTTGACAGCAGGAGCTGTCGCCGGATTGAAAACGGTGAAGAATCCGATAAATGCTGCTTATGCTGTAAAGAATAAAACACCTCATGTGATGCTGGCAGGTGAGGGGGCTGACCGGTTTGCAAAGTCACAAGGACTGGAAATTGTGGATAATATGTATTTTGCTACTCCCAAGACGTTGAAGTGGATAGAGGATTTGAAAAAGGAGAGCAAGAAGAATGGAACTGTGGGCTGTGTGGTACTGGACAAGCAAGGTAACTTGACAGCGGGAACAAGTACTGGTGGTATGTTCAAGAAGCAATGGGGCCGTGTGGGAGATTCTCCGGTGATTGGTGCGGGTACTTATGCGGATAATGAAGGTTGCGCAGTGTCATGCACCGGGCATGGAGAGTATTTTATCCGTCATGTCGTAGCTTATAATCTTTCTACTCGTGTGAAGTTGTTGCACCAGCCTGTCGGGGAGGCTGCCGATTATATTATCCATCAGGAGCTGAATGCCAAGGAGGGAAATGGTGGATTGATCGCAGTGGACAAGAAAGGTAATTTTGCCATGCCGTTTAATAGCGGAGGTATGTTCCGTGGCTACTTGTATAAGGAAAAAGGAACAGGAAAAATTTCTAAAGCAGTGGGTATAGGGGAGAAGATGAAAACTTTATAATTTTTATAGGAAATCGAAGGTAGAATGCCTCTCTGAAATACTTCATGTCATCTCAGAGAGGCTTTTTACCTTTAATTTTAGTTTCTGTTTGAATTTTCTCGCCGACTCTCGCCTCCCTCGACTTTTCCTACAATAGAGTTTTGCAAAACTCTATTGTAGCGACTTCTTTCCTTGTATTGCATTTTCACTATTAAAGCCTGGTTATAAAAGGGTTTGAATGAATATTGAACACTTCCCCCCCCATTCCGGGATAAGACGGAAAGATGAAGACGTTTACTGCTGCCGGAATCCGATTCATCTTTCTGGTAGTGAGATACTTTTCGGAAAAAAAAGTAAAGAACCTGTAAACACGTGCGTATAAACAGATTCTTTACTATTGCTTAAAAGGACAAACTATTCAGGTGGAAAAGCCTATTCCTCTTCGTCCAGCAGAATGTCCATAATCTGAACGGCCGCTTTGGCAACGGAAGTTCCGGGACCGAAAATCGCTACAACACCCGCCTTGTACAAGAAGTCATAGTCTTGAGCGGGAATGACACCACCGGCGATGACCAGAATGTCTTCACGTCCTAATTTCTTCAATTCTTCAATAATCTGAGGGATCAGAGTCTTGTGGCCGGCCGCCAATGAGGAAACGCCTACCACATGAACATCGTTTTCCACCGCGTCACGGGCAGCTTCGGCGGGAGTCTGGAACAACGGTCCCATATCTACGTCGAAACCACAGTCGGCATAACCTGTTGCGACTACTTTTGCACCACGGTCGTGTCCGTCCTGTCCCATCTTGGCAATCATGATACGCGGACGGCGACCTTCCTTCTTTGCAAATTCTTCGGTCAGTTCGCAAGCTTTTGCGAAATCTGTATCCTTTTTACTTTCTGATGAATACACGCCTGATATAGTTCTGATTACTGCTTTATAACGTCCTACAATTGTTTCACAAGCATCCGAAATCTCGCCCAGGGTAGCGCGGACATGAGCCGCTTCTACAGCCAGTTCCAGCAAGTTGCCTTTGCCTGTTTTCACACATTCGGTGATGGCTGCCAAAGCCTTGTCTACTTCTGCCTGGTTGCGGCCTTCCTTCAAACGCTTCAGATTCTCAATTTGTTCCAGACGTACAGCAGTATTGTCCACCTCAAGGATATCGATCGGATCTTCTTTCTCCAAACGATATTTGTTGGTGCCGACAATAGTCTGGGCGCCGGAGTCGATGCGGGCCTGAGTACGTGCCGCCGCTTCCTCGATACGCATCTTAGGCACACCGGTTTCAATCGCTTTCGCCATACCGCCCAGACTTTCAATTTCCTGAATATGTTCCCAAGCCTTGTGGGCCAGTTCATTAGTCAAGGATTCCACATAGTAAGAACCGCCCCATGGGTCAACATTTTTGCAGACGTATGTTTCTTCTTGGATATAAATCTGAGTATTACGTGCGATACGTGCGGAGAAGTCGGTGGGCAATGCGATCGCTTCATCCAGTGCGTTGGTGTGCAGTGACTGGGTGTGTCCCAATGCTGCCGCCATAGCTTCGATACAAGTACGGCCTACATTGTTGAACGGATCTTGCTCGGTCAGTGACCATCCCGAAGTCTGGGAGTGGGTGCGCAATGCCAGTGATTTAGGGTTCTTCGGGTTGAACTGTTTCACAATCTTGGCCCACAGCATACGTGCCGCACGCATTTTGGCGATTTCCATAAAGTGGTTCATGCCGATAGCCCAGAAGAATGACAGACGCGGAGCGAATGCATCGATGTCTATGCCTGCGGCCACTCCGGCACGGAGATATTCCAGACCGTCGGCCAGTGTATAAGCCAGTTCAATATCTGCTGTGGCACCTGCTTCCTGCATGTGGTAGCCCGAGATGGAGATGGAATTGAACTTAGGCATTTTCTGTGAGGTATATTCAAAGATGTCGGAGATGATCTTCATGGAGAAGGCGGGCGGATAAATATAGGTGTTGCGCACCATAAATTCCTTTAAGATATCATTCTGGATGGTTCCGGCCATTTCTTCCAATTTGGCTCCCTGCTCCAAACCGGCATTGATGTAGAATGCCATGATGGGAAGCACGGCGCCATTCATGGTCATGGAAACGGACATCTTGTTCAAGGGGATACCATCGAACAACACCTTCATGTTTTCCAATGAGCAGATAGACACGCCTGCCTTGCCTACATCACCTACCACACGCTCATGGTCGGGGTCATAACCGCGGTGGGTCGGAAGGTCGAACGCTACAGACAAACCTTTCTGACCTGACGCCAGATTGCGGCGATAGAATGCGTTACTTTCTTCGGCGGTGGAGAAACCTGCGTACTGGCGGATAGTCCAGGGACGGAAGGTATACATCATGGAGTACGGGCCGCGAAGATAAGGAGGGATACCTGCTACATAGTTCAAGTGCTCCATGCCTTCCAGATCTTCTTTGGTGTAAACGGGCTTCACATTGATGTGTTCCGGCGTTTTCCAGTCGGCGGTGATGCCGTTTTCTTTTTGCCATTCCATGCCATTCTGAGGTTGGAATCCGGCATATATATCTATATTCTTAAAATTCGGTTTCATTGTTCTTCCTTACTTAATTCCTAACTTAGCGTTGTATTCTTTCAATGTGTCCAATACGTTGACACGCACATGGATGAAGTTCTCGATGCCTGCGGCTTTCAGTTCTTCCATGCAGGCGGGAGCACCTGCTACAATGAAGATGGCGCGTCCGTCCAGTGCCTTGAATGCCGGAATGGCATATTCTGCGTATTCGTCATCGCTGGAGCAGATAACTACGATGTCGGCGCCTGCTTTCATGGCTGCTTCGACACCGGCCTCTACGGTGGGGAAGCCCAGATTGTCTATTACTTCGTAACCGGCGCAAGCCAGGAAGTTGCATGAGAACTGGGCACGAGCCTGGCGCATGGCCAGATTGCCGATGGTCAGCATAAACGCTTTCGGGCGTTTGCCGGATTTCTCGGTCTGCAGACGAAGTGCTTCAAACTGGCTGGCGGCACGGTCGAAGTTCAATGTGGCAAACGGCTTCTCGCAAGTCGCATGGCCTCCGCCACAGCAGCATTTGGCTTCTACAGGAGTCTTTTCGCCTGCTTTTTCATTGAAGTTGGGATATTGGTTGGTACCCAGCAGGATTTCTTTACGTTTTGACACGGAGTCATGACGGGCCTTGTTGCTTGTGTTGATGGCTTCCTGTACTTTTCCTGCTTTGACCGCTTCCAGCATACCTCCTTCGTCTTCTACTTTCAAGAACAGCTCCCATGCCTGTGTGGCGATAGAAATTGTTAAGTTTTCGATGAAGTAGGAACCGGCGGCGGGGTCAACCACTTTGTTGAAATGACATTCTTCTTTCAACAACAATTGCTGGTTGCGGGCGATACGTTCGGAGAACTCGTCCGGAGTTTCGTAAGTCTTGTCAAACGGGGTTACGGTGATGGAGTTGACACCTGCCAGAGCGGCACTCATCGCTTCCGTCTGCGTGCGGAGCAGGTTCACGTGTGCGTCAAACAAGGTCAGGTTGAAAGTGGAAGTCTCGGCATGTGCCACCATTTTGCAGGCACAGAGGCAGGTACCGTCTTCCGCCTTGTTCGGACATTCGGGCTGGCGGTTGCATTGAGGATGATATTCTTTTACGATGTCCGCCCATAGCATACGTGCGGCACGGAACTTGGCAATCTCCAGGAAATAGTTGGAACTGATGCCGAAATTGAATTTTATTTTCTTGGCGGCCAGTGCGGCGGGAACTCCTGCTTCTATCAGCTTGCTCAGGTATTCGTTACCCCAGGCCAGTGCATAGCCCAGTTCCTGTGAGATATAAGATCCGGCGTTGTTCAGCTCTATCGCATTGACGCAGATGCAACGGAATTTAGGTAGCGGAGCCAGTACTTCTACCAGCTCTTTGGCAGTAGCGATGAAGTCGCTGAGGTCTTTGCCTTTCACCATCATCTTGCCCATAGGGTCATAGTTCACGGAGCCTTGCAACTTGGTCAGGTCGTATCCCTTCTTTTGGAAGTAATCAACCAGTAATTTGGCTAATTCCACCGTATGTCCTTGGCAAGTGGAGAAATTCAACTCAATGCATTCCGCACAGATATCATTCAATAAAGTTTCGATGTATTCGGGACTGAGGTCTTTCTTCTTTACGTAGAATCCCAGCGAGTCAACACCCTTGTTCAAAATATCCAGTGCCTTGGCATTGGCTTCTTCGGGGCATTCCACTTTGATGTCCTGACGTACGAACCATGTGTTGTCGTCTTTCTTCGTTCCTCTCACGTATGGGAATTCTCCGGGTAGTCCTTCGGTTGTTTTCAAGCCTTCCAGATCTTCCTGACGATAAAATGGTTTTACTTTAAAACCTTCGTTGGTTCTCCAGACCAATTTTTTTTCAAAATCAGCGCCTTTCAGGTCTGCTGTAATCTTTTCCATCCACTGTTCCGTAGAAACGGCCGGGAAGTCCGAAAAGAGTTTCTCTTTACTATCTGCCATAGTTTATTCGGTATTAATATTTAAGAATTGTATCACATACTTTTTTCAATAGTATGGGCAAATATACTAAAACCTTTTAAATAGCCTCCTTTTTTTAGTTATTTTCATAAAGGAGAACGGGTGGTTTCTGTCATTTTGTTAAGTCATGAAAACGAAAGACGTTCTTATTGCAAAGTGGATATTGCAAAATAAATAGGAATCATGAAATAATAGTTCTCGATTTGTTGGGCTGAGTGAGGGGAATTCACTAATTTTGCGGCAATTTTATAAAAACATAGTATTATATCATGGATTGGTTACAAAATCTATTATTTGATGAAAACTCCATCGCACATATCGTGCTGCTTTATTCCTTTGTGATTGCAGTAGGGGTGTTGCTGGGAAAAATTAAATTTTTCGGGGTATCGTTAGGGGTTACTTTCGTCTTGTTTACTGGTATTGTCTGCGGACATTTCGGCTTGACGGGAAATACACAGATCCTTACATTCTTGCAGGATTTCGGACTGATATTGTTCGTGTTCTGCATCGGACTTCAGGTAGGTCCTTCTTTTTTCTCTTCATTCAAAAAAGGTGGAATTGCCATGAACTTGGTGGCGATAGGCATTGTCGTGCTGAACATTGCTGTGGCTGTGGCTCTGTATTATGGCTTGAACGGCCGGATAGAGCTGCCCATGATGGTGGGTATTCTTTGTGGTGCCGTGACGAACACGCCGGGACTGGGTGCTGCCAACGAAGCGTTGAGCCAGCTGAATTACAATGGCCCGCAGATAGCGATGGGATATGCGTGCGCTTATCCGTTGGGAGTGCTGGGCATCATTGGTTCTATCATTGCCATCCGCTACATTTGCCGGGTCAATCTGAAAAAGGAGGAAGAGGACATTGCTAAGGAGGAGGCTGCAAATCCTCATCTGACTCCTCGTATGATGCATTTGGAAGTGCATAATGAGGCATTGGCGGGAAAGACTTTGCTTCAGGTCAGAGATTTTATGGGGCGTGACTTTGTCTGTTCACGTATTTTGCAGAACGGACACGTCAGTATTCCGAACCGTGATACTGTCTTTCATCTGGGTGATCAGTTGTTTGTGGTTTGTGCGGAGGATGATGCGGAAGCTATCATCGCGTTCATCGGTCCGAAAATTGAAGTGGACTGGGAAAAGCAGGATACGCCGATGGTATCCCGCCGTATCTTGATTACACAACCTAAAATGAATGGCAAGCAACTGGGTGAATTTCATTTCAGCAGTATGTATGGTGTGAATGTGACTCGTGTCAACCGTTCGGGTATGGATATCTTCGCTTCACGTAACTTGACTTTGCAAGTGGGCGACCGTGTGATGGTGGTAGGTCCTCAGGATGCGGTGGAACGTGTTGCCAATTTGATGGGTAACTCGTTGAAACGCCTGGATCATCCCAATATCGTGACTATTTTTGTGGGTATCTTCCTGGGTATTTTCTTTGGCAGTCTGCCCATTGCATTCCCGGGTATTCCTACTCCGGTGAAACTGGGTCTGGCCGGTGGACCGTTGATCGTGTCTATCTTGATCGGCCGTTTCGGATATAAACTGAAACTGGTGACTTATACCACGATGAGTGCCAACCTGATGTTGCGTGAAATTGGTATTGCCTTGTTCCTTGCCAGTGTGGGGATAAAGGCCGGTGCGAATTTTGTGAATACGGTTGTCGATGGAGACGGGCTGCTGTATGTGGGCTGTGGTTTCCTTATTACAGTGATACCTTTATTAATAATGGGAGCGGTGGCACGTTTGCATTACAAAATGAATTATTTCATGCTGATGGGTCTTATTGCAGGTAGCAACACAGATCCCCCCGCATTGGCATATTCCAATCAGACAGCAGGTAATAATGCTCCGGCGGTAGGTTATTCCACTGTATATTCGGTGTCCATGTTCCTTCGTATTCTGACTGCCCAGTTATTGATATTGATATTGGCAAGCTGATATTGGCAAAGAAGTATAAAGACAATAAAGTATAACTTGCAGGAGGGGGTGTTGAAAAATGATGGTTTGAATCATTTTTTGACGCACCCTCTTGCTGATTAAAAGAATAAATATGATTTCAGTAGATGGATTGACCGTCGAGTTTGGCGGTACCACCTTGTTCAGTGACATATCTTTTCAGATAAACGAGAAAGACCGTATCGCCTTGATGGGGAAAAACGGTGCGGGTAAATCTACCTTATTAAAGATTCTGGCTGGTGCGCGGCAGCCTAGCCGCGGAAGGGTTTCGGCTCCCAAGGATTGTGTTATAGCCTATCTTCCCCAGCATCTGATGACAGAAGACGGACGCACCGTATTCGAGGAGGCTTCTCAGGCTTTTGCGCATCTTCATGCCATGGAGGCGGAGATAGAAGCTGTCAATAAAGAGCTTGAGACGCGTACTGACTATGAAAGTGATTCGTACATGGAGCTGATTGAGAAAGTTTCCGCCATGAGCGAGAAGTTTTATTCCATTGACCTGACCCATTTTGAGGAAGATGTGGAAAAGGCTTTGCTGGGACTTGGTTTCGTGCGTGAGGATTTCAACCGTCCCACCAGTGATTTCAGCGGTGGATGGCGTATGCGTATCGAACTGGCTAAATTATTGCTCCAGAATCCGGATGTACTGTTGCTGGACGAGCCTACCAACCATCTCGATATTGAATCCATCCAGTGGCTGGAGGATTTTCTGATCAATAGTGCCAAAGCGGTCATTGTCATCAGCCACGACCGTAAATTTGTGGATAATATCACGACCCGTACCATTGAAGTGACGATGGGACGCATTTATGATTATAAGGTGAACTATTCCCAATATCTGATTTTGCGCAAGGAACGCCGCGAGCAACAGATGAAGCAATATGAGGAGCAGCAGAAGATGATACAGGAAACCAAAGACTTCATAGAGCGGTTCAAGGGCACTTACAGCAAGACTTTACAGGTGCAGAGCCGTGTGAAGATGCTCGAGAAACTGGAACTGGTTGAAGTGGACGAAGAGGATACCTCGGCGTTGCGGTTGAAATTCCCGCCTTCTCCGCGAAGTGGGAATTACCCGGTCATTATGGACAGGGTAGGAAAGACTTATGGTGACCATGTGGTTTTCAAGGATGCCTCACTGACCATCGAGAGAGGGGATAAAGTGGCTTTTGTGGGTAAGAATGGGGAAGGTAAGTCCACGTTGGTGAAGTGCATCATGCGTGAGATAGAGCATGAGGGGACTTTGACGCTGGGACACAATGTGCAGATTGGTTATTTTGCTCAGAATCAGGCTTCTTTATTGGATGAGAACCTCACGGTTTTTCAAACGATAGATGATGTGGCGAAAGGGGAGATCCGTAATAAAATACGAGACTTGCTGGGTGCGTTTATGTTTGGCGGGCCCGAGGCTTCCATGAAGAAAGTGAAAGTGCTCAGTGGAGGGGAACGTACCCGTCTTGCCATGATCAAACTGTTGCTGGAACCAGTGAATCTGTTGATTCTGGATGAGCCTACCAATCATTTGGATATGAAGACCAAAGATATATTGAAGCAAGCTTTGGTGGACTTTGACGGCACCTTGATTGTAGTATCTCATGACCGTGACTTTTTGGACGGATTAGTGACGAAAGTGTATGAATTTGGGAATAAAAAGGTGAAAGAACACCTTTGTGGTATCTATGAATTCCTGGAAACAAAGAAAATGGAAAGTTTGCAGGAGTTGGAAAAATAGATTAGCTTTGCGTCTGTTAACTTTGGATTGGAGGTGGAGATGCAAACAATTTCTATAGATATAAATAAAGTACAAAAAGGGGACGAAGCGGAGTTTCGTCTTCTTTTTAATCTTTTCTATCCTCGCCTGATGTCTGTAGCCTGCCGTTTTGTGCCTGAACACATAGCCGAAGATATTGTGCAAAGTGTCTTTGTGATGTATTGGGAGCAGAAATCTACTTTGATACCCAATGCCATTCATTCTTTCCTTTATAAATGTACCCAGAATAATTGCCTGAATTACCTGAAGCACCAGGCTGTCGTGTTGGGGCATGAGGAAGAAGTGCGTCTGGCAGAAGAACGCGTTGCCTTTCAGTTGGCAGGATCGGATGCCAATGAATTGTGGAATGAGGTGGTTGAGCGGGATATCCGGAAATTGTTGGAAGCTTCCATTTCTAAGTTGCCTCCTAAATGTCGTCAGGCTTTCGAATTGTCTTATTTTAAAGAGATGACCTATAAAGAGATAGCGGAGGTGATGCATATATCCTCCCGTACGGTGGAAGAACACGTTCAGAAAGCCACAAAATTCTTGAGAGAGGATTTGAAGGAGGTATTGTTCTGCCTGTTATTTTTGCTTCGTTAATACCTTTCCAGCAGGCTTTTCCGGAGTCTGTGAAAAATAAAATGCAAAAAAAAGCATTTTTTTTCCTTTTTAACCCCGTAGTTCCTTCTTGGTTAATTGTCTTAATAATGAAAGACAATAAAAAAGTAAATGAAGGACGAAATTTTAATTCGATATATCAGTAAGCGCTGTACTGCAACTGAAGAAAAAGAGATTCTGGAGTGGTTGAAGGAGAAAGAGAACCGTCAGCGTTTATTTGAGCTGGAGCAGATCTGGGGACTGAAAGCCGAAATGCGCTTTTCGGATAAAGGGCGTATGGATGAGGCTTACCGGCAACTGGGCGGACGGCTTGGTTTGGGTAAGCAGGCTGAGAAGAAAGAGACACCGGTACGGAGATTCACCGTCAGGGAATGGTGGAAATATGCGGCTATTTTGGTTGCCGTTTGTCTTTTTGCAACAAACTTGTTCTATATCACGAAAGAGGAGCCAGCGGCATATAATACGGTCGTGGTTCCGAAAGGACAACGGGTTTCTTTGTTGCTGAGTGATGGGACAACAGTCTGGCTGAATGCTGAGAGCCGTTTCTCTTACCCGGCTAAGTTCTCGGAGAAATATAGAACGGTCAAATTGGAAGGAGAGGGATATTTTGAAGTGGCGCATAATCCCAAATGTCCGTTCACGGTGGAATTGCCGATGTTGAACATCAGGGTGCTGGGTACAAAATTTAATGCAAAAGCCTACTTGGACGAACCTAGCTGGATTACCTTGAAAGAAGGTTCGGTGGAAGTGTCAACCTTGGATAACAAGAGCAAGGAAAGAATGCTGCCCAATGACCAGGTGTATTATACGGTTAGTGACGGTTTGGTGCTGATCAGGAGTTCGGCGCAGGCAAACGTGGACAGCTGGACTACCGGCGACTTGAGATTTGACAACAAGACCTTGAAAGAAATGGCAAAAGTGATAGAACGCCGGTATGATGTGAAAATCAGGATTATGGACAGCTCGCTGGTAGAAGAATATTTCACTTGTCATTTCAGAAAAGACCTGACTATAGATCAGGCGATGGAATTGCTGAAAGAAACCAGACGGGTGGATTATAGAATTGAAAAGAAAACGGTATACCTATATAAAAAATAACAGTATGTGAAACTTTGAAAAACAACGGATGCCTATGAAGTAAAACCTTTGCAAAAAATGAAGGGCCGAAGACGCACCACCATCTTTCGACCCGGATTAATGAGTAACCTTATAATTTATTACAAACTAATCAATTACAAATGTATGGATAATATTATGAAATGCACGCCATTGGATGAGCAAAAATCACTATGGCTACGAAAAACATGGTTAATTATGAAATTTTTTGTTCTTTTTCTATTATTGGGAACGATCCCGTGCTGGGCAGGCGTCGCTTATTCACAGAATGTGAAGATGTCTTTGGATATGGAAAATACGACGGTAAATGATGTGATTAATGCTATTGAGAAAAAAGGGGAGTTCTATTTTACCTATAATCTGAATCAAATCAATGTCAACCGAAAAGTATCCATTAAAGTAGAAAATAAAACGATCAACCAGATTCTGGATCAGTTGTTCTCGGAATCAGGTGTTAATTATAAAATAGAAAATCGTCACATCGTATTGTATAAGCAGGTTGCTTCCGAAGTGGCAGCGGTGAAACAGCAGAAGTCTATAAGCGGTATTGTAGCCGATGATCAGGGAGAGCCTATCATTGGTGCCAGTGTCTTGGAAAAGGGTACAACAAATGGTA
The DNA here is from genome assembly GCF_054653615.1 of Phocaeicola sartorii JCM 17136 = DSM 21941. NCBI lineage: Bacteria > Pseudomonadati > Bacteroidota > Bacteroidia > Bacteroidales > Bacteroidaceae > Phocaeicola > Phocaeicola sartorii. Next base: position 995,929 of record NZ_BAAIFW010000005.1, read on the forward strand.
CGATCACTGATTTGGACGGTCATTTTACTTTATCTATCGGCAAGGGAACAGAACTGATCGTCTCTTACGTAGGTTATACCACAAAAACTGTGAAAATAGGCAATCAGTCCACACTGAAAATTATATTGGTGGAAGATACCAAGACTTTGGATGAGGTGGTAGTGATTGGTTATGGCACACAGAAAAAGTCGGATATTTCAGGTTCGGTAACGTCTGTATCGGGTGATAAATTGTCTAAAATCCCTACCGCTAATGCGGAGATGGCATTGCAAGGTATGGCTCCGGGCTTGTCGGTAAACTTTGGCAGTGGCGCTGCCGGTTCTTCTGCCACTTTGCAGGTGCGCGGTGTGACTTCCTGGAAGGATGATGATGGTGAGAACAGCGAGAGCAACGGTCCGCTGGTAATCATTGACGGTGTTCCGGGAAATATGTCTTATCTGAATCCGGAGGATATTAAATCTATTTCCGTATTGAAGGATGCTGCTACAGCCGCAATCTATGGAGCACGTTCGGCAGCTGGTGTTATCTTGATTGAAACACATCGTGGTACGATGAATTCAGCTCCGAAGATTACTTTTTCCGGTTATTGGGGGTTGAGTGCCATGCCGAAGCGCTTGGATGTTTGTAACTCGGCCGAGTTTATCAAGGTACGCAAGATGGCATTGACAAATGCCGGTACGGACGAAAGCCGTTGGCCTAAATATATCAGCGAATATGAGAGAGATCCGAGTCAGTTTGCCGATACCGACTGGCAGAAAGAGTATTACCAGCGCGGCTTTACACAAAAATATAACATTGGCTACACCGCAGGTAGCGCTAACTCCAATGTCTCTCTTTCTGCTTTCTACAGCAAGACAGATGGTGTGACCATTGCTACCGGAGATGAAAAATTCGGTTTCCGTTTGAATTCTGATGTTACCCGTGGTAAGTTTAAAATGGGTGAATCAGTAAGCTATAGCCGTTGGTCTGCCGATCTGGAGTCCAATTCGGGTTTCTCTTCCATCTATCAGGTGACGAATATGGAACCGTTGGCGTTCCTTTACGATGAGAACAATGATGGTGGTTATGGCGGCGCCATTTCCGGTATGGGTATGTCTGATGCCGGTAACCAGGTGGCTTTCAATAAATTGATTGACAATACAAGTTCTAACGACTATATCGCAGCTTCCGGCTATTTGCAATACGAGCCGATCAAAGGACTTATTGTGAAATTCAATGCCAGCCGTAACATGTACTTTGGTAAAACCCGTCTTTTCAAACCTACTTACGAAATCGGTTCGGCCAAACGGAATACGATGGCCAGTTTGTCTGAAGCGCGCACACAGACTACCAACGACTTGCTGGAACTGACAGCTAATTATGACAAGACCATTGCCGAACAACACAATCTTTCTCTTTTGTTGGGACTTTCCCAGGAAGAAAATAAGTATGACGACCTTAGTGCTTCCGGTTCTGATTTTGAGAACAACGACATGAGCCTGATGGGACATGCCAAGAGCAACTATTCTGTAGGGGGTACCAAAACCCGCAGTGCCCTTCGTTCTCTCTTCGGACGTGTGAACTATAACTACATGATGCGTTACATGATTATGGCCTCTTTCCGTTATGATGGCTCCTCACGTTTTGCCAAAGGTAACAAATGGGGTTTCTTCCCTTCCGTATCATTAGGATGGAACATTGCCAATGAACCGTTTTGGGAAAATTTGAAAGAGACAGTTTCCATGTTTAAGTTCCGTTTGAGCTACGGTGCTTTGGGTAATCAGAACATTGGTCTTTACCGGTACATTCCTACTTTAAGCTACAATACTCATGTATTGAACTATCCTTTTGGCGGTCGTGAAACTTCTATGGGATATGCAGTCACTGCTTTTCCGTCGAGCGACATCAAGTGGGAAACAACGGTATATAAGAATATAGGTGTGGATGTGAGCTTGTGGAACAATAAACTGGAACTTTCTGCGGAGGCTTATATCAAGAATACCAGTGATATGCTTTCTAGCCGTAACATCAGTCTGGCTACCGGTTATAACTCTTCTATTTTGGTGAACGATGGTAAGTTGCGCACAACCGGTTTTGAAATGCAAGCCATCTATCATGGCAAAGCCGGAGGCTTGAAGTACGATTTGGATTTGAATTTGTCTCACTATAAGAGTGTGCTGAAATCGATGGCCAATCCCGATTATCTGTATGAATATGGTGCCTTACGCACTTACGTAGGAGGTGAGATCGGTGAATTCTGGGTATATCAAACTGCTGGAATCTTCCAGAACCAGGAAGAAGTGAACGAATGGAATTCCGCTCATGGTTATAAGGATCAAAACGGTAACTGGCAACCCTTGCAGCCTGTCGCCAAACCGGGTGATATCCGTTTCGTTGATCAGAATGGAGATGGTATGCTCGATACAAACGACCGTGTGAAAGTGGGTAGTGGCACACCGAAAGTATCATTGGGATTCAATATCAATTTGGCTTATAAAGACTTTGACCTGGTGGCTAATTTCTATGGTGATTTTGGTGCCAAACGTTACAACTATACTAAATATCAATTGGAACGAATGGATCATGTGTTCAACTACGGTAAGAATGCCCTGAATGCCTGGACACCAGAGAATCCTAATACTGATATTCCACGTGCCGTGTCGGGTGACCCGAATAAGAATTCCCGCACTTCCACCCGTTTTGTGGAAAATGGTGACTATCTGCGCTTGAATAATTTGCAGATCGGTTATAACCTGCCAGTTAAATATTGTAAGAAGATGGGGTTGAGTAACCTGCGTATCTATGTAGGCGGTACTCGTTTGTTCACTATTACCAACTATAAGGGCTATGATCCTTCAACTGGTTCTTCAGTCGGACAGATGGGATATGACTATGCAGCCATTCCTTTGAGTCGTGACTTTATGATGGGTCTTAAATTCGGTTTCTAATAAAATTTAATACGAAGATTATGAAATTCAAAAATATATTATTTGCAGTTCTTCTGAGTGGGATTTCTTTTTCCTCTTGTGCTGATTTCTTGGATGAAGACTCTAATCCCAATGCTTTGTCACCCGGTAATTTCTGGAAAAGTGAAGGGGATATAATGAAAGGATTGACCAGTGTATATGCCGCTTTGCAGCCAAACGCGTCTTGGGCGGTACCGTTTGAACGCTATATGGTGATAGACGAATATCGAAGCGATGAAATTACCCACAGGGATGATGTGACAAGCTGGATGAATATCTCATCGTTTAATGTGGAATCCAGTAACTCCGTGATCAGTAAAGAGTGGACTAATTTATATAAAGGTATTAATTATGCCAACCAATGCTTGACCAACATCCCTGCTGTACCTGGCGATTCGGAATCACTCAATGCATTGAAGAAGCAGTCCATAGCGGAGGCCCGTTTTCTGCGTGCTTATTTTTATTATCGTCTGTATGTGAACTTTGGTGAGAGAGTGCCCATTTACAAGGAAGCATTGGCAGGCACGGATGAAGAATTTTATCCGCCGCAAGCCAACCCGGGAGAATTGGTAAGTTTGATTGAAACCGAACTGAAAGAAGTACAGAGCGATCTTCCCGAAAGCTATGATGAGAGTGACAAAGGGCGTGCCACACGCTATACGGCAGCGGCTCTTCTGGGCAAATTCTATATGTTCCGCAAGGAATTGAGCAAAGCCGAAGCCGAATTCAAGAAAATCATCGATAAAGAAGGAAGTCTTTTCGGCTTGATGGAGAATTGGGCTGACAATTTTGATGGTATGCACAAGAATAACAAAGAATCTCTCATGGAAATTCAGTTTACCGGTGACCGTTCGGGCGGACAGTATGAATACAATCTGTTTACTGTTCACTTGGGCCCCATGGCGGGACTGGACGCATACGAAGAAGCTTATCCTACAGACTGGATGTGTCAGACTTTGCTGGCTGATAAGACTGTAGATGGTAAATCCAGTGACCGTTTGCTCCATACACTTATTTTTGATGATCCGGAATGTCGTCCTTTCTATTACGAGAAAGGAAAATCCTTTAAGGATTACCACAAGGAAGGCGAGATTTTCTGGCATAAATATGTAACTTATACTGAAGGCATGAGCGATTATTGGGACTATAGTTTCTTTAATGTTTCCGTCATCCGCTATGCTGATGTGCTGCTGCTCTATGCGGAATGTCTTAATGACAGGGGTGAGACAACAGAGGCCATTAACATCATAAACAAGGTCCGTGCACGTGTTAATGTGCCGGCATTACCGCTTACCATGAGCAAAGCCGAAGTGCTGAGACATCTGCAAGAAAAAGAACGTCCTTGTGAGTTGGCACTGGAAGGTTCACGTTGGTACGACTTGATTCGTTGGGGTATTGTGGAAGAAACGCTGAAAGCTCATAACAAACCGTTTGTTGAGAACTACGTAGATGCTAAGCACCAGTTACTTCCTATCCCTCATAGCGAATTCCTGCTTAACCCTGATTGGGAGCAGAATCCGAACTATAGCAAGTAATCTAGTTTGTATCATTTTGAAGAACCGCTTATGAAACATTTATTTCCTATATACGGAATGTGTGGCATTCTTTGGCTGGGGGCATGTACCCCAGTCGCTACACAGCCGGAAGAGAGCCTGTTTACCACACAGGAGGATTTCCCTAATTTGCTGAACGTGAAGAATGTGCCCGAACAGGCTGTAGAAGGCGATCTCAATTTGTTTTCCGATCTGGGAGCATGGAGTGGCTATGCGTTGCCGGTAAATCAAAGCAGGGCATTTGCCGGTGCTTTCATCGGGCCTATGACGATGCACGGAAGAGGCTGGATTGCTCAAACGCTGGCGCAGCCTACGCTGATGGTCAATGGCGAAAAGTATGATCTGACCCGCAATACGCAGACGGCTAAGTACTTGCCCGGAAAACTGGTGCAGAACTTTAAGGATGTGCAGTTGGAGTTCACCACTGAATTGTGTTTTGCTACATCGCGTACAGCTTTTGTACGTTCTGTCATTACAAATCTCAGCGAAGAACCTTTGAAAGTGTCGTTGACTTGGGAGGGGGGTGTCTTTGAGGAGAATACCGTTGCCACTAAGCTGGACAAAGGTGTTCGTTTTGATTATCCGTTCTACGGGCGTCGGTGGGGAGCTGACCGCCAGATTATTACACTGCGTAACGAGCCACCGGTAGACGAGGTGGCGGCTACTGTCTTCTTCCGTACTGCCGATGAGGTAATGGCTGTTGGTAATGATAGCTTGCGGGCGGTTGAAAAGCGCGATTATTTGTTGCAGCCCGGCAAAAGCTATACTTCGGAATACAGTCAGACTCTGACCTTGAAAGGGGAAGAAACAGATAAGGAATATACAGCAATCAAGTCCATACGTTTTGATCAGTGTTTTGCCGACAATGAGCAGCGCTGGAATCAGGGACTTCAACGGGTACTTTCCACGGATAGTCCTTATATGAAAGAAAATGCTTACCGGAACATTGCCGTGAAAGCGATGATGACCTTGAACTCTAACTGGCGCACACCGGCCGGTGACATTTTTCACGGATGCAGCTTCCCCTCTTATACGGGATTCATCGGCGGATGTTGGTCGTGGGATGCCTGGCAGATTGCATCGGGCAATGTATTTTACAATCCCGAAGGAGCCAAAAGCGAAATGCTTTCTTTGTTCGACTATCAGGCCGAGAATGGTATGGTTCCCGACTTTATCGGTTACAACAAAGCTCGTAATAACTGGCGCGATTCCAAACCTCCTGTGGCATCGTGGGGGGCCATGAATGTCTATAAAGCTACAGGCGACAAGGCATTCTTGGGCGAGATCTTCGATAAGTTGTATAAGTTTCATCAATGGTGGTATGCCGAGCGTGACCACGATCACAATGGCATTTGCGAATATGGGTCTACTGATGGTACATTGATTGCGGCGGCTTGGGAGAGCGGCATGGACAATGGAGTCCGCTTTGACAATACCAAGATGCTGAAAAATGAAATGGAGAAAGCTTGGTCGATGGATCAGGAGAACATCTGTTTGAATTCCTTCCTTTATGTAGACAAACTGACCCTTTCGGAAATGGCTTCTATTTTGGGAAAACAAGAACTTTCTGAACAGTTGGTCAAGGAGGCTGAGGTAATCAAGCAGTATGTACAGACTAAAATGTACGACAGCGAGAGTGGTTTCTTCTATGACATTCGTCTGGATGACCGTACTCCCGTCAAAGTGATGGGTGCCGAGGGATGGTTGCCCTTGTGGGCAGGTATTGCCACACCGGAACAGGCCGAAAGGGTGAGGAACATCATGATGGATGAGAAACATTTCAACTCTTACTTGCCGTTAGGTACACTGGATGTAAGTCATCCTGCTTTGCGTCCTACCTTCGGCTATTGGCGCGGTCCGGTTTGGTTCAATCAGGTGTATTTCGGTATTACCGGATTGAAACGTTACGGATATGTGGAGGAAGCCGACTTGCTGACCCGCAAGTTCATGGCACATGCCCAAGGACTGATGACCGACGGGCCGATTCATGAAAATTACAATCCGCTGACGGGTGAAGTATTGAATGCACCCAACTTTGGCTGGTCTTCCGCTTTGATTTTGCGGTTGCTGTTGAACCAATGATAGTGGGAGCAAGAATCAGTATGCGGATGCTCCGAATTTATTAAAAGACATATTTATGATGAAAATTCGTTCTATATTGACAGGGGTTGCCGTGTCTTTGTCATTGGCAGGCATGGCACAATCCCAATATGACGGCGCTCCGGTGAACAGGAGCGTCGATGAAACGAGCAAAGACAATGTAGAAGTGCGTAGAAACAAATATCCCCGTTCGGATAACGATTGGGAGAATTTTGATGTGCTTCATATCAATCGTCTGCCTTCGGCGGCTAATTTTATGGGATATCCCACTAAAGAACAGGCATTGCAGGGTGATAAATCACAATCTCCTTATTTCCAATCCTTGAATGGAACATGGAAATTTCATTTTGTGCCTCGTTCGGATGAACGGCCGATGGATTTCTTTCAAAAAGGATATGATGTCTCGGGTTGGGATGATATAAAAGTCCCTTCCAACTGGGAACTTCAAGGGTTTGGTTATCCTTTTTACGTGGGTAGCGGGTATGGTATAAAGAAAAATCCGCCATTGATTGCCGTGGAGAATAGCCCGGTAGGTTCTTATAGACGTACCTTTACGATTCCTGCCCATTGGAACAAACGCCAGATTATTCTTTATTTCGGCGGAGTGGCTTCTGCTTTCTATGTATGGGTGAATGGCGAAAAGGTAGGTTACTCTCAGGACTCTAAAACACCTTCGGAGTTTGATATTACGCCGTATGTAAAACAAGGGAAGAATGAAATAGCTGTACAGGTTTTCAAGTTCAGTGACGGATATTATCTGGAAGATCAGGACTACTGGCGTTTTGCCGGCATACAGCGTGATGTCTATGTGTATGCCCGGCCCGAAACTCATGTGCGCGACTATGAAGTGGTCACCGACCTTGACGGAGAATACAAGAATGCTGACTTTCAACTTTTTGTAGAGTTGGGTAAAGCCGGAGAAGGAAAAATAAAGGGGGCTGAAGTGGAAGTAAGTCTGTTGGATAAAGCAGGTAAAAGTATCTATAGTGAACGTAAGCGTTGGAATGCTGCCGACCGGGAACTTCATTTCAAAAAAGAAGTGGTAGAACCTTTACTGTGGAGTGCGGAGAAACCGAATCTGTATAAATTGTTGCTTACTTTGCGCGTAAATGGCAAACCGGAACAATACATTTCCCAATACGTCGGTTTCCGCAAATCTGAAATCAAACATGCCCAATTGCTGATAAATGGCAAACCAGTCTATATAAAAGGAGTAAACCGACACGAACACGATCCTTATAACGGTCATGTGGTGGATGAGGCGTCCATGCTGCGTGATATTCAATTGATGAAAGAGAATAATATCAACAGTGTACGAACCTCTCATTATCCCAATGATCCCCGCTGGTATGAATTATGTGACATCTATGGTATGTATGTGGTGGATGAGGCCAATATCGAAAGCCATGGCATGGGGTATAAACCCGATCAATGCCTGGCAAACCAGCCCGAATGGGAGAAAGCTTTCATAGACCGCACGGAACGTATGTTCGAGCGTGACAAAAACCATCCTTGCGTCATTATCTGGTCATTGGGTAATGAAACCGGTGAAGGATGTAACTTCGCGGCTACCTATAAATGGGTACATGCCAATGACCGTTCACAGCGTCCCGTGCATTCGGAAGACGGAATAAAGGGGCCTTATACCGATATTTTCTGTCCGATGTATAAAAAGATAGATGTATTGATTAATCACTCTCTTTATCTTCCTACCAAACCGTTGATTCTTTGTGAATATGCCCATGCTATGGGAAACAGTGAAGGAAATCTTCAGGATTATTGGGATGTGATAGAGAAATATCCTTCTTTACAGGGCGGACATATCTGGGACTGGGTGGATCAGGGCTTGTATGCAAAAACACCGGATGGAAAATTCTATTGGGCATACGGAGGCGATCTGGCTCCGAAAGGCACTCCAAGTTCCGCCAATTTCTGTATGAACGGTCTGGTTGCCGCCGACCGCACTTTGAAGCCGCATATCCATGAAGTGAAAAAAGTATATCAAAATATAGCATTCTCTTTATTGGATTATCATGAGGGATGGGTAGAGTTACGTAACAAGTATTTCTTTACAGATTTAAGTGAATTCAATTTTACTTGGAAACTGGAGGGGAATGGTGAGCTTCTGGCTACCGGAACCATTGATGATGTATCCTTGGCTCCTCAGCAGACGGGTAGGTTCAAGACTTCTTTCCCGGCCATACAGGCTAAACCCGGTGTGGAATATTTCTTGAATTTCTATGCCAGTTTGAAAAATGAGGATGGTCTGCTGAAAGCCGGAACAAGACTGGCTGATGCCCAGGTGAGTCTTCCATTCTATCAGCCGTTTGTTGCTGAGGCTCAGTCTTCACCGGTGATAGCGGATGATGCGGCTTCGTTGTTGACACTTACAGCCGGTAACTTGAGCGTAGGTTTTGATAAGGAAACCGGTGCCTTGACTTCTTATAAAGAAGGAAGTATGGAACTGATAAAAGAAGCTTTACGTCCTAATTTCTGGCGTCCTGTGACGGATAATGATATGGGAAATGGCATGAATAAAACCTTGCGTCCGTGGCGTGATGCGGGGCGTCAGGCAAAGCTGTTATCCATGGAACAAAAGGCATTGGGTAAAGAAGCTTATGAGGTTGTTTCTCATTATAAGTTGCCTGTAGGAGAGTCTGATTTTATTGTTACCTATCATTTCTCGGGAAAAGGATATTTGGATGTGAATTGTACTTTCATTCCGGGTAACGACACGTTGCCTTTGCTGCCCCGGATGGGAGTCAGCATTACGCTGAACAAGCAGTTCGACCAGATGGAATGGTTGGGACGCGGTCCTCATGAGAATTATATAGACCGGAATACTTCTTCCTATGTAGGTCTGTATAAGGGAAGCGTGGCCGGTCAGTATTTCCCGTATGACCGTCCGCAGGAAAATGGCAATAAGACCGAAGTCCGCTGGATGAGTTTGACAAATACCGCCGGACAGGGATTGATGGCTGTCGGACAGCCTTATATCAGCACCAGTGCCTATCTGTTTCCTACAGAAGATTTGGATGAGCCGGGCCTGCGTAAATCGCAGCGTCATTTATCCGATATTCAGTTCAAGGATATGGTGACATGGAATATTGATTTAAAACAGATGGGAGTGGGTGGTGATACCAGTTGGGGAGCTTATCCTCACCAGCCTTATTTGATTCCGGCTGAACGTATGTCATTCTCTTTCCGCTTCTGTCCTGCAATGCTGCATGGAGTATCAGGAAACCGGCAATATTTGAATTTTAAGTAATATAGGTTCATTCAAAAAGACAGAGGGCAGGTAATGATTGTTCTTTTAGTTGCTGTAGCCCTTTTGTGAATAATTTAAGGTGGAAAGGGGACGCTCCAGTGATGAAGCATCCCCTATAAAAAAGACAGCTTGGATAGAATTCTGCTATCCAAGCTGTCTTTTTTATAGGAGGAATTTATCTTGTCTGTTAATATCCTGGATTCTGATATTCGTCAGCATTGTCGATCAGTAATAATTCAGCTGTCGGAATGGGGCGCAAATAGTGAATATTCTTATCGAATTTTGTGATTTGCGGGTTTGCTTTTGTGATGCGGCTCTCGAAAGCACGGAATCTTTTCAACGTCATCCAGCGGTTCCATTCGCCTACCATTTCACGCGCATTCTCATCCAGCAAGAAATCCTGAGTGACATCTGTGGCTGTGATATCCATGCTGTGGTCATGTCCCTTGCAGGCACGGTTCCGGAGCGTGTTCAGTCTTTCGGCGGCACTTTGGCTGTTGCCTAATCTCCAGTCGATTTCTGCTGATAGCAGGTAAGTCTCTCCTAGACGATAAACAATACAGTCCGCTGAGGAATAAGGCTTGGAGGCATTCGAACCTGCATATAGACTGGGGCAATCCGCTTTCTTCAGACTCGGGAAGAACTTCAGAGGACTTTTGGGGTCGGCATAATTGTCTTCCAAGTTGAAAATGGCATAGCGGCAAGCGTCTCTTTCGGCCTGTGTATAAGTCTTGCGGGATAAATAGACAGCCGTATCTCCTAAAGTGATATCATAGGCAGAATTACCGACTCTGCCGGTAGAAAGACCGTATCTTTGTGCGTCGGCTTCGTTCCAGGTATATCCGTTCTTGGCACTATTTGTTGCGTTATTCACATAATAAGTGTCTTTGAAGAAAGCTTTATAGCGGCCGTCTTTTTCTCCATATAAATCAAGCATATACTTGCTGGGTTCCATATAGCAGTTGCCTTTTGCCAGTTTGGGAACTTCGTATCCGTTGACATTAGTGGCATAGCTGGGAGTCATGCCCGACAGATAGACGCCTGAGGTATTGTTATTGTATGCTTCGGAGTGTTTCCATACACGGTTGAAATAGTTTCCACGGGGGTTATAAGCTGTAATGGTGGAGTGGCAGACAATAAACAGTGCCTCTTCGTTGTTCTTATTATTGTTTTCATCAAAAACAGCTTCTACATCATCATAGAGCTTGACTCCCAGCGAACCGGCATTCTGAATCAGATAATCAGCTGCCGTCTTTGCTTTTTCCAGATAGGCTTTGCTTTCGCTTTCCGTCAAGGCCGTGGTATTGCCCAGGCCGTCAGTGTAGGTAGAGAAGGTGAGGCAGGCTTTGGCATATAAGTGATAGGCTGCCGCACGTGTTACGTGTCCTTTTACCTCTTGTGTGATAGGGAGGTTTTTCATGGCGAATTCCAGATCTTCCAGAATTACTTTATAGAAATCGTTTACCGGACTACACGGGAGGACAGTAACAGGGCTGTTCATCGGCTCCAATGGCAGGTATTTGCCTCCCCACTGTTCTACAATATTATATAAGGCATGCGCACGGATGAAACGGGCCTCACTGACCAGTTCATTGATTCTTGTCTCACTCAGACCTTCCACTTTGCCGGCATAGTGAACAGCAGCGTTACATGCACTCAATATGCCATAGAAACCCGCGTATCCTTCATTCAGCATACCGTTTGAAGCACCATAATCCTCATAACGGAGCAACTTGCTCCAGTTGCCGTTGGTACCATCGGGGTTCGTGTCCTGCCAGATGTCTGTTCCTCCTTCTGCAACCATTAAATAAGTATCTTCTGCCTGACCGTAAACAATGCGGACCAGGTCAAAATAGCAGTCGTTCACTTTCTTTTCGTACCCTGCCGGGGTAGTCCATTCTTGTTCTGTAGAAATGCCTGAAGGATTGAATTCATCCAGACTGCAGCCGTTGGCAGACATCATCAGGATTACGGCTGATATAGAGAGTAATTTATGTTTTTTCATCAGTATGAGTTTTTAGAATGAGATATTAACGCCAAATACATATTGTTTTGATAACGGTGCATCATCGTCGTCACCTCCTTTTTCAGGGTCATAGTTTTTCAGATAGTCGCACTTGGTAAAGATGAACGGGTTATTTGCGGTGAAATATACACGCATTCTATCAATCTTTAGGGTGTTCAACCATTTCTTGGGAAGTGTATAGCCTAATGAAATATTTTTTACCTTCAAGTAGGAACCATCGAAATAATTAGCCCATTGTTGATATGGATCCTGTCCGTTTGTAATGCTTGCATCCGGACGCGGATAGCGGGCGCCTTGATTTTCAGGAGTCCAGTAGTCGCATACAGTAGGAGAGGGAGTCAGTCCGTCTGTGCGATACCATCCGGTCAGTCCGTAAGGAATCGTCCAGTCCCAACGGGCAATCAACAAGATGCTCAAGTCGAAATTCTTATAATTGAAGTTGTTGAGTAAACTGCCCGACCATTTCGGTGTGGCGCTTCCCAGAACATAATAATCATCCGAGTTCAGCTTGTAATCGGGAGTACCATTCTCGGCAATATGCACCTGTCCGGGTTTCTGGCTGTATTTGGCTGCTTCCTCGGCCTCGGCAGTACCCCATATTCCGGCATATTTGTACCCGTAATAAGTCTTGATCGCCTCACCGGGAATCAGGTAATAGTCTCCGAATTGAAGCGGGCCTTCGCTGGTTGTCTTTATCACTTCTTCCTTGTTGGTAGAGAATGCCAGGGTGGTGCTCCACTGGAATTTAGGTCCGACAAAGTTGCGGCTGGTAATGCTCAATTCCACACCCGTATTGCGCGTTTCGCCTACATTAGACCATATTTTGAATGGAGAGGAGCCGTAACCTCCTGTCGCATAGGGCAGGTTTTTCTCGAACAAGATGTCTTTGGTGTCTGTCCGGTACCAGTCAAATGCCACATTCAGTCTGTCACTGAACAGTCCCAGGTCGAATCCCAGATCTGCCATGTATGATTTTTCCCATCCCAGACTCTTGTTGGCAATGGAACGGGAATAGCCGCTATAAGGGACTCCTACATCCTGGAATCCGATGATACCTGTGCGGCTGTAGTCTAATGTGGCGTATTCTGAAGCACCGGCGTTACCTGTGACACCATAACTGGCACGTAATTTCAAGTTGGAGACAGCTTTTACATTCTGCATGAACGGCTCGTCACTGATGCGCCATGCAAAGGCTCCTGCGGGGAACATGTCCCATTTGTTGCCATCGGCCAATATGGAAGAGCCATCCCAGCGGTTGCTTAACGTCAACAGGTAACGTCCTTTATAGCTATAGTTGATACGGGCCACATAGGACATCTTCTGGCTGCCTACATAAGAAGACGAAACAGTGGGTGTACCGGTTGCCGCACCTAAATTGTGATATAGATAAGAGTCCGTATCAAACTTGTTGGCAGTGGCGGTGGCCTTTTCTTTTTGATCTTTTGACCATTCGGTGACTCCCGTTATGGTGAAATCGTGATCTTCTTTTATTTTAAAATTGTAAGTCAGGATATTCTGCCATTTATAATTATAAGTGAAGGTGTTGGGGATTGTGGCCTGCACCAGTCCGCTTTCCAGTCCCTGATAAGAATTTGTACCGGTATATTTACTCTCTTTTACGTTTCGGAAATATCCGCCTAGCAGACTCTTGAATGAAAGTCCCTTCAACGGGGTCAGCTCTACATACATCTGTGGGGCTATGCTTAATGTCTTTACATTGTTTACATACTGGTCTTTACCCATATCGGCCAGTGGGTTCATATTACCATCTCCCAAAGGATAATCTACCAGATTACCGTTTTCGTCGTAAGGGGTACCTAGTGGCGGCATACATAGAATACGGTTCCATATACGACTGTAACGCTTGTCATTTTCAGAATACATGGCATATAGGTTCAATCCGTATTTAACCATTTCGTTGGCTTTGAAATCTATTTTTGCACGCGCCGAGTAACGTTCCAGTTCGTCTCCTTTCAACAATCCTTCCAGATTATAATATCCTAAAGAGAAATAAGAGGTAACCCGGTCATTGGAATATGAAGTGCTTAGATTATAACTGTTGGTAATACCGGTTTGTGAGGCCAGATCAAAATAGTCCACCCATTGGTTGTTGTCTATGTATTTTTGCATATAGCTGGGGAAAAGGCTTCCATCGTCGGCCGGACTGTTCCACGCGCCTACTGTTTTTTGCGCTTCCCGGCGGAAATTGATATAATCTTCTCCCCGGTTTACTTCCGGAAAACTGGAAATGACATTCCAGCCATAGTAGGCATCCAGGTCGATGGAGAATTTGTCTTTCTTGGGAGTCTTGGTCGTGATGATGATGACACCGTTCGCGCCGGAGGCACCATAAACAGCGGTAGAAGAGGCGTCTTTCAGAACTTCGATAGAAGCAATGTCATTCGGGTTCAATTCATCGTAAGAACCCTCCATGCCGTCAATGATAAACAGCGGACTGTTGTCACCGTTGATAGAACGTGTACCGCGCAGCGTCATGTTCACTCCGGAACCGGCTTCGCCGCTGCTCCGGGTGATATCCAGACCGGCTACCTGCCCTTGAATGGCTTCCAGTACGTTACTGGTAGGCATACGGACAATATCTTCACTTTTCACAGAAGCTACGGCGCCCGTCAGGTCTCTCTTTTTCACCGTACCATATCCTACCACTACCACTTCGTCCAATGTCTGGGTATCAGGCTGCATCTTGATATTCAGTTGTTCATTTTTGCCGATGGTAATTTCCTGAGTCTTATATCCTATATAGGATATTTCGAGAATATTTTTTCCGGCAGGAACTTCCAATGTGTAATTCCCGTCAAAGTCTGTAATAGTCCCTATAGTGCTTGCACCTTTGACTATGACAGATACTCCGATTAAAGGTTCGTTGTTTTCATCAAGAATTTTACCTTTAATGGTACGTCCTTGCAGGATCGATTGAACCGATTCATTTTTTACCATGTCACTTGCTTCTGCATACAAATGGGTGGCCGGTATGCATAGGGCCATTGACAATCCTAAAATGAGGGGAGTGCGCATTAAGCTGCTTTCCCGGTTTTGTTTTGGATTTTTTCTCATGTTTTTCATTTTTGCTTTTTTATTAACTCACTAATTGTTTCTAATGGTTGATTTCTGATATCAAATAATTGAATCAGTTTGGTTTCAATCGTAAACTTATTAGGTTGGATAAATCTTATGTATTCTTTTCTATTTCCTTGTATCTGCCTTTTGGACGTCATTATTTTGCTGGTTTCTTGTGTTTGCTTTTTTGATTCTTTCTGTGTGTCTCTTTATTGCTTATAAATATTAAATTAATTTCTTTATTTTATTTTTAGTAGTTTGTTTGTGTTATATTTGTTTTATCGATGCAAAAGTATATGAAAGAAATCGAAAATAAAAGAAGTATTTACATGTTGTTAAACATATCTTTAGATGATTCTGTTTTATTGTTTCATAATAGTTGAAATATGGTACTGGATATGAGTTATGCATATCAAGATAAAAAAGTCCCCGGACAAGATGAACTGCACTGTTCTTGTCCGGGGACTTTTATAAATATGATAAGATAGTATTGTCTATCGGTTCTTATACATACTTTCGTAATACTTTTGGTAATCGCCGCTTGTTACATTTTCCACCCACTCCTGGTTTTCCAGATACCATTGGATAGTCTTTACAATGCCGATTTCGAATTTTGTTTCGGGATACCACCCCAGTTCATTGGTAATCTTTGTCGGGTCGATGGCATAGCGTTGGTCGTGTCCCAGACGGTCTTTGACGAAGGTGATCAATGATTCGTTAATCCAGTCGATGGAAATCTCACCTTTATCGTTCAATTCTTTTTTCTTCAGCACTTTGCGGTATTCGGGATTCTCCGTCATCATCCGGTGGATGGTGGCGATGGTGAGCTTCACTATCTCTATGTTTTCTTTCTCATTGTGTCCGCCTACATTATATACTTCACCTTCGCGTCCCTTGCGTAGCACCAAGTCGATAGCTTTGCAGTGGTCCTCCACATACAACCAGTCGCGTACATTCTTTCCATCGCCATATACGGGAAGTTTCTTTCCTTCCAGAATATTTTTAATGATCAGCGGAATCAGTTTTTCAGGAAAGTGGTACGGACCATAGTTATTGGAACAACGGGTAATGGTTACCGGCATTTTGTAAGTATCACGATAAGCCATGACAATCATGTCCGCACTTGTTTTGGAAGCGCTGTACGGGCTGTGCGGACACAAAGGGGTGGTTTCGGTAAAGAAGCCTTCCGCTCCCAGACTGCCGTACACTTCGTCTGTAGATACCTGATGGTAGCGTACATCCTTGCGCCAGGTAGGGTAACCGTTCTCGTCTTTTCCTGTAACCCATGCGCGACGGGCCGCATCCAGCAGGTTCTGGGTACCCAGAATGTTGGTCTGCAAGAAGAGTTGAGGGTTTTCAATGCTGCGGTCCACATGGCTTTCGGCGGCAAAATTCACGATGTAGTCAAACTTGTATTCTGCGAATAGCTGGTCTGCCAGGTCACGGTCGCATATATCTCCTTTTACGAAGAAACAGCGTTCATTATCAATGTCTGATGCGATGGTACCCAAGTTACCTGCGTATGTTAAAGCATCCAGCACCACCACTCTGATATCGTCATGTTTGGCCAGGATGTATTTCAAATAATTGGCTCCGATAAATCCGGCAGCTCCTGTAACGAGATAAGTCTTCATATTGTTTTTGATATTAATGCGTGCAAAGTTCGGAAAGATTTTTTAATCTTACAACTTATCAGCCAGTTCTATTACTTCTAAATCTTTAAATTCTCCGTTGTCGATGCAAAAACGTACCAATGTTCTCACTTTATGGAATCCGTAGATACCTGCCGCTCCCGGGTTGATGTGCAGCATATCCAGTGTTTTGTCATACTTGACCTTTAAGATATGCGAGTGTCCGCTGATAAACAGTCTGGGAGGTTTCACCAGCAGGCTGCCGCGGATGGAAGGATCATAGTTGCCCGGATATCCGCCTATATGCTTTATCAACACCTCGGCGCCATCTACGGTGAAGCGGTTGATCTGAGGATAAAGCCGGCGGATATCCTGTCCGTCAATGTTTCCATATACAGCCCGGAAGGGGCGGAAGGCGGACAGTTTCCGGGCGACTTCTACTGAGCCGATGTCTCCGGCGTGCCATATCTCATCACAATTCTCAAAGTATTTCAGGTATTTATCATCCCAAAACGCATGAGTATCCGATAATAATCCAACTCTTGTCATACTTTTTTTGTTTATTACCGGCAAAGGTACTATATTTGGAACAAATCTAAGCATAATATGGAGAGCAAATATCATTATTTCAAGCGTGATATCAGTTGGCTATCTTTCAACTATCGCGTATTGCTGGAGGCGGATGACGACTCCCTGCCGTTGTATGAACGGATTAACTTCATCTCTATATATTCTTCTAATCTGGAGGAATTTTACAAAATCCGTGTGGCGGAACATAAAGCCATTGCTTCCGGCGGCCAGAGTGATGATATGACACAGGAGGAAGCCAGACACCTGATACATCAGATTACCGAGGTGGTGAACAACCAGATGGAAGACCGTATCCGCATTTATGAGCGTAAGATTGTTCCGGCCTTGCGCGATCATCATATTGTTTTTTATCAAAGCAAGCAGGAGGTGGAACCTTTTCATCAGGAATTTATCCGTAATTTCTTTAAGGAGGAAATCTTTCCCTATCTCCAGCCTGTCCCGGTGTGCAAGAACCGGATCAAGACTTTTTTGCGTGACAACCGCTTGTATCTGTCGGTACGCGTGACGCGCAAGGACACGGGGGAAAAGGAATACTATATCATTAAATTGCCTTATAGCAAAGTTCCCCGTTTCATAGAGCTTCCCCGGCAGGGAGAGAACTTTTACCTGATGTATATGGAAGATATCATCAAAGCGAATATCGACCGTATGTTTCCCGGGTATGAGTTGGATTGCAGCTATTGCTGTAAGATTTCTCGAGATGCCGATATTTTTGTGGATGATGCGGCCAGTTCCGAAGTGATGGTGGAACAGTTGCGGAAAAAGGTGAAGAAGCGCAAGATAGGTGCCGTATGCCGTTTTGTCTATGACCGCAAGATGCCTGCTGACTATCTGGAGTTTCTGGTTGATGCGTTCGGCATTAACCGTGACGAGTTGGTTCCGGGTGACAAACACTTGAACTTGGAGGATTTGTCTCACTTGCCCAATCCCCACAAGGAGCTTTATGTCCAGTTGAAGCCCCGTCCTATGAAGTTGAACTGTCTGGATGAGAAAGAGTCCATCTTCCGTTACGTGAATAAAAAGGATTTGATGTTGCATTTCCCTTATCATTCTTTCGGGCATTTCATCCATTTTCTGTACGAGGCGGTTCATGATCCGGCTTGCAGGGAGATTATGATTACCCAGTACCGGGTGGCGGAGAATTCGGAAGTGATCAACACTTTGATTGCCGCTGCCCAGAATGGCAAGAAGGTTACGGTATTTGTGGAACTGAAAGCCCGTTTTGACGAGGAGAACAATCTGGCTACCGCCGAGATGATGAAGCGGGCGGGCATTCATATCATATTCAGCATACCGGGTCTGAAGGTGCATGCCAAGGTGGCGCTTGTACTACGTTATAACAAGGAGGGAAAGCAAACCCGCAGCTATGCCTATATCAGTACGGGAAACTTCAATGAGAAGACTGCCCGGATATATGCTGATTCAGGCCTGTTTACTTCCAATGAGGTGATTGTGAATGACCTGCATACCTTGTTCCGGGTATTGCGGAAGGAAGTGACCGAACCCCGGTTCAAGCGTCTGCTGGTAGCCCGTTTCAATCTGTTGCCTGAACTGAGAAGGCGCATCGGGTATGAGATAAATATGGCAAAGGCCGGAAAGGAGGCACGGATTGTTTTGAAAATGAACGCATTGCAAGATCCTGCCATGATAGACGAATTATATAAGGCTAGTGAGGCGGGAGTGAAAATAGACTTGATCGTGCGTGGCATCTGCTGCCTGATTCCCAACCAGCCTTATAGTAGGAATATACGCATCACCCGCATTGTGGACAGTTTTCTGGAGCATGCCCGGGTGTGGTACTTCCACAATGGAGGAAAGCCTCTTTTGTTCATGGGGTCGCCAGACTGGATGCGGCGCAACCTGTACCGGCGTATAGAGGCTGTCACTCCTGTGCTGGACGAGGACTTGAAACAACAACTGATAGATATGCTGGCCATTCAGCTGAAAGATAACAGGAAAGCCGGATGGGTGGATGAACATCTGAACAATGTGCCGAAAAGGGATCCGGAGGAAGGGCCGGTACGTGCGCAGTATGCTTTTTATGAGTATTTGGAGGAGAAGAATAAAGAAGGATATGTCAAAACTCCCAAGCAGCCATAAAATGTTGCAGATGCTACATGAGTAGAAAAAGAATAATTTTCTCTCGTTTTGTGTGAATGATTAAATATCTATAAATAGGTTGTTCTTTCTTTGTGAAATCGCAACTTATACGTTACATTTGCTCTATGAAAAAATATAGAACGGTTATCACATATAGAAACTACTTTGATGATTTTCTCGCAAGCCAACGCCCGAAAATAGCAAGTAAGATTCTGCAAATATTGCGTATAATCGAGGAAGTGGAACGTGTTCCTGTTACTCATTTGAAATATGTAGAAGATACGAATGGATTGTTTGAAATACGTGTTAAATTTGGCAGTGACATTTTTCGTATATTTTGCTTTTTTGATGCTGGAAAATTGGTGGTGCTTTTGAGTGGATTCCAAAAAAAAACACAAAAGACACCACCCGATGAGATAAAAAAAGCTGTGAGACTTATGGATGAATACTATCAAGAAAAAGAAAAGGAGGAACGAAAATGAATACAAAGACATTATCAGAGTTGGAAGATAAATACGTAGGTAAGCAAGGCACTCCTGAACGTGATGCTTATGAAAAAGAATTGTCTGATCTAATGATAGGTTTTCAAGTAAGGAATGCAAGAATCAAACTCGATCTGACACAAGAAGAACTTGCAGAGCGTATTAATAAGAAACGGGCATTTATTTCTCGTATAGAGAATGATGGCAGTAATCTTACTATAAAGACACTCCGTGATATTGTAGAGCGTGGTTTGGGTGGCAAACTGAATATAGAGGTTCAATTCTGATATTCTTTTAGGATCGGATTAGTCACAACATCCTTCTTATGCTACGATTTATTTCCGGACAGGCATTAGATTGAATCCGGGAATAAATCGAAGGCTACGGGAGGTCGCCCTACCGGCCATTTCTCCTTAGTCATAATCCAATTTGTTTCTCATGGCAGGAGCATACCGGCAGCGCGGATCAGGATAGTCCCAGCAATCGGGTCCGTATGCTTTGACAATATCACTCCAGCAGCGGTTCTGGTAACTGAAACAGTCCTCGAAAAAATAACAGCTTTGGCATTGGCTTGCCTCATTGATATCGGTACGTTCCAAGGAGCAAAGATGTTTGGCTTGAGGCGAGTTCCATACTTCCATGATACTTTGGGTGGTGACATCGCCTATGATAAATTGGGGAAGCCAATACAGCTGCTCACATATCGTTACTTTCCCGTCGGGTAATATGAACAGATGGGTGCTGAGCGCCGAGCATTCGCTTCCTTTAAAGTGGCGGCTGCCTCCCCAGGTGTCATAATATTCCTTTGTGACGGTCGCTTTGCCCAGAATGACAGGAAACGGGGCGTTGGCTATGAGCGGGCGCATTTCTTTGAATGTTTCCAGAATTTCTATTTGCGAAGGCTTCAGCCGCGCGAACTTCTTATAGTTTTTGCTGATGGAATTGGTGGTGGGCACGATGCGCCAGTCGCGCAGATGTTTCAGCTGGGACAGTTTTGATAATAATTCGGCCAGTGTGACAACATCGCAGTTATAAGTGGTCAGTACGGAGGACACCTGGTAGGTCAGTCCGCTGTCGTCCAGCAGGCGGAGTCCGTGTAGCATCTGTTCGGTGTACTGCCGGTTTACTTCCAGCGAAGAGCACAGGATTTCCGGCCGGGCGGCATCCAGCGAAACTTGCACGATGCCTTGGTAACCGGTTTCTTGTATATCTTGTATGATTTTTCCGGTCAGAGGTATTTTGGTTGATATGAATTCGGGTGCGATTCCTTTTTTCACCAGCTCCGTCAAGATGATTTTCCAGTCGTGATGCAGGAATATCTCGCCGCCTATCAAGCTGATCTGTTGCACTTGCATTTTCGAAGCTTCGTCAATGAGTTCCAGTATCCGTTTGACAGGCAAAGGAGATTCCACCTGTGTGGAGGTGTCTGCATAGCAATACTTGCAGTGGGTGACACACCGGTTGGTCAGCATGAAAGTGAGCAGCAACGGGCCGGTATAGAGCCTTCGGGTGGTAAGGTCCAGTTGCTTCCATACGAAAGAATTAGGGTCTAATTGTTCAAAACGCAAGGCGCTGCCCGCCTTTTCCGCTTCAATCAATACCCGTTTGGGGAAATAGATCTCTCCCTGCTGCGTGGAGGTATGAACGGGGGTCGTATTATTGATGAAGTACGACACCCACCCTGTTATTTCCTCCCTGCTGCGGTAGAAGAAATCGCACAGCAGGGGTATCGTTTCCTGCAAAGGCCTGTCATACGTGAAAAAACTCAGCATCACAGCCTGCAAGGGATGAATGAACGTATGCCAGTTCCGGGAGCAGCCGGTCTCAGCTCCCGTACCGGTGGAGAACAATGCTACCCTGTGTATATCATGACGGAGGTGATAATAGGGGTTCAGCACATACACTTTATTCATTTCCGGCATTTTCATCTTGTTTTTTGGTAGGATCGACAAATCCGCCTGTGTAACATCCCAGGCCGCATTGGGATAGTTCTTCGTCATCTATGCCGCCCTGCACGTCCATCAGTTCGTTCAAGTCCAGCACCTGTTCCTCATCAGAATAGTTGAGGTATTCCGGTTGCTTGTTGTTTTCTTCTTTTTTCTTCATGTCCTGTGTTTTTAATAGGTTTATGAATCCGTTTATTTTTGTTTGAAAAGTTCGTATATGGGGGCGAATATCCGGCTCATTATGCTTCGGCTCGAAGTGATGATCTCCGCTTTGCCGGACAGGTCTATCTCATATTTTATTTCTTTATGGTTCGTTGTCGTCAGCCCTTCCGGGAAGGCGACTTCCACCGCATAGCTTTTATTGTAAGGTACAAAAGAGATGGACGCTATTTTTCCCGGCAGCACTCCGTAAGCGTGTGTGGGATATTTGTTCAGCTCTATGTTCACATGGTCCCCCACCGCTACTTCCGCCACTTCATCTTGCGACAAGCTGATATGCCCCAAAGGGTTTTCCTGTTGTTTGGAGATAACGGTGCACAGGGTATCCCCCTCATTGACCCGGTGGCTCATGCCCCAGCTTTTCCCCCATACCACTATGCCGTCATGCCGGCTTTTTATCAGATACTTCCTGTCCCAAGTTCTGAGGCTGTTCACCATAGTCTCGTATGCCAGTTCCAGCATCCGCTGGTTTTTTCCCATTTCCATCTTATGGTTAATCTCCAGTTCGAACAGTTCCCGTTTCACCTTGAGTATATCCAGTGCGTCTGCCTGTCCGGAACTGTTCAGTATTTTCATCTCGTCGTCCAGAAACTTCTTTTTCTGCGGGTACAAGTCGAATTCCTGGTACATGACACAGGTGCGTACCGCTTGGGTGAATTGCTCGTATGCCGGAGCCATTTCCCCCATGATCAGATTGAACGGATAATTTTGCAGATAGTTGATGTCGTTGGTCCGGTAATACCATTCTATGTTGGTAAGGACGTTGCAGAACTTTTGCACATCCTCCAGCGAGGCCGTATTTTTCAGTATGCCCAATGTATCATTCCGTTTTACCTGCGACTGGTTTTCCACAAAAAACCGGTCTACCATTCCTCCCTGATTGGCGGTAATCCATTCCACGCTGCCCATATCATCAATGGTAATGTCCTTCTTTATTGTTTCAGGATATTTAAATAAGGCGGTTCCGGCAATCAGGAACGCGATAAGACCATAAACAATATAGCTTCCCGTATGTATCAGCCATCGGGGCATATCGCCCAGCATGTCGTTGTTTTCCCGGCTGTATATTTCTACATCTCTGTTTTCTTTATCTGTAGCTTTATATATTTCTTCCATGGCATGTTAATAATAGGGTAATACTGCAAAGATAGATGGTCTGTCCATATCGGACTGGATGCTTTTTTACATTCGGTCTTTCTGTGTTTCTCCGGCTCCTGTACCTTTATATTTGCTCCGTGCCTGATTGAATTTGTAACGTATCGTCAGGCTGACACTGCGCGACTGGGCAGGTAGGTATGTGCCTAAAGTTTGTAACTCGCCTAAATAGGCGATGGTGTGCGTCCGTGTGCTGTTGAACAGATCGTGGACACGGATCTGGCAGCTCAACCGGCTGTTCATCCAGCTTTTGAAAAGACTAAGGTCAGCAGACCATGTGGAACGCAACAGCTTGATGTTTTCACTGTGTCCGGTGGAACTCCATGAAAGGTCTGCGTTAACGAGGAAGTTGCAAGGTAGTTGCAGACTATTGTCCCATGACAGGCTGACGATTGGAGTATCTAGTATATGCTTTCCTTCGGGAGTGTCTGCCCGGAACCATTGCTGGGAGATCGTTCCTATAAACTGAGGCGACCAAATGCCGACAGTGGGTGAGAAAGCCAATGAAGCAAACAGGTTGTCGTAGCTTTCCGCATTGATCGTTTTCAGTAAAGCGATTGTAGGATTGTCTGGTGAATACGGGCTGCTTGCCATGACGATAGCGTTCTTTGTATGTCGATAACCGGCAGTCAGTTGCGCGTCATTATACACTGCGTTCAATATCAGGTTTTGTGATAATTGTGGGTGGAGCAGCGGATTTCCGCTCTCGTAAGTATAGCGGTTATTGTACACGATATTAGGGCGTAACTCGTGATATGATGGACGGAGGATATCCGAGGTGTAACTCAGTGAAAGTTGTAATTTTTCCAAGGGAAGCATGACTGTTGCCGAGGGAAACCAGTTATTATAATGCTTGCTTTGCATTTCGCTTTTCGTTCCCTGCTTGTAATATTCGGACGTGATGTGCTCGTACCGGACTCCTGCCTGTACATACAGAAGACCGAAACTGTGACTGTATTCCAAAAATCCGGAGAAGTTTTTTTCGCGTATTTTGCTGTCATTGTCTTTTAGAATAGCTTCTGCATTACTGAACTGATTGTGGTGTTTTGTATGGACGTATTCCCCTCCTATAGAGAAGTCCCCACCTGCTATTGTGTGCGACAAGACCAGTTTCCCGGCATAAAGACCGTTGTTTGTCCGGCTTAGGGTGTTTATCGTCCGTTCGTCTTTTGTGTCTTCGGTATAGTAATGCAAGTTCTCATGTGTCAGATTGGCTGAATGATTGTTTCTTTTCAGTATGTCCGCATTGAAGTCTATTTTCCATTCATTGATGTTGCCTTGGTAATAGAAGTTCAGCGAATGCTGGCTCTGTTGATCTCTACTGTCATAGAGGCTTAGTAAATGTTCCTTTGAGGTATTGTCTTCTGACACTTCACTTTTCATACTTCCCCAACTGTCATATCCGGGCAGGCGTGTAAAGCTGTATCGTGCTCCGGCGGTGTGGTTGGGATTGAACACGTAATTGGCAGAAAACATGGTATAGATTTGTTGGCTGTGTTCGTTTTCTTGTATGTTCGATTGCTGTTGCCAGGTCTTGTTCAGTCGTGTTTGCTGACTGATTTCTTTTTTATTCCAGTCGTGTTTGTTGCTTCCCATCAGTGTGCCGGAGAGGTCGAATCCTCCGGTACGGTAGTTGAAGTTAAACTGGTCTAGCAGACTCCATTTTTTGTTATATGCCACATGCGTGCGATTGTTGAATCCGAATCCGTCTCCTTGTATCCGTTTGGTGGTGATGCGTACCACGGCTTTCACGGAGGCGGCATAGCGTGCTCCGGGATTGTTGATGACCTCTACCGACTTCACCTCGTTGCTTGCCAATCGGTCTAGTTCTGAAAGATCGTGTATTTTTCTACTGTTGATATACACCTCTGCTGTTCCTCGTCCGAAAACAGATACGGTTCCTCCATCGTTCGAGACGCCCGGTATCCTACTCAACATGTTTTCTGCTGTTCCCGCTTTCTCCAGCAAGGTGCCTGCCACATTGGTCAGTAAGGAACCGCCTTTTATCCGGGTACGTGGTGGTTCGCCGTGTACCATTACTTCTTGCATCATTTGCGTGTCGTCACTCAACAGCAGTTCTCCGGATATTGGTTTGCCGGCATCTACGGGCAGATACAAAGTGGCATAGCCGATGCACGATACACGCAGCAATCCTTTTTCCTTTTCTGGATACTCCAAGGTGAAAGTACCGTCAACACCACTGACAGTTCCTTGTATGAAAGTACTGTCCGGCAGAGACAGCCATACGATATTGGCGTACTCTATCGGGCTCTTTTTTTCATTCATTACAGTTCCTTGAACTTTGATCTGTCCTGTTGCGGCGGAAGTGCACATCCAGCCGAATAAGAGGGCGAGTAGTTTATATTTCATATTTTTTGTCTTGTTGATAATTGTTCCCATGTTTTTCGGTCTTGTTTGATTTGTGCTATCATTAATAGGATACGCTCCAAGTGTATTTTGTTTTGTTTGCACAATGTTTCTTTAGGATGTTCCATGAATTTCTCTTTTTCTTCTTGATAAAACCATGTTCGTGAACATCCGCCACATATTGTGTTTGCCTTATCCAGTGTGATATCACGCGCTCAGTTCCAGTTGGTTCTTTACCAATCTGTAGTAATCTCCCTGCCGGGCAATCAGTTCATTGTGCGTACCCTTTTCGGTTATTTCTCCTTCTTTCAGCACCACTATCTGGTCGGCGTTTTTCACCGTGCTCAGGCGATGGGCAACAATGACCACTGTCTTGTCCTTGAAGAACTTCTCCAGATTGCCCTGTATCACCTTTTCATTGTCCGTGTCGAGGGCATTGGTCGCTTCGTCGAAGAACAGATAGTCGGGATTGCGATAGATGGCGCGCGCTATCAGGATGCGTTGCTTCTGTCCCTGGCTCAGTTCTTGTCCCGTGTTGCCTATTTTGGTGTTATACTTCAAGGGCAATGATTCTATAAAGTCGCGTATGTTCGCCATCTCCACGGCATAGAGCAGCCGTTTCTTGTCTATCATGTTTCCATCCGGAGCGATGTTGTTGGCTATGGTGTCTCCAAAGATAAATCCCTCCTGCATCACCACGCCACAATGCTTGCGCCACTCTTTGAAACTGATTTTCTGTAGAGACTGGCTTCCTATGGTGACTGCCCCTTCTGTGGGAGGGTAGAATCCCAGCATCAGTTTGATCAAGGTTGTTTTTCCGCTTCCGCTGAGGCCTACGATGGCGGTGGTTTTTCCGGCCGGTATATCCAGTGAAAGCCCTTTGATGATCCGTTTTGATTTTTCGGAACCGTAGGTGAAGATGACATTATTCAGCCGGATGGGGTCTTTGCCGGATATCTCAGTTTCCTGCTCCATGCCTTCCGTCTCCTCATCGGGCTTGCCATGTATCTCTCCCAGACGCTCCAGACTCAGTTGGGCATCCTGCGTGTCTTGCATAAAAGATACAAACTGCGTGACAGGGCCTTGCATCTGTCCGATGATGTACTGTATGGAGAGCATTACGCCCAGCGTGATGCTTCCATGCAGTACGGCGGTGGCCGAAAGGACGGTAATCAATACGTTTTTTACTTCGTTGATAAGCACGGCTCCCACCTGTTGCCACTGCCCCAGGTTGAGTGAATTCATATTAATGCGGAACAGAGAGGCTTGTATATTTTCCCATTCCCAGCGTTTCTGTTGTTCACAGCCCAGCAGCTTGATGTCCTGCATGCCATAGATGAGCTGCATCAGATTGTTCTGATTGACGGACATCTGTTCAAAATTTTTCCGGTTGAGGTCTGCCCGTTTCCGCATGAACAGTTTCACCCATCCTATATATGCCAGGCTGAACAGGAGAAAAATCAGAAATATCTTCCAGCTGTAAATGGCCAGTACAACCCCGAAGATAACCACTGTAAGGGTGGAGAAGAGTATGTTCAGCACAGACTGGGTGAGAAAACTTTCTATGCGGTTGTGATCCTCGATACGCCGTATCAGGTCGCCTTCCAGCTTGCTGTCAAAGAAGCGCATGGGCAGCCGCATCAGCTTGGAGAGGAAATCGGAGATGAGCGACACGTTTACGCGCGTACTGATGTGGAGCAGTATGCAGCGCCGGATTACCTCTATCAGTGTGCGGCTGAATACCAACATGAGCTGTGCTGCCAGAATTAGCTGGATAAAGTTCAGATTCCGGTGCCCGATGCCTTGGTCTACAATGGTTTGTGTAAGAAACGGGAAGACCAGTTGCAGCAAGCTGCCCGCCAGCAGTCCGATGACGAGCTGCATCATGGCTTTTTTGTACGGGCGGACATAGTGGAACAGATACCACAAGGACAGCTTCTCGTATTTTATGGGCTCTGCCTCGTAAAATTGCGGTGTGACATCCAGCAACATGGCTATTCCTTTTTCTATTCCTCCCTGGGTGGTGCTGATCCAGCACTTCTTCAGTTCCTGTTCTTCATACTTCAGCAGTCCGTAAGCCGGATCGGCAATGTAGAACCAGGTTTTTCCTTTTTTCTTTTCTATTTTGTAAAGCACCACAAAGTGCTCTTGGTTCCAGTGGATGATGCAGGGCAGCTTGGATTGCTGTTTCAGTTTATCCATAGAGGTGCGGATGCCCGTGGCACGTAACCCTATGCTGGCTGCCGCTTCACTGATACCCAGCAGGTTCACCCCGGTGCGCTGTATGTACGACTGTTCGCGCAACTGCTGCACCGAGAATGTCTTTCCGTAAAATTTGGCTATCATTCTCAGGCAGGTAGGGCCGCAGTCCATGGCATCCAGCTGTTTATAGAATGGGAATTTGCTCATTGTCGTGTTTTCTGTTTTACAATGCTTGTCCTATGCAATCCATTGTTTCAATGAATCATATAGACCTTTGTCACCATAGTAATAAGTTTTGGCAGATCTGTCGTACAGTATCACTATGTTGAGTTCGTTACGCATATAATCCATATATTCAAAGAATGTAGAGCGTGCTACACCTAGCTTTGTTGCAAATTCTGCGGCTGTGCCTGTTTTTCTAGTATGGATTAGATGATCCATATAGAAAATCTTTTTTAGTTCAACTTTAGTCATTGTATTTTGTGTTTTTAAGGGTTAGATTTTAAAGATTCCCGTCAGGTAGTCACCTTGGTTATTGGTCATTTGCAGCGTATATTGTCCTGAAGGAAGATTTCCTGTCTGGATTACCATATAAGCTGTTTGTGACTCGGAGAAGGTTTGGCGGTAGACTTCTTCTCCGGTACTGCTGGTGACGGTAATGGTGATGTCGCAGTTGGGAGAGGGATTCTCAATGTAGATGGATTGGGAATCGTAAGAAGCGGTAGGGGTGGGAGAAAGGCTTCTTGATGTGTTGGATTCCCAACGTCCATTTAAAGGCAAATTTTTTGTAGCCTCTGAGAATGCATAGATGCTTTGCATTGACAGGCCACTTAATAGCATGGCAAGTAATGCCATACGCAAATTCAGATTTTTCATTTTTTGTATTTTCATACTGTTCGCTATTTATATTGTTTTGATGGAAGCAAAATTAGGCTTTTGCTTTTAAATATATATAGACTTGATTTCCTAATAAATGGACAGCATGAAAAAATATTTTCTTGATTTTTAGCGCTTTATGCTTTTTGAATAATCCCCCTTATGGACGGCTTGTTCCTTTAAAATTCCAGAAGCCATAAATCGAGGGTATGGCTTTCGCCTAATGAGCCTAACTTTTGGGTAATCCGATCTTTGAGGCGGAACTTTCTTTTAGAAACAGACTGAGGAGAGATATTCAGTATGCTTGCTATAGTAGGATTGGAAAAACGAAGCTTGATAAGGCAGCATATCTGTAAATCACTCTCCGTTATTGAAGGAATCACTTGGCTTAAGCGTATCGTATAGTTATCAAACAACAAATCAATATTCTTCTTGATTTCCTCCCATTGCAAAACATCGATGGGGGATTTTTTATCTTTCAAGTTCTTGATCACCCTTATGTCCTTTATCAGTAAGTTCGATAGATAGGTTTCTCTATCGCGTAACCGCTGATTTTCTTTTGCCAAAATTTCTAA
Source organism: Phocaeicola sartorii JCM 17136 = DSM 21941 (assembly GCF_054653615.1). Taxonomy (NCBI): domain Bacteria; kingdom Pseudomonadati; phylum Bacteroidota; class Bacteroidia; order Bacteroidales; family Bacteroidaceae; genus Phocaeicola; species Phocaeicola sartorii. Next base: position 1,025,043 of record NZ_BAAIFW010000005.1, read on the forward strand.
TCTCTTCAGTTCATTAGACTTTTCATTCAGGGTAAAGGAATATTTATTTATATTGTTTTGAAGCGTTTCATTCTCTTGCTTCAGGCTCTCGTTTTGCTGCTGTATTTCGACCAATGCTTTATGTTCTTCTTCCAGTTGTTCCTGTACTTCTTTGTTTTCTTCTATCTGCATGGCGAGTTCTTCCATCCGGTTTCTGTTGCGGGCAATTATCATCTCATTCTCTTGTATTTTAATGGTGTTCTGGTTTATTTCTTCTTCCTTCCTTTGGAGCAGGCGTTCTTTGCGAAGCAGTTTTTTTTGATATATATATATCATGACTGCTATTCCCACAACTATTTCTATTCCTGCCAACAATATCATATTAATTATATTCTTCTTATCAATTTCTAATTGACTCTTTTCATTGATAATTTTCTGTTGGTCGTATTCCTTTTGCATTTCAGCCAATTCACTACTTTTATTTAGGGTTTGTATCGAGTCCTGATAATTCAATAGCTGGTCGCAATAAACTGACATCTTTTCATATTCATGATTGTCCCGGCTTACATAATATAAACCTTGATAAGCTGCACGAACTGTATAGATACTTGAAGAATGCAACGCTTTGTTAAAATAGTAATAAGCAGAATCAGAAATAGGAAGGTTGTAATAAATTTCACCTAACACCAAGAAGTTTTGCCCTAAGGATTCAATCTTGTCTGTTTCTTTTATCTGTAGTGCTTTCTGTGCATATTTCAAGGCAGATTGATAATCTTTTATATTCGTATATATCCCTGCCAATTCATTCATGGCGCCTGAACACAAATAGTTATCTTCAGTTTTCTCAGCTAGCAGAATCGCTTTCTGATAATATTCTATCGAAGTATTCATTTGGTTTAATGCAGCCATAATTCTTGCAAGAAAAATATAAGAAGAGCATATATATTTATCATCATTTGCTAATTCTGCATAATGAAGTGCTTTTTCAATGTTTTTTGAAGCATCCTCATATAAATCTCGGAAAATATAGAGATCGCCTAGTTCTATATATATAAGGTGTGCCAATTGGTAATCTTCTGTCTTCTCCACTTCCTCTATTGCTGCTAGGTAGAGTTTTTGTGCCTCTTCCGGCTTGCCGGCTATTTTGCACAATATACCTTTATAATATAGCACCATCGCTCTACGCTGCGTATTCTCTTGGTGCATAAAGTAGTCGTATGCTATATTAATGAAGGTGGAATCTGCAACTTCCTCTCTATAATTTTTGTATTTAGCTTGGGTTAGAAATAAAGCCCATGTAGCTTTTTGCAATTTATCAGAAGATGCCGGGACCTGCATCTCTTGTAATATGTGTAATGCACTATCCGGGTGTTCATACATTATTGACTCTGCTTGCGTCAATTCGGGCAGTAATATTGTTGTGCCATTATTAGGGAATGTGCAAGCTGATAAGTAGGTGATAATGATAGTTAGTATAATAATAACTTGTGTTCTTCTCATTGTTTATTCAATTGATGTATAATTTGCAAAATTAGAAAATAAATGTCAATTAGGAAATTAGATAGATGAAAAATTTAGTTGATTCGGCATCCTCATCTGTAGCAGGACTGGAACCAGAATTTGAATCATCCTTATCTTTCGACTTCTCTTCGGCGGAAATTCTGGCCTTTTCAACTTGTTTTTTCAGAAGAGAGACACTCATGTTATTGAAGTCATTGTTGCCCAGTCGCTTACGAATGTTCACAAACAAAGTAGGGTCAAAGATCGGTTTGTCGGTAAACTCGGACAGACCCACGAAATATTGCATATAGGGATTTTCCTGAATAGCCAAAATCGTTTCTTCGTCAGACTGGTTCATTTTGTGTTTGATGAGTAGCGAGCCGATAATCATGCGGGCGGGTTTGTTACCGACACCGCGTTTGCCATTATTCAAACGATGGTTATACAAACGTTCAATCTCATTCTAGGGAAGAGTGCACCCAATTGAACCCAACGATTAGATTTGGATAAGCCATCCAGGGAGGAGCGAAATATATCAATGCTGAGCTGTTTTCATTGTGAACTGTACTTCATAAAATCTTCTTTTAACACTCAAAGATACCCATTTTAAGATAAATGAGGGAATATACACATGACTATTTTAATGAAAATCAGTTAATTGATATTATTCAGGGAACTCTAAGTATGGTTAGCATTATAACCATACAAGTAATCGTTTTCTTTTTCATTGTAATGTTCTTTTTTATATTCATATTGTATTTTATTTGTTGCAAAAGTACAATATTATAGCTAAAAGAGTATAGACGGGATATGGACAAATGAAAATAGATAAAAGGCTATAAAACAGTCTTTTATCTATTTTTGCTTTCACTTAATATGGACGAACTCTTCTTAATATTCTATGAGCCACGTATCTAGATTCTGATTTTTGTCGAATGTCCCTATTTCTTGGAGGATTTTTTCTTTCAGTCTCAATTTCCTCTTTGAAACGCTGGTAGAGGCGAGTCCGCCTATTTGGTGTGCTATATTTACATTGCTGTAGCGTAGTTTTATCAAGTAACATAGTTGCATGTCATTTTCTGTTAAGGTAGGTATTTGTAAGCGGATCCGTTCGGTGAAACCATTGTATATATAGTCTATCTTTACTCTAATTTCTTCCCATAGTAATGCATCAATGGGCAATAGACCTTTCTCGTTTATCTTTTCTTTGATATTTGTTTGCTTTATTAATAAATTGCAAAGATATGTTTCCCGTTGGTGCAGATATTGATTTTCTTGTGTCAGAGTATCGAGCTTTTTCATAGCTTTGGACTTTTCGTCCAGTGATGCCGTATAATGGTTGATGTTTTCCCGCAGTTTTAGATTCTCTTGTTGTAACTGCTGATTTTGTTGCAGCATTTCCTGTAGCATATTTTGTTGTTCTTCCCATAACTCTTTTGCTCCTTTGTGTTCTTTCATTTGTGCAATGAGTTCATCCATACGCATTTGGTTACTATAAATGATATTTTCATTATCACGCAGTTGCTCTATATAGGAACGTATTTCATTTTCCTTTTCTTGTAGTTTTTTTCTTTGAAGTGTTATTTTACGTTGATAGCCATAAATAGTAATGATAATGGTGCAGAGTAAAATACTTAATATAATCAGTGTATTGCGTATAGTCCGGTCTTTTTCAATTTGCAATTGATTCTTTTCGTTAATGATTTTCTGTTGATCGTATTTTTCCTGCATTTCTATCAATACTTTGCTATGCTCTATTTTATTGATGGAGTCTTGATATTGCCACAATTTATTGCTGTATTCTACCGCTTTTTTATAGTCTTTTTCTTTTTTAGAAAGGTAAAATAGCGCTTGGTAGGCACAGTATGCTGTATGAATATTATTTGATTGGGATGCTTTGTTTAGATAAAAGTAAGCAGAATCATTTTGACCTAAATATCGATATGTATCGCCTAGTCTAAGTCTTTTTTTGTCTGTTTCTTCTATTTGGATAGCTTCTTTTATATAGTGTAATGCTTTCTTGTGATTGTTGATATGATTATAAAAGATAGATATTTCATTCAGAGCATCCCCTGTTGGTTTTATTAGTTTATATGTTCTCCCCAACTTTATAGCTTCATTGTAGGACTCTATGGCTTTATTATATTCACATTTTAGAGCATACGCTCTTGCAATCAGTATATAGGAGTAGGCTATGTAATCTTTATATTTGGATAATTGGGCATATTGTTGCGCTTTCTCGAAATACTGCATGGTATAATCACTAAGTTCGCGGTAAGCATATATCATTCCTATACTAGAATGAATGAGATAGGCGAGTTTGTAGTCTTCGGTCAATTCTACTGTTTTTGCAGCTTCAAGAAATTGTTTTAGGGCTTCATCATCCTGATTGTGTTCATTATATACTATACCTTTATAATATAGTACCATTGCTTTCCGTTGCATATCATTTCCTTTTGTGAAAAAAGAATAGGCTATATTGATTAAAGAATCGGATTGCTTTATATCATTCTTATATTTGGCTTGTGTCATTAGCAGTGCCCATGTGGCATGTTGCAGTTGATTCGAAGAAGAGGATATGTGCATATCTTGTAGTATCTGCAAAGCACTGTCGGGATGTTCGTACATCACTTCTTCTGCATCAGACAATGCGGAAGAAATACGAACTGAGGTTGTTTCATGTTCTACGCAGGCTGAAAGAACAATGCAGACTGTTGCTATCAGCCCAATAATTTTATAAGCTTGTGTCATGTTGTTATGAGGATAATAATAAATACAAAGATACAGAATCGTTTTTAGAAGGACATCTGCGAATGTGTAAAATTATATATTAATTAATATGCATTAACATTCTGCTTGTCGTATTATCTGATGGTGGTTATCTTTTACCTCATGTCCGTTTCTTATTATTCGAGCACCTTGTTCATCGGTAACTGGCAAACTTTTCAAAGAACTCATTTTATTTACAGTCAAAGCCACTTAGGATTAGCTGATTTTTAACGAACTATTGCAGCTTGGCATTAATAATCCTATTATAAATAAAAGTTAAATAGCAGATTCTATTTAGTCAGTCCAGATTGTTCGGACTAGCTTGACTTACATTTGCAATATAATTTGATTCACTATTTAAGAATACTGGTGTTCAGCATGAATTTAAGTATATCTTAAATTTCGGTCTTAAATAATTTAGTTTATCTGTTTTACCATAATGGTAAGTTTGTCAGCAGAAATTAGATTATTATTCTAAGCATCTTAATAAAATAAGACAGACTGTTTTATTGAGAATGCGTGCATTTTAAAAAAAGGTGTTTATTCTGGTAGTAGAGGAATGGATACTTGGTGAAATGAATACGTGTATAATATTTTTTTGTAAATAAATTCTTTGAGGTATGAATACAAATACTCAGCAGGAAACAGAAACTTTACTGGGAACAGAATTGGAGCAGATACAAGGTGGAGCTTGTAATTGTGATTCAGGTGCAGGTCAGATTGTAGTTAGACCTGTTAGACCGGGGCAATTATAATTAATTCTATAAAAAATTGATTATGGTTCGCATCCAGTTCTTAATATAAGTATAGTGAATCTCAAATATTCAATTTAGTAAGGAGGATATTCCTCCTTACTATTTTATGTATAAAATAGTTGTATTATGTATATCTACTTAAATCCGCAATATGTGATTCGAAATGAAAAGCATTGTTCCTATATTATCTCTAAATCTGCTTTAATTACCACTAAGCTAGAATATACTATGGCCTTTGCTAGTGTACTTCCGCCGTGTATAGGGTATATTTTGTCGCATATTGGAGAGGGGGAGTTAAATGCTTCAATAGAAAAAATAGCAAATACTCTAAATGTAAAGTCGGATATAATTGAAAAGTTTATTCGAAAGATAATAGATAATCCTATAAAAGTAGGATGGAATTATAAAGGAGTGACGATATCTTTTCCTCCATATTTGCTGACTTCTGTTAAAGAGGAGTCAGAAGGAAGTGTCTATACAGATGATGAATTGTTTTATACTACAGACTTTATACCTAAACGTCCTTCGATTCCGCTGAATCTTAATTTTATGATTACCACTAAGTGCGGAACAGATTGTATGTATTGCTACGCAGATAGAAATAAAAGGTATGATTTGACAAGTCGGCAAATCATGAAGGTAATCGATGAAGCTCATGATATAGGGGTTGTTAATTTAGCTTTGACAGGAGGTGATATATTTGCTTTTCCAGACTGGAAAAAGTTGGTACGAAAAGTTGGTCTATATGGTTTTAAACCTTTGCTGAGTACGAAGATACCGTTAAAAAAGGATGATGTTTACTTCTTAAAAGAGTCTGGAATTAATTTTTTGCAATTTTCATTAGATTCTGTATTTCCGTCCACTTTGCAAACGATGGTACATGTAAAGGAAGACTATATAGATAATGTAAGGCATATGTTTGAATATTGTACAGATAATGGGATAAAGGTGACAGTTCGTACTGTGCTGACTAAATATAATAGTGATAGTAATGAAATAGATTCATTGTGTGCTTTTCTTGAAGGGCAGTTATGTGTTGCTAATTGGGTGTTGACACCGGCCTTTTATTCTGGATATAAGAATGGCTATACGGATTATAGAGCAAGTGACGATGCTTTGGTTCATGTTTATAAGATGACTAAAATAAAAAGCTCATCAGTTGGCTTTAATATTTTATATAATAAAATGAGTGATGAAAGATATAATCTCCATTCATATAAGACTGTAGATGAATTTGTAGCTGAAAACCAGATATGTAATGCAAATAGCTATTCAATGTCTATCTTGGCAGATGGTAATACTACAGCATGTGAAATGTTATATGACAATCCACACTTCATATTTGGAAATGTACGACAACATACGCTGCGTGATTTATGGAACTCGGATGTTGCATTGAAAATGTATTCATATACACAGCAAATGATAAAGCGGAAGGAAAATAATGCTTGTACGAAATGTAAAGTGTATGCTGATTGCAAACTTGGAGTGGGAAAGAAAGTTTGCTATGTTGATATAGCCAAAGTTTATGGAGCGGATAGATATGAGTATCCTGATCCGCGATGCCCTCAGGCGTTGAGATGTGAAGAGAACTTAATATTATAATATATGATTACATGTAGATACAATACGCTTATGAAATTATTAGTTTTTACCCTTTTATCTCTGATGGTTGTTTTACAGTTATCCGCGCAATCCTTTTCCGGAAAGGTGGTGGACGAGAACCGACAACCAATGCCTTATGCCAATATAGTACTACTCTCTCTTCCTGATTCCGCTTTTGTGGCCGGAACCATCAGTGATGAGCAGGGTATGTTCTCATTCCCCGAATCTTCTACAGCGCAATTGGTATGTATATCTTCCATCGGCTATAAAACACTTTATAAGGCTTGTGCCGGAACAGATTTGGGAGTTGTCAAACTATCGTTTGACACGCAGCAACTGGGTGAGGTGGTAGTAAGGGGAAACTTGCCCAAGACCCGCTTGAAAGATGGGGCGTTAACTACCAATATACAACATTCTATATTGAGTGATATAGGTTCTGCCAATGATGTACTGGCAAAAGTCCCCGGCATACAGGGAAAGGATGGCAATTTTACTGTGTTCGGCAAAGGCGAACCTGTGTTTTATATTAATGGAAGAATGGTCCGCGATAATGCAGAACTGGAGAGGTTGCACTCCAAGGATATAAAGAGTGTGGATGTTATAACCAACCCCGGAGCGCAATATGACGCAACAGTAAAGGCGGTAGTCCTTATCAGAACACTGCGGCCGGTAGGTGAAGGACTGGGATTCAATGTACGCACTTCGCACATGTATGGCAAGCATTATTTTATGTTGAACCAAGTGGATTTGAATTATCGTCATAAAGGACTTGACATAATGGGGTCATTGTTTTACAGCGGAGGAAAAGACGGGACAAATACCCGGCTGGATGAACAGGCCTTTACAGATACACCGTGGATATTGCATTCCAAGGCTTCTACTGTGGCAAGAAGAAAAAACTATAAAGCAAGGCTGGGAGCCAACTACGTATTCAGTGAAAAACATTCTATGGGGATGCTTTATGACTATGTATGCTATACTACCAAGGAGCCTCATTACTTCATGGACTCGCAGATGAGGCAGGAAGGAACGCTCATTGATGAATGGACGGGACATAATAGGCTTTCAAATCGTTATCCGTCTCATTTGGTAAATACCTACTATACCGGAAGTATAGGAAAATTATCGGTCAACTTCAATATGGATGTGCGTCGTGGAAAGACTGAAAATCAGCAGACTACTCAGGAAGATAGCGGAAATCCGACGGACAGGACGGTAAGTACCCGGAGCGACTGTAACAATGGGCTGCTTGCCGGAAAGCTGGTGATGGAACATCCCTTATGGAAAGGGAAACTCTCGCTCGGCGGTGAATACACAAATACATATCAGAAGAATAAATTTCAGAATGAACAGGGTATATTGGAAGATACAGACAATGAGGTAAAGGAAAATACAACATCCGCTTTCCTTCAGTATAGTGCCACGTTGGGCAAGTTTACTCTGGGAGCCGGAATAAGATATGAACACAATGTTTCTGATTATTATGAAGCCGGGGAGAAGAAAAACGAGCAGAGTAAAACGTATGACAATCTGTTCCCGTCTGTTTCTGCTGCCTTTACCTCCGGTCAATATAATATAGACTTGAGCTATGTCAGAAAGACGGAACGTCCTTCCTACAGCCAGCTGGATGGGAACATGAGCTATGTGAACCGATACACTTATCTGAGTGGGAATCCGTTGCTGAAGCCTGTCACCACATCGGATATGACAATGGTGGCTTCCTTTCGGTTCCTTCAGTTCATAGCCGGCTATCAACATGTGGAGGATAACATTGCTTATACCATCCGTCCATTGGAAGGATCTTCTTATATCACACATACCACTTATGAGAATTTCAAGAAGATGGATAAACTGACATTGATGGTGTCCGCTTCCCCCACTTTAGCTTGTTGGAATTTGAATTATAGTGTGGGAATGATAAAGCAGATGTTTGAACTAAATCATAAAGGGGAGATGAAGCGGATGAACCGTCCCATATTTTATGCCTCGTTGTTTAATACTTTCAGCCTTCCGGGGGATGTTAAACTGACACTGGATGCGGTGTATATGGGAAAGGGAAATACTCAGAATATGCTGCTGGGCGAAGATAAGTATATTGATGTAAGTATCAGCAAGAAATTTTTAAAGAGCAAGGCTTTGCAGGTTAAGTTGGAATGTCTTGATGTTTTTGACTGGAAACGCAATGACATGACATTGTTCGGGGTACAGCATGTGTTGCGTGAGACGAATTCATGGACGGATATGAGAAGGGTGGTGCTGACCGTGCGCTATAACTTTAACCCGTCAAAGGGAAAATATCGAGGTGCAGGAGCGGGTGAGGCTGAAAAGGCACGTCTCTAAAAGAACTTTTATAGTTTCTCCACTTCTTCTTTCGGCTTAAGGTAATTGGACAGAAAAAGCATATTTTTAATAAAATTCTTTGGTGTTATAGCTCTTTGTTGTACTTTTGCGTAAATTTATAAAAAATATATATGAAAAAGTTATTATTACTAACCTTATGCTTAATGGTGAAAAGTCTGTCCATGCAGGCGCAAACTATCAGCGGAAAGCTGATAGATGAACACAAACAACCGATTGGTTTTGCTAATATAGTAGTACTTTCTCTTCCCGATTCTGCTTTTGTGGCCGGGACAATCAGTGATGAACAAGGGGCGTTCAGTATCAGTGGGTCTGGTGATAACAGGCTGTTGAAAGTTTCTTGTTTGGGTTACGCACCTGTTATAAAGTCATGTGCTCAGTCTCCGGTAACGATTGTAATGCGCGAGGACATCAATCTGTTGGGTGAAGTCGTGGTAAAAGGGAACCGTCCGTCACATAAACTTACTGCCGAAGGGTTGCAGACCCATGTGCAAGGGACAGTGCTCAGCAAAATGGGTACAGCGGAGGATGTGCTGAACCATATACCGGGACTTCAGAAGAAAAATGGTGCGTATGAGGTGTTTGGAAAAGGAACTCCGATCATTTATGTGAATGGAAGACTGCTCCGTGACTTGTCGGAGCTGGACCAGTTGAAGTCAGAAGACATAAAGAACGTGGAACTGATAACCAGTCCCGGTGCACGATATGATGCGTCAGTGAAAGCGGTGGTTAGAATAACGACCAAGCCCATAAACGGGGAAGGTTTTGGATTTGATGTGCGTTCCGGTTATAATCAGTGGGAGTACGCCGGCTTTGTGGAACAGCTGAACTGGAACTACCGGCGCGACAAGCTGGATGTGTTCGGAACCGTGTATTATAGAAAAAGTGAAGGGTTTGATGAAAGCCGGCTGACTCAGGACGTGTATGTGGATACACTTTGGCATCAGGACAATTATCAGTTCGCCAAAACAGACCGGCAGACGTTTACCAATATCGCCGGTGTGAACTATGCATTCGATGAGAATCATTCAATCGGAGTAAAATATACATTGAAAGCCAATCCGGATGCCCGCTATCGCACAGCATTTAATTCGGATGTATATGCCGACGGCGCACCTTATGACTATCTGGCGAATGATATCCATGCCATTGCATATTATAATCCCTCGCATTCGGTCAATGTTTATTATAAAGGTATGGCAGGAAAGACGGAGGTTGATTTCAACGCGGATTATCTGTTTGATAAAAATGGAGACCGTACGATACAATGTGAAGAAAGCAGCAATAAGGAAGACAGGGTGGTCACCTCCACCAATACATTGAGAAGTGAGCTCTTTGCAGCCAAGCTGGTGCTGAGCCGTCCGCTGCTCGGAGGAACTGTCATGGCGGGGGCCGAATACAGCCATACGGAGCGGCAGGATGATTATATGAATCCGGAAGGTTATGTGCCGACTTCGTTCAGCAAACTGAAAGAGCAGAACATCAGTCCGTTTATAGAGTACAGTCATGCTACCCCCATAGGGCAGCTTTCGGTGGGGGGACGCTATGAGTGGGTGAACTTTGATTACTATGAGGATGGCAGATATGTGGATGGGCAAAGCCGGAACTTCAGTAATTTCTTTCCCACCGTCTCATTGGGTTCTGAAATAGGTGAGATGCAGTTGCAGCTTGGTTATGCGGCAAAAACGCGTCGCCCGTCCTATCAGCAGTTGAGCAATAATGTGACGTATGCCAACCGGTTCACGCTCCAGTCCGGCAATCCGCTGCTGAAGCACGAGGTGGATCATCATGTTTCCTTGATGGGCGCATGGGAGTTCATGCAGTTCAGTGTGGATTATAATGACAGACGGAACGCGATTATTTACTGGGGGGAACAAATGGAGCATAATCCGGCGGTAACGCTTATCTCTTTCAAGAATCTCCATAGCTTGAAGTCCGTTTCTGCCTTTCTGGCATTGGCGCCCAAGTTTGGAATCTGGTCACCGCAATTAAGCTTCGGTCTTCGAAAACAATGGCTGGATCTGGAGACTACCGATGGATTGCTGAAGATGAACAAACCTGTGTTTACGGGGGCTTTCAATAATACATTTAACTTTCACCACGGCTGGGTGGCTTCGGTGGAAATGAGTTATCAGAGTAAGGGCGATATGGAGAATTGTTCGGAAACCAAGAATGTCTTTTATGTGGATGCCGGGGTTACGAAATTCTTTCTGGGGAATAAGATGTCTGTGAAGTTGAGTGGTACGGATTTGTTTCATGGCATAAAGTCGGGTAACCGCTTGTATTATAACCGGGCGTCTTCTTTGCAGATAAATAACTATGACAGCCGGAAAGTGATGCTGACGGTGCGCTATAAGTTTAATGCTACGCGTAATAAATATAAAGGTAGTGGTGCCGGAGAAAGCGAGAAAGAAAGGTTATAAGGGCTTGACATGCATACTTTGCTAAAAATAAGAACCGGGGCTCGTTTGCCTCGGTATTATTTGGCTCGTTTAAAGAAGAGAACATTACACCATTGATTATTATACATTTTAATACTAGAAATAGATGAGAATATTTGTTTGTTTACTATTTATGCTAGGAGTATTTTTAGCTGTATCAGCCCAGCAGGTAGAAATCTCCGGCAGGGTAGCGGACAGTAAAGGACAACCGGTTTCTTATGCCAATATTACATTGCAGCATAGTGATTCAACTTTTGTCACCGGATGTACTTCAGATGAAAAAGGTAGGTTCGTAATAAATAAGCTTGCAGTTGATAATTATTTGTTGCAAATATCTTTTGTAGGATACATTACCCAGGTAATCAGGTTGGACAATGTCAGTGGCACACTTGATATAGGAACTGTTCCATTGGCTGATGAAGCAATAATGCTGCAAGGGGTCACGGTGAAAGCATCCAATGTGATGAAACGGGTAGACCGCCAGATTGTGCTTCCTACAGACAAGCAGGTGAAATCTTCTAATTCTGGATATGAACTGATAGGCCACATGCAATTGGCCGGTTTGAAAGTAAATAGTATCGAACGCAAAATAACTACAGTCAGTGGCGGAACTGTACAGCTTCGCATCAATGATATCGAAGCAAGTACGGCTCAAGTACAGGCATTAAGACCTGATGAAGTTTTAAGGGTAGAATACATTGATAACCCAGGAGTGCGTTATGCTGATGCGGAAGTGGAGGCGGTGATTAACTATGTAGTTCGCAGGGCGAAGTCGGGTGTATCCGGTGGCGTGGATTTTATGAATGCTGTGACGACCGGATTTGGAGATGATAATCTTTATATACGCGCCACTCATAAATTATCGCAGTTCGGATTGAATTATTACCTCAGTTATCGCGATTATGACGATCGTAAAGTGGATGAAGAACAAATGTTTGATTTCCCTGACGCTGATGTGCGCCAGCGCGATTTGATAGGAATTTCTACCCCTTTCAATTATAAGGACCATTCAATAGAGGCAAGTTATAATATCACAAAACCTGAAAAGTATATATTTAATGCCGTTTTTACGGAAAATATTTATGATTCACCTCATGGGGATTATGGACAATTGATACAAGAAACCGGAAAGACGGATTTATATAACTATACACGTTCCGAATATAATTATAATTCTCCTTCACTGGATTTATATTATAAAAAGATTCTGCCTCATGATCAGTTTCTTGCTTTAAATGCGGTAGGGACTTATATCAATTCTGATTATAAACGTGAGTATAGCGAAGCTTATACTGAAGCGGGCAAGCCTGTATCCTCCTATAATTATGGTACGGATGGTTCCAGATATTCGCTGATAGGGGAAGGTATTTATCAGAAAACATTCAAGGAAGTAACTTTAACGACAGGTGTTAAGTATATGCAGGCATATACTCATAACCGCTATATGGGTGATGTGAATGAATCTACGGAAATGCATAATTCCAGCCTTTACGGTTACGTGCAAGCACAAGGAAAATGGGAACAGTTGAATTATTCTTTAGGCATAGGGGCATCCCGTCAGACTTTTGACGAATCGGAAGAAGGATTTACTTTCTATATGTTCCGCCCGATGCTGTCTCTTTCTTATCCTGTTTTCAGAGGGGCAAACTTGCGTTATAATTTCACTTGTTCACCTTCTATCCCCAGTTTGTCCGCATTAAGTGATATCCGTCAGCAAACTACCGATTTGGAGGTAAACAGAGGGAATCGCCATCTGGATCCTTATCGTTCATATACGAATCGCTTGCAATTGTCGTGGGGCAACAAAACAATGAATTTCCAGCTTAGCGGAGGACATCGCTATAGTAAAAATCCTATCATGGAGCAGATAGACTGTGTGGTGCAGCCGGATGGAAGTTATATCATCGAGTACAGCTCTGCCAATCAAAAGAGTTTCACTCAATGGAATGGAAGGCTTTATGCGAGTGTCAGTGTGGTGCCTGATTTATTGTCTGTCAGCCTATATGGAGGAGTGAATAGTTTTGAGAGCAAGGGAAATTCATATTTGCATCATTATACAGCCTGGTATGTGGGAGGGGATGTGTCTTTGAATTATAAGAATTTCTCTCTGTATGGTTCTATAGGAAACCGATATAATTCGCTCTATGGAGAATCGATAGATTATGGGGAAAAAAGCTCCATGATACAATGTTCTTATAAGTGGAAAAACTTAAATGCAGGTGTGGGAGTATTATATCCATTTACTCCTGCCGGTTGGAGTGCCGGTTGGAAGTTGATGAATGAGCGGGTGCAGAAGAAGAGTTGGACATATATTAAGGATAATGCCAATATGGTGGTACTGACGCTCTCCTGGAATTTCAATTATGGTCATAAGCATCGGACAGAAGATAAACTTATGAATAACGTAGACCGTGAGACTGGTATTGCAAGATAAGTAAATTTTTAATGGAATTCTTTGGTGTTATAGCTCTTTGTTGTATTTTTGCGTAAATTTATAAAAAATATATATGAAAAAGTTATTATTACTAACCTTATGCTTAATGGTAAAAAGTCTGTCCATGCAGGCGCAAACTATCAGCGGAAAGCTGATAGATGAACACAAACAACCTGTGGCCTTTGCCAATGTAGTGTTGCAAACGCTTCCTGATTCGGTTTTTCTTCAAGGCACAATCACTGACGAACAAGGGAAGTTTGTTTTTGATAAAGTAAATCAGAACCAAAGTGAGAAACTTATTCAGATTTCTTGTCTCGGCTATGAGTCATTGCATCAGCATGTTGTAACGGGGGATGTCGGTGTGTTGTCTTTACGGTCGTCCGCCATTATGCTGGGAGAAACCGTAATTACAGGCCGGCGGCCTACTTATTCATTGAAAGGGGCGTCACTGACAACAAATGTTGAAAATACATTGCTTAGCAGTTTGGGAACAGCCCATGATGTATTAAAACGTATCCCCGGATTAAAAACGGGTGACGGGACAGTTGAAGTGTTTGGAAAAGGAACTCCGATCATTTATATCAATGGAAGAAAAATAAGAGACTTGTCTGAACTGGAGGAACTGAACTCCAGAGACATCGCTAAAATAGAATTGATAACCAATCCCGGAGCGGAATATGATGCCGAAGTCAAATCTGTTTTAAGAATAAAGACCGTACGCCGCACAGGCGAAGGATGGGGAGGCAATGTACGTTCCATGTTGCAGAAAGGCAGGTTGTGGAGTAACAACCAGCAATTGGCTTTGAATTATCGTAAAAACAATCTGGATATATTTGGTTCATTTTATTATAACAAGCAAAAACGAAAGACCGGGCAGGAGGACTTGCAGACAGTATATATGGACAAGCTGCTGGAGATAGATGGAGATTCGGAAAGTCCTTATTCTACTGAGAATATACAGGGAGAAGGAGGGGCCAACTATCAGCTGAACGAAAATAATTCCTTGGGAGTTCGTTATACATACAACTATTATTCGAATGACAGCCATGTTTATTCATTGTTTCGTGTTAGAGAAAACAATCTCGATTTTGACAAGTTTGATTTTACTAATGCAATGGATGGAAGTGGCGAGACACATAAAGTGAATGCTTATTATAACGGAGTATGGGGACGGCAACTAAATGTTGACTTTAATGTTGATTGGCTGTATAGTGACAACGACACCCGGCAGAACATCATGGAAAACAGCATGAATGAAGAAGATCGTACTGTACATTCCGTAAGTGGATCCCGGAATAACCTGTATGCCTGCAAGCTGGTGTTTTCTCATCCTGTGTTTGCCGGTATCTTGCAATTTGGCACGGAAATCAGTTTGACTAACCGCCATAGTCACTATGTGAATGAAGAGCAAATCATGAACGATGCTTTCGATAAGATCACATCTTGCAATCAGGCTGGATTTGTCAGTTATGATCTGCCTGTCGGGAAAACCTCGCTGAATGCCGGACTGAGATATGAACATGTTTCTTTTAATTATTATGAGGATGGCGTGAAACAAGAGGGCCAGTGCAAGGAATATAATAATTTATTTCCCAGCCTCTCATTTTCATTCCCTGTCGGGAAAGCACAGTTCGCGCTGGGATATTCGGCACGCATACAGCGTCCCGGTTATTTTATGTTACGTAGCGATGTGCAATATGCCAACCGATATACATACGAACGGGGAAATCCGTTGCTACAGCCTGAAATATCTCATGATCTGTCCTTTCAGGGCGGATACAAGTTTGTTCAATTGTCTGCTTTTTATTCCTATACCAAGGATGCTATAGTATCTGTGGCCCGTCCTGATGATAGCGACAACCGGATAACCGTATTCGGAATGGAAAACATATCATCCTGGCAGAATTTTGGAGCAACTTTGTCTTTATCTCCTAAAATAGGAATATGGGAGCCTATATGGAATTTGCAGTTCATGCGTCAAATCCTTATGGGGACGCATAGAGGGAATTTGAAACATTTTAACCGCCCGGCCTTGGCAGCCGACTGGAATAATCAGTTCAGTCTGCCCGGACAATTTATCCTCTCTATTGATGCTTCATGCACTAATTCATATCACAGTGGATATAACCGCATGAAGGCTGTAGCCTGGATGGATTGCGGTCTTCGTAAGTCCTTTTTCAAGAATACATTGGATGTCAGTGTGCAGGTGAATGATGTATTCGCTTCTAAAAAGGAGAAGTATTTAGTTTATGGACCAATGGTCACTTTCAACAAACGGGGAGATAGCGACAGCCGTCAGGTAAGACTCAGGCTTGCTTATCGTTTTAACTCTGTTCGTAGCAAATATAAAGGAACAGGAGCGGCAGCCGGTGAGATGGGACGACTGTAAGGGGAAATCCTAACTTTATAGCTTACATGTAGATACAATACGCTTATGAAATTATTAATGTTACCTCTCGGTTACCTTTCCAAAGAATTGTTTCAATCGTTCAATGCCTTGTTGGTGCTTCTGTGGATTGGTATTTTTCAATTTGACAATGTTTTGTAATTTCCATTTTACTGATGGATAGTTGCTCAAATCCCCAGTAGAACACTTACTCCAATCAGGAGTGCCTTCTTCAAATGAGATTATAAAATCCTTGTCCGTTTCTGTTAATGCGGCATTGACTTGTGCAGTCAGATTTATTCTGGCTTCTTCATAATCGGCATAACTAAACTCAACATCAGACATGCCCTTAAATTGATTCTCCAAAGCATCCGTTTGATCAATGCTATTGGGTTGCAAAGATTCAATAATGGGCTTGTCGCTACCAAGTAGGCATAACATAAAACCATCTTTCACATCATCGAAAGACGATATTTCCATATACTTGCAATCAAACAAGTCTCGTGGATGCTGGCGACTCAATGCAGCTGTTATCTTACCGCCATATAATTGTGAATATGACACGGTACGAGCCTTACATGCCATACTGAACTCTTGTTGAGCCTTATCACACAACATCTTATCTTCAGTCACTCCGATTATACCTCTCTTCGTGCCATTTACCTCAATCTTAACGGTTGCTCCGTTGAGTGTACATTGCAGTTTCCATACATCATACTTCGGCACAACTTTAATACCTGGAATAGACTTCTCTATATTTGCTTTAAGAGTTTTTAGATGTTCGTTAATGGTCTTCAAACTCTCTTCTCTTTCCTGTATTGGGATGTAGGTCAAGTCAATATCCACAGAGTAACGAGGCATATTCTTATGAAACAGATTGATGGCTGTTCCTCCGTGAACCGCAAAATCCTTGATACGATAAACCGATGGCATAATGCGTATCAAAAGGGCTACTTGTTTTTTGTATATATCATTCATATTCGTTCAACTCTTTAGGTATTGTTATTCTGTACTTCTTTATATATATTCCATTCTCTACTAATTGCTGTTTGGATGTACCGAGATTTATTTTGTCTATATTCAGCATATCGAACCAATAATGTCCTGCTTTTTCAGCCATATATAGGAACACTCTTTTAACTCGTTGATTGTTTATGTTTTCAAGTAGTGTTTGCACCACATCGGCACGCAATGAGGTTAATTGCTCCATTATATAATATAAGTCCATATAATTATATTGTTCTGGAGCCAAAAGCAAGCATTCCATAAAAGCCTGTTCTGGAGAAGACGCCAAAACATCAACTCCCTCTATCTGTATGATACTTGTTTGGGGGGCATCAATCATTTTAGTGCTAAATGGTTTGAAATTCTTGTCAAAAGAATCACTTGTCATCCATTTGGGTATATTAGTATGATAGGCTACTACAAGCAAAGGCTTTCCCATCGGAACATAATGATTGAAACCGAAAAGTTCCAATGCCGAATGTGCAGCCACTCTTACCTTTTTATTTAACTGTTCATTGTAGCATGACAATGCAGCGAATGAAGATAATGAATCTCCAGTACGATACATTACTCCTTTATCCAAAGTCTCAAGCCATCCAGATTGTCGATACTTTCTTATCAACTGATCTGAATAACCATTTTTTCTTAACCAATCAGAGAAAAAGAGTCCGTTTTTCTTGCCTAATACAAGTAATCGGTTTAATTTACTTTGATATTCTAAACTCATAGTTTATAATAATCGATTAAATTCAACTGCAAAGATAGTGTATTTCTTAGAGCCTGTTTAAATTTTCTTCAATAATAATTTTATTGCTGAACTTTTGACCATTTCCTCTGCCGAATCGAATGTTAGTTCATAGTTCCTGCAGAGCCTCCTGTCATTTTCCATCCATGAAAAATGTTCTTTCCACAATCCATTTTTTTAAAGTTTGGTCACTTCAAACAAAGATATGATTGGGCAGATACGGAAACCTTCTTAAAATTTTATTTCAACCATTTTTAAAAGGCTCTAAATCTTGCTTCATCTTTTTCTGATTTTACAGGCAGGTTACAACGTACTTACGCTTGTTACACCCCGCACACGTTACTAACCTTTCAAAGAAGGTGTGTCGTAATACACGATGCTCCTTCTTTTTTTTCATTGACTATAAAAATCGACTCATTGTTATTGAATGAGAGCATGAGAATAAAAAATAGTAGAGAGCAGCAGATTTATTTTAATCTTATTATAAGTTCCTATGTTTGTAATTGCAAACAAGCCAAAAATCGAACAGGCTAAAACAGGTCTGATAAAAGATAAAGGCGAATGTTTAGCATGCCACCACGCGGTACACATTCCCCTTGGCGGTATGCACCCGTTCGCCCAGCTGGGGCAGGATACGGCTCAGGCTGTAGGCGGTCATGCCCCTCATGACCGAAGGATGGGCGGCTTTCATGCGCTCGAACAACTGGGTGGCGGAAAGGGTCAGCACTTCCTGCGGATGGTCCTCTTCGGTGGCAAAACGGAAGCAGAGGCGGAATACTTCCTCTTCGGGTATGTGTTTGTAGAACAGTGCGTTGTGCTGCTGCATGGCTTGTTCCTCTTCCTTGTTGAACCAGCTTCGCTCACCGGACAGAAGCTCCGCCTTGAGCTGGGCGTACAGCTGCTTGTGCTCTACGGGCGTGGCGCAGTCTATGGCGTGTTCCAGGCTGACACAGAGAAAACGTCGTGAGCCGGTGCGGTCCACCAGCAGGTCCTCCCGGTTGCTGGTGCCGATGAACGAGGCGATGCGGGGAAGTGCCGATGCACTGCGTTTGTAGGCCTTGCGGATGTTCAGTGCGGAGGCCTGCATCAGGTTCTTCAGCAAGGGCATTTTGGATGCGCCTAGTTTGTCAAACTCATCCAGGTTGATCAGGCCGTAGGCGGCCAGTCTGGCTTCGGCGGATGCCGGGGAGTTGAGGTCGTAACTTTCCGTGTAGTAGGCTTTCAGCGTATCGGGCATCAGCAGGCGGCAGAACGTACTTTTCCCCAGTCCCTGACGGCTGCTCACCAGCAGGGGGGCCACACTGTTGGCGCGGTTATTATCCGGATTAAGCTGCATCCATTGGGCGGAGAGCCCCAGCATCCAGCGGTGGAAACCGTTCATCCATACCGGGTCTTCGGACACCCGGCGGGCGAGTGCGGATACCCGGTCCGTTCCGTCCCATTCGGGGAGGTGCTCAAAGTAGGCGGTGAAGGGATGGTATTCGCTGATGCGGCGCGAGCGCACAAAGCGTTGGATGTCCCTGTCCCAGCAGTCTATGCCTGTTTCGATGGCTTCCATACTGAGCGAGTTCATCCATCGCTCGTCCACCTTGGTGTAGCGCAGGTGGGTGTCGGGAATGTCATTTGCTCTGTCTGTTACGTTTTCTATGTTTGCCACCTCGGTTTCCTCGGTAAGGACATTGAAGCGGAAACGGTAGCGGGAGGTGAGGAAAGCGGTCACCTCCTGCATCAGGGTACGTGATTTTGCCTTCCTGCCGGTGTCCTCCGAGGGTGCTTGTTCCGTTTTCTTTTGAACGTCTTTCGTATGGGCGGAATGTTCCTTTGCTTTTTCGGTTGAGGCTGCCGGGCGTTTGTGGGAAACGTCCATATTTTCCGGCAGGTTGTCCTTGCCGTTTTCAGCGAGGAGCACCTGTGATCCGGTCACTTCTCTCACTCCGTCTTCGCCTGACACGATGTAGTGGTAACTGCCCGTGGGTGCCTTCCCGTCGGTGCGCGGAGTCCAGTTCAGTACCAGAGCCAGCTGCCCCTCGCGGATATCCAGTGCCAGACGCACACCGGGGATAGTGCGGCAAAGCGGCATCACTCCGTTGAGGGCGGATACGAGATCACGGCGCAATGTTCCCTCGGTGGGAACAGGGCTTGACAGGAATTTGCTTCCGAAGAAGACTGTTTTGAGAGTGGCGAATACATTCATAGGTTACTTTTTTTAGTTTGGCAAACTACAAATATACAACATAAAAAGGCGTTTGTCAAGAGGGGCGGGTAATAGGGTGTGGAACTTGGTGCAGGATTCGATGAAACTTGGAGCAAGATCCGATGGGACTTGGTGCAAGATTTAATGGAACTTGGTGCAAAATTCAATGGATGCAGGGCGCAATACATACGTATGTGTAGGCCGATGCTTGCGTATGTGTGCCCCGATGCTTATGTACGTGTGGGCTTACACGTTACTAACATGCGGGCTGACACGTTACTAATGTTATTGTTGAATACGCCTTTATGTTTTTAAAATACACCTTCAGGTTTTACGAATATGTCTTCAGGCTTTTAAAAAACAACTATACGTTTTTAAAACACGCCAGCTTGTTCAGTGCACAGACTTAGCCTGTTCAACGTACAGACTTAGCCTGTTCAGCTTACAGACCTGGTCTGTTCCGTGTATTACTCCCCCACTAATCCGATACGCTCCCTTTTCCCCTCATCCTGTCATCTTATGTAATATGCACAGAAAATCAGCCGGTTAAAGCTGAAACCACTTCCCCTCACGTCCATTTCAGCCCGTATCGTTTTGTCCCTTCACAAAAAATATGAAAGAGCAGGCTGAAAGGAGGCTGACAGGGCAATGACAGGATGTCCCTTCATAACCGGAACGCCTATGGGCAGGGAGTTTCAGCGATAGTTGAAAGGAGGAAAGGAACAACCGGATTTTATCGCTGGGCCATTTATATTTTTAATAAAATTCTGTGGCGTTATAGCTCTTTGTTTTTTCTTGCAAAGGTTATAAAAAATATATATGAAAAAACGATGCTTTCGATAAGACTACATCTTGCAATCAGGCTGGATTTGTCAGTTATGATCTGCCTGTCGGGAAAGCGCAGTTCGCGCTGGGATATTCGGCACACAGACGGAATATCGGGACTCGTTTTCCTTGGTATTCCGCCTGTTTTTATTTTATAGGTTCTCCACTTCTTCTTCAGACAGCCCGGTGATGTTGGTGATCAGACTTGTGTCCATCCCCATCTTTTTTAAATTGGCTGCTATCGCCTTTTTCTCCTCTTTTTTCCCTTCTTCTATTCCTTTTTTCAATCCTTCTCTCATCCCTCTTCTTTCAGCGCTGTTGTAAAGTGTCTTTTCCACGCTGATAATATCCCAGAACTTTTCATATCCCAGCAACTGTGCCGGTGTGAATGCGGATTCCTCTATGGCTGTGACTGCTTTGTGTATTTCCGGGTTTGCCATCAGGTCTTCCGGCACCTCCCGTGTGTGTCCGTTTATTTCTGTCAGATAACGGAGCCACAGTGCTTGCATTTTCTTTTCTGTGTAGCTGTGCGGCTGGAACTTTGGCAGCTCTACAAATACCAGATGCAGCCCGTCTATCACTTTCTCGCTATGTTCCACGTGCACCAGTCTGTAGTAATGATAGTATCCTTCCAGTTCTTTTTCAAAAACCTCGTTGACCAGATTCAGGGAATAGACCGGCTGCAGCAGTTCATACTGTTCGCCGGCGTCAAGTTGGCGCACGTATGCTTTCGAGGCGTTGAACAAGATGCGCTGCTTGAACTCGGGAGACCATATCATCTGCATTCCCACGATGAACTGTCTGCCGGATTTGTCCTTGCACCGCACATCCACTATACTATTCTTCCGCAGCGGGTTTTCGGGCACAATTTCAGTGGGCAGGTATTCAATGTCCGCTATCTCCTCTTCCTCAGAGAGGGGCAGGAGTGCGTTCAGTAAACTTTTCACCAGGTCCGGATGCTCTCCGAACACTTTCTTGAAGGTCAAATCCGCCTTGGGGTCTAAGTATCTCATAATGGTTGGGTCTAAATGTTGCTATGGGCAAAGGTAGGCATAAAAGATGTAATGTGAAAGCAATCAGGCGAGTATGTTTCGACAATCTTTCCGCAGGATCCCCGCTCTTATTTGTTTCTTGCGACTCCCTGAGAAAAAAGTTGCGGCCATTTATGCCCTCAACTTTCTTTTGAAAAAGAATTCCGGTTACAAGCCTAGCTTCAGCTTCACAAACTCTTTGATGAACTGCACGGTTCCGTCAATGCCCAGTACGGACGAGTCAATGCATAAGTGATAAGTCCCGGCAGCCCCCCATGTTTTGTAACTATAATAATTATAGTAAGCAGACCGTTTTTTATCTGCTTTTTCCATTAGCTCCTCGGCGGTTTCTGCGGAAATGCGATGAATGCGCGTCAACCTTTCTACACGCGCTTCCCTGGAAGCGGAAACGAATATATTGACACAACGGGGGTGGTCACGCAAAATGTAATCGGCGCACCGGCCCACAAACAAGCACGACTGTCTGTCTGCCAGTTCGCGTATCACGTCGCTCTGTATCTTGAACAGGGCATCGTTACTCAGGCAACTGCCGTATGGAATAGCTCCGTCACTGATAAAAGGAAAACGGGTTCCGAACAGACCGCCGATGATGCTTTGGGAAGCCTTTTCATCTGCTTTCTCGAAAAACTCCTTGCACAAACCGCTTTCTTCCGAAGCCAGCTTGATTAACTCTTTATCATAAAAGGCGATACCAAACGCTTGAGCCAGTTTCTCGCCTATTTCTTTTCCTCCGCTACCCAGTTGGCGTCCCAGGTTGATGACATAATGCTCGTTCATAGTCGTTTTCTATTGATTATGCGGACAAATATAACGAAACTAATCTTTAATTCTTAATTTTCAACTTCTAATTTGTTGCCGTGGACCTTAAAAATCTTGAACTGGCGGTAAAGCATGATGCCTGCCACAACACTTGCCGCCAAATCTGATATAGGCATGCTCCACCAGATTCCTGTCGATCCCCAGATGAGGGGGAGCAGGATGATGCAGGGGAGCAGGAACAGCAACTGCCGGGTTAGTGACAGGAAGATAGCTTTACCCGCCATGCCGATGCTTTGAAAGAAATTGGAGGTGACCATCTGGAAACCGATAATGGGGAAGAATATGACCACAATGCGTAAGCCGGTGGCGGATAGCTGTATCAGTCCCTCATGGGTGGTGAAAGCGGATACGGCCAGTTGGGGCATCAGCTCACCTACCAGAAAGCCGGTTGTTGTAACGGCGGTGGCGCCATAAATGGTCAGCTTCAGAACCTGGTTTACACGATGGTATTGACGGGCTCCGAAATTGTAACCGGCTATGGGTTGCATGCCTTGGTTCAGCCCCATCACAATCATGACGAACAGGAAAACAATCCGGTTGACAATGCCAAACGCACCGATGGCAAGGTCGCCGTCATACTGTTTCAGTCCCTTGTTGATGAAAATCACAATAAAGCACGCCGCCAGATTCATGAGGAACGGAGACATGCCGATAGCGATGGTGTTTTTTACAATCGTGCCGCGCAGTTTGTAGATGCCGCCGCGGAGATGAAGCAGCTCGTTCCGGTTGGTGAATGTCTTGAATTGCCACACCAGCGAGATGATTTGCGCCAGAATGGTGGCGATGGCGGCTCCCTGGATTCCCCAATGGAAGCCATAGATAAAAAGAGGGTCAAGGAGGGTATTGATAATCACTGTGGTAATGGTGGCTGTCATTGCTTTTTGCGGATGGCCCGAAGCGCGCAGCAAGGCATTCAGACCTAAGTACATGTGGGTTACAACATTGCCCAGCAAAATAATGACCATATAGTCTCGTGCATAAGCGATGGTATCTGTGCTTGCCCCGAAGAAATAGAGGATCGGGTCAAGAAAGAGCAGCGTAAGTATGCTGAATCCTATACCTATGATAAGGTTCAGCGTAACCACATTCCCCAAAATGTTTTGGGCGGTGGCATAATCTTTCTGTCCTAACTTTACGGAAACCAAGGTAGAGGCGCCCACACCGACCAATGAGCCGAATGCTGCTGCCAAATTCATCAACGGGAAAGTGATGGCCAGTCCCGAAATAGCCAAAGGGCCTACGCCGTGGCCGATGAAAATGCTGTCCACCATATTATATAGTGAGGATGCTGTCATAGCAATAATGGCGGGTATTGCATATTGTAAAAGTAATTTTCCGATGGGTTGTGTTCCCAATTCTGTGGGTGTTCCTGCTTTTGCCATACTTTATTCTCTGTCTTTTTACCTGTTTAACCTGAAATTGACCGCAAAGGTACACAAAAAATGAGTGTGAGGAAAAAGTTTGTTTATCTTTGCATGAATAAAAAATAAACGGAATAGAATTCATGAACAGTCAAAGAGGAATAGTAGGCTGCCTGCTATTGGTATGCGCCTTACAAGTATCGGCACAAGTGAAAACTTACAAATATCGTATCAATCTTCGCGACAAGGCGGAGACAACTTACACATTGGACAATCCGTCGGCCTATTTGTCCGGACGTGCGATGGAGCGTCGCACGAAACAAGGGTTGCCGGTTGATTCTACAGATCTTCCTGTGTGCCGGACTTATATCCACGCGCTGGCTGAAAAAGGAGCGCAGCCGGTTTCTACGAGCAAATGGAACAATACGGTGGTGGTACAGGTGGCCGATACTTCGGTCATTGCCGGGATAGCGGAGCTGCCTTTTGTGACCGCTGTCCGGAAAGTATGGACAGCGCCCGACAGTATCCCTGCCCGCAATGCCGACCGTAAGAAAGAGGTGACCAACAAGGTTACGAAGAACGATCATTATTACGGAGATGCCTGGCGGCAGATTGCCGTCCATCACGGTGACAGCCTTCATGGCGCAGGCTTTCGTGGCGCAGGCATGCAGATAGCGGTCATTGACGCGGGCTATTACAATGCCGATGAAATAAGTGTCTTTAAAAAAATGAATTTGCTGGGAACACGCGATTTTGTCAACCCCCGCTCGGACATTTATGCCGAGAACTATCATGGCATGAAAGTGTTATCCTGCCTGGCGGCCAACCGGCCGCATGTATTGGTGGGCACGGCTCCCGAAGCCGCCTATTGGCTGCTGCGCAGTGAGGATGATGATACGGAACAGCTTGTGGAAGAGGATTACTGGGCCGAGGCGTTGGAATTTGCCGATAGTGCAGGGGTGGATGTGGTCAATACCTCATTGGGGTATTATGAGTTTGATGACAAGGCCATGAACTACCGTTATCGTGATTTGGACGGGCGTTATTCATTGATGTCCCATTCCGCCTCTCTGGCTGCCGATAAAGGGATGGTTGTGGTGTGCAGCGCCGGAAATTCGGGCCGTGGCGTCTGGAAGAAGATTACTCCGCCGGGAGATGCGAAGAATATCCTTACGGTGGGAGCTGTCAACAGAGAGCTGGTCAACGCTGATTTCTCTTCGGTGGGAAATACCACAGACGGCCGTATAAAGCCGGATGTGATGGCGGTGGGAGTCTCTTCGGCCGTGGCGGGTACTGACGGAACGGTTTCTTATGCCAACGGTACCTCGTTCGCATCGCCCATATTGTGCGGACTGGTAGCCTGTTTCTGGCAGGCATGTCCCTGGCTCACTGCCCGGCAGGTGGTGGAGGCGGTGCAGAACGCAGGCGACCGTAAAGAGTATCCCGATAATATATTCGGTTACGGTATCCCCGATATCTGGAAAGCTTATCAAACAGCATTAAAAAAGAAACCCTGATGGAAGAACATGCTCTTTCTTTATATGAACTGAATGCGTTGGTAAAGCGCAGTATCAACACCTGCATGCCCGACACTTATTGGGTTCAGGCGGAACTGAGCGATGTGCGCTCCAATTATTCCGGTCACTGCTATCTGGAATTTGTACAGAAGGAGCCGCGGGGGAATAAGCTGATAGCCAAGGCAAGGGGGACTATCTGGAGCAATGTTTTCCGCCTGTTGAAGCCTTATTTCGAGGAGGAGACGGGGCAGGCTTTTGTGGCGGGCATTAAAGTGATGGTGAAAGTGACTGTGGAGTTTCACGAA
The DNA here is from genome assembly GCF_054653615.1 of Phocaeicola sartorii JCM 17136 = DSM 21941. Classification (NCBI taxonomy): domain Bacteria; kingdom Pseudomonadati; phylum Bacteroidota; class Bacteroidia; order Bacteroidales; family Bacteroidaceae; genus Phocaeicola; species Phocaeicola sartorii. Next base: position 1,051,093 of record NZ_BAAIFW010000005.1, read on the forward strand.
TTATATGGTTACTCGCTTACCGTGCAGGATATAGACCCTACTTATACATTGGGGGATATGGCACGCCGCCGTCGCGAGATACTGAAGCAGCTGGAGGAGGAAGGCGTCCTGACCTTGAACAAGGAGCTGGAGATTCCCTTGCTGGCGCAACGTATAGCTGTTATCTCCTCGGCTACGGCTGCCGGTTATGGGGATTTTTGTAATCAGTTGGAACATAATCCATACGGCTTTGTCTTTTATCCCCGTTTGTTCCCTGCCATCATGCAGGGGGAGCGGGTAGAGCCATCGGTCATTGCCGCGCTGGATGCCATCAACGCCTGTCGTGACCATTGGGATGTGGTGGTGATTATCCGGGGGGGAGGCGCCACGTCCGATCTCTCGGGGTTCGATACATACGAGCTGGCGGCCAATTGCACCCAGTTTCCTTTGCCTATTATCACCGGCATAGGGCATGAGCGCGATGATACGGTGCTGGACAGTGTATCTCACACCCGTGTCAAGACGCCTACCGCCGCCGCCGAGTTTCTGATCAATCATTTGCACGACACGGCCGAGGTGCTTGAAAACCATGCGTCCGCCATTCTTCAGGCTGTTTCCACCCGTATGGAGCGGGAGAAGGTACGGCTTGCCCGGATAGCGGAGCGTATTCCCGTGCAGACGCGGATGAGGCTGAATGAGGAACATTATCGGCAGGAGCGGATCATGAAGCAGTTGGAAGTAGGCTGGCAGTCCCGTCTGGCAAAAGAGACTCATTTTCTGAATATGCTGGAGACGCAGCTGGGGGTTGTTTCACAGCGTCGTCTGGTGAAAGAGCAACATCGTCTTCAGCTGTTGGAGCAGGAGGTGAAGGCGGCATCTCCCGAGCATCTGTTGAAAAGGGGGTACAGTATCACGCTGAAAAATGGTAAAGCGGTGACCGATGCTTCTGCCTTGCAGCCGGGTGACGAGCTTACCACCCGTTTGGCTCAAGGGGAGATAAAGAGTATAGTAACTAAAAAATAAAACGAAATATGGCAGCAAAGAAACAAACCTACGAACAGGCCATGAAACGCCTGGAAGAAATCGTATCACGTATAGACAGTAACGAACTGGATATAGACAGTTTGAGCGAAAAGCTGAAAGAAGCGCAGGAGCTGATTAAGTTTTGCCGGGACAAACTCTACAAAGCCGATGAAGAGATAAAGAAGATTATCAGCTGATTTGTCAATGTGGCAATGTATCAATTTGCCAATGTGCCATGCGGATGCGCTATGTTCCGCATGGCACATTGACAAATTATTACTTTACTACTTCATAAAAGGCAATGATCGGATTCTCGGACTGAGCATCATATTGTTGGAAGATAGCAGGGTATTCGCCCGGACATTTGGTTATGCAATAATCGATGAACTCGGGAGATAGGACGCTGAAAAATTGACCTTTATAGACTCCGTCAATCGTATTAATCAAGGGAATGGTAAGTCTGGGACTGTCCTGCATCGCTTTGACACAACAAATCTGTTCGTTTTTTGCTAAATCATATAAAGCGGCCATGATATATCCGCTTTTAAAAAAACGGAAATAAAGCAAACTCTCACATTCGTAAACATTGGATATGCCGAATGCGTAGTCTGATTTTATAAGTTTCCATTCATTGGCTCTTTCCTCTATCTTTGAAAAAGGAAGAGGATTGGGTAAATCTATGCGATAGCGTGCTTTTATGCTGTCTTTACCTAATTGATACACTGTATTGTCGAAATTTTTGCAATAATAGAGCGTGGTGTCGTTGTCGTAAAAGGTTTGTAAAGAAGGACTGAATATATATTTTTCTTCGGCATCATTATGCGGAAAATAATTCTTGTCCATCTTCAGCCCGTCTGCTGATACCAGCAGGGAATAGTGCAGAGAGTTATCATTAGGGTAGTTCCGGTGGTCGCGATTGTTGTAGAAATACACACCATCGAAGAAAGCCATTTCACTGGGATTGGGTTTGGGAAAACTTTCTGTTCTCAAGTATTTTCCGTTCAGCATGGAATAATAATGAAGGGAGATTCGCATATTGTCGTAAATAACGACTTCTGCCCGGTCGGGATTGAGGGCGAAAGCATGGATGCCCGAATACTCGCCCGGTCCGTTTCCTACCCCATGAATCCGAAAGATCATATTTCCTTGCATGTCGTAACACACTATCTGGTCTGCCTGATCCCAAACATAGATTTTTTCATTGATAATGTGGATGTCATTGATCCGGGTAAGCAGAGGTTCAGAAGCCAATTTTACATACGATACAGTGCGCAGATAATCCTCTACATGGTTGAAATAATCCCCGTCTGTATGGACAGGAATGCACTGCACCTGGTCGGTTATCACCAGGGGAATGCTTGTGTGATAGATTGATTCTTTCTTGTTTGCGGCAGGGCGGTTGCAGGACGCAAGCAGGGTCATGCCTACAATAAGAAATAAGTACTTTAACATAATAACTTGAATTTAGTTATAGAAAATTTCTCCACATTCTGTTTCTGTACATGAATAAGGTACAGCACAGAATACACAAGCTCTTCTTACACTTCCTGTATGCCATGATCCTTCTATATAATCACAGGATACAGTTTTAGGCTGGCTGTAGTCGTAAACACTTTCACCCGAAGCCAAAGCTTCGATATTGTTCAGAATTATGTCAGAGGGACGGTCAGATTGAGTTTTTGATATGGTGACAGCAACTAAAAAAATAAAAGCGGTAGAAATTAAAGTTTTTTTCATAGAGTATAGATTTTAAGATTATTATTAATTTCCTGCAAAGGTATACTATGTTATTGAGTTATACAAATAAATGTTGATATTAAGAGTCGCACTTGGAAAAAGTTACTTTGATTTTCTAGCCTTTACTGGTCCGTTTCAATACTTCATGATTTTCTTTTTCATCATAGATTTGCTAAATATTATCTGTTTTGATTGGAATTTGCAAATATAAAACGTAATTTTGCTCTCATTCGTAAACAATAACATAAAAGAAGATACAAAATGAAAGAGATTGATTGGGCAAATCTGTCATTCGGCTATATGAAGACAGATTATAATGTACGTTGTTACTATCGTGACGGTGCATGGGGAGAATTGGAACTCTGTTCGGAAGAAACACTGAATATACACATGGCCGCCACCTGTCTGCACTACGGGCAGGAAGCGTTTGAAGGATTGAAGGCTTATCGTGGAAAAGATGGTAAAATCCGTATCTTCCGTCCGGAAGCCAATGCAGAACGCCTGCAAAGCACTTGCGATGGTATCCTGATGCCGGAACTGCCTACTGAAATGTTTGTGGCCGCTATAAAGAAGGTAGTGAAAGCCAACGAGCGTTTCATTCCTCCATACGAAAGTGGCGCGGCTCTCTATATCCGTCCGTTGCTGATTGGTACAGGTGCCCAGGTGGGTGTTCATCCGGCCAATGAATATCTGTTTGTGGTGTTCGTCACTCCGGTAGGCCCTTATTTCAAAGGTGGTTTCTCTACTAATCCTTACGTTATTATCCGTGAGTTCGACCGTGCGGCTCCATACGGAACAGGACGTTATAAGGTGGGTGGTAACTATGCCGCCAGTCTGCGTGCCAATAAGAAGGCTCATGATTTAGGGTATTCCTGCGAGTTCTATCTGGATGCCAAAGAAAAGAAATACATCGACGAATGTGGCGCGGCCAACTTCTTCGGTATCAAGAATAATACTTACATCACACCGAAGTCATCTTCCATCCTGCCCTCTATCACGAACAGGAGCTTGATGCAGCTGGCCGAGGATCTGGGTATCAAGGTGGAATGCCGGCCGGTTCCCGAGGAAGAACTGGAAACCTTCGAGGAAGCGGGTGCCTGCGGTACAGCGGCCGTGATCAGTCCGATCCAGCGTATTGATGATTTGGAAAACAAGAAATCGTACGTTATCTCTAAAGATGGAAAACCGGGACCTGTTTGTACAAAACTGTATAACAAACTTCGTGCTATCCAGTATGGTGATGAACCCGATACACATAATTGGGTGACTGTTTTGGACTAATAAAAAAAGAGATTCTTATGAAAACAAATTCAGAATTGAAAAATCAGGCAATCGATGCGTTGGGCGGTAATTGGGGATTGGGTGCTGTCATTACTTTTGTTTATGGATTGGTGATGAATGCTCCTACGCTGCCCTATCGTATCACGGAGTCGGTGACCTCATCCTCTTTTAGTCTCTTCACGTTGCTGCTCCTGCCTTTGGGCTTCGGCTATGCCATTCTTTTCCTGGACGTGATTCGTGGGATAAAGTTGGACTTTGCTCGTCTCTTCGACGGGTTCAAAGACTATGGACGGATATTGGGGACTATGTTGCTGACTACAGTCTATACGTTCTTGTGGGCATTGTTGCTCGTCATTCCGGGCATCATAAAGTCCTATTCATACGCGATGACGCTCTTTATTCTGAAAGATTATCCGGAATTGCAGTACAACGCCGCCATAGAGAAAAGTATGGCGATGATGTCCGGGCGTAAAATGAAGATGTTCCTGCTGGATTTGAGCTTCATCGGTTGGGCCATTCTGTGCTGTTTTACCTTGGGTATCGGTTTCTTGTTCCTGGCTCCTTATGTAGAAGCATCACACGCTGCTTTCTATGAAGACCTGAAGAAAGAGCTGGGAGAAACAATTGCCGAATAAGGAATCTGTTTTAACATATAAGGAAAGAGTCCTGCAATTAATTTGTAGGGCTCTTTTTATATGAGGTCGATAGTTACTATTTCAAAGATGCAGTGCCGTTGTTTCATCCGGATTTCAGCAGCGTTCTATTTTCGTATCGAATGTGAAGGAGGGCATTCTTTCTAATTTCCCTTCCTGTCATCTTCCTTATGTGAGGGAAATTCCCTACCTTTGCCCTGCAAAATAGAAAACTTATGGGAAAAGGAAAACTGGAGAAATTTGCTGATATGCGGGAATATCCGCACGTGTTTGAATACCCTTATTCGGTGGCCGATAATGTTCCGTTTGATATGAAGGGCAGTTGGAACCGTGACTTTTTTAAGAACGACCATCCGATTGTGCTCGAACTGGGATGCGGACGGGGTGAATATACCGTAGGGCTGGGGCGTATGTATCCCGATAAAAACTTTATCGGTGTGGATATAAAAGGATCCCGTATGTGGACCGGTGCGACGGAAGCACTGAAGGAATGCATGAAGAACGTGGCTTTTCTACGTACCAATATCGAAATCATCGACCGTTTCTTTGCTCCGGGTGAGGTGAGCGAGATATGGCTGACTTTCTCGGATCCGCAGATGAAGAAGGCGACTAAACGTCTTACTTCCACCTATTTTATGGAACGCTATCGCAAGTTTTTGAAGCCGGACGGACTGATTCACTTGAAGACCGATAGTAATTTTATGTTTACCTACACCCGCTACATGGTAGAGGAAAACAGACTGCCGGTAGAGTTTATGACCGAGGATTTGTATCATTCGGGGCTGGTGGACGACATATTGGGCATCCGTACTTATTATGAACAGCAGTGGCTGGACCGTGGACTGAATATAAAGTATATGAAGTTCCGTCTGCCGCAAGAGAATGAGTTGCACGAGCCCGATGTGGAAATAGAATTGGATGAGTATCGCAGTTACAACCGCAGCAAACGAAGCGGATTGAAAACAAGTAAATAATAACAATATGATGACTTTATATCCGAAATTGATTTTGGATGCCCTGGCAACAGTGCGCTATCCCGGAACGGGAAAGAATTTGGTGGAAGCGGAGATGGTTGCCGATAATCTTCGCATTGACGGCATGTCGGTGAGCTTTTCGTTGATTTTTGAGAAACCCACCGATCCGTTTATGAAATCTATGATAAAGGCTGCCGAAACAGCAATCCATACGTATGTATCACCTGAGGTACAGGTGGCTATTGCCACAGAGAGCCGCCAGGCGGCGCGTCCCGAACCGGGCAAGCTGCTTCCGCTGGTTAAGAATGTCATTGCTGTCTCATCCGGAAAGGGCGGGGTGGGCAAATCTACCGTGGCAGCCAATCTGGCTGTGGCGCTGGCTAAGCTGGGCTATAAAGTGGGGTTGCTGGATGCGGATATTTTCGGCCCTTCCGTGCCTAAGATGTTTCAAGTGGAAGATGCCCGTCCATACGCCGAGCAGATAGACGGCCGTGATTTGATTGTTCCGGTTGAGAAATATGGTATCAAGCTGCTTTCTATCGGTTTCTTTGTAGACCCGGACCAGGCTACTTTGTGGCGTGGCGGTATGGCCAGTAATGCCTTGAAACAATTGATCGGAGATGCCGCATGGGGGGAACTGGATTATTTCATTCTGGATACGCCTCCGGGTACCAGCGATATCCACCTGACTTTGGTGCAGACTTTAGCCATTACGGGAGCTGTGATTGTCAGTACACCCCAGCAGGTGGCTCTGGCCGATGCGCGCAAGGGAATCAATATGTACACCAATGACAAAGTAAATGTGCCTATCTTGGGGTTGGTGGAGAATATGTCATGGTTTACTCCTGCCGAACTTCCCGAAAACAAGTATTACCTTTTTGGAAAAGAGGGCTGCAAGCAACTGGCTGAAGAAATGAATGTGCCTTTGTTGGGGCAAATCCCCATTGTGCAGAGTATCTGTGAGAATGGTGATAAGGGAACTCCGGCGGCTTTGGACGAGAACAGCCTGACAGGACGTGCGTTTATAGAACTGGCCGGGAATGTGGTGAGGCAGACTGAGAAGCGGAATGCGGAACAGGCTCCTACACACATTGTGGAGATGAAGAAATAATCGGTTCGCCATGCTGCCGGACTCGGCGAAGAATCCGGCTTGGATAAAAAAGTCTGTCACACGGGCTGTCACAGTTGCAAGTAATATTTATACATCAATGTGACCGGTGCTTGTGTGACAGACTTTTTTTGTCCGAGCCGGCGGATGCTAGTGTTTCAGTTTGCCTATGAACATGACGTTGTTGTCATTCTCATCCAGAGAGTCCAGCAGTTTGTTCAGCACTTCTTTGTCCTTGTCGGTGCATCCGGATGCGGACAGGCGTTCTTCTATCTTGTCCATCAGAACCAACGGTTCGTACATGGCAAAGAAATAGCCATTAGTAAAGTTCATGGGAGTGGGAAGACCGCCGAAGTAATCGTTCACCAGCTTCACGTAGTGCGACTGCTGTTTCTGCAAGTCTATGGCTATGGTGCCTGTTCCCCAAACGGTGGCAAGGAATTTACCCGGCAGTTCGTTGTAAATCAGAAAGACATCCTTGCCTTTCGGTGGGTTCTGCAGGGCGAAACGGGCTGTCACCCGGTTCTGTTCCGGATTGTACTGATACAGTGTATCTGTAGGCATCGTCATGAAGTTGAAGTTTTCCGTATTGTTGTAGGACCATATCTCGTTGTTAAACCCTACAAAGTTGCCGTCTTTGTCCATCGGATTGATGATCTGCTCTGCGGTGGGCTTGTATGAGGTCAGGGTTCCGTCGGGTGCGATGTGGGCAACCATCATTTCGTTCCTTCCTTTGAAGCAGAGGTGGGTGACGGACAGGCTGCCGTCGGGGTGCAGATGGAGTTTGGGCTTGTTCAGGGTTTCTCCTAATTCGATGACTGACGCGAAAGTCCCGTCCAGGTTGTACTTCAGAATTTTGTTGCTGCCAAAGAAAGGTGCCAGATAGACGCAGCGGTTCTTCTCGTCGATGGCTTCGCTGTACAGCGAACCGGCATACTCGCCGGGCCCTTGGCCCATAGCACCGATGTCGTTTAGAAATTTGCCTTCACGGTCGAACAGCTTGAACACGGCTCCGCTTTGACGGATGCCGATGTACCGGTCGGTAATGGCGGGCCACCAGAGTTTGAACAATGCCGTGTCGCTGTTTTCGAACCGCACCAGTTGGCAATCTTCCACCCATTCGCTGAGGGGAACGCTCAATGTATCCGTCACTTTGTTGAAATCACACAGGGTCAGTTTGTTTCCGTCCGTTTCCAGAGTGGAAATACTTCCGTCGCTTTGGGTGGACGGGGTGCATGCGCTCCATACGCCTGCCGCTGTAAGGAGAAGGAGACCGTAAATGTTCTTTTTCATGTGCTTTGGTTTTTTATAATAAGGTTGTTTTTCAAGGCGGCTTAATGGTTACAGGAAGGGCGGACTTGCAGCGTACCGTTTCTTCTTTATGCTTTCCAGGAGTCTACGGGACATGCCTTTGATTTCTTGTATAGTTAACTTTTCCATAAGAAAATGAGTTGTTTACAGTGTTTTCACAAATCTACGATTTTTTCGTAATTAGCAAGACGGTTAAAGGTTAATTAGTGTAAAGGTGAAGAAAATAGCGACTGTTGCTACAATGGCGTGATAGGTTTTCAGTTTGTTGTAGCTTGCTCGTCGTCGGGAGTAACTAGTTTGGGATGAGGCGGATTTCCCCATTTGAACCAGTAATATCCTTCTTTTATCAGTTTGCTTTGTTTGCTATAGATGAAAGCGTACAGGTAGAATGTTCCGCTTTGTGCGTTTCCCGAGAACTTGGAGTATTTCTCTCCTGGATAGAACACGGCATAGTGCACGTTGTCTCCTTCGGCTTTTTCATCGATGGTGACATAATAATACCCTTCCCGGGTAGTGTAGGCGTTGTTGATATGCAGTGTGCTGTCTTCTCGGACAGTGAATTGAATGTGGCTTCCTTCCACATCCTTATACCAATTTTTCAAGGTGTAGGAACCATTGTTGTATTGTTGCAGGGTGGAGGTGTAGACGGTAGTTATTTTTTCTCCGGAGGCATCTGTCATCCAGGCATCTCCTTTGCTGCTTCCCACTAGTTCCGGAGTGACAAGCGTTCCTATCAGGGTAATTCCTACATAGAGCCAGTGTGCGCTGGTTCCTGCAACCAACCCGCCAATGGTGTGCGCTATCAGGTCCTTGGAAGTAAGTTGGCGGAATCCCAGTGAATCCAGCATGGCGGTGTGTGTGCTTAGGTAGCCGCTCCAGCACATACCGATGGCCGAGAATACAGCGATGGTGTTGCTGTCGATCACGCCATTGGCCTGGAATTTGGGAATCAGTCCTAATGCGGCACCTACCGATCCCAGCGAGATAATGGGGAAAGCGATCAAGGTAGAATCTTTAAATCCGAATAGCCATTCGAAGAGAAAACCTATTTTTCCTGCCAGTTTGGGAAGCAGTTCAATGCCTTCGTATGCTCCTCCGGTATAAGCGAGTATCGCTTCGCCTGTAGCATTGGTGCCTACCTGGCTGGGACCGAAAGTGAACATCATGACCAGTGTGGAGATAATCAGTACGCCGGGAATGATAGCCAGTCCTAGTTCTACACCTGTCTTGCCGCCATCCAGCAACGAGTTGAGCACCCGTAGGAAAAGACTTTGTTCTTCGGTTTTGAAAGATATCTGTTGTTCGTTACCGCCCGAGGTGTGTTCATGGGCATATTCAGGATGTTCTTTTAAGATAAAGAATTGCATCAGCCGGGTGGAGGTGAGACTTCCGATAAAGGCTCCGAACAGTCCGATCAAAGACGCGTAGGCATAGCCCAGACTGGACATGAATACGATTACGATCAGTCCCATGCCGTAGGCTGCGGCGAAGTTGGTGAACGAGATGAGCTGGAATGTTTTGAAGTAGCGGCTGAAGTTCTTGTCCTTGGTCAGTGACATGATGGCAGGATTGTCGGATAGAAAAGTCATGACAGCTCCCAGCGAGGCTACACCCGGCATGTTGAATAGGGGTTTCATGAGGGGGCGTAACAGTAATTCGAGCAAGCGTACCACTCCGAATTCTACCAGTAGTTTGCCTAACGCACCGGACAATACGGTGATGGCCATCAGATAAAATACGGTATCTATAAGCAGACTGTAGGCTGTTTTCATAAGGGTGTTAAGCATGTTGGGAACTCCCATGATACTTCCCAGAGTGCCGAAAATGGTAAAGAATACCAATAAGAAGATACCTGCTTCCATTCGCCGCAGGGTAAGGAACTTCAGTGATTTCATAGTTGTTTGAAAAAAGGTTTTTCAAATGGGTTGATAATTGTGGCAAATGTAGGGAAAATCTGTAAATTATGGAGTAAATGAGACGATAAATCGTTTTTTTTCTGTTGGAGTGACCGTTCTTTTTTAGTAGTATTGCTTATCTTCCCCATTCATTAGGGCCATGATATGGCCCTCAATGGAGTAAGTACCCTGTCGGGTTCTTGATTTATAAACAATTTTAAACGGCATTGAGTTTGCGTCTTTTCTTCATCTCTTTCAGCCTTTCGTATACATGCCTGCGGCTCAGGGTAATCTGGCGCCGATAGACTATGCAGGTGGTCAGGAAATAAACACCTGTTTGTATCCACAATACGCGGTACTCTGTCAGTACATCGGCCAGTGTGGCGCCCATGGTGTTGATGCGTACAAAACCGTTGATGCCGAAAGTGGAAGGAAACAGCCACGAAATCACTTTCCAGTATGGAGGGATGGCAGCACCCGGCCACGAGATGCCCGAGATAAACAGCAGCGGTACGGAGGTGAATACATAAATCATCATGCAGGCTTCCCGGTGGTGGATAAAAATGGAACAAGTCATTGCGAAGAAGATGCATGCCAGTATATAGGGGAGCATAAATGCCGCCAGGGTGCCGGCTTGCGCTATTTGTACCAGGCTGAACATTTTGGGGACAAGGCAGAGCATATAGGCAGCCATGACAGCATATATCATCAGGTAAGTCAGTGATTTCCCCAAAACGATGCGCAACGTGCCATGGTAGTGGCGGCTCATGGGGATAAGGTCGCGGAAACGGTTGTTCTCACGGGCGGTCCCGGCAGATAAACCTACCCCCAGCAGCAAAGTTTGCTGGATAATCAGTATCAGCACGGCGGGAATCAGGAAGCTGGCAAAACCGTTCTGCGGGTTGAAGATGGAGATGTCCTCGTATGCGATGGGAGCGGTGCTCACTTCATCCTGACGGTCGGTGGTATGGCCGGAGCGTTCTATCTTTATCTGCTTGTTCATCATCAGCGAGGCGTTGGTGTTGGCCGTCAGCATCGCTTTGTAGTATAGCATACCGCTCATGTCACAGTAAATGGTGACATGGGTTTGAATGCCTTTGGCAATGTCACGACTGAAACTTTCGGGAATATAGATGATGCCGTATATCTTGCCGTTCTTCAATAACGTTTTTGCTTCTTCCATATCACTGCAATGGGACACTATTTCCAAGTCGGCACCTGCATCTACCAGACGCAGGTATTCACGGCTGAGGCTGGAACGGTTGTTGTCCACCACGGCGGCGGGAACTTCGCGCACCGTCTCATTGGTATATATAAAGGTATAGAGAAGCGGATAGCCCAACGGTACCAGAATGAAGAAGATGAGCACGCCCTGGTCCTTGACAACTGCCTTCAGCTCTTGCCACCAGATGTAGAAGAGATCTTTGATACCTTGTGAGATGATATGTCTGAATTTATATTCTGTCATAATTGCTTGCCGTTTTAGGGGATATATACATAGTGCAATAGTACCGTGCGCAGCCTTTTCAGGATGAAGAAAGGCAACAGCATGAATAACATCAACGCGACTACTGAATGCCATGCGTAAATCAGCGGATATCCGTTAAGCGCCAAATCTACATAAATCAGGAAGTAATGGCGCAGCGGGAACAGATTGGCCAGTGCCTGTAACGCGGGATTCATAGCCATTACCGGAAAACTCATGCCCGAGATGGAGAAGGAAATCACTCCCCATAGGGAGGCGGTGCTCAGTGCCAGACGGACGGTGGTGAACAGTCCGAATAGAAAGACTCCGAATGCCTGCGAGGCCAGCACCAGTAACAGGCCGGCAAACAGCATGGGCAGTATGCCGCTGTTGCAGGGATAGTGCAGGAAACCGTACAGATAGGCATTATAGAAGGTGGCCATGACAAAGAAAACCAACGTCTGGGGCAGCAGCTTGCCGGTCAGGGCTACGGTGATGGAATTGTCTGCCATGCTCATCCATTCTTTCTGGGTGTTGGTCTTCATTTCACTTCCGATGGTATAGACGGTGGTCATAAAGATGAGCAGCATCAGGATACCCGGCAGGATGGTGTTGCTCAGATATACTGAGTAGTTGAGCCATGGATTGTTCAGTATATGGGAGTCGATGACGATGGGTTGCAGGAACGCCATGGCCTGGTCTTCTGTGGCTCCTTTGGCATATAAGGTGGCGCGGCCGATGGCTCCGCCTGCCAGTTCGGACATGGTGCGCTGGTCTTTGTAGAGCAGTGAGCCGGCTACCAGATAGGAATAGTTGGTATAGAAAGACACTTTGGGCTGGCGGCTTGCCAATGCCTTGTCCGTGGTTCCTTCGGGAATATAGTAGAAAGCGTAGATCTTCCCTTGCTGCATGGCTTTGCGGGCATCGGCGAAACTGGGATAATGGGCTACAATTTTCGTTTGCTGAAAAGCATCCAGATTACGGATGATGCTGCGTGTGGTAGCTGTGTTGTCCAAATCGACCACACCTGCCGGCATATCCGTAGGGAGTCCGTTCCACATCAGCGTGGTGAAAAAGAGGTAGCAGAACAAGGGCGCTATAATCATGCAGAACAGATATAGCGGTCTTGTAGCGATGCGGAACACTTCGCGTCGGGCTATGCGGAGGATACGGTTATGGACTGTACTGTTCATTGTCTGTTATTTCTCAATGATGGCACTCATTCCGGGGCGTAATCCGTCTGTCTTTTCTACGGGAACAGCTTTCACCTCGAAGGTTTTCAAGTCGAATTGCCCCGTAGTCTTGGTAGCTTTCCAAGCGGCGTATGTACCCAGATCTTTCATATAGGTGACTTTGAGTTTCACTTCCCTGTCAAAGGCAGGGATAAATGCGCTGATCTCATTTCCTACGGTAAAGTCTTTCAGGAAATCTTCGCGCACATTGAAAGTCACCCACATATCATCCAACCGGGCGATATTCATAATCGGAGCACCGGTTCCTACCAGTTCACCTGCTTTGGGGAAGATTTCGGTCACTTCTCCATCGGCCGATGCGGTCAGTATGGTTTCGTCTATGTAGGAGGAAACTTCGGCTACAGCGCCTTTGGCACGTTCCACTTGGGCAGCGGCTGCGGCTTTGTCTTCACGTTGCGCACCGTTTTTCGCCATCTCGTATTGGGAACGGGCGGCTTTTTCGGTGGCGGTCATGGCGTCAAACTGCGCTTTGGCTTCGTCACGCTTTTGTGCGGACATCACTCCTTGTTCAAAGAGCCGGTTCACGCGGTTGTATGATTTTTCGGCTATTTCCACACCGGCCTTGGCTTTCTGCCACATTTCGTAGGCGGCTTGCAGTTGTTCCCGACGGGTGCCCCGTTGCGCCTTTTCACTCAAGGCTTGCGCCGCTTGTTCGGCTGCCTGCGCTTGGGAAAGTTTGGCTTTCACATCGGGAGCTTCCAGGATAGCCAGTGTGTCGCCTGCTTTTACCTTATCTCCTTCTTTCACACGAAATTCAAGAATGCGTCCCGGCACTTTGCTGGAAACACGGTATTCGTCGGCTTCTGCCTGTCCCTGAATGATTTCCGGGCCTTTACCCAGTGTAAAGAAACCTATCAGTGACACGATGACAATGACTGCTGTCAGTGAAATGAATGCCAGCAAAATATTGCTGTGTTGTGATCTTTCTGCCATATCTATTCGTTTTTAATCTTTAAATTTTACTTTAGTACTCCCATTGCCTTGCGCAAATAGACTTCGGTCAGTTTAACATCAATCTGAGCGTCTATTTTGTCCGACTGGGCGGATAGCCAGGCGGTTTGCGCTTCCAGCACATTGCTGGTGGGAATCACTCCTTCCATGAATCCCAGCTTGGCGTAGCGCAGGTTCTCGTCTGCTTTCTCCCTGTTCTTTTCGGCCATTTCCAGCCGTTTGGCGGCTTCGTTTACTTTGTAGCTGGCTTGACTTACCTGCAACTCTACCTTTTCTTTCACGTCTGCCAGTTGGTAGCGGGCTATGTTTGCTTCTGCCTTGGCGGCTTTTACCTTATACATTCCTTCGCCCCAGTTCCAGATAGGGATTTTTACCATAGCGCCTACGGCCCACATGCCGCGGAATTTGCGTTCAAAGCCGTTTACCAGTGAGGGATTGGTTACCATATAGTTGGCCGTCAGAGCTACCGTAGGAAGGAATCCTGCACGGGTAATGTTGATTTTCTGGTCGTAAATTTTGCTGGCCAGATCCAGACTTCGCAATTCCTCGCGGTTTGCCAGGGCGGTGGCTACATTGTCGCCCGCATGGTATTCGGGAAGGGGTAAGCTTTCCACATCTTCATCTGCCAGGTGTATTTCATCCTGTAAGGGCAGGCCGCATAATTGGCATAATACCATTTTGGACAGGCTTAATCCGTTATCCACTTGTGTAAGTTTCATTTCGGCTTCATTCACTTTCACTTTTACGCTCAGTCCGTCGGCTTTGGTGGCTACACCTTCGGCTATCATTTTATCGACATCACTGTCCAGCTGGCTGACTAATTGCAGGTAGCTTTGTGCCAGTTTCTTCTTGTTTGTCAGTGAGATGACTTGCCAGTAGGCCTGGTCTGTACTCAAGATGATATCCTGCATACCGGTGGCATGCTGTGATTCGGCCAGTTGCTCGGCATATCGGGTGATTTTATTGTAGGCCACGATTTTCCCTCCCATGAAGATGGGCTGGGTAAGGGTTACGGCTCCTGCATACATGTTGCGCGTGTCGGTGTGCAGGGCATCTACCAAACCTTGTCCTACCTTGTTCAGTGCGTTTCCGATGCCGGGGATAAGGGGGGCAAGCGGTTGAAGTATCTGTGCCAGTTCGGGACTGGAAGCTGCCAGCTGCTGGAACGTTTCCTGTATGGAGCCTTGGGCGGCAGTCCCTATCTGGCTGATAGCTCCTTTTTGCTCGTCACTTAATAATGAGATTTCCTTCTGGGTGCGCATGTATGTTCCTACGGCGGCAATCTTTGGAAGATAATTGGTGAAAGCCGCTTTCTTTTCATAATGTGCCGCGGTTATCTTCTCAGCTGAAATGCGCAGCTCTTTGTTATTGGATAGTGCTAAAGTGCGACAACTATCTAAGGTGAGGGCGTTTTGGGCCGAAAGACTATCTAAAACACCGATAAATAGGATGAAAGCTACTATCTTTTTCATTATAGTGTTCTTGTTTTATGGTTCTTAAGTTGTTTATGCAACAAAAATAGAACAAATCTTCAGGAAAGCCATATTATAGGCGTTATTTTAAAATATTTTTATGATTTTGTCATCTACATGTTCATGGTTTGTGTTTGGTATATCCGTAAAAAAGATCAGCCGGTTGATTTTCAACCGGCTGATCTTTTTTACGGATATACTTTGGAGAAACGTTTCCTGTTATTTCATGCTGAACGCCTGTTGTCCTATCATTGTGCCATCGGCGAAGATGTAAACGTGATAAGTTCCGGCAGGCAGATATTCTTCTACCTCCCAGTAAACGGTCACATTCTGCTCTTCTCCGGTGTATTCTATGTATTTCTTGATAGAATAAGCCAGGTTGCGGTTCTCGTATGGAAATGTGTCTGAGGCGCTCTTGGTCAGCACATCGTTGTCCGGCTTGGCAATGCGTATATATAAGGTACGTTCGCCTGTTTTGGCAGTGATGTTCTTGACAATGGTGAACGAGATGGCGATCTTCTTCACATCTTTCACCTTCTTGGCTGTTTTGCCGCGTTTGTTTCTAGGATCTACGTTGATTCCTGTGGCATCCAATTGCGCCGCCAAGGTAACTTTCTCGTTCAGGTTCTTTTTCTCTTGAGATAAATTACTGATTTGGCGGGTTGCCTGTGTATATTTTTGTTTTACTTCCTGGTTTTCTTCGGCCAGTGCCTGGTTCAGTTTGTTCAGTGAGTCTATTTGGATAACGTAGGTGCGCAGTACGGCACGCACGGTTTTCAGTTCTTTTTTCAGCCGCATGATTTCAGCTGCATTGCTGGTTTTTACTTGTCGCAGTTCTTCCAGCAGCCGTTGTGTCTTCAGCTTCTCACTCTCCAGCTTTTCGCGCAAGGAGTCATTGTTTATCTGTACCTGAAGTTCATCATATTGGGTGGCGAAAGTGGTGTATTCGTTTTCCATTTCCAGTTTCTCCACAGCGAATAATTCGCTCATCTCTTTATTCTCTTTTGCTTGGTGGAAAGCATAAAAAGAAACTCCGCCGATAATCACGATCAGCAGAATAATGACAATAATCAGTTTTTTGCTCTTATCCATAGTGTTACATTGAATTTTGGACAAAAGTACAATAATTTATGTACACTGCTCGAAAAATATTATGGAAATTTTTCTTTAATCCGGAATATCATTGTAACTTTGCGGTGCTTTTAAGGAGGCGATTTTATTATCAACTTTAAACAAAATATAGAGATTATGTCAAAAGTAACCGTAGTAGGCGCAGGTAACGTAGGTGCTACATGTGCAAATGTTCTTGCTTTTAACGAAGTAGCAGATGAAGTGGTAATGCTGGATGTGAAAGAAGGCGTATCAGAAGGTAAGGCAATGGATATGATGCAGACAGCTCAGCTGTTAGGCTTCGATACAAACATTGTAGGTTGCACAAACGATTATGAAAAAACAGCTAACTCTGACGTTGTGGTTATCACTTCAGGTATTCCCCGTAAGCCGGGTATGACTCGTGAGGAACTGATTGGTGTTAATGCGGGCATCGTTAAGTCTGTTGCTCAGAATATCTTGAAGTATTCTCCTGATGCTATCATCGTAGTTATCTCTAACCCGATGGATACCATGACTTATTTGTCATTGAAAGCTTTGGGCTTGCCGAAGAACAGAATCATCGGTATGGGTGGCGCTTTGGATAGCTCACGTTTCAAATATTTCTTGTCTCAGGCTTTGGGCTGCAACGCTAATGAAGTGGAAGGTATGGTTATTGGTGGTCACGGTGATACTACTATGATTCCTTTGACTCGTTTCGCTACTTATAAGGGTATGCCTGTTTCTAATTTCTTGTCTGAGGAAAAATTGCAGGAAGTTGCTGCTGCTACTATGGTGGGCGGTGCTACTCTGACTAAGTTGCTGGGTACTTCTGCATGGTATGCTCCGGGTGCGGCTGGTGCGTTTGTTGTTGAATCTATCATCCACAACCAGGGTAAGATGGTTCCTTGTTCAGTTTACTTGGAAGGCGAATATGGTGAATCAGACATTTGCTGCGGTGTTCCTGTGATCTTGGGTAAGAACGGTATCGAAAAGATCGTTGAACTGCCTTTGAACGAAGATGAAAAAGCTAAATTTGCTGCAAGCGCTGCTGCTGTCCGCAAGACTAACGCTGCTTTGAACGAAGTAGGTGCTCTTTAATAAGAACAAGCTATCAATTGGATATAAAAGCCGTTTTCTCCTGTAAAAGGAGGAAGCGGTTTTTTTATTGGACACTGTTGAACCGGAACCTGATAGACGAATGCTTTCAGTCATCGTAGTTTCTTCTGTATGGGGAGGCCTTATATATTCTCTTCCGGATTTTAGGAAATGAGGCGGGAAATCCCGTTTTCAAGTAAGTTAAGTAACTTGTCCAAGTAAGTTAAGTTACTTTGCCTTTTAAGTCAACTTACTTGGATTCACTCTGAGAGTCTGTAATGAAAATGGCAGGAAGGCTTTCTCCTCCGTCTGTCCATCGGGTAAAGGTGTAATCGGGATAAAGGGTAGGGGCGGTTTCGTCTATCCATTGGTTGAGAAGTTGGTAGATGGCATCTTTCGTTTCATTTGTGAAATGATAGGGACTTGCTCCAGTGACCGTTGTTTTGATATTTCCTATAGGATTAGGGGATGAAATGGGGTAAAAAAGATTGTTTATGTGATATTGATTGGAGTTTCCTATCAGTGCTCCTCTTTGGATGGAGGGGAGAGTGATAGCATGAACATAACAGTTGGCCATAATTACAGTCATTGATGGGAATGACCTTCCGATAAGACCTCCACTGTAATTACTTGTACTTTTTACCGTATCATTGGCGGCAAAACTATTTAATATAATTCCACAGGCATTACCTGCTAATCCTCCGGTATAGTATTTGCTTGATATGTTTGTGTTTTCTACTTTACAATTTATAATTGCTTGTTTGGAGCATCCTACTAAACCACCGGTATCTACCTCCTGTTCTGACATAATGAAACAATTCTTTACAGAGCAGTTTATGATAGTTCCCAAATTGAAACTGGCTATAGTTCCAATTCCTGAACTTGCGCTTTTGTCATTTGCTTTGATATAAGCAGAGCATGATTCCATGTGTAGATTGCTGATTATGGAAGATGATCCTGTTTTACCAAATAATCCGGCATGACCATTGAATGGCTTTAGAATAAGATTGGAAATTTTATGTCCTCGTCCATCAAATATGTCTCTAAATATTCGGTCTCTATTAGACCATCCTCCAACATATTCTAATTTGCTGCAATCCACCCCTTTAAAATCAATATCATTCAGCAGGTAATAAGTCGTGATTCCATTCACTGTCTCTCCGAAATCAGCAAGCGTTTTTCCATTGTATTCAGTTATGTTATTATGGTTTATCAGCCGGCTGAATGCAATCCAGTCTTCGGCTGTTACAATGCCCGGCATTTTTTCAGAAATCTTCATGTTATAAGTATATTCCTGATTTCCGGTGAAAGACTTGGATGGCAATAGGGCGGTGTACTTCTTGTTGGAAGTCTGAATATTTATAGTGATCGTCATATTTTCAGCCGGAGGAACGATAAACGAATACTTTCCGGAGGAAGAAACTTGAGTGATAGAGGTGGTATGCGTTTCATGGGCTGCAAGAGTAATTTCGGCTGATTCCGGTGCTATGGCAGAAACGACCGCAGGACATGATACTTCTATCTTCTGAAAACCATTCTGCAAATCGTCGTTCAGCTGGAGTGTCAGAAGAGAAAACAAGTGTTTGAAATGCAGACTAATGGTATTACCGGCAGTAAATTCATCCTTGTCATAGAGTACATCCTCCAATCCTCCCTTGCTATAAAGGTTTTCCTTGGTATAAGCTAAATCGGGATAGACAGGATAGAATGCAGTGACGTTTGTTGTTTCCGTCCCGTCAGTCCAGCCAAATTCATCCCTTGCTTTCCATTGATTGTCAATATAGGTCAGAACCTGATTGTCTATTTGAAGACTGCCCGAAGCATTCAGCAGGATTTGGCTGCCGGGGCTGAAAGTAGAGATGGAGGAAGTTCCTGTGAAAGCTGTTTGGTATGTATTACCAGTGAAGGTTGCCTTCGTGCCGGGCTCTGTATAAATAAGGTTGTCGGTGCAGCTTTGTAAAGCCAGAACCGACAACCCTATGATCAATGCATGATATTTCAACTGAATAGTGTATTAATTAAATTTGCTTTACGGTTCGGGTATGGTGAATTCCCGGTCGGCAAAGAGTTCCATCAAGCCGGATATTTGTTTGAGTCGTAAAAGTTCGTCGGCATCCATGCCGATATTCTTTTTAATCCATTCGTCACTCATTCCGGCTTTGGTCAGTTCTGCCACGATATCCACCATCAATTCAATGCTGTGAGTACCACGGGCACGGTTGTGGCGGATGGTACTTGCCATTCTGTTTGAAAGGTCTTTTTTTATAACGACTACGGGAAGCAGACCTTTCTCTCGTTCAAACACACGTTTGGAAGTTTTAAGCACGCAGTAACGATGATAGCCATCTACCAGTTCATAGATGTCTTCATCGGGAATATAATAACATACGCAAGGCATAGTGTAACCATCTTCCCAAATGCTTAATTCCAGTAACTTCATTTCAGGAGCGGCTACGTGGTTTGGGTTATAACTGTTGGCGCGTACCTTTTCCACCGGTACTCTGTGCACGTGATACACAGGACTTTCGAATTCTTCTTTCATTTGATAATGTTTTTATATTTCTGCATCACTCTGTCTCTTCTTAATTTTTCTTTTTTGGTCAGGGCGAATCCCATGTATTTGCATACGTGGTCATTTTTCAGAATGCAAATACACATACGTTTATAGGTGGGGATTTCTTTGAATTCCGCAATGTCTATGTCATCCAGATAATCCATCTGGACAGGAAGTTTGTCTGTCTTGTAGTTCGTTTTCTTTTGTACATAGAATTTTATGCCCAAGTCAGTCAGTTTGCGGATCGTTGATAAATCCAGACACCCTCCCTTATACTTCCAGAACTCCCGGCTTACTCTTAGTTTTTCCAAGTAAGACTGCCTGGTTTCTTCGGGTAATGTGTCCAGCAGGAAGTACATATACTCCTTCCATGTGTAGCCTTCCGGCAATTTGATGTTTTGCCACCCCATGGCACGGGTTCCGCCATAGATTCCGGTGAAGTTCACTCCGTTTACGCGGCCTAACATTCTTCCCCACGTATTGGGATCGATGGCTTTGTATAATTTCAGAGTCTCCTGTGCTGTGCTGAGGAACGGACTGGCTACACGTTGTCTGTCCAAAGGTACGCCGGCTTTATAATAAAGTTCATACATTTGATTGAACGGCCATTTGAAACGGGCGTATGCAGTCCATATATCTTCGGTGGTCCAGTCATAGATAGGGTAGGCGTTGTATAAATCGTATCCCAGCCTGCGGGTCCATTTCAGGTTATGATAGCTGTTCAGGCGGTTGTTGCCGTGAATGGTTCTCCACCGGTCCAGGCTCTCTTGGGTACGGATACCTACCAGGCAGCAAGTGCGTACTGCGTCATGCTTTTTATGATACCACGATGCGAATGAGGTTTGGAAAGTATAGTCCCACATTTCCTCATTGTAGAAGGGAAAGTCTTCCTTTTTATAACAGTTTTTCGGAAGAGGCCTTACCCAGTGGGCGTGCATGCTTTCGTCCCAGGGGCGCCAGTAGGTTTGGAACATGGAAGCGCAAGTCACCACCTTGAATGGAACGCATACATGGTATATGTCCAGAATATCCTGGTTCTCTCTGAAGGTTTGCTCCACATACTCTGTGGTCATTTGGTACTGTGCCTCATAATCCATGTGGAATACTCCGATTTTTCTGTTCAGATTATGCTCTCTGATGTATTGGATACATAAGTTGAGCAAGACACCACTGTCTTTTCCTCCTGAAAAAGAGACATAGATATTATCAAATTCGTTGAATAGGAATTTGAGTCTCTTTTGAACGAGTTGATAAACATTTTCCCCTTTAGGTCTTTTATTATTCATGTTTGTCTGTGTTGTAAATCATTTTTATATAATTAGTCCAGCGGTGCTCAGTTTGAAAGCCGCATCCGGAAAAAGTCGCCTCGTGCTTGGTCTGAACAATGGCATATAAATTCTTTTTGGGCTTTATTGCTCCTATCAGTTCGGTCAGCACTTCCTGATTATCGTTATGGACATAATAGTTGTTGATAACATAACTGCCGCTTTTCCGTTCTACGGGGATGAAGCCGGTTACGTCATGATCTTCGACAGCAATGTACCATTGAAAACTTTGGGTCGTTTTAAAGGGATAATTGTTATTTGCTTTCAGGACTTTGGGATTCATAGCCAATGGTCCGATTAAATTAAATAATTGAGGTTCAAGGCCATCTAGTTGTACTATTTCCATAACTTAAATTTTACATACGTTACTTGAAGCTACAAATGTATAAAAAAGATTGGATATACCATAAAAAAACGCTGCCATACCTTCACAGGCGGGCAGCGCAAGCTACAATACAAAATACAAATACAACTAAACGAGATATTTTTATGCTAATAGAATGCTTTTAAACAATTCCTTGAGCCATCATGGCATGAGCTACTTTCATGAAGCCTGCAATGTTTGCTCCTTTCACATAGTTGATATATCCATCAGGTTCTGTACCATATTTCACGCATTGTTCGTGGATACCATACATGATTTGATGTAACTTGTCATCAACTTCTTGTGCACTCCAGCTCAAATGCATCGCGTTCTGGCTCATTTCCAGACCTGAGGTAGCTACACCTCCGGCATTTACCGCTTTGCCCGGTGCATACATCAGTTTATTTTCGATAAATGCATCAATGGCTTCGGGAGTACAACCCATATTGGAGATTTCTCCAATGCAAAGAACGGAATTTTTTATTAAATTACAAGCATCTTCGCCATTTAATTCATTTTGAGTTGCACATGGAAGTGCAATATCCACCTTAACTTCCCACGGACGACGTCCGGCAAAGAATGTGGAGTTAGGATATTTTTCAGCGTATGGAGCTACGATATCATTGCCTGACGCACGCAATTCCAGCATATAATCAATTTTATCGCCGCTTATGCCGTCCGGATCATAAATATAACCGTCGGGTCCAGAGATTGTGACTACTTTCGCACCTAATTCAGTCGCTTTAGTCACGGCACCCCAAGCTACATTACCGAAACCGGAAACAGCTACAGTTTTACCCTTGATATCAATTCCTTTTGCTTTCAGCATTTGGTTGACGAAGTAAAGACCGCCGAAGCCGGTTGCTTCAGGACGAATCAATGAACCACCGAATTCCAAGCCTTTACCAGTGAAGGTACCTGTAAACTCACGGGTCAGTTTTTTATACATACCGAACATATAGCCTACTTCACGGCCGCCTACACCGATGTCGCCGGCAGGAACATCCATATCCGGACCTACATGACGCCACAATTCCAGCATGAATGCCTGGCAGAAGCGCATGATCTCAGCATCGCTCTTACCGCGTGGTGAGAAATCGGATCCACCTTTACCACCGCCCATAGGCAATGTGGTCAGTGCATTTTTGAAGGTTTGCTCAAATCCTAAGAATTTCAGGATAGAGAGGTTTACAGAAGCATGGAAACGGATACCGCCTTTGTACGGGCCGATCGCGTTATTGAATTGAACACGGTAACCTAAGTTTACCTGTACTTTTCCTTTGTCATCCACCCAGGGCACCTTAAATGTAAAGATACGGTCGGGTTCTACCAGTCTCTCAATCAAGGACGCTTTCTCAAATTCCGGATGTTGATTGTATATATCCTCAATAGAAAGCAGGACTTCTTTTACAGCCTGCAAGTACTCTGATTCACCAGGGTGTTTTGCCTCCAGGGAGGTCATGATTTGATTAATATCCATAATTATTATGCATTTAAGGTTTTGACAAAATGAAAATCATTTCTGATGCAAAGGTATGTTTTTTGATGAATTGGCAAAATATTTTTGGCTAAATTTTAGTCTGCTGGTGATAAAAAGTTAATCTCCGTGGTGAACCCTCTCTACCCAAAAGTTCTTTTTTATTGCGAATAAGTTGCATAAAACAATATTATTGACGTATTTTGCTATTACATTATCCATGTAAATCAAGTAACCATGTTCAGCAAGTTAAAATTAAATCAGTTGTATTTCAAGGATACTTCGTTTGTAAACCTCATGACCAAACGGATTTTTAATGTTCTTTTGGTAGCAAATCCGTATGATGCTTTTATGTTGGAGGATGACGGACGTATAGATGAGAAGATCTTTAACGAATATATGAATCTCAGCCTTCGTTATCCGCCTCGTTTCACACAAGTTTCTACCGAGGAGGCGGCTTGGAAGCAATTGGAGAATACGACATTCGATCTGGTGATTTGTATGCCCGGATCCGATAACAGTGATACATTTGAAATTGCACGCAGCATAAAAGAACAATATCCTCATATTCCACTGGTGGTGCTGACTCCGTTCTCGCACGGCATCACGGCACGTATGGAGCACGAGGATTTGAGTATTTTTGAATATGTGTTCTGCTGGTTGGGAAATACGGATCTGTTGGTGTCTATCATCAAGCTGATAGAGGATAAGATGAATTTGGAGCATGATATAAAAGAGGTGGGAGTGCAGATGATCTTGTTGGTGGAGGACTCCATCCGGTTCTATTCTTCCGTATTGCCCAACTTGTATAAATTCGTGTTGAAGCAGAGCCAGGAATTTGCCACGGAGGCCTTGAATGCCCATCAGCGTACCTTGCGTATGCGGGGACGTCCCAAAATTGTATTGGCACGTACCTACGAGGAGGCGATGGACTTGTATAATAAGTATCAGAATAATGTATTAGGTGTGATTACGGACGCCCGTTATCCGCGCGGTGGTGTGGTGGATCCGATGGCAGGTATCAAGCTGTTGGCGGAGGTACGTTCCCGGGATCCGTTTATTCCTCTTATCTTGCAGTCGGCCGAGGTGAATAACAAGGTGTATGCTTCCCGGTATGGTGCCAGTTTCGTGGATAAGAATTCCAAGAAGATGAATATAGACTTGCGCGAGATTGTGTCTGATGATTTTGGTTTCGGGGATTTCATTTTCCGTAACCCCGATACATTGGAGGAAGTGGCCCGTGTTCATAACTTGAAAGAGTTGCAGAATGTAATCTTTGCCATTCCTAAGGAGTCTCTCCTTTATCATATCAGCCGTAACCACGTGTCCCGCTGGCTGTATTCCCGTGCCATGTTTCCACCTGCCGAGTTCCTAAAGCAGATTACTTGGGATTCTTTGCAGGACATTGACGCCCATCGTCGCATAATCTTTGAGGCGATTGTGAAATATCGTAAGATGAAGAACCAAGGTGTGGTGGCGGTGTTCCAGCGTGATCGTTTTGACCGCTATTCTAATTTCGCCCGTATCGGTGAGGGGTCATTAGGGGGTAAAGGACGTGGCTTGGCTTTTATAGACAATATGGTAAAGCGTCATGCGGAATTTGATGAGTTTGAGAATGCGACGGTAGTTATTCCTAAAACGGTGGTGCTTTGTACAGATATCTTTGATGAATTCATGGATACCAATAGCTTGTACCAGGTGGCGTTGAGTGATGCGGATGATGATACGATATTGAAGGCTTTTCTTCGGGCCAAGTTGCCGGATTGTCTGGTGGAAGATTTCTTCGCTTTCTTTGATGTGGTGAAGTCACCTATAGCCATCCGTTCTTCCAGTTTGTTGGAAGATTCTCATTATCAGCCTTTTGCTGGAATCTATTCTACTTATATGATTCCTTATCTGGATGATAAGTATGAGATGCTCCGTATGCTGAGCGATGCTATAAAAGGGGTATATGCTTCTGTCTTTTTCAGAGACAGCAAGGCTTATATGCAGGCTACCAGCAATGTGATAGACCAGGAGAAGATGGCTGTAATCTTGCAGCAGGTGGTCGGTACGCAATATGGTGACCGTTTTTATCCTTCCATTTCGGGAGTGGCGCGTTCGCTCAATTATTATCCGATAGGAGATGAGAAGGCCGAAGAAGGGACTGTGAGCCTTGCTTTGGGGCTGGGCAAGTATATTGTGGATGGAGGTTTGACTTTGCGGGTGTGTCCGTATCATCCTAATCAGGTCTTGCAAACCAGTGAGATGGAAATCGCTTTGCGTGAGACGCAGACTCAATTTTATGCGCTTGATTTGAAGAATACAGGGCATGACTTTTCGTTGGATGACGGTTTTAATTTGTTGAAGCTGCCGGTGAAGGAGGCCGATAATGACGGAGCTTTGGCTTTCATCGCTTCCACGTATGATCCGTATGATATGATTATCCGCGACGGAATTTATCCGGGGGGGCGTAAAGTGATAACATTTGCCAATGTGTTGCAGCATGATGTATTCCCTTTGCCCCGTATTTTGCAATTGGTACAGGAATACGGGCAAAGCGAGATGCGGCGTCCTGTCGAGATAGAGTTTGCAGTGACGCTGAACCAGCAAAAGAAAAATGGTACTTTCTATTTGTTGCAGATTCGTCCGATGGTGGATGTGAAAGCCAATCTGGAAGAAGATTTGAACCTTATCAAGGATGAAGATGTTCTTTTAAAGAGTAATAATTCGCTGGGACATGGCATAATGGAGGACATTCAGGATGTGATCTATGTGAAAACAGACGGTTATACCGCTTCCAATAATCCTACCATCGCTTATGAAATAGAAAAGATGAACCGTAAATTTCTGGATGAAGGGAAACATTATATACTGGTAGGTCCGGGGCGTTGGGGAAGCAGCGATTCGTGGCTGGGCATTCCTGTGAAGTGGCCGCATATTTCGGCGGCACGAGTCATTGTGGAGGCAGGGCTGACCAACTATCGTGTGGATCCCAGTCAAGGAACCCACTTTTTCCAGAATCTTACTTCCTTTGGGGTGGGGTATTTCACGATCAATGCTTATATAAAGGATGGCATTTATAGCCAGGAGGTGCTGGATGCTCAGCCGGCTGTTGAAGAAACGAAGTTCATACGTCACGTGCGGTTTGATAAACCACTGATAGTGAAGATGGATGGAAAGAAGAAGTTGGGAGTGGTGTTGCTGCCGGAATAATGTTCTAAATTACATAAAATGTGTTCTAAATTTCGATAAGAAGAATTAGACGTTTAACTTTTTAGTATATTTGCGCGATTTTTTGAGTATAAATTAAATTAACTAAGCAATGAAAAAGAATCTTTTTTATTATTTGTTCGCTGTGATTTGTTCAGTGACATTGTTCACAGCATGTAGTGACGATGATGAAGATACTACATGGCAGCAGATTCCGGAAATAACCAACGACAATGTAACTTTGAAGTTGAATAACACAACACCTGCCGGTGCTACTGCAACCTTAGATATTATAAATGGCGAGAATGCTAAAGTGACTTTGATTAATGCCATTTATGGTCATGCGTCAGTGCCTGTAAATGTAACTATGGAAAAGAAAAATGATACTTCTTATAATTTTTCGGGCACAACAGATCTGGAGGCTGCCAGAATGGAAGCATCGAATTCTCCTTTAAAAGTTACTGTAAACGGTACTGTGGATACTGCTGGAAAAATGACAATCGATGTAGCTACTTCTGGTTGGGCGGCTGTTTCAGGAGTTTATGCTAACGATAGTCTGGCTATCACATTCGATGGTAAATCTCATAATAATGGTTCTGATTATGCTGTTACTTTGATAGCAAAAGAAAATGGTTCTGCGGCTACTCTGGTTTTCAAGAAAATTATTAATGTAGCATTGAATGTGGAAGCTGACGTAACTTTGAACAATGGAAAGATTTCCGGAACAGTAGAGCCTAAATTGGGATACACCATTACGATTGATGGTTCTGTTGATAATAGTGGTAAATTAACTTTGGATCTGGTAAGTTCCGGTTATGGTACGATTGATGCTAGTTATTCAGCAAAAGGTAATGCGATTACCTATAATGGTAAGGAGCTGACCAGTGGATCTGTGTCAATAAAGGTGCTTTCCGAGAAGGCTGCACAGGTTACTTTAAGTGGTATGCTGGTTGGTAGCAGAACCGCTGTTATTGAAGAGGCAGTTATCACAAAAGAAGAAGGTAAGGAAGTATATGCTTTAAGTGGTGAGTTGAAAAACAATGATTATACTGTAACCTTTAAAGGAACAGTAGGTGAAGACCGTAAATTGACTGCCGAGGTGACTTATAGGGTAATAGGTGATATTATCGGTAAATGGAATCTGATGAAAACACCAGAAAACATGGCTGCTCCTATTTTCAAATTTGCAACGAATAAAGGCAGTGTGACTTTACCGGAGAGCCTCTTGGATATTATTCCTGAGAATATGAAACCGATGTTTCCTGCAACAATGCCGGATGCACAGCTTACACAGGTTATCCAAGCTTTGTTGGGCACTTATGCTGTTTATCTTCAGAGTATAGAATTTGCAGAAAACGGTAGAGTGATCGCTTCTTATATTGATATGCCGAAAGATGTAAATGGTGATGGGAAAATTGATGCTCAAGATGCAGTTGATACTACTCCCAAAACATTTGCTATGTTGCAATATTATATGAAAGATGGTCAGCTTTATCTGGCTTTCGACTTGAGTGAATTGCTATCTATGATGTCTGTAGACAATTCTCGTTCATGGGATCCCAGTACAGTTTTGACAGAAGGGATACCTGTAAGTTATCAGGTTGCTGGTAATACTTTATCTGTATCTTTGGTTACAGATGTTGTGGTGGGTCTTGCCGGATTCGCTAATACAATGTTGCCTATTATTGGAATGATGCTTCCTGAAGAAATGAAACCGCAGTTTGCAGTGATTGAGAAAATTTTCAGTGCAATAGTGGAAGGAATTATTCCTGATGTGAAAGAATTGGAAGTAGGTTTGATGTTTACAAAATAATCTACGTTATCCTTATTATATAAGAATAAAGGGCGTTTGGCTGAACAAATGCCCTTTTTCTTTGTCTGTATGAGGGGGAGAAAACAATAGCCCCTTTACTCTATTTATGAGTAGGAGAAATAGATTTCAAATTAGCAGGTTCTCCCGTTGTGAAGGATATGCAAGCTTCTATTACTGTTGGAAAAGTAAATGACAGTAAAGTCAAGATATCATTGTCTAATGTTATGATAACATATAGTGGATGAAAATTACCATCCAAAATATTGGAATAGCAAATATTTGAATAGAAAAAGAAGAATAAACTCTTTTATTGTTCAAAATATTACTATGTTTGCAACATGAATAGACAATTAACGGAAATAGGAGCTATCCCTATAACGAATTCAATCATTGAATCGTTATATCCTGAACTCAAGTCGGCAGATAAGAAGGTTGTTTGGCTTGAGAAGAATGGGTATATTATAAGATTGAAGAGAGGGCTCTATGTTGTCAATCCCGAACATTCAGGAAAGACGCTTTCAAATGAATTGATAGCAAATCATCTTTATGCTCCTTCTTACATCTCTATGTCGACAGCATTGAGATATTATGGTTTGATTCCGGAGGCTGTGTATACGCATCAGTCTATGACGGTAAAGCATTCCCGAAGTTTTCATACCCCTATAGGGAATTACGATTACAAGTATATTGACAGAGATGCATTTTCAGTAGGAGTAAGAAGTATGCATAAGGGGGAATATGCTTTCTTGATAGCGTCACCAGAAAAGGCTCTGTGCGATCTGATAGCAAATTCTTCCAAGGTCAATCTGCGTTTCCTGAAGGATGTGGAAAACTATCTTGAGCATGACATCCGAATGGATATGGATGAGTTCTATAAGTTTGACGCTAATATTTTTGAAGAGTATATAAAGGTAGGCAAGAAGGCCGATTCTATTGCAACTGTATTAAAGTTTCTGAGACGATGAAGAATGAAATTTATGATAGCATGTTGTCACGCTACGATCTGACGACAGAGCAGAATAAGCGAAACGCTATTTTTGAAGTAAACCAACAGGTGATTCTTGCTGGTTTGTATAATGGTGGATTTTTTGAATCGGTAGCATTCTATGGAGGAACTTGTCTGAGAATCTTTTACGGGTTGCAACGCTTCAGTGAAGATATGGACTTTTCTCTGCTGGCACAGGACGATGCGTTTGATTTCAGCAAATATTTCCAACCCATTGTTGATGCGTTTGCATTGGTGGGTCGTGAGGTTGAAATCAAGAAAAAGGACAAGAAGAATTTCGGCAAGGTTGAGTCTGCTTTCCTGAAGGACAACACCGATGTATATGATGTAATGTTTCAAACAGAGAAGTCTATAAAAATCAAGATCGAGGTTGACACTTGTCCTCCATTGAATTTCAAGACAGAGCAGAAACTGCTGCTTCAGCCTCATTCATTCATGACTCGCTGCTTCACTCTACCCGATTTGTTTGCCGGCAAGATGCATGCCTTGGTATATCGTGTGTGGAAAAACAGAGTCAAGGGACGCGATTGGTACGACTTTGAATGGTATGTTCGTCATAATGTGCCACTTGATTTTGCACATTTGGCTGAGAGATGCAAGCAGTTCAATAATGAGGAGATTACTCCAGAACTATTCAAGGATAAGCTTAAAGAACGTCTTTCTACAGCAGATATCAAACAAGTAAAAGAGGATGTTCTTCCTTTTGTGCGCAATCCGAAGGAATTAGACATCTGGTCAAATGACTATTTTGTTCAGTTGGCAGATATGGTGAAAATGGTATAACCTTTGACTATATTATAACATTGTAATAATACTCGCCCATATTAGATACTGTCAGTTTTAGCTTTAGGGAATCTGGACGTAACAGTTACCGGTAATGCTGATGGTAAACTGGTATTTGGATATTACAGTGACTAAGATGGCTGTTCTTGTTGAGTTTGACGGTCTGAAGAAATAGTATTCATACTGTATTAGTAAAGGAAAAAGGAAGCTGTATTATGCAACTTCCTTTTTTATGATTGAATTTGTATGATACACAAAAGTAAAATTCTACTTTAGAATGCGTATCCGAATCCTACATTCAGATAAACCGCATACATATCAAAAGTGATTGTCTTGAAATCTTTCTGGAAAATATCATTTAGTCCCCAGTTTAAATCCGCATATACTTTTAAATGCTTGAAAGCCTTCCAGTCGGCTCCTAACTGTACCCCCCATTGAAATTTACGTAAATCGGAAGAAAAGTCATAAGTCGCGATTTTATCGTTTGTAAATTCCACCTTTGCTCCTGTTGGATCGCCTTCCCGCAAATAGCCCTCATAAACATGTCCGGAAAAATCTCCGTCCATTAAATAGGCAAAATAAGGTCCGAATTTTAGATTCCAGCGTGGCGTCAGTTTGTAGGCTGCTAGAACGGGGATCGTGAGGTATGAATTTTGTACTTTTGTACGTACACCTCCGTTCCAATGTCCGGACATCTTTTCTCCACCATCGCCGATAATTTCCATTCCATAGTCTTTTACGGTAGCTTTAGTGCGCATACCTTTGTTTTCCATTTTGAGTCCTGTGGTGACACCCCATTTTTGTTTTTCACCGAACCATTTGGTGATGTTGCCTTCAATGGTTATGGAAAGTGTTGGATTGTAGGCGTCTATGGAGCGGATTTCTGCAGGAAACGGGATGGGCAATGTACCGCCAATATTAAATCCTGCCTTGATTTCATATTCTAAGCCATGTAATGAAGACCAGATAATACTTTTTGTTCTCTCACGTTGTGCCCAGGTAGAGAGGCTGACTAGTAAGCAAAGGATCAATATAATATTTTTTTTCATACTTTCCATTTTTAATTTTCGTAAAACATTTCTACTTCATCAAGCCAAAGCGTGCTTTCCGGAGCACCTTCAAATATATCTCCATCTGCACTTGACGAAAATACGATGGCGACATTATAACTACCTGCCAATAGTTTATCTGTATCAATTTCTTTATGGTAATCGAATAGCATTTCAAATCGAGTCCATTCGGATGTCTCATGCGGATTGTCTATCATGGCTAAAGCTACTAAATTTTTATGTTCATATCCATCTGCTTTGAAATAACCGTCCAATGTGCGTGTCTCTTTATCTGTTTCATAGAACATGGCATAGATATTAAAAATATCTTTTTTCCCTGCGACCTCTTTGCCTCCGGACATGAACTTGGGGCCTGCCTTGAATTTGTAATATCCTACTATTTTGGTTGGTTTGTGATAGAAAGGATAACCGAACTGAGTGGACTTTAAAGCATCAGTAAGAGCTGAACCAACGTCAAAGTTTCCCATAAATAAGTTTCCGGCAGCAATAGGCATTCCCACCATGTTTCCAAAGAAACCGGTGCTGCGGGTTACCAATTTAACACATTTTCCTACTACACCGGCATCGTCTTGCATGGTAGGGTAATCGTATGGACTTTTGGCCACTCCTGTCAAGCGGAATCCGGGGTTACCGCTTGACCATTCTAGCTTTCCACCGTTGTTTTCTGTAAGAACAAAATAATCTCCATTGCTTTGAGTGGTGATAACTGTATCCTCAAATTCATAGAAGGTAGGTATTTCCTCTGAAATAAAAGCTACCGTATAAGTCTTTTCCCATTTTCCACTTTCAGAGGTAACGGTATATTTTTGTGGGGTAGTGAAGTCACGTTCTGTTCCACTGAGAGGGGATATGGTTGCCCCTTCCGTCAATGTAAATTCTGGTGCCTGATGTTCAAGGTCGGTAGTTGGCTTTACCATTAAAGTAATACTGTTATTCTGAATGATAGGTTCTCGTTTTAGAATTTCTACCGGAACTTTACAACTTAGAATATCCGCTTCTGCATTGGGCGCTTCATCCTTTATACAGGAGGTACAGAAAAGCAAAGCTGTCATTGTACAGGCTAGTAAGTCTTTCAGTTTCATGAATTTATAATTTAATTGTTTTTTGAAATTAAAACACATATAATGAATGACAAAGTTACTGCTTTTGGTGAAATTTTCCGCATTTTATGCTAAAAAAGGATTGCCCTTTTTTCAAATTAGTTGATGATTTTCCGTTTTTTTCGGAACTTGGCTGAAACAACAAGTGAATTTCTTGCAGGTTTCAATATTTTTTGCGAATATTACACCTTAATTGCATGTTTTGTGACACAGAGATATGAAGCAGACTTTATTGAAATTAGACAAGTTGGATTTTGACGAGATGTACACCATCTATTTTCCAAAGTTGGTACGTTTTTCCCAAACCTATCTGCTTCTTCAGGAAGATGCGGAGAATGTAGTTCAGGATATCTTTCTGAAACTTTGGGAGAACCGTGAACAGTTATCATTTGAGGGGAATTTTAATGCTTATCTTTTCACGATAGTCAAGAATCGTTGTATCGACATACTGCGGAAAGAATGCCGGGAAGAGTCCAGACATTACTCTTTTTCACCGGTAGAGCGTCAGGAACTTGAGTTTAAATTGTATTCCTTGCAGAAGTTTGACGAAAATTCTTTTTCTTTCTTTGAAATGGAGCGTATTCTTCAACAGGCCATAGAGTCGCTTCCCGAACGTTGCCGGGAGATTTTTAAATTGAGCCGTATGGAGGGCTTGCAAAATAAGGAAATTGCCGCCCGGCTTGGTATCTCGGTAAATACGGTTGAAGGGCAAATGAGTATCGCGCTTCGTAAACTCAGAGTGGCATTGAAAGATTACCTTCCTTTTTTTATTTTCATGTGTTAATTAGTGTTTATTTTGAAATTGTTTTTGGTGGCTGTCTTTTTCCCTTTCGTTCTACTGTTATACAGAACAAAAGAACTTGGTGAAATATGGAAGAATATCTGCATAACTATTTTTTGGGTATCATGACTGACTCCGAGAAGGAGCGGCTTTTTAAAGAGCTGGAAAAAGATGCGGCCTTGAAGGAGGAGTTTGCGGCATTGCAAAACTCCATGGCTCTTTCCGGTCTGATGGAGGAAGAAGGAGATAAGCGGATGGCAGCCGTCAAGCTGAAAGAACTGAAGCGGATGGCGGCAAAGCGGCGTGTCCTTCGTCTGTCGTGGAAGATGGTGAAGTATGCGGCAATGATACTGCTGGTGGTCGGCACATGGCTTCTTTCCAAAGAATATAATTTGGACATTTATAGCAGGGAATATACGTGGGTGCAGGCTCCTAAAGGGCAGCGGGTATATGTCACTTTAGCCGATGGAACCACGGTATGGCTGAATCCTTGCACCAGGCTGAAAGTGCCTAATGTGTTCGATGCCAGACAGCGTATCGTGGAACTGGAAGGTGAAGGCTTTTTCAAGGTGATGAAAAATGCGGAAGCTCCTTTTATTGTGAAGACAGACAAGTATGATATACGGGTATTGGGCACTGAATTTAATGTGTTCGCTTATCCGGACCGGGACGATTTTGAGACGGAACTGGTCACAGGGTCTGTCTATATTTGTGACAGGGAGGAGAACGGGCAAGGCATTTACCTGAAACCTGATGAGAAAGCAATCGTTTTGAACGGGCGTCTGCATAAGTTATCTTCGGAATATAAACAACGGCAACTGCAAACCAATGGCATCTATACCTTTGGAGACCAGCCTTTCGGAGAGTTGTTGAAGCGGCTGGAACTGTGGTATGAAGTGAAATTTATTGTGAAGAATCCGGAAATCTTAAAACAGGTTTATAACGGTAAGTTCCGTCAGAACGACAGTATAGAAAGTATATTACAAGCGATTAAAGATGTGGGTAAATTCCAATACCGCATCTTGTCGGATAAAGAGATTGAAATATTTTGATTAATGTATAACCTTAATAACGAATATGCCTATGTAAAAACACACTTGAATCTATTTTTAAACTTATGCGTTAGATCAATGATATAAAAAAAGGAGAGTACTGCAACTACCCTCCTTTCCAAAGGATTATCCTGATATATCTTGACTAATGCCCCTAAAATCAGTACCTAATAACCCTTTTATTTTGCGAAGTTATGAAAAAAACACTACGTATTATGAAAATTACACTTTTTTTTATTTTTTGTCTTTTAATGCAGCTGCATGCGGAAAACACTTATTCGCAGACGGCGAATGTTAATCTTAATGGAAGTTCGCTCACCTTACAGGAACTTATTTCAGAGATTGAGAATCA
Organism: Phocaeicola sartorii JCM 17136 = DSM 21941; assembly: GCF_054653615.1. NCBI lineage: Bacteria > Pseudomonadati > Bacteroidota > Bacteroidia > Bacteroidales > Bacteroidaceae > Phocaeicola > Phocaeicola sartorii. Next base: position 1,085,251 of record NZ_BAAIFW010000005.1, read on the forward strand.
GACAGATTATTTGTTTATTTACAGCAAGCATGATGTGGATCTGAATCAGAAACTGAAGATCAAGGCTGCCGGTAAGACGGTTGCGGATGTTCTGAATAAAGCTTTTGAAGGAACAGGCCTTAATTATAAATTTACAAACAATTATATCTCTGTGTATAAAAAAGGAACGGGCGATCCGGAGGCTGTCCGTCAGGACGGGAAGAAGCGGACTGTGACCGGTCGTGTGACAGACGTTCAAGGCGAGTCCATCATCGGAGCCAATGTGATGGATCTCAAAAGTAAAACCGGTACCATAACCGACATTGACGGTAATTTCAGCCTGTCTGTAGGCGAGAATGCTGTATTGGTCGTTTCGTTTATCGGATATATTGAGCAGAGAATTACAGTAAAAGGAAATGCGCCCTTGCATATCAAACTGAAAGAAGATACCCAGAAACTTGACGAAGTAGTGGTAGTAGGCTATGGCAGCATGAAGAAAAGCGACCTTACCGGTTCGGTGGTGTCTTTGAAAGCCGATGATATCAGCAGTCCCACCAACTCCAGTTTCGTGCAGATGATGCAAGGAAGAGCAGCCGGTGTGGTGGTGACTCAAAGCAGCGCGCAGCCGGGTGGGGCGGCAGCCATTAAGATTCGCGGTACTTCTTCTGTCAACGCCGGTAAAACTCCGCTTTACGTTGTGGATGGGTTTCCGATAGACAACACGAACTTCTATCCGGGTTCGGGAGATGTGTTCGATGGCCCCAAGAAAGACCCGCTGAACAGCATCAACCCTTCGGACATTGAAAGCATGGAAGTGCTGAAAGACGCTTCCGCTACCGCTATCTATGGTTCGAGAGCCGCCAATGGCGTTATCTTGATCACGACAAAGAAAGGTAAGGAAGGAAAGGCCAGAATCACATTCAACTCATCCTTTGGTACACAGGTCATAGCCAAGCGTTTTGATGTACTGAACGGAAGTGAATTTGCGCAGGTATATAACGAAATGCAGGTGTTCAACGGCAGAGACCCTTACTACAAAGACGTGGAGTCGTTTGGTAAAGGAACCGACTGGTTCAAAGAAGTTACCCGTACCGGTATGGTGACCAACCACGATGTAACCATGCAAGGTGGAAATGTGAATACCAAATACCTGGCGTCAGGCAGCTACCACCGCAATGATGGTATCGTGAAAGGCAGTTCGTTCGAGCGTTACAGCTTCCGCCTGAATTTGGACCAGAAGATTTCGGAGAAGCTGAACCTTACGATAAACAGCTTGTTGAGCAATACTACGGATAATAACATCATTGCCGGAACACGTGCCGAAGACACCGGTGTGCTGGGTGGTGCTTATGCTTTCCCCTCCAACGTGCCCATTCGCAATGAAGAAGGAAAATTCTCTGATAATCCGCATTATGTGCTGATGTCCAATCCGGTATCCTTGCTCGATATTGATGACAAGACCCGCTCCAGACGCGTTATGCTGAATGCATTGTTGAATTATACGCCTACGGATTACCTCTTCTTCAAGATTCAGGCAGGTACGGACATGCAGAACGCGAAACGCGAGTATTACAATCCTACCACTACACGCAAAGGTGCGGGTGCGGGAGGTATAGCGTCGGTTACCACCACACAAGGTGCCAGCAACTTGCTGGAGGCCACGGCTACTTTCAAGAAAAACTTCGGCAAGCATAAACTCGATGTGCTGGCAGGCTATACTTACCAGGATTTTCTTTTTGAAGACTTGAGTGCCAAGGCTACGAAGTTCTTTACCGACTATTTCGGATATAACAATATCGGTATCGGCGAAGAACGTCCTACCGTGGGTACCACCAAATCAAAGAATGTGCTGATCTCGGGTATCGCCCGTGCCAATTACAACTACGATGACCGTTATTTGTTTACAGCCACCTTCCGCGCGGACGGTTCGTCCAAGTTCGAGAAAAGCAACCGTTTCGGTTATTTCCCCTCTTTCTCGGCGGCATGGCGTATTTCCAACGAGGCGTTCATGAAGGATTTCACGAATTTGTCCAACCTTAAACTCAGAATCGGTTACGGAGAAACCGGTAACCAGGATATCGGTAACAACAGTTATATGACATTGCTGGGAAAAGGTTATGTCTATATCTTTGGAGACCGCGTGGCATCGACACTGGTTCCTAACAATGCCGGCAACCCGTTGCTGATGTGGGAGACAGCCAAGCAGTTCAATGTAGGGGTTGATGCCGGATTCTTTGATAACCGGATTTCCGCTACGTTGGAATACTATCAGACTACGACGGATAACCTGCTGCTTAAATTTGCCACACCCGCCTATTCGGGTTATGCAAGCCAGTGGAGAAATGCAGGTAAGATTCAGAACAAGGGAGTGGAGTTCACGCTCAATACCCGCAATATCAGCACCCGTGACTTCCAGTGGGAGACAACCTTGACAGTCACTCATAACAAAAACTTGTGGAAAGACCGTGCCGGACTGCCTCTGCCCCAACTCGGTGCATCGGAACACGATCCGGTCAATGCCATCTATGGTTATGTGTTCGACGGAATATGGCAGGAAGGAGATGATATCAAGGGCAGTGCGCAGCCCAATTCCGTTCCGGGAAATATCCGTTATGCCGATATAGGCGGACGCGATGAGAACGGTGAGTTCAAGCCGGGACCTGACGGCAAAATCGACGCGGCCGATATCACCTACCTGGGAACTCCCGATCCGAAGGTGGAGTTCGGATTTGGCAATGACCTGACTTACAAGAACTGGAATCTTAATTTCTTCTTCAATGCGCGTGTGGGTGGAAAAACCTTCAATCAGTTCAGGTCTTATTATGAGAATCCTGCCCGTGTGTTCGAAGGGGTGAATGCTTTCAAGAGCGTCATGGACCGCTGGACACCTACCCATACGGATACCCATATCCATTCGGGAAAGAGCAATCCTTATGGCAGCGAATACAATTCACTGTATATAGAGAACACTTCCTTCCTGAGACTGAAATCCGTCCGTCTGACTTACAACACCCGCATTGGAGCTGTTCCTTGCAGTGTATATGTAGATGCGCAGAATGTTTTCACCATCACCGATTATACAGGATACGATCCGGAAGTAGACGGTTCGTACAACGGTTATCCTCCTTGCCGCACATTTATGGCGGGATTAAGAGTTAGTTTCTAATTTAAAAAGAAGAATATCATGAAAAAACTTGGAATATATATTATTGCGGCTGCAAGCTGCCTTTTTTCCTCTTGCTTGGACACTGAGTTATATACCACGATACCGGTGGATGATTTTTTCAAGACAGAATCGGATGCCCAGGCATACCTGAACGGAGTGTACGGAGGATTCCGTGACCGGAGCGCCCGTTGTTACATACCTGCCGGAGAGTACGCTTACCAGATGTTGAACGAAGTGGCGGGAGCGAATCTTATTTTCGGTCCGGGAGCGCAAAAAGGCAACCAGCTTATGATGGAAAAGGCAGAGTGGGGAGTCGATTTCTATGTCACTTCTTCTTTGTGGATGGACTTGTACATGGGCATCAGCCGCACCAACATCGGTATTGATAACTTGAGGAAGCAGGCGCCGACCCCGGCCATAGAGCGTTTCATCGCAGAAACCCGCGTGATACGCGCCTTTTTCTATGCCGATCTGGTTTACCTGTACGGAGATGTTCCTTTTATCACCACTTCCCACTTCGACTTGATGTCGAAGCCGGGCAGAACCTCCAAGGATGAAGTCATCAAGTTCTGTATTGACGAGATAAAGGATGCCATGGACAAACTGCCGGACAGCTACCCCGCCAAGGATTATGGACGCTTCACCAAATGGGGGGCAAAGGCGAAACTTTGTAAAATATACCTAGAAGCCAAGATGTGGAAGGAGTGTGCCGAGATAGCCAACGAGATTATCACCCAGTCGCCTCATAGGCTGATTGCGGATTACAGCAAGTTGTGGGGAGTGGAGAACGAGAAGAACGCCGAATTCCTTTTTGTCATTCCTAGTCTTCCTCCGCGTTACCAGCATTCCGCATACGCCGCTCATTTTCAGCCGGCCGATTTCCTGAATCCGGACGGAACGGTGATAGGATGGGACTACTACCGCGCCACCTGGGACTTTTATGATTCATTCGATCCGGCGGACAAGCGCAGAGCCGACTTGCTGACATCGTATGAAGCGAAAGTAAAAGGCGAGATTGTGGTGAAAGAAGTGGGGCATGGAGTAGGCGAAGGCCCTATCCCCAATAAATTTCCGATGGACCCCGCCCATATAGACTGGACTGAAGGAACAGATATCGTATTGCTTCGTCTGGCGGATATTATCCTAGCGCGTGCGGAGGCATTGAACGAACTGAACGGTCCTTCTCAGGAGGCTGTCGATTTGATAAACAAAATACGCGAAAGAGCTTTCGGCAATGCGGAGCATAACTTGAAGCTGGCTGATTATCCGTCGAAAGACGCGTTGCGTGCCGCTATCTTGCAGGAGAGAAGCTGGGAGTTGTTCCTCGAAGGCTACAACCGCATGGATTTGATCCGTCACGGAGTGTATATTGAGACCATGAAGAAGAAAGGTTCGACCAACGTTTCGACCAACCATCTTTTGTTGCCTATTCCGCAGTCCGAACTGAACATGAATCCAAATTTGACACAAAATCCTTATTGACGGGAATAAAAGGTTGTTGTTTTTGGGGTGAAAAGATATTTTCAGGATAATACAATAACGTATTAAGAATATAGCTGTGATTATGTGCGGAGGCTGTTTCGGGAGAGGGGAGGAAAAAATATCCGTCTTCTTCTTGGGGCAGCCTCTTCTTTATTTATTCTAGAAAGGAAAAAGATATGTATGCGAAGTTTATTATTTTAGTTTTCTTATGGGGAATAACCCGGTTGGCGGCGGAAGCCCAACCTGCGGGATGGTCGCTGCCCACTCCTCAAAACCAGCTTTCGACAAGTCTTATCCCTTATCCTGCCGAGGTGACCGGAGGCAAGGGAACCGTCCGCTTCTCTTGCCTGAAGGTGGCGGGAGGCGGAGGCGCTGAACAGTTTCCGCAGCTTCGGGCGGAACTGGAAGAGGTGGCGCTGGACCGGGGGATGGTTGCCGGCGGGAAAGACTGCCTGCCCGTCCGGTTTGTCCCGGGCGGCTCTTCAAAGGCTGCCGGATCGGTAGAGGCGGAAAGCTATACGCTGTCCGTGTCCGATAAAGAGGTGCGGATCACTGCTGCCGGCTTTCAAGGATTTTTCAATGGCTTGCAGACATTGCGGCAGCTCATCGTAAAGGAAAAGAAAGGTTACGGAATAGCCCGTTGCATCATTAAAGACATGCCGGCATTCAGTGTGAGGGGGGTGATGCTGGATGTGGGGCGCAACTTCGCCTCGGTGGATTTCATCAAGAAGCTGGCCCGCCGCTTGTCTCATTATAAAATAAACATGCTTCATCTGCACCTCACGGACGATCCGGGATGGAGGGTGGAGGTAAAGAGCCACCCCGAACTGACAGACACCGCCACCTTCTGGAAGACCAGGCAGCCCGGAAAGTTCTATACACAACAGGAACTGGCGGATTTGGTGGACTACTGTGCCGGGCTGGGGATGCGTGTCCTGCCCGAGGTGGATATGCCGGGGCATAGTGCCTCCTTCAGAAAGGGAGTGGGAGCCGATATGCAGTCGGTCAAAGGAATGGAAGTATTGAAAGAGGCGCTGGATGAAATCATTCCCCTTTTTCCCGACCCATGGTTCCATATCGGTTCGGATGAAGTACATTTTAAGATGGAAGCCTTCATGCCTGAAATGATTCGTTACGTGCGCGGCAAGCACAAGGAAGTGGTGGTGTGGTCGCCCGGCTATGTGCCCGATACGGCTGCCGTGAGAATGTGCTGGGGCGAAAACGAGGCGGGGCATGCCTTGGACAAGTCGGCACGCTACATAGACTGTAACGGATTCTATCTGGATTGGATGGACTCTCAGACGGGAGTTCCGCAAGTCTTTTTCCAGCAGCCGTGTGAGGTGCCCCGTGGCGATGCCCGGGCGTTGGGAAGCATTTTCTGTGTCTGGACGGATGGGGCACTCGGTTCGGAGCAACGTTTGCTGGAGCAGTATCCGTTTTATCCCTGCGTGCTCACCTTTGCCGAACGCATCTGGCGGGGAAGCCGCGAAAAGAGGCGCGACTGCATGGCGCGTATCCCTTCCAAGGGAACGGAGGAGTGGAAAGCCTTTGCCGAATTCGAACGCAGGCTGGTCTATCACCGGGACCATTATTTTGCCGGCATTCCTTTCGCCTATGTGGAGCAGGCGGACATGGAGTGGAGGTTGATAGGCCCGTTTGACCACCACGGGCAGAATGATTTTTCGTTTGATCCCGAGCGTATAATAAAAGAGGAGTATGCGGTGAATGACACCGTGTTGGGATGGCAGTCTCGGGAAGCTTGCGGAGGCGCGGTGCAGATCCGTTCATTGTATGATATGTTCAATGCCCACCGCAAAGTCTTTCGTCCGGGGCATTGGCCTACGCTGATGTCTCCTGTGGTGGGGACAGGGCCGGGTACCTGCTATGCCCTTACCTATATTGAAAGTCCGGTTGATCAGGAGGTCTGGTTGATGTTCGGTCTGAACGGCATGTGGGGTCATTCGGGCGGCTACCGTTCGGGCAGAGCTCCCGAGCAGGGCAGCTGGGATTATGAAGGAGGGGATGTGTGGCTCAATGACGAGCGGGTGAATCCTCCTCACTGGCCTTTCCAAAGCCTGCCGTGGACAGGATGGGGGAGAGGGCGCATTGAAATCCCGTTGACGCAGGAGGGGTATTTCTTTCGTCCTCCGGTAAAGATACATTTAAAGAAAGGTATGAATAAAATGCTGGTACGTACGGTTTCCGGTCCGTGGAAAGGCGATCTGGGAGACCGGAAATGGCAGTTCTGCTGTATGCCCGTGCAATGGGACGGACTGCATTACACCGAGGTGAAGGGATTGAAATACCACGCCCGGTAAGGCTGTCACATTAAGTTATGGAACAATATTCAACCAACCTCGCTGATAAACAGTGGCAATTTATAGAAAAGATAGTGAACACGCAAACGGGAATACGAAAATATTCTATTCGCGGCACGGCTTTTTCATTTAAGCTTTGGATTTGGCGTACAATCCTCCTGCCCATGCCAGTGCGGCATGGAGGTAATAAACCAATGGAAAGTTGGACGCGAAAATGCCCTCATGCCCTAACTTTTGTTGTAACTGGTTTATAATGAACTGCTTATTGGTGGTGGTAGCATTATTGTTAGTGAGGGCATTGCCCTCACTAATGGACGCTTGAAAATAAATTATTGCAACCTTATTGCATGATATACAGTACCTTTATTGCTGGTTTTTGGGGAAGTGTTCAGTTTACAGCGAATGCGTACGAATTAATTTATATTGTTGATTGACAGTGTTTAACGCGTATATCCTTGCAGATAATTGAAAATCTTCATGGGCGATCAGCCCTTCTTTATTTTCCTCTGTAGTAGCAGAAGAAAAGCGACATTTAAACAACTGCTCAAAAGGCGAAATTTGCTCAAATTCGATGTTGTTTCACCGCAATATCTCCTCATTTTCTTCATTCAACCCCTAACCATTCGTTCTTATAAAGCAGCTGCATGGCTTGTGCACCGGATTTTCAGTAGTCTATGTGCGCGTATTCCACTGTCTCTCTGTTGTTTTCTCCCTTTTCTGTTCTTGCTTTTTATAGGTTGTAATTGCTTAGTCACCTAGGTGGTTAAGTCTAATCACGAGAGTGGTTAAAGTTAACCACCTAGGTGACTATACTTAACCACGTACGTGGTTAACGAATATTGAACTTTCAATCATCAAAGAAGAATAGTATAACACAAACTACGGTGGCCGCTATTTATGCCGCTTATGTGAGGAAAGAAAGCTGAAAAGCAGGGGATTTCACAAATAATCGGTTTATAAGTCTGTGAATGGATATCATGTTGTGAATGAATGATTTAAGAGGGGAATGTAGGAAAAAGGAGTGAGGGTGATGGTTTTATAATGAGTGTATTATAGCTAAAAGTGAGGGCATGAGGGCATAAGTGGGTGCAACTTATTATTGTATTATGTACAAATTGGTATTGGCGGAAGATGTCAAAAAGAATCACTTTGCACCCTTTCGGGTATATTATACGAAGGAAACTAATAAATTATACCCATTAGGGTGTAATTGTCGAAGCTTTTTGTATATTTGTACCCTAAAGGGTGTAATTATGAGTGATTCATTGTCATTGTTTGTAAAAGAAATGCGTAAGCGGTTCAGACTTACGCAAGTAGATTTGGCGGCTAAGGCGGGGGTGGGACTTCGCTTTGTGCGCGAGTTGGAGCAAGGAAAGCAGACTTTACGGATAGACAAGGTAAACCAGGTGCTTGCCCTCTTCGGACATGAAGTGGGGGCTGTGCCTGCAAGAAAGGAGCATAGCGCATGAAAAGGGGAAAAATATATTTGAATGATATCTACGCAGGGTTGTTGACGGAAGATGAGAATGGTTTCACTTTTGCCTATGATGCCGGATTCTTGCGCTCCGGCAAGGCGGAAGCCGTCAGTCTGACACTACCGCTGACGGACAAACCTTATCGTGACACTGTGTTGTTCCCGTTCTTTGACGGCTTGATACCTGAAGGATGGCTGCTGAACATTGCCGAAAATAGCTGGAAGATAAACCGGCGCGACCGTATGTCGCTGTTACTGGCCTGTTGTAAGGATTGCATTGGGGCAGTGAGCGTAGTAGAGGATGAACTTGATAAACCGGAAACATGATGGAAAGGTGTTTGTATTGTTATAAGGAACTGAAGGAAGGACAGGTGGACTATCATCCGGCTTGTGCCCGGAAACTTTTCGGTACCCGTCAGGCTCCTCAACTGCCTTACGTGCGGAGTGAAATAGGCGAACTGGCCAAACAGGTAGTAAGGGCACAGACCACGCTGACGGGCGTGCAAGCCAAATTGTCGCTCGATGTGAATCCCGGCGGAAAGAACGAGCCGGACCGTTTTACTATTGTGGGCTTGTGGGGAAAGTTTATTTTGAAGCCCCAGACTGATTTTTACCGGGCATTACCTGAGCTGGAGGATTTGACCATGCACATGGCGGAAGCAGCCAAAATGACGGTGGTTCCCCACGGGTTGGTGCGTTTTGCCGATGGCGAGTTGGGATACATCACCCGGCGCATAGACCGTCGCCCGGATGGTGGAAAGATTGCCATGGAGGACATGTGTCAGTTGACGGAACGTCTCACCGAATATAAATACAAGGGATCGTATGAGCAGATAGCCAAGACTATCAAGAAGTATTCCGCAGTGCCGCAGCTTGATCTGGTGAATTTCTGGGAAGTGGTGGTGTTCTCGTGGATTGTGGGAAACTCGGATATGCACCTGAAGAACTTTTCATTGTATAACACGGGGATGGGTTATACTCTGACACCTGCATACGATTTACTGTCCACGGTTATTGTCATGCCCGAAGATACGGAGGAAATGGCATTAACTCTTAATGGGAAAAAAAGGAAAATATGGAGAAGTGACTTTGAGAAGTCGATAACAGCATCGGGGATCAGTGGCAAGGTAATAGAGAATATCGCCCGGAAATTCCGGTGTTCCATCATCAAATGGATGGAACTGATAGATGCTTCCTTCCTGCCCGAAGACATGAAGAAACCCTATAAAAGACTGGTGCTTCAACGTCTGCTTTGGCTGCGCTGAAAGATGCTTTCTTTGCTATGTCAGTTATTTTAATCAAACCCCATGCACTCTGCCAAGGTGCAAAATTGGCGGAGAGCATACGTCATTGACAACCTGTTTTGGGCAAGTAGGGAATGGCATCAAAAATGCCACGAATAGAATATTTTCGTCTTCTCTTTTGCGTATTCACTATTTTTTCTATAAATTGCCACTGTTTATTAGTGAGGTTGGTTGAATATTGTTCCATAACTTAATGTCTTAGTAATCATAAAGTTACAAATGGTGTATTAATTAACATGCTGAAATCCAATATGATAAGCACTTACATGGCAATTATTTTAATTTATTTTTAAACAGTTTCTGAATAAATATTATACTTTATGACTTCTTCTTATTTGTTAAAATTGACAGGGCTATCCATACTGATATTCACGCTTTCTCTCTCGTGTTTGAGAGCGCAAAACATACGTGGAACCGTTTGGGATGAAAATCACAATGGTTTGTCTTATGCCACAGTACGTTTGTTGCATCCTGATTCTATTTTCGTGGCTGGTGTTTGTACGGATAGTGTGGGGCATTATCAGATAAAAGCAAGTTATACAGGTAATTATTTGCTGGGTATTAGCTCCATTGGATTTAAGACGAAATTCATTCCTGTTCATGTTTTGCAGGATGAGGTTCGTTTGGAACCTGTTGTCTTGGATGTTGAAGCTGTAAGACTTGGAGAGGTCATGGTGAATGCTTCTTCTTTTATCCGGCAGAAGGATCATGTTTTGATTATACCGGAAAAAACGCAGGTAAGGCATTCTGCTTCTGGTTACGACTTGCTATATCGATTAATGATTCCGGAGGTGGAAGTAGACCGGATAAATGGGAAGGTGTCGGCTATTGGTGGCGAGACAACTCTCTATATAGACGGACGCAAGGCTGATGCGCGTGAGATACGGAATTTGAATCCGAAGGATGTTGAGAAGATAGAGTATTACGATGTGCCGACAGGAAAATATATGAATGACATTTCTGCCATTAATTTCGTGATGAAACAACATGAAAGTGGGGGCTATGTATCATTTAATGCCGATCAAAAAATAGGATATTTGAGTGGTGATTATAATGTGGTGGCTAAACTGTCTAAAAAGTCTATGGATTATACTTTGTTTGCCGGATATTCTCAAAGGGAATATAGTAAGCTGACGGACGACAGGCAAGAGGCATTCGTTTTTACCGATCGTGTCGTTCGCAGACAGTCCACCTTGTTGGACGACCGTGTGAAGAATAATAGCCAGTATGCCCAGTTGAATATCTCCAATAAGCAGGATAAACGGTTGCTCTCGGGAAAATTGTCTTTGGTACATAGCGATTCTCCTGATAATTATAACCGGAGGTCGTTGTTGTATGATGGTGACAAGGAAAACATAGAAAGTTTCTCTAATGTAAGCCAATCAGGTTGGAAACCTAATTTGGAACTGTATGGACACTGGGACGTAACAGACAAGCAGTATTTGGAAACGACGGTAGTGGGCAGTTATACGCACAACCAATACCGTTATAGTTATCAAGAGAATGACTACACTGTCCTTACCGACAATCAAGAAGATATGTATGAACTTTATGCCATTCTCAATTATGGCATTCAGTTCAAACATCGAAACGCATTGACCATACAGGGCTTTCATTTTCATACCGTCAGTTCGATCGATTATCGGATTGGTAATATTCCTTGGCAACATTTTTGGGAAGGAGAAAGCATGTTGTTTTTGGATTATACTCAACGATTTGGAAAAAAAATATTCCTTCGGGTTTGTCCCGGATTCTCATATATCCAATATCGTTTACATCACGATGACAGGAAAAGCAAACTTTCTCCTCGTTTGCGTTTCAATGTAACATATACTTTTGCACCACAACAACAAATCAGACTGACTTGTCCTGTCGGCAGTGGTTTCCTGGATATCAGCCAATTGAATACGGTGGAACAACAAATAGATTCGTTGCAAATAAGACGTGGAAACCCTCATCAACGGGTACCTTTCCAAACCACTCCTTCTATTGCTTACAGTGGGCAATTCGGGAAAATTACTGTGGGGGCGAATGTGGCTTATGATATGATCAATTATATGCGATATGAGGATTTCAGTATAGAAAATAATAAATTGGTGCGGAGTTATAACAGTGACCGCAAGTATCGCAATTTCTCTGTCCAATTGTTTGGTACATGGAAGGTAACAGACCATTTACGGATGCGGCTGAATGGGGGCTGGCGATATGTGACTTACCCTTCCACTTCTAAAAGTTTAGATAATTTTTGGGGTAATCTGCAAGTGGATTATTACTGGAAAGACTTTTCGTATGGTTTGTATGCCAAGTCGAAGACCAAGTGGCTTAATTTTAACCTGATGTCTGTTACTATGGCTGCTCAATGTGGAGGATACGTTAGTTGGAATCCCAAAAACTGGCGAATGGAAGTGGGCGTGACTAATCCTTTTTCCACTAAATTTAAGGAAAAGTCTATGATGGACCGTGAGATATATCGTTGCCAAAACACTATGCTGTCTAAGCCGGATCGCTTCGCCGGTTATGTTAAGTTGGCTTATACATTCGACTTCGGCAAGAAGACCTCTCGTGAAAGTAACAGTGTGGACAGAAGTATCAATAGTGCTATACTGAAAGTGGAATAACTGAACAAGCTGGTGTGTTTTAAAACATAAAGTGTGCTTAATAGCCGTTTGAAATGGCTGCAAACCGGACACTTTTCAATGAAACTTAAATAAAAAAATGCTACCTTTGCCGCATGGTAAGACATCAAGTATTATAAAAAGGTAGCTTTATGAAAAATGCATTGTTTGTATATTTGTTGGCCGGATGCGTGTGTCTGCTTTCCTGCACCTCGGAGAAAGATTATCCTATAGCCATGCGTCATGCCATGGGCTGCATGAATGCCCGTCCCGACAGCGCTTTGATATGGTTGGCTACTTTGGCGGACAGCATAACCCATGCTCCTCAGAAAACACAAATGTATTATCGTCTGCTTACTATAAAAGCAGAGGACAAACTTTATATGCCGCATACCACGGACTCCGTTATTCTTTCCATCGTTGATTATTATCAGCAAAAGGGTGATAAGGAACGCTTGTTCGAATCCTATTATTATTTGGGAGGAACGTATCGGGACATGAACGATATTCCGAGGGCGCTGAAGGCGTATCATCAAGGCATAGAGGTTGGTGAGGATACGGAGCAAACGCTTTTGCAGGGAATGACCTACGGGCAGATGGGTATCTTATTTGCCTATCAGGACCTTTACGATGAATCCCGACGTATGCATTGGAAAGCATTACATTGCTATAGGGAATTAGGAGACTCTGTGAAATGTGCCAATTCGTTGTGTCATCTGGCTCGTACGTATGATGGGAAAAATGAAAACGATAGTGCCCTTTATTATTATAAGGAGGCTTACCGGATGGCGCGAAAGCTTCGAAAAGACAAATTGGCTGATGGCATAGCCGGGGAAATGGGATGTTTTTACTACGATAAGGGGCAAATAGGGTTGGCAAAACAGATTTTATTGGAAGTATTGCCTACGGAAAGGAAATCGAGTAATGTATTGTTGTGTCTGGGAAGTATATATAAAGATGAAAGACAAGTGGATTCAGCTCGCTATTATTGGGGAGAGGTGTTGAAATATGGAAATCTTCATAAACAGTGCTATGCAAATTATTATCTGACTGATTTGGAAAAGACGCAGGGAAATGAGGTGCTGTCATTAGCTTATGGCAAGCAATATAGAATATTACAAGATTCTATAAATGCTATAACTCGAACTGATGCGGTAGAGAAACTGCATCTGTCTTATAGCTTTCAGCACGAAGAACAGAAGAACCATCAGCTGGATTTGAAGAATGAAAGCTATTTAAAGAAAATCTATCTGCTTCTATTTATTCTGCTGTTTATCATAGCCTTGGCTGTTATTGTCATTCAGCGTATCCGCATCAGGAAGCAGAAAGCCATTGAGCAGGAAAAGCGTTTGCGGTTAATACAGGAAGAACAATATAAGCATAGCTTGGCCTATATGCGCGAGAACGAGCGGAAGTTGCAGGAAGTGGAAAGGCAATTGGTGGAAGCGGTTAAACAGAATGACACGCTCCGGCAGGAGCTGTTGCTCTCTCAGCGGAAGGTGTTGGAAACTTCCGGGCATCAAAGTGCCGCTTTGCTTTCCAACCGGGAGTTACTGGAAGATGCTTTTCGTCGGTCTGATGTCTATGCTTTCTTTCATCAAGCAGAGCAGGAGGAACTGAAAGTGCAGGAAGAGGATTGGGATGCGCTTCGCACAGCTATTGATATTGCCTATCCTCAATTCACTGGCCGCCTGTATGAACTCTATCCCAAACTGTCGCAAAGGGAACTCCATCTATGCTACCTCATCAAGTTGTCTTTAAGCTGCATGAGCATGACTCACATCTTGATATGTACTCCTTCTGCCATTACACAAGCCCGTAAACGGCTTTATAAAAAGATGTCGGGACGAGATGGTGCAGGAGAAGATTTGGATAAATTAATTGCTGATTTATAGGTGATTAGTATATTGTCAAATATCTGTCAAATCATTTTTTGAACCTCTTTGAATCTTTTTATCTAGCTTTGCATCATTAATTTTAAATGATAGTGCAATGATGAAAACAAAAAGATTAATAGTGATTTTATGCTGCCTTGTACAGGTCTTGTTTGGTACAGTGGCTTATGCTGAAAAGATACCAGTAAATAAGAATTGGGAAGATACACTTGATGTGCGTTCTTTGTCTTCATCTCCTATCTTGATGAAAGAAGGAAATATGCTTCTAATCCAATCGGATAAAGTTTTAGAGAACTTGTTTATTGCCATTACAAGTGAAGATGGACGGCAAGTGTATTTGGAATTGCCTAATGTAATAGTTGATACAGCATACGTTATCCCCATTGACTTGCTTCCGGCAGGCAATTACTGCATCACTGTGATGCAGGGTGCTAATTATGTGATAGGATATTTTCACGTGGGTTAAAAGGAGGTTATGTATCGTATTCTTCTCTATATAATATCAGTAACTGTGCTATTCCTTTGCAGTTGCAAGATGCAGACTGCGGAAACGGGAGTGGAGGAAGCATTGTCGAAAGCCGGAGGTAACAGGAAAGAGCTTTTCCAAGTGATTCGGCATTATCAGGATAGTGGTGACTCGTTGAAGTTGAAAGCGGCTCTGTTTCTGATAGAGAATATGGCAGATAAATACTATCTGACTGGCAATCTGATTAATGAATTTTATACTTTTATTGATTCCGTTTATCAGATAAAACAGCCGGAATATGACATCCCTGCCATTTATGATGCATTTGGGAATAAGGCAATATATAGAGATGAAAAGCCCCAAGTGAATTGGGATGTGCAGACTTTGTCTGCCGACTTTCTGATTCAGAACATTGAGGAGGCATTTGCCGTATGGGGGCGTCCGTGGAACAAACATCTCACTTTTGACGAGTTTTGCGAATGGATATTGCCCTATCGTGTGGCTACAGAAATACCCGAATCATGGCGAAAACTGTATAGGGAACGCTTTGAACCGCTGTTGCAGTCGGACACTATTCAAACAGCCAAGCAAGCTTGTACGATTATTAATAATGAGTTGATAAAACTTCCTATTCATATTGCTTTGGATGCGGTGTTGCCAATTAGTTTGCGCCCCAGTACATTGGCTGATATTAAGTTTGGTCTATGTGGCGATTATGCAGAGTTAGCACTTTATGCTATGCGGGCAGTTGGTATTCCGGTGGCAATAGAAAGCGTCTCTCATTGGGGAAGAGGTAATGGAGGGCACGTGTTCAATGTTGTTTATGATAATGATGGAACATGGCATGATTTTTCGGGAGCAGAACAAAATCCGGATGAGCATTTGGTACGTTTCCGCCATGAAATGCCAAAAGTGTATAGAGAGACTTTTGGCAAACAAAAAGGTTCGTTGGCTATGATTCATGGTAATGAGGATATCCCTTCCAATTTCCGGAATCCTTATCAGCAAGACGCTACGGGAGAATATCCTTTTATCGAAGCTAAGGATGTAGAACTTACATTGCAGATTCCTCGCAATAAATCATTTGCCTATTTATGTGTATTCAATCCGCAAGGTTGGTTTCCCGTAGCATGGACACAAGTAGAGAATGGACATGCTGTATTCAAGAATATGGGACCTAACATAGTCTATCATGCCGCCTATTTTGACAAAGGAAAAATTCAACCGACGGGACATCCATTTTTGCTGGATACTTTAGGATGTATCACATTTTTGACTCCTCAGAACGAAAAGGCGACATTAACTTTGGAACGTAAGAATCCGAAAGCTAGCAATCTGGCGTACCTTCCTCCCCTGATGATAGGATGCCGCTTCCAAGGGGCAGACAATGCAGACTTTACAGATGCTGTGACTTTTCATACCATAACAGAAGAACCGGATTTCAAGTATATCACGGTGTTGGTGACCGATTCTCGTCCGGTGAAATATGTTCGCTATCAGTCTTCCGACCAGACATGGGGAAACATGAGTGAAGTGGAATTTTATGCCAAAGGCTCTGATACGCCACTCAAAGGGAAGGTAATAGGAAAGTATATACCCAGTATATATTATCCACGGAACGGAGCAGACAATTTGTTTGATGGTGACCCGTTGACTTTCTTTCACAGCAATGATAGCTTGAGTTGGGGAGGACTGGAGTTGGAACAGCCTACGGTCATTTCCCGAATCCGATATATTATTCGCAATGATGATAACGGCATTCGTAAAGGACATAAATACGAATTGTTTTATATGAATAACGGACAATGGACGTCACTGGGTAAACAGATAGCAACTAAAGATGATGAGGCAGCCTATAATAATGTTCCACAAGGAGCTTTGTATTGGTTGCGTGACTATACGAAAGGATATGAAGAGAGAATTTTTGAAGTTAAAAATGGAATTGTAATTTGGCATTAATGATATGGAATTAAGGACATCATCTTATATAATTCCAGTAAAACTGGAAAAGGAAAAAGGGAAGTATTTATTGATTCATGGATATACAGGAGCAATTGATGTTGTTTCAGAAGAACTATTAGCGAAAATTGAATCGATAAATTTGGTAAATGATTTATCAGAAGATACGTTACAGAATTTATTAAAACGGGGATATATAACCGTAAAAAAACAAAATGAGGAGATTGAATATGTTTCGAGAATAGCTAGAGCATTACATAAAAAGATGCAACTATTATATAAAAATTTTACATTTGTGGTTACTTATAATTGCAACTTTAGATGTCCTTATTGCTTTGAAAACAGACGAATGAAAGATGATTCTTCAGTATTATCTTTTACAAGGATGATGGTCGATAAAGCTTATTCAGCAATGGAAGAAATAGAACCTCGTGTGGAGTTAAGAGATAAAACAATAGCTTTATACGGTGGTGAACCTTTATTACCACAAAATAAAAATATAGTAAAGTATATAATAGCTAAAGGTGCTGAGAAAGGATATACATTTAGAGTATTAACCAATGGATATAATTTGAATTGTTTTATGGATTTATTGTCTCCTGAGCTTATAGATGAAATTCAGGTTACGATTGATGGAACAAAAGAGTATCATAACAAGAGAAGGATACATTATGAAGATAATGAAACCTTTGATAAAATAATATCTAATGTTGATCAGGCTTTAAAAAAAGGAGTAAATATTATTGTTAGAGTAAATACGGACAATAAAAATGTCGAGGATTTTGTTCGTCTAAAAGCTTATTTTGAAGATTGTGGATTCTTTTCATATCCAACTTTTAAAATGTATTCTGCTTTATTGTGGGATAGTTCTTCTATTTCAGAAGAAGAACAACACTCACTTGATTTTTTATCTGCTAAATTGTATATTTCAAAAAATGAAGAGATGGGAACAATAAAACAATGTAAAGATTGTGGCTTATATACAAGAATATATCAAGCTTTGAGTGAAAATAAGCCTATCCCTTTTAGAAATGTATTTTGTGCTTCCCAAACAGGAGGATACATTTTTGATCCTTTAGGAGATATTTATCCATGTTGGGAGATAGTAGGGAATAACAATTATCGAATCGGAAATTATAGGAATGAAAAGATAGAGTGGGATAATGGTAAATTAGATGAATGGCACAACTATGACATTACTGTTAATTCTATTTGCAAAAGTTGTAAGTATGCTCTTTTTTGTGGTGGTGGGTGTGTAGCTCATGCACTATTTGGAAGGAAAGAACAATGTGCCTATTTTACGACAATGTTTAAATCAGTTGTGAATCGAGCTTTTGAAAAAATGCTAAATAAATCGTTTAATTAAAATTTTTCTAATTATGAAATTAAGAGAAGATGAATTAGTTTCTTTAAATGAAACTTTTTCCGAATTTAATCTTCAAGAACTTGAAGATCGTTTAGAAACCGATCCTCTAGCTGCTGGAGGCCTATTAGATATAGGCTCTTCAGATGATATCGCATTGTATGGTCACTGCACTGGCTATACGTGTGGAGGTATGTTTTGTGAAAGTTACGATTGGTAAATGTTGAATTTTAGGAGGGGGTATCAAAATTAAGATAGTTCATTATTTTATCATTCAAAATGGTTGGGAAGGTTTTGAATATATCTGTTTTAATGTATGCAGATTTTTTATAAGCCGATTAACCAAATGATAAAATGCTATTAGAATTTTGATATGACCTCCTTTATGGATTAATTTAGCTATGAATAGTCTTAGATTTATAGTAGCTTTATGTATAAGCTTATTCTTTATTGAAGCTCGGACACAAAGCATAGTCAAGGGAAAGATAAAAAATGCAATTAGTCAAGGTGTTTCTTATGCAACAATAAGAATCTTGCAGAAAGATTCTACCTATGTTCAAGGCGCTTCTAGTGACAGTATGGGTTGTTATAAGTTCGTGAACGTAAAGCAAGGTAGATATTTATTGGCTGTGAGTTCTATTGGTTATACTTCTGAAATTTATCCATTTGATGTAAATGGAACAAATGATAAAGTGTTGCCGGATATTATATTGACTGATAATAATATTGTATTAAATGAAGTGGTGGTAAAAGGACAATCTTTTATTCGTCAAAAAGACAGAGTCTTGATTGTTCCCGATAGACAACAAATGCAGCATTCTCATACAGGATATGATTTACTCTATAATTTAATGATTCCTAATATTGAGGTGGACCGTCGGAAGGGAAGTGTTTCTACATTGGGAGGAAGCGTGACGTTATACGTAAATGGGCGCAAGGCAGATTATCGGGAAGTAAAGAATCTTCGTCCAAAAAATATAGAGAAAATTGAATATTATGATGCTCCCACCGGAAAATATGCTGGTGATATAGCATCTATCAATTATATAGTAAAGGAACAACAAACTGGTGGGTATGTATCTCTTGATGCTGATCAAACAATCGGGTATTTGAAAGGAGATTATAATGCCGCTGTGAAAGTGGCTCATGGGAACACTTCTTATACTCTTTTTGCGGGTCATGCTATGCAGCAATATGAAAATGATGATAATAATAAGTTGGAAATATTTTGTTTCTCAGACAACCCTTTTACTAAGAATTCTTTTACAGATTTGGAAAGAATAAAGACCAATCAACAGTATGCACAACTAAATATTCTCAATCGGAATAAAATGCGAACATTAGGGGCAAAAATATCTTTGATTCACAATGATATACCTGATAATATTCAAAGTTGTCACTTCAAATATTCAGGCTATAATGAAACGGCTAAATCTAAAAATCTTACGAATCAATCTTCTCTTATGCCTACCGTTGAATTATATGGGAGTTTTCAATTGAAAGAAAACCAATGGCTTGAATGTACTTTAAGTGGAACCTGTACAAACAATGATTATAATCGTTCTTATGAGGAAAGTGCTTTTTTATCGTCAACAAATGTAAAAGAGAAATTGTATACTCTTGATCCATCTTTGAAATATACAGTTTCTATGAAACATCATAATTCATTGACAGTACAAGTACAGCATTCTCATAAGGTCACTTCTTCGACTTATTTAGGTGATTATCATTCGTGGCAACATTTATGGTCTGGTGAGACGTTGTTTTTTCTGAGTTATAACCAGCGGTTAAATAAAAAAGTCTTTATAGATGGACGTGTTGGTATGTCTTCCTTGCAATATCGTCTGCATGGTCATGATAAAATAGCTTATGTTACTCCACGTGGCAATATTCTTTTAGGATATCAGATGAGTGATAATCAACAGCTTTATTGGGGAGCAAGTATAGGAAATGCTTATCCCGAAATAAATACCATTAATTCAGCAGAACAAAATATTGATATCTTTCATATAAAGCGTGGAAATCCTGATTTGGACAAAATAAATATGTATATGACTTCGGCTAGTTATAGTTTGCAATTTGGACGTTTTAATTTGTTCGGTATTTTTATGTATTCATCTGAAATCAATGCAGCTTTGCCGGCTTATTATATTGAGAATGATAAAATATTAGAAACTTTTCGTAGTGATGGCGATTATCATCTGTTTCGTAGTGGATTGGACCTTTCTTGGAAAGCCACAAATGCATTCCGCTTAAGATTGAGCGGACGTTGGCAATATGGAATGATTAAAGGATTTACAAATGAATCACAGAATAGTGTTTACGGCAAATTGAATGTTACTTATTATTGGAAAAATTTAACTTTAAGCTTGTATGCTCAAACTCAGAGTCGTGAATTGACTGAAGTAGGTGTTTATGAATGGCAAGATGGACGTTACGGAGGAGCTTTGAGTTGGAATCATAATAATTGGGCAATCGAAGTGGGAACTAATAATCCATTCTTAACTAATAATGAAACAAGATATTATTTAAATTCGAATGTTTATAGCTATAGTAATCATATATATAATAGAGTAAATCAGCAAACTGGTTATATAAAAGTTGCTTATACTTTTGATTTTGGGAAAAAAATGTCTAAAGATCAAAAGAATATTAGTACAACAATCAATAGTGCCATTTTAAAAGCAGAATAAAATGAATATATATGGTGATATCCTTATTCATCCGTTATCTTCTTCCACACAAGAAAAACGTTATCTTTTGTCTTGCAATGGAAAATATTATGAGGCGAATTACTCTATTGTTGAATTGTTGCATTTTTTGCAGGAATATTCTACGAAAGAGGAAGCTATAACTGCTTATATGTGTCATAAGCAGGGTAGATATAAGATTGAACAGGTACAGCTAATTATAGATAGATTTATTGCACCCCTTTTTATGGTTAAAGAACGAAAACATACTTTTTTCTACGAAAAAGAATTGTTCAGTTCAACAGCCATTGATAAGTTTTCAAATCAATTCTGCTTCATGTTCAGTAAGACGTATATGCTTGTTGTGCTCTTTATAGCTGTACTTTTGGATATTTATTTTTTCCTAAGTTCTGACAATTTATTGATGTTCAACAATAAAGTTGACATTTATATGGTAATTGGATTAATTGTCTTTATGCTTGCTTCCTCTTTCTTTCATGAATTGGGTCATGCTTCTGCTTGTAAATATTATGGAATAAAACATGGTGCAATAGGATTTGGATTGTATCTAAATTTTCCTGTACTTTATACGGATGTAACAGAGGTGTGGAGGTTGAGTAGAGCAAAAAGGTGTGTGGTGAATATTGCTGGTGTTTATTTTCAAAGCTATTGGTTAATAATTCTGTTAGTAGCTTTTGAACTTACCGGAAATGATACTTTGCGTTATATTATATTAATTATGAATCTAGGTTTTTTGATGACATTGAATCCTTTTTTCAAGTTCGATGGTTATTGGATTGCGTCCGACATTTTGGGTGTACCCAATTTGCGCGCCCGGTCATTGGAACTGCTCAGTTATTGGTATAAGCGTATTTGTAAATATCCAATAGAGAAGAAACCTTATTTACTGCAAATCCGTTCCTTGGAAAAATACGGTTTACTGCTCTATTCTATTGTGGTGAATCTGTTTATGGGATTCTATTTCTTTTATATCATTCCAAGGTTCTTTTATCGGTTTGTACATACATTTCCCGATAAGGCAAACGAATTGATTCTTTATTTGTCTAATAATATGACACCTCCGTTTGCGTTGCTACGTAATATCGGTTCGCAATTGCTCTTTTTGATGTTAATAGGATACTTTTTGTACAGACTGGTAACTCCTTTAGTGAAGCGATATGTCGGCAGGTAAACTTTCTCTTTCCCGTCCGGCATGTGTAGGGATGGCTTTGCTGGTATTAGCGATAATGGCAATGCTTTTGTTCCGGATGGAAGACAACTATCATATAGGTTTGCTGCTATCGACATGCGGTTTGGCATGGGTAGGGGCATTGCCCTTTCGCCAATGGACACGGATAGATTGGATTCTTTCTCTTATTACGGTGTATGAATTGTTTTCATGCTATTGGGCAGAATGTATGGCACCGGCAATCTTTCCGGCATTCTATGCTGTTTTTGGTTGGACGGTTTACTTTCTGCTTCGTCGGATATTAGCTGAAGGATCTATCTTTTATTGGGTGGTAGAAGGAGGACTTATCCCGATAGGAATAGCTTTGTTGTTGGCTATTGGAAGTTTTTATGTTTTTCGTCATTCTGTATTAAATTCCGGGTTTGTGGATACTTATCATTTCCGTTTTCTGTTTCGTCCATTGGGCTATATTACGAATGTATGGGCAGAAGTATTGCTCATTCTTTTAGGATGGATATGTCTTGCGCGACGTTATTCTGCCCTATTCATTTTTCTATGTGTACTGGCAATTCTCTTTTCTTTTTCAAGGGGGGCTTATATTTCTTTGGGCATTTATTTATTGGCGGGGCTTTTGTGGATGGAAACAAAACGGGAAAAAATACGTTTGCTGGCAGTCGGTTCGACAGCCATTGTTTTGACTGCTTGTTTTCTTCCACAGGAAATGAAAACAACTTTGCAAATGAACCGTACGGTCTCCCAGCAACAAAGTACGGAAGGACGGATTGATGCTGCACACGCTGCTTGGAACGCATTTCGTGAACATCCGTTACTGGGCTATGGAAGTGGTAATTTTACTTATGCCATAGACCATGCCATGAATCAGGACAGTACGCATGCTTTTACATCGTTCGCGCCAAATATTATAGTGCAATTGTTGGTAGAGAAAGGAATCTTGGGTGTAATGTTTTATCTGCTGTTGACGGTAGTGGTACTACATTTTATATGGAAACATAGGCAACGGTCGGAGTGTAGGATTATAGGTTGTGTCCTATTGGCCTTGCTGGCAAAAGAAATGACCCAGGCCACATTATTGTGTGTGCCTTTTACATTCTTTATGCTCTATGTGTTGCTGGCTTTCTTGCAGAGTGGGGAAGTAGTGATGGAGGAGAAGAGGGAGAGAAAGGCGTCAGGCTATATACTTCCGGCTGTGGCACTGGTTTGTTTCATTGCTTGGAATACTCCTTCCTTGCAATCTATGGAGGCTACACCCCAATGGGTGAACAAGGCTATAGAAGAGATGGCACTTTATAAAAACGATGGTAAAACGGAACATTTGAGTGAAGCGGCAAAAGTTTTGGAGGAAGCCTCGGAAAGGCGGCCGGAGGATTTGCAAATCACCTATTTACAGGCCCGTCTCCATTGTGCTAAAAAAGAAACAGGTGAAGCCGAAACATTATTGAACGGGCTTGTTGCGGCTTATCCGAAAAATTCGCTTTATCTGGCCTCTTTATCAGATGTACAATACCGGCAAGACAAGAAAGAACTTGCTTTGCAATCGTTTGTGAATGCCGTCCGTTATATGCCTCGATTGCTGACAAATGAACGTGTCAGAAAATGGCGGCAAACCGATACGTTATTTTATCAGAACTTGCGTGACAGACTTTGGCTTCTCCGGCCTGCACCGGGAGATACTCCGTCTGATTATGCTCGCTATGGTTACATTGCCCGCTGGTGTGGCAATCCTTCTGCCGATACATATTTGCGGAAAGCTGTTGCGGCTTTGCCGAATCTTGCTACACCTTGGCATTTGCTGGGTGATGACCGGAAATATCGATTATTACTATTTGGCGCTTTTCGTAAAGAACTTGATACTGCTGAACTGCCTGACGAACAAGAACTGACTGACGAACTTATGTTGGAAATGGCTTATTCCGCTAAGTTTAAAAATTGGTATGGCTGCCCATTGATAACTCTCCAATAAACCTGTTTTCCTTCCCTGTTTTAGTTATTTTAATTAAAACGTGTGCAGTCTTTCAACATCTATTTCGTTTCTTTGTTAAAAGGATACTGAGTATGAACTAAAAGATTGCAACTATGAAAATTCGGTATTATTCGTTGATCGTGTTGCTGGTAATGAGCGTATTGGCTCCTATGCAGGCACAGACATACGATAAAATGTGGAAAGAACTGGAGGTATTGGAACAAAAGGATCTGCCCCAATCGGTTATTTCCGAAGCAATGAAAATCTACGATAAAGCAAAAGCGGAACAGAATGTACCGCAAATGATGAAAGCCTATCTCACTGCCATGCAGTACCGTTCCCTTTTAACGCCCGATAGCTTGAAGGTAGATATGAAAGGGCTGGAACAATGGGCTTCCCGAACCGGCAGTGTGGAGGACAAAGCTATATTGTATTCCATTCTGGGGGAAATGACGATGACCGACAGTATAAAAAAAGGATTTGATTATCTGCAATTATCCTTGAAAGACAAAGATAAGTTATTGCTTGTCCCGGTTGAGAAGTTTAAACCTATGGTAAAGGTGGGGGAGGCAAGCAAACGGTATTTCCGTGATAATCTGTACAACCTGCTGGCACGTCGTGCCATACAGATCATGCAGCAGTACAGGTGGCAGGCGGCCTCTAAAGCAAATCAGACAAACAGCCTGCCTGCGGATATGACGGATATGGATCGGTTTGTGACTTATCAGTTTGTCCCCGTCTCTGATTGCGACCTGACAGCAGCTGTCATGCAGACTTATCAGTCCTTGCTGAAAGCATACGATACGGAAACGGAGCGCGAGGGTTGGTTGCTGACCGGGATAGATGCATTGAATTACCTGTACCGCCATTTTTCCGGAAACTTCTCGAATGACGTATGCCAACAGGAACTCCGGAAGTGGATGCATACTTATCCGGCTGTGAAAACAGTTCCTGAAGTTTATCTGGCTTTGGCACAATTCCTACAGTATCAAAATAATCAGGTAGAGCGCTTGCGGATAGTTCGTGAAGGAATAGCCGGATACCCCCGTTACGAAGGGATCAACCAGCTGAAGAATATAGAACGAGAAATTCTGAATGCAAGTCTTTCACTGGAAATAGCTACGGCTTACCCGGGTGAACAGCAGTCGGTGAAGGTAAATTATAAGAACCTTACCGGCATCACCCTGCAACTCTATAAGGTGAATTTACCCGTTACCTCTGCCGTATTGCAGAACCGGACTGCCGGCTTTGAAAGTAAATATGCCCGTTTGCAACGCGAGGAGCATTTTTCTTTGAAACCTACTACAGATTATTTGAATGTCGATACCACCCTGACCATACAGGCTCCGCAAGCGGGAATTTATTTCTTAAAGGCTGTGCCCGATGGCAAGAAGGGCGTTTCGGACGGAACATTGATGTATGTCACCGCTTTAAAGACCATTTACCGTCCGCTGCCGGATGGCGCGTTGGAATTGGTGGTGGTAGATGCAGGGAGCGGACAGCCGGTTTCGGAAGCGGAAGTAACCGTTTATACGGAGAAGGGGGGAGGATATGCTCCCCAACAGACTTATCAGGCGGATAAACAGGGTACGTTGAAACTGGATTTCCTGAAAGGTAAAAGATACGGGTACAATGCACATACGGCGGCTGATAACGCGATGCCCATCTTGAATCTTTGGAAAAACGATTATTACTATCAAGAGAGCAAGAGGAAAGAAGTTTTGCAATTATTTACCGACCGCTCCGTTTACCGTCCCGGTCAAACCGTATATGTATCCGGCTTGGTTTATGAGATGGAAAAGGATTCTACGCGTGTGCTGGCAGATAAAAAATATACGGTATCCCTGTATGATGCGAATAATAATGAAACAGGAAAAGTAGAAGTGAGGACGAATGGGTTTGGCTCATTCAGCGGACAGTTTGTTTTACCCTCTCCTTGCCTGACCGGTTATTTTAGTTTGCGTGCGGCCGATACTTCTGTCAGTTTTAAGGTAGAAGAATATAAACGTCCCACCTTTGATGTCACGTTTGAGCCCGTGAAAGTAGAGTATCAAGCGGGTGACTCTATAGAAGTGGTGGGTATGGCAAAAACTTTTGCCGGTGCACCTGTGCAGCATGCCAGGGTACATTATAGCATATCCCGTTCCTATGCCTGGTTCTGGCGGTTTATGGGCCGAAGCTCAGCCCGTTGGGAAGGAGAGGCAATGACCGATGCGGAAGGTAAGTTCAGCATTCCGGTACATTTTGAAATAGATTCGGACAGGAGAGAATCTCCGTTGTGGTATTATACGTACCACATACAGGCGGATGTGACGGATGGTGCAGGTGAAACACAGCAAGCTAATTTGTCATTGCCTTTAGGAAGCACTTCAATGGTGCTGAATATGGATAATCTGCCCGATAATTGGGTGAAAGAAAAGAAGCCGGAAATAAAACTGACAGCCATGAACCTTTCGGGTGAGCCGGTAGATACTCCGGTCACTTATCAGGTGGTCGAGATGGAGAAGCAGAAAGACGGTCAGGAAAAAGAAGGCAGAAAGGTATTGACCGGTACGGTGCAAGCCAACACGAGTTTTGTTCCTGAGGCTATTTATGCCCTGCCTTCCGGTAATTATCGTTTGAAGCTTTCGGCTAAGGATACGCAGGGCAGAGAGTGTACGGCATCTAAGAATTT
Source organism: Phocaeicola sartorii JCM 17136 = DSM 21941 (assembly GCF_054653615.1). Taxonomy (NCBI): domain Bacteria; kingdom Pseudomonadati; phylum Bacteroidota; class Bacteroidia; order Bacteroidales; family Bacteroidaceae; genus Phocaeicola; species Phocaeicola sartorii. Next base: position 1,111,806 of record NZ_BAAIFW010000005.1, read on the forward strand.
CCTTCTGTTCTCCTTGAACGACAAGCGTCCGCCCATCGTGACAACGGATTGGTTCTATCAGGATGGTCTGGAATTTGACGCGGCATCTCCAGCTACTATATATATAGGTAGCAGCGAAAAGAATGTCTATCTGCTTTATGATGTATTTGCAGGGAATAAGCGTTTGGAAAGCAAACGTATACAGCTTTCGGACTCGGTGGCCGGTTTCCGCTTCCCTTATAAGAAAGAATATGGTGACGGCATTCTGGTCAGTCTGGCATTTGTGAAAGACGGAAGACTTTACAGTCATCATGCACAGATCATGAAACCGGCTCCTGAGAAGAAATTACAGTTGAAATGGACTACGTTCCGTGACAAACTCCGTCCGGGACAGCAAGAGGAATGGAAACTGACGGTGCTTTATCCGGACGGGCGCCCGGCTGAGGCTGAAATGCTGGCTACCATGTATGATGCTTCGCTGGATAAGATCTATAGTGCACATCGGCTGGACTTCAGACCGGATTTTCATTATGTGGCTCCATTGACTTATTGGAATACATCTTCTATGCGGAACGCCTATTTGTATGTTCATTTCCCGTTGAAGATGCTTCGTGAGGCTTCTTTGAAATATAGTGAATTGCTGGTTCCGTCCACAGGAAGAATGGAAGCTATGGTGGTAGGCTATGGAGGCATGCCTCGTGCCGCTCTTACAGGAGCAGTGAAGATGAAAGGTACGAGTGTCGCAAATTCTGTGATGAAACAAGAGGCTGTTACTGATATGGTGCTTCAGGAAGAAATGGTAGAAATGTCTGCACTGGAAAATGCAGAAATGGGCAGTTCTGAAGAACTGGCAGAAACGGGCGATATACAGATACGTGAAAACTTTGCGGAAACGGCATTCTTCTACCCACAGCTTCGCACCAATGAAAAAGGAGAGGTAAGTATTTCCTTTGTACTGCCCGAAAGCCTTACCCGATGGAAGTTTATGGGCTTGGCACATACCCGGAATGTGGATTATGGAAAGATAGAGGCTACCGCTACTGCCAGCAAGGAGTTTATGCTTCAGCCTAATATGCCCCGCTTTGTCCGCGTGGGAGATAAGGCGAATATTGCCGCTTCACTGATGAACCTGTCGGACAAGGGAGTGAAAGGGATTGTCCGCATGGAATTGTTCAATCCGGAAACAGAAAAGGTATTCTATTCACAAAAACAGAAGTTTGATGTGAAGGGAGGAGAAACCGGGCATGTGAACTTTACTTTTGAAGTGAGTGACAAATATGCGGTAATGGCATGCCGGATGGTAGCGGATGGAGATACTTTCAGTGATGGAGAACAGCGTTACATCCCCGTACTGACAGACAAACAGTGGGTGACGGAAACCATTCCTCTGAACGTGAATGGGGAAGGTGTGCATACGTTCTCTTTGGAAAATCTGTTTAACAAGCATAGCAAAACGGCTTCCGGACAACGGTTGACCGTGGAATTTACTGCCAATCCGGCTTGGTATGCCGTGCAGGCTTTGCCTGTAGTGGCTCATCCTCAGAATGAAGATGCACTTTCCTGGGCTACAGCTTATTATGCCAATTCATTGGCTGCGTTTATAGTCAAAGAAAATCCCCGTATCAAGCAGGTCTTTGATAGCTGGAAGGCCCAAGGTGGCACGAAGGAGACTTTTATGAGCAATCTGCAAAAGAATCAGGAATTGAAAAATATCCTGCTGGCTGAAACTCCCTGGTTGACAGAAGCTACCAATGAAGCCGAACAAAAACAGCGTATCGCCACTTTGTTTGACCTGAATACAATGAATAGCCAACTGGCTGTTTCTGTAGAGAAACTGGGAGAATTGCAAAATGCCGATGGCGCATGGAGTTGGTATAAAGGTATGCAAGGCAGCCGCTATGTAACCACTCAGGTAATGGAAATGCTTGTCCGGCTGAATGCATTGACTCATCAGGAGGCTGACAGCCGGGTGCAGCCTATGATTCAAAAAGGGTTCGGGTATTTAGGCAAGCAGGTGGCGCAGGAGTATCAGTCCATGAAAGAAGCTGAAAAGAAAGGAGCCGTCGGTATCCGTCCGTCCGAACAGGTGCTCAGGTATTTGTATGTCTGCGCTTTGGATGGCAAGGCTCCGGTTGATAAAAAGGTGAATCGGTATTTCATAGACAAGTTGTCCGGTGAGGGAAAAGAACTGACCATTTATGGAAAGGCGTTGGGAGCTATCATCTTGCAGCAAGCTGGTAAGGTGGCAGAAGCCAAGCTGTTTATGCAGTCATTGATGGAATATTCTGTTGTGACGGATGAAATGGGACGTTACTTTGATACTCCTAAAGCCCGATATTCATGGTTCAGTTATAAAATCCCGACTGAAGTGGCTGCTATGGAAGCTATACAGCGTATAACCAAAGATACGAAAGCAATCGATGAAATGAAACGCTGGCTGTTGAAGCAGAAACAGACACAGACTTGGGAAACACCGATAGCCACGGCTGATGCGGTGTATGCATTGATGGCTACAGGGGTTTCGGATTTATTGGCGAATACAGGAGGAGTAGAGATTACGTTGGGTAAAGAAGTGATCCGGACTCCGGCGGATGATGCCATCGGTTATATCAAGAAGACGGTGTCCGGTGAGGTGATGAATATCAAGAAAGTAAGGGTGGATAAAGAAGGAGCCGGAATGGGTTGGGGAGCCGTTTATGCCCAATATCTGGAAAGTATGGATCAAATTAGCGGGCAGGAAAACGGATTGTCTGTCAGCCGCCGGTTATATAAAGGGGATGAAGCTTTGAATGAATCAGCTTCGTTAAAGGTGGGCGATAAGATTACCGTTCGCCTGACTGTAAAGGCCGACCGTGATATGGATTTTGTTCAGATCAAGGATGACCGCGCGGCTTGTATGGAACCGTTACAGGCAGTTTCGGGCTTCCGTTGGAGCAACGGGCTGGGATATTATCAGGCTACCAAAGATGCTTCGACTCAGTTCTTTATCGATCAGATGAGAAAAGGAACATACGTGATAGAATATCAGGTGTATATGAACCGGACAGGAGAATATCAGGCGGGAATGGCGACTGTACAGTCTGCTTATGCTCCGGAGTTCGGAGGGCATACGGCAGGATACCGGGTGATAGTGAAATAAGGAAACAGGTTGTCTTGGGGCAACTGTGTGATTTCAGAAAAAAAGTAAGTTATCTTCATCGGGCATTTAAGTTATCTTCATCGGCAAAGTTAGTTATCTTACTTTGCCGATGAAGATAACTTACTTTTTTCTCACACTTCTGCCATCTATCCATTCCAGCCTGATGTCAAATCCATCTTCTGCCGTGCCATAGAAATAGCGGCCGGAAACGGACGGGTATCTGATGATGAAACGATAGTTGTCATTATAGAAAAGATACAGCCATCCATCGCGTATTTCCCAATCAAACTTATATATCCTATAAAGTTCATCGTCATAATAGCAACGCTCTTCTGTGCCTACACCATGATCTGAAGAAGCCCCCGAGGTGAATGTGATATAACTGTAAAGAGGTTCTCCGTATGGATCTTCAAATCCTAGATCTCCATACCAGGTCTTACCATACATCCCTGAAATATCAAAGCCTCTTTCCTCATCACTTTCACACGAAGAGAAGCCGATCATTGCAATCAGTGCAACGGCAATGAACCAGTAGTGTTTTACTATTTTCATAATTTATCTGATTTTTAATGAGGGGCAAAGATAAGTGTTATTCATAAGATAAAATAAATTATAGGCTGAAAAAATGGGTAAAGGATGTTTTTTATCTATCTTTGCTATCTAAAAAGCATAAAATAATTGTATGAAACATATTTCACTGATAGTAAGTCTGCTACTGGCTGTAGCCTTGGGAGTACAGGCGCAACCCAAAGCATTATTTGATAAGACAACGCATGAGTTTGGAACCATTTTATGGAAAAATCCGGTGACGGCCATCTTTAAAATCACCAATAAAGGAGACAAGCCTTTAGTGATATCCAATGTGACCACTTCTTGTGGATGCACGGTTGCCGATTGGACTAAAGAACCCATTGCGCCGGGAAAGACCGGGATTGTAAGTTCCACGTTCGACGCCAAGGCCATCGGACGTTTCCAAAAGAGCGTAGGTATTTATTGCAACGCTTCCACTAAGCCCATCTACCTGGCCATTCGTGGAGAAGTGACTGCCGATCCTAAAAACTATACTTTCACTCATCCTTATCAAATCGGCGCTATTCGTCTGGACAAGGAGGAAATAGAGTTTGAAGATGCCAATAAAGGAGATAAACCGACAATGGAATTGCTGGTTGCCAATACTTCAGACAAGCTGTATACCCCTGTGTTGATGCATTTGCCTCCTTACCTCAGTGCCGTTGCCACTCCGGAAAAACTGGGAAGAGGGCGTACGGGTAAAATCAAGATTACTCTGGATACGGAGAAGCTGCCTAAACTGGGTTTGACAACGGCTTCTGTTTATCTGTCCCGCTTCCCGGGAGACAAGGTGGGAGAGGAAAATGAAATTCCGGTCTCTGCCGTGTTATTGCCTGATTTCTCGCATATCAGCCAGCAGGAACGTCTGAATCCTCCTGCGATCCATCTTTCTGCCCAAGAATTACAGATGGGGGCATTGGCGGGTGATGAAAAGAAGGCGTATACCATTATTGTGAAGAATGTAGGAAAATCCAATCTGGAGATCCGCGACTTGCAGGTGTTCAATTCTGCTTTAGGGGTCCAGCTGAAGAAACGTGTCTTGAAACCGGGTGCATCTACCAAGTTGAAGATTACCGCTTTCGGTCAAAACTTGAAGAAAGTAAAGGGTACTCCGCGTGTTTTGATGATAACCAATGATCCTAACAATCCGAAGATAATTATTAAAGTAAAAGTAACCTCAAAAAAATAGCTATGGAACATCCTGAAAATAGTGAAGAATATAAGGGATTGACTGTAAATAAAGGCATTGAGCAGCCATCCATTGTGAATCCTTATTTGAAACTGCGTAAGAAACCCCGTCGTCGCGAGTTTTCTGTAGACGAATATGTAGAGGGCATTGTAAAGGGTGATGTGACCGTATTGAGTCAGGCGGTTACTTTGGTGGAGAGTGTGAAACCGGAACATCAGGCTATTGCCCAGGAAGTGATAGAGAAGTGTCTTCCTTATTCGGGAAAGTCGATGCGTATCGGTATCAGCGGGGTGCCCGGTGCAGGAAAAAGTACATCGATTGATGTTTTCGGGTTGCATGTGCTTGAAAAGGGGGGGAAGCTGGCTGTGCTGGCCATTGACCCTAGCAGTGAGCGTTCTAAAGGCAGTATTTTGGGAGACAAGACTCGTATGGAGAAGTTATCTGTTCATCCGAAGTCTTTTATACGGCCTAGTCCGTCGGCCGGTTCGTTGGGAGGAGTGGCCCGTAAGACTCGTGAGACGATCATACTTTGTGAGGCGGCGGGATTTGATAAGATTTTTGTAGAGACGGTTGGAGTAGGGCAGAGTGAAACGGCTGTACATTCCATGGTGGATTTCTTTTTATTGATTCAACTGGCCGGTACGGGTGATGAGTTGCAGGGGATTAAGAGAGGGATTATGGAAATGGCAGATGGAATTGTGATCAATAAAGCCGATGGCAGCAATATTGAGAAAGCGAAACTGGCTGCCAGTCATTTCCGCAATGCGTTGCATTTGTTTCCTGCCCCCGATTCAGGCTGGAGTCCTAAAGTGATGACGTATTCCGGTTTCTATGGCATTGGAATCAAGGAGATCTGGGATATGATTGATGAATACTTCGCTTTTGTGAAAGCGAACGGTTATTTTGAATACCGTAGAAATGAACAGGCCAAGTACTGGATGTATGAGTCTATCAACGAGCATTTGCGTGATAGTTTCTATAACAATGAAAAGATCGTTTCGATGTTGGCTGTCAAAGAGGAAGAGGTACTAAAGGGTAAACTGACTTCGTTTGTTGCTGCCAAAAAGTTATTGGATGCTTATTTCTCAACCTTGAAATAAGGCTTTTCTATCACAGATAACACAAAAAACGCAGATTATAATTATTCATTTAATCTGCGTTTTTTGTGTTATCTGTGGTGAATGAAAATTAGATGGAAAGTTCGTGAAGTACGTTCACCAATTCCCTGTCTATAGGCTTGTCGTTCTTTATAGCCTTAGCGAAAGGTACATAAACGATTTTATCGTCATCAATACCAATCATCACATTACGCTGTCCTTCCAACAGTGCCTGGATGCTGGCCACTCCCATACGGCTGGCAATGATCCGGTCGTGTGCGGTGGGGCGTCCGCCACGCTGCAAGTGTCCTAATATAGTTACACGCACATCGTATTGCGGATATTCGTTCTTCACACGTTCGGCATAGTGCATGGCACCTCCGGTCAGTTCGCTTTCGGCTACCAGTACGATACTGCTGCTCTTGGACTTCCGGAAACCATGTTCGATGAATTCTTCCAGTTGGTCAACTTCTGTACTGAACTCCGGAATAATGGCTGCTTCCGCACCTGCGGCAATGGCACCGTTCAATGCCAGAAAACCGGCATCACGTCCCATTACTTCGACAAAGAACAAACGTTCGTGAGAAGTTGCCGTATCACGGATCTTGTCTACTGCATCCAGAATGGTGTTCAAGGCTGTGTCATAACCGATGGTGGTATCGGTTCCGTACAGGTCGTTGTCAATCGTTCCGGGCAGACCGATACAAGGAACATCGAATTCTTGTGCGAAAATACGTGCACCAGTCAACGAACCGTCACCGCCTATAATGACTAAAGCGTCGATTTCATGTTTCTTCATGTTTTCGTAAGCTTGTGCCCGTCCTTCGGGAGTGGTGAATTCTTTGCAGCGGGCGGTCTTTAGAATGGTACCTCCCATTTGTATGATGTTACTGACATTCTGACTCTTGAATTCCTGAATTTCATCTGTTACCAATCCTTTGTAACCTCTATAAATGCCATATACTTTCAAGCCGTTATAGATGGCAGAACGTGTCACTGCCCGGATGGCAGCGTTCATTCCCGGAGCGTCTCCTCCGGAGGTTAAAATACCAATGCTTTTAATCGTTCCCATAAATACCCATTTTAATATTTTTATGTCGCAAAGTTAACAAATTATCAGTTGGACAACGATAATTTTCTATTTTTTATTGGTCTATTTTTCGTTTAAGATAGCTTTTTTACATTCTTCCATCAGCCATTTGGGAGTGGAAGTCGCTCCACAAATGCCGATAGAACGGACGTTCTCCAGCAAGTTCCGGTCTATTTCCTCCGGCTGGTCAATGAGGTATGAATTCGGGTTGACCTTTTTGCATTCCTGATATAAGATTTTTCCGTTCGAACTTTTTCGTCCGCAGACAAAGAATATCAGATCATGCGCTGCTGCGAACTTGCGGATGTTAGGCATCCGGTTGGCCACTTGCCGGCAGATGGTGTCGTAATATTCAAAAGTGGCATCGGGTGAGATATGCTCCTTGATATATTCTATAATCTGCCAGAACTCTTCCAAAGATTTGGTAGTCTGGGAATACAGGCGGATGTCTTTGCTGAAGTCCAGATGGGCGGCTTCGGCGGGCGTTTCTATGACAATTGCTTTTCCATGGGTCTGTCCTACCAGCCCCAATACCTCGGCATGACCGTTCTTGCCATAAATCACGATTTGTGTGTCTTGATTTACCGGAACATTGTCATACTCCTGTTTGATGCGCTTTTGAAGGCGCAATACCACCGGACAGGTGGCGTCAATGATCTCGATGTTGTTGGTACGGGCCGTGGCGTATGTCTCGGGAGGCTCCCCATGTGCACGCAACAGTACTTTGGCGTCGTGCAATTGGGCAAACTCTTCGTGATTGATCGTGATAAGTCCCATCTTTTTCAGCCGTTCGCATTCCTGTCCGTTGTGCACAATGTCTCCCAGGCAATAAAGGGTGTTTCCTTTTGCCAGCTCTTCTTCTGCTTTACGGATAGCGGTGGTGACTCCGAAGCAGAAACCTGATCCTTCGTCTATCTCTATGTTAACCATTTATCGCTGCTTGAAATTTTTCGGTCAGCCACTGTTTCTGCTCGGCAATGCTCATGTGGCTGTTGTCTAACAAGATAGCGTCATCCGCCTGCCGTAGCGGGCTTACCTCACGAGTCTGGTCTATACGGTCGCGTTCCTCCACATTCTCCAGAATCTTTTCATAAGAGGCCTCTTGTCCTTTACTTCTCAATTCATCATAACGGCGCTGTGCGCGTATGGCGGCCGAGGCAGTTACAAATATTTTCAGTTCGGCATCGGGGAAAACAACGGTTCCGATGTCTCTTCCGTCCATGACAATTCCTTTGGCCTTTCCCATTTCCTGTTGTTGTTTCACCAAAGCCTCGCGTACAAACCCTAAGGCGGCGACGGGGCTTACATGAGAGGAAACCTCCATGCTGCGGATGGCCTCTTCCACATTTGTGCCGTTCAGGAAAGTCATGGGACGTTGTGTCTCCGGATTCAACCGGAATGAAATATGTATATCGGGCATCGCTGCTTTTAAAGCTTCGGTTTCGATGCCTTTTTCCGTAAAGAACCCTTTCTGCAAACTATATAATGTAACAGCGCGATACATGGCGCCACTATCAATATAAATGTATCCTATCTCACGTGCCAGGTTTTTGGCCATGGTGCTTTTACCACACGATGAATAGCCGTCAATGGCAATAGTTATTTTCTTCATATATAATTAATGTATAAGTGACTACTAAAAAACGGTTCAAAGATAGGCAAAAGTTGGGTGTATGTCTATGAAATAGAGTGAAAATAAAATGAATTAGCATATTTTTCATGTGAAAATACTTTTTATTTAAAAGATTTGTGTTACATTTGCCCTCAGTGAGAAACACTTAATTTTTAAAACACAATTTATGGAAATTAAAAAATCGCCCAAAGCAGATCTCGAAGGTAAAAAAAGTACCTGGCTGCTTATCGGTTATGTGTTTATCCTTGCTCTCATGTTTGTAGCTTTCGAATGGACTGATCGCGATAAACAAGTGACTACGGATACAGGTATAACTGATGTCGTATTTGAAGAAGAAATTATTCCTATCACGGAACAGGAACAGAAGCAAGCTCCTCCTCCTCCCGAGGCTCCTAAAGTAGAAGAAGTGCTTCAGATTGTTGAAAACGATGCTAAAGTAGAAGAAACTACGATTCAGGCTTCAGAAGAAACCGGTCAGGCTGTAGAAGTTAAATACGTTCCGGTAGAAGTTGAAGAAGAAGAACCCGAAGAACAACAAATTTTCCAGGTGGTAGAAGAAATGCCTGAATTCCCCGGTGGTATGGCTGAATGTTTGAAGTTCTTAGGTAAGAATATTAAATATCCCACTATTTCTCAGGAAAACGGTGTGCAAGGTAAGGTTATCGTTCAGTTTGTTGTGAACAAGGACGGTTCTATCGTTGACCCGGTGGTTGTACGTAGTGTAGACCCTTACTTGGATAAGGAAGCTCTCCGCGTAATCAAGACCATGCCGAAATGGAAACCTGGAAAACAACGTGGTAAGGCTGTACGTGTGAAATATACAGTGCCTGTAACTTTCAAATTACAGTAATAAAATACTTCAATATCTTAATTGAGAGGCTGCCCTAAAGCAGCCTCTTTTTCTAGTAACCCCTTAATCAAAATCATCTTATGGCTTTTTCTGCAGAACAATTATTGGATAAGGTAAATGCATACCTTGCTACAATGCCCTATGTGCGTGAACCGAAAGGATTATATGCTCCTATAGAATACGTCCTTTCGTTAGGTGGCAAACGTATACGACCTGTTTTAATGTTACTTTCCTATCAGCTTTATAAAGAAAATGTGGAGGATATCCTATCGCAGGCGGCAGGCATAGAAACGTATCATAATTATACATTGTTGCACGATGATTTGATGGATCGTGCGGATATGCGCAGAAACAAGCCTACCGTGCATAAGGTGTGGGATGAGAATACGGCTATTCTTTCGGGGGATGCCATGCTGGTGTTGGCTTACCGGCTGATGAACAATTGCCCGGATCGCTATTTAAAGCAAGTGATGGATATTTTCAGTCAGACCGCTCTGGAAATCTGTGAAGGACAGCAGTGGGATATGGAATTTGAGACGCGCAATGATGTTACCGTATCTGAATATATCGAGATGATTCGTCTGAAGACCTCTGTGCTTTTGTCCGCCGCGTTAAAAATAGGTGCAGTGCTGGGGGACGCTCCGGAAGATGAGGCGCAAAAGCTGTACGACTTCGGCATTAAGATGGGATTGGCCTTCCAGTTGCAGGATGATTTTCTGGATGTGTATGGAGACCCGAAGGTATTCGGAAAGAATATCGGAGGAGATATTTTATGCAACAAAAAGACGTTTATGCTGATTAATGCCTTGGCTTTGGCTGACGGACAGCAACGGGAGGAACTGGAAAAATGGATATCGTGCACCGATTTCTGTCCGGAAGAAAAAATTAGGGCTGTGACGAAGCTTTATGACAAGATCGGAATCGGCAGGATTTGTGAGGAGAAGATCAACGAATATTATGCTGAAGGGCTTTCTTTATTGGAAAGCATAGCTATGCCTTCCGGGAAAAAAGAAGAATTGAAATCTTTTGTTTGCCATTTGATGAATAGAAAAGTGTGATATGATTGATACACATTCCCATCTGTTTGCTGAAGAGTTTGCGGAAGATTTGCCGGCAGTGATAGAACGTGCCAGAGCTACCGGAGTTTCTAAAGTCTTCATGCCGAATATTGATGACACTACCATAGAAGCGATGCTGGGCGTTTGTACGGCATATCAGGGATATTGTTTCCCTATGATCGGATTTCATCCGACTTCTGTTGATGCAGATTCGTTATCCCGTATTCATGGAATGAAAAAAATGCTTTCCGATGAACATCCTTTTATAGCTATAGGAGAGGTGGGGATGGATTTGTATTGGGACAAAACTTATTTGAAAGAACAACAGAAGGTATTGGATATACAGATCCAGTGGGCGTTGGAGTATCATTTGCCTTTGGTGCTGCATTGCCGTGAAGCTTTTCCTGAGTTGTTTGAAGTAATGGAGCCTTACCGGACGACAGAGTTAAGCGGAGTCTTCCATAGTTTCACGGGAACGCAGGAAGAGGCTGAGAGAGTTTTGGAGTATGCTCATTTTGTGATTGGGATAAATGGGGTTGTTACCTTTAAAAAAAGCACTCTGCCCGGAATCCTGACGCATATTCCTCTGGATAGGATTGTTCTTGAGACGGACGCTCCCTATCTGGCTCCGACCCCTTTCAGAGGGAAACGGAACGAGTCCTCCTATATAAAGAATGTAGCCGTGAAACTTGCTGAAATTTATGCTGTGGATTTTGAATACATTGACAGAACCACTACCAATAATGCTTTAAAAGTGTTCAAAATGGCTGAATAAGTTTTTAAAGTTTATTAATTTTGATGAGTAATTTCAATAATGACAGGGTTAATTCTGCGTAAGACGAAAAAAAAGAATACATTTGTAGCTGAAATCGCTTGCAATTCCCGATTTTCTTTGTAATTTGCACCCGATTTTAAAAAAGATAGTATTGTGTAGCCCGAAATAAGGAGAGATGCTCGAGTGGTTGAAGAGGCACGCCTGGAAAGCGTGTAAACGTCAAAAGTGTTTCGCGGGTTCGAATCCCGCTCTCTCCGCCGTTGTTATGGAAAGCACAAAAAGCAGGAAAACAATTAAAACAAATAAATAACAATTAATTAATTAATCTTAAAAAATTAGACACACAATGAAAAAGTTATTTGCAATTCTTGCAGTGATGGGAGTCCTTACTTTAGGATCAGTTCAGCCTATTATGGCTCAAGACGCAGCTCCGGCTCAAACAGAACAGACTACTGAAGCAGCAGTAGTTGAAGAAGGTGGTGGTCTTCACAAAGAGTTAAAGACTAAATTTATTGAAGGTTCTGCTGACTTTATGTCATTGGTAGCCATCGCATTGGTTTTAGGTTTGGCTTTCTGTATTGAACGTATCATTTATTTAAGTTTGGCTGAAGTGAACACAAAGAAGTTGATGGCTAACATCGAAGCTGCTTTGGAAAAAGGTGATGTTGAAGCTGCTAAGACAGTATGTCGTAACACTCGCGGTCCTGTCGCTTCTATTTGCTATCAGGGCTTGATGAGAATCGACGAAGGCGTTGACGTAGTTGAACGTTCTGTTGTTTCTTACGGTGGTGTTCAGGCAGGTTACCTTGAAAAAGGATGCTCTTGGATTACATTGTTTATCGCCATGGCTCCGTCTTTGGGATTCTTGGGTACTGTAATCGGTATGGTTATGGCGTTCGATAAGATCCAACAGGCTGGTGATATTTCTCCGACAGTTGTAGCTGGTGGTATGAAGGTGGCTTTGATTACTACTATCTTCGGTTTGGTTGTAGCATTGATCCTTCAGGTATTCTATAACTACATCCTTTCTAAGATTGAAGCTATCACAAGCCAGATGGAAGATTCTTCTATCACTTTGCTTGACATGATCATGAAATATAACTTGAAATACAAAAAATAATTAGAACAATGGCTAAGTTATCATATAAAATGTCCTACTATGCATTATATGTCTGCATTGCATTGATTTTGGTGGTGCTGGGCATGTTCTACTTCGTGGGATATAATAATCCGGTCGGGGAATACAATGAACCGGCTCATACAGAAACATTGATATACTTGATGTATGCAATGTTTGGTATTTGCGTTGCTGTTACCCTAATTGGTGCTATTGCACAGTTTGGCGCTGCATTAAGAGATAATCCGAAAAGTGCCATCAAATCTTTGTTGGGTATCGTATTATTGGTTGTAGTATTGGTAGTTTCTTACTCTATGGGTTCGGATGCTACTGTTATGACTGGTACAGGTCCTTATACTGATGCTTTCTGGTTGAAAATAACTGATATGCTGATCTATTCTATCTATTTCTTGTTTGGAGTTGCAGCTGTCGGTACTTTGATCAACCTGTCTGGTATCTTTAAGAAATAATATTATCTCATTGATATTTAACAATTAAAAAACGAAGTAAGTAAAATGGCAAGAAAGAAAAGAGCCGTACCTGGAATTAACTCCAGCTCAACAGCTGATATTGCCTTTATGTTGCTTATTTTCTTCCTGATTACAACATCAATGGATACTGACCGTGGTTTGGCGAGACGTCTTCCGCCTCCTCCCGAAAACAAGGATCAGAAACAAGATGATATTATTGTAAAGGAACGTAATGTACTCCAGGTTCGTTTGAACAAAGATGACCAACTGATGTGTGGTCAGGACTACATTGACATTAAGCAATTAAAAGAAAAGGCAAAAGAATTTATAGTCAATCCGTATGATGACGAAAAATTGCCTGAAAAGCATAGAAAGAATATTCCTTTGCTGGGTGATTGTATGATTACGGAAAAGCACGTAATCTCTGTTCAGAATGACGTTGGTACTAGCTATAAAGCATATATTGACGTTCAGAATGAATTGGTTGCTGCTTATAATGAATTACGTGATGAGTTAGGTAAGGCTAAATTTGGCAAGACTTATGCTCAATGTGATGAAGATGAGCAAAAAGCAATCCGTGAATATTATCCGCAGAAGATTTCTGAGGCTGAACCTAAAAAGTATGGAGGTAAGTAATGGGAAAATTTAATAAAACAGGTAAACGTGGAATGCCTGAGTTGAATACCTCTTCATTGCCTGACCTTATCTTTACCATGTTGTTCTTCTTTATGATTGTAACAACCATGCGTGAGGTTACATTGAAGGTTCAATTTCAGGTTCCTCAAGGAACAGAGTTGGAGAAATTGGAAAAGAAGTCTTTGGTTTCCTTTATCTATATAGGTAAGCCGTTGCCGGAGTTCCAAAAGAAAATGGGTGCTGAAAGCCGTATTCAGTTGAACGATAAGTTTGCTGAAGTATCTGAAGTTCAGGACTACATTACTCAAGAGCGTTTGAACATGAAAGAAGAAGACCAGCCGTTTATGACCGTTTCTTTGAAAGTTGATAAGGACACAAAGATGGGTATCGTAACCGATGTGAAGCAGGCTCTTCGTCAAGCTTACGCTTTGAAAATTAACTACTCAGCTACTCAACGTCAGTAAACTAGTTAATATAGTATAGATAAAAAAGGAAGTTGTTTATGAACAGCTTCCTTTTTTTATTGTCTTTATTTTCTATTGGCTATAAGAACGGATTCAATCTGTTATCTATCTCCTAATAATAGTGCAAGAGACTTTGTGAGGATAATTCCTACATGGGGCAGTATTATTAAGAATGGAAGAATGAGTGTCATCAGATTTCTTGTCCGTAAACTTCTTTATAGAGGGTGTTCTTAACTCTTTCAAAATCACGATCCATATCTATGTCTCCATAAGTCATTAAGAGCATTGGCAATCCGCTATCTCCCTTACGGTAAGGAGGTTGCATATAGGGCTTTCTATGCAAAGTGAATTCCAAACGTTCATAGAAGTGAATACGGCGTGTGCTCATTTCATCATTGGGTTCCTCTACTTCCAATACAATTGGACTTTTTAGTTGCTTTTTTATCATTTCCAACACACGTTTTCCATAACCACCGTTTCTGAGCGTGGGATCAATGGCAAAATGTTCGATATAGTAGAAATCTTCCATAGCCCAATAACTGATCATACCAATGCTGTTACCGTCTTCTAGAATAATGTTGCTACGGAACAGGGGATTATTATCCGAATATTCTCTCTGTTGTACCGTATCACGGCGTTCTTCCTGAGGAAATGCCGTGTGCATTAATTTTTCCACAAAGTTGTAATTTGACTCATCTGATGTTTTTACTTGTTTAATTTCAATCATTTCATCTGTATTTGTTTCGTTTTAACTATAAAACTTATTTCGCGGTATAAAAGTTTATCAGTCTCTCTAATGCACGCTGGCATACCGGGCAGAACACAGGGGCTTCGTTTATCTTCATTCTGCATTCGGTAGTAGGGCGGTAAATTCCCTTTTGTGTATAGCCTGCTCCTTCATAGACTCCCACTTTGGTGTATAGATCGGTATCTTGGGTAGTTGTCGGAGTAGGTATGGCCGTTCCTTCCGGGATCATATCTTTCCATTTGCTGCCGAAATCAACCAATGTAGTGATATTCGGTTCCCAAGGCTCCACGTTATATGGATATTGCGGGCTAGGGGCTTCGGTATATGCATATTCATCTGCTAATCCTCCGAAACTATGGCCGAACTCATGAACTACAACAGGACGAAAGTCGGGATGGTGAGCTGTGGTCAGTGTATATGAGTTATAGATGCCACCTCCTCCATAAGTGTCTGTATTGGCTAGAATAATGATATGTTCGTAAGGAATTCCGGCCAACCAATTATGAATACTTTTAACCCGGCTGGTGGTGAGATACCGGTCGGAATAAAAGGTGTTGAAATGTGAACTAACAGCTGTAGATTTCCATTTTCCTTCTCCCGGTATGCTGACTCCGCTGTCTGCTGAAGGGCTTGCTACAGCAACAATATTAAATTTGTTCTTCAGTTTCTTGAAAGGTTCATGACTGAACAGGGCATCACATGCTGCTTGGGCATCTTTATAAAATAGCTCCATTTCTTTTTCTGTATATCCTTCAGCCATGATTGCTACATCGATACAATCCTCGGCATTTCCGTTTTGCAGAAGATAGCGGTGAGGAGTGATATGGTTCGTTCCCCGTTGATGGATCAGAATATCATCTGGATTTACTTCATGTGTGAGCGAGGCATTAACATTGTGATATACATCTTTCAGAGATACGGTCACTATTGCTTCTTTTTTGGGATAAGGCAGAAGAAAAGAGTTCTCGAATCCTTTTTTTACCCTGCTTGCTTCTTCTTCGCTTACCCATTCTTGGAAAAGACTTGAGAATGAAGTCCGGTAAATGGTTTCTCCGGTTGCTTTGTCTTTCATCGTGATTTCACCGTTGCCTGCCAGGGGAAGTTCTGCCAGATGATGTTTGCGTCCGGCCCATTTCGGAAGGCTTGACAGTTCGTCCAGATACACTTCCTGTTTAGTGGCATTTCCGGTAAAAATATAATCTGCCCGAAGTGTTTTGTCTTCGAAATACTCATTGAAATTTTGTGCGTTTACAGCTACGCTGAATAAACTGCATAAGATAAAAATAAATGTCTTTTTCATTGTTTTCTCATTTTCCACAAAGATAGAATATTCTATTAAATTATTGGGATTTATGCAATAAAAGTTATGAATCGCACAAATATTGTCGAGAAAAGTCATATCTTTGCAGAAAATTAAACTAAAAAGAATGGGACATCATCAATTAGACAGTTTGGATGAGCAGATTTTGAGGTTGATAGCCAGCAATGCTCGTATTCCGTTTTTGGAAGTAGCCCGTGCTTGCAATGTATCCGGTGCTGCCATTCATCAGCGTATTCAGAAACTAACCAATCTGGGGATTCTTAAGGGGTCTGAATACGTCATTGATCCAGAAAAAATCGGATATGAAACGTGTGCATATATTGGTCTTTATCTGAAAGATCCGGAGCAATTTGATTCAGTGACAGAGGCTTTAAAAGGTATTCCTGAAGTCGTGGAATGTCATTTCACTACAGGACAATATGATATGTTTATCAAGATTTATGCTAAGAACAATCATCATTTGCTTAGCATAATTCATGATAAGTTGCAGCCATTGGGGCTGGCTCGTTCAGAAACTATTATCTCTTTTAATGAGGCTATCAAGAGACAAATGCCTATCCTCGATTTAGCTGATGAAGACTAACAGTTACTTTATCCGGCTATAATTAATAAAATGATACGGGTAGAGATGTTTTTCATCTGTCGGGTGATCTTCTCTACCTGTTTCTTTCCATTCCTCTTCCTTAATTTCGGGAAAATAAGCATCAGCTTCCTTGGATGCGTCATCAATAAATGTGATATACAATTGTGTGGCTATGTGCATTGCTTCTTTATACAAGCTTGCACCGCCTATGATAAATATTTCCTCCTCTTCTTTGCAGTGAGATAGAGCGGTTTCCAATGAGGGGAAACATTCAGCTCCGGCAAAGGCGGCTCCTTCCCGGCGGCTTAATACGATATTCCGGCGATTGGGAAGTGCTCCTTTAGGAAGTGACTCAAAGGTTTTGCGCCCCATGATAATTGTATTTCCGGTGGTCAAGGCTTTAAAGCGTTTCAAGTCATTGGGAAGCCAATACAATAATTTATTTTCAAATCCAATGCCGCGGTTGCGTGCTATTGCTACTATAATTGAGATGTTCATAGTGATGAGTGATTAGTGACTAAACAGATACTTTACCTGCAATGTGTGGCCATGGGTCGTAATTCACCAATTCAAAATCTTCATATTTGAAACTGAATATATCCTTTATGTCCGGATTGATTTTCATTTGAGGCAAGGGACGAGGCTCACGGCTCAATTGAAGTTTTACTTGTTCCAGGTGATTGGTATAGATATGTGTGTCACCGAATGTATGAACGAAATCACCAGCTTGCAATCCAGTTACTTGTGCCACCATTTGCAGCAATAATGCGTAGGAGGCGATATTGAAAGGTACTCCCAGGAATGTATCTGCGCTACGTTGGTAAAGTTGCAGGCTTAAGCGTCCGTTGGCAACGTAGAATTGAAAAAAAGCATGGCAAGGAGGAAGATTCATCTTAGTTAAATCGGCTACATTCCATGCGCTGACAATGATACGTCGTGAATCCGGATTATGCTTGATGGTTTCTATTGCTTCGGAAATCTGGTCAATAAAACCCCCGTTATAATCCGGCCAAGAACGCCATTGGTAACCGTAGATGTGTCCCAGGTCACCGTTTGCATCGGCCCATTCATTCCAGATGCGTACTCCATTGTCTTGCAGGTATTTTATATTGGTGTCACCTTGCAGGAACCATAAAAGTTCATGGATGATGGATTTTAAATGTAGTTTTTTGGTTGTGACCAAAGGGAAGCCTTCTTCCAGATTGAAGCGCATTTGATGGCCGAATATACTGATGGTTCCTGTTCCGGTACGGTCTTCTTTGTGAACGCCTTCGGTCAAGATACGATTTAACAGATCTAAATATTGTTTCATGCTCGGAAATTCATTTTATAGATTGCAAAAGTACGCAAAATCTTTCTTTTCCGAGCATAAAAAACGAGTCTATTTTGGTTTTACCATTTGAAACTGCATACACGTTGTACGCCGATGATGGCAAGAACCACGGTGGCAATGACCCATGACTGGAAATTCGTATCACTGATCAGATAATAGGCTTGGGAAGTGATTATGTCACTGATAGCCTGGTACAGAACTTCAAAGCCATTGAAAATATAGAAGAATGTACAACAGACAATGGCGCAGGCTACACTGAGCATATCCGATAACCGCTTGGCTTGTTGGGGGAGGTTGCGGATAACCCGGCGTGAAAATCCATTGTCTTCAATTTCATGTTTGTTGGCAAGCATGAAATTCTTAATTAATTTATCATCATTTTCCATCATAACCGTTCTGTTTTAAGAAAGTTGTCAATTTCGTTTTTCCGCGTGATAAATGGGATTTGATTGTTCCCGCAGGCATTCCTGTGATCACTGCTATTTTTTCTATCGGAAGATCTTCCATAAAAAATAAGGTGATGCAGGTACGCTCCGCCTCTTTTAATTGGCTCAATCCCCGATATATGTCCATGTGCTCACCTACTTGCCTTTGTTCTGTTTGGTAAGCAGCATCTATTTCCCAAGTTTCCAGTCCGGACGTTTCTTTTTTGCTGCGAATATAGTCATAAAATATATTATAAGCAATCCGGTAAAGCCATGTGGAAAAGCTGGACAGGTTTTTAAATGAAGCCAAGTTGGTATATGCTTTTATAAAAGTTTCCTGTGCCAGGTCATCGCTGAGCTCTGCATCTCCCAATGTCTGGTGTAGGAAAAAACGCCTGATGGGCGATTGGTACTTTTTGACCAAAGTATCAAACGCCCGGGTGTTTTTGAAAACCACCACTTGTGCTACCAACGCTATGTCGTTGATTTGGCTCATCTTTATTCTTCGTTGTGGGGAGTATCTGTCTTTTTACTCTTATGTGGAGTGGTAGTATAAGCTATCAATACTTGTCCCAGCCCCATACAGAAAATAAGGAATCCGATAGCTGCCAATCCTTCTTCATAGGTCAATATCCAAAGGAAGACTCCCAGACCAATACCTAAGAATATATTTTTGATTCCCTTTGCCATTACAGCATTTTCCTGTTCTTCGGGATCGTTGAACAGTTCGGCCGGAATGGTCCGTCCTGCTGCCAAGGCCTCTGCAGCCAGTTTGTATTTGGCTTGTTTGTTCTTGTATCTGAACCAAAGTACAATAGCTACAATAAAGAAAGGCAGTCCGCAACAGATGATGAGTGCGATAATTGCTATTGAAGTAGGAGGGCCGCTGCTCCAATCATCGAAAGCTGGATTGGTGTTATGTATGGTGGCGTCTTGATCTTCATCCACATCTTGTAATTCGCTTACAACGACTGTATCCATCCGGGTGCTGTCAAGGGCGGAAGGCACTAGTTTGATTGTCTGGGCATGGATTGCGAAGCAAGTCCCCATGAGCAAGGCTAAAATAAAAAGTAACTGTTTCATGTTTTTATATCTTTATTATTGTTTTCTGCTAGTTAGACGGAACGAATTGGGAAATAGGTTGCAAATAGACAGAAAAAATTCATATAATCCCGAAATATCATCGTATTTTTGTCCTATAAAAAGGAAAAAACATGAAATTACCATCAGAATTTGAAGCAAGAACCCTGGAATGGATGGGGGAAGAAACCTATCGTGCGTTGGAAGCTGCTTTACAGGCCGAGCCTCCTGTCAGCATCCGTGTCAATCGTACCAAGCGGAATGAGAAAGTTACGGGGGAACCGGTGCCTTGGGCGGATGCAGGAGTCTATTTATCACAACGGCCGACTTTTACATTCGATCCGTTGTTTCATGCTGGTTGCTATTATGTGCAGGAAGCATCTTCCATGTTTGTGGAACAGGTCTTGCGCACATATATTACCGGACCTGTGGTGATGCTCGATCTCTGTGCCGCTCCCGGTGGTAAGTCTACTCATGTGCGTTCACTTCTTCCTGCCGGTAGTTTGTTGCTGGCTAATGAGGTGATGCGTAACCGTTCCCAGGTGTTGGCTGAAAATCTGATAAAGTGGGGGGATGCGGAAGTTGTGGTGACGAATAATGATCCGGCGGATTTCACTTCTTTGACAGAGCTGTTTGATGTTGTTTTGGCGGACGTGCCTTGTTCCGGTGAGGGGATGTTCCGTAAAGATCCTGTTGCCGTAGAAGAATGGAGTGCGGACAATGTACAGATTTGTTGGCAACGTCAGCGTCGGATTTTAGCGGATATATGGCCGGCTTTGAAACCCGGTGGTCTGCTGATTTATAGCACGTGTACTTATAATAAGGAGGAAGATGAGGAAAATGTGGCTTGGATTGCCGGTGAACTGGGTGCGGAGGTACTGAAGGTGCCGGTGTCATCGGAATGGGGGATCATCGGGAATTTGGCGGGACAGGATTTCCCTGTTTATCGTTTCCTGCCTCATAGTGTAAAAGGGGAGGGATTTTTCTTGGCCGTACTGAGAAAGAATGCCGCCACGTCTTATGCTGTTCCTTGCATCCGCTGCCGGGAGGACAAGGAGAAAATGACGAAAAGGAAGAGGAAAGGAGAAAAAGGAAATTCGTCTCAGGTTGCTTCTTTTCCCCATGAAGTGAAAAGTTGGTTAAAGCAGGCGGAGGATTTCCGGTTTGAGGTGAGAGGTACGAAGGTGATAGCATTTCCCGGTGCCTATCTTTCGGAATATGACTTGTTCCGGCAGGAATTGAAAGTGGTCCATGCGGGTGTTACTATAGGTGAGTTGAAGGGAAAAGATGTGATACCGGATCATTCATTGGCGATGAGCACGCTGCTGAATCGTGATGGTTTCCCTTGTTTTGAACTGACCTATGAGCAAGCCATTGCTTATTTGCGTAAAGAGGCGATCACACTGGATGCTTCTGTTCCGCGTGGCTATATACTTTTAACTTATAAAGATATTCCCCTGGGATTTGCCAAGAACATTGGCAATCGGGCCAATAACCTCTATCCGCAGGAGTGGCGTATCCGAAGCGGTTATTTGCCCGAAGAACTTTCTTTTGTATGGTAAAAGGAGCTATAATTTTGTCCGGGAAGATTGTGCGTGTTACTTTTCATAGACTGGCACAATGCTTCCCAGGGAATATGCGGGCTTGCTTGAATACAGTACAATTCTTGTAGGCTTTGTACAAGGGAACGTGTGATGATCAGAACGGTTTCCTGTAGGTACACCCGTTCTTCCATTCCGAGCAGCCATACGCGGCCTTGCCTTTTATAATTGTTCCTTTGCCACATAGCGGGCAAGGTTTTCCCGTCGGTTCGTCATCGGACGGGATAGTGGGAACGGGTGTGGCTGAAGAAGTTTTTTTCCGTGGGGTACCGTTCTTCTTTTTCGGCTGTTTGGGTGTAGAGTTTGTTGCAGCTTTCGTCACTGTTTCCTCTATTGTGGTGACGCGGCGGTTTGTATTATCACTTAAAACGCTGTGTACTATTTCACTTACCATCTGCTTCAATTCATTTAGAAAAGTAGTCGCATTATAACTTTTCTTCTCTATTTCACGTAGTTTCTTTTCCCATATACCTGTTAGCTCGGCTGATTTCAACAGTTCCTCGCGGATTAGTCCCACCAGCTCTATTCCGGTAGGGGTTGCGATCAGATTCTTTCGTTCTTTACGGATATAATGGCGCTTGAACAGGGTTTCAATGATGGCTGCGCGTGTAGACGGACGTCCTATTCCGTTTTCTTTCAACGCATCGCGTAACTCGTCATTATCTACCAGCTTGCCTGCAGTTTCCATGGCGCGCAGCAGGGTTGCTTCTGTATATGGCCGCGGGGGTTGTGTCCATTTCTCGTCCAGTTTGGGCAGATGCGGTCCGCTTTCTCCTTTCACAAAAGCGGGCAAGGAGTGTTCTTCGTCACTTTCACGAGCTTCTGCATCAGGATCGGTCATACCTTCTGGCAGATTGGTTTGTGGTTTGGCAAAGATAACGCGCCATCCGGCATCCAGAATCTGTTTTCCTGTGGCTTTGAATTCTATCTTGTCCGCTTCGCCTATTACGGTCGTGGTGGCAAACTTACAGTCGGGATAGAATACGGCAATAAAGCGCCGTGCTACCAGATCGAACACTCGTTTCTCCATATCTGTCAGATTTACGGGGGGCTGTCCCGTAGGAATGATGGCATGGTGATCCGTAACTTTCGAATTGTCAAATACTTTTTTGGACTTGATAAGCTTTTGTCCTGCCAATGGAGCGGTAAATGCAGTGTATGGAGTTAGCCCTGCCAATATATTAGGGCATTTGGGATAGATGTCATCGCTTAGGAAAGTGGTATCTACACGGGGGTAGGTAGTCACCTTCTTTTCATACAGTGACTGGATAAGCTTCAAAGTTTCATCGGCCGAATAAGCGAATTTTTTGTTGCATTCCACCTGTAGGGAAGTCAGGTCAAAAAGACGGGGAGGAGCTTCTGTCCCTTGTTTTTTTGCCACTTCGGTCACGGTAAAAGGAACATCCTTGATGCGCTCCATGAGTGCCTGTCCGGTAGCAAGGTCGAGAATGGGAGGGATTCCCCTGTTTTCTTCGGTCTTTTTGGCTTTCTTGGGGTTCTCTTTGGCGTCACTTTCTTCCTGAGCCAGTTCCTCGTCGCTTTTGCGGATGATGGCGGAGAAGGTAGTTTCCCGATATAAGGTAGCCAGTACCCAATATTGTTGCGGGGTGAAGTTCTCTATCTCTTGCTGGCGCTTCACTATCAGTGCCAAAGTAGGGGTCTGCACTCGTCCGATAGATAGTATCTGTCTGTTTTGTCCGTATTTTAAGGTATAGAGCCGGGTAGCGTTCATGCCCAATACCCAATCGCCGATGGCACGGCTTAAGCCGGCCTCGTATAAAGGTTGGAACTCTTTCTGGTCTTTTAGCTTGTTGAATCCTTCGCGTATGGCTTCTTCAGTCAGGGAGGAAATCCACAGGCGTTTTACCGGACAGTGTGCTCCTGCTTTCTGCATGACCCACCGTTGAATAAGTTCTCCTTCCTGGCCGGCATCACCGCAGTTTATAATTTCATCGGCATTTTGCATCAGTCCTTCTATGATGTGGAATTGTTTTTCAATGCCCGGGTTGCTGATCAGCTTTATGCCGAAACGGGGAGGGATCATGGGAAGGCTGGACAGGCTCCATGCTTTCCATGAAGGAGTGTATTCGTGAGGCTCCTTCAAGGTACAGAGATGTCCGAATGTCCAGGTAACCTGATATCCGTTCCCTTCTATATATCCGTCTTTTTTTGTTTTTGCTCCCAGTACATCCGCTATGTCACGGGCTACGGAAGGTTTTTCGGCAATACAAACTATCATATTTATTTTGTTTCTGTTCAAATAGGATTGCAAAGGTAATAAAAACACTTGGAAGAGATTTTGTTTTATCTTTATTAGTTCTTCTTTTATAAGAAATTAAAAATAGCTATCGAGTGCTTCGAAGTCATTTCACATAAGAATGCGAAAAAATAGATTTGTATAATATGGGATATTCAGCTACATTTGTATTCAGAATAAAAAGATAGAATGATGGAAACAGGACTGACTTATACTTCGACTGCAGTCGTATCGAAAGAAAATGCAGCTGCCACAATGGGCAGCGGAGATTTGAACGTGTTTGCTACTCCCGCTATGGTAGCGTTGATGGAAAATGCAGCCATGAATGCGGTGGCGGGCGGGTTGCCCGAAGGTTCCACTACGGTAGGAGCTATGATGAACACCACCCATATCAAGCCTTCGGCTGTGGGAGACACGGTTTCGGCCACTGCCGTATTAAAAGAGGTGGAAGGCAGAAAACTTACTTTTGAAGTGCGGGCGCAAGATAGCAAGGGCGTGATCGGGGAAGGTACGCATGTACGTTATATTGTGGATAAAGAGAAATTTATGAGCAAATTGTCTTGATGGATATTTGTTTGTGTCAAAACTGACCCAGACTGTCATACGATGATGACAGATTACGGTATGACGGCCTGGGTCAGTTCTGATTTTTTCTTATTCCTGCAACGACTGGATATACTCATATAATTTCTTATAAAACGGATGTCTTGTCAGCGTGGAAGCATCTCCCAATATAATAAGTTTCATGCGTGCGCGTGTGATGGCGACATTCATTCTTCGCAAATCATTCAGAAAACCTATTTGTCCGTCTTCATTGGCGCGTACCAGACTGATTAAGACCACATCCCGTTCCTGCCCTTGGAAACCATCTACCGTATTGACGGTGATAAGGTGCCGGTAAGGCTTGAAAAAAGCGTTTTGTCTTATCAGCTGGCGGAGATATTGTACCTGCGCTTTATAAGGAGAAATCAGCCCCACGTCAATCCGCTCTTCCAAAAAACGTTCTTTTCCTATTTTATGAATGTAATGAGTCAGTTGGGAAATGGATAGTGCCGCTTCGGTTTTGTTGATGCGGCCGAAACTTTCACCCACAAATTCCTCATTACAGTCCATCCCTTCCGTATTCACCCATTCTATAGGGGTGTCGTAATCCAGGATTCCCCGGTATTTTACTTCGGGGGCAGATTTCAATTCCCCCTGATAGAACCATTCCGAAGAGAAACGCATGATCTCATCATTCATTCTGTATTGAACCTTCAGCAGAGAAACCGTTTCGGGTTTGTTCTGCACGATTTCCTGCATCAAGGTCTGGTCCAGTCCGCCTCGTGCCGCCTCCACACATTTTATGGTAGGGGGGAGCTGGCAATGATCTCCTGCCAGAATAACCCGGTCTGCCTTGCGGATAGCGATCCAGCAGGCGGGTTCCAATGCTTGTGCGGCCTCATCTATAAATAAAGTACCGAATTTACGTCCTGTCAGAACCCGGTTGGCAGAGCTTACCAATGTGCAGGCTATGACGCGCGCTTCGCCGAACAGCGATTCGTTGATGCGGATCTCCAGTTCGGTGGCACGGTCTTTCAATGAATTAATTTTCAGACGTATGTTTTCCCGTTCCGCACCTTTGCGCGAACGGCGGTAGAGTTCGCGTATGGCTTTTCGGATACTCCAAAGTTGAGGATAATCCGGATGGCTTTCAAAACGGCGTTCATAGGTAAAAGAAAGCATTTTGTCATTGACACGGGTGGGGTTGCCGATTCGTAATACGGGAACTCCGCGATCGACCAGCTTTTCACTAATCCAGTCTACAGCCATATTGCTTTGAGCGCATACCATCACTTGGTTCTCGCGGTGCAGCGTTTCATAAATGGCTTCTACCAGCGTGGTGGTCTTTCCCGTTCCGGGAGGGCCATGGACAATGGCTACATCTTTGGCGTGCATCACCTTGTTCACCGCTTCTTCTTGCGTACTGTTCAGCCACGGGAAACGGGCGGGACTAAAACTGAATGTTTGTGCTTTTAATGTACCGTGGAAAATTTCCCGTAGCTCTGCCAGACGGTTGTCTTTCGCTTTGATAACCTGGCTTAAAGCCTCAAACATCAACCGGTAACTGGTCTCGTCAAAATAAAGTTGCACACCCAACCGGCACTCGGTGGACTGTATGCTGAGCAAAGCGTCTGCCGATGGCAGGACAATGACCATTCGGTCCTCATCCACATAGTTCACGGTGGCTGTGAAGTTGAAATAATGAATGCTTCCCGAGGTATCCTGAGTGAAAAAGCAGACGGGACGTCCGAATTCGAATACATGTTCTATTTCTTTGTCTTCCTGCCTCTCTATCTCTATAACCAGTTGGTTTAAAGAGTTGTAATAGCTTCTGCCTGTACAGACCGGATACCAGCACATGCCGCGTTTTACCTTGCGGTCGATGCCCATCGCTTCGGTCTGTTGCCTGAAAGTTTCTTTTTCGTAATTATATTCCATGTGAAGCAACAACTCTTTGCGTTGTAATTTGTTAATAATAGTAGAGAGGGATTTGTGCTGGTTCATATTTGTTCTTTTTTATAAGAATTGCAAAGATAATAATTATCTCTCTAAAAGTGCTTTGTGTTTTATATTGTTAAATGTATTATAGACTACACAAGGATTCTATTGATTTCTTTATCTCACCAAAGATAAAATGGATTAAAAAACATAGTAACTATAAATTGTGGTAGGTATGGTATATGACTTGGATATGTTAAAGGCCTTTTATGCTTCTTATGAAAAGAAGATCAGGCAGGTAAGAGCAGTGTTGCAGCGTCCGTTGACGTTGGCGGAAAAGATTCTGTACATACATTTGTACGATGATGCACGGTTGAAAAACTACAGACGCGGTGAGGATTACGTGAATTTCCGTCCCGACCGTGTGGCTATGCAGGATGCGACGGCGCAGATGGCGCTGCTGCAATTTATCAATGCCGGAAAGACGGCTGCGGCTGTTCCCTCTACCGTGCATTGTGACCACTTGATCCAAGCATATAAAGGTGCCGGACCGGATATTGCGACGGCGACAGAAACCAACCGCGAGGTATATGACTTCCTACGGGAGGTGTCTTCACGCTTTGGCATCGGATTCTGGAAGCCGGGTGCGGGTATCATTCATCAGGTGGTGCTGGAGAATTATGCTTTCCCCGGAGGGATGATGGTGGGGACTGATTCGCATACTCCGAATGCCGGAGGTTTGGGCATGGTGGCAATCGGAGTCGGTGGTGCCGATGCGGTGGATGTCATGACCGGCATGGAATGGGAATTGAAAATGCCGAAACTGATCGGCGTACATTTGAAAGGTGCGTTGAACGGATGGTCCTCTCCGAAAGATGTTATCTTGAAACTGGCTGGAATTCTGACTGTGAAAGGAGGGACAAATGCCATTATCGAATATTTTGGAGAAGGTACGGCTTCGCTTTCGGCTACCGGCAAAGCGACTATTTGTAATATGGGTGCAGAGGTGGGGGCTACGACTTCTCTTTTCCCGTATGATGAGCGGATGAAGGTGTATCTGGAGGCGACCGGACGCAAGGAAGTGGCTGCCATGGCCGATGCGTTGTCTGCTGATTTGCAGCCTGATGCGGAAGTTGTGGCTGATCCCTCAGCTTATTATGACCGGGTGATTGAAATTGATTTGTCCGAACTTGAGCCTTATATTAATGGACCGTTCACACCGGATGCCGCCACTCCTCTTTCGGAATTTGCCGAAAAAGTGCTGGTCAACGGTTATCCGCGTAAAATGGAAGTGGGGCTGATCGGTTCATGCACCAATTCCTCTTATCAGGATTTAAGCCGTGCGGCTTCCATCGCCCGGCAGGTAGCCGAGAAGCATTTAAGAGTGGCGGCTCCTTTGATTGTCAATCCGGGTTCGGAACAGATTCGTGCTACAGCCGAGCGTGACGGCATGATGGATGCTTTTCTGAGAATAGGAGCTATCATAATGGCCAATGCTTGCGGCCCATGTATCGGCCAATGGAAGCGGCACACAGATGACCCGGCCCGTAAGAACTCGATTGTGACCTCTTTCAATCGTAATTTCGCCAAACGTGCGGACGGCAATCCGAATACACATGCCTTTGTGGCTTCTCCCGAAGTGGTGCTGGCCCTGACCATTGCAGGTGATTTGTGCTTCAACCCGTTGAAGGATGCTTTGATCAATCAGAATGGTGAGAAGGTGAAACTGAGAGTTCCCGCAGGGGATGAATTGCCGTTGGCCGGTTTTACTCAGGGAAATCCAGGCTATCTGGCTCCGGAAGGCGCGCAGGTAGAAATCAAAGTGAATCCCGAATCACAACGTTTGCAATTGCTGGCTCCGTTTGCGGCTTGGGATGGAAAAGATTTTGCAGATATGCCTTTACTGATTAAGGCGCAAGGCAAATGTACCACAGACCATATTTCAATGGCAGGCCCGTGGCTGCGTTTCCGTGGCCATCTGGAAAATATCTCGGACAATATGCTGATGGGAGCGGTGAATGCATTCAACGGTGAGACGAACAAGGTGTGGAACCGCTTGACAAATACGTATGAGAGTGTGTCGGGTACGGCCAAGCAATACAAGGCCAAAGGGATCAGTTCCATTGTGGTTGCAGAGGAAAATTATGGTGAAGGTTCCAGCCGTGAACATGCCGCTATGGAGCCTCGTTTCTTGAATGTAAAGGTTATTCTGGCGAAGAGTTTCGCCCGTATTCATGAGACGAATTTGAAAAAGCAGGGAATGCTGGCGGTGACTTTTATAGATAAAGCGGACTACGACAAGATTCAGGAACATGATTTGATTACCGTCAGCGGATTGGCGGACTTTGCTCCCGACAAGAATCTGACTGTAACCTTGTATCACGAGGATGGGAGCAAGGATTGTTTTGAAGTGCAACATACCTATAACGAACAGCAGATAGGTTGGTTCCGTGCCGGCTCTGCTCTAAATGCAAGATAAAAGATGAAAAAGACAGTACCTTATATTATAGGCGACGGAGTGGGAGTGGAAATCACTCCCGCTATGCAAGCCATAGTCAATGCAGCCGTGAAAAAGGCGTATGGCGATGAACATGAAATAGAATGGATGGAAGTATTGGCAGGGGAGCGTGCTTTTAATGAAACAGGCTCCTGGTTGCCGGATGAGACCATGAAAGCGTTTCAAGAATATGGCGTAGGGATTAAGGGCCCGTTGACTACTCCCGTAGGAGGTGGCATCCGCTCTTTGAATGTGGCTTTGCGTCAGACGTTGGATTTGTATGTGTGTTTGCGTCCTGTACGCTGGTTCAGCGGAGTGGTATCTCCGGTGAAGGAGCCGCAGAAAGTGGATATGCATATTTTCCGTGAAAATACGGAGGATATTTATGCAGGTATAGAATGGGAAGCAGGTACGCCGGAAGCTGAGAAGTTCTATCGTTTTTTGCACGATGAAATGGGAGTGACGAAAGTGCGATTCCCTGAAAGTTCTTCTTTTGGTGTAAAACCGGTGTCCAGAGAAGGAACGGAACGTTTGGTACGTGCGGCGTGCAACTATGCTTTAGAGCATGGCTTGCCGTCAGTGACGTTGGTGCATAAAGGAAATATCATGAAATTTACTGAAGGCGGCTTCAAAAAATGGGGGTATGAACTGGCGGAGCGTGAGTTCGGTGATGCCGTTGCATCGGGCAGACTGGTGATAAAAGACTGCATAGCCGATGCGTTTTTGCAGAACACCTTGTTGATTCCCGAAGAATATTCAGTGGTGGCTACCTTGAATTTGAACGGAGATTACATTTCAGATCAGTTGGCTGCTATGGTAGGCGGTATCGGGATTGCTCCCGGAGCGAACATCAATTACAATACCGGTCATGCCATTTTTGAGGCGACTCATGGCACGGCTCCCAATATTGCCGGAAAAGACGTGGTGAATCCTTGCTCATTAATTCTCTCGGCTGTCATGATGCTGGAACATTTTGGCTGGAATAAGGCGGCAGAGCTGATAGTGAATGCTTTGGAATCCAGTTTTGGCGAGGGACGGGCTACTCATGACCTTGCCCGTTTTATGCCCGGAGGTGTTTCACTTGGAACATCAGCGTTTACAAAAGAAATCATAGAAAGAATAAACCCCTAAAAACTCACGGATATGAAGAAAGAATATATCATTTACAAACTCTCCGAGGAAATGAAGAATGCCACCCGGATTGAGAACGAACTGTTCAAGAAGTATGATGTAAAGCGCGGATTGCGTAACGAAGACGGTACTGGTGTCTTGGTAGGGTTGACCAAGATAGGTAACGTAGTAGGGTATGAACGTATTCCCGGCGGAGGATTGAAACCGATTCCCGGCAAACTTTTCTATCGTGGGTATGATTTGGAAGATTTGGCACATAGCATCATTAAAGAGAAACGTTTTGGTTTTGAGGAGGTGGCCTATCTGCTATTGTCCGGTCATTTGCCTGACAAGGAAGAGCTGGCGTCTTTCTGTGAACTGATTAATGACAATACACCGTTGGAGCAGAAGACCAAGATGAATATCATTGAGCTGGAGGGAAATAACATTATGAACATTCTGGCCCGTAGTGTGCTCGAGATGTACCGTTTTGACCCGCAGGCGGATGATACTTCGCGCGATAATCTGATGCGCCAGAGTATTGACTTGATTTCCAAGTTCCCGACCATTATTGCATACGCTTATAACATGTTGCGTCATGCCACCTACGGACGTTCATTGCATATCCGTCATCCGCGTGAAAAACTGTCAGTTGCGGAAAATTTCCTGTATATGTTGAAAAAGGATTATACGGATCTCGATGCGCGTACGCTTGATTTGCTGTTGGTGCTTCAGGCTGAACATGGAGGTGGTAATAACTCGACTTTTACCGTCCGTGTTGTTTCTTCCAGCCGTACGGATACTTACTCGGCCATTGCTGCCGGTATCGGTTCGTTGAAAGGTCCGCTTCACGGAGGGGCGAATATCCAGGTGGCGGATATGTTCCATCATTTGCAGGAAAACATCAAGGATTGGACCAATGTGGACGAAATTGATACTTACTTTACCCGTATGTTGAATAAGGAGGCGTATGATAAGTCCGGTCTGATTTATGGTATCGGCCATGCGGTCTATACTATTTCCGATCCTCGTGCCATCTTGTTGAAAGAACTGGCTCGTGACTTGGCAAAAGAAAAAGGTAAGGAAGAAGAGTTTGCTTTCCTGGAATTGTTGGAGGAACGTGCCATTGCTATGTTCGGAAAGATTAAGAATAACGGCAAGACGGTGTCCAGCAATATTGATTTTTATTCAGGATTTGTTTATGAAATGATTGGTTTGCCTCAGGAAATCTTTACTCCGTTGTTTGCAATGGCCCGTATCGTGGGCTGGTGCGCACATCGCAATGAAGAATTGAACTTTGAAGGAAAGCGTATTATTCGTCCGGCCTACAAGAATGTATTGGAAGAGTTGGAATATGTGCCGTTGAAACAGAGATAACGGTTTAGAGACATCCTCTTTATCCAACAGTGCGGCCCGGTTATTGTCGTCAGCGGTGTACGCAATTCATGGAGAATGGCATGCACCGCTTTCTTGCGGGAAGCAATCAGTGACTCGTTTTGTACCACAGAATGTTTCAGTTACCCTATCAAATCTGTCGTTTCTTTCTTATACCGTTTGATACAGTTCGCATTTCGGTGCATGATGATATAGGAAATGGCCAAAAGCAGAAGAGCAATCAGCAAATAACCAGAAACAATTATTTTTCGGATAAATATCATTTCTTTTGATGTTTATTGCATTCTCGTTATGAATATCTTATGCATCTATTGAAGTCTTTTTTACAAAATGCACAAAACGCTTCAGCCCTTCTGTCAGTGTATTACGAGGGCAGGCGATATTCCAACGCATGAATCCTTCGCCCTCCGCGCCATACATAGTTCCTGCATTAAGCCACAATCGGGCTTCGGTGACCAATCGCCGTTCGAGTTCCTCCGAAGATATACCGAGTTTGCGGCAATCCATCCAGACAAGATAAGTTCCTTCCAATATTGTGACAGGAAACTCCGGCAGATGCTCACGACAGAAATCCCGCATATAGAGATAATTGGCGTGTAGATACTCGATAAGTTGGTCCAACCACTCTTTCCCTTCGTTATAAGCCGCTTGGGTAGCGATTACTCCAAACGGATTGACATCGCATACTTCGTTGTCGTTGATGGCACGGTCGATTCTCGCACGGCGGTCGGCATTGGCGCAGACGATGTTTGCAATTTGCAATCCGGCGATATTGAACGCCTTGCTGGGGGATATGCAGGTGACGGAATGTCGCAAAAAATCTTCTGAGATAGAGGCAAATGGCGTGTAACAATATCCTGGAAAAACCAGTTCACAGTGAATTTCGTCCGAAACGACTGTAACGCCGTGGCGGATACAGATTTCTCCGATATGTACCAGTTCCTCACGTTTCCAGACTCTTCCGGCAGGATTGTGAGGATTGCACAGCAGCATCACCTTTATTTTCGGATCAGCGGCTTTGCGCTCCAAGTCTTCGTAATCAATCGTGTAAGTATGGTCTGCAAAGACCAACGGAGAAGAGACCATTTCGCACCCGTTGTTGCGGATGGACGAAAAGAAACAGTTATAGACGGGTGTCTGCACCAGCACCTTGTCGCCCGGAACGGTCAAAGCTTTGATGATTGCCGATACCGCCGGCACCACACCTGATGTGTAAATAATCCATTCACGGTCCATCTTCCAACCGTGACGATGTACGAACCAGTCTATAACAGTCTCGTAATAACTGTCGGGCACACGGGTATAACCGAAAATGCCGTGTTCTACCCGTCGGTGCAAAGCATCGACGATAACAGGGGCTGTACGGAAATCCATATCAGCCACCCACATCGGCAATACATTCTCGTTTTCGGCACTGTCCCATTTGTAGGAATCGGTTCCCCGGCGCGAAATTTGTTCATCGAAGTCGTATTTCATACCTTCATCTTAATCGGTGAAACAAGTACGATCGTCCCGGAGACGGATTTCACAATCGGCAGGAGCCTTGATGTTCTCGTCTATGGTGATGGAGCCGTATTCATCGGCTACGATGCGTCCCGACATTGGATTCTTGATATTCGTGATGGCTCCGCGAATATCGGCCTGCAACGTGCTGTACTCGAATGCACGGTCACAGTCTGGTCCGAAGGTGCAGTTTTCCAGTATGAGGTCGTGAGCGTAGCAGAGCGGCTGTTCACCGGTGATATGGCAATTGACCAGACGCAGGTTCTTCGAATGCCAGCCGAGGTACTCGCCGTTGAGTTCGGAATCGTAGATAGTCACATTCTCAACTTCCCAGAACGCATCCTTCGTCGTGATTTTGGCACGATGGATTTCTACGTTCTTCACGTACTGGAACACATATTTGCTGTCGCTCTCCAATCCGTCCACATAAATGTC
This sequence comes from Phocaeicola sartorii JCM 17136 = DSM 21941, assembly GCF_054653615.1. Classification (NCBI taxonomy): domain Bacteria; kingdom Pseudomonadati; phylum Bacteroidota; class Bacteroidia; order Bacteroidales; family Bacteroidaceae; genus Phocaeicola; species Phocaeicola sartorii. The sequence continues at coordinate 1,144,642 of NZ_BAAIFW010000005.1, forward strand.
GTTACTGAACATGAAAGGATAGGTACCGCCCTGCAGTTTGAGATTCTTGATGCGGATGCCGTTGCAACGCCAGAACACTTCATCGGCATCGTTCATCGTTACGTTCTCAATGTCTATTTCGTCCATCTCACGGAACATTTTCGGTGCGTCGATAATCGTGTCGGTCATTTTCAGGTGGTCGGAGTACCACAAGGCCGAGCGACCTCCGACATCGAAATAACAACGGTCGATTTTGAAACCGTGTACATGCCAGAAGGGGTAGTTACCCTCGAAACGGCAATTTACAGCTTCTATATTGCTACACTCTTTGATGGCCGATTCACCAGCGCGGATAATCACATTTTCCAGACGGAGATCATGGGACTCGAACAGGGGACGCTCGCCCCCAAATTCAGTATCTTTAATCAGTTTCATTTAGAATATTATTTTAGTTATCAGTCTTATTGATTTCAAAAGTCACGTTCACATTGCCTCTTCCAAGAGCCGAAGCCAGCCCTGACGGATTTTATATGTTATAATTCCAATCCCATTTTATAGGCTTTCTCAAGGTGCTCAGGTGCGATTTGACGGGCTGTATTTTCACATTCCGTACAACCGCCTGCCAGATAAGTCCCGGCCTCTTTCCCACCCAACACACCGCTGATAATATGAAAATAACTCAAAGCCTGGTCGAAAGTATGCTCGTTATTATCTCCAGCGGTCATAAGCAGCACGGTTTCTTTCTCAGATGAGGAGGTTCTTCCATTTTGCAGTCTTTCAGAAAACGGAAAATAGTCGCCCCCCCCCAAGCAATACGCCGCCAGCAGTCAGCAAACTGTTTCTTAAAAATGTTCTTCTTTCCATATTTTATAATCCTTGTTTCAAACAGTTATTCTTCTGATTTTCACATTGCAAAATTACGTTGAAACTACAAATCACTCAAAAGCATCTGCCACCATCATTGGAGTGGCAGGTGCTATCACTGTTATTCAGGTTTTCTTTATTTCAGGTATTTCTTGAAGAACTCTTCCAGCTTGTCGAACGGAATAACATCCGTCCGGTCATACAAATCCGTATGCACGGCACCAGGAATAATCATCAGTTCCTTGTTGTCGCCTTTCAGTTTCTTGAAAGTATCTTCGCTAAAATAGCGGGAGTGGGCTTTCTCACCATGAATGAGCAACACGGCACTACGGATTTCATCGGCATACGCAAGAATAGGTGCGTTGAGAAATGCGAGATTGGAGGTCTTGTTCCAACCTAAACCAGAGTTGATGGAACGAGGATGATAGCCTCGTTCGGTCTTGTAATAGTCGTAATAATCCTTCATGAACTGCGGCGCGTCGTCGGCAGGCTTCGGGTTCATCACGGTGCGGGGATAAGTACCTGTACGGTAGTCTTCCGTACGTTGGGCGTTGAGTTCCTGGCGCATCTTATAGCGTGCATCAGCATTGTCATTGGCATCGAAATAACCATTTGCTGAACAACGGCTGATGTCGTACATCGTGGAAGCTACCGTAGCCTTGATACGTGTGTCGTTGGCAGCCGCGTTGATGGCAAATCCGCCCCAGCCACAAATACCTACTATGCCGATACGTTCAGCATCCACGTCCGGACGTGTTGCAAGGTAATCCACCGCAGCCGAGAAGTCTTCAGTATTGATGTCCGGCGAAGCTATGTAGCGGGGCTGGCCACCGCTTTCACCTGTGAACGATGGGTCGAAAGCAATCGTCAGGAATCCCCGTTCAGCAAGAGTCTGGGCATACAGTCCCGATGACTGTTCCTTTACAGCCCCGAACGGACCACTGACAGCGATGGCAGGCAATTTTCCTCCGGCGGTCGTTTTCGGTACATACAAGTCAGCGGCGAGCGTGATGCCGTAACGGTTAACGAAGGTCACTTTGCTGTGGCTTACCTTGTCGCTCTTCGGGAACGTCTTGTCCCATTCCTGTGTTAATTTCAGTTTTTCCATATTTCTACTACTTTGAGTGTTCTGCGCCGGGCTTTCCATCAGACCGAAAAGGCAGAGGAAAGTGGCCGTTAAAATAGTTATACGTTTCATAATCGCTGTGAATTTAATGTTTATCGTTTCTTGTTTTCTTTTCACTGTACAAAATTACAGCGGATTACAGAGAACGCCGGTAGATGGATTACAGATAATATAACCCCAATTACATGATTTTCGGAAAGAACGGCAATTCATTACACGCGAAAATAGAAACAAAACCGTACTCGGAGAATTGGACACCCTGCTTAATGGGAAGGCTGATGCCATCTATGGCCCAAACAACGCTTACGGCTTTACATTGCGTCCTATCCGCGACCATCAGCATAGCACCAGTACAACACGGTAAAGCATAACTTCGTTTGTCTTTATACAGGATGCGGAATCATAGGCTTAAGCCCCTTTCTGCGGTGGTGGGATAATCCGTAACCGGACGGTAGGATAAACAGGCTTTCTTTCAAAACCATTTTATCCCGAACTCACGTCTATAATGACTACATGGATACGATAGAAAAGATGCTCCGTCGTCTTCGCTATGATTGGTTTTTTCAATCGTTGGTACATTGCTGTATAATTTCCTGTTTGAACTCCGACAATGTAGATACATCTCAGCCGGATTGGTTTATAAGGTAAACCTTTCTTTTTCTCGCAAAAAATCTCTTAATTGTTGCTTACATCTGATTTTTCCCTTAAATTTGTTAGTGACTTACTAAATTTAATCTAGGGAGGAACGAGTATGGGACAACAAACTTTTGAATTCTTGCTATTGGCAATGTCCGCGCTTGCGGTGATTGTATTTGTAGCTCTTTATTATGTACGTGCCGGTTATGGTATGTTCCACACCCCGAAATGGGGACTTTCAGTGAACAATAAATTAGGTTGGGTGCTGATGGAGGCGCCTGTGTTTTTTGTAATGCTTTATCTGTGGTGGAACAGCAACGTACGTATGGATGCTGCTCCTTTCCTCTTTTTTCTCCTTTTTGAATTACACTATTTCCAGCGTTCTTTCATCTTCCCTTTCCTGATGAAAGGAAAGAGCCGGATGCCTCTTGCCATTATGCTGATGGGAGTGGTCTTTAATGTCCTGAACGGACTGATACAGGGAGAATGGTTGTTCTATCTGGCTCCGGAAGGACTCTATACGGATGCTTGGCTCAGTACTCCTTCGTTTTGGATGGGGACAATTTTATTCTTTATCGGGATGGGCATTAATCTGCATTCCGACAGTGTGATCCGTCATTTGCGTAAACCGGGTGACACCCGCCATTATTTGCCACAGAAGGGAATGTACCGGTATGTCACTTCGGGCAACTATTTTGGCGAGCTGGTGGAATGGACGGGATTTGCCGTACTCACCTGTTCGCCGGCTGCGTGGGTGTTTGTGCTGTGGACGTTTGCTAATCTGGCACCACGTGCCAATTCTATCCGTAACCGTTATCGGGAAGAGTTTGGTAAAGACGCGGTGGGGAAAAAGAAAAGAATGATTCCTTTTATTTATTGAAATTAGATAGTATACCGTTTCTGTTTTAGGAAATGATGAAAGCAAAACATAAAATATGAATGATGAACTCTAAATTATTTACTCCAGCTTCTATCGGGCCGCTGACTTTGCGTAACCGTACGATTCGTTCGGCCGCTTTTGAGAGTATGTGTCCGGGCAATGCGCCCTCCCGGCAATTGAAGGATTATCACTGTTCGGTGGCAGCAGGTGGAGTGGGAATGACTACTATTGCTTATGCAGCTGTTACACAGAGCGGTCTTTCTTTCGACAGGCAATTATGGATGCGCCCTGAAATAGTGCCGGGCTTGAGGGATATAACCGATGCGATTCATAAAGAAGGGGCTGCTGCAAGCATTCAGCTGGGACATTGTGGAAATATGTCGCACAAAAGTATTTGTGGAGTGATGCCCGTAGGGGCTTCTTCCGGTTTTAATCTTTATTCGCCTACTTTCGTGCGTGGTTTGCGTAAGGAGGAACTGCCGCAGATGGCAAAGGCATACGGTCAGTCGGTCAATCTGGCGCGTGAGGCCGGATTTGACGCGGTGGAGGTGCATGCAGGTCATGGCTATCTTATCAGCCAGTTTCTTTCACCTTACACCAATCATCGTAAGGATGAGTTCGGCGGCTCGTTGGAGAACCGCATGCGCTTTATGGATATGGTGATGGAGGAAGTGATGCGTGCCGCAGGTAATGATATGGCTGTCCTGGTAAAAACCAACATGCGTGACGGTTTTAAAGGAGGCATGGAAATAGATGAAGCTGTGCAGGTAGCGAAGCGCTTGGTGCAGGATGGGGCCCATGCGCTGGTGCTGAGCGGAGGCTTTGTAAGCAAAGCGCCTATGTATGTCATGCGGGGGGCGATGCCTATAAAAAGTATGACACATTATATGAATTGCTGGTGGCTGAAATATGGGGTGCGTATGGTAGGTAAGTGGATGATTCCGACCGTACCCTTTAAAGAGGCCTATTTTTTGGAAGATGCGTTGAGATTCAGAACAGAAATAAAGGAAATTCCGTTAGTATATGTGGGGGGGCTGGTATCTCGTGAGAAGATAGATGAGGTATTGGATGATGGTTTTGAATTTGTACAGATGGGAAGGGCACTGCTGAATGAACCGGGTTTTGTCAATCGGTTGCGGAATGAGGAGAAGGCTCGTTGCAACTGTGGGCATAGCAATTACTGCATTGCCAGAATGTACACGATTGACATGGCATGCCACAAACATTTGGAAGAGAAATTACCCCCTTGTTTGGAACGTGAAATAGAAAAATTAGAGAAACAATGAGCAAATTAGCCATAATAACCGGTGCCGATGGAGGAATGGGAACAGAGATAACCCGTGCGGTAGCACAGGCCGGTTATCATGTAATCATGTTGTGTTACACTCTTTTCAAAGGGGAAGAACGTAAGAACCAGTTGATTCTGGAAACAGGCAATAAAGAGATAGAAGTCAGGCAGATTGACCTTTCTTCCATGGCCTCTGTGACTAATGTCGCGGATGATTTGTTGGGACGCGGAAAGCATATAGATTTGCTGATGAACAATGCGGGAACAATGAGTACCAGCGGTTTGATTACAACGGAGGATGGCCTGGAATATACGGTAGCCGTGAACTATGTGGCTCCTTTTTTGCTGACTCTGAAATTATTGCCTCTGATGGGGAAGGGAACCCGGATTGTGAACATGGTTTCTTGTACGTATGCTATAGGGAGGATTACTCCTGAATTTTTTACCCGTGGGAAGAGAGGAGGTTTCTGGCGTATCCCTGTTTACAGCAATACCAAATTGGCTTTGTGGCTTTTTACCCGTGAACTTTCCGAGAGGCTGAAAGCAGAGGGGATCACCGTCAATGCTGCCGACCCCGGTATTGTATCGACCAATATCATCCGTATGGATATGTGGTTTGACCCGTTGACCGACATACTGTTCCGTCCTTGTATCCGTACTCCTAAGCAAGGGGCCGCTACAGCTGTCAGTTTGCTTTTGGATGAGCGGTGGAAAGGGATTACAGGGCGAATGTTCGCTTCTTGCAAACCTAGAAAAGTAAAGGATAAGTTCATGAATCATCCACAGGCAAAACAGCTTTGGGCGGATACGAAGGCGTATCTGGAGAAGTTGAAGCTGGAGGAGCCTATTGGCTGAGTATTCCTAAATACAGAAAAGCCGTATCATCACTCAAAAGTGGATACGGCTTTTTTTATGGTCGATGAAGAGTGTCAGGTTGCGGATAGCAGTGTAGTTGAGGTCATTCTTTTCTAGCAGCCTGTTCTGCCAGCATCTGCTCACGGCTTTTACTTTGAGTCACAATATACACTCCCGTGAATACCAGTGCCACAGCTATTCCTTTGGCAATGCCGAAGGTTCCCATTCCTAACAAGATAGAGACACTGGTTCCTACAATGGGCTGCACATAGTTGTACATGCTGATGACTGTGGGGCGCAATGTTTTCTGTCCGATCATCATCAGGATATAGGCAAAGAACGTCCCGCCTAAAATGACATAAGCTACACAGGCCCATGTGGAAGCGGAGATTTCCTGAAAATGTATGGCCGAGACCTCATGATAGGAAAACGGAATAAAGCAGATGGCCGCATAGGTGAACATCCATTTCATCAAGGTGAATATGTTGTATCTGCTGATCAGTCCTTTGAAAATAGCCAGGTAGAACGAAAAACTGATTTGTGCGGCCAGACAAAGCAAATCGCCCGGAATGCTTCCGCTTTTTCCATCCGTTGACCCCTGACTGCTCAGTATCAATGTCAAAGCTCCGATAGATCCCAGAAAAATACCAATCACTTTTTTCCCGGTAACCGGTTCTTTCAGATAAATGGCGGCGACAATCATGGTGGCGATAGGAGCCGTGGTTGTTACGATGGAAGCGTCGATGGGAGAGGTCAGTGACAATCCGAATGTGAAGCATCCCTGATTCAGGACAATACCCAATAATCCTGCAAAGAACAACATCATCAAGTCGTGCGGCTTTACTTGTTCTTTAGGAGCGAAAATAGACGCTATCCAGAAACAGATAGCACCTCCTGTCATTCGGAATGTAGCGAGCGAGAGACCTGAAATACCGTTTTCTAACGCCGTTTTACCAATTGGGGACATCAATCCCCACATTATGGCAGCGCCTAGCAGTGCCAAATGTCCTTTGTACTTTTGAATAGCCATTCTTTTTACCTTAAAATAACAGTGCAAATGTAGGAGGTTTTTTTTATATTTTCTATCTTTGCTTAAGAGTAAATATATTAAAGATGAAAAAACAAGCTGATTATATAAAACGTATCGAGATAAAACGGCTTTGGGGTCGTAAGGATATCTCATGGGAACTGCGTCCGGATGTCAATATCCTGAGCGGAGTGAATGGTATTGGTAAGAGCACGATTCTGAACAGATCAGTGAACAGCCTGACAGCTTTGGAAGGTGGAGCGTTGAGTAACGGTTATGCTCCCGGAGTACATTTTGTCTTTTCTCCGGAAGATGCTACCCAGATACACTTTGATGTAATCCGCAGTTTTGACCGCCCGTTGATTCATTCGGAGCTTCTGGAGAAGATGGCGGATAAAAATGTAAAGACGGAGTTGGACTGGCAGCTTTATCAATTGCAGCGGCGTTATCTGGATTATCAGGTAAATATTGGCAACCGCATTATCGAGTGCCTTACCTCCGGTGGCCCTGACGGTCAGCTTCGTGCTGCCGAGATGTCTTACCCCAAGACTAAATTCCAGGATCTGATGGATGACTTGTTTGGTGAGACCGGTAAGAAAATCATCCGCAAAAGCAATGAAATCTTGTTTGAACAGGATGGGGATATACTTTATCCTTATCAATTGTCTTCCGGCGAGAAGCAGATTCTGGTCATCTTGCTGACAGTTCTGGTACAGGACAACCGTCGGGGAGTCCTGTTTATGGATGAGCCGGAAGTATCTCTGCATGTGGAATGGCAGCAACGCCTTATTTCCTTGATACGGCAATTGAATCCGAATGTGCAGATTGTGTTGACAACTCATTCGCCTGCTGTGATTATGGACGGATGGCTGGATGCGGTGACCGAAGTGAGCGATATTACAAAATAAACAATTTCTAACGACAACACTATGGGAAAAAGATTGTCCGAAAATCTGTCCTCCTTATATATTGGTGCGGCCAACAAATTGAAGCCCAGACGCTCGCGGCGTAAGATTATTGCGTATGTCGAGAGTTATGACGATATCTCGTTTTGGCGCACCCTGCTGGGCGAGTACGAGGATGAGACCCGCTATTTCGAGGTGATGCTTCCTTCGAAGACCACTCTGGCAAAAGGCAAGAAATCTGTACTGATGAACGAGCTGGGACCTCAGTTGGGGCAAAATATGATCGCTTGTGTGGATAGTGATTATGACTATCTGTTGCAGGGAGCTACCCATACGTCACGTTACATTATAAATAACAAATATGTTTTTCATACGTATGCGTATGCCATAGAAAACTATCAGTGTTATGCCGAAGCATTGCATGAGGTTTGTGTCATGGCAACGTTGAATGATCATCCGTTGATAGATTTTGTCGCTTTCATGCGCATGTATTCCCAGATAGCTTATCCGCTGTTTGTGTGGTCGGTCTGGTTTTATAGAAAACACAATCTTTCCGAATTCTCTTTGCTGGATTTCTGTTCGTATGTGAAATTGGATCACGTCAGTGTTTATTATCCCGAACGAAGCTTGGAAAGTATGAACCGTAGGGTGAGGCGTAAACTATTGGAATTGGAACGTCGTCACCCGAAAGCTTTGGAAGAAATAGAGGCGATGAAAGGCGAGTTCGCCCGATTGGGAGTGAACGAAGAGAATACCTATATGTTTATTCAAGGACATCACATGATGGATAATGTGGTCATGAGATTGTTGGTGCCGGTCTGCAATGTACTGCGCCGTGAACGTGAAACGGAAATTAAGGAACTGGCGGAACACAATATGCAGTTTCATAATGAACTGACCAGTTACCAGCGCCGGCAGTTGGGAGTAGACATTGTACTCCGCAAACATACCAGCTATAAGTTATCACCTCTTTATAAAAAATTGGAAGCGGATATAGAACGCTTCTTGAAACATATCTGATCCGGTTACTTCTTACGGGAGGCAATCGCTTGGGCTATGAAATGGTCTAACGAGAATTTACCCGGCCCTGCTATATACAATAATACGAATACTGCCAGATAAATGAAAGCCAATTCTTTGACGGCGAAAGGATCAGAACCATGGACTACAAAGAATGCGATACACATGGTGAAGATCATCGGAAGCATTGCCAGACGATAAAGGAATCCGAAAATGAAAGCTATCGAGCAAATCATCTCGCCGAAGATGGCCAGTATCAGTGAAAGCTGGCTGCCTATTCCTAACGGATCAGGAAAACTGCCGGACATGACATCATAGTTGGCCCATTTCTGTACGCCATGCGACATCAGTAAAATGCCAAACAGGATTCGTAAAGCTACTATCAGGAGTGACATGGCGGTACCATCGGGCTTGGCTGGAAATAAGAATTTATAAATGATGGACATAATACGTTTTTTTTGTTTATACTCTATTTATATAAACGTAACAAAAGGGTGAAATGTTTAGAAGTTCTATAGAGTGTAATGTTTGTTATGTGTCACGCAATGCAGCGTGATGATTGGCATTCATAATGATGAGGCGATAGATGTCTTTTATGCTGAGGCGGTTGAAAAAGACAAGCCCCTCGATAAATTGTCTGTCAAGGGGCTTGATGAATTACCTGTCTGGTGACAATAATCATTGCAGGAGAAGCGGCAGCAAATCTTCCGCTTTTTCCAGAATATGTGCCGGATGCAATGCTTCCAGTTCCGTGCGCGGACGGAACCCCCATGCCACGCCTATGGCTGTCACTCCGGCATTATGGGCGGTGTGCATATCCACATTGGAATCGCCTACATAGAGCACTTCTTCATTTTTTACTCCTGCTTTCGCCATGATGTCACATACAATGGATGGATCGGGCTTGGCCGGGATACCTTCACGCTGTCCCAGTACCTCTACGAAATTGATTTCCGGAAAATAATGGGATATCAGTTTTCGGGTAGCGGCCTGGTATTTGTTGGAGGCGACCGCTATCATGATTCCTTGTTGTTGCAGTGTCTCTAATAATTCGGGGATACCGGGATAGGGGCGGCTTAAATCGGCATTGTGCTTGTCGTAGTAGGGGACAAACTGTGAACGTATTTTCCATACATTCTCTTCCGTACGCTCGCCTTCGGGCAGGGCGCGCTCGAATAATTTATTGATTCCGTTCCCTACAAAAAAACGGTATGCTTCCGTTTCGTGAGTGGGATAGCCATAATGCAGTAAGGCTTGGTTGGTGGCGGCTGCTAAATCTGCTATTGTGTTCAGCAAAGTGCCGTCCAGATCGAATATCACAAGTTTCTTCATATTTGTACTTCTTTTATCGGCGCAAAGTTACTATTTTTGCACGCAAACTAATAATAATGCTTATGAACTTTCTAGAATTAGTGAAGGCGCGCTACTCTGCACGCAAATATGCCAATCGTCCTGTTGAGGCTGAAAAGTTGGATTATATCATGGAATGTGTGCGCATGGCCCCCTCAGCGGTCAATTTCCAGCCATGGCGTTTCCGCATTGTTACGGATGAAGCTATGCTGGAAGCTTTGCAGCAATGCTATAAGCGCGAATGGCTGGCTACGGCTCCTTGTATCATTGTGGCCTGTACCAACCATGATGAATTCTGGCATAGGCGTGCCGATAATAAGGATCATGCGGATATTGACATTGCCATTGCCGTGGAACATCTTTGCCTGGCGGCAACCGAGCAGGGACTGGGCACTTGCTGGGTTTGTAACTTTGATGCCGCCCAATGCCGTGAAGTGTTGGGCCTGCCCGGAAATTTGGAACCGGCTGTCTTGATTCCGGTCGGTTATGCAGAGGATGAACCGGCTGAAAAGAAGCGTAAACCATTGAATGAAATTCTTTTTTAAGAAACAGACAATAGGATATCAAAAGTAATTTTTGCTGTTCTTCAGCTGCGGGGGTATGCTTCGCCCTCGCAGCTGACAACCTGATAACCGCTTCGGGCTTTGAGCGCGCTTTTTTCTCTTCGTCTTCTTCCTTTTCTAATAATTTTGCATATTTTTTATTCCGTTTATGATAGAAGTAAAGCCGAAATGCCTAAATTTGAGCGCTTTTTAGGCTTTGAATAACCTATGAGTGTAGTAAGTACTATTAATAACACTAAAATTTATGGAGAACATAGGAGTTGGATTGATGTTGATGGTGGTCGGTATGGCGACTGTCTTTGTCATTCTCCTCATCGTTATCTATCTAAGCAAGTACCTTATTACTGTTGTCAACAAGGTGGCTCCCGAAGAAGCTCCCAAGAAAGCGCCTGCCGTAGCACCTACGGCAGATGCCGGTGCTATGGATGCTATTAAGGCGGCAGTCGAGATTTTGACGGCAGGTAAGGGTCAGGTGATAAAGATTGAGAAGCTATAATCCAAAAAAGAAAAACACATTTATCAAAAATGGAAAGAGAAGTAAAATTTAGTCTGGTATTCCGCGATATGTGGCAGAGCGCAGGTAAGTACGTGCCCCGCGTGGACCAGTTGGTTAAGGTTGCCCCGGCTATTATTGAAATGGGTTGTTTTGCCCGGGTGGAAACAAATGGTGGTGGTTTTGAACAGGTAAATTTATTGTTTGGTGAAAATCCGAATAGAGCCGTGCGCGAGTGGACGAAACCGTTTCGCGAAGCAGGCATCCAGACTCACATGCTGGACCGTGCGCTGAACGGTCTCCGCATGAGCCCCGTACCGGCAGATGTCCGCAAGTTGTTCTATAAGGTTAAACATGCGCAAGGAACCGATATCACCCGTACGTTCTGCGGATTGAACGATATCCGCAACATTATCCCCTCGATCGGCTATGCTCACGAAGCCGGAATGATATCACAATGTTCGCTCTGCATCACTTTCTCTCCGGTACATACTGTAGAATATTATGTAAATATGGCCAAACAGCTCATTGAAGCCGGAGCCGATGAAATATGTATCAAGGATATGGCAGGAATCGGACGTCCCGTCTCATTGGGAAAGATTGTGGCCGGAATCAAGAAAATAAAGAATATCCCTGTACAGTATCACTCTCATGCAGGTCCCGGATTCAATATGGCTTCTATCCTGGAAGTATGCCAGGCCGGTTGCGACTACATTGATGTAGGTATGGAACCGTTGTCATGGGGTACCGGTCATGCCGACCTGATCAGTGTGCAGGCCATGTTGAAGGACGCAGGTTTCAAAGTACCCGAAATCAATATGGAAGCCTATATGAAAGTTCGTTCTCTGGTTCAGGAATTTATGGATGATTTTCTGGGATTGTATATCAGCCCGAAAAACCGTCTGATGAACTCCTTGCTGATTGCTCCGGGATTGCCGGGCGGTATGATGGGTAGTTTGATGGCCGATCTTGAAACGAATCTGGAATCCATCAACAAGTATAAGGCAAAACGCAATCTGCCGTTCATGACCCAGGATGAGCTGTTGATCAAACTGTTCAATGAAGTGGCATACGTGTGGCCGCGTGTAGGTTATCCTCCTTTGGTGACTCCGTTCAGCCAGTATGTGAAGAACCTTGCCATGATGAATGTGATGGCGATGGAAAAAGGCAAGGAACGCTGGGGAATGATTGCCGATGATATCTGGGATATGATTCTGGGCAAGGCAGGACGTCTGCCGGGCAAGCTCGCTCCTGAAATCATAGAAAAGGCAGAACGCGAGGGACGCAAGTTCTTTGACGGCAATCCGCAGGACAACTATCCCGATCAGTTGGAAAAATATCGCAAGATGATGCTGGAAAAACAGTGGGATAAGGGACAGGACGATGAAGAACTGTTTGAATATGCCATGCATCCGGCTCAGTATGAAGCTTATAAGAGTGGAAAGGCGAAAGAGGACTTCCTGGCGGATGTAAAGAAGCGCCGCGAGGAAAAGGCGAATGCCACAGCTTCTGCAGAGGCTGAAAACAAGACCAAAGTACTGACTGTGGATGTGAACGGACAACCTTATCGCGTCACGGTGGCGTATGGTGCCGTAGATCCGGCTACATTGACAGCCGCTGCCGGCGCTGCTCCTGCACAAGCCGCCGCTCCTGCTCCGGTAGGTGAAGGAAAAGATGTGCTTTCTCCGTTGGAAGGTAAATTCTTCCTGGTGAAGAATGCACAGGAAACCCCGAAGAAGACGGGCGACAAGGTAAATAAAGGTGATGTGATTTGTTACGTCGAAGCGATGAAGACCTATAATGCCATCCGTGCGGAATATAGCGGTACGATTACCGCCATTTGCGCTAATCCGGGTGACACGGTTTCAGAGGATGACGTATTAATGAAGATTGTATAATGGAAGATATATTCGAAAGACTGTATAATATGACTGCCTTCAGCAATATCATTGCTGAACCGCAATTCTTGATAATGTATGCCATTGCCTTCATCCTGCTTTATCTGGGCATCAAGAAAAAGTACGAGCCGCTGTTGCTGATTCCGATAGCTTTCGGAGTGTTGCTGGCCAACTTTCCGGGTGGTGACATGGGTGTTGTCCAGGCCGATGAGAACGGCATGGTGATGGTGAATGGAGTGTTGAAGAACATCTGGGAAATGCCGTTGCACGAAATTGCGCACGACCTGGGACTGATGAACTTTATCTACTATATGCTGATTAAGACCGGTTTCCTTCCGCCTATCATCTTTATGGGGGTAGGTGCTTTGACAGACTTCGGTCCGATGTTGCGTAATCTGCGCCTCTCTATTTTCGGTGCGGCTGCACAGTTGGGTATTTTCACCGTACTGCTGGTAGCTATCCTGATGGGTTTCACTCCGAAAGAAGCGGCATCATTGGGTATTATCGGTGGGGCGGACGGCCCTACGGCTATCTTTACTACGATCAAGCTGGCTCCCCATTTGCTGGGTCCTATTGCCATTGCCGCTTATTCGTATATGGCTCTGGTGCCGGTTATCATTCCGTTGGTGGTCAAATTGTGGTGCTCTAAGAAGGAATTGAGTATCAATATGAAGGAACAGGAAAAGAAATACCCTTCTTCCGTTGAGATCAAGAATCTTCGCGTGCTGAAGATTTTCTTCCCCATTGTGGTGACTACGGTCGTTGCCTTGTTTGTTCCCAGTTCGGTGCCTTTGATTGGTATGTTGATGTTCGGTAACCTGATCAAGGAAATAGGCAGTGATACCTCACGTCTGTTTGATGCCGCTTCAAACAGTATTATGAATGCCGCCACGATCTTCTTGGGATTGTCGGTTGGTGCTACGATGACAGCTGAGGCATTCTTGAACTGGACTACGATTGGTATTGTAATCGGTGGTTTCCTGGCATTTGCCTTGTCTATCTCCGGGGGTATTTTCTTTGTGAAGATTTTCAATCTGTTCACCAAGAAGAAAATCAACCCGCTGATTGGCGCTACAGGCTTGAGTGCCGTGCCTATGGCCAGCCGTGTGGCAAACGAGATTGCGTTGAAGTATGATCCGAAGAATCATGTGCTTCAATACTGTATGGCAAGTAATATTTCGGGCGTAATCGGTTCGGCGGTAGCGGCCGGTGTGCTGATTTCGTTCTTAGGATAAGACATTGCTTGATTTATTACTGGCAAGGCCTTCACTCACGGCAGTTTTTTAATGCCGGGGGTGAAGGTTTTTTATTTATTTGAAATAGTTAAACCGGGGGGGAGTACGCATAAAAAGAAAGCTTATCCTTGCATGAAATAAGCAATAAATAGTATCTTTGCCATTATTTTGTGCAGAAAATGTGAGTATTTACACATTTTCTGCATATAAAAGTGGAAAAGTATGAAAATTCGTAGGGATATCATAGACAGACTGAAGCAATGGAAAGATAGTGAAAACAGGAAACCTATTTTGCTGAAAGGGGCTCGTCAGACAGGCAAGACTTGGATTATGGAAGAGTTTGGCAAGGAATGTTTTGAACATGTTGCGATTTTCAATTTTGACAAGGTGGAAGAATTGGCAGGCGTCTTTGAAAAAACCAAAGATGTGCAGCGCATTCTGAAAGAACTTGCCTTGTTTACCGATGTACCCATTGAAGCGGGAAAGACATTGCTTGTTTTTGATGAAATACAGCTTTGTGAGGGTGCGCTCAATAGCTTGAAGTATTTTTGTGAAGATGCTCCACAATATCATATTATTGCAGCAGGATCCTTGCTGGGCGTTGCTATTCGTAAAAAGAAAATGTCTGTCCCTGTAGGCAAGGTGCAGATACTGAGAATGTATCCGGTTACCTTTAAAGAGTTTTTGCAGGCTTCTGATGGACGTACATACCACTATGTGAACAATTTGGAGGTGATAGAGCCGCTTCCGGATATTGTTCTTAGTAAGTTGGAATTGGAATATAAGCGCTATTTGGTGTGTGGCGGAATGCCCGAGGCTGTTACGGCACTTTTGGGAAATAAGGGAGGACAGGCTGTTGATGAAGCCTTGCAGAATATACTCGACATGTATACGCTGGATTTTTCTAAATATGCTTCCTCTACGGAGATTCCACGTATTAATAGCTTATGGGCTTCATTGCCATCCCAGTTGGCAAAGGAGAACCGCAAGTTCCTTTATCGTATCATCCGCAGCGGCGCGCGTGCACGCGAATACGAGGACGCTTTATTATGGTTGGAGGAAGCCGGACTTATTTATCGTATTTTTAATGTGGCTAAACCGGGGCTTCCGTTAAGCGCTTATCAGGATTTGTCGGCTTTCAAGGTGTATGCCTCTGACTGTGGACTGTTACGCCGTTTGGCAAAACTGTCACCGGAAGTGATTCTTTCCGGCAATACAGTATATACGGAATTTAAGGGGGCATTGGCCGAGAATGCCATTTTGCAATCTTTGGTTCCCCGGAATGACGTGATGCCTTATTATTGGAGTTCGGAAAATCGTGCGGAAGTGGACTTCTTGTTGCAATTCCCTACTGAAGTGGTGCCGATAGAGGTGAAGGCCGACAGCCGTATCAGTGGGAAGAGTCTTTCCGTCTATGCTAATAAGTTTGCTCCTCAGCTGAAGATCCGTTTTTCGATGAATAATTTGAAAATAAATGATGGGTTGCTGAGCTGTCCCATTCCTTTGGCTGATTGGATAGATAAGATAGTAAAGGCGGCTATAAGTTTGTGAAAACATTCAGACTGGTATGGAGAAATTACAGCGATTATATCCGATAGGGATACAGACATTTTAGAAATCCGGGAAGATGTGGAAGAACTGGCACAAAGGCTGGATATGGCTCCTGGTAAAGATATTGGGTAAATTCGGCGTGTTGCCTTCCGAAATAGGATGTAAGCAGGCAAAGGCTTCGGCTTTTGATGCTCCATGACCACTATCACCTTCTTGCTTTATCAAAGCGGTTATATCACGATTAAGGATTATGACAGTGAACGCCGTACGTTGGGAGATTGGATGATTGCTGAATGAGTGAGAGACTTGCTGGTGAGAAAAGACGATACATCAAGGACGTTTCCGGAAGTGTGACCTGTCCGGAGAAAAAAATGATCCTTTAGGGGTGAAAGTCTTCCTCCATAACTTTGCAGGTGAGTCAAATTCTGTACACTAAATTAACGAGAACAGGTCGTTCTTAAAAAGATAACGAATTTTTTTTAATGTCTTGGTCTTTTAACTGAGCCTTTTTTGATGTTTCTTTACGCATGGAGGCCCACTTCTTTTCCTTTTTTACATGAAATCGTGAAGAAATTCATTACGAGATGATTGATTATTGAAATTATTGCGTAAATTTGTATTTGGACTGAGGTAACTTAGTCTATGACATATTAGAATATTTAGAAGCGTTATGCTTATCTCTTGCGAATGAAAACCTAGGAAATTTTCAAAAGCGAACAAGAAATAGCATGGTGGTTCTCACGCTATAGCGTGGGCTGCTATTACTACATCTGTTCGCATGGGTTTTCCTAGGACCTTCATTCAAAGACGTGGCATTTGCAGTTCCACGCTTGTGATTTATAATGGCTCTTTTTAAGGAACAGCGGGAGCCCCCAAAAGAATATTATAATGAGAACAATTCAGCTTTTAGTATTTACTTTGTTTGTAGTCATATCCTCAATTTTAACAGCATGTAGTTCTGGAAATGATGCCGATTTAGAGAATCCGGAAGAAAAAAATCCCATTGAAGTAAAAGATATATTAGCTAAAGATTTGATAGGACATTGGCAATGTGTCACCCAAAAATGGGTGGAAAGCGGAGATGAATGGCAATCTTCTTATGACACTAAAAAAGATGAGTATTATATCGAGTTCAATGAAAATTTTACAGGTGTATTAGACAGCGGGGATGATCAATTAATGGAAATTATGAATATGTACACTTTTACTTGGTCTATTTCTAAAGGTGTCATTTCTTATGGAACATCCGTTACTGATAAATGGTACATCAAAGAATTTTCTAAAAATGAGATGACACTTTATTGGGCAGATGGAGAGTACAATATTACTTGTAAATTTAAAAGAGATGCAGGGGGGACATATAAACCAGTATTAGGAAATAAAATAATGCGTATCACTAATTATTATTTAAGAAATGGAATAACAAAAGATAATTTGCGGTATTATGATTTTAAATATGATTCCCAAAATAGAATAGAGGAGTGGACAGAAACAGTGACTGATGGAAATGGGTTTAAAGAAACAACAAAATATAGTTATGAAGGAAATATTGTAAAAACTAATTTTCAAGACTACATTATAGGAGAAAATGGCTATTTAAAAATAGGTAATAAAAAACTTTCTCCAACAATAAAAGGAGAAAATATACAAAAATTGATTTACGATAAAAATGAATATCTTACTGATATTGAATATGGAGAAGATCCTTTAAAAAAAGGAACAATACATTACGAATATGAAAATAACGGTTATACTAGTACATTGAACTCTTTTTATGAGAAAGAAACATACCAATATATTTATAATGTCGAGTTTCTCAATAATACTTCTATAAACCTTGTTCCATTGTACACATATGGTGGATACTTTAATTTCACATTAGAACTTTTCGATTTTGTAGGAAAAAGACCCTTATACCTTCCAAGAGAATTTGTATATCATGGCAAAAACGGTTCTTATAATAAGAAAGAGTTTATATTTAAAAAAGACGATAAAGGGAGAACGATACAAATTAGAGAAGTAACTAATTTATCGCCACAGATTTGGGACATCTATTATGAAAATATTACCGATGAACCAGCTGATGATCCTACAGGTGGTTATGGTACAATTGCAGATGCAGTAGATCTTGGCTTAAGTGTGAAATGGGCTAGTTGGAACTTAGGAGCAACAGGACCTGAAGAATACGGAGAACTCTATACTTGGGGAGTTCCTGATGCAAAATCGGGTTATGATGCGAAAAGTAGCCGACCGGATTATTTAAAAGAAATTAGCGGTACAGAATACGACATTGCTCGTGCACAGTGGGGAGAGAATTGGCGGTTGCCGACTAATGCAGAACAAGCTGAACTCACAGAAAAATGTAAATGGGAGCTAACAGAGATAAATAATATTATTGGGCTAAAAGTTACTGGTCCTAATGGACATAGTATTTTCTTACCTGCCGCAGGTTATCAAAACAATGTTGCTACGGTTGATCATGGAGAAATAGGTTATTATTGGTCTGGAACAAGAAACCGATTGGATGCAGGAAAAGCCTATCCTATCTATCGTTTTTTTACAACAAGTAAGTTACAAATTAATTGGGGATGGGCTGCGAGAAATTATGCTGCAGGAGCTGATGATTTGAGATTTTACAATGCCATGTCAATTCGCCCTGTATGTGATTAAGTATGATATATAATAGTTCGTTAAAAATTAGCCAAGCCTAAACGGCTTTGGCAGTAAATAAAATGAGTTCTTTGAAAAGTTTGTCAATAACTTGTGGGGTTGGGTTAATCAATACTTCGGTAATTTTTTACCGAAGTATTGAATTATAGAAGAACTCGTTAATTATTTATCGACCTTTTGCTATAAATGAAGAGAAATGAATTATATTTGTAGTGCATCAATATAATATATATGAGTAATTTTATAACAGATATAAAAGTTCAGAAGGTCTTTCATCTGAAAGACTTTTGTATTCCTATTTCCGAAACAGAAAAGAAACACCTGATTATAACGGGAAGAAATGGCAGTGGTAAAACAATCTTGCTCAACGCCATTGCTGCTTTCTTTAATGAAATGTATTCCTTTGCGAGTGTAAAAAGTATTGCCGGAAAGTATATGCTGGAAAACCGGTTTGTTGCAGAAAAACAAGTAGGATTGTATTGTAATGATGCTGAGACTTTATTAAAGAAATATAGAAAGCAAGACTTTATTATAGCTTTTTATGCAGATGAACGTAAATCACGTTTTGAGGAATCTCGTAATCCGGTAAAGCCTGATTTAAAGGTAAATAAAGAGAATGTAGGACAAAGTAAAGTGGATCAGTTTCTTAATTTTATGGTTGATTATAAAGTTCAAGAAGCGTTGGCACGGAATGAAGGGAAGAATGAAGATGCTGATTATATTCGTCAATGGTTTATTAGTTTCCAGACTATTTTGGGAAGAATTTTTGATGATCCACAATTAAACTTGAAGTTTAATTATAAGGACTATTCCTTTTTTATTGAAACGGATGGTAAAAGTTTTAAGTTTACAGAATTATCTGCCGGTTATTCTGCTGTTCTTGATATTGTCACTGATTTAATTCTAAAAATGCAAGAAGGGAATAATATTGTACGAGCTTATGAAAAAGAAGGTATAGTATTGATTGACGAGATAGAAACGCATCTCCACCTGGAACTCCAGCGGGTGATTTTGCCCATATTGACTACGATTTTCCCTCATATACAATTTATTGTAACTACCCATTCCCCCTTTATATTAAGTTCATTACCCAATGCTGTTGCTTTTGATTTGGAACGTAGAGAATCGATAGAAGATTTGACTGAATATTCTTATGAGGCATTGGCGGAAGGTTATTTTGGTGTCAGTACAGATTCTAGCGAAATACAAATGCGTTTGCAGCAGTTGGAAAGTTTGATTCAAAAAGAAAAATTGTCCGTGTCGGAGGAGAAAGAACTGGAAATGTATCTAAAAGATTTTGAAAATATACCTGAAGTATTGGCTCCTAATGTCAAAGCAAGATTTTATGAACTGAAAAGAATATGGAATAGTAAAGCCTGGAAGTATGATTAGAATAAAAAAAAGTCTTGAAATACCTTTAGGTCTGGACACAAAATATAATGCGGAAGATGTCTGTAAGCAAATTTTAGAGGATCAATATGAGAAATGTTATTTATGTGAACGGTATTTGGGTACAGATTATCAGGTGGACCATTTACGTTCACAAGCGAATTACCCTTTATTAGTGAAGGAATGGAGTAATCTGTTTATTGCTTGTAGCTATTGTAATGGGAAAAAAGGAGTTTCTTTTGATGGAATACTTAATCCTTGTCTTCATAATATTGAAGAGATTATAGAGCATTCTGTTCTATTTATGGAAAAGAAAGTAGTTTTTAATAGCAGCCAACTGTCAAAGGAAGTACGGCAGACCATTCAGTTACTCACTATTTTATTTAATGGAAAAAACGGTTTACGGACATGTCGGGAACAGAGGTTTTATGATGAGTTTATCCGAAAAATTAATGTGTTTCAATATGCTGTTGATGAATATATGTTGGGCAAAAAAGAGGAATATCGTCCGATGATAGAAGAATTATTGGATATACACGGTGAATATTTGGGCTTTAAACATTTGATTATTTGTGGGAATCCTGTATTAAAAAAAGATTTTGAAGAATTTCTGGGTTGGAATAAATAGTATCTTTTCCATTTTTATGTGCGGAAAATGGAAAGGTATGAAAAGTATTAGGGATATCATAGACAGACTGAAGCAATGAAAAGGATAGCGAAAACAGGAAACCTATCTTGCTGATGTCGCAATTCTCCATGTTGATAAGGTAGAAGAATTGTCAGGCCTCTTTGAAAAAAACAAAGATGTGCAGCGCATTCTGAAGATAGATAAGAAGATAGTAAAGACGGCTATAAGTTTGTAGACAAATATATTTCTTTTGGTCTTTACTCTATTGAGGCAGTATATAAATGATTTTTGCCCGTTTAGCGGATGATGACATCCATCCTGATGCAAACCTATCCGCTTCCCGATCCATTCTTTGCGGCAATCTGTTCTGTTCGGTAATCATCGCTGGAAATCAGTCAATCACAAGCACAGATTCATTAATCACAAGCAGTGATCGACGAATCTGTGCCGATAATTTGTAAATGCAGCCAGAATCAATTAACTTTGTGTACGGTATCCAAATGCTTTGAATACCGTTAATACAAACTTTATACATACCAGCAATTATGGCTGAATACATCAAGCAGGAAATGAGTGACTTAGACGGCTCGGGAGAAGAACGAACTTTCTACCGCATGAAGATCTGTCACAATATCGATACCAAGGAATTTATCAGCAAGCTCGCGCGCCCGGCTTCAGGAATGAACAAAGGAACCGTGCTGCAAGTGCTAACTAACTTTGCCGACGAACTTGCCTACTGCATGGCACATGGAAACAGCGTGACCATTGACGGCGTAGGAACTTTTAAGCCCACTCTGGGCATAATAAAGAAAAAGAATAAAGACGCACCGTGCGAGGAAGGACAGAATCCCAACGCCCGCAGTCTCACAGTGAACGGCGTGAACTTCCGCGCCAGCAAAGAACTGGTGAAGGAGACTGCCCGACAGTGTGACCTGAAACGCGCCGGAGTAGAGTACATCCGCCGCTCGGCTTACTCGCTGGAAGAGCGAATCGCACTGGCTATGAAATACTTGGACGAACATCATTTTATGCGCGTAGCCGACTACATGGAACTGACTGGATTGCGCAAAACAGCTGCTACCATGGAACTGAAGCGGTTGAGGGAAGACCCGGCCAACGGAATCACAACGGAAGGAAAAAGGAACGGAATTATTTATGTAAGGCGAAAAACCGAGTAACTAAATGTTCGGAATATGTAATGAAAGTGCCGGGAATAACAGACGAAGAGTGAAACAAAATTTTGATTATTGTGATGATGAATTCTACTCGCTATGCCGGTACTTGCCGGATGCATTGGAATTATGGTTGGACTACCGGCTATGGAGAAGGCAAATCGATTGCTAAAAAACAGGCTCTCTTCTCACGAAGAAAGCCTATTATCCAATTAATGTTTAATTATAAGAGAGAGTGTGTTAAAGTCCTAACAGTTCATTGAACTTCTCTGCTGTCTTGGGATCTGACGGACGTGTCATATTAGCAGAGATGATTTTGCCATCCCGATCCAGCAGGATAAAACGGGGAATGCCGTTGATGAGGTAAGCATCCATAAACGGACTCTCTACCCCTAAATGCAGTTGTATTCCTTTCATTTCATCTTTCTTTACCATATTTTCCCATGCTTTTTTATTTTTGTCGCATGATAGGCTGACAAAGTAAATATCCTTATCAGCATATTTCTCTTCTAATGTTTTTAAATGGGGCAATTCTCCACGGCAAGGACCACACCAGGTAGCCCACACGTCAATATAGACAAACTTTCCTTTCAAATCTGCTAAAGATACTGTTTTTCCATTAATATCCGGACAAGAGAAAACAGGAGATGGGGTTCCGGCTTTTAATTTCTCCCATTTAGTACATAGCGTATTAAACTTGTCGAGCATTTTGGCATCTTTGACATGTTTATTAAACATGGAAATTAATGCATCCGATCCATCCAAACCACGGCTGCTGATATTGCCATAAACAAACAAGTTTACCAGATATTCTGCTACTTTTTCGTCTTTGATGTTTTTGTCTATATAGTTAACAAATTGTTCTGTGGTGTTTTCCGGCTTTTCTGTCACTCCTTGATTGCTCATGCTGGCAATGGCATTGGGCAGGAATTCTTTATATTCCGGCAAGGTCAGCAAATTGCTATCTATAGTAATGAGTGATTGTAATTTGTTATAGAAAGTGTTTGACGCTACGTGTGTAGAATCCTTAGTTTGATACACATAATACATCGGATGCATGGGGAAAAAGCCGTATGTAAAGTATTTCAAGCGTATTTTTTCCTTGTCAGTAAATGCCGCAGGAAGATTGGCAGCGTTTAATCCTTCATTGTTGGCAGCAAACAAGCTATCTGCTTTATTTATAAACGCATCTTCTTTAAGTTTTGTGTCTTGAAAAGTCAGATTCTTTATTTTACCTGTGTTTAAGTAAGTGTTAACTGCTGCAGCCGCTCCGTCAAAATTGATGGCTTTCCACATTGCTCCGCCATCAAAAGAAATAGTTAAATCTTGTACAGGATCCAGATAAAGTGTTCTCCGTGCACGCCCGTATTGCAAAAGGACGTATTGCGGAGTAAAGTCATTGATTTCGATTGTTCCGTTTCCGGTTGCATCAATTTCCACTTCTTTTTTCTCTCCGGTTTCAGTAAAAGATAATACAGTTTTAGCTCCATCATCAGGATTAGCTATCTTGAATGTTAATTTAGAAGCTTCTGCTTCTGTAAAGGAGATACCCAGCATTAAGCTGAGTACCATCATTGATTTAATTCTGTTCATTCTATTTATTTTTTTAGTTGAATACCATCTAGGCAGAACCATGCGGGGGTACGCATATTGCCATCTGTGTTTATGTCAGTGGACTCAAGGTAGAATACCACTTTATCTACTGTACCTAATGTGACAAGATCCATACGTGTCCAGTCGCTGACTACATATTTCCAGTTAGGATGCTCAGCATTTGTATTCATACATGCCAAGTCGAAAGTCACACTTCCTGTTGCTTGTCCATTGTTGAACCCTTTGGCCGTGAGCTTGAAGTAATCACCGCTATCGAATTTCTTAACCCCTCCTGGTACATAGGAATGCCAAATCCCTTTGGGGGCACTTGGAATATTAGGGTTGGCTTGAGGTTCTTCTTTTGTACCATAGGTATCACCATAAGTCATGGCCAGATATCCCCAAGTAGAATTGGATACAAGCATATAGTCAATAACAGAAGGTTCGTCTAAAGTAAAGAAAGCGTCATCACCTTTTACATGGCATACTACATAAGTTTCTGTAGTATTCGGGCGTGTGGTCCAAACGCTGTAACGGACAGTATCCATAGATACTACATCATTGTTCCACACAAATGAACGTTGAGAACGGTTACTGTAACAGAAACCGGCTTCTAACTGTCCGTCGGCTGCCTTCACTGTGTTAAAGTTGAGACCTTGTGAAGAGAAGCCTCCATCGGGTACATTATGTGTGAAATTCTTATCTAATTTCAGCTCATTGAAAGTTATGTTTGTCGGGTATGGTACTTTCACTTCCAAATCATCACTGCAAGCAGTAAACAATGCTAAAAGTGCTATTGCACTAAATATTATTTTTCTCATATTTATATTCTTCTTAAAATTATTCAAGCCCTGGGTTTTGTTCAATTTTGTTGGTGTGTGCTATAATTTCTGCATAAGGAATCGGCCAACAATATTTATTGGTGCTGATGTTGACATCCGGTTTTAACACTTCCAACCAAGTCTTTCCATCTTTTTTGAAACGGACGGATGCAAACCAAGGTGTTTCGTTCTCCATCAAAAGAGTGACTACATATTCTTTGAAGATAGCATCCATCAGCTGTTCGTGAGTTGTGATTCCTGTGATAGGGGACATAACCGGAGTGGTATATTGTGCGCGCATGTCATTCAAAGGTTTCAATGCTCCTTGAATATCTGATGGATTGGTACGGGCCAATAATTCGGCTTTCATCAAATAGAGTTCGGCATAACGGAATACATAGGTACAGTATTTGTCATTGGGGCCATTGGCTGCTCCTCTATGGTATAATTTCGTTAACACATTTTCATTAATGATCTCAGCTTGCCAGTTTTCGCCGCCTCCTGCTTCTCCGAATGTATAGTCATGGCGTTCATCCTTTTCAATCCATTCGTTGGGAATATCTCTGAATTCACTATCATACAAACCTTTGGAATATGTATATTCATAATTATAAAGATCCCACGTTAAATCTCCCTGACCCAGATAGCGGGCGAAGAGTACCTCGTTGGAGTCCCAGGCGTCCTCATACAATTTGGTAATATTTGGTTCCATTTTGAATATGGATGGTGCGGTGGAAATTACATTATTAACTAGTTCCAATGCTTTGGCATAATCACCTTCCCAGCCACGTACTAACAAGAGTTTGGCGTGCATGACTTGGGCAAATTGTTTGGACATATATTTTGCAGAAGTATAATCATGCAAGTTTTGTTCTGCATATTCAAAATCATCAATAATATATTGGTAACTATCACCTACTGAGCTTCTGTCTATCATCAAATTACTTAAATCAGATAATTGATCACGATAAAGGATGCCATAAGGAGATTCCGCATTGTCAAACCAGTGACTGAATAGCCACATTAACTGCAAATTTATAAAACCTCTGAAACAGCGTGCTTCAGCTATCAAGTCATTTTTTACTTTCTCTGAAGGAAATTTGGAGACATCTAGATCACTTACTCCTTTAATAGCTGCATTAGCCGCATTTATACAAATGTACAGATCATCCCATATATTGAAAGTATATGTGGTTGACTCATCTGTACTTTGACTATAAGTCATATTATAAAAGGCTTCGGCAGATTTGCCTCCTGTTTTATAAATTCCGGCTTGCATGTGTAAGTTGCCGTATATATAACCTCCCGTGTTTTTGCTTGAGGCATAATTGGAGTACATACCGTTAACAATATTCTTTGCCGAATTATAATCTATAACGGCATTCTCCTGTACCAATTCATGTTCGGGGACCTGATTAAGGAAATCCTCGCATGAACTAAGGGAGATACTGGCTGTTAAAGCTATAATAAAATATATCTTTTTCATATTTTCTTCTATTAGTTGAATATAAATTTAAGACCGAAATTGAATGTTCTGGCAGCCGGATAAGTACTGTAATCAGTTCCGAAACCATTTAATGCTACATTACTGGTACTGCTGAAGTTTCCTTGTGGATCCATACCGGGATATGGAGTTACGGTAAATAGATTTGTCGCTTGGAAAGTCGCTTCTATTCCTTGAACCAAGAATTTCTTAAACCATTTTTCGGGTAACCGATATGACAAGTTTATGGCACTTAAACGCAGATAGGAAGCGTTGTGTAACCAACGGTCTGTAAATACACCGTTATTACCCCAGCCATAGTGACTGCTAAATGGGTAAGTTGCATTTTCTCCCTTCATAGACCAACTGTCTAAAACAAATGTTGGAGCATTGTATACATTAAGTCCGTTGCATGTACTTAGTTCCTGTTGCCATAAACGTTTCCCTCCTACAGAATAGGTGAAAGTGAAGTTGGCCATTAAACCTTTCCAATAGAATGTTGTTCCAAAACCGCCAAAGAAATCAGGGTTTGAACTTCCTAAATATTTACGGTCACCATCGGCTGTAATTTTTCCATCTCCATCTAAGTCCATTACATAGATATCTCCTGCTCCTTCTGGTGTCGTCGCACGGTAATTAGTGACTTTTCCGGTGCTGGGATCAATGGGTTTATTAGCCCAAACTTCTTCATTGTTGAGGAATAAACGACCGGCATCTACATATCCGTAGAAACGTCCAAGTTCACCTCCTTCTTCCAATTTGAAATATTGATAAGCACCACCTCCAACACTCTTGGTTACTCCGTTCAGCTTTTCTAATTTACCTTTATTATGAGCTATGTTAAAATTGATTTCCCATGTTAAATCACGTGTTTTAATGATTTCACCACGAATATCAAATTCCAGACCGGTATTGCTGATGGCACCAATATTTTGTTTAACATCGTCGAAAGCAGATGAAGTTGGAACAGGTTTATCGTAGATCAGATTATCTACATATTTACGGTACCAACCAAAACCACCACGAATACGATCGTTTAGGAAACCGAAATCAAGACCTAAGTCTGTTTGAGCCTGTGATTCCCATTGCAACAGACTATTTCCTAATGAAGATGGGGATGATCCCGGCTGTCCATTATAGCTGCTGGAAGAGAAACGGCTGGCAAAATCGTAATTGTCCAAATTCTGAGAACCGGTCAGACCATAAGATGCTCTTAGTTTTAAATAAGAGAGGGCGGGTTTCATAAAGTCCATAAAATTTTCTTCAGATGCAATCCAGCCTGCTGCAATAGAAGGAAAGTATCCCCAACGGTTGTCTTTACCAAATTTGGAAGAGCCATCAGCACGATAAGTTGCTGTTAACAGGTATCGGTTGTTGAATTTGTATTGGATTCGGGCAAATGCGGAGATAAGTGCATTAGTTTCTTTTGCACTTTTCATAGCACCTCGTGTAGCAGCACTTCCTAAATCTGTCAGAATATCATCATCTGGGAAGTTGGATCCGCTTGCTTGCATCATATCATACCAGTTTTTTTCCATAGAGTAACCTGCTATGGCTTGAACATCATGTTTTCCCATTGTTTTGTAAAAAGTCAGCAGGTTTTCCCATACCATGACATAATTTTGGCGGTTTCTCTGAAGAGCCGAATTGGTACCGTCATCATAGTATTTTCGGGTAAATTGATCTAATTTATAATTCGTATATGCTATGTTGCCCGTTGTCCTGAATTTTAAGTAAGATAAGATGTTGTATTCCAAGAATAATGATGCATTTAAGTTGCGTGATTGACTTTCATTCTTATCTTTTAATTCCAGTAATGGATTCTTGGTATAATAATCAATCGTATTGATATTTCCATCTTCATTATAAGCTGGATAATCAGGACGTATTCCTACTATTTTGGAAATCATGTTGTCTTTGTCTGTAGCTTCGCGGGAAGAGGCATCCATATTAAGACCGAATTTTAAGGCTTCTCGTACTTTGGTTTCAAAATTAAAACGAGCACTTAATAATCTGGAATTGCTGCCTTTTACAATACCATCCTGATCCTTATAATTTAAAGAGGCATAGTATGAACTTTGTTGACTGCCACCACGTACGGATAAATTATATTCCTGTATGGCAGCGTTTTGAGTCATCATGTCCCAATAATCATCCTTTCCATTATAATATGCATTTTCTTTAAACATGCCTGCTAAATCTTCTTTAGTCCACTGGCTGGTATTTAAAGCTTTGAATTTGTTTTCATCAAGGTAACGTTTGCTGAAATATGTTAAGTTGCCTTGCCGGAAAGACTCATCAATATTGATTTGTTTGGAATACATGATATATTGGTCAACATTCATCGTTCTGAAGTCGTTTGAACTGATAGCTTGAAATCCATAGCGGGTTGTCAGTTCAATGGTTGGCTTGCTTCCTGCTGAACCTGTTTTTGTTGTAACAATTACAACACCATTGGCTGCACGTGAACCATAAATAGCTGTTGCTGAGGCATCTTTTAAAACATCAAGGCTTTCTACATCATTTAAATTTAGATTGTAGAGCGTGTTTGAAACATCTCCGGAAACATCATTTGAGTACTGGGGTACACCGTCAATGATCCATAAAGGCTGTCCATTACCCGATAAAGAGGATACTCCACGGATAACGACAGATACCGGAGCTGTAGGAGATGCACTGGCAATCATGACATTTACACCGGCGGCTTTACCTTGTAGCATACCTTGAATATTAGTGGTCATAGGAGCACTTTTGATGTCCTCCTTGCTTACACGTGCCATTGCGCCGGTTAAGTCTCTGGGTTTTGCTGTACCGTAACCGATTACCACAACTTCGTCTAGATTTGTAGTGGAACTTTTCAACTTCACATTGAATACACGTTTGTTTCCCATATTCTCTTCAACAGTGTTCATGCCAATAAAGCTGAACATCAATTTGTTTCCTGCATTTTCCGGAAAAGAAAGCATGAACTGGCCGTCCATATCAGCAATAGTTCCGAAAGTTGTTCCTTTGACAACGACAGAGGCACCAACTACAGGTTCTCCTAATTCATCTCTGACAATACCTGTTATGGTTTTGCGTTTGGCATTGCGATCAATGGGGAGAATTAATACATAATTGTTTTCTACTAGCTCATAGCGCATACCTGCCTGGCTGCAGATAACGGATAATGCTTGTTCTAAAGGCACTTTTTCTAATGTCAGTTTTAAAGGGACATTGTTTAGTGTTGCATCCTCATACATAATGTTAATCCCTGTCTGCTTTTTGATTGTGTTTAGTGCTTCTTTAACACTAATGTTTTCACTTTTAATCGTGACATTCTTGTCTGCCATGATATTGGCAAAGGCGGAATTGAAAACACAACACATGCATATAAGCATCATTAATAGCCTCATCTTAGGAGGTCGGGACGCTGAGCGTCTCCACATTTCATTCTTTTTCATAAAACTCTAGCTCATTAACTTTGAATTGTTTATAATATTAAAATTAACTCTATTGTTTTTTTACTAAAATAGTTTCACCGTCTTTCTCGAATTTTACGTCTGAAACCCGGTGTAATATCTCTAAAGCAAAACTGAGTGGTTTGTTTCTAAAGATGATTCCAGTGAATTTCATATTTTCTAATTCTTTGGAAGCCAGTTTTAAGTCTACGTTGTAGCAGCGTGATAGCCTGGCAAGTAAGTCTGGCAGAGGCATGGCGTCAAATTCCATAGCTCCAGTTGTCCATGAAGTATATAGTTCTGGATCTACTTGGCTGATCTGGGAAGTCTGTGATGAGTAATGCTCATTAGGAGTCATGGTGTATTCTCCGGTAGGGGATGTTACTTTTATTTTACCGCTGACTAATGTAATGGATACGTCTTCACCGGGATAAGCTGTAACATTGAATGTCGTTCCTAATACATAGACTACATGATCGTTGGCTTTTACAATAAAAGGGCGTTGAGGGTCATGGATAACATCGAAGAAGGCTTCACCTTGTAGTGTTACTTCACGGATGTTGGTGAACTGAACGGGAAAGTCAAGGTGGGAGTCTGCATTTAATTTTACTTTTGTACCATCTGATAGAACTATGGAATATTCTGAACCTCTAGGTACTTTTAATTGATTTTGTAGAAGAATTGTATCTAGAACAGGTTGATCAGCTTCCTTGCTGTTTTCTTGAGGGTAAATGATTTCCCCATTATTAATATGACTGCCGTTTATTTCCTGATGGTTTGAATATAGCTTTATTTCAGATTGGTCTGCTAATACCAAAGTGGCTCTAGAGGAAGGTACTATATTGTATTTTTCAGTTTTAGTTATATTATTCTCTGTAATCAATGAACTTGATTCTTGGTGTCTCAAATATAAAATGGAAGCAATCCCTATGATAACAGCTATCGCAGCGGCAGATGAATAAATCGCAACCCGATAGCGGATAGAGTGGGGCTGCTTGCAACGTTTTTGAATAGCTTCCCATGAAGCTTCTTTATCAAACTGTTGTAATAAGTTAAGTTGGTTATTGACATGGCGGAGTGAAAGTAACTTCACAAAGACTTCTCTATGCGAAGCGTCTTCTTCAATCCATTGTTTTAATTCTTTAAATTCCTGTTCATTGAGTTGGTGGGACAGGTATTTTTGAATTAAGGCTTCTGTTTTACTCTTTTGCATAATTGTTGTACTGTTTAACACTAAGTATCACAAATACGCAAAACGGGTGACAAAAATCTGAAGAAAATTATAAATTAAATAAGATTAGGATTTCTGTCATATTGAAACGACGCAACATTTTGAGTGCGCGTGATAAATGAGTTTTTACTGTATTTACAGAAATATGGAGCTCTTCGGCTACTTCTTTGTATTTTTTGTCTTCCAGAATAATTTTGACTAAAACATTGTATTCCTGTTCCGGCAGTTTTTTTAATTCGGCCAGCAACTGGCTTCTTTTTTGCAACAGTTCTTCTTCATCATAAAAGTCATCGATGGGAGAATAAGATTCTTCCTCCAGCTCGTCTAAGGAGAAATAGCGTTCTCGTTGTACTTTGGTCAGTGAGGAAAAACGGACGGCATTGAACAACCAAGCATGTAGGTTGGAGGAAATGGCAGTATGCGAGTTCTTGTCCCAGAAACTGACAAATAGATTCTGCACGATATCTTCTGAAGTTTCCGTAGAGCCTGTGAACTGTACAGAGTAAAGGCATAAGGGAAGGTAATAAGTATCATAAAGCAGACGAAAGGCTTCTTCTTTGTTTTCAGTAAAGAGGGCTAATATCCTTTCGTCTACTTCATCATATTTATTGTATTTTCTTGCATTATTGTCCATAGATGCCTTTTATGGCACAAAATTAGGAATTTAACCGGCAAAATGTGCGATTTACATCAAATAAAAATGCAAAAAGTACAATGTATATAGAATATCTTCTTTATTTTTCAATTCTGAACCAGTCTGCGTCTGTCCATCCTCCGTCATTGGTTAAAATAGCGGGGCGCGTACAGAAGATACCCACTTTGGCTCCTATCCATTTACCTTCTTTTACTTGGAAGGTTTCCCCCAATGGCTGGAATTTCTTGCCGTCCGTACTGTAACTGAGGTTACATTTCACTAACAGGTCGTGACCGCCTTCACTGGCTTTAATCTTGTCTCCTTTTGCGGAAAATTTAGCGCGAAGATAGATTGTGCCGTCTTTTAAGGGAACGGAAGCATTTACTTTTTCAGTACCCCCTCGATCGGCTTTCAGGCATTCCACTTGTGACAGGACGAGTCCGTTGTCTGTGTTTTCAACAACTAATCCGGCATAATCCATTCCCATTACAACCAGTCCCGTACGTTCACCTTTATATTTTTCTGTCGGCTTGAAAGTAAGTTTGGTGGTGGCAGTGAAATTGGGAGCCGGAGTCTTTTGTAGCATCAGATTAGAAACATCCCATAAACTCTTATAATCTTCGGGAATCGGGTAGGAGTATAGACGTACAAATCCTTCTCCTCCGTTGAAATAAGCCCATTTTTCATTGATGTTAGCCTGCCATTGCCATTGAGGAGACAATGTATAACCATCAAACTCGTCACTTTCCTGCGGAGTACAAATAGGATAGTTCTTACCTACATTAGGCTTTTTATAAGTCAGAACAGGTTCGCCACAGCCGTCTCCGTCTTTATCAATACCTATGACGGGCCAGTCATCAACCCATTCCATAGGTTGCAGGTGAACCAGGCGTCCGTAAGCACCTACGTCCTGGAAGTGCATGAACCAGTCTTCTCCCGTAGGGGTGTCCACCCAGCCTCCCTGATGAGGCCCGTTGATGGGAGAGTTGCCTTGCGCCAATACTGTTTTCCATTCGTATGGTCCATATACGTTTTTTGAACGAAGCACTACTTGCCAGCCTGTAGGAACACCGCCTGCCGGGTGGAAGATATAGTAGTATCCGTTGCGTTTATAGAATTTAGGTCCTTCGCAAGTCTGATGTGCTTCATGGCCGTCAAATATGATACGGGATTGTGTGATCGCTTTGCTGGCGTCGGCACTCAACTCACAAATGGTGATGACACTTTTCAGCCCGGCACGGCTTCCTGCATAAGCGTGAACCAAATATACACGACCGTCATCATCCCATAATGGAGTTGTGTCGATAATGCCTTTTCCGGCTTTTACCAGAACAGGTTCGCTCCAAGGGCCTTTCGGGTCTTTGGCTTTCACCATGAATACTCCTTGGTCAGGGTCACCCCAGAATATATAGAATTCGCCATTATGGTGGCGGATACTGGGTGCCCATACACGGTTGCCATGTTCAGGACGGACATCGGTAACAGGGGGTAGTGCATAGGGGACAGCCGCACCTATGATAGTCCAGTTGACCAGGTCTTTGGAGTGTAATATTTGTAATCCGGGCAGGCAGTTGAAACTGGATGAGGTCAAATAATAATCGTCTCCTACGCGGCAAACGTCCGGATCGGAGTAGTCCGCATACAGGACTGGATTTTTGTAGGTTCCATTGCCTTGATCGGCCACCCAGACTTGGGATACATAATTCTGTGCGGGAGCGGACAAAAAACAGGCTCCTAGCAGACAAAGGGTGATTAGTCGTTTCATGGTTTTAGATTTTTTTTTATTTAATCGTAATTTTGCAAGGATGTTCCAATTCTTTTCTCCATTGGGGAAGGTAATTGAACCAGTCTTTCATATCTTTAAATCCGAAACTTTCTTTTTTTGAGGTGAAAGTAACGTAATAGTGGAAATGCTGTTGACCCGGTGCTTGTAAGGTATATAAGTAGTTTGACCCGTCTTGCACTTCTTTACCGATATATTTAGGAATGAAAGTTCCCATACCTGTTGTTTCCTTCACATAGCCTATGGTGTCTGTGACAGGCCAGTCGGTTCCCCAGCTTCCGGTCAGTCCTTTATGGTCGCTCATGTGGCCTCCTTCTTTCAGAATCTGCACACCTGCAGCAAAGATTTCCTGTTTAAGCGGACGGTCAAACAGGACATCTACCTTCATATCCCGATGGCCGCCATAGAGGGTATATCGATTGATCATGTTCAGGTCGTTTCCTTGATATTCCCAACCGATGACTTCTGCTTCGACGATGGCGCGTACTGGTCCCGAGGCTAGTACGCGTTCCGTGCGGTTTATTACAGGTTTGATGTGGGTCGCTTCAGTACCGTTCCAGCCTTTTAATGCACCTACGCCGCCACTATTGTAAACACGTAACGCATCATCTCCGTAGCCGTTGGCGCGTTGCTCTTTGGTAGGGTAGAAACAAGTCTCTTTTATTTCCAGTCTTTTATTTACTTTGCTGTAGGGGTCTACCGTCTGCTTTTCGTTGAAATAGATACGATAAGCTACTAATTCACTTTCTATGGCCGGTCCGTGATGGTAAACAAAACTATACACATTTTCGGTTCCTGCCGCTGAAAATCCCGTGATGTTGGCGAACCTGTTGTTGTGTCCATAAGCCTTCATCTGGGCATAGGTACGTGCCGGATAGGTTTTGTTGCTTTTTTCGGAGGAGAGAATTACACGGAAGATTTTGTTGCTTCGGGCCGGCATATCGGTCAGGAAAGCCAGTTCGTCTGCTCGCGCGTCACCGTTCAGATCATCTAATTGGGATGGAATTTCTTTATCACCTTCCCATACGGTGGCGGACTTGATGTTGAAATTTGCTTTCAGATTGTTTAAGTCTATCACTACCGGTTCGTCGATTTTATTTTGATTCCATTCATTGCTGACTTCTACGGTTAGTGTCTTTTCTCCTTTTTGTGCAAAAGAGCTGGTAAAGCATCCTGCCAATAATGCAAGGACAATCATGGAGTGTTTTGTCATAATGCTATGTATTTTATTGGTTGAAGCACGGATTATACGGATGGCACAGTGTTGTATAGAAACTGTGTTTATCCGCGTAATCCGTGCCTGACTATTTTTGTAAATCAAGTAAAGATATTCGCTGATTGATGTGAGAGTTAGAAGTTGAGTTCTTCTCCTGCGGCTCCGATCTCTGCATGACTTTTTCCGTCTATCGTTACGTTGGACACATTTTGCATTTTCAAGCTATTTCCGTCTTTCAGCAACTCTATCTTGATATTCTTCATGTTTACTTCATCGGCTTCGCTCAGTACCACACCTTCTTTGGCATTGGACACGATAATGTTCTCCATATTGATATTCTGGATTCTCATTTCAGGTAAACCATTGAAGAATACAGCTCTGCCTGCTCCGTTACAAGTAACATCTTTGATAAAGATATTGCGGAATATCGGAGTCTCTTCTGTTACAGGAGGAATGGTGGTTTCTACTTTCTTGTCGTCTTGGTTGGGATCCTCACCACGGCCTTTTCCGCCATAGTACAAATTAAAGATCAAAGCTTCGTTGGGGATATTGATCATGTTGATATTGCTGATGTAGATGTTCTCCACCAATCCGCCACGACCACGGTTGCTCTTAAAGCGCAACCCGACATCTGTACCCATGAAAGTACAATTATCTACGTATATGTTATTTACGCCACCGGACATCTCGCTACCGACTACGAAACCTCCATGTCCGTGTAACACGGTATTATTCATCACAATCACATTCTGACAAGGCTCACCGCGTTTGCGTCCTTGTTCGTCCTTTCCTGATTTTAAGCAGATGCCATCATCTCCTGCGTCAAACGAATTGTTGACAATCAGTGCTTTATTACATGATTCCAAATCAAGTGCGTCTCCGTTTTGTGAGTACCAGGGATTGGATACGGTTACTTTATTAATCGTAATGTTTTCGCAGGATAGCGGATGTAGACACCAGCTGGGCGAATTCTTGAATGTCGCTCCTTCCAGCAATACCTTATTACATTTGATGAAACTTAGCAATACAGGACGCAACCAGTCGCGCATGTAGTCCCAGTCAGCGTCGGTCAGTTCTCCACGAGGTACGTTAAAGTTGTCTTTTGACAGGATAGCACCTTTCAATGCACCTTCGCTGGGATACCAGATTCTTCCATCGGCATCTACCACACCACCGGAGGCAACCAATTTATTCCATTGTCCTTCAGTCAACTTATCTTTTTTGGTCGGACGCCATGTGTCTCCGTTTCCGTCAAATACTCCGTGGCCGGTAATCGCTATGTTCTCAGCATTGCGTGCTGATAACGGAGACTGGCAACGACGAGTCTTCAAACCCTCGAAAGAAGTGTTGATGATAGGATATAGTGAATGGTCTGCACTGAATAATACCAAGGCATTCTTTTCGGTGTACAGGTTTACATTGCTTAATAGTTCGATGGGGCCGGTCAGCCACAAACCTTCGGGGATGATAACCTTACCACCGCCTTTTTCATTGACTTGCTTGATAGCGTCATTGATGGCTTTTGTATTCAAGGTAATGCCATCCGGTTTGGCACCGAAATCTATGATGTTTACAGAATAATCAGGGAATGTGGGTTGTTCAACCTTGTCCATCTTGAAAGGAAGGCTTGCGTAGATAGCGGGGTCTATGATCTCTTCTACAGTAGCCGTGGAAGGACAATTATTACATCCTGTCAAAAAAGGGATTAAACATGCGGCAGGAAGTAATAGAATCTTCTTTATTAAAGTAATCATGGGTATTATATATGTTTAAGATTAATAATTATCTAGTTGATAGTTGCTTTAAGAAGTCTTATTACTCCCCCGTAAAAGACCCTCACGGGCTATTTACGGGAGCAGCAATAATGTTTCATGTTAACCTAATTCTAACCTTAAATAAATATTATGAAAAAACCTCTTAATTCGGTGGCAAATATAACTGAAAGATTTGTCCTTTATGTGCACTATTTGATAGAATAAGTGGATTTTTTGTTAAATTCTCATAGAGTTGAAACTTTAAATGGTAAAAATTAGTTTTATAATTGCATTATTTCTTCATTTGTGTGCAAAAAAGGCTATGATTAATTTATTTGTTTGTATCTTTGCAAACTAATTTAACAATAAAGAAGGTATGAGTTACAATTTGTTGAAAGGAAAAAGAGGAATTATTTTTGGTGCATTGAATGAACAGTCTATCGCATGGAAAGTTGCGGAAAAGGCTGTAGAAGAAGGTGCGACCATAACATTGTCCAATACTCCGGTAGCTGTCCGCATGGGAGAAGTTTCTGCTTTAGCTGAGAAACTGAATTGTGAGGTAATTCCGGCAGATGCAACCAGTGTGGAAGATTTGGAGAATGTTTTCAAGCGTTCAATGGAAGTATTAGGTGGGAAAATAGATTTCGTCCTTCATTCTATCGGTATGTCTCCCAATGTTCGTAAGAAACGTACATACGATGATCTTGATTATGATATGTTGAACAAGACTTTGGATATATCTGCTGTTTCATTCCACAAAATGATTCAGGCTGCCAAAAAGCTGGATGCTATTGCTGAGTATGGTTCAATTCTGGCATTGAGTTATGTTGCTGCACAACGTACATTCTATGGATATAATGATATGGCGGATGCAAAAGCATTGCTGGAATCTATCGCACGTAGCTTTGGTTACATTTATGGCCGTGAACATCACGTGCGTGTGAATACCATATCTCAGTCACCGACCATGACTACTGCCGGCTCGGGTGTGAAAGGTATGGATAAGCTGTTTGACTTTGCTAACCGTATGTCACCCTTAGGCAATGCTTCGGCAGATGAATGTGCGGATTACTGTATTGTAATGTTCTCTGACCTGACTCGTAAAGTGACCATGCAGAATTTATATCACGATGGAGGATTCTCCAGTGTAGGTATGAGTTTGCGTGCCATGGCAACTTATGAAAAAGGTCTGGATGAATATAAAGACGAAAACGGAAACATCATTTACGGATAAGGATTGATGATACGCAAAATTATATTCATATTAGTGGTATGCTTTGTTGCTCTTTCCTCCTGTCAGTGGGATGGAAAGAGTGGCAACGCTGCTGATGTGGATGTAAAAGTTGCCCGTTATGATCGTTTGCAGTATGAGTATGTCACGATGAACAGTTTCTCGGCACTGCAAAAAATGAATACGGACTATCCTCAGGTTACCAAGCTGTTGATAGAAGATGTATTGGCGATAGGTGAGGTGGATGACATGAAGATTAATGACCGGATGTTGGAGTATTATTCGGATTCTACCCTATTGACTTTGATGCATGATGCCGAAGTGAAATTTAAAGATCTTGGTTGGGTTGAGGAAAAGCTGACTAAAGGTTTTAAACGTTTGAAAAAAGAAGTTCCTACGCTGTTTGTTCCTCATTTTTATGCCCAAATAGCTGCGCTGAACCAGTCGGTTGTAGTGGGAGATAGTATTTTAGGGTTCAGCATTGATAAATATATGGGGGCGGATTATCCTTTATATAAACGTTTCTATTATGACTATCAATGCCGTAGTATGGAACCCGATCGTATTGTTCCGGATTGTTTCACTTTTTATTTATTGAGTCAGTATCCTTTGCCATGGCAGCCCGGCCGTACTTTATTGGATATGATTATGCATCGTGGAAAGATAAATTGGATCGTGGCCCGTATTTTGGGTTATGAATCTTTTGAAAAAGAAATGGGATATAGCGAGGATGAGGCTGAATGGTGCAGGAAAAACAAAAGAAGTTTGTGGAAGACAATGGTTGAAAATGGTCATTTATATGCTACTGATCCTCTTATAGTACGTACTTATATACGCAAAGATCCCTTTATTTCTATTATGGGTGAGAAAACTCCGGCAAGCATTGGAGTCTGGATGGGAATTATGATGATTGATGAATATATGAAAAAGCATCCTGATATGACAATAGAGGATTTGTTGGCTAAAACAGATTATCACCAGATGTTGGTTGAAACAGATTTCAAACCTTGATATTTTGATTGAATAGTATGATGGAAGTTGCTTTATATCTATTGCCTGTTACCTTGGGCGAAACTCCTGTGGAAAATGTGTTGCCTGCATATAATAAGGAAGTCATTCTTGGTATCAAACATTTTATAGTAGAAGATGTACGTTCGGCACGTCGGTTTCTGAAAAAGGTGGATCGTGGGATTGATATAGACACATTAACTTTTTATCCATTAAACAAGCATACTTCTCCTGAAGATATTTCCGGTTATTTGAAACCCTTGATGGCTGGACAATCCATGGGAGTTATATCTGAAGCAGGCTGTCCGGCTGTTGCCGATCCGGGAGCGGATGTGGTTGCCATTGCCCAGCGCAAGAATCTTAAGGTGGTGCCTTTGGTCGGTCCTTCTTCTATTATTATGTCTGTTATGGGATCTGGTTTTAATGGACAGAGTTTTGCTTTTCATGGTTATTTGCCTATTGAATCCGGTGAGCGTGCAAAGCGTATTAAAGTATTGGAGCAACGTGTTTATGCGGAAGATCAGACGCAGCTTTTTATAGAAACCCCTTATCGTAATAATAAGATGGCGGAAGATATCCTTAAGAATTGTCGTCCGCAAACCAAACTTTGTATTGCTGCCAACATTACGTGTGAGGGAGAGTATATCAAGACTAAGACGATAAAGGAATGGCAGGGAAATTTGCCGGATTTATCGAAGATCCCATGTATATTTTTGATTTATAGATAACTACGACAAAAAGATTTTTAATTGAACTCTTCCCAC
The DNA here is from genome assembly GCF_054653615.1 of Phocaeicola sartorii JCM 17136 = DSM 21941. NCBI lineage: Bacteria > Pseudomonadati > Bacteroidota > Bacteroidia > Bacteroidales > Bacteroidaceae > Phocaeicola > Phocaeicola sartorii. The sequence goes on from NZ_BAAIFW010000005.1 coordinate 1,183,129, forward strand.
ATCTGCGCTACTATATTCAGATGATCTATTTCTTCTTTTAGAAAAGAGCTGTATAGAGTGGAGTTCTGCTCTATTTCTTCGGGAGTAACGAATCTTCCTCCTGTAAAATGTATTTGGCTTTCACTGCTCAAAGGGAGAACATAGAGCATGATAGTCCTTTTTATTCCATTGTTTTCTTTTATTAAATGCTTTAGGCTGAAGCGTGGCTCCAGTTGTCCGGTAAGGTTATTATTATATTTATTTTCTATCTCTTTGGCATATTTATCCGTGTCTGTTTTGCAGGCATAAATATAGTCTTCCATGGGTATGTCTAATTTACCTGGCTCTTCTCCTTGATAACTGCGGGGAGCAACATAAATTTTTCCATTGCAGATAGGTGCAATACGCAAAAAGGGCATTTTTTGATAAGTTAAGCTGATTGTTTTCACAAAAGCATGATTAACAATAATACAAATGACGTATACCAAAGGAGGAATGATGTGAGTCATCGTATAAAGGGTATGATAGGATAGTGGGCTGAAAAATAAATAGATTATGCAGGAGGTGAACAGATGAATGCCAGATAAGACTGCTATAATCTGCATTGCCCAACAGTTCAGAATAGATATCTTATAATGAAAGTAAGAGAATAGTTTAGTATAAAAACTTGGAATCATGAGATAGAGTAATGAAAAACTGAGTATCAGTATTTCCAGAGTGATGGGAACAGTGCGGTCCGGAATAAGCATGTCTCCGCTTATTCCTTTTATAATAGATGCAATGATCAAAGACAAAGTCCCATGCAGTAATATTATATTGGGTTGATAAACAGGTGGTTTGACAAGTCTGTATAAGATATAAATAATGCTGGCCAAACTACAGACATACAAAACAACTGCATCTTGAAAGAAAATGCAGAAAATCATGCACATGATGGTTGGAATTAATCCTGTGGACATGATTAAATTCTTGTATTCCAGTAACGATTTCATTCTCTCTATCTCAATTTACCCCTTTATAACAAAAAAGATATTAAGTTGGTTTACTCGTTATCCTTTAAATTTTATATGTTTTTCTGCATGATAGGAAGAACGTACTAAAGGAGCACTTTCCACTTCGCGGAATCCTTTCTTTAATCCGATAGTTCTATATAATTTAAATTGGTCGGGAGTGATATATTCCGCTACCGGATAGTGGCGGTGAGTAGGTTGCAGATATTGACCGATAGTAAGTATCTTGCAACCTTGTGCCAATAAATCGTCCATGACTTCTTCCACCTCTTCCGGGCGCTCTCCCAAACCTACCATAATGCCGGACTTGGCTGTAATGCCGTTATCTGCTATTTGTTTGATGACTTTTAAGCTGGTTTCATAGTTGGCTGCGCTTCGTACCAGAGGACTGATGCGGCGTACGGTTTCCATATTGTGTGAGATGATGTCAGGTCTGGCGTCAATAACCAGTTGGATCAGTTCGCTTCTTCCTTGAAAATCAGGAATTAAAACTTCAGAAGTGGTTTCCGGATTCAACCGTTTGATTTCTGAGATTGTTTTAGCCCAATGAGCCGCCCCTAAATCCTCCAGATCGTCACGGTCCACAGAGGTGATAACAGCATGGGATAATTTCATGAGCTGAATGGACTCTGCTACATGGGTGGGCTCTTCTGGGTCTAACGGAAGAGGGCGTCCGGTCTGTGTGTTGCAAAATTTGCAGGAACGTGTACAAATTTCGCCACCTATCATGAAAGTGGCAGTACCTTTTCCCCAGCATTCTCCCATATTGGGGCATCGTCCGCTGCTGCAAATGGTATGTAGTTTGTGGGAATCTACAATATGTTTGGTTTCGGCGTATCGAGCGTTTGCTCCTATGTTTATTTTAAGCCAGTCTGGTTTTTTAACGTGATTCATGATGATATTAGATTTATAATTCACCACAGATTATGCAGATTGCCCTCATTCGGCTTGATGTGGAACACCTGTATAATCTGTAGTGAACAGGTTCTTATTTCAAATTATTTATAAAAAAATTAGCTACACGAGTCAGCAAGTGCTTGGTTGTATTGCCTCCACTGATTCCATGATTGCGGTTCGTATAGATTTGCATATCAAATTGCTTGTCAGCCTGTACCAATGCTTCACTGTATTCCGCGTTGTTGCGTAAGTGTACATTATCATCTGCTGTGCCGTGAATCAGTAACAATTCACCGTTCAGTTTGTTGGCACGGTTAATGGCAGATGCAGCATTGTAACCTTCCATGTTTTCTTTGGGGGTGCGCATGAAACGTTCTGTATATACCGAATCGTAGAAACGCCAGTCTGTAGGGGCTGCAACAGCGACTCCAGCTTTGAATACCGGAGTTCCTTCACTCATGGACATCAAGGTATTGTAACCTCCATAACTCCATCCCCATATACCGATACGGCTACCGTCCACGTATGGTAATGTGCTTAAATACTTAGCGGCTTCTACTTGGTCTTTTGATTCTTTTACCCCTAAATTCAAGTAAGTACATTTCTCGAAATCAGAACCGCGTCCACCGGTTCCGCGTCCATCTACACAAACCATGATGAATCCTTGGCCGGCCATGTAAGCTTCGAACATACCACCATCTCTACGGGCGCCAATTCCCCATTTGTCTGCTACTTCTTGTGAACCCGGTCCACTGTATTGGTGCATGATAACAGGATATTTTTTACTTGAATTGAAATTTGCGGGTTTCATGATCCAACCATTCAATTCCACACCGTCATGGGTCTTGAAACTGAATAGTTCTTTACTTGGCATATTCAGACGTGCGATCTGCTGTTTCAGCTTGTTATTATCTATCAAGGTTGCCAATTCTTTACCCGTATTGTCATTAAGGGTAATGATAGGGGGGGTGTTGATATTGGAGAAAGTATTGATGTAATACTTCATATTGTTGCTGAAAATAGCTTTGTGGGTGCCCTCCTGTTTGGATAGTTTGGTCTTTTTTCCTTTACCGTCTACTTTATAGATAGCGGTGCGCAGCGGATTGCCTTCATTGCTCTCAAAATAGAATGTATTGGTAGCTTCATCCCATCCCAGAAAATTTTTCACTTCGAAGTTCCCTTTTGTGATTTGCTTTACCAGATTTCCTCCACTCGTATAAAGATAGAGGTGGTTATAACCGTCTTTCTCACTCATCACCACAAAGTTTTTTGGATAGAAAACAAGGTTGGAGTAGGCTTCTTCTTTAATGTATTGGGGAGCTTCATCACGTACCATCAGCTTGCACAATGTACTTCTCGGATTGGCAAAATAGAGGTCGAAACGGTTTTGATGACGGTTCAGAGTCATGATTGCCAACGCATTTTCATCATTCGTAAACTTGATGCGGGGAATATAACCATCTGCATCCAGAGGCAAATCCATCTTGCGGGTTACCTTGCTCTTGATATCAAAAGTATGAACGGTTACTTTGGAATTGTCAATTCCCGGCATGGGGTATTTATATTCATATTCTCCCGGATAAGTGCTGAATCTCTCTAATGCAGGAACCATACCTTTGTATAGCGGGAAAGAATACATCGGCACTTGACTTTCGTCAAAACGGATATAGGCAAGCATCTGGCTGTCTGCGCTGAAGTCGAAAGCACGGTTGAAACCAAATTCCTCCTCATATACCCAGTCGGGAATGCCATTCAGCACTTCGTTGAATTTGCCGTCTTTGGTTACTTGTGACTCACTGTTGCCGAACAGTAATTTTACCAGATAGATATTGTTATCGCGTACAAAAGCTATCTGATTGCCGTCCGGCGAGAACAAAGGAACCTGTTGCGGACCGTTTTCTGAGAGCGGTTCCATCTTGTTGTTCTTTACGTTGAAAATATAGTAATTGGCGGTGAACGAACGACGATAAATAGGTTTGGTGTCAGTCTGTATTAGAATCAGCTTTTCATCAGGTGACATGATATAGTCATCGAATGACTTGATGTTGCAATCACGGGCTGTATTTACATCGAAGATCGTACCTGTTTCTTTACCGGTCTTGAAAGAATATTGCACGATTTTTTTGCCGTCGGCACTCATTTGGGTATAATGTTCTCCATCCAACATCGGTTTGACACCTCTGATTCCTTCGGCACGATATGTTCTGTTTGCTACGTTTTGCAAGCTTACTTGTTGGGCTCCGACAGTCAGCAGGCAGAAGAATAAAATAATAAATATGCTTAATTTTCTCATAATAGATAAATTCTTTAAATGATAATCAAAGACAAAGGTAAAACTTTTGTTTGAAAATGCCTATCTTTGTCCCGCAAAATAAGTTCATGAACAGAGAGAAGCTTTATAACGACTTATCCGGCTTTTTAGCCATGCACTTTCCTTGCAAAGTGCAGAAGATTTCTATCAATGCCGGATTTACTTGTCCTAACCGCGATGGCTCGGTAGGATACGGAGGGTGCACTTATTGCAACAATCAAACATTTAATCCGGCCTATTGTCATACGGAAAAGTCTGTTACTCAGCAGTTGGAAGAAGGAAAGCGGTTCTTTGTACGTAAATATCCGGAAATGAAATATCTGGCCTATTTTCAGGCTTACACCAATACGTATGGGGAACTGGAAGAGTTGAAAAGGAAATACGAAGAGGCGCTGATGGTAGAGGATGTGGTAGGGTTGGTGATAGGAACCCGTCCGGACTGTATGCCGCTTTCATTACTGGATTATTTGGAAGAGCTTGGCAAACACACTTTTTTATTAGTGGAGTATGGCATTGAAAGTACGGATGATGAGACGTTGCGCCGGATAAACCGGAGACATACTTTCGCTGTTTCCGCAGAGGCTGTCCGGAAGACAGCGGAGAGAGGGATTTTGGTAGGAGGGCATATAATTCTTGGTTTGCCCGGAGAAGAAAGGGACATGTTAATCGAACAGGCCGGAATACTTTCACAGTTACCTCTGACTACTTTAAAGCTACATCAGTTACAACTTATTAAAGGTACGCGTATGGCGGGTGAATATGTGAAAGATCCTGAAGCTTTCCATCTTTATACTGCTGACGAATATGTTGATCTGGTTATTGATTATATAGAACATCTTCGTCCGGACATCGTACTGGAGCGTTTTGTTTCCCAATCGCCCAAAGAATTGTTGATAGCTCCTGATTGGGGACTGAAGAATTATGAATTTACAGACAAGGTGAAAAAGCGGATGAGAGAAAAAGATGCCTGGCAAGGCAAATACTATAAATATTAAAAGAAGGAAACAAATATGGAAATCAAAGGAAAAGTACATTATGTGGGAGTGAATGACCGTAACAAGGCTTTGTTTGAGAACTTGTGGCCGTTACCTTACGGTGTGTCTTACAACTCTTATTTGATTGACGACGAGATGGTCGCCTTGGTGGATACAGTGGATGTATGCTATTTTGAGGTTTATTTGAAGAAGATTCGTAGTGTCATCGGTGATAAACCTATCAATTATTTGATTATAAACCACATGGAACCCGACCATTCCGGTTCTATCAGTTTGATCAAGCAATATTATCCTGACATTGTGATTGTCGGTAACAAGAAGACTTTCGAGATGATTGAAGGATTTTATGGTGTAGGCGGTGAACGTTATGTAGTGGGGGAAGGAGATTTTCTGGCTCTGGGACATCACAGACTGCGCTTTTCATTGATTCCGATGGTTCACTGGCCCGAAACGATGGTTACTTTTGATGAAACGGAAGGTATTTTGTTTTCCGGTGACGCTTTCGGTTGCTTTGGCGCATTGAATGGTGGGGTGGTTGATACAAATATCAATACAGATATTTATTGGAATGAAATGGTGCGCTATTATTCTAACATTGTAGGCAAATATGGTGCGCCGGTACAGAAGGCTTTACAGAAATTGCAACACTTGAAAATAACCACTGTTTGTTCTACTCATGGTCCGGTATGGACGGAAGAAATACCTCGTGTGGTACGTATTTATGACCGTTTGAGTCGTTATGAGGCTGAAGAAGGGGTTGTAATAGCTTATGGCTCGATGTATGGTAATACAGAGGAGGTGGCGGAAGCTGTTGCGGAAGAACTGAGCAAGCAGGGAATCCGTAATATTGTGATGCATAATGTTTCTCATACCAGTCATTCTTTTATTATTGCGGATGTATTCAAATATAAAGGACTGATTGTGGGATGTCCCACTTATAATACTCAGATGTATCCGGAAATGGAGGCTCTGCTGAGCAAGCTGGCTTCTCGTGAGATAAAGGGACGTTATCTGGGATATTTCGGCTCATTTACATGGGCTAGCGCTGCTGTGAAGAAGATTGCGGAGTTTAATGATAAGTTGAAATTTGAACCTGTCGGAAATCCTGTAGAAATGAAGCATAGCATGAAGGCTGAAACTTATGCTCAAGCAAAAGAGCTGGCTAAGGCTATGGCTGACCGCTTGAAAGCGGATAGAAAATAAATCTTGTGATAGAAAACGAATGACGCAATTGACACAACTCTGATCTTATCAATCATTTGTGTCATTTGCGCCATTTGTGCTCTAACGATCGCTAGTGTCAGGCTTGATGTACGGTAAGCTGCGGGAATGGGAAATTGATTCCTTCTTTATTGAAAGTGCTGTAAACGGTCTGATTCATACTGAAGAATACGTCCCAGTAATCCGAACTGTTCACCCATACGCGGATTTTTATATTTACACTGCTGGCGGCAAGTTCTCCTAATTCAATAAAAGGGGCCGGACTGGTAAGAATACGTTTGTCATTGGCAATGATTTCGCGCAATACTTTTTCTACTTTTTTATAGTCTTCTCCATAGTCCACACCAAAATTCCATTCTATACGGCGGGTGTCCAGTTTGCTGTAGTTTGTAATGACGCCACTACTCATGGCTCCATTAGGTACATATATCATCTTGTTGTCTGCTGTGATAAGAATCGTATGGAATATCTGTATTTCTTTTACGGTTCCCGAAGCGCCGGTAGAAGCTTCGATAAAGTCCCCTACTTTATAAGGTCTGAACAATAAGATAATCAGTCCTCCGGCAAAATTTTGTAAGTTACCGGACAGTGCCATACCGATAGCGACACCGGCAGAAGCAAGAAGTGCGGCGAATCCTGTCAGTTCGATACCTAATTTCCCTATCACAGCAAGGATCAGCATGATGAGCAGTAGGATATTCACCATACTCTTTAGGAACGACTGGATGCTTGGGTCCACTTTTCTTTTTTCCAGGATACGTGCAAAAAGTCTGTTCAGCCAATTTACAAGGAACTTTCCGATTATAAAAATAATAAGTGCTCCTAATACTCTTTCTCCTAATTGAATGCCGGAGTCGATCAGTTTCTCTAGTGCATTGGTTAATTGAATGCTGGTTTCAGATGCTAATAACATGATAAATTTACTTTAATTTGATATTTCTAATATATAAAACAATTCAGATTAAAAATCGTTCAGAATGCCTTTGCCTTGACGGACGATTTCCGCTTCTCCGTTTGTACAGTTCACAATGGTGGAAGGTTCTATGTCTCCGATTCCTCCGTCAATAATTAGGTCTACTTCTTTCCCGAACTTTTCTTCTATCAGTTCTGGGGTAGTGATGTATTCTATATCTTCACCATCTTTCAGAGGCAGCGTGGTGGTCATGATCGGTGCTTTTAGCCAATGGCATATTTCCCTGATGATGTTGTTGTCAGGTACGCGTATGCCTACTTCTTTACGGTTCTTGAATATTTTAGGCAGGCGGCTTCCTGTGTTCAGGATAAAAGTAAACGGTCCGGGAAGATTTCGTTTCATTAACTTGAATGTGCTGTTATCTACTTTGGCATATTCACTGATGTTACTTAAGTCGTAACAGATAATGGATAAGTTGTTTTTACGTGGATCAATGTTTTTCAGTTTGCAGATACGTTCTATCGCACGTTCTTTCAGACCATGACATCCTATGGCATACATCGTATCGGTAGGGTAAATAATCAATCCTCCCTCTTCCAATATCCGGACGACTTCTTCCAGATCTTTGGGATTATTATCCTTATTGTAAAGTCTTAAAAGCATGTTATTTTAATTTTTAGAGTTTTTCTCACGCAACTGTTCCGCAATGGCCCATTGCAGGGCGGCTTCCTCTTCTTTTCCTACTCTCATCAATGCGTCTCCGAAATATTCATGGGCTTTGGGGTGTTCTGGCTTTAGAGAGACAGCCCGGTCAAAATCTCCCAACGCTCCTTCTATATTATCTAGTGCCAGTCTGTTTTTTCCTCGATTATAAATAGCTTTGAACAAAGCGGGACTAAGGCGTACCGCTTCATTCAGGCAGACTTCGGCTTCGTAATATTCTTTGTTGTTATGTAATGTGATGCCTTTACGTACCCAGGCGTCTGTATAAGAAGGATTCAATTCAATCGCCTTGTCATAATTGGCAATGGCGGCACGTGAATCATGTGCTTGGGTGATACATTCATTTCCCATTAAATAATATTCGCGGGCATATTTTTCAAGATTCTTGCGTTGCACATGAAGCTGGTCCTTCAGTCGTTTGTTTTCGGCTTTCAAATTGTTGATGATTCCCAGTTTCTTACGTATAAACCGTTTAATCAAAGGCTTCTCGATGTCGTAACGTGAATGGATGGCAAGAAAGAACTGTTCTAGAAATCTTTCAAAATCACCTTTGTCGAAGTGTTTTACCGCTTCTACATATTGTACATCAGCTTGTGCCTGCTTCAATGCTTTTTCGATGGACTGGCGATTATTGAACCGTTGCGAGAAATTTATTATTTCCGGGCGGACAAAGATGTCTCCGCGTGTAATTTGTTTCTTTAGTTGGATGCCGTTCAGGGAGGTACAACGGCTCAATGCCACGTAGGCTTGTCCGCCGGCAAATACTCCTCCTGTAAAATCAATAACGACTCTGCTGAAAGTCAGCCCTTGGCTTTTGTGTATGGTGATGGCCCATGCCAGACGGATCGGGTATTGTATAAATACTCCTAACTCTTCTTCCTCTATTTTTTTTTCTTGTTCATTATACTTATATCGAATATTGCGCCAGCTGTCTTTTTTAACATCAAATTCCTGTCCGTCTTCAGTGACAACATATAACGTACCCTCTTCGTCTATACCTGAGATGGTGCCAATCGTACCGTTCACCCAACGGTGGTCATAATCGTTTTTTATAAAAATGATTTGTGCTCCTGGCTTTACTTCCAGTTCCATTGGGGTGGGAAGGCTGCTCTCTGGAAACTCTCCGTGTATTTCACCGGTCAGCAGAGTTGGTTCTCCGGGTAGTTCGGATAATTTCTTTTCATTGATAAAATCCACGGTATCCCTCCGGGTGGCAAGTGTGATGTACATATCACTTTCATTTTCTTCTATTAGGGTGTTGTAGCGGGTGTTCAGCAGTTGCAGGTCGGCCGCTCCGGCGGTGTTGGTACGGATGTGGTCCAATACATTAACAAAAACTTTGTCCGACTGGCGGTACACTTTGGTCAGTTCGATGGATACCAGCTCCATTTCCTGAAAGACGCGTGCCGAGAAGAAATAAGGGTTGGGATAGAACCGGTTGATTATCTCACGTTCATCATTTTTAATGACTGGCTCCAGCTGGAAAACATCTCCCACCAGCAAAATTTGCTTGCCTCCGAACGGCTCACGCATATTTTGTGAATATACCCGCAGCACTTTGTCTATAAAGTCAATAATGTCTGCCCGGACCATGGAAATTTCATCGATGATCACTAGCTCTACTTCTCTTATCAGTTTGCGATGGGCGGAAGTATATTTTAGAAAGCTATGTAACTTTCCACCTTTCAAACTGAATTTAGGATCATCCGGCAAAAGTGGATAGAATGGTAATTTAAAAAAACTATGCAGTGTGCTTCCACCGGCATTGATAGCTGCGATTCCTGTGGGAGCCAGTACTATATGTTTCTTTTTAGTTACTTCGCAGACATATTTTAAAAAAGTAGATTTACCTGTACCCGCCTTTCCAGTGAGGAATACTGACTGACGTGTATATTGGATAAGATTCAAGGCATCTTGAAATTCTTTATTATGGGTATCTACTTGCATTTTGTCCATACGTTTGAAAATGAATGGGCAAAGATAGTGGAAATCCCGTAAAAAGGCATAAAAAAGACGGTTAAATAACCGTCCTTTTTTATAGTCCTACAGGGAGTTGCCCTGTATGGGTTCTAATTTACTTTGTTTCGTTCAACATAACGTAACCCCAAATCATAGGATCAGCGTTAGCGATTTTGTGAAAAATGTTTTTTACCTTTTTCATAATGTTATCCTTTCTTTTTTTAATTAATACCTAAAAACACTCATAAATAGCAGGCGCACCTCACGGTTGACCTTCTTTAAACAATCTTTCTTTTTACCTTAGTAGCTACTAAAAAACATCTTTTTATGTTTTACAACACAAAGATAAAGCCTTTGTTCGTTATGATATATGTTTTGAAGCATATTTTTAATCAATATCCCAATTTTATTGATTTAGGTCAACAAAGTAGGAGTTTCTTGTTGCATTTTGGTGAATATTTTGTTTGTTTCTGCCGTATAACATATAAATCGGTTTGTTTATCTCAAGAAATATTGTTTGATTTGTGATATCATAATAATATCAAAAATAAATCATTATGGAAACAAAAGAAACTTCTTACAATGAGCTGGTGATCAATGGATTTATGGCTTTGTTCTTTAACTTGGTTATGTTGCCTGCACTAGTATTTCTGAACTTTTTGATTTTTGGACAACTGCCCTGGTTGTTTATTCCTGTTTTGCTTGTGCTGGTATTGTTGTTTGTGCTGATGCTTCCGGGATATTTTTCTCAAGAACCCAATGAAGCACGTGTAATGGTGTTTTTCGGTGAATATAAAGGCACTTTTAAAAACACAGGCTTCTTTTGGGTAAACCCTTTCATGAACAAGAAAAAGTTGTCTCTTCGCGCCCGTAATCTGGATGTGGAGCCGATAAAGGTGAATGATAAGATTGGTAATCCTATTCTGATAGGGCTGGTTTTGGTCTGGAAATTGAAAGATACTTATAAGGCGATGTTTGAGATTGACGCGCAGACGATGGCGGACAGTAAAGGGACAGGGACGGCAAGTGTCAGCGTGGCAGGGCGTATGAATGCCTTTGAGGATTTTGTACGTGTGCAGAGTGATGCGGCCCTCCGCCAGGTGGCCGGACAGTATGCTTACGATGACAATGAGCATGATACGAATGAGCTGACCTTGCGTGGCGGAGGTGAGGAGATTAATGACCAGCTGGAACGTCAGCTTAATGAGCGTCTGGCTATGGCAGGTATGGAAATAGTAGAGGCCAGAATCAATTATTTGGCTTATGCTCCGGAGATTGCAGCGGTGATGCTTCGTCGTCAGCAGGCAAGTGCTATTATTACCGCGCGCGAAAAAATAGTGGAGGGGGCTGTTTCTATGGTTAAAATGGCTTTGGATAAATTAGCCGAGGATGGAATTGTAGAACTGGATGAAGAAAAGAAAGCCGCTATGGTCAGTAATTTGTTGGTAGTGCTTTGTGCGGACGAGCCGGCACAGCCGGTAATTAATTCCGGAACGTTGAATCATTAGTGTAGGAAATGGCAAAGAAAGAGACGATAAAAAGCTTTGTGCTCAGAGTGGACGCGGAAACCATGGAAGCTATCGAGAAATGGGCGGCGGATGAATTCCGTTCCACGAATGGACAGCTTCAATGGATTATAGCGGAAGCTTTGCGCAAGAGTGGCAGAATGAAGAAAAAGAAGACAATAATCAAAAAGGAAGAAACAGAATGATACATTTTAGAATGAAAAACAATATAGGTTCGGTTACAGTGACGGATCGTATATTGGAGATGGCCGCGTTGGCATTGGCCGTTTTTCTTGTCGTACTGGCAGTTGCTCTCTACCATTATTTGCCGGAACGTATTCCGGTTCATTTTAATAGTGTGGGTGAGGCGGATGGATGGGGAGGCAAGGGTATGATATTCATGCTGTCGGCATTAGGCGTGGTGGCTATGGCAATATGCAGTGCTGCGGCTTATAATTATAAGATGGTCAATCTTCCTTTTTCGTTGAATCCGGCTTGTCTGTCACAGCAGGTTACAATCATAGGGCGTATGATGCGTGTTCTTTCTGTACTGTGTGGTTTGTTGTTTATCGCTTTAATGTTGATGACGACTGTTCCCCAATGGGGGATGCAGTCTGTCTTTTTCTCTTTCTTTTTGATCGTTATGACAAGTATGACGGTTGTTTTGATTGTTTATACTGTTTGGGTCTATAAAAAAGGGCGTCAATGTCGATAAAACAAATTATTTTTCTTATTTTCATAGGGTATTTTAATCTTGGGTGATCTTATAAGTAGAAACAGGATTAGTATTCACTTTTTTAATACCTTAATGAATATGAGAGCGCATAAAAAACAATTGATCGAATGGACACTGCTCATTGTCTTTTGGTTGAGTGTCATTCCGGGATGGAGTCAGGAGGAGACACCGTTTGCTGAAGAGAATACTTATATTACAGTCAGCGGTGTAGTAAAGGACAAACAAAATAGAAAGACTTTAGAGTATGTCAATGTATCTGTTCCGGGTACCAGTGTGGGGACGGTGACAAATGCGGATGGTGAATTTTCTTTGAAGATAGAAGATGCGGAGATGGTTTCTGCTTTAGAGATTTCACATATCGGTTATCATAATAATAGAGTACGTTTGGATAAAGAACATTTGTCGGATTTAAAGATTTACCTTACCCCTCATGCCAATATGTTGAATGAGATTGTGGTTTATGCCCACAATCCTCGTCTTATAGTGGAAGAGGCCATTCGCAAGATTCCTGTCAATTACAGTAATAAAAACAATATGCTTACCGGTTTTTACAGGGAAACTGTTCAGAAAGGGCGTCGTTATATCAATATTTCGGAAGCTATTATTGATGTTTACAAGACTTCTTATGAGGATATGACAACTACTCGCGACCGGGTACAGGTTTTGAAGGGGCGCCGGCTGCTCAGTCAGAAAGTCAGTGATACGTTGGGGGTGAAACTGGCTGGTGGTCCCACTTTGTCTATCTATGTGGACATTGTGAAAAATCAGGATGCGTTGTTGGATATGGAAACGTTGAACTATTATGATTTCTTTATGGAAGAACCGGTACAGATAGACAATCGTCAGCAATATGTGGTTAGTTTCCGTCCCCGTGTCGTTTTGCCTTATGCCTTGTATTATGGCAAATTGTATATTGATCGTGACAAGTTGTCGTTTACCCGTGCGGAATTTAGTTTGTCTATGGATAATAAAGTCAAGGCAGTACAGGCTATTCTTGCCAAGAAACCCTATGGCTTACGTTTTAAGCCACAGGAACTTTCTTTCCTTGTTACCTATAAAGATATGGATGGGAAAACCTATCTGAATTATATCCGTAACCGTATCCGGTTTAAGTGTGACTGGAAGCGCAAACTTTTCTCTACCGGCTATACTGTGCTTTCAGAGATGGTGGCAACGGATAGGGAGGAAAATAATGTGGCGATAATTCCCGGAAAGATGGCTTTTCATCAGAAAGATGCTTTTTATGATAAAGTGGATGAATATTGGAGCGAGGATTTTTGGGGCTCCTATAATATTATTGAACCTACGGAATCATTGGAAAATGCAGTCCATAAGTTAAAGAAACAGTCGCGTTAAAGTCTCGGATGAGGTTCGTATGGTTGAAAAGAATTACCAAAAAAGAAGTGGATGCTGAATGATTTGTTAACACTGGCCAGAATAAGAGAGGGAGATATAAAGGCGTTTGAAGATGTGTTTCGCCGTTATTATTCCCCTCTCTGTTGGTATGCCATGAGTATCACCGGCAGTATGGAGGCTGCGGAGGAAATTGTAGAGGAGTTGTTTTATGGGTTTTGGAGAGACCGGGAGAGTCTGCCGTTGTTCCGTTCTATGAAAAGCTATCTTTATGTTGCGGTGCGCAATCAGTCTTTTCAATATTGCGAGCATCAGGAGGTGAGAAACAAATATAGGGAGTTTGTTCTCTCGCGGAAGGAGCGGATACGGGACAGCAGTCCTCAAGAAGAGATGGAATACCAGGAATTAAGACATTTGATAGACACTACGCTTGCTCGGATGCCGCAGCGAAGGTCGTGCATATTCCGGATGCATCGTATGGAAGGTAAAAAGTATGCGGAAATAGCCTCGCAGCTTTCTTTGTCGGTGAAGACTGTGGAGGCTGAGATGACAAAGGCTCTTAAAGCATTAAAAAAAGAAATTGAGAACTATATTATAAGGACATGAGTGAAACAAAAAGAAATAAGGAAAGAGTGGATCGGGCATGGAATAAATTGTATGACCGTTTGGATGCTGACGGACTTTTGTTATCAGGCCGGCAGGATAGGAAACGTTTGTCTGCATCCATGTTGTGGAAGTGGGGGGCCGTAGCTGCTATATGGATCGGAATAGGTGTCTTTTTGACGACTACTTATCGGAAGGTGGACGAGTCTGTGGAGGCTCAAGTCTTACTTATGCGGGAGAACACGGAGCAATCTACTTTGGTGACCACGCTTGAGGATGGATCTATTGTTTATCTGGGTGGGGAAACCTCTTTGCGGTATCCTGAACATTTCTCTATGGATAAGCGTGAAGTCAGTTTGCAGGGAAACGCTTTGTTTGATGTGACCGGTAATCGGGAACGTCCTTTTCTGATTGAAACGGAGGAGGTCAGAATTGAAGTCTTGGGAACGGCGTTTCATGTGAAGAGTGATGCGGGGAGTCCTTTCGAGCTGTCCGTACAGCGTGGAAAAGTCAAAGTGGCATTGAAAAATAAAAATCAAGAGATGTATGTCAATGCAGGTGAAGCGGTGACGCTTGAAACACATCAATTGCGTCTCACGGATTATAGGGACAATACCCGGATAGCCCGTTATCTGGAAAGTATGCGTTTCAAAGACGAACCTTTGATGAATATTCTTCGAGTGATTAATCTGCATTCCTCCGGTTTGCAGCTTCAGACTTCTCCCTCCTTGGGGGAGCGTCGGCTTACGGTTGCATTTTCCGGAGAATCTCCGGAGTCTATGGCAGAACTGATCTGTCTGGCTATGAATTTAAAATATATTCGTGAAGGTGATATAGGTGTTTTATCCGAATAAAGTGAGAAGATGAATCGTATCCGTACATATCATTATTATTGGCATATCTTTTTTTTCAGTTTGCTGATTTGCATGGCAGGATTTGCGAAGGCGGCGGATAGGGATGTGTTGGAGCGGGTCATTTATCTTACTAAGAGTAAGGGTACTGTCTATGCTTTACTGGGCAAGGTGTCCGAGCAGTCTGGTTTCCTTTTTGTTTATGACAGCAAGGTGGTGGACAATGATCGTACGGTGAAGTTGGGTGCAGGACAGCGCACCATTCGTCAGGCTGTTTACGAAATTATCGGTCGGCAGGATATCAGTCTGCGCGTTGTGGAAAATCATATTTTGATCAATCAGTCGCAGGTACAATATGCGGTTGTTCCCACTTCTAAAGATACTTTGGCCTATTTTACTTTAGAAGGCAAATTACAGGATAATCAGTCGGGGGCTCCGATTGCTTACGGTACGGTAGGGGTAGTCGGTACTTCTATAGGCAGTATAACCAATCAGGATGGCGAATTCCGTTTGCGGTTGCCCGATTCGTTGAGGCAGGGCCGCATCGGGGTTTCTCATGTGGGGTATGTGGGACAGGAGATGGATATGTCTTTATTAGAGGCTCAACATGCGGTGTGGTCTCTGGAACCTCGGGTCATTCCTATTCAAGAAGTGGTGATTCGTGCTGTTAATCCTATACGGTTGTTGCGTGAGATGTTGAAAGCCAAAAAAACAAATTATGCATCGGTTCCTGTTTATCTCACTACCTTTTATAGGGAAGGGGTTCGGTATAAACAAAAATTCCGTAATCTGACAGAGGCCGTTTTTAAAATCTACAAACCTTCTCCTTTGTTGCTTCATTCTCAGGATCATGTAAAATTATTAAAGATGAGTCGCATCGTCGATAGCCAGGAACAGGACACACTGATAGCCAAGATGAGTGCGGGGATTGATGCTTGTTTGCAACTGGATATTGTCAAAAACTTGCCGGATTTTCTGTTGCCTGACGATCAGGGTAGTGTGTACTCTTATGCCTCCTGTGATATGACGGTGATAGATAATCGTCTGGTTAATGTAATATCTTTTCGACAAAATAAAGGAATAAAAGAACCTCTTTATTGTGGCGAATTATATATTGATGCTGAAAACAATGCGTTGGTTCAGGCTCGTCTTGAGATTAATCCTGCCTATGTGAGGCAAGCTACGGATATGTTTATAGAACGGAAGACACGGAAGTGGAAAATAACCGCGCAAAAGGTGGTTTATACCATTTCTTACAGGCAGTGGAACGGCATTTATTACATGAATCATATTCGTGGAGATCTTTATTTTAAAGTGAAACCTAAACGGCAATGGTTTAGTGCTTCTTCTCTGCACACATGGTTTGAAATGGTTACTTGTAAGGTGGATACAGATAATGTGACTCGTTTCCAGCGTAAAGAACGGATACCTACACGCACTATATTTTCGGATACGCATTTTAAATATGATGCTGACTTTTGGGGGGAGTTTAATGTTATTCCGTGGGAAGAGGAACTGAGTACTGTTATTGAAAAGTTGTCTTCTAAAATTGAACAGATAGAATATTAAAATAAAAGTTGGATACGGAGCTTTGTATTTGGCATTTTTTGTCATGATGTGTGGCGGGTAATGTGTTAATCTGATGTATGTAAGTTTCGTATTTGTAGGTCTTTAGTTTAAAATCGATTCGGTTGTCCTTTCAATTTTTCACCGTGTCCGGAAGCATGCTGGGATAAATATACTTATTAGTACCAAGTCGTGTTAATCGGTTGATTAATAAGAGAAAAGGATGATTTTGTCAAAGGTTACAAAATCATCCTTTTTTTACAGACCTCACGTTAACAATATTGATTAAATATGTTAAATAGCTTTTTATTATCTGTTGCCACGAGTTAATAAACACGATAATACGAATATTATCATGAGGTCAATATTTCCTTAAAAAATCTCTAAAATCAATGTCCTTTCGGTTGGCCAAAAATAGGGATTCTTTTTCTGTGGAATTATTTGTGCAAATACGAATAATATAGATATCTGCAGCCGTATAGGTAATTTCCGATTGATATATCCATAGCTCTGCCATACAACAGGCACCAATGGGCGAACTCACCCTCCGGATATGATTCGGGCAGAATAATGGAATCAAGCATGGAGTAAACCAATTCAGGATCTGACTCCAACATCAGATCTGACCGTTCCAAGACAGAATGCATGGATTTATGTTTGTTGTTGCATCCCGCAAAAATAAGTGTAACAATAACAAATAACAGCGTAAACAATATTTTCATAGTTAATCAACATAGACAAAAAGCGAAAGGAAGTGCGAATCCATACCCCCTTTCACTTTTAGAAAAACAAAAACATTTCAAACTTTATGTAAAACAACATATCAAACGACTATCCTAACGGATAACTTTAAAAGACTTGACCGGTCTTCCGTCATAATTATAGAGACTGACAATATTCAGTCCGGAACCCGGCTTTAACGTAAACCGGATAGAATTATCGGAAGCGGATTCTGTCTGTAACAACCGGCCATTCAGATCCACTACACGAACGAATGAAGACTGCGGAACATTTTATACTATATGTGGCATCATTCTTCCGGGTTGCTTTATAACTTATACCATCCAATGAACAGCTTTCAAAACCTTCAGACTTGCCGTTTATCATTTTCTCACGTTGACAGGTGAAACTCACATTTCCTTTGCCACCCATGTAAGGCAAGGATACTTTTTCTTCCGCAAAGGCAATCTTGTATGAACCGTATTCTATAGTGGCGGCATCCTGATTTAGTTCCACAGTTCGTGTTTCGGTAGCAGTGTCATCCTGTACAGTCAGTACAATCTTTCCCTTTTGCATTTCCTCAGTCTCATTTTCCCTGGCGGTAACTTTCAACAGCAAACCTGCCTCTGTCTGTGATGATTCAGACATGAAATGTTCTCCTTCCACACTTGCCGTAACCTTTGCAGGTTCCGTTTCACCGGAAGGTTTGCCGTCCCAACAGATTTCTTTGCTGGCAGACACAGTGATGGTTCGGGTTTCCCCCAATGCGGTAAATGATACGGGAGAAGCAGCGTCAACCGTAATCCGGTAATTGGAGTAAGATTTTATCGGATCTTCATCCGATGAGCAGGAAGTAAATAACAAACATGAGCAGATTGATCCAAGAACAATGGCTCCTGACATTGAAGCGAATGGTGTCAATTCCATAGTGTTAAGTTTTGGTGGCCTTGTCCCCGGGAAGCCGGTTTGTATATAAAAGGAGAGCGTGGGAACTGTCGATGTTACCCTTCGAGGCCTTGGAACTGCCTATCTCGTATAACAAACAACAGCCCACGCCCTAAGAGGTATATGATTTTAATACATATACAACCAAGGCGTAAGCATTATGTTTATTATCCACGAGATTCAAAATGTTCCAAGTTTCGAAGTAGGATAATATCTTAACGCTTTCGCAAATAATCAAATATACGCTTAATTAAAAGCGTTATTTGATGCAAATATAGAAATTTAAAACAATAAAACAGCCTAAAATCCTAATAAGTTACGGTTCTTTTTGTATGGTTCAACTAGGATCGTTATGTTTGCGAAGTTTTTATTATTTAATAGATAAGAAATACTTTTGAGACTTTACTTGGCATTATAGAAGCCATAAACAGATTTTACTTAACAGAAATTAATATCATTCACTTTAACGTCTTGTTAAAAATATACCATCTGAATTTTTGCTATAAAACATTAATAATCAGAATGTTAATATGTAATTAGATTGGATTTATTTATATTAAAACATGCAATTTGCATACAAAAGTTCCAAATCCAAGAAAGCAAATACGCAAAAATACAAATCTTGAAATGAAAAATAGTAAGCCCTTTTTAGCACTATTTTCTTCCGTTTGTACTAATGTACATAAAATGTGTTTTGATTATTAATTGAAAGTAACAATATTATTATAGATTCTCGACAGTTTGACACAACTATTTGAATAATAAACATTTAGTGGAGTATTTGAGAAACGGCGGTAGCAAATTGGCAACCGTGCGATTTTCAGCGTTTTGCGGTGCTGTACTGTCAAATAACTCTTTCAATTACAAAAGTAGTGAAATTCTCGAAGAAGCAAAAGGTTGGATGATAAAAAGTTCAAAAGGAAAAAAAGAGGTTATGCCGACCTTTTGGCATAACCTCTTTTTCCCTCATTAAAATACCATTACCGTTTTCCATTTTTTATTGCACCATTCTCGTTGAGATGTATTCAACCCTCCGGCTGTTGGCGTCCCTTCCCAAAATCTGAGACCGCAAGATTCCGTATCTACACCATCAAAAGCAGTTGCATCAATTTCCGCGACACATCCCAAGCCCAACATATTCAGTTTACTACAGCCCGCAAATGCCGATTTGCCTATTTTTTTTACTGTTTTAAGGGTAGCCGTTTTTAATGCAGAGCATCCCGAAAAAGCGGACTCTCCTACTTCTTCGACTGCTTTCAATCCTCCGATTTCGTTCAATGAAATACATTCTGCAAATGTATGTCTCGGCAAAACTGCGACCTTCGGTAACGATACAGATGCCAAGTGAGTGCAATTCATAAAGACACTGCCTCCAATCGTTGTAACCTCCGGAAACTTAAGATGCGTCAACGAATAGCAATCCAGAAAAGCTGAATTGGGCAACGATGTAACTTTCGGCATGTTCACTTCCTTCAATAGATAGCATCCTCTTGCAAAATTAGCATAGGTAAGATACCCAAATGTTTCAAGATTGGGCAAATTCAAAGTCTCCAGTTGAGAACAGTTATAAAAGACTTGACTTCCTTGCACGCTGGTCACATTAGTCAAATCCACTTTTCGAAGACTGCTACATCCGGAAAATTCTGTTTGATAAAGAGTTGTGACATTAGGCAAATACACTTCTTCCACCGCGCTGTTCCAAAACGTACCGCCGTCAGAGTCCAAAGACGAAATATATTCCGATTTGAACACCTTTATGTTCGCATTCGCAATGTTATTGGTAAGATGTTGTATTTGCGGAACGGAAATTTCCAGCGTGCCAATTTGAGTGAATTTGTTTATTTCGCTTATCAAGTCTATTACTTCAGAAGATGTAACAACCTTGTCAAAACAACCGGTGATTTTGATGTCCGTAGCTTCAGTCTTATCCACCATGTCAAGTTGCGACATCAAATCATCTAAAGAAGATACGGACAAAACTCCCGTAAAGATGCCATTGGCAAACACCTTTTGTCCGGAAGCAAGCAGTTGTCCATCTGCCAAAGTTACCGTTACTTTCAATACGGCTGTTTCGTTCAAAGCGGTTTCTTCTGACGGATTGACTTTTATCGACAGTTCGTTGCCGGACAAGGAAGAACTGATATTCCACCGCTCGGAAGCGGAACGGGTTAAAATATCCGTGCCGTCAGCACTCTTGCTTTCTACTCGAGTCTGTACGACCAAATCAGTCCGGCTGAAAAGGTTGCTTTCAGTCGTAAATGTGTTATTTCCTTTTGTTATCACATCCAAATCATTGAATGTTAGGATAGAAGTGCATAGCGGAATGGCTATCTGTTGTGCATCCGCCCCTGTCCCTATGGTAAATATTACATTGTTGCCATTTATTTCTATATTGGAAATTCCACACGCTGCGCCACTTGGACCTGCAGGACCTTGTGTTCCTTGAGCTCCTTTATCTCCGGTGGCTTTGACTCCAGTTGAAGTCCACGTTTTACCGCCGTCGGTCGAGATTTCCCATTTGTTCGTATCTGTATTGATGCGAACTTGCGGAGCGATAGCGTCCGCACCTTTATCGCCCTGCGCCTTTACACCCGTGTCGGTCGTTCCAATCCACCAGTTGCCGTTGTCGCCGATGTGTGGTGTCTGCCCGTCAGTCCCGGTATTGCCTTGCGCTTTTACTCCGGTATCCGTTGTGCCTATCCACCAATTACCGTTATCACTGATATAAGGAGTCAGACCATCGCTGCCGGAAGCTCCGTTATCACCTTTGTCGCCCTTATCGCCTTTTTCCCCGGTTACGGGCATTTTGTTTCCATTATCAAGCAGCCACTCGCCGTTCACAGTCCAGTAGTATTTCCCGTCAGTGTCCAGCTTCACGCTGATAACGGGCGTTGTTCCGTCCTCGCCCTTTTCTCCTTGCTCGCCACGTTCGCCGTGCTTGATGGTTATATTACCGCTTTTGAGGAATGAGATGACATAGCCCGTTCCGTCCTCAAGAGGTGTAACCGCCGTAACATAATCCTTGTTTTCAAGGGCTGCGACAAGGCTTTGCAATGACCGTATGTCCGTGTTGACGGATTTCTGCCATTCTTCAAGGGCTGTTATTCGGTCTTCAAGGTTCTCAATGTCGCTTCTGAGTTCCGAATCGTTGTAGTCGTCGCCGCAAGAAGACAACCCGAGCATGCAGGCGCACATCATGGAACACGCAATCCATGTCTTACGGATTGTTCCCGTACCGATAAATATCTTTTTCATACTGATGAAAAGTGTCTTTCCAGTTCCCAAAAGACCTTTAAAACCACGAAGCGTGGAACTGCAAATGCCACGTCTTAAATCGAAGGTCGTAGGAAAAACCTTTAGCACAGATATGGGTATAGCAGCCCACGCTATAGCGTGAGAACCACTATGCTCTCCTTGTGCTAAATCTGAAAGTTTCCTACGTTTTCGATTTACAAGATAAGCATAACGCTTCTTTCTTTTCTAATATGTCTTGGAGAGGGTACACCCCAATCCAAACGCAAAAATATAAAAAATGCAGGAAGCGTAATAACATTTCCTGCATTTTTTATGTTGGCACATAAGTATTTATAATCATTACAGTTTGAATCCCCTGTTTTTCCGTTGCGGTTGCCGTATCGTTGGCCGTATCCGTCGGAGTAGCCTCTCGAACTGCTCCCAGAACCAGTCGAGGATGTTTTTCCCGTTGATGCGCAGGACAAAGCGTTTCCCTTTCTCTCCCTGCTCTATCCCCATCTGTGCGGTGGCACCCGTCACGGAGAGGGCTCTCTTGTGTTCCTCGGAGTAAAGGTTTCCGCTGTACTCCAACGGCTGGAACGTGAAAAGCCGGTCTGTCTGCTCGGGCGTGAAGCCTGCCGAACGGCAGTACCTCTCCATGCGCATCGCATCGGCGAAAAGAGGGAACCAGCCACATGCGCGGTCCGTCCATTTTTGCAGGTATGCCGTCCGCTCCCTTTCCCTTTCCAGTTTTTGGATGTAGTCGGTCTGCACCGTGGCAAGCTCCCTGCCGTGCTGTGCCCGCTGCCGTTGCAGGCTGGCCTGCAGGTCCTCTATGCTCTCCTCACGGGCCGCTATCTCGTTCTGAAGGCTGCGGTTGTCCGCCTCCAGCTCCTTGATTTTCCCGCTGCCCAAAAGAGAACCCACCTTTGCTATGATGGCGGTCTTTGCCTCCACCTTGACCGCCTCCAGCCTCTGCGTGTTGATTTCCTTTCTGGCCGTTTCCAGTCGTTTTTCCGCCTCTTCCTGCTCGGCTTGGAGTTGTCGCACGTTCTCTTCCAGTTTGCCCGTCTGCCGCCTCAAATCGCGGTAATACTGGGCGGTGGAGACATGCCGGGCTTCCGAGCCTCTTACCCCGCGTTGCAGGCCGTATTTCGCCATGACCTTGGCATAGTCGTCGTGGTAGGCAATCAGTCTGGTGCGGTTCAGCACGTCGTCGGCACACAGCCGGACGGCGTTCGCCTTCTTGCGGTAGGTTCGCCCTCCCTCCTTCGGCTTCTTCTGTCCCGCCTTCCTGCGCTCTCCCGTCACTATCGGTACGAGCGTGGCGTGTATGTGCGGCGTGTGCTCGTCCATGTGCAGCACCGCCGAGACCACGTTCTCCCGCCCGAAAGTCCTGTACAGCCAGTCCATGCTGTCCCGGCACCAGTCGTCCAGCCTTCCGGCCTTCTCTATCTCCGTCATGTCCTCATGTGTCCCCGAGAGCATGACACGGATGGCGCGTACCTGGTCGTGGGTGATTTTCCTTCTGATGCCCGCACTGCTGATGCGGGCGGCAATCGCGTCGTCACGCTCCCTGATGCCTTCGGGCATCCGGACGAGTTCGCGGTTCAGGTGCGTGCGCGTGGGGTCGACGTTCGGTGCTATCACCCTGCGCTCGATATGGTCGGACATCCGGCTGTCGGATGCCCCTTTCGCTTTTCTGAAATCGAGTGACAAATATCCCATTGTAAAGTCTTTTTAGGTTTGACAATTCCGCCTGCCATGCGGTATGTCCGCACGGCGAACGGGGTGTGCAGAGGGGCCGGCCCCTCGCCTCAATAGGGCGTTTTTAGCTGCGCTTGCGCTGCGTGAAGAAAACGCCCTATTGAGCTATGGCTTTTCACTGTGCAAAAAGCCTGCGGGGGTGCGTGCGGTTACATCCCGAGTCCCTTCCCCTTTTTCTTGTCCGGCTGCTGCACTCTCTGTACCTGCTTTGCCTGCTGTACCGGGTCCACCGGTTGTGACAACTTTTTTCCGTTCAGGTAGTCGTTCAGGTCCTTGTATCCGCTGTACACATATGATGCGTCGCGGACACGCGAACCGTACTCTCTTTGGATTTCGCGCAGAGCTTCCAGCCCGGCGCGGTCGTTGTCAAGGAAGCAGTGTATCCGCTCATAATCCCCCAGTGGCCGCAGGGCTTTGGAAAGGTTGGAGACCGAGTTCAGCACGATATAGTCCTGCCCGTCAAGGGCGGGGCGGTCGGGACGCCTTGCCTGCCGCAACGTGAGGAAGGAGAGGTAGTCCATGAAACCTTCGAAGAGGTAGCAGGTTTCCCCCGGTTCCGTTTGCCGTATGTGGGTGATGTCTTTCGGGGCTATGCAGCCCTTGAAGAACTTGTTGCGTATCTCGTAGCCTCCCGACATATTCGGAAATGCGATGGCAAAATACCACCTGCCGTTGTTGGTGAAATGCGCCTCGCTGCATTCTCTTCTGGCCAGTTCCGTATTTATCCCCCTTTCCCGCAGATAGGAGAATAAGGCGGGGGAGGAAAGCGGCACGATTTCCAGCTGTTGGAAACTCGGCTCCGAAGGGGATTGCCGGGGAAAAGAGAAGGAGACCGGGCGCACGTGCGGTGCCTGCCTTGCTATCATTTCCAGAAGGTAGGGTACATGGTCGGATGCGTAGAGTTCCGCCGCCAGTGCGATGATGTTGCCGCCTTTCCCGGTGGCAAAGTCGTACCAGAGATTACGTTCGATGTTCACCTTGAACGAGGCCTCGGTTTCCTCCCTCAGCGGTGACTTGTACCATAGGTTGCCGCCCTGCCGTCTTACGGGTGAGTACCCCAGACTGTGCAGGTATTCGGCTATGCTGATTTGTTTCGCTGTCTGAATGTCCATACGTGTAAGTGTTTGAATGAATGACTGTTTTTGTTTTTTTCGCCCGCACCTTCTTATATAAGGTACGGCATATACATAGCTTCACTTAAATGCTCGTATATATAGGATACGGGTATTAAGTGAAGCGGTTGCGTGATGTCCGCGTACCGCTTCGCTTTTCCCTTATATATAGGCACCGTGAATAAAGTGAAGCGTTTTTCCGCAGCCGGTTTAATAATGGAAATCGGGCATGAAGGTATATTTCCTGCCGTTCTCCTGCACTATCATCCGCTTGCTCCGTAGCGTGGTGATGAGTGATACCGCCTTGTGGTGGTTCAGCTTCACGCCGACGGCGGCATAGGCATTTATCAGCGCGTCCTCCAGCTCCTTGTAGCCGTATTCGCTTTTCAGTGCGAATGCCGCCTCCAGAGCGATGCGGTGCTGTTGTTCCGTGATGTGCCTATACGCGTCGAACGGCCCCTGCTGCGGTCTTCCGGCCTTCCTCTCCTGTGGGACATAGTTCTCCACCAGTTCGGGAAGTGCCCTGTCATTGATGCGGAAGGCGAACGGCTCGAAGTCCATCGCCCGGATATGCATGGCCGACACCCGGCTTATGTCGCTGTCATTCTTGTCCTTCTCCACCAGCAGCACCGTCTCAGCCTTGTTGTTCAGCTCCGTGCCGATATGCCCTCTTGCGTTTTCGTCGCCCTTGTTCTGGTGCAGTATCGTGTGGATGTGTATCTGGCGGTCGTCCGTCCACTGCATCAGCTTGGAGATGATGCGTGTGGATTCACTGGGGCTGTTGATGTCATACACCATGTCGCGGATGCCGTCTATCACGACAAGCCCCAGTTCCGGCGTATTGTAGATGGCCTGCTCCACAGCCGCGATGCGTTCTTTCGGGGTGTACTTGCGCAGGGCGAGAAATTCGAGGTGCTCGCTGTCCCGGTCGGTCGGCAGGCCTGCCATGCGCAGGATGCGTTCCATCACTTTGAGACAATGGTACGGGCTCTGTTCGGTATCAACGTAGAGGATTTTCCGCTTGTCCTTGGGCAGTTCCGCCGAATACAGCAGTACCGTGCCGTTCTTCAACGCCGCCGCGACGATGGCAGAGACGTTGAACGTCTTCTTGCTTTTCGCCTTGCCGATGGACGCGCTGAAATTGCCCAGCGTGCCGACGACAGTGCCGTTAGCCTTCAGTATCTCGGGAGCCTTCTCACATTTCATGCCGATGCTCAGCCGTGAGGCCTGCCAGATGATGATGGCGTTCTCACGGGTCACTTCTTCCATGCGCTCGTTACTTTCCATGACTGCGGAGTTTTCGGTTTGCGCTTCTGGCGATGGCGAGTGCCGCCTCGCCCTTGTCGTTCACACGTCTTGCGAGGCTTTCGGCCCATACGAGCAGCTCCCTGCGGGAGAACAGCAGTTTGTTTCCGTACTTGCGGAACGGTACGTTCCCCTTGGCGGTCAGCTTGTAGAGGCGGGCCTTCGAAATCAGGAACCCGTGCTGTTCGAGTACCCCCACAGCCGCATCCGGCGTGAGGTTGTCGGGTTCGTCCTTCGGCAGGGTGAGCCCTGCCAGTGTCTGCGAGACGCTCTCGCTCACGATTGCCCGGAGTTCCTCGGGCGTGGTAAGAATGATCTGGTTCATTTTCTTCCTTTCTTTTTGGGTGTTTGTACTATGGCTGTCGTCACAGCCGTTCCAACCGGTTGTGGCGCAAAGGAAGAATAAAGGAAAGCGAATATCGAACCGCAAATAACTTAACACGGATATGACTTTTATGGACGTTTCATGACTTTTGGTGACACTGCGTGGGGCGGGTAAAAAGGGAAACGGTGCCATAGGCGGATATAATCCTCCAATGGCACCGTTTTGCACACATATGTCAAGTGATTCGGAATGTACTATTATTTCACACCCTTTAACTTTCCGAGTTGGGAAATGACTTCTTCTATTACGAAATATTTCTCTCCCGGTATCCCGATATCGGAGCGCGATATGAAGCCCAGCTCCTCCCACCGGGCTATGGTCTGGCGGCTCACGCCCGCCATCTTTGCCAGTACACTCTGGCCTATCATCTCCCTGCCGAGGATGACGGGGTATTTGTACTTGCGGGTGGCATGGCTGAACCTTATGCGTTCGATGACCGCCTCCACATTGTTTATGGTGGGCCGTACCCGCTCCTGTACGCGTATCACGGCCTCCGTTATCTCATATCCGGCAAGCCCGGGATGTCCGGAAAGCTCCTCCCATATGGCACCGAAACATTTGAGGTGCCGTATCTTTATCTCTCTGGTCTTCTTTCTTGGCATGGTCAGTCGAATTTGGTAAGTAACTGCGCGTTCCTCATCCGTTCGTCCCGCTCGAAACTGGCAAGGTAGTTCTCCGTTATGGCAAGGTTGGAGTGCCCCAGACTTTCGGATATGTAGGAGATGTTCGTCCCGCTGCGCTTGAGCACGGTGGCGAACGAGTGCCGGGCTGAATACGTGGTCACGGGGGGCAGACCCACCGCCTCGGCTATCCTGCCCAATACCTTGTTGCATTTCTGTATGACCGTATCGACAAGGTGCTTGGTGGCGAAGCCGTCCTCCTTCCCCGTGGCGAACTTGAAGATGAGCGTGCCGGGGTTTCCGTCGTCGGGGTTGCCCCAGCGGTCCATGATTTTCCGCATCTCGGGGGTGAGCACCGCACGTATGGTACGCACTTGCTTGGAAGTATTCATCGTCTTTGCCCTGACAAAACAGATTTCACCTCCCACGATGTTTCCGTAAGTAAGATAGAGCATGTCCCGGAAGTTGATGCCGTTGCAGAGGTAGGAGAAGAACCACATGTCCCGGTAAAGCTCGGTTTCCTCCCTCCCGTCGGTATAGGTGACGAGCCTCTTTATCTGTTCCAGCGTGAGTGCCAGCTTCCTGCCTTCGGCTGAGGGTATCTCGAACCTGTTCCTGCCGAACGGGAAGTGCGCCTCCTTTATTATGCCGTCCGCCTTTGCCCGGTTCATTATCGCCTTGAGCATCTTGAAATAGACGCTGAGCGTGGACTTGCTTTTCTTTTGGCCCGTCCAGAATCTTCCGCAGCGGTTCAGCCAGTCCACCGTGACGGCAGAAAACGGAATGTCTTTCCCTGCAAACTCCTCCACCGCCGTCAGCAGTGCATGATAGCTGCGGTACGTACCCGCCTGCCCGTTACGTTTCAACTCTTCCGTCTTCGCCTTTATCGCGGCGTTCACTGTCGCGGTGGAGCATCTGCCCAGCCGGACACTCAAAAGGTCAAACGCGAAATCTCCACGTTCGGCGAGTGCCTCCACCTGCCCCTTGATGATTGAGAAGCTGTTCTCTATGTTCGAGCGTGCCTCCGTGAGCCTGCGGCTCTTGCTTTCCGCAAGGTTCGCCCAATCCTCCTTTGACAGCTCCTGCCCCGTGGAATAGTATTTCTGCCTGCGGTTGTGTATGACTTGTATCTTCACGGGGAACAAGCCGCTTTTCTTCGCCCTGCGTGCGTCCAGTACCGACAGCACCGAAATTCCGTCCTTTGAATACTTGTACATAATCTGCCGTTTTTGATGGTTCTTTACTTGGTCTGTATGCAAATGTATGTGCATACGATTTGCATACAAAAATAGAGATTATCGGAAAACGATGCAAATTATTTGGAGAGAAAATTTGCTAAAATACGCTATAATACAGTGATTTGCGTATATAGGTCAAATGGTGGAAAATAAATAAAAATGAGCTTGTTTTAACTATTAGATAATTACTACTATATCGATGATCTGCTTTCTATTAGATTTATCTACCCTTAATATCGATGAAAATGAAGAAAAACATGATGGATTATGAGCTGCTGTGGGAGAGGATAACGGATTACGCAAAGGCTGCCGGTAGGGGACTGCCCGTCCTGTACTTCTATTGTATTATGTATTGCGAAGTCCCGAAACTCCCTCTTCGGATAAAATGCTGATTGTGGCGGCACTTTCGTATCTGGTATTGCCGGTCGATTTGGTCTCGGCAAAGCGGTTGCCGGTTATCGGATGGATTGACGAAGCGGTATCTTTGGTTTATGCTTATAAGAAAGTATGCCGCTATGTGATTCCCGAAAAAGAGTCGGAGGTGGATAATATACTGGAACGCTGGATCCCGAAAGGAAAATACGAGCTGATAGAAGAATAAATAGTTATCTGCCAATGGCAGCATATCGTTTTGTATTTTCTTTTTTGTCCATGCAATTTCCGGTGTGAATCGTGGTAAAACTAAAACAGTCTCAGTTTTTTACCCTTAGTTTTCCCCTCCCGGAGTTTGGTAAAAGTGCTACCACTGCTACCACTCTTCCTACTGAAACTATAATGGACAGGGCGTTTGGATGGGTGGTGGCAGCACTTTTTTTTAGGTGGTAAAAAGGGCTGCTGCCACCACTTTTGTCTATTTTTTCCGGCTGTTGGCTTTTGCTGTTGATTCTTTTCAGTTGTCTTTTTGGGGCTGGAGGTTTCGTCAGTTGATGCGTACGGTTTGCCTTGTTCATCTTGAAAGAGTCAACTGATATTATAACTTAAGTATTAACTCTGTCAACCATCCATACAAGTAAGACTAAGAAGTAGTTAACCTAAAGCGTTAAACTACAGTATGAATGCGCATACGGACTAGGAGTTTCAACCGGTTCCTTCAGGTTGGAACTTTAGTTCCGCCCGGTTGAAACTACAGTTCCATCAGGTTAAAACTACAGTTTCATCAGGATTGTAACTTTGGTTCCGTCGGGCTGGAACTGAAGTTCCGCCGGATGGTAACTCTGGTATTGACGGGCTGCAACCGTGGTTTTGTCGGGTTGTAGCCGTGGCCTTGTCAGGCCGCATCCGGTGTCTTGTCCTTCAGTGGGCTTCGCATTGCCGGTCCGGTTTCCGGTTTCTGCGTGTTCGTATCCGTCTCCTTTTTCCGGCGTGTGGTCCTCTTCCGCCTGTTTCTTCCCCCTTTTCCGGACGTTTTGGGATAAAAAAGGGATAAAAGTGGTGGCAGCAGCCCTTTTTCCTGCATAAAAAAATGTGCTGCCCCACCCATCCAAACGCCCTGCCCATGGCGGTTCCATGGGGTAGGGTGGTAGCAGTGGCAGCAGTTTTTCAACACTCCAGGAAAGAAAAAAGGAGGGCAAGTATCTGGGCGGAGTTGCAATAAGAAAGTTTTTTTCAGGATGTCCGCGTTGTGTGCTTCCGTTTCCGGCTGCGTATATGATATGCCCTTTCCGGTCACGCCCGAAAGCTCCCGCCCTTTTCCGGAAAGACAGGGAGCTCTCCAAAAAGATGGCGAGCTTTTATCAAAAGGTGGCGAGCTTTTATTAAAAGATTACGAGCTTTTTTTAAAATGTCCTGTTGTTTTTCACCGCTGCCGTAATCCGCACTATCCACACCACACGCACTTCACTCCCCGTTCCAGTGTTCCTTCTCCATTCTTTTCCCGTTCCTTTTTTCCCTTTCCCTTCCCATATACGCGTCTGCACGCCCGTGTGCGAATATTATAATGTGTAGCTGTTTTCCCTCCTCCGGACGTCACCATAAAAATATGTTCTGTAACACAACTGTAAACCAGCCTGTTACAAACTTGTTTCAAAAAAGTTCAGGAAAAACCGTAAGATATGTTTGGCTGTTAAGTTAAAACCGTCTACCTTTGCAACCGCAATCGGGAGAGATGCGGCACTGACAAAACAGTGTGACTGACTTGGTGATACAAACGTAGGAGCGTTGCTTTCCTTTATAAGGATCTGCACCCGGTATCTTACCTTGGCGTGGCTAAGGGAGCGAGAACGGATAAGACCTTCCGGAACGTACAACCGGCCGCCTTGAAAAAAAAGTTTTAAAAAACTTTCGGAAATATTTGGTGGTTAAAATTAAATCCCTTACCTTTGCATCCGCTTTCGAAACCGATAGCACAACAAGAAGAAGAGTTCTTTGAAAGACTTATAGATAAACAAACAAGTAGTACAAGCCTATACATTATATAGTATATATGATGTATGGAAAAACAAGAACCGTCAATAAATGATATTGATAGATCTGGATCCTTGAGCAGATTACAACACTAGCAATAGTGGAAAGAATATTTTTACAATGAAGAGTTTGATCCTGGCTCAGGATGAACGCTAGCTACAGGCTTAACACATGCAAGTCGAGGGGCAGCATGGTCTTAGCTTGCTAAGACTGATGGCGACCGGCGCACGGGTGAGTAACACGTATCCAACCTGCCTTATACTCCCGGACAGCCTTCTGAAAGGAAGATTAATACGGGATGGTATCACGGGCCAGCATTTTCTCGTGATTAAAGAATTTCGGTATAAGATGGGGATGCGTTCCATTAGATAGTAGGCGGGGTAACGGCCCACCTAGTCGACGATGGATAGGGGTTCTGAGAGGAAGGTCCCCCACATTGGAACTGAGACACGGTCCAAACTCCTACGGGAGGCAGCAGTGAGGAATATTGGTCAATGGGCGCGAGCCTGAACCAGCCAAGTAGCGTGAAGGATGACTGCCCTACGGGTTGTAAACTTCTTTTATAAAGGAATAAAGTGAGGCACGTGTGCCTTTTTGTATGTACTTTATGAATAAGGATCGGCTAACTCCGTGCCAGCAGCCGCGGTAATACGGAGGATCCGAGCGTTATCCGGATTTATTGGGTTTAAAGGGAGCGTAGATGGGTTGTTAAGTCAGTTGTGAAAGTTTGCGGCTCAACCGTAAAATTGCAATTGATACTGGCAGCCTTGAGTACAGTTGAGGTAGGCGGAATTCGTGGTGTAGCGGTGAAATGCTTAGATATCACGAAGAACTCCGATTGCGAAGGCAGCTTACTAAACTGCCACTGACATTGATGCTCGAAAGTGTGGGTATCAAACAGGATTAGATACCCTGGTAGTCCACACGGTAAACGATGAATACTCGCTGTTTGCGATATACAGCAAGCGGCCAAGCGAAAGCGTTAAGTATTCCACCTGGGGAGTACGCCGGCAACGGTGAAACTCAAAGGAATTGACGGGGGCCCGCACAAGCGGAGGAACATGTGGTTTAATTCGATGATACGCGAGGAACCTTACCCGGGCTTGAATTGCACTCGGATATAGCGGAAACGTTATAGCTAGCAATAGCGAGTGTGAAGGTGCTGCATGGTTGTCGTCAGCTCGTGCCGTGAGGTGTCGGCTTAAGTGCCATAACGAGCGCAACCCTTGTCTATAGTTACTAACAGGTCATGCTGAGGACTCTATGGAGACTGCCATCGTAAGATGTGAGGAAGGTGGGGATGACGTCAAATCAGCACGGCCCTTACGTCCGGGGCCACACACGTGTTACAATGGGGGGTACAGAGGGCCGCTACCACGCAAGTGGATGCCAATCCCGAAAGCCTCTCTCAGTTCGGACTGGAGTCTGCAACCCGACTCCACGAAGCTGGATTCGCTAGTAATCGCGCATCAGCCATGGCGCGGTGAATACGTTCCCGGGCCTTGTACACACCGCCCGTCAAGCCATGGGAGCCGGGGGTACCTGAAGTGCGTA
This sequence comes from Phocaeicola sartorii JCM 17136 = DSM 21941, assembly GCF_054653615.1. Lineage (NCBI taxonomy): Bacteria > Pseudomonadati > Bacteroidota > Bacteroidia > Bacteroidales > Bacteroidaceae > Phocaeicola > Phocaeicola sartorii. The sequence goes on from NZ_BAAIFW010000005.1 coordinate 1,215,034, forward strand.
ACCGCAAGGAGCGCCCTAGGGTAAAACTGGTGACTGGGGCTAAGTCGTAACAAGGTAGCCGTACCGGAAGGTGCGGCTGGAACACCTCCTTTCTGGAGAGGATGACTGATCGAAAGGTTCTTGTCCTTGTGCTGCTGGTTGTTTATTTAACATATAACTGTAGAAATACAGAGAAGAGAAAGAAGAAGCCGGGTCTAATACAGACTAGGTTGAACTTAGTCCTATAGCTCAGTTGGTTAGAGCGCTACACTGATAATGTAGAGGTCGGCAGTTCAACTCTGCCTGGGACTACGAATCTCAAGATTCGGGGGATTAGCTCAGCTGGCTAGAGCATCTGCCTTGCACGCAGAGGGTCAACGGTTCGAATCCGTTATTCTCCACAGTCTCTGAAAAGAGAAACGGTCTATGACATATTGTACAAGCAAAAAGTAATTTTAGTAGTAAAGAGCTGGAAGTATATATCATCCCGCCGACATGCAAGTGTCAGCGAATGGATAAAGAAAGTAAGCAAGGGCGCATGGCGGATGCCTTGGCTCTCGGAGGCGATGAAGGACGTGATAAGCTGCGACAAGCTTCGGGGAGGTGCAAATAACCTTTGATCCGAAGATTTCCGAATGGGACAACCCAATATCCTGAAGGGATATTATCCTACTTAGTAGGAGGCTAACGCAGGGAACTGAAACATCTTAGTACCTGCAGGAAAAGAAAATAAACAATGATTCCCCAAGTAGTGGCGAGCGAACGGGGAAGAGCCCAAACCATCCATGTTACGGCATGTGTGGGGTTGTAGGACTACGATATCGGACGAAAGCTGATGAAAAGAATGATCTGGAAAGTTCAACCATAGAGCATGAAAGTTGCGTATTTGAAGTCAGCCGAACCGTAGTAGTATCCTGAGTAGCGCGGAGCACGAGGAATTCTGCGTGAATCTGCCGGGACCATCCGGTAAGGCTAAATACTCCCGAGAGACCGATAGCGAACCAGTACCGTGAGGGAAAGGTGAAAAGCACTTCGAACAGAAGAGTGAAACAGTCCCTGAAACCGTGCGCCTACAAGCGGTCGGAGCAGCTTGAGCTGTGACGGCGTGCCTTTTGCATAATGAACCTACGAGTTGCCGTTGCCGGCAAGGTTAAGGGTGATGACACCCGAAGCCGAAGCGAAAGCGAGTCTGAATAGGGCGCCTGAGTCGGCAGTGGCAGACGCGAAACCAAGTGATCTACCCTTGACCAGGTTGAAGGCTGGGTAACACCAGCTGGAGGACCGAACCAATAAGCGTTGAAAAGCTTCTGGATGAGTTGAGGGTAGGGGTGAAAGGCTAATCAAACTTGGAGATAGCTCGTACTCCCCGAAATGCATTTAGGTGCAGCCTTGCGGGTTACTGATGTGAGGTAGAGCGACTGATAAGATGCGAGGGCTTCACCGCCTATCAAGTCTTGACAAACTCCGAATGCGCATCAGTCCTACCGCAGGAGTGAGGGCATGGGTGCTAAGGTCCGTGCCCGAGAGGAGAAGAATCCGGACCACCTGCTAAGGTCCCGAAATGACAGCTAAGTTAAACTAACGAAGTCGGACTGCCATGACAGCTAGGATGTTGGCTTGGAAGCAGCCATTCATTTAAAGAGTGCGTAACAGCTCACTAGTCGAGGAGTCCGGCGTGGATAATAATCGGGTATTAAGTTGTCTACCGAAGCAGTGGGATCATGTAAATGATCGGTAGGGGAGCATTCCACCCGGCGTCGAAGGCGTACCGTGAGGTATTCTGGAGCGTGTGGAAAAGCAAATGTAGGTATAAGTAACGATAAAGCAGGTGAGAAACCTGCTCGCCGCAAGACCAAGGTTTCCTGATCAACGCTAATCGGATCAGGGTCAGTCGGGTCCTAAGGCTCAGCCGAACGGCGAGGCCGATGGCAGAAACGGTTAATATTCCGTTACTACCTTTACGGGCGATGTGGAGACGCAGAAGTGACAGTGCCGCCATCTGACGGAATAGATGGTTGAAGGGTGTAGAAGCTGATCGTGGCAGGCAAATCCACCACGTGATTCGAACCTGAGAGTATGCCGCGTCCTCCGGGACAAGGCAATAGTGCACGTAAGCATACTGCCGAGAAAATCCGCTAAGCTATACCGTAAAGGTACCCGTACCGTAAACGGACACACGTGGTCGGGATGAATATTCTAAGGCGCTTGAGTGATTCACGGTTAAGGAACTAGGCAAACTGACCCTGTAACTTCGGGATAAAGGGTCCCTCCTCGCAAGAGAGGGCGCAGAGAATAGGTCCAGGCAACTGTTTAACAAAAACACAGGGCTGTGCGAAATCGAAAGATCCGGTATACAGCCTGACACCTGCCCGGTGCTGGAAGGTTAAGAGGAGACGTCATCGCAAGAGAAGCGTTGAATTGAAGCCCCAGTAAACGGCGGCCGTAACTATAACGGTCCTAAGGTAGCGAAATTCCTTGTCGGGTAAGTTCCGACCTGCACGAATGGTGTAATGATCTGGACGCTGTCTCAACCGTGAGCTCAGTGAAATTGTAGTATCGGTGAAGATGCCGATTACCCGCGATGGGACGAAAAGACCCCGTGAACCTTTACTATAGCTTATCATTGAATTTGGGCACGTGATGTGTAGGATAGGTCGGAGGCTTTGAAGCAGGTACGCCAGTATTTGTGGAGCCGCTGTTGAAATACGACCCTTCATTTGTTTGAGTTCTAACTCGTGATGCGAGGACACTGATTGGTGGGTAGTTTGACTGGGGTGGTCGCCTCCAAAAGTGTAACGGAGGCTTCTAAAGGTGCCCTCACGGCGATTGGTAACCGCCGGGAGAGTGTAATGGCATAAGGGCGCTTGACTGGGAGACTCACAAGTCGAGCAGGTAGGAAACTAGAGCATAGTGATCCGGTGTTTCCGTATGGAAGGGACATCGCTCAAAGGATAAAAGGTACTCCGGGGATAACAGGCTGATCCCTCCCAAGAGCTCATATCGACGGAGTGGTTTGGCACCTCGATGTCGGCTCGTCACATCCTGGGGCTGGAGAAGGTCCCAAGGGTTGGGCTGTTCGCCCATTAAAGTGGCACGCGAGCTGGGTTCAGAACGTCGTGAGACAGTTCGGTCTCTATCTATCGTGGGCGTATGAAATTTGCGTGGCTCTGACACTAGTACGAGAGGACCGTGTTGGACTGACCTCTGGTTTACCGGTTGTGCCGCCAGGTGCATCGCCGGGTATCCAAGTCGGGATCGGATAAGTGCTGAAAGCATCTAAGTACGAAGCCGGCCACAAGATTAGATTTCTCAGGGTCGTTGCAGACGACGACGTTGATAGGATGCAGGTGTAAAGATGGAGACATCAAAGCCGAGCATTACTAATTGCCCGTCCACTTTCTTTATGGAACGGATGGTGTATACCTTTAGCATTGTTGCTACGGAATGAAATTACGATAACAGCTTATCAATATGTCAACCTTATTCAGGTGGCTATAGCGTGAGGGTTCCACCTCTTCCCATTCCGAACAGAGAAGTTAAGCCTCACCGCGCCGATGGTACTGCGTCACAGTGGGAGAGTAGGTAGCCGCCGTTTTACAGAACTCCTCCGGAACAATCAGGTTCCGGAGGAGTTTTTTTGTTATGTACGCCCGGTAAAATCCCACCGGACGGATGAGCCTGCTAAACGCTCTTTAATCATTGCTGGTACAATATAGCATACGACTACATGAAGTGAATATTCTTCTGCAGAGTCTTTTCTATTTGGGATAGGAATAGATATCGTTCTGGTAAGCATAAACAAGACAATACATTTTTATCTAAATAAATAAAAGGGGCTATCCGATTTTTTGGACAGCCCCTTTTATTTATTTTGCAAGAATGGTTAGAAGTGATAACGTATATCCATACCCAGTTGTAAAGGTCTGCTTTTTTGTTCGAATCCTCTATGCATAGTTTCAAAATAGAAGGTTGTATAATCTTTGTTGGTTAAATTACGTCCCCATATATCTATCTGTAAGCCTTCTGCCTGCAGAGAAACACGTCCGTTCAGTGTTCCATAAAAATTTTGTGAGGCATTGTTCTTTTCAGTCCAATAAATTTTTCCTGCCCCGGTATAGTTCATGCCTAAAGTGAGGCTTTGCACCCAATTGTTTTTGCCGAAAAAGAAACTATAGTCTGCGCCTGCATTCAGGGTATGGCGTGGCACAAATGGTACATAGTTGCCACTATAATCAATTTGCGCTTCTGATGAGGTAGTACCCCCGTCATATTTCTTGAATGTGGAGTGAGTATATCCGTAACTGGCATTCATATTCAGGTTTTTGTTGATAGATGCCAGAAAACTGGCTTCTACTCCATAACTTTCGCTACTGCCGGCATTGACCATCATTCGCCCCAGACCGCTATTGACGAATTTGGCGATTTGTTGGTCGCGGGTATCCATGTAGAATGCGGCAAGGTCGGCTTTCAGTTTGCCGTTGAACAAGTTGAGATGTGATCCCACTTCGTAGTTCCAGCTATATTCGGGCTTGTAGACTGTTGTTTCTTGTACGTCCAGTTCTTTTCCATAATTGGGCATGTGTTGTTTGATCATTCCTTCTATCATACCTTTCATGGATTCTGGTGTCTTGTTCAGTATTGCCTCAATCATTTTCTGTTGCATGTCACTTTGTATCAGTTCTGAAAACATCTGTACGTTATAACCTCCGGAACGATAACCTCTGGTAATGCTTGCATACACATTATTTGCAGAATTAAAATCATACTTAAAAGCCAGTTTGGGAAGTAGTTGCATATAGTCGTTCTTTTCTTTTCCTTTCAATAGCGGCATGGCATTCAAATTCTTGAATGGAATGTTAAGAGGGGGAGTTGTCATCTTGAGAAAGAAATCAAAGTCAATATTGCTGTCCGAGAAATAATCCATAGACATTTTTTCATATTCCAAACGTAAGCCGGCTGTCACTGAAAGCCCTTTTACAAACAGGTCGTTGAATGTGGATTGGTGGTACAGTGCGGTGCTGAATACCGGTGTATCAAAACTTCCACCTACGCGGATGTGATTGTTCAGGACGTTCAGACTCATTTCCGGGGCACGGGGATTGTCTGAATGAATTTTCTTGAAAATATTGTTGACATTCCCTTCAATCATATCGGTCACTCCGTTCTCCATGAAGTTTACCGGACCGGTAGTATGCAGCCATTGATAAAAACCGCTGACTCCCGTAACCCATTGCCAACGCTTGCTATTTTTGCTTTTAAAAGTAATCTCTTCACTGATGGTATTCAGGCGTTGTTTCTGTTCAATGGTGTAAATGCTGGCAGGCAGGAAATCCTGATCCATAAACATACGGTCATTTAAATTCTGAAACCCTGTAACGGCGCTTAAGATAAACTTTTGTGCCTGGTATTCAATATTCAAACCGGTATTGAACAGTCCGCGTCGATAAGTACAGTCCTGATCGTATGAAATCTTTCCAATGTAGTCTTTATACTTTTCATTCTCTTTGTCGTATCCGTCTGTGGCTCCTGTATAGTAATAAGGGTATCCTCCTTCGTCACTATAATCGTAGCCTATGGTAAAGTCTAGTTTTAAGTTCTCTGAAGGCAGCCAGATGGCATGTATTCGTCCCCCTCCCGCTTCCATCTCATCTACTTTTTTCCCATTGAAAGAATTGCGGAAGAATCCGTCTGATCCCTCATAATAGCCACCGGCAGAGAAAGCGAAACGGTCACTCCAACGGTGGTAATGGGTCAATGATGCACTACGGTAGTTACTTTTTGTTCCATAACTCAGTCTGATGTCTGTTCCCTGATAGGAGAATGGCGAGCGGGTATGTACTTTGATTAATCCTCCCATGGTATTGCGTCCGTACAAGGTTCCTTGTGGACCGCGAAGGATATCAATACGTTCTATATCATAGAAATTGAAGTCAAATGCCGATTTGTCAATGTAAGGGATATTGTCCACATACAGACCTACCGCAGGAGTGTTTATACGCGAGCCGATTCCCCGGATATAAATAGCAGAGGTGAGTCTTGAGCCATAGTCGGGCATAAAGAAATTGGGTACCAGTGAACTCACGTTCTTTAAAGAATTGATTTGGTTTGCTTGCATGTCTTTTTGGGAGAGCAAAGATACGGCTGCAGGGAGTGCTTTTAATTTTCCTGTTTCTTTGGGGGATGCGATAACCACCACCTCTTCTATATCAATGACTTTTGTTGTGTCTTTAGGCAGCGTATTGATATCTTCTGCAAAAGTTGCTGTGGCAAGCAGACAGGATGTAATGAATAAAATGTTTTTTCTCATATTTATAGTTTGGTTTTATTTTATACCCCATGGATTACCAAGTGACGCTACAAGTTTCTGTCGAGCGGACAATTTATATATTCCACTTTGTGTAATCCGTGATGGAGAATGATTCCGGCTGCAAAGTAACGTTAAACCTGGTATGTGTGCAATCCTAATAAATGAGGATTTTATATTCTGTCTGCCTCAATGTAGCCATTCATTACAGCATAGACGGTAAGACCGGAAACAGACTTGATGCCTAGTTTTTCAGTAATGTTCTTTCGGTGGGAGATTACAGTGGTAAGGCTGATATTCAGTTTGTCGGCTATCTCTTTATTAATGAGTCCTTTGGTGATAAGTATCAGAACTTCTATTTCCCGGACAGACAATTCATGTTCCATCTTTTCAAACTGGGCAGGCTTTCCTGCTGTTTGCTTTCTTGCTTGATGTCCGTATTGGCGCAATTGATGGATGTCTTTTATCAAGGAAATTTCATCTTGGTAGATATTCAGCTTGGGAACACCGGATAGCTGGGGTTGGTTGTCACCTCCTGCTAATACAATGGTTTTCGGTTTGCGAAGCAAAAAGAAGGAAGTGTGTTCAAAATAGATTTGTGCGGAGATAAAATAATGGGCATACATGTCCGGGGTGTCATCGGTCAATTCACCAAAAGAGTGGAATACACGGATGGTAGCCATTGGAATGATATTTTCCAATATGTTTTTTAACCCCAGACAAGTAAGGATATTCGGATCTACTATGGCTATCTCAGGATGATGCATGATGTTTTCTTTGGCGCAAAGATACATATCTTTTATAAAAAATAGATTCATATAGACGAAGAAATCTTTTTGGAGGCAACTAAGTTTCTCACTTGTTTGTTGTTATGGTATATGAAATTTAAAACCTTAACCGTATGAAATATGATATAGCGATAATCGGCGGAGGACCTGCCGGATATACGGCTGCAGAAAGAGCTGCTGCCGGAGGATTGAAAACTGTGATTTTTGAAAAGAAAGCCATTGGAGGTGTCTGTCTGAATGAAGGATGTATTCCAACAAAAACTCTTTTGTATTCAGCGAAATTATTGGATCATGCAAAAAGTGCGGCAAAATATGGAATTTCTGTTCCCGATGGAATCAGCTTTAATTTAGAGAAAATAATAGACCGTAAAGATAAAGTGGTCAAGAAATTGACCGGAGGCGTGAAAATGACCGTACAATCTTATGGAGCCGAATTGATAGAGAAAGAAGCGGTTATAGCCGGAGAATCTGACGGACTGATTCAAATTTTAGCTGGAGGAGGAATATATGAGGTGACTTATCTGTTGGTTTGTACTGGTTCGGATACTGTAGTCCCACCTATTAAAGGCTTGTCGGAAGTAGACTATTGGACTTCCAAAGAGGCTTTGGAAATGACTGTATTACCCAAGTCACTGGCTATTATTGGCGGCGGAGTAATTGGAATGGAATTTGCTTCTTTCTTTAATAGCATGGGAGTAAAGGTGAGCGTCATCGAGATGATGCCTGAAATTTTGGGGGCTATGGACAAGGAAACCAGTGCGATGTTGCGTACGGAGTATCAGAAGAGAGGGGTTGACTTTCAACTGAATTCTAAAGTGACAGAGGTCAGTCCGTCAGGAGTTACCATAGAAAAAGCCGGTAAATCGGTACTGATTGAAGCGGAGAAGATTTTGGTAAGTGCAGGCAGAAAAGCGAATCTGAGTCAAGTGGGTTTGGATAAACTAAACGTGGAACTGGCGCGTAACGGTGTAAAAGTGGATGAGCACATGTTGACTTCCCATCCTCACGTATATGCTTGTGGAGATATTACGGGACACTCCATGCTGGCCCATACGGCTATTCGTGAAAGTGAAGTTGCCCTGAATCATATTCTGGGGGTGGAGGATCGGATGAATTATAATTGTGTACCGGGGGTGGTATATACGAATCCCGAACTGGCCGGAGTGGGAAAGACGGAAGAAGAATTGAAGGCGGCAGGCATTAGTTATCATATACAGAAATTGCCCATGGCTTACTCCGGACGTTTTGTGGCTGAGAATGAAACAGGTAACGGACTTTGCAAATTGATATTGGATGATGAAGACCGTATTATCGGTTGCCATTTGTTGGGAAATCCTGCTTCGGAAATAATCATTGTGGCAGGTCTGGCTGTTCAACATGGATATACTGTAGAAGAATTTCAGAAAACGGTATTTCCGCATCCTACGGTAGGCGAGATTTATCACGAAACATTCTTTGCATAATGTTTTGTGTAGATAATCGTTGTACGGATGTTTATTTCAATCTGGCGGCGGAAGAGTATTTGTTGAAGCAGAAAAGGGAGGATTATTTTATGATATGGCAGTCGGCCCCCTCTGTGGTCATTGGTAAGAATCAGTCTGTTCAGATCGAGGTGGATGAGGAGTATATGATAGAGAAAGGCATTCATTTGGCCCGTCGGTTTTCGGGAGGCGGTGCTGTCTATCACGATAAGGGCAATATCAATCTCACTTTTATAGAAACGACATCGCAGCCTTTGTTTGAAGACTATCTGCAACGTACTGTTGATTTTCTGGAAACGATGGGAGTCACGGCCTATACGGATGAACGCATGGGAATTTACTTGGATGGAAAGAAAATATCGGGCAGTGCGCAATGCATTCATAAAGACCGTGTGATGTATCATTGTACGTTGTTGTTTTCTACAAACTTGGATGTGCTTCATTCTGTGTTGAAAGAGAAGACCGATGAGTGGGAACTGATTCCCGGATCAAGAAATGTCCGCGCCGTATCGTCTGTTCCTAGTGAAGTGGTAAATCTCAATCATTTTTTGGATGTTTCAGTAAATATCAAACGGTTTATTCATCTTTTGTTTCATTACTTTCTGACAGAAGATGAAAAGAACAGTATTTATCATTTTTCCCGGAAGGATTTGGCGGCAATCGAATTGCTGAAAGTGGAAAAATATGCTGATGAGGGTTGGATACATCATCGGGCAACCTTAAAAAAGATTTAAGTTAAAACTTTATCTTTCAGTGTCTTGTTGTTCATATAAAAAAGGATTAAAAAATAAGATTATCAATATGTCAAGATTCGAAATAAAAATGCCTAAACTAGGCGAAAGTATTACTGAAGGGACAATTATATCCTGGTCGGTAAAAGTGGGCGACACTGTTCAGGAGGACGATGTGTTGTTTGAAGTGAACACAGCAAAGGTCAGTGCTGAAATACCATCTCCTGTAGAAGGCAAGGTGGTCGAGATACTATTTAAAGAAGGAGATACCGTGCCGGTAGGTACGGTAGTGGCAATTGTAGATATAGCTGGTGATGAAGGAACGGAAGAGACTTCCCTCCATGCGCAATCTGTGGCATCCGTTCAGGAAGTAAAGGAAGCTCCTAAGGCGATGGCTGCCAAAACAGAAGAAGAGCGTTGGTATTCTCCCATTGTGCTTCAATTGGCTCAGGCTGCACATATCTCGAAAGAGGAGTTGGATCGTATTCAAGGAACAGGATATGAAGGACGTTTGAGTAAAAAAGATATAAAGGCTTACATTACCAGAAAAGAACAGGGTAACATTGTCCTGCCAAAATCTGCACCGGCATCTGCTCAACCTGCTGTGAGTGTTTCTGCCCAGACTTCTCCGGCTGTCCAATCATCGGCTTCCTCTTTAGCTACTTCAGTTTCCGGTTTGCAAGAAGGTGTGGAAGTGAGAGAGATGGACCGAGTCCGGAAAATGATTGCCGACCACATGGTAATGTCCAAACATACCTCTCCTCATGTTACGAATGTGGTAGAAGTGGATGTGACCCAACTTGTGAAATGGCGTGATAAGAATAAAGATGCTTTCTTTCATCGTGAGGGAGTCAAATTGACTTATATGCCTGCCATAACCGAAGCCGTGGCGAAGGCATTGGTTGCCTATCCGCAGGTGAATGTATCTGTTGACGGTTATCATATCTTGTTTAAAAAGCATATCAATGTCGGCATAGCTGTTTCACTGAATGATGGCAATCTGATTGTTCCGGTGATACATGATGCCGACAGGTTGAATTTGAGCGGACTTGCAGTTGCTATTGATACCCTGGCGGTGAAGGCACGTGATAACAAACTGATGCCGGATGACATTTCGGATGGTACATTTACGATTACCAATTTTGGAACTTTCAAGTCCTTGTTTGGTACTCCGATTATTAACCAGCCGCAGGTGGCCATTCTGGGAGTGGGATATATTGAGAAAAAGCCGGCGGTAATTGAAACCCCTGAGGGTGATATGATTGCTATCCGCCATAAAATGTATCTTTCTTTGTCGTACGATCATAGGGTGGTAGATGGTATGTTGGGGGGGCAGTTCCTCTATGCGATAAAGAATTATTTGGAAAATTGGAAAGAATAACCATTCACTACAATAAAAAAGAAGATAATGAAAAAATATGATATAAAGACCACTGATACCGAAACGTTGAAAAAGTGGTATCATTTGATGGTGTTGGGACGTGCGCTTGATGAAAAAGCTCCGTCTTACCTGTTGCAGTCATTGGGTTGGTCCTATCATGCGCCATACGCAGGGCATGATGGCATCCAATTGGCCGTAGGCCAAGTCTTTACCAAAGGCGAGGATTTCCTTTTTCCATATTACCGCGACATGCTGACCGTGCTCTCGGCCGGCATGAGTGTGGAGGAATTGATATTGAACGGCATTTCGAAAGCGACTGATCCCGCCAGTGGAGGACGTCACATGTCCAATCATTTTGCCAAGCCCGAATGGCATATAGAAAATGTGTCATCAGCCACCGGAACACACGACCTTCATGCTGCCGGAGTGGCGCGTGCCATGGTGTATTACGGGCATAAAGGGGTGGCGATCACCTCTCATGGAGAATCCGCTTCCTCGGAGGGATATGTTTATGAGGCGATTAACGGAGCCAGCCGGGAAGGCCTTCCTGTGATATTTGTATGGCAGGATAATGGATATGGTATCTCTGTCCCCAAAAAGGATCAGACGGCTGTCCGTAAGTATGCCGATAATTTTTCCGGTTTCAAGAATCTGAAGATTATTCATTGCAATGGAAAAGATGTGTTCGACTCCATGAATGCTATGAGCGAGGCCCGTGAATTTGCCATAGCGAATCGTACTCCAGTCATTGTACATGCCAATTGTGTCCGTATCGGTTCCCATTCCAATTCGGATAAGCAAACGCTTTATCGGGATGAAAATGAACTTGCTTATGTAAAGGAAGCCGATCCGTTGATGAAATTCCGCCGGATGCTGTTGCGCTACAAACGCCTTACGGAAGAAGAATTGCAACAGATAGAGGCGGCAGCCAAGAAAGAACTGTCGGTTGCCAACAGGAAGGCGCTTGCTGCGCCTGATCCTGATCCGAAAAGCATCTTTGATTATGTTTTGCCCGATCCCTATATACCGGAAAAATATAAAGAGGGACTTCATCAAGAGGAGAATGGTGAGAAGGCCTTTATGGTAACCGCTATCAACGAAACGTTGAAAGAGGAATTCCGTCATAATCCGGACACTTTCATCTATGGCCAGGATGTAGCGAATAAAGAGAAAGGCGGAGTGTTCAATATCACTAAAGGAATGCAGCTGGAGTTTGGGGATGCCCGCGTGTTCAATGCTCCTATAGCAGAGGACTATATTGTGGGTACGGCAAATGGAATGTGTCGTTTTGATTCTAAGATACATGTCGTTATTGAAGGAGCTGAATTTGCCGATTATTTCTGGCCTGCTGTAGAACAATATGTGGAGTGTACCCATGAGTATTGGCGTAGCAATGGAAAATTTGTTCCGAATATTGTGTTGCGTCTGGCTTCGGGTGGATATATTGGTGGCGGACTTTATCACTCGCAAAATATAGAGGGTGCGTTGACTACCTTGCCCGGTGCACGGATTGTCTGCCCTTCTTTTGCCGATGATGCGGCAGGGCTGCTTCGTACTGCGATGCGCTCTCGCGGATTTACTTTGTATCTTGAGCCGAAAGCCTTGTATAATTCAGTCGAGGCTTCTTCTGTGGTGCCCGAAGATTTTGAGGTCCCGTTTGGAAAGGCGCGTATTCGTCGCGAAGGTACGGATTTAAGCATGATAACGTATGGAAATACGACCCATTTCTGTTTGAATGTGGCTGAACGTTTGGCCCAGGAGGGGTGGAGTGTGGAAGTGATTGACATCCGCTCGCTTATTCCGTTGGATAAAGAGACTATTTACGAGTCAGTGAAGAAAACAAGCAAGGCTTTGGTAGTCCATGAGGATAAAGTTTTCTCTGGTTTCGGGGCTGAAATAGCTGCTGGAATTGGTACGGAATTGTTCCGTTATCTGGATGCTCCTGTACAGCGTGTGGGTTCTACCTTCACTCCTGTAGGTTTCCATCCGATATTGGAAAAGGCCATTTTGCCTGCTGAGGATAAAATTTATGATGCAGCCAGGAAGTTGCTGGAATATTAATCAAAAGTCCACAGGTTACATGAATTATTCTATATATTATCCGTGTTAATCTATGGTGAATAAAAAATGAATTATGAAAACAATAGGATTATTTTATGCAATGAATGCAGCCAAGACTTCCCATATAGCTGATAAGATCCGGGAAGATTTGGGAGGAGTGAAAGTAATAGAAGTCGTTTTGATAGAAAGGGCTTGGCAGAATGATTTTCAGGCGTATGACAATATGATAGTGGGGGCGTCCACTTGGTTTGATGGTGAACTTCCTACTTATTGGGACGAGTTGGTTCCCGAATTGGAGTCGTTGGATTTAAAAGGAAAGAAAGTCGCTATATTCGGTTTGGGGGATCAGAAAAATTATCCCGATAATTTTGTGGATGGAATGGGGATTCTGGCGGATGCATTTCAAAAGGCAGGAGCTGAATTGGTAGGTTTTACTTCGACAGACGGGTATGCCTTCAGTCAGTCAAGGGCTGTACGTGGCGGAAAGTTCTGCGGTTTGGTGATTGACCAGGAGAACCAGGCACAATTAACAAGCAAACGTATTGCTGATTGGTGCAAGCAGATAAAAGAAGAGTTTGCTTCCGGTCAGAAAGAATGATAATTTAATTTATAGAAAGAGATAAATCGTATTCCATTCATAAATTGGGTTTACTCGGAAACCATGAAGGGTTTGTTGGAAAAGCAATGGAAGGTTTACGTACAACTTACCACCGTAATTCTGCAACAACTTGATATTATCAAGAAGTTGCAGAACTAACAAGGAGTACGATAATATTGCAACCGTATGAGTATGTCTATTAAATATTTGCCCAATCTGATAATCTTTGAAAGAAATTTTTGCCTCTGGAATTTACTTTCAAAATCCATGGTGTACGATAATCTACGATACCAGTATCTTTTCTGAAACGTTCAGGAAATGCCTGAAATATTTGATTCCGGATGGAAGAGTCAAGTAGAGTTATGAATGGAGTTGTATATCCGGGCTCTGCATTAACCCATCCAAAATTATAACGGCCGCAAACGAAAAAATCCTTATATGATTTCCCTAATAGAGCTACTGTGCCTATGTAAAGTACATACAACTGGTCTTGGGGATTTGTAAGCTGACTAAGGTCATTAGTCGTCTTGTTAAGTAATTGTTTGATTATACGTTTCTGACGAGCCACTATCGTTGTGTCCGCATCACCGTTGTTATCCATAACTTCTCGCACCAGCTTCAATATGATGGGATGGTTGGCGTAATTGATATAGTTATTGTCACCGTCTGACCACCAGCATTCACTATCGTTGCTATGGTAAAGATCTGTTTGTAGAAATTCCCCCCATACTGCATCGAAATAGTTGGAGTTGTGGAAAGTGCTCAGCTTTTTATAGGCTTTGAATATGTTGCGAAGGTTGTTGATATTAACTCTGTCAGGATTAATTTGATCTAATTTGAGGGTGAAATGGTCGGTTGCTTTCGATTCATGGAGTTCGATGATTAGGTTGCCTTCACGTGCCGTTAACAGTGGGTCGGAATCCATTTCGCAAATCAGGCTGTAAGCATTAGGGTGTTTATCTATAATTTTAGCCTTGAAAATCTCTATTTCACGTTGTTCAACACGAAAGCCTGCCAAAGAGGGAGTGTTATTGGCGAGTAGCGCATATACGTTCTGCGATATAAGTCCGTTAATGGACTCTACCATTGTAGGCCACTCACGCATGCTGCGGTCAGGGGTGTTTGCAATTAAGTTTCGAATCACTCTTATGAAATCACCGATACCCTTTTCATTTGGAAATTTGCGCAGATACTTTATGGCAGCAAATACACACATTTGTTTCATTACATCAGTGCTTTCTCCATCAGTAGCAATCCATTTGACAGCACTGGCCAGTCCTTTGTCTTCTTCGTTCCATTCAAGGCAACAATCGACATCACAGTCCTTAATCCTTGGTATGAGATTGAGTGAATCTACTAAAAATTTCAAATTTTCCAGTTTATTGTAGACTTTCGCCAAGATGTTTAATGACAAGTAGTCTGTGTCTTTATCAGCATCTTTATTGTTCTTGGATTTTGAAGTTTCAATAAGCATCTGAGTCACATATCGAAGCCAGTTCATGAATGGAGCATCTGTAACATATACATCTTTTTCCTTGTAGGGCCAAAGATTTGTCACCCAATCGTATTCAATTTTCCGTGTGATTTCATCCTTCAATGGAGAATCATCAATTATTTTAAAGAAATTGGACTTGAAAACCTCAAAATTGGTAAGTACCTTACCTCGCGCATTCATACGTGTGTAGATTTCCTCACCAAGTCCGAATTTTTCTAAAGACAGGAAATAGAAGGATACAGCCGATTCGTCAGCAACGAGACGGTTGTAAAGCACTGCCGGATCACTGTTTTTCACAACTTCGTGGTTGGCAATGGCATCAAGCATGGTAATGAAACCCATAACTGACGGATCAAGTTTCCATGCTTCGTCAAACCATATCGCATTTTCAATGATTTCTGTTTTGATATTTGGAGAAGCATTGACATTCTGATTGCAAAGAGCATTTAGAAAATCTTTACTTGAAACACGAGTTTCGTAAGTGAAACGACTAAGCATCTTCTTCGTATCGCTCTGAGGATCATCCAGAAGCCCAGCCTTACAAGCAAGATACCAATGAATTAACCAAAGAGTGGTGAGACGTTGTTGTCCATCTATAGGTATAAGGGCTATACGCTGCATACCATCGCTATTGACATATTGGCGTTCTACTCCGTATATGAAATCAAGTTCCACGCTGCAACCTTCAGAAAGAGCGTTGAAAATATGGTTCAAGATGCCACGGCGCACATTGGTTTCTTTTTTCCCGGTGCGTCCTTGTGCATAATCCCTTTGAATCACGGGAATTTCAATGCGATCGTATATATCAAGAATTGTCTTAAAAGATTGTTTCTGTCCAAGATTATTAGTTATCGTATTCATATCAGTTTTTCATGAAATCATTAATCATTTTCTTTATCTGAGCGAGATATGCATCTTGGTCGTTCCGGCTCCAATAATATGGTTGGGAGTCAGACGGACTATAGAATTTCAGGAATACATTACGAGTACAAGGAGGGATGAAGCGTCCTTCCTTCTCAAGTTCAATAATGCGGTTTCGCTTTGTAGGGAAAACAGCGTTATTAAGAGTCGAATTATCAACAGTTGACAAGAGAGCTAAATTAGAGAGAGGGTGCCGATCAACCTCACCGAAAATGTTGTTTACTTTGTTTTTAAGATTGTTGAAAGCATCCATGTCCAAAGTGTTTGGGTGAGATTGTTGCATCTTCTCTATCTGCACCTTAAGTTTTGTGAGATCAATCTCGCTCTTTTCTTGCTCACTTTGACTATCGTTTTTTATAGTCTTGATGACACTACTGATATTTTTTATTGATTTCTGCGTATCTGCTAACCAGTGTAAAGCTGCTTTTGGGTCTTTCATCGGATCTCGTGAATTTTGTGCGAAGATATGTTCTAAGCTCCAACCTCCGCGACTTCGTCTTTCTTTTGCTATCTCATTGTAACGATCAAAAGGGAAGCGGTTGTACATTCCATCGGCTATCTTTTCGCAAGTAAGCACGTTGAACAATAGGAGTACCATCTTGATTGTATCATCATCCTCACCATATTTAAGTTCATCAAGTTTGATACCTTTCAAAGTGTCTTTCACTAACCCTCTGAGATGATCGCGGAATCCTTTGCGTGACTTTTCAAAAGAATCATTATAAAGATCATAGACCTGAACCTTGCGAGAGGCTAAAAGATAGCCGACATAATGGTAAATAGCTGTATCAGACCCAACATTATTGTCGCAGAACCATGAGTTTACACGCGCATAAGCATCTTTTACCTGTCCCCAAAGTTTTATAGCCATGTCAGCCTGTGCCTCGGGTTTACGACCGGCAGCGTTCACTTGATGTTCGAACCATAAATAGGTTGTATACTTCTGTTCGGCAGTTCCTTTGGCTCGATTCTTGGCCATCAAGTCAAAAAGGAACTCGATATGCGAATCATACTCCTTGTGTACGTTTCCTGTAATGAAACCCCATTTTTGCGGTTTGCGTAGTTCTATCTCAATGCGATGCCATTCGTTATTTATTTCTGATTGGCGCATTGTGAGTTCAACAGCGTCTTTGTAACGTCCTTTGATTTTGCTTAGAAGAAGTGCTTTGACTAGTTCGGCATCATTAAGAGGTATTTTACCGATATTCAAACGATTGAACACGTCAATGTTAATCTCGCGACTCGTGGACTCGATGTCATACCAAATTACATTTACGTTCTTCCACAAAACAGGTTTATATTCCAAATCAAATCCTGGATCTTGATTGTTTTTATCTTTGAGCCACTGTTTGATTTTAGCCCATGCCTCACTCATGAAATGGAAATCAGGATCGTCATGATTGGCTTTGCCATTTGCGATCAGTTGGGCAAGAAAATCGTTACTTTTTGGGCGTGATTCAAACACTAAATTAAAGGTTGGCAGTCCCAAAGCATTGAGCAACATATAAATTGTGATGAGGCGCTGCTGACCATCGATTACCTCCCATGCCCCTTTATGGGTCGAAGATTGAGTGACAACTATAGGTTGCAAACAATAGCGGTCGTCAATATTGCGGTTCGTATTCATGAAGTCAAATACATCTTTGAGAAGAGCCTCTATATGGATGTTTGCTTCCCAACGGTATCCCCTTTGATAGTCAGGAATCGTAAATGTTTCATGATTGACTTTTGCAAGGTTGTACAGTTCACGAACTGAATCAAGTCTGTATAGTTCTTTAATAGGTAAAGTTGTGATTCTGCTCATTTATAGATTTCTTTATTGGATTAAATTTAAGGAAAGTGGTATTAAAGCTCCAATGAGTTTTCTTTTAACAGAAAATCAAAAATGCTCATAGTTGTAATACCCTGTTCGTCTCGTGTTATCGGGCATTCTTCACCAAGAATTATAATCTTTTTCTTGTAAGGAAACTAGCTCATTTAAATAATGATTACGTTGTATCATTTCCATAATCGAAAATTATGTGTTACTTATCAAATATTTCGATTACAAAATTAAGCCCTTTTTCTGAAACCCCAAGCAGCTAATCGAAAAACTGATACTCAGCACTTTTTTTTAGAATACAGCAGCACATTTGGAGAATTGAAGAATGTAGTTGAATATCAGAGGATTATAAAATGCGGACTTTTTATATCCAAATTGCGCTGGCTTACCTGCTCTAGGTGCACAAACGCTCAAGTACTATCTTAAATTCTCCTTTATCATCCGGTGGCATGATTGCGGATAATCATTTTAAATCACATTGAAAATCATTCATTTAATGCAGGCTCAATCCGCTCCTGCCCCTAAATAAGCGGCTACAGCTTCCGCACACCTTTCTCCATCGATACCTGCTGAAACAATTCCGCCGGCGTAACCCGCTCCTTCTCCGCAAGGAAATAACCCGTTGACAGTGACATGTTGCAGGGTCTCACTATCCCGCAGGATCCGTATCGGAGCCGACGTGCGTGTCTCTACACCAATCATCACTGCTTCATTGGTCAGGAAACCATGACTGCTCTTTCCGAATTGTTGGAAACCTTTGCTCAAACGGTCGGTGATGAATGCAGGCATCCAAAAATGCAGGGGAGAAGAGACTAATCCCGGACTATACGAACTGTCGGGTAAATCATAGCTCAGTTTCCTGCGGGTAAAGTCTACCATTCGTTGCGAGGGTGCGGTTTGGCGCATATTGCCTTGCTGCCAGCAGGAAGCTTCCAATGCTTCTTGAAAATACATCATGGTTAATGGACAGTGGCCGGTATCCCATTGGCCATTCTTTCGGTCTGCGGCTTTTAATTCTTCACTCTTCGCTTTTAATTCTTCTGTAAAAAGACTGTTGTCCGCCAGGTCTTCCGGTCTGATTTCTACTACCATTCCGGAGTTGCTCCATTTGGAACCGCGGTTGCTGGGACTCATGCCGTTTACCACAATCTGCTGCGGTCCGCTTGCGGCAGGAACTACAAATCCTCCCGGACACATGCAGAAACTATAGACTCCACGTCCTTCTACTTGTGCCACAAAGCTATATTCGGCGGCAGGCAGATATTTGCCGCGTCCGTTTTTATTATGATATTGTATCTGGTCAATCAGCATGGACGGGTGTTCCAGACGGACTCCTACCGCAATTCCTTTGGCTTCTATCTCTATGCCGTTATCATACAACCACTGATATACATCCCGTGCGGAATGCCCGGTAGCCAGAATGACAGGCCCTTTGAAAGTCTTTCCGGTATTTGTCTCTATACCTGTGATTTTGTTTTTTTCTATGATAAGGGAGTCCATTCGTGTTTCGAAGTGCACTTCACCGCCACATTCTATGATGGTATTCCGCATGTTTTCAATCACGCGTGGCAGTTTGTCCGTACCGATGTGCGGATGGGCATCTACCAGGATGGAGGTACTGGCCCCATGTTGGCAGAATACATTCAGAATTTTGTCCACATTCCCCCGTTTCTTGCTTCGGGTGTAGAGTTTGCCGTCCGAATAGGCTCCTGCGCCACCTTCTCCGAAACTGTAGTTGCTTTCGGAATCCACTTTGTGCTCACGGCTGATACGGGCGATATCTATTTTTCTATCACGTACATTTTTCCCTCGTTCCACTACGACAGGTCGGAGTCCTAACTCTATTAATCGCAAAGCAGCAAAAAGTCCGCCCGGGCCTGCTCCCACAACAATGACTTGTGGCTTTCCTTCCACCTTATTATATATAGTGCGGGTAAATTCCTCCTCTTCTGGAATTTCATTGATATATAGGCGTACTTTCAGGTTTACATAGATGGTGCGCTGACGTGCGTCTATGCTCCTTTTCAAGATGCGGAGGGCATGGATGGTGCGTATATCCAATCCCTTGTCACGTCCGATGAATTGTTTCAGTGACTGTTCGTTGGCTGCCTGTTCAGGCAAGACTCTTAGTTGAAATTCCTGTATCATGATTTCTGCTGTTGTTTAAATTTTGATTATCCGAATAACATCCGGAACGCTTCTTCTACCTTTCTCACCGGAATGATTTCTATCTTTAATTTGGAGGTATCCATTCCCTGTAAATTATGCTTCGGTATAAGAATCCGCTTGAAGCCTAACTTCTCTGCTTCTCCGATGCGTTGTTCGATGCGGTTTACCGGTCGGATCTCACCACTCAGGCCCACTTCGCCTGCCATGCAGGTGTCGCGTTCTATCTCCGTGTCCATATTGCTGGATAGAATGGCACTGATGACAGACAGGTCGATGGCCGGATCATTCACTTTCAATCCACCTGCGATATTCAAAAAGACATCTTTTTGTGCCAGTTTGAATCCTACCCGTTTTTCGAGTACTGCCAGAAGCATATTCATACGTCGTAAATCGAATCCGGTGGCAGAACGTTGCGGATTCCCATAGACTGCCGAACTGACTAAAGCCTGTGTCTCGATCAGGAAAGGGCGGACGCCTTCTATGGCCGAGGCGATGGCGACTCCGCTCATTCCGTCATGGTCCTGACTAAGCAATAGTTCGGAAGGGTTGCTCACCTGGCGCAGACCATTCTGCCGCATTTCATAAATACCTAGTTCGGCAGTGCTTCCGAAACGGTTCTTGATGCTGCGAAGAATGCGGTACATATAATGTTGGTCACCTTCAAATTGCAATACGGTGTCTACAATATGTTCCAGTACCTTGGGGCCGGCAATGCTTCCTTCTTTATTGATATGGCCGATCAGGATGACCGGCGTATTTGTTTCTTTGGCAAATTTTAAAATAGAAGCGGAACATTCACGTACCTGCACCAAACTGCCGGGAGAAGAGTCTATCGTTTCGGTTGAGATGGTTTGAATAGAGTCGATGATGACCAAATCGGGTTGTGTATTTTTAATATGGACGTAAATTTGCTCCAACGAAGTTTCACAAACTATCAGGCAGTCGGAAGAATTGTGTGGGATACGGTCTGCACGCAGTTTCAGTTGCCGGGCACTCTCTTCACCCGATATATACAATACTTTTCTGTCAGGCAGATGAAGTACGGTTTGCAGCACCAAGGTGGATTTCCCTATTCCCGGTTCACCACCCAGCAGGACAAGTGATCCCAGTACCAAGCCGCCTCCCAGTACCCGGTTCAACTCCTCGTCCTGCATATCTATTCGCGGCTCGTCTCCTCCGGTTATGTCATTCAGGGTGACAGGCTTGCTTTTTACGGGTTCCAGACCGGATACCGGCCTTTTGTTTGCAGATTCCTTGCGTACAACTTCTTCTACGTATGTGTTCCATGCACCGCAAGACGGACATTTCCCTACCCATTTGGGTGAATCCTGCCCACAGTTGGTGCATACATATACAGTCTTTTCCTTTGCCATATTCTTACGGGATAATTAAAACAGCGCAACTTGAGGCTGAATTTGTACAAAGGTAAGGAAATAGTTCTGCATACCAATACGGGCAGGATAAAAAAGTTTTAAATGGCTTTTCCCATTTCGTAAGCCTGTTGCATATAGGGCTTGTCGCTCACTTCACCTTTTTGCCATACGCCGATGGCGGCAATCGTTCCTTTTTCACGAGGTCCTTCCAGGCAGTCGGTGAATCCTCTCAAGCTTTCGAAGGTACGTTCTATTCTGTTTGCTTCAGTCTCGGCCATTGTTGCGATGAAGTAGAAATCTTTATTGCTGATTTCCGTATAACGTGCGCAACTACGGTCTATCAAAGTCTTCATTTGAGCACTCATTGTGTAGAAATATACCGGAGTTGCCAAAACTATGACATCTGCCTTTACCATTTTGTCTATTACTTCGGCGGCATCGTCCTTTTGCGGGCAGGGTTTCTGCAAGTTGCAAGTTCCACAGCCGGTACAATAATTGATTCTTTTGTTCCGTAGGTATATTTTCTCCACGTCGTTTCCAGATTCTTGTGCTCCTTTTATAAATTGATCACACAAAGTATCTGAATTCCCTCCTTTTCGAGGACTACTAGATAAAACTAAAACTTTTTTGCACATATTTCTTTCATTTAATTGACTGTGCAAAGATAGTTCTAATAGTATTGTGATGAGGTATATAAATTACATATGTTTTTACCTTTCTTACAGTTCATTCTTATCGAAATGAAAAATACCTGAACAAATGGAAAGATTATTCCGTTTTAGTTATTAAGACGTCTTATAAATTAAAGAACTAAAAAATAAAACTGAAATGAAGCGTATATACTTTTTAATATTACTTGCCGTTATGTCAACCGGCATATATGCTCAAACCGATGATAAAGGATATAAGGAAGGAGCATGGGTACTGAATGGTGTTACCGGTCTGAATTTGTCACAAACCGCCATGACTAACTGGTCGGCCGGTGGTGAGAATGCCTTATCGGGAAACGCTTACCTGAATGGTTCGTTGACTCATAAAAATGGAAACTGGCTATGGGTGACTAATCTGATATTGGATTATGGCCTGTCCAAAACAAAATCGCAGGGAATGAGAAAGACTACCGATAAAATAGGCCTTTCTACCCAATTAGGATATTCCACTAATAATGTATGGTATTATACTTTAATGGGAGACTTGAATACACAATTTGCCAAAGGATACAACTATCCGGACAAGACTCACTATATTTCGAACTTCTTTGCACCGGCTTATTCTAATATTTCATTAGGTATGGAGTATCGCCCTAAGAGTAACTATTCTGTTTTTCTTTCTCCGGTTTCTGCAAAAATGACTTTTGTGGAAGATGATTATCTTTCGGAGATAGGAGCTTTTGGTGTGGATCCGGGAGATCGTTTCAAAATAGAATGCGGCGCTTATCTGAAAGGCAGGGCCGAGATGCCACTTATGGAAAATGTGAGCATGATTACAACAGCCGATTTCTTTACTCCTTACAGTAGCCAGTTTGGTAATGTGGATGTAAATTGGGATGTATTGATCAGCATGAAAATTAATAAGTTTTTGTCCGCCACCATCAATACGACTTTGAAATATGATAATGATGTGAAGACTTTTGAAGAGGATGGAACTAAAAGAGGGGCGAAAGTTCAGTTCAAAGAAATATTGGGGGTAGGTGTTGCTTATAATTTCTGACGGGGGATAGTTTTACCATAGATTACACAGATTCACAGATTATGTGGATTTACAACGGTTCACACGGATTATGACGATTGATACTAAAGAGTTGGGTCAACTAAATCTGTGTGAATCTGTGTAATCTGTGGTGAATCCTCCTGTTTTCCTTTCTTTTTCACCGCTATTTTGTCTTATTTCTGCCTTAATAAAAAGTATTCTTATATTTTATCGCAAAAAAATGGGAAATTGTGATAGATTGTAGGAAATTGTTTTTATATTTGCATCGTTCAAATAAAAAACAGAAGAAGAACAATAATAAAATGACGATATACTATCTCCATACAACCACCACATTAGGGATGGGGCACATGACAACTACAATGTCCACATCCACAACAATGACCCCTCGGGGTTAAGGATAGTATATGTGTTTCTACGTGATACACGCTTACGGACGTAAGCAAAACAAGCTTTTAATTTTATTTTTTTAGTGTAAACAGAGACAGTTTCTTTTCGTTGTCATGCTGGGTGAAACGAAAGTAGATTCTTTACCGGACTTGAAATGGCTCGGAGGACAGAATGGTAAAAGAAGCTGGAATAAAAATAGATAATTGCATGAAAGTAATGAAATTCGGCGGAACATCCGTAGGTTCCGTGAACAGCATTTTAAGCGTCAAACAAATAGTAGAGGCAGTAGAAGAGCCTGTAATTGTGGTAGTGTCGGCATTGGGCGGTATCACCGACAAGTTGATCAATACTTCGCAGATGGCCGCCAAGGGGGATGCCGCATACGAGAAAGAATACCGTGAAATTGTGAACCGGCATATTGAAATGGTATATACCGTCATTCCGGCGGGGGATGCGCGCACCGTTTTATTGGATAAAGTCAATGAACTGTTGAGCGAGCTGAAGGACATTTTCCAAGGTATTTATTTGATCAAGGATTTGTCATCCAAAACGTCGGCAACTATTGTGAGCTATGGTGAACGCTTGTCGTCTATTATTGTGGCTTCATTGATAAAGGGTGCGGTATGGTATGATTCCCGTAACTTTATAAAGACTGAAAAAAAACATGCCAAACATATTCTGGATTCCGAGCTGACTACCCGCTTGGTTAAAGAAACGTTCCGGGAATTACCGGAAGTGGCATTGGTCCCCGGATTTATTTCTACTGACAAGAACAGTGGTGAAGTGACAAATTTGGGACGTGGTGGTTCCGATTACACCGCTTCTGTCATAGCTGCTGCACTGAATGCGGACAGTCTGGAAATATGGACGGATGTAGATGGTTTCATGACAGCGGATCCGCGGGTGATCAGTACGGCTTACACCATTAATGAGCTGAGTTATGTAGAGGCGATGGAACTTTGTAACTTTGGGGCAAAAGTGGTTTATCCGCCTACCATTTATCCGGTTTGTCATAAAAATATCCCTATTCTGATTAAGAACACGTTCAATCCTCAAGGTGAAGGAACCATCATAAAGCAAGAAGTCAATTCGGGTTCTAAGGCTATCAAAGGTATTTCATCCATTAATGATACCAGCCTGATTACAGTTACCGGTTTGGGTATGGTAGGCGTGATCGGTGTGAACTTCCGTATTTTCAAGGCATTGGCGCAAAATGGCATCAGCGTGTTTATGGTATCGCAGGCGTCTTCCGAGAACAGTACTTCTATCGGTGTGCGTAATCAGGATGCGGCATTGGCTTGTGAAGTGCTGAATGAAGAGTTTTCCAAAGAGATAGAAATGGGGGAAATCAGTCCGGTAGTGGCCGAAATGAATCTGGCCACCATTGCTATTGTCGGTGAGAACATGAAACACACGCCGGGCATTGCAGGTAAACTGTTCGGCACATTGGGGCGTAACGGCATCAGTGTCATAGCCTGTGCGCAAGGGGCTTCGGAAACCAATATCTCTTTCGTGGTAGAATCCAAGTCACTGCGTAAATCATTGAATGTGATTCACGATTCGTTCTTCCTGTCCGAATATCAGGTGCTGAATCTCTTTATCTGTGGCACAGGCACTGTGGGGGGCAGTTTGATAGAACAGATCCGTTGCCAGCAACAGAGGCTGATGCAGGAGCGCGGTTTGAAGTTGAAAGTGGTGGGCATAGCCGATGGACATCATGCGTTGTTTACCCGTGCGGGCGTGGATTTGTCCCGTTATAAGGAAGAACTGGTGGAGAAAGGAATGCCTTCGTCTGCCCGGGTGTTGCACGACGAGATTATAGGAATGAATATATTCAACTCTGTATTTGTGGATTGTACAGCCAGTGCGGAGGTTGCGTCTCTGTATAAAGATTTCCTGATGAATAATATCTCAGTGGTAGCAGCCAATAAGATTGCCGCTTCTTCTGAATACGCCGTTTACAGTGAGCTGAAACAGATAGCCCGCCGTCGCGGTGTGAAGTTCCTGTTTGAAACCAATGTGGGTGCGGGACTTCCCATCATCAATACCATCAATGACTTGATAAACAGTGGAGACAAGATCCTGAAAATAGAGGCGGTATTGAGTGGCACACTGAATTATATCTTTAATAAAATCAGTGCGGATGTTCCTTTCAGCAAGACTATCAAAATGGCACAGGAAGAACGCTACTCGGAACCCGATCCGCGTATTGACTTGAGTGGCAAGGATGTGATTCGTAAACTGGTTATCCTGGCCCGTGAAGCCGGATATAAGCTGGAACAGGAAGACGTGGAAAAACATCTTTTCGTACCGAATGATTTCTTTGAAGGTTCATTGGACGAATTCTGGAAGAAAGTACCTTCTCTGGATGCGGATTTTGAATCCCGCCGTCAAAAGCTGGAAGAGGAGAACAAACGTTGGCGTTTTGTGGCCAAATTGGAGAACGGCAAGGGCAGTGTGGCTTTGCAGGAAGTGGACAGCAAACACCCGTTCTATGGGCTGGAAGGAAGCAACAACATTATTTTGCTTACAACTGAACGATATAAAGAATATCCGATGATGATACAAGGATATGGTGCCGGTGCCAGTGTGACTGCTGCCGGAGTGTTTGCCGATATCATGAGCATCGCTAATATTTGATGAAATGGAATTTGAGAGTTGGGAATTTTAATCCTTGATTTATGAAGCATATTATTATTTTAGGTGATGGTATGGCCGACTGGCCTGCCGAATCACTGGGAAACCAAACATTGCTACAATACTCTAGTACTCCCTATATGGACAAACTGGCTGCTATGGGACGTACCGGAAGGTTGATTACAGTCGCTCCCGGATTTCATCCGGGCAGTGAAGTGGCGAACATGTCTGTGATGGGCTATAATCTGCCGAAGGTATATGAAGGGCGCGGACCGTTGGAAGCGGCAAGCATCGGAGTGGAGTTGCAACCGGGTGACATGGCTATGCGCTGCAATATAATCTGTATGGAGAATGACAGGATAAAAAATCACTCAGCCGGCCATATCACTACCGAGGAGGCTGACGTGCTGATTAAATACTTGGACGAAAAACTGGGTTCTGAACGGGTACGTTTCTATACCGGTGTGCAATACCGCCATCTGCTGGTGATAAAGGGAGGCGACAAGCATTTGGACTGTACTCCTCCCCATGACGTGCCTTTACAGCCTTTTCGCCCGCTGATGGTGAAAGCGTCTGTGCCGGAAGCACAGGCGACGGCTGATTTGATCAATAATCTGATCCTGGCTTCTCAAGAGTTGTTGGCAGAGCACCCTATTAATAAAAAGCGCATGGCTGAGGGGAAAGATCCCGCTAATAGTATCTGGCCTTGGAGTCCGGGGTATCGTCCGCAGATGGAAACTCTTTCTGCAAAATATCCGGCAATAAGGAAAGGAGCTGTTATCTCGGCTGTTGATTTGATTAATGGAATAGGTCATTATGCGGGATTACGCCGTATAACCGTAGAGGGGGCGACCGGTTTATATAATACGAATTATGAAAATAAGGTTGCCGCTGCCTTGGAAGCGTTGAAGGCGGACGACTTTGTATATCTGCACATCGAGGCCAGTGATGAGGCGGGCCATGAGGGAGATTTCAAATTAAAGCAATTTACGATTGAAAATCTGGACAAGCGTATTGTGGGGCCTGTTTATGAGGCTGTGAAAGATTGGGACGAGCCTGTGGCCATTGCCGTGCTTCCGGATCATCCTACGCCTTGCGAGCTCCGTACCCATACGGCCGAGCCGGTGCCTTTCCTCATTTATTATCCTGGAATAGAGCCGGACAGTGTGCGGACTTTTGATGAAGTGGCCTGTGTGGAAGGCTGTTATGGAGTGCTGAAAGAGGATGAGTTTATGAATGAATTTATGAAAGAATAATGTGCAGTCATATTGGCACATTAACAAATTGGCAAATTTAAAAATTATGAAATATTACAGTACCAATCATCAGGCTCCCGATGCTTCTCTGGAGGAAGCGGTAGTGAAGGGGCTGGCATCCGACAAAGGGCTATACATGCCCGAAGCCATCAAACCGTTGCCACAAGAGTTTTATGATCATATCGAAGAACTGTCGTTTCAGGAAATCGCTTATCGTGTAGCCGATGCTTTCTTCGGCGAAGATGTTCCTGCCGAAACATTGAGACAGATTGTTTATGATACGCTGAGTTTTGATGTTCCTGCCGTAAAGGTGAAAGATAACATTTACGCTTTGGAATTGTTTCACGGTCCCACATTGGCTTTTAAGGATGTGGGCGGACGCTTCATGGCCCGTTTACTGGGTTACTTTATTAAAAAAGAAGGCCAGAAGCAAGTGAATGTACTGGTGGCGACTTCGGGAGATACGGGCAGCGCTGTGGCCAATGGTTTCCTGGGCGTGGAAGGTATCCATGTGTATGTGCTTTATCCCAAAGGAAAAGTCAGTGAAATTCAGGAAAAGCAGTTTACTACTCTGGGGCAGAATATCACGGCCTTGGAGGTGGACGGCACTTTTGATGACTGCCAGGCATTGGTTAAGAATGCGTTTATGGACGCTGATTTGAATGCGCACATGAAACTTACTTCGGCCAATTCCATTAATGTAGCCCGTTTCCTTCCGCAGGCGTTTTATTACTTCTATGCCTACGCACAGTTGAAAAAGGCGGGAAAAGCGGACAGTTTGGTCGTATGCGTTCCTAGTGGTAACTTTGGCAACATCACTGCCGGACTGTTTGGCAAGCGTATGGGGCTGCCGGTCAAGCGTTTTATTGCAGCCAATAACCGGAATGATATTTTCTATCAATATTTGCAGACCGGAAAATACAATCCTCGTCCTTCCATCGCCACTATTGCCAATGCGATGGATGTGGGAGATCCCAGTAACTTCGCCCGTGTACTGGCATTGTATGATAACAACCATGCTGCCATTGCAGCAGAAATCTCCGGTACCACCTATACGGATGAACAGATCCGTGAAACGGTGGGCGAGGTGTATCGGGAAACCGGATACTTGCTCGATCCGCACGGAGCTTGCGGTTATCGTGCTTTGTCCGAAGGGTTGTTCCCCTGCGAGACGGGTCTTTTCCTGGAAACGGCTCATCCGGCCAAGTTCCTTGATACGGTGGAAGGCATCATTGGCGATAAGGTGGAGATTCCTGCCAAATTGCAGGAGTTTATGAAAGGAACCAAGCAGAGTATTCTGATGGGTAAAGACTTTGAGGGTTTCAAGGCTTATCTGATGGGAAAATAGGTTTCCGAAAGTAGAAATAAAACGTAGAAGGATATATTTCTGTTGCTAAGGAATGTATCCTTTCACGTTTTATAAAATAGCTTATCTGCTCTCTGTGCCCGATATGCTTTATCACGCGATGGTGCGGATTCTATATTTCCTATACGGAAATTTGTTTTGTTAACAAACTCATTTTCAATTATTGTTATTACAGATATTTTGCTTACATTTGTAGAAAAAAGGAGCTATATGGGTGACAATAATAAGATAATCCGTTTTGATTGGGCTGCCAAACGGCTTTTGCGTAACAAGGCAAACTTTGGTGTGCTGGAAGGTTTTCTGACAGTACTTCTGGATGAGAAAATCACCATCGTGGAAATACTGGAGAGTGAAGGCAACCAGATCCATGCTGATGACAAGTTTAACCGTGTGGATATCAAGGCGCGCAACAGCAAGGATGAAATCGTGATCATTGAGATTCAGAACACCCGTGAGGCCTGGTATCTGGAACGTATACTTTACGGCGTGGCCAAAACCATCACCGAGCATATCAGTCTGGGAGATAAATACAACACCGTAAAGAAGGTGTACAGCATCAATATTTTATATTTTGATTTGGGTATCGGTCTTGATTATCTCTACCATGGTCAAAATTCCTTTGTGGGGGTGCATACAGGTGACAAATTGGTTATAAACACCCGCGACAAGGATGTTCTTGTACAAAAGAAACCTGAAGAAATCTTTCCCGAATATTTTCTTATCCGTGTCAATGAGTTCAATAAAGTTGCCGTAACTCCATTGGAGGAATGGGTTGCCTATTTGAAGGATGGTGTAATCACGCCTGGAACTTCCGCTCCCGGACTGGAAGAAGCACGCCAAAAACTACAATATTACAGTATGAGCGAGGAAGAACGGCATGCTTATGATGAGCATATAAATGCCATCATGATACAGAATGATGTGATCAGCACCGCACATTTGGAAGGCTGTGAGGAAGGTGAAATGAAAAAGGCAAAGGAGATAGCCCGTAAAATGAAGCAGGCCGGTCTTTCGATTGAAATGATTGAAGATATGACCGGTCTTACAAAAAATGAAATAGAAAACTTATAGTTCCCCCATAATTTCCTTGCGGAAAAAAACTCTGCAAAAGCAGACATTCATTGCTATTACAGATATTTTGCTTACATTTGTAGAAAAAAGGAGCTATATGGGTGAGGATAATAAGATAATCCGTTTTGACTGGGCTGCCAAACGGCTTTTGCGTAACAAGGCAAACTTTGGTGTGCTGGAAGGTTTCCTGACAGTACTTCTGGATGAGAAAATCACCATCGTTGAAATACTGGAGAGTGAAGGCAACCAGATCCATGCTGACGACAAGTTTAACCGTGTGGATATCAAGGCGCGCAACAGCAAGGATGAAATCGTGATCATTGAGATTCAGAACACCCGTGAGGCCTGGTATCTGGAACGTATACTTTACGGCGTGGCCAAAACCATCACCGAGCATATCAGTCTGGGAGATAAATACAACACCGTAAAGAAGGTGTACAGCATCAATATTTTATATTTTGATTTGGGTATCGGTCTTGATTACCTCTACCATGGTCAAAATTCCTTTGTCGGGGTGCATACAGGTGACAAATTGGTTATAAACACCCGCGACAAGGATGTTCTTGTACAAAAGAAACCTGAAGAAATCTTTCCCGAATATTTTCTTATCCGTGTCAATGAGTTCAATAAAGTTGCCGTAACTCCATTGGAGGAATGGGTTGCCTATTTAAAGGATGGTGTAATCACGCCTGGAACTTCCGCTCCCGGACTGGAAGAAGCACGCCAAAAACTACAATATTACAGTATGAGTGAGGAAGAACGGCATGCTTATGATGAACATATAAATGCCATCATGATACAGAATGATGTGATCAGCACTGCACATTTGGAAGGGCGTGAAGAAGGACGTGAGGAAGGTGAAATGAAAAAGGCAAAGGAGATAGCTCGTAAAATGAAGCAGACCGGTCTTTCGATTGAAATGATTGAAGATATGACCGGTCTTACAAAAAATGAAATAGAAGACTTATAGTCCCCCCATAATTTCCTTGCGGAAAAACCTCTGCAAAAGCAGACATTCATTGTTATTACAGATATTTTGCTTACATTTGTAGAAAAAAGGAGCTATATGGGTGAGGATAATAAGATAATCCGTTTTGACTGGGCCGCCCAACGGCTTTTGCGTAACAAGGCAAACTTTGGTGTGCTGGAAGGTTTTCTGACAGTACTTCTGGATGAGAAAATCACCATCGTTGAAATACTGGAGAGTGAAGGCAACCAGATCCATGCTGACGACAAGTTTAACCGTGTGGATATCAAGGCGCGCAACAGCCAAGATGAAATCGTGATCATTGAGATTCAGAACACCCGTGAGGCCTGGTATCTGGAACGTATACTTTACGGCGTGGCCAAAACCATCACCGAGCATATCAGTCTGGGAGATAAATACAACACCGTAAAGAAGGTGTACAGCATCAATATTTTATATTTTGATTTAGGTATCGGTCTTGATTATCTCTACCATGGTCAAAATTCCTTTGTCGGGGTGCATACAGGTGACAAATTGGTTATAAACACCCGCGACAAGGATGTTCTTGTACAAAAGAAACCTGAAGAAATCTTTCCCGAATATTTTCTTATCCGTGTCAATGAGTTCAATAAAGTTGCCGTAACTCCATTGGAGGAATGGGTCGCTTACTTGAAGGATGGTGTAATCACGCCTGGAACTTCCGCTCCCGGACTGGAAGAAGCACGCCAAAAACTGCAATATTACAGTATGAGCGAGGAAGAACGGCATGCTTATGATGAGCATATAAATGCCATCATGATACAGAATGATGTGATCAGCACCGCACATTTGGAAGGGCATGAGGAAGGGCGTGAAGAAGGACGTGAGGAAGGTGAAATGAAAAAGGCAAAGGAGATAGCTCGTAAAATGAAGCAGACCGGTCTTTCGATTGAAATGATTGAAGATATGACCGGTCTTACAAAAAATGAAATAGAAAACTTATAGTTCACAAGGTTATTCGGTTTATTCTTAAATACAATAATAAGTTGCAACCACTTATGCCCTCACTCCTTATTTCCTATATTTTTGCTTAAGTTGTTCATATTCAATGTAATGTGCGTTCATAGGCTTATAAACCCTTTTTTTGTGAAATCCCTTGTTTTTCAGCTTTCCTTCCCCACACAAGCGCATAAATAGCGGCCACCGTAGTTTGTGTCATACTGTTCTTCTTTGATGATTGAAAGTTCAATATCCATTAGCCACCAAGGTGAATAAGCAATAATGAACATACATTTCCCACCAACTCTATGCACAAGCCATGCAGCTGCTTTATAAGAACGAACGTTATGTTATGGGTTGAATGATGAAAATTACATCCACACGCCACTTGTGAAAGTATGAAATATCGTTTTGTCTTTTCCTATTCCGGCATATATTTCTTTCAAAGGCAAGACGGTTCTTTCGTTTATTTCCCTATTATATAGGTCATGACAAACATATCCATACAAACCTACTGTTTAAAAGAAATTTATAGACTTGTAAGCCAATTTTTACCGGATTTTGTATTTATCCAAATCGCCAAACCAAAAAAGCATGTTCTTAAATGAAAAAGCCGTGTCTCAGATCTAAAAAAATAGAGGATACCTTTTCCCTTCTATAAATAAATTCGTATCTTTGCAATGTTTTCCATACCCATGCTTCTGCAAGGAGGTGTTGAGGAGGTGGAAATACATATATATAGAAAAGACGTTTACTTGACGTTTTGTCTTTAACGCATTAAAACTTCGCAACTTTTAATTAGTCAGTTAAAGAACAAAGCAACAGTAGGTGTCTGCGAGGTATGTTTATATCCTTAGTTCATCTTTGCCTGCCAAAGGTGTATTTAAGTTATTATACATATCGGCGTGGGCTTCTGCGTTGCTCGTTCAACTGACTGGGCGATGCGAAGGCCTTAATGCGTGGGACGGGTAACAAGTACAGATTCCCGCGCTTTTTTTATATATAGGTCTCGCAATTACAATTTCAAACATAAGAACCATCCGGTTCGGGAATCTGCGGAAGGTCATCGGTTGACCCGACAGGCTGCATCTGTTGATAGTGCGGATTCCACATCTCCTATCTATTGAAATAGCTTTTCCGGTCGACTTCAATCACAAGAGGCCGATTCCTCTTGTATTTTACGAAATAACTCGTAATTAATTGAAATATAGGTAAATACCTATACTTCAAAGCTCCGCACCTATGTCTTCAAGTGAACAAATGCAATGGTTTGCCATGCGCGCCACTTACTGTAGAGGAATGCAAATCAAGTCATTGCTGGATAAACAAGGAATAAATAATTTTATCCCCATGCGTTATGAAATCCGGGAGAAGAACGGTCGCAAGAAGCGTGAACTCGTTCCCGTTATCCGCGATTTGATTTTCGTCCGTGCCGTCCAGTCGGAACTTCAGCGGGTAAAGGACAGGAATCCTTATCTCCAATATATGATTGACATCCGCAACGGTCAGAAAATCATTGTGCCCGATGAGCAGATGCGCCAGTTCATCGCTGTGGCCGGAACGTACGATGAGCATCTCATTTTCTTCAACCCTGATGAGGTGAATCTTCGCAAGGGGACGAAAGTGCGTATCATAGGTGGTGACTTTGAGGGTTACGAAGGAGTATTTATAAAGGTAAAAGGCGCACGAGACCGCCGGGTGGTTATCAGCCTTCAGGGAATTATCGCTATGGCTATGGCGACCATTTCGCCAGACTTGATAGAAGTAATCAAATAACCTAAATAATGATTGAAACATTGCCTTCCGGCATCCGATTGAAGAATTTAATACAGAGTCAGCATACCGAAATACTCAGCAGGGAGAAGAATAATGATAAGTTCCTTCACCTGTATGACATTGGCGCGTATTGGGTGGCTTTCGAGCGTTCCGCCTGTAGGTTGAACGGTTTGTTTTCTAAAAGTGAGCTGACTTTGTTTCGTGTCCCGGATTGTGTGGAATATGTGGTGATGGCTTCCGTTCCTGCCGATGAGGCGGAGGTCTGTTTGAGTGAGTTTATCATTTTGCATGATGGAATTTACCGGAAAGTGCGGTCGGAGCATTCTCTGCCGACGGGGGATTACCGTCACTGGCATGAGATGGCTGTGAGGTCTGTTTTGTTGTAAAGAAAAGTATGTGGACTTCGTGGGCCAAGTAAGCGGTGTTACTTTGCTTGGGAACATATCTTACTTTGCTCACGAAGATATCTTACTTTTTTCAGTGGGATATGGTCGTTTATAATACTCTATAGGAAATACCTTGAAAAATCCTTCAAAAGATTCAGCCTGTTTGCAAACGCCCTGTTCATGGGCATTCCGGCTGAAGGATTGGGCTTGGGAATCCTTCAGTCGGGGATTGGAATGTTTCAGTCGGACTGATGTCCTTCCGATTTTTTGGGAATCGTTTTTCTGAAGGATATTTTCCGGCTGAAACATTTCGCGATGCATATACTTCAGCCGGAATGCCGACAGGCAGGGCATTTGTGGAGTGGCTGAAAGATCTGAAGGAAAAGTAAGGCGGTTCGGCATGTGGATGCCGTTATGGAAAAAACAACAGGTCAAATTTTAAAAAGCTCTTGTTCTTTCAATGAAAACGTCTTGTTCTTTTCAGAAAAGGACAGGATGTTTGAAAGGTTAGTAACGTGCATGCCGGAAGGTTAGTAACGTGTGGCGTGTAAGATTACTAATGTTACAGGTGTAAGATTATATATCTTGCCAGTGATACATATCATAATGTATGAAGTTCCAGTATATAAAAGATAAAGTTAATGCTTATTTCACTAAGGGGAATGAGCGTAGTGTGGCGGTAAAGAAGAACATCGCCGCTTCGTTGGTCTTGAAATGTGTCAGCATTTTGGTTTCCTTGCAGGTGGTTCCGTTGACCATCGGTTATGTCAACCCTACGAAGTATGGCATTTGGCTGACGTTGAGTTCTATCATCGCTTGGCTGTCTTATTTTGATTTGGGTTTTGCGCATGGATTCCGCAACCGTTTTGCCGAGGCAAAAGCGAAAGGGGATATGAAGTTGGCAAAACAATATGTCAGTACTACGTACGCGGTGCTGTTTTTGCTGTTTTCGGTAGTTTTGCTGGTCGCTTTGTTGGTTAATCATTATCTGAACTGGAGTGCCCTCTTGCATATTGATGTCGCCTATAATGAAGAATTGAATAAAGTGTTTGGTCTGCTGGCCTGTTTCTTTTGTCTGAACATTGTTGCAAGTGTCTTTACAACGATGCTGATGGCTGATCAAAAGCCGGCTTTGGCATCGCTGGTTCAGACGGGAGGGCAGGTGCTGGCTTTCGGTTGCATCTATGTACTGACCCGGACTACTTCGGGAAGCTTGAGTGCTTTGGCTGTAGCTTTTTCGGGAGTGCCTTGCTTGTTGCTGGTGATGGTTTCTGTCTTTATGTTTTGTGGAAGAAAATATAAATCTGTATCACCCGCCGTACGATGCGTCCGTTTCTCATTGACTAAGAAGATTTTGGGACTGGGCGGACAGTTCTTTGTGATCATGATTTCCATGCTGTTCATCTTCCAGTTCATCAATATCATCCTGTCCAGGTTGGAAGGACCGGAAGCTGTGACGCAGTATAATATCGCTTATAAATATTTCAATGTGCTTCACATGATGTTTGTCATTGTGCTTACTCCTTTTTGGTCTGCCTTTACGGATGCTTATGTGAAGAAGGATTATAGTTGGATGAGAGGTATAGTAAGAAAACTGGAATTATTATGGTTGCTATGTTTCCCCGTTTTGGTGCTGATGGTGTTATGCTCCCGGTTCCTTTATCAATGGTGGATTGGTGATTCCGTCTCGGTCTCTTTTTCGTTATCAGTTTGTATGGCAGTATATGTTTTGTTCCAAATGGGTGGCGGTGTATATATGTATTTAATTAATGGAATGGGTAAAGTCCGTTTACAACTCATTACTTATTTGTCTTTTGCATTAATAGCCATACCGTTAATGAGTTTTTGTTGTAAATGGTATGGGGTAGAAGGCATATTGATAGTTCCCGTTATTGTTTTTGCTTTTCAGGCTTGTATCGGGAGAATACAGGTTATGAAAATAATAAATGGCACTGCCGAAGGGATCTGGTTAAAATAATTGATTTATTATGAAGTTTATACGTATTGGTGTTAGGCTTTTTCTTGCTAAACTTTTTCGTATTCCTCGTCGCCTTCGTATGATATACTATATCCGTTTCAATCGCTTGAAATTTTGGGCTAACGGTGTGCGTTTTGGGGCTAATATGCGGGTATATAGTAAGATGTATTTATCAATGATGTCTGGTAGTAAGATTACGATTGGAGATAATTTTGTCTATACTCATGGAGATGCATTCAATCCGTTGTGTCGCAATATCAGAGGATGTATATATACGGCTTACCCACATTCGTCAATTACTATTGGAAATGATACGGGAATGTCTTCTGCTTGTCTTCGGGCGAGTACGTCCATTACCGTTGGAAATCATGTGAATATAGGGGGAGACTGTATTATTATGGATACGGATGCGCACAGTTTGGATTACATGATTCGCCGTTCACGTGAAAAGGATGCGGATGGGTTTGGAGTGGATGGTCTTTCTGCTGTTACTGCTCCCATTGTTATAGAAGATGATGTGCTTATTGGAGCCCGATGTATCATACTGAAAGGTGTGACTATCGGGGCACGTAGTATCATAGGCAGTGGCAGTGTAGTTGTAAAGTCTATTCCGGCAGATTGTATTGCAGCTGGTAATCCATGTAAAATAATAAGATATATAAATGGAAAATGATCTTTTGATTTCAGTTGTAACAGTTTCTTATAATGCTGTTACTACTATTGAACAAACCATTCTTTCTGTTATTAATCAGACTTATCCCCATATTGAATACATCATCATTGATGGGGGAAGCACGGACGGAACAGTGGATGTTATTAAGAAATATGCGGATAAAATCGTTTATTGGGTGAGTGAGCCGGATAAGGGAATCTATGATGCGATGAATAAAGGTGTTAGAGAAGCGAAAGGAAAATATATTGCATTTTTGAATGCTGGGGATTTTTATTATAATCAAGACTCTTTGTTGCAATTAATACAAAAAGGAGAAATAGATAATGATCCTGATGTAATATATGGATACCAAATCCATTCATTTAATTATGGGAAATTTGTGAGAAAAAAAATGCCTCTTGTTTATTTTAAAGAATTCATGCCGATAGGGCATCCTTCTTCTTTCGTTAAAGCAGATTTAATGAAAAATACGATGTTTGATTGTTCTTATAGGATAGCTGCAGATTATAATTTTTTATTTGGATTGTATCAGGCTAATAAAAAATTCAAATTTGTTGATGTGATTATTGCTGATTTTGAAAGCATGACAGGAATATCCAGTGAATCAAACCTTTTGGCATATAAAGAAACGGCAATAATAAATGGATGCTATGGCACATTGAAGTATAAAATACGATATTTGAAATTATATTTGTCAGGTATGATAAAAAAAATAACTCGTCTCCTTTTTCCTAAATTGGCTCTTACTATTCAAAAAAGAAAGCGGCGTAAAAATAAAGAATACTTACTTCTTGATGAATTTCTATTAGATTATAATAAATAAAATGGTTGATATATCAATAATAATCCCAGTATATAATTCTGCAAAATATCTGGATGTTTGTCTTGATAGTATTTTAAAACAGACATATAAGAATTTTGAAGTGATCCTGGTAAATGATGGAAGCACTGATAATTCTAAAGATGTATGTGAAAATTATGTTGGTAGAGATTCTAGGTTTTATCTTTATTCTATTCCTAATAGTGGTGTATCTGTCGCACGAAATTATGCTTTGGAAAAATGTATTGGGGAATGGATTACATATATAGATTCTGATGATTGGGTTGAGCCTGATTATTTAGAATCTTTGAAACGAAATGCAACTGTTGGAGTTGATATTGTAATGGGAAATTTCTTTTTCAATAGAGGAAAGGTGGAAACAATTGGAGTTTGTTCAAAACATAGCATCAAAAAAAAGCAATTTCCATCTTATCCGTTAGCTTTATTGGTTGAGGATTGTGCAGTTGCAGATAATATTAAAATATCAGTTGAGATTATTTGTGCAGCTTGTGGAAAGCTCACAAGAAAAAGACTTGTAAATAAAAATAATATAAGATTTGAAGAGGGACTTGAATTAAATGAGGATGGTTTATTTCATTTAATGACATATATAAAAGCAAATGATTTTGTTATTATTGATAAACCACTTTATCATTATCGAATTTCTGCCACTTCTTCGAATTATAGGTATAGGCCGAATGTGGCATCTCAGATGGAAATTTGGCATGCCTGCTATAAAAAGGTCGCTGATGATTTGCCTGCTGATCAAAAGAAGTTATTTTTGAGTTTAAGTGCTTATAGAATGTACTGCAATATATTTAACTTGTTTTTAAACCATAGGGAGTGTTGTTTAAGCTTTCGGGAAAAAATAGGAATTCTACAAGAATGTTTTAATACAGATAAATATGATGTTAGTAGAATTAGCAAAAAATTGATGTTGATAAAAAGGGTAGAGATGGTTTTGATGAAATACCGCTATTGTACTGCTCTGTTAATTTTTTCTAAGCTCAAATTTGTTTTTAAAGCTATTTTGAGTTCGAAATGTTGATATATATATTAACTTTTTCACTCTCCTTATTTAATGTTTATATGGCGAATAGACATTATAAGAAAAAGGGCCTTTTTTACTTTTTTTCGTTTTTTGCTGTTGCGCCCCTCGTGTTATTGGCTAGTTTTAGGGCATCTAATGTAGGTAGTGATACTAGTTTTTATCAAATTCCTTTTTGGAGAGATGCGTTGTTGTCTCATGGAGGATTGATTGATTATATTGAACGTCATCCAAATTTTGAGGCTGGTTATCTGTTTGTGAATTATTTTATTTCATTATTAACGGATAATATCGTTTACTTATTTCTTGTTATATACACGCTAATTATATTGCCTGTTTACAAAGTCGCTATGCGGTGGAGGAAATCTTTGTCTCCTTTTTTATTTATGACCATTTATTGTCTTGTTTGTTATAATGAGTTATTAAGCACAGTAAGACAAGGAATTGCAATGTCACTTTCTTTATTGGCTTTTAATTATTTCCTAGAGCAGAAATATTATAAATATTTCTCTCTGTCTGTAATGGCCTATGCTTTTCATACATCTGCTTTGATACCTTTTGTCTTTCCATTTGTTTACAAATTTGTAGATAAATATAAATTAGAGGACTGTCGTTTAATTTATATGTCTTTTAGTGCTTTATTTATTTGTATACTCTTGAATTTTGATAATATTCTAGTGTTTGTAATTAATAATAATTTTCTTGCGGAGAAATTTATAGAATATACATCAAAAGGAAATGCATTTGAAGGAGATTTAGGCTTGTCAAATCTCATTGTAAAGTTAATGATATTAGCTTATATTTATTTTATTATGAAACTGAGAGGAAAGTCTACATTTGTTGATTTCTTTTTTCTCATGGCAATCTTGGATTTAGCATTTTCTTCATTGGGAATTATAATTAATCATCTTATACGATTAAGTCTTTATCCTCGGATGATGACTTGTATTTCTTTGCCCTTTTTGTTTAAAAATTATCCATTGTATATAAGACTTGGAAAAATAAGATATAAACTTCCATTTGAATTTATTTTTATTTCTCTGTTACTGTTTTATTGGTATTATGTTTACATCTATGGTGATTTTGCAGCAACTTCAGATTATAAATTTAATCCTGAAATCTTTTGATTTATACATTTTATATCAAAGTACAATAATATGATTTCTATTTGTATGGCTACCTATAATGGGGAAAAATATATAGAAAAACAAGTGGATTCCATTTTACAACAAATTTCGATTCGTGATGAATTGATAATTTCAGATGATGGAAGTAAGGATGATACACTTGAAATTCTTGTTTCATTGAATGATTCAAGAATTAAAATTTTCAATAATAAAGGTCTTCATGGAGTCGTCCCTAATTTTGAAAATGCAATAAGGCATGCAGCTGGTGATTATATCTTTTTATGTGATCAAGATGATATTTGGATATCAAACAAGATAGAAATTTGTATGAAAGCATTGTGTAATTGCAATTTAGTTATTCATAATTCCCTGCTAATGGATGGAGTTGGCAATGTTTCTGATATTGACTTTTTCTCTCTTCGTAAATCAACGGCAGGATATTGGAAAAATTTATATAAGAATTCATTTATAGGTTGTTGTATGGCTTTCCGTAGAGAGATTTTAGATTATGTGTTACCTTTTCCTGAACATATTTTGTGGCATGATATGTGGATTGGTCTTATGGTGGAAAAAAAAGGAAAAACAATGTTTATTGAGGATAAACTTCTTTACTATAGAAGGCATGATAATAATGCTTCGGCAACAGCGGAGAAATCTTCTTTTTCATTTCTTTTCCAAATAAAATATAGACTACAAATGTTTGGTTATACTCTCATACGCTAAAAAATAACATGATAACAGTTTCCATCGTCACTTACAAGACAAACTTGGAAGAACTGTCCCAATGTCTGCATTCATTAACCTCTTCTCTCATCTCCCGAATTTACATTGTCGATAATTCCAATGAACAGTATATTGCAGATTTCTGTCAGCAATATACCAACGTGGAATACATCGGTAGCAAGAATGTAGGCTACGGAGCAGGGCATAATCAGGCATTGAGGCAAGTACTTGGCTCAGAAGAAGAATATCATTTGGTACTTAATTCGGATGTGTATTTCAATCCGTCAGTATTGAAATATCTTGTAGAATATATGGATGCGCATCCGGATGTGGGACAGGTACAGCCTAATGTGGTATATCCTGATGGAGAGCAGCAATATACCTGTCGTTTGCTTCCCACTCCTGCCAATCTGATATTCCGCCGTTTCCTTCCTAAGGGAATAATGGAGAAAATGAACATACGCTATCAGTTGAAGTTCAACGACCACAAGAGGGAGATGAATGTGCCTTATCATCAAGGCAGTTTCATGTTCTTCCGCACGGAATGTTTCAGAAAGGTGGGACTGTTTGACGAACGGTTTTTTATGTATCCTGAAGATATTGACATCACACGGAGAATGCACAGACTGTATCGGACAATGTTTGTTCCCGGTGTGACTATTGTGCATGCCCATCGGGCTGCATCTTATAAGAACAAGAAAATGCTGAAGATCCATATCATCAATATGATTAAATATTTTAATAAATGGGGATGGATAGTTGATAAAGAACGTTCTGCTTGGAACAGAAAGTTATTGGAAGAATTAGGATATAAAAAATAATATTTTCTATAATGAATTACTTTATTACAGGTGGTACCGGCTTCATCGGTACTCACCTCGCCCATCTTTTGCACGAAGTACATCCCGAAGTAAGAATTTACAACTTGGATATTGTAAAGCCGGGTACTCCGTTGCCGACTGTGAAAAATTATAAACCGGTCTTAAGAAAAGGGGAGGAGCATGCAGCCACATTCATCTATTGTGATGTGCGTCAACCGATAGAGTTGGAAAAAGTAAATATCACTCCCGATGATGTGATTTTTAACTTCGCCGCCGTTCATCGCACGCCCGGTCATCCCGATCCTGCCTATTTTGAAACAAATATCCGTGGCGCGGAGAATGTATGCGCCTTTGCCCATCGGCATGGTATCCGGAAAATGGTTTTTACCAGTTCCATAGCCCCTTACGGTGCGGCCGAGGAACTGAAGGAAGAAACCACGCTGTCTACTCCCAACACTCCTTACGGTATATCCAAACTGGTTGCGGAAAAGATTCATGTCGCCTGGCAGGCGGGGAGTCCGGAAAGACAGCTTACCATTGTCCGTCCCGGTGTGGTGTTTGGGCGAGGGGAGAACGGTAATTTTACCCGTCTGTATTGGGGCATTCGGGGGCATAAGTTTATGTACCCGGGGCGCAAGGATACCATCAAGGCCTGTATCTATGTGAAGGAGCTGGTGCGGTTCATGCTTTACAGATTGGAACATCACGACAGTGGGGTGGAACTGTACAATTGCTGTTACGAACCCGCCTATACGATAGAGCACATCGTAGAATCCATGAAAAGAGTGACAAATATGAAGGTAAAAGTTCCTTTCATGCCGGGATGGCTGATCATGACTGCTGCTGGTATAGCCGGAGCAATAGGCTCTCCGATGGGCATCTGTCCGGCACGGGTGAGAAAATTGCAGATCTCCACGAATATCTGCGGAAAAAAACTGGTTGCCTCGGGCTATCCTTTTCACTATACATTTGAGGAAGCGCTGGCAGACTGGTACAAAGACAATGATAATCGGTGCCTGCAATGAGGAAATTGATACTCTCTTTGTCCTTGCTCTGGGCAATGGGTGGTATGGCACATGCCCAGTTCACC
Organism: Phocaeicola sartorii JCM 17136 = DSM 21941; assembly: GCF_054653615.1. Taxonomy (NCBI): domain Bacteria; kingdom Pseudomonadati; phylum Bacteroidota; class Bacteroidia; order Bacteroidales; family Bacteroidaceae; genus Phocaeicola; species Phocaeicola sartorii. The sequence goes on from NZ_BAAIFW010000005.1 coordinate 1,256,954, forward strand.
TATGGAACAACGGGCATGCTGAATATGCCCACTGCCGATATGCAGCGTGACAAGACGTTCATGGTTGGCGGTGGCTTTCTGGAGAAACACGCCACTCCTGCCCGGTGGACGTACGATACTTTCAATTATTATCTTAACGTGACTATATTCCCTTGGCTGGAGGTGGCATATATCTGTACACTGCATAAGGCTGTGGAAAACGATCCGGCATACGGCACCGGTTTCTGGGTGCCTTCTACGTATGGGAGGTTTGTCAATCAGGATCGTAACTTTGCAGTTCGGTTACGGTTGTGGAAGGAGGGCTGGTGGAAACTGTGGACTCCGCAAATTGTGCTGGGTGCGAATGACGCTCTTAATAATTCGTGGACGGAGGGCAGTAAGATAGAAATGAGTTCCGCCCGGATGAATGGTTTCTATAGCCGTTATTATTTGGCTCTCACTAAACGTCTCCCTCTTAATAATATCGGTCGGCTGGGCTTGCACGCGGCGTATGTTTACAATCGTCGCAAAGACTATCCCCTCAACGGACCTGCCATTGGCATCAACTTTCGTTTTACTCTTCCCAACTATCACTTCCTGACGGAAACACTCAATCGTTTTACTCTCATGGCAGAATACGATTCCCATACGATCAATCTTGGTGCGGAATATAGTTTCTGGAAAGACCACATCAATGCAGTAATTCAGTTCAACCGTTGCCGTTATTTTTCCGGTGGACTGGTTTTGAAAGTCCATCTGAAATAATCACTTCCAAGGGGAAACCCGCGGCTCTTCTTCAATACATCCTTTTACTCATCAGCTGTTCTTTCTGCTTGACTAAACAACGTTCTCACCGTCAATAAGATAAAACCAACGGTCAAAACTCCACCGTAATCCCCAGCGTGGGAATCAAGGTTCCGCTTTCTTGTTTCAAATACTTCATTTTATACCTCTGTTCGGCAAGAGGGGCCGACGGATTATCAATCTCCCCCGTACTCATTAACACATCCGGTTGCTTCAACCGGCTGCCCGTCACATTCTGCAAATCAATATACACTCCCAACCTCCAATGCCGGAAATAATAATTCTTGTCCACCCGTACATCCACTTGGGCAAAGTTGCCCAGACGCTCTGTGTTATACAGGGTATAGTCATGATAAGGACGTCCTTGCGCATCCCATGCTTCCACCAAAGATGATTTCTCTATGTCGTATGGCGTATAGGGAGTACCCCCTATATAACTCAGTTTGCCTCCGATACTCCAGCGGCGCGGCAACTCCCAGGTGCCGCTCATATTCAGTATAAAGCGGTTATCCCATGCCGACGGGATATAAGAGCTGGCTTTGCTGTTTCTGTATTCACTGCGGAATACGGTCAGAGAGCCTGTCAGACTTATTTTTTCCGGCACTTGCCATCTGGCAAGCAGTTCGATTCCATAGGATTGCCCTTGGGCGGAGGATACCAGCGCTTCGTTGCCGGACACTCCGTAATCATTGCCCTTGCAAGCCAGAGGAATATGGTCGGCTAAAGAAAGCGGAATGTTGCCATATTGCTTGTAGAAACCTTCGATGGAGAAGGCGAGTCTGCTGTCAGGATGCCAGTCCATGCCGATGCTTCCCGAAGTGACTCGTGTATAGTCCAACTCCCGGTTTATCAGTTTGCCCGATTCGTCTTTAAATCCCAGTGCGGTATAGGGGGGAAGCTGATAATAGATTCCGATGTTTCCTCCTACAGACCATTGTTCGTTAAAGGCATAGCCCAGGGATAGCCTTGGAGAAATTTGTTTCCACATGCGGGACATTGTGCCGTAATCCGAAGCGTCCGAACGCACTCCTATGGAGGAGGTGAAACGCTTGTCGGGTGAAGTATAGTCGGCGGAGACAAACAGCCCCCAGCTCCATATACCTAAATCGGTTTTATAATCACTTACTTCGGCTTGAGCCTGGTAGAGACGTTGCAGGGTTCGGTTGGTATATTGCGAGTAACTGGCTTCCACTCCCTCTCTCAACGTCCATTGATTCAGATAAGAACGGTTTTCGGCCCTTAAAGAAGTCTTTTGTTCTACAGAGCGGAGCCTCAGAGTCAGGTTGTCTTCCGAAGATTCGTCATTGTTTCTGTATTTCACGTTTCGGTTGTTCAGGTAATTGTGGCTGAGGTAAATGCTTTGGGTGTGATGGCCTGCATAATGGCGGTAGGATGCCCCTACAGTGAATGTCTCCTGATTGATTTGGGGAAGATAACTCAATAAATATTCCGCATCTTCTCCTTTCTCGTCCGTATTCAGTTTCATTTTGTCGATGCCTGCCAAGGCAAGGAAGGTCAGTTCGTCGGAATCAGACAGGTGCGATTTGATTTTCACCTGTCCATCAATGTAATTGGGCAGGAACGGAAGTCCCAGCATTTTGAACAATAATTGAAGATAGGACTGACGGATGGAAAACAGATAAGTGGTCCGTTTATTGAAATGTCCGCTTCCGCTTAATGAAATCTCGGATGCTCCGAGCGTTCCCTTAAACGTTTGTTTATCCGGGTCTCCGTCCCGCAGACTGAAATCAAGAACAGCACTCAGTGCTCCCGAACGGTTGGCGGGGAATGCTCCGGTATAAAAATTAATTTCCCGTATCAAGTCGGCGTTTACAATGCTTACCGGACCGCCCGATGCTCCCTGGGTGGAGAAATGGTTGATGTTCGGTATCTCGATGCCATCCATGTAGAAACGGTTTTCGGCAGGACCTCCTCCCCGCACAATCAAGTCGTTGCGGTAACCTATCGGCGAGAAGGACACGCCGGGATAAGATCGTACTATGCGTGATACATCCCGGTTGGAACCGGGGTTCTTCTCCATATCCTGCAATCCGATGACCCTGAGGCTGACGGGGCTTTCCGTTGTCCGCCGGAAAACGGATGGGGTCACGGTGACTTCATCCAATGCATTGCTGTCCTCTGCCAGTTCGATTTCTATCAATGGAGTTCCCGCAGAAATCATATATTCAGAAGATACCGTTCCCTTATATCCCAGACAAGAGACTATCAGGCGGCAGATGCCGGGAGCAACCTTGGGGATAAGGAATACGCCCGTAGAATCTGTTGCGGCACCTACTCCGGCTTTCCCTTCTATCATGACATTGGCATAGGGAACACCTTGCCGTGTAAGGCGGTCAATGACTTTTCCGCGGACGGCATAGCCTTGGGTTTGCGCCTGTGCAGGCAGGATGAGAATGCACCCTAAAAAGAGGAATAAAAAAAACTTCATTTTATAGTATGTAGTTCATTTTCGTTTGAGACTGTTTTTATTATAACAACCAAAGATACTTAATTGGTTTATAAAAATAGCCTGTTTGCGGAATTAAATGATGAATGATACTTGAAATGAAAACATCGCTGTCACACTGCCTTATTTCTTTGCCACCATGAAAGCACCTACAACCATAAAGAACAAAAAACAGCTTCTTTATAACCGGTTATAAAAGTACACTACTCTTATAACTGGATTTTGACTAGTATTAATTCGATAGAGATCTTATAGTATGTCTGTCAGCCAAGCTGTAAGAACTACACTTACAGGAAGTGTCATGTAATATAATAGGAATGTGGTCGCAAGTGCTTTCTTTCTTTGGCGATGTTCTTCTTTGGTCAGTTTATCTGCCTCTTCTATAAACAATTCACATACTTTCTCTCTCTTTAATTTTATAGAAAATAAAATGGCTGTGATGATGGCAATTCCAATAATCCAATATATCAGTGGGCGTGAAACAGGTTTGTCTATACGTGCCCAAATAATAAAAAGGATAGTGAATGGCATTAAAATTTCAGTCATAATTAGGCATGTTATTCTCCAAAGAATATCATATACTTCACCTTTAGGTGTTACAGGATATAACCGATTGTTGGATAACATTATTCTTATAACAGGAATTACATAGTTCAATCCAAATTTGTAAAACATGGCTTTTATAAATTTAATCTTTGGCAATTAGTACTATACTTTCATTAGTGATTCTTTTGGTGTGACAAATATATTATTTTATGCCTAAAAAACAAAAAAAGAAGGATGATTATCAGGAAAACGAATCGGAGAGGTTAAAAGAATAAAAGAGGATCTTGTTGAAAGTTGGGAAGTAGTACATCTTTAATTTGCCGATAATCCCTTAACCTCCAGTAAGAAAAGGCTTAGCCTTCCGGTTAAAATCCGTAAGGCAGTTTGAAGAACTTGCATCCTTTAATTGAATTGTGCCAATAAGCTTTCGAAGGAGGGATACGTCTGTGTTTCTCCTTCCCGTATAAGTGTCAGTTTATCAGGCGATAATGCAAGGAGATGAGGCATATTCCTGTTCTTTTCCTCGGATGGCAGGCAGGTATAGCCATGACGGTTCAGCGCATTGATGGTCCAGTGCAGTAAGGTCTCGTCGGTTGCTTCCACCGTTATTTCCTGCTTTCCGTTCACGGTAGGATAGTAAATGCCATGGTCATAATCGAACCGGATATTGCTGTGTGAGAACAGCGTGTCCATACGGTGATTCAGAATCATGTCTTCCGTCCCCCCGCATTGCAGCCCTGTCTCTTTGGACAGCAGCCAAAGCTTGTCCGACAGTACCAGGGCTTGTTCTATGTCATGGGTAGATAGCAGGATGGCTTTGTTTTGCTCCACCGCCAGGCGGTGCAGCAGGGTCATGATTTCTATGCGGCTCACCACGTCCAGAAAAGCGGTCGGCTCATCCAGGATGATAAGCGGACATTCCTGCACCAATGCTTTGGCTATCATTACCTTTTGCCGTTCTCCGTCCGAAAGTTCGGCGGTGTAGCTTTCGGCTTTGTGGGCAATGCCTACGGCTTCCAATGCTTCTTTGATAATGAGACGGTCTTTGGAATGCAGTCTGCCGAAGAAACCCGTGTGCGGTTGGCGGCCCAAGGCTACCAGTTCATACACGGTCAATCCTCCGGCTTGTGTCTTGTCTGTCAGGACCACGCCGATGGTGCGCGAACGTTCCTTTTCCGAATACTGCTGCAAAGGCTTGCCCTGCAAGTGCAATTCTCCTGCCAGGGAAGGCTGCGAGGCGGACAGGGTGCGGAGCAAGGTGGACTTTCCGGCTCCGTTGGCTCCAAGCAGACTGGTCAGTTCTCCCGGATAAAGCCGGAAAGAAAGATGTTCGTGCACTTTCTTCTCTCCTTTATGGGTGCGATAACCTATGCACAGGTCTGTGGCGGTGATGACAGCTTGCTTTTCCATTAGTTGAAGTACTGGATTTTACGTTGGTTCACAATGACATAAATAATAATGGGCGCACCAATGACCGGAGTGACGGCATTCAGCGGAATGATACCTGCCTCGCCCGGCAGAATACAGATGAAATTACAGAGCAGGGCAATGGCTCCTCCCGTCAGCATGGTGACAGGCAGCAGGGAGTTATGGTTGGAGGTTCCTAGCATGAGGCGGGCGATATGAGGCACGGCCAGTCCGATAAAGGAAATCGGGCCGCAGAAAGCGGTAGTTACTGCTGTCAGTAATCCGGTGGCGAGCAGCAGCAGGTTGCGCGTGCGGCGGATGTTGATTCCCAGGTTTTCGGCATAGCGTGTGCCCAGCAGCAATGCATTCAGAGGCTTTATCAAGAGTATGGTAATCAGCAGTCCCGCCGCCGTGACCAACGAGAAGAAGGGAAGCTGTTGTAAAGATACTCCTCCGAAGTTTCCCATTCCCCAAATCATATAAGAGTGTACGCCTTCTGCCGTGGCGAAGAAGTTGAGCAGGGAGATGGCGGATGAAGTGATATACCCTATCATGATACCTATAATAAGCAGCATGATGCTGTTTTTTATCAAGGTGGAGAAGAACAGGATGATTCCCATCACCAGCATGGAGCCTATGAATGCTCCGATAATGACGGACAGGAATCCGGATAAAGTGAAAACTCCGGCAGTAATCGTACCTGCCCCTGCCAGCATGACCAGGGCGACTCCCAAACTGGCTCCCGAACTGATGCCCAGTATGGAAGGGTCAGCCAAAGGGTTATTGAATGTGGTTTGCAACATCAGTCCCGATGAGGCTAATGCCATTCCGCAGAGCAGGGCGGTAATGGCTTGTGGCAGACGGGATTCCCAGACTATGAAACTCCAACTCGCCTTTTCCACTTCATTGCCTGTAAGGATGTGCCACACCGCCTCGGCAGGGATGTTTACCGAGCCGAACAGCAGGTTGGCTCCTGTCAATGCAAGGATGAGGAGGAGCAGTATGATACCGTATTTCGTTCCTTTGTTTCTCATTGGTATTGTTTTGAGTTGCGCCCACCGTAGGGGCGGGGTCTGCCCGCCCGAACACATTCACAAATACATCTTTCTATGTGTATTCGGGCAGGCAAACCCTGCCCCTACGGTGGTTTACTCCGCTAATTTAGTGAAATATTTTAATTCATATCCTTCCAATAGGTTAGGATGGAAGATTTTTATCAAATCTTTCAGTAATCGGTCGGGATGGAAAGGGGAATCTTCGTAAAAGTCTACTTTCCCGGTGTTGCATCCATAAATGTTGCGTTCCTTGAATGCACGGAAACCGGTGTAGGGAGCATAGTCCTGCTCCAATTCCTTATATGTCTTGTCTATAGCCTGATTATATTTGATGAGCCAGAAATCTGCGTTCTGACCTTTATCGAATACCGTTTCGAAGGCTAGGGGAACGGAACCGCTATGCTCATCGGCGGCAAATACGTAATTGGCTCCTGCATCTGCATAAATCCGTGCCGAAGTACTTTTCCCTCCCGGAACATACCAGGCCGAACCGTTTTTCAGTTCGCTGATTACACTCGGTGCAGATGAAAGGGGGGCAACCAATGCTTTCAGCTCATGATAGTTCTTCTCTACTTCGGCAAACAAGCTGTCCGCTTTTTGTGCCTCACCGAACAGAAGGCCGTAGAAACGCATCCATTCGGCACGTCCCAAGGCCGAAGTTTCCATGTAGTCCGCACATTCGATAATGGGGATGTTGAGTTTCTCCACCCGTCCGTATCCGCCACTGTTCTCAAAGGGGGAGAGCATAATGGCATCGGGGTGCAGGTCGATTATCTTTTCTATATCTGGGTTCATTCCATTCCCTACGTCGGCGATGCTTCCTGTGCGGCAGCCATCCTGCACTTCTTGCAGTTTGATATACTTCAAATCGCAGACTCCTCCAATACTCTTCAAAGCGCCAATCTGGCTGAGCAATCCGCAATGTACGGATGAGTAAACAACGGCCTTGCTCAATGGCGTGCGGACAAGTGTCCCTTCGGGCAAGTCGGCAGGCAGGGACTTTTCTTTGTCAACCAAGACATAGGTATGCAGTATCCGGGTCGTATCCCATGGATTGCGTAGGCGGGCGATGGTATAGTCTTCGGTTGCAGACAGACTGAGGTTCTCTGCATAACGCAAAGAGATTGTTTCTTCTGCTTCTATAACAGAAGAAGTCTTGCTCCTTCCGCCGCAGGCGGAAAGAAGCAAGACTGAAAGCATTAGATGGATAAAGAGAGAAAATTGTTTCATTCTTTATAGGTTATTTAGTGACAAAAACTACTTTGGCGGTTGCATATCCGGCAGATAGCTTCTTTTTAAAGTTGCCGTCTTTGTCATAAATCATCAAGTCAGAAGTGCTGCCGTAAGGAGCATTACTGATGTAAACGTCCCCTGTAATTGGATCAATGTCCATAGAAGAGGGGGAGGGTATTGATGCAATGTCAATGAATGAAGACTCTTTTCCGGTTTTCAAATCATAGATAGCGGCCTTGTGCGTATTGGGTAAATAAAATTCTGCATATAAGAGGTACATTTTATCACCGCTATTAGCGATATAAGTGGCAGGACAGATATTTTTCACTTCATCCGTTTGGGGGTCGATGCGTTGCATGGTCTGATAAATCCATTCGCTTTCAGGCTTCTTGGGGTCACCTGCATAATTTCCGTTAGATACTACATATACATATCCGTCATCTGCCGTAATACATTGGGTATAAGGATTCAATACTACCTCAATATCCTTTATCTTAGTGAATGTTTTGAGGTCGACTACGGCAACATTTTTTCCACTTCCGTATCCGGAAATATTAATATACAGTTTTCCATTGGCATTGGTTAAGGCTTCCGGATGGTCTCCCACCTCTACACTACCTGTAATATTCATTGAAAGGGTGTCCAAACGGGAAACTGTGCCATCGTATGCGGTGAAATATACATTTCCGTCTACGGCAGTCATGTAACGGGGACTGACGGGTTGGTTTTCAGAATTGGTCAGAGGAATGTTCTTAATGATTTTACAATTTTTGTCCATGATGACAACTTTAGAGGAACCGCTTACCGTGGTATACAGTTTGGAACCATACAGACAGAGGTCTTGTCCTAAATCACCCAACGCTTCGCCGTTGGCGCTAGCATAGAGGTCGGCACTGACTGTTCCTTTTTCTATGTCCATATATTGGATGGAAGCGTCGTTTCCGCCCCAGTTTCCGGTATTGAGGATATACGCTCCGACAGTTTCCGTGGGAATTGTCACAGGAGGTTCAGGAATATTGTTATCATCATCGCTACAAGCAGTGAAAGCACCCAGCGCCACTGTCATTAAAGTCATTTTGTACCAATTCTTTTTCATTTTTGTACTCTTTTAATTATAAATTATAGTTAAATTTGATCTTGTAATTTCGTCCGGGCATAGGATAAAAGCGAACTACTTCATAATTCTTGTTTCCTAGGTTGACTGCGTCCAGTTGTATGCGGAGCGATTGTTTCTTCCAACGGAATACGCGTGAAAGGGACAGGCTGTGGTCTGTATAAGGCTCTATGCGGTTGTCGTTGGAGTTTTGCGGCATTCGGTAGCGCTCGGATGCATACAGGAGGTTATAAGTAAGGTTTAGCCATGGCAATTCTACTGTTATACTACCCGAGCCGGAATGCTTTGGTGTATAAGCTATTTGATTTTTCCATATTTTACTGTCTCGGTTTGTTATATCTTCGGCTTGCATGAAATTATAGGCTCCTGTTATGTATAGCTTATAACCGTCTGCAAGGGTTAGTTCACTTCCTATATTTACGTCAACACCTATGGTTTCTACTTTGCCTACATTGGACATTTTCCAGATGAACATGGTGGGGATAGCCACTATTTTGTCATTGACCCGGTTGTAATAGGCATCAATTGAAATATTGAGATAATCAATGACAGAAGGGAAAGAATACCCCCATGTAGTACCTAGATTAAATTGTTTCGTGCTCTCGGGCTTGAGTCGGCTATTACCTATCAGCAGATAATATAAATCGTTGAAGGTAGGGACACGGAATATGTCTTTATAAGAAGCTCTCAAACGCCATCCGGCATCTTCAAAAGGTTTCCATGCCAAACTGATGGCGGGGGACAGGCGTTTACGGTCATCGGCGGCTGTTCCTATTTTAACATTTTCTGTAATGTATGTGTTAAGTAAGGAAGCTGTTGCTGTAATGTGTGTGCTGCGGTAGTGAGTAGCCAGGACGGTGAGTAACGTAAAACGTTCCGGATACTGGCACTCACGCAGGCTCGTTGAAAGATAGTTGTAGGCAAAGTCTTGTGCCAATGAAAAAGACAGCCCTTGGATGGGTTCTGTCCATAGGGTGGTTGATAGATAGCTTTCGGTCTGTCGGAAACGGTCATCGGTAGTGCCGGAAGCTTGTTTGTTATAATCACGATTCCAACTATAGTTAAATTTTCCGATTGCCTGTAATTTCCATTGATCTGAAAAGTGGTTTTCATATTTTAACTGACCGAAATAGTTCTTGTCATAGAGCCGTTCTGTTGCATAAGGATTGTCATAAATGACACTTCCCGGTAAGCCTCTTGATGAGTCGAATAGGTAGAATTTGGCCTTTAAATTCTGTTTATGGCTCAAGGTGGCAAATAGATTCAGTTCCGCTTTATAAGTCTCTATGTCGCTATTATTTCTTTTGGAGTCGATGAGCTTGCTATGGTTCCACATTTTGAAGGGATAATTCCCATCTGCTCGCAAGTAGTCACCGTATGCAGATAGACTGAACCGATCAGTCAGCTTTCGGGCAAAAAGAAAAGAAGGGTTGGCAAGTCCAAAGGAACCGGTTTTGAAACTGGTTGATAATTTATAAGGACGTTCTTCAAACTTCGGACGGATAGTTTCGATGCTCAGAGCGCCGGCAGAGGCAAACATCTTGGCTGTTTGGTAGATATTGTCTGTCTGTCCGATATTCATTGTGAGTTCAGAAATGTTGTCTAGTGAAAAACGCGAAATATCCACTTGCCCCGATTGACAGTCGCTGATAGCTACTCCATCATAACTAACTGTGGTGTGTTGTGCTCCCAAACTACGTACCGATACGGTTTTCATACCTCCAATGCCTCCATAATCTTTAATGCTTACACCTGAGAAATGATGGACGGCATCCGAGACTTCTAATGCCCCGAGACGTTCCATTTCTGCCTTTTTGAATTGCTGGGTAGGAGAAGAGCTTATAATGTTTCGCGGCGCTCGTTTGGCCGTTACCGTAACTTCATCTATTTTATGCACTTTTCCGGTAATGGAATCTCTTTTCTCCTGTGCCTGCATATCAAACGGCAATAGGAGAAAACTGCAAAGCAGACAAAGCCATAGCTTATAAGCCTGGTTATTTCCTTTCATTTAAAAAACATATTAATGAATAAATACTGCATTCTTACCGCTGCTCTTTCCTCGAAAGCGACGGTCGATGACTTTACGTTTTGCAGGTCTTCTGACTTACTCCTGTTTACTTGCCTTCCCACCTTATTATATATACAGGTAGTGGCGTGAGTGATAAGTAAACCTATCCCCTTATAGGGTAGATGGAGCTTACAGCAGCGGGACTGTTCAGGACTTGCACCTGATTCCCTTTTCATCCGGTGCCTCGCCCTTATGTGGAGGCATCGCGGAACAAAACTGTCCAAAGGTAGAGGAAATCTGTGAGACAGCAAAAATAAAACCATAAAAAAAACAAAAATCGGGCACTCTCTCTTTTATTTCAGTATTTTTGTTGATTAAACCAATTGACTAATTCTAACCATGAAAAAAAAGATTATTTATCTGTTGCTGTTGATGCTGCTCATGCCTCTATGTTTGATGGCCCAGTCAAAATCGACTTTCGAGATTAAAGACGGACATTTTTACCGGAACGGTAAAGTGACCCCTATTCTTTCAGGAGAAATGCATTATGCCCGAATCCCTCATCAGTATTGGCGTCATCGCCTGCAAATGATGAAAGGCATGGGGCTGAATACGGTAGCTACCTATGTGTTTTGGAATCTTCACGAACCGGAACCGGGAAAATGGGATTTCACGGGTGACAAAAACCTGGCTGAATATATCAGGATAGCCGGAGAGGAAGGAATGATGGTGATTCTTCGTCCCGGACCGTATGTTTGTGCCGAATGGGAGTTTGGCGGTTACCCCTGGTGGCTGCAAAATGTGAAAGGCATGGAGATCAGAAGAGATAATGCTGAGTTCCTGAAATATACCAAAATGTATATTGACCGTCTGTATAAAGAAGTGGGAGACCTGCAATGCACCAAGGGAGGTCCCATCATTATGGTGCAGTGTGAAAACGAATTCGGATCGTATGTGGCGCAGCGCAAGGATATTCCTTTGGAAGAACACCGTGCCTACAATGCCAAGATCAAACAGCAGTTGGCGGATGCCGGTTTCAATGTGCCTCTGTTCACTTCCGACGGCAGCTGGCTGTTTGAAGGAGGAACCACCCGGGGAGCTTTGCCGACAGCGAATGGGGAAAGTGATATTGAGAACTTGAAAAAAGTGGTCAATCAGTATCATGACGGGAAAGGTCCGTATATGGTAGCTGAGTTCTATCCCGGCTGGTTGTCTCATTGGGCGGAACCGTTTCCGCAGGTGAGTGCTTCACAAATAGCCCGCCAGACAGAGGCTTACCTGAAAAATGATGTCTCTTTCAATGTCTATATGGTACACGGGGGCACTAACTTCGGCTTTACCAGTGGAGCGAATTATGACAAGAAGCGCGATATACAGCCCGACTTGACGAGTTATGACTATGACGCGCCTATCAGTGAGGCGGGATGGGTGACTCCGAAATACGACTCCATCCGCACGGTGATCAAGAAATATGTGAACTATGCGGTTCCTGAGGCACCGGCCCCGATACCGGTCATCGAAATACCTTCCATCAAGTTGGATAAAGTGGCTGATGTACTGGGCTATGCCGAGAAGATGAAATCGGTTGTGAATGATACACCGCTGACATTCGAGCAGTTGAATCAAGGAAATGGATATGTGCTGTATACCCGCCATTTTAACCAGCCCATCAGCGGAACACTGGAGATTCCCGGCCTGCGCGACTATGCCGTGGTTTACGTTGACGGCGAGAAGGCAGGTGTGCTGAACCGCAATACCCAGACTTACTCGATGGAGATAGATGTGCCGTTCAATGCTACGTTGCAGATTCTTGTTGAAAACATGGGCCGAATTAATTATGGCAGCGAAATTGTTCATAATACAAAGGGAATCATCAGCCCTGTCACCATTGCCGGCAAGGAAATAACAGGTGGATGGAACATGTATCCGTTGCCGATGAGCGAAGTTCCCGATTTGGGCAAACTGGGAAATAATGTGTATGCAAACGGATCGGTAAAGGCGGCTAAGTTAAAAGATTGCCCGGTGCTTTATGAAGGTACATTTACGTTGAAGGAAACCGGCGATACATTTATTGATATGGAGCAATGGGGAAAAGGAATTATCTTCATCAACGGAATCAATATAGGACGTTACTGGCAGGTAGGCCCCCAGCAGACTCTTTATATTCCCGGAGTTTGGCTGAAAAAAGGGGAAAACAAGATTGTCATTTTCGAGCAGTTGAACGCAGAGCCTAAGGCTGAGGTGGGAACCGTGAAAGTGCCTGTCTTGATGAAACTGAATAATTAAGCCCGAAAGAATAGCTGTAAAAAGACAAGATAACAGGATTGCCATTCCGGACCCGTGTGAAAACCGGTAGGGAATGGCAATTATAGTTCTAGAAACAAGATGCCCTGTGTGAGGGATGTTCATCATTTAATCTTTTCCCGAATCTTGCTAAGATAGGCACGCATCCCCGCAGCATCTTTCTTGTTGATGATATCCAACAGCTCATTTAATTCTGTACGGATACCTTCTACCTGTGCCGGGGTGCGGGGATTGAATAAAATTTCCTGCAACAGGTAGTCGTCTTCGCTTAGTACTCCCTTGGCTATCTTCATGTGACGTTTGAAAGTAGTACCCGGTGCGTCCTGATGCTTCATCACTGCCGCAAAAACGAAAGTGGAAACAAAAGGGATAGACAACGAATAGGCCACTGTCTCATCATGCTCGTCGAAGGTATATTCAAAGATATTCAGTCCAAGGTTCTGGTATAAGTCCTTGAAGAAGATTTTACCCAGATGGTCACCTTCGCTGATGATGATGGCATTTTCGGTGCTCAGTTTGTCAAGGTTGGCAAAGGTGGGACCGAACATGGGGTGAGTAGACACATAACGGAATCCGCATTGGTCATAAAACTCTTTCAGTCCGGTCTTTACCGAGGCGATATCGCTGATGATGCAATCCTTGGGGAGAGCAGGCAATACTTGGTGAAAAGCATCCAGCGTATATTTCACGGTTGCCGCATTGATAACCAGTTCGGGCTTGAATTCTTCAATCTCTTCCAGTGTGGTATATCGGTAGGTGTTGTAAACGAAACGAAGGCGTTTCGGGTCAACATCAAATACGGCTGTTTCGTGCTGGAAACTCAATACATCGGTAAAGAAGGAGCCCATTTTGCCGGCTCCTAAAATTAATATTCTCATCGGTTTACTTATTTATGATTTCCATTTGTTGCCTTACGCTTTCTTCGTGGATGGCTTCGAATACTTTTTTTATGAAGTCTGAATCCATGCCGCACAGTGAACCTTGTGCACCGCGCTTGTCCAGAATCTCATTGTAACGGCCTGTCTGCAGGATGGTCATATCGTGTTCTTTCTTGAATGTACCGATTTCACGGCAGACGCGCATACGTTTGGCCAAAACCTCGATAATTTCATTGTCGCAGTCATCGATTTGGTTACGCAGTTCACCCAGGTTTTCGGTGGTTTGGGTTTCTTTGCGGATGACCAGCAGATTCAGGATGTAGTCCAGCACATCGGGAGTGACTTGTTGGGCGGCATCGCTCCATGCACAGTCGGGATTGCAGTGTGATTCTACGATTAAACCGTCAAAACCTAAGTCCATTGCCTGCTGGCAGAGGGGAGCTACCAACTCGCGCTTGCCACCGATATGGCTGGGGTCGCAGAAGATAGGCAGTTCGGGAATGCGACGGCGCAATTCGATAGGAATATGCCATTGGGGCAGGTTACGGTAAATCTTTTTATCGTAAGAAGAAAATCCGCGGTGGATAGCACCCAGTTGCTTCAAACCTGCATTGTTGATGCGCTCGAAGGCTCCAATCCACAATTCAAGGTCAGGATTGACCGGGTTTTTAATCAATATAGGAATGTCCACTCCTTTCAGCGCATCGGCTATTTCCTGTACGGCAAACGGGTTGGCAGTGGTGCGTGCGCCGATCCAAAGCACATCTATTCCAGCTTTCAAGCATTCGTAAACATGTTTGGCGGTAGCTACTTCGGTAGCCACATACATGCCGGTTTCTTGTTTTACTCGTTTCAGCCATGCCAGGCCTTCTACACCGATGCCTTCGAAGCCTCCCGGTTTGGTACGCGGCTTCCAGATTCCGGCACGGAAAATCTTGATGCCTTTATTGGCCAGCATAGTGGCTGTATCCATTACTTGTTGTTCTGTTTCGGCACTACATGGGCCGGCAATGATCATCGGGCGTTTCTTTTCAATTCCCGCCAGTTCGATGGGTTTTAAATCTAATTCCATAAATCTATCTTGTTTTTTATTACATTATCTTTTTAATTCTTTCCAGTGCTTCTGCCAGTTTGTCCTCCTTGGCACAAAGGGAGATGCGGATATAGCGTTTGCCGTTGCTGCCGAAGATGAAGCCCGGAGTGATGAACACACGTGCTTCGTGCAACACTTTTTCGGTCAGCTCTTCCACGTCATTGTAAGATTCGGGGATGCGTCCCCAAAGGAACATGCCTACCTGATTGGGATCAAAACTACAACCGAGTACTTTCATAATCTCTTCTGCCAGTTGGCGGCGACGACTATAGACATTGACGTTCGCTTCTTCGTGCCATTCCACACTGTTGTTGTAAGCTTGTGCGGCGGCCAGTTGCATGGGGCGGAAAGTTCCTGAATCAATATTACTCTTTATTTTCAATATCCATTGTACGAACTGCGCGTTGGTAGCAAGCATTCCCACACGCCATCCCGGCATATTGTGGCTCTTGCTCATCGAGTTGAACTCGATACAGCATTCTTTGGCACCGGGCACATTGAGGATGCTCAGCGGCTGTTTGTTCAGGATAAAGCTGTATGGGTTGTCGTTTACAATCACGATGTTGTGCCGGCGTGCAAAGTCTACCAGCTTTTCATACAGTTCCATCGTGGCGTTCGCTCCGGTCGGCATATTGGGATAGTTGGTCCACATTATCTTGACGCGGCTCAAGTCCATCTTCTCCAGTTCCTCGAAGTCGGGTTGCCAGTGGTTGTCTTCGCGTAGGTTGTAGTTCACAATCTCGCTGCCCAATATCTTGTTTAAAGAGGTGTAGGTAGGGTAGCCCGGATTGGGAACCAATACCTGGTCACCCGGATTGACAAACGCCAGTGTAACATGCAGGATGCCTTCCTTGGAACCGATCAGGGGCTGGATTTCTGTCGCCGGATCAAGATCGACATGATACCAGCGTTTGTACCAGCCGGCCATGGCTTTGCGTAGTTCGGGGATGCCGACGGTGGGCTGGTATCCGTGAACATCGGGGCGTTTCGCCTGTTCGCACAGTACTTGCACGGTTTCTTCCGAAGGAGGCATGTCAGGGCTTCCTATCCCCAGGCTGATCACATTCTTACCTTCGGCATTCATTTGTGCCACTTCTTTCAGTTTACGGCTGAAATAGTATTCGCTAACATTCGCCAGACGGTCTGCCGGCTGAATATTATATGGTTGATGTTCCTTCTGCATATTCTCCTAATATTTTAAGTTCTTTTGTCAATGGGGTTACGGCGTCAATAGACTGTTTGTATCTCAGATAATCATTGAAAATTACATCTACGTAGAACAGGTATTCCCATTCGCGTCCGATGATGGGCAATGATTGGATTTTGGTGAGATTGATTTTATAGAAAGAAAAGATAGAGAGCACTTGCGACAGGCTTCCTTCGTTGTGGGGGAGGGAGAAGACGATGTTGGCTTTGTTCACACTGGAACGGTTGCGGAGTTCGTCGGCTTTCCATGGGTCGGCCACTACCAGGAAACGGGTGAAGTTGTGTTTGTTGGTTTCGATGCCTTCTTCCAATACCTTCATTCCGTACAAATCGGCGGCGTATCTGGAGCAGATGGCGGCATGCCCTTTCAGGTTATCCCGTTTGATGGCTTCCGCGCTCCCGGCTGTATCTTCCGTTTCTACGATTTTCAGTTTGGGATGTTGCATCAGGAATTCCCGGCATTGTGCCAAGGCGACGGGGTGGGAGTTGACTTCTGTCAGTGTATCCCAGTCATCATCGGGCAGACACATGAAACTGTGTTTGATGCGTAGTTTGTGTTCTCCGATAATGGTCATTCCACTTTCGCGCAGCAACTCGTAGTTATGCAGCAGGCTGCCTGCAATGGTGTTTTCGATGGCAAGCATACCAATCACATTGCTATCCTGCTTCATATTCGAAAAGATTTCCTCGAATGTGGAACAGCAGATTAGTTCGATTTCTTCCCCCGGGAAGAACTTGTGGGCGGCAATGTCGTGATATGAGCCCGGTACACCTTGTATTGCTATCTTTTTCATTTGCTGTTTTATTTATTATAAAAAAATCCCGCTTCTTGCCGGAAGCGGGATTTCGTTGTTATTATCGCATTGATTTATTCGTCGTTTAACGTACACATACAAACTCCCGCTTCACTTTGTTGCTAAAGTAAAAGTAATAAAAGAAGAAAAAGTATGTATTGTATAATGCTTTCATTTTGTTCTCATTGTTATTGAATACGCTGCAAAAGTAATATTTTTCTAGCAAAAACAAATAAATAAGAAGTTTTTTTTCAATTTTTTTTTTAGGGGATGCCTGTTTGACTCCGGCTTTCCATAATTCCCGGCAGCTGCTGTAAAGCCCAGTTTACCAATCCTTCTATATGTGGCATTAAGCTTTTTCCTCTTTCTGTCAGTTCATATTCTACTCGTGGCGGAACTTCGGCATACACTTTCCGGCTCACTAGTCCGTCAGTTTCCAGTGTGCGCAGGGTTACAGTCAGCATGCGTTGTGAGATATCGGCTATGGTTTTATGGATATCGCAGAACCGCATGGTTCCGTTAGCGTTTAATGTGATAAGAACTAGCATAGACCACTTGTCACCAAGCCTGCACAATACATTCCGTACAGGGCAATTATTATCCGGATGAAAATTTCTCATTTTTTAATATTTTCTATTCGCTTGTCGTTCAACAATGGTTACCTCTGTGTAAGTCCCTTATCTATAGGTGCCTTATTGTTTTTTGGAAGAAGGATACTTACATTTGCATCACAAAAGTAATAAACTTACTAAAGATAACTATTGTTTTACTAGATAAATTTATTGTTTCACTTAATAAGTTTAGATTATGGCAAAGAAAGTAGCTGTTTTAGCGGTAAATCCGGTGAACGGATTCGGTTTGTTCCAGTATTTGGAAGCGTTTTTTGAAAACGGTATATCCTATAAGGTATATGCAGTAGCGGAAACAAAGGAAATTAAAACAAACTCGGGTATTGAATTGGTTGCCGATGATGTGATTGCAAACCTTATAGGGCATGAAGATGATTTTGATGCTTTGGTTTTTGCTTGTGGGGATGCGGTTCCTGTATTCGCCCAACATGCGGATAAACCTTATAATGTGGACTTGATGTCGGTCTTGAAAGCCTTTGCCGGGAAGGGAAAGATCCTGATAGGTCATTGTGCGGCAGGCATGTTGTTTGATTTTGCTGGAATTGCAGAGGGAAAGAGATTAGCTGTGCATCCTTTGGCAAAACCGGCTGTAAGTAAGGGGACGGCTACTGATGAAAAATCGGTTGTCGATGGTAATTTTTATACTGCCCAAAGTGAAAACTTTGTTTGGACAATGATGCCTCAGGTAATTGAAGCCTTGAAAAAGTAAGGGAATTAATGTCGTCCAATGTAGAAATTTCCTATATTTGGGCGACAATTCCTAAAAATAGAAATAATGAAATACAATTTTGACAAAGTGATAGATCGCAGCGGTACGTCTGCTGAGAAACTGGAAGGGCTGAAGCAAATTTGGGGACGCACGGATCTGATCCCCTTATGGGTGGCCGATATGGATTTCGCCACAGCTCCTTTTGTGACGGATGCGATCCGTAAGCGTTGCGAGAATGAAGTCCTGGGCTATACCGGTAAACCGGACAGTTATTACAATGCTATTATAAACTGGGTAAAACTGCGTTATGATCTGACTGTGGCCAAGGAAATGATAAATTTTGTTCCCGGCATTGTACCGGGCATCGGTATGGCTATGAATTGTTTTACCCGAAAAGGGGATAAGGTAATGATTCAACCGCCTGTTTATCATCCTTTTGCATGGGTGACCACCCGTAATGAGCGTACACTGGTCACCAATCCGCTGAAGTGGGAGAACGGAATGTACCGTATGGATTTGGATGCCTTCCGTGAACAGATAAAGGGTTGCAAGCTCTTTATCTTGTGTAATCCTCACAATCCCGGTGGCGTGGTTTGGAGAGAAGAAGAGCTAAGCGCGATAGCCGATATCTGTTATGATGAGAAAGTATTGGTCTTCTCGGATGAGATTCATGCCGATCTCACTTTGCCTCCTCATAAGCATCGTCCTTTTGCTACTATCAGTGAAAAGGCCAGGATGAATTCCGTTACTTTTATGTCTCCCAGCAAGGCATTCAATATGCCGGGGCTGTCCGCTTCCCATGCTATTATTTTTAATGAAGAATTGCAGCGGCAGTTCCGTACCTATATAGATGCCGGCGAGCTGGATATGGGGCATGTGTTTGCTTTCCTGTCTGTTGAGGCGGCTTATAGCCATGGAACGGAATGGCTGGATCAATGCTTGGCCTATATACAAGGGAATATTGATTATGTGGATGAATTTCTCAAATTCCACACTCCTAAAATCAAAGCGATCCGTCCCGAGGCTTCCTATCTGGTGTGGCTGGATTGCCGTGAGTTAGGGTTGACGCAGGAGGCATTGAATGATTTCTTTGTGGATAAAGCGCATCTGGCACTGAATGATGGGGCAATGTTCGGTAAAGAGGGCACCGGATTCATGCGCTTGAATGTAGCAAGCCCGCGTTGCATTCTTGAAAAGGCCATGGGACAACTGGCTGAGGCTTATCAGTTAGTATAAGGTAATAAATGATAACGTGTCTCTGCTGTTTATAGGCTAATCCCATATCCCTTTCAGAAAATCCTCCAATTTAGCGTCACTGGCCAACCCCAGTCTTTTAACCGGTGTAGGGCAGGAATATAATCGGGATAGAAGGCTGTGAAGCTGCGGCGGAACTCAGCTTCCTTGTCGGAACTGAGAATTTCGGTGCTGATTTTCATCCGAAGGTCGCTGACAACGTTCTGTTTCGACACGGCATCCAGGCGCGAAGACATTTCGTTGAGCCGGCTGGATGTTGTGTGCAGTTCTTGTGTTAATGAAGCATTATGCCGGCTTAACTCTTGTTTTGCCTTGAACAATGCCTCGTATATACGGACTTTCGCAAAAAACACCTTTTACGAGGGCTAAACTCTGAAATTTAGTGCTATATTTGCCGGACAAGATTTTTAAGTATTAACCCCGTCCATGACTCCCAAGGCTGTGACCGTTGGTTCGGGCAGGCTATTTAGGTAACCCGGAGATTGGCTTTTCCTACCTACAAAGCATCAATCTCTTCGGCAGACAGTCCCGTAATCCGGGAAATAAAAGAATATTCCAGGCCCATCTCCTTCATTTTACGGGCATTGGATAAGCGTTCCTCCTCACGACCTTCCTCTCTACCTTCTTTACGCCCCTCCTCACGGCCTTTCTGCAATCCCCTCTGTTCCCCTTTCCATTCCGCCGTATCAATTACATTGGTCAGGTCACGGTAAACCTTCAGGCTCTCCTCGTATTCCATACGCTTGACGGGAGTGAACTTCGCTATCTCGGCAGCCTCAAAAAGACGGGTAAAGATACGTTCCTGCAAGGCGGCAGGACGCTCCAGCAAACGGGAAAGATTGTGCAACACGAACATCCATTTGTCAAACAGTGTAACCAGTTCCTCCTCACTCTTATGGAATTTGGGCATTTCCAAGTAGATAAAGGTCAGCTTGTCATAAAAGACTTCCTTGCGGTGAATATCCATCAGTTTCACCTCATGGTGAAAATAATTCTCGTCATCACTGTCTTCATCAAACACAAAGTTCAGAATGCCCACAGTATATACAGCCTTCAGTTCATAATTCCAGTCGCCACGCTTTGCCTGCTCGCGGATGGGAAAAGAAGCATAAAACACGCTCCGGTCCTTGAAGAACTTCTGACCCGCCTTCTGCATCTCGACGATGAATTTTTCACCCGCCGTATTCTCGCAATACACGTCAAAGACTGCCTTGCGGTCCAGCTCCGCCATGCCCAGATGCTCGGCGTTGAGATAGGTCACATCCGTTATATCGTGCTCCAAATGAAGCAGGGAGTTCAGGAAACCTATGAGCAAGTCCTTGTTCATAGGCGTACCGAAAAGGAGCTTGAAACCGAAATCGGTATAAGGGTTTATGTATCTGTCGGGAAATTCATTGGTCAGCATAACGGCTCGTCTTTTATCGTTCTGACTACAAAGATAACAAATAATTATTCATTGTTATTTTCCGCACCGTATTTTTTATAGCTGCTGGTCACGGCTTTTTCATTTAAGCTTTGGGTTGGGCGTACAATATCCCTGTCCATGCCAGTGCGGCATGGATGTAATAAACCAACGCCAATAGAAAGTTGGACGCGAAAATGCTCTCATGCCCTCACTTTTGTTGTAACTGGTTTATAATGAACTGCTTATTAGTGGTGGTAGCATTATCATTAGTGAGGGCAATGCCCTCACTAATGGACGTTTAAAAATAAATTATTCCAACTTTAATGCATAACGCAAAGTGACATTTAAACAACTGCTCAAAAGGCGAAATTTGCTCAAATTCGGTGTTGTTTCACCGCAATATCTCCTCATTTTCCTCATTCACCCCCTAAGCGTTCGTTCTTATAAAGAGCCGTTTTCTCCCTTTTCTGTTCTTGCTTTTTATATGTTACAATTACTTATTCACCTAGGTGGTTAAGTCTAACCACGAGGGTGGTTAAAGTTAACCACCTAGGTGAATAGACTTAACCACGTCCGTGGTTAATGGATATTGAACTTTCAATCATCAAAGAAGAACAGTATAACACAAACTACGGAGGCCGCTATTTACGCTGTTTTGAGGCGACATATCAAGATTTTGAAATAAACAATAAATGCGAGTGGGCATGTTCCGTTGTTAAAACGGAACATTCTTGGTCATACTCTCATAATTATTGTATTGCCCGCTGATGGTCGCCTCCTTTTCAGGAGCTAACTCTATCGCTTTCTTCATATCTTCTACCGAGCCGTCTTTGTCTCCTTTCAGCAATTTGACACGGCCCCTTTCGTGATAGGCTTTGGCAAAGTCCGGATTAATTTCAATAGCCTCATCGTATACTGCCAGCGCTTTATCAAAATCTTTGTTAGCCAGATGCAGCCCGCCGGATAGCAGATAGGCTTTTTCATTAAACGGATTGAGTGAAAGCACCTGGTTAAAGCACTCCTCTGCCTGTGCAGGTTCATGGGTAGCAGCTAGAATTTCTCCTTTCAACAGCAGGGCTTGCTCGTCGTCGGGGTTGAGGCTGAGCAGTTTCTGTATGTCTTCCGCCGCATCTTTTGCCTGCTTCATTTCCCAAAGCATTTCGGCACGTAGCTGGTAGGCTTCGGTATAGTCTTCTTTCAATACGATGGCTTTGGTCAGCATGGCAATGGCGGTGATGTCTTCTTTCATGCCGATGGCGGCTTTGGCAGACAGATAGAACGATAGTGGATTTTTGTTATCCAGTGCCAATGCCTTTTGGCAGGCATCATTCATCCCCTCATAGTCTTCCTGCATATAGCAGATGCCGGCCAGTGACAGGAAGGTATTTACCTGTTCCGGATCTTTGGCGGCCATGCGGTCCAGCGTGATGCGGGCATCATCCAGCCGGTTTGCCTGGGTATAGGCGGTAGCCAGCAAACTGAGAGTTTCCGGTTCGTCGTCGATGGCGACCGCTTCTTCAAAGCATTTGATGGCGTAGGGCAGTTTGCCCATACGCTGGGCACGGATGCCGTCGTATTTTAAAATCTCGAAGTTCTTTTTGTTATTTTTCTCTTTCTCGGTTTCGGGGGTGCTGTTTCCACCGAATAAGGATTTAAATAAGCCCATAATTGATAGTTGTTTTATTTGTCTACGGTTATAATGAATCGTCTGAGGTAAATTTCCTGTTCTTGATTCTGTATGTTGGTAAAACGTACGGCCTTTATCGGTCTCTGTTGCAGGTCAACCGTCAACCGGTTCTTTTCTTGCTTGAAATTCACTTGGATCCAATCCGTTCCGTTATCGGATATTTCAAGCTTGCCCCAAGCGGCTGTTTCCGGTTTGCCGAAATCAATATCTATGCTTTTGCCGGGGTAAACCCGGTCCAGTTCTACGGTGAATGAGCCTTTGCCCGGCCATTTGATTACTTCCAGTGCCGGAGATATCTGGATGCGGTTGGTCTTTACCTGCAAGGGCAGGTTCTTTATCTGACTGATGTCGCTGACCAATGTATGTGGCATATAGTCGGTTTCCGCATTCAGCTGTGTGTGATGCTTTTGGTTATAATGCCGGGTGACAGTGGCAAAAGTTTGGTCAATCAAGGGTTTGATTACTTTTCCGGCGGTTTTTACTCCGGGCTGATAGGGATTCTGATTGTAGGTCTGGTCAATCTGGAACATTTGTTGCTGCAAGGCTTTCACATGCTTGTATTTACGTATGAACAAGGACGGGTCATTGTTTTCATACGCCTTGACCATGGCCAGCACTTCATTGCCGGTTTCACCCAATAGCTTGAACTGATGCAGCCATGGCATGATTTCCGTTACAATCGGATGCTTGTCGGCATGGGCAATCAAAATATCACTTGACTCGCCCATTTGGCTGAAAGTCTCTTGTAAAAGGGAGAAATCTTTCTCGCTGTAAGTCTGGTTTTTCACATAGCTTTCGGTAAAACGGCGGGCTGCCGGCTGAAGGGATACGGATTCCTCGCGGCGGTATTTATGTCCGTTGGGGCCTAGATCCGAGTTATGGGCGGCAAAGAACTCCAATTCCGTAGCCGCTTCGGGCAGAATATTCATGATGGCATCTTTCCAGGCCTTCTCACTGTCATATTCAGCAGGGTTCCAGGCATAGGCGGCTACGCTGTAAATGGCTATTTTGGATGCTTCGGCATGTTCCATCGGGTTGGTGACAAAGCCGGACATCTGATCGGCTATCCGGGTGTCGTTTCCGTATACCGGCCCCATGAGCAAGTGGTCTCTGACGTAATCGGAAACCGGGAAGTTCCACCAGATATAGGCAGGACGCTTGATCCGTTCGTTTATCCATTCAATGCCGTCCTTGGTTATATCGGAAATGACACGGTCGCCTGTCCACATGATCTGTACGGACGGGTTCAGTTTGTCTCCCAGCGTGGTAAGATATCCTTTGGCCGGATCGGACCAGCTTTTGTTGTATTCCGTGGGACACATGATGAGGGGGGTGACGTCCGGTTTGGCTTTCACAAAATGCTCGTCTATGTAGTTCAGCAGTTCCGCCTGTTTCACAGGGTTGGTGCCTTCTCCTGAAATGTCATCAAAGAATACGGCGAAAGAACGGACTCCGAGCTGATACATCTTTTCAAATTTTGCCAATAGCAGCTCACGGTCTTTCTGGTTCCATTGGATGTCTTGTCCCGGATGGATGGCCCAGACGAAATCCACTTCGTTCTCGTGGGCTACTTTGACCAGTTCCTGTAATTGCCCGGCTTCCTTTTCGGGGTAGGGCAGGCGCCAGTTGGGGCAACTATGGTAGGGGTCGTCTTTAGGACCGTATATATAGGTGTTCATCTTGTTCTCGCCATAAAACTGAAGTTGGCGAAGGCGGGCTGCATGGCTCCAGGGAGTGCCGTAAAATCCTTCCACCACACCGCGGTAACGGACAGACGGATAGTCCTTTATCTCTACTTCCGGCAGCCGGTTGTCCTTTAGCAATTGCCTCAGGGTCTGCAAGGCATAATAGGTTCCGCGTTCATCGTTTCCTGCCAGAATTATTTCTTTCTGATTGATGGACAGGTAATAACCTTCCTTCTGGTTGGGAATTTGACGGGCGAATTTGCGGATAGCCTTGTCCCCTTTTTCTCCAATATAGATGCGCAAACCGGTATCGCCCGGTTGTTTTCCGCCCAATATTTTTTTTAATTCCTGTACAGCATACGGATTGGCTTCGGATTCTCCCGAAAGCCGGTAAGTTTCAGACAAACAGATTTGTCCGTCTTGTTTGGAAACTTGTTGAGGTATGGGCTGTACACCTATGTTTTGGGCAAAGATATTACAACCGGTAAAAAGACAAATGATCGCCAGATGCATTTTTTTCATGTTCTATTTTGGGGTAAAAGGTTAATAAATCGGTGGCAAAGATACGATTTATAAAGAAAGAATTCCATTTTTTAATTGTATTATTTCTTCGGAAAGCAGGTAAGAGAGTACCTTTTCCGTTTTTTCACGATTATTATCCAATTGATCCAGCAGTTCCGAAGCGGGCATGGCACTTGTTTGCAACAACTGTTTGATTTGCATTTCCAGTTCCTGGAATTCTCCCCATTTCACTCCTGAATGATGTTTGTTGAGGCATACGTCACACTGTCCGCAGTTGTGCTCGTTCTTTTCTCCGAAGTATCTGAGCAGCATGCGGCTACGGCATTTATCATCGGCTGTGGCATATTCTATCATAGCCTTGATCCGGGTGGTATAGCTTTTTTTCCGGTCTTCGTATATTTCCCGGGTCAGGACAAGGCGGTTCTTCTCCTGCCGTTCACGGGTATAGATGATATAAGGTGTCTTTTTCCGGGGAATGTAATGTATGATATGTTTGCGGGTCAGTGCCAGCAGTATTTCATAGATCCGCTGGCGGGTTAATCCGGAACGGCTCACTAGGGAATCTTCGTTGATGCAGGCATAATCGGTAAATAATCCGGTGTAAGAGCGCAGGATGATGTTTATCAGTTTTTCTGTGTCTGCATCATTTTCGTGTAGTTTATAGAGTTCGTCGCGCCGCATGGTGAAAAGAATGCGTGAGGCGTTGTCTTGCTCGTCCGTATATTCCAAATATCCGGCGCGGGTCAGGATCTTTAAAGCGCTGTCTGCCTGTACGGGGAAATGTTTGAAATTGTGGCAGAATTCATCCAGGTTGAAGGCAAAGGTGCAGCCCATGCCGTCTCCCATGGCCATTTGAAAATAGTAGTTGATGTCTTCATACACTTTCCGGATATACTCCTTGTCGGGGAATGTGTCACTGATACGCTTGTTGAGGGTGGTTTTATCACTTTGGGCGTATAGCAGGACAGCGTATGCTTTCTGTCCGTCACGGCCGGCTCGTCCCGCCTCTTGGAAATAAGCTTCGGGAGAATCGGGCATATCTATATGGATCACGATACGTACGTCCGGTTTGTCGATGCCCATGCCGAAGGCGTTGGTTGCCACCATGACACGGCTTTCTCCGGTGAGCCAGCTTTTTTGGCGTTGGTCTTTTACATCATTATTCAAACCGGCATGATAGAAAGTGGCGGTTATGCTGTTCTTGATCAGCAGTTCGGCTATCTCGCGTGTTCTTTTCCGGTTACGGGTATAGACAATGGCGCAGCCGGGCACGCTGTTTAAAATATGTAGCAGTTCTTCCTGTTTGTTTTCTGTAGAACGTACAATGTAGGCCAGGTTCTTTCTTTCGAAACTCATCCGGAAAACCTGACTGTCTTTTTTAAAACTCAGCCTGGCCTGAATGTCTGTTACAACTTCCGGGGTGGCGGTTGCTGTCAGTGCCAGGACAGGTATGTCGGGAAGAAGTTCGCGGATTTCTGCAATTTTCAGATAAGCGGGGCGGAAATCATATCCCCATTGTGAGATGCAGTGTGACTCGTCTACCGTGATCATGCTTACCTTCATGCTCCGTAGTTTGCTACGGAATATTTCGGTATTCAGCCGCTCCGGGGAGATATAAAGGAATTTATAGTCGCCGAAGATGCAGTTTTCCAGTGCGACGATGATTTCTTCACGTGTCATGCCCGAATAGACTGCCAAAGCTTTGATGCCCCGGTCTCGTAAATTACGTACCTGGTCTTTCATCAGGGCGATAAGAGGCGTGATGACCAGGCATAATCCGGGTTGGGCTAAAGCCGGAACTTGAAAGGTGATGGATTTGCCGCCACCGGTAGGCATCAGCCCTAGTGTGTCGTGACCGCTGCCTATGCTTTCAATGATTTCTTTCTGTATGCCCCGAAAGTCATCATATCCCCAATATTGTTTTAGAATTTCTTTATAGGTCATGGGAAGGAAAATAAGGAAATTATGTCAAAACTAAAATGACTTGTCATCTTGTTGCCGGTATAGATGATAACGTCATTAAAGCTTTGACATACTCCAAAGATAAATCTTTATTGTTACTCCTCACTGGGCTTTATATCTTCTATCTGCAATTGTACTTCGCCACGCTTATGCGTATTCTCCTCAATGGTATAACAAATATCAAAAGAACGTTTTGTCTTGATATAGCGTGCTTGCGAACTTTGTCCGAAAGCGATGCCGTTCATTACATTGTTTGACTTGTTGTCCACCAGCTCCAGCTTGATATGTTCCTGGTCACGCCCTACCACTTTGCTGGTACCATAATCATATACATTATGTGTACAAAAGATTGGCTTGTGGTTGTCCGGTCCGAAGGGATTGAACTTTTTCAAGTCGGCATGGAACTTCGGAGTGATATCCCGGAAGTCGATTTCTGCATCAATATCTATTACGGCGCTGGTCTGTTCCGGTAAAATATGTTCTGTGACATAGGTTTCAAAACGGCTGGTGAATTCTTCCACATTTTCCACTTTCATGGATAGTCCTGCAGCGTAAGTGTGTCCTCCAAAGTTTTCCAACAAGTCACGGCAGTGTTCGATGGCTTTGTAAACATCGAAACCTGAGACGGAACGGGCAGAACCCGTTGCCAGATTATCCGTACGGGTCAATACTACTGCCGGCCGGTAATAAATTTCTGTAAGGCGTGAGGCTACGATACCGATAACTCCTTTATGCCACGCTTCATTGTAGATGACAATGGAACGCCGGTCTGCCAGCCCTTCCAGACGATCTACAATTTGATTGGCCTCTTCGGTCATGGTCTTGTCCAAGTCCTTGCGGGTCTCATTGTACTGGTTGATTTGGTTGGCTTTCTCCAATGCTGCCGAAAAGTCCTTTTCTATAAGCAGTTCTACCGCTTCTTTTCCGTTCTGGATGCGTCCGGACGCGTTGATGCGCGGGCCTATCTTGAATACGATATCGCCTACGGTGATTTCTTTTTCTGATAATCCACATACATCGATAATGGCTTTCAGTCCTACACTGGGATTGGAGTTCAACTGCTTTAAGCCATGATATGTCAGTACCCGGTTCTCTCCCATGATAGGTACGATATCCGATGCTACACTGACAGCAACCAGATCCAATAAAGGAGTCAGTTGATGAAATTCAATGCCATTGTTCAAGGCGAAAGCCTGCATGAATTTGAAGCCTACGCCACATCCCGAAAGATGATCGTAAGGATACGTGTTGTCTGCCCGTTTGGCATTCAGAATAGCTATCGCCGGTGGCAATGTATCATCTGGTACATGGTGGTCGCAGATGATGAAATCGATACCTTTTTCTTTTGCATAAGCTATTTCCTCTACGGCTTTAATACCGCAATCCAGCACGATAATAAGCTTTACGCCTGTTTCACAGGCATAATCCACTCCTTTTACTGATACTCCGTAGCCCTCATTATACCGGTCGGGAATATAGTAGTCAATGTTCGAATAGAACTGCTGGAGAAATTTGTACACCAATGCTACGGCTGTTGTGCCGTCCACATCATAATCTCCATAAACCATGATACGTTCTTTCCTGCCCATAGCTTGGTTGAGTCGTTCTACAGCGATGCTCATATCCTTCATCAGGAATGGGTCGTGTAGCTCGTTGAGCTGGGGGCGGAAAAATCTTTTAGCCTCTGCTGCTGAGGTCATACCTCTTTCCAGCAACAACTTGCAAAGAATCGGGCTGATCCCTGTTTCCTTTGCTAATGCTTTAGCTGCTTCTGTCTGTTCTTGGCTTGGAGGTTGATAATTCCATTTGTGATTCATTTTATATATTGTTTTTTCTTTTTTCTGCTCTCGGTGACGGGGTGAGACCAACTTCTGGTTATATTTACCCAATCAATCCGTAAAGTTAGGAAAAAACAAATTAAAAAACCGCTAATTCCATATATATTTTATGGAATTAGCGGTAATACACTGTATAATAGTGGATTATTTGATGCCTAATTTCTTGGCGATTTCTTTAGGAAGTGCATTTTTATTGACTACAATATTCATGGTTTTGTAACGGGCGAATGCCTTTGAAGCATACCATAAACCATCGTATTTCCCAGCTTTGCCCCAAGAGTTCTTTACCATATAATATTCGTTTCCTTCTTGGTCTTTGGCTATACCGTAGATCAACATGCCATGATCATCGGTTGTTTCCCAATTGTCGTATGCTTCCTGGCGTTCTTCTTGTGTACACCATTTCTGAGGCTGTGGCTTGGTGTTCAGTTTCTTTTCTTCCGGTTTCATTTTCAGCCAATGCGCCATGTCCGAACCGCTTAGTTCTTGTACTTTTTCCGTGTCGGGCATTACGGCTACACCATCGCGTGTAAAGCCTTGTTCGCTGACATCGGAACCCCATGCGATTGGATAGCC
Organism: Phocaeicola sartorii JCM 17136 = DSM 21941; assembly: GCF_054653615.1. Classification (NCBI taxonomy): domain Bacteria; kingdom Pseudomonadati; phylum Bacteroidota; class Bacteroidia; order Bacteroidales; family Bacteroidaceae; genus Phocaeicola; species Phocaeicola sartorii. The sequence goes on from NZ_BAAIFW010000005.1 coordinate 1,286,109, forward strand.
GTTATAGATGGCGTTGTCGAACACTTGCATGAATTCATCAAGCGGAAGGTTGTATGATTGTCCCCAGCGCCAGTTGTCTTGAATCTCAAGAACAAATGGTTCATAGAACGGATGGTGTGTGTAAGAGGTCAATGAGATGTAATCATTGGGATTCAATCCGGTTGATTCGAAGAATGAATGGGGAGTGTATTCTTTTCCTTTATAGGTGAATTTCTCGGGACATTCACCTAAATAGATATCGTGGATGGCGGCAATAGCCTTTTTCCACAAGGGGGTATGGTTGCTGTCGGTCTGGAGTTTGCGCAGTCTTCCTTTGGCTATGGCTGCCACTACGGCGTCGGACACGGCGGTAAGCTCTGTGTGGTTGCTTAATGTATCACCATACATCACGCCGGGACGCATCACTTCTTCGGGTACCAGACCAAATTTTTTCATACCATAGATGACATCATAAAAGGATCCTCCTTGTGAAAAAGATACATCTCCGTGAGTGCGTACAGCGGCATCGGCCCGATCCAGGTAGGTCTGGTGTACAATGTACATTTCAGAAAAGTCGTACTCCCCTTTTCCCATGCGGAGTAATTCTGATTCCAGAAAAGCCATACTGGAGTAGCACCAGCAAGTACCGGCACGGCTTTGGTTCTTGACTGAAGTGATAGGCAGTTCTTTTACTGTGGTGAATACAAACCCTTCTTCCTTGGGTTCTTCTTTTTGTGCGTCTTGTGCAAAGAGGCTCATACTGCATAAACCTAATGCTGCTAATAATGTAAATCTTTTCATTTTAGAAATAATAGTTTTGTTTGTTATGTCACTCATTCATAATAGTTTCTACTTCTTCAATCGTGATGGGGATGCGCTTCTCGCCTGTAAAACGGGAGCCTTCCGGAGTAATCAGAATATCATCTTCCAGGCGGATGCCTCCAAAATCCTTGAATTTCTCGATAGCATCAAAGTTCAGGAAGTCTGTATGCATTTTCTCTGCTTTCCATTTGTCTATCAAAGCGGGGATAAAATAGCAGCCGGGTTCATCAGTAATTACAAAACCTTCTTGCAAACGGCGTCCCATGCGCAGAGATGCCAGGCCAAACTGGGAAGAAGGCCGGATTTCATCATCGTATCCTACATAAATTTGTCCCAAATCTTCCATGTCATGTACGTCCAATCCCATCATATGTCCTAATCCATGAGGCAGGAATAAGGCGTGTGCACCGGCGGCGACGGCTTCTTCTACATTACCTTTCATGAGTCCCAGGTCTTTTAATCCTTGAGCTAGTACTTTGCACACTTCCAGGTGCACAGACATATAAGTTATGCCCGGACGGGTTATTTCCAACGCTTTATCATGGCAGGCCAATACAATGTTGTATATATCTTTCTGCCGTCCTTCAAATTTACCTCCTACTGGTACGGTGCGTGTATGATCTGAGCAATAATTGGTCACTCTTTCAGCTCCGGCATCTGTCAGCATCATGCGGCCTACCTCTAATATATGGCTGTGGTCATGGTTGTGCAATGTTTCCCCATGCTGGGTCAGGATGGTGGCGAATGAGGTCATGCTTCCATAAGAAGCGGCGATGCCATCCAATACTCCGGCGATATATTGTTCCTTTACTCCCGGTTTGCACAGGCGCATGGCGGCCGTGTGCATTTCGTAACCTATATTACATGCCAGGTCGATTTCCGCTATTTCGCAAGCTTCTTTTACGGAGCGTAAATCAACTACGGCTTTTATCAGTTCTACAGAAGCGTATTTCTTTACTATGGCTGCACGGATACCGGTCAAGTCTTCCAATAACATCATATTGTCGAACCGGTAGGGAGGGAGGAAGTGCACTTTTCTGCCTTGTGCGACAGCTTTTCCTATCATTTCTTTCAGTTGGGCAAATGGAAAACTTTTCTGGATTCCTACTTGTGCGGCCAGATCTTTCACACTGGGCTGGGGACCCATCCAAATAATGTCATCCATGTCCACATCATTTCCGAAGAAATAATCTTCTCCGGCTTCTATATCCATTACGCCTGCATATCCGGGGTGGGAATGACCGAAAAAGTAGAGGAATGAGCTGTCCTGACGGAATTTATATGTGTTATCCGGATAGTTTGCCGGAGCTTCATTGTTACCTAGTATAAGGATAATGCCATTTTGCACTTTATCTCTAAGTGCCTGACGGCGTCTTTGATAAGTTGAGGAATCAAACATGGTTAACATTGTTTTAATTTGATGATTTATTTATCTGTTTTGCAAATATACGAAATTAAATTTTAAAAAAAATGCAGATGTACAATGAAAAAGATATCTTTGCGATGAACATTGCTTGCTGATAGATTATTTTTTATAAAATAGATGGAAATAGACGAGAAAACAGGATTGGTATTGGAAGGAGGCGGTATGCGTGGAGTGTTTACTTGCGGTGTACTCGATTATATGATGGATCATGCTATTTGGTTCCCATACGGGATCGGTGTGTCTGCCGGAGCGTGTAATGGTCTTTCATATATGTCACGCCAGCGGGGGAGAGCCAAGTTCAGCAATATTGATTTATTGGATAAATATCACTATATCAGTATCAGGCATTTGTGGCGCAAGCATTGCATCCTTGACCAGAATTTGTTGTATGATCAGTTCCCAAAGCAAATTCTTCCTTATGATTATAAGGCGTATGCCGAGAATCCTGCCCGTTTTGAGATGGTGACAACCAGTTGTGTGACAGGAAGGGCCTGTTATTTGGAGGAGAAGCAAGATGCCGACCGTATCATAGCTATTGTGAAGGCATCCAGCAGCCTGCCTTATGTTTGCCCTATTACGTATGTGGATGGGGAACCGATGTTGGATGGGGGAATTGTGGATTCTATTCCGGTGGTGCGTGCCATGCAGCAGGGTTATGATAGGAATGTAGTCGTGTTGACTCGTAACAGAGGATATCGTAAGAAAGAAAAAGATATCAAGATTCCCCATTTTATTTACAAGAAATATCCTCGGTTGCGTGTAGCATTGAGTAAGCGTTGCCAGGTGTATAATGAACAGCTTGAGCTGGTGGAGCAACTGGAGGATGAAGGAAAGATATGGGTAATCCGTCCGGTCCGACGGATGGAGGTGGATCGTATCGAAACGGATATCAAGAAGCTGACCGCTCTTTATGAGGAAGGTTATATCTGCGCAAAGAGGGTGTTAGAAGGAATTTAAGTCCTAAATAAGTGACTTTTTTGTAAAATATAAGTTCTGTTTCAATTGATTGGCTTATATTTGTGCCTTGTTATAATGAGGAATACTATGAGAAATTTATTCGTCTTTTGGATTTTGCTTATTTCTGCTCCTTTGTCTGCTTCTCCTTATAGTGCTGAAATAGAGTCGCTTTTATGTAAGTTGGATTCATTGGTTGCACGGAAAAATGAGTTTGTTGCGGCTAAGGAGGAAAAGATAGATCAGCTTCGTAGGCAGAGAAAGAATGTCCGGACACTGGAAGAGCAGTATTGGCTGAACAAAATGTTTTATGATGAATATTTTGTGTATAATGCAGATTCTGCCATGTTTTATGTAGATAAGAACCTGTCCATAGCTTGTGAAATTGACCGGAGAGAGTGGCAGGCCGAATGGAAAATTAAGAAATCGTTCTTATTGGCTGCCACCGGACTGTTGAAAGAAGCATTGGATGAACTGCAAGGTGTTTCGGGACAATTGCTTGCTCCTGAGTTGAAAGTGGAATATTACGGGCAGATGATGTATCTTTATTCCCATTTCGGGCAATATTCGGGGAATGATAATATGGGTAATCTTCGTGAAGGATATTATCAGAAAGAAGGAGCGTATAAAGATTCTATTTATGCTACCATAACTTCTCAAGATCCTTTTTACTTATGGTATAAGGGGTGGAAGTTTTTGGGAACTTCCGAATCCGGTCCGGTAAAGAAAGAATTATTGGAGGAGGTTGCCGCTTCGCGTCTGGAAACTCGGAGGGATGCAATGAATGCCTATATTCTGGCATGTCTCTATCGCGAAGGGGGACAGCAGGATGCTTATCTAAAATATATGGCTCTTTCGGCCATGGCAGATGTGCGTACAGCCAACAAGGACATTGCTTCTTTGGAGGAGTTGGCAAAGGCATTGTTCGAATTGGGGGATATTGATCGTGCTTATATCTATATTAATTATTGTCTTCAGAATGCTCAGCTCTATCGCAATCGTGTGCGTGTGGTTGGCATTTCGGAAGTGCAGGATGCTATTCATCAGGCCTATTTGGAACGTAACCGGATGCAGGAAGCACGCCTGCATGTGTTTTTGATAGTGGTAAGTGTCCTTTCTGTGGTGCTGCTTGTTGCTATTCTTTATATATACAGGCAGATGAAGCATCTTTCCAACTCGCGCACCAAATTGAACGAGGTCAATCACTTGCTGAACAAACATGTGGACGAACTTTCACAAGCGCATACGCGGTTGGCGGAAGTGAACGGGCAGTTACAATCTCTGAACAGACAGTTGAAGGAGGCAAACTGCCAATTACGCGAGTCCAATTATGTAAAGGAAGAGTATATTGGTTATGTGTTTGCAATCTGTTCCAACTACATCAGCAAGTTGGATGAATTTCGCAAAAATATCAATCGTAAGATTAAGGTAAAACAGTTTGAGGACATTAAGGTGCTGACAGATACTCCTGCCATGGCACAGACTGAGCTGAAAGAATTTTACCATAACTTCGATGCCATTTTTCTACATGTCTATCCTGATTTTGTGAATGATTTCAATGCTCTGCTGCAACCCGACGAACGAATTATGCTGAAAGAAGGAGAATTGTTGAATACAGAGTTGCGCATCTATGCCTTGGTTCGTTTGGGGATCAATGATAGCATAAAAATAGCCGAATTTTTGCATTGTTCTCCGCAAACGGTTTATAATTATCGGTTGAAGACGCGTAATAAAGCTATTATTCCGAAAGAAGAGTTTGCCGATACGGTGAGGTCGTTAGGCAAGATGCAGGAATAGTAGTTCCGAAGTCTTGATTTATAAGCTATTCGGGTTTATGCCGTACCTAAGGTGTTCCTGTTGCATGTCTAAGGTTTTTCATGCGGGATATTAGTATATCGTACTATGATGCGATATACGTCTTTCGTACGTGCAGATATATTAATCTGCAAGATAAAAAATTTTAGCGAATTGTTTTGAAATGATTAGCAGGTCTATTAAGTATGATTGGTATAACTGCTATCCTTGTCATGGCTTCTGCTATTTTTCTCTGGTTTTAACCTGTCTTTTTAGCATAATTTCTTATTGATGAAGTTCCTTGTTCTCTACCTTTAGTTTACTTTTTAGTGAAAAATGGCTTGTGCAATGTATTGAAAATCAGTATGATTTAAATATTTCCGGTTTACTTTTGCTTTTTACTTGTCCATATACGGTATAATAGCTCATGCTATCTTTGCACAGACGAAAGTCAGAGAAAAAATGAGTGCTAACTTTAATGTTTTAATGTATGAAAAACGATTCTAATCGAAGACAAGCAATCAGATACGTCTTATCAGCCTGTTGCTTGTTGCTTTTCTTTTCTATCGGAATGTTCGCCCAGTCAATAAGGGTGAAGGGAAATGTGAAAGATGCAACCGGTGAACCTGTCATCGGTGCCAGTGTGTTGGTAAAAGGTACGACTAATGGTACGATTACCGATTTTGACGGTAACTTTGAATTGAACGATGTATCGGGCGATGCGGTTATTGAAGTCACTTTTGTAGGCTATTTGCCGCAAGAGGTCAAAGTTTCTTCTACCCCTCTAAACATTATCTTAAAAGAAGATACCAAAACTTTGGATGAAGTGGTGGTAATTGGTTATGGTGTCCAGAAAAAGAGTGTGGTTACTGCTTCTATTGCTAAAGTAGGTTCGGACGAATTGGGAAAAACGGCTCCTGTTCGTGTGGACAACGCTCTGAAGGGGCTTGTGTCTGGTGTGCAAGTGACACTGGCTTCCGGCCAGCCCGGCAGTGGCAGTAAAATCCGGATACGCGGTAATGGTACAATTAATAACTCTGATCCTCTTTATATAGTAGATGGAATGCCGATTGAAGGCGGTATTGATTATCTGAATCCCAGTGATATAGAGAGCATCGAGGTGCTGAAGGATGCCGCTTCGGGTGCTGTGTATGGTGCACGTGCAGCGAATGGAGTTGTTTTGGTGACAACCAAATCCGGCAAGATTGGAAAGACTACCGTGCAGTATGATTTTTCTTACGGATGGCAGAATCCGTGGCGTCGTCGCAGTGTGCTAGGTGCTGCCGACTATAAGATGATGATGACTGAGGCGGCTGTGAACAAGGATAACGATACGCGCTTTAATACGGGGAATCTCACCACGGCTGAGCAGGATGCTATCGGTGCCAAGTTGTCAAGTTTTGGCAATGCCGATACCGATTGGTTGAAGGAGACATTTAATGCGGACGCTCCGGTACAAAATCATCAGTTGAGTGTAAGTGGTGCTACGGATAAGTTAAACTATTTCCTTTCATTGGGTTACTATGAGCAAGAAGGTATTGTAGGTGGTAATTTTGGACGAAGCAATTACAGGCGTATGACTATCAGAACCAACACCACTTATACTTTGTTTGATAAATCGGGAGAACGCAACTGGCTTCATGGTATGACAGTGGGTGTCAATGCTGCTTATTCACGTATTAAAAACACCAGTATTGAAACGAACTCTCTTACAGGATCGGCTGTGGGCAATGCCATGTTTTTAACTCCGTTGATGAGTGTTTATCCGAGTAGCGAGGAGGATTTGATAAAGCGTACTGCTAATGATGTAGCCAAATATGGTCCGTTGGTGGCTGACGGCAATGGCCGTTTGTATAATGTACCCGCTTCTGATTTTAATGAAATATCCAATCCGTTAGCTTATTTGTCGTTGCCGGGTACAAAAAATAACAGCGACAAGTTTGTGGCCAATTTCTTTGCAGAACTTAAACTTTGGGATAATTTGAAATATCGTGCGTCGTATGGCACGGATCTTTCTTTTTGGGGAAATGATGGGTATGATTATCCATACTTTCTTAATACCAATGCCCATAATGACAAATCCGGAGCATGGTCGGAAATGAACCGCGGTTGCAGATGGCAGCTTGAAAATGTCTTGACTTATGACAAAACAATCGGCTTCCATTCATTTGCTGTAGTTTTGGGACAGTCTGCCATTAAATATACTGGTCGCATATTGGGGGGCTCTGCTCAGGATTTAATTGATATTGACGGCAGCAAGGCCAGCATTGATTTTACTTCCGGTTTGAAGACGGATGGCAAACGCGATGTCTATGGCGGAGCATTTGACCCTCATACTTTGGCTTCTTACTTCGGTCGTTTTTCTTACAACTATGCAGAGCGTTATATGGCTCAGTTTACGATCCGCCGCGATGGATCTTCTAATTTCGGCCCGAACAACAAATGGGGTACATTCCCGTCCGTATCTTTGGGATGGAATGTCACTAATGAGAGTTTCATGACTAAACGTCCCGAATGGTTGAGTGCTGTCAAGCTTCGTTTAAGCTGGGGAAAGAATGGTAACGAGAATATCGGTGCGTTCCGTTACACCGCCAATGTGGCTATGGGCAACAATTATCCGTTTGGCGGAGGTTCGAATCAGATTGTAAATGGTGGCAGCAAGCCTACCGGTACTCCTAACGCAGACTTGAAGTGGGAAGAGAGCGAACAATATGATGCGGGTCTTGACTTTGGTTTCTTTAATAATTCGTTGACATTTACTGTAGATTGGTTCAAGAAGAAAACCAATGGTATGCTGAAAACCATGAGTATCCCCAGTTATTTGGGTGAATCGTTGCCTTGGGGGAATGTGGGTGATATGGAAAACAGTGGTATTGAGTTTGAAGCCGGTTACAAATTTCGTAGCGGCGACTGGGCGTTCAATGTCAATGCTAATATAAGCTACTTGAAGAATAAGTTGGTCAGACTTGGTAATGCCAGTGGCTTTGAAGCATACGATAATGTACATCAGATCGGTAACGTGAGCCGTGCCGAAGAAGGTCAGCCTTATCCATTCTTTTATGGTTACAAAACAGCGGGTGTTTTTCAGAATCAGGCTCAGATCGATGCTTATGTGAACAGTAAAGGGGAAAAATTGCAACCTAACGCCCAGCCGGGTGACGTTATCTTTGTAGATAACGATGGTAATGGTGTGATAGATTCCGACGACCAGACTAAGATTGGCAAGGGAGATCCTGACTGGACGTATGGATTCAATTTCAATGCCAGTTGGAGAGGTCTTGATTTTTCTATGCTTTGGTCGGGTGCCATAGGGAATGATATCTTTGATGCAACTCGTCGTGTAGATTTGCGTTATGTGAATCTGGCAGAAGAGATGCTTGACCGCTGGCATGGTGAAAATACGTCCAATTCGATGCCGCGTTTCACATGGGACGGTGGTCCGAACCACAACAACCAGGTATCTGATTTGTATATTAAGAATGGTTCTTATGTACGTTTGAAAAATATCCAGTTGGGCTATACCCTTCCGGAGGTTTTGACGAAAAATGTGTTCATTTCAAGATTTCGTGTTTATGTTGCTGCCGAAAATCTTCTTACCTTTACAGGGTATAAAGGTTTTGAACCTGAAATATCTTATGGAACCAGTTCAGGTATAGACCGCGGTTATTATCCGCAAGCTCGCACCTTCACAGTGGGATGCAACGTAACATTCTAAACTAATAAAAAACAGGAATATGAAAAAAAATATATTTGTCTGCTTGTCGCTTGCGGCGCTAGCAATGGGAACCGTTTCTTGCGGTGATGATTTCTTGACTGTAGAACCCTCTACAAAATTGGGACTTGATGGATATTATGTGACTCAGGCCCGCATAGATGAAGCCGTTACGGCTGCTTATGACCCGATGCATTGGTATGACTATTTTTCCGGATGGTGTCCTCTGTTTCTTGTGTCGGATGCTCAAGGAGATGATATTTATGTCGGCGGTGGAAATGAACAAGATCAGGCGGAGATTCATCTTGCTTCACAATATAAGTTGACAAGCCTTATGAATTTCAAGGGAGCTTGGACTACAAGTTATTCTGGGATTAATCGTTCAAATCTTGTAATAGCTGATGCCGAAAAGGCGGATTTGCCAGAAGATGTGAAAAAACATTATATTGCGGAAAGTAAGGTGACACGTGCTTTTTATTATAACCAGTTATGGAAATTTTGGGGAAATGTTCCGTATTATGATGTGAATTTGACTTTCCCGTACATTGCCGAGCAAAAATCGGCAGATGAAATTTATCGGCTGGTTACGGCAGATTTGAAGGAAGTGCTTGACAGTAAGGCATTGCCTATGAAAGAAACGGCGGTTCGTTCCGGACATGCTACTTGGGCTTTTGCTGCCATGCTTTATGCGGACTTTGTTATGTATCAGAAAGACGAGGCTGCTTATCCTCAGGCACTTGCTTATATGAAAGAGATCATTAATTCCGGCCAATATAAATTAATGAATGAGTTTGGTGCTATTTGGGAGCAGGAGAATGAATGGTGTGATGAATCAATTTTCGAAATCAACTATTATGCTAAAGGAGGTATTCGTGACTGGGGAGATGCCAATAAACCTGGTGGTACGGTAGTTCCGGCTATGATTGGTGTGGATGGTTTGTCCGGCTCACCGGATTATGTCGGCGGATGGGGATTCTGCGATGTGTCCAAAGAAGTTTACGATATATATGAGGAAACCGACCAACGTCGTGACGGTGGTATCCTTTGCATGGAAAAATATATTGCAGACTGTGCGGCTAGGGGGATTGTCGTGAAATATGGAGGGCGTTACCAGAATACCGGACTTTTTTTGCGTAAATACATCGGGCGTATAGGTGGCAATGACGGTGCTACGAAATCGGGTGATTTGAACTGGGATAATAATCAGCGCATTTTCCGTTATGCTGAAACGTTATTGAATGCAGCCGAACTGGCTCTTCGTACAGGAGATCAAGGAACTGCCCAGATTTATTATAATATAGTCCGCAGCCGTGCAAATGTTTCTGAAAAAGTGGTTTCTTTGGATAATCTGCTGGAAGAACGTCGTCTGGAGTTTGTAGGTGAAGGCAAGCGCTATTATGATCTAGTTCGTTTCGGTAAAGCCGCAGAAGTGTTGAAACCCGGTGGAGGTATGGTGCTGAATGCTGAAAAAACGGAATATAGTGTGGTGGGCAATCCTAATCGTCTTCAGTGGACGGAAAGCAAGAAGTATATGCCGATTCCTCAAGATGAAATTGAAGCAGCTCAGGGTACACTTGTTCAGAATCCGTATTGATTTTGAATGATTATTAAGTTTAAATAGGTAATAGAAATTAGTTAAGGAAAGGATATTCTGCCATTAACGAGATATAGTCTGATGATTGGAATATCCTTTTCTTTTGAATTTTGAAGGTTGTATGAAACTTTCCGTAGAAAGGAGGACGTGGTCGGTTTTTGGGAGGATGCCCGCTCATAGTAAGGCATGACTGGGTGATTTAGGAATAGATTATGTACGTGTATATCAAAAATAATAAGAATTAATAGTAATGTAATACCATGAAGCATTTAAAACTATTTTCCGCCTGTTTAATTATGTTGCCTTTCCTTGCTTGTACACATCAAGGAATGAAGGTGGACACGATTGAAAATAAGGTGGAGGAACTGCTGGGCAAGATGACTTTGCAGGAAAAGATCGGTCAGATGAATCAGTTGAGCCCGAATGGGAACATCGATGAAATGGCAGGGCTGATAAAGGAAGGTAAAGTGGGTTCGTTGTTGAACCTGACGGATCCCGAGTTGGTAAATAGAGTGCAAGAAATAGCTGTGAAGAAATCGCGTTTGGGTATTCCCGTTCTAATGTCCCGCGATGTCATTCACGGATATAAGACCATTTTCCCCATTCCATTGGGGCAAGCGGCTACTTTCAATCTCGAGATTGTGGAAGCAGGAGCTCGTGTGGCCGCCATCGAGGCATCGTCCGATGGTATCCGGTGGACGTTTGCGCCGATGATTGATGTTTCGCGCGATGCGCGTTGGGGGCGTATGGCCGAAAGTTGTGGAGAGGACCCCTATCTGAATGCTGTGATGGGAGCTGCCATGGTACGCGGATTTCAGGGTGATTCGTTGAGTGATCCCACGGCGATGGCTGCGTGTGCCAAGCATTTTGTGGGCTACGGTGCTGCCGAGGCCGGCAAGGATTATAATTCTACGTTTATTCCCGAGCGTGTGCTCCGTAATGTATATCTTCCTCCTTTCGAGGCGGCAGCGAAAGCCGGATGTGCTACATTCATGACTTCTTTTAATGACAATGACGGAGTGCCTTCCACGGGTAATGCTTTTATATTGAGGAAGGTGCTGCGTGGCGAGTGGAACTATGACGGCATGGTGGTAACGGACTGGGCTTCGGCTACGGAAATGATTGCTCACGGTTTTTGCAAGGATGCAAAGGAGGCTGCTTGGAAGGCTGTGAATGCCGGAGTGGATATGGAGATGGTCAGTGGTTCTTTCCTTGGAAATCTGGAAGCACTGGTAAAGGAAGGAAAAGTGTCAGGGAAAACGATAGATGATGCGGTGCGCAACATCCTGCGCCTGAAATTCCGCTTGGGATTGTTTGATAATCCTTATGTGGTGACAGATCAAAAGGTGAAATATGCAGAGGAGCATCTGGCCAAGGCAAAGGAAGCGGCCGGAGAATCTGTTATCTTGTTGAAGAATGCGGATGAAGTCTTGCCGTTGAAGGACAAGGTACGTACCGTTGCCGTGGTAGGTCCGATGGCGGATGCTCCTCATGACCAGATGGGCACATGGGTATTTGATGGCGAAAAGGATCATACACAGACTCCTTTGAAAGCTTTGCAGGAAATGTATGGCGACAGGGTGCAGGTTATTTATGAACCGGGGTTGGCATATAGTCGTGACAAAAACATCGCAGGGATAGCGAAAGCGGTTGCTGCGGCACGCCGTGCGGATGTGGTATTGGCTTTTGTGGGGGAGGAAGCAATACTTTCAGGAGAAGCGCATTCTTTGGCCGATTTGAGTTTGCGTGGTGCACAGTCCGAATTGGTTGAGGCTTTGTCGAAAACCGGAAAGCCGGTGGTGACTATAGTTATGGCAGGTCGTCCGTTGACTATCGGCAAGGAAGTGGAAGAGTCTGCTGCTGTTCTTTATTCTTTCCATCCGGGAACGATGGGAGGTCCGGCTATTGCCGAACTGTTGTTCGGGGAGATGGTTCCCAGTGGAAAAACTCCGGTTACTTTCCCGAAGATGGTAGGACAGTTGCCTGTCTATTATGCGCATCATCATACAGGACGTGCTCCCAGTGGAAAGGAAACATTGATTGATGATATTCCATTGGAGGCGGGACAGACTTCATTGGGATGTTCTTCTTTCTATATGGATGCAGGGTTCGGTCCTTTGTTTCCCTTTGGTTACGGATTGTCTTATACCACTTTCGGTTATGATAAATTGGTCTTGTCGGCTGATAAGCTGAAAACGGGGGATGTACTGACTGCCAGCGTGAATGTGACAAATACCGGAAAATATGCAGGCACAGAGGTGGTGCAGCTTTACGTGCAGGATAAGGTGGCTTCTGTTACTCGTCCTGTAAAGGAACTCAAAGGTTTTCAGCGTGTGGCTTTGCAGCCGGGAGAAACGAGGACAGTCATTTTCTCTTTGCCCGTCAGCGAACTGGCTTTTTGGAATATAGATATGAAAAAAGTAGTGGAACCGGGTGATTTCAAGCTATGGTTGGGGACTAATAGTGATGAAGGACTTTCAGCTGAATTTGAAGTAATTGATTGATACATTTGTAGAACATAGGTATGAAAAATGTAATGTGCGCATTGTTGTTTGCAGGAACACTAATCTCCTGCCAGCAAAAACAGGTACAGTCGGATAGTGCTGTACCTGCTCCCGAGGCTTTTGTACGTGTATCCGGACAGGACTTGATTCAGCCGGATGGTAGCAAACTTTTTATCAAGGGTACTAATTTGGGCAACTGGCTGAATCCTGAAGGATATATGTTTGGATTTAACAAGACCAATTCGGAACGCTTCATTAATGAAATGTTCTGCGAGGCGGTAGGACCGGACTTTGTAACGGAATTCTGGAAATTGTTCAAGGATAACTATATCACCCGGAAGGACGTGGAATTTATCGCTTCTACGGGAGCGAATACCATCCGTCTTCCTTTCCATTACAAACTTTTCACAGATGAGGACTATATGGGGCTGACTGTCAATCAGGACGGATTTGCTCGTGTGGACAGTGTAGTGAACTGGTGTCGTGACAATCATCTTTATCTTATTTTGGATATGCACGATGCTCCCGGCGGACAGACGGGGGATAATATTGACGACAGCTACGGTTATCCTTGGCTGTTTGAAAGCGAAGCCAGCCAGCAGTTATTTTGTGACATTTGGCGTAAGATTGCCGATTATTACAAGAACGAGCCGGTAATTTTGGGCTATGAACTGATTAATGAACCGATTGCTCCTTATTTTGAAAACATGGAAGAGTTGAACGGCAAGCTGGAAGCAGTTCACAAGCTGGCGGTAAAGGCTATCCGTGAGGTGGATAACAATCATATTGTATTGATTGGCGGTTCGCAGTGGAACGGAAATTTCAAACCGTTCAAGGATTCTAAGTATGACGACAAACTGATGTACACTTGCCATCGTTACGGGGGTGAGCCTACTAAAGCGGCTATTCAGGAGATTATCAATTTTCGCGATAGCGTGAATCTACCGATGTATATGGGTGAGATAGGGCATAATACGGATGAATGGCAGACTGCTTTCTGTAAAACAATGGAAGAAAATAACATTGGATATACTTTCTGGCCGTATAAAAAATTGAATGGCTCTTCGTTCCTGGGGATCAATGCTCCAGATGACTGGGATTTGGTTGTTGCATTTTCCGAGGCATCGCGTGGTACTTATAAGGAGATACGTGATGTGCGTCCACGTCAGGAATTGGTGAAGAAGGCTATGTTAGGATTCATAGAGAATAGTAAATGTGAGAACTGCATGCCACAAACGGGCTATATTCGTTCACTGGGCTTGCAGGTGAACAAGTAAAATCATAAAGGGATAATATCATGAAAAAACTTTTATTTGCATTTCCGTTAATGGTAGTAGGCTTTTTTGCTCAGGCGCAGACTGTACCGGTTTATTTGGATGAGGCAAAACCGATGGAACAGCGTATTGAAGATGCCTTGGCACGCATGACGCTTGAGGAGAAAGTCCGGGTGGTTCATGCCCAAAGTAAATTCTCTTCGGCGGGAGTTCCCCGTTTGGGATTTCCCGATTTTTGGACTGATGACGGCCCTCATGGCGTTCGTCCCGATGTATTGTGGGATGAGTGGGAACAGGCGGGGCAGACAAACGATTCCTGTGTAGCTTTTCCGGCGCTTACCTGTTTGGCGGCATCATGGAATCCCGCGATGTCTCTCATTTATGGGGAAAGTCTGGGTGAGGAAGCATTGTATCGTGGAAAGGATATGATTTTGGGGCCAGGTGTGAATATTTACCGTACTCCTTTGAATGGACGTAACTTTGAGTATATGGGAGAAGATCCTTATTTGGCTTCACGCATGGTTGTTCCTTATATTACGGGATTGCAGTCAAAGGGCGTTTCTGCCTGTGTTAAACATTATGCGTTGAACAATGATGAGGAATACCGCCATCAGGTGAATGTCATAGTTGACGACCGCGCACTGCACGAGATTTATCTTCCTGCTTTCAAGGCGGCTGTTGAGGAGGCGGGCTCTTGGGCTATCATGGGGGCATACAATCTCTATAAGGACCAGCATAACTGCCATAACCAGTGGCTTTTGAACGATATATTGAAAAGGGACTGGAAATTTGACGGAGTGGTTGTTTCTGACTGGGGAGGAACTCACGACACGGATCAAGCTGTGAAGAATGGCCTTGACATGGAGTTCGGTTCATGGACTAACGGGTTGACGATGGGGGCAAGTAATGCTTATGATAACTATTACTTGGCAAATCCTTATCTGAAAGGAATAAAGGAAGGTAAATATACAATAAAAGAGCTTGATGATAAAGTGCGCCGCATACTTCGTCTTTACTATCGTACAACGATGAACAGGCAGCGTCCCGTTGGCTTTCTATGTTCGGATCTTCATTATGCAGCCGCAAAGAAGATTGCCGAAGAGGGGATCGTCCTGTTGCAGAATAAGAACAATGTATTGCCGATTGATCTACAGAATGTCAGGCGTATTCTCGTTGTTGGCGAGAATGCTATCAAGCCTATGACTGTGGGTGGTGGTTCTTCCTCGCTTAAGGTACAGAAAGAAATATCTCCGCTGGAAGGCTTGCAGGCACGCCTTGCCGGTACAAACATTGTAGTGGATTATCAGCGCGGCTATGTGGGCGACAAGACCAGTGAGTATAACGGTGTGAAATTGAAAGTCAATTTGGATGAGGAGCGTACGGAAGAGCAACTTATTGCCGATGCTGTGAATGCTGCAGAGGATGCCGATTATGTAGTTATTTTCGGTGGCTTGAATAAAAGCGACTATCAGGATTGTGAGGGGCACGACCGCAAAGAGTATAAACTTCCTTATAATCAGGATAAACTGATTACCGCTTTGGCAGAGACTAATAAGAATGTAGTTTATGTTAATATTTCAGGCAATGCAGTAGCAATGCCTTGGACTGACAAGGTTCCTGCTATTGTTCAAGGATGGTTTATCGGTTCTGAGGCAGGTGGAGCAATTGCTTCCGTTCTGGTGGGTGATGTGAATCCATCGGGCAAACTGCCATTTACATGGCCGGTTTCTTTGCAGGATGTGGGTGCGCACAAACTTAATACTTATCCCGGTACATGGCGTGAGGGTAATCAGATTATAGATGAGGAGTATAAGGAAAGCATTTATGTGGGATACCGCTGGGCTGACAAGGAGAAGATAAAACCTACTTTCGCTTTTGGACACGGATTGAGTTATACAACTTTTGCGTATGGCAGGGCGGTGGTTGATAAGAAAGTGATGGGTGCGGACGAAACATTGACCGTTACGGTGCCTGTAACTAATACGGGAAACCGTGAAGGAGCTGAAATCGTGCAACTTTATATCAGTGACTTGAAATCATCTTTACCTCGTCCTGTAAAGGAACTGAAAGGCTTTAGCAAAGTAAAACTGACTCCGGGAGAAACCAAAGAAGTAGTTTTCACTATTGGAAAGGACGCTTTGAGCTTTTATGATGATGCTCGTCATGAATGGGTGGCGGAACCGGGCAAGTTTGAAGTTATTGTGGCTGCTTCGGCTGCGGATATGAAATCGAAAGTTTCTTTTGAACTAAAATAGCAATAATACAAATTACTAGGTTGAATAAAAGTTAGATTAAGGTTAAGTTAGGTATTATAATAGGCGTTATGGTTTGTGAAAACGATAACGCCTTTAATTTTAAGGGGAGATTTTGTTTTGCTTTTATTTGGCGAAGCTTACCGCACGTGTCTCGCGAATGACAGTTATCTTCACTTGTCCCGGATAAGTCATTTCATCTTGAATCTTCTTCGCTATTTCGCCAGACAAACTTTCAGTTTGTTTGTCATCAATCTTGTCGGCACCTACAATCACGCGCAATTCGCGACCCGCCTGAATGGCGTATGTTTTCGTTACCCCCGGATAGGACATGGCTAATTGTTCCAGATCATTCAAACGCTTGATATAAGCTTCTACAATTTCACGGCGAGCGCCCGGACGTGCACCTGAGATGGCATCACATACCTGTACGATAGGAGCCAGCAGGCTGGTCATTTCCGTTTCGTCATGGTGAGCGCCGATGGCATTGCAGATGTCTGGTTTCTCTTTGTATTTTTCGGCTATCTTCATACCTAGCAATGCGTGCGGCAATTCCGGCTCTTCATCAGGTACTTTACCTATATCATGCAGTAAGCCGGCACGTTTTGCTTTTTTAGGATTCAATCCTAATTCAGAAGCCATCACAGCGCAAAGATTGGCTGTCTCACGGGCATGTTGTAACAGATTCTGGCCGTATGAGGAGCGATATTTCATCTTACCGATGATACGGATCAGTTCAGGATGCAAACCATGAATACCTAAGTCAATCGTGGTACGTTTACCGGTTTCAATAATTTCTTCTTCTACCTGTTTGCGTACCTTGGCTACCACTTCTTCAATACGTGCCGGATGGATACGTCCGTCAGTTACCAGTTGATGCAATGCCAGGCGGGCGATTTCGCGGCGTACAGGGTCAAACGCCGAAAGTACAATAGCTTCAGGAGTATCATCCACAACGATTTCTACACCGGTTGCTGCTTCTAAAGCACGGATGTTACGTCCTTCACGACCGATAATACGTCCTTTTATCTCATCCGATTCGATATGGAATACGGTTACAGAGTTTTCGATGGCAGTTTCTGTGGCTACTCGTTGGATAGACTGGATGACGATGCGTTTGGCTTCTTTATTGGCTGTAAGCTTGGCGTCATCCATAATGTCATTAATATAGGAAGCGGCTTGTGTCTTCGCTTCTTCTTTCAATGATTCTATCAGGCGTTCTTTAGCTTCTTCAGCAGAAAGTCCGGAAAGGACTTCCAATTTTTCACGTTCCTGCATTTGTAACTTATCCAGTTCATCCTTTTTCTTGTCTATAATGACAATTTGAGCTTCCAGATTTTCTTTGATAGCTTCTGCTTCCGTGCGCTTGCGTTGAACCTCTTCCTGTTTTTGGTTCAACATCAGTTCGCGTTGTTTTAATTTGTTTTCGGCTTGCTGAATCTTTTGGTTGCGTAAGGCGACTTCTTTTTCCAGATCAGCTTTCTTGTTCAGGAATTTTTCTTTTACTTCCAGAAGTTTGTTCTTTTTAATCACTTCTGCTTCTGTTTGTGCTTCCTTGATGATAATGTCATACTTAGATTTCAGGCCATATCTGAAAAGCATGTATGATAGGCCTCCACCTACAGCGAAACACACAATTGCTATTATTACCGTTGTTATCATTGTTATTAATTTATATATAAATAAAAAACGCACAACTTATCTGTCAAGAACCCTTCTCTTGACAGTATAGCTGTGCGTGAATATCTCCAATTCTAAACGATTACTCTCTGTTACTGATTTGTTTTTCTATCTCTTTGGTCAGCTCCTGCAATTTTTCCTGATAAGGTGCAGTGTCATTTCTGTCTTTCATAGAAATATTTTCAAAAGCTAACTCCAGCGCAGCCATTGCCCAATGCCTTGTAGGGCTGAAATCGGGGTAATAACTACGGTATTTGTTTAGTTTATTGTCAATCTGCTTGGCAGCGTCCCTGTATAACTGTTCATCTTCACGACGGATAGTCATCGGGTATCGTTCGTTGTCAATCAGTAGATGTATCTTCATCATATCGTCCATCATACTATCGTTTTATTGTTCAACTTCTTTTATTCGTTTAATAAAGCGATGCATTTGTCGACTTCACGCACGAGCCTTGACAATCGTTGCTTTGTATCGTTGATATCTTTATCATGGATACTGATTGTCCGGGCCATTTTCAAATTGGCATATCTTACTTCTAATTCTTTCCGGCTATTTTCCAATCGTCTCACCTCATCGTCCTTTTCGGCGAGAAGTTGCTTTAACTTAGCATTTTCATGTTTCAATTCATCATGTAAATACATAAAATGCCTCAGTCTTGCCTCGAAAATATTTAATAGCTTTTTGTCCTCTTCAGTCATTTTACACCAAAATTGTACACAAATATAAAGGATTGGAAGCAAACACGAAAATATTTCGTCCTAAATTTATCGTTTATCGTTTAAAAAACTTTTTTAATGTCTTTATTAGCTGTTTTTCCCGTGGCTGTCCGGATGTGATTTTTTTACCGCGCGTGTCTGTCGGAAGGCGTTTGCCGCTTTAATGTTTTATAGGATAAGATGTGACGGGTGGTGCCGGTGGCAATGATCAGGAACAGGATTCTTGCCCAGATGTAGGGGGCTATCCAGATGGCGCAATAGCTTAGGGTGATCCATATTAATGATACGGAAACGATCTTGGCGTGTAAAGGAATTGCTTTATGCTCGCGGAAATTGCGGATATAGCTTCCTAGGTATCTTTGTCGGATGAGCCAATGATACAGGCGTGGTGAACTGCGGAAATACATGGCGGCTGTCAGTAATAAAAAGGGGGTGGTAGGCAGTAAAGGAAGAAATATGCCGATAATGCCTAGTATGAGTGATATTGTTCCTATAACAGTATATAGTGCTTTCATGGATGCAAATATAGACCAAAAAACGAAAAAATGCTGTGTCCTTTTTATATTATTCTTTTTTTATGGTGTATCTTTGTGCTCTGTAACACCGAGGTGACATCAGGTGTGAATTCTTTCTTATTTATAATTGAATGTTATGTATACAGTAATTAAACGAATGGAAATTTCAGCTTCTCATAGCTTGAAGCTGTCGTATGAAAGTAAATGTGAGAATTTGCACGGTCACAATTGGATTATTACCGTCTATTGCCGTTCCGAAGTGTTGAATGAGGATGGTATGGTGGTGGATTTTACGCATATCAAGGAAGCTGTGATGGGGCGTTTGGATCATCAGAATTTAAATGAAGTCGTTCCTTTTAATCCTACAGCAGAAAATATTGCGCGCTGGGTATGTGAGCAGGTCCCTGCTTGTTTCAAAGTTGAAGTCCGTGAGTCGGAAGGAAATACCGTTATCTATGAGAAAGATTAATGAAATATTTTATAGTTTGCAGGGGGAAGGTTACCATACCGGTATGCCTGCTGTTTTTGTGCGTTTCTCCGGATGCAATTTGAAATGTTCTTTTTGCGATACCCGGCATGAGGAGGGAACATGGATGAGCGATGAGGATATTGTGAGGGAAGTGATAAAGTATCCGGCCCGGGTTGTGATATTGACTGGTGGTGAGCCCGGATTGTGGATTGATGAAAGATTGGTTGACGCCTTGCATCAGGAAGGGAAGTATGTTTGTATTGAAACAAACGGCACTTGCCTGTTGCCCGAAAATATAGATTGGGTCACTTGCTCCCCTAAAGAAGGGGCGGAACTAAAATTAGACCGTATGGATGAGGTAAAGGTGGTTTATGTGGGGCAAGATGTTTCCCCTTATCTGGATCTGCCTGCCGGTCATTATTTCCTGCAGCCTTGTTCTTGCTCTAATACCGGTGAAGTGATTGCTTACATTTTGCAGCATCCCGAATGGCGGTTGAGCTTGCAGACTCATAAACTATTGCAAATTCCTTAGGAAAGCAGAAGATATAAAAAAAGAAAAGTCATTGGATGCCGTAGCATTGAATGACTTTTCTTTTTGCACGGGAGGAGAGGCTCGAACTCCCGACACCCGGTTTTGGAGACCGGTGCTCTACCAACTGAGCTACTCCCGTGTTTGCGGCTGCAAAGGTAGTGTAATATTTTGAATATACAAACCTATTTATGAAAAAATATTGTTCTTTATTCGTCTAGTAGACCTAACTCATTGAACATGAAACGGTAAGCATCCGACTTTTTTTCCAGTGCCAACGGGTAGGCCCGGCTTGAAGAAGGCATTCTGTATAGTCGCATTATCCGGTCTTCGAACTCGAAAGGTTCACTGGTTCCTACAGCGGGTTCTTTCACTTTTATTTGTTCGCGAATGATATCCGTCGCTTTTTGTCCAGTGGTTACAATTGCCTTGCACATTGGAATTTGTTTCAGCAGCAAACTGATATCTGTCTGTTCTACAACTTCCAGAAATTTGTCTGAGGCATTGTCCTGTAAACGGCGGATGGCTGAGGCGGTATCATAAAGTGCGATACCTTTCTTATGTAAAAAGTCAATAATACGTTCCTTGTCAAACACCTTCTTGTCAGGGTTCATGAAATGCTCCTTGTTTTGGAAAAAGATTATTCCAAAGATACGCCACATGTCATTTTGCAGATTGGGGTAAAAAAAGTCCATACTCCATCGTTTCTTCTGCGGAGGGAAACTGCCTAACATCAGTAGTTTGGCGTTAGCCGGCAAAAAAGGCTCCAATGGATGTTCTTCTATATTTAATAAGGAGTTCATAAAAGCTTTGGTGGTTTATTCTTTCGGCTTTGGCTCTTTTTTAGCCAGTAATACGATGTTATAGACATATTCCGTCATCCAACTTTCAGAATATCCCAAGGTTTGTTTGTATTTACGAATGGCAACGCAGGTCTTGTGCACGCTTTCGTCTTTCCAGTCGGACTTGGTCATGATGTCATGAATTGTCTTCTCGGTCATGTTGCGCAACATTTTCTTCATCACGCTGGGCATGCGGAATTTCCATTGCATCAAATTGCCTATCAGCATCATCAAGTCATTGCTGAATCCCTGGAACATAAAAAGATAAGTTTTGACGTCATTCACATTCTTGCAGTTCTTTTTTATAGAGCCGTCAATTTCTTTAAAGAAGTCGTCACTCAAACCATAAAGTTCTGCCAACATCTTTTTACAGCGTGATTTTTCAGCAATTCCCAACTTGTTGTTCTGAGTCGGTATTTTGAGGGTACGCTTGAAAACTGCCATATCCGGCAGAAAATTAATATTGGTTATACCTATGTTGCAGGCCATTACAGACTGATAATATACACGGATCAGTGTCATGAAGTCCTCCATACCGCCTACACGGCTTGTTTCTTCTTCTTCCGTCTGTTTTTTACCGAATAATTTTGAAAATATGCTCATTGTGCTCTTAATTATATTGTTTTCTTGCTTGCAAAGATAACGATAAAAACTGAAACATTTTTGATTAAATTTCTTTTGTTTCACTATTTATCATGATTATAGAATGGTTGATGCCGGATTTTGGTATGATTGCTTTGTGTTACCAGCATTCCAAATCATTTTCAATGTCCTTCATTTGGCCTTTGGTAAAAACAGGATTCTTGATACCGTTGCGTTTCTGAATCCGGTAGTCTTCCAATAGACGGAATGCGTATTTTCCTAGTAAGGTTATGGCTATCAGGTTGCAGATGGTCATAAATCCCATTGCCATATCGGCCAGACTCCATGCCAGATCCAGACTGGCCAATGCTCCGAACATAACCATGCCTCCCACTGATACACGATAAACGGGAAGGGCCCATTTCTGACGGGTAATGTAACGAACATTGGCTTCACCGTAATAATAATTTCCTAAGATGCTGCTATAGGCGAAAAACAGAATCGCCACCGCTACATAAATAGTCCCGATATTGCCTATTTCATTATTCAGCGCCATTTGGGTAAGTTTTATTCCGTTGGCTTCTCCGGTAGAGGCCAATCCGCTAAAAAGAATGATGAAAGCCGTGCAGGTGCATATAACAAGCGTATCGGTAAAGACTCCCAATGCTTGAATTAACCCTTGTTTTACAGGATGAGTGACATCGGCACTTGCCGCCACATTAGGCGCGGAACCCATACCGGCTTCGTTGCTGAACAATCCGCGTTTGATTCCTTGCATTAATGCTATGCCTGTACCTCCGCCTAATGCCTGTTCCCAACCGAAGGCATTCGCTATAATCAATTCAATAACTTCCGGTAAATGCTTTACGTTCATAATTACGATGAAAAGGGCTAAAAAGATATATCCCAATGCCATGACAGGAACAATAACGCTACTAACTTTAGCGATACGCTGAATACCTCCGAAGATGATGGCTAATGTGAGCAAGGTCAGTATCGCTCCCATTAAGGTGGGAGATATATTGAATGCTTCCTCGAAGGCGGCGCAAATGGTATTACTTTGTACGGAATTAAAAGCGAATCCGAAAGTGAAGATAAGCATAAATGCAAACAAGATTCCCATCCACGGCTGTTTTAATCCTTTTTTCATGTAGTAAGCCGGACCGCCAACAAAAGAATTATGTCCGTGTACTTTATATAATTGGGCCAGCGTGGACTCAATAAAAGCGCTGCTGGCACCCAAAAGAGCGATTACCCACATCCAGAAAACCGCACCCGGACCACCCAAAGTAATAGCCGTGGCGACTCCTGCCAAATTGCCTGTCCCCACGCGGCTGGCTATGGAGACAGCAAAAGCTTGAAAAGAGGAAATGTGATGTTCGCGACCTTCCGCCTTGCCGGTAGAATCACCTAGCAAACGTACCATTTCGCCTATCATGCGGAATTGTACGCATTTTGTTTTAAGAGTAAACCAAAATGCACATCCCAACAGCATGATAACCAGAACGTAAGTCCAAAGTACATCATTCACAATGCCGGTAAATTGGGTCAGTATATCCATTTTATTTATTCCTTGTTTAATTTAAAGTAGAATTTATGTCCGTGGAAAACAGGTTCCACCAGACCAAAACGGATAAAGTCCGCTAATAGTTCACAAGCAGTCTTGCGATTTAACCGGCAAAGTTTGCAACATTGGTTCAATGAAAGGTTTTCTTTTTCTTTCAAGATATCCAGTAACCGTTGCTCTCTTTCAGTAAATGCTACAAGTACTCCTTCTGGCTTTTTACTGTGTTGCCACATTCTCAGATGGACGGGAGTGGCCAATATGTTTTCATCTTTGATGCGGATGTAGGCCCATGGCTTATTGGTTTCATCCATGGCATATACAGGCTTGGAGGCCGCCTTGTTGATTCGTACTTCCAATACGGTCTTTCCTTCTACCTGATAAGTCCTCGTTTCCAGTTCCACCTTGGGCTGGCAATACATGGTTGCCGCCGCTTCTATCATATATATTTCTTCGTCAGAGCGGACTCCGGCTATTTTGCCATTATCCTTTACCCCTATTAACAGCCTGCCACCCTCGGTATTGGCGAATGCGGAAAGACTGCGGGCTATTTTTCGTGCATCCGAAATCTCGAACTTAAAATCCTGATGACAGTGTTCTCCCTCCGAGACAAGCTGCCGTATGTATTGTGTATCCGTTAATGCCTTCATTTCGATTGCAAAAATAGGAAAAATGAAACATATTATGGGTATCGAATGATAAAAAAGCAGATATTAGCTTGTCTGTTATCAAGCTTTTTGTTTCATTTGCATTGGAATAAAAATAATAAGCCTTTAAAATCTATGAGAATAAGAAAACATTGTTTGATCATTACATTATTATGCTTTTCCTGTCTGATGAATGCAAGCGGGTTCATGTTTAAACATTTGGAGGTGAAAGAGGGTCTGTCAAACAATCAAATACTTGATATATTTAAAGATTCCGAGGGATTTATGTGGTTTGCTACAGCTTCCGGACTGAATCGGTATGACGGGGATCGGATGACTCTGTTCCGTAGCTATAATGCTGATCCTGCTTCTTTGCCTGATAACTATGTCGAAAGCATACAAGAAGATTATAAAGGAAACTTATGGATTCTTACCGGTGCAGGTTACGCCATTTATAGCCCGGAGTCGGAAACGTTCAACAGGGATGTGCATGAATGGTTATGGGAAGCTGGTATTGATGGAACTCCTGCTCTGGTGCATATAGACCATTATAAAAATATGTGGTTCTATATAAAAGGAAAAGGTTGCTGTCTTTACATGCCGGAATCACAATTGTTATATCCGCTTTGGTTCGGGACTCATCAGTTGCCGGAAGGTGATATTACGGACATTCAGGAATGTGGGGAGGGAGTCTTGTTGGTATATAATACCGGCAGGCTTGTTTGTCTGGATTCCCAGACGAATAAGATTAAATGGCAGCAGGATGATCTGACCAGGGAATTGGGAATTGAAAAACAGGGAATCTTCACTCTGTTTGTAGACCGGGATAATGATATATGGATGTACAGTCCGTTTGGAATGTGGGTTTATAATCCAAAGCAAAAGAAGTGGCTGTCCCAGCTGGCGGATATGACTAAGTACCGGTCGTGTAATAGGGTTCGCGCTGTGGCACAGGATAAGCAGGGGCGTATATGGATAGGAAAGGATCAGGAGGGTATTGATATATTGGATAAGAAAACAGGTGAAGTGAGGCATTTGCTGAACAAGACGGATGATGAGCGTAGCCTGCAAGACAATACAGTGATGGCTCTATACGAGGATTCCAGTGAAACGATGTGGGTGGGAACTTATAAAAAAGGAGTTTCTTATTTTAATGAGAGTACTTTTAAATTTGGGATAGAGCACATAGGAAATATTAATTGCATTGAAGAGGACAAAGAAGGTTGTGTGTGGTTGGGGACTAACGATGCAGGTGTAATTTATTGGAATTCCGCAACCGGCAGCCGGAGTGCTTTCCCGCAGAATACTACGGATAAACTCATCACTGATGCCATTGTCTGCATCTTGAAAACTGATGATGGTAAACTCTGGATGGGCACTTTGGTAAAAGGGTTGATTTGTTATGATAACGGGCGTGTTACTCGTTATAAGAAAAATATGCCGGAACAACAAAATTCTTTAGCTCACAATCATGTATGCGCTTTGGCTGAAGACAAACAGGGGACTATATGGATAGGCACATTGGGTGGAGGAGTACAGAGCCTGGATCTTAAGACCGGTTTGTTTACCACTTATAATACAAGTTCGGCCGGTCTGCTTTCCGATGATGTTTTTTCATTGTGCATGGGGAAAGAAGGCTCTTTGTGGATTGGTACAGATCAGGGGCTTTCGGAACTGGATCTTGAGACTAAAAAGGTGGCTAGTCTGAAAGGTACTAAATCCGGTAAGGAATATTTTTCTGACCAGCATATAAGTCAGGTGTATGAAGATAGTCGCGGATTGCTATGGATTGGCACACGTAAGGGACTGAATGTTTATAATCCCCAAATGGATGAGCTGATTGTATTAGGAGTGGAGCAGGGAGTTTCCAGTCCTGTCATTTCCGGAATAGTGGAAGATGATCATAAAAATATATGGGTGACTACTGCACGTGGAATTACTAATATTATCCCTGCGGAAGATTCAAAAACAGGAGGTTATACTTTTCGTAATTATATTTATGATGACAAAGATGGTTTGCAGAATTGTGGGTTCAATCAGCGTTCCATCAAAAAACTGTCTTCTGGAGAAATTGTTATGGGAGGGTTGTATGGTGTTAATCGCTTCCGGCCGGATGATATTAAATACAATAAAAAATGTCCCAAGGTGATGTTTACCCGCTTGTTCTTGTTCAATGAAGAAGTAAAGGTGGGCAAG
Source organism: Phocaeicola sartorii JCM 17136 = DSM 21941 (assembly GCF_054653615.1). Lineage (NCBI taxonomy): Bacteria > Pseudomonadati > Bacteroidota > Bacteroidia > Bacteroidales > Bacteroidaceae > Phocaeicola > Phocaeicola sartorii. The sequence continues at coordinate 1,312,161 of NZ_BAAIFW010000005.1, forward strand.
GAATATGAAGGCAGAATTATTTTGGATAAGGTCTTGAATAAGGTGGATCAGATAAAATTGAGCTATGAGCAGAATATGTTCAGCGTGCAGTTTGCTTCTGACAACTATATCTTGCCGGAGAAAACGGAATATGTCTATAAACTGGAAGGTTTCAATGATGGTTGGTTGACCACTGCCTATGGCGAAGTAACCTATACCAATCTGTCCCCCGGAACCTATATGCTGAAAGTGAAAGCGATAAATGGTGACGGATATGGCGGGGGTGAAGAAGCTTCATTAAAGATTGTTGTCTATCCTCCTTTCTGGCTTTCTGTTTGGGCGTATGTTATTTACGGATGTTTGGCGGTTGCTGTATTGTTGTTGGGACGCTATTTGTTCCCTAATGCTTTTAAATTCACCCGCAGTGGTGGAAGAGTGGACGTGTTTGTCGGTTTGGCGGAAGGACAGGAATCTCAGGAAATGCTGGAGGTCAGAGTGGCCGATACAGGTGTCGGTATCAGCGAGGAAGACAAAGAACGGGTTTTTGAACGTTTTTATCAAGTGGATAATCCGGACATAGAGCTTTCTGGTAGCGGAATAGGTCTGACCATTGCACGTGATTTTGTCAAGCTTCATGGTGGTACGGTGAAAGTTATGGACAATGTTCCTGCAGGTTGTGTCTTTGTTGTCCACATTCCGGTAAAATGTTCCGGTAGTAAACCAGCGGAGGCGGAACAGGCACAAGTAGCAGGCAGCCTCGTAGAAGACGTATCCACACTTCAAGTTCCGGAGCCTCATGCGGCGCCTGATGCCGGGGCGGAGCCGGAAGAAGAATCAAATCATATAATAACGATAGAGGGGTTGGAGGAGGATATCCGAAGATTGGAATCCGATAATGCGGAAGAAATTGTGGAAGAAAGAAATATAGAAACAATCTCAACAATTGCTCCACAAAGGGCAACGGTGATTCAATTGGTTGAAGGGGAGGATAATGAGATAATAACTCAGATTGTTCCACCGGAGGAATTGCCGGAGGCCGTGACTGCTGTTTCTGGCGGAAGGAAGGGGACTGCGTCATTCTCTTTGGATGCGGAAGAGAAATTGAATTCGCTTCGGGATCATGTTCTTATTGATCCCATTGCGCGTGAGGTGGCCATTACTTCGATGGATGAAAAACTGATAGATCATGCTGTGAAGTATGTGGAGGAAAATATGGCACGCAGTGATTTGTCTGTAGAAGAGTTAAGCAGGGAATTGGGGATGAGCCGTGTTCATTTGTATAAGAAGTTATTGGCTGTTACCGGTAAGACTCCTATCGAGTTTATTCGTGTTATCCGCTTGAAACGGGCTGCCTGGTTGCTCCGTGAAAGTCAACAGAATATTTCAGAAATAGCCTATCAGGTGGGTTTTAATAATCCGAAGTATTTCAGTAAATATTTCAAGGAGGAATTTGGAATGTTGCCTTCGGCTTATCAATGTAAGGAGGACGGATGATTTTCCGATCCGGAGGAAAAGGTGATTACTTCTTCTATAACTATGGATGATTTGAAGTTTTATGGTGATACCGGTTGTTTCTGGAAGGTTTAAAGTCTATATCGGAACCTCGTCAACCGACATGTGTTCTGTGGTAGATTTCGTCTGTGAGTAAAAACAATTCCATTCTATTATTGTTTTTATTCATAATAGTCGTACATTAAAATCATTATAAAATGGAACATACAGTTATACATGACGAGAAAGTAAACCGTTTTGAAGTATTTGAATCGGGACAAATCGCCTATTTGCAATATGACGAAAAGAACGGAGTTCTAGATATCCTTCATACAATAGTCCCTCCACAACTGGAAGGGCAGGGAATAGCTCAGGCTTTGACTGAGGCTGCTGTGAGATACGCTTCGGTCGGAGGGTTTAAAATACGTCCTACTTGCTCTTTTGCGAAAATATTCTTTACCCGGCATACCCAATATAAAGATATGTTAGTGGAGTAAGAAAACGAATCAGACACGGGTGCTTGTGCAATCTGTGCCTGATTCGTTTTTTTGACTCTCTTGTCTCTATCTATATCTTTAGTCACATTGTTTATGTGTCATGATATCCAATACCAGCTTGTCGGTCTCATTCATGCCCTGTGAGCCGATTCTGGTCAGGTTGCGGATGCTGCGGTCCACATCATCATCAATGATGCCTTCCACCGATGATACGCACTTGTGTTCCATCGCCAGTATGGCTGAAAATACGGCAGTAGAGACACCACTGCTCAATTTCAGAGCACAACTGGGCTTGGCCCCGTCACAAATCATACCTGTCAGGTTGGCAATCATATTCTGTACGGCAAAAGTGATTTGTTCGTAAGTGCCTCCCATCAAGTAAGTGATACCACAACTGGAGCCAGTTGCCGCTACTACACAGCCACATAATGCAGACAGACGTCCCAGACTTTGTTTGATGTAGATCACTGTCAGGTGACTGAGTGTCAGCGCACGGATCAATTCCTCTTCTGATTTATGGTTGTCCTCGGCATAAACCACTACCGGCAGGGTGGCTGTAATTCCTTGGTTTCCACTTCCCGAGTTGCTCATGACAGGAATCATGGCTCCCGCCATACGTGCGTCACAAGCTGCCGAGGTGTAAGAAAGGATATGGGTAAATGTGTTACTTCCCAATAGTTGTTCTTCGCTTTTGCTGCTTTTCAGAATCTTGCCTAATTCGTGACCGTAGTTCCCTTTGAAAGACCGTTCGGCTGCCGCTTTGTTCAAGCGTTTGGTTTCAAGGATAAAACGGATTTCATCCAGCGGTGTGGTGGTGGCGAAATCGTACACTTTCCGTAAGTTCAGCTCCGGCTCTATGGCATCTTCATTGCAGGTGGAGCTAGTCTGTTTGTTTAGTAAGACTTGGCTGTTGAGGGCCACATATACAAAATTGGTATGTCCGCAAGCAATGATGGCCGTAGCTTTATCACCGTCAGCCTCACAGCTAATTTCGATGTATAGTTTTTCTTCTATATCCTCTTTCAGCCCGATAGAGATGGCTTGGGAATCAATCAGTTTCTTACCCTCTTCTACGGCTTCAGGGGTACTGTCTTTTAAGACTTCCAGCTGATATTCGGATTTCCCGATCAATGCACCTAAGGCGATGGCGATAGGTAGTCCAATCATTCCTGTCCCCGGGATGCCTACTCCCATGGCATTTTTTAGAATATTGGCGCTGAGTAAGGCTTTGATCTTTTCAGGTCTTTTACCTAGCGTTTCAGTTGCTTTTGCTACACAAAGAGCTACAGCTATGGGTTCTGTGCATCCGATAGCCGGAACTACCTCGCGATTTATAAGGGCAATGATTTGCTCTCTTTCTGGTTTAGCGATCATAGTAGATATATTATTAAGGGGTCTTGCAAAAGTCTTTTTGGAGGTGTGTCAAAACTTGAATAAAACGATCATCTGTTTTGTCTTTTTGTGATAGGTTTACTTAGTTTTGACTCCCCTCCGGCTTTTGACACACTTTGGTTATTTTTTATAGTTTTGTAATCCTGTCTGAAGGAAATCGACATATTTGTCTATATCCTCATCGTATGAGTATGATTTATTCAATGGTTTTCCCTCATTGTCAATCAATACGTAGAAAGGTTGTGCGTTGGCACCGAATTTAGAGCGTTGCAGGTAGCTCCATTTATCACCGATCGTGCGTAGTGTACGTTCCTTGCCGTTCTCCATCACTTTAATGTGCTCGGGCAGTGGGGTTTTGTTATCAACGAACAAAGTAATCAGTACATAGTCTTCGGTCATCAGTTTGTTTACTTTCGGGTCGGTCCATACAGCAGCTTCCATTTTACGGCAGTTTACACATCCGTAGCCTGTAAAGTCGAGCATTACCGGTTTTCCGGTGCGTTTTGCATATTCCATACCGGCATCGTAGTCATCAAACTGAGCATGTACTTCGTTGGTATATAAGTTGAAGTCTTGTGTATTCATAGGAGGAGCGAACGCGCTGACAGCTTTCAAAGGAGCCCCCCATAAGCCGGGTACCATATATACTGCGAATGCCAGTGAGATCAGAGCCATAAAGAAACGGGCGACACCTACTTTGTCATCATCGTCATCGTGGGGGAATTTGATCTTGCCCAGCAGATAGAAGCCTAACAAAGCGAAGATCACGATCCACAAAGCAAGGAATGTCTCACGGTCTAGAATTCCCCATCCGTATGCCAGGTCGGCAACCGACAGGAATTTCAAAGCAAATGCGAGTTCAAGGAAACCTAATACTACTTTGATAACATTCATCCAGCCACCGGATTTAGGCATGGATTTCAACCATGATGGGAACATGGCAAACAGTGTGAACGGTAATGCTAATGCAAGAGCAAACCCTAACATGCCGATAGCAGGGGCGACCACACTGCCTGTCGTAGAAACTTCTACTAATAAAAAGCCGATGATGGGACCTGTGCATGAGAATGAAACCAACGACAGTGTGAACGCCATCAGGAAGATGCTTAACAAGCCACTGGTCTGCTCCGCTTTGCTGTCTACCGCGTTGCTCCATTTGGAGGGGAGAGTCAGTTCGAATGCTCCGAAGAAAGAGGCGGCGAACACAATCAGCATCAAGCAGAAGAAAATGTTAAAGACAGCATTCGTGGAAAGTGCGTTCAAGGCACTGGCACCGAATATCAAGGTTATGGCAAGGCCTAATAATACGTAGATCACTACGATGGATGCACCATAAGTCCATGCGTCACGGATTCCTTTCTTTTTGTCTTTGCTGCGTTTTAAGAAGAAACTTACTGTCATCGGGATGATGGGCCATACACAGGGAGTGAATAAGGCAAGCAATCCACCGATAAATCCGGCAAAGAAGATGTAGATCCATGAACGGTCTTGTTGTGATGTTGTTTCACCGAATGCGTTCAGCTCTTGGATAACCGGAGTCCAATAATCCTGTACGGCCTTGTCATTGCCGATCAGGGCGGCAGTTGTGGCACTATCTGTTGCGGTAGTTGTAGCGGGTGTTTCCGTTACTGGAACTTCCGTCGGGGCTGTTTCTGCGGGTTCAGTAGTCTTGGCTGTAGTGGCAGCGGCAACTCCTTTTCCGGAGAAAGAGAACGGAACCTCAGTAGGAGGCAGGCAGTTTTCATCGTTGCAGGCACCGAATTCCATGTAACCTTCTATCATGTAAGTGGCACCGGTTATCTTTAGTTTCTGAATAAAAATGGCGGTGTTTTCAAAGTAACGTAATTTCATTTCAAACACCTTGTCGAAGTTTTCAATTTCTTTACCTTGTGGGGTGAGTTCTCCTACTAGTTCCACACCTTCTTTCTTATCTACATTGAATGTGGCGGAAATAGGACCGCCCGAAGGAAGGTCTGTAGAATATACATGCCATCCGGCATCAATTTTGCCAGTGAATACTATTTGTGCTTCCGTGTCGGAAATCGTCTTTAACTCGGTCTTGAATTGTACCGGATCTTGAATCTGGGCAACTGCAGGAAGCAGTGCCATAACGATCAAGAGGCAACTTAAAAAAAACTTCTTTTTCATTACGTGTATTTTAATTTGGATTAATATTCGTATCGCAAAGTAAGGGATAATATCTTAGATATACCCTTCTGTACCTATATAAATATCGGCAATTGCCGTTTTCAGAATAAAAAAAAGAGCAAATAGATAGTCTATTGCCCTTTTTGGAGTTCCATTACTTTGTTTCTATATTGGGAGGGTGTCATTCCCACTGAGGACTGGAAAAGATTATAAAAGGTGGAGATGGAGTTGAATCCCAATTCCGCTGAAATAGCTTTCAGCGGAGTTTCATTATTGGGGTCGGACAACAGGCGGATAGCTTCTTCAATGCGGAAACGGTTTACATAATGGGTGAAGGATAATTTGGACTGTTCATTGATGATACGTGATAAATAGGTGCGGTTGGTTCCCAGAATATCCGCCACTTTGTCTTTTGTTATAAAATTATCTTTGTAAATTTTTTCTTCTCTCATGATACGTTCCAATGTACGGAAAAGTTCTAGGCTTTTCTCATCGGTCAGTGAGGAAGATGCATACTTCTCGGAAGCGGAACTCATGGAAGGTGCACTGGTCTCCAGTTCTTTTATACGGCGGTTCAGTTCCGTTTCTCTTTTGATTGCTTCCTGGTTTTGCTTGACAATACTTAAATAAAGTTTGTTTTTACGGCGGTAGAGGTAATAAAGTAACCCTAAAACGATTACAATGATGATAAGAATGAAAGTCTGTTGCTGTATGCGCTGTTCTTTCCGCATTACATCCAGTTTGCTTTGTTTTATCAAATTTTCCTGCCGCTCAGAGTCGTATTTGAATCGCATTTCACTTAAATCTCTTTCTTTATCCTTGTTGAAAAGACTGTCGTTCTCCAAACGGAATATTTTGTAATAGTTCAGTGCGTTATGATATTGGTGTAATTGTTCATAACAGGTGGACAGATTTTCATATAGTTCATTGCGATGTATGGCGTTGGCGCGTGCATAAGAGATAGCAATACCTTGTTTTAACAATAAAATAGCTTCTGTTTGTTTGTTTTGGTGCATCAGTACACGTGCATATCCCAGATGAGCATAGACTATGGAGGACGTTTGTGCCGCCTGTTTGTCTTTCATGGCCTTTTTGTAATATTCCAAAGCTTGGGCATATTCGCCCATATCATATAATATGTTGCCAAAGAGATTGTAGGTATGGGCCTGATCGTAGAAGTCATTTTCCAGCATCAGTGTTTCGGCTTCATGGATATATTTCATTGCCTCCTCGTTCTGCTTCATCAGAAAATACATATAGGCGGAATTTACAGCACCGGAATAAATGACGTATGGATTACGCATGCTGTGTCCCAATTCATAACACTCTAATGCATATTTGGTGCCGGCTGTATCTTTTTTGAGATAGTAGATATTTGCCAAATTGCCCAGAAGCAAAGCGTATTGTTGTTGGAAATTATTTTGTTGTGCCAATTGGATACCTTTATAAAGCCATCGTATGGCACGGTAGTAGTCGGTTTCAATATTTGCCGAATAGAGTCCGAGATTGCCATAAACAGAACAAAGGGCTGAGTCATTATTCAGTTTGGTTGCCAGTTCAAGGGAAAGATTCAAGTTCTTTTTGGCTGTTTTTTCCCGTCCGCTCATCATTTGTGCTTGTGCTTGGTAGATATATGAATAGAGTTGGAGTAAAGGCTTTTTGGTCTTGTCCGCTACGTTTTTCATAATCTCGGCATAAGTGATGGTTTTGGAATAATCCCCTTTATTTAAATAATATTGGCATAGAAACTTTAGCGCATCCCCGTTATCAGGTTCTTTTCTGATGATTTCCAGCTGCTTCTCAAGTACGACCGGTCGCTTTTGCGCTTGTACACAAAAGGGTATCCAAAGCAATAACAGTAAGAAAAAACACTTTAGTTTCATACGCTTTTATTCGGTTGAGAGTGCAAATATAATAAAATCTTTAATTTTTCTGGTCTAAAGGTATTGCATATTTAAAATAAAGTCGTACCTTTGCAACGCTTTCAACGGAAAGCACTTCTGATAAAGGAGTTTTGGAGAGGTGGCAGAGTGGTCGATTGCGGCGGTCTTGAAAACCGTTGTACTGCGAGGTACCCGGGGTTCGAATCCCTGTCTCTCCGCTGGAAAGAATTGCAAAACAAAGAAAATCCCTGTAAATTAATACTTTACGGGGATTTTTTGTTTTTGGTGCATAGCAAAAATAAGCATATCAAAGCATTCTTTCGGTGTACTATTCGGTGTACCTGTTTGCTTTCAATGTCAGGTACACCTATTAAGTAAATAATTCATTGTTTATCAGTATTTTGCATCTTGACTTGTTGCTCTTGGAAATTTAGTTTTGTGATTAAAAACAAGTAAGATGGAAAGAACAACATTTTGTCTATTGTTCTACATTCGTAGGACGAAATTGAATCGGAACGGTGAGGCTCCGATAATGATGAGAATTACAGTGAATGGAGTCCGGGTTGACGCTTCAGTGAAGAAAACAATTCTTCCGGAATTTTGGAGTGTGGCAAAAGGAAAGGCTCTGGAAAAGAAGCGTGAGTACAAGGAACTAAATCTGTATCTTGATTCTATCCGTTTGAGGATAATGAAAATACAGCGTGAACTGGAAATAGAAGGTGTAGCGGTTTCTGCCGGCAGTGTCCTGGAGCGTTTTTTGGGTAAGGATGCCCCCGTACAACGTACTCTGTTTGAGGTTTTCCGTGAACATAATGATAAATGCGCCCAATTGTCCGGTACGGACATGGCGCCTGCAACCGTGCAGCGTTATGAGACATCCTTGAAGCATACTCAGGATTTTGTCTGGGAGACATATCATAAGAAAGATATTCTTTTGGATGAAGTTTCCCGCCAGTTTGTTGAGGATTACGAGTTCTGGCTTAAAACCTCGAAAAAGTGTTGTCATAATACAGCCACCAAGTATCTGAAGAACTTCAAGAAGATTATCCGTATCGCTTTGGCCAAGGGATGGATGAAGAATGATCCGTTTTTGGAAATCAGGTTCTCGTTGGATAAGGTGGAGCCGGACTTCTTGGAAGATTCGGAAATCCGAAAACTGATTTCAAAGGAGATTGATATTCCACGGCTGAGTCAGGTGCGGGATATTTTTGTGTTCTGTTGTTTCACTGGTTTGGCCTTTTCGGATATTCACGGATTGAGAAAGGAGCATATTGTGGAGGACTCGAATGGTGTCAGGTGGATACGAAAGGGGAGACAGAAGACCAAAATCATGTGCAACATTCCATTGATGGAAATACCGTTAAAGATATTGGAGAAGTATTCCACCAATGAATATTGCAGGAAACATGGTGTACTTTTTCCGGTGCTTTGTAATCAAAAAATGAACGCGTACCTCAAGGAACTGGCTGATATTTGTGGTATTAAAAAAACATTGACCACTCATGTTGCGCGTCATACTTTTGCCACTTTTGCCTTGGCCAATGGTGTCTCGATAGAGAGCGTTGCTAAGATGTTAGGACATACCAATGTTCAGATGACTCGTCATTATGCGCGTGTGTTAGATCGTACAATAATACGTGAGGTATCACAAATAAAGGTTGACTTTTAATAAGTAGATTGATAAAAAGATGAGAAAAGTGCTATTTGTGTATATAAAGTTGAAATACAATCGTTTCTTTATTTCAACTATACTCTATGACTGAGAAAGTAATAAGGATTTTTTGATGTAATTATTCTATTTTGGTTGTATGGTGTTTAGAATAATTACTTTGAGAGAACCAACAGCTTGCTACGATATAATATCAGTCGACTCAGCAACCATGAAAGTCTTATAGCTTGGTTGCTGTGTTGAAAGCTCATTAAAAAGGAAGTATTATATTAAAGATCAGGTTATGTTCTCATTTGCATTAGTCTATTAAAATTATAACAGTAGAATATTGAATATTTGTATCCTATGATAATGAAAGAAATTTGTAAAAGAATTGCCCACTTGTTTATGGGTATAATAGAGTATATATAGTAAAATATATATGTATAGTTTTTGGGGTGTTTTCAATTAGATTACTACAAAAAAAATGAATACCAACTAACTAACAATGCTTTGAGTATAAATTGGTAGGTTGATTTTTCTGATTTACTGAGTATTTCAGATTGATGTGAAATTATTCTGATATTTTATATTTTCCTAAATAGTCGATGAACTCAACTTCATTATTACGTATTCTCAATAGTCGATGATCAAAATCACTTCCAATTTTGTCTCTAGCATCTAACTTTATATTTTCAATTTTTATTTCACGAGATGATATAGGCTCGCATTTTTTGTAATTATATATGGTTAAATTGATTCCATCATTGTGGAGTGAACTGCTAAAGCGAATTCCGTCATATCCTAAACTCTTAATATATTCAGAGATAATTTGAGATGGGATATAGTCATCTGGATTATTGGTAGGAAATGAGAATGCGCCTTGAATGTATGATAATATTAATTGTTCTTTGGATTTTGCTCTATCTGGAATTCTGTAATCGATGACCAAATCTGCTAGAGTTAAATTTTCTTTTACGGTTATTTCAGCAAGATTTATATTATCGGTAAGTAATGGACGCACTTCGAATATGGCAGTAACGGGGCTTTCTGCCATATATAAATACCGGATAAATTTAGGGTTGGCTCGCCCGTCCCGAACAAAATTATGATTGGGAGGAATAAATGATGCTTCTTTAACAAGACCTCTAAATCGATTGGATTCATTAAAATATCCACTATGATTATTGTTCTTATTACAGAATATTTTTAAAGAATGATCTTTGAGGGCCTTTTCATCAATGATACGAGCTCTATAATATATTGTATTAATTTTAATATTGAGTGTATGCTCTGAAATGTATTTTTTTAATATTTCAAGCAATGGATGAGTGATGAAGAATCTATTTTTGTGATAAACTTCATCTTTGAAAGAATTCCATAATTCATAGGTTTCTATTTCTAATTGGGTTCTATTATCCATAATTTATGAAGAGTATTTTAAGCGTATGAAGCTATGTGATTTAATATAACTTGGAATTTTAGCACTGTATATAAATGTTGAAAATATAGGTAACGATTTAGTTACCAAAGCCTTGCTTTAAGTTATACAGTTTTGCATAAAAATAAATAATTTTGTATACAAAGATAGGGAATAGTTGAATTGTAAACAAATATATTCATATGTGTTTTTAATTGAAGAAATTACTATTCCAGTGTCATAATAAAAAACAAGTGTTTTTTACCTTTTTAATATTTTGCTATATGCAAACTGAAAATCAATCATTTCTCTATTTGTTTCTGCCAAATTTTAATTACTTTTGCAAACAAGGTCTTTTCCATAGAGCAAGGACAAAGCACAGTAAAAAATAGGTTAAGGTTCAAGTATCTATTACGCTTGCTTTTCATGAGGTTGCTGCTCTTCTTATATGTAAAAGAACTATTTATGAGCCTATATTAGTTGCTTGTATGAATGATACACAGTGATAGAAGCCGAGATGTAAGCTCTTAAATTGAAAGACTCATGTGTCAGAGATAAAAAATAAAATACACCGTTAAGCAAATATTGCTACAAAAAATATTAGTGAATCAATTATGGTGAATGAAAACCTTTTAGCTACATATTCATTACTATCTTTTATAAGAGATACGTATGGCAGTGAATGTAACGAAAGTCTTACACAACTTTTCGTTCCATTAATTAAGGAAACTCTAAATAGGATGTTACGGAAGAAGGGGACAGCAATAATGGGTAAAGACTATTCTGAGATTTTCGATTCTGTAAGAGAGAATTTTCAAATAGAAATACCAATTCCTGTGATTATTACCTTAATGCCACAGGTTTGCAAATATTCGGGAGGTAGTTTTACTCTAAATAGTGATCATTCGTTTATTATTGATTCAGAATGTACATCTACGATTACTGAAGATTATCAAAACCAAAAAAAACTAATAAAAAAACTAGCAAACAACTACAAAATCTATTGTAAGGGACGCAATGTACCTTACGATTTTGAAGAGCTTGTGACTTTTATTCAAGATCAAAAGAATCGAATCTTTAACGATCAGTCCACTGCCATCTATAATCAATCATATCACGTTTCAAAGTATGTTTATGATAGAATAAAAAAGAAAGACTTTTATTTCGATATCATTTGTAGCATTTATCTTGGTGGAATTATTTCCTCTTATTTTAAATTTAAAATAAAAGATCGTATTATTGATACAGAATTATTAGTTGATACCAATTTTTATATCAGTTTAATTGAACTTAATACTGAAGAATCTTATGCTGCTTGTAAACAATTATACGACTTGACTATTGCGATGGGATTCCGTTACTCAATCCTTGAAACAACAGTAGAACAGATTCGTATTTTATTATCTAGTAAAGTCAGACAGTTTAAGTCTAAAGATTTATTTGCAACATTGGATGTTGCTGATATACTTTCTGCATGTGGTAGACGCGGTCTGGATCGCTCTTTTCTAGAAGCATGCAAGGATAATCTGAAGAACGATCTTTCAGAAAAAGGAATTTCTATTGTATACAACCAGAATATTCGAGCACTTTATGAAAAGACGGGTAAATCAAAAGATTTGCAGACTCTCACCAATATTCGTGGAAATAGAGAAAGTGCTTTTAATGATTTATTAGCTCAGGAATATGTTGCGTATAAACGAAAAGATAAAATTATAGCAGAATTTAACGATGTGAACTGTTGGTTTTTAAACAACTCCTATTCTGTTAATAGGAAAGAAAAGAGCCTACCTGTCTGGCAGAGAATTAGCATTACTGCTTCTGATTTGCTTGTGTTACTATGGCTTGCAAATCCGTCTCTTTCTATTGGAAATAGCAAAAGTATGCTTGCAATGACAAGTCTTTCTGCTAATGTGATTAAATACCGTTCTGAACATTATCCGTCTCATAAGGTTATTTGCAAAATACAAGATAGAATTGCAAGATTACAAATAGAAAATAATATAAGTGAAGCATCTATTGCCAAGTTATGTATTAGAATGTCAGAAGGTGAAATTGATCGGAATGAAGCTGATAGATTATTAACATTGTCATCTCCGGCGTTGTTAGAATATATCAATCGAGCTACAAAGAATGAAGATATTTATCTCGAAACTTCAGAAAAGAATGAGATATTATCTAGTGAAAACAATTCTTTAAAAGCCCAATTGGAGGATAAATGTATTGAAAACAAACTTATGAAAATGAGAGTATGGGGAGTGGCATACGCTATTATTGTTACTGTAGTCTATTGGTTGGGGATAAAATATGTGAATCCCAGTCCAATAACTTGGTATGAATATTTGGGTCATATAATATATTGGCTTGTTACCACAGTTTGTGTAAATTGGTATAATCACATGTACTTTGTGAATGGTATAATTTCTTTTTTCAAGCGAGATTTGATAATTAAGAAGATTAGTGAAAATTATCCTGTATAAATTCTATATTTTGTAGTGAGGTGAGATGGGGGAATATTCTGAATAAGTTTCAGTAGATGATGTGTAGATATTTATTTAGGTGTTTAAAATGAGGTGAAATAAACTTAGTTCAAAGATATAAGCGAGAATATTTATAAAGAAGCTATTGATAGATATAGTGATTAATATTCTTCGTGTTCGCCTACTTTGGGTGTTTAATAAAATTTTGAGAATAGAGAACGATATTACCTTGCATTAAGAATTCCAATGTAAATATAGGTGTTTCTTAAATTTATAGTGATTACTTTTGTAGGTATTTATTGTATTATCTAATAATAAACGCAATATTAAATATTTGCTTCTTTAAGAATGGCCGGAAATTGTTTCTGGCCATTCTTTTATTTCATTTTGTCGTTTCCTGTCTTTTTTTGGCGGTTGCTCAACGGTTGAGTAACCAACGGCCTTATAATATCTCCGTAATATTGCACCGTAAACAATAAAAACAAGGTCATTATGAACAACAGAAGAACTGCACCGGGTGGGCAGATGACCCACATGCTCAGTGCCATACTCGCCAAAGTAACCAGCATTGAGAAGTTATTGGCTCCTGCCATACATAACTTGCCCGACAGCGAGATACTGGATTCAAAAGGCGTGCGCCTGCTTACCAAGATGTCCGACAGGACACTTCTTAGACGCCGCAATGACGGTTCGTTGCCTTTCCACCGTGACAAGGGGAAGATTTACTACCGCCGTTCGGACGTGCTGCGTGCCATGCTGCTGGAAAAAGAAGAACACTTTAAAAATAAAAGGTTATGAGAAAGATGATTAAGGTTGAAAGCGGCTTGTTCGCCGCACTCGTGAGAAGTTACAAGAAGTCCCTCAACATGCTGGCCGTGCTGCAACATATCTGCGAGGACAACAGTGTCGAACTCTCCATGCTGCCCGATGAGGTTTGTGAGCTGATAAACCTCGACCCGGCAGAGATTGAGAAACAGCGTCTGAGCGGGCGTCTGCGTTTTGCAGAAGAGGAGAACGGGACCAGGCATTATTCGATTGTGGATATAATCAATCTGAAGGATTCCATTGACTGGAAGGTTATTAACAGACAGGTGGAGAGCCTTTCCTTTGAGGAAGAGGAATGACGGAATGGCTTTCTTCCCTTTACAGACAAGGGTATGGCCGGCAGGCCGGATTTATCCGGATGCCGGCCATACCTTTGTCCTTTCCTGAAAAGCGGCTCTTTGCGGCAGACTGCGGAAGCGCAGCTTCCGGGGTTGCCGCAATGTGCCGCGGGAAACTTAGGATATTTTTTTCAGCCCGTTTGACGGGGCGGCAATTTTCATTGGGGGGACGTGCCTCGCTTTCTGTGACTGTTCCGGTCCGTCATCCGTTCCGTTTTCATGCCCGCCTGCCGGCTTTATGGTAAGCTGTATTTTCCGGTTCAGCGTGGCAAGCTCTTCATTCAGCCGCTTGATTTCCGCATCCTTGGGCCATGAGGCCGCCACAATCTCCTGAAGGACCGGGATGTCCTTCGACAGCTCCGCGTTCTCCTTCTCCCGTTTCTCTATCATGGCGGGAATGCGTTCCAGCGCATTGATGAAGTTCGTGACGGCCAGTTTCGGGTCTTTGGCAATATAACCGTTGTTGTAGGTATATTTGATGCCGTCCAGCCCCTCGACCATGAACTTGTTCTGCAAAGCCTGCATGTCCCCCTCACAGGTCCTTTCGGTACGGACAAGGATACGGAAATCGAACAGGGTCCCGATTTTCATATAGTCATCCTCCGTCCGGGCATTCCGGTTGATTGCGGCAAGCCGGTTGCCGAGTACCTCGATATTGTTCGAGTCCACACCGTCCAGTTTCAGGGGATTGGGACGGAGTCCGGTTTTCGCATCTGCGGGGGCCACCTTGTTGAAATATTCCCAGTCCCTGGTGAAACGCCCGATAAAGGCATTGTTTTTTTCTATTCCCGAAGTCCTTTCATTCAGCTTGCCTTTCGCGTTTCCCTTGTTACGGTGGAATGCCTGCCTCTCGCTTTCGAGGACCGCCAGTTTCTTGTCCAGCTTCGCCTTTTCCAGCAGGTCGTCGTTGCCTGAAAGGATGGCTACGTATTCGCTGAAACTGCCGCCTCCGTTTTCGTCAATCGCCCCCTCGTCAATGGTACGGGCGGCCAGATTGCGGCTTTTGAGCTGGTTGATGAACACCTGCTTGTTTTGCAGCAGGTTGAACTTGTAGCTGTCCAGTGACTTCTCCACCGCATAGATATAGCAGTCCACCTTGTTGCCGGCGTACTGCTTGGCAATAATATTGCCTTTTCTCACCGCACGTCCGTTGCGCTGCTCCAGGTCGGACGGCCTTCAGGGTATGTCCAGATGATGGATGGCCACGGCACGTTCCTGCGCGTTGACACCCGTACCCAGTTTCTGTGTCGAACCGAAAAGGAAACGGATGCGGCCCGAGTTTATGTCCCTGAACAGTTCCTTGCGTGCGTTGTCGCTGTTCGCCTCCTGAATGAACCTTATCTGTTTCTCCGGGATATTGTGGTCTTCCACGAGCTTGCGTCTGATTTCACTGTAGATGTTCCACTGGTCCGGCTTATAAGTGCTCAGGTCCGAGAATACGAACTGTGTGCCTTTCTGGTCAAGATATTTGTAGTAATACTCCGCAATCTTGGCCGCGCAATGGGACGCCTTGTTTCCCGGACTGTCGCCGTATTCAGGGTCTATCAGCCGCATGTCAAGCGACATCTTGTTCGAGTAGTTGGTGGCGATCAGCATCTGTGCCTTCTCCTCCGCCTCGGACAGAGGCTCCCTGTCTATGTAGGTCGCATCCCCGGTTTCAGCGAACTTTATCAGTTTCTGAATGAAAATCTCCTGCTGGGGAGTAGGCGGTATATGATACAGTTGTTCGTTGAGTTCCGGCCTGTCAACCCCCACGTCTTCAGTGGTCTTGTAATCGGTTATCTCCGCATAGAAATTGGCGAGTTCCGGCACCTTGATAAAATAGCGGAAACGCTCTTTCTGCACCACCTGGTTGGTCACTGAAAATTCAAAGTCCGTGCTTTTCTTCGCATAGACTGCGGCCCAGCCGTCAAAGCAGGTAATCCCCTGCCGCTCCATTTCCTTCGGACGGAGATACTTGAAAAGGAGATAGAGTTCGGTCAGGCTGTTGGAGATGGTCGTGCCGGAGAGGAAAGTGGCCCCCAAATCCCTGCCTGTACGCTCCTGGATGGTGCGGATGGCGAAAAGCATGTTCATGGCCTTCGTACTTCCTTCGGGATTGCCCAGGCCGGAAACCCTCGCATGGCGTGTGTTGAACATCAGGTTCTTGAAATTGTGCGATTCGTCAACGAAGAGGTGGTCGATGCCCATCTGCCTGAAATCTGTAACATCATCTGTCCGGTCCTTTATATCCTGCTCCAATTTTTCAAGTTTGGCTTCCAGGTTCTCCTTCCTTCTTTCCAGCCCCTTCTTTATCCAGCCGGTCACTTCATTGCCCTGCTGCTCGAATACGGCGAGGTTCTCTTCGATACTCTCAATTTCCTGCGTATATATCTCCTGCTGTATTTCGGGGGACTGGGGTATTTTTCCGAACTGGTCGTGCGTCAGGATGATGCAGTCCCAGTTGTTGTTCTTGATGTCATGGAATATTCCGACGCGTTTCTCCGGCGTGAAGTCCTCCCTGCCCGGATACAGTACCCTGGCATTCGGATAGGCCCTCCTGAACGTGTCGGCTATGTCATGCACATTGCTCTTGAGTCCGATAATCATCGGCTTGTTCGCCAGTCCGAGACGTTTCATCTCAAAGGCGGCCACGCACATGATGAGGGTCTTGCCCGTACCTACCTGATGGTCGATTATCCCGCCGCCGTTCATCTTCAGCATCCAGACGGCGTTCTTCTGGCTGCCGTACAGGGACGGTATGCCCAGTCCTTTCAGGTCAAGGAACGGGAAACTTTGCAGGGAGCCGTCGTAATCGGGACGTACATAGCAGTTGAACTTGCGGTTGTACATGTCCGCAAGGTTCTGCTTGAACTCGGGCAGCTGCTCGTTCAGCCAGCCGGTGAAGGCGGAGCGTATCTCGTTGATTTTGGTGTCGGCAAGCTGGATGGCCTCCGCATCACGTACCTTTATGTCATTGCCCTCCTTGTCCTGAACAGTCTTGGTTATGTCGGGGACGGTGTTGTGCAGCGCATGTTTCAGCAGGTCATTGCCGTAATAGCCTCTCTTTTCCCCTTTCACGTAATATCTGTCGGTGATGTTCGCGTTGCTGCTCTCGAAGCTCACGCTGAACTCGTCGATGGATTCCGTATAATGGATACGGGCCTTTGTCTCGAAGAGGTATCCGGCGAACTCTTCATATACGGACATGGGTATCCACCGTTCCCCCAGGTTGAAGTCAAGCTGTTCAAAACTTATAGGCTCCGGTATGGCTTTCCGCAGGGCTTCCAATGATTTTTTGCCTGCATCATCATCGGGATGGTCTTTCAGGTAGTTCTCTATCCATTCGGCTTTGGCTATTACATTGCCCGCAATGAAGCGGTCCTTGATTTCATGGTTCTTCATCATGGGATTGTAGAAGATGCGCTCTTCCAGCTGTTCGAGCAGTTCCTGCCTGCCGATGTCGCAGAGATTCTCCATATATTCCAGATTGACCTCGCCGAACTTGTTCAGGGATGCCGCAAGGGCTTCCTGCGGAGTGTCCACATGTGTCACCTCGTTGGCGTTGAACGATACGGGCACGGTGAATATGTCCGCCTTCTGTATCTTCCCGTTGACGGAACGTTCCAATGAGAGCATTTCCCGTCCTCCTGCATCCATCAGCAGGAACTTGGCGTTGTCCTTTCCGTTCAGCTCCCTGAACATGCGGTGGAAACGGTCATACTGCCGGTTCAGTTCCTCCCTTAGTTCCGGCTGTTCGGTTTCCGTTTCGGCTTCCGCATTGTAGAGATTGTGGTAGGCTTCCCGAAGGGGGATGTAGTAGGCGGCCCGGTATTGCTGGGTGACAGTCAGCCTGAGCGGATGGAACTGTACTTCGGGAGTGCCCACTCCCTGCAAATACCCGTATTGCTCACCGGCTTTCACGAGAGAGCCGTTCTTGTATTCGGGACGTATCTCTCCGGTAAACGGACGTGGTTCCATTTCCTTCTTCCGCTCTTCCTCGATTTTTTGTCTGCGCTCCTGCCATCTGGCTTCCGCTGCCGCCCGTTCCCCGGTCATGTCTTCCTGCGTGGCGGCTTCATCGTACATGTTCTCTTGGGAGAAGAGATTGAACATTTCCGGTTCATCCCCTTTCTTTTTGCGGGATGCCGACGGTGCCCGGCCTGGCGAAGGTCTGCTTTCTACCACTTGCACCTCCGTTTGCTCTTCATCCGCATAGGCGGCAAACAGGTTGAGCATGGGTTCATAAGGCTTGGTGGAAAGGAGACTTTTTTCCTGCATCTCCTGCCGGTGCTCCACTGCTGTTGTTTCCGGTGGGATTTCCGGTCCGGTTTTCAGGATAGTGGAAACGGTGGGACGGGACAGGTTTGCCTCATAAAGTTTCCGGTCAAGATGGTTTCCCACATCTTGCGCCAATAACTGCCTGAGATGTTCGGAAATGGTGCCGACACCTCCTTCATGAATAAAATTCATGGCCGGTTGTCCGTACATGTTCTTGCCCATGGATACGGAAGTATGGACGATATGCTCTAAATCGGCATAGCTGTTGTTGATATGGATACCGCCGGATATGATGCGGGTCTCGATAAAGTTCCGCTCCTTTTCGGTCAGTTCCGATTTTCGGGTGTTCTTCTGCAACACAATCAGGTCGCTGCCCACTTCCGTACCCGCATCAACAAACAGATTGTCCGGCAGACGGATGACGGAAACCAGGTTGGCATGGTTCACCAGCCATTCCCTGACGGGGCGGTTCTGTGGCGAGTCCATGACACCCGAAGTCGTGATGTAGGCCAGTATCCCGCCTTCACGCAGCGTATCCATGCCTTTGAGAAAGAAATAGTTGTGTACGGCGGCAAGTGAGAATTTACGCACGGCGTCTTCACTCCGGTCAAAATCCAGGTCATAAACTCTGGTATTTCCAAACGGGATATTGGATGAGACCACGTCGAAATAGTTGTTATAATAGGGCTGTATGGACTGGAAACCGTCTATGGTCACCCTGCTTTCCGGATAGAGGGATGAGAGTATCCTTCCCGTCAGCCTGTCCTTCTCGAAGCAATGGATTTCGGGAACATCCTTCAGAGTGCTGATGAACATGCCCGTTCCGGCGGAAGGGTCAAGAAAACGTTCCGGACGGATTTCCGGTACCAGCAGTGCTTCCTGCATGGCCGTTACCACCGGCTCGGGTGTGTAAAAGGCTGTGAGGACGGAACTTTTAAGGCTTTGGACGTATGCCTTGTATTCTTTCCCGTCTTTGGAATACTCACGCAGAAGTTCATGCAGCAGCCGGACCTGGGGAAACAGCTCCCTGTCTGTCCTTCATTTTTCTATGTCCGTGTCTTTCTCCGCCGGATTCAGGATGCACTTCAACCCTCCGAAACCCGAATAACCGTTCAAGACCTTGCGTCCCTGTTCCGTAAGACAGAACTCCGGACGCATGAGTATCAGCTCAAGTGCGGCTATGTTATCCGCCAGATGTTGTCGTCTGTTATATGCCATATCGTTCTATATAGGATTGTATGAAACCTGTAAGTTCAACGGTAAGTGTATGATAGGACGGGGATGATTCAAACCTGTCGTCTATGGGGTATTTGCCGAATATCGCCTCTGCGGGCAGCAATACCTTCAGACAGAAATCCGTCCGTCTTTCGGGCTGTACTTCGGGAAACCACTCCGATACGGCCTCGAAAACCGCATCGAACCGGGAAAAGCGCAAGTCCTGATAGAGAACCGTGTCAGCCAGTTCCAAAGCCTGCGTAACAGATAAGCCCTCACGTATGGCGTGTTCGTAAGCCTCTGCGGCACTGTCCGCACGCTCCCGGATGAAAGCCTTGTCATCGGCCATGTGCGGGTGACTTTCTCTCAAATAAAAAAGGAGAGCTGTCTCAAAATAGGACAATTCTCCGGTTGCGGTATTTTTATCTTGTATAGTCATTTGTTTTCACTTTAAAATGTTAATCGGATATTAGATATATACCCGGCTGCCATAAAAGAGAACCGGGTATATATCTGATGTAAACATGAATAATCTGTCTGTTACACGACTGAAAGGCTCTTTTTTGACCGGGCCTTTACAGACGCCACATGACGGGGTGCCTGCTGTTTCACCTCCTTTTTTCTGTCGTTCTTCTTACTGTCAATGGCAGGCTTGTATTCACGGGCGTTACGTCCTATCAGCAGTTGGTTGCTCTTGTTGCTGAAGCGTACATCATCGGAAAATAGCCTGCCTTTGTAGCGCATATTTTCAACGAACACCATTTCATGGTTCTGGAGCATCTTCTTCTGCTCCGGTGTGATTTTGGCACCCATGATAGTGTCGTTGACTTTCAGTTGTTCACCGGACTGTTTGAAAGCGATGTCCATTATTCTCGGATCGACGAAAGCAACCCCGGAAAGTAGTGTGTCATTTTTGCGCTGTATGTCGTTGATGGGAAGTTGGCCGCCTGACGCGAGGATTTGCTTCTGTTTGTCATCCAGCCTTTTCCCGTAGATATAATCGGGTATCTTGATGGCATCCACGGGCATGGTTATGATACGGTTGCTTGGTTCATGGAAAGATACATAACAGTTGCAGACCGTTCCTGTATGTGTATCCCTCATCTCTTTGATTGCCCCCAAAGTTCCGGTGTCTTTAAGCGACTGCTTTTCCTCGTCCGTGAATACTCCTTTATAGGCCGGAAGGTCATACTGCGGTTTGTCGAGCCTGCTTAAAGTTTTCAGTTGCACCTTGCCGTCCTCCCCTTTGACACAGAGGAAACAGGCTTCTCCCATATCCTTCTTTTCACCGTTCACTTCCTTGCTGATAGGGAAAGCCATTGAGGTAATTCTTCCTTTCAGCATCTCACCCATGCAGTGGTTATCAAACAAGAGTTGCTTGTCAACTCCCAATGCGGCGAGTTCTTTCCACGGAAGCTGGTGCTCGTCGAACTTATATCGGCGGGCGAGTTTGGCGATACGACCTTCATCGTTGAGTTCGCTGTTCTCCACCAGTTTTTTACCTTCCACTCCGGGGTCTTCCCCTTTTCGGATCTGGACAACGGCGTTCAACGTCTTGTCCAATGCTGCGAGAGGAATAAGGAAAAAACTGAAACTCGTGGGATTTTCGTACTGGTTCTTGAAATTCGTGAAGAATAGTTCCAGTGGTGAGGTACGGTCCAATTTGAGGAAACTGTTGCTGTTCTTCTTGTCGGGTGGCACGATTTCGAGACTGCCGTCCTGCTCGTTCATTTTGGAAACGACTGCGGTCTTGTTTGTTCGCTTGTCAAGGATGGCCATTACATGTTCGTCCTGACTCTGTTCTTGTTGTTCTTGCTTTTTCTTAACCATAAAATCAATAATTTAAGTGATACAATAATTAATAAATACCGGGTAAACTTTAGTCCGTCGGTGCGAATGTAGGATATTAGTTAATAGTATGTTATAATTTTGACAGTATGGGGAATGAATGGCGGTATTTGGCATTTTTTGGCGAGTAATGCAAATAAGATTCAGTTATTGTAATACAAAAAGTCAAGAGGATTACAGCCAGAGGATTATTGTCTTACGGTATCATTGTACATAAAATAATAAGAGCCATCTAATTTATGTTTGGAATGATAAAATATATATTTTATCTACTATCTGCATTTTGCAAATTGAGTTAGCTTATTTGATACTATAGTTGGAATCTGCGTGAAGATGTCGTTTGTATTAATTTTGTTCTCTGTGCTAACTGGAACAGATATAGAAATATTTCCTTTAAAAAAAGACAATATAGTAAATTGACTTGAACTATTTTCAATATATTTGCATATTACATCTACTATTTGGAGTATTACGAATGATATAAATCGTATAAAAGTTATTCTGGTGGAGAAGAATAAAATAGGAAAATGGTTGGCTATGCAATTGGGGAAAGATCCTTCTACCATATCCAAATGGTGCTCGAATACCATTTAACCACCGTTAGAAACACTTGATCAAATTGCAGTAGTACTTAGAGTAGACAGAAGGGATTTATTAAACAAAAGTCAATATTGAACTTAGCTATACAAGAAGATGGCAACTAATACATATATGTTAGAATATGATGCATTTATCCGATCAATAAAACAAAACAAGAATGTTTCTCATGCTGTTTTGTTAGGGGCAGGAGCATCAATTTCTTCCCAAATACAGTCTGCGGCAGATTGTATTTGGGAGTGGAAGCGTGATATATATTCTTCCAATAATCCCAATACGACTTTAATTGTATCAAACTTCAGGTCTGAAGCCGTTCGTAGGAGTATCCAAGCATGGCTTGATGCGCAGGGAGAATATCCTTTAATGGGATCTTCTGACGAATATTCATTTTATGCGGAAAAAGCTTACCCTATTGAGGCAGACAGACAAAAGTATTTTGAACAATTAGCATATAATAAAGCACCATATATTGGATATAAGCTACTCTGCATGTTGAATAATGCAGGGATTGTTAAATCTGTGTGGACAACAAACTTTGATGGGTTGACCGAGAGAGCTGCTCATCAAATGAACATTACACCTATATGTATAACTTTAGATGATCCAGAAAGAATTTTCAGAAATGAGAATTCTCATGAATTATTATACATAGCACTTCATGGTGATTACAAGTATTCAAAATTAAAAAATACAAATCAAGAATTAGACACACAAAACAATATCTTTAAAGATGCTTTAAAACGATATTTTGTAGATAAAAATTTAATTGTAATGGGTTATAGTGGCCGAGATAAATCCTTAATGAATGCTTTGAAAGAAGCATTCTCACAACCAGGATCAGGTCGCTTATATTGGTGTGGATTTGGTGATGATATATGCAGTGAAGTAAAAGACTTAATTGATATTGCAAGAGTGAATAACCGCATTGCCTACTTTATTTCAACAGATGGGTTTGATAAGACTATACTTCAGCTAAGTAGGGCCTGCTTTGAGGATGACATAGTTAAACAGGAAGAAATAAAGAAACTAATAAAATCTACAATAAAGAAAGACGAAACCAAGACTAGCTTTAGAATAGAATCTCCGCGTGATGATAAATTCGTAAAAAGCAATCTCCATCCTGTGGCTTTTCCGAAAGATGTATATCAATTTGAAATAAAAACAAATGGAGAACATTTATGGAATAATATAGACCAAATTATAGGTAACAATAGAGACATTGTTGCAGTTCCATTCAAAGGGAAAGTATTTGCTGTTTCATCAATAGCAAAAGTAAAAGAAATATTTGGAGATTATCTTAAGGGAGATATTCTTAAAGATCCTATAGGAGTAGATGATATACGAAAAGTTTCTGTCTTTCAACGTCTAATGATGAAGTCTATATTGATAGGTATTTCAAAATCAGCCAATTTAGAGACTGATGGCAAGTGGAAATTATGGAAGAAAACAACTTCAAAGAAAGCTGTTAATGGTATTGAGTATTTTATAGCTGATGCTGTTGAATTATCGTTCTTTTTCGGAAAAGATACCAAATTCGCATATCTTAGTATTAAACCAACAATTCACATCTATACTCTTTCTAATGAAATTATTCCAAAAGATATTAAGTTACAATTTACGAAAGAGAAATTCGACAGATTATATAATGCACAATATGATCAGGCATTGGAAGATTGGAATAGTCTAATCTTCCATAATAACTCTCTGCGATTTACTTTTCCTATACTGACAACGAGCGATATGAGTTTTTCAATATCCAATAATGTGGCTTTTTCAGGAATTAAAGTATTGAATGACAAGTATAAGTCATATCCAATCAGTATGGAGCAAAAAAAGATTGTTTTTAAAGGTGTTGAGTTTTTGGAGCCACAATTACTATTTCAGAATAAAAATAGCGACTTCAAATCTAGAGATTTTCATCCAATGAGAGGCTTGGTAAACCATTATCCATTTGATTATCAGAATAATGGAATTACCAATACCTTCAATGTTGAATTAGGCGTATTATGTCCTTCAAAGTATTCTACTCGGTTATATGATTTTCTCATGAAATTAAATACCCAGCATAAGGCTCCAGAAAAGAGTGAATATATAATTGATTATATTGGATTCAATCAAATATACAATATACCAATTGAAATTCCTTTGATAAATGGTGAAAAGTGGATAGATGTGAAATTCAGCTCATCTACATCCATCAAGGATGGTGCATTGAATTTAGCTCGGACTATTTGTACCAAAATAGAAGCTTTGCATGAGAGTTATAAAGCAGATATGACAATTGTAATCTTTATTCCCAATGAATGGCAACTATATAGACATATAGAAGAAGATACGTGGGTATTTGATTTACACGATTACATAAAAGCCTATTCGGCACAAAAACGAATAAGTACTCAATTTATTGAAGAAGATACGCTGAATGATTCTTTAGCATGCCAAATTTATTGGTGGCTATCACTTTCTTTTTATGTGAAATCACTCAGAACCCCATGGGTATTAAATACAAATGATAATGAGACAGCATATGCGGGTATTGGCTATAGCGTTAAGAATAATAATGGTGAAACCTCAATAGTATTAGGATGTAGTCATATATATGACTCACATGGACAGGGATTGAAATATAAATTATCAAGAGTACAGGATTGCTATATAGATAATAAACGTAATCCATATTTATCTTATAATGAAGCCTATAATTTTGGAATTTCGATTCGAGAATTATTCTTGCATTCTATGGAATATCTACCCAAACGAGTTGTTGTACATAAAAGAACTGAGTTTAAGCCTGATGAAATAAATGGTATTGTTGATAGCTTGCAAATTGCAGGAATTGAAAATATTGATTTGATTTCAATAAATTTCGAGAGAGAAGTCAAATTTATGTCCACCAAGTCGAATTATGGTAAATTGCAAATTGATAATTTTCCAATTAGGAGAGGAACATGTGTTGTTGTTAATGATTATGAAGCATTACTCTGGACACATGGGATAGTTCCTTCAGTCAAATCTGATAACAGAACTTTTTATTTAGGAGGACGTAGTATCCCAAGCCCATTGATAATAAAAAAACACTATGGGAAATCAGATATCAATGTAATTGCAACAGAAATATTAGGGTTAACAAAAATGAATTGGAACTCATTTGACTTATATACAAAGCTACCTGCAACTATAGATTCATCAAATCAAATAGCTCGGATTGGTAATCTATTAACAAGATTTGAAGGTAAAACTTATGATTATCGATTTTTTATCTAATAGACTTCTTGTAGGTTTGTTTTTTGCACATGCGTTGAAGGATAAACTTCCGTAAAGTCTAATATATAATTTCACTAGTGTCCTATTAAAATAGGGACACTAGTGAAATTGGTTAATTATCTTCCCCTCCCAACAAATGTTTAAGTGCTGGATCATTCTCTATGCGAATCAGTTCGTTCTCCACCAGTTCGACAATATCCTGTTTGATTTGCCGGTAGTTCGCTTGTATCTGCTGTTCCATTGTATCATTGCCGTTCTCGTCCAGAAAGCTGCTGATTTCGGGAATTGGCTGGTAGGCCGCCGTCTCTTTCTGTACTGCTTCATTATCCACCACTATCTGCGCATGGAAAATTTTCTGTTCTATTGTCTCTCCGAAATTGTCAGCTACGGCACCGACAAACATGCCCTGCGAAAGTGTACTGATTTTGCTGGCAGGTATCAGGCTGTCCAGTTGCGTGTTGATGGAAGTAGAAATATCGTTACGGTTGATGCTCATGGATTCCCTCTTTTGTAGAATCTTTCCAAACCTTTCTGACAAAGTTTTCGCTGTTTCACCTACCACTTGGCCGCTAAAAACATTACCCACAGTTGACATGATGACGGCGGCCTCCTTGTCTCCGTAATCGCGCTTTAGCTGGCTGAAATCCTGAAAACCTAACACGACCGCAACCTTGTTGCTTCGTGCCGTGGCAATCAGATTATCCAGACCTTTGAAGAATATGGTGGGTAACTCGTCAATAATCACACAACTTTTCATTTGCTTTTTCTTGTTTATCAACTTCACAATACGGGAGTTATACAAACCTAAAGCTGCTCCATAAATAGAAATTCTATCGGGATTGTTGCCGACACATAATATTTTGGGTTCTTTGGGATTGTTGATATCCAACGTAAAATCACTGCCGGACATTACCCAATATAATTGCGGGCTTATCAGTCTTGACAGTGGAATTTTAGCGGATGCAATCTGGCCCATCAACTGTTCCGCAGCACCGCCTTTCCATGCGTCAACGAACGGACTCAAATAATTCTCTAAATCAGGATAGCTTGTCAGAATGGTGAATACGTCTTCATACCTTTTATTAAGTAATTCAATGGCATGTGGGAATGTGCAATACTTACCGTTTTCATACAACTTCAAAAACCAGATTATCGCAGTAAACAACACTATCGGAGATTCCACAAAGAAGTCTCCCTGCTTTTGCACCCAACTTTTATTCAGGTTCAACATGATGGTATAACTGGATTCATACGCATCCGAAATATCCGTCATCAGTTCGGGTGCCAACGGGTTACAACGATGGCTTTTTCTTGGATTGTCGAAGTTGATTACATAAAATTTGGGTGGTATCTTATAACGGTGTCTGTATTTAATCAGATGGTTATAAGCGATAACCGACAGGTCATCAAACTTGAAATCGTATATGTAGAGCGCATAGGATTTCTCGATGGTTTGCTTGATAAACTGATTGACAATCGCATAGGACTTCCCGCTCCCTGGCGTTCCTAATATCATTGTTGCTCGAAAAATATTTACAAGATTGATAAATCCGTCGTATGTCTTCCCTTTATACCAGAACTTTGTCGGCAGATTGACGGAATACTCGTTTTCCATGAGTTTTGTTTCCTGCATGAAGGATTCATTCTCCCGGTTGAAAACGTCCTCTAACAAGTTGTTCTTCAACAGACGACTTATCCATAAACCGGATGCTAACAGACAGAAGAAACCACTGATTAAAGTCGTGACATACAATACCGCACACACATCTGATGATGCACTGACGGACAACAACCACCAGTTCAGGAAAAAGAGTATAGTGCCCGCTATGGCCGCAACAATTATCTTCCTTCATGTGATTTCATGCTTCTTTACCCCCTTGTTACCCATACAGGACAGACCGAGGAAGAGGACACAAAACAGTTTGGTGTAAAGAAGCACTGAGAACAGTCCGGTGGTACGCTGGAAATTGGACAGTATCTTATCCACTATATCGAGCGTTCAGCCCATTTCTTGTAGCCAGCCGTAACAAAACCAATAGATGTGTATCGCCAAAAATAAAAAACTGATGGCCCGCATAAAGTCCGTGACTTTGGCAAGACCTCTTAAATCATCTTCATTCTGCATAATTGTAACTATTAAAATTAGACTTCTTGTTCCATACATTATTATATTATAACCTGCGCCTGCGCTTCTTCTTTTTCTTGCGCCCGAAGCGGAAAGCCGGATCGATGTACTCGTGCGTATGGTCATCTTCCATGAGTACGGAGAAAATGTCAATGGCACCGAGTGCGGACGTATCAATCAGACTGCCGGACGGTTCACTCTGATAGTTGCCTTGATTTTCCTGCTGCCGGTATTCCTCCCTTTCCTGTCTTTCTTCCGCATCCGTTTCCCGTTCCTGCCGGGGCGTATCCTGCTCCGGTAGTGGTATCAGCCTTGTACGGTCCGCATCCGGATTGTTGAACAGTTCGTTGAATACATTGGCTGAAAAGGCTTTGCCCAAACGCGAGCCGTTGAACACTGTCCGGCTGGTATGGTCTATGAAAGTGATACCGTACAGGCGTCCTTCGGGATTGATACGGTAAACCACTTCTATATCCGCATCTTTCAGCTTGCGGGCAAAATCCTCTTTCGTACTTATGTCCTGCATGGCTTTGACTATTTCCTGCCGTGCCCTTTCGGCAAGGCTGTTCCTTTTCACCTTTTTGGCAGAAGCGGCAAACTTCTTTTGCAGGGCTTCATAATCGAATACTTTTCCGAATTTGCTGGATTTGAAAGGCGTTCCCGCCTGCTGCCCGTCATCGTCCAAAGCTCCGTACATGATGCCGTGATATTCCTTTCCGTCCACGCTTCCCCTGACTTCGTAAACAGTGACATTATACAAATTCAGAAGGGTGTTGTATTCGGCAAGCGAATGGCAGTTGTAACATTCCAGTAGAGTACGGGCGGTATGCTTCACCTGCGCTTTCACGTCACCTTTCGGATAATCCACTTTTTGCAGGGATAGTAATTCCCTTTCATTGTGTTCTCCGAGTGTGGGATGAAGGCCGTATTTCACTTCCATATCCCGACAGATATTCTGTGCCCGGATAGCCTCCCGGTTGTGGTCTATCTTTTCTCCCTTCTCGTTGATGCGTACCGAAACGATGTGCATGTGTTTGCGGTCTATGTCTTCATGTAGTCATACGATATAGGGCTGGTTCCCGTAACCGAACTTTTCCATGAACTCCTGCGCCAATACGGTCATTTGTTCTTTTGAAAGAATGTCTTTCGGGGATGGATTCAAGGAGATGTGGATAACCGGTTTCCTGACGTGCGAGTTGAGTGCGATATAAGGCTCGAAAGCCTGCACGCAGTTTTCAATCGGCACATTGCCGGAAGTGTCCGCCGCTATTTTCGGGTGTCACAATACCTTTGCCGTACCGTCGTCCACCTTTATTTTATTATAGGCAATCACTCCGTAAAACGAACTGCCCGATGTGATATTCGGTACCATGACGTTATTCCTTTTTAGTGAGATACTCCTTTTCGTATCGCTTTGTAAGTTCGATAACCTGCCTGCATACTTCTTCCAGTTTACGGGTTTCTTCAGCGAGTTTGTAGAGAAACGCAAGCGATTTCTTCTCCCCGTAAATGGTATGGATGGTCTTTACACATTGGTTATAGTTGTTCCCGATGCGTCGGAACTGCTGATAGAAAGCGGTGAGCTGGGCATAATATTCCTGCGCTTCCTTATCAATCTTCACTACCTTGAACTCTCAACCGAAGATACGGGCGAAGATAAATTCGGCTTTGTTTTTCATGCCCGATTGCTCGAACATGGAGATAAACTTTTCGTTCTCTCCGTCATTGAGACAGAGGTAATAGCGGTGCGTGCGCGGGTCTGCCAGCACCTTGCGCCCTGCGGCGCCACGGATTCTTGTTTCATCTTTCATACATGAATAATTTAGGAAGTTCGACTTAGGAGAACTGACATCCACGAAAGAACTTTCGGGGAGAGACTTTCAGCGGGTGGAAATATTTTCAACCGCTGAAAGTACACCTCGCTATATGCTGACGCATATTAAAATCCGGCTGAGCCGGATTAAAGGTCTGAAGGATTTGTTTGACGTTCTCTTTTCGAGAACGGGCTGCGCTCTCCCGGCGACAAAGGTAGATAGTTTTTTCGGTATGGCTATTACCCGGTATCCCGCCAACAGCCGCCAATAAATGACTTTGAAACCACACGTACATTACGGATGCTCTTTTTGAGGTTTATTTGCAGCCGGATAGCTATTCAGCTACTTATTTAGATAGATAAAAAGGTAGTTATCAGGATAGCTATCCGGACGGTTTTCTATCTGAATAGCTTTCTATCTGAATAGCCATTTGATTAAGTATGTTTTCAGACAAGCATTCATAAAGCTATATATCCGCTTATGCAGCTATACATTTATAAAAATGTATAGACAAGCAAGTGGATATTCGGATACACCGTTATTCAGATAAATGGACTATTAGCCGAATATTTATGCAGACAACCAGATAGCTATATAGCCGGATAGATAAATAGCTATATAATTATAGCTATGTAAGTATATAGCTAAATAGACAGATAGCTTTATAGCTAAGTAACTATATAACTATAAAGCTAAGCGGATAATGAAATGACAGAACGAATAAGCGGATAGATGTCTATCTGCTTAATTATCAATATATCAAATTATTCACTTAAATTAGGTAACAATGGAAAAGAGACAGAAAACAGTATTCGTTTCGTTCGCCTCCCAAAAGGGCGGTGTGGGTAAATCAACATTCACCATTTATGCGGCATCGTGACTGCATTATGTGAAAGAGTTGAACGTGGCAGTGATGGATTGCGACTATCCGCAACATTCGATTATCAAACAGAAAAAACGGGATATAGAAGTGGTGAAGACCACACCTGTTTATCAGAACCTCTTGGTAGAGCAGGCCGGACGATTGAAGAAAAAGGCTTATCCGGTCATCGGTAGTAACCCGGCTGATTGCATGGCGGAGTGAAGGGCATTTGAAGGGAAAGCGGATACGCATTATGATATTGTACTGTTCGACTTGCCCGGCACAATGGGCAGTGACGGGGTGATAGCCGCAATCAGTGCGCTCGATTATCTGTTCGTGCCGATAAAGGCAGACCGTCTTGTGCTGGAAAGTACGCTGAACTTTGCGACCACCATTAATGACCGGCTGATAAAGACCGGCGTGTCCTCCCTGAAAAGTCTTCATCTGTTCTGGAACATGGTTGACCGCAGGGAGCGCACGACCTTGTATGATGTGTATCAACAAGGCTTCTCCCTGTTAGGGCTGGACTGCCTTGGAACACGTATTCCAGTGCGCAGCAACTTTACCAAAGACTTGTCCGTTACCGGCGGCCCCGTTTACCGGAGTACGCTGTTCGCTCCCGATGCGGCCTTCACCAGAGAGTGCGGCTTCGATACGTTCATGGATGAAATCATATCTGTACTTAAAACCGAATAGTCATGGCAAAGAAAACAAGCAGACAGAATCCGGTGGATGAAGCGTACCTGCGTAGCTTAATGGCGGGTGTGCCTTCGGAACCTGCCTTATCTCCGGTCCTTTCCGTTACCGGAGAGACCTGCGGTAAAAGAGAAAACGCCTTATTCGATGAGAAGGGTAAAAAGGTTAATAGTGTGGACGAAACGGCAGTTAACGATGTGAACGAAACAGTGGATAATGGTACAAATGAAATAGTCCGGGATATTTCCGGTGCAGATGATACCAACTGTTCGGAAGTCGTTACGGACAGACCGTCACCGAAAACGATTCGCACGACACTGGCTGACTTTATCCGTAAGTTCCTCACACCCTATAAATGCGAAGGCAGACAGGGGGTATATATAGACAAGGAACTGCACCAAAAGATATCGGTCATCGTGGGCATTGCCGGAAAACGGCAGTTGACGGTAGGAAACTACATAGACAATGTATTGAAAGAACATTTTGAGAAACATGCGGATGAGGTGAAGACTTATCTCCAAAAGAGTTATAACAAAATATTTTAGGTTATGGATATACAATCAGGTTACTATGAAGCCGGAATCGTTCTCTTCTGGTTGCTGTTCGCCTATCTGTTCATGGACAAGTTCCTGTTCAGAGGACAGCTTGGCGAAATATGTTTCGGTAAGGCACGCCGCCGCATGGCAAAAACCTTGCGGAGCATAGCCGGATGGTTCGATCCGGTAAAGGAGGAACAGAAGAAAGGACGCAGGCGCACGAAAGGGAAAACGGAAAAGAAAGAGGTTCCGGTGGTATCGGAGTCTGAAAAGAGGAATATTCCGACTGCAAAAGCGGAAATGAAGGATGACGAAAAGGTAGAAGCTAAGAAAAAAGCAGAAGGCAAAAATATGGAAAAACCACCCCAAAAACAACCTGAAACGGACAGCCTTGTCGTTACAAAAAGCTATGGTACACGCCAACAGCCGCCAATAAACGCCATCGGTTCCGGGGCTATTGCAGGTAAGGAAAATGCCTCTACTTTTGCTGACAGAACCGAGGAAACAATGACGCAGAAGGCTGTACAAGTGCCGCCTGAGCGCATCCCGGATTTGTTCCGGGACAAGCGCGTGGAAGAGTGGCGGGCTTTTGAGGCCGACAGTTCCGGCAGGCTTGAGGATAATAAGGGACAGACTGAAAACGGTGACGACGTGGATACCGACGAGTTGAACGAGGGACTGGAAGATTTGAACTGTGCCCGTGAAGATTATCTGGGCAGTGCAGCCGGTATCGGGCCGGAAGAGATTGACCTGATTATCGACCTCTGCAATGGCAAGGATATTCCGACAGACAAACGATTGTCCCTTTTAAGGGCAATCCACCATATCAAAGATACGCAGATTGAACGTTCGATACTGGAAAGCATCAATGGCAGCGACAGCCGTATCAACAAATTTCTGGATGAAGCCGAACATTTGAATGAGGCTGCTCCGGACAGTGACTAACCAATTAAAAAAGGAGGTAACAATGGCAAGAGGTTATTTTGATACGGGTTGATGGCCCGTATCACTATAAAGAGAGAGATTCGGTAGAAAACCAACAATAAAACGTATCATCCATGTTTATGACGTATTTCGATTCAAGTTGACAAACGGTGGTTTCCCGTCATAAGGGGAAACCTATTAACTCCCAGAGAGACAATCATTCCATTAACTTATCCATAAAACGACAGTGGCAATGACAAAAAGCTATTATGATTCGGGATGATCCGCATCCCGCTTTCAAGAGAGAATTAACAAGAATGTTTCACCACCAAATCAAGTGACAATGCAAATGGCATATTATGACTCCGGCTGATTTCCGGCCGGAACTTACCCCCTGAATCAATAAACCATAAGCGGCTGCGGGCTGCCTTATGGGGATAGTGAAAGGGGCAGGCCGTGGCTTTTTTAATCATTTTAAAAATCACGGAAATAAATGAAAAAGAAAAGATTGATTATGATGCTGGCCGCTGTTGCGGCGGCAAGTGCGGCAATAGCACAAGGAAACGGGCAGGCAGGTATCACCGAAGCGACACAACTCGTGACCGGATATTTCGATCCCGGCACAAAACTGATTTATGCAATCGGTGCTGTAATCGGCCTCGTCGGTGGAATCAAGGTATATCAGAAGTTCAGTTCGGGCGACCCCGACACGAGTAAAACTGCCAGTTCGTGGTTCGGAGCCTGTATCTTTCTGATAGTCGCCGCCACCATTCTGAGGTCGTTCTTCCTCTAAAAACATAAAAAAGACAATAACTTATGGCTGATTTTGAAATAAATAAAGGGGTGGGCCGTGAAGTTGAGTTCAAAGGACTCCGGGCACAATACCTGTTTATTTTCGCCGCCGGCCTGCTTGCCGTATTCGTGATGTTCGTCATCATGTATATGGCAGGCGTCGGACAGTGAATCTGCATCGGTTTCGGAGTATCGGCGGCTACGATACTGGTATGGCTGACCTTTACGCTGAACCGTAAATACGGCAGCCACGGGCTGATGAAGCTGTTCGCGGCCCGGCAGCATCCCCGGAGAATCCTCTCACGAAAACGTATCACACGTCTGATCAACAAACAACAATCGTAAATTATGAGAAGTATATTAAAAGCATCCACACTGGAAAGCAAGTTTCCCATCATGGCGGTGGAACACGGCTGCATCGTCAGCAAGGACGCCGACATCACGGCCGCTTTCCGGGTCACACTGCCGGAAGTATTTTCGGTATCATCCGCAGAATATGAGGCGATGCACGCCACATGAGCGAAGGCAATCAAGGTGTTGCCGAACTATTCAATCCTGCACAAACAGGATATTTTCATCACGGAGAAATACGAGCCGGACATCCGCCGGGACGAACTCAGCTTTCTCTCCCGCAGTTTTGAACGCCACTTCAACGAACGTCCCTACCTGCACCACGCCTGCTACCTGTTCCTCACCAAGACCACCAAAGAGCGCTCCCGGCAGCAAAGCAACTGGAACACGCTCTGCCGTGGTTTTCTGGTTCCGAAGGAGATAAGGGACAAGGAAACGGTGGAGCGTTTCATGGAAGCGGTGGGACAGTTTGAAAGTATCGTCAATGACAGCGGGCTTGTCAGGCTGGAACGGCTGACTACGGAAGAGATTACGGGAACGGAAAACGAACCGGGTATTATCGAACGGTACCTTACGCTCTCGGCAGACGGAACTACCATGTTGCAGGATATGCAATTGAATCCGGACGAAATGCGTATCGGTGACAAGCGGCTCTGCCTGCATACACTTTCCGACCTCGATGACCTGCCGGGAAAGGTAAGGACGGACGGGCGGTACGAACGCCTCTCGACAGACCGCTCGGACTGCCGCCTGAGTTATGCCGCACCCGTAGGCGTGATGCTGCCCTGCGACCATATCTACAACCAGTGGATATTCATAGACGACAGTAACGAAAACCTTTCCCGTTTCGAGAAGGCGGCAAAGAACATGCAGTCGCTTTCCCGGTACAGCCGCAGCAACCAGATCAACAAGGAGTGGCTGGACGAATACCTGAATGAAGCGCATACCAATGGATTGCAGTCGGTGCGCTGCCATTGCAACATCATCGCATGGGCGGAAAACGGGGACGAACTCCGCAGGGTGAAGAACGATGTGGGAAGCGCACTGGCATTGATGGAATGTACTCCGCACCATAACACGACCGATCTTCCGGCTCTCTATTGGGCGGGTATACCGGGAAATGAAGCGGACTTTCCGGCCGAAGAGACGTTCTACACGTTTACCGGGCAGGCGCTCTGTTTCTTCACGGCTGAAACCTGTTACCGGAACTCGCTCTCTCCCTTCGGCATCCGCATGGTGGACAGGCTGACGGGAAAGCCCGTCTTCCTCGACATATCGGATTTACCCATGAAAAAAGGGGTGGTGACCAACAGAAACAAGTTCATACTTGGCCCGTCAGGCAGCGGAAAGAGTTTCTTTACCAACCATCTTGTGAGACAGTACTGGGAACAAGGGACGCATATCCTGCTGGTGGACACCGGAAATTCATACAAGGGACTCTGTGACCTGATACATCAGAAGACCGGAGGGGATGACGGGATTTATTTTACATACAAGGAAAATGATCCGATTTCTTTCAATCCGTTTTTCACGGAGGATTACCGGTATGACATCGAGAAGCGGGACAGCATCAAGACACTGATACTCACCCTTTGGAAAAGGGAGGACGAACCGCCCCGACGTTCGGAAGAGGTGGCGCTCTCGAATGCGGTCAGCCTGTATATCGAAAAGATAAAGAAGAACCGGAAGATAAAGCCGAACTTCAACTCGTTCTATGACTTTGTAAGGAAGGACTACCGCAAGATACTGGCAGACAAGAACGTGCGGGAGAAGGACTTTGATGTGGACGGTTTTCTGAACGTGCTGGAACCTTATTATAAGAACGGTGAATACGGGTATCTGCTGAACTCGGACAAGGAACTGGATTTACTGAACAAACGGTTTATTGTATTTGAGTTGGATGTTGTGAAAGATAATCCAATCCTCTTTCCGGTTGTCACCATCATTATCATGGAGACGTTTATAAATAAAATGAGACGTTTGCAAGGTATCCGCAAGATGATACTGATTGAGGAAGCATGAAAGGCAATCGCCAAGGAAGGTATGGCAAACTACATCCGTTATCTTTTTAAAACAGTCAGAAAGTTTTACGGAGAGGCGGTTGTAGTGACGCAGGAAGTGGATGATATAATCTCTTCCCCCGTTGTGAAAGAGACGATTATCAACAACAGCGACTGCAAAATACTGCTTGACCAGCGGAAGTATCAGAACAAATTCGACCAGATACAGAACCTGCTCGGCCTGACGGACAAGGAACGCAGCCAGATACTTTCTATCAATCTTGCCAATGCAGCGAACCGCCTTTATAAAGAGGTCTGGATTGGGCTTGGCGGTACGCAAAGTGCGGTATATGCGACAGAAGTTTCGGCTGAAGAGTACCTTTGCTACACCACCGAAGAGACTGAGAAACTGGAACTTACCCGCCTTACGGAAAAGCTGGGCGGAAACATCGAACTGGCTATCAAACAACTTGCCGAAAGCAAACGGCAGGAAAACAAGTAACCATATTAAGCTATAGACAACAATGAGTAAGAAAGATTTATTAAGCCAATGCAGGGAAGCACTCGGAGATGCGACCCTGACCAATCTGGATCTGCTGAACCTGATCGGGGAAATGAAGAAGGAACTGGAACACGACCGCATCTGCGGTCACTGAATGAACAAGGAAGGCGGCTCCACGCTGACAATCCGTAAATCCAACCATGTGACGGACGGATTCAAGGGATACAAGGCTACGCTGTTCGCCGGAGAAATGAGTTATACCGAAATCAATATCCCGCTTCGGAAAGGGGACGACCTTTTCCTGCACGGGAACAAGGATGCCGGATGTATCGGGTATTTCAGCGGAAGCGAGGTATTGCTGTTCGGCTGTTACGGACTGTTTGCCCGTGATGACGACAGCCGGTATTTACTTACCAAAGAAAGGAGATAGACGCATGAAAAAGAGAATGATAATTTTATTCATGGCACTACTGTCCCTTTCGGTGACAAGCAAAGCACAATGGGCAGTGATAGACCCTACGAACCTTGCTCAAGGCATTGTAAACTCGGCCAATGAAATTGTACAGACTTCCACAACGGCACAGAACATGTGAAGTAACTTTCAGGAGACTGTAAAGATTTACCAGCAGGGAAAGGCCTACTACGACGCTTTGAAAT
The DNA here is from genome assembly GCF_054653615.1 of Phocaeicola sartorii JCM 17136 = DSM 21941. NCBI lineage: Bacteria > Pseudomonadati > Bacteroidota > Bacteroidia > Bacteroidales > Bacteroidaceae > Phocaeicola > Phocaeicola sartorii. The sequence goes on from NZ_BAAIFW010000005.1 coordinate 1,348,702, forward strand.
CTGTACACGATCTCGTAAAAGGGGCACGCAAGGTACAACAGACTATCCTTCTGGTAGGTGACATCAGCGATATTTACGTGACTAATTTCAATACGATGATGGGCGACCCGAATTTTACCGTGGAAGAACTCTCGGCCATTGCTTTCGGGTATAACCGGTTGCTTGAAGAAAGCAGCAACCTGCTGCTGGACTTGAAGGAAGTGACCACGGCTACCGGACTCTCGATGACCGACAAGGAACGGCTGGACATCATCAACCGGATATATGGCGAAGTGCTGGAATACAAGAACCTGACATGGTACTATACCCGAAAGAATATCGGCATATCGTACCTGCGCAGCAAGAAGAAGGGGGATTCCCAGCGGGTGCTTGCCCTGTACGGGACACACGACCAGCGTTACTGGTAATCATTCATCATTAAAAAAAGATAGACTATGATATTACTATCAATAGACTGGACGAACCTGCATGAGTTGCTGCGTTCGCTTTACGATGAAATGATGCCGCTGTGCGAGGATATGGCAAGCGTGGCAAAAGGTGTGGCGGGTATCGGTGCCCTGTTCTACGTGGCTTACCGAGTGTGGCAGTCCCTTTCAAGGGCGGAAGAGATAGACGTGTTCCCGCTTTTCAGGCCGTTTGTGCTGGGCCTTTGTATCATGTTCTTCCCTACTATGGTGCTGGGGACAATCAATGGGATTCTTTCCCCCGTATGCAGTGCCACTTCCTCACTGGTTGAACAGCAGACTTTCGACATGAGGAAGTATCAGGAAGAGAAGGACGAACTGGAACGGGAGGCGATGCTGCGTGACCCGGCAAAGGCTTTCCTTGTGAGTGATGAGGAATTTGACAAGAAAATAGACGAGCTTGGCTGGTCGCTGGGGGACATGGACACGATGATAAACATGTACGGGCAGAAGGCGGTGTATGACATGGGGGAAAAGGTGAGGCAATGGTTCCGCGAACTGCTGGAACTCTTCTTTCAGGCAGCTTCGCTACTGATAGACACACTGAGGACTTTTTTCCTGATTGTCTTGTCGATTTTGGGGCCTATCTCTTTTGCGCTGGCCGTCTATGACGGATTCCAGAGTACGCTCACCACCTGGCTGTCACGCTATATCTGTATTTACTTATGGCTGCCCGTAGGTGACCTGTTCGGTGCTATCCTCTCACGCATACAGATTCTGATGTTGCAGCAGGACATCAAGCAGATGCAGGACCCGACATTTATACCGGATGCTTCGAACAGCGTTTATTGCATCTTTATGATTATAGGTATCATCGGTTATTTCTGCGTTCCCACAGTGTCCTCGTGGATTATTCAGGCAGGCGGTGCGGGAGCTTACGGGCAGAAGGTGGGCGGTGCCGGGAAAATGGCCGGAAACGGTGCGGCGGCAGTCAGCGGCGCAGTCGGCGGATCGGTAGCCGGACGTATCAAGAAAATGTTCTAAACATATCACTTTAAAAAACAGAAAAAAGACATGGAGTTCAAATCATTAAAAAACATCGAGACATCATTCCGGCAGCTACGGCTGTTCGGAATGGTATTCCTGGGAGTATGCGCACTGGTAACAGTCTTCGCCACCTGAAAGGCATACGAGTTTGCCGAGGCGCAACGGCAGAAAATCTATGTACTGGACAGCGGAAAATCGCTGATGCTGGCACTTTCGCAGGACATGCAGCAGAACCGCCCCGTGGAAGCGAGGGAACATATCAGACGTTTCCACGAACTGTTTTTCACCCTGTCACCGGACAAGAGCGCCATTGAAAGCAACATCCAGCGTGCCCTTTACCTTTCGGATGAAAGCGCCATCGGTTACTACCGGAACTTGCAGGAGAAAGGCTACTTCAACCGGATGATCGCGGGAAACATCTCGCAGACGCTGACGGTGGACAGCATACAGGGGAACTTCAACAGTTATCCATACGAGATGAAGACCTATAGCCGGCAGCACATCATCCGTTCGAGCAGCGTTACCGAAAGGTCGCTTGTCACCACCTGCCGTCTGAGGAATGTAACCCGGAGCGACAACAACCCGCAGGGCTTTCTGATAGAGAGTTTTACCATCATCGAAAACAGGGACATCGGACAGTATGAAAGATAACGGTATAAAAAAGGTCTTCCACTCGTTCAGAACGGAGAAAGACCGATATATAATAAAACTCCGCAGGCGGTGGCAACGGCTGAGCTACCGGCAGCAAAGGATTATCATCCTTTACCTGCTCGGACTCTTCGCCGCCATCGACCTTGCCTACATCGTGGGCGGTTTCTGCGGGACAGACAAATTTCCGATTGAGGTACAGCATCTCCAAAGGATTGCGCTTCCCCAAACGGACAGTATCCAACCATTAAAAAACAATGTATCCAATGACACAATCCGATAAGAAAGAAGAAAAGAATAAAGAAACGCAGAAAGCGGAACCTGCATCCGAAAAGGAGAAGAAGTTAAACCGCAAGGTTGCCGACAAACTGAAATTCTATGGCGTGGTGACATTCCTCTCCCTGCTTTGCGCCGGGTTCATCTGGTTTATCTTCAAACCGGACACACCCGAAACGGTGGAAGGAATGGCGGGAATCAATACGACGATACCCGACGCTATCGCACCGGAGACGATGGCCGACAAACAGAAGGCTTACGAACTGGAAGAAATGAAGAAACGCAGGCAGGAGAAGGTAAGAACCTTGCAGGATGTGGCCGGGGGCTATCTGACACCGGACACAACGGACGGGCTGAAACCGGAAGAAGATGTACCGAAAGCGGATGCTATCCGGGAGTCCAGAGAAAAACAGCGGCAGATTTCAAGGCAGATCACCTCGTTCTATCAGGAACCGAAGGAGAGTCCGAGGGTGGACGAACTGGAACGGCAGGTGAAGGAGCTTAACGAAAAGCTGGAACGCGAACGGAAAGGACAAGACCCGCTGGAACTGATGGAAAAGTCGTATGAGATGGCGGCACGCTATTTCCCCGGACAGACGGGTGGACAGGTGAAAAACATACAGCCTGCGGGCGTTACGGGCGGTTCATCCGGCAATCCTGCCGCCATAGCTGCCGGACGTGCTACGGAGAATGTGGTTTCGTCACTGGCCGTACCTCCGGTACCCGACACGATACCCCGCAATTACGGTTTTGCCACTGCCGTGGGCGGCGGACAGCTTGCCGGAGCCAATACGATACGTGCCTGCGTGGCCGAAGACCAGACAGTGACCACCGGAGCATGACTGAAGTTCCGGTTGCTGGAACCGCTGCAAGTGGGCGGTGCGCTTGTACCTGCCAATACTCCGCTATATGGTACGGTGCGTATCGAAGGGCAGCGGATGGCAGTCACAGTAAACTCCATAGAGAGTGGCGGGAATATCCTGCCGGTGGAACTAACGGCTTACGATATGGACGGGCAGGCCGGACTTTTCGTTCCGAATACCGCAGAACGTACCGCCATGAAAGAAGCCGCCGCCAATATCGGGGGCAGTTTCGGAACAAGCATCTCGTTCGCACGCAGTGCCTCGCAACAACTCGTCATGGACGTGACAAGGGGCGTGCTTGGCGGCGGATCACAATATCTGGCCACAAAGATGCGTGAGGTGAAGGTGGCTGTGAAAGCGAATTATCAACTTTTATTAATATCCAAAAAGCAGTAATCAGATGAAGACAAGAATTATTTTATCATTAGTAATGCTTTTAACCGTATTGTCGGTAAAGGCGCAGGAACCGGTGGAAACAAAGATTTTCCCCACCAACCAGATTATCTCACCGCATAAGATTGAGGTGACTTTTCAGAAAACCGTACATATCCTTTTCCCTTCCGAAGTGAAATATGTGGATTTGGGTTCGTTCGACATCATAGCGGACAAGGCCACGGGAGCGGAAAATGTAATACGCATCAAGGCGGCGGTGAAAGGTTTTGAAGGGGAAACGAACTTCTCCGTCATCACTGCCGACGGTTGTTTCTATTCTTTTAATGTGGTTTATAAGGACGAACCGGCCTGGCTTTCCATTGAGATGGAAGACTGGCTCCGGGACAATCCCGAAGGCGGGATTGCGGGCGACCGCATGTTCGTGAAGCTGAAAGAACTCGGCGGGGAGACACCGCTGGTGGTGAACCGTATCATGTACACGCTGTATAAGAAGAACAAAAGGGACATCAGGCATGTCGGTTGCAAGAAGTACGGCATACAGACACTGCTCAAAGGGCTTTATATCAACAATGACCTGCTGTACCTGCATACTTCCCTGCGCAACAGTTCGGATATATCGTTCGACATTGACTATATCCGTTTCAAAATTATCGACAAGAAGGTGGCCAAGCGCACGGCCATGCAGGAGAACTTCATAGAACCGGTAAGGACATACAATCGTCTGACAACGGTGGACGGAAAAGCCACGGTACGTAACATATTCGTGCTGCCAAAACTTACCTTGCCGGATGACAAACTGCTCGTCGTGGAGGTTTACGAAAAGGGCGGTGCCCGTCACCAGTCGTTCCGCATAGAGAACACAGACCTTGTGGCGGCAAAACCAATCAGTGAACTGCATCTGAAATAATAACCTATATAATATAATGTATATGCAAAGAATACTATTCATACTGACAGTTGCCGTGTTGTCGCTCTTTGCGGGCGAAGCACACGCGCAGCGTGACCTGCCGGGACAGACAGGCATACAGTTCACATCGGGCGGGGTGAATCATTTCCTTTCATGGAAGAGTGGCGGCGAACGCCACTACTTCACCTCGCTGGCCTTTACACATTCCAACCGTAACCGTACCTACTGGCTGTATGGTCTGGATTATCAGATAAAGGAGTACACCTACGAAAATAAGGCAATACCCAAAGCGCAGTTCACGGGGGAACTCGGTTACTTTATTCCCGTATTGTCGGACAAGGGCCGGAACGTCTGTTTCCGTATCGGACTTTCCGTTTTGGGCGGCTTCGAGACAGTCAACTGGGGAACCTCCCTGCTTCCTGACGGGGCGGCAGTGACAAACGGTGACTGCTTTATTTATGGCGGCGGCCTGACGGCGGCTTTCGATGTCTGGCTGACAGACCGGATTATCCTGCTGATGCAGGTGAAGGAAAGGGCGCTGTTCGGAACGGATGCGGGTAACTTCCATACCCAGATAGGATTGGGCGTTCGCCTTATTATTAACTAATAAAAAGAGAAAGGAGAAACAAAAAATGAAAAACGTATTATATATATGTATAGGCGCACTGCTTGCGGCGCTGGCCTTCAGTTCTTGTAACGACGGGATAGACATCCGGCAGGATTATGATTTCAGCCTCTCGTCATGGTATCTGCAAAAGCAGATTGCAACGGGTGAAACGGTGGAGATACGCTTTTATCTTGACCGTGAAGGGGACTATGAAAAGGCGGAGTATGAAATAGGTTACATTCAGATGGAAGGCAAGGGAGAGGTGTCCGACAGTGAAGGCATAAAACTTGTGAACCGGGAAGTGAGGCCGCTGACAGAGGTGCCGGGACTGGATACGGAAAATCCGGTGAAGCAGGTATTCACCCTCTTTTACCGTTCGACAAGCGCCAGACGTTCGGAACTGAAATTCTTTGTCCGGGATAATTTTGGCAGGGAAAGAGAAATGACGGTGACGTTCGATTTAGAAAGCACTACGGCAAAGGAATAACTGCTACCATTATCTATCAAGAAAGACGGTGGGGAAACCTATCGTCTTTGTTTTATGAAATTTGCTTAATGAAAACAAATGAATAAGTAATTGTTCCGGATTGCACAAAATTTGTTTTTATATTTAGCCGGAAGTTAATAGTTCAATCATATACGCATGAAAACAACACTCAGAATATTCCGTATCATCAGCAAGCTGTTGCTGCTGGCTTATGTCACGATAGTGAATTTTGTCTTTATTACGGTGTTTTACGCATTGCTACTTTCAATCTTGCGCCATATATGGCCGGCATATATACCGGGGCTGTTTGATGAGGGGGTGATTCCGTATTTAGTCAATACGTTACCGTATTATCTTTTGCTGTTATTCATCCTTTATTCCATTTCTCCGCTAAATGTGTGGGTGCTACGCAGAAAAGAAGGATACCGTCCTATGAACAGTTCCGATCGCATGAGGGTGGAACGGTTGCTTTCAGAAATGGGTATGAACCGGAAGCTGAAACTTTATCGTAACAATGACGCTCGGGTAAATGCCGCCGCATTCGGTTTCAATACGATAGGGCTGACGGGCGGAGTACTCGCCTCCGCTTCGGATGAGGAGCTGAAGGGCATCATCAGCCATGAAGTGGGGCATATCTCCCATTACGACTTTGTCTATCAGGTGCTTTTATTCTCGATGGAGTCGTTCGGTTACCGTTGCCTTTATGGTATATTTCTTATTCCGGCTTTGATATTCGGGATAATTGGCAGCATGGTGTTTGCATTGGTTCCGGCTTTGGGCCTTGTGGGTGAACTCATAGCGAAGTTATGGTGGGCCGTTTACAAACTGCTTCACCGGATTATATACGGCATCAGCCGGATAACTGACGTGAATATCAATAAATATGCCGAGTACCGTTGTGATGCCTATGCAGTGAAATATGGTTGCGGCGAAGGATTGCTTTCTTTCCTCCGCCGGTTGAAAAGGACGGAAGACGTTTACGGTGAGCGTCCGACTTTCACCGAATATATCATGAGTACGCATCCGTCCACCGAAAAACGGATTGCACGGCTGGAGAAACTACTGTAACCTGCGGTAAAGAATGTGTGCCTATATCATTTTACGGATATTGGTATAGGGAGTACCGGATGCGTATATCTGCTGCATTTCTGTGGAAAAGTCATCGTAATAACAGATGATATGACCACCGACAAGCGCATTGCCAAAAAACTCTTTTTCCGGAAGTATTTTTTTATTGTCCGCCTGCTTTATCAAGTCGTCATACAAGGCACGATACACCTTGTTGGTATCTGCTGGAAAAGCGGTTTCCGGTATGGCTACTGAAAGGATTATCTCCGGGCATTTGCCCGCTTCACGCAGCATGACTATCGTATCCGCACCTAATAATCCGATATAGGAATGCGGATTGCAGGTGAATGTGCGATAACCTTCATTATAAAGTGAAAGGATAATCCGGTAGAGTTCCATACGGATTTTATCTTCCTTGAACCAGTCGTATTTGGTTGTCTTTTCAATGGTACTGCCGGTAATGGCAACGTTCTTGTTGTACATCTTCCTATGATTTTTGAGTAATACCTTGTCCGTAACTTCCTGTTATGTACCAAAAAAGCACGGAACTTAACAGGTTCTACTCTCCGGTACGACCAAGCACCCATGCAGGAAACGAGTTAAGACCGTGCCATTAGTGTATGACAAGGACTCTGCCCGTTTATTCTCCTGCATTGAATTTGGTCGTTTCGAGAGTAAGAACAAACAGCTAAAAGCTATTCTAATATGTTATCATTCAAAATCTTTAATCTTATAACTTTCTTTTTTGGTTCAACCCTGCAAAAATAGAAAAAAGCCGGGCAACCGCATAGGGATTGCCCGACTTTTTTAAGAAGAAGTATTCAGGTGTGGGGTGTGGCAGGTCATTCCACCGGCTCGCCACCATAGCGAAGGCGGCGGATGTCCTCGTGGATTTCACACATGATATGCATCTGCATCCGCTTGCTGATATGACGGCTGTCGGAACGCATGAACAAACGGTTCTCTATCAGACTGCAAAACTTCGTGCCCTCCCTGCTTACAATGCAGACAATCTGATTCTCAAGAAAAAAATCCCTGTCGGTGGAATATTCCACATTCGGGGCTGTTCTTATATACTTCATATATCGGTATTTTAAAGGTTTTACGGTGGCGGTGTGGGTGGGGTCGTCCGGCCCTGCCCTCTGTTCTCTTGGGGGGCGGTGAAAAAGATGTGCCGGATGTTGTCTCCGGCACATGCTTTCTGTTCGGCTTCAGGCGGCTTTTCCGCTTTCGGGTTTCTCCGTTTTCGGGGCGGTGACTTTCTTCTCCGTCTTTTCTGCCGTCTGCTGTTTTTCCGCTTCTTTGGCTGCTTTCTTTTCCGCTTTCTTCATTTCCTTTATCCTTTCTTCCAAACGTTCATGCCGTTTCTGATATTCTTCCTCGTGGGTGGCTTTGGCAAGTCCGTACTGGTCGGGAAAGTGCATGTTTGCGAAGTCCCTTAACAGCTTGGATGCGTTGTTGTCTCCGTGGCCGTTTTCACAAAGGAAATGACTGATGAAGTCCCGTTTGATGAGGGTCTTTTGTGCGTCCGTCAGCTTGGCTACGATTTTCATCCGCTGTTTCTCGTCCAATGCGAAAGGCTGGTCTTTGATGCCGAAAAGTGGAAAATGTCTCCTTTGAAGTTGGGCAAGCATGGCGAAATAAACCATACCGTCTTCGTACTGCGTGAACGGGCTTTCGGGATAGTCGTTCTCCCGGACAATCTTTTTCGTGTCGGCAACGGTCTTTTCAATAGAAAGCTGTCTGAAACGCTTGTCCCTCTCCTGCAATGTCCCGATAGTGACGGGGGCGGTTTCCTTCCTGTTTATCTCCACGTAGCAGAGTTCGGGTTCCGTCTGCCCTACCTTCACATAGGTCTTTATCCTGCCTTCCTCCTTCATGCGGTCAAGTTCCTCCACCTTTCGGGCATATTCCTCGTTTCTGCGCTCAAAAGTCTCTACCGCTTGTTCGTACTCTTTCGCTTGGGTGAACTGCTCTTTCTTCGGTGCTTCGGGGGCTTTTGGAAATTCCCTTGCCGATACGTTGTAGTCAAGTTCCTTGATTTCATGCCCTTTCTTGTCCAATTTTTGTAGTGCCATATCGTTACGGCTTCCGTAGTAGGGGCGTGCGACAACCAACTTCGGATCGGATTTCAAAAGTTTCTCCGTCTCTTTTGCCACATGGGCGGCATTCTTGGTTTCCAGACATTTGCGGTTTGTGCAGTGTCCGCATCCGTTATGCTCGGCAAAGAGGTTGTAATTGGCTGCGTTGTGTACGCATGCCTTGCATTCCGTCTTGTCGAACTTGTATTGCTTAAGGTCGGTTGTGTAGTATTTCTCAAAATATTTCTTGAACAGATTGAGTGTGTAACCGCTCCAATCGTCCTTGTTGTCTGTCTTGAGGTGGTTCTCATATACGTCCTTTTGGATATTGGGTTCATAGGTGCTTATCTCTTCGGCTACGCTGATAGTGATTGTTTCATTGTCTAACAGTTCACCGATAGGCGCATAGAGTTCGTTCAGTTTCAATCGGGTATAGATATACTTCTCGCTCCGTCCGAAACGTCCTGCCAAAGAATAAATATCATACCGTCCCTTTTCAAGCAAGCGTTTGAATGCTTTCGCTTCTTCGGTGGGGCGTACCTGCTCACGTTGTAAATTTTCACTCAGTGACATATCTTCCGCTTCATCATCTGTTATATTATTATAGATAGTTGCCTTTATCGTCTTTGCTCCTGCAAGCAGTGAGGCACGATAACGGCGTTCTCCGTATATGATTTCATAACCGCCTCCCGTGTGCGGGCGTACCGCAATGGCTTGCAAAACGCCCACTTCCCGAATGCTTTCCGCAAGTTCCTGCAATGATGCGTCATTGAATGTCTTGCGGTGGTTGTCCGTGCTTGGTTGTACGGTGGTGATGTCAAGGTCTGTTTCGGCTGTGGCCGTTGCAAGCGGTGTCTTGAACGTGACCTGCTGCGGTGTTTCTTCCGTAACGTTGGGAACGGCTGCCGTTCCGAGGGAGGCCGTCACTTCGGTAGCCGTGGGCACGTCCTGCGGTGTGAGTAACATTATCGGCTTCGGGATGATTGCCAAAGCGGTTACTTTTACTGCATTTTCTTTCTCTGATTTCTGCACGCTGTTCTTCTGTACTTTCTTGTTCGTTTTCATAATGATAAGTTTTTAAATATTGATAATTAATTGAATAGTTTTCCGTCTGAAAGGTATTCCCAACCGTTGGCGTTGCTTTCTTCCGTGAAGTATTCCAAAGTCTGGGTGCTCTCCATATCATCCCGACAAGCACGGAAAAAGCTGTCGAGACATTCGTTCATAAGGTTGTCAAACGTGACATTCCCGGTGGGGGATTTCAAGAACTTATAAATCGGATCAAGAATATCGTTATCTATATAATAGCCCGTAAGGGGACAACAAATATCTACAAATATCCTGCTTTTTCGTCCTTTCGTCCCTTTCCAAAAATATTTTGGCGTGTATAGGTCGTTCCAATGGTGGTTTATCAGATAGGCCATCAACCGCCAACCGCTTAACCCGTCTATGCAGTCTTCCTGCTTACTGCGGTAGTCATAGCTGTAATTGCATGCATCATATCTCCAATTACGGCACACGATACCGAAGCGTTCGCAAAAGGCATCAAGGGTTTGACGGTTCTCGTGCGTCCAACCGTAAAAATATCGGTTACACAACCATTCGGTGTGTGCTTTCTCTTTGGCTTCCTCGGATAACTCGGTTATCCGATAGAGGGTGTATGTTCTTGTTTCTGTTCTCATGTCGTTACTTTTTTATGGGTTCATTGATAGGTGGGCGGATTGCTCCGCCCTGCCGTTCATGCTGTCATACACGGATGCACGTGGCGAGTGCTTCCCTTACTTTCAGCTCCTGCTTCTTGGAATATATCCACCCTGCACGCCTTTCGCCCTTATAAGTGAGGTTTGCACGGAACAAACCGTTCAAGTCTTTCAGAACGTCCTTTATCGGCTTGGTGTCACCGAATACGGCAATCGCCTTTTCGCTGTATTCCACGATTTCAAGACTGAGGGTTGAAGGGGCTGCGGTTGCTGTCGGCTGTTGTGCTTCGTTTTCCCTCTGCGGTGCTTTCATGCAAAGGTTGGCTTCATCCCCTGCGGTATGCGCATACCGTTCTATGAACTTTTCAAGGTCACAGATAGGCTCTTTCTCAATTGTCCAACCGCTGTACTTGTTCCTGCCCAAATACATGCCGTCCCCCATGCTGTAATTTTCACGGTGTTCGTAATCCGCGTTATATTCTGCCAAATAGGCCGTTTCCTCAAAATTGGCGGCATGCTTGCGCATTTCTGAAAAGAGGTTGCGTGTATGTTTGGAAAAGCCTAAAATGACGGTTCTTGCTATACTATAGTCGTAATAGTCCGTATAACTGTCGCATTCGTTCACCCTCAATGTGCCGATAATGACCGCCTTTGCATCTGTCGGGATAAGGGGGCGCAAACGTTCCGCACCGATTTTTGCGATACGCTCGTATTCTTCCCTTGCTTCCTTCGCTTTCCGTTCCGCTTCGGCTTTCTTCTCTTTCGCTTTGGTTAGTAAAGCGGCTGTTTCCAACGGATCCAAAAACTTGGGGTTCGCATCATCGTAATAGATGCCTATTCCGAATTTCTCCGATAATGGCCGGATAAGGTCGGAAGTGTGAAACTCGTGTGTTTCCAAATTGACAAGATGATAGGTTATTCCCCACTTGTCACGGGTTACTTCATACACAACATAGCTGTCATAGCTGTAGCCTTCCAATACTACCACTTGATTGACTGAAACGGTCTGAACGTCTCTGTCGTAACTTCTGTTAGCTCCCAATAAATGTACTTTGTTCATAATGAGTTGTTTTAATGATTAATATTTCGTTTCAGAGTATCACGCAAAGAACAAGGATGAAAAGAGCGAGCACGCAAAGGGAAAGGAGAGCGGAAAGGATGCGCCACACGGAACGGATGAGGAAAACCACCACCGCCAAAACTGCCAACATGGGCAACCAACCGCTCCAAAAGGCCGCCACACCACCGACAAAGGCACACACGAAACGCACCGCCACGTACACCACGAAGCCGACCAACGACCACTTCATCCAAAATTTTATGCCGGTTGGAGCGAAGCCGAAGCCTCGTTTCAAATCTTGTTGTATTTCAGTTCTCTTTTTCATAACATTGACTTTTTTTTTATGCCTTGTCGGTGGCCTCACCTTGCTCGTTTCAGGGGGCAGATACGGACGGGGAGAAAATATGCAAGGCTTTTGGTGAAAATTTTTCAACCGCCCCGCTGGACGGATTGAAAAATTTTCGCCAAAACCCGTAGGGCGCGAAGCGGGCTTGCAGATTTTTAGGGGCCCCGCCCGTAGCTTCGCACCCTGAACTACGGCAAGGTGAAGTCATGACAAGGTTATAAAAAAGGGGAAATGGCTATAATGGGGAAAAGAGAACTGAAATATGACAAGATTCGGAAGGCTGTGCCAACTGGTTTATATATTTATTATGCAAATATTCTTGTTTGTTTACACTTAAAAATAACATGTTATATTGGTTTAAGTATAAATAAAGCATTCATTTGTATTATTTGTTTAAATTTGCTGCAATAAGGTGAATCTTTATATGTCAGTTTCTATAATTTATACTTCTAAAAAGGCTTTGAAGTATTTTTAGAAATCTTATAAGATCACAGAATAAATTTATTGGAAAGAGTGAAATACTTTTATATAAAAAGTTATAGATTTTTGTAACATAATGGCAACAGGTTCTTAATGAAGGGTGGATATGTAAAATTATGCATGAACAGTATGGTAGGCTATTACTGACTTATTTTCGTAAATCTGTTATCTGCAATGTAATCTATGGGGGATACTATCTCAGGATTGGAAAAATATAAAAGATTGCTGTGCAATGATAATTATCTGTAACGAATCACTTTCAAACTGTTTATGTCAGTGAACTTTACAGCGTCTTAAAAAGACGCTCGGAATATCGGAAGCGGAAATCTTCAAATGCTATAAGAACAAATAGAAGCTGTTTTGTTATTGTAATAGGTTAATTATAGTTTGTTGATACAATATGTGCAAAATTGCTAAAACCAATATTTTGTTTCCGAAATTCATAAATGAATATGTGAAATACGTATAACGAACTATAGACAACTTGTATATTACCTCATAGTAAAATACTATTTTTTGAATTTGATACCTTTACTATAATCATTTTTATAACTTTACCTGTCAAGCCATTCCTTAATACGTTGAGCTTTTTCCTTACTTACTTGGATTTCTGTCTTCGGATAACCCTTTAAATGGACAATAAGTTTCCCTCCGAAATAATTACCGAGGAATAAAACATGCTCTACGTTGATAATATATTGTCGGTTTGCACGGAAGAAACAGTCTGGGTTGAGTTGCTGTTCAAGTTCTTCCATTGACACATTGACAACTTCTGAAGTACCGTTATTAAGGCGAAGATACACATTCTTATTTTCAGTCTCAATATGATTGATGTCCGAGACACGTACTGTCTTATATCCGTCACGATAAGGTAACAGGAAACGTTCCCGATAACGGAACTGGTTCTTTTGTAACGCGTCGAAAAGCTGCCGGAAATTCTCTTCGGTATAATTTTTACCTGCTTTGATTGCTTTATTTATGGCTGCTTCAAGTTCATCGACATCCAAAGGCTTCAGAAGATAGTCAAAACTATTGAACTTGAATGCCTGTACCGCATATTCATCGTATGCAGTAGTGAATATGATGGGTACGGTTGCCGGAGCGTATTTAAGAGCCTCGAAACTTAGACCGTCAGTAAGACGGATATCCGCAAGTATGAGGTCTGTTGTTTTTCTTGATTGGAAAAATTCGACCGCCTCTTTTATGCTTGTAAATGGACCTTCAATTACAAACGTTGCATCAATATCATTTAGTAATCTTATGAGGCGCATGGCATTGCGCTGTTCATCTTCAAGAATCAGTATTTTCATGGGAAATGATGTTTTTAATTATTGGCAAACTTACCGAATAGAAGTTTTCGGCATTCTCTATCTTAACCTTTTTGTCGCAGAGCAATGCGTATCGTTCTATGATGTTTTTATGGCCTAAACCCGTTGAGTCCATTTTTGACAGCAAAGGTGATTTAAGATTATGCACAGTGATATAATCATCCGACAACGCAATGGCAATAAACAGCGGATGTTCCATTGAAAAGCTATTATGCTTTATTGCATTCTCCACAAGAAGCTGCAACACCGCCGGAGGAAGGAACCCCTTACATTCTTTAACCTCTGGACTGATTTTCGTAATGACGCCTCCGGCGTGACGTACCTTCATTAGATACAAGTATGAATCAAGGAATTTTATCTCCTCAGTAACAGGAATCAGATTCCTGTCCAAATTAGCAATGATGTACCGATACACTTTTGACAGATTGCTTAGGAATTTGCCAGCCAGTCCGGTATCTTCTTCAATCAATTCCAGCAGATTGTTGAAGTTGTTGAACATGAAATGCGGATTGATTTGCAGTTTCAGGGAGTTGAGTTGTGACTGTAGGGCGATCTCTTTCTCCTTCATCAGTGCCATTTCAAGTGTTTGCTTCTCGTCACGTGCCTTGATGTAAGATTGAAGGTAGAATGCGTTGGCATAAACGCTTGATATGAAGGTGGATATCATTGCAAAAGTATATGCGCCTTTCATGTTGAGTAATTCGTCAAGAAGTCCGTTCCCGGTTTCATCCCATAAGAAATTGAATAAAGATATCATGCCGAATGCGACAATATTATTCAGAGTCAAAAGACATGAGGCATAGACAATCACCCACACATAAGATGTCCTGAAAGGCAAAATCCTAAAAACAAGATAAGAGAATCCCAAAGATATATAGGTAAAGAGCATGCACAATAAAAAATCGACGATATAATCGACTGCCGCCATTCCCGGAGATTGGTCAGTTGTTTCATCATCGAGAATTAACCATATAATGAGGTAGAGCACATAGGAAACGGCTGATAATAAAAGCCCGTTCCGCCAGTTCATTATTTTTATATTTTCTTTTGTCATATCAGATGCAAAGTTACTTCATATTCCACAAAGATAGGGATTTGCTTCTTTATTTGATAAGATAAAATCGGCTGAAACGGACAAAATCACTTTCGAAATGATTAAAATGAATGTTGAAACGAACAGTGTTACACTTTACGTTTGCCGAAATGCCAATTCGGAAATTAGTTTTTTGTGCAATAAACCGCCCGTTTGGGCGGTTCAGATATCAATTTATCCGTTTCAGTCGGATTTTACTATTACGACTGATACTACACGGATAATTTTGCATCCTTGTGTTATAAATGCCATTATGATAAAGTCTGAATCAACCAAATTTGAAAAAATAGATATAGATAGTATTTATCGGAAATACTATCGGCTATTGTGCCTGTATGCACTTCATTACCTGCATATAACAGAGGATGCAGAGGATGTCGTACAGGATTGTTTGACTGATTTTCTCGAACGGTCCGAAAAAGGTTGTTTCGTCTCCGATATAAAATCCTATTTGTTTATGATGGTGCGCAACAGATGCTTTTTTATCCTGAAAAAAGAAAACATGATTGACCGGAATCGTTTTATTTCAGAGTTTGAGGAAATTCTTACTGATACAGAATACAAAGAACAGTCATTTATGGAAGCAAGAATGTGGACTGCTATAGATTCATTGTCTGATCGTTGTCGTGAAGCCTTCCTGCTGTGCAAACGGGACGGATTGAAATACGAAGAAGTGGCAGACCAACTTGGAATCTCCGTAAACACGGTCAAAAACCAAATCAGCAAGGCTCTTAAGACTATCAAAGGTGAGTGCCGGAAAATTTATTTTTTCTTTTTCGGGTAATTTTTTTTGTTTGGAATAGTAGGATTTCGGTTGATTTTACTCTTAGCTAAAAAGAACATCGAAAATGGACAAAGAAGAATTAAAAGGATTACAATTTGTTTTGAGGTATTATTCTCCGGGAATTTTTGATACCCGAAAAGCTTTACGCAGATACAAGGAGGCGCATCCAGCCAAAGAGCGCAGATGGCTCCGATATGTATCTGGGATTGCTGCCTCTGTTGCAATATGCCTATTTACTGCATATTGTCTTATGTGGGAGAAAGAATCTCCTGTTTGCTTATATTCTTATGCTGATGCCACAACATTCACACTTCCCGACAGTTCAGTGGTTACGTTATTTCCCAATTCAACTCTCAGTTACCTGCCGGACAGGTTCAATAAAAACAAACGGGAAGTTGATATGAGCGGAAGAATTAGTTTTGATGTGCGCCGTAACCAGTACGCTCCGTTTATTGTATCAGGAGAATATGCTAAAATAGAAGTGCTGGGTACACAGTTCGAAGTAAACGAGAACAATAATGGTTCCGTTACCGAAGTTCATGTATTATCAGGCAAGGTGTTGTTCTCTTCTAAAAATAATAAGAATGGTATTGTACTTACCCGGAATATGCAGGCTGTTATGCCTTTTGGGTCGGATGTTCCACTGATAATGGTGAAAAACTCAGATAAAGATCATGCAGACAAATCCGGGAAGTTCATTTATGAAAACACACCTTTGTCTGAAGTACTGAAAGAATTGTCCGAACACTTCCATGTAAAACTGACCAGTGTCTCCACTGGAAAGACACTTACAGCAGAATTCGATACAGACAACTTGGATGAGATTATTTCCATGATAGAAAAATCGCTGGATGTAAAGATAAGGAAGGAGGTCACGAAGTGATCAGGCTGACAATCCTTATATTGACCTTGTTTATATTGCCACTTTCGCTTCACGCCCAGCATAAGGTTCATTCATGTACCGTCAGACAACAAATGGAGGTAGTTAAAAAAGAGTATGCCGTAAATTTCGTGTATGATGCCTCATTGAAACTGGATATACCCTATATCGGCAAACCCTTAAAAGGACGGGGCTTGCACTCCACTTTGAATGAATTATTCCGTAATACAGACATAAAGTGGGAAGTAAACGGGAAACATGTACTGTTGAGCCGGAAAAAGAAATACACTTTGAGCGGTTATGTCTATCAGCATGATGGTGAAACAGTCATAAATGCCACAGTATGGGACGTCACGACAGGAACAGGCACATTGAGCAACGAACACGGTTTTTTCAGTATCACACTTCCGGAAGGACATCATGCCATACGCTTTTCATCCATAGGTTGTGGCGAACACTCGGAAGATGTGTTTCTTCAGCATGATACAACTCTGAAAATTCATCTAAAAGAAGGATATCAACTGGAAGAAGTGGTTGTGACCGCTGATTTGAATTCTCCGTTGATGACTACCCAAACAGGAAAAGTATCATTGACTTCCAAAGAACTGAATACCGGATATGCGCTTATGAGTTCGCCGGATGTGGTAAAGACATTACAGAATCTTCCGGGAGTGGCGGCAGGCACCGAACTCATTTCCGGGCTGTATGTACATGGCGGCGGTAACGATGAGAATCTTTTTCTGTTGGACGGCACACCTCTTTATCAGGTGAACCATCTGGGAGGGCTTTTTTCCGCATTCAACACGGATATTGTAAAAAACATCGACTTCTACAAGAGCGGCTTCCCTGCACGCTACGGCGGAAGACTTTCTTCCGTCGTGGATGTACGTACCAATGATGGAAACATGAAAGAATACCACGGTACGGTAAGCATAGGACTCTTGGACGGACGAATCCAATTTGAAGGTCCCATAAAGAAAGACCGGACCTCGTTCAACATTGCAATGCGTCGCACATGGCTCGATGTCATCACAGTACCGGCATTGGCCATACGCAACAGTTCAAAGGCCGATAAGATAAATATGCGCTATGCCTTCCATGACATAAACGCCAAAATAACGCACCGCTTTTCGGAACGCAGCCGTGCAGACATCAGCTTATATTCGGGCAATGACATCATGAAAGTGAACAACAAGCAGTTTGAGAAAGAATACGGCACGAACTACAACCGGGAAGAAGACCGTACTAAATTCAACCTGCAATGGGGCAATCTGACGGCCTCCCTGAACTGGAAGTACCAGTTCTCCCCGAAACTGTACTCCATATTCACGGGTGTCTATACCCATAACCGTTCCCGTCACGATTACCTTTCCGAAGAAAGGGTTTTTAATGAAGGACAATTATCAGGGATAACCCATAGCGAGCGTAATAACCGCTCCACCATCGATGACATTGGCTACCGTATGGAGTTCGATTATCGGCCAAATCCTGCGCACCGCCTGCGTATAGGGTCAAATTACCTGATGCACTTTTTCCGTCCTCAAAGCGCACGCACATGGGATTATTCCGGGACTGACAGCCAGAAAGACACCCTGTCACGCGAGGCTTCAGGTTCCTATAACGGACAGGAATTTTCATTGTATGCCGAAGACGACATAGCTCTAAGCAACCGTCTGAAGCTGAATGCCGGACTGCATTACACCCTGTTCCATATAACAGGCAAGACTTATCATTCCATAGAACCCCGCGCATCCATCCGTTACCAATGCAGCGACCGTGTGACATTCAAGGCTTCCTATACGGAAATGAGCCAGTTCATGCACCAGCTTTCCAACACATACTTGAATCTGCCGATGGATTTTTGGGTACCTTCCACCAAAAAGATTGCACCGATGCGCTCCCGACAATATGCGGTCGGGATGTATCTGCAACTACCTTTCCGCATCCGGTTGAATATGGAGGGATTTTACAAAACGATGAATCACATTGTGGAATATAACGGTGGAAACAGCCTCACGCCCTCTGCCGATGACTGGGAAGAAAAAATCCATGAGGGCAAGGGAAAGGCATACGGGCTGGAATGGGAAACCAGCTATAGCAATAACCGGACACACATCAGTGCGGCTTATACCTTGTCATGGAGCAAGCGCAACTTCCCGACATTCTATAATGGATGGTATCCCGATAAATTTGACAATCGTCATAAATTAAACCTCAGCGTTCGCCACAACTTTTCTTCCCGGATAGAGGCATACGCTTCATGGACTTACCATACAGGGAACCGTATGACCGTGCCGCAACAACAGGTCAATGCTCCCGTCATCCCCGGCATCGGTGGCGAGTCTGCTTCGGAATGGATATACGAACAGCCGAACAACGTGTCGCTTCCGGCATATCACCGCCTCGACCTCGGTGTTAATTTCCGCAGCACCACCCACCGAGGGCATGAAAGGATATGGAACATCAGCGTTTATAACGCTTATTGCCGTATCAATCCCCTTTACGGCAAGGTGCAAGAGATGCCAGACGGCAGTTTCAAGGGGAAAGCGACGGGGATGTTCCCCATACTTCCGTCATTCAGTTACACATTAAAATTCTGACAGATACATGAAAATAAGGAATCTGATATACATAATCTCCCTGTTCATACTTTCATCGTGCAACTATGAGTTCGAGTTGGGTGATATAAACGCCGGAGAAAAGCTGGTACTCTACTGTATGCCCGGTGCCGGCAAGGACACCACGCTCATACAGCTGTCCCGCAGTGTGCCTGTCTCCCGAAAAGGAGAACAGCAAAAGGGCATTCCCTATGCCGATGTCAACTTTATGGTTAACGGCAAGGAACAGCCGGTGTATTGGAACGAGAGTGCGACGCCATCTGTTCCGGTACAGTGCTACTATGTGCTTGGTCGATACCATGAAGCGGATGAGGTGGATATAAATGTGTCTGTCCAGGGGCTTCCGTCTGTAAGCTCCCGGACGGTATTGCCGGTGTCTTTTCCGCTGAAAAAGATGGATATGAAGCTAAAGCAGGAGATTGAGACAAAGTTGCAGTTTCTTATCACATTTCAGGATAATGCCGATACGGAGGATTATTATGGAGTGCGGATAGTACGTAGGTGCATTTATACGAGTGTGCCGGACAATCATGTCATACGCACGAGTTTCTCAGACCTCGAATTGGAGGTAGACGACGAACCCCTGCTGTATAGCAAGAGCGGACTAAACTCCGCATTTGACCTTTCCAATGATTTCTATCAGAACCTTTATATCTGGAGCGACAAGCAGATTAAGGGAAAGGAATATACCTTGCGTTTGAAAATCTCCTACTCGGCCGATGATATTTCGATGTGGGAAGGCACCACTTATAAATACTCGTACAAGGTATATCTGTACAAACTCTCACAGGAACTTTTCCGGTATCTGAAGTCATTGAATGATGTCAAGAACAATGATTTGGGCCACAAGGGGCTGGCTCCCATACGGAGCCATTACTCCAATGTGGAAAATGGTATCGGTGTTGTGGGGGGATGCCGGATTACGGAAACGGAGTGGATGAAGAATCTGTCGGACGAAGCATCAGAGGCTCCTCCGATGAAATGGAGTTCCAATGACGTGACAATCGAGACCATTGAAAACTCTTCGGCTCTTCGCATCCGTATTCCGAGGGACGGAGGAACTTACAAAATGAGAAACCTCTCCGAGAAATGGCTTTTGTTCTATTGGTTTGGCGGAATGACCAATATATTATCCGAGGAAGTGCAAAACAACTGGTTTCATGCCGTTCTTAAAGAAGACTTGCTGCAATTCACCACGCAGCCGAATGATACAGGGAAAGACCGCGTCGTCTCCGGAGGCATCATGTCCGGCAACCACAAATATCGGAATGGGTATTTCGTGTTTGAGCAATCGGGGGACTGAATAAATAAGGATAATTGGAAACATATTCATTAACTAAATAACAATTCGATTATGAAGAAGATTCTATTGACATTGCTTTTCATCCTGCCTTTCTACATGGCGGCAAAGGCGCAGGATTTCAGAGTAGGAGTGACAGGAGGTTATAACCTCAGTTCTCCGAGTGCTTACCAGTCACAGTCCGGTTTCCATGCTGGCGTAAAGGGGGAGCTTGGACTTCCGCAGGTGGCGAAAGGTTTGTATCTGGACTTCGGGCTGATGCTTTCCTCTCATGGTTGGGAAAATCCGGGCTACTATTACAACGCTAATTACAACCCTTCTGCCGGAAACGGTTCGGGCAATTCCTCACCAAACTACAGTTCTAACAGTAAGTCTACTCCTTATTATCTGAACATTCCTGTTCACATCGGATATAAGTTTTCTGCTGGACGGAATGTCAGCCTGTTCGTCAATGCAGGTCCTTATATTAGCATCGGCCTGTTCGGGAAGGCCACAGAAACCATCTTTCCCGACGAGGGAGCAGTCACAACCCGGACTGCGGCAAACAATGTCTTCAGCGACAAGATGCTCAATCGCTTCGATTGGGGACTGGGATTCCGTGCTGGGATAGAGATTGTTCGCCACGTTCAACTTTCTATCGGTTATGATTGGGGTATGAAGAATATAAATAAGAATGGTGTGGACTGCAAGAATAGAACTTTTGTTGTATCGTGTGCCTATATGTTTTAGTCTCCAATGTTAATTTTTAATATTAATCATTTAATCAAAATTTAAGATGAAAAAATTATTTTTTTTAATGTGTGTTACAATGCTTGGTGCATGTAATAATGAAGAAGAAGTGCAAATTTCTAAGGTTGAACAGCCTTCATCTATAAAAGCTGTTCTTATTCCCGTTCAACAAACGGGCAATTTAGTGACAAGAGGTGTCGGAGATGGAGAGTATGCATTAAGTTTCGATAGCGAAGGTCGTTTTCAAGAATTCAAAGAAAAACTTTCTTCTATCTCGGATAACGAAAAGTTGGAATTAGTAAATCAATTTGGAGTTAGAAATTTACATAATCTTGCAGCAGAGGCTGATGATGAATTGGAGTCTATTGGTACTAAAGCTAATTCAGAAGGAGAATTCCGTCAATCATACGAAGAATATAAGAAAAAGTATGAGGGGATTCTAATACCCAATAATATTGATGCCAATGATCTGTCACTTTATGTGCCGGATGAAGATAATGTGGAAACATTTATCGGAAACCAAAATGGCATGTATGTTATTGACGGTGAAATTAAACGGATAAATATAAGGAAAGATTTAGCGGAAAGTGTAGCAAAAGCAACACAATCATTATTGTCAGATAGAGCTAATGCAAAATCTATTGATGTAAATACATCCACATACAGACCGATGAAAAATAAAGAAATATATTTCAATGCTTATATGAGGGGAGGACGACTTTGGGTTAAAATGTCTGCCAAAAAGAAAATGTGGTATGGTTGGAAAAATGATCCACATCGTTCTTACTATTTCGATTCATTCCTTAGTCCCAATTTTAGTTATTTAGCACAAGGACAATATGGGCAAGAAGTTATTGCACCACGATTACCCAGATATATTTTCAATAATAATGTGAAAAATGGGTTTAATATTATTCTTGGAAAGATTACTGGTGGAAATGCCTTAACAGGCAAGTTTCATACGTGGACTGATCTTACTTCTGAACATGATGCCAACGGTAAAGATCAGACAGAGGTTATTAATGGTCATGTGGTTCCCAAATGTCTGATAGGAAAAGCACATATTATCAATATAAACTTAAAATAATGGTGCTATAAGAATGTATTTAGATCAAAAATAACTATCATTATACTTTGCCATTCTGAACGACGCTAAGGACTGTTCATCAAGGAGGTAATAGCTTGGCTGGTTTAGCATGGCAAAGTAATATAGACTAAACGTAGAGCGATTATATAATGCGAAAGCAATTGATTTTTATCGGATGCTTTATATGGAATGTTTATTCCTTGGCACAAACAGAGCGGAAATTCCTAATGATCGATACCTTGCCAAGCGTTAGGACAGAGCGTCCTGTTGGTATTGTTGAGAATAATGCCCACAACAAAATAGATACGGCTTTTTCTGTTCCAATACAGTCTTTTGCAATCATTACTGCCAATCCGTTTCTTATGCCAACCGATATTGTTGGCAATCAGTTGTTTCCTTGGAATAATCGTCCTGTAGGGAATCCGAACTTTCCTTTTGCTTCAGACTATCTGTGCGAAGGTCGACTATGGAGATTTCGCACCATCAGCAGTCATACCACCTATCCCTTTTGGGGATCGGCTACTTATGTAAAGTTTTTCTATCATCATCTGTTGACGAAACATTTGACTCTTAGCGTAGGAGCGTTTTGGGGTAAATATTCTATATTACAACAAGAAGACAAGGATGGCAACCGATGGCTTTTAGATGATAGTCCAATGATACGTAAATTGTTTAATGACTTTGGTGGCATCTTGGGAATGGAATACAATCCAATTGACCGATGGTCTTTGTTATTCCGTATCCGTTATTCTTTGATGGAGCGTTCTAATAAGGTTATGCCTTCACTTACTCCTATGTTTCCGCATAACAGTATGGAGATGAAGTTACAATTTACTCCAGTCAGGAATGTAAAGATAAAAATAGGATATGAAAGAGACTTGTATAAACCAAAGTAATAATTGAAGGTTTCCTTCGTCACACAGTTGGGCTTTTTACGTAAGTTTTGCAGAATAATGTCGGAATAACCAAAGCTATTCTGCAAATTGCATTGGTATCAAAGGGAATGCTGTCTCATTACTGCCGTATATTGAATATAAATTAAATGAAAAAATATGTGGAAACAGAAATTAAAAATCTGCGCCATCAACTTGACGGCATGCAGTGTGGCTCTTGTCATCATGATACTGTTGTCCGTTTGCTCCCGATTATACGGGCAGGAAAATTCTATGCTGTTCTTCGGCCGTGCAAAACTGACCGTGACGAACATAGACACTACCAAACTGTCGATTTATGAATATGGGAAGTCGTTTCTGTCTCCACATTTTGATTTCATTCCCAAAATGCCTGAAACACTTTTGAACTTTCGTCCTGATTATACACAGAGCTTTCCCGTTGACCGTTCGTCTTTGCATAAAGGCGAATACAATGTCGGCGGGATTATTCATCGGTTTGAGAAGATAGATGTTTGGGGACGTGGCAGACAGGAAAATATCATAGGAGTTGGCGTATCGAACTATGCTGAAGTTAAAACGGCATATTCTCCAAACGAGAGATGGAAATTGGGCATAAGCCTATATGCGCACAAACTGAGTATTCCCCGTTCGAGTAGCAATACATTTGGGATTGGAACCGATGTTTCCTATCAATTCCTCCCTAATACATCGCTCCATCTCTTTGGTACATATCATCGCACCTATTTGCTGGGTGTGCAATCGATGAAGAGACTGAACGGCTACCATTATGGCGGTTATCTTTCTTTTGATTTGGCAGAACGATGGGCAATGGATGTGGGCATGAGAAGTTATGGCGGCAATGGGTCTCACCAGCAATCGACTGTACCGATAATACGTCCGTTGTATAAGCATAACGGGCGTGAAATAAATGCGGATTTTGGTGGAATGTTCCAGCAAATCGTGAAAGGACTATTCTTTAATCATTGATAATATGAAACAGAAAAAAAGCAAAATAATGATTGTTGCAATATGGATTCTGCTGTACGGCTGCATGATGTGCATGAGTTCATGCGGAAGTCTGCTTTATAATCCGTCTAATAAGGCAGAACAGGTGACGGTAACTATTAAACAGCCCATAAAAATGTGAACAAAAATGATACAAGCATAGTTTAAACTTATTGGAAAAAACTTATGAATCCGTTAATATTAAAAAATAAAAACATTTTTTTCGACACTCCAAATATTGAAAGAAGTATTAGGACATAGCTATAAAGTCTTTGAAGAACAGAGGACTGAATTTACTGATTCTGTGATTGTTACTGAATGGCAATATTACAATGATAGTAAAGCATGGCTTTGCAAACTGATGTGCAAAAGAAAGAGCTTGGGGTGGTTTCATGTATATAATATTTTTTTCACTGTATCCTGCTTCTTTGCTGAAAAACATTTGAAGCAATAGAAAGGTTGGCAATCGCCAATGAAATAAAAGATGAATTTTATCATTTAAAAATAACAGGAAAACTGATATATATAGATATTCGGAGATGATTAGTTACCTGAAGATGAAAATGTTTTTTGTAAGAAAGATTTTAAATAGCAATATCTTTTTATATACAAAAAGGACAGCAAACTGTTTTCTTTCTTTTAGTTTTTCTTTCCATCCCATTCAGTGAACCGAAGTCAGTCGGGAAGTCAATGGTTTTCAGTTCCTGACTCATTATCTCCATCTTGAGGGTACTTAAGAAGTAGAGGCAGAAGAAGTGAGATTGCATAATAAATTTATTGTGCAAATTTCTTCCACTTGTTTCTCAAAGTTATCCCTTATCTTTGCCTTATTTTTCACCACACTCCGATGGTTGTAAATTGTCTGTGGGGAATAGAACAGAAGGGTTGCTATCTTGGAGCTATCCTTAATTCCCATTCGTATTAAAGCAAAAATGCGAAGTTCCGTAGTCAATATTTCCCCCCGTTTGGGTATTATTTCTTCACCTTCACGCAATAGGGAATTGAATTCCTTTATAAAGTTAGGGTATAGATTCAGGAAAGCCGTATCAAAGTTCATAAAGAACTCCCTGGTATCCATTTCTGAAAGTTTGGTTGCATTGACCAGTCTCAATAAATCATCTGTTTGCTTCGCTTTTACCTTGCGCTTCACTAAATCCTGATATTTCTTCAGCTTGTCTATATAAGCGGCACATAAATCCATAAACAGGCTTACATACTCTTCGCGTGTATGATTCGTATCTACCAACGCTTTATTCAGGTGTTGCAATTCACAGTTCATATTTGCCAAAATTTTCTTCCGCTTATGAAGTTGGTTCATCTGCCGATATATATAAACCAAAGAAACTACCAGTCCGATAGATAAAAGACTGATACATATCAGTGACCATTGCAAGCGTTGGCTTTCAATAAGGTTCTGTTTCTGATATGAAAGAACAATGGAAGGGAATTTTCTTGCTATTTCGAGCATACGGAGACGGTTGTTATAATACATGGCATCTTCTAGAGAATAGTTTAAGTAACGATTGGCACGTGAAACTTCTCCATCCCTGTTCTTGAAGATGTATAACGCCAGTTCCTGCAAGGCAAGATTCTCTTTCAATGGGCATACCTGATCGGAAATAGCTGCCTTTATCAGATAATTCTCATATTCTTTCCAGTTGTTGGTTCGTGAGTACACCAATGCCAGTCCGTAAGTTGCCATAGCAAACAAGCGGACATTGACCGGTAATCCTTCCAACGCTTTTTTATAGCAATTTTTAGCTTCGGCATACCTGCGATGACGATAGAAGTTTTCGCCTTTCCAGTAATGATGCAACGGTGAACCGACTGGTAGAACACTGATAAGTGAATCTTGATAAAGCATCTCCTTTTCATAATAACGGGGAGCATATATATTATCATTGGAGTATTCGGCCCACATACTATATGCCCACTCATAAGCGGTATAATATTCTATCCGTAATGCGTTGTCCAGTGTACGGCTGTCTATCTGTTCCAAGTTTTGAATGGATTCACTGAAATATCCCGAAGTGGCGAGGAGGATGGAACGATGAATGATACTCAGGTTGCGATATGTAGGATTGGAGAGTTTCATAGCCACTTCTTCTTCCCGGTCTACGTAATATATGGCCGAATCAAACCGGTAAGTATAATATTCTTCATAAATGGCGTTATACAACAGGAAACGTTCATCATCATTCATATTCGGATAGAGTAAATGTTTAAGACTGTCAATACGTGTTTCTTTCTGGCGTGAATATTGGTTACGCAGTTTCAAAGCAGTTTCTAACTCTCCGGACAAGTCAACTTTATTTGTAGCACGAAAAGGCAGAAGTACGAATAGCAAAAATAATCCTGATAATAAGCATTTCTTCATAGGAGGTATTCATTAAAAGTGGATAAATACAAAGATATTAAAAGTTTTCAGTAAACAGATACATCTACTTACTTTTCTAAAGCAAGTATTACTAAATAGTTAATTATAAAGCTATTATTCCTTGTACACCTCTCCTGTCAATCTACTTAATATCTACTTGTAGAAACAGTGCGTTATTATACCCTCTAATTTTGCCCTCGTTGAAAAACAAGGGGTAAAATCCTTCCCGGTTCTTTCTTCAGAGTATTTAATTTTAAATCAATGAATATCATGAAAATCAATCTCTTTTTTCACATCGTGCCGATGATTATCGCATTCGCTTCTTCTGCAATGGCAAGCAATCCGGCAGAAGTAAACGACACCATTAGTACAAAGAAATCCAAAGGTAGCGAACGCAATGTGATGCTGAACGCTTCGGATGCCAATAAACCCCGTGAAATTCAAATCGGACTGCCCAGTGAGGATGTGAATGTATATGAGAACGGACTACCTGCCGTATATTCTTCGGCTGTGCACAAACTGGCTACCCATTGGCGCAGCGATGCCAGTCTGGGCGAAGTGGGCCTGATGAACCCGTCCGAATCCGCCATCACTACCGGAAACATCGCTTATTCGGTGAATACCTTCTCCAAGTTAGGGCAGAAAGAATTTAAAGGAGTACTGAATTACCACACCAACCACTTCGGCTGGCAGAATGTGGACATGAATGTATCCGGTGGCATTGGCGACCGTTGGCTTTATACAGCCAGTGTCTATCAGAACTTTGATCCGGGCAGTTTTGCTCCTAAGTTTGAGAACTTCAGCGACCGTACCCAGCTTTATCACGCCGGATTGACCCGATTGTTCAATAACAATCGTGGCAAGTTCTCCGTCATCTATAAATTCTCGAAAAGCAATGCGCTCGGCTCAATGATTAATGCGGCTCCCTTTATTTATGTGGGAGATGGCAGTGTGAAAGAAATTCCGGGCTTCAAGCTGGGTACTTCCTCGTACGCTCCCGAAGGCGGACGTTTTCAGTACATGGACGTGACGGATGGTAAGATGAAAAGCGGACGCTTCGGCGATTTCACCGGAAACAAGGCGCACGAAGTAGCTATGCTATTCGACTATACCTTCCGCAATAATCTAAACTGGACACTTAACGCCAAATTTATGAATGCCCCCGAAGCCAATTATGTAGACTTTGGCGGTAGTAATATCAGCGAGGCGACTGCAACAGATGGTCTTTTCCTGGATGACTCCAAAGAAGCCTACACCGGATTGGTGGAAGGAAGACGCACTTGGTTGCACTTCGGCAAAGTGAAGAATGCTTTGCTTACTTCCGAACTGAAAAAGAAAGTGGGCAACCACGATATGAGGTTAGGATTGAACGAGTGGTACTATCATTTGGATTATCATTCTTCCTCTTTCCAATGGATAGGAACTGTCACCGAATACCCACAGATACTGAATCGTCGGGAAGCCGACGGAAGTACCAATAAGTTCAGAGGCTTCAATGAGCTAAGTCCGGAATATACCAAAGGATATGAAAACAAACTGGCTGCCTACTTCACGGACAACTGGCAGATCACTCCGAAGATTAACGTTTATTACGGTGCCCGCTTGGAATACTACCGTATGTCTGCCGACCAGATACCTTACGGACGTTATGCGGGTTTCCATATCGGCGATACCCATTCATATACGGACAATGACGGCAACATACTTTCTACTGAAAAGATAGAACCCCATAAAGTGGTAAAGGACAAGCTGAATTATGCAGCAACCGCACAATTCACTTATAAGATAACAAAGAACTTCGGTCTTACAGCCGATGGAACTGTTGCCACCCGCTTCCCCCGCATCAACGAGTATGCCGGAACAGGTCCCACCGAGGAGCAATACAAACGCGTCACCATCCCTTTGCTGCGTGGCGGACTGTTCTACCATAACAACTGGATAAATCTGACTTCCATGATTACATATATTTCCAAGTCGAACAACATCGACCAGCAGAACGTAACGAAACCCGGTACGACGCAATCCAAAACCACCTTATTAATATACGACATCAAGACCCTGGGCTGGACTACCTCGGCAGAAATCAATCCGTTCAAAGGTTTCCATCTGCATGCCCTGTTCACTTACCAGAAGCCGACTTATAACAACTATTTCATCAGGTCTCCCTTTGAAGGAGTGCCCGACCTGAATGCCAATGGCAACATCGTGAAAGAAATTCCGCAGGTACTTGCTGAAATAGATCCCAGCTACAACATCACTCCCGA
The DNA here is from genome assembly GCF_054653615.1 of Phocaeicola sartorii JCM 17136 = DSM 21941. Classification (NCBI taxonomy): domain Bacteria; kingdom Pseudomonadati; phylum Bacteroidota; class Bacteroidia; order Bacteroidales; family Bacteroidaceae; genus Phocaeicola; species Phocaeicola sartorii. Next base: position 1,377,427 of record NZ_BAAIFW010000005.1, read on the forward strand.
CCTGCGCGTATGGCTCAGCTTCCGTTATTTCGGAAAGACGTATGCCAATCTGACCAATGCCCTCTACTTCAACGGCCGTTGGGAAACCTTCGGCGGCGTGAACTGGAAGGTAAACAAGCATCTCTCTTTGGGAGCTACGGTTGTGAACTTCCTGAATCAGAAGGGTGCCAGCGGCACTATCAACGGTGCCGAACTGTTGAGCAAGGAAGAAGCCGGAAAGTTCAAGGATCACTATATGAGCGGTAATTATTTGCGCCCACTCACTCTGGAATTCAGCGCAAGTCTTTCATTCTAATTTAATTTATATATTTTGGTAACTAAATTTATCGTACACCATGAGAAATTTACTTGTAACTCTCTTTGCATGTGCGTCCCTGACGTATGCCCATGCAGCGGAAAAAGAAACCATCCGCATCTCTACGGACAACACCGATCTGGTGCTCCAGGTAGGCGAAAACGGCCGCTTGTATCAAACGTACCTGGGCGAGAAACTCTTGCACCAGCAGGATTTGCAGAACTTCCGTTGGAATATACATGCCGGGTCGGACGGCAGCGTGAGCAAGCGCGGCTGGGAAGTGTATAGCGGTTCCGGCAATGAAGATTACTTTGAACCTGCCATCGCCATCACTCATAATGACGGCAATCCGTCGACGATTCTTTATTACGTTTCTTCCTCGTCCAAGCCTGTAGAAGGTGGTACGGAAACCGTGATAAACCTGCGCGATAACCAGTATCCGGTAGATGTGGCACTGCATTATGTGGCCTATCCCAAAGAGAACGTCATCAAGACGTGGAGCGAGATAAAGCATCAGGAGAAGAAACCTGTCATGCTCTCCACCTATGCCTCCACCATGCTCTACTTCAATAATTCCAGTTATTATCTGACCGAGTTCAGCAGTGACTGGGCAAAAGAGGCGCAGATGAGCAGTCAGCAATTGCAGTTTGGCAAGAAAGTGATTGACACGAAGCTGGGAAGCCGTGCTGCCATGCACACCCATCCCTTCTTTGAAGTGGGACTGGACCAACCGGTGAACGAACACCAGGGTGATGTCTTGATGGGTACACTGGGCTGGACGGGCAACTTCCGTTTCACTTTCGAAGTGGACAATGTGGGCAACCTGCGTGTAATCCCTGCCATCAATCCTTATGCATCGAACTACGAACTGAAACCGAATGAAGTGTTCACCACTCCCGAATTCATTTTCACTTTAAGTTATGATGGTGCCTCGCAAGGCAGTCGCAATCTGCACGAATGGGCACGCAACTATAGCCTGAAAGATGGTAAAGGCAGCCGTCTGACTCTTTTGAATAACTGGGAAAATACAGGTTTCAATTTCAATCAGGAGATACTTGCCGAACTGATGAAGGAAGCCAAGCATTTGGGAGTGGATATGTTTTTGCTGGACGATGGCTGGTTTGCCAATAAATACCCGCGTAAGGATGACCATGCCGGTTTGGGCGATTGGGAAGTGACCCACGATAAGCTGCCTGGCGGTATTCCCGCCTTAGTAAAAGCTGCCAAAGATGCGGATGTGAAGTTCGGCATCTGGATTGAACCGGAAATGGTGAACCCCAAGAGCGAACTCTTTGAGAAACATCCGGACTGGGCCATCCAACTGCCTAACCGCGAAACGTATTATTACCGCAATCAGTTGGTACTGGATCTCAGTAACCCGAAAGTGCAGGATTATGTATATGGCGTTGTAGAAAACATTATGCAGGAAAATCCCGATGTCGCTTTCTTCAAGTGGGATTGCAACAGCCCTATCACCAATATCTATTCCCCATATTTGAAGAATAAACAGGGACAGTTGTATATTGATCATGTCCGCGGTATCTATAATGTTCTGAAACGTGTAAAGGCGAATTATCCCAATGTCCCGATGATGCTTTGTTCCGGTGGCGGTGCACGTTGTGATTACGAAGCATTGAAGTACTTCACGGAATTCTGGTGCAGTGACAATACCGATCCGGTGGAACGTATTTATATCCAGTGGGGCTTCTCCCAGTTCTTTCCTGCAAAGGCTATGGATGCCCATGTGACGAGCTGGAACAAGGTGACTTCCATAAAGTTCCGCACCGACGTGGCCTCCATGTGCAAACTTGGCTTCGATATCGGTCTGAAAGAACTTACTGCCGATGAACTGACTTATTGCCAGACAGCGGTAGCCAACTGGAAACGTCTCCAAAACGCTATAATGGATGGTGACCAGTATCGTTTGGTTTCTCCATACGAAGAGAATCATATGGCACTGAACTATGTAAGTAAAGATGCAAACAAGGTGGTTCTGTTTGCCTATGACATTCACCCACGCTTCCAAGAGAAGTTGATGGCAGTAAAACTGCAAGGGCTGGACCCGGACAAACAGTATAAAGTGGAGGAAATCAATCTAATGCCTGCTGCAACTTCCAGATTAGAAGCCAACGGAAAGATTTATTCGGGTGATTATTTGATGAAAGTTGGACTGAATGTATTTGGCTTTATACATACTCAGAGCCATGTAGTGGAACTGACTGCCCAATGATAAGTATATTTGAAATTGTAGTAGTAGAACATTTCTGAACAAACAAATAAAATTGAAAGGCTCAAAAGATGAGAGAACCTATTGGCTGCTGATAAGAATATCCGTTTGTTTCTGTATTGGTCATATCTAAGTCTTTGTTGTGCGAGGATGTTGACTAGCTATGCTCTGTTGTAAAGTAGAAATGTTATTTGGATGGTTTGTTTTATGCTAATGAAGTGAATCCCGAAAGTTAGACAAAAAACTTTCGGGGTTCACTTCACATTTTGCACACCCTCTCTTTATTGATAAAAAGCAAAATGATTATCCGCATTCCTCCCACTGATTGGTTATTTGCATGCTTCATCCTTATTTTTTTACTGTATCTGCCAACCTCGTTCCCGTAGTGAAGTGGCTTAAAAGCCTTATAATAGCGTATTAAAAGGCTTTTAATCATATCTTCCCTGTACTGCATTCCTTAGACTTATACACGTATCCTGCTTCCCTATTGCACTAAAATGCCGGAATGTGGAAGAGTGGATGGGGATATTGCGGATAATCATTGAAGCAAAATATAGACAGAAAAAAGTGCCAAAGCGAATTTTTCAGTGTTCCTAGATGTCGTTTCAGAAGCCGTTTTCGCCGTTTCAGATAAAATGTAATTAAAGAGTTTACACTGAAGTGCTACTTTTGTTCTGCAATTGCATAAAAGAGCGTTCAATAAAACAATAAAGTTTTTAATTAAAAAAAAGAACAACAATGAAAAAAGTAAAGTTTCTTAAATTCACTATGGCGTTTTTCGCCTGTGTTCTAGCAGTAGCCATGGGTTCTTGCGATAAGAATGATGACCCCAAAGTTCCAGATCTTAAGTGTACCCCCTCTAAAGTAGAGGTGGCTCCCGGCAAAACTGCAACGGTTACTGTAAGTGGCGGTACTGCTCCATTTACTGTAACCTCAAGCAATACCAAGATTGCGACGGCTAAAGCAGACAAGAACACCATTACAATCACCGGTCTTAAAGACGGTACAGCAACCATGCTCATCTCCGACTCAAAGAAGCTTACAGGAAAGATTCCTGTGGTGGTCAAGGCTGCGGCATCCGGACTTGATTTTGATAAAAAGTCTGTATCCGTAACTGTTGGGAAGGAAGAGGCTGTCACTGTAAAAGATGGTTCCGCTCCTTATACAGCAACCGCCAAGGACACGAAAATTGCCACAGCCACAGTCAAGGATGGAAAGATTATTATCAAAGGTGTCAAGGCTGGTAGCACATCAGTGACTGTTACTGACAAGAACAAGAAAACTGGAACTATTTCAGTTACAGTAAAATAAAGTATCAGAGAATCCTTTTGGGAGTAGAAGAAACGCATATCTTTTTTCTCTTCCAAAAGGATTGTTATGGATTATTGTATGTCAACAAAAATAAATTGAGTAATGGGATATCGAAAAAGTAAATTATCTATCCTTGTCGTATTGGCAATAGTCATATTATTAGCTGTTTGCATGACAAGTTGCCGTTCATGCTGCTGTGGATAAGGTCCAGTGATACGGATAAATTTTCAATGAAAAATATTGTAATGAGCGTATTAATATGCTTTCTCGCTTTTTCTGCTTTTGGGCAAGAGATAGAAAGTTCGCACAAGGATAAAACGTACAAGAGCATTTATTTGGAACTATTGGGCGCTTCAAATATGATTGGCGTTTCTTATGACACAAGAATAAAGCCCGGTTCAGTTTTCGGCTATCGTGCCGGAATATCCTACTTTTATGGGACGAACTACAATTCCTATGAAGGGCATGGTTTTTCCGTGCCATTGGAGTTTAATTGCATTTTGGGTAAACGGCGCAGCAAGTTTGAAGCCGGAACAGGCATCAATATGGGGCTGTATTCCATAAAGGAAACCTATTGGGTAAACAGCGAGGGAAATGTCAGCATTATCGAACCGGTTACTCAGATAGTTGAATCGCGGAATACTTTCAGATACTATGTCTTTATTTAATATTGGATATCGGTATCAACGGGAAAATGGTTTTATGTTCCGTGCCGGTGTCAGTCCTTCATTCAATTTTAGAGATAAATACGGATTACATAAAACCCCGTTATTGTATCCTTATCTGAGTTTTGGCTATACTTTCAAATAGCATCGCACAGTTTAAGACGGTTTCTTGTTTATGGTATATGATTAAAGGCTATATTCTGGAAGAACCTGTTTTTGACCATTTTGTACGGTTTCTTTAATCAAAGTGAGTATTAGAAGTACATTCTTCACAAGGTAACGATATTGCTTTTGTTTATAAGATAAGCGTTTATATTAATTTATTTTCAATGTTTAAAAACTCCGTTTCGGAAATTGTTTTTGCCGTTTCAGACAGGTTCTTTTTTGTTCCAGTTGTTCCTGTAAGTAATTTTGGACAGTCTGCTGAGTTAATGAGATATTTCAATCCAATAGAGAAATAAAGCAATGATGGAGAACCAATTTCCTTTGAGACTTATAAAAGAAGAACAAGAGTCATCTGAAAAACTGTTGGAACTTCTGGTGTCATCAACGCATTCTCCCAAAGGCAGATTTTCAAAAGAGAATAGTTACATTATACTGAAGAGAAAAATGGAAACAACAAAAAACGGAAACACAGTGAAATTGGTATTGCCTTTTCCTCATTTTTTGTGGATGCTTGGTACCAAACCAGTATCCACAAAAGAAAAAGCAGTGTTGCATGAACCGCAAACAGAACAAGAAAATATAAATAGAAACAATACAAATTATGAAGAAGATAAATGATGCAGATATGCTGGCTGCTATTGTCCGAGCCTCGAATCATTATGCCATGCGTCCGGCACTGGTTCTTGACAACCAGACTTATACCTATCAGGAGTTGTTCGGATTGGCATGGAGCATTTGTGAAACACTGAGAAATCTCAAAGAAGACATTATTGGCATCACCGCAGAAAATCGTATGGAAACCTACGCATCCATTTTAGCTGTGCTACTTTCCGGAAAAACTTACGTCATGTTGCATCCTGATTATCCGGCAGAGCGCAACTGTCGTATAGCCCGGCAATCCGGCATTGGTCTGTTGCTTTACAGTGGAGAAAACGATAATATACTTCCACCTGAAATCAATGCAGGACGGGTATGTATCTCCTCTTATCGACATACTTTGCATTCCGGCATGGCGTTGTGTGAAGTTAATCCCGATGTGCCTGCTTACATTATCTTTACATCAGGAAGTACGGGCGAGCCCAAAGGTGTTCCTATATCCCGAAGGAACCTGAATGCTTTCTACAAGGCTTACTGTGCTTTAGGATGGGAGTTAGACGAAAACGACCGTATGCTTCAGATGTTCGAACTGACATTCGATGTTTCAGTCGTGTCGTTCCTTTATCCCCTCACCCTCGGGGCGTGTGTCTATGCCGTTCCGCAGAAAGGAATGAAATATCTGCATGTACTGGATATCATGGAACGTCACCGTCTTACATTTGCGGCAATGGCACCTTCCGTACTTCGGTTATCACGTCCTTATTTCGGGGAAATTTGTTTTCCGGACCTACGCTATCTCATAGTTACCGCCGAAGCCACTGACGTGAATCTGCTCGATGAATTTCGCACTTGCATCCCCAATGCCACAGTAATCAACCTCTACGGACCAACCGAAGCCACTATCTACTGCACTTCTTATATCATCCCGGTTGAAGGAGCCAAACATTATAACGGTTTGGCGGCAATCGGGAAACCTTTTCCGGGTATGGACTATATGATTGCATCCCCTTCGGGCAAGCAACTTCCCGCCGGAAAGACCGGTGAACTGTGGATTGCCGGACCGCAGCTAATGCGCGGATATTGGCGCGCTCCCGAAAAATCCGCTGGATGTTTTGTTACGACTCCCTTTGGAAAACTTTATTACCGTACCGGAGATCTCTGTCAGGCAGATGCTGACGGAGATATCATTTATTGTGGCCGTAAAGACACACAAGTAAAGCTACAAGGCTTCAGAATCGAATTGGGTGAAATCGAATACCACGTTAAAGCGTTTTACAAGCATACCTGTAACGCTATGGTGTTGCCGGTTTATACTACTGACAGAGGTTGCGAACTGCATCTTGCCTTAGAGAAGGATGCAGAGGATACGGAAAGCCTCGAACGGTATATGCAAAGCCATCTGCCTTCTTATATGTTGCCTCGGCGTATTCACTTCATCCCTTGTTTTCCACAAAATAATAGTAATAAAATTGACCGGAATCAACTATTAAAGTACATCACTCAATAAATAAGAAACAATCAAGTATATGGAAACAACAGAATTATTGGAAATACTGAACGGAATATTCAGAAAAGTGTTAAAGAGAGACGACATCACATTGACTGAAAGCACCACTGCCCATGATGTGGACGGATGGGATTCACTGACCAATATGGTACTTATCACCGAGATAGAAAATAAATTCGGCGTGCGTTTCTCGTTTCGCGAGATAGTGAAATTGAAAAATGTGGGCGATCTTTGCCGTACCATCATGAATAAAGCCAAATAGGAATAGGAGGAAAAGTAATGTCGTTCATCTCCCTTGAATTTATCCTGCTGTTCCTGCTCTGTTTCACATTATACCATTTTGTCAGTGATAAAGGACAAAAATTTGTTTTGCTTGCGTCAAGTGGAGTTTTCATCGGATATTTCAATCCCGTATTCCTTCTCACGGCACTGGCTGTAAGCCTTTTTACATACGGCGCAGCAGTACTTGTTGAGCAAGCCCGCGGGAAAAAAGGTTCTTGTTTGGTTTACTGGAGCAGCATATCCTGTCTTATCCTCTGCTGGATTGGTTTCAGGTATGCCAACCGGTTAACCGGAGACTCAGGTTTTATTTTCCCGTTGGGAATGTCGTTCTATACATTTCAGGCCATCGGTTACTTGACGGAAGTCTATTGGGAGGAAGAAAAGGCGGAACGTTGTCCGATCGATTTCCTGCTTTACATGCTTCTGTTTATGAAGTTCCTGTCAGGTCCCATTGAACGGTCCGCCAATTTGCTCCCGCAAGTCCGAAGACTCTCTCCGGCATCATACTCCATGATGACTTACGGCTTGAGACTGATTGTGGTGGGATTGGTGAAAAAAATGGTACTTGCCGACCATATAGCACCTTATATTGACGGTGCGTTCAATTCAATGCATACCGCATCAGGCGTACAATTGTTTATGGCCTGCCTTCTCTATCCCATCGAACTTTATGCCGATTTCTCCGGCTACACGGATATGGCGATTGGGATAGGAATGCTGTTTGGATTGAAACTATCACCCAACTTTGCACATCCTTTTGCCGCCCAAACCACGGCTGAGTTCTGGCGTCGCTGGCACATCTCCCTTTCCTCCTGGGTACGGGATTACCTTTTTCTTCCCCTGTCATCGTTCACACGCCGTTGGGGGCAATGGGGTGTGGTGGCAAGCCTCATGGTGACATTTATTGCTCTTGGCATATGGCATGGTGCAGGATGGACATTTGCCGTCTATGGACTTATACAGGGGCTTGTGATTGTATGGGAACTAAAGACTGAAAGAATACGGAATAGGGTAAGGAAACATATCGGCAAACGGCTGTTCGCCACGCTCTCAGTCATCCGCACCTACCTCATTTTTGCCATATCGCTGGTGTTTTTCAAAGCACAGTCCGTTTCAGACGCATTCTATTTCCTACGGAATATCTCTTTTCAGATCCATGTAAGCTGGAAAGAAATCAATATCGGTATGTCCGACCACATCTGCATCGTGGCAGGTGCCGCATTATTGTTGATGCTACTTTATGATTTTTTTATGTCCAAAGGCGACTTGCATCTTCGTTTTGAAAAGCAGCCTGCCGTGCTTCGCTGGATAGTGTATTACTTAATTGTGTTTGCCGTGTTCGCTTATGGCAAGTTCGGCACGGAAAACTTCATATATCTGCAATTCTGATGGAAAATATACCGGAAACTGTTACTGGAGCAAACCTCTGCAAACGACCTGCTTTCCTGCGCCTTGTCCGAAAGTTGGTGCTATTCGCCATGCCGTTTTGGGCTTTGATTGCTCTTTATGTTTACGATGATCCTTTCATGGTACTTCGCAAATATGACCTGTATGATTCAGATGTCATGCTCAACGAACAGCATGTAGGTTGGCAGATATACTTGAATCATAATGACAGTGTACATTTCAATTCTTTTATCTTGGGCAATTCATGTACTATGGCATTCCGGTGTGGGGAATGGGAAAAATATCTTGATTCCGGTGATCGCGCCATTCGTCTTTTCGGCAATGCAGAGGGTATGAAGGCGATAAGCCTTAAACTCCGTACCCTTGACCATAAATGTGCGGAAATAAAAAACGTACTGATGATTCTCGACCGGACCTCCCTTTCACGTTTTGATCTCTTGACGGGTTCCAGCCATATACTTCCAGCTGATATATCGGGACGTAATCCGTTTGCCGTACAGCTGGAGTTCATGCAGGCATTTGCAATGCCCGATTTCTTGTTTCCATATCTGAAATACCGCATAACAGGAAATGTAGAGCCGGACATGAAGCGAATGAATCCTTATGGAAGGATACGTGATTCGAAGAACAATGATGCGTTCAATCCTCGTGAGAAACAGATAGAACAGGAAGGTGAGGAATATTGGGAAAAACGTAAAAATGAGTTCCCCGAACGAGAAGGCACTGCAATTATAGCTGAACCTGCCATATTTCACAGGCAACGGATGGTATTGGATGAAATTATGGAAGTTCTACGTCAACATGGAACCTCGATATATGTCCTGATCAGTCCGGATTATAACCAGAAAAAACTACACCCGAATGATAGAGAAATCTTGCAAAGTATTTTCGGAAAAGAGAATGTGTATGATTTCAGCGGCATTAACGAATTTACAGAAGATTACCATCACTATTATGAGGCAGGACACTATCGTCCCTTGTTGGGCAGTAAACTGCTGGAAAGAATATATAAATGTCAATGATAGTCGGAATTTACGGGCTGCAAAATGTAGCCATTCATTCCAATAACATAAATATTTTGGTACAAATGCATAGCAAGAAATCAAATGTTGGCATGGCGGCAAAGGCATTCCTGCTAACAGCTATAGGATTGGGATTACCTATAAGGATATGTGCACAGGGAGTAAGCGCGGAAAAGGCAGATACGATGGTTGTATTCCCGACACAGAACCTTGAGGAGGTTGTCATCGTACACCAGGCCCCGATAGTCAAACTAAAAAACGACAAGGTGACTTACCAGGTGAGTAATGATGTGGAGTCAAAGACACGCAGTGTATTGGACATACTGCGTAAGGTTCCTATGGTGACTGTGGACGGGCGAAACAATATCATGGTGAACGGCTCCGCGCAGTTCAAGGTTTATGTGGACGGAAGATTGAGCACTGTCATCACTCGCAATCCAAAACAAACGTTGCGCAGTATGCCTGCCAGCCACGTGAAGAACATTGAAGTTATCACTAATCCAGGTGCCCGGTATGATGCAGAGGGAACCGGAGGTGTCCTTTGCATCACCACCAAGAAAGGTGGTGCCAAACAAGCATTTGCATTGGAGAAAGACGGGTATGACGGAGCTACAAGTGGCTCCGTGCACCTCCTGACAGGTATTCTGAGCAACGGAATTGACGCCAGCCTCTCCGGTCAACAAGGCAAATGGTCGTATGACGTAAATTTGAACGGAGAGTATATGTATTCAACGGGTACCATTGTCGAATCGGACGTAACCGGCAACGGGACACGTCAATGGATGCGACAAAAGTCCTCATCGAAAACGCCATTCTCAATGGGCGAAGTAGGTGTGGGATACGATATTGATTCCGTCCAATCACTCCATGTTTCCATGTCCACGACTTGGTTTGCCACAAAAGAGAAGAGCCGTCCCACCTATCTTTACTCAGGTGGAATATGGGGACAGGGGATGGCTTTTAGTGGTAGTCAGAAGATGAATATGAACGAGATTTCAGTAGATGGAGGCATCGATTACCAACGTCAGTGGGGTGACAAGGGCAGGCTGTTTGCGAGTTATCAGATAAGCCATGCTCCCAACCGGAATGATACAGAGAACAGATACGATGGCCTTGACACCTCCTTGCACCCCGAAATCACTTCCACCGTGAAGGACATCCGTACAGAAATTTGCGACCGCACCACCCAGCATAACCTGACCACGGACCTCACCATTCCACTTACCCGGCATCAACTGCTCAACGCCGGTGTGAAGTTCTCCTTCGACCATGGAGAGAGCCGGGCTACCGAAATGCGCTTTTTGAATGGTAGCTTCGTGGAACAAAAGGCGGCTGCCATGCACTACCGACAGTATCAAAACATAGCCGCCCTGTATGCCGAATGGGAAGCTCAGTGGGGTTGGCTGGGCTTGAAGGAAGGGCTTCGCTATGAACATACCTGGCAGAAATCACGCTATTTAAAGGGTGAAGGGAGTAAATTCTCGCTTCACTATGGCGACCTCGTACCTTCCGTCACTCTTACTGCCAGAGCTAAGGAGAACAGCACTTTTGGCGTGAGCTACACCATGCGCATACGTCGGCCGAGAATCAAAGAACTCGACCCATACGTCAATAAGTCCGATCCTACGCAGCTTTCCTATGGTAATCCCAACCTGAAAGCACAGCACCTCAATAATCTGGCTATTGTACATACGTTGAAAGCAAACACATTAGCAATGCGAATCAGCCTCAATCATTCATGGAGTAACGATGGTATTGCCCGGTATTCTTCAATGAAGGACGGGCGTATAAATACCACCTTTGGCAATATAGCCAGAAATCGCAAGACATCGCTGAATGCTTACGCTTCATGGAACGCGACACGTTCAGCCCGCTTGATGCTTAATGGAGAAGTGGGCTACAATGACATGCGAAGCCGGGAGATTGATGCCTGCAACTATGGTTGGCATGGTAACCTGAATCTGGGGTGGCAACAGAATCTGCCTTGGCAGTTGAAGTGGAGTAGTAATATGGAATGGATGTCGCGTCGGTACTCTCTCCAAGGTTACGATTCGGGTATGATGATGATAAGTGCAACACTCGCGCGCTCCTTCCTCAATGACAAACTGGATGTGGCTATCAGTGGCATGAGCGGTTTAGGTCATGGTGGCAAAATGTATTGGGAGTCGGTATCCAGCACCAGGGATTTCACGAACATATCACGCCTTATTGAACCCATGCAGGACATCACCATAGGCATCACTTACACGTTTGGTGGAAAAAGCAGGAAATATACGGAAGAAACCGTATCGGATTCATTTGAAATGGGGGACAGCCGCATCGTGAAACAGCAGATGAAGCGAAGAGGAAAATGATGAAACGTATTCAGTGTGAACGCGACCATTTCAGATTGTTCTGAGAGCAGCCAAGGTTGAAGTAATCGGTAGTGATATATTTTATCTTATGAAACAAGATATTATCGCTCCCAGTGAAGTAAAAATAATTAGGAAGAATTCCACTAAACTGAATTAGCCAATGACTGTTAACAAACAAGAAGGGAATGTTGCAGGCAGCAGAATACAGCCTGCCATTCCAATAGCGGGAGTATTTTTCAAATTCCTCCTGTTTAATGCAATATGGTGTTATTACACCACCTTTACACCTTTCTCATGTTGGGAGTCGTATGCCACGGCTCTTGCAGCCACGCTTGTCTTGTCCGTTCCCTACATATTGACAAGACGTATAGCGGCAAGCATACTTGTCATGGTGGTTCTGGATATATGGATGGTAGCCAACTTGTTATATTATCGGAGCTATTTTTCCGCCATTCCCTTATCAAGTTACCTATTGGCAGGAAATCTGACCGATTTTCTACCGAGTGTGGCAGCTTCATTCCGATGGTGCGACGGACTATTTCCTGCTTCAACTGCCGCTGTCGTGTTTTTTATGCTTTGGAGAAACCATCGGTCGAAAATCATATTTCCGTTTGGCAAACACGCTTATTTTACACTGCTCATATTTTTATGTGCACTGTTGGCTGTCAATCTTTCTATCCGAGGCGGTTTCCTTACAGTCTATAGGAACATGAAATCGTCTGCCCATCGACACGCAAGTGGTCCGCCGCTTTATACACTGTTCGGCACACTCTATTTTGACTATGCCGACGAACTACCTGAACTAACGGAAGAACAGGAACATGAAATTCACAATTGGCTTTCGGAGAGACCTGCGCTTGTTCCTGTGCCGGACATTGCATCCAGGGACAACTGCATCTTTATTCTGGCCGAATCACTGGAGAGCTGGGTACTGAATCTCACCGTTGAGAATCAGGAAATCACACCCTATCTCAATAAACTTCTCAAAGAACGGTCCACGCTGTATGCCCCCCATGTGCTTACACAAGTCAACGGAGGGCGTTCCATTGATGCCCAGTTGCTTGTGCTCGCCGGTCTGTTGCCATTGCAGACCGGCGCATACAGTTGCCGGTTTCCTCTCAATACATACCACACTTTGCCCAAGGCAATGAAAGAACTTAAGGGAACTCGCAATTATCTTTTAACAGTGGATAAGACAAAAACATGGAATCAGGGGGCGGTGGCCCGGAGTTTCGGAATAGATACCATTGTCTCTTATCCTGATTTCCGGATGACGGAAGCATTCGGAAACCGGAAAAGGTTGGGCGACAACGCTTTTTTCAGCCAATGCAGGGAAAAGATGGAAAACGGGGAGATTTGGCGTTCCGATGAAAATGTATTTATTCAGATGGTCACATATTCCGGTCATTCGCCGTTCAAGATGCCAGAATCTCTAAAAACCGTCCATTTCTCCAATCGGATTCCCGAAGTCATGGCTGACTATATGACCGTGGCGCATTATACGGACGAGGCGATCGGGAAATTCGTGGAATATCTGAGAACACGTCCCGAATACGGACGGACAATGGTGGTGATAACCGGCGACCACGAAGGACTGGCGGACAATCGCAAAGATTTGTGCCGTACAAAAGCAGGGAAAGGAATTGTTTCGGAGAACGAGTTCACACCTTTTATTGTATTAAACTCTCCTATAGCAATGTATCATACAAAAGTAATGGGACAGGTGGACATCTATACCACGCTTTTGAACTTGCTCGGTCTGGAGAGTTATCGGTGGAGCGGTATCGGTCAAAGTATTCTCGATTCTGGAAAGCCGGGTATTGCCATCAGCCCGAAAAGAAGTATAGAGGGAGATACCATGTTTTTATCCCGCGAGGAACTTCTGAGAATGCGGCAGTCTCAGGTAATCTCTGACCGGATAATACGATTCGACAAATTGAAGGATTTGCGATAGCCGATATTTCGGAAGCTATTTTCGTCGTTCTGGAAGCGGTTTTCTCCGTTTCGATTGTATTCCGATTGTCAGCATATTGGGTACGAAGTATTTTTGCATCTAAAATTTGCGATATATGATCATTAAAACAGAACATCTTATCATCAGGGACTTTCAGAAGAAGGATGCCGCAGGTTTGTTGGAATACCTTTCTCATCCACGCGTCAATTGCTTTGTTGGTGACCGTCTGTATTCTGAAGAATCGGCATTGGCTTATATTTTCCATTCTTCCGAGGATATGCTGCGCTATGCCGTATGTCTGCGAGAGGACGATTTTATTATCGGTGATGTTTTCGCTCTGTGCGAATATACTGACACTTATAGCATTGGTTGGCATTTCAACAAACATTTCGAAGGCAAGGGATTGGCGTATGAAGCGGCAACAGGATTTTTGGACTACCTTTTCCGTGATGCCGACGCACGACGTGTTTACGGATTTGTCGAAGACGATAATCTGCGGTCGAAAAGATTGTGTGAACGTCTCGGAATGAGGTGTGAAGGATGTATGAAAGAGTTCATATCGTTTATATGTCATCCTGACGGTACACCACGGTATGAGGATACCTGCATCTATGCGATATTGAATAAAGAATGGAAAAACAATAAGAACAGATGATGAATCGACGAACATGGATTGCCGGTGTCACGGCAACGACCCTTATGGCTGCTTCACTGGCAGCCTGCAAACCGGAACAGAAAAGACAGGAAACGGGACAGACACTGCCCGTTATGGTGGTTTCTTCCCGGCCTATTGAATTTCAGGAAACGTATTCTGCCTCCATCCGCGGACGGCAGGATGTGGACATCATGCCCCAGATTTCGGGACGTATCAGCCGCCTGTGTGTAAAAGAAGGCGAATGGGTGAAATCCGAACAAGTATTGGCCGTGATTGACCAAGTGCCTTATCTGGCGGCACTACGCACGGCGCAGGCCAACGTCAGCGCTGCACAAGCCAAGACTGAAACGGCACGAATCGAACTGCAAGGCAAGCAAGCCTTGTTTGACGAGAAGGTCATATCCGATTATGAACTATCTCTTGCCCGGAATCAACTGGCTGTGGCACTTGCCGAACTCGAACAGGCAAAGGCACAGGAGACGGATGCCCGCAACAACCTTTCATATACCGAGATAAAAAGTCCGAGTGATGGCGTGATAGGCACACTGCCCTTCCGCATCGGCGCACTTGTCAATCCCAACATGGCACAGCCGTTCACGGTGGTATCTGACAATTCGGAGATGTACGCCTATTTCTCCGTTTCCGAAAACAAGCTGCGTCAGCTCAGGGCGCGATACGGATCAATTGACAAGATGATTTCCAAAATGCCTGAAATCAGCCTGCAACTGAATGACGGCACTTTCTACGGACAGAAGGGACACATAGAGACCGTCAGCGGTGTGGTGAATCCTACTACCGGAGCGGTACAAATCAAAGCCCTGTTCCCCAATCCCGACCGCGAGCTGCTGAGCGGTACCATCGGCAACGTCATCCTGCAAGGACTGAATACGGATGCCATTCTGGTTCCCATGACCGCCACTGTCGAGTTGCAGGACAAAATTATCGCCTACCGCCTTAAAAACGGGAAGAGTGAAGCCGCTTACCTGACAGCGGACCGTCTGAACGACGGCAACCACTTCGTTGTAAAGCAGGGGCTCTCTGTCGGTGATACCATTGTGTGCGAAGGAGTAGGACTTGTAAGGGAAGGAATGATTGTCACACCTAAAACCGTAACCCCATGAACTTGCGCTTTTTCATAGACCGCCCGGTGTTTTCGGGTGTTATCTCCGTGGTGATTGTCCTGATGGGCATTATCGCAATGAAGGCCCTTCCCGTGGAGCAATATCCCGACATCGCACCACCGACCGTCAACGTATTCTGCACCTATCCCGGTGCAAATGCCGAAACTGTGCAGAAAGCGGTAATCGTCCCGCTTGAGGAAGCAATCAACGGCGTGGAGGACATGATTTATATGACCTCGACCGCATCAAACACGGGAGACGCATCCATCAACATCTATTTCAAGCAGGGCGCAAATGCGGACATGGCGGCGGTAAACGTTCAGAACCGCGTAAACGGTGCGTTGAGCCAGCTTCCGGCGGAGGCCACCAAAAGCGGTGTCACGACAGAGAAACAGCAGAATGCCGAACTTATGACTTTCGCGCTTTACTCACCCGACGACCGTTTCGACCAGACGTTTCTCAACAACTACATGAAAATCAATGTCGAGCCACGCTTGAAACGAATAAGCGGGGTCGGCAAGGCGCAACTGTTCGGTTCCAATTACAGTATGCGCCTCTGGCTGCGTCCCGACAAGATGGCTCAATACGGACTGATTCCCGATGATATTTCCTCAGTTCTGGCGAAACAGAATATCGAGGCTGCCACCGGTTCGTTCGGAGCAAACCATCCCACGGCCAATGAATACACGATGAAGTATCGCGGACGTCTTTCCACGGCGGAAGAATTCGGTGAACTGGTAATCAAGTCCCAGCCCGGAGGCGATGTACTGAGGCTGAAGGACGTGGCCGACGTGGAACTCGGTGATGAAAACTATAATTATTCTACCGAGGTGAACGGTCGTCCGGCTGCCATTATGCTTATTAACCAGAAAGCCGGTTCCAATGCTTCAAGTACCATCAAAGAAATTCATGAGGTACTCGATGACTTGAAGCGTGACCTGCCGGAGGGAACAGAATTCGTGGTACTTACCGATACCAACAAGTTCCTGTATGCCTCCATCCATTCTGTCATACGGACGCTTATCGAGGCGATACTTCTGGTTATTGTGGTGGTGTATGTGTTCTTGCAGGACATCAAGTCCACGCTTATTCCCACGATTTCCATCTTTGTATCCATCATCGGCACATTCGCCGTAATGTCCATGATTGGATTTTCCATCAACTTGCTTACCCTGTTCGCCCTTGTGCTTGCCATAGGGACTGTGGTCGATGACGCCATCGTGGTGGTGGAAGCGGTACAGGCGAAATTTGACGAGGGCTATCAGTCTGCAGTTCTCGCCTCCGATGATGCCATGAAAGGGGTATCTTCGGCCATACTTACCTCTACCATTATATTCATGGCAGTGTTTTTTCCGGTAGCCATGGTGGGCGGCACTTCCGGAGCCTTTTATGCCCAGTTCGGCATTACGATGGCGGTTGCCGTGGGCATCTCGGCTATCAATGCGTTCACCCTCTCTCCTGCGTTGTGCGCTTTGTTCCTGAAACCTTATACCGATGAGCACGGAAACACGAAGAACAATTTTGCGGCGCGCTTCCGCAAGGCTTTCAATGCGGTCTTCAACCGCCTGAGCCGTCGCTATGTGCGTGGGGTACTATACATCATCCATCGCCGGTGGCTGTTGTGGGGCACCATTGCGGTCTCGTTCGGGTTGCTGGTACTACTTGTCAATGTCACGAAGACGGGGCTCATCCCCGAAGAGGATACCGGCACGGTGTCGGTGAGCATGAATACAAAACCCGGCACCTCGATGGCACAGACGGGCAAGGTCATGAAGCGTATCGGCGACTGTCTCGACAGCGTAAGCGAGATTGAATACAGTGGCGCGATAGCCGGTTTTTCTTTCAGCGGCTCCGGTCCGTCACAAGCTATGTATTTCGTGACGCTTAAAGACTGGAAACAGCGTGAGGGGAAAGGGCAGTCGGTCAATGATGTCATAGGAAAGATTTATGCCGCCACCTCAGACATCCCCGATGCCACCGTATTCGCCATGTCTCCCCCGATGATTGCCGGATACGGTATGGGGAACGGCTTTGAACTTTACTTGCAGGACAAGGCCGGCGGTAACATTGCCGCCTTCAAGAAAGAGGCAGACAAGTTTGTCGAGGCATTGTCGCAGCGTCCTGAAATCGGAGAAGTCTATTCCTCATTTGCTACGGACTACCCGCAATACTGGGTGGATATTGACGCGGCGAAATGCGAACAGTCGGGTGTTTCCCCGTCCGATGTGCTCTCTACGCTTTCGGGATATTGCACGGGACAATATGTTTCGGATTTCAACCGATTCTCCAAACTCTACAATGTAACGATGCAGGCTCCTTCGGAATATCGTGTAAATGCGGAATCCCTTAATCACATGTATGTACGTACATCCGGTGGTGGTATGGCACCATTAAGCCAGTTTGTACGCCTGACCAAAACCAACGGTCCGTCGGATCTCACCCGTTTTAACATGTTCAATGCCATTTCGATAAATGGTTCTCCGACTCAAGGTTATAGTTCGGGGCAGGTACTTGATGCAATCAGGAAGACGGCGCGCGAAGTGCTTCCGGCAAATTACACCTATGAGTTTGGTGGTATCTCACGTGAGGAGAGCAAGACTGCCAATAATACCACGCTTATATTCATATTCTGTATGGTTTTGGTATATCTGATTCTGTGTGCCCTCTATGAAAGCGTGTTTATTCCCTTCGCGGTTTTATTGTCAGTTCCCTGCGGGCTGATGGGCAGCTTCCTGTTCTCATGGCTGTTCGGGCTGGAGAACAACATCTATATGCAGACCGGACTGATTATGATTATCGGACTGCTTGCCAAGACTGCCATTCTGCTGACCGAATATGCCGGCAAACGGCGGTCGGAAGGTATGACCCTGGCACAGGCGGCATACAGTGCGGCGAAGGTTCGCCTGCGTCCTATCTTGATGACCGTACTGTCTATGGTGTTCGGCCTTGTTCCGCTGATGATGGCTCATGGCGTGGGTGCCAACGGTAGCCGCTCGCTTGCCACAGGCGTAATCGGAGGTATGATTATAGGTACGTTGGCCCTGTTGTTCCTTGTACCTTCATTATTCATCGTATTCCAATATATTCAAGAACGTGTTAAACGTAATTAAATGAAGAAGATAGCAATATATATAATATCCGCTTTGATGCTTACCGGCTGTAGCACATATAGCCGGTATCATCGGGCTGAAATCCCGACAGAGAATCTATATCGGACCTTACCGGCAGGTATTGATACAGTAACAATTGCATCTATGTCATGGCGGGAAATGTTTACTGACCGGAAACTTCAATCTCTGATTGAAACAGGAATTAAGCAGAATACTGATCTCAATGTGGCACGTTTGAGGGTTGAAGCAACCGAGGCAGCTTTGATTACGGCTAAGCTTTCATATCTCCCTTCACTTGGGATTAATGCCGAAGGTGGTGGCAGCCGGTATGACGGGACGACGGCAAAGACATATAATGTTGGTGCGTCTGCAAGTTGGGAACTTGATATATTCGGCAGGCTCACGGCTGCAAAGCGTGGTGCGGTCGCCGCACTGCAAGGAAGCCGTGACTATCAGCAAGCCGTACAAACACAACTTGTCGCTACTATAGCTGACAGTTACTATACACTTTCCATGCTTGATACGCAGATGGCGATAAACAATCGGACTTTGGAAAACTGGCGGGCTACGGTACGCACGCTTGAAGCGTTGAAAAAGGTGGGCAAGGCAAATGAAGCCGGCGTATTACAGGCAAAGGCAAACGTGATGCAACTCGAATCATCGCAACTGGCCATACGCAAGAGTATCTCTGAAACAGAGAACGCCTTGTCTGCGATACTTGCCATGCCGTCACACTCGATTGAACGGAATAATTTGACTGAGGCGTCTTTTCCTGATACAATCTCTATCGGAGTTCCTTTACAGTTGCTTTCTAACCGTCCTGATGTACGTCAGGCTGAAATGGAACTGGCACAAGCGTTTTACGCCACCAATGTAGCCCGCGCTGCTTTCTATCCTAATATCACTCTTTCGGGGACACTTGGTTGGACTAACAATGGAGGCGGAGTAATCACTAATCCCGGACAATGGTTGCTCAACGTCATCGGTTCCCTTACACAGCCGTTATTCAACCGGGGCGTGAATATAGCCAACTTGAATATAGCCAAAAGCCGTCAGGAAGAAGCCAAACTGTTGTTCCGGCAAGCATTGCTGAATGCGGGAAAAGAAGTGAACGATGCTTTGACCGTATGGCAGACGGCAAAATCTCAAATTGAAATTGGTGAAAGGCGCATTTCTGTTTTGAACGACGCTGTACGGAAGACAGAACTGCTGATGTGTCATTCCGACGCAACCTATTTGGAAGTGCTTACTACCCAGCAATCACTTCTTGATGCCGAACAGACTCAAGTGCAAAATATATTTAGTAAGATACAAGGAGTGATTAAATTATATCATGCATTAGGAGGGAAATAAGAATATAAAGATTGATGTAGGGGTACAAATTATGGTACTAAGAACCTTGCTACCCCAAAAAAGAATATTTTTCCGATTTGAGTATTGATTTTATCTGATGCCAGAATGGAACTATAGCCAAAATCACAGATATCACTTTAATGTAAAACGCATATCATGGTATAATTTAGAATGAAAACAGAACAAATGCAAATAAATAACTCGTCGGTATCTCTCCGGTTAAAAATTATTGTCGGATATGTATCGTTACTCATATTCCTTATTATCATTGTTTCTCTTGTGTGGCTGGAACATCAGAAGATGGAAATGTTGAATAGTGAAGAATTACTTATCAAGCAAAAAAGAGAAGCCGTGAACCGGACTTTTGAAAAACTGCTTGACTTCTCCTTTTCTGATGATTTCCTGCTATTACGTGACAAGGATAAATTCAATGAATACCGGATGAAGCGTGAAATAGCAACCACCGCTTTGAACGGACTGAAACGATACTATCCGTCCGACATACAACATGCACAAATCGACACAATATCTTTGCTTTTACAGGAAAAAGAAGCACTATTGCTTGGAGTGATGAATACTCTTTCGGATTTACTGCATTCTGACAGTTTGTTCCAACGGAGAATACCTTCTGTCGCTTTACAAATGCATACTATATTGTTACCAGACAAACCAGAAAAGACGGGAAAAAGGCTGAGTGGTTTCTTTGGGATATTTAAAAAGAAAGAAGAAAAATCTGTCTATGCATACCAAAAGGAAAAAACGAAACAGCCGTCCGCATCCCAACAAATAACCAGGGAACTTTATTCCCTGCAAAAAGAAATGTCTATACAATATACCGACTACTGGAATAAGTTGACCACCTACTCCGACAGTTTGCAATGGCGTAACACAGAACTGAATTCACAAATAAACACACTTATTGGTGAGTTTGAACAAGTAGTTATCAAGCAAGCAGAAAAAGAAATAGAGGAAATTACCACATCAAGGGAGCAATCATTTCGTATCATTCTGTTTATAGCCGCTATCGCCATCCTGCTAATAGTGATATTTTACCTTTTTATCCATCAGGACATAAGAAAGAGGCAGGAATATCGGCTGAAACTGGAAGCGTCTGACTGCCGGAATCGTGAACTGCTGGCCGCGCGCCGTAATCTTATACTGACAGTAAGCCATGACCTCCGTGTACCGCTCGGTACTATCAGCGAATATGCAGAATTATTACAAGATGAAAAAAGTCCGGAACAGAGCAAAGGGTATGCAATGAATATCCTGCATGCCTCGCGCCATGTCATTGGGTTGGCAAATAACCTGCTGTATTATTACAGGCTGGAAGCGGAAAAGGAACAGCCGGAAAAAGAAATCTTTCATTTGGGGCGGACAATTGAAGATGCTGCCCACTCATTCTTATCGGTAGCGGAAAAGAAAGGGTTGGACTTGGTAATAAAAGTGATAGATTCTGATATACTTGTTGAGGGGGATTGCGGGCGGTTGGTGCAAATACTCAATAATCTGATCTCAAATGCAGTAAAGTTTACCAGTGCCGGATATATACAAGTAGGCGCACAATACCGGGTCGGAAAGCTATCCTTCTTCATTAGAGATACGGGCATAGGTATTGATAAGGAAAGTCAGGAACAGATATTCACCGCTTTTGAACGAGGTAAAGCGCCAAATGCGGAAGAAGGCTTCGGACTGGGATTGGCGATAACATATAAATTGGTAACATTGCTGGAAGGTACTATCCATGTCCAAAGCACACCGGGACACGGAAGCACATTCGAGGTATGCCTACCTATGCGTGAAACAAATGGAAAAACAGACACAATAAAAACACCTTTGGAAGGTGGTGAACTTTCAGGAATGAGGGTGCTGGTAATAGATGATGACCGGATACAACTGGAAGTAATCCAAAAGATGTATGCACGCCATGGAGTGGAATGTGATTGCTGCCTGAATGTAAGTGAACTGATCGCAGCATTACGCCGTAACCGTTATGACCTTATGCTTACGGATATGAGGATGTTGGAAATGGACGGTTATGGAGTACTGGCCTTACTTCGTGGCAGCAACTTCGGCCAAACAAGAACACTTCCTGTATTGGCTGTAACCGCACAGGCGGACAAGAAACCGGAATATTTCAGAAAAGCCGGTTTTGCGGACTGCTTGTATAAGCCTTTCTCGCAGAAAGAATTAGTGTCGGTTACCTCATATATAGACAGAACGAATTTTGCAGCTATCATGGAGGGTGAAGATAATACGAGGGAACTATTGGATATGTTCATAGAGGACACGGAAAAGGAACTCTCTGAAATGCAGGACGCTTTGGAAACGGCAAATTATATGCAATTGAGGCATATCATACACAAAGCTGCTCCATTATGGGGGATGATTCGTATCAATGTACCCTTGAATGAACTGGAAGAGATGGCTTCACTATCCTCTGAAAAATGGTGTAAGGAATTGGATGCCCGTATTAAAAGACTGATGAAAGCAGTGGAACAGGCCGTAAAAAAAGCGAAAGAATTAAAGTTTGAACCGGATGAAAACCATATTGGTAGTAGAAGATGACCGGATATATGCACGTACTACCGCCAACTGGCTGGTAAAAAACGGGATGGATGCCCGTTACGTGCTGTCAGTAAATTCCGCAAAAGAATTTCTAAGCGATCACGAAGTAGATCTGGTCTTGTCGGATTTCCGCCTTGGTGACTGTAATGGTGTGGAATTGCTCGAATGGATGAGGGTACATGGATATCGTATGCCTTTTCTAATCATGACAGGATATGGAGATATACCTGGTGCTGTCGAAGCTGTAAAGAAAGGGGCTGACAATTATCTCCCCAAACCCGTACAAACAGAAAAAGTACTTGATGTCATCCGTGAACTGTTGGAACGTAGGGAGAAAAGGAGAAATCCGGAGCAGGCTTTTTATGTCTGTAAAAGTCCATTGGCAGTAAAACTTCAGGAGATGGTTCGTTTGGTAGCTCCCGCAGAAAGCTTATCCGTATTGATACGTGGCGCATCGGGTACAGGTAAGGAATGGGTGGCGCGACGGATCCATGCACTTGGCGGACGTTCGGACGCTCCTTTTGTAGCGGTGGATTGCGGGGCATTACCACGGGAGCTGGCCGCATCGGAATTGTTTGGACATAAAAAAGGTACTTTTACGGGAGCAACTGAAGATAAAACCGGCATGTTTACTGCCGCCAATCATGGAACATTGTTCCTGGATGAAATTGGTAATCTGAACATGGAAACTCAGGTATTACTATTACGTGCCTTGCAAGAGAAACGTTATAGACCTCTTGGCGGAAAGGAAGAGATACAAGCGGACATACGACTGCTTACAGCCACCAATGAGGATTTAGAACGGGCTATAAGTGAGGGGCGGTTCAGGGAAGACTTGTTCCATCGGTTGAACGAATTTCCGCTTCATGTTCCGTCATTGAGAGAGTGTGCGGATGATATTATTCCGTTAGCCGGATTCTTTCTTTCCTATGCGAACGAGGAATTGGGAAAGAAAGTGAAGGAATTTGATATGGACGTGAGGAAGGCTTTCAGGGCTTATTCATGGCCGGGCAATATCCGTGAGTTAAAAAGTGTGGTGAGGCGTGCGTGTGTATTGGCGCAGGATGAATGGATTACACTTAAAGACATCAACCTTCCGATGGAGATAAAACCATCGGATAATTACCGGCTGGATATGGAGCGTACGGAATTGGAAGCGATAGTGAAAGCATTGGAAACTACGGGTAATGATCGGAAAGCTGCCTCCCAGCTGTTGGGTATATCCCGGAGTACGCTTTATTTGAAACTGAAAAAATACGGTTTAAACTGAATGTGTCCATAATTCTGAACACATTGTGTCTGATGGGGATAATAAATGCAGACACGTTTTGGAAATAATGCATGGTAACATATTAATTGTCAATGCATTAATGTGTTTGTCTTTCTGTGGCATAGCACTTGCCCTTTATGGTCATGACAAGTGACGGTGAAAACCGGAACAGTTTCAAACTTTAAAATTTAATGCCATGAGAACATTGACAAATACTCTTCTATTCAATATGTTCACCTCCTACATGACAGGCTCTGAACTTATGTCGGAAGAATTACCTGCCGCCTATGATGATTTTGCAAACCTGCTTGCCGGACTGTCGCAAGATAAGGATAGAATGAAGCTATTAAGACGGTTGAACTACACGAGGATAGAACTTTCTTTTATGCAACAGACCTGCAATACTATAAAAGAAGGACGACATATACTCTATGATGTGTTTATCAACAAAACTCTTTCCTTATTGGAAGCGGAAATAGAAATGATGAAAGATTATATCCGTCACCATGCGGATGATACCGATATGAAAATGGAAATCCACCGGCAGGGTGATAAATGGAAATCCACTCTTCGCTGGAATGGTACGGATAATGACCTGATAGAATTAGTGGCTGCATTGATGGCCGCCGGAGTTGTGGACTGTGGGGAAGGAAAGAAGCTTACCATTGTAGATGTCATCAGAGTATTTGAGGATGCTTTTAACCTGAAAATAAATGCCTTATACACCAAACGGGGAAAGGTGTTTGATCGCTGTACGGTTTCCACTCCTTTTATTGACTCTATTCGCAAAAGTTATATCAAGATGTTGGACGAACGGCTGGCGTAAAGTTTGCATGCCAACAGCCGCCAAAAGGTGACTTGTGTGTCCGCCGTGTTGCAGATTGACGGTCAAAGCGCTTTCTTTGCATCTATAAAATTTCTATAAACAAATCAAGATTATGGGATTACTGAAAGATTGGACGACCCGCTGGATAACCCGTTTATCGGGGCGGACAGCGGGAGGGCCAGGGAGCGTGTTCATCACGCTGGACGAAAAAAATACCCCGGTGGATGTACACACGGGTGATGCCGTACCGAAAGCGTATGAGGATTATATCGGGAAGATGATGAAGAGCTTCGACAAACGGGGCTACCTACCCGGCTGAACGATTCTAAAAGCGGATTTCGCAGATAAAGGGAAGATACCTTCCCGACGGGGAGAACTGGCGGACTGGTATTTTCATACTCTGGTTCCGGCTATTCATAGACACAAGGCAGTGACGGGAAGGCAGATTCCTTTGAGGGATGCGGCCTATACGCTGAAAACGGGGTTGAAACTGTTCAGCCGCCGGGCATCATCCACAGCACTGCAAAAAGACAAGCAATATAAAGAGTTTATCCGGCATAACGAGGCGGAAGGCTGGAACAATGAAAAACTGTCGGGCGAAAAGTGGCGAGTGTATGCCGTGGCGACGGATGAGGGCGTATTGTTCTTCTCGGACAACGAAAAGGGCATGAAAGCCCGCAACAGCTATCTGCAATATCTGGCGGATGGATTTTTCAATATGACCAAAGGGGCGGAAACATTGAAACTGTATGAGATAGAGACACCTTCCCGACAAGTGGCGGAACTGGCGGACAACTGCATCGACAAACTGGCGAAAAGCGATTTGCGCAGTGCCGATATGCAACTGCGTAAATCGAAGTTCAGCTTCACTTCTGAGAAACTGGCAGGAAAAGAAATGCTGGAAGGTGCCGTCTGCACGGACAAATACGATTTAAGACCGGATTACAGTAACTTTGACCGGTTGACGAAGGACTTCAATCTGGGTATTTCGCCACGTAATTATGACGTGGCCTCTCTGCTTTATATTTCGGAAAACGGGTATGCCGGTCATGTGACGACAGACTATTTTCATCCGTTCAGTTATGAGTATGAGTTCCGAGATTTGGCTGAAAAGTTGGGTGACAGCATCAAGGCACGGCAATCGGCGCCAATGTCGTCACATGATTTCGGCTATGCGGCCTTGCAGACGGAAGCGAAGGTAATGGCAAGGGATATTCTGCAATCGGAGTTTCATATAACGGACGGGGAATTTAAGTTGGGCGGAAGTATCAACCGGATGGAAAAAACAGAAAGAATGCAAACAGCTTCTTATCAGCGTTCTAAAGAACAAAAGACAGGTAAATCATTCGATACAGCCCCCATACGGGAAGTTCCTGCGCAGAAACGGGGTAACGGTCAACGGCAGGCAAAGCATGTGGTCTCCATTACTCCGGATAAAAAGGAAAAGAAACAACTAATCATATAGAATTTATGGAAGAAAAGAAAATGCAAGCGGTGGAAAGCGGCAGTCTGTATATGACGCTGGATGCTTTTTACCGCCCCGTTTATTTAAGTATGCGGGGACAGGGAGAAGAAGGATTCTCCCGATATATCAGCAACAACGTACGGTTTCATACTGCAAGCAGGGAATTTGTACCCGACCACTGAATGTTCCGTTTCGACTTCAGAGACAAAAGTCTGATTCCCCCCATACTCGGAACGGATAATGCGAATTATCTGGAACGGCTCACGCCGGTATTGGAACGGGAAAGGATTCATCCTTCGGGTGTGGTAAGACTGCGGGATGCGGCATTCTGTGAGGAAAGGGGTATCGTACAACTGTCGTCATCGGCGGAACATACGGTCTTATTGGAGAATGATGACTACAGGCGGTTGGGGCACCGTTTCGGAATGAACGGGGACGTGATAAGGAACGGACTGGCCGTTTTTCCTACTTGTACGGCAGTAGAATACGGACAGAAGGTGTTGCTACTGGGAAAAACGGACAAAGGGGACAAGGCATTAGAAGAGTTTCTGAACGATTTGACCGGATACTTTTTCGATGGGAAACGAAAGCCGGAGGAATTGAGGTTCCATGAAGTGGCACCGCTGGATGCGAAGTTCCGGGCGGAAATTGGAGACTGCAAGACTGCCTCACCGGATATACTTCGATACGGGATTTGTACGAAACGTTGTGGCATGGCACCGACACTAAGAAACTTTAACCGGCTGAGAAACTTGCAACTAATGAGTGCGCCACTGACAAAGGAGCAGGAACGGATTGTTTCGATGCTGGTTACACGACCGGATAATGTGCGGTTTCCGGATATGGAAGTGAAGACGAGGATACCGTTTAAAAAGAAGGGACAGAGTATAAACATTTAAATTTTTGATATATGGAAAATGAACAGAACGGAACGACAAAAGGCGGTAGCGTATATATAACTGTGGACAAATTTTTCAATCCCGTACATGTCAGCATGAAAGGTACGGGTGAGGAAGGTTATCAGGAGTTCATGCAGGAAGATGTGGAGAAAGCATTGAAATGCGAGGAAATGCCGGCTATGAGTCTGATGTATTATAATGTGCCCGATATGGGTATCGTGCCGCCATTGCAGGAAGGGGACAATGAGGATTACCTGAAAAGGCTGGAAAAGGCAATGGACGAGCATGGAATCATATTGCAGAGGTACCAGCGCTTGTCGGAAGTGGTGTATTGCCTGTGAAATGAAATAGACCCGTTTTCGAAGGATGAGACTTATACCCGCTGGCTCACGCCGAAGATATGGACGGAAATAAAGTCGTCACCCGTAGCGATGGCGGATATGCTGGATGATTTGAAGCACGGGAATAAGTTCTATACGGGTGTTGAGACGGACAAGGGGGTATTGCTTTTCAGCCGGAATTATGAGGGAAACCATCAATACGGGGCTTTTATGGAGGCGAATATCGAGAGGCGTTTCTTTGAGCCGGACTTTGAAGGCAAGTCGCTGACGGTATATGAAATTCGGGGATGGCCTTCGCTGATGGCAGGAAAAATAAACCGCTGTTATGATAGTTATGACAGCCTGCTGCCATTGGAAAAGATTCCGGTGGATGCCTATCTGGATAAATCGGCTTTGAAAAGTGTTACGCACAAAGAGGAGTATGACCTTTCACCCACATGGAAGAATTATGCTCGGCTGACGGATGGTGAAAAGGGACTTGGTTTAGCCCGAAGCGTGGATAATTATGACCGGATGACATTGCTGTATATCATGGACAAGGGTTATCCGAGGGACGGACTGATAGACGAGTATCCGGACAATTTCAGTTTTCATGAGAAATTTGAAAGGATTGAAAACAAGCTGCTGGGCCGGGACAGATGGAATGTGTATGACGAGATGCAGGAGAAGGCGAAGAAACTGGCCGGGAAACTATTACATGAGCATTTTCCCGATACACGGCAGAAAGAAGATGATGCTCCGAAAATGAAGGTCGAAAGCGAAATACCGAAAAAGAGTAAAGGCAGAAAGATGTAGAATAACAAAAGACAAGTAAAAGGATGGAAGCCCGTTGCTGCATGGATGCAGGGACGAGCTTTTGTTTTATCAGGCCAATGCACGCCAACGGGTGACTCTGATTTCGGCGGTTTGGAAGGTATGTAAGATGTGCCTTATTTTGCCGCATATTCAGAAACTTAAAAATGATTTTAGTATGGAACTGACGATTATTGATACAAGCGCGTATCAAGAACTGAGAAAGCTGGTCAGTACACTGGCCGCACAAATGGGTGACTTTCAAAAAAAGATTGCCCCGCCCGCACTGGGCAAATGAATGGATGCGCAGGAAGTATGTTTGGCATTGGGCATATCTAAAAGATGCCTGCAAAACTATCGGGATAACGGACTTATCCCTTACTTGAATGTAGGAGGAAAGTTCTTCTACCGGGAAGTGGATATTCAGGAGATTTTGGAAAGCGGACTAACTAAAAGAAAATAAAGGGATGGCAGAGATTATCACAAAAGATTCGGAAGAGTTTAAGGATTTGATCGGATGGATCAGGAGAATGGGAAAAGCGGTGGAGGAAGCAACGGCACGGATACGTCCGACAATCGTAGACGAACATTACCTGACCGGGGACGATGTATGTGCCATGCTGCACATCTCATGACGCACACTGCAAACGCTGAGAGATGAAAAGGCAGTGCCATATACCAATATCGGGGGAAACTGCTTTATCCCGAAAGCGGGCTATATGATGTACTGAGAAAGAATTATAGGGATTTCAGACGTTTTAAGCATTAGAACAATTATGTTCCAAACTGCCGGAGATGGATGTGCCTGCTGATGTTGTCCACAGCCGGGAAGATCCAATCCAGAAACAAGGAAACAGACAGCAACGGGCAAAACATATCGTTTCGATTATTCCACACAAGAAAGAAAAGAAACAATTAATTATTTAGAGTTTATGGAAGAGAAGAAAATGCAAATGGCTGAAAGCGGCAGCTTGTATATGACGCTGGATGCCTTTTACCGTCCCATGTATCTGAGTATGCGGGGACAGGGAGAAGAAGGCTTTTCCCGTTACATCAGCAATAACGTACGGTTTCATACACCAGGCCGGGTATTTGTACCCGATCACTGAATGTTCCGTTTCGACTTCCGGGACAAGGTGATGATTCCGCCTATATTTGTAACGGACAATGCGGATTATCTGGAACGGCTGTGTCTGGTGCTGGAGAGGGAAAAGATTCATCCTTCAGGGATAGTGAGGTTACGGGATACGGCATTCTGTGAGGAAAGGAGCATCGTGCTTCAACCGGCTGAGAAATCTGCAACTGATGAGTGTGCCTCTCTCAAAGGAGTAGCAGCGGATTATCTCGCTGCTGGTTACACGACCGGATAATGCCCGGTTTCTGGAAACGGAAATGAAAGGGGGATACCGTTCAAAAAGAAAGGACAAGGTGTAAATATTTAATTCTTTGATGTATGGAAAATGAACAGAAGGGAACGCCAAAAGGCGGCAGTGTACACTTCATGTGTATTTTTTTTTGATCTGTTTACAGTCAAATAACAACTTAAAACTGTATCAAATAAACATATCCAAGTATTCTTTTTTTGCCATATTTTCAAAAGGACTATGCATCACGCACTGTCCTTTTCTTATTAGAACTTTAAACACCCGAATATCTTACCAATTTGGTTTTCGTCATTACCTGTCTAGCCATGCTCCTACCTTCTCTTTAAAGAAGAAAGTATAGAGGAATGCTCCTATCCAGCTTGTAAGGACTACCAGCAGGATTGCCATAAGTTTTTTTTCTTTCGGTATTCTCAGGCAACCTATTTCCCAGGCGCATCTTATAGTCAGAACTATTCCAACGACCCAAATAGCAAGAATATTCATACCTGTATAAATTAAATGAGAGATAGTAAATCGAGATATAAAGGTTTATATGACAGTCTTAATCAAGCTGCTTTTTTACTTCATCTTTAGCTTTGTTATAATCCTTTTTTATTTCTTTTTTTACCTTTTCCGTACCTTGTTGCACGTCTTTCTTGGTTTCTTTCCAGGCATCTTTAACTTTGTCGGCACCATCCTCTATTTTGTTAGAGGCCTTGTCTAATGCGTCATTTACGTTTTCTTTTGCATTTTCAATCTGCTGTTCTGTCCGGTTCTGTTCTTTTTTGTCCCGACAGGATGATGCGGACAGTGCAAATAAAATTGTCAGTGTGATAAACATTATCTTTTTCATATAGTTCTCTATTTTTGCTTGTTATACAATATGTTTTAGGATTTCCGGTGGAGAAACCAGT
Source organism: Phocaeicola sartorii JCM 17136 = DSM 21941 (assembly GCF_054653615.1). Lineage (NCBI taxonomy): Bacteria > Pseudomonadati > Bacteroidota > Bacteroidia > Bacteroidales > Bacteroidaceae > Phocaeicola > Phocaeicola sartorii. The sequence goes on from NZ_BAAIFW010000005.1 coordinate 1,407,891, forward strand.
TCTCCACCGGGATGAAGATTTAGACTTCATACTGTCGGAAGATCAAGTTATTTCTTTTCCGATTTTTTGTTTGAAGCAGCAGGCTTACTTTCTTTAGCTTTGCTTTGGGTACACTTTTTGCCACCCTTTGCTTCCATCTGTTTTTTTTCGTTCTTTGTTGTCATAAAATTTAGTTTTTAAGTTAAACAATAGTAGAACTGGAAGTCTTATTTGTTTCCGTTCTTAGCATTTCCATATTCACACCAACGCATTTCTCCTTTAGGGATATGGGAGAGTATCTCGCTGCTCCGTTCCTTGGCTAGTTTTTCATCTGTCTGGCGTACTTCCTTTTCCGTACGTTTGGTGCCTTCAGGTTTACGTTGAAGTAGTCCGTCAGTACTTCTGACTTCCTCCAGTGGATTCTCAATATATTGCCATTCTTCTTTGAGCCTCGTACTTTTGCCTTCGTTCCATGGTCCGCGGGCTTCCTTTCCTTTGGAATCATTAAAATAAAGGTTACTGTATCGGGGGGATGTTTGGAATACTCCCGGAGGAAAGTTAGGCTGAATAGTTTCCAGAGCGGCCTCAAACTGTTGAAAATGGGTCACTTCGCGAGTCATAAGGAATGTGAGCGTTTCTTTTACAAGTGGGTCATCCGTAAGTGGGATAAGGTTTTCGTAACCTATCTTGGCACGTGCTTCACCCGCCATGTTGGAACGGAGGTCCACTGTCAGGTCAGCATTGGCCGATACATAGGTGGCACACCATGGGTTCCCGTTGCTATCGGTCAGCACGGGACTACCGGGAGCTGTTACCAGAAACGCAGGATTGGTGAAGGCTTGGTGGATAAGATCCTCTTTGCCTGCTTTTCCTCCCATCATGGTACGCAGAGGAGTATCTTCCAATACATCCTTCATTTCTCCGTTTACTGGTCCGAGGAGCATCTGGATGGTTGCACCTACGATTTCAAGATGGCCGAACTCCTCAGTGGCAATATCCATGAGCATGTCATATTTGTCAGGGTAGGGGTTATGGCAACTGAATGCCTGTACAAAATACTGTAGAGCGGATTTCAACTCACCGTTGGCCCCTCCGAATGCCTCAAGCATCACACGAGCAAAACGAGGATCCGGCTGTGATACACGGGCATTGAACTGAAGATCTTTTACATGGTAAAACATAACAGATTCATTTTTAAGTTAATAATTCAGGTTAATTTTAGATGTACATCTGTATATTAAAGATAGGAATATCCTTGCCGGGCCGTATATACAGACCGGAAGAGGTTTATCCAATCAAGTCAAGAGGGTAAAGTTGTCGGTAGAGATATAAATGAGAAAGGATCGGAGAAAATGAATTTTATTCCTCCAGTTTGTCCAGTTCAGACATATATTTCTTTATATAATGACAATTTCCGTCGCATATCCTTTTCCGCACTCCCACGGAAAGGGAAGAGTCCATACATTTGTTTCCGAACAGACAGCTGCACCTGAGTCTATACGCTTCCAAGCTTTTATTCCTCTCATCCGTACGGCCCTCTGTATAGGCGGACAGGCATAGCGTGTACAATTCTTCATAACTCTTTTCCCGCAGGGATGCGGGAGTATATTGGCATTTATTGTTCCATTTCATATTCATTAATCATTAATTCAAGTGAAATGGATCGGGAAGCATTGAAAATACATCCCGTAATTTTAGTTGTTTGTTATAGTAGCCTATTTTTTGGCTTCTAAAGCAGCTGCATGGACTTTACTTTTCAGAGTGTCAGCCTTTTCGGCAACGTCAAAGGTCGCATCTGCAACCTTGTCGGCGGTTTTGGTACTTGCATCCAGTGCTTTGTCTCTCACGGTTTCTGCAAGGTTTTCAGCACGATCGGCAATCTTTGCCATGGCATTATGAATTTTCTTTTTTAGCATCTTGGCTTTTGCCGTACGTGAAAAACGTTGAGCAAGTGCTCCGATGGCCGAACCTATTGCCAGCCCAATCAAAAAGTTAGATTTACTAGTTTCCATAATCAAAAAGGGTTTAGGTTAATAAAAAATTAAATATCAGTTCTTCTGGGATGACGAAAGAAGGATATGATCCACAATAATAGAACTGCACCGATAACAGAGGTGAAAAGGCTACCCAGAAGGCCTGTGGTAGTAATTCCCAATAAGCCGAATACCCAGCCACCCAATACGCCACCTACAATACCTACGAGTAGGTTAATGAGAAGTCCGAAACCGCCTCCTCTCATAATCTTGCCGGCTATGAGTCCGGCAACGATTCCAATGATAATGTACCAAATAAAATACATAATATTAAGTTTTAGTTAAAATAATACTGTTGGAACAGATGGCTTGAGGAATCATATCAGACGGAAAACCATCGGTCCCGTTTTGAAAAAAAAACATGTTGTGTAAGAAAATGGTTTGGGTGTAAAAAAAGGATTTAACAACAATTTTCATTTTAATAATAGGCTGGCTGGCTATATTAGTACTATTTATATGTTTATCCCATGTAGTGTTTTATTGCCAAGTAACTATGTCATGCAGTCAATATTTCAAACTTGTAATTGATAAAAGTTGTGGCCTAATATTTTGATAATAAATGATATAACTCCATATGTCGTTCTTTCTGATGGCCGTTGGCTGAAGATGTATAACAACCGAAGATGCCTTGATACTATGGTATTGAATTCTCTCAGAGTCGTTTATAAGTAAACATAATCCTTCTTTCATCGTTATAATCTACACATATAAGATTTATGATATGAAAGGATTATTGTTAATTGGAATTTTTATGTTTTGCCCCGTTTCCATCTTATGGGGACAGGATAGGATACAACAATACGCAGGGACAGCCATGCCGTATCCTGTTGTGAAAGACTCGTCTGGCTTTTTTCAGGATAGTATGGTTCCGTTTTATATTAATCATCTGGGGAGACATGGAGCGCGTTTTCCAACTTCAGGAAAGGCTTTGAATAGAGTGAAGGAGATTCTGGAATTGGCTCGACGAGAAAATAGGCTAACATCAGGAGGAGTAACCTTGCTTTCTACAATACAGAATCTATCGGAAACTTTTGACGGACAATGGGGGAAGTTATCAGTGGTGGGAGAGGAGGAACAACGGGGTATTGCCAGACGTATGATAGAACGCTATCCACAGTTATTCAGTGATTCTGTCAAAGTGCAGGCAATTGCGACATATGTTCCCCGTTGTATACATAGTATGGATGCATTTCTTGCTTGTATGGTAGAGTTTAATTCTTCTTTACACATACAACGCAATGAAGGGAAGCAATATAATGATATTCTTCGTTTCTTCGATTTAAACCAATCTTATGTTGATTATAAAGAAAATGGTGATTGGCGTCCTATATACGAGACTTTTGTGCGACGAAAGATTTCTCCTGCTTCTGTTATGGAAAACTTCTTTCTGGAATCAGGGCAGGAAACAGATAAGGAGGCAGAGGAATTTGTCATGGCTTTATTCTCCATTGCTGCCATACTACCAGATACAGGTACTCCGATAAATTTGGATGGTCTTTTCACAATAGGTGAATGGGATAATTACTGGCAGACTCAGAATTTGCGACAATATATGAGTAAAAGTTCTTCGCCGGTTGGGCGAATGTTGCCTGTTGCAATTGCATGGCCTCTGCTATCAGAATTTATTCATTCAGCTGATGAAGTGATAAAGGGCAAGTCGGATACCAGGGCGAACTTTCGTTTTGCTCATGCAGAGACAGTTATTCCTTTTGTAGCATTAATGGGTATAGAAGGAACAGATGTTAAAGTTGTTGTTCCTGATTCTGTATCTAAATATTGGAAAGATTATGAGATTGCTCCGATGGCTGCTAATGTACAGTGGATTTTTTATCATGACAAGGCTCGAGAAATATGGGTGAAATTTCTTTTGAATGAAAAAGAAATGACACTTCCTGTTTCAACTTCCCGTTTTCCTTATTATCGATGGGAAACTGTCTGCATGTATTTAAAGAAACGGGTTGAAATGGCGAAAAAGGTACTTGAATCTTTTTCAGATAATTGTAAATAAGGTAGATATGGGTTGAGTATTGGTGTGGTATGAGTGTGATAGAATTGAAAAAGTATCTGTATTATCCCGGCGGTATAGAAATCATTATATACCGTCGGGATTTTTTTTGTTACATTGGATTTATATTAGTGGGGTGATTTGAGGATAAAGTGTGCGTACTATTTTTTCTCTTTTGCCAAATCAGCCAATTCATCCTTTTCAACGTAAATCGTTCGTGTTGGGAATGCGAAATCAATGCCTGCTTTATTGAATGAGTCTAGAATCTCCATATTTACATTTGAAGTTACCATTAAAATATCTCCCTGTTTTTCTATAAAATATATGTACATGATGTTCAGTGCAGAGTCTGTGTATTCTGTAAAAACAGCTGTGGTATCTGATGGTTTGGAAGATACATTTTCTATTCTTTTAGGAATGGCTTTCAGTATATTTAAAGCTTCTTTCATTTTTTCGGATGTTGTGTTGTATGTCAATCCAAGTTTCAAGACGACTCGACGCATCGGTTCGGAAGAGATATTTATGATAGAAGCATCTGTAACTTTATAATTAGGGAAAGTGATGATACGTTTATTGTAGTCCATGATTTTTGTACTTCGAACTCCAACATCAATCACAGTACCTTCGATATTATCCACGCGAATCGTATCACCTATGTTGAAAGGCTTATCTGTCAATATAGTGAAAGCGCCGAACACATTTTTTACAGTGTCTTGGGCTGCTAAGGCAAATGCGATACCTCCAATACCCAGAGTACCTAATAATGCACCAATATTGACTCCAATATTACTTAAGGCCATTACAAGACCGATTATCCACACAATGACCAGTATTGTCCGTCTGATAATGGGCATCATTTTGTTGTTTTGTCCATCCGATTGTCGTCCCCAGTAGATTTGCAATAAACTACTGGATAATCGGGCAAATATCCATGTGATATCCAGAATAATCAGTATCTTGTAAGCATTATCTATTACTTTTACAAAACTATCCGGAGAAACAAGCCTGTGAATAGCTATCCAAATACCTAATAACATAATTGCAAGCTTGACGGGCGATTCTAAAGAATAATAAATTATATCATCCAGCCGATTATTGGTACGGGTGATAAATGGATTGAGTACTTTTCTGCTGAAGAATGATATTAACTTCATCAAAACAATTGTTCCTAAAATAATAAGTATGGAAATACCCCAGTCTTCTAAAGTATTTCCCCAGATTTCTCTTTCTAACATAGCTGGAAATTTTTTAATTAAACATTTTATGGAATATCCTTGATTTTGGATTATGTAAAAACAAACGGATAAAGAAAAATTCCTATTCATAATCAAGTAAATTATGTATATGAAAAGAAATATTAAGATAATTTGCATTACTCCATTGGAGATGGTTAAAAACATTGGAGGCGTTTTTATAATGCTTAATGTGATGTTGTGTTATACTTTTTTCTTACTAAACTATAATTTACATTTATAGTGGGAACCATCTTATTATTTATTTTGTTAAGTTACTCATCAATTTTAAATTAAATAGTTATGGAAAATGGAGTAATGATGCAGTATTTTGAGTGGAATCTTCCGAATGACGGAAAGTTGTGGAAACAGTTGAGAGAGGATGCGTCGCATCTACATGAAATAGGTGTGACAGCGATCTGGATACCACCTGCATATAAAGCAGATGAACAGCAGGATGAAGGGTATGCTACTTATGATTTGTATGATTTGGGTGAGTTTGAACAAAAAGGAACTGTGAGGACTAAATACGGAACGAAAGATGAATTGAAGGAGATGATTGATGAACTTCACAACAATAAGATTGCTGTATATCTGGATGTCGTTTTGAATCATAAAGCAGGTGGTGATTTTACGGAAAAGTTTATGGTGGTGGAAGTAGATCCTGATCAAAGAAATAAAGCTTTGGGGAAACCTTATGAAATACAAGGATGGACCGGATATAGCTTTCATGGACGTAAAGATAAATATTCGGATTTTAAGTGGCATTATTATCATTTTTCCGGGACTGGATTTGATGATGCTCGAAAGCGAAGTGGTATATTTCAGATTCAAGGAGAAGGAAAAGCCTGGAGTGATGGTGTAGATGGAGAGAATGGCAATTACGATTTTCTTTTATGTAATGATATTGACCTGGATCACCCTGAGGTTGTCGCCGAACTGAATCGTTGGGGCAAATGGGTTTCAAATGAACTTGATCTTGATGGAATGCGTTTGGATGCAATTAAGCATATGAAAGATCAGTTCGTTGCACAGTTTCTGGATACGGTAAGAAGTGAGAGAGGTGATGACTTCTATGCTGTGGGAGAATATTGGAACGGTGACTTGGAAAGATTGGATAATTATCTGGAAGCAGTAGGGCATAAAGTTAACTTGTTTGATGTTCCGTTACATTATAATATGTTTCAGGCATCACAAGAAGGAAAAGATTATGATTTGCGGAATATTCTGAAGAATACTTTAGTGGAGCACCATTGTGAACTTGCTGTGACTTTTGTTGATAATCATGATTCGCAGCATGGAAGTTCTTTGGAATCACAGGTTGAAGCTTGGTTCAAGCCATTGGCGTATGGTCTTATTTTTCTGCTGAAGGATGGTTATCCCTGTTTGTTCTATGGTGATTATTATGGGGTGAAAGGAGAGAAATCGCCACATACTAAAATTATAGATATTCTATTGAATGCAAGGAAAAAGTATGCGTATGGTGATCAAGTTGATTATTTCGACCATCCATCAACCGTAGGCTTTATTCGTACAGGAGATGGGGAACATGTTAATTCAGGCTTGGTATTTTTAATCTCGAATGATGAAGCGGGAAGTAAAACGATGTGTTTAGGGAAAGAACATGCAGGTGAAGTGTGGTGCGAAATTACCGGAAGTATTCCGGATGAAGTAACTTTGGATAAAGAAGGAAATGGAGAGTTCTCTGTGGATGCGCGTAATCTTGCTGTTTGGGTAAAAAAAGCATGAGATGACGGAACAATTCATAGGAAAGAAAAAGTTAAGCCTATCCTTATTAATCAAGATTGTAAAGGATACCGGACAAGGGTTTATTGATGATAGTGTCACTAGATTAAGCGGATCGTTAGCTTATGCGACACTATTTTCAATTATCCCCTTTCTTTCTCTTTTAGTTACTATTGGGGTAGCTTTGCATATGGATTTGGCTAATCAGTTGTATATTCAGTTGGAACCGATAGTGGGAGCGGAGGTAATTGGGGCACTTCGCTTAATTATAGAAAATGCAGAAAGAACGGACTCTTCCGCATCTGCAGCTATTGTTAGCCTGGGAATTTCTATATTTGGTGCTACTACCATTTTTGCAGAAATACAAAGTTCCTTAAATTCGATTTGGGGAATAAAGGCCGTGCCAAAGAAGAGTTGGCTGAAATATATTCAGAATCGGTTACTTTCATTCTCGATAATTTTAGTATTTGCTTTCGTGCTTCTGATAACATTTAGTATAACCAATATTATTGGAGACTTGAGCAATAAGTTTATGGCCAGCTATCCGGAAGTGGCAGGGTTTATTGTGAAAGTTGTGGGACAAGTATTAAACATAGGTGTTACGGTTATTATTTTTGTATTGATTTTCAAGGTTCTGCCTGATGCGAAAATAAAAAGTAAGGATGTTGTTATTGGAGCTGTAGTGACAACGGTATTGTTGTTGATAGGGCAATGGGGAATATCCTTTTACATCGGAATTGCGAATGTAGGAACTATCTATGGTGCAGCGGCATTCATGGTTGTTTTTATTACATGGATTTATTATTCTGCTATTATTGTCTACGCAGGTGCAGAATTCACTAAAGCATGGGCTAATGAAATGGGAAGCAAAATTTTCCCGGATGAATATGCGGTAGCAACGAAAGTGGTTGAAATACGTGAGACCTGACAATTGGAGGGCCTTGTTTTGCATTCCGGTTAATAATGGTAATATCAGCACTGGGGGTATCATAAACGACTTAAAGAATATCATGTCATACAAAGCATACCTTCGTAAAAGTAGTCATCTGAATAATACCATAGTTAAGAATTTCTTTTTGGGTTAAAAGGAAAAGAGCCCAATGTAATATCGGACTCTTTCTTAAATAAGTAAACAATTTACTGTCAAACTTTTCGGGGTAGTTCATTAGAATCTGTACCCATATCCCAGCATGATAGCTACATTGTCATCCTTGGCAAACATAAACCTAGCCTCGGCATTCAGATAACTACGTTCGGAGATAGGTAGTGTAATACCCCCTCCCAGATTAAAGGCGAATTTGGTGGAGTTGCTTCGGTCTATTTCTATTTCTTTACCGTCTACTTCCATACTCTTTTTCCCATAGAAATTATTTTGCATGCCGATGCCTGCAAGAGGGTATACGGAAAATCCCTGACCGTCTTTCTTGAAATTGAATACATAATGGAAATTCACGCTCACATCCAATCCGGTAATCTTGTCTTTAGGAAAATAGAACGTTACATCCGGAGCAATCCGGAGATTATTCGCTATCGCGTAACGTCCTTGTACTCCCAAACCGAACCTCTCATAGTTCGTTTGATAACCGATGTTGCCCATCAAAGAGCCTTCACCTTTAACTGTTTGGGCATTTATGCCCACAGATGCCAATGCAATCATGGCCAGCAAGAATAATTTTTTCATAATTAAGGCATTTAGTTAATAAAATATTTATTTAAAAGAAGAATGATCTCCTTTTAATGGAAATAACAAACGTTTGCTTACATTTGTTTGCTATATATTGTTACATATACAAAGACTTTTGATGTTAATATACGAGCGCTTTTCTCAATTTTTTATAAAGCAAAAAATGATGTTAATTCCGTTTTTATGCCTCGAACCATTTTTTTTAATGCTGTGTTTTTAGTATATGGCAGGGATTAAAGTTGGTTACATTTGAATTGCCAGTTTGTAGAGAAAGGAGCAAGTGGTATATTACATTGTCGTAACTGACTGAACCTGCATTGTTACGAAAGGATAAAATATCAGGATTGTTTCATTATTAAAATCTACAGCCATGAAAAGTCTAAGTTTTGATTTGCGGGTCAGGCTAATAGCCAGTTCTGTCATCGGGGCAATAGTTTATTTCTTTTCAAGTTCCCGCAGGTAGGTAAAGTGATAATAAAATAAAGGATCGCAGGATATGCCTTTATATTGGAAATAAGCGGATGATATATCTATCTATATATTTACATGTAAATCTCAGAACTGAGTGTGTTACTTTAAAAAATAGTTTATGTATTTTTTATGGTACATTGTTATCGGGATCGCTTCTCTGTCTTATAACAGAAAGAAAATTGAACTTTAATTATTTTAATCGTTTAAAACCAACTTAATTATGGAAAATAGAAATTCTAGTTTATGGATCGGCCTGGGAATAGGTACGGTCATCGGTACTCTGGCTTATCGTTTCTCACGTACTTCAAAAGCCAAGAAATTGAAGGAAAAAGTATGTAACGTTTTTCATAAGATAACCGGTCAGACGGAAGACCTGTTAGATGAAGCTAAGGAAAAAGTGGCGGATACCGGAAAAGTTGTAGTGGATAAGGTAGCCGATAAAGTTCAAGATGGCGCTGATGCTGTAAAGGACGCGTTGAAAGATGCGAAGAAAGATGTCAAACAAGGAGCTGAAAAGGCCAAGACAGAAATAAAGGAAGGGTATGAAGATGTAAAAAAAGAAGCAAGTAAAAAACTTGATTGATTTTTTTATATATCATTCTGTTAGTAGTAATATCTTATATAAAGAAGAATTATGATTGGATTTGTAATATGGATTATAGGATTGGTCTTAACTATCAAAGCTGCTCTAGAGATATGGCGTATTCATGCGCCGGCGGAAAGAAGGTTAATAGCCATTATCCTGGTAGTTTTGACCAGTTGGGTAGGATTGTTGTTCTATTACTTTTATGGTAAGCCTCGTATGGCACAGTGGCTGGGGACCGGTCTTGAAAGGTATTGATGGTCACATAGCTGTTTATGCTGAATAGATAGGAATATCCCAAAATAAAAATGTGTTGGTTGATAGAAGTGACCGATTTATTTTTGTTTTGGGATGTTTGTATAGGAGTATACAAAGGTAATGTCAAAAGTATATGAGACTTGTCATTATGATAATATTTTAGGCACGGATTACGCGGGGTAAATTAAAACCGTGAAATCCGTACCTAAAAGAATGCACAGAGAGAGAGGTCTTTTCTTCTTGTCTGTCTTACCAATATTTTTCGATTCTATCATAGCCGAAAACGTGACTACGTTCATCTTTAATATCTTGCAGCTTATGACAAATTATTTGCGCTCCGATCATGCTGAAAGTGATTCCGTTTCCGCCATATCCCAGATCGAAAAATATTCGTTCCTTGCCGGGCCAATTGCCGATGAAAGGTAGCCCGTCTTTGGTGCTACTGAAGGTACCGCACCATGCCATTTCTGTTTTGAAAGGGATATCGGGGAATAGTTTTCTGATTTTTCTCTCCAAGATACGGATTTTCTTTCTGAGTAGTGAGTCACGGTGTTCTGGATCGCTGAACTTTTCATCCTCACCACCTACAATAATACGGTTTCCGTCGGTGGTACGGATATAAAGATATGGATCGGCTGTTTCCCAGATCAGGCAATGTTCCGGCCAGAGATATTCGGGGGCTACCGGATGTGATATGAGTGCATAAGTAGAAGTCAAATCCATAATTTTTTTGGGAAGGAATTGTCCGGCCTCAAATCCGGTGGCTACGATTACATATCCGCACTTAATTTTATTTCCTTTGTCTGTTATCATGATACAGCCATCAGATGTTTCAGTGCACTTCTTTATGTTGGTATGGGTAAAGACCTTCAGACCGTTCTCCTTCATATGATAGGTGAGCAGTCCGGTTGCAGCTCTGTAGGCATCCATCTGTGCGGATGTTTCATTCACCAGGGCATTGCCGGGCACTTTCACCTTATATCGTTTTCTGATTTCTTGTTTCTTGAGCAGATTGACCGGCAATTCATGCTTTTGCCGTATTTCGTATTCTTGTTCCAGAAGTTTGTTGTCTGCCGAGCAGCTGGCATAAAAGACGCTGGACAATTGCTCAAATCCGGCATCGACATCTGTTTCCTTTAGTACTTTCTTTATATCAGAAATGGATTGCAGGCATGCATGATAGGCGGTTGCTGCATTTTCTTCGCTGATGATTTTTGCCATCCGGCAGAGGGGTACGTCTATTTCATATTGTAGTAAAGCGGTACTTGCAGCAGAGCTTCCGGTTGCGATGCTGCGTTTGTCAATCACGCAACATTCTATTCCGGCACGACACAATTCGTGTGCCATCAAAGCGCCTGTTATACCCGAACCTACGATGACGATATCTGTTGACAGATCATCCTCCAAAGGGTGGAAATAGTCCAATAGGGAATTTCTGACGATCCAATAGGGTAAACCTGAATGTAAGTCCATAATATATTTTGTTAATTCCCCCTTACTTTCTTCCTGTTGAGAAACAGGAAGAAAGTAAGGGGGGAGTGAGAAATGGGAAAGCCGTTTTATTGAAATTTGCTTTCCGTTTACGGTAGTAGATTATTTGCCTTCTTCGATAGTACAAATGCTGACACGGTTCCAGTCCGGTTCGGAGAACATATCACCGATTCCTTGTCCTTCGGCGGTAATGCGGGTGTCGTTAATCTTGTATTTTTTTACAAGTATAGACTTCACAGCTTGGGCACGTGCTTTTGCCAGTTTCTCATTGAAAGCGAGGTTACCTTCGGGAGAGGCATATCCTTTGATGACGACTTTAGCTTCGGGATGTTTTTTCATGTAAATGGCTACACGTTCCACATTAGGCAGTTGGGAAGCATCAACCACAGACTTTCCTTGTCTGAAGGTGATGATGGATTCTGGAATGCGGTTGGTTTTTACCACGGTTTCTATGTTGGCAGCTTGGGTTCTGCAATCTGCCAGTTCCTTTTGTAAGTTGTTGGCCTGTTGTACGGCATTGCTCAGTTGCATGTCCTTGTCGCTCAGTTGTGATCGCAGGCGGTTGACTGCATCATTTAGCTCGCCTACTTCTACTGGGTCGTAAGGCTTCACTGTTGTGAAATGATGTGAGCCGTTGCTGCATATGAAATGGTAGGTCAGTCCGGCAGTCAGTTCAAAAGTGGCATTGTTGGCGTTGAAACGGCTTTTAGTTTTGCTGAAGTCTCCTTGCATATCATATACGATAGCTGGTTTGATACCGAATGTCCATGCTTTTTCCTCACCTAGGTTGAAGTTCAAGTTCAGACCAAGGCGTGTAGACCAGGAATTTGTATCACCGGGGCCATTCTGATAGTAATGTAGCCAGCCGATACCTGTCAGAGTCTCGATTTCAAAAACGCGTGGTTCGCCCATATAACCTCCAAAGAGATTCATCAGGTTGACTTTACCGAGTAAGCTCACTTCGGAAGCATCAAATGCAGTTTTGCTGGCTGAGGTATTTACATATCCCATACCTTGAATACCTAGACCGAATATAGGAGTAAGTTGTTTTCCGATTCCGAATCCGAAGGCCGGTCGGGCATTTTTTAAGAAGGAGCTGTGAGTCAAAGGGGTTACAGCACCAGCTTTCAGTTCAATAGACCAGTTATCACCAGGGCGTGTGCCTTCAAGGGCCGTACGGTCATTTTGCGCATGCATGGTAAGAATACTCATGCTTAGTGCTAAAACAAAGATAGATTTTTTCATAATTAAATAAATTAATAGTAATACAATAAATATGTCACACACGTTGTACTGTCTGTTGTGTAGTTATGACTGTGCATAATCTAATGAATTACTTTGTCATAACCTTTGTTTAAAAAACAGCCCGTTAAAAAGGATGGTTCGAAAAATAGAAATGGATTTAACATCTATTTAAGAAGTCGGAGGGTGTCAGAAGCCTGTATTGGCAGTGAAAGTACATCATAGATATATAAGGTGCAAATTCTTGGATTTATATATAACGGCATCAAATATAACTTTATATATACATGCGTTTTTTAACACAAATATCTGTTGAAATGACAAATATTCATCAAACAAATATTCTTTCAATGCTGTTTTTTATAGAGATACAAATCATAGTATTAATTAAAAACCTGACAATTATGAAAAAATTAAGTTTCGCAGGACTGAAGGGTAGAGTGTCCTGGGGCAGTGTTTTCGGCGGTGTCATGACTGTATTGGCAATATCCGTGTTACTGTCTATTTTAAATTCAAGTATTGGTTTGTTTATGTTTGATCCATTATCAGATCACCCGGTTGCGGGCATCGGCACTGCTGTTGGAATCGGATCCGCTATCATTCTGGTTGCCGGCATGGCTGCAGGAGGCTTTGTGGCCGGGAAACTGGCCGGTATGGACGGAATGATACACGGATTTCTGGTCTGGGCGACCACACTGATTGTGGCTGTGGTACTGGGAATCTTTCTGGCTGTCGGTGCGGCAAAAATGACGGTGAATACTCTTGGAGCGGTCTCGTCCGTTACGGGCAGCGTTTTGTCTGGAACAGGTGATACCGTTGGAAACGGAGTTGCAGCATTATCAGAAGACGCAAAGGAACTGTTCGGAGAAATCGATTTTAATGCAACCCTGAAAGAAGGGAATATACCGCAGAATATCCGTACCGCACTTCTAAAAAGCGACGTGAAGGAACTTCAGCCGGATTACCTGCAGAAGCAACTGGCGGAAGTGAAGGATGACCTGGAAGCGTCCGTAAAAAAAATAGTACGTTCCCCACAACAAGCGGATGAGAGCATTGACAGTTTCCTTGACCGATTGAAACAACGTACAGAAAATATCAGCAAAAATATAGACCGGAATGATTTGGCTAAAGCTATAGCAAACAACACCAATATGTCAAAAGCGGAAGCAAATAAAACTATTGACCAATATATGAACCTGCTGGAAAATGCACGTATGGAAGCCGGCAAACTGATAGACAAACTGGAGGTGACCCTGAAGAAAGCCGCACAGGAATGGAAAGAAATCAAGCATGAGGCACTCGTGGCTGCCGATAAGGCAACGGATGCCGCAGCGAGGTCCGCACTGATTTCGTTCCTTGCAATTCTCTCCGGAGCGGTATTGTGCTGTATTGCAGGCGCCTACGGTAGCAGGAAGACCCAAGAAAGGGTGGATATCTGACAGTATTTCATTAAATCAAGTAAGAAGTTCGGTCCCCCAAACAGTATGACAGGTTGATGTCATTTTTAAGCATGTTATATCTTTTCCGAAATCGGGCCAACTGATATCCGCATTATAAAAGGCAATGACTAACTTGCATTGCCTTTTTAAATTTAAACTATTTTTATTATTTTGCGGGTAACATTTAACTTAGCATACTTTTACTACAAATGACATACTTTCAGATTTTAAAGAGGGTGCTTTTTCTGTTCCCTTTACTAATAGCCACTTTTACTACCTGCAAGGGTCAAATTTATAAATACCTGGGCATAGAGGACGGACTAAGTAACCGGAGAATTTTCCGCATCCAGAAAGGCGGGCACGGTTACATGTGGTTCCTTACCCAGGAAGGGATAGACCGTTATGACGGAAGCAAGATTAAACATTATGCCGTCTTTGACGGAAGTATGGAGGTGGCGCCGCAAATCAACCTGAACTGGCTATATACCGACAGCAGGCACAGGCTGTGGGTTGTGGGTAGAAAAGGACGCATATTCCGGTACGACACCGCCCGTGACCGTTTTGTTATGACCTACAAGCTTAACGGCCTGCAGGATGACGTAACATCAGGCACCGTCAATTGTACCTATATGGACAGTAATGACCGTATCTGGCTCTGCCATGGTGACAGTATTATACGCTATGATACCCGCGCAGGCACTACGGACAGAATAGACTCCCCTGCCTCGAACGATATTACTGCAATCACGCAGACCGACAGTACAAACTTTTTTATAGGGACATCAAACGGGTTACTGCAAACCATAGAAAAGGAAGGTGTCCTAGAAACTGTGGTCGGAACATATACTGACAGTATCTGTATACCGGTAAGTGAGCTTTATTTCCACCAAGATTCAAAGAAACTGTTCATAGGAACCTTCAAGGAAGGAATTATAGCATACGGAATGAACACGACTTCAACCATCATCGCGGACGGTCCGCTACAGAACGTGGCAATCAAACGAATCACCCCCTTTGGAAAGCGGCAACTGCTGGTAGCCACGGGAGGCAGGGGAGTATACAAGATTGACGTTGATTCTCTCTCCGCCCGGCCTTATATAACCGCCGACTACAGCAATTATAACGGTATGAACGGGAACAACATCAATGATATTTATGTGGATGGAGACGGACGGATATGGATGGCCAATTATCCTATCGGGATTACAATACGCAACGACCGTTACAGAAGTTACAAATGGCTCAAGCATTCACCGGGCAACAACAGTTCGCTGGCCAATAACCAGGTCCATGATGTAGTCCGGGACGGCGAGGGTGACCTGTGGTTCGCCACCAGCAACGGGATCAGCCTGCTTCACAGCGCAACCGGTCAGTGGACTTCCTTCCTTAGCAGTTCCGAGCACTTGAAAGGCGATGACAACAATATCTTCCTGAGCCTCTGTGAGGTATTACCCGGCATTATCTGGGCAGGTGGGTATACATCAGGTATATACAGGATTGACAAGAAGAAAGGCATGGTGGAGTACATCTCACCTTCCTCCCTGGCGGGAATAAGCCCTGACCAATATATCAGTGACATAATAAAGGACTCCGGAGGGGATATATGGTCAGGCGGATACTGTAATCTCAAACGCATCAACCCTGAAACCGGTGACATACGACTCTACCCGGGACTGGGGTCCATTACCGCCATACTGGAAAAGGACGCGGAACACATCTGGGTAGGTACAACTATGGGATTATACCTGCTGGACAAGCTCCGGGGAGATTACCGTCGCATAGATTTCCCGGTCGAGACAGTCCATGTCAGTACTTTGTACCAAGCTGCGGACAGCACACTATATGTGGGGACCAGAGGAGCGGGACTGCTTGTATATGACGGTGCAAACGATAAATTTATACACCAGTACCACATGGAAAACTGTGCCCTTGTCTCTGATAACATTTATATTGTCATTCCAAGACCGGATGGCAGCTTGCTGCTCGGTACGGAAAACAGCATAGTTACTTTCCTGTATGAAGACCGGACTTTCCAAAACTGGACGGCGGAACAAGGATTGATGAGCGTATGCTTCAATGCCGGCGCTGCAACCCAGTATGGGGACAGTCTTGTGTTCGGAAGCAATGATGGCATCGTCATATTCCCGGTTGACTTGCAGATTCCCGTTCCACAGTTCTCACAGATGCTCCTGAGGGATTTTACCGTTTCTTCACGTCCGGTCTATCCTGGTGAGGAAGGGTCGCCGTTAAAAAAGGACATTGCCGGTAATTACAGACTTGAACTGGCTTATGACCAGAGCAGCTTCTCCCTGGAAGCAATATCCATTAACTATGATTATCCTTCAAACATTCTGTACTCATGGAAATTGGAAGGCGCCTATAACGGCTGGAGCCACCCGTTGCAGGACGGGCAGATACAGGTCACCGGTCTTTCCCCAGGCAAGTACATCCTGCGTATCTGTGCCATATCCAACGAAGAAAAATACAAAGTTTATGAGGAGAAAAGTATTGAAGTGGTTGTCGCCCGTCCACCATGGGCGAGCGCATGGGCCATAGCGGGATATGCACTTCTTGCCATATCAGCCGTTACAATAGCAGTCAGGATCGTCATGTTGCGCAGACAAAAAAGGCTATCGGAGGAAAAGACACGCTTCTTCATAAATACCGCCCATGATATCCGTACCCCCCTCACTCTGATAAAAGCTCCTTTGGAAGAAGTGGTGGAAAGGCAGCAGGTAAAAGAGGAAGGGACGGATAACGTGGGAGTGGCCTTGAGAAGCGTGAATAACCTCCTGCAATTGGTTACCGACCTGATCAATTTCGAAAGGGCGGACGTTTACACCTCACAATTAAGTGTTGGCGAATATGAGCTGCACAGCTACTTGGAAAGTACTTGCGAAACTTTCCGGACATATGCGTCACAGAAAAACGTCAACCTCTCATGTGAAAGTAAGTTCCCTTTTATGAATGTCTGGTTTGACAGGGACAAAATGGATTCCATATTGAAGAATCTATTGTCAAATGCCTTGAAATATACCCCCCGAAATGGTAATGTCCATGTTTGTGCCTACACTGAACAGAATACATGGAGCATAGAGGTAAGTGATACGGGGATTGGAATTCCCGCCGGGGAGAGGAAATATCTGGGCGGAAGGTTTTTCAGGGGCAGCAATGCCGTTAATCAGAAAGTGCCGGGAAGCGGAATCGGCCTGATGCTGGTCTGCAAACTAGTACGTTTGCATAAGGGAAGGATCATTATATCAAGCACGGAAGGGGAAGGTACCTGTGTACGTGTTACATTCCCCATGGGAAACAGGCATTTGCGCAAGGCACGTTTCATAACAGTGGCAAAGACGGAAGATGCAGCCCCGCCACAACCGGAAACGTGTTCTGCCGAACTGCGGATGGAAACGATGAAAAATGGCAAAAGTTCATCACGTATTCTTGTAGTGGAGGACAACGATGACTTGCGGGGATACATTGAGAGACTCTTGGGACAGGACTACCACGTCCAATCATGCACAAACGGACGCGACGCGTTGGTCGTGGCAAGGGAATATAACCCGGACCTGATCCTTTCGGATGTCATGATGCCGGAGATGGGCGGTGATGAACTATGTGCAGCCATCAAGTCGGACATTGAAACCTCTCATATTCCGGTCATCCTGCTGACGGCACTCAGCGATGAGAAAAATATGCTCAAGGGGTTGGACAAGGGAGCCGATGCATATATAACCAAGCCGTTCAGTGTGAATGTGCTCAAGGCGAACATCAGGAGCATACTGGGCAACCGGATATTGCTCCGAAAAACATATGCCGGACTAAAATCTGGTACCGGCCCGTTACCTGAAGGATGCAGTAACGCATTGGACTGGAAATTCATTGCCACCGTGAGAGAATGTGTTATGGAACATATTACCAGTCCTGATTTTAACGTGGACACCCTCTGTGAAATCCAGCACATGAGCCGTTCGAGTTTCTTCAACAAGCTCAAGACATTGACAGGATACGCACCGGCCGACTACATCCGTTCCATCCGCCTGCAACATGCGGCAAACCTGCTAATCCAGGAAAGGTGCACGATAATAGAAGTTGCGGATGCAACCGGATTCAGTGATGCAAAATATTTCAGGGAAGTATTCAGGAAACATTATGGTGTAAGTCCTAGTGAATACCGCAAAGTAGCAATGGGAACGCATCCGAAAGAAAGCCTATCCGATTATCGGTGCCATGGGGGAGGAAGTGTGGGAAGCCGTTGATGAGTTGATAAAAAACAGAGAGAGTACTATCGACTTGATACTGGTCGTTACGTCAGGTAGGGTAAATGCTTAGGGTGGGTTCCACACTATTTGCAATATGATTACGTGATTACTCCGATCACGGTGGGTAAGATGGTCATGCGGAGCAGCCTCTCTTCCTCGACCATCGTGTTGGACTATGTCCGCAACAAGCCTGAAATTCCCTTGAGAGATATCCTTTTCTTTTGGAACAAGATAGACTACAAGGCCAATACCGAGGTGTTCGACCTCTATCAGATGATGATGTAGCGGCTAAAGCTGACGGTGCTGGCAACCAGCGTTCCCGAAACGTACCGTTACGACAAGGAACTGTTCGTCTGCAGCAAGAGCTATTACCGCTGTACGCTGTTGTTGCCTCCGACCAAGTTGTTGAAAGGCTGTGAATTCGTAGAACTGGCATGAATAGACAATCATATTGAGTGAAAGAGGTATGGAAAAATATTGAAAATCCGGGCAGCCGCATAGGGATTGCCCGACTTTTTTAAGATGGATATTCAGGTGTGGGGTTGGCAGGTCAGTCCACGGGCTCGCCGCTATAGCGAAGGCGGCAGATGGCCTCGTGGATTTCACACATGATATGCAGCCGTAGCCGCTTGCTGATATGTTGGCTGTCGGAACGCATGAAGAGTTTTTGAACGATTTGACCGTACACTTTTTGGACGAGAAACGAAAACCAAAGGAATTAAGACTCCATGAGGTGGCACCGTTGGACGCGAAATTTCGGGCGGAAATCGGGGACTGCAAGACCGCCTCACCGGATATATTCCGATACGGGATTTGCACGAAGCGGTGCGACATGGCACCCACACTGAGAAAGTTCAACAGGCTGGGAGACTTGCGACTGGTCTGTGCGCCGCTTCTCAATGAGCGATGGATTGTCTCGCCGCCGGTTGCGCGACCGGATAATGCCCGGTTCCCGCCGCCGGAAGTGAAGACGAGGATACCGTTTAAAAAGAAAAAACAGAGTATGAACATTTAACTCTTTGATATATGGAAAATGAACAGAATGGAACGCTAAAAGACGGCAGTGTATATGTAGTCATGGGATTATGTTACAGAGATTCCAGCTTCTGTCGGAAGTGGTGTATTGCCTGTGAAATGAAACAGAACCGTTCTCGAAGGATGATACCTATACCCGCCGGCTCACTTCGGAAATGTGGGAGGAAATAAAGTTATCACCCGTAGTGGTGGCTGATATGCTGGATGATTTGAGGCACGGGAACAAGTTCTATACGGGCGTTGAAACGGATAAGGGGGGCTTCTTTTCAGCCGGAACTATGAAGGGAACCACCAATATGGGGCCTTTATGGAGGAGAATATCGAGAGATGTTTCTTTGAGCCGGACTTTGAAGGAAAGTCGCTGACCGTGTATGAACTTCGGGGATGGCCTTCGCTGATGGCGGGGAAGATAAACCTCTGTTATGATGATAACGATACCCTGTTACTATTGGAGAAGATTCCACCGGATGCCTACCTTGATAAATCGGCTCTTAAAAGCGTACAGACAGAGGTGTATGACCTTTCACTCACGTGGGAGAATTATGCCCGGCTGCCGGACAATGAGAAGGGGCTTGGCCTGTTCCAAAGCGTGGATAACTATGACCGGATGACCTTGCTTCATATCATGGACAAGGGTTATCCGAGGGACGGACTGATGGATGAGTATCCTGATAATTTCAGTTTCTATGAGAAATTTGAAAGGATAGAAAGAGCATTACTGGGCCGGAACAGATGGAATGTTAATGACGAGATGCAGGACAGAGCAAAGAAACTGGTCGGAAAACTGTTGCGTGAGCAATTTTCCGATACACGGCAGAAGGTGGAGATAAAGGAAAAAGTAGTTTTACGGAACAGTAAAAGTATAAGGATATAAGGGATAACGGAAAACAAGTGAGGGTTGGAAGGCGCATTGCCGGCGGATGTCGGTGATGTGCCTTTCACCTTTATATCGGGATTCTGAAAGTTTTTACTTTGAGTAAATATGGGGAAAGAAATGACATGACAATATTTCAGGGTATGTTTTAGGGGACAATGTACGCCAATGGGTGACTTTGATTCCGGAAGTTTTGTCGGATGTGGAAATGTGCTTTACTTTGCTTCACAAATAGTAAAATCATAAATCAAATTTATTATGGAGTTAGTTGTAATTGAGAAAAATGCGTATTTACGGTTAAAACAGCAGGTTGAGGATTTATTCACACAGATTGAAGCTGTTAAAAAGAAATTTGGAATTGTTGAAAAGGAAAAATGAATGGATGCCCAGGAGGTTTGCTTGGCTTTGAATATCTCCAAACGAACTTTGCAAAGCTATAGGGAATACGGAATTATTCCGTGTTCTTTTATAGGTGGCAAATATATGTATAAAGAGAGTGATTTGGTCAGAGTATTAACTCAAAAAGCAAGATAACATATGGATGGAGTAATCACAAAGCAGTCAGAAGAGTACATAATGATGATGAGGATACTTAAGAAATGTTCTAAAGAGGTACTTGAATTTCAAGATTTGCCTGTTCCTATCGCCAATGAGGTTTATATGACTGGTGAACAGGTATGTGGCGTGTTGCATATATCAAGCAGAACTTTGCAAAAGTTACGTGATGAAAAGGGGATAGCTTATACTGTTATAGGTGGTAAGTTTCTTTATCCTCTTTCTAAATTGCAATTGTTATTGGAAGAAAATTATAGAAGTTATGTTCGTTAAATCAAGCGTTTGATTTGTATTTATGCCATTTTTTTACTACCTTTGCAAAAGTAAGAGTGTAACAGGAAGAAAGTTGCAGTATATTTGCGGTGAATTATTCGGTGTCATAGGAGTAGAGGCTTCTGGTAAGATGCTGATAATGAGTAGGGAAAATGAAAGTTAATCGTTCCCTGTCTCTCCGCTGAACTAACCGGACAATACCGGACAGAAAGCAGACAAGTCCCACAAATTCAATGATTTGTGGGACTTTTTTATCCCCTTATGTCTGCCTTAAAGTACACCTTTTCGCCCCTAAAAGACAAAGTTCGTAACCTAACTCGTACCCCCGACAAACAAAAACGGAAAGGGGGTACAGATTGTCCGAAATTGGCGAAGTCCTGTCGTTATTTGGCTTGTCTGCATAGAACTCATTTTTAGAGAATTACAATAGTTTTGCAACTTAAAAAGTGAGTTATGAAATCGACATTCAACATTTGCTTTTACGCAAAGAAAGACAAGCAGAAAGCCAACGGTGCGTACCCCCTTTTCGCCCGTATCACAGTGGACGGCGTGGCAAGCCGTTTTAACACCAAGTTGGACGTGTTACCCTCTATTTGGGACGGCAAAATGTGCAAGGCTACCGGACGTACTGCGGAAGCCAGCCGCATAAACCGTATGCTGGATGATATAAACGCATCCTTGAACACCATTTACCACGAAATGCAGCGGCGTGACAACTACGTGACCGCTGAGAAAGTGAAGAACGAGTTTTTAGGTCATAGCGAGAGCCACGAAACAATCCTTACCCTGTTTCAAAAGCACAATGACGATGTGAAGCAGTTGGTCGGCATATCCAAGACGATAGCGACCTACCGCAAGTATGAAGTCACCCGCCGCCACCTTGCTGAATTTATCCAAAGCAAGTACAACGTATCGGATATATCCATTAAGGAGATAAGCCCGATGTTCATTACCGATTTTGAGTTGTATTTGCGTACCGCCTGCAAGTGCGGCTACAACACCACCGCCAAGTTCATGCAGTTCTTCAAGCGTATCATCATCATTGCCCGCAACAATGGCATACTGGTGAACGACCCTTTCGCCAGTTACAAAATCCGGCTGGAGAAAGTGGACAGGGGGTATCTGACAGAGGACGAGATTAAAATTATCCTTAAAAAGAAAATGGTTTCCGAGCGGCTGGAACACGTCAGGGACTTGTTCATCTTTGCCTGCTTCACCGGGCTTGCCTATATAGATGTAGCCGGACTTACCCAAGACAACATTCGCAAATCTTTTGACGGCAACCTTTGGATAATGACAAAACGACAAAAGACCAACACGGACGTTAATGTTCCCCTGCTGGATATTCCCAAGATGATTTTGAAAAAATACAAGGGTAAGTTACCGAATGGCAAGATACTTCCCATAATCAGCAATCAGAAGCTAAACGCCTACTTGAAAGAGATTGCCGATGTATGCGGTATTAAAAAGAACTTGACATTTCACCTTGCCCGCCACACGTTCGCAACGACTACCACGCTGTCAAAAGGCGTACCCATTGAAACGGTGTCTAAAATGTTGGGACACACGAACATTGAAACGACCCAAATCTATGCCCGCATCACTAACAGCAAGATAGGTAGTGATATGCAGGGGCTTGACAAGAAGTTTGTCGGCATCGAGAAGATTTACAAGGAAGTCGCTATGTAATCTTGATTGTTGGGAACTGGTCACAATTTGTGACCAGTTCTTACTATTATTCCAACATTACTAAATCTCCTAAAATATACGATTATGGACTTACAGATTATCCAAAACAAAATTTTTGAAGTCAGAGGTTGCCGAGTGATGCTCGATTATCATTTGGCAGAACTCTACCAAGTGGAAACACGAGCCTTGAAGCAGGCGGTCAAGCGCAATATCGAGCGTTTTCCCAGTGATTTTATGTTTGTTTTCACCAAAGAGGAAGCTAACTTATTGTTGTCCATAGGGGTATCACAAAATGTGATACCTCCTGATTATAACTTCGGTGTAGCCATGCCTATGGCTTTCACCGAGCAGGGCGTAGCCATGCTTTCTTCGGTTCTCCGTTCCAAAGTAGCCATAGAAGTAAACATTTCAATCATGCGGGCTTTTGTCCTCATGCGCCAAATGGCAATCGGTTACGAGGAACTGTTAAAGCGCATCGAGGAATTGGAGGTAAGCACCGATGCGCAGTTCAACGAACTGTACCAAGCCCTTACCCAGCTTCTAAGCCAGTCGAAACAACAGAAAGAACGCCGTCCGGTAGGTTTCGTTACCTATAACCGTGACAAAGACGAATAGGTAACGATTTCGGTAGCTAAACTTCTCATTTATCGGGTAGCTCAATCACTACCCGATATTTTTATACTATTTTACAATCATCAATCATATACTATTCATACGTCAACCTGTTATTTGGATTTTATAGCCAATGTAAATGATTCCATATTTCCTAAAATTTCAGTTTTAATACTTAATGAGAAAATATCATCGCTATAATTACAATCGTTTTTTTTAGCGAAATTATATATATCATCCGGTAAACTTAATGAAAGTATTCTTACTATATTGAGTACAGATTCTTGAAACTTTGATATGGCATAATTCCGTTCTTCAGAAGATAGTATTGATAGTGATAATTCTAATTTATGGATATATAATTCTTCTCCTTGTAAGGATAGTACTAAATTAGATAACCCATCTTTTTTTATAAGGTAATAATTCGTAATACTATAAAATTCATTTAATCCATCAAGTTTTTTCCATTCACTAAATTCGCCTAATTGCAAATCAGATAATGCTTTGCAGCAACCACCAATATTATTAAAAAGTTTAATTTTCATTTTATTCGTAATAGAAGATTTCGTATATAATGGAGCTTGTGCAGCTTTTTTGAAATAATCTTTATAATTAGCAGCATCTTGATATGCAAGGAATGCTATTTTATGCTTTATACGATTAATTCGTTTCAGATTTAAATGCCCATAATACAGTATATAAAATTTGATTTTACATTTTTCATATTTGTCTTTATCTCTAAATATTACATTAATAGCAACAAACATTATTTCGTAATTCATATATAATGTTAATCCCCAGTAGTAAGGAATAAATAAAATCGTTAGAATCAAAGGTAATAAGAACTGTTGGGAAACGTCATTCCAATTAGTTGTATTAAATTCTATAATTGTTTTGTATAATGCAAATCCTAAATAAACTAACCCGATAATAATAAGCAACTTATTTAGGCATGAATGCGTTTTTTTGTAATCTTTGCCATTCTCTGTATAATATTCAGAATATACGCTAAGTGCAGTTATAAATGCTACAACAGGAAGAGCTATCAATTCAGTAATCAAACTAAATGAATATAGATTTATCATGAATTGTACGATGGCTGTAACTGCAATATTACTTTTAATTAAGTCAGTAAAATAACCAAAATCTTTTATTCTATTTAATGTAAAAGCAGTACCTAATGCAGAAAATATCAGCCATACAACTGTATCTTTCAAAAGAAATATTCCCCAAATATTTAATAAATAAAGTAGTATAACAATTATAGATGCATAAATAGCCAAAGTTGTATATATAACTACCAATTTGAGGGTAAATGCAGATATTATAATTCTTTTCAAATGGTATCTCCATCTGTTCTTAATTAGAAAATAAACCAATAGGATAACTAACCAAATTAGAAAAGCTAATTCCCTATTTGAAAAAACGCTTAAAATAGCACTCATTTTTGCTTAAAATTATGTGTAATTTCGTCTAACTGACCTTTTAGTAATTCCTGAATATCTATTTGGTCTTGTTTTTTAATTTTTTCTTCCAAAGGAGAAGAAAAAACACCTGTATAAAAAGTATGATTTTTTAGGGGATATCCGCATCTACTAATTAAATAAGTATTGGAAAAACTTAAATCTAAAATGTTGTCACAAAAATGTAAATTAAAAACTAAAAGTCTATTTTCTCTAAGAGTTTGAGGGAATCCGTACACTATTGCAGAGTAATCAATTATTATGGGTATAGCAAAAGTTCCAACTATAACCACAGAATCTTTGGCTTCTACAAATTCATACAGATAATTTTTAGCTAACTGTTCTAAATAGTGCTTACTTAAATTAATAGGCTTAGTATTGACAAATATTGGTTTTTCTTGTATGCTATTGGGCAAGGTTATACAAATACCTTGTAATTCTGAATTGTCATTATTTAAGTTAAAAGATAGTTCAAGTGAATCTATCTTTTCTTTTATTGCTGGCGTATGAATTATCATATCTTTACTAATTCCATACTCAAAACTCTGTTTTGATGTACAGTAGGATAAATAGCTAATAATTAGGGCTATTACAGATATAATTATAGGCAATACTGCCATGATAAATTTTAATATTTTCTTCATAAACTATTTTTTTACAAAGATACGAATTATCAATCATTTAATGGATTGAATAGCCTACAACTTCGATTTCCAGTGAATGGATAGTTTGCATACTTGTAATTATTATCTTTCTCCAACTGGCACATTCCCCGAAACGCCAACCGTGCGTGGCATGGCTGACTGTATTTCGTGAAAAGAGCCGTTGGAAACCCGCACAAGCGTACCGCAAGGTAAACTTGCCATACCCTTGCCTTTCCCGCCCGTATGGAGTGTTCCCTAAAGGACGAAAGAGAACAGGCACTTTTCCCCTGTTTCCCTAAATGTAAATCTTCCTCTTACGCAGTCCCCCAGCCGGGACAGTCGTTTTAATCATTTCAATAGGCAAAGGTAGTTACGTGTTCTTCACGACTTTGCAAGGTCGAGCCGTTCCGGTTTGGCGAAAAAATCTTCCCTGCCTTGCGAGGTATTTTTTGTCCAAAACCTTGCAAACTCTAAACACTACCCTTTTGAGCCTATGTGAAACGAAAACGACCGACCCGACCGGAAGACGCATAAAAAAAAGTCGGATTTACGGGAAACAGGAAAAAAGTTCAGTGAAACTTCAACTCCCTCACCTCTCGAATCCGCATAAAATTAAAAACTTAAAAATTACAGCAATATGGAAACAAAGGTATTATCGGAAGCAAAAGTTTATGTAGGCACTTACGGCAAGTATAACAACGGTTCATTGTCCGGCGCATGGCTTGACCTTTCGGACTATTCGGGCAAGGAAGAATTTTACGAAGCCTGCCGGGAACTTCACAAGGACGAGGAAGATGCGGAATATATGTTTCAGGATTACGAGAATATCCCGGAAGTCCTGATTTCCGAAAGCTGGATTTCTGAAAACTTCTTTTCCTTGCGTGATGCGGTAGAGGATTTGGACGACACCGAACAGGAAGCCTTTTTCGTGTGGTGCAACTACAAAAGCCATGATTTGAGCGAGGAAGATGCGGACTACCTTATACGTGATTTCCGGGACGAGTATCGGGGTCAATATGACGATGAAGAAGATTTCGCCTATGAAATCATAGAAGAATGTTACGACCTGCCGGAGTTCGCAAAGACCTATTTCGATTATGAAAAGTTCGCCCGTGACCTGTTTATGTGCGATTACTGGTTTGATGACGGTTTTGTGTTTCGTGCGGCATAACCAAATACCAATACGGGCGGGGTGTCAAAGCCCTGCCCGCTAAAAACAACCAAGTCTATAACCATAAAAAAATAGAACATCATGCAGTCACTTAACAAAAACGGGGTAAGCATTACCCAAACACCGGGAGAAGAAAAGTTCGTGAAATGCTGTTTAGGGGCTTTCAGGGGACAGATTTATTTTCAATATGACTACCGCCACTTTGACAGCAAACTTTTCAGCACGGTAGCCAAAACACTGGACGAGTGCCGCCGCAGGCGTGACGAGTGGATAGCGAAAAAGTAACAGAGTAACAAGTAAAATTTAGGGATATGAAAACGACAGAAGTGAACAAGGAGCTTATCGGCAAGCGTTGCGAGTGTATTTTTACGGGCTTAATGGTAACGGGCGTTATCGAGGACACAGAAGAAAACGAACACACCATAGAGGTAAAAGTCCGTTTCGACCATCCGCACCAGTGGGGCGATGATTTGTATAATGATGTGTGGGCGTGGGGGCGCAAAATTGACGAGTTCGGCACGCTGCACCATTTGCAACTGCTGGTAGAAAAGCCGGACTTTCAGATAATGACGGTAGTTTTCGGCGAGCCAATCAGCCAAATAGACCGCAGTGTTTTTGAAGATGTTGCAACGTGGGGTGTCTGTTCCCTGCAAGGCTGGGTAAACAGTTACGAGAGTGTCCGGTTTGTAGCCATAAACGACCATACGGCAATCATTACGGGCGAATACAATATGGAACAGGTAAAGGTGTGGTTAGAGAAATACACATCCATAAAGAGCCTTAAAACTAGTTGATAGAGAACGGCGGCTATTTGCCGCCGCTACTTTCTTTCGTGAGTACCGGAAAATAAAGTAGCAAAGAAACCCATAAAAATAAATCATTTTATTTTTAATGCCTGACCTTGGGTATTTCTCACTCCACTATTGATAATACAGATAGCGCCATTAGTAATAATAGGATTAGAGTAAAATTCTAAATCTTGCTCCTTATTGAATTTTTCAAAATTGGAATATAAGAAAATTTCCTTAAGATAACAATCTAACAAAGCTTGTATTCTTTTATTCGTGAATTTTTCAAACCCAACATATTCCATAATATTATTTTTTTGCGAGTTGTCAATTTGTAATGTTATCTCGACTTCATAATTACTTTTGGTTTTTATTTCAAATCCATATTTTAGATTTTTACCCGGAATTCGGAATACAATATCAGAATCTCTTTTTAATAATATTCGCCTAAGAAGTCTTGTACTATTATGAAAAACAATATTAATTCCTGTACGTTCAATTTTGTTTAGGTCTTTCCACCAATCTTTAAATTCTAACAAATCAAATGCAGGAAGATGTTTGAGAATATTGTACTTATTTATATATTTGGTAAAATTATCTCCATAATAAGTCATTCCATTATACCGAATAAAGAATAACTCACTATCTGTTAGTTGAGCCCGTATGATTTTAAGATAGTTCTTTTTTACTTTTTCTTTTAACTCTGCATTATCCAGCAAATCATATATCCGGTATAATGTTCTAAAGCATGCTGCAACTTTTGTCCTATGCTTAATATAAAAAAGCATATATAAGTTTATAGCACCTCTTATATTTCCTTCATAGGATGTGGTTGGCTGAAAAGCTCGTTGTAACAATTCTTTTTCAAAATCGAAAAAATCTTTATTATTATAATTTATGGTTATTTTTTCATTGCCTCTTTCTCGCACTATTGTTCCACATAATTCAGATATTTCTGATTGATATAATCTTAATAACTCAAAAAACAAATCATTAAATCGCTGATTTTCTATTTGTTCTTTATTCTTTTCTGTTACAGCTCGTTGTTGGTTGAAAGTCCGAATTAATATTAGAATACTTATAAGCGCAAATATAGTTCCCAACACACCACCTATAAAGTCTCCGTATGTTCCTAAAAGTTCATGGTTAACAACATATTCATTATCAAACCAATGAATAATATGCTGCCATTTAAAGATATAGGCAAAAATGCCTACAAAAAGAAGTGTTATAATTATATAAAATCGTTTTTTCATCAGAAGTTTATCAAACGAATTATCTGTTGTTTCCATAAGGTCAAAATAGATTATCGGATACAAAATTACTCATAAATAAAACACCCAGCAATATTTTGCTGGGTGTTTATTAACATATTCATTCAAAACAGTTTATTCGTTTTCGCTCCTATCACTATTGAAAGATAGTGATAGGAGCTGCATCTGTCCGAAGCTGTCGATGATATAAATGTCAATCGTCTGCTGGTCTGTCGATGCGGAGGTGTAGTAGAGCCTGAACGTTTCTTTCTCCAGCGGGTAAAGGTCATTGGGCAGGAACACCGTACCGTTATCCATCTCCAGCTTCCCTTTGCCGTCCGGCTGGAAAAACCTTATCTGATAGGTAGTCGGCTGGTAATAGCCGCCACGCACCAGTTGGCAGCGTATTTCGGCGGTCTCCCCGACTTTCAGCCTTTTGGGTACTGGCAGCGTTTCGATGCTGAACGGGTATGCCTGCTGAATATCCAAGTTGTCATTACAGGCGGTGACAAGCACGAGGGCGGCCACGATGTAGCAGCCCATGATGATTTTATACATTACATTCTTCATATACATTATTATATAGCGGTCAGTTGATAATGAATTTCAGTCCCACAGATACCTGCGTGCGGAACTTGCCTATGTCCGAGCCGAACAACGCCCGTTCCCTTGCGTTCAGTAGCAGAGCCACCCGGTCGGTCAGGTAGGCTTCCAGTTCCAGCGTCAGCGCACCGCCGTAAACGAAGCAGTCCTTATCCAGCAAGGTAGAGCCGTCCGGTAAGAGCTTTTCGCTTCGGTTGCTTGTTTCATACCCGGCGAGTGCCGACAGTCCCAGCGAGAGGAAAAAGGTCTTTCGCCTGTCCGATAGGAATTTCAGGTAATAGCCGCCCTCTGCGGTGAACTGTTCGACTGGTATTCTCATATCTTTGTAGTCATACTTTTTGTGCAGGTACTCCCCGCCAATCACCCAGCGGTTGGCGTTCTTGGTGTAAACACTGTACGCCGCCCCGATATGGTAGGCAAAATCCGTGTTGTCGTTCCAATGCACCCCGTCCGCCATGCCCGCCGTGACCTGCAAGCCTTTCATGCCCGGCAGGTATCTTTGTGCGTGTGCCTGAAACGAGGTCAGGCACAGCGCAAAGAGCATCATTATAAAAATGTGTTTCTTCATTCCCTATTTGATTTTGAGTTCGTTAATCACTTCTGCGTTCACTATGTCGGAATTTTCCACCCGGATGACCTGATGCCGCCCGCCGTTCTTCTCGTAGAGTTCCACCAACAGCAGCTTGTCGTCAGGAATGGTGAACTTCGGCAGGGCGTACACCGTGCGCACGGTACTTTTTCCTGCAATCTCTATCACCTCGTTGTAGCTGCGTACCGCATCCAGCACCGTTTCCTGAATAGCCGTGCGCTTGGGTACTTTCTTATCGACTATCTTAAACTTGATGAAGTCGGTATCGAAAGGCACGTTGGAACTGTTCTTTGTCTGCGTGTGTACATAGAGCATCCCGTTATAGGTGTAAATCCCCTTGATTAAGAACTGTATGCCGAAACGCTTGCTACCCAAGTGGCGCACTTTCCGGTCATTGTTCTTGTAGATACTTTGCATTATCAGTTTCACCAGCAGCGGGCTTTCATTACCTAATTCCCGGAAATAGATGTTCATGCGGGTATGCGAGAAATCGGACGTATCTTCATTCTCCAAGAAGTCTTTCATTTCGATATTGAGCATTTCCGGTTCACGGGCGTACTTGGCGTTGAATGAAAAGAAACTGCCGTCCTCGCAGATAACGGAGAAGTTCGTTTCGCCCGGAAAGCCCTCTGTCGTGGCTTTTACCCGGATTACGTTCTCCGCACCGTCCGCCTTGCCCGCTATGATGTGGTTGCTTCCCAAATCCACGTAGCGGACGGCAGCGGGGAAGATGATATGTACCGTCTTGGCAAAGGTCACTTCCACGCCGTAGGGCGTAACCATTTGGCGGTACGGGAGTTTCCGGGTAATCCCCCGGTACAAGTCGTTGCCAGCCGCATACTTCACGGTGTCAGTGGTTTGTGCGTTTGCCGCACACACGCCCAGCAAGAGGGCGAACAATACAAAAATCTGTTTCATCGTTAATTGAAATTTTAGTGGTTGATAAAATGGTTATTGTTGTTTTGCGTAAAGCATCACCTTGTATCCGGCTTTCAGCTTTACTTTCACGGTTCGGAACTTCTTGGCGAGGTAGCCGGACGTTCCTTGCAGCAATCCCCTTGTCACGTCCATAGCCACCTGCTGCCCGGCACTCCGTGCAAATGAAATGCTTGTACCCAGCCCGCTTCCGATATTCGCCATAGCTTCGTTGAACGCTTCCTGCTCCATAGAGGACGGCACAGATAATCCCTTTTGCCCGTCCGTGTCGAACACGGCGAGTTCCACCGGGATGATGTTGCCAGCGTACTCAATCGAGGACACCAGTATGTCGAGCCTTTCACCCTGCACCTTTGCCGTCCCCGCCACAAGGGTATTTTTCGGCACAATTATGTCCCCGGCTTGCATGGGTTCGAGCAGCCGGAGTTTCACCGCCTGCCCGTCCGTCAGGGTTTGGTCTTGGTGGATGCAGGCGGCTACCGTGTTCCTGCCCATAGCGTAGCCCGTGCCTACCGCCGTGTTGAAGCCGTAGTTTCGTGGCTGGCTGTAAGCCCGGATGAATTCGGCATCGCTCATTGACTGCTGCAATCCTGATACGGTCGTTTCCCGGATTGCCTGCACGGGCTGGGCTTGCGGCTTTTGAGTGACAGTCCCGGCAACAGGCACTTGTGTCGTTTGTCCGTCCTGCCCGTTCATGTATTTTGCCGCCAGCTCGTAGGACTTTTCCAAGAGTGCCATTTGGTCGTCAGTGGTAGGCGTGGCGTTCTGCTGCTGTTGCAGTCGGTCGGTCAGTTCCTCCACCTGCCGCTTCAAGTCCTCTTTTTCCTCGTCCACCGCCGGGGTTTCGTAGAACGTGCTTAACTGGCGGTTGATGTCCCGGTAAGCGTTTGCCGAATAAGAAGCACCGCCGCCCCTTTGGGGCGGCACATCTTCTTCCGGCATCAGGTCGATTTCCGCTTGCGGTTCTTCCGTTTCATTGTCCCCCGTGAAACCGAAGTCCTGCAAGGATTGTATCTTGTCCTGCTGTTTGCGGTTCAGCATCGCTTGTTCGTAAGCCTTTTGCTTGTCGGCTATAATCCCATCCTCTGCGGGCAGGGGTATGTCGGCGTTGAAACCGCCCACGCTCTCCACATTCACGTCCTCTTTGCCGGAGGGGGCGAATATCAGGTACATACACCCGGCAAAGGCAAGGAACATCAGCGGGAAGACTATCATTTTCCTGCGCTGCTGCACCTGTTGGGGTGTCAGTTCCCGTTTGGGCTTCTTTTCCTTTTCAGGATTCCCGTCCGTCTGTGGTACGGTCGTGCCGTTCTCATTCTTCTGTACTTCTTCCATATTCAGGTCTGTTTAAGGGGTTGATACTGTTGGTTGTGTCATTGCCTTGCAATGGCAGTTGTTTGATATGTTCTATTTGCAGCCTTTGCCCGTCCCGTTTCCCGATATTGTAGATTGATGAAACGGTGATGTAGATAGACAAGCCGCCAAAGAAGAAGAACATCACGAGGATAACCGCCAGCCTTTTGCCCGGCGTAATCCGTCCGCACATTTGGCGTAGGTGGTCATCCGCCCAGTCCTGCACCTTTTCGATGTAATTTCGTTTTCTCTCCATAAGGCTACCTCTTAACGGTTTGCAAATCCTTGTTCTCGGTAATGGTGAACGCTTCGATGATGAAGCCGTGCGGGTTGTTATCGCTCCGGGTTGCGTTGAGCAATCGGCATGAGGTCACAAGGCTTCGCACCGTCAGGCTGCTTTCCCGGACAATCAACTGGCGGGCATACGTGTTCACCTTGTAGGGGTACTGGTCGAAGTCGCACCTTACGCTGTCAATCTCCACCGTCTGCGTGACGTTTCCGGAAATCACCCGGTTGTAGTAGCCCTTTTCCGCCAAGTCCTTGTAATAATTGAAGGCGGTCTTGTCGGCGAGGAACAGCGAGCGTTTGATGTTGCTTTCGATAGCTCCCTTGTCAGGCGAGAGCGTGAAGAACAACTCGTGGAAACGCCGCACGTGTGATTTGGCTTCAACGGGTCTGTTCTGTGCCATGTCCTGCGAGAGTGCCAGCATCAGGCTTTTCCCGTTGTCGAGGACGTATATCTTCTGCCGTTGCTTTTCGGCGAAGTTGTACGAGTTCCACACGGCAAAGCCCGTCACCAGTGCGCACAGGCAGATGAATACCAGTGCAAAGAGCCGGATTTGCCGGAAACTCGTTTCGATGTTCGTTAATGATTTAAATTCCATATACTAAATTTTGATGTTTGTTATTTGAGTAGTTTTCCGGCTACTTTCCCGGTTGCCGCACCCGTCACAGCCCCGGCGATTGCTCCAGCCCTTGTAACATTGCGGCTATAAGCCGATGTACCGCCAGCAGATACCACCCAGCCAGCCACCGAGGGAATGGTGAAGTAGCCCACGATACCTATAATCATAAAGATTACATACACGGTGCTGCTCCCGTCAGGAATGAAATTCGGGTCTGAAAGTTCCTGAATGTCCTTTTGTAGCATCAGCGTTTGTATGCGTGCCAGCACGCTGCTGAACAAGTCCGACACGGGCAACCACAGGTAAATGGAGATATAGCGTGAAATCCACTGGGTCAGCGTGCTTTGGAAACCGTCATAGACGGAAATCGCAAACGCCAGCGGACCCAGTATCGAAAGCACAATCAGGAAGAACGTGCGCAGCGTGTCTATAATCAGCCCCGCCGCCTGAAAGAGCATTTCCAGCAATTCCCTGAACCAGTCCCGTACGGACTTCTTGATATTGTAAGCCGCCCTGTCCATGTACATACCCGTCATAGTCACCATGTCGGAGGGCGACCAGCCCAGTTCTTCCAGTTGTCTGTCAAATTCCTCGTCCGATGCGAGGTAAGCCGTTTCGGGGCTTCGCATCAGGGCTTCATATTCCAGTCGGTCTTTCTGCGCCCGGTACTCGTTCATGTCGAAAGTCTGCGTTTCCATAAGCTGGTTACACCCTTTCACCACTGGCGACAGCACCGTGTTGATTGTCCCCAGCACGAACGTGGGAAAGAACATGATGCACAGCCCCAGCGCAAAGGGGCGCAGGAGCGGGTACACGTCTATGGGTTCGGCACGTGCGAGCGACTGCCACACTTTTGCCGCCACGTAGAACAAAGCTCCCAATCCGGCAATACCTTTCGCTACCCCCGTCATGTTGCTGCACAAGGGCATCATTTCATCGTACAGCACCCGCAACACTTGGTGCAGGTTGTCAAAATCCACTGCTGCTAATAACATAGGCATACCGATTTATATGTTACCAGTAGCGTTCATCCGCCGAGCCGTAGAGAGCCAGCACCCGGTCGGTGTCGTTCTTCTTCTTCGCCCGCAGGTAGGACACGGATATGTTCTTGCGGGTGTAGTAGTTCACGAGGTTGCGGTAATTCAATAGACTTCGGTAGGCATTATCAATAATAGCCAACCGTTCGGCATCCGTCAGCGACATACCCGTGATGTTCACTACATTCTTCAAGTCTTGCAACACGTCTGAGCTTTCCGACATCAGTTTGGCATAGCCGAACGAGATTGCCGACAGTTCGTCAGGCGTGAAATTCGGGTCTGCCAGCATACTTTGGAAGTTGCGCACGTAGATTTCGGATATTTCCGCCACCAGTTCAATGGACTTCTTCACCTTGACACCGCCCTTAACCACGTCATGCACCGCTTTGAGCGCATCGTAATATTTTTTACCCTGCTGGAAAATCTTCTGCGCTTCCATGAAGCCGTCCAGCGTGTTCTTGGCTGTGGTGGAGGTCTGCACTATCTGCTTGGTGGTGTTGATGATACCCTGTGCCAAGTTACCGGGGTCTGACACCACCCACTGGGCGGATGCCTTGCCGACGAAGCAAAGGCATACCGCCATAAGGAGAATTGTTTTCTTCATGTTCCTAATTTTTAAGTTGTTGATGATTGGGGATTGCGTTTGCTTTCCGCAAGCCGCTTGATAGCCAGTTCAAGGTTGCCGCCCAGCTTTTCGGCGAGGGCGAACAGTTCCATTTTCTCGCTTTCCTCTGTCGTGAACGTGAAATATTCTTCCAACGAAACTTCTGTGGCGTACACCGCTGACTGCGTGCCGCCCAGCGAGAAGAAAACTTCCTTGTACTTCCGTCCGGGGTGGTTCGCCATGTTGATAGACAATATCTGCGAACGCTCCTTGTCGGTCAGTCCGAGCAGGTTTTGTATGCTGTCGAACTTGTTGAGATATTTTCGCTGGTCTAACAGGATTTTGCAGTCCGAGTTATTGATGATACTCTCTTTCACTATGGGCGAGGAAATAATATCTTCCACTTCCTGCGTTACCACAATCGCTTCCCCGAAATACTTTCGGACGGTTTTGTATAAATATTTTATGTAGTCCGCCATGTTAGCCGATGCAATCGCTTTCCACGCTTCCTCGATTAGTATTAACTTCCTTATTCCCTTTAACTTGCGCATCTTATTGATGAACGCTTCCATGATGATGATAGTCGTTATCGGGAATAAAATCTTGTGGTCTTTGATGTTGTCCAATTCAAAGACAATGAAGCGTTTATGCAGCAAATCCAGCTCCTTGTCGGAGTTCAGCAAATAGTCATACTCGCCACCCTTGTAATATGGTTCAAGCACGTTCAGGAAATTGTCGATGTCAAAATCCTTTTCCCTGACGTTCTTCTGTTCAAGTTGTCGGCGGTAATCATCCCGGACAAACTCGTAGAACGTGTTGAAGCAGGGCGTTACCGACCTGTCGCCCGTGATACGTTCGATATAGGCACTTACCGCATTGGACAACGCCACTTCTTCCGACCGCTTGGGAGCTTCATCGTCCCGCTTCCATAAAGTAAGGATAAGCGTCTTGATACTCTCTTTCTTCTCGATATCAAATACCCCGTCCTCGACATAGAACGGGTTGAACGCTATCGGGTTCTCGTTGGTGTAGGTGAAATAAATCCCGTCCTCGCCATGCGTGCGGTTGTGGATAAGCTGGGACAGCCCCAAGTAGCTGTTACCCGTATCTACTAATAGTACGTGCGCACCCTGCTCGTAATACTGGCGCACCATGTGGTTGGTGAAGAAAGACTTCCCGCTACCGCTCGGCCCAAGTATGAACTTGTTGCGGTTGGTGGTGATTAATCCGTACCAACATTTATTTATTTAATACTGAATATCAGTTAATTATGGTATAAAACACATCAATATTAATATTTTTAAAGCATACAATTTGCATACAAATAGAGTGATTATAAGAAAACAGAAAAGGATATTTGTTGTTAAGGGGTAAATGTGGTAGGAGATGTTTTTATATCTGTTTTCTCTCGTTTTTCAGTGAAAAATAGACATGATACTGGCAAAAAGAGAAAGAAACTCTGTTTTTCTTTTTTCGCCAGCATATATAATTTGCTGTCTAAATAAGTTTAGTTCGTTTTGGATATACAGACAAAGAAACGTACTAAACCTTTGAACTTAAAAATATAACAAACATGTTATGTTACATACTTTTTTGAATATTTAAACAATGTAGTTAAGTACTATCAAGCATATTTCAGGCATTTTTTATACATTTGCACCAATGACAAGTAAATGATGACTGAATTTAATTCATATATGAGCAATATAGACATAGATTTTTTTAAAGAATTGTGTCTAAAACATGGAGAGTTACGACATTATAAAAAGAATGAGTTTATTCTCCATGAAGATGATGTATGTTCTTTCTTCGGGTTTATCTTGTCAGGTGTAGTCAAATACAGTTGTACCAACCGGACAGAAAACAAGCCGTATAATGTCGGTTTTTCCTTTCCAAATGAATTTATAGGCGATTACCCCACTTGCTTATATGGCATGAAATCAGAATTGAATATACAGGCAATAATCCCGTGCGAGATTTACATCTGTTCTTCTGCATTCTTACAGCAAAAATTCGAGGAGAACAAAGAAAGCCAACGGATAGCCCGTATCGCAGCCGAACAGATGTTTTTCCAATCATATTCACGTTATTTGGATTTATTCAGATTCACACCGGAAGAGCGTTACCTCCAACTTTTAAAAAAATGCCCTGCAATCCTTCAAATGGTATCACTAAAAGAAATAGCATCCTACCTTAAAATTACACCCGTACACATGAGCCGAATCAGACGCAAGCAAAGTCTTGACAACAAAAAATAAACATAGGTTTAGAAATTTACATTCATAACAATATTCCAAGAGTATCTTAATCTGCCAAAGGATTCTTCTTTTTATCTTTGTCTTATCTTTGGTTGGTTCAACGAAGAAACAAAATAAAGATTGAATGAGTTAAACAAAAAATAAAAAAGAGAATATGAAAACAAAAGAAATTCTTGGAATACTTATGCTATTCCTCTGTACATTCTGTTTTATAAACTGCGATGATGATAATGAACAGACAAATGAATTAACCCCCGAAGCACTTTATCAGACTTCATGGCGTGGAACAGGGCATTGTGAGGCTTGGACAGTACAAAATATGGGGGTCGGTATGCAATTTGTAGATACTCAGAAAGGGAAAGTAAATTGGGAAGGTTACGATGAAATTGATATTACTTATACAATAGAAGGGAAATATATCACATTTAATAGCAATGCTTTATATTTGGGTGGAGCCCCTTGGATTATCAAAAGCTATACCCAAAAACATATAACCATTATACAGAATGAAATTAGTCCAGATAAAGAGAAAGTAGCTACGATTGAATTAGAGAAAATAGATTAAACTGAATCATAGGAACATTAAGTTGCATAAATGTATGCTACAACAAAACAAAGAGAACCGTGAGATTCGCAAATTGAGCAAAGAAAGGATGAAAGAACATATAAATACCTTGTAAACAAAGGGAAAATGCAGATTCATCTAATATTCCTTTATGTGCTATTATCGGGCTGGTCTATGTGCTGAAATACAAGGAAAAGAGATTCACCTTGTTCTCTTGTATAGGATTGGTTATTGGGATAGGATGAGCAATTTATATGCTACTGATAATAAGGTCAATGTAAATCAAAGTAATATGAAACTGAAATATATATTGAATGCTATAATATTTGTTTTGGCATTATCTTTTTTGTCTATGTGTATATTTAAGACTACAGAGTTAAGTTTGAAATGTATGCAATTTGCTGTATCTATCTCCTGTATAGGAGCAATGTTTTCTACAAAAAGATATAGATACATATTTGCATCTATTGCTTTAATCATTATAGGAATATCTTTTTTACTTTAAATGTCCATAATAACGATAATGATTTGATTGTTGCTAATGTCTTCAGTCAAGTATATTTACTTCAGCAAACGCCCCCGTAGGTGCAGTTCCTATTCACAATTAAATCATTGCCTAATCATCATCCAAACAATTCAGCGGATTGGGGATTTTGGGCTTTTCAAATTAGACTATCCGCAAATATAGAAAAAGTGCAATACACCACGAAGATGCACTGCACTTTTCTCCATATATTGGGTGGGCTTTAACATTTACAGTTTGTATCCTTTGTTTTCCCGATTTATGGCTTGCCCAGTCGGTTGGCTTCCTTTTTCAACCGCTCGGCTTGTTCATTGAGCAGCCTTGCACGTTCCAACGCTTCCGCCTGCTTCCTGCTGCGGTATTCAAAATCCGTCACCGAATCAGTCAAGTTTTGGATGAAAGCGTTATCCCGTTCCCTACTGAAATTCGTTTCCAGCAAATCAAGGCAGCCCCCGTCCGCTTCCCCTTTCATCAGAATGTAGCGGTATTTCATATCGTTGTCCTGCAACTGCTGCATTCGTCCAGCCAAACGGACATTCAGGAACAAGGAAACGAAACAGACAACCAGCCCTGCCAAAAAAACAAAAAGTTTCGGGCGTAACAAACCGCTTATCCTCCGGGACAACGATGCAGGTTCGGTTTCCGCTTTTTCTGTTGTGTGTTCCTTATGGTAAGAATCCAACACATCCAGCATTTCTTTCAGACAACGGTAGGTAGCCGTTACAAATTTTCTCACTTCTCCTATGGATTGCTGCTGCTCCTGTTCCGTATTCTTTATGTCGGCAAGTTGGCTTTGGATAGCCTGCAATTCCTTTTCGGGAACAGCCGGATTATTGTGCAGTTCCGACAATGCCTGTTCGATTGCGTTCAGCCTTTCGATAGTTTCTTCCCGACTGGCTGGCGTTACCTGTGCTTCCTGCTTCTCTTTCAATTCCGTAACCATTGAGAGAAGCCCCTCTAAAATCAAATTTTCCTCCATGTATTTACAATTTAAGTTGTTTTTTCTTTTTCTTCTTCTTTCTCAAATTAAAATTAGGTTCTTCATCCACTGGGGGAGAAGAAGCGGAAAATAGACCGGGCGAACCAGTTATCAACGGACTGTCAGCCTTTCCCTGCGTTGGCAATGGCTCCCGAACGGATGTAAAAGCTGCCTGCCGCTGATTTCCGATTGTATTCAGTCCTGCATCCCCGAAACACTTATCCAGTTTGGAGAAACTGAAATTACGGTCTATCTCCGAACCCTTGAACGTGTATTCGCCTTTGGAAAAGGAAACACCTTGTATCTCGCTTGTCTGCCCCTTGTACTTGAACCGGACAGTAATACCCTTTTCCGCTAACCGCTCCTGTAACTGCCGCCAGTTCTTGGACTTCCCGATTTCGTTCTTCACAGCCGTGTAAATCTCGTATTTCGACTTGTCCGGCTCTTTCAGTCGGTGCTGCTTTACCTGTTCTTTTCCACCAGCGAAATAAAGCCCGTGTTTGGCTTTCAGCTTCTTGCATACCTGTTCGTTACGGTACATATCGTTCCTGTCCGAAATGGTCTTGCCGTTATTGTCTATGCGGTTGAACACGATATGCACGTGCGGATGTTCCCGGTCTTGATGACGCACGATGATATACTGCGTATCGGTGATTTTCATTTCACGCATATACTCCTGCGCAAGCTGTACCATCTTCCCGTCTGTCAATTTGGGCGTATCCACTGTCGAATAACTTAACGCAATATGTCCGACAGGCTTCTTCAAATCGGGATTCATCTCGGTCTGCATACAGAAGCTGCGGATTATATCACCCCGGCTTTCAGTCAGAACCCCGTCCGCATGAAGCAAAACCGCCTGCTCCTTGCCGAGCACATAGTTCACACAGCCCTTAAAACCGCTTCCCTTTTTTATTTTTCCAATCATCCGACAAATGGTTTATGATTCCAATAATCCTGTTTTTGAGCTTCACCAGTTCCACCGCCACCAGTGCGAAACCTCCGGCATTCGCCCGGTGCGCCAACTGGTTGATGTTGTTGGCTTCCCCTGCCAGCTTGCGGATGGTGTCCGCATCCTGCCTGTTCAGCCGGGGTATGACCTCTGCCGAAACAACCGCCTGCCTTACATACTCACTGACACGCAACCCGGCTTCCCCGGCTCGCTTCCTGATGGCGTAATACTGCAACTCGGTCAGTTTCGTACTGACAACCCGTTGCTGCTTCTCTATCCGTTTCTTTGCCGGACGTCCCCCCGGCTTGTCCTTTATACTCGTCATGGTTTTTTACGTTTGAATGGTGTCTTAAAAATTGCGACCAACGGGAGAAATTTTCTTTGCGGTGAGCAAAGCAAGGTAGTTTCGGTTTACCGAAACATAACCTTGCTCTCCAAATAAACCGCCAGCCGTTGATAGTCCTGCCGGATTAAATGCCCCTGCCTCTCTTTTGTCTTGGGGCGGCACGTTGTCCGGTTTCCTGCTTCGTTTCCTGCACTTGGCTGGCTTCGTTTTTCTGTTCCTGCTTCCTGCCGCACAGGTAATCGTTCAAGTCCGAATATCCCCTGTAATTGTGTGAGAAGTCACGTACACGGTAGGAGTATTCCAACTCGATATCCCGTGTCGCTTCATATCCAGCCTTGTCATTGTCAAGCATACAGTGGATGCGTTCATACAGGGACATCACGTCAAGGGCTTTCGACACATTGGCGGTAGAGTTAAGAATGACATAATCCTGCCTGTCAAGGTCGGGCATGGTCGGACAGTTCCTCATACGGAGCGTAAGGAAAGAGAGGTAGTCCATGAAACCCTCGAACACCAGACATTTCTCTCTCGGCTCTCCCTGCTGCCGTATATGGGTGATGTCTTTCGGGGCGATGCAGCCTTTGAAAAAAGAGTTGCGCACCTCATAACCTCCTGTCATGTTCGGGAAACCGATAGCGAAGAACGGTCTGCCGTTATTGGTAAAATGGAGTTCCTTACATTCTCTTTTTGCCAGTTCGATATTGATACCCCGTCCCTGCAAGTAACGGAGCAATGCCGGATGGGTAAGGTCACGGACTTCCAAATGCTGGAAACTCGGTTCTTTCCTACGCTGGGGAAAAGAAAAACTGACCGGACGGATGTGCGGTGTCTGTTCCGCTATCCGGTTTAAAAGGTATGGCAAGCTGTCTGAACAATAGAGTTCCTTTGCCAGTGCGATGAGGTTGCCGCCCTTGCCTGCGCCAAAGTCATACCAAAGGTTGCGGTCAGTGTTCACCTTGAAAGACGGTTCGTGTTCCTCCCTTAACGGTGATTTGTACCATAAACCGTTACCCTGCTGTTTGACAGGAGAGTAACCTAAACTGTGCAGATAGTCTGCGATGGGTATT
Source organism: Phocaeicola sartorii JCM 17136 = DSM 21941 (assembly GCF_054653615.1). Taxonomy (NCBI): domain Bacteria; kingdom Pseudomonadati; phylum Bacteroidota; class Bacteroidia; order Bacteroidales; family Bacteroidaceae; genus Phocaeicola; species Phocaeicola sartorii. Next base: position 1,449,387 of record NZ_BAAIFW010000005.1, read on the forward strand.
TGTTTCACATCTTCGATGTTCATAACATTTTCTTTTTGGGGATAAAAAAATAGTTGAAAAGTGCACCAGTCCTGTTTAGTCCGTTATATATACACCCGTACCATACTAAACCTGCCTGTTCCGATACTGGGAAATAGTAAGTCCGTTCCTCTTGTATATACACCCGGACTAAACCAAACTGACTTTTAATAATGGAAATCGGGATTATAGCGGTAGCCCTTGCCCTCTTTCACAATCATGCGCTTGTTCACAAGAAACTTGTTAAGCGACACAAGAACATTGCGTCCACGCTCGTAACCGATACTCGCATAACCCTGTTTCAATGCCGCTATGACATTGGAATAGCCTTGTACCACCTGCTTGCCGAAACCGTTCTCCAACGCTTCCCGGTGTTGCTGTTCAGTCAGTTCCGTAAGCGAAAAGTTCCTGTCCTGCTTAGGTTGTTGGAATACATAATCATCCACGATTTCGGGTAAAGCGTTGTCATTGATACGGAATGCGAACGGGTCAAATTCCCGGTCACGTATGTGCATCGCCTTTACCTCGCTTATGTTGCCGTCCTGCTGGCTTTTCGTGATTTGCAGGACGGTTTCAGCCTTGTTGTTCAGTTCCGTACCGATATGCCCCCTTGTGTTGTCATCCCCCTTGTTCAAATGCAGCACGGTGTGGATATGCAGGTTATACCCACTTGACCAGCGCATCAAAAGGTTGATTAGGTCGGTTGATTCGCTGGGGCTGTTGATGTCGTACATCAAGTCACGGATTCCGTCAATGATGAGCAACCCCACATCGGGCATATTTTCAAGCATATAGCCGATAATCTGTTTCCGCTTGTCGGGGGTCTGCTCTCTTAGCACGATGAAAACAAAATCGTCCCTGTCCTTGTCGGTAGGCAGTCCGGCAAGTCGCAAAATACGCTCCATGACCTTATGGCAATGGTATTTGCTCTGCTCGGTATCTACATAGAGGATTTTCCGTTTGTTCGGTGGCAGGTATGCCGAATACTTCAGTACCTCGTCATTCTTCAACGCTGCCGCAACAATGGCGGAAATATTGAATGTCTTTTTGCTCTTGGCTTTGCCTGTGGATGCGCTGAAATTACCCAGCGTGCCAATGGTAGAGCCGTTCACCCAGAGTATTTCGGGCGGCACTTCGTAAGTGTCCGTCACCTTTAAATGAATGGTTTTCCAAAGGGCTGCGAAATCCTCTTTCTGCATGGTAACACCCTGCCCGGCTTCTTCTTTCCTCTTATTTTCCATAGTTACGGATTTTCCGGTTTGCGCTCTTGGCGATGGCGAGTGCCGCCTCGTCCTTGTCGTTCACCCTTTTTGTAAGGTTTTCCGCCCACGTGAGAAGCTCTTTCCGTGAGAAAAGCAATTTGTTCCCGTATTTGCGGAACGGCACTTCCTTTTTTGCGGTCAGCTTGTAGAGCCGTGCCTTTGAAATCAGAAAACCGTGTCGTTCCAGCACCTCTACCGCCACATCGGGCGTGAGGTTGTCGGGTTCGTTCCTCGGCTGGGTGAATCCTGCCAATGACTGGGAAACGGTTTCGCTCACGATAGCCCGGAGTTCTTCGGGCGTTGTCAGAATAATGTTCGTCATATTTTCTTCCTTTTTTAGTTATTACTTGGCTACCGTCATAGCCGTTGCAACCGGTTGATGCCGCAAAGGAAGAATAAAAGAAACCGATTATTCAATTACTAATCACTTGACACAGACCGGACAACTTGGGACAATGCAGGACATCCGGCAAGATTGGAGCGGGATAAAAAAAGGGACAAACGATGTATTGGTGATTTTGTCCTTCCAACACACCGTTTGTCCTATGTATGTTAAGTGATTATGCGAATGCCGCTATTTCACATCCTTTAACCTTTCAAGTTGGGAAACGACTTCTTTTATTACGAAATATTTGTTTCCCGACAGCCCTATGTCCGAACGGGATATGAAACCGAGTTCCTCCCACCGGGCTACGGTCTGCCTGCTCACGCCCGCCATTTTCGCCAATGTCTTTTGGTCTATCAGTTCCCTGCCCTCGAATACGGGGTACTTGTATTTACGGGTGGCATGGCTGAACCTTATTTTCTCTATCGCCTTGTCCACGTCTTTAACAGTAGGGGGAATATATGATTTCACTTGCAGTACGGCTTCTTCTATTTCGTAGCCTGCGTATTCGGGATTCTGCGCCAGTTCCTCGTAAATGGCACTGAAACATTCAAGGTGTCTAATCTTCACCGTCTTGGTTTTCTTGTTCGGCATGGCTCAATCGAATTTGGTTAATAACTGCGCATTCCTTATCCGCTCCTCCTGCTCGAAACTGGCGAGGTAGTTCTCCGTGATGGCAAGGCTTGAATGCCCCAAACTCTCGGATATGTAAGCGATGTTCGTTCCGCTGCGTTTTAAGACAGTCGCATAGGAATGCCGGGCGGAATAGGTCGTGAAACGGGGGACACCGACAGCTTGGGCTATTTTAGCCAAAGCGATGTTGCAACGGTGCGTTACCCGTCTGACAATATTGGAAATGACAAATTCGTCCTCCGTTTCTCTGGCGTACTTGAACAGGAAAGTATCGGGTTTCCCATCGTCAGGGTTTCCCCACCGTTTTATAATATCCCGCATTTCGGGAGTGAGTACCGCCCTTATTTCCCGTATATGGTTGGACGTGTGCGATGTCTTGGAGCGTACAAAGCAGATTTCACCGTCCACGATGTTCCCATACCGCAAGAAAAGCATATCCCTGAAATTGATACCGTTGCACAGGTAGGAGAAAAACCAAAAATCCCGGTACTTCTCAACGGTCTTGCTGCCCTTGTATGTCACGACTTTTTTTATCTGTTCCATCGTCAAGGCTAACTTTCGGCTGTTGCCGCTCGGAATCTCGTACTTCCCCCTGCCGAACGGGTATTGGGCTTCTTTTAAAATCCCGTTGCGTCTTGCGTCATTCACCACGCATTTAAGGGCTTTCATATAGAAATTTATGGTGGTGACGGTCTTGCCCTCGTTCCGCAGGAACTTGTCAAGGCGTGACAGCCAGTCCGCAGAAACCGCAGAGAACGGCACGCTGCCGCCTGCGAACCGTTCTATGCTTTTCAACGTGCTGCGGTAGTTATAATAGGAATTTACCTGCCCGTTGAGTTTGAATGCGTCTATTTTCCCCTGTATGGCTGTGTTAAGGGTTGTACCCGTACACCTGCCCAACCTCATGCTGAGCGCATCGAAACAGAAGTCCCCACGTTCCGCAAGGGCTTCCACTTGGCTTTTTATGATGGAGAAACTGTTTTCCACGCTTGCCCGTATCTCAATCAGTCTGCGGCTCTTGCTTTCGGCAAGGATTTCCCAGTCCTCTTTGGACAATTCCTTTCCGGTGGAATAATATTTCTGCTTGCGGTTGTGTATCACTTGTATCTTGACAGGGAACAGACCGCTTTTCTTCGCCCTACGTGCATCCAGTACCGATAGTACGGATATTCCATCTTTTGAATACTTGAACATAGGCTGCCTTGTTTATTGTTATACGTCTATTTTGTACATACGATTTGCATACAAAAATAGAGATTATCGGAAAAAACAGCAAATCAAAAGCCAAATCATTTTCCTAATAATCTCTAAATATCAGTTATTTATATACAAACTCAAACAATATAAAAATGGTAAAAATATAGGGTATTATTACGGTTGGTGGTGATGCCTTTCTTCATGGGCAAATCCGATATGTCGATGTGCAGCGGTCGCCCGCTTACCCTGTCCACCATTTTGATGCCGAACGGGGAAAGCGAACTCTTGTAGTTCGTTTCTTCCACGAACAGGCAGAGAGCCTGCCCCAAGAACGTGTAGAAACTTTCCTCTGCGGGGAAGTCGGCTTCGTTGCCGGGTATGCCCGCCCAAAAGAGCGTGGGCGTGTCGGTGGTGTTGTGGCGTGGCTTGCACTCCATGAGTGCAAGCTGGCTTCCCACATCGTTGCGTATGCGTTTGAGTTCGTCCCTGTCGTCACTCCATGCCATGACGTTGCAGTGGCAGCGCACCGAGATAAGCCCCTTGCTGTGGGCTTCGTTCAGGTACTCGTCTATCCACTCCTTGTTCACTTGGTTGGCACGGGAGTAGCGGGAGAGCGATTGCATATTCCGGGCGGTCTGCTCGAAGTTCTTCAGGTTTTCGGCGTGGTCGTCTATAAAGATGAACTGGTTATAGACGTGGTTACACGACAACAGCACGCCCACCGGGGCGGCGAATGACAGTCGGCAGTCGCTCCGGTCAGTGGACAGCTTCTCAAATCGGCAGTCCGTCCCGACCTTTCCGGGCAAATCTTCCACGTCCGAAAGCGTGTGCAGGCACAGAATATCGTCCCCGACACGCATTTCTTCCGGGTACAGCCCGATGTCTTTCAGGCAGGTGGTATCTGTCTGCGAGAGCGAGAAGTATTTCTCGATGATGCCCGCCTTTCCGTCCTGCCCGGTGATTTCCGATGCCGCCAGCCGGGTAAGCGTGACAAAACCGCAGTCGTTCATAATCCTTTCAAACTGCCCGACCGCTTCGATGAACTTTGCCGCCGCTTCCCAGTCGGCTATCTCCTGCGGAACAATCCTGCCCCGGCAGAGGGTGGAGAAGTCGCTCTGTCGGCGGCTTCTCTCCCTTGTCGTCTTTGTCAGGAACAGGTAACAGTAATGGTTCAGGAACGGGCGTTCATTGAAATGCCGTTCAAAACTCCGGGACAGAAAACTAAGTTCATCCCTTTCCGTGTCGGGCTGGTAGTTCTCCTTGATGAAGAAGTCCTGCTTGTGTACTATGGAGTAGTCGGGCAGCACCTTGATTGCCTTGTACCACGCCGAATGTATGGCTTCGTACTCGGCACTGGTGACGGTGAACAGTTCGGGCAGTTCCACCCTGAAAGCCACCGTTATGTCCGCATCCTTTGAAATGATGCAGCCGTTCTCCACCGCCAAAAGTGGAAATTTCCTTTCCAGCGTGGTAGCCTTTAATGTATTCCTCATGTTCTTTCTTCCTTTCTTCTTTTGTAGTTGAACAGCCGGGGTATCGCCTTTCGGCTGATAATGAAGCGTGGGTGTCTTTTGCGTGCGGCTGCTTTCATCAGCCCGTGCGTGCCGTACCGTGCGTTGAGCCGGAACGTCTGCCACACGAGCAGCAGCGAAGCCGACACGATGAAACCGATACATAGCCACTGGTTCACGCCTGCCATGAACAGGACGATGAACACCACGAAGACGGCGAGCAAGCCGCCGCAAAAGATAAAGAGGTACTGGCTTTTCAGCCCCTTGAACTCCACCGGCTTCCCGATACCCCTGTTTACCGGATATTCAGACATAGCCGCTGGTTTAGAGGAAGAACGACCGCAGGATAGTGGCGGCTACAATCAGGAAGATGCACGCCCCGAACCAACTGGCGGCGGTCTTTGAGGTGTCGGGGTCGCCGCTCGAAAATTTGTTATACACTTTTACCCCGCCAATCAAGCCGCAGACCGCCCCGATTGCGTACACCAGTTTTGTTCCGGGGTCGAAATACCCTGTGATTAGGTTCGTGGCTTCGGTGATGCCCGCCTGCCCGTTGCCCTGTGCGTAGGCACTTACCGCAGCGGCAAGGATAGCCGCCGACAAAAAGATTTTCTTTCTCATTGTGATTTGTTTTTAATGCCGGGCGGCGGGTGGGAAGTCCGCCTTTCCCGGCTGGTGAATAATTTGAAATTTTAGTGGTCGGGGATAGTCCCGTTTGCTTGGTTTTCAGGTTGCCAATCAACCGTAGTCACGTTGCTTCATATTGTTAACATTATTATATTATAGGAAATCGTTCATGTCGAACTTTTCGTGTTCCTCGCTTATGTTGCCAGTTCCGGCAGGAGCAGCCGTAGCCAGTTCCGCTTCGTTGCGTCCCAGCAGTTCCGCCACCTTTGCCAGCCCGCCGTTGATGTTCTCCACCACCGCATCGTAGAGGTTCGTTCCCTCAATGCTTGCCAGCGTCCCGGCGGCTTGCCGCTGTTCCGCTTCGGTGGGGTTGTCGGCGTTCGCCGTGCGTACCGCTTTGCCCAGTTCGTCAAAGCTCACGCCCGTAGCCCGCCCGGTATCATCGTCACCGTCCATGTACCCGGCTATTTCCTCGTCCTCGTAGTCGGGTTCGTCATTCTCGTAACCGGGTGTTTCTTCCGTCAGTCCGTCAGCCTGCGGCGCAAAAATAGTATCATTTTCAACCGCTTGCGGGAGGTGTCCCGATTTGTCCTGCGCTGTCCCGATTAGTCCACCCTTGTATCGGCTTTCACCTATCAGCGTGTAGCCTGAAACCCTGTTTCGTGGAAGCGGCGCATCATCCGTTCTGCCCGGTGATGTCCGGCTGTCCGTGTAGCGATACCACAGCCACAGGGCGATATAGTACACCAAAAGCCCGGTTAATATGCAATAGGCTACCATAGCTAAAAGGGCTTTTGGAAGTGGCTTTCGTACAGTGTGTTTATCTCGTCTTGGTACTGCTCGAAGTGGCGCAGCAGAATGTTTTCCACGTAGCTGCTTACCGTCACCTTTCGCCCGCCTATCACCGTCACGATACGCATCAGCTTCTCGTGCGTGGTGCGGCTTACATACAAGGGCTGTCGGTCTGCCAGTTCCACTTTCTGAAAGTAGGTTTCCCGGTAGTCACCCGAACCGCCCTTGCGCTTGCGGGGTGTCGGTTTCTCCACCCGCACCGTTTCAGTCTGCCGTCCCTCGTGGGCGGTTTCCGTTTCGCCGCCGGGCTGCGGTACATCATCCGGCTGGCTCTCCCGCTTGGCGGGTACGCCCTGCGAGATAAGTTCTTTCATGAAATCCTCGTCTATCTTCGGCATCCCGCCGCTTTGCTTTGCCATATCATTTTAATTTGATGTAGTACACTATTTCCGTTATCAGTTCTTCCAAGTTGCTTCCCCTTACCAGCGGGCGGCTGGCGGGAAAGAGCGTGGAGCGGAACACCGCTTTTTTATCCGCCACCAGTTCCTTTTTGTAGCGTTTGGTATCGGGGATAAAGGTTTTCATCAGCGGTAGTTCCAGTTCCTTAATCGTCTTGTCGTAGGCGGCGTAAAGGTTTGTTTTCTCCCGCCCGTCCACCATGTTCCAAAAGAGGTACAGCCCGGCAAGTCGGCAGGCTTCATTCTTCACCAATAGCTTTTGGATAGCCATTGCGAACGACAGGCTGCTTTCCAGCACCACCTTGTCGGCGGAAATGGGGGTGAAGATGTAGTCCATGCCCGCAAGAGAATTTATCACGCCCTCGCTGTTCACCGTGCCGGGCAGGTCGAAAAACACGATATCCGGCACGTGTCCGGCGGCTATATATTCGTCAGCCGTTGCAATCGCCTTTTCGGGCGAACTGCACAATACTGGGTAGGCTTTCTTCTCCAGCCGGGTGAACTGTTCATACGCCATGCGCTTGTAGTCTTCATCCGCTCCGACCTGTTCGGCATCTCGCTTTCGCATCCCGGCAATGGAGTGTTGGGGGTAGTCGCAATCGACCACCGCCACATCGTAGCCTTTGAGGTAATAGAGGTAACTCGCCGCCAGCACGGTAAAGGTGGTTTTGCCGACCCCGCCCTTTTGTGTGGAAAAGGCGACATAAAGGGGTGTTTTCTCGTTTTCCATATTGCTTTCGTTCATTATTGGTTGATAGATTTATTTATTGCTTTCAATCAATCCAGCCATATAGCTTTCTTTGTTTCCATCTTTCAATCTTGAAAGATTGTTTTATTTCAATCTTGTTTTCCTGCTTTCATCCTTTCTTGAAATCTTGAAATCCTGCAATCACGTTTTCTTGAAATCCTGCTTTCTATCCTGCTTTCTTGCTTGAAATATGGCTTTCAATCTTGAAATCTTCTGCAAATAAAAGGAGAAAAAACGTTCGTTTTTAGATGTGTCCCGATTTGTCCTGCGTTGTCCCGTTTTGTCCACCAACCGCCTATTTTACAGCATTATAAATCACTGTTACTTTGCAGCGGAGTAACAAACCGCAGGGGGCAGAGGTGTAAAACCGGGCTGGTGAACGGCAGGGCTTACCGTTCCACGCTAACCCCAATCCGTCCGTGACGGATTTCGATTTTCGTCAGAAAATAGCAAGGTGTGTTCTATGGCACATAGAACCGTTTTCCGTGCCTGAAAACGCCTTGCCCCTTGCGGGGGTAAAAATCACTCCGAAGTCGTAATTTTTTAATCCAAAGAAGCATGGAAACAAGAAAACCTAACAAGGGCGGTCGCCCCGCCCTCGCAGACCCAGCGAAGCATCGCCATGTCCTTTACCTGAACGACCGGGAGAACGCCCGTTTCCTCTCGCAGTGGGAACAGTCGGGCGTTACGAGCAAGTCCCGTTTCATCGCCGCCCGGTTATTCGGCGAGCCGTTCCGGGTGGTGAAAGTGGACAAGTCGGCGGTCGAGTATTGCGCCCGTCTGACCGAATTTTATGCCCAGTTCCGTGCGGTTGCGGTCAATTACAACCAAGTGGTAAAGGCGTTGCACGGCAACTTTTCGGAGAAAAAGGCATTGGCTTTTCTCTATAAATTGGAGAAAGCGACCACTGAATTATCTATGTTGAACCGTCAGGTTATCGACCTGACAAACGAGTGCAAGGAACTATGGTTGCCAAAATAAGCACGGGCGGCAATATGTTCGGCGCACTGGCGTACAACCAAAACAAGGTGGACAGCGAGGAAGCAAAGGTGCTTTTCTCCAACCGGATGCTGTTGGGCGAGGACGGGAATTTCTCTATCGGCGAGTGTATGCGCAGCTTTGAGATGCAGATGCCCGTCCAGCTATCCACCAAGAAGCCGATACTTCATATTTCCATAAACCCGCACCCGGAAGACGTGCTGACCGACCAGCAGCTTTCCGACATTGCCAAAGAGTATATGCGGAAGTTGGGCTATGGCGACCAGCCTTATTTGGTGTACAAGCATACTGACATCGACCGCCACCATATCCATATCGTGGGGTTGCGGGTGGACGAGAACGGCAAGCCGCTTAATGACAAATTCGAGCATCGGCGCAGCAAGCAAATCACCCGTGAACTGGAGAGGAAATACGGGCTGTACCCGGCAGAGCGAAAGGAACGTGCCGAACGCCCGGAACTGAAAAAGGTGGACTATGCCGCCGGGGACGTGAAGCACCAAATCGGCAATACCGTGAAAGCGGCTTGCTACGGCTACCGCTTCCAGTCGTTCGGGGAGTACAAGGCGTTGCTTGCCGCTTACAACGTGTGCGCCGAGGAAGTCAAGGGTGAAGTGAACGGCAAGCCCTATCAGGGCATTGTCTATTCTGCCACGAACGACAAGGGCGAAAAGACAGGAAACCCGGTAAAGGCTTCCCGCATTGGCAAGTCGGTGGGTTATGAAGCGGTGCAGCGCAGAATGGAGAAATCGGGCGAAGCAATCAGGAACGGGAAACTGAAAGAGCGCGTCCGGAGGATTGTCGCCACTGCCATGCAGACCGCCCGCAGCCGCAAGGAACTGGAACAGCAGTTAAGGAACCAGGGCATTGACGTGGTATTCCGTCAGAACGACAGCGGGCGCATCTATGGCGTTACGTTCATCGACCACGACAGCCGGGTGGTGTTGAATGGCTCCCGCTTGGGCAAGGAGTATTCGGCGAACGTGTTCAACGAACGCTTTTCGGACGAAACCGGAAAGATGCACCAGCCCGAAGTGGCAGCACCGCAGCAAGACCAGTCCACGCATCAGAACCAGCCGGGCTTCACGCCGAAAGCCGACATCGTTTCGGGCGTGGCTTCCGTGCTGGGAGCTTTCGGCGGATTGTTGGGCGGCGGTGCATCAGGCGGTGACGAGCCGCAGGACAACGCCCGCCAAAAGAGAAAGAAGAAAAAGAAGCGCACAAGGCGCATCAACTAACTAAAAAACATTACAATCATGCAACAGGAAGATGATTTGAGAGGGCTTGCAAGGGTCATGGACTTTATGCGGGCTATCAGTATTCTATTCGTGGGAATAAACGTGTACTGGTTCTGTTACTCCACCCTGAAAGAGTGGGGAGTGACCTTTGAAGTGATAGACAAGATACTGTGGAACTTCCAGCGCACCACCGGGCTGTTCTCGTCTATTTTATGGACGAAACTTTTCTCTGTGGTGTTTCTCGCCCTGTCGTGTATCGGCACTAAGGGCGTGAAAGAGGAAAAGATAACGTGGACGAAGATACATTGTAGCCTTGCGGCGGGTGTCGTGTTGTTTTTCCTGAACTGGTGGTTGCTGGAACTTCCGTTGTCACATACGGCGGATGCCGTGTTTTATATCGCCACGCTGTCGGCAGGCTATATCTGTATGCTCATGGCGGGTACGTGGATGTCCCGGCTGTTGAAGAACAACCTAATGGATGATGTCTTTAATACCGAGAACGAGAGTTTCATGCAGGAAACAAGGCTTATCGAGAACGAGTATTCGGTAAATCTGCCTACCCGGTTCTACTATAAGAAGAAATGGAATAATGGCTGGATAAATGTCGTGAACCCGTTCCGTGCCAGTCTTGTACTGGGAACGCCGGGCAGCGGTAAGTCGTATGCGGTGGTAAACAGTTACATAAAACAGCAAATTGAGAAAGGTTTTGCGCTTTACTGCTATGATTATAAGTTTCCCGACTTGTCGGAAATTGCTTACAATCACCTGCTTACACACTTGGACGGCTACAAGGAAAAGCCTAAGTTTTATGTTATCAACTTTGACGACCCCCGCAAGAGCCACCGATGCAACCCGATAAACGCCAGCTTCATGTCGGACATTGCGGATGCTTATGAAGCGAGCTACACGATTATGCTTAACCTCAATCGAAGCTGGATAAGCAAGCAGGGCGACTTCTTCGTGGAAAGCCCGATTATTCTTTTGGCGGCTATAATTTGGTATCTCCGTATCTATCAAGGCGGTAAGTATTGCACGTTCCCGCACGCCATAGAACTGTTGAACAAGAAATACGCCGATGTATTCACCATTTTGCGCAGCTATCCTGAACTGGAAAACTATCTTTCCCCGTTCGTAGATGCTTGGGAATCAGATGCTCAAGAACAGTTGCAGGGGCAGATAGCCAGTGCGAAAATTCCGCTTTCAAGGATGATTTCACCCGCCCTTTACTGGGTAATGACGGGTGATGATTTCTCGCTGGACATCAACAACCCGAAAGAGCCTAAAATACTGGTTGTCGGCAATAATCCTGACCGCCAAAATATCTACTCGGCAGCACTGGGATTATATAATTCCCGTATCGTGAAGCTGATAAACAAGAAAGGTCAGCTTAAAAGTTCGGTGATAATAGATGAATTACCGACTATATATTTTCGTGGGCTTGATAATTTGATTGCCACCGCCCGAAGCAACAAGGTTGCGGTTCTGTTAGGCTTTCAGGATTACAGTCAGCTTACCCGTGATTACGGGGACAAGGAAAGTAAAGTAATACAAAATACCGTGGGTAACGTGTTCAGCGGTCAGGTAGTCGGTGAAACGGCGAAAATCCTTTCCGAGCGTTTCGGTAAGGTGTTGCAGAAACGGCAGAGCATGACGATAAACCAACGGGAAAAATCCACCTCGATAAGCACCCAAATGGACAGCCTGATACCCGCCAGCAAAATATCCAACCTCACGCAAGGTATGTTCGTGGGTGCTGTGGCGGACAACTTCGATGAACGGATAGAACAGAAGATTTTCCACTGCGAAATCGTGGTGGACAATGAAAAGGTGAAGCGGGAAACCGCCCGTTACGTGAAGTTGCCGCAGATAATCGACTTCACCGACAAGGACGGCAACGACCGGATGCAGGAGGAGATACAAGCCAACTATGACCGCATCCGTCAGGAAGTCCGGCAGATTGTCGAGGACGAGATAATCCGGATTAAGAACGACCCGAAACTATGCCATTTAATTAAAGAGGAAGAATAACCGATATTCTTTCCTGACAGACAGTATTTTTACTAATTTTGCAGACAAAGAAATGATTATGAATGAAAACCAAAATACGGAATGGAAAGAAAGCTGGCGTGACGAGTATCTGAAATGGATATGCGGCTTTGCCAACGCCACAGGCGGCAAGATATATATAGGTATGAATGACAACGGTAAGGTAGTCGGCGTTGCCGATGCCGACAAACTGCTGGAGGATATACCGAACAAAGTGCGTGACGTGCTGGGTATCATCGTGGACGTGAACCTGCTGGAAGAAAACGGGCTGAAATATATCGAGATTGACGTACCGCCTTATTCCAATCCTATCAATTACAAAGGTCAGTACCACTATCGCAGCGGCAGCACGAAACAGGAGTTGAAAGGTGCTGCGTTGAACCGTTTTATCCTGCAACGTACTGGCAGGCATTGGGACGAGTTTCCCATAGAGTGGGCAGGCATAGAGGAACTTTCCCCCAGCGCATTAGACCGTTTCCGCAAGGAAGCGGCGAGAAGCGGGCGTGTGGACGAAGATGTGTTGAAAGATACTACCGAAAACCTGTTACACGATTTGCGGCTGATTGACACCCAAACCAACCGCCCGACCCGTGCCGCCTTGCTGTTGTTCCACCCCGACCCGGAACGCTTTGTAACAGGGGCTTATATCAAGATAGGTTTCTTCCGGGATGATAAGGGTAACTTGGAGTTTCAGGACGAGGTTCACGGCTCTTTAATGGAGCAGGTGGATAAGGCAATGGATTTGATAAAGACCAAATACCTGATTTACCGCATTTCATACGAGGGCATTTCCCGGCGTGAAACACCGCAGTTCCCGGTGGAAGCTATCAGGGAATCACTGATGAATTGTGTGGCACATAAAGACTATGCCAGTGCCGTACCCATTCAGATTAGCGTGTTCCCCGACCATATCACCTTTTGGAACGCCGGGCAGTTGCCGGAAAGCTGGACGACTGAAAAACTTTTTGAAAGCCACCCGTCTTCTCCTTATAATCCGTTAATCGCCAACGCCTTTTTCAGAAGCGGGGATATTGAAAGCTGGGGACGTGGCTACAAGCGTATCTTGGAAGCTGTCAGCGCATACAAGTTGTTGCCGCCCAAACTTGAAATGTTAAGCGGTCTGATGATTACCTATTATACCGATATACGTTCGCAGCTATTGGCGCAGCGGGTGGATGAAAGGTATATTTCAGTTGTCGAGTATGCAGCCAAGAACGGACGTGTCACGAACTCGGACGTACAGAATATTTTGGGGGTAAGCAAGCCAACAGCATCCCGCATACTCCAGCAAATGAATGGTTGGTTGGAAATGCAGGGCAAAGTGGGAAAAGGAACTTATTATGTACCTAAATGGCTCACTAACGTATCGCAAGCATAATACAAGTTTTAATAAATCGTTGATTATAAGGAATAAGAACTATAATTAAATGGCTCATAAATGGCTCATAAATGGCTCATCCAAAGAGAGTGATTAACTTCGCTCTCTTTTATTTTTTATTTAAAAAGGTAAATCATCGGCGATTTCTCTTTTTATTGAATCAAATCGCATCCATAAATTATTAAGTACAATAATTTTGCGTTCAGTTGATAATTCTTTCCACCATTTACTGAAAACAGCCAAATTCTCTACTGGAATTATAGGTTTTGATTTATACCGATATGGTGGACATATAAAACATGCAATAAATAAATTATTATTTTGAATGTATTCTTCAAGTATAGATTTCTGCAATAAATCATTTAATGATTTGGTAATTAATTCTATATCTTCTTTGTATTTTGTTGTTGGTTCAACACTGGGACAAACGCTCATAAACGAATTGGCAATATTCGCATAGATTTCTTTTTCTTCATCGCTAAAATCTATATATATGGCATTTTCAGACATTATATCTCTTGTTACGTCATAAAAAGAAGCAATCCTTATGTCATGATTAGTTATAATCATTTTATCTAATGCCACTTTGTATTTAAATATCTGATGTAGATTGTTGTCGTTTATTATTCTTTCAAATAGCTTTCCAACGAAATAAACCTCTGTCTTAAAGTCATATATAGACATACTAAAATCATTCGGTAAAGAATATGTCCAATTCAATGTTATGCTTTTTTTATAATCCACTGATTTTTGTACATCCTTTCCAAATCCGAAATCAATTATTTTAACGATGCCATCATTAGAAATCAGAATATTAGAAGGTCTAATATCTCTATGTAAAATATTTCGCTCCTCTAAATATTTAAATCCATTTATTGTTTGAATGAATAAGTCATTTATCTTATTCGGATTTACAGTTAAATACTGTTCAATATCAACCCCGTCAATGTATTCCATTAAAATATATCCTGTTGATTGTTCAGGATATAGGTAATAACTAAATACACGGACTATATTAGGATGATTTATTTTGTATAGTATTTTAATTTCATTTACAAAGTTTTCGTAATATAGAGATTGATGTTCCGGATAATATGTAGAATATTTTTTACACACAAATGTTTCATTAATAGTTTCATCTTTAATCAACTTTGTTTTTCCTGTACCACCTTGTCCAATATCCCGTATTGCTGTATAATCTTTTGATTTTAGAAATTTGATAATATTATTTTCCATGATTTATATCTGCTGTTAAAATTACCACAAAGTTACGAATAATATTCCATGTTGTGTTATAGATAAGACAAATCAAGACATCGTTGGACAAATTCGGACAGCCTTTGCCGTCCGTCCAAATATAGCATATTTAGTCGCTACCTTTGAGCGGGACTATTCCCGTAACCACTAAAATTCCAATTATTTATGGCAAACAGAATGACCCCGCCCGTGGAGGGGCAGGAAAAAGACGTGCTGCTGGTCTTGGATAAACAGCAGGGCAAGGTGAGTGCCGTTAAGGGTATCGACAAGGACGGCAATTTGCAGACCGTGCCACCCACTACCGGACATGGCGGCGAGTTCATGCAGGTGGACAAGAACAGCGATGTGTTCAGCAACTTCATTTCCAACTTCTTCCGCAAGTTTCAGGACACTTCCGGACTGGAACTTTTCAGTGTTAAGGCTTCCGAAGTGGAGCAGAACGCAAAGGCAATCGAGGACAACCACCGCAATCCCACGCCGGAGGGCGACAAGCGGGCTGAAATGTTACGAGTTCCGAAGCCCGACTTCCACGAGTTCAAGCAGGGCTACCGCTTCGACCCGTCAAAAATAGACTGGGAGAATCTGAAAAAAGTCGGCATCACCGCCGACACCCTGAAAAACACGAAGGACTTCGACCGGGTGATGCGTGGCTACAAGTCCCGCAACACCTACACCGTTTCGGGGACGGTGGGCGGCTTCTACCTGAAACCTACTGATGTCAAGCTGTCTTTCTATCAGGCTAAAGACGGCACGGTAGTACCCAAGCTGCACGGCGTGCAGCAGGACGAAAAGCTGTTGCAACGCCCGTTCCATGAACACGGGTTCACCAAGCAGGAACAGGGCAACTTGCAAGGCACTGGCAACTTGGGCGGCATTGCTGAAATCAAAGACCCGAAAAGCGGCGAGCAAATCCCCGTGTTCGTCAGCCGGGACAGGTACACGCACGAACTGGAGTATATGCGGGCTGACAAGTGGAAATGCCCCGATACCATTTGTGGCGTGCAAGTCAGCCCGGAGCAGAAAGCCGCCTTTGAAGCCGGGCAAGCGGTGAAAATGGAAAACCTGCAATTCAGGGACGGCACGAAGCGCAGTGCCTATTTGCAGGTCAGTGCGGTGGAGCGTGGCTTGGAGTTCCTGCTGAGGTCTGCCGTCCAGTTCTTGCAGCAGGGACAACAGCCCGGAGAGCAGCAGGTAGCCGGGTTAAAGGACGGCAAGGGCGTTGAGTTCAACGGTCATGTGCAGCCCGGCGCACAGGGCAAATCCCCCGACAAGGTACAGCCGAAAGACGTTACCCCCGCCGCCGAGAGCCGGACACAGGTAGCGGTCAATTCGGAGGGCAAGACCAACGAAGCCACCAAGCGGGGCAAAGAGCCGCTGAAACAGGGTCAGGACAAGCCCACCGCCAAGCAGAAAGAGAAGCAGGGCAAAGCGCAGGACAAGAGCCTGAAAGCGGACAAGCCCAAGAAGTCCAAAGGAATGAAATTATAAAGGTATGCAGCTAATCTATATTATAGCTATTCCGCTTGTCATCCTGATTTTCTTCATAGTCCTTTCTTTAAAAACCGACTCGAAAGAAATAGACAGGCACAACCGCCAGTATTACGTGGGCGGCTACCATATTTATTATGACCGTAAAATTTTACGGAAAATCAAGTCAGTAACAGACCATAAAAAAGAAACAACATGATTGCATTGATAACAGAAAAGCCCAGCGTGGCAAAGGACATCGCCCGCATCATCGGTACGACCCAGCGTAATGACGGTTATCTTTCCGGCAACGGGTATATGGTGACATGGGCGTTCGGCCACTTAATCCAGCTTGCCATGCCGGAAGCCTACGGCGTGGCGAACTTTCGCAGGGAGAGCCTGCCCATACTGCCGCCCGATTTCCAGCTAATCCCCCGTCAGGTGAAAGCGGAGAAAGGTTACAAGGCAGACCCCGGCGTGCTGAAACAGTTGAAAGTGATAAAGGAAGTGTTCGACCAGTGCGACCGGATTATTGTCGCCACCGATGCCGGACGTGAGGGTGAGTTAATCTTCCGCTACATCTTCCATTACCTGAACTGCCGAAAACCATTTGTGCGCCTGTGGATAAGCAGCCTTACCGACAAGGCAATCCGTGAGGGGCTGGATAACTTGCAGCCGGGAGAGCGTTACGATAACCTCTACCTCTCTGCCAAGTCCCGCAGCGAAGCGGACTGGCTGATAGGGATAAACGCCACTCAAGCGTTGAGCGTAGCCGCCGGGCAGGGGGTGTTCTCGCTGGGCAGGGTGCAGACACCCACGCTCGTGATGATATGCAGCCGCTATTTGGAGAACAAGAATTTCGTACCCGTCAAGTTTTGGCAACTCAAAGCCCATACCGCCAGCGGGGGGATAAGTTTCACCGCCCAATCGACCGCCAAGTGGGAACAGCAGCCCGAAGCTATAGCCGCCCTGCAACGTGTAAAGGATGCCGGGCAACTTGCTGTGAAATCCGTTGAGAGGAAAGAAACCGCCCAAGAACCGCCGCTTCTGTACGACCTTACCACGCTGCAAAAGGAAGCGAACACGAAGCTGAACTTTTCGGCTGACAAGACGCTTTCCATAGCGCAAAGCCTGTATGAAAAGAAAGTGATGTCCTACCCGAGAACCGGAAGCCGCTATATCCCGGAAGACGTTTTCGATGAAATGCCGGAGCGTGTCGCCCTGCTGGAGCAATACCCCCGCTTTGCCGGGTATGCCGCCGGGCTGGACGGCACACCCCTGAACCGCCGCAGCGTGAATGACGGCAAAGTGACCGACCACCACGCCTTAATCATTACCGAGAACCTGCCCGGCGAACTCTCCAAAGACGAGCGGGCGGTTTACGAGCTGGTAGCCGGGCGTATGCTGGAAGCCTTTTCGGGCAAGTGCGTGAAAGACGTTACCACCGCCATATTGTCGGCTGGAGATACCGACTTCACGGTGAAAGGGTCTGTAATGAAAGTAACTGGGTGGCGTGCCGTGTTCGGCGAGCAAGAAACGGGCGGGGATGAAGAAGCCGCCAGCCTGCCGCCGCTCCAAGAGGGAGAATATTTGCCACTCTCCGGCGTGGATCTGCTCGAAAAGCAGACCAAGCCGAAACCGCTGCACACAGAAAGCAGCCTGCTTGCCGCAATGGAGAACGCAGGCAGGGAGCTGGAGGATGTCGAACTGAAAGCCAGCCTGAAAGATGCCGGGATAGGCACGCCCGCCACCCGTGCGGCTATTATCGAAACGCTGTTCGCTCGCCAGTACATCGTGCGTGAGAAGAAGAACCTTGTGCCTACCGACAAGGGGCTTGCCGTTTACAAGATTGTCAAGGACAAGAAGATTGCCGATGTCGAAATGACGGGTATGTGGGAAACCGCCCTTTCCAAGATAGAAGCGGGCAGCATGGATGCCGACACATTCCGAAAGGGTATCGAGGTGTACGCCTCCCAAATCACGGCGGAACTGCTTTCGGTGCAGTTATCTATCGCCAATGGCGAAACTTGTTCCTGCCCCAAATGCAATAACGGGCGCATCCTGTTCTACCCGAAAGTGGCAAAGTGTTCCAACGTGGATTGCACGCTAACCATATTCCGCAACAAGTGCGACAAACAACTGACCGACAAACAGATTGTCGAACTGGTGACAAAACGCAAGACCGGGCTAATCAAGGGCTTCAAGGGCAAGAACGGCAAGACTTTCGATGCTTCGCTTGTGCTGGACGAACAGTTCAATGTCAGTTTTTCATTCCCCGAAAAGAAAGCAAAACCGAAGAAATAGCCTATCTTTGCCACTGAAATTTCATTGTGATAGGTTTTACAACTTATAATAATTGAAATTTTAGTGGTTGCGCCCGGCGGGAACCGGGCGCATTTTTTATATGCTGCCGCCAAACAGGTAGGTCGAACAGACCACCCCGTTATCCAGCACCCTGCTTTCCGAGAGTTTCCAATGTGAGCCGGATGTTTCCCCGATAAAGCCGATGCCTTTGCCCGCCATGACCGGGACGGTGTATATCGTCAGGCTGTCCAGCAGTCCGGCTTTAATCAATGAAGTAAGCAGCTTGCCGCCGCCCACCACCAGTATGTCGGTTTTCTCTTTCAGTTCATAGACCCTTTGCAGCGGTTCTTCGGTCAGGAACTCCACGCCGCAGTTCGGCGTTACGTTGGTGTCGTAGTGTGACACCACAAAAGACCGCTTGCTTTTGTGCGGCCACCCGCCCCAGTGTTCAAAGATGTAGTTGTAGGTGTTCGCCCCCATAAGCAGGCAATCTGCATCCAAATAGTATTTGCCGATGATAGCTTTTACTTCATTGGGTAACCAGTCCAGTTCTTTGTCTAAAGTTGCGGTATGTCCGTCAAGAGATACGGCGATATGCGCTTTAATTTGTTTCATTCTATCGGGTATTAAACAGTTTACTAATCTATATTCAACTGTCCGCCAGCATCCCAAAAAGAAGCGTGAACTTACACTGCTCCAAAGTAGAGGTACTGGCATACCCTAAATGACGAAACAGGCAAGCCCACGCTATGACGAAGCATAGCATAGACATTGCGCTGAAAATCTCGTCATTTTTTGAAAAGTGCCAGTTTTCTACTTTGAGATATTCGGCGAACGAATATGTTATATATAAAGACGATATTACAGCCGAAACTGTTCAACCGCCGTTATTCTCTTATGTTACTTTTGCAAAAGTAGCGAAAATCGCTGGAATAACCTTGCAAATAATAGAAATCCTGCCTTATTATCATAACAAGACAGGATTCAAGATGAAAATATATGATATTGATTATCACTCAATCCATGCGTTCACGGATTAACTTGTGTATGTCACTTGCACGGTAGAAATATTTTCCGTCTAACGTCAAGTAAGGCAGTATTCCTTTCTTCCGGTAACGTTGCAAGGTTTTGGTACTCACTTTCAGCATAAAGCACAAATCCTGATTGTCAAGGAGTTTTTCACCGTTTAGGTAATTGTAACCACTTAAAAGACGGTCTATCTTTTTGTCCTGCATATCGAGCCTATCCATGATACGCTCCATCCAAGCCACGAAGTTTTCTTTATCTATATACATAAGGCTACCGGATTAAATAAGACCTATCATAAAATAGCTTTGGTTCACCGGGTCTTTAATGATAATCTCCCGTTCACGCATAAAGCGGATATAACTCTTTGCGGTACGCTCCTTAACATCCAAGACCTGCTGCAACTGTTCGCAAAGGTCTATATAAGTAATATGTGCCTGTCGCCCGAAAATGTCACGAGCAACACCTACCAGTTCCCTTTCCTTGCGCTTCTCTTTTTCCTCACGGGGTTTCTCACCCTTGTAAACGTGCATCCCGGCTTTCTTGTCCCATGCAAAGAGCATCAGAGGAACGTCCAGCGGGCTACCGTCCCTTACTTTCAGGGCTTTTACCACCGACTGGGTGGGTTCATCGTCTTTCTCTATCGAAAGGATTGTAGCCGCCTTGCGCTGCAACTCGCTGCCCAAATGTCCCCGTAGCTTCAAACCGTTCGGAACGAAGTGCAGCACACAAAGAATACAGGTGTTATAGATACCCGCCAACCGATAAAGTTCATCTATCACCGCCACGCTTTCCGCTTCATCGTTGGCACTTTTCACAAGGTCTGCGATGCCGTCAATGACGACCAACTGGATGCCGCCATACTGGTAATAGAACTTATCCATGCTCTGCACAATGGCGTTCAGGCGTTCTTTGCGTGACATACCCGTCAGACAGAATGCTTTCAGTTCATCGGGTTTGTCCGGCTGTTTGGCACGTGCCAGCAGGTTGCTTACATTCTTGAACAGTTGCACTTCCGACTGTTCGGTATCATAGAGCAAAACCGCTTTGTGCCTGCCGTTGGCGGTTATCTGTATGCCCAGCGTATCTACATCCGCACCAACCGGACAGATACACCCTGCTACGATTGCGGCTACATAATTGCTCTTTCCCGTTCCCTCGCCCCCGGTGATGCCGAACAGGTTGCCTTGTGTTCCTAACGGAACGTCACCCGCCGAAATAATCTCTTGCGCTTTGGCTGGCGGGTTGTTGAAATCTATCTCGCATGATTTTAGCATAATTAGTGTGTCGCTATACAGGTTGTCTAAAAATTCTATAAACAGTTTCAGGAAATCTTCACGGGTGTTCCCGGCTTTGAAGTAGTCGGATATGTCCTTTTCCTCTTTCGTTCCCGAAAGTGGTAGCAGCAGACGTTTCACGCCAAATTCTTCCAATAGCTTTTCCTGCTTGCGTGAACTTTCCTTGCCCGTTTTATCCATATCGAAAAGTAGGATGATGTGTTTGAAACGGAATGTTAGCCGATAAACCAGCGTAGGCGGGATAGTCACCGTTTCGCTATTGAAGCAGATAGCATTAAAACCGTGTGCCGTCAGCGAAAGCACATCTTTTTCGCCGCCCGTGATAAAGAGTGTGTCACCTTTGGCGGGCAGTTGCTCCAGCCCGAAACAATAGTTTTCGCCGAAGCTGCCACCATAGAGGAAGCGGGGTGTGGAGAGCGGGCGGTACAACTTGATATATTGTTTGCCTTTGTAGCCGTACATGGGTTCTGCCACCGATGAAGTGTAGGTGTACGGTTTACCCTCTGCCGTTTCGCTGTTGTATTCCCGGAGCGAACAGACCTTGTAACGTTCCAGCAGTTCGGGCGTGATGCCATATTGCCGCCAGTATTCCAACTCGGCAAGCGGGAATTTCTGTTCCCGGAACTGGTAGGGCTTGACAGACTTTTCGGGTGTTTCTTCTGTTTTGTCCGGCACTGCCCGGCGGACGGTTGCCGGGGGAAGGGAAACCGGAGTGCCGGAAGCCTGCCCCAAGCCCAAATCCCGGTCGATGATTTCCAGTATCTCCACGAAGTCAGCCGCCCGATTACAGTCCAGCCCCTTTAACTGCCCCACAAAGAAAAAACAATCGCCGCTATAATTGTCGTTACCGAAGTCTTTCATCTTGTACATACCGCTATGGCGGTCGAAGTAGATATTACAGGATGCTTTCTTATCCTGATAAAAAGGATTAAGAAAGTGCCTGCCAATACGCCAGTCCCCGGGTAAGTAATGTTTGAAAACAAGCAGACCGTTATTTGTTCTGCTTAGAATTTCTTCTTTCCTTAACATATTTCTGATGATTGGTTATCAGTTCATTTATACACTCCTTATCACGCTTAATCAGGCGTTCTTCCAACATTCGCTTTACTTCCTTAATCTTGTAGAAGTAATGCCCCTTGATGTCGGAGTAAGAAATCATTCCTGCCGCCCTTAGGCGTTGTAAAGTACGGTCACTGATTTTCAGGAACGTGCAGACTTCGTAACTATCCACCCAAATTTCATCTTCATCGGTCTTGTTTTCGTCCAAGTGATTGAAGATGTAGTCTGCTATGGCGGTAATCTTGTTGTCAAGTTCCTTATAGGCTTTTGACTCAAATGTTATAATCTCCATATTGTAACTTATTGATTTGCCGCAAAGTTCGGGAGAAGAAATAACCTAAAAGTCATGGTTGTATCTATCATGGTATTACTTTTTTTCAGGTTATTTTAGGAGAATATTGGCGTAAAAGCTCCCCGAAATGTCATTTTTCAAAGTAGATTTCACTATAAAAAGAAAGTACCATGTTGGGGAGAACATGGTACTTCTACATACTGGAATACTGGAGATTATTTCATATCATCCTCATTCATCCGCTTAACAAGGCTTTCTATCAGATGATGAAGATATGCCGTCCGGTCTTTTCTCTCTTTCATGGCTATATATGAAGCGTAATAATCTCCTAAATCAATGTGGAATATCGTGCTAAGGAAATTCATCATTTCTTTTATCTCCACGTTGCCATTGTTTATGTCGCCCGAAGATACAAGAGAATATCCTAATTCAATAAGATATGCCTTTTTGCCTGTAAAGCGGAAAATATACTTATCCAGTTGTTGCAGCTTGTGTTCTAACTGATTCGTATTCCCAAGTTTTACCAACCGTTGATTTAAATATATGCGCAACATTTCGTTACATAATATCTTCGCAATCTTATAATCGTATTCCGTTGAAAACAACGGGTCACGGTCATATTGGAAACTGTCAAGCAATAACTGAATATCCGTTTTCTTGCGAACGAAATACAAGTTATCCATATAAGTGGATTTTGACCGATAGTATTGGTAAAAATCCAAATTGTCACGGAAGAAACGGGTTAATTCCTCTAATTCTTGGTTCAAATATTCTTTGATAATCTCATTGTTACCAATGGGACATTTCATTTCGATACTGTAAACCTTACTGAAATACAGATATTTGTCGAGGATATTAGGCTTGATTTCCTTGAAAAAGAGAATTTCGTCTTCATTTGTTGGAAATACATAGTCTGATACAAGCTTTCTTAATTGGCTGTATAGCGGAGTAATGAACTTTACCATGCGCAAAGCATCATCTGCTGTAATATCATTGTCATAATTGAGCAATTTTATTTCAGCATTTATCCGGGACAACATTTCTTCCGCTATTGTTCTCATAGCTACCTATTTTTCATTGCCACTATTTTTTCTAAATCGCCATTCATCAGATAAGGCAAAAACTCCTGTATCTTATCTACCGACCAATTCCACCATTTCAAAGCCAGCATCTGTTCTATCATATCAGAATTGAACCGCTTTCGTATCTCTTTGGCAGGAACACCACCCACAATGGTATAGGGCGGCACATCTTTCGTCACAACCGCCCTTGTTCCAATAATAGCCCCGTCACCGATATGGACACCAGCCATAATTACGGCTTCATATCCTATCCACACGTCATTGCCTATCACGATGTCGCCTTTGTTGTCCCAAGCAGAAGCCACATTTACCTTATCCAATTCCCAATCTTCATAGAACAGCGGAAATGTGTATGTCGATAGTGATTTTAGGGTATGATTGGCACAGTTGAACAGAAATTTTGCTCCACAAGCAATAGAACAGAACTTTCCAATTATCAGCCGTTCGTGGTTAATCGGATAGTGATACAACACATTGTTTTGCTCAAACAGACACGGGTCTGAAACAAAATCATTGTAAATGGTATAGTCGCCTATTTTGATAGACGGGTCTTTTACGACAGCGTTCAAATAAACGGTTTGCGTGTCACCCTTACGGGGATATATCTTGCTCATCATAACTTTCAGTTCTTAGTATTGTTTATATTTAAGATAAATGACGGATTGTGTACCAAGCAGTATCACATATAAGTATTCCACAGCCCAATATGTCGCTAACGGGACATCACAAGAATCTAATCCCCATAAGCAGAACAGATAAGCAATCGTAGTTGTCACCTGAAAAATGAATACCGTCCGTGTCGCTCCCGTTCCTGTGGTGGCATTCAGATAGACGTAACCGGGTAGTGCAAAGAAGTAATTTAACAGCATGACAAGAAAAGGCGCCCATGCAAGCTGTACGATACCGGGATTTTCCGTATAAGCCCCTATAATGGGCTGGTGAAAGAACAACGCAAAAGCAATCAATGGAATGCCTGTTGCGTATCCTAAACGGATAATCTTATGGCAAAGCGGAAAAACTTTTTTCTTTTCACCTGCTCCAATCAGATTACTCACTAAAGAACCGGTGACACCTGCCAACGCATTGACGATAACAGAAAACAGTGCGGAAACACTTCTTACAATGTTTGATACTGCCAATTCCGTTTCTCCCAAACGTTCGATAGCCACGAAGAACAGAAACCAAATGGCTACACTTGTAAAGAACTGGAGCATACTCCATACCGAGATAGAAAATACCTCTTTCAATATCGTTATATCAATACGCCAGTATAAGCCATACACTTTTTTATTAATGTGTCTAAACATATATGCAGCCAATACAGCCAGCGAACACATTTCGGCAGATGAAGAAGCGATAGCCGCTCCCGATATACCCATATCGAAGCCGAATATCAGGAGCCAGTTCAGCGGAATATTCACCAGTACGGCAGTGAAAGCCGCCATGTTCAGGGATTTTGTCTGTGTGATACCGACCAAAAACGAGCGTAAGGCAAGGAACGGGAAAGAGAACAACAATCCCCAAATACGCCAATCCAAATAGCGGATAACCGCATTATAAACATCATCCGAAGTTATCAGATGTTTCAACAGAACGGGAGAAAATATCTTGGACAGCAGACAGAGGAGTACAGCCAGCATCAACAAAAAAAGCAATCCCTGAAAGAACGTTTTTCCCGTTTCTGCATACCGCTGTTCTCCGTTACGACGGGCAATTACCACTTGCAACCCCAAACTGAACCCGAAGCCGAGCATATAAATTGCCAAGAACCATATTCCGGCAAGGGCAGATGCGCCCAGTTCCACATCACCCACATGCCCTAAAAACAAAGCATCGGTAATATTTATCAGTTGTTCGATAAGGATGCTCATCATTACAGGAAAAACGATGAGCCAGATTTTCTTATAGGTATAATTCATTTGTTCAAACCAATATGATACAATATATCCTGCCACTTTAAGCAGCACGACAATCTTATAGATTTATAATAAGGGATAATGACAAGACAATCACAGGCAAACTTAAAACATAAGCCTGTCTATTGCTGAATAGCAATAATTGGAAGTGCTATTCGTTGGGCGTAGCTATATGCACAACTGCCATTTCATATTGTTGAACAACTATTTATTTTTCTGTTAGTTCTGCAAAGATAGCGTTTTTCCCTGAACTTATACTATCGGATTATCAATTAAATTCTTGATAACACTTCATCTTTCTAAAAAACTAAAGATGTAGTGCAAGGTGCAAGTATATATCTATATATAGCTTGCACCTTGCACTAACCGCAGAATATTTATTTTCAATGATTTGCACATATCAAAAGAAAGCCGTATCTTTGAACCGTAGTTTTAGGCAGACAACGAACAGCCAAAAGGTGACAGAAAAGCGTTATTCTTGTAACCTAAGTTGTACCCCCTAAGGCATTGACATACTGATAATAAATTGAATTTCAAGGATATTGGAGAGTGGGTTCATAACCCTGTCTCTCCGCTGAACTTACTGGACAGAAATGGTCAGTAAATGGATAAAAAGCTACAAATCAATGATTTGTAGCTTTTTTATTGCCCGAAAGTCCAGCTTCCAAGACTTCAAAAGTACGGTAAAAGACAAAGTTTCGTTACTAAATCGTTACCTATTCCCCGCCGGACAAAAACGGTAACGATTTGTCCTTAAATGGCCTGATAATGACTTGATTAGTCCATAGTCAAGCACCAGTTCAAGGATGGCGGCTTCAAAAGCTTTTGTGTCATTGTATTGCTTGTAGAAGTCCGTGATGAATTTCTGCCTGTCAAAAGAGAAAGTATGGCTGACTATAAAGTCGCTGTATATCCGATTGAGTTCACCGTATTGGGGAATCATAATCTGTATTTCTCCTGCCATATACACTTGGTTTATGGGGTCTTATCTTTATCAAGAAAGGAAGTCAGTTCTTCCTCCACTTCTTCTATGCTTGGCAGAGCCGATTTTAAGTTTTCAGGTATAGCCTTGCTCAGTTGGTAATCGCTGATGCCTATCGGCTGGTCATAGCCTGTCAATGCGTATTGTGCTACAACTTCGTCTTTTCCCTTGCACAGCAACAACCCGATAGTCTTGTTGTCATTCTCTCCCCTCAGTTTATCATCCACCACATTGATGTAGAAGTTCAGTTGCCCTGCATACTCCGGTTTGAATGGGGTAGCCTTTAATTCTACCACGATATATGCGTGCAGTGGAATGGAATATAGTATCAGGTCTGCATAGAAATCGCTGTTTCCGACTTGGAAATGTTTCTGTCGTGCAACGAAAGCAAAGCCATTGCCCATTTCTTATGCCAACAAATTTATTATGCAAAGTGACTTAAACTAAATCACAGCTACAAAAGTAATTATAAAAAGATTTATCTCCATCACTTTGCATAATATTTTCATCAGAAAGACTTTAAAAAATCCATTAACTTTTCATTTCCTTGCCACATAGGTTTAGTATCCACCTCCTGAACAACTTTAATATAAGCTTTTTCTATAGCCTCCCGTTTCACTTTTGAGTCCGCTCTTGCATAAATTTCTGTAGTTTGCACATTCACGTGCCCCAAAATATCTCTAATATAAACTAAGTTAACCCCAGCTTGTAACAGATGCATTGCCTTACTATGCCTAAGACTATGACAGCTTATTTTCCCCTTCATTAACGTGGGATGAAGTAGCTTTGCCTTTTTGATGTATCTATCCAGTATATTCGCCACCCCTGCTCTTGTCAGCTTTTCGCCCCAACAGTTTGTAAATAGCGGATGTTGTAGACATTCTGATCTCAACAATCCATTCTCTTTCATATATATTTTCAGTATATCCAACTGTTCTTCAAGCATTGGTACAACTCTATTTTTATTCCCTTTTCCCGTGATTATTACAGTATATGGTTCATCTAATCGAACACATTGCGGAGTTAGGCTTATTACTTCTGACACTCTACACGCTGTATCATACATAAGTGACAATAACGCCAGATCCCTACGACCTTTAGGTTTGGTCGTATCTGGTTGTTGCAGAAGAATCTTCATCTCTTCTACCGTTAGATAGTTCATAATAGGCTTGACACTCTTTTTATTATTTATAGCCATTATTTCTTGATATTCGTATAGATGGTCTGAACTCTGATATTGGAGGTACTTAAAAAATGATTGTATGGCAGCAAGGCGAAGATTACGTGTTGATGTACAGCAACTTCTTTTTGTTTCCAACCAATCAAGGAAGGACAAGATATTCTCTTTTGTTATACTTTCCATTGTCAGTTTTTCAGCTTTTACACCTTTACTTTCCATGTATACCAGATATAAGGTAAATGTGTCCCTGTATGAATGGATCGTATTAGTACTTGCTCCTCTTTCATGGGGCAAATACCGGAGAAGGAAGTCTGTTAGATATTTTGAAAAATTTGTAGGTTTCATAAATGTCACATTTTAGGGAAAATATCAAAACCAATGATATCTATTTTTCTAATTAATTCGGGATACATCTCTGACGTAAGCCGAACATAGTTATTCGTCGCCCGCAAAGATTGATGTCCAAGGTAAGTTGATAGGATCGGCAAAGAACAATATAAATCCATACCTTCTTCAGCCATTTTAGCAAGAGAGTGAACGGCAAATGTATGTCTCAAGTCATGCAGACGTATGCGGTCTTTGGGAATGTTTGCTTGAATGAGTATTTTGCAAAATCGACGATATATGCTATCCCTGTCACAAGCCCTTCCTTTAAGTGTGATAAAAAAGGGAGTAGTATCTGATATCTTTACGGGTAATCTGTTTCTATGTACAACATAATCTTTAAGAACCTCTGCTAAAGAAGTGGAAAATGGGACAATCCTGTCTTTGCCGTTTTTTGTATCTCGTAAAATGAAGTATTCTTCCTCAAGATTAATATCTTCATTGAGCAGAGACAAGGCTTCACCTATGCGTATTCCTGTTCCGTATAACATGCGAAGCAGTGAAGGCATTATAAAAAAAGAGGATCTCATATCATTATTTCCACTTTGCATATTATCACATGTCGTAAAAATTCGTTCTATCTCTTTTGATGAAAAGATATGAGGGATAAAGGTATTTCTCAATGACGGGGTTCTTGGTATATATGAGCGGATTCCTTTTTTGTTAAGAAACGAAGAGAAAGCACCTAAAATATAGCACCTACGATAATGGTAACTATTGGATTCATTGTCACGTTCCTTGCACCATGCATCTGACAACTCCTTGGTAATACCTATTGCAGTCTCATTTCTTTCAATAGTAAATCTATCAAATAAAGTCAGGACAAACTCTCCCCCAATATACTTAAATCCCATACTGCGCTTCAAGCTCACAAACTCTCTTATCAATGAGGCGTAAATGCCTTTAAAATTTCTATTCATAAAAATAGCCTCCTTTCTGGGTATAAAAGTTTTCACATACAGGTGATACATCAAGGGAGCATTTTTTCAGTGATTGGATATCTATTCTTAGATAATAACTTGTTGATTCCGTGTTCTCATGCCCTAAAACTTCGCTTATAACAGGGAGCTTTACCTGCTCTTCTAAAAGAAGTGTCGCTAAGGAATGTCGAAGGGCATGTGCGCCATGATGCTTGTTCTTTATATTTACGTTGGCTTTAAGAAAATATTTCTTGGCTATCTGGGATATGACCGGTTGGTTTATGTGAGTATAGGGAGAACGTGCCAAGAGAAATATATATGATGACTGGGACTTTGGACGTCCATACCGTAGATATTCAATAATAGCATTGCCTATTTCCGGTAGAAGTGGCAGTTCTAATTCCTTATTTGTTTTATGCTGGATTAAACGTATGGCATTATCCTCCCACAATATATTTTCAAACTTTAAATTTGCTATATCAGAAGCCCTCAAACCAAGCATTGTGGCTAATAGAATAATTGAGTAATTACGTTTTCCTGTAGTCGTACTTCTATCCACAGAAGACACTATCTTTTTTATTTCTTCAGAAGTGTAAGCTGACGGTAGCTTAGGCTGTTTCTTATAATTATCTTTTGGAATAAATGCCGCTAAATCCATATCTATAATTTTGTGTTCATATAGATATCGGAAAAAGTTACGTAGAATATGGATGGATATACTTGCTACAGATTTATATTTAGTACCAATGGTATTAAGATATTTAATGATGTGGGTAATCTCAACTTGTTCTATGGAGGCTACTTTTGCAGATGTTAGAAAATCAAGGAAACGATGGAATATTTGTTTGTGATTGTAGATAGTGTGTCCGGACAAGCGTTCTTGACTTCGAGATAATATATATTGCATCATCAAACTGCCAATCTCTCCTTTCAATTCTACCGGAACTTTTCTTGGAATAACTTGGCCTGTAATGAGGTAATTTTTCAGGAGTAAGATAGCGGATAAAAATTTCTTGTCACCAGATTTTAATGAAGTTAAATCTTTAGAACCATAAAGAGAAGATAAAAAATCATCGCAGACTTTAGGGGTGAGGGAATGCAAATCATTGTTCTCCATGAACTGCCTTAATTGATTCCATTTCCATGCATAGCCTTCCAATGTACTATCTGTACGAGAAAAATCCTCTTTTAAGATTTTCAGCATAGAGGATGTGACTGCTTCAAAAGTTGTTGAGTGATCATTCATACGTCATTAATTTAAGTTGTGGCAATATCACCGCACTTAAATTAATGAAATTCTTATGTAAAGAAATAAATGATTATATTTTTATAATTACTTTTGTAGCTGCGATTTAGTTTAAGTCACTTTGCATAATAAATTTGTTGGCATAAGAATTATTATGTAAAGGTTTGCATAACATTTCCAGCAAGTAACGGGTAACGTGCTTAACCAACTGTTCTTCTATGTCCCTTTCGTCTGCTTTCTCTTTAGTTCCAGCCAAATCAAAGATGTACGGGTCTTTCAACAGGTAATTGGCGAGGTCGCTTTGCGGTGCAGGAAGCGTAGTGGTGAAATTGTTTACCTTATTATTGCTGATTTGTCTGCTGTACAGGTTGGTTTCAATTTGTATTTTAAGAACATTGCTGCTCCAGCCCATTTCCACAGACTGCTTCATGTACCAATAGCTTACACCCAATGGAATTGAACTGTTAAGCATAATCACATGGCTTGCCCAATTGGTTCTTGCAACAGGTGATGCCATGAATACGCTTTCTATATCCTTAATTTCCATCCGGTAAATATCAGATACGGTTCTGGCAACATTATGAATTTGCGCAAGAGGTTCTTGCGTGATTATAATTTCATTGTTATCAGTGGATTGGATTTGCGCAAGAGGCTCTTGCGTAAATTGCGCATCGTTTAAGTAGCGTACTTCGTCTGCTATTCTCTCCACACTTGGAGCTATCAACTTTGCATCCGTTTCTATGAAACTTTGCAATGCCCTCAAAGGATATGCCTTTGCAAACTGACACATATAGGTAAGGTTGCGTTCCGAATAGCCTTTCTTTTCAGGATAATTAAACCGGATAGCCTTTGCCAGTTGCTTGATGATTTTACTTCCCCATCCTTGCTATTGTTGATGATAGAGAATATAGTTGCCTACTTTCCAGTAGTGGAACAGCATTTGCGCATTGGCTGCGACAATCAGCCTTACTTGCGCCTGTTCTATTTCCGAACCGACAGCGTGTATGAACACATCTAAGTTCGTTTTTTCTATGTTGGATTCCTTGTTGTTCATATTGTGATAATGGTTTCTGCAAATATACTTATTGATAACTATCTATGAAACTGTTTGATACTTTTATAGTTGATTAAACTTGTTCATGGCGTTTGCTCTGATGTCATCCGCTATGTCAATATAGGGTTTCATGGCTTTATAACATAGTTGTGATTATTCCTTTCTATTAAATATTCTATCCTTTCAAAACCGCCCAAACTCTTATATATGAGAAAATAGCTTGGAGCATAACTCAGCACCATTATACATTGTCAACATAACTTTATTAATCATCGCTTTTGTGGATTAATGCAGCACAGTCGTGACAGACCCGCGAGTATTTTACGATTTTATGATATTATGTGAGTGTGTCGGTGATAGAGCCTCTCTCATTTCTCAATTTATAGGGGGCATAAGTTGTTGCATTTCTATCCCTTTCCTATATATATAGAAAGGAATGGGGCGGTTTATTTGCTCCATTCTTTCCCGGCCACATATACCGGTGCGTTTTTGGTTCCGATGTTACGCAGTTTTCCTTGTTCCACACATTGACGGAGATAGTTGCAGAGTGAAGTGCGGGATATATCGGGATAGACAAATTGGAAATGCCGCCTTGTGATGGTCTGTTCTTGTTCGAGGCAAGTGCGCAGGGCGTTATCCAATGCTGTTTTGTCGATACCGTTTACGGCATGGTGCATGTTGACGGTACGTACGGTATTGATGGACATGAGGTATTGTTTCACTTCTTTTTCCGGCACGAAGTTCAGTCCCGTAGCGCATACTTTGGGTGACTTGCTACGGTGGTTCTTGGGTGGAAAAGCCGTTATCTGGGGCGAGAAGTAGCCTAACTCGTCCACGTGTATGCGGAATCCTTGTGCTACGGCTGTCTTCAGTTCGTCCACCACTCGTCCCAGCACGAATCTTGCTTGCGTTTTGGTGAGATGTGTTCCATCTATCACGCGTTTCATCAGTTCGTCCGTGGTCAGTGTCCGGATGCTTTTGACGCGTGCATACAGTTTTTCTTTCTCTTCACCTTCCGGCTGCGGTGATTGGTACATGTCGTAATATATTGCCATAGCTTTTCTTTTATTATTGCTTACTATGTACAAAGTTAGTTTTTTCTTCCGTATTTCAAAGCAGATGTCTCTGCATATATAAAAAATCATTTCCAGCGGTTGTTGGAAATGCATCCGGCTTACGTTGGAGTTTCGTTCATCTCTGGTTGAAAATGCGTCCGGCGAGTGCTGGACGGTTGAGTCATGAGGCTTCTTCGGCTTTTTCTTTAGGCTCTTTGGGGCTTTTCATCAGGTTGGAGGAAGGGATGGATGCGGTTGTTTTTGTATCGGCATAAGGCGGTACGTTGGTGTGTTGGCTTCTGCTCTTTGCGGGTTCCTTGACAGGATGAGGTCATAAAAACAGGAAAAGTATCTTTTATTTCTCGTTTATTTGAATGTTTCCCTATAAGTGTGCCGTGTGGTTAATACACCGTTTGGGTTATCAATCTTATACCGTTTTGTTCGTCAACTTCCTTCGGAAAATCAACGAGTTTGATATCTTGTATAATTCTTTTTTTTGCAGTCATTCAATTGGTTTGTCGGTTAATGCTAGCGAAAATACTGCTTTTATAAAGAATCCGGGTGCATTGTTTCAATGCACCCGGATTTCGTTACAATAAGACAGACAAGGAGTTGTTAAGAATCATTTAATTTTTGTGTTGGACATGTCTTCCTGTATGAACGGAATGTTTATTGATTTGCTTTTATTATAACTTACTGTAACGGTTTCTTCGCCATTGTTTATGGTGTTCGTCTTTATTTTAAATCCTTGTAGTTTGCCCTCTTTATATCCGGGAATGTCCGATAACGGAAAGGACACATAGCCGTGACTTAGATATTCCTGTCTGTCACCTTCGGCATTGTGGCGCAGTTCTACGGCCATATATCCGTTTGCATCCGGAACAGTCCCCTCCGTGGCTACAAGGCTGATCCGATGTTTGATATCAGAGCTGAAACCTAATATCTGGAACATAAGAGTCAGGTGCGTCTTGCCCATTATGGGAGTGATGAGGTTGATTCCGTCGTGCCCGTAAATATCGTCCCCATTTTCTTTGAGTATATCCATTGATTTGGTTAAGACTTTCTGCAAGTAATCTATGGAAATAAAAGGCCCTTTATTGTTTGCATCTCCGGTCGGATTGGCTGCATTAATATAGGTATAGAAGATGCGTTGTCCCAGATTGTTTGTTTCAAGGCGTGTCAATTTATCGGGATTCACCACATACGCTATTCCATCATTATCACTTTCTATCACTGCTTCACCCGGCACTTCGCTAGGATTCACCACAGTTGCCAGAGCGGCGTTGAAAGGCATTCCTCCCTGTATGTTATAAAGGTCGTCATCATAGTCATTCAGGCAAGACTGCATGAATGGGATCAGCGTCATCACAATTGTTACAATAACTATCGCTTTATATTTTCTCATATTTTCTGTTTCTAGGATTGTTACTGTCACTTAAATGCGCGGATAGCAAGTTTACTGCTTATAAAAGTGTTAAATCTGCTTAAGCGAAAAATTTATTCTTCCGGATGCAGTATTTTTGCAGTCTTATCATTTATTCAATAAAGAAGTGTCACAAACAATGAATGAAACAGAATTGGTGGAACGTTGCGGCAAGGGCGATAACCTTGCACGCAAGCAATTGTATGAGCGTTATGCCGGACAATTGATGGCCATTTGTGTTCGTTATACAGGTGACAGGGAAGTGGCGCAGGATGTCTTGCATGATGGATTCTTGAATATATTCCGTTCATTCGGCCAGTTTACTTATAAAGGAGAGGGATCTTTGAAAGCATGGTTGACACGCATTATGGTAAACGAAGCGTTAGGGTATCTGCGCAAGAAGGTCTCTACAAATCAGGAAGTGATAGTGGAAGAGTTGCCCGATGTGATAGATGGAGATGAGGATGATTTTGAGCAAATACCCCAATCTGTTTTAATGCAATTCATTAAAGAACTTCCGGATGGATACAGAACGGTCTTCAATTTATATGTATTAGAGGAAAAAGGACATAAGGAGATTGCTGAAATGCTGGGGATCACGGAACATACTTCATCATCTCAGTTGTATAGAGCCAAAACCTTATTGATGAAAAAAATAAATGATTATAGAAAGAGAATATAGGGATGAAAGAAAAAGATAAATGGATAAAGAATTTCCGCACTCGGATGGAGGACTATTCAGAGCCCGCTCCTGCTGATCTTTGGGAACAGC
Organism: Phocaeicola sartorii JCM 17136 = DSM 21941; assembly: GCF_054653615.1. Taxonomy (NCBI): domain Bacteria; kingdom Pseudomonadati; phylum Bacteroidota; class Bacteroidia; order Bacteroidales; family Bacteroidaceae; genus Phocaeicola; species Phocaeicola sartorii. The sequence goes on from NZ_BAAIFW010000005.1 coordinate 1,483,393, forward strand.
TGGAAAAGGAACTGGATACGGTTCCAAAAGTGATTCCGATGTGGCACCGCTGGCAGGCCATAGCGGCTGTGGGCTTGTTGCTGGTGGTATCTTCATTGACTGTATGGTTTTGGCAGTCGCCTTCGGCAAACTATCTGGAGAAACAGTCTGCGGAGCTGAATTCACTGCATGAACCTGATGGACTGGTGCCCGGAGCAGTCGTTCCCGAGCAGCCTGTGGCGCGGGTGGCCCCTGCAGTTTCTTCTGGAAGAAGCCAACGTGCAAAAGTTGCCCGGACTGTTATGCTGGAGGCATCAGCTGCCGGGCAGGAGGTTTTGAGGAATAACGAGGCGGAGGAGATACAGATAGAGGAGAATTATGTTGAAGAGCAGAAGGAGGAACCGGCTGTGGCGGAACAAAGACAGCAGAAACCGGCCCGCAGGTCTTCCTATTCGGCTAAAAAAACGAATTACGCTTATGTGGCTTCTCATAGAAAGAAAGATAGGAATTGGTCGATAGGACTTTCTACCAGCAATGGAGCCTTTTCGTCCTCGACTAGCATGGAGGGGTATTTGCCTTTGCCTAATGGCGCAAGAAGCGCTTATGGAGTGGGGACGAGGGCTGAAATAGACAAGCTGGTTCAGTTCAACAATTTGTCAGAAGGAAAGAGTGCGAAGTCTGACATAAAATACCGTATGCCTGTTACTTTTGGAGCTTCACTTCGTTTTGATTTAACTGATGACTGGGCTATAGAAACCGGAGTGACTTATACTCAACTTTCATCCGAGACACGTTCGGGAACCGAGAAAAACAATTATGGCTGGGAAGAGAAATTGCATTATGTGGGTGTTCCTTTGAAAGTGAACCGGAATATATGGAGCAGCAAAAGATTTGAAGTGTATGCTTCGGCCGGTGGAACTGTGGAAAAATGTGTATCCGGAAAGCGGAACATCATCGGCAGTGTTTCTACCTCAAATGCAGGAAAAGACGACCAGCTTTTGGGAGGTGAGGAAGATATTAAAGTAAAACCTTTGCAATGGTCCTTGTCCGCAGCGGCAGGTGCACAGTTCAAGATTACGGAGAAATTGGGCGTTTATGCGGAGCCGGGGGTTGTTTATTACTTTGATGATGGCAGCAATGTAAATACGATTCGCAAAGAACATCCTTTTAATTTTAATATACAGTTGGGCGTACGGTTTACTTTGCCGAAATAAAATGAACTTTTTCACTGTTCTTATATAAAATATGGTTATCTTTGTTCTGTGTAAAAAGAATAAGAACAGTGAATCATGAATAGACCTCTGATATCCCCTTCTTTATTGTCTGCCAATTTTGCAGATCTGCGGGCAGATATAGAACAAATAAATCGTAGTGATGCCGACTGGTTGCACATCGATATAATGGATGGTGTGTTTGTACCGAATATCTCTTTTGGCTTTCCTGTGTTGAAATATGTAGCCGAATTGTCTGAAAAACCTTTGGATGTGCATTTGATGATCGTTAATCCCGAGAAATTCATTGAAGAAGTGAAAGATTTGGGGACAATGATGATGAATGTGCATTATGAGGCTTGTGTGCACCTGCATAGGGTGGTGCAGCAGATAAAGGATGCCGGAATGAAAGCGGCCGTGACATTGAATCCTTCTACTCCCGTGGCTATGCTGGCTGATATTATCCGTGATGTGGATATGGTATTGCTGATGAGTGTGAATCCCGGTTTTGGCGGCCAGAAATTTATTGTACATACGCTGGACAAGGTAAGGGAATTACGTGAGTTGATAGCGCATACGGGTTCGCAAGCATTGATAGAGGTCGACGGGGGAGTGAATCTGGAAACCGGCAAACAGCTTGTAGAGGCGGGAGCGGATGTGCTGGTGGCGGGAAATGCTGTGTTCAAAGCTCCTGACATGCTGGATATGATACATCGGCTGAAGTCCCTTTGATTATTCTCTTGAGGTGCGGAATTTAACGGCTGTAAGGCCTTGCTCCATGTTCCGGTTGGCTATACCTTTAGTCACCGGAATTTTTGTATCCGACCATTTCTTTCAGGGTGCCTTGCCGGTGCCGGCTTTTGGTATGGGAGCGTTGGTGTGTCTGATAGGGTCGGCGGTATTGGTGAGGTGGCGGCATTATCGTTCCCGATGGCTGTTTGGGGGCATGGCCTTTCTGTTTCTGTTTTGCCTGGGGGCATTGCTGGTACAGCAAAAATGGCAAGGAGTAGACTATGAATGGGGGGCGGGGAAAGATGTGTATCAGGGGGTGATCGTGGACGTTCCGCAAGAAAAGGCAAAAACATATCTCTGTAAATTGCGGATAGACAAGAAAGTGTCTGAAAGGGGGATGGCTCCGGTGAATCGTACGGTACTGGTCTATATGATGAAAGATAGTCTTTCCGTAAATTTACGATGTGGAGATCATTTGAATTTTTATACACGTGTGACAACTCCTGAGAAAGAGGCTCTGCCGGGAGAATTTGATTATGCGGCTTATCTTTTCAGACAACAGATCAGTGGAACGGCCATAGTCTTTCCGGGTTATTGGCAATGGACAGGGGAGAGAGAGCCATTGACATGGAAACAGCAAGCGGGCGTATGGCGGGAGAAGATATTGGATCGTTATCGGAAATGGGGATTCTCAGGAGATGAGTTTGCCGTATTGTCCGCTCTGACTGTCGGTTACAAGGAGGAACTGAGTGAGGATTTACGTGAAACTTATCAAACGGCGGGGGTGAGCCATATCTTGGCTTTGTCGGGAATGCATATCGCTGTTTTATGGGGATTATTGTGTTGGATATTGCGTCCGTTGGATAGGAGTTGCTTGCTACGATGGGTGAAGTGTGGCATTGTTGTGTTGTTGTTATGGGCATTTGCTTTTTTAGTGGGTTTGCCTCCCTCGGTCATACGGGCGGTGGTGATGTGTATGTTGATGACCATGGCACGTGCGGCAGGGGAGCGGGCTTTGTCATTGAATACTTTGGCTATAGCGGCATTCTTTATGTTGCTTTATAATCCTTTCTATCTTTTTGATACCGGATTCCAGCTTTCATTTCTGGCTGTGTTTTCAATTCTGCTTGTTTATCCTGTCGTTTTTCGGTGCTGGCCGGTGCGTCACCCTGTACTTCGTTATATTTGGGGGATCGTGGCGGTTTCGTTGGCGGCACAGTTGGGAACGGCTTCTGTGGTTATTTATAAATTCGCATATTTCCCTGTCTGCTTTTTGCCGGCCAATCTGATAGTGGCACCTTTGGTACTTGTCATCATCTATGGATCGGTAGCGGCTTTTGTACTGTCTCCGTTTGCGTTATTGCATCTATGGTTGGTGAAAGGATTGAATGGGATGTCGTGGTTGCTGAATAACAGTATGCGATGGGTGGAGCATTTGCCTATGTCGCATTCCGGCGATATGCACTTCTCTTTGTCTCAGGCAGGCCTCCTTTATTCCTTATTGTTTGTGGTGTTGTTTTATCTGTTGCGTCCTTCACGGAAATTATTGATTGTGGCTTTGTGTGGAATTAATCTTTTTATAGGATTTTCAGGTTACCTGTATTATATGAAAGAGGAACCTCACCAGTTAATACTTGCTCGTTCGCAAATAAAGGTTTATCCTCCCAAAGATGTTTGGCGGCAGGATAGCATTTATCATTATAAAGGTTTGAACATTTGTGTCTTGGCCGACAATCATTGGCAGGGTAAATCGGTTGGCCGATTGTTGGATATTGACTATATGTACCTGTGCAAAGGTTTTAAGGGAAGGATTGCCCCACTGCAAAAACTATTCAGAATTAGGAAAATCATATTGGATACTTCGCTTGGTGATTACAGATTAAATCTGTTGAAAGAAGAATGTAGAAGGCTGGGATTGGATTATATTGATCTGTCTCCGAAAGGTTCTTACCGTATTCTTCTGTGAATAAAGAATTAATTTGTAAATTTGCCGTTTCAAAAGAAAAAGATTGAGTATGTTATCAAAAGTAATTGCGCAGGCTAATATAGACCATGCCGAAAAATGGTTTGAAAGAGCTGATAAAATAGTTATCGTTACCCATGTGTCACCGGATGGTGATGCCATTGGCTCCTCGTTGGGATTATGTCATTTTTTGGAATCACAGGAGAAGACGGTGAATGTCATTGTTCCCAATGCTTTTCCCGATTTTCTGAGATGGATGCCGGGAGCCAAGGATATAATCCGGTATGATAAATATGCCGAGTTTGCCGGTAAGTTGCTGAATGAGGCAGATGTGATCTGTTGTCTGGATTTTAATGCATTGTCGCGTATTGATGCGATGGCGGATGCGGTGGCTCAGTCGCCGGCACGTAAAATGATGATAGACCATCACCTTCATCCGGAATCCTTTTGCAGAATCATTATTTCTCATCCGGAAATATCTTCCACTTCCGAATTGGTTTTCCGGCTGATATGCCGTCTGGGATATTTTGAGGATATCACCAAGGAAGGTGCTGAATGTATCTATACAGGGATGATGACTGATACAGGTGGCTTTACTTATAATTCTAATAATCGTGAGATTTATTTCATTATCAGTGAATTGTTGTCGAAAGGTATTGATAAGGATGAGATTTACCGCAAGGTTTATAATACGTACTCTGAAGGCCGTTTGCGCCTGATGGGGTATGTGCTGTATGATAAGATGCAGGTATTCCCACAGTTCAACTCGGCATTGATCTGGCTGACAAAAGAGGAGCAAAGAAAATTCCAGTATATAAAAGGAGATACGGAAGGGTTTGTGAATATTCCTCTTTCCATAAAGAATATTATTTTTTCCGTATTCCTGCGTGAGGACACGGAAAAGAATATGATCAAGATTTCCCTGCGTTCTGTCGGCACTTTCCCTTGTAACAAAGTGGCTGCCGAATTCTTTAATGGAGGTGGTCATCTGAATGCATCCGGTGGTGAGTTTTATGGGACAATGGAAGAGGCTATTGAACTGTTTAAACAGGCTTTGGTGAAGTACGAAGAGTTGCTTCTGGCAAAAAAATAGTTATTTTACTATAATTGCGTACAAACAATATAAAAGTTAGGGGCATATTTATTAATTTTGCCCCGAATAATAACGGAATTAGAATGAAGAAATTAGGTATATTGTTCGCATCAGTGTTTCTTTTGGGACTGGTCTTCCAGTCTTGCAATAATGGAAAGACTTATGCTGAAATGAAAGAAGAAGAGAGAGAGGCTATCAAGCGGTTTATTGAAAAAGAAGATATCAATGTAATCAGCTTTGACCAGTTCCAGGAACAGGATTCTACCACCAACGTAGATGAGAACCAGTTTGTCCTTTTCTCGGAGACCGGTGTCTATATGCAGATAGTGGAGGAAGGGAACGGTGAGCGTCTGAAGGACGGCCGCTATGAGATTCTGGCCCGCTATGTGGAAGAACAGATTACTTCGGATGGAACCGATTCTTTGTCCTGGAATACGGATTATGGCAATCCTAACATGGTTTATCCGGATGCCATGATGCTGACAAAAAGTGGAAAGTCTTTTTCGGCAACATTTACTACCGGTATCATGTATAACGCTTGGGGCACACCGTATGTACCATCCGGATGGTTAGTTCCATTCAATTATATAAAGGTCGGCAGGGAAATTTCCGGCCGTTCCAAGGTCAGATTGATCGTACCTCACAGTGAAGGGCAATCTGACGCTTCTGCTTCCGTCTATCCTTGTTACTATGAAATAACTTATCAATTAGCACGATGACATTAATTAAATCAATATCCGGAATTCGCGGAACTATCGGCGGACACGTGGGGGAAGGTTTGAACCCGCTGGATATAGTGAAATTCACATCAGCATACGCAACGCTGATACGTAAAACAACCACAGTAAAGAGCAACAAGATTGTAGTAGGCCGTGACGCACGTATCTCTGGCGAGATGGTGAAGAACGTGGTATGCGGTACTTTGATGGGCATGGGCTTTGATGTCGTGAACATCGGGCTGGCATCTACACCGACTACAGAACTGGCGGTTACCATGGAAGGAGCATGTGGCGGTATTATTCTGACTGCCAGTCATAACCCCAGACAATGGAACGCTTTGAAATTGCTGAATGAGCATGGGGAATTCCTGAACAAAGAAGAAGGAAATGAAGTGCTGCGCATTGCAGAAGCGGAAGCTTTTGACTTTGCTGATATCGACCATATCGGAAGTTATCGTGAGGACAATACCTACAATCAGAAACATATAGATAGTGTTTTGGCTTTGAAATTGGTAGATGTGGATGCGATCCGTAAGGCTGATTTCCGTGTAGCTATAGATTGCGTAAATTCAGTTGGCGGTATTATCCTTCCGGAATTGTTGGAACGGTTGGGAGTGAAGCATGTAGAGAAGCTCTATTGTGAAGCGACCGGTGATTTCCAGCATAATCCGGAACCCTTGGAGAAGAATCTGGAGGATATCATGGGATTGATGGCCCAAGGCGGTTGTGATGTAGCTTTTGTTGTAGATCCGGACGTTGACCGTCTGGCTATGATCTGCGAAGATGGAAAAATGTATGGTGAAGAATACACATTGGTGACCGTGGCAGATTATGTATTGAAACATACTCCTGGAAACACCGTTTCCAACTTGAGCTCTACCCGTGCTTTGCGTGATGTAACCCGTAAATATGGTTGTGAATACAATGCCTCGGCCGTAGGAGAAGTGAATGTGGTTACCAAGATGAAAGCAACGAATGCAGTGATTGGCGGTGAAGGTAATGGTGGAGTCATTTATCCGGAAAGCCATTATGGACGTGACGCATTGGTGGGAATTGCTTTGTTCCTGAGTCATTTAGCTCATGAAGGTAAAAAAGTAAGCGAGCTGCGTGCTTCTTATCCTCCTTATTTCATTGCCAAGAATCGCATTGATCTGACTCCGGAAACGGATGTGGACGCTATTCTGGCCAAGGTGAAGGAACTGTATAAGGATGAAGAGATAAACGACATAGACGGTGTGAAGATCGATTTCCCCGACAAGTGGGTACATTTGCGTAAGAGTAATACCGAACCTATTATCCGTGTCTATTCTGAGGCTGCGACCATGGAGGCTGCTGATGAAATAGGTCAGAAGATAATGGATGTGGTTTATAGTCTGGCGAAATAAATAGATTATTAATAGATTAAATTTGCCGTATTAAATGAGAGTATGTTTCATTTGATACGGCATTTTTAGTTGAGTGGAAGAAATACGAGGAAAAAGATAGATATGCAGTTGGGCAGCTCATGGGTTGGGGCTGTGAACCCGAAAGAATGACTGGTGGAAATGTGGGTGGACTGGGTGAAGTATTACGAGAAACGCTGAATGCTGTTTGTCGGGAAACAGGGGGCTGTTCAATGTTGGACAGCCCCCCCATTCTATTTAATTAGAAGGCAAATAGGGCTTGATGTAACATCATCAAAGAAAAATGTTACAGGCGGAGCGTGTCTGTTCTGCCTGTAAAGATGCGTGTATCATTGTGATTACAGGATTCATAAAGCTTTGTGTACTTTTGTTTTCTAAAGATTGGAGCAGGGACAACATTTTGTTTAGCTCATTTTTGTTTTCAATAGGCGTAAAGTAATTCCAGCCAATGGATGGAATTACTTTTATGGAAGATATTTTAATGTAATAACCATGAATACACAAAGTCAAAAAGTTTCGATGGCCGAGAAAATCGGTTACAGCCTGGGGGATTGCTCGGCTAATCTGGTCTTCCAGATGATGATGATTTATCAGACAAAGTTTTATACGGACATATTCGGTCTGGAAGGTGCCATTGCCGGTACGGTGATGTTGGTGGCGCGTATCACGGATGCCTTTGTCGATCCTACAGTGGGGTTATTGAGCGACCGTACCAAGACACGTTTCGGGAAATATCGTCCGTGGGTGCTTTGGACCGCATTGCCTTTCATGGTCTTTTATGTGTTGGCTTTCTATAATCCGGGCATTGAAGATAAAGGACTGGTAGCATTGTATGCTACGCTGTCTTATACCTTGCTGATGAGTCTTTACTCTTTTAACAATACGCCGTATGCTTCTTTGGGCGGAGTGATGTCCGGTGATATAAAGGAACGTACCAGTATCACTTCCATTCGTTTTGTGGCGGCCACCATTGCCCAGTTTGTGGTACAGGGACTTACGCTTCCTTTGGTAAGCAAGTTTTCGGATGGTGGGGACAAGGCGCACGGCTGGTTATGTACCATTGCCTTGTTCGCTTGTATCGGGCTTGTCTTTTTGGTCATCACTTTCTTCTCGGCCCGTGAGCGCATAGAGCCGCCTGCCAGCCAAAAGACAGATATGCGTCAGGACATAAAGGATGTGTTTGGCAGTCTTCCTTGGCGGGCAATGTTCATTCTGACACTGTTCGTTTTCACTACGCTTGCCATGTGGGGCAGTGCCATGAACTATTATTTTGAGAATTATGTGGATGCCGGAGCATTGTATGCCTTTCTTGACCGTCTGGGATTGGTGGCAATGGAAACGGATGGCAGCGTGGGGTATGCTGTGTTGAATGCTTTCGGACTGGTAGTCAATTCTTCCGATAAGGCATACGAGGTAGGATTTGGAGTGTTTAATATGTTGGGAGCACTTGTCCAGTTCTTTGGGGTGATTTTCTTGTCCGGCTTTTTGGCAAACCGTTACGGTAAGAAACGCGTCTTTATCGTTTGCCTCTCGCTTACGGCCCTTTTTACAGCTTTGTTCTATTTTCCGGGAAAAGCGGATGTGGAAACGATGTTTGTACTGAATTTCCTGAAGAGTCTGGCATACGCGCCGACTGTTCCTTTGTTGTGGGCGATGATTGCGGATGTAGCCGACTATTCGGAATATAAAAATTACCGTCGCGCCACAGGCTTTGTGTTTGCAGGTGTAGTCTTTGCCTTGAAGGCCGGGCTGGGCATCGGTGGGGCCATCCTGGGATTTCTGCTTTCAGGATTTGGGTATGTGTCCGGTATCGGGGCGGAACAAAGCGATACGGCCATTATGGGAATCGTGCTTTCCTCCAGTCTGATTCCGGCTCTGATATTTGGAATGGGAGTAGCTGCTTTATGCTTCTATCCTATTACAAAAAAATACAACGAACAGATGCAGGCGGAACTTGCCGACCGTCGCAGTAAGGCTGGTTATTAATGAAAAAGAACAAATTATTTACCTTAAAAACTTTGTAATATGAAAATAAGATATGTAACATTATTGGCTGCCATAGCCGGATTAATGGTCGCTTGCGGCAATGACCGGAAGGCCGGTATGCAGCCGGAACCTTCGCTGAAGGAAGCAGCCTCGGGCAAGTTTCTGATGGGGGTAGCGTTGAATGTACGTCAGGCGGCAGGTCAGGATACTTGTGCATCGAAAGTGGTAAAACGCCATTTTAATTCCATTGTGGCCGAGAATTGCATGAAATGCGAAGTGATTCATCCGGAGGAAGACCGTTTTGATTTTACGGAAGCGGACCGGCTGGTTCGTTTTGGCGAGGAGAACGATATGGCTGTTATCGGGCATTGCCTTATCTGGCATTCACAGCTGGCACCTTGGTTCTGTGTGGACGAACAAGGAAAAACAGTAAGTGCCGACCTCTTGAAGGAGCGTATAAAAAAACATATCCAGACTATTGTGACACACTATAAAGGGCGTATAAAGGGCTGGGATGTGTTGAATGAAGCCATTGAATCGGACGGCTCCTGGCGTAAATCTCCTTTTTACGAGATATTAGGCGAAGAGTACATCCCGCTTATTTTTCAGTATGCTCATGAAGCAGATCCGGAAGCCGAACTTTACTATAATGATTATGGCATGGACGGGAAGGCTAAGCGTGACAAAGTAGTAGAATTGGTAAAGATGCTGAAAGACCGTGGACTGCGCATCGACGCGGTAGGTATGCAGGGACACATGGGAATGGATTATCCGTCGGTGTCCGAGTTTGAAGCCAGTATGCTGGCATTTGCTGCTGCCGGAGTGAAGGTGATGGTAACCGAATGGGACATGAGTGCATTGCCCACGGCACGGATGGGAGCCAATATTTCGGACACGGTGTCTTATAAACAATCCCTGAATCCCTATCCCGACGGTTTGCCCGACTCTGTGTCTGTGGCATGGAACAACCGGATGAAGGAGTTTTTCGGTCTTTTCCTGAAACATTCGGATATCATTACCCGTGTGACGGTGTGGGGGGTGACGGACGGTGACTCATGGAAGAATAATTTCCCTGTGCCCGGACGTGTGGATTATCCTTTATTGTTCGACCGTGATTGCCGGCCGAAACCTTTTGTGGAAGAACTGATTGGAAAACAGAACATTTAATAACGTAACGATATGGAAAAGAAATTCAGATACTTGGTGCCCGGAGACTATATGGCAGATCCTGCCGTACATGTTTTTGACGGAAAGCTTTACATTTATCCTTCTCATGACCGCGAGAGCGGAGTGGAGGAGAATGACAATGGTGATCATTTTGACATGTGTGACTATCATGTCTTTTCTACAGAAGATGTGATGAACGGAACAGTGACCGATCACGGAGTCGTACTGAAAGTTTCGGATATCCCTTGGGCCGGGCGTCAGTTGTGGGATTGTGATGTGGCTCGTAAAAACGGGAACTATTATATGTATTTTCCATTGAAGGACCGGAACGACATCTTCCGTATCGGCGTGGCGGTGAGCGATTGCCCCGAAGGGCCGTTCATTCCCCAGCCCGATCCCATGCGTGGAAGCTACAGTATAGATCCGGCGGTATTTGATGATGGTAATGGGAACTATTATATGTATTTCGGCGGTTTATGGGGAGGGCAGCTTCAGCGTTATCGCAACAACAAAGCATTGGAGTGTGCGGCTTTTCCGGCTGATGGTGAACCGGCTTTGCCTTCACGTGTGGTGAAACTTTCGGACGATATGCTTCAGTTTGCCGAAGAGCCGCGGCCTTTGGTTATTCTGGATGAACACGGACAGCCGTTGACTGCCGGTGACAATGCGCGTCGCTTTTTCGAGGCTTCATGGATGCACAAGTACAACGGGAAATATTATTTTTCTTATTCCACGGGAGATACTCATCTGCTTTGCTATGCCACAGGAGATAATCCGTATGGCCCGTTCACTTATCAAGGGGTCATTTTGCAGCCTGTGGTGGGTTGGACTACTCATCATGCCATTGTGGAATACAAAGGAAAATGGTATCTGTTTCACCACGATTGTGTCCCTTCGGGGGGAACCACTTGGTTGCGCAGCCTGAAGGTATGCGAATTGGAGTACGATGCGGAAGGGAAAATAAAGACCATAGAATCTGTCTGAAAAGAAATCAGTGATACATCATCCGGACAGATTGGACCGCTTGCTTTGCCGGGCATTGTCCAAACAGACCGTTTGCAGGAATCCCTTCATTGTCCGGGACTTGCAAACGGTCTTTTTATATCCGTGCTCTTCAATTACAATATCTGGTGATGTAATTGTAATTTATTGTAATATAGGATGTTATGTGTGTATTGTAACGCAAATAAAGATTCATGTAACACGTTTGAAGCAAGATGTAACTCTACGAAAGATGCGTGTATCATGCAGAGAATCCATATTCGGTGACACTTTCTATATTTGCGTCTGAAATCCGTAAAGGAATTGGTCAATTATAATACTAGAAAGACAATGAAACAAAAACAAAATCTGAAAAGATGGTCGGGCGTACTGATCGCTTTAGGGGTGTTGGGCTCCTCCTTAACCTCATGTAGTTCGATAAAGAAAGGAAACGATTTGCCTGTTGTAGGAAAGTCTGTCGCTCTTTTCGATTACTTTAATTATAGAGGTGAGGATGATGTTTATATTTCCAATCCGCTTCCGGGGGACGATTATTTTTATAATCCCATTCTGCCGGGATGGTATTCCGATCCCAGCATTTGCACCAATGGCGAAGGCGATTATTTTCTGGCTGCTTCCACCTTTACTTATTATCCGGGTGTGCCTCTTTTCCACAGCAAGGACTTGGTGAACTGGAAGCAGGTGGGGCATATCTTGAATCGTCCTTCTCAATTAGTCAACATGGAGGGGCAACACGTAAGCGGAGGAATCTTTGCCCCGGCCATATCTTACAACCCGCATAACAAGACTTATTATATGGTTACTACCAATGTAGGTGCCGGAAACTTCTTTGTGAAGACACAAGATCCTTTTGGCGAATGGTCTGATCCTATTATGTTGCCCGAAGTGACAGGCATTGATCCCTCTTTCTTTTTCGATGAAGATGGGAAAGCCTACATTGTCAATAACGATGACGCGCCGGACAACAAGCCCGAATACAGTGGGCATCGTACCATCCGTGTGCAGGAATTTGATGTGAATGCGGACAAGACGGTGGGTCCGCGCAAGATTCTGGTGAACAAGGGAGCTCGTCCGGAGGACAAGCCCATCTGGATTGAAGGTCCGCACCTTTATAAAATAAACGGAAACTACTTCCTGATGTCTGCCGAGGGTGGAACAGCCGGATGGCATTCGGAAGTGATTTTCCGTGGTGATTCTCCGACGGGCAAATTCACACCGTGGAAGAACAACCCTATTCTGACCCAGCGTCAGCTGGATGCGGAGCGTCCCAATCCGGTGACATGCGCCGGACATGCCGACTTGGTTCAAACCCGGGAAGGGGATTGGTGGGCGGTCTTTCTGGCTTGCCGTCCCATAAACAATACGTTCGAGAATTTAGGACGTGAGACTTTTATGATGCCCGTCAAGTGGAGTGAGGATGGTTTCCCCTATATGACGCAAGGAGATGATCTGGTACCGGTCATTGTCCGCCGCGAAGGAGTGAAGCGTGACGAATCCGCCACCTTTGGAAACTTTGAAGTAAATGACGGTTTCGACGGACAAACATTGGGCATGGAATGGATGACCTTGCGTGCTCCTGCTACCGGACTTTACTCGCTTTCCCAGACTCCGGGTTATCTCACTTTGAAATGCGATTCAGTCAGTGCTTCCGAAAAGAAGGTACCGGCTTTTGTCTGCCGCCGGTTGCAGCATCATAAGTTCGAATGCAGCACACGTATGCTGTTCTGTCCGCAGAGCAAGGCAGAGCAGGCGGGCATATTGTTGTTCAAGGACGAAAAGCATCAATATTTCCTGGCTGTAGGCAGGGATGACCAAGGTGAATGTATTTCCCTCAGGCAGATAGGCGATGGGGAAAGCAAGACGCTGGCTTCCGTCCGCCTGGACGACGGAGGAGTGATTACCGACCTGAAGGTGGTTTCGCGCGGAACACATTATGATTTCTACTATGCTCGCCAGGAAGGTGGGTGGAACGTGTTGTGCAGGAACGTGGATGCCGGGTATCTGTCAACGGCTACTGCCGGAGGTTTTACCGGAACAACGATAGGCATGTATGCCACATCAAAATAAGTAACTGATTAAATTTTTTGTATAACTTAAATTAATGTCTTAATGAAAAATGCTATGAATTTTAAGCCAATGGGACTGATACTTCTGTTCTGTCTCATTCCTCTGTGGGCATTTGCACAGAGTGTGATGGTAAAAGGTGTAGTAAAGGACACAAGTGGTGAAGCCATCATCGGAGCCAGTGTCTTGGAAAAAGGTACTACCAACGGTACGATTACCGATTTTGATGGTAACTTTACATTGAATGTATCGAAAAACGCCGTGTTGGTGGTAAGTTTTGTCGGTTATAAGAACGAGGAAATCCCGGTAGCGGGAAAGACTTCTTTAAAGATTACGTTGAAGGAAGATTCCAAGGCTTTGGAAGAAGTGGTGGTAATTGGTTACGGTAGCGCCCGCAAGAGTGACGTGACCGGATCTATCGCGTCGGTAGGCGGAGAGAAACTGCGTGAGATGCCTGCCACCAATATTACATATGCTTTGCAGAACCGCGTGGCAGGTGTGGATATGTCGCAGACTTCTTCCGCACCGGGTGCTTCCATGCAGATCCGTATCCGTGGTACCCGTTCGTTGAACGCCAGTAACGACCCGTTGGTGGTATTGGACGGAATCCCCTTTATGGGTAATTTGTCCGACATCAACCCCGGTGACATCAAGAGCATGGATATCTTGAAGGATGCATCCTCTACGGCAATCTACGGTTCGCGCGGTGCCAATGGGGTTATCCTGATCACTACACACAAAGGTGCACAGGGTACTCCCGCCCGGTTTACTTACAATGGGTATGCAGGTATGAAGAAAGTATTCTCCAAATATCCCATGATGAGCGGCAGCAAGTTTGCCGAAATGCGTAAACTGGCAGGAAAGTTCGAGAATTCGATAGACGAGTCGGACGATGTGGATACCGACTGGCAGGACTTGATGTTCCGCGACGGTTATGTAAACAGCCACGATATCAGCGTGTCCGGTGGTACCAACGGCGGTGGCTACAGCTTTGGCGCGGCTTACTATAAGGATCAGGGCGTCATTCCTACTCAGAACTATACCCGTTACTCTATGCGTGGTTCTTTCGATCAGGGCGTGGGAAAATATTTCCGCTTCGGACTGGTGAACAACACCAACTATAATGTCACCAAAGGTTCCAATATCGGACTGTATGGTGTACTTGCCATGTCTCCTATCGCTAACCCCTATAATGCGGACGGCACATTGAAACGTACCGTGAAATACAACAGTCAGGATGAGTCATTTGTACTGACCAGAGGCGTTGTGGAAGGATTGGAAGACAGTTGGCTGAGCAAGACCGAAGGCTTTGGTACGTACAACAACCTGTTTGCCGAAGTGAAATGTCCGTGGGTGGAAGGTTTGAAATACCGTGTCAACCTAGGTTTGAACTATCGTTCTACTAAAGGTGGATCGTTCACCGGCGAAGGCATCAACAGCACTACGGCCGACACTCCGTCCACCGCTTCGCTGAACCACTCGGAAACGACTAACTGGACTGTGGAGAACCTGCTGACTTACGACCGTACTTTCGGAAAGCACCAGCTGAACGTTGTCGGTATGTACTCTGCCGAACAGACCGTCTATACACGTTCGGATGTTGCCGGACGGGATATTCCTGCTGAATATTTCCAGTTCTACAACATCGGGCGTGCGGAAGGCACCATTACGGTGAACCCCGACAACTGGAACTATCAGAAGAGCGGTCTGATGTCTTGGATGGGCCGTGTGATGTACACATACGACAACCGCTATATGTTGATGGCGACTGTACGTGCCGACGCTTCTTCACGTTTGGCAAAGGGACACCAATGGCACACTTATCCCGCCGTATCGGCAGGATGGAACATCCGTCAGGAAGAGTTTATGGACGAGGTGGACTGGATAGATATCCTGAAACTGCGTGTAGGTTACGGACAGACCTCCAACCAGGCTGTTGATCCTTACAAGACCTGGGGACGCCTGGCAACCCGTCCTTACAACTTCGGTCCTACCGGCTATGTCACCGGTTACTATGTATCCGAACTGCCTAATGCCGAATTGGGTTGGGAATACTCTTCCACCTGGAACTTCGGTCTGGACTTCACCTTGCTGAGAGGACGCCTGTCCGGTACATTCGAATATTACATTCAGAAAACCACCGACTTGCTGCAAAGCGTAAGCCTTCCTTCCACTTCGGGAGTAAGCAGCTACATGGCCAATGTGGGAAAGACGGAAAACAAAGGTTTTGAATTTACCTTGAACGGAACGATTCTGGACAACCATAACGGATGGACGTGGGAGGCAAGCCTCAACCTGTCCGCCAACCGTAACAAACTGACCGAACTGGCTTCGGGAGCTGATGATGATAAATCGAACAACTGGTTTGTGGGACATCCCATCGACTGTATCTACGACTATGAAAAAGTAGGCTTATGGAACAGTGATGATCCCGATTTCCAATACTTGGACATCCTGGAGCCGGGTGGCAATGAAGGTATGATCAAGGTGAAATATACCGGCGATCGTGATGCCAGCGGCAAGCCGACTCGCGCCATTGGTCCCGAAGACCGTCAGATTATCAGCCTGGAACCTAAATTCCAGGGAGGATTCAGCACCCGCGTGGCCTATAAAGGCTTTGACTTGAACGTTATCACCGCCTTCCGTTGCGGAGGCAAGCTGATCAGTACGCTGCACCACAGCAACGGTTACCTGAATATGCTGACCGGTCGTCGCGGACAAGTGGATGTGGACTACTGGACACCGGAGAACAAGGGGGCCAAGTATCCGAAACCGGGTGGCATCCAGAGCGGTGACAATCCGAAATACGGAAGCACATTGGGTTACTTTGACTCTTCTTATTGGAAAGTACGCAACATCACGCTGGGCTACAACTTCGAGAAGCAGTCTTGGCTGACCCGCATGGGCGTACAGAGCCTGCGTGCTTACCTGTCCGTACAGAATCCGTTCATCATCTGTTCTCCTTTCCACAAAGAGACCGGGCTGGATCCTGAAACCAACTCTTACGGTAACGAGAATGTAGCTGTGACAGAGGGTATCCAAAGACGATTCCTGACGGTAGGTACCAACTCACCGTCCACCCGTAACTATTTATTCGGCATTAACTTAACATTCTAATGAAAGCATGATTATGAAACCTATCTTTTCAAAAATAAGAGTTCTGGGAACAGCCGCACTGGCTTTGTTCCTGACAGCATCCTGTTCAGACATTCTGGACGAGCAGCCGCGCAGCAGTTATGACCCTACCTTCTTCAAGACAGAGAAGGGGGTGGAAGGCGGTGTGACCTCCATGTATGCGCACTTGCGCTATATTTACGGACAAGCTTATTATTATAATTCCTGTCTGACGGGAACCGACGAGGCAACTTGGGGATGGAGTGCCGATGGTAACTTCAAGGATGCCGACCTGTCCGGAGTAGGCAACCTGACTGCCACGACTTGCCGTTCCGATGCCTTGTGGGGAACCGCTTTCTCGAACATCAATACCGCTAACGGCGTGATAGAGAACGCTGCCGAGGTAGGAGTCAATGAATCATTGGTTTCCGAAGCCCGCTTCTTCCGTGCGTTCGACTATTTTCTGTTGGTGCAGACCTTCGGTGGAGTGCCTTTGGATATGGGGGCCGGCGAACTGAAGTTCAACATCACTCCCTCACGTACCTCCGTGCGCAATACCGTGCCCGAAGTGTACACCAAGGCCATCTTCCCCGACTTGCTGACGGCTATCGAGAACCTGCCCGCCAATCCCCGTGTGACGGGTGGAGTGACCAAGACCGTTGCCCGTCTGTACTTGGCAAAGGCTTACCTGACCTACGCCTGGTGGCTGAAGAATCCGAATAACATTCCTACTTATCCCGAGTGTCAGCGTACCGACCCCGACGGACACGATGCGGCATGGTACTTCCAGCAGGCATACGATGTGGCGGTTGCCGCTATCGAGAACCCCGGTCCTTTCGGCTTGCAGGAAAGTTTCTGGATGGTGAATGCCGGACCTAATGACCGTAACATGGAAATCCTGCTCTATGCGGATCACACACAGGAAAACGAGTTCTATAACGGCGGTAGCTTGAGTTACGGTAGTGGCGGTGCTCCCGATAACTTTGCCGGATGGATGATGAACTGGAACTATACCGATGCGCGTTCGGCTGATAATCAGGCTGTCATCAACCGTATTGCCGAACAGTGCTATGGCCGCCCCTGGACCCGTATGGCTCCTCCGTTGGGTGTGTTTACCAAGACGTTTGCCGACAAGGTGAACGACTCCCGTTACGACGGTACTTTCACCACCGTTTATCGAGGCAACTGGTCCACAGCCGGACAAAACTGGGAATCGGTGACCAATGCCAACGGAATGAAAGTGAAAGAACGTGAACCTATATTCTCTTTCGTGTTCCAGGATATGGATAAGATAGACTATGCAGGCGAGGGTTCTAAAAGCAATCTGGGTGCAGGTACATTGCCCGGTCGTGCCGACTGGGTATTGGGACTGGATGCGGTAGGCCGCTATGTATATCCTGGTCTGTGGAAACTCGGCCCGTATCGTACGGACAACGGTTCCGGAGCCGGACAGCCTAATGCGGGAAGTACTCGTCCATATAACATCGCCAAGTTCTCCGAACTTTATCTGGTTGCTGCCGAAGCTGCCGTAGAAGGAGCTGCCGCACAAGCCGGCAAGTCTGCCCGTGACCTGGTGAACGTGCTTCGTGCCCGTGCCGGCCGCTGGACTTACAGCAATGCCGAATATAAGAATGTGGATCGTGATTTCAGTGCTGAAATGACAGCCGCCACTCCGGCAACCATTGATATCAACTATATTCTGGATGAACGCAGCCGCGAGTTCTATGGCGAAGGCTATCGTTGGTTCGACTTGGTTCGTACTCAGAAATGGAACGAATATGCTGACAGTTACGTGATTTGTGGGGGCAAGGGTGATCACAATCCGCAGACTTACAACCGTACCATCGAAGCGTTCCATTATCTCCGTCCCATTCCGCAAGGACAGTTGGATGGCATGGAAATGACCAAAGAAGAAAAGATGGCTTATCAGAACCCGGGATACAGAGATTGATTCGGACTGATAACAATGAATGAACAAGGATACCGGAAAAGGGGAATAACACCTCTGCTTTGGTATCCTTTTTTATTTCAGCTTTATTATACCAGACTCACGTTATTATAAACCTTCCCACAGTTGATATAAACGTGTTTTTATCCTTTCCTATTCTAAAATTCCGCCAGTGATCCGTGGATCAGTGCCACTGATCCATAAATCAATGACACTGATTTGTAAGTCAGTGCCATTGATTATTTGATAGAACAGTATCATAAAGACTATCCATACGGAAGAATAGCTCTTCCTATGCAAATGCTTTTTTTAAAAACGCTATCCTTCGTTTTCTTTCAGATGTTGCTCCATGTACGTAGTCGGCGGTACCCCATACAGTTCCTTGAAGGCGGTCGAGAAATTATTGGGATTGGTAAATCCGGTCAGGTCTGCCACTTCGGCTATGGTGTACCGTTTCTTCGACAACAGTTCCGCCGCCTGCTTCAGGCGGATGTTACGGATAAAGTCTCGGGTGGTCTGGTTGGTCAGTTCCTTCAACTTGCGGTGCAGGTGCACGCGGCTGATACCGACTTCGGTACTGATCATCTCCACGGTGAGGTTCGGATTGCTCAGGTTTTCGTTGATGACCCGCATGATGCGTTCCATCAGTTTGTCATCGGGCGACTGTACTTCTATTGGTTGTACTTTATCCTCTTGAGTCTGTTGTCCGGTATAGGTGTTGCGTAGCCGTTCGCGGCTGCGGATCAGGTTGGCGGCCGTTTTCCTTAATATCTCTATATGGAAAGGTTTGGTCAGGTAGGCGTCGGCTCCTGTTTCCAGTCCTTCCAGATTGTCTTCCTCCCGTGTCTTGGCGGTGAGCAGTATCACCGGGATGTGGTTCAGATTCACGTTCTGCTTTATTTTGCGGCACAGGGTGAGTCCGTCCATTTCGGGCATCATGACATCACTTATCACCAGGTCCGGGGTTTTGTTGAAGATGCTTTCCAAGGCTTCCTTGCCGTTGCAGCTTTCCAGGGTATGGTAATCACCTGCCAGTTCGCGACAAATGTAGCGGCGTATTTCTTCATCGTCTTCCACTACCAGTACTTTGTATTTTGTCTTGGCCCGTGTTTTTTCGTTTGCTTCCTCTTCGGTCTCATAAGGAACGGGAAGGACCGGAGCCGGAGCGTGGATGAGGGGAGCTTTGTCGGCTTCCATCTCTTCTTTGCCCAGGTGGGCGCACCCCAAAGGCATACGGATGATAAAGCTGCATCCCGGTTGTCCGTCCGGATTATTTGCTACACGGATGTCTCCGTGATGCAGTTCCACCAGTGAGCGGGTGAGGTGCAGCCCGATGCCGGTACCTATGTTTGAGTTGTTTTGGCTGTTCCGTATCTGGTAAAAGCGTTCGAATATATGTTCTGTTTCTTGGGGGGAGATTCCTATTCCGCTGTCGGTCACGATGATTTCGGCATACTGTTGCAATGGTTCCGACAGGGTGGAATCCTCGCCGGTGCGCAGCCGTATGTCTACGCTGCCTCCTTCGGGGGTGAATTTGAAAGCATTGGACAAGATGTTCAGGATAATTTTGTCGAAGTTCACCGGGTCCACCCATAACTTTAAGTGGTCGGCGCCCTCGTGGTGGAATCGCAGGCTGATATGTTTCTTGTTAGCTTGTTCCATAAAGGTTTCGCACAAATCATTAATGAATCCGGTCATTTCGGTTTCACGGAAAACAAGTGACATCTGTCCTTTGTCTATCTTGCGTATATCCATCAATTGGTTTACCAGCCGCAGGATTCTTTCGGAGTTGCGCCAGATGATGCGGTAGTTCTTTTGCCGTTCGTGGTCCGTATCGTTTGTCATCAGTTTTTGCAGGGGACTGATGATGAGTGACATCGGAGTACGTATCTCGTGGGAGATGTTGATGAAAAACTGTAGCTTGGCTTCGTTTATCTGTTCGGCATGGATATGTTGCATCATTTCCTGCCTTATGCGGTAACGGTGTCTCACTTGCAGGATGAGGCCATAGACGGCTGCTACTGCCAACAAGGCATAGATCAGCATGGCCCAGCCCGATGCCCACCATGCCGGTGCGATGTGAATGGTGATTTCGTCGGTGTCGGATTCCAGCAGATAATCTTCGGCTTTGATCCGGAAATGATAATCGCCGGGGGGAAGGTTGCTGAATGACACCCGGTTGACTCCTTTAGGCAGCTTGACCCAAGGGGTGTTGTTTATGGTATATAGATACGTGATACGTTCGGAATTATTTAGTTCGCGGGTGGAGAACTCGATGCTGAAAGCGTTGTCGTTATGTGACAGGTGAAAATCCCGGGCCTCAAAGACGGAGGTGTTTATGATTTCTTTTCCGCCCGACAACATTCCTTTCCTTATAGGCTGGTCGTGCAGATAGAAGTCGATGATGCGTACGTTCCATTTTTTGGCGGGATTCGTAATTTCTTGAGGATTGAAATAGGTAATTCCGTTTGTACCTCCAAACCAAAGTATGCCGTTGCGGTCGGCAAAAGAGGCGTTTTTGCTGAATTCATTTCCTTGCAGACCGTCGTCTGCATAGAAATTGCTGAATGTGTGGGTCTTCAGATTAAAACGTGACATTCCGGCATTGGTGCTTATCCATAAGTTGTCCTGCCCGTCTCCCTTGATGGCATATACGGCGTTACTGGATAGTCCGTGGGCGGTGGTGTAGGTCTTTAATTGCCGGGTTTGGGGATTCCATTCCGCCAGTCCGTCGGAATTGCCTATCCAGATGTTGCCTTGGGAGTCTTCATAAAGGGAGTGGATGATGTGTCTGGACAGGATTTCTTCAGTCTTGAAGTCATCGGTGTTCAGGTCTATACATCTTATTCCGTCATACGTTCCTACATAAAGGTGGTTGTCACCGGCATACAGAAGACAGCTTATCCATTTATATTTGTCGGTGGCTGCATTGAATTTAGGGTCATATACAGACTGTCCTGTCTGCAAGTCATAATAGAAAAGTCCGGCTCCCATGGTGGCTATCCAGAGTCGTTTGTCCTGGTCTTCAACCAGATCATACACACGTTGGATACGGTTTCCATTCTTGTCTGTCAGATTCTGCAGATAGCTGCACCGTCCTGTTTTCTTATCCAGTCTGCCCAGTCCGTTGGTATAGGATCCGAACCACAGATTACGTTCAGAGTCTTCATACAGGCCGAAAACCGTGGAAGGAACCGAAGAGGGGCTGTCATGTGGGGCATAATGGACTTTTTGCTTCAGTTCTGTGGTGATGCCGTATATGCCGTCGTTGTCAGTACCTATCCATAATATGCCTTCGTGGTCGCGGCAGAGTGAGGTGATACAGTTGGAGCCGATGATATTCTTGTTGATTGATTTGTAGCCTATGTACTTGAAACTGTTGGGCTGTGCGGGAATCATCATAACCCCTTTTTGGTAAATGGCTATCCATAGGTTTCCTGCATTGTCTTTCAGGACGGAGTGCACTTTGGAGGTGCCGGAGTCGAGGTAATTATTATCAAAAGGGTAATCCGTGATGAGCTGTTTGGGGATGTTGAAAATCTTGGCGCCTTTCCCGTCCGTGCCCAGACAAAGCTCATTCTGGCTTATCTGGCAGATGGATTTGATAGGCAGGTTTTGCTTTCCTTTATAAAGGATAGGAATGAACTCTTCTGCCGGTTGGTTATATTTCAGCAATCCTTTGCCTATGGTTGCCAGGTAGATGTCTCCGTAGTTGTCTTCATAGAGGTCCACAATGGTCATTCCCTTCTCTTGTTTCAGGAAGTGCTTGCTTTTATTGTCCGCAGAGAGGCGGTAGATGCCGTTCTCACCTTGTGTTACCCAAAGATTGTGTTGCCTGTCCTCTATCATGTAGTCTGTCATTTGGGTGGGGATAGGTAAATCCGGTTTGTGTGCAGTCAGTTTCCCCTGTGTGATGGTTATGGTGCACAAGTTGTTTCCCGATACCCATATTTCTCCGTTTCTACATTCCAGAATGGACATGATATTGCTGTCAAAAGTCTTTCCGTCTTCCCATTGCGCCCGCGCGCTGAAGCTGTCGGTGGCGGGATCGTATAGCTGTATCCCATTATAGGTTCCTACGAACAGCCGTCCCTTGCTGTCTTCATACAGGGCGCGTACGTAGTTGTGACAGAGAGAATGTTCGTTTTGGGGATCATGCTTGTAGATAATGAACTTGGCTCCGTCATAGCGGTTCAGTCCGTCTTCGGTGGCAATCCATATCATGCCGTTCCGGTCCTGGTATATTTTGTTGATCAGACTGCTGGACAGCTCCCTGTCTGTTGTGAAGAATTTGTACGATTGTCCGTGGCACAATAAAGACAGGAACATGAATAATGTAAGAATCGTATGTTTCATCATAATATAATATCTCAGATTGATTCAGGTGCACAAAAATAATTCAAAAAAATATATATAGCCTAATAAAAAGGAGGTAATTTCTATACTCCATCCCATAATAGGCTGGGTTTGTAACATGGGAAAAGGACTATGTAACATAGTCTCGCCCGAAAATAAAGCAGATGTCTTTACCTTTGCTCTTGTTGAGCCGTGAAGAACGGAACGTAAAAACAACCTTGTGAATTTAATACCATGAATATGAAACTTGAATGTGATTTATCCGGTATCCGGAAATGTATGATGAGCGGCTTGTCCCTGCTGCTTGCCGGAGTGTTGCAGGCGCAGAATCCGATTGTGCAGACTTGCTATACTTCAGATCCGGCACCCATGGTGCACGATGGCACCTTGTATGTTTACACGGGACACGATGAGGACCATGCCGATTTTTTCTGGATGCAGGAATGGCGCGTCTATTCTACTAAAGATATGGTGAACTGGACCGATCACGGTTCTCCGCTTGCTATCGAATCTTTCGACTGGGCGGACGATCGTGCCTGGGCATCGCAATGTATCGAACGCAACGGGAAATTCTATTGGTATGTGTGTCTGCATTCCAAGTTGACGAACACGATGGCCATCGGTGTGGCGGTGGGTGATTCGCCTACCGGCCCTTTTAAGGATGCTATCGGCAGACCGCTTTACGAAGGTAGCTGGGATTTTATTGATCCCACGGTTTTTGTGGATGATGACGGGCAGGCTTATCTATATTGGGGAAATCCGAATGTTTACTATGCCAAGCTGAATGCCGATATGGTTTCGCTGGATGGTGAGGTGTCCAAGGTGGAGCAGACTATAGAGAGTTTTGGTTCTCCGGGGCCGGACAAACGGGAGAAAGGAAAGAAATACAAGGATATTTATACGGAAGGCCCGTGGTTGCACAAGCGTGGCGGTACATATTATTTGTCGTATGCAGCCGGCGGAGTACCCGAACACATCGCTTACTCGATGAGTGACACTCCGACAGGACCTTGGAAGTATATGGGAGAAATTATGCCATTGCAAGATACCGGTTCGTTTACCAATCACTGTGGAGTGACGGATTACAAAGGTAATTCTTATTTCTTTTATCACACTGGGAAATTACCCGGTGGAGGTGGTTTCGGACGTAGCGTGGCAGTGGAGCAGTTCAGTTACAACCCCGATGGTACTTTCCCGATAATTAATGCGACGACAGAAGGGGTGTCGCCGGTAGGCACACTGACTCCTTATCAACGTGTGGAGGCGGAAACGATAGCTTTCTCCGAAGGAGTAAAATCGGAATGGAATGCAAAGACGGGGGTGTATGTATCCGGAATTCATGACGGGGATTATATAAAGGTACGCGAGGTGGATTTTGAAGATTTGTCGCCCAAGTGTCTTTGTGTGTCTGTTGCCAGTGCCCTTCGCGGTGGGTGGATAGAAGTCAGGACCGACAGCATCGGCGGGACGCTGATAGCTGAAACGAGGGTTCCTCATACCGGAGGATGGGAATGCTGGACAAGCATAGAGGCGGATGTGACGGTTCCTGTGACGGGTGTGCATGATGTCTATTTTGTGTTCAAAGGCAGGAAAGGATGTGAACTGTTTCATTTTGACTGGTGGAAATTCAGCCGGCAGGAAATGACAGAGCGAGAGGTGAAAGACAGGACGCAGGCCGCATCTACCAACATTCCGGGTTACGAGTATCCGCGGCTGGACGAGGAGCGTTGCGCCCACTTCCGTTTTTATGCTCCGCAAGCCGGAAGGCTTCAGGTGGACTGTTGCGGTAAGAAGTATGACATGCAGAAGGACGCGGATGGCTTCTGGACAGTGAAGACCGATCCGTTGGTCGTAGGATTCCATTATTATTTCTTGATAGCGGACGGGGTGCAGGTGGCCGATCCGTCCAGTTACACTTTCTTTGGTTGTTGCCGTATGGCGAGTGGGATAGAGGTTCCCGAGGGAGTGGCAGGTGATTACTATCGTCCTCAGCAGGGAGTACCTCATGGGCAGGTGCGCTCGTGTACTTATTATTCGGAAGCCAAAAAGGAATTCCGCCGTTGCATGGTCTATACTCCGGCAGAATATGAAACCAAGGTGAAAAAACGTTATCCGGTACTTTACCTGCAACATGGCATGGGCGAGGATGAGACGGGCTGGTCGGCACAGGGATGTATGCAACATATCATGGATAACCTGATAGCCTCCGGGCAATGTGTGCCGATGCTTGTTGTGATGGACAGTGGGGATGTGGAAGCTCCTTTTATTCCTCGCAAAGGGAAGGATGTGAATGAGGAGAGAGCTTTGTATGGTGCCTCTTTTTACAGGGTGATGCTGGAGGACTTGATACCGATGATTGACAGGACGTTCCGGACTTATACTGATCGTGAACATCGTGCAATGGCAGGATTGTCATGGGGTGGTCATCAGACTCTCACTACCACATTGCCTCATCTGGACAAGTTTTCGTATATTGGCGCATTCAGCGGTGCTATCTTCGGACTGGATGTGAAGACTTGCTTTGACGGTGTGTTTGCTGATGCCGGCAAGTTTAACAAGCAGGTACATTACTTGTTTTTGGGATGCGGAACGGAAGAGCAGTTCGGTACCCGAAAACTGGCGGAGTCTTTGCGCAAAATAGGTATTCATGTGGACTATTACGAATCGCAGGGCACAGCACACGAGTGGTTGACATGGCGTCGTTGCTTGTACCGGTTCGTGCCTCATTTGTTCAAAAACAGAAAGTAGAAAAAGAGATGAAGAAGATCATTATTTTTATAGTTTGGATCATTGGTTTGTCGGGGGCGTTTGCACAACAACGGGAAATGTTCCATAATCCGGTGATTGAGGCGGATGTACCTGACCCTTCCATGATAAGGGTGGGAAACTATTACTATCTGGTAAGCACCACCATGCACCTGATGCCGGGTTGTCCGGTGATGCGTTCAAAGGACTTGGTGCATTGGGAAACGATCAGTTATGTGTTTCAACGGCTTACTGACTTGCCCCGTTATGATTTGAAGGAAGGTACGGTATATGGTCGCGGACAATGGGCCTCCAGCATCCGCTATCATGACGGACGGTTCTATGTATGGTTCTCACCCAATGATGAACCTCATCGTGGTTATATCTATACCGCCGAAGATCCGGCGGGCGAATGGACATTAGTCTCCCGTCCGCCTCATCATCATGATGCTTCTTTGTTTTTTGATGATGACGGCAAAGTCTATCTGTTTTATGGCACCGGACAACTTCGTCAGCTCAAGAGCGACCTGAGCGATGTGGAGCCGGGAGGTATAGACCAAAAGATATTCGAGCGGGATGCCGATGAGCAGGGACTTTTGGAAGGAAGTCAGGCATTCAAGCATAACGGCAGATATTACGTGATGATGATTTCCATGGACTGGAGCATTCCCGGACGGTTACGTCGTGAGGTGTGCTATCGTGCCGACCAGATAACCGGTCCGTATGAGAAAAAGGTGATTTTAGAAACCGAATTTCAAGGATATGGTGGCGTGGGACAAGGCTGTATAGTCGATACTCCTGACGGAAACTGGTATGGCTTTATTTTTCAGGATAGGGGCGGCATAGGGCGTGTGCCCACATTGATGCCCTGCCGCTGGGAAGACGGTTGGCCGATACTGGGTGATGCGGACGGACGTGTGCCCGAGTGTATGGAGATGCCTGCTTCCGGAGAGGAGTGTAAAGGAAGTATCATGGGAAGTGATGATTTCGACACCGGCCGGTTGAGCTTGAACTGGCAGTGGAACCATAATCCGTTGGACGATTGCTGGTCGCTGACAGAGCGTCCGGGTTTCCTGCGGTTGAGGACCGGAAGGGTGGTGGATAATCTGTTTCTGGCTCCCAATACCTTGACTCAGCGTATGAGCGGGCCGAAATGCAGCGGTGTGGTAGCTATGGATGTCTCGAAGATGAAAGAAGGGGATGTTGCGGGCTTCAGTGCTTTCAATGGGTTGTCCGGAGTGCTGGCAGTGGTCATGGAAAACGGGAAAAAGCAGTGGGTGATGTCACATCAGTCTGTCAGTCTTTCGGATCGGGAAAAAAGGGTGACTGCTGTGGAAGTGCTGGAGAAAGAACGCATAGATTGTGAGAAAGAGGTGGTCTATCTTCGTATGGAGGGCGACTTTGCCGATAAAAAAGATGAAGCCACTTTTTACTACAGTTATGACAAGAAAACGTGGAAACGAATAGGGGAGCCTTGTAAAATGGTTTTTGATTATACCAAATTCTTTATGGGAAGCAAGTTTGCTATTTTTAATTATGCTACTAAAGATTTGGGAGGATATGTGGATATAGATTATTTTGAGTACGGTAACTAAAAAGTGAATAGAATGAAACTAAAAAAATGTGTGGGGATATTCTTGTTCTCCACCTTGTGCCTGAATGTAGGAGCTATAGATCATAAAGGGATTACTTTCGACCGGCTGGCTCCCGAACGTTTCACACTGATGGAAAACGGAGTGGCCAATGAAATATTGGTGGACGAGCAGGAGGATGCCGGTGTGATGATAGCAGTAAGGAATCTTCAGAATGACTTTAAACGGGTGAGTGGCCGGGATGCCGGGTTATGCTATACTCCCGGTGTAAAGCGCATGATTATGATAGGTACGTTGAAAAGCCGTTATATCCGGGAATTGGTAAAGGCGAAAAAGATAGATGCTTCGTTGCTGGAGGGCAAGAATGAGAAATACCTGATGACCGTGGTATCTGCTCCCTTGAACGGAGTGGATGAGGCGCTCGTCATTGTGGGAAGTGACAAACGCGGAACGATTTATGGGATTTATGAGCTTTCGGAACAGATTGGTGTTTCGCCGTGGTACGACTGGGCGGATGTGCCGGTGATGCCCCGGCAGAATCTTTCGATGACGCGTGGAAGTTATACGGCGGGAGAACCGGCGGTAAAGTATCGGGGTATCTTTTTGAATGACGAGGCTCCTTGCCTGACCGGATGGGTGAAGCACACTTACGGCACGAATTATGGTGATCATCGTTTTTATGCCCGTGTGTTCGAACTGATTTTGCGTCTGCGTGGTAACTTTATGTGGCCTGCCATGTGGGGTTGGAGCTTTTATGCGGATGATCCGGAGAACAGCAAGACCGCCCATGAGATGGGGATTATAATGGGAACCTCACACCATGAGCCTATGGCACGCAATCATCAGGAATGGGTAAGGAAGCGTAGCGAATATGGGGTGTGGGACTATGCTTCCAATCAGCAAGTGATTGACCGTTTTTTCCGTGAAGGTATGGAGCGTGCCGCCGGTACGGAAGATTTGATTACCATTGGTATGAGAGGTGACGGTGATACTCCGATGGGTGGAAAGGAAGGAGAAGATGACAAATATGTGCCGCGTGATGAGGAAAACATGCGCCTGATGGAGAAGATATTCCGGAATCAGCGTCGTATTATCAAGGAAGTGACGGGAAAAGCGCCGGAGAAACGTCCGCAGGTATGGGCTATTTATAAAGAGGTGCAACGCTATTATGACATGGGACTCCGTGTGCCCGATGATGTGATTATGTTGCTGAGTGATGACAACTGGGGGGATGTGCGCCGGTTGCCGGATGCCAAAGGACGGAAGCGTTCCGGCGGATGGGGGATGTATTATCATGTAGATTATGTGGGGGCTCCCCGTAATTCCAAATGGTTGAATGTAACTCCTATACAAAATATGTGGGAACAGCTTCAGTTGACTTACAGCTATGGGGTGGATAAGCTTTGGATATTGAATGTGGGTGATTTGAAACCGATGGAGTATCCTATCACTCTTTTTATGAATATGGCTTGGAATCCGGAACGCTATGCGGCAGGGAATCTGTTGGAGCATACACGGGCGTTTTGTGCGCAACAGTTCGGTGAGGAACAGGCGGATGAGGCCATGCGTATCCTGAACCTGTATTGCAAGTACAATGGACGCGTGACTCCCGAGATGCTGGATAAGGATACTTATCACTTGGCTTCGGGGGAATGGAGGCAGGTGGCCGATGAGTATGTGAAGCTGGAGGCGGAAGCCTTGCGGCAGTATTTGAAACTGGATACCGCTTACAGGGATGCTTATCGCCAACTGATTCTTTTTCCTGTGCAGGCGATGGCCAATCTATATGAAATGTACTATGCACAAGCCATGAATCACAAATTGTACCAGGAGAACAATCCGCAGGCGAATGAGTGGGCCGACAAGGTGGAGAAGGCGTTTAGGCGCGATGCGGAATTGTGCAGGGAATACAACGAAGAAATGTCGGGAGGCAAGTGGAACGGAATGATGACGCAGAAACATATAGGCTATACTTCGTGGAACGATGATTTCCCTGCCGACCGTTTGCCGGAAGTTTACCGGATAGAGCAACCGGAACAGGCTGTAGGAGGATATTTGTTTGCCGGTGACAAAGGGGTGGTTTCCATGGAGGCGGAGCATTACTTTGCATCATCCGTGGCACCGAAGACCGTTTGGACAGTCATACCGCACATGGGACGTACGCTGAGCGGAGTGGCTTTGATGCCTTATACACAGTCTGCTGAGGGAGCTTCGCTCTCTTATAAAATGAAAATACCGCAAAAAGTAGATACGGTAAATGTGTATGTCATTGTGAAATCCACCCTGCCCTTCCTCAGACGGGAAGGTCATCGCTACACAGTAGGTTTTGAAGGAGGGGAGGAGCAGACTGTCTGTTTCAATGCGGAGTTGAACGAGCATCCGGATAATGTATATCGTGTACTGTATCCCACAGTGGCCCGTCGGGTGGTGAAGACCCGGGTGAAATTGAGCCTGCCCGACCGTGCGGACGGAACCTATACATTGGTTCTGAAACCGGTGGAGCCTGCCATCGTATTTGAAAAGATTGTGGTGGATTATGGCGGTTATGAGGATAGTTATCTGTTTATGGACGAATCTCCTTGCCGGAGAAATAAACTGAATGGACAATGAAAAACATCAGATTGACAGTTTGGATAGGAATGATGTGCGGGTGCTTGGCGGCAGGAATGTTGCAGGCCGGTACACGACCGGACAATGCCCGTCCGGCAGAAGAAGACGGCAGCCGCTTGTGGTTGCCGGTGATGCGCCCGGCGGAAGGTGCGGAGGTGGAAGTTATATATAAAGGAAAAGTGTCACCCACCATAGCCATTGCCATTGCTGAGTTGAAAAACGCCTGGAAGGGAGAGCCTGTACTTTTGGAGAAAAAGAGGACAGGGCAGGGGGATGGGTTTGCCATCACTTCTTCGGAACATCAGGTCCGTATTCTTTCATCCACCGAGGCAGGATTGCTTTATGGTGTTTATAGTCTGTTGCGTATGCAGGCGGCGGGGCAGGTCACAGTACCTCTGTCGGTTACTGAACAACCTGTGTATGATCTTCGCATCTTGAACCATTGGGATAATCCGGATGGTACGGTGGAGCGTGGTTATGCCGGTCGTTCTTTGTGGAATTGGGAAGAACTTCCCGGAACTTTGTCACCACGTTACGAGGCATACGCCCGTGCCAATGCTTCTGTGGGTATTAATGGAACGGTGCTGAATAATGTCAATGCCTCGCCCCAAGTGCTGGCAACCTCCAGTCTGGAGAAAGTCAAGGCATTGGCTGATGTCTTCCGGCCTTATGGTATAAAGGTCTATTTATCGGTTAATTTTGCATCTCCTATCCAGTTGGGCAAGTTGGATACGGCAGATCCGTTGGACAAGGAGGTCATCCGGTGGTGGAGGCGGAAAGTGAAAGAAATCTATACGTTGATACCTGATTTTGGCGGCTTTTTGGTAAAGGCCAATTCGGAGGGGCAGCCGGGACCATGTGATTTCGGGCGTACTCATGCCGAGGGAGCGAATATGCTGGCGGATGCGTTGAAACCCTACGGAGGAATCGTGATGTGGAGGGCGTTTGTCTATAGTCCTACCGACAGTGACCGTGCCAAGCAGGCCTATTTGGAGTTTATGCCTTTGGACGGGCAGTTTCATGACAATGTAATAGTACAGATAAAGAACGGACCGATAGATTTCCAGCCTCGCGAACCTTACAGCCCTTTGTTCACAGCCATGAAGCGGACTCCCATGATGGTGGAGTTTCAAATCACTCAGGAGTATTTAGGCTTTTCCAATCATCTGGCCTATTTGGTTCCTTTATGGGAGGAGTTCTTTGGCGAGGTGCGTCCGGATAGATTAAAAGCTGCGGCGGGTGTGGCAAACATCGGTACGGATGTGAACTGGTGCGGACACCATTTTGCACAAGCCAACTGGTATGCTTTCGGGCGGTTGGCATGGAATCCGTCGCTGACTTCAGACCGGATTGCGGATGAGTGGTTGCGGCAGACGTTTACTTCCCAGCCGGCATTTGTCCGTCCGGTCAAAGAGATGATGTTGCAGAGCCGGGAGGCGGTGGTGAATTATATGATGCCGTTGGGGCTGCATCATCAGTTTGCATGGGGGCACCATTATGGGCCTGAACCGTGGTGTAGTGTGCCCGGTGCTCGTCCGGACTGGCTACCTTCTTATTATCATAAGGCAGATAAGGAGGGAATCGGTTTCGACCGTAGCAGCAAAGGGAGTGATGCCGTTTCTCAGTATCCCGATTCACTTCGTCAGATTTACAATGACAAGGCAACTTGCCCCGAGATTTATTTGCTTTGGTTCCATCATGTGCCTTGGCATCATCAGATGAAAAGCGGACGTACGCTTTGGGGGGAGTTGTGCCATGCATACGATAGAGGTGTGCGGCAGGTACGTGGTTTTCAGGAAGTATGGGACAGTGTGGAACCTTTTGTAGATGCACGCCGGTTCGGGGAAGTGCAGTCGAAATTGAAAATCCAGATGCGTGACGCTGTGTGGTGGAAAGATGCTTGTCTGCTTTATTTCCAGACTTTCTCAGGGATGCCTGTTCCGGCCGGCATAGAACGTCCGGTACACGAGTTGGAGGATATGAAACGCTTCCGGTTGGAAATCTCGAACTATGAATGTCCTGAGAGTGGGTTCAATAAATAAATTACGGTTTTTAACTTTATAAGAAAAATGAAATATAAGTTGGCTTTAGTAATGTCGGTTCTTTGTGCATTTTCCGCATGGACCGAAGCAAAGGTGAAATTGCCTGCCATCCTATCGGACGGTATGGTATTGCAACGTGAGCGGCCCGTTAAAATATGGGGAAATGCCGATAAAGGAGAGAATGTGACCGTTGTTTTTAAAAAGAAGAAATTCAGTACGGTAGCCGGGGAAGATGGTAAGTGGCTGGTGGAGCTGCCTCCCATGAAGGCAGGCGGCCCTTTTGAAATGACCGTGAATGATATCCGGTTGAAAGATATTCTAGTGGGTGATGTCTGGCTTTGCTCCGGACAGTCCAACATGGAATTGACCGCCGGACGGGTGACTGATAAATTTGCCGAGGAAATAGCAAGGGATGAGAATCCGATGATACGGTATGTGAAGATTCCTTTAGGCAATGATTTGCATGGACCTAAAGACGATCTGCCGGGGGCAGACTGGATGCCGCTGACTAAAGAAACTGCTCCTTCCTTCTCTGCTTTGGCTTATTTCTTTGCCAAGGAGATGTATAGGGAGACGCAAGTACCTGTGGGCATTGTTAACTCCAGTTGGGGGGGGAGTTCCGTCGAGGCTTGGATGAGTGAGGAGGCCTTGCAGAAGTTTCCGCGTCAGTTGCACGAGCGTGATTTGTTTAATTCGGATGAGTATCGTGAGTTGTGCAACCGTTCGGGACAGATGATGAACCGTTTTTGGGATACCGCTTTGTACAAAGGAGACCGGGGACTTCATGACGGGATATGCTGGAATCGTCCGGAACTGGATGATACGGACTGGCAGACAGTAGATATGTTTTCCAAGGAATGGGGAAGAAAGAATGGATATCCGGTGTGTGGCTCTCATTGGTTCCGTCAGAAAGTGAATGTATCAACGGAACAAGCCGGAAAAGAAGCCGTTCTTCGTTTGGGGTGCATGGTGGATGCCGATTCGGTGTTTGTGAACGGGATTTTTGTAGGTAACACTTTCTATCAGTATCCGCCGCGTATTTATCGGGTGCCGGCTTCTATATTGAAACCCGGTGAGAATCTGGTGACTGTCCGGCTGATTAATTACGGAGGGGCCGCCAGTTTTGTGCCCGATAAACCTTATTGTCTGGCATGGGGGACAGATACAGTCCGTTTGTCCAGCCGCTGGAAATATCAATTAGGCTGTGAGATGCCTGCACGCACCAACAGTGTCTCTTTTCAGAATGTTCCTACCGGCATGTATAATTCCATGATTTCTCCTCTGCGTAATCTGGCCTTTACCGGTGCGTTGTGGTATCAGGGAGAAACGAATACGGGCCGTCCTAATGAATATGAGGAATTGCTGGCTGCCATGATTATTGACTGGCGTGAGAAACTGGCTGATAAAGAATTGCCTTTCTTCATTGTACAGCTGGCCAATTTCATGCAGACACATCCGGAGCCGGTAGAAAGTAATTGGGCGGCTTTGCGTGAAGCGCAACGGCAAGTAGCGTTGAAAGTCCCGAATGCAGCTTTAGCGGTAGCGAGTGATTTGGGCGAGTGGAACGACATTCATCCATTGAATAAAAAAGAACTGGCAAGACGTATCTCCCTGTTGGTGAAAAGAGGGGTGTATGGTGATAAAAAGAGTGTGCACAATGGGCCCATGTGTACGGGCATGACTGTCAATCATGAAGGAAAGGCTATTCTTTCTTTTGAAGCGGGAACTGATAAATTACGGGCGGTAGATGAATTGACGGGATTTGCGATAGCTGGTGCCGATGGACATTTTCAATGGGCGGAAGCAGTTGTCGTCAATGGGAATCAGGTGGCAGTATGGCATAAAGATATCCCTCATCCAGTGACGGTACGTTATGGTTGGGATGATAATCCGGTTCATGCGAATTTGAGAAATATGGCCGGCTTGCCGGCTTCTCCTTTCCAAATTTCATTGGGGGATCAATAATTCAAATGTTAGGGGAAGGAATGGCAGTGTACTAAATGAGTTGATATGAATTATTTAGTACACTGCCTGTTGAGGTTCTATTCTGTGAGTGTACCAATCCGTTATGCACACTTCCTCTCTGATTTTGCAGGTGAGCCTGAATGATGATTCTTTTCAGTCTGTCCAAAGCATGTCGCTCATGATCCCGTCAGAAATAAAGATGCCTTTGCGGGTGAGTCTCAATACATCATTGACAAGTTCTAATGTACCTTGCTTTAAATGCGGAGCAGCCATGCGGAGACAGTAGTCGTACAACTTTTCTCCAAATTCATCACGTAGCTTTGACAGTGGCATACCCCATTCCGTGCGGATGCGGGTAATGACAAAGTCGTTATACCGGGTATATAAATCCAATTCTTCTATTTCGAAAACGGGTGTCCCTGCGGAGATTCCTTTTATATAGGTATCCAGTGAGGCGACATTCCATTGGCGGGAAACGCCATTGTATGAGTGGGCGGAAGGGCCGCAGCCCAAATACTTTTTCTCTGTCCAGTAACTGGAATTGTGGCGTGAGTAAAGGCCCGGCAGCGAGAAATTGGAAATCTCATAATGATCGTACCCTTCGGAGGTCAGCCGGTCTATCAGTGTGCTGAATAAGGAAACGCTTAAGTCTTCGTCCGCCTCTTCCACTTTATGCTGTTCACGCAGCTTCCACAATACGGTATCTTCTTCGTATATCAGGTGATAGGCCGATAGATGTTCGGGGTGTAATAAAAGGGCTTGATCCAAATCTTGTTGCCAGGTTGACAAGGTTTCTCCGGGCAGGCCATACATCAGGTCAATGCTGATATTCTGAAACCCGGCGGCACGGCAGTTTTGGAAAGCTTCGATGGCTTGCCGGGCGGTGTGACGGCGTTGCAGTACTTTCAATATGGATTCGTTAAAAGTCTGAATGCCCATACTCAGCCGATTGAAGGGGAGGGTGCGTAGCATAGCGATATACTCTGGGCTCAGATCGTCAGGATTGGCTTCAAGGGTTATTTCGGGATGACTGCCGATGGAATAGTTCTTATATATATAGGAGAAGATAGTCTCAAAGTCTTCTTTGTCAAGCTGGGAAGGAGTGCCTCCTCCCCAATAAATGGTTTCAACCGTTTCACCGCCCAAGTATTCTTTCCGCATTTCCAGTTCACTGCATAGTGCATGCACATAAGCTGTTTTTCTTTCGCTTTGAGTCGTAGAGAAGAAATCGCAATAAATGCAACGTCGTTTGCAAAAAGGAACATGAAGATAAATACCTGCCATAAACTTAGAATTTTCAGCAAAGCTATAAAAAAAGGGCTTATCAGACAAATGAAAGCCTACTAACCCCAAGAATGTGAAGCCATAAAACTATGGTTTCTTAATAATGTGCCGTAAAACATAGTTTAGTAACACCTCTCTTTAAGTTGCTTTTTTTCTCTTTATTTTCTAATTTGCGCTCCACATTTTTAGGAGATATGAAACACATATCCGTTTGTTAATAATTAAACCTTAGATATCATGAAAGTATATCAGACTAACGAAATTAAAAACATTGCACTTCTTGGCAATGATGGCTCAGGTAAAACCACCCTCACAGAGTCTTTGCTCTTTGAGAGTGGTATTATAAAACGTCGTGGCAGAATTACTGCCAAAAACACGGTTAGTGATTATTTTCCGGTAGAGCAAGAATATGGTTATTCAGTATTCTCTACCGTTTATCATGTAGAGTGGAACGGAAAAAAACTAAATATAATTGACTGTCCGGGTAGTGATGACTTTGTAGGAGCTGCCATAACCGCGCTGAATGTAACCGATACTGCTATATTGTTATTGAACGGGCAATATGGTCCCGAAGTAGGAACTCAGAACCACTTCCGCTATACGGAAAAATTGGGCAAACCGGTTATCTTTTTGGTTAATCAGCTCGATAATGAGAAATGTGATTATGACAATGTGCTCGAACAATTGCGTAGCATTTATGGTTCCAAGGTAGTTCCCGTGCAATATCCTCTTGAAACAGGTCCTAATTTCCATGAACTTATTGACGTACTGTTGATGAAAAAATATTCATGGGGTCCTGAAGGAGGTGCTCCTACCATTGAAGAAATTCCTGATTCCGAAAAAGAAAAGGCATTGGAGATGCATAAGGCTTTGGTGGAAGCTGCTGCTGAAAATGACGAGACATTGATGGAGAAATTCTTTGAATCGGAATCGTTGACCGAAGATGAAATGCGTGAAGGCATCCGTAAGGGATTGGCCGCACGTGGCATGTTCCCTGTATTCTGCGTATGTGCAGGCAAGGATATGGGTGTCCGTCGTCTGATGGAATTCTTAGGCAATGTTGTTCCCTTCGTATCCGATATGCCTGTGGTTCACAATACGCGTGGTGTTCCCGTGCCTCCCGATGCCAATGGACCTACTTCTCTCTATTTCTTCAAGACTGCCGTTGAACCCCATATCGGTGGTGTGCAGTATTTTAAAGTAATGAGCGGTAAAGTACATGAAGGGGATGACTTGACTAATGCCGACCGTGGTTCCAAGGAACGCATAGCACAGCTTTTTGTTTGTGCAGGTGCCAACCGTATTCCGGTGCAGGAGCTGGTAGCCGGTGATATTGGTTGTACGGTGAAATTGAAGGATGTAAAGACCGGAAATACCTTGAACGGCAAGGACTGTGAAAACCGGTTTAATTTCATTAAATATCCTAATGCTAAATATTCACGTGCCATCAAGCCGGTAAACGAGGCTGATGTAGAGAAGATGATGGTTATATTGAACCGTATGCGTGAGGAAGATCCTACTTGGGAAGTGGAGCAATCCAAGGAATTGAAGCAGACTATTGTACACGGACAGGGTGAGTTCCATCTCCGTACCTTGAAGTGGCGTTTGGAGAATAACGAGAAATTGCAGATTAAGTTCGAAGAACCTAAGATTCCTTATCGTGAAACAATCACTAAAGCAGCTCGTGCCGATTATCGTCACAAGAAACAATCAGGCGGTGCGGGACAGTTTGGTGAAGTCCATCTCATTGTTGAACCTTATTATGAAGGAATGCCTGTACCCGAAACGTATAAGTTTAATGGTCAGGAATTCAAGATAAATGTGAAGGGCACCGAGGAAATACCTTTGGAATGGGGTGGTAAATTAGTCTTTATTAACAGTATTGTGGGAGGATCTATTGATGCTCGTTTTATGCCTGCTATCTTGAAAGGAATTATGAGCCGGATGGAACAAGGTCCGTTGACAGGTTCATACGCACGTGATGTACGGGTAATTGTCTATGATGGTAAGATGCATCCGGTAGATTCAAATGAAATCTCGTTTATGCTTGCAGGACGTAATGCGTTTAGTGAAGCGTTTAAGAATGCCGGACCTAAGATTCTGGAGCCGATTTATGATG
The DNA here is from genome assembly GCF_054653615.1 of Phocaeicola sartorii JCM 17136 = DSM 21941. Taxonomy (NCBI): domain Bacteria; kingdom Pseudomonadati; phylum Bacteroidota; class Bacteroidia; order Bacteroidales; family Bacteroidaceae; genus Phocaeicola; species Phocaeicola sartorii. The sequence continues at coordinate 1,520,487 of NZ_BAAIFW010000005.1, forward strand.
TGGAGGTTTTTGTCCCCAGTGATAAGATGGGCGATGTGATGAGCGATTTGCAAGGCCGTCGTGGTATGATTATGGGTATGAGCAGTGAAAGTGGCTATGAAAAACTGGTTGCGAAAGTACCTCTGAAAGAGATGTCTTCTTATTCCACTTCTTTGAGTTCCTTGACAGGTGGGCGCGCTTCGTTTATAATGAAGTTTGCCAGCTATGAGCTGGTTCCGACAGATGTACAAGATAAATTGATGAAGGAATTTGAGGCTAAAGAGAATAAAGATGATTGATAAAGTGTAAGATTTCATACTTAGAAGAGGTGCATTTCGTTAAAAATGTGCCTCTTTTTATTTAAGAGAACTTAAACTTTTAGCTTTGTTATTTGGTTTTGAACTTAATTTTTTATTATTTTTGCAAACCAACTGGCGTTAAATTTGTTATAATAGTCAGAATCTTAGCTTAAATGACTTTTTCGGTTAATTATAGAGAATGGCCGTTTAAATTTGGTTAATCTGTTATGGAATAAGATTTAACGCTTTTAATTTTGCTGACATGAAAAAGTCTACTATTTGGGTATTAGGTATTGTAATGGGACTATCGTTTCTTAGTTTATTGTATTTGCAGGTAAGCTATATTGAAGAAATGGTGAAAATGCGTAAAGGACAATTTGATGAGTCTGTTCAGCGCAGTTTAGTCCAGGCGTGTCGAAATATTGAGTTGGTGGAAACTAAAAAGTACCTTGAGGATGATGCGATTGCCACAGAAAAAGCAGCGCAGTTATCCAGGGAACAGTCTGGGGAAAAGGAAGGAGAGGAAAGCGGCGATGTGGTAGCGCATACGCATGAGTACTCCATAACTTCCGACGGGTTGAATGGTTATTCTACTTTTGAATTGAAGATGAGGTTCAGTGCGAATCGGCCTTCTAATATACCTAAAGCGATTATTTCGACCGGTAAGAACATTCCGCAGACTTCAAGAGCCTTGCAGGAGATAATTAAAGACAGATATGTGTACCAGCGTGCATTGCTGGACGAAGTGGTCTATAACATTTTGTATACAGCTAGTGACAAACCGTTGAACAAAAGGATCAACTTTAAGCAGTTGGATTTGTTCTTGAAAACAGAACTGCTGAATAATGGGATTGATATTCCTTATCATTTCACGGTGACAGATCGTGACGGAACAGAAGTTTATCATTGTCCGGATTATACCACAGAGGGTAGTGAAAATACTTATCCGCAGGTTTTATTTAAAAATGATCCTCCTGCGCGTATGGCAACAGTAAATATTCACTTCCCTACATTGAACAGTTACATCTTCAGTTCTGTTAAATTTATGATCCCGTCACTGATCTTCACGTTTGTATTGCTTGTGACGTTTATCTTTACCATCTATATCATCTTCCGTCAGAAGAAGTTGACCGAGATAAAGAATGATTTCATCAACAATATGACACATGAATTCAAGACACCTATCTCTACCATTTCGCTGGCAGCTCAGATGTTGAAGGATCCGGCAGTGGGAAAATCTCCTGCCATGTTCCAGCATATATCCGGAGTGATAAATGATGAGACCAAGCGTTTGCGTTTTCAGGTGGAAAAGGTGTTGCAGATGTCCATGTTCGAGAAGCAAAAGGCAACGCTGAAGATGAAAGAGGTGAATGCAAATGATTTGATAGTCGGCGTGGTCAATACTTTCACGTTGAAAGTAGAGAAATACAATGGTAAAATCACTTCAGACCTGGATGCGGTAAATCCGGATATATTTGTAGATGAGATGCATTTTACGAATGTTATTTTTAATTTGCTGGACAATGCGGTGAAATATAAAAAAACGGAAGGTGAATTGCTGTTGAATATACGTACTTGGAATGAATCGGGTAAGCTTTATATCTCTATCCAAGATAATGGAATAGGTATTAAGAAAGAAAACCTGAAGAAGATATTTGATAAATTCTATCGTGTGCATACCGGTAACCTGCACGATGTGAAAGGTTTTGGCTTGGGACTGGCATACGTGAAAAAAATAATTCAAGATCACAAAGGAACTATACGTGCTGAGAGTGAATTGAATGTAGGGACTAAATTTATAATTGTATTACCTTTATTTAAAAATGAATAATATGGACGAGAAATTGCGTATCTTGTTATGCGAAGATGATGAGAATCTTGGCATGCTATTGAGAGAATATTTGCAGGCAAAAGGCTACTCGGCCGAACTTTGCCCGGATGGTGAGGCTGGCTACAAGGCTTTCCTTAAGAATAAATATGACTTATGTGTATTGGATGTGATGATGCCGAAGAAAGACGGCTTTACTTTGGCACAGGAAATTCGTCAGGCTAACGCTGAAATTCCTATCATCTTCCTGACTGCTAAAACATTGAAAGAGGATATTCTGGAAGGTTTCAAGATTGGTGCGGATGATTATATCACCAAACCGTTCAGTATGGAAGAACTGACTTTCCGTATTGAAGCTATCTTGCGTCGTGTACGTGGTAAGAGAAATAAGGAAAGTAATATCTACAAGATCGGTCGTTTTACTTTTGATACTCAGAAGCAAATTCTGGCTATTGATGGCAAGCAGACCAAGCTGACAACGAAAGAATCTGAACTGCTGGGCTTGCTTTGTGCACATGCCAATGAGATTTTGCAGCGTGACTTCGCATTGAAGACAATCTGGATTGATGATAACTATTTCAATGCCCGAAGCATGGACGTGTATATCACTAAGTTGCGTAAGCACTTGAAAGAAGATGACTCTATCGAAATTATCAATATTCATGGCAAGGGTTATAAACTGATAACTCCGGAAGTTGAATAAGGTTGATTAATGACGAAATAAAAAAGCCCGAAACGAATGGTTCCGGGCTTTTTTATTCTTGTTCCTATATACTTTAATCAACAATGCGTTTGTTTAATACAATATATACGATTAAACCTATAACGATAAGGGCGGCACTTCCACCTAAAACACCGTTGTCGTTAATTGCTGCACTTCCGGTGAAGAAAACACCGACTAAAATAGCGGCGCCGATGATCATCAGTATCAGACCTAAATTCTTAAGTAAGCTTTTCATGTGTGTATTTTATTAATAGATTATATTTATTCTTGTGTACAAATTAAAGCATAATTCTCTTATCATGGAAATTATTTTAGGAAAAAAAGATGAAAACCTTGAAAAACTTTAGTCTTTGATGTTGGTGAATACCTTTCTTAATACATCTTGGCTGACTTTCAGCTCCTCCAGCGTTAACCCTTGTAATGCTTCCTTTAATGTTTTGTTTGCGATGAAACGTGCTTTGCCTTCCAGTTCCCTGCCTGTTTTGGTCAAGTGTATCAAATTGGTACGCCGGTCTTTTTTATCGGCAATGCGGACTACCAAATGCTGGCGTTCCATATTGTCAATCAAGCGGGTCATGCTGGGTTTGTCTTTAAAGGTGGCATTACATAGTTCTTGCTGTGTGACACCGTCTTTTTCCCATAGAAAAAGAAGGACAGTCCACTGTTCGGGAGTGATTTCCACACCGTTCTGACGGAAATTCCGGCTTAGTTTCCGATTGATGGCGGCAGACACTTTGCCATTCAATATGGCAAATATTAATTGGATGTCAAAGCTAAATTGTTCTATCATGGAATTATTGTTTAAACAACTTTGCAAAGATACAATTCTTGGTGGATATAACTTGTTTTTCACAGATAAAAAATACAAAAAGGCGGATTAATTGTAAGGTGAAACTATATTTTTTTAAGAAAATAGTGATAACTCTTTGTAGATTAAGATAAAATGCCTACTTTTGCACTCGCATTTGAAATTTTAATTTAATAATTTAATTAACGTAGTATGAATCAATACGAAACCGTTTTCATTTTAACTCCCGTTTTATCTGACGTTCAGATGAAGGAAGCGGTAGAGAAATTCAAAGGTATTCTGACTGCAGAAGGTGCAGAGATTATCAATGAAGAAAACTGGGGCTTGAAGAAGCTGGCTTACCCCATTCAAAAGAAGTCAACTGGTTTTTATCAGTTGGTAGAGTTCAAAGCAGAGCCGCAGGTTATTGAAAAGTTAGAAATTAACTTCCGTCGTGACGAACGTGTTATCCGTTTCCTGACTTTCAGAATGGACAAATACGCTGCTGAATATGCTGCTAAGAGAAGAAATGTTAAATCAACTAAAAAGGAGGATTAATCATGGCACAGCAACAATCAGAAATCAGATATTTAACTCCGCCCTCAGTAGACGTTAAGAAGAAAAAATACTGCCGTTTCAAAAAAAGTGGTATTAAGTACATTGACTACAAAGATCCTGAATTCTTGAAGAAATTCTTGAACGAACAGGGTAAGATCCTTCCTCGCCGTATTACAGGTACTTCTTTGAAGTTCCAACGTCGTATTGCGCAGGCTGTTAAAAGAGCACGTCACTTGGCGTTACTTCCATTTGTAACTGACATGATGAAATAATAAGGAGGAATAGGTATGGAAATAATTTTGAAAGAAGACGTAGTAAACTTAGGCTACAAGAATGATATTGTAACTGTAAAGTCTGGTTACGGTCGTAACTATCTTATTCCGACTGGTAAGGCGGTAATTGCTTCACCTTCAGCTAAGAAAATGTTGGCGGAAGAGTTGAAACAACGCGCTCACAAATTGGAAAAGATTAAGAAAGACGCTGAGGCTATGGCAGAACAGTTGAAGGATGTAACTTTAACTATTGCAACTAAAGTTAGTGCTACAGGTACTATCTTCGGTTCAGTTAGCAACATCCAGATCGCTGAAGAATTGGAAAAATTAGGCCACAAGGTGGACAGAAAGATTATCGTTGTGAAAGATACTGTGAAAGAAGTGGGTTCTTACAAAGCTATCGTTAAACTGCACAAGGAAGTTTCTGTAGAAATTCCATTCGAAGTAGTTGCTGAATAATCTGTAAATACTTTAAAGTATAAAATGATGCTGAAAAAGCCCGGTTCGTGAGAGCCGGGCTTTTTCTATAATGCTGGTTTTCTAAAAGAAGGGAATTAGAAGAGTGAATTTCTGGAAAGATACGGATAAAAAAAAGTCTGTTGTGCTTTCGCACGGCAGACTTTCAATTCTCTCTCTAGTGTTCGTACTGAAATTATTCAGCCTTAGTAGAGTCACAGCAAGCAGCTGTAGAATCACAACAAGCAGCTGAATCTGCTACAACTTCTTCTACAACAGCAGCTTCTTCTACTACTGCAACTGAGTCAGTTCCTTCAGCGTTGTTATTTGCAGCCTTGTTTCCGCAAGATGCGAAAGAAACAGCTACGAATGCTACGAACAAAAATACTAATTTTTTCATTTTCTTTGCTTTTTAAATCTGTAATACTAACATTGCTTTCTTAAAACGATGCAAAGGTATACACTTTTTCAATACGTTGTACCAAAAAGAACAACTTTTTTTCTGCTTTTTTATGTTATGCAACCTATTTAGCTGATTAGTAGTATGTTTTATAACATGTTTATTCTTCGGCAATGCTATTATATAAGAAGCGTTTGATACTTTTCTTGGGAGTTTTTTCAAACTCCGTGGGATAAAGTTGTATTTTGCTCACTTGCTCATAGTTGCCCACCAGTTTATTCAGATTCTTCAAGTTTTCATCCATTACTGTTTTCAGGTTTTCAGGTGTGTTGAGTCCCAGGCTGTCCAGGCTTTCATAATCAGGATATACCAAAGCCACCAATTTCTTGTTGCGTTCTATGATCAGACTTTCCAGAACGAACGGCATGTTATTTAGTTTGGATTCTATCTCTTCAGGAAAGATATTCTGTCCATTGGAACTTAAAAGCATGGTTTTGCTGCGGCCTCGTATATAAATAAATCCGTTGGCGTCTATTGTACCTAAATCACCTGTCTTCAACCATCCGTCTTCAGTAAATACTTCATGGGTAGCTTCTTCGTTCTTATAATAGCCTTTCATTACGTTTTCGCCACGTACCTGTATTTCTCCGGTAATGTTATAAGGATCATCCGAGTCAATACGGACTTCCATGATATCCAGTATCTTTCCGGCAGAACTGGGAATAAATTCATTCCAAGGGGCATAACTGATTAGTGGGGCACATTCGGTCATGCCGTAACCGATGGTGAATGGAAATTTTATCTTGTAGAAAAAATCGGTGACTTCCGGATTCATGGCGGCTCCGCCGATAATGACTTCTTTAAAACGTCCGCCTAATGCGTCAATCAGTTTTTTACGAATCTGTGCATAGATCTGGTGGTCTAGCAAAGGAATGTTGAGCGCCCATTTCATACTGCGTTTGTTGATGAGCGGCTGAATGACATTCTTATAAATTTTTTCTATAACTAACGGTACTGTAATAATAAGGTTGGGCTTTACTTCCTCAAAAGCTTTCATCAATATTTTTGGGGAAGGTGTTTTACCCAATAAGGTAACATGGGTGCCGACAGCGGTAGCGGTCAGAAAATCAAAAGCGCATCCGTATGCATGGGCCAGAGGAAGGAAAGAAAGTACGTTTTCTCCTTTCTTTAAAAGTCCTGTACGAATGCCGAAGGTGACGTTTCCTGCCAGATTATTGCCTGTAATCATTACTCCTTTACTGAATCCGGTCGTTCCTGAGGTATAATTCAGTAACATGACCTTTTCATTGGATAGTTCCGTGTAATTGATATTGTCCTTTTGGAAACCTTCAGGGAAGTTCTTTTTCATTGCTGCGTCAATATTCTTCATGAATTTTTGGACGCTTTCACCGTCACGTTGATGCAGACATCTGAAATCAGTCAGAGAGAATACGGCCCGTAATCCACTTAATGCCTCTTCTTCCAGATTTTCCCAAATATGATCGCTGGTAAACAAGAATGTGGATTCGGAATGATTCACAATATGATGGACGTCATTCGGCTTGAAGTCTTGTAAAATAGGGACTACGATGGCTCCGTATGTGACAGTGGCCAGATAGGCGATACACCAACGGGAGGTATTCTTGCCTATAATGGATATTTTATCGCCACGGCGCAGGCTGCAATATTGGAATAACAAGTGCATCTTGGCTATTTCTTCTGCTACTTGTCCGTATGTAAACGTGGTATCTTCACCATAATCTGTGTAACAGGGTAGATCCCAGTTCTCTTTGAAGCTATTTTCATATAGCTTGATAAAGTTTTCTTTGATCATTGCACAATTTTTGATGTAATGTGCAAAAATAAGCATAATTATTGGTATTCTAAAGAATTTAAGCAGAATAATGTGTACCTTTGCTTTCTAATTAGATAAGAAAGTATGATTGATACGACAATTTTCCAGGATAAAACGGCCGTTTATTATACATTAGGCTGCAAATTGAACTTTTCAGAAACCTCAACTATCGGTAAAACTCTGAAAGAAGCAGGCATACGTACAGCGCGTAAGGGTGAGAAAGCTGATATTTGTGTTATTAATACTTGTTCCGTCACTGAAGTTGCGGATAAGAAATGTCGGCAGGCCATTCATCGTTTGGTCAAACAGCATCCGGGTGCATACGTGGTGGTGACGGGGTGTTATGCCCAGTTAAAACCTGACCAGGTGGCTGATATAGAAGGGGTGGATGTCGTTTTAGGGGCCGAGCAAAAGGGGGAGTTGATGAATTATCTCGGAAATTTGAAAAAGCATTCTCAAGGTGAAGCTATTACAACGGCTGCAAAAGATATACGTAGTTTTTCACCTTCGTGTTCCAGAGGTGACCGGACTCGTTATTTTCTGAAAGTGCAGGATGGTTGCGATTATTTCTGTTCTTATTGTACTATTCCGTTTGCTCGTGGTCGTAGTCGTAACGGCTGCATTGAAGAGATTGTGGAACAGGCGCGGCAGGCTGCGGCCGAAGGGGGGAAAGAAATTGTGATTACCGGGGTGAATATCGGAGATTTCGGAAAGACAACCGGTGAAAGTTTCTTTGATTTGGTAAAGGCTTTGGATCAGGTGGCAGGGATTGAACGTTATCGTATCTCTTCCATTGAACCCAATTTGCTGACGGATGAAATAATAGAGTATGTGTCACGTTCACGTGCATTTATGCCGCATTTTCATATCCCTTTGCAGTCGGGCAGCGATGATGTGTTGAAATTGATGAGACGTCGGTATGATACCGCATTGTTTGCTTCCAAGATACGTAAAATTAAGGAAACCATGCCGGACGCGTTTATTGGCGTAGATGTAATTGTGGGGACACGTGGTGAGACAGAGGAATATTTTGAAGACGCTTGTCGTTTTATTGAAGGGCTTGATGTGACGCAGTTGCATGTTTTCAGTTACTCGGAGCGTCCCGGTACACAGGCCTTGAAAATAGACTACGTGGTGAGTCCTGAGGAAAAACATCGTCGTAGCCAGAGATTGTTGGCTCTGTCTGATGAGAAGACAAAGGCGTTCTATACCTCTCATATAGGAAAAGAAGCTTGGGTATTGATGGAAAAATCTAAGGCCGGAACCCCTATGCATGGATTTACTGATAATTATATCCGGGTGGAATTGGATCACGATGATCAATTGGATAACCGGTTGGTTCGTGTAAGGATGGGAGAATTCAATGAAGAAGGTACGGCGTTGAAAGGTATTTTAGTCTGAACTGTTCCATACATTGGACATTAGTTTGAAAAGAAATGAAAAGGGTGTCTGTTGTCATATTGAATTGGAACGGGGCGGATATGCTCCGTGAGTTTATGCCATCTGTTATAGATTATTCAGTAGGAGAGGGGGTGGAAATTTGTGTGGCTGATAACGCCTCCTCTGATGAGTCGCTTGAAATGCTCCGTACGGAATTTCCTGTAGTCCGTTTGATTGAACTGGATCAGAATTATGGTTTTGCCGAAGGGTATAACCGGGCTTTGACACAAGTTGATGCAGAATATGTGGTTTTGCTGAATAGTGATGTGGAGGTTACTCCGCATTGGCTGGAACCTTTGCTGGATTATATGGATACTCATTCCGGAATAGCTGCCTGCCAACCTAAACTGTTAAGCTGGCACAACAAGGAATATTTTGAATATGCCGGAGCGTCGGGAGGATTTATCGACCGATATGGATATCCTTTTTGCAGAGGGCGTATATTTGATGTTCTTGAAAAGGACTGCGGACAATATGATACGGTAACGGAGGTGATGTGGGCGACGGGAGCCGCTCTTTTTATCCGTCTGGCCGATTATCGTGAAGCGGGAGGTTTGGATAGTCGTTTTTTTGCTCACATGGAAGAAATAGATCTGTGCTGGCGTTTGCGCAGCCGGGGGAAAAAACTTGTCTGCATTCCGCAAAGTGTGGTATATCATGTAGGAGGGGCTACGTTGAAAAAAGAGAATCCGAGAAAGACCTTTCTGAATTTCAGAAACAACCTGTTGATGCTTTATAAGAACTTGCCCGATAAAGAGTTGGAACATGTTCTTTTTGTACGTGGTATATTGGATAGGGTGGCTGCCTTTGTCTTTTATCTGAAAAAGGATAGGGAGAATGCGCGTGCTGTAATGCAGGCGCGGAGGGAATTTGAGGATATAAGATACTCTTTTGCTGCTTCTCGTATAGAAAATATGATGAAATCAACAGATGAAATAATTCCGGAACGGACTCATTTTAGTATTCTTGTGAAATATTATCTGTTGGGTAAAAAACATTTCTCACAGTTGGAACTCTTTTAAATTGCTTCTCTTTATATTTCTTTTTATAGTATAATTCCCGTATCTTTGTTTGGTGAAATTTGATCAAAAAAGAAAAGGAGCTGTAAATGAATGTTCATGAGGTGAAGTCTATTGAAACAAAGTCTATTCTGTCACGTTTGAAAAGTAAAGATAATTATTGGGGTATTGCTTATAACATGAACCTGTATAGAGGATGCCAACACGGTTGTATTTATTGTGATACACGTAGCTGTTGCTATGGCATGGGTGATATTTCTCATATTTCTGTAAAGAAGAATGCCTTGGAATTGCTGGATCATGAACTGGGGGCGAAACGTGGAAAAGCGACCATTGGTACAGGTTCAATGAATGATCCTTATATGCCGTTGGAGAAACAGATGAAGCTGACAGGGGGTGCGTTGGAACTTATTGCCAGACATCGTTTTCCTGTTCATGTGATGACAAAGAGCAATCTTGTTACTCGTGATGCCGATCTGTTGCAGGATATAGGACGCACTTATGCTGCCGTTACTTTTACTGTCACTACAGCTGATGACGAGATGGCACGAAAACTGGAGCCTAACGCACCCGCATCTTCCGAGCGTTTTAAGGCGATGAAGATATTGTCCGACCGGGGCATATATACAGGAGTGGCATTGATGCCTGTCTTGCCCTTTATAAATGATTCTATAGAAGACATTGAGGAGATAGTGGAGAAGGCAGCCGAAGCGGGAGCGTCCTATGTGCTTCCTTTGTTTGGGGTAACTTTAAGACGGGGATCCCGTGATTATTTTTATGACAAAGTAGAGCGGATTTTTCCCAAAATGACCAAACGGTATAAAACTTATTTTGAAGACCGCTCTGAATGCACCTCTCCTAATGCGCCCTATTTGAATGAGGCTTTTTATCGTAAAATAGAAACATTAGGTATCAGTGCTTCCATGAATTTTTATCAGTCTGAAGGAAGAAAGCAACTTTCTTTGTTTTAGTCGGCAGAGTTGTTGGCATTGTCTGTCTATTTATCATTAAGTGACCGGATATTGGTCTGATAATTTTTCTCAGCGTGTATAATGTACTTCTACTCCAACATTTTTGCAATCACTTCCCATAGGCGGGTTTTCTTTTGATAACCGGATGGCTATTTCCTGAATTGTAGGGAAATCACGAAAAAGTCTTTGTCCTATGCGTTCACAAACATGTTCTAAAAGTTTGGATGGAGTTTTCATTTCTTCTTTGACAACTGCATGTACATCCGCATAACTTATGGTTCCCTCCAGTTCATCAGTTTGTGCTGCGTGGGTAAAATCAGTCTTTAGTTTTAAATCGACTGTAAAATTAGCTCCTACTATTGTTTCTTGCGGATCGACTCCGTGATGACCGAAAAACCTGACGCCTTCCAGATAAATATACATAGATGTTGCTTTCATATTTTTTTCTGTTTGGGAAACAAAAGTAGAACTTTCATTTCATATCTCAAAATCAGAAATCACAGTTCTAGCTTTTTCCTTTATCTGTTTTATGGGTCTGTTTTATAGTATTAACACGAAATAAGGTCAACAGCACGGCTGTTTTCATTACTTTTGCATCGTATGAAAAAAAGGATTCGTAAATTAATAAAAATAAGTGCCATTGCGGTAGGAGCCTTGCTGTTTACTTTATTTGTGGTAGTGGCTTTTGTGATTAACTGTGTATTTACACCGGAGAAATTAACTCCGATAGTATTGAATGTTGCTAATCGTTCGCTGGATGCTGATTTGAAGATAGAAAGTGTGGAGTTGACTTTCTTTTCTACCTTTCCTCAATTTGGGTTGAAAGTTGACGAAGGTTTTTTGGTTTCCAAGGTGTTGAATGATAGTCTTCCGCAAAAGACAGATTCTTTATTGACCTTTAAGGAATGTGTGTTGACAGTGAATCTTTTGGATTATTTTTTGAAAAATAAGATTAGTGTCCATAATCTGTCTTTGAAGAATGTTGCTGTTTATGCTTACCGGGATAAAACCGGTGAGGCGAATTGGGAGATAGTGAAAACTTCTTCGGATACATTGGCTGTGGAAAAAGATACTGTTTCACAAAATAAGTTTGATAGTGAGATAAATATCCGCCAGATTGAATTAGAACATGCCAATTTGATTTTTGACGATCGTAATACAGAGATTTATTCACGTATCGATGATGCTGATTTGCGTCTAAGGCTGGTGCTGACAAAAGGAGTTTCTTCTTTGGGGGTGGAATTTGAAAATAAAAATTTTCTTTTCTGGCAGCAAGGTGAATTATTGATTAATAAAGTAGCCGCTTCTTTGCAGACTGATATTGAGGTGGACAGGGTTACGTCATTGTGGGCCTTGAAAAATACAGCGTTGACTATAAATGGTATCCGGCTGGATGTTAACGGTGAATTAAAACGTGATACGGTGGCAAAAAGGGTAGGCGTGGATTTGAAGTATGGATTACATGCACCTTCCATGGAGACTGTTATGAATATGATTCCCGAGGCTTATGTGAAACGCGGACAAGTTTCGGCAAAAGGGGAGGTTAAAGTCTATGGAACATTGAAAGGTAATTATGGGAACAAACAGCTTCCGGCGGTATCATTGAATATAAAGATAAATGACGCATCCGCCCGATATGAAGGACTTCCTTATGGAATTGATAGTTTTACGGCTGATTTTGAATCATATATTGATTTGATGCATCGGAATCCTTCTTTTTTGAACTTGAAAATTCTTCATTTTGAAGGAGCGGATACAGAGATCTTGGCAGATGCAAAAGTAGAGGATTTATTGATAGATCCACTGATAACGCTTCATACTGAATCTGCTGTTGATCTGGATGCTTTAGCTAAAACCTTTCCTTTGCAGGAAAGTGTGACTATTCGTGGCAAATTGGATGCCGGCTTGAATTTGAAATGCCGTCTCTCTTCTTTGAAAAAGCAGGATCTCGGGCGTATTAAATTAGCGGGCAGATTGGCTTTAAAGGATTTTGAGTTGAAAGACACTGCGAAAGATTTTAATTTTTTGGGTGATGCCGATTTAAAATTCAGTGACAGTGAGACTTTGCAGGCTGAACTGGAAATCAGGGAAATAATATTGAAAAGTAAGAGAATTTCTTCAGAGATAGACCGGATGAAGGCAAAGGTTGTTTCGACTAATCCTCAGGATACTACAAAGATTGTCACTTTGCAATGTGAATTGGAAATGAATAAATTGCGTGCGAATGTGGGGGATTCGATCAAAATATATAGTGGTAAGACTGCTGGAACAGGCAAACTAGCTCCGGAGGAACAAAATCCGGCAATGCCGGTGATTAGTCTTTCCATGCGTACGGACTCTCTTTTCTTTAATGCCAACGAAACGAAACTGGCATTGGGTGTGGCAGGCATTAAGGCGAAATTGGAAAAGAAAAATGATTCATTATGGATACCTCGTGGAATTGTCGGCTTTGATCGTTTGCTGGTGCGTACTCCTGAATTTGGTTTACCTTTGCGGATACGCAAGACGGCTGTAACAATAGATGGTCCGAAAATAACATTAAAAAATGCTTCTTTGAAAATAGGGCATTCAGACATGGTTGCTACCGGAGAGGTGACGGGATTATATCGTGCGATGACTAAAAATGAAACCTTAAAGGCGCATTTGGCTGTTTCTTCCAATATGATTGATTGTAATCAATTGATCAATTCATTCTCTTTACCTGAAGATTCAGTATCTGTAGCACTGGCAGATACAGTGTCTTCAACAGAAATGAAACTGTTTATGTTACCGGATCATTTGGATTTTGAATTACAGACGGATTTAAAGAAAGTGATGTTTGAGAAGGTGGAATTTGACGATGTACGTGGAAAGGTGGATTTGAAAAACCGCACATTATATTTAAGGAATTTGGAGATGCGTGCATTGGACGCTGATATGAAGGCGGTTATGGTATATCGCGCAGATTCTGTGAGAGGAGGATATACAGGTTTTGACTTTAAAATCAAGGATATAAATATAGCTAAGCTGGTAGATTTTATACCTTCGATGGATACCATTGTACCTATGTTGAAGTCTTTTAAAGGAAGGGTCCGGTTTGATGTGGCTGCAGAGGCACGTCTGGATTCAAATATGAATATTCGTATTCCAACTTTGCGTTCGGCCATGCATATCAAAGGGGATAGCCTGGTGTTGATGGACGGTGAGACTTTTGCCGAAATTTCAAAGATGTTGATGTTCAAGAATAAAAAGAAAAATGTGTTTGATAGTATTTCGGTTAATGTGGTGGTCAATGACGGTAGTGTTCTTGTTTATCCTTTCCAAGTGTCTATAGACCGTTATAAAGCCGCCATAGGAGGAGAGCAAGGCTTGGATATGAATTTTAAATATCATATATCTATTTTGAAGTCACCATTGCCATTTAAGGCCGGAGTGAATATTTCCGGTAATCCGGATAAGATGAAAATACGTGTGGGCAAGGCTAAATATAAGGATGAAGTGACTCCTGTTGCCATTCATAAAGTGGATAGCACGCGTATGGATTTGGGAAAGCGTATTGTGGAACGGTTTCACCGCATTGCAGGGAGTAGATAGAAAACTGAAAAGGAGTATCGGCCGGGTTTATATATTAAAAAGCCCCTTCACGAGAATCACGAAGAGGCTTTTACTTTTGTGCTGTTACATTATATAATAAACCATTATCCACATCTCGATGTGCCGCAAGTCTTGCAGATCAGGCATCCTTCTTGATATACAAGTGTCTCGTTGCCACAGTTAGGGCATTTTTGTCCTTCGGCACTGGTGCCATCTGTTACATATTTTTTCAGTGCGCGTTCTACACCGTTTTTCCATGTGTTGATGTTTTCACTGTCAAGTTGCAAGGAATCTACCAGTTTGATAACACGATCGATAGGCATCCTCCAGCGAAGTACACCTGAAATTAATTTTGCATAGTTCCAATATTCTTTGTTGAACTTTTCGGACAAACCTTCGATAGTTGTCTTGTATCCGCGTTTGTTTTCAAACTGGAAGTCATATCGTTTGTTGCCTTCTTCATCAATATTTTTGATGATACGTCCGGTGGTGACAGATTTAGGCAATGAGATACCTTCTTCGTCATCCTGCAGACCGGTAAAGATCTCGTATGGATGTCCATCCAGCAAGCCGACAAATGCGACCCATTTTTCTTTATTGTTTTGAAAACGTACTACTTCTGCTTCCAATACTTTGGGACGCACTTCCACTACCGTAGGTGGTTTGCAGGGAGGAAGTTCTTCTTTTTTGTCTTTCTTGTCCTTCTTGGTCGAAAGCAAGACTCCGGAGCGGGAACCGTCACGATAAACAGTACATCCTTTACATCCTGAACGCCACGCTTCTACGTACAAGCGGTTCACCAAGGCTTCGTCTACGTCATTGGGCAGATTGATCGTTACGCTGATGGAATGGTCAACCCATTTCTGGATACGTCCTTGCATTTTTACCTTCATCAGCCAGTCTACATCATTTGATGTAGCTTTATAATAAGGTGACTTTTCTACCAGGTCATCAATTTCTTCTTGCGTATAACGTTTGGTGGGATCGTAACCGTTTATTGTCATCCATTCCATAAATTTATGGTGGAATACAATATATTCCTCAAATGCATCTCCTGTTTCATCTACAAAATCCACATGGGTCTGAGGATCATTCGGATTGACTTTTCTTCTACGTTTATATACCGGCATAAATACCGGTTCTATGCCGGAAGTGGTCTGAGTCATCAGGCTGGTAGTTCCGGTGGGGGCGATGGTCAGGCAGGCGATATTACGTCGTCCGTACTTTTTCATCTCCTCATACAGTTCGGGATCAGCATCTTTCAGGCGGTTGATGAACGGATTATTTATTTCCCGTTCACTGTCATAGATAGCGAAGGCTCCACGTTCTTTCGCCATGTTGACAGACGAGCGATAGGCCTCCAGTGCGATCGTTTTATGTACTTGTTCGGAGAATTCCGTTGCTTCTTCCGTTCCGTAACGTAATCCCATAGCGGCAAGCATGTCACCTTCTGCTGTGATACCTACACCGGTACGTCTGCCTTGTCCGCTCTTCTTATAAATTTTTTCCCATAAATGTTTCTCCGCTTCTTTTACTTCCCCGCTTTCAGGATCGGAATCGATTTTAGACATGATCTTCTCGATTTTTTCCAATTCCAGATCAATGATGTCGTCCATAATGCGCTGGGCCAATGCTACATGCTTTTTGAACAGGTCGAAGTCAAAGTAAGCATCCTTTGTATAAGGATTTACCACGTATGAGTATAAGTTGATAGCTAATAAGCGACAGGAATCGTAGGGGCACAAGGGGATTTCACCACATGGGTTGGTGGAAACTGTACGATATCCTAAATCGGCATAACAGTCAGGTACGGATTCACGGATGATGGTATCCCAGAATAACACACCGGGTTCGGCTGATTTCCATGCGTTATGGACAATCTTCTTCCATAAAGCAGAAGCGTCAATATTTTTGGTGAAAACAGGTTGGTCTGAATCTACCGGATATTGTTGTGTGTAAGGGGTGCCATTAACAGCTGCCTGCATGAAGGCATCATCTAGTTTTACGGATACATTGGCACCGGTTACTTTGCCTTCGGTCATTTTGGCGTCAATAAAAGCTTCCGAGTCCGGATGCTTGATGGATACGCTTAACATTAATGCACCACGACGTCCGTCTTGTGCCACTTCGCGTGTGGAATTGGAATAACGTTCCATGAAAGGAACCAGTCCGGTCGAGGTCAGTGCTGAGTTCTTGACCGGGGAGCCTTTAGGACGTATATGAGACAAGTCATGTCCTACACCACCACGACGTTTCATTAATTGTACTTGTTCTTCGTCAATGCGGATAATAGCTCCGTATGAATCAGCGGCTCCGTCAATTCCGATAACAAAGCAGTTCGATAAAGAGGCCACTTGAAAGTCGTTTCCGATACCTGTCATGGGGCTGCCTTGTGGAACAATGTACTTAAAGTGATCCAATAGCTCGTAAAGTTGTTGTGCGCTTAACCCGTTCTTATATTTAGCTTCAATACGGGCTACTTCATTTGCAATGCGCCAATGCATGTCTTCGGGAGACTTTTCGAAAATGTTCCCGAAAGAATCTTTTACTGCATATTTGTTTACCCAAACCCTTGCAGCAAGTTCATCACCTTTGAAGTATTGTAAAGATGCTTCAAAGGCTTCGTCGTAGGTGTACGTTTGTCTTTCCACTTTTATTTTTAGATTTACTATAATATCAATAAGTTGTTTTAGTGTAGAAGCCGCAACTCATTATAACAAAAGTTTCGGCAAAGCTATATATGTTTTTCCAATTAACAAAATAAAAAGCGAATAAGTTTTCAACAATTTGAAAGTTGTCCAAAATATTTTGTTAATTCGTTGATTATCAAAATGTATATATGTTTACTTGTTTGTGAAAGTTTTCTGTTTTGAAAATTTGGAAGAGGAGGATGGAGAATTAAATAGCTGAAAAGATTCAATCCTCGGCATATATTATTTTGCGGAAAAAGCATTATTACTCTTTTCTTTTTTTATCTTTGCAAGAAAAATATATATGGAAACAATAAAGAATAGACGGACAATCCGTAAATATAAGCAAGAAGATATTCCTGTTTCTTTGTTAAATGATTTGCTTGAAAAAGCATTCCGTGCTTCTACGATGGGGAATATGCAGTTGTATAGTGTGATTGTAACCCGCGATAAGCAGATGAAAGAGAGATTGGCACCTGCTCATTTTAATCAGCCGATGGTAACTGGTGCTCCGGTTGTACTGACTTTTTGCGCGGATTTCAACCGTTTTAGCAAATGGTGCAGAGAACGTAAGGCGGAACCAGGTTATGACAATCCCATTTCTTTTCTGAATGCTGTTACGGATACATTGCTTGTGACCCAGAACTTTTGTACATTGGCAGAGGAGCATGGGTTAGGTATTTGTTATTTGGGAACCACGATTTATAATCCTGATCAAATCATTGACATTCTCCAGCTGCCGGAATTGGTCATGCCGGTAGCTACTATTACGGTAGGATATCCGGATGAATATCCTCCACAAGTCGATCGTCTTCCCATAGAAGGTATTTTGCATGAAGAAATATATCATGATTATACAAAAGAGGATATTGATCGTATCTATAGATATAAAGAATCACTTCCGGAAAATCATCGGTTTATTAAAGAAAACGACAAGGAAACATTGGCTCAAGTGTTTACTGAGGTCAGATACAAGAAGTCGGATAATGAGTATATGTCTGCAACGTTAAAAGAAACCTTGAAAAAGCAGGGGTTTGAAAAATAAGTTGCCGAGGGCTTTAAATCTTTAAAAATGCAGAGGTGTGCAGAGAGAAATAAAGAACTCTCTGCACACCTCTGTGGTTTTATTTTCTTTTGAGGGAAGCTTCAATTTCCTCAATGTTCGCTTTAAATGCTTTGTCAACCTCCACTTGGTCCTTTACTATTTTACAAGCGTGTAATACGGTCGCGTGGTCTTTATTGCCTATTAATTGACCAATCTTGGAAGAAGAGGATTCTGTATGCTTCTTTGCCAGATACATAGCCACCTGGCGTACTTGCACTACTTCTCTTTTTCTGGTTTTGGTATGGATGGCAGATTCTTCTATCTCGTAATGGCTGCATACTTTCTGTATGATATCTTCCACTGTGACAGGTTTGCTCTTTTCGCAGCAGCGTACCGCTTTTCGTACAATCCTTTCTGCCAGATCCAAATCGACATCACGCTTGAAGATAATGGACTGGGCCAATAGCGAATTGATGATACCTTCTAATTCACGAACACTTTCATTTACGTTTTCAGCAATATAATTGATTACAGTTTCCGGTATATTCAAGCCGTCGCGACGTATTTTGTTACGTAGGATATTCTTTCTTAATTCTACATCCGGTTTTTCCAATTCAGCCACTAAGCCCCATTTGAAACGGGTCAGAAGACGTTCTTCCATACCTTGTAGCATTACCGGTGCGCGGTCGGAAGTCAGGATAAGCTGCTTGCCGTTCTGGTGCAGATGGTTGAAGATGTGGAAGAACGTGTTCTGGGTTTTGGTTACTCCGGCGAATTCCTGAATATCATCAATAATCAAAACATCTATGGTTTGATAAAAGCTGATGAAATCGTTGAAATGATTGGTGCGTACAGAGTCGGTATATTGCACTTGAAACAGATGTGCTGATACGTATAATACTCTTTTTTCAGGATATAATTCCTTGATGCGGGTACCGATAGCGTTGGTCAGGTGGGTTTTGCCCACACCGGATGGTCCATACAAAAACAATGGGTTGAATGTTTTTGCCGGATTTTTAGCTACAGTTTCTCCTACCGTCCGTGAGAACTCATTGCTGTTCCCTTTTATGAAATTCTCAAAGTTATAATTTGGATTCAAATGTGGATCCAAATCTTGAGGAGCCGGTGCCTGCATGGGATTGGGCGCCTTGTTGCCATCTCGTATAACTGTTTGTGCGGGTAGTGCTGACGAGCGTTTGCTCCCCTCCATGTTAACAGTTATATGATTCGTTTTATCGGTCAAGATACAATACATGAGCTGCGTTCCTTCCCCAATTTCTTTATATAGGGCGGCGCGCAGCAAGTCCACAAACTTTTCTTCTAAAAATTCATAGAAGAAAGGGCTGGGGACACCAATTGTCAGTGCCTTGTCCTCGTATTTAAGCGGTACGATGGGCTCAAACCACGTTTTAAAGGTCGTTTCCGGTACGTTGTCTCTGATAATGTTCAGACAGCGCCCCCATAAAACGACGTGATCGTTTTCAATCATATGAAACATTTATTATAAAAAGCGAAACTTCTACAGTGCAAATTTCGAAATGAATTTCTGAAAAAACAAATCGCTTTTTTCTTGCTTTTTATTTTTAAAGAGTAATCTCTTTAGTTTCAGTAACTTATAAAAACCCTTATCTAAAGGATTCTGAAACATCTTTTTTATTTGATAATTGACTGATTTCTAGTTGACTATCATTTAAAATAAGCTTTTATTTATTTTAAATGAAATAAGTCTACATAGCATTTCTGCCCTATTTGCAGTCATTTACTGAAAAATGGTAAGAAAATGGTTTTGTGGACTTATTTAGAATCTTTTTAAATTGATAAATTTGTTACTTGTCTTTCTTGCCAAACAAGGAGAAGTGTACATAACGTTTAGGATGCGCTTTCAAATCCTCCAATAATGTTGCGGCATTTGCTGTCGTCGCACTCAGATTTTGGTAGAGGGCAGGATCATTGAATAGCAATCCGATGCTGTTATCCTTGCGGTTAAGCTTTTCTGTCAGCATTTGTACATTATATAAAGTAGAATCCACCTTATTGAAGGTTGAAGCATAATCAATCCCTTTCAAGTTGTCACTGATAACAAGGAAATTATCGGCAATTGTGTTTAGTTTCCCTGTGAGTTGCGGAAAATCCTTTTGCATTAATATATTTAATTGGCGTGTTGCCACGTCCAGATTGGCCGTCAGTTTTTCTGCATTGTGTAGAGTTGCACCCAATGCAGGGTCAGCCAATATTTTGTTTAATGAGTGCAGGATAGAGTCCATTTTAGGCAACATCTGCTCTATTTGAGGGACTAACTTTTCTTCTGCGGCTCCCATAAGTCCGGCATTGGTCTTACCGGGCAGTGTGTCACCCGGTTGATAGTATTCTGTAGAATGAAAGTTAAGGAGTAGGTTCATTTTCACCGTCCCCAGCATTTCTGTAACTAATTCTCCTGCACTTCCTTTGGGAATACGCATTTCCTTGTCCACTTCCACTTCTACTGTGACATGTCCCGGTTTGGCATAGTTGTAATTGATGCTTCTCACCGTGCCCACTTTGTAACCATTGGCAAAGACGGGGCTTGATCCGGCTAATCCGTTTATATTTGTATATTCTACATAATAGTAGTTGGCAGATTGGAACATATTTATTCCTTTCAGGTAGTTTATACCAAAGATCAGCATAGCCAATGCGGTAATGCCTATTAATCCTATTTTTACCTCTTTTGTCATTTCAATTATACCTTTTATATATTATCTATTCTTTTTAAATTCTTTGATGGCTTCGTTTACATTCATCTTCTCTCCATTTTTGAAAGCGATAATGAAAGCGTCCTTAAACTTAGGAGTAATATTACGTTTCATACGTAGGATTTTATTATAGTCGGTACTTTCTCCGTAAGTATATTTATAAAGTCCTTTTTCGCGATAATAGCTGACAGGTGATACACCTTTCAACTGCTTGCTTCCTTTGGGTAATACTTTGTTTGATACCAGAATCTGTATTTTGAATACAGGCTTGGCAGATGTCCGGGCTTGGATGTCTGTCGCTGTTTTCCGCGTGGCGGGCAGAGGATTTCTGGCAACTTTGTCAGATTCCGTTGCAGTGTCAGGCTCCGCTGTTTGTTCTTCTGCCGTTGATTCTTCCGGTTTGTTTTCCGGTTCCGGCAAGTCTTGTTCTTGTACTCTGCTGCGACTGGCGGGGGCGTCATGTTCACGTTTGTAGTTGAGGAACGCTTTATAAATACTGTTGGACAAGGTTGTCGTTCCGGCATCGGATAGCAGATATTGTTCTTCATCCGGTGTCGAGATATAGCCTAATTCCACCAAAACGCTGGGCATGGAAGTGGCACGTAGAACTAGAAATCCGGCTTGATGTACCCCTTTGTCTATCCGCTTGGCTGTGCTCTTGAATTGTTTTTGGATAAGAGTGGCTAATTTTACACTCTTCTCCATATTTTTGTCTTGTACAAACTCAAAAATAATATAGCTTTCAGAAGAGTTCGGATTGAATCCCGCGTAACGTTGCTTGTAATTATCCTCTATTAGGATAACCGAGTTTTCCTTTTTGGCAACTTCCAGATTCTCTTCAGTACGGTGGAGTCCTAATGTATAAGTTTCTGTTCCCCGTACAGTTCTTCCACGGGCTACAGAATTGGTGTGTATGGAGATGAATAAATCCGCCTTGGCATTATTGGCTATTTGTGCACGACGGTCTAAAGGGATAAAGACATCTGTCTTCCGGGTATATATCACCTTTACATCATTACAGTTGTTTTGGATTAACCGGCCTACCTTCAGTGCTACATTCAGATTGATATTCTTTTCTTTTCCACGTCTGCCGACGGCACCAGGATCATGTCCGCCATGACCGGGATCAATGACGACTACAAAATCCTTTCCCTTTGCCGCCAGGCAGAAACAGGGGAGGACCAGCCACAGGCTACACAACAGGAATATTATTTTAAGTCTATCGGTTTTCATATTAATTAAGGTGCAAATGTAGCGATTTTTAGTGAAAACTCGGCTTTTGTCTTTAAGTTTTGCGCTTTTTATTCGAAACATGCCACAAAACCCGAAAAATAGACGAGTGTTTGGACTAAATTCTTTTATTTTGCACTCCAAAATAAATAGTGAAAAGATGGATTTGCTTAAGTTTATGAAGAATTGGACGTTACCTCTGGCTATGCTTGCAGGGGTTATCGGCTATTTTGTTTTTGCCAACTTCACTTTTCTGGAGCCGGCAAAGCCATTTATGAACAGGTTGGTTTCTTTTTTAACTCCTGCCCTTATTTTTGCCCAATTATTGCTTACATTTTGTAAAATAGAGCCAAAGGAATTAGTTCCTGGAGCATGGCATGGCTGGTTGTTGGCTATTCAAGCCGTTTCTTGTGGCATCATTGCGCTGTTGTTGATATTTTGTCCGATGGACGAATCTTATAAGGAGATATTTGAGGCGGCTATGGTTTGTTTGATTTGTCCTACTGCCACGGCAGCGGCGGTGATTACGGGAAAACTGGGTGGAAGTGCTTCCAGTCTGACTACCTATACATTGCTTTCAAATATTTTGGCTGCAATAGCGGTACCTTTGGTCTTTCCATTGGTTGAGCCGCATGCGGAGGTCACTTTTGGCATTGCTTTTCTTAAGATTTTAAGTAAGGTTTTCCCTTTGTTGCTTGCACCGTTTTTCATCGCTTTATTATTTCGTTATTATATTCCCCGAATTCATAATTTTTTACTGGAATATCATACTTTGGCTTTTTACTTATGGGCGGTAGCATTGACCATTGTAATGGGGCAGACCACTCGTTCATTGGTTAACAGCACGGCTGATGTAACGGTGGAGATGTTGATTGCTTTTGCCGGTCTGGTTACTTGTTGTTTGCAATTTTATTTTGGTAAAAGAATAGGCAGTGTATACAATGACCGTATAAGTGCGGGGCAGGCATTGGGACAGAAAAATACAGTGTTGGCTATTTGGATGGCGGTTACGTATCTTAATCCTTTGTCGTCTGTCGGGCCCGGTAGCTATGTGGTGTGGCAGAATCTCTTCAATAGTTATCAGTTGTGGAAAAAGAGAAAAAATGAGATGAAAGATTGAATAGCAACTATATACTTCATTATATGCAAATGTTTGGTACAATAAAGCATATAGTTGCGGGAAAGAATTCATTGAACGAAACTTTTAGTGTGTTTCTTGTGGAAATTCATAAAAATGTCCTATCGCTTCTAACTATTCCTCCCATAGAGTTTTGCAAAACTCCGGGAAGTGGAAATTGCCCCATCAATGCGATTCGTGATTTTGCCAACCGTCTCGTCGAAATGAAGGATACGGAAGCTCTTCTATATTTATACCAAGAGGTGTTAAAACTCTCTCTTTGAAGAAATCACCCCTGCTACAGCTATTTGTCGCAGGGGTGAAACTTTCTGTTTGGGCACTATGACACCCTCTTCTTTTTATTCCTTATTTTTTGTTTTTTAGAACATGAATAATGCTGTTGCTACCAGTCTGTTGTTTGAGACAGAATGAGTATCGGTGATTTTCCCGTTAGAACTTTTCATGGAACCATACCATGCGGAAGTAAGATTATACTCAACTCCTAGTTTCCAGTGAGGTACATTGTAAGTAAGTTCAGCGCTGGTGCTTACCAATTGGTCCACGTTGGTTCCTGTACCATACATTTTACTTACTTCGTCACTCGTCCCTAAATTTTTCATATAACCTAAAAAGACAGCCGGTTTCCATTTTTTGCCGTATGCAATGTTCAGCCATGAACTGGAATTGCGGTTGGGGGAGTACTCTTGCTCACCCGTACGTGCATCAATGGATTTTATACCGTATCCGCCCAGCATGGATACTTGGGTAAGGTTAGATCCCAAGATGCTTTTTGCTGCCACATACCATAGAGGGGAAGTATATTTCATGTGAATTTCGTAAGACAGAGAAGTGACACGTTCGTCCACTTTATAGACTTTGTCTTCTACCACCGACTGGGTGCGCGGTTTTAATGAGATCATTTCAATGCCTGCTCCCACTAACCAGTTGCTTCTTTTGTAATCCGCACCGATATAGATTTCGGGTGTACAACTTCCTTTTATGTATTTCTGGCTTTTTCCGTCAGGACCTTGGGACAGGTATTGGGATTGCCAGATAGCCGCGCCTGTCAGCTGTACATCACCGGTCTTGTAGCGGAAGCGTATTTGCGGGGCACGGCTGAATGGCTGGAAGGGAGCTCCCATATTCAGATTCAGAATTTGTGGGGCGACATCACCGTACAGCGGATGCCACGTTTGTCCCAGCAGTAAAGCTGTTTCTCCCCAATCAAGGTTCAAATAGGCATGGCGCAGACGTACAGTGGAGAAGGTTGTTCCCGATCCGCGGAAGTCCATTTCTACTTTTGCGGAAGTCTTTGCTCTACCCAGCCTGGGCCCTTGCACATCTACTCCCAAACGGGTGTATAAAGTGTAAAAGCTTCCATTCGCTGTCGCATTCAGGTCTTTACCAGCAGAGTCGTATACTTTGTCTTTGGGATACATATAGAAGAGCCCGTCAACAGTTTCTTCATTGGCACGACTATTGTAATAAAGATCGGTGCGGACTTGTCCGTAGAACTTGTAATTGAAATCTTTGTCTTGAGCAAAGTTGTTTGCCGACAGTAGTAAAAATGTGAATAAAAATAAATATTTTCTCATAATTTAAAGGGTTGTTATAAACAGTCGGCAAAATTACATAATTTATTTGAAAATAACACGTGTGCCTTGATAAAAGAGTCGTGCCGTCCGCATATAAAGCCTGCACCGATATAAATTATTTTTTCAGATCATTCAAGGCAGCATTTGGATTTTGTCGTATTCTTCGTCGGTTACGGGTGCCAGCCATTCATTGGATGTGTTTTCTCCGGAAAGTTCGAATGCGAGGTGTGCGAACCAACTGTCGGCTGCTGCACCGTGCCAATGTTTTACGTTGGCAGGAATATGGATCACTGTGCCGGGAAGGATCGCTACAGCAGCTTTTCCTTCCTCTTGGTACCAGCCACGACCGGCGACGCCAATAAGCATTTGCCCGCCACCTTGAGTTGCGTGGTGGATATGCCAGTTGTTGCGACAGCGTGGTTCAAAGGTGACATTGGATATGTTCACCTGTTCACGTGAGATGGGGGCGAGGTAACTGTTGCCGGTGAAATATGCTGCATAAGCGGTGTTGGGTTCTCCGACAGGAAAAATCATTTCGCGTTGGAATCTGGCTTTCTCATCTTTACCGGAGGTTTCTTCGTTCCATACTTCTTTGGCAAGGCGGAATGCTGCCCATGCTTTCGGCCATCCTGCATAGAAGCCGATGTGGGTGATGATCTCTGCAATTTCCGTACGCGTAATGCCGTTGTTCTTGGCTGATTGGAGATGGAATGTGAGCGAGCTGTCCGTTATCCCTTGACTGATGAGTGAGGTGATTGTAACCAAACTGCGGTCACGAAGACCGAGTTGATCGGTGCGGCTCCATACTTCTCCAAAAAGAATGTCGTCATTAAGTTCCGCGAATTTAGGAGCGAATGTTCCCAATTGGTCGCGTCCTGCTGTCTGTTTGATTTTTTCTTGCGCCATACTGGTTGTTGTTAAAATACTGAATGTTAAAAGTAAAATGATTTTGTTCATAGTGTTTATCTTTTCAAATCTTTTAATTCTATGTACAAAAGTATGGAATTGCAAGAAATGGCATAGTACCCGGATTACAGATTCTTATACCATTTTTCCTGTTTTATTCGTTGTGCTGTTTAAAATGAAATTCCATTGTCATCCGGCTAAGTTTTCAATCAGGAGATAGAAAACAAGGTTTTGAACCGGATAACAATGGAATTCAATGCTCTTTGATATAAAACGAGTATAGATGATTAATAGATTTCTATCTCGTCCAAAGCTATCATACTGGGCACCTCGCTCTTGTCGTGCGGACTATAGCAATCTATTCCATTACGGATTTTGCCTCCGCTTGTAAATTCTATCTTCACTTTGACAGCTTCTTGTGCGGGGAATTCTATTTCTTCATCAAATCCTTTGAACGTATTTTCTTTTATATTATATGTAAACTTCTTTTCGGCTACTTGTTCAAATTTGCCATCCGGTACACAAACATAGACTACGGCTTTGCTCACCGGCAATATTCCACCTGCTGCGTTATACAGTGTACCGAATCTGATTTTATGGATGGCAGTTTTTTCAAAGTTTACTATAAAGGTCACTTTGTCGTTATTGTCCGGGCGGATACCTACCCACGGAGTGGATGAGGCATTATTTCCACGTTTCCCGTTGGTCAGTCCTAAAGTCACCGTGTCAGCGCCCAATACGTCATTTTCTCCTAAAATATCCCCTTTCATTCCTTTGGGTTCAGGCGTGATTTCATATTTCTTTCCACTGATTAAATTCTTGTAAAGCTGTTTATGAGTAACTTTGCCGATGGGTTCGCCGTTGACGAAGGCGGCGGCTTTCAAGTCGTATGTGCCGTCCAATGGGAATGGATGACTGTACAAGCTGGCATGTACGGACGGTTCCTCACCATTGGTTGTATAATAGATTTGTGCTTCCGGACAGAATGTTTCCAGTTCCACATTCAGTACACCTTCTCGGGTGGCGCGGGTATTGATGTTTACATCAAAGAAATTGAGACAGGGTTTTACACCCATTGCTTCCAGACGTTTGAAATCTTCAACCATGCGGTTGCAGAATGAAGCGAAATTCTTTTCCTTCATCGGAGTCCATCCGGTTTCGGCTATGGCGATCAGGCGCGGGAAGATTTGATAATCACGGTTAGTCTCGGTTGGCATATATTCTGCCCAGCAGTTGGCTTGTACACCGATGATGTGCTGTTTTACCTGGCTGTCTGCATCAGTCGGTACGGGATTATAGCTGTATGTCTTTTTCAGTGTATTGTATCCGCCGATAGTGACAGGAGCTATTTCCGGCTCTTCCTGGTAATGGTCAAGGTAAGCGTAAGGATTAGGAGTCATGATGGCGTCATGTCCGGCCTTGGCTGCGGTTATTCCTCCTTCCACGCCACGCCATGACATCACTGTGGCGTTGGGGGCGAGCCCTCCTTCCAGTATTTCGTCCCAACCGATGATGTTACGTCCTTTGCTGTTCAGATACTTTTCCACACGGCTTACGATATAACTTTGTAACTTCTCTTCTTTCGTATGTTTTCTTCCGTCTACGGGATTGGGGGTGATGTCATTTTTCAATCCCAGCTTGCGTATCAGTTTCTGGCAATGTCCACATTGTTCCCAGGCTGTTTTAGGACATTCATCACCACCTATATGTATATAGGAGCTTGGGAATAATTCCACCACTTCGTCCATGACTCCCTCTATAAACTGGAAGAATGTGTCGGTGGGGCAAAATACCTGGTCGAACACCCCCCACAGCTTGCATACTTCGTAGGTGCTGTCCGGAGTACAGGACAGTTCCGGGTAGGAGGCGATGGCGGCCAGGGCATGCCCCGGCAACTCTATCTCCGGAATGACAGTGATATACTTGCTTTGAGCGTATGCGATGACTTCTTTTATTTCCTCCTGCGTGTAAAAGCCTCCGTGGGGCTTGCCGTCATATTTGAACGGATAGTGGGTATAGAAATAATCCACCATGGTTTCTGAACGCTGAGAGCCGGTTTCAGTCAGTTTGGGGTATTTTTTGATTTCAATTCTCCAGCCTTGATCATCGGTAAGATGCCAGTGGAAGGTGTTCATCTTATGTGCGGCCAGTACATCTATGAATTTTTTGACATAATCTACGGATGCGAAATGACGGCATACATCCAGCATGGCTCCGCGATAGCGGAATGCAGGGGCATCTTCTATTTCGACACAAGGTACGCTCCAGTCGGCATTACGTGCTCTATCCTTATTATAGATATCGGCCGGCAGCAGTTGGTACAGGGTCTGTAACCCATAATAAAATCCGTTAGGCGCTGATGCACTAATCTTTATCAGTTGAGGGGTGACCGATAACTTATAGGCTTCATTCTCCATGCCCGGGATGCTGTCAAAAACAATGGTGGGTACGTTTTCATGTAACTCATCGGCCGGTTTCAGTTTGAGACCGGCTATATCCAGAAGGATGGTTGACAGACCGGAGGCGATGTTTTTCACTTCTTGTGAGGCGTTGACAACGATAGGGACATCGCTGTTCAGATAAAAACGTCCCTGCTGTTCATTCATGGTCACAGGCAGTGGGACTACATTGTACTCATTGATTACTTCTTTCATTTGGCATCCATACATTAATAACCCAACGAAAAATACTAGCAGACTCTTTTCCTTCATAATAAATTTGTGTTAAGTTTTTAAATAAAGGGGGTATAGAAATTCTTTGCGGACAAAAATAGCAATAAAAACGGAATAAACATGTTTTCCGGGGAGATTAATATGTTTAGAATATCAAAATATTTTTCACAGATTTATTTCTTTATTGCTGATAGAATACTATCTTTGTCCGAGTTAACCAATTTATTAATCTAACACACATGACAGCAAATACCCCCAAACGATTGCTTGCTCTTGACATTTTGAGAGGCATCACTATTGCAGGCATGATTCTTGTGAATAACCCCGGTTCATGGGGTTATGTATATACTCCTCTGGAGCATGCCGCCTTTAACGGATTGACCCCCACCGATCTTGTTTTCCCTTTTTTTATGTTCATTATGGGAATATCCACTTATATCTCTTTGCGGAAATATAATTTTACTTATTCCCATGCTACGTTACGGAAGATTGTGAAACGTACAGTCGTTATTTTTTGTATCGGTCTGTTTCTGAATCTTTTGGCCAAGTCGGTTTTTGCACATCATCTGAATTTTGAGGAATGGCGCTATTTGGGAGTCATGCAGCGGCTTGCTATAGGATACGGCGTGACCAGTCTGGTTGCTATAACGGTGAGGCATAAATATTTTCCCGTTATCATTTTGGTGACTTTGGCCGCTTATTTTCTTTTATTGGCTGCGGGAGACGGCTTCAACCTGTCGGAAACCAATATTGTGGCCCGTTTTGATGCATGGGCATTGGGTACATCCCACATGTATCATGAGGGAGGAATGGCGTTTGACCCGGAAGGACTGTTGAGTACGGTTCCTGCGGTGTGTCATGTCATGGTAGGGTTTTATTGTGGAAAGTTATTGCTTTCTGCTAAAGATAATGGCGAGAAGATACAGCGGTTGTTTTTGGTGGGCACTATACTCACATTTGCCGGCTTTTTGTTAAGTTACGGCTGTCCCATCAATAAGAAAGTGTGGTCGCCTACTTTTGTCATCACAACTTGCGGGCTGGCATCCAGCTTTTTGGCTTTGCTTATCTGGATCATTGATATGAAAGGCTATCAGGGATGGTGCACTTTTTTCCGGTCGTTCGGAGTGAACCCTTTGTTTATCTATGTGTTTGCGGAAATAATGGGGATTGTATTGGGCGCTACAGGAGCAAGCACTTTTATTTACGAAAAGGTGCTGGCTCCGGTGCTGGGAAATTATCCCGGCTCGTTGGCATACGCTTTGTTATATATTATATTTTGTTGGAGTATTGTGCATATTTTATACAAAAAAGGTATTTATGTCAAGATCTAGAAACGGAAACAGAAAATTAGTTAGATGAAAGAAACGAAGAATGTTTTTATGTCAGAACTGACGGAGGTGTTTAATAAACGTCAGCAACAGTTTATTCAGTTTGCCTGCTCATACGTCAGAGACAGGGAAGAGGCTGAGGATATTGTAATGGGGGCTTTTACTAATGTGTGGGAGCACCGGAATGAATTACAGGAAGATACCAATATTTCCGCGTTGCTGTTGACTGCCATAAAAAATCGTTCGTTGAATCATTTACAACATTTGGAGGTACGTATGCGTGCCGAGCAGCATATAGGAGATATGCGGCAGAAAGAGCTGGCTTTGCGTATCTCGACTTTGGAGGCCTGTGATCCCGACAAATTGTTTTGTGATGAGATTCAGGCTTTGGTACAGGAAGCCATCAGCGAACTGCCTCCTACAAGCAGGGAGGTGTTTGTCTTGAGCCGGATGAAGAATATGCCAAACAAGGAAATTGCTTTGCAACTGGATCTTTCTGTAAAGACTGTGGAATTTCATATTACCCGGTCGCTGAAACAGTTGCGGGTACGGCTGAAGGATTATCAGTTTCTTTGGAGCTTTTTATAAGGACTGTTTTTCTGTTTTCAGGGGTGGCGCAAAATGATTGCGGAATCATAAAAAAATAGGGCGACGCTTTCTTCTTAGCGTGCCCTGAATTTGTTTTGTATGTTAAGGATCAGAAACTATAATCCGCACTTAAACCGAACACTTTGTTAGTACGGCTGTATACGTTTGTTCCTGGTAATTTGGTTCCGTTATAGTTTGAAGATGTTTTGGTATAATCTTCATAATTAGTCCACATGTAGCCTACATTCAAATTGAGATGTTGGTTCATTTTTACTTTCGCTCCGAATCCTAAAGTGTAAGAGTCGCAAGAGAAACTAGTATCTGATTGGAAACCATCAGACAACCCATAATCTGTAATTTGTCCACCGCAACTGAGAGTCAGCTGTTTGGTTACATCAAATTCGATACCTGCCAGATATTCATTGGTTCCTTTGGTCAGGAATTTCTGCTTGTCGTTTGCCATACCTGCATTTTTGTCATCATAGAAATGGTATTCTACAGAAGCGCGCAGTACCGGAAGGAATTCGTAGGCGGCTGCAATGGAGAACATGGCTGGGATGTCATTGGGGGTGTTTACACCGTGTTTGTAGGGAGCTACCATGTCTTCGGCAGTAGAGGGATAATCTAATTTGTGGGTGTTGTTTTCAATATTCAGATTCGTCTTGAAATCGTATTTGGCACCGATGTTAAGTTTTCCTAGCTTGGCATCCACGCCGATAACAGGAGTAAGCCCCCAACCTGTCTGGTCGCAATCCAAGGCGAGTGGCAACAGATTGGTATCGGTTCCTTTCACTATGGCATTCAGAAATCCTTTATAACCACCTGTAAAATAGTTCATGCGGCCTCCGCCGAATACAGAAAGCCATTCGGTGGCTTTGTAGGATAACCCTAGCTGCAACGAGTAGATGTATTGTTTACCGTCCATGGCGCTTGTGATATCGTACATGTTGGGAGTCATTATCGGCCTCTGCCCTTGGGACTCTTGGTATTTTTCCACACTGCTTTGGAAGATACCTGCCATGGCCGAGGCATCGAATATAGGCAATCCGTCGTCAAAAGACGCTTTTCCACCTCCGGCGGTAATTGCAAAAAAGCCCGAAATAGTCCAATCTCCTTTTTTATAGGCTGCGAACAGACTGGGGATAACCGGTGCGGAAGCTGTTCCTTCATAATATTTTTCGAAAGGTTTGTCTGCCACGGTAGGACCTGTGGCGCTAACACCGCTGTATGTCATAAAGCTGGCATCAATATTTCTCGTCTGGTAAGCACTTTGAATGCTCAGTCCTACATGGAATCCGTCTTTGGGCAAGAAAGACAGTCCGGCAGGATTAGACAAAGCACCATCTATTTCTGTAGTAGCACCACGGGATAGCATACGAAGAAAAGCTGCATGTTGATTTGTATTGGTCAGGATACCTCCTGCGAAAGTTGAATTTGAAACGATTAGCGTCGCTGCGCCAATGAATAATAGTTTCTTCATTTATTACTTGATTTTTTTGTTTGCGGGCGCAAAGGTAGGATAAAATAACACACGGACAAACCTTTTGTGCAATTATTTGTGTGATCTATTGAAAAAATCAACTGTTTCAATGGAAACTATTTGCCTGGGTGCTGAATATTCTTTTAAAAGCTTTTGTGATTGTACGAGTTGTGGAATGAGGGGGAGGATCTGGTGATCACGACTTTGGGGTAAAATGATTTGTTTTCTATGTTATCCACTTTTTTCTGATACATTTGTTCCGGAACACCTGTCCGCTAAATAAATTCTTTGTCTGTTTACGGATTCTTCACTCCATTCAGAGTATGGGATTGAAAAGAATATAGTATCTTTGTAACCCTTTTACTCAATGCAAATTTTTATATGTACACCAACAAAGAAATATGGAATGTAAGTTATCCGATCTTTCTCGGACTATTGGCGCAAAACATTATCAATGTGACGGATACGGCTTTTCTGGGCAGGGTAGGAGAAGTTGAGTTGGGAGCTTCCGCCATGGGCGGGTTGTTTTACATCTGTGTCTTCACCATTGCTTTCGGTTTTAGTATCGGTTCGCAAATTCTGATTGCCCGTCGCAATGGAGAAGGCCGTTACAAGGATGTGGGTCCCGTGATGATACAAGGGGGAACATTCTTGTTAGGACTGGCGGTGGTGCTGTTCGGGCTGACGCGTCTGCTGGCCCCGTCTATAGTCCGTCTGCTCATTTCGTCCGATTCCATCTTCGATGCTACGATGGAATTCCTCAACTGGCGTATCTTCGGCTTTTTCTTCGCTTTTGTCAATGTGATGTTCCGTGCGTTGTATATTGGTATCACACGTACTAAAGTGCTGACCATGAATGCAGTGGTCATGGCATTGGTGAATGTGTTGCTGGATTATATGCTGATATTCGGTAAGTTCGGAATGCCGGAAATGGGGATTAAGGGTGCGGCCGTCGCTTCGGTGATGGCTGAGGCTGCTTCGTTGGTTTTCTTTTTGATTTACACCTACGCCAAGGTCGATTTCAAGAAATTCGGATTAAATCATTGGCAGCGGATTGATTTTTCTTTGTTAGGAAGAATTTTGAGTATATCGTGCTTTACTATGGTGCAATACTTTCTGGCCATGGCTACCTGGTTTGTCTTTTTTATCGCGATAGAACGGTTGGGGCAGCGTGAGCTGGCGATAGCCAATATTGTGCGTAGCATCTATATCGTGATGCTCATTCCGGTTCAGGCATTGTCTACCACAGCCAATTCCTTGGTCAGCAATCTGATTGGTGCGGGAGGAATAGCTCATGTCATGCGTTTGATTTGGCGTATAGCCCGGATGTCGTTTCTCATTATGGTGGTTTGTGTGGCGGTGGTGGTGCTTTTCCCTCATGCCATGCTTTCGGTTTACACCAATGAACCGGCGCTGCTGGTGGAGTCTGTGCCTTCGTTGTATGTCATTGCCGGAGCGATGATGATTGCATCGGTGGCGAATATCTATTTCAACGCCATTTCGGGCACGGGGAACACACAGGCTGCTTTGGTGCTGGAGATGGGAACTTTGGTATTCTATACCCTTTACATTCTGTGGATAGGCATGGTGGTGAAAGCACCGGTTTCGGTTTGTTTCTCCATAGAGGTGGTTTACTATAGTTTGTTGTTACTGAGCAGCATTATTTATTTGAAAAAAGCAAAATGGCAGAATAAAAAGTTATAAGGTTCATAAGTTTTTTGTATTTTTGCACCCTGTTGTTATTCTGGATACTGGTGAGGGATAGCAGACAATCATAATTCGTAATTTATAATGAAAGATATATGTTCGATAATTTAAGTGAGAGACTGGAACGGTCTTTTAAGATTTTGAAAGGTGAGGGGAAAATCACCGAGATTAATGTAGCGGAAACGTTGAAGGATGTGCGTAAAGCTTTGTTAGATGCTGACGTGAACTATAAGGTCGCCAAAAGTTTTACTGATACAGTGAAAGAAAAAGCCTTGGGGCAGAATGTGCTTACGGCTGTGAAGCCCAGCCAGTTGATGGTGAAGATTGTACATGATGAACTGACAGCATTGATGGGTGGCGAGACTGCCGAGCTGGTGCTGGAAGGTCGTCCGGCGGTTATTTTGATGTCCGGTCTGCAAGGTTCTGGTAAGACTACTTTCTCCGGTAAACTGGCCCGTATGCTGAAAACCAAGAAGAACCGTAAGCCGCTGTTGGTGGCTTGTGACGTCTATCGTCCTGCTGCTATCGAACAGTTGAGGGTCTTGGGAGAGCAGATCGAAGTTCCTGTATATAGCGAATTGGATAGTAAGAATCCGGTGCAGATAGCATTGAACGCTATTCATGAAGCGAAGGCGAAAGGTTATGATTTGGTCATTGTCGATACAGCCGGTCGTCTGGCTATCGACGAGCAGATGATGAATGAGATTGAGGCGATCAAGAAAGCGGTCAATCCGGATGAAACACTGTTTGTGGTCGATTCCATGACCGGTCAGGATGCGGTGAATACCGCCCGTGAGTTTAATGAACGTCTGGATTTTAACGGTGTAGTGCTGACCAAGCTGGACGGTGATACCCGCGGTGGTGCCGCCCTTTCTATCCGTACTGTTGTGAACAAGCCTATCAAGTTTGTGGGTACCGGTGAGAAGTTGGATGCTATTGACCAGTTCCACCCGGCGCGTATGGCAGACCGTATTCTCGGCATGGGTGATATCGTGTCTTTGGTGGAACGTGCACAGGAGCAATATGACGAGGAAGAGGCAAAGCGTCTTCAGAAGAAGATTGCCAAGAACCAGTTCGATTTCAATGATTTCCTGAGCCAGATTCATCAGATCAAGAAGATGGGTAACCTGAAAGAACTGGCTTCCATGATTCCGGGTGTGGGTAAAGCGATTAAAGATATTGATATCGATGATAATGCCTTCAAGAGCATTGAAGCGATTATTTATTCCATGACTCCGCAGGAACGTACAAACCCCGAAATTCTGAACGGAACCCGCCGCACGCGTATCGCCAAAGGTAGTGGAACCAGCATTCAGGAGGTGAACCGCCTGCTGAAACAGTTTGACCAGACCCGCAAGATGATGAAGATGGTGACCGGCAGCAAGATGGGTAAGATGATGCCGAAGCTGAAAAAATAACACCTAATAATATATAAGAAGGAGGAAGCGCGAAACTTTCTCCTTTTTTTGTTATGTCGGGTGGCTCATTTGTAGTATATTTGCTACTCAATGACTCATTTATAAGTAAACAGATAGTATGCAACTGATTGATGGAAAAGCTATTTCGGAACAAGTGAAGCAGGAAATTGCTGCCGAAGTTGCCGAAATCGTAGCCAATGGCGGCAAGCGTCCCCATTTGGCTGCCATCCTCGTGGGACACGACGGGGGAAGTGAAACATATGTAGCGGCCAAGGTAAAGGCTTGCGAAGTATGCGGTTTTAAATCCAGCCTGATCCGCTATGAAGCGGATGTGACGGAAGAAGAGCTGCTGGCGAAGGTTAGAGAACTGAATGAAGATGCGGATGTGGACGGTTTCATCGTACAGCTTCCGTTGCCGAAACACATTTCGGAACAGAAAGTGATTGAAACGATTGACTACCGCAAAGATGTGGACGGTTTCCATCCCATCAATGTGGGACGTATGTCTATCGGTCTTCCTTGCTATGTATCTGCCACCCCCAATGGTATTCTGGAATTGCTGAAGCGTTATAACATAGAAACACAGGGAAAGAAGTGTGTGGTATTGGGACGCAGTAATATAGTGGGTAAGCCGATGGCCAGCCTGATGATGCAGAAAGCTTATCCGGGCGATGCGACCGTCACTGTTTGTCACAGCCGCAGCAAGGATTTAGTGAAAGAATGCCAGGAAGCGGATATCATTATCGCCGCATTGGGACAGCCTAATTTTGTAAAGGCGGATATGGTGAAAGACGGAGCGGTGCTGGTGGATGTAGGTACCACCCGTGTGCCGGATGCGACCAAGAAGTCGGGCTTTAAACTGACTGGTGATGTGAAGTTTGACGAAGTGGCTCCGAAGTGTTCTTATATCACTCCGGTGCCGGGCGGCGTAGGTCCTATGACTATTGTTTCGCTGATGAAGAATACATTGCTGGCCGGAAAGAAGGCTATTTATAAGTAAGAAAAAACTTCAGAATATCATTAGAAAGGTGGAGGCTGTATGAAAACAGTATCCACCTTTCTTTATTTTAAAATAATGATATAAATTATTGTTAGTCAATTTGTTATGCTCTACGCTTGTACAATAGAGATAGTATTTTGTACAATAGAGACAGTGCTTTGTATGCTATTTCTAATACTTTGAACGATTCATACCATCCTCTTTTCATATTCCAGATACATTTGCCATCACAATGTTCAACCTATAAAATTAAGAATATGAAAAAGACTTTATTATGCCTGATGATGGCATGGGGAAGCTTGGTTTTTGCCGAAAACTACACGGTTAATTCCCCGGACTCTCGTATTACAGTGAATGTGGAAACAGGAACGAATACCACTTATTCCGTTACCTTTCATGGGAAAGTGATTCTGAACCCTTCTCCCATTTCCATGACATTCGACAATGGAACCGTTATCGGAAGAAATATGGAAGTGAAGAAAGTGGAGCGTTTTACGCAAAACCAAGTATTGAAACCGGTAGTGCGCCAGAAGAGCGAACAAATCATTGACCATTATAATGAAATGGTGTTGGATGCGGATCGTTATAAATTGTATTTCCGTGTCTATAATGATGGATTGGCTTACCGCTTTCATACAGATTTTCCGGATTCCTTGAAAGTGCTGAATGAAGAAGTGACTTATTGTTTTCCGGAAGATTATAATACGTTGTTTCCTGAAGAGCGCAGTATGCTTTCTGCTCAGCAGCCGTTATTCAAACCGATGAAACTCTCGGAAATCGGTACAGATCGTTTTTGCAGTACTCCTATATTAATAAAAGTAGATGAGAATGCCCGTATTTTTATCAGCGAATCTGACCTGGAAAGCTATCCGGGAATGTTCTTGCGTAAGCAAGGTAAAAACGAGCTGGCCGGCAAGTTTGCCGCTGTCTCATTGGAAGATTATAAGACAGACGACCGCCAGATATTTCCGACCAAGCGTGCTGATTACATTGCCCGGGTAAATGGCACACGCAATTATCCTTGGCGTGCGATGATTGTTGCCGAGAATGATGCTAATCTGATAACCAACCAATTGATCTATAAGTTAGCTCCGGAAGCAGAAGGCGATTATTCATGGGTACGTCCCGGAAAGATAGCATGGGACTGGTATAATGCGTTGATTTTAACAGGAGTGGACTTTAAATGTGGTATCAATAATGACACTTATAAATATTACATTGATTTTGCTTCAAAATATGGGATAGAATATGTGGTGATTGACGATGGATGGTCGGAAGCATGGGATGTGACTAAAACGATTCCTGAAATCAATATGGAAGAGTTGGTGGCATACGGAAAGAAGAAGAACGTGGATTTGATTTTATGGGTGTCTTGGGCGCCGTTCCGCGAAAAGATAGACGAGGCTTTTGATAAGTTCAGCCAATGGGGAATTAAAGGTATCAAGATGGACTTTATGAACCGTGATGATCAGGAAATGGTGGACTTTTATTATGAAGTGGCCAGGAAAGCTGCCGCACACAAGATGCTGGTGGACTTTCATGGAGCTTACAAACCGACAGGATGGTTGCGTACGTTCCCCAACGTACTGACTTCGGAAGGTGTGGCCGGATTGGAAAACCATAAATGGGGGAGCTTCGTGACACCGAAACATAATGTTACTTTGCCGTTTACCCGTATGGTGGCAGGTCCGATGGACTATACGCCGGGCGCCATGATTAACTTCCACGAAAAGGATCATAAAATATGGTTTAATTTACCCGCTTCTGTGGGTACTCGTTGTCATCAATTGGGTATGTATGTAGTCTATGAAAGTCCGTTGCAGATGCTTGCAGACTCTCCTTCCAACTATTATCGTGAGCCTGTTTGTATGGAATTCTTGTCTCAAGTGCCGGTGGTATGGGATGAGACACGCGTATTGAAAGCTTCTGTAGGCGAATATGTGATAGTGGCCCGTCGTCATGGGGATGCATGGTATATCGGCGGAATGGCAGGCGAGAAAGGACAGAAATTTGAAATCGACCTTGATTTCATAAAGGGAAACAAAATCCTGACTTACTGGGAGGATGGTGTCAATGTGGACATGAATGCCAATGATGTTGCCCGTCGGACACGGAAGGTGAAGCAGGGAGATAAAATTACGATAACAATGTATGATGGCGGTGGTTATGCTGCTGTTATCAAATAACAGTTTTGTTAAACTTAATATTTCTAATCTAAAATGAACACTTTAAATTCTAATTCAAAAAGTAAGCATATCCTGTTGGCTGGAATGCTTAGCTTGGGAGCTATGACGGCTTTTGCTGCTCCATCCTTGAGTGGTGAGATGCTGGCTTCGTATTCTGTTTCTCAGCAGAATCAGACGGTGAAAGGAGTGGTGGTTGACAAAAGTACCGGGGAACCGATTATCGGAGCCAATGTTGTTGTCAAAGGAACTACGAATGGAGTAATTACAGATTTTGACGGTAACTATACCTTGGAAGCTCCTATAGGCTCTATCTTGGTTATTTCGTATATCGGTTATCAGCCTATAGAAGTAAAAGCAACTGCGGGCGTTCAGCAAATCCAGTTGGGTGAAGACACGCAAGCATTGGAAGAAGTAGTCGTAGTGGGATACGGTGTACAGAAGAAAGCGACTGTTACCGGGTCTGTGTCCACGGTGAAAGGTAGCGATTTAAAAACAACAGGTACGGCTAATATAACCAATACATTTGCCGGAAAACTACCGGGGGTAATTGCTACTAACCGTTCAGGAGAGCCGGGAAATGACTATTCAGATATATTGATTCGAGGTAAGGGCTCATTGAATGACAATTCCCCTTTGATTGTGATAGATGGGGTTGCCAATCGGGGCGGGCTAGAGCGAATTAATCCGAGCGATATCGAATCCATCAACGTATTGAAAGATGCTTCGGCTGCTATTTATGGGGCACAGGCTGCGAATGGTGTCATTCTTGTAACTACCAAACGAGGTACATCAGACAAGCCTACTATTACTTATAACGGATCATTCACTTTGTCGCAAAATACCCGTACACCGGATTTGATGAATGCTTACCAGAATATGACTTGGACAGACGAAATCCGTCAAGGAAACGGGCAGGCTCCGCTGTATGAAAATATAAAAGGAGGTTATCTGGATGGTACAATCAACCGTGATCAGTATGGAGATACAGACTGGATGAATGTGGTTTTTCGTGGGGCTGCTCCGCAGACCCGCCATTCGCTTAGTATTAGCGGAGGATCGGAAAAAGTCAAATTTTATGTATCCGGTGATTATTCCTATCAAGAACCTAATTATAGAAATACGGCCTTGGACTTCCAAACAGGTCAAGTGCGTTCGAATATTGATGCGCAAATTACAAATAATTTGAAAATAGGTGTGGACTTGGCTGCCCGCAGGGAAAAACGTAATAACTCGGTTATTCCTACTGAAAGCATTTTCTGGGAGGCTTTTATGGCATATCCATGGTTGTATGATTATTATCCTAACGGATTGCCGGGACCGGGTTTGGCAAATGGTAATAATCTGGCTATTTTGGTAGCAGGAAAAGAAACCGGTTATAACAGGGTGAATGATACTTTTGTGGATTCCAAGTTCTCCTTTGACTTGAAATTGCCTTGGATTACAGAAGGGCTTTCTTTATCGGGTTATGCCGCATTTGACTATCATGCACGCGAGCAGAAACAATTGTGGGATGTATGGGATACATACGATTATAATGCCGATAGTGGAGAGTATATCAAGAAGACCACTAATATGAATGGTAATAACATCAGCCTGCGTCAGGATCATGATGACAATGTGACCAAGACTTTCCATTTGAAACTGGATTACCAGCGGACATTTGACGATCATCGGGTAGGAGCATTTGTTGCTTATGAACAAAGTAAATATGAAGGTGAAAACTTCTATGGATGGCGTGGATATTATTTGAGTAACCGTCCTGATTATCTGGATTTTGGTGCAGACAAAGAAAAGACAAACGGTGGAAGAGGGTATGTCACTGCCCGTCAGAATTTCTTCGGACGATTGAACTATGCTTATAAGGAACGCTATATGTTTGAATTTACATTGCGTCGTGATGGTTCCATGAATTTTGCTTCCAATAAGCGTTGGGGTACTTTCCCGGGTTTGTCTGTGGGATGGCGTATGAGTGAGGAAGATTTTATCAAGAATAATTTTTCATTTGTCAATGACTTGAAATTGCGTGCTTCCTGGGGAAAATTGGGTAATGACAGGGTGGATGCTTTTCAATATATTAGCACTTACAATATGCAGAATGGAGCTATTTTAGGTGAAACTCCCAATATAAATAAAGGATTTGTACCGGGACGTATTGGTAACCCTGATATTACTTGGGAAAAGGTGGATTCTAAAAATATTGCATTGGATGGTAACTTGTGGAACAGTCTGTTAGGATTTACTGTGGAATATTTTTATCAAAACCGTACGGATATCCTGACTCCGAAACAAGCTTCTATTCCTTCTTATACCGGTCTGGTATTACCTGACCAGAATATTGGTGAGGTAAGCAATCAAGGAGTGGAATTGATGTTGAGCCATAGAAACCGTGTGAACGATATTAACTATTATGTATCGGGTAACTTTACTTTTACCAAGAATAAGATTAAATTTTTTGATGAGGCGGCTAATACTCCTGAGTGGCAGAGGAGAACCGGACACTCTATCGATTCATGGTTAATGTATAAGACAGATGGTATTTATCAGACATGGGACGAGGTGAATAGTACCCCGCATATGGCTAATGCACAGCCGGGTGACATCAAGTATGTGGATATTGATGGAGACAATGCGATTACTGACAATGACCGTATCCGTAGCAAATATGGTAATGTTCCACAGATTGTTTACGGTTTGAATATGGGTGTTGAATGGAAAGGTCTGGAATTCAGTATGCTATGGACCGGACAGGCTAGAGCGGAACAGATGATTGTACCTTATTCTTATAATCTGGATAAAGAATTCTATAATCATCGTTGGATATCGGCTGAAGAAACTCCTGATGCAAAATATCCGAGAGCTTTTGATAAAGATGATTATGAAAATACCAGATGGAGTGATTTCTGGTTATATGATGCTTCATTTATTCGTTTGAAAAATGTGGAACTGGCTTATACATTCCCTAAATCTTTTGTAGAGAAATTAAAGATTCAGAACTTGCGTCTGGTATTGACTGGAACGAATTTGCTGACCTTTGACAAGGTGAAAATTCAAGACCCGGAATCGGATGCGACTTCTACAGGTCAGAAATATCCTCAAGCCCGTACTTATACATTCGGAGTTAATGTCAGTTTCTAATTAGTAACCTTTAAGTTTAAGAATAAATATGAAAACAACCATATTGAAAAGTACATGCATTGCCTTGTTGATGGGAAGTATGTTTTCTTGTGATGTACTGGATGTAGAACCATTGGATTCGTACACGGAAGATGGCATTTTTACAGATGCCAATCTTACTGAATCTTATGTGACTATGAATTATACAAAACCACGTAACGGATGGAGTCGTAGCTCGTTGAGATTTGTGTGTGATGAATCTATGGAAAACTTCAATTGGGCCGGCGCGTGGACTATTAATACGGGAGGCATGACTCCCGACCAACTTGGTGGACTGAATATCTGGTCGGATTATTATACCAATATAAAGAATTGCAACATATTCTTTAGTAATATGGATAAGGTGGAGACAATAGATGAACCGAGAAGAAGCTGGTTGATAGGTGAGGCTACTTTTTTCAGAGCTTATTACTATATGGAATTAGTGAACAATTATGGAGGAGTACCCTTGATTACCCGCTTGTTTGAGTTGGATGATCCCGAAATGATGATTAAGCGTGACACTTATGAGGATTGTGTGGATTTTATTGTTTCTGAATTTCAGAAAGCGTCCGAACTGTTACCGGAAAAATTTACAGGTGAAAACTTCGGACGTGTAACGAAAGGGGCGGCTTTGGCCATGAAAGCACGTATGCTGCTTTATGCTGCAAGTCCGTTATGGAATCCGTCTGATGATAAAAGCAAGTGGGAGGCTGCCGCCAAGGCTGCGGAAGAGGTGATGGCGTTGGGATATTCTTTGGATGCCGATTACAAAGAACTTTTTCTTGATCCGATGAGTCCTGAAATTATATTCCAGCGTTTGTATAATACGGAATTCGGTCATTGGTATGATTGGTATAACAGTACAAATGGTTGGGGTGGATATTCCTGTACCGCTGTGTTGCAGGAAATGGTAGATAGTTATGAAATGGAAGACGGAACTATGCCGGATCCGGCTCTATATACCTCTGCTACAACAGATCCTTGGGCCGGACGTGATCCTCGTTTGTATGCTTCTGTAGTGTGCGACGGACAGTTGTTCAGAGGTACGGAAACCGAATTCTGGGTAAATAGTGACGGGAAAACGGGTGGTGTTGATAGTGAGTTCGGTAGAGATGCATGGAACTATTCTAAAACACATTATATCATCCGGAAATTTATGGATGAAAATCTGACTAAAAGCTGGTCGGACAAAGGAAAGCAACCGTGGGTTTATTGCCGTTTGGCAGAAATCTATCTGAATTATGCGGAAGCCATGTATCATTGTGGCAAGGAAGATGTAGCACGTGAATATGTAAATTATATCCGTAAAAGAGCACGTGGGGGAAGAGAAGATATTTTACCTGATGTGACTGAAAGCGGAGAGGCTCTATTGGCCAAAATCCAACATGAACGTAAAGTGGAACTGGCTTTCGAAGAACATCGTTTTTATGATGTGCGTCGCTGGAAAATTGCAGAAAAAGTGGATAAAAGTGTTTTTCATGGTATAAATATTACCAAACAGGCGGATGGCACAAAGAAATATGAGTTATTTGAAATTCAAAAACGTGATTTTGTAGCTCCTGCTCATTATTTGCTTCCTATTCCACGTTATGAAATTCAAAAGAATGACTTATTGGAACAAAATCCGGGTTACGATAAATAGGTAGAGGTATGATTATATGACGAATTCCGGGAACGTGTGATGATGTTCCCGGAATTTTATCTTATTTTGTGAATCTCAGAAATTATATGAATTATGCATAAAGTAAAAGCGATTTTTTTAGCGGCCTGGATGTTCCTGGC
Organism: Phocaeicola sartorii JCM 17136 = DSM 21941; assembly: GCF_054653615.1. NCBI lineage: Bacteria > Pseudomonadati > Bacteroidota > Bacteroidia > Bacteroidales > Bacteroidaceae > Phocaeicola > Phocaeicola sartorii. The sequence goes on from NZ_BAAIFW010000005.1 coordinate 1,563,280, forward strand.
TGTATCTTCTTCTTTGGCTATGAAGACCGGAGAGTCTCGTTGGCAAATGTTGGCGGATGGAAGCATTGAATGGATGCCCGGCAAACAAATTCCGCATGATGACCACATCGAGATGAGTGGAAAACAAGTGTCTGTCGTTTTGCGCTATGGTGTGAATGCGGAAGGGGAATTTGTGATAAATAAAAGTATGGTATGGCCTTTGTTACGTACCATTCCCAATAATACTCATGCCAGTTTGATGAGACGGTTCGACTGGAATCCGTTAGATTTAGTGACGGTTAATGGCAGAACCATCAACGGAGAGAAAGTGGAAAAGATCCGTTTGAAGGGGATGTTGGCTGTGGAGAGTTCGTATAACGGCGGATGGTATGGGCAATGCAAAGTGATACGGGAGTATTTGCCTTCGGTGGACCAGCCCGCATTGGTTGAGAATTATTTCTTGATCAATACGGACAAGAAACCTATGTCCGTAGAAATTCCGGTAACCAATGACAGGTTGTTCACCGATCCGCAAAAAGGAGTGGACGGTTCTTATCTTATTGAAATGAAAATGGATAGAAATGGGTATTTCTCCATACAACCGGGAGATACGCTGGCTTTTAGCGCTTATATTATCGGATATAAAAAAGGACAGCCCGCATTGGCCATTAACGGACAGCAGGAGAAACTGAAACGAATGGAGGCGGTAACTTCATGGATGGACAATCTGGTGCTCGAAACCCCTGATCCGGTTATTGACCGGATGTTCGCTTTCTCTAAAATCCGGGCTTGTGAGAGTATCTATGAAACTCAGGGAGGGCCTATGCACGGACCCGGCGGAGAATCATATTATGCAGCTATCTGGGCTAATGACCAGGCTGAATATATCAATCCTTATTTCCCCTTTACAGGCTATGATTATGGAAATGCATCGGCATTGAACTCATTCAAGCATTTTGCCCGTTTTATGAATAATGAATGGAAACCTATTCCCAGTTCCATTGTGGCTGAAGGGCTGGATATCTGGAATGGAGTAGGAGACAGAGGGGATGCGGCTATGATCGCTTATGGAGCGTCCCGTTATCTGCTGGCCCGTGCAAGCCGTGAGGAAGCGGAACAACTGTGGCCGCTTGTCACCTGGTGTTTGGAATATTGTAATCATAAACTGAACAAAGAGGGAGTGGTGGCTTCGGATACGGACGAATTGGAAAATCGTTTTCCTTCGGGAGATGCTAATTTGTGCACTTCTTCCCTTTATTATGACGCTTTGATTTCTGCTGCCTGTCTGGCACGGGAACTGGGTAAAGGGAATGCGGGTGCTTATCGTAAACAGGCTGCCGTATTGCGTAAGAACATTGAAAAATATTTCGGTGCCTCTGTGGAAGGCTTTGACACGTATGCTTATTATAAGGGGAATGACATTTTGCGTTCGTGGATTTGTATTCCATTGACGGTGGGTATAGATGAACGTGCCGAGGCTACTATAAATGCGCTGTTCTCACCACGTTTATGGACGGAAAACGGATTATTGACACAGGCAGGAAGTGATACTTTCTGGGATCGTTCCACGCTATATGCCTTGAGAGGGGTATATGCGGTGGGAGAGACGGAAAAAGCGACAGAGTATTTGCACCGTTATTCCACTACCCGGTTGTTGGGAGGGCATGTGCCTTATGCCATTGAAGCATGGCCTGAAGGTGGCCAGCGTCATCTTTCTGCTGAAAGCGGCTTGTATGGACGCATTATCACGGAAGGTATGTTTGGCATTCGTCCTACGGGTTTCAAAAGTTTTACTCTTACTCCTCGTCTGCCGGAGGCGTGGAATCACATGGCATTGAGAAGAATCGGGGCGTTTGGTGCTGAATTTGACATTGAAATCCAGCGTTTGTCCAATAATAGGCTTCAAGTGAAGATTATAAATGGAAACAAGATACAACAACACGTAATGAAAGCCGGAAATACACTTTCCATTCAATTAAAGTAAGTATAAAATGAAAAAAGCGATATTATTGGGAGTTACAGCTTTGTGCATGGCAGGTTGTAGCTCATCTTCAAAAGAGGACGCTATTCAGAGATTGCCGTCGGACCAGGTATCAGTATTCACCTCTTCGGACAAGCAATTGGAAAATGCGTACAATTGGGCGAAAAAAATGGCATTGTCATACGCACATGATCATAGTGACCCGGTAGGTTACTGGTACGAAGCCGCATTACCGCAGCGCGAGGCTTTCTGTATGCGCGATGTGTCTCATCAGTCGGTGGGAGCCCAGATTTTGGGCCTTACCGCGCATAATAAGAATATGTTCACGCGTTTTGTGGAAAATATCAGTGAAGAAAAAGACTGGTGCACTTATTGGGAGATAAACCGTTATAATAAACCTGCACCGGCTGACTATACCAATGACAAGGAATTCTGGTATAATCTGAATGCCAACTTTGATGTGATGCAGGCTTGCCTGAAAATGTATCAATGGACGGGAGATGCCGGTTATCTGACAGACCCTCTTTTTACGAACTTCTATGAAAAGTCTGTGAACGAATATGTGCATCGCTGGGCTTTGGAACCGGAAAAGATAATGGATCGCCCTCCTTATATGAATCAGCCTGAGGACTTTAATCCGAATAATAACTTTCATACTTGCAGGGGGCTGCCTTCGTATGTGGAGAATTTCCGTGGACTGACGGTTGGTGTGGATTTATTGGCTACGATGTATGCGGGTTTTAATGCATACGCCGAAATGGCCGGATTGACGGGGGATGATGTGAAGATGACAAAAGGAAGAATCCAGGCGGAAGCATACCGGGAAATCTTGGAGAACAGGTGGTGGAACCCTGACAGTTCTTTTTATCAGACTTTTTGGACGGAGGATCAGAAGTTTCACCGGGGGGAAGGAGTTCCTTTTATTCTTTGGTTTGACGCGTCTGAAAATCCGGACCGCATTCGTGCCAGCGTGAAGGACATTTTGAGCAGAGAATGGAATGTGGAGAATATGTCAGCATTTCCCGCCCTTTTTTATCGTTTGGGGTATGATGATGAGGCTTATTATTTTCTTGTAAATCTGCCTCACATGAACAGGTCTGAGTATCCTGAAGTGTCTTATGGTATCATTGAAGGTACGGTGTGCGGGGCTATGGGAGTCAAGCCTTTGGCTAGTGAAAGCAGTGTGGCGACTTGCTCGCGTCTGACGGGCGATTCCCAAAAGGCGGAAATTAAAAATCTTCCTGTTTTTGATGGATATATCACCGTGAAGCATGGAGGCAGGACGAGGACTGATATAGAGAATAACACTTCTAAGGAATTGACATGGAGGGTTGCTTTTATGGGGGATTATTCTCAGATAAAAGTGAACGGGAAGATGCATGCCCCGACCTTGTTGAAAGACATTCGTGGAAATCTGATTTCTGAAGTTTGCGTATCCTTGCCTGCCCACTCTAAGTTAAGTGCGGAAGTTCTAACTAATTCAAACTAACAGATCATGAAAAAGCTGACAATTTTATTTTTATGCAGTTGGATAGTATTGACTGCACAGGCACGGAAAGTGTTCCAACTGGACTCGCCTGACGGACATTTGAGTACAACTATAACCCTAGGGGATGAGTTGACTTATGACATAACATGTAACGGGCAGCAGGTGCTTGCCGCTTCTCCATTGTCAATGACTTTGGAAGACGGAACCGTGTGGGGGGATCATCCGCAACTGGCAGGCAGTTCTCGGAAAGAGGTGGACCAGCTGATTGATTCGCCTTTTTATCGCAGCAGCCGGCTGCGGGATCATTATAAAAAGCTGGTACTTCGTTTTAAAAAAGGATGGAGTGTAGAGTTCCGGGCGTATAATGATGGAATAGCCTATCGGTTTGTGAATCAATTGAAAAAGCCGTTCAATATTCTTCAAGAAGAAGTGAACTATCAATTTACCGCTGATAAAACGGCTATTGTGCCTTATGTAGTACCACGTAGTGAGGATCAATTTTATAGTGCGTTTGAGAATACATATACTACCAGTAAAATTTCAGAATTGGATAAACAGAAGCTGATGTTTCTTCCGTTAGTCGTTGAAGCCGCTGACGGAGTGAAAGTATGCATTACCGAATCGGATCTGGAGAATTATCCGGGGCTTTATTTGTCGGGTGCGACAGGTGGTAACAGTTTGACAGGTGTACATGCTCCTTATCCTGCAAGTAAGCGTCAGGGAGGACATAATAACTTGCAGATGATTGTGGAAAAACGTGAACGTTTTATAGCGAAGGTTGATGGACCGCGCACTTTTCCCTGGCGCATGGCGATTGTTACGACTGATGATAAGGATTTGGCTGCAAGTAATATGACTTATTTGCTTAGTTCACCTTCACGGATTGGTGATCTTTCATGGATAAAGCCGGGTAAAGTGGCTTGGGAATGGTGGAGCGACTGGAATCTGGATGGAGTGGATTTTGTAACGGGAGTGAACAATGATACTTATAAAGCATATGTTGATTTCGCAGCCGCCCATCAGTTGGAGTATGTGATATTGGATGAAGGATGGGCGGTTAATCTGCAGGCTGACTTGATGCAGGTGGTAAAAGATATCAATTTGAAAGAACTGGTGAATTACGCAGCTGCCAAGAATGTAGGTATTATTTTATGGGCCGGTTATTATGCATTCGACAGAGATATGGAAAATCTGTGTCGCCATTATGCTGAACTGGGAGTGAAGGGTTTCAAGGTTGATTTTATGGATCGGGATGATCAGGAAATGGTCGCTTTCAATTATCGGGCGGCGGAAACCTGCGCTAAATATAAACTGCTCCTTGACTTGCATGGCATGTATAAGCCGTCCGGATTGAACCGTACTTATCCTAATGTATTGAATTTTGAGGGAGTTCATGGACTGGAGAACATGAAATGGAGTCCGGAGAGTGTGGATCAGGTAAAATATGATGTGACGATTCCTTTTATCCGTCAGGTGGCAGGGCCGATGGATTATACACAAGGTGCAATGAGAAATGCTGTGAAGGGCAGTTATTTCCCTTGCAACTCTGAACCGATGAGCCAGGGTACCCGTTGTCGGCAATTGGCTTTGTATGTGATATTTGAATCCCCGTTGAATATGCTGTGTGACACACCGGGCAATTATGAACGGGAGACTGAGTGTACTGATTTTATAACAGGTATTCCTACAGTTTGGGATGAAACGCATATTTTGGATGCCAAATTGGGAGAATACATTGTAACGGCACGTAGGAAAGGAGACCACTGGTATATCGGCGGCATTACGGATGGAACCGCAAGAAACCTTGAGATAGATTGTTCCTTCCTTGGAGATAAGGATTATGTGGGGGATCTGTTTAAAGATGGTATGAATGCGCATCGTATTGGCAAGGATTTCAAACGCGAGTCCGTTCGTTTGAACAAACAGGATAAGTTGAAAATACATCTGGCTCCAGGAGGTGGATTTGCAATCAGATTGCAATAAAGTTTTCATTGTCCGGATAATGATGAGGTGGGGAGGCTGGTAGCACTCCTCATCTCATTGTATTTTAAGTATAGGATCAAATAACTTTCTTTTTATACCTGTTAAATCATAAGAAAGCATTATTTTTGCAAGAAACCTTGGTTCCTTTTATTGGACTTCCAATGATGGAGAAGAACAATGATCAATAGAAATGTCTAACTATGAATAAACGGATTTCGTTATTTGCTTTTCTTTTTATACTATGCTTTGCGATTAGAAGCCAGACTAGAAATGTGAGGCACTATACCATTAATGAAGGTTTGGCAAACAATGCTGTGTATAGCATATTTCAGGACGTGAAGGGCCGGATGTGGTTCGGAACGATTGATGGGATACATAGTTTTGATGGTAACGGGATTCGTGTATGGCGGGATGAACGGATTTCTTCATTAGGCTCCAGTATTTATACTATAAGAGAAGATGACAGGCAAAGGCTTTGGATAGGTAGCGATCAGGGATTGGCATTATTTAATCTTCAGACGGAGAGTTTCTCTACTTTTGACGGGCAAACAGTGTCGGGCGTAAAGATCAATACGCCTGTCAGCCATATTATGCTGGACCGTAAAAAAACGCTTTGGATAGGTACGGTGGGCCAAGGCCTTTTTCATTATGATCCCCATGCGGACAAGTTGTATCAATATACGGCTCTTGGAAAAATAAATTCGGACTACATTTCATATATATTAGAAGATAGTTCCGGTACTATTTGGGTAGCTACAATGAATGCCGGAGTAAGCCGGTTTGTTCCATCGGAAGATCTTTTTCAACAGGTTGCGGCGGATGGGGTAAAGAATACAATCACTCTGTTTGAAGATTCAAGACGGAACCTGTGGGTGGGAAGCAGCGGAAACGGACTTTATTTACTGGAAAAGAAGGATGAACGACTTGTACAAAAATTAAAGCCGTCAGATGCTAAAGGGGTGCTTCAGGTGCGAAGTATGGTGGAATGGATACCGGGAGAACTTTTGATAGCTTCGGATGAAGGGTTGACGAGTTACAATATTGTCACAGGAGAAGATAAAACATTACGTTCGGACTCCAGGCAGGCTAACGGGTTGAATGATAATTATCTGCAAACATTGTTTGTCGATCGTGAACAGGCTCTTTGGGTCGGCACTTATTTTGGAGGGGTGAATTATGTTCCACCGACAGGAAACAGCTTTATACATTATTATAAAGGAAATACGCAGTTGGATGCCCGGATTATCAGCGTCTTTGCCCAAGCGGATAAGGATAATCTTTGGTTAGGTACTGATGATGCCGGTTTCTTTTATTGGGATCGTAAGAAAAATACATTTAAATCTTATAAACCTCAGCATTCTGTTTCCGGACCGACTTATCATAATATTCATGCCTTGTTGCAGGATGGTGATAATTTGTATATCGGAATGTATATGGGCGGACTCGATATAATGGATTTAAAAACCGGAAAGTTTAAGAATTATAAGTTCGGTACTTCTTCCAGATCTTTGTATGCATCAGGTATTTATGCGCTCTATAAAGATTCCGCTCAGCGCTTGTGGGTGGGAACTACCAATGGCTTGAATAAATACATTCCTGAAACAGATGATTTTGAACGGATTTATGAGGTACATCCGGCTGATGTGTCTTATATAATGGAAGACAAAAAAGGATATCTATGGGTATGTTCGCTTAATCAAGGCGTTTTTCGTTTGGATGGGAAAACACAAAAATGGGAACATTTTTCTTTACGAACAGAGGAAGAGAGGAATCAGTCCGTTATTCCTTCCAATAAGATTATTACTGCTTGTCTGGATGAAAAAGAAAATTTATGGTTTGGAACAGATGGATGTGGTCTTTTAAGATATGATTATAAGAAAAATGTTTTTGAGAAAGTGGTTTTACCGGAGAATATACGTGTGGTACACAAGATTATAGCGGCAAATAATGAACTGTGGCTGACAACCAGCAATGGTCTGTATTGTTACCAACCGGAGAATGGGAGTATCAAGATATATAATAAGCAGGATGGATTGCAGGAAAATCAGTTCTTGCCCAATTCGGGAATACAGTTGGTGGACGGTACTATTTTTGTAGGAGGCATTAATGGATTTAATGAATTCCATCCGGACAGACTTGCTTCTCATAGCCCAAAAACGACAGTGGTTCTGGCTGACTTTCAGCTGTTCAACAAACCGGTAAAAGTCGGGAGTGAAGATTCTCCTTTATCTACTTCCATTACGTATGCAGACCGTTTGGTACTGGAACATAAACATTCCATTTTCAGTTTGTCTGTCGCTACGCTTAATTATGCTAATCCTTCCAAAAATCAATATAAATATAAACTGGATGGATTTGAAAAAGACTGGACTGAGACAAATTCGGCTCCTCGCGTGACCTATACTAACCTTCCTTCCGGAAATTATACATTTCGTGTCAGTGCTTCCAATGGTGACGGAGTATGGAACGAAAACGCGATTGTTTTTCCTATTAGGGTTCTTCCTCCTTGGTGGGCGTCTACTTGGTTCTTCATTTTGTATGTTTGTATGGGAATAGGTCTGTTGGCCTGTTTGTATTATCGTATGAATAAAAAGCAACGTGAGAAATTAATGATGATGGCAGTAGAGAAGGACAAGGAAATCTATCAAAGTAAAATAGAGTTTTTTACGCACATGATACATGAGATAAGAACTCCCCTTACCTTGATTTTGGCTCCTCTTGAAAATGTGATGAGGTCTACAGGAAGCATCGGAGAGGCTATGCCCCAGCTTTTAGTCATTGAGCGCAATGGAAAGCGGTTGCTGAATTTGGTGAATCAGCTGATGGATTTCCGCAAAGTAGAGTCGGGGGGGATGAATGTTACTTTGGTGGATGTTGACATAAAAGCGATTCTGGCAGCTGTTTGCCAGCGTTTCTCTCTTTCGGCGGAACTGAAGAATATCAAAATTGTACTTACAATGCCGGATGCGGCTTGTTATGCTAAAGTAGATCCGGAGGCGTTTACAAAAATTGTGAGCAATTTGCTTACAAATGCATTAAAATTCACGGTTTCCCATATTTGGATTGATTTGATTCCCACAGAGGAAAACAAATTGGAATTGAGGATCAAAGATAATGGTCAAGGAATAGCCGTAGAGGAGCAAGAGAAGATTTTTACTCCTTTTTATCAGATACACGAGAACAGACCCAGTGATAATATAGGGACAGGTGTAGGATTACTGTTGGTGAAAAAACTGGTGAGCCTGATGCATGGTGAACTAAAATTGGAAAGTGAATCAGGTCTTGGAGCTACATTTATTATATGGTTCGATCGAAGTGAACAGGGTGAAACTTTACAAGATGAGGCCACACCGGCTGTCATGTTGCCTCAGGTACCTATTGATGTGACCGAACAGAAGCCCTATCACATTCTTCTCGTAGATGATAATCAGGATTTATTGGCTTATTTACGAATGCTTTTGGCTCCCGGGTATCAGATTACTTGTGCTTCGAATGGTAAGGAAGCGCTTGATTTATTAAGTGAACTGATGCCGGATTTGGTTATCAGTGATGTGATGATGCCTGTAATGGATGGTATGGAACTTTGTCGGAAAATAAAACAGAACTTCCGGACAAGTCATTTACCGATTATTTTGCTTACTGCAAAGGTGGAAACAAGGGATTATGTGGAAGGATTGGAGAATGGAGCAGACCTCTATGTGGCAAAACCATTTTCCTCAGATATTATAAAAGCACAGATACATAGTTTGCTGTCTAATAGAGAGCGAATGAAAGGAAGTTTCAAGACCGAACCGATGCTTCCTTCCGTTTCTGTTGCCAGCTCGCGGATTGATAAAGAGTTTTTGGAAAAAGTGACCGGTATTATCGAAGGCAGAATGACCGATTCGGATTTTTCAGTGGATGTGTTGGCACAAGAAATTGGGATTTCCCGTACCGGATTGTTCACAAAGCTAAAAGCGGTGTCGGGTATGACTCCGAATGATTTTATTCGTGTTATCCGATTGAAGAAAGCAGCGGTATTACTTTCTCAAGGCGATGTACAGGTTAGTGAGGCCTGTTTTCAGGTTGGTTTTTCATCTCCATCTTATTTCGCGAAATGTTTTCAGGCACAGTTCGGCGTTGCTCCTACGGAATTTAAGCGTATGAAAACTGTTAATTGATGTAGAACTTTGTTCTTTACGGATTTTCTTCCTATCTTGTGGCCCTCAATAAATAAGATAAGAATAGATGAAACAGCTATCCGCTTTCTTTCTGTTATGCTTTTGTCTTTCGCTATCGGCGCAGGATCAGATCTCTTTGTTGTTTGTCGGTGATTTGATGCAGCATCAGGCTCAGATTGATGCGGCCAGGCAAGGAGACGGGTATCATTACGATGATTGTTTCCGCCATGTGAAGGACGAAATCAGCCGGGCGGATGTGTCTGTAGGAAACTTGGAGGTGACATTGGGCGGAAAGCCTTATAGAGGGTATCCGGTGTTCAGTGCTCCGGACGAGTATCTTTACGCGATAAAGGATGCCGGATTTGACGTGCTGCTGACTGCTAACAATCATTGCCTGGACAAAAGGAAGACAGGGCTGGAACGCACCATCCGGATGCTGGATTCTTTGAAAATACCCCATGCCGGAACGTATAGCAATCCGGAGGAACGCCGTAAGAACTATCCGTTAGTGATAGAGAAAAATGGTTTTAGAGTTGTATTGTTGAACTATACTTATGGCACGAATGGTTTTAAGCCTGATGCTCCGAACGTGGTGAATTACATTGACCGGGAGCAGATAAAGAAAGATATTCTGGCGGCGCGCAGGAAATTCCCCGATGTCATTATAGCCTGTATGCACTGGGGGGTGGAATATCGTTCCTTTCCCGAACGGTCGGAGCGTGAACTGGCTGACTGGTTGATCGGGCAAGGAGTAGATCATGTAATAGGTTCGCATCCGCATGTGCTCCAGCCGATGGAAATTGTAAAGGACTCCCGAACTCCTGCCCGGCACGTTGTTGTTTATTCATTGGGTAATTTTATATCGAACATGTCGAAAGAAAAAACGGATGGAGGGGCTATGGTAAAATTGAAACTGCAACGGATTTTTCGAATAACCCGTCTGGTAGATTGTGAATATGCCTTGGTTTGGACTTCAAGACCGGTTTTAAGTAAAAAAAAGAACTTTGAATTATATCCTGCTACTTTTATAAATAAATCCATTCATAATGAGGAGTTTAACGTGATGAAACGTTTCTTGAAGGGAGCTGGAGAACTATTGGAAAAATCGAATGAAGGCATAAAAGAGTATTTTTTTGAATAATTTTTCCCCGAAATGTTTGCAGATATAAAAAAAAGCCGTATCTTTGCATCGCTTTCGAAAGGAAAGCCTAACATGGTGACTATAGTTCAGTCGGTTAGAGCGTCAGATTGTGGTTCTGAATGTCGTGGGTTCGAATCCCACTAGTCACCCTACCCCTATGAAAGGTTCTGTAAATCTAATGATTTATAGGACCTTTTTTTATTTTCTGTACCTGTTTGTGCAATTGTCATGACGATAAATTTAAACGATAATGGCGAAAGAGATAAATATATCTTGGAGTTGTTCCGGACATCTCCTAAGGAGGCTTTTCGTTTATTATTTGATACTTATCACATGAAATTGTGCATATATGCAGTGCAACTGACCGACTCTTTTGAAATGGCGGAAGATATAGTGCAGGATTTTTTCATCTATTTCTGGGAGAAGAAATATTATTTGAAAATAAATCAAAATCTTCGTTATTATCTTTATTTGTCTGTGCGGAATGCGGCCGTCAATGCTTTGCAGAAAAATAACATGTTGTCTATGGAGGAACTCTCGGGCATTGATATGACTATTCCGGAGGAATCTATAGATGAAGAGGAGCAAGAGGAGCAAAATAAGTTATTATTGGAAAAACTACAGAAATTATCTCATCAGGAACTACAAGTGGTGAGAGCTGTCATTATGGAAAATAAGAAATATAAAGAGGCGGCTGAGGAACTCCATATATCTGTGAATACTTTAAAGACTCATCTGGCGAGAGCGTTGAAGAAACTAAGAGAAGGATACAATTTGTACGCGCTGTTTTATTAAAATTAAAATTCTTTTCCTTTTTTGTCACCCGTTTATTAAAAATGGCTCTCTTTCATTAAACGAAAGTGATAATGGATAAAGAGAATCAAAAAAAGAATAAAAAGTATTTTGAATATTATATAGTGCAGCGAAAGGAAGAATTTCGTTGCCGATATGATCACGAACGGTCGTGGGAAGCCTTGCAATGCAAGCTTCAAAAGAGAAGAAAACGCCGGATCGGCCTGTATTGTGTAACAGCGTCGGCAGCCCTTTTTATTCTGGTTTTAGGAATTAGTCATATATTCTCTCTTCACAATAACACACAAAACAAAGATGCCGTAGTGGCTGCTGTAGTTTCATTTCCGGAAACAGGCAGCCGCAAGGCTATTCTTACTTTGGAGAATGGAGAAAAAGTGGACTTGTCGGTTAAAAAAGGTACGATTTCTAATGAAAGTTCTACGATCATTAATAATAATTCCAATCAATTATTGACTTATAAAAAAGTGGAAGAGGTTTCTTCAACTCCTCAGATGAATACATTGGCTGTCCCTAGAGGTGGGGAATATCAGTTGATTTTATCGGACGGAACAAGGATATGGATGAATGCTGAGAGTTTTTTGCGTTATCCTGCTTCTTTCGTTGGGGAGAAAAGAGAAGTGTTTCTGGAAGGGGAAGCTTTTTTTGAAGTGGCAAAAGATACTGAGCATCCCTTTGTCGTTCATACAAACAGACATTCAGTGGAGGTGCTGGGTACAAGTTTTAATATTTCTGCTTATCCTGACTATAAGGTATATACAACTCTTGAAGAAGGGCGCGTTAAAGTCAGTACGGCTAAGGCATCGGTCGTGTTAAATCCAGATCAACAAGCAGTTATTGAGCCGGATAATGATGATATAGTGACACGTGATGTGCCTGCTTACCTGTTTACTTCCTGGGCGAAGGGGAATTACGAATTTCGTAATACGTCTTTGGCTGAGATTGTCGCCCAGCTGTCACGGTGGTATAATGTGGATATCTATTTTAAAAATGAATCTTTAAAAAATAAGAGATTTGCAGGTATCATTTTCAGGGAGGAAGAACTGAGCTTTGCCATTGAAGTGATAGAAAGAGTCTCTAATGTGCATTTTACCCGTGATGGGGAAACTATTTACATTGAAGATAAGCACGAATAAGAAAGCAGCATGATAGGAGAGAATTGACTTTTTTAATAATAAATCAACAAACAATTATGAGTACAAAACTTTTGAGCGAAACTATTTGTCGCAAAGGCCTCATGGTGAAATGCTTTGTTGCATTGATCGTATTCTTTTGTTCGGTGGGTGATGCGTTTGCCCAGGCTGATACTAAAGTGACTGTCAATGTGAACAGTGTTTTAATCAGAACTGCCTTGGATCAACTGCAAAGGGAGGCAAAGATCCATTTTGTTTATGATGAAGAGAATATTGATTCAGGAAAACGGGTGAGTTTATCTTATACTCAAACCCCTCTGAACGTGGTTCTGGATGATTTTTGTAAACAGACCTCGTTGCGGTATGAAGTAAAAAGAAACTTGATTCTTATTTTACCAGCAAAAGCGGAGAAAAAGACCGGAAAGCATGAACCTTTTTATATGACGGGCGTGGTTACGGATGAAACCGGAGAAAGTATCATTGGAGCTACCATAATGATTGGAGGTACAAGCCAGGGTACGGTGACCGATATAGACGGCCGGTATAGCTTGCAGGTTACTCCCGGCGATTTGGTGTCATTTACTTTTGTCGGAATGGCGGATAAAGTAGTCAAGGCGCAAGCTGGCAAGAAAGTGGTGAATGTGAAGATGGAGACAAATGCCACTGCATTGGCGGATGTTGTAGTAACTGGTTATCAGACGTTGTCTAAAGAACGTGCGACAGGTTCTTATTCTGTCATTTCAGAAAAAAGTACGAAGGGTAAACTGGAAACAGATGTGTTGTCACGTATTGAAGGTCTGGTAGCGGGTATCAATAAAACTTCCAGTAACAGCAGTGATGTCGTTATTCGTGGTATTACTACTTATATGGGAAATACAAAGCCACTGTATGTAGTTGATGGTATGCCTTATGAAGGTGATTTGGCATCCATAAATCCTACTGATGTGCAAAATATAACCGTATTGAAGGACGCTGCTGCAAGTTCTATTTATGGTGCCCGTGCTGCTAATGGAGTAATTGTTATTACAACCAAGCGCGGACAGGAAGGTAAAACTAAAGTGAGCTATAATGGTAGTGTCAAGTTGTCACCGAAGCCGGATTTTGATTATTTGAACTTGATGAGTAGTTCTGAATTGGTGGATATGCAGATTGAGGGATTTGATTATTATCATACGGCTTATGAGAATCTGAATAAACGTCGGGCTGTAAATCAGGTAGTTGATTTGTTATATCAGCATGAACAAGGTCAGCTGACGGATGGTCAATTGGCAGATGCTTTGTTGCCTTATCGCACCAATGATAACCGTAAACAAATAGAAGATGAATTTGCGCGTGTAGGTATTGTTCATCAGCATAATTTGGCTGTTTCTGGTGGTTCTAATAAAAATCGGTATATGGCTACTATTAATTATATGGGTGATTATGGTAATCAAAAGTACCAAAGTAAAGATCGTATTGGCTTTAGCTTAAAAGATGATGTGGATTTCTTTAATTGGCTATCGGCTGATTTCGGGGTGACAGGAAGCTTTTATCGTTCAAAAGGTGATAATGGAGCAGGCAGTTATAGCAGTTTGATGAGCAGTTATCCTAGTTATTATATGTTGAGAGACTTACAAGGTAATCCACTAAGTTTCCAACGTACTAAATCAGATTATGAATTGCAACGTTTGCAAAGTATAGGTTTGATGGATGAAACATATAGCCCGATAACGAACCGTGCAGAAGAAAGTTATCATAATAATTCTAATTATTATCGTTTGCATGCAGGGTTGAAATTTAAAATAATAGAAGGTCTTAATCTTGATTTGAAATATCAGACTGAAGGAACGTATGATAAAAATCGGACTTTGTATAGTAATATGTCATATACAGTACGTAATATGATAAATGATGCAGCTCAATATGATGCGGCAACAGGAAGTCTTACACTGAATGTTCCTAAGGGTGGCCAGTTGGGTGAGAGCCGTTACGAATCTTATTCATATACAATGCGTGCTCAAGTGAACTTTAATCGTGCATTTGGAAAACATGCTATATCAGCGTTGGGCGGTGCTGAACGTCGGTTGGTGCGTCGTACCGGTGCGAAGAATTATTATATGGGATATGATGATAATAGTCTGGGAGTAAAACCTATAAATCCGTTGGTTATGTCTCCTATTAATGGAACTGAGGCTTTGCTGGGATCATTTAATTGGGTTTATGGTGAATATAATTCATTGACTCATACGGAAGATCGATATGTTTCTTTCTATGCTAATGGTTCATATACATTTGACGAACGTTATTCACTGACAGGAAGTATTCGTATTGATCAATCTAACTTGTTTGGTACTGATCCTAAGTATCAGTATCGTCCGTTATGGTCTGTTGGTGGTGGTTGGCAAATTGCTAACGAGGCTTTTATGGAAGATTGTACGTGGCTGAATCGTTTGAATTTGCGTATTACTTATGGTGTGGGCGGTAATGTACCTAAGGATGCAGGACCGTATATGACTGTGGTTGACAGCGGATATAATGATTGGGTAGGAGATTTTGGCTCGTACATAAAGAATCCGCCTAACTCTCAGCTTCGTTGGGAAAAAACGGCTTCTACCAATATAGGGCTTGATTTTTCTGTATTCAATTCTCGTTTAGGTGGTAGCATTGATTATTATTATAAGAAAACGACGGACTTGTTAGGAAATCGTAATGCGGATCCGACTTTGGGCTGGGCAAGTTTATTGCAAAATTATGGTTCGATGTTCAATAGAGGCGTGGAATTGTCGTTACAGAGTGTAAATATTCAAAATAAGAATTTTACTTGGGGCACTAATTTAATGTTCAGTTATAATAAAAATGAACTGACCAATTTGGAAGGTACAAGAGAAACTGTTTTTTATTATAGTGCATATAATGTAGCTGCAGTGGGATATCCTATAAATAGTGTATTCAGCTATCGTTATGCGGGACTTGATCCGGAAAATGGAAATGTGCTGGTCTATAATAAGGAAGGAGAAAAAGTTTCAAAAATAAGTTCTATTGATGATATGGTATATTCTGGTACTCGTACTCCCAAATATACAGCGTCATTGAAAAATTTCTTCTCTTATCGTGATTTTGATTTTTCATTCATGTTTGTATATTATGGCGGTCATGTATTGCGCGATGTCGTAGCTGGATATATGAGTGGTGCACCGAGCGCAAATCTTACTCGTAAGGCTTTAAATCATTGGAGGAAGCCGGGGGATGAAAATATTCCGGGAGTGGCTCCGTCTTTCAATAGGAATATTTATTATACAGACGCTCAGGCATGGTATTCGGCAGATACGCATGTAAAGAAAGCAGACTATATCAAATTGAGAGATATTTCATTGAGTTACAATTTGCCGAAGAATTGGTTGAGGAAATATTTTATAGAGTCGGCTGCTGTGACTTGTCAAATCAGTAATGCGTGGTGGTGGGCTGCTAATGGAGATATTGATCCGGAAGCATATACTACATCTGGGTATGGATGGGGATCCTTGACTCTTCCGAATCCTACTACTTATACAATTGGTTTGTCTCTTAATTTTTAAATGATTAAATAGATAAATATGAAATTATATAAATTTTTACTTTGTGCATGCCTGGCGTTGTCTGTAATGTCATGTGATGATTATTTGGATATACAGCCCAAAGGGATTGTAATTCCGGAAAAGAGTGAAGACTATGAACGTTTATTGAACTATGCTCAATTGCTGAAAGCTTCAGAGTCATATCCTAATTTTATGACAGATGATGTTTTTATGCCTTATGATGATGATATGACAGGAGGATTTATTTCTCTAGGGTTGCCGGATCAGCATTTATATGCGTTTAATAGTGAAATCTTTGGAGAGGGAGAAAGTGACGGTCTTTGGGAATATTCCTATAATCGTATTTACTATTACAATGTAGTTATTGATGATATAATGGGGGCTACTCAAGATACTGAAGAACATAAAAAGCAATTGAGGGCTGAAGCTTTGGTTGGACGTGCTTTTGAATATTTGACTTTGGTCAATGCTTACGCCAATCATTACGATCCGTCGACTGCCGCTACAGATCCTGGAGTTCCAT
This sequence comes from Phocaeicola sartorii JCM 17136 = DSM 21941, assembly GCF_054653615.1. Classification (NCBI taxonomy): domain Bacteria; kingdom Pseudomonadati; phylum Bacteroidota; class Bacteroidia; order Bacteroidales; family Bacteroidaceae; genus Phocaeicola; species Phocaeicola sartorii. The sequence continues at coordinate 1,580,033 of NZ_BAAIFW010000005.1, forward strand.
TGATGCTGGATAAGAATATCAATAAAACAAATCTGCAGCGTGCCACAGTGCAGGAAGTGTATGATCAAATTAAGGCAGATTTGGATGAGGCTGCTCCTAATTTACCGGAAAAACCTGTGTTGAATGCCTATCGTGCATCTAAGCCGGTGGGCTACGGGATGTTGGCACGTATGTATCTTTATATGGGAGATTACAAAAAAGCGTTGGAGAATGCGGTAATCTCATTACAGAATAATTCAACTTTGATGAGTCTTTTCCCTTATAAAGTAGTGGATCGTGATAAATACATTGGTAGAATTGACGTTCCGGATGGAGATGAGAATCCGGAAAATATTTATATTCGTTTGGCTCCATGGACTTTTGGATTCAGTGCTACTGCGTATGCATCTGAAGAATTGGCGTCTTTGTACGATCAGGAAAAGGACCAGCGTTACCTGTTGTATTTTACGAAATATTTAGGTGGAATAGATTTGGATTATCCTCTTTGGGCTCCTTATATTTATGCAAATATGGCTATGTCTACTCCGGAAATGTATTTGATAGCAGCCGAGTGTGAAGCCCGTATAGGTAGTAAAGACAAGGCTATGGAATATATTAATACCTTGCGCGATAACCGTATTATTGATAATGTACCTTTGGTTGCGAGTGATAACAAGGATGCATTGGTAAAAGTGCTGGAGGAGAGAAGACGGGAGATGCCTATGCTGGGTTGCACCCGCTTGATTGACTTGAAACGTTTGAATCGTGAGCCTGAATTTGCAAAGACTATTGTGCATGAGGTGAATGGTGTGGAATATAAATTGGAGCCTAACAGCCCTAAATATATTCTGCCTATTCCGCCTACAGTGCTTCGTTTTAATCCTGATATGGTTCCTAATATAAGATAAAAGATATTTTAATGAAAAAACTAACAAGTATGATGGCAACAGCAGCATTATGCTGTTGCCTGGGTTCCTGCAACAGTGGAACTAAGCAAGAAGTGGAGAATACGGTACATATCAAAGGCCAGCTGATGGATATGGGTAGCCAGAATGTGCGTATGCGATTTGACGGAGCGGCATCTATGGTGGGCGACAGCCGGGACATTTTGTTGGAAACGGATGCTGCCGGTTATTTTGATACTACTTTTGTACTGAAAGAGCCGACATATTACAGCATCAGTCGCAACACATTGTATCTTACTCCAGGGGATGATATGACTATCAAAGTAACTCAGTCAAATACTGAAGCGGAATTTTCAGGAAAAGGCGCTGAAGCTAATAATTACATGAAGTTCCGTCTTTTCCCGAAAGGGGGATCTTACTTGGAAGGCGGCGGTAACTTACGTGGAGATTTTGTTTCTACTAAAGCATTGGTTGACAGCTTGGCCGCTATACGTATGCATACATTGGATACGTTGAGTAATGTATCCGGTTTATTTAAAAAGCTGGAAACAGCACGGATCAAGGCGGATGTGATCAATAGCTATATCTGTTATGCTAGTTATTCAAGGATGTTTGCCGACATAAAAACTGAAGAAGAGATGCAGGCTAAATGGAATGAGTTTAATGTTTCGTTGACACCGGAGGTAGCTCCGTTGTATAAGGAAATTATGGATGAGAATATGTTGGATGTGGCTGTAGTACGCGATGTCCTTTCTTATCAGGAAGATTCCACACTGACTTCTCTTTGGTTCAAAGACATTTCCATTCCTGCGCGTACCACAGAACTGTATGCTTGTGCTAAAATCGTAGGCGATTTACGCGATGAAGTTTCGGAACAGACGGTGGACAAGGCGAAGGCATTTTTGCAAACAGTGAAGAATGCCGATTTCGCAACAGAAGTGGAAGGAAAGATTGTTCAGGCTTCCAAGTTGCTTCCCGGACAACCTGCATTTGATTTTGAGATGGAGGACGTGGAAGGCAATGTGAAACATCTTGCGGATTTCAAGGGCAAGGTGATTTATATTGATTTATGGGCGACTTGGTGCGGTCCTTGTATTCAGGAGTCTCCGGCGTTCGAGGCTTTAGGAAAGAAATATGCGGGTAAGGATATTGTTTTTCTTCCGGTTTCCACAGATACTACTACGAAGCCTTGGCTAGGATACCTGGATGCACATAAGAAAGAGTTGACTCAGTATCATTCCAATGACGTGGCTTTAAAAGAAAGCTGGGCCATCATGTATATTCCTCGTTTTATCTTGATAGACAAGGATTTCAATATTGTGAATGCATACGCTCCACGTCCGTCAAGTGAAGAGATTAGTCCTTTGATCGATTCTGTTCTTAATAAACAGTAAATTTATGATTGATAAGAAATATTTGTTATTAGGCGTTTCTCTATGCATGTTAAATGCTTGTAATGAGCCTAAGTCTGTGACTTTAGAGGGCAGTCTGGATGGAATCCAGACTGATTCCATCTATCTGTATCAAGTAAACAATGAGCATTATGGTAATGTGAAACTGATTGAGTCCATTGCCGTTACCGATGGTAAATTTGTTTATCCCGCTGATTCTATAGAAACCGGTCTTTATTGTTTCTCTTTGCAGAATATGGAGCGTGGAGAGTATTTACAACAATATGCCAACTTGTTTTTAGAACCCAAGTCCATGCAACTGACTCTTGGCAAGGACAAATATGAACATCTGAGTTTGCATGCTACTGGTTCTGCATTACAGGAACAATATGAGGCCTTACAAAAAGCGAAATATGTAGCTGGAAATCGTGCTGTTCTCGACTCTTTGGATAATATGTTCTATGAAGCCCGTGAAAAGGGAGACCAAAAAGAAATGGAGCGTATCCGGGAGGTTTCCATGCCCTATTATGACAGTGCTTCGGAACAGACCCGTAAATTGATCAGTGAGGAAATTGATAAAAATAAGGGTTCATACTTCGGTTTGTATCTGTATTACACCTATCGTTTCCAGAATCATACTTTTAATACAGTAGAGGAGATTGATGAGGTGCGTAACTTCATTGGTGGTTTTGACGAGACTTCCAAGCAGAGTAGCATGTATGCCAAAATGCAAGAAGGTTTGGATAAACTTGCCCAGTGTGCTGTTGGCAGTGCCGCTCCTGCTATAACCGGTATTGATTTGGAGGGAAATACTGTCAGTCTGAGCGATTTTAAAGGCAAATATGTATTGGTGGATTTTTGGTTTGCAGGCTGTCATTGGTGCCGTTTGGAAACTCCTTATTTATTGAAGACATACAATGCTTTTAAAGATAAGGGATTCACTATTTATGGTGTGTCAACGGACCGTCGTGAGGAAGACTGGAAAAAGGCCATTGAAGAAGACAAGAGTTATTGGAACCAGGTCCTCTTGCAGAAGGATGACGTAAAGAAGGTGTTGGAAACCTACTGTATTGTTGGTTTCCCACATATTATTTTAGTAGATCCGGAAGGTAAGATCGTAGCGAAGGAGTTGCGTGGAGATGATCTTTATAATACCGTTGAGAAGTTTGTAAACGGAGCAGAATAAGGAAATGTGTTTTTAAACGAGTGGAACAGCAGGTTGGGGAATGTCCAGCCTGCTGTTTTTTCTTTTATGGAATGTGAGTTTCTTGAGGGGAGGATATTCCTTTATTGCAGATAATGATGCATCGTGGTTTTGTTGTATTCATTTTTTATAGATCTAATGTGTGACCTGTATTTCTTTAATCTTTTCCTTTTGAAGAACATTTTGCCTGTCGGATAGGTTAAAAGATTATCTTTGTACTATTATTTAAAAAGAAAGACATTGGCAGAAATAAACATAAAAGACTAAAACGTATAGGTATTGTAAGCGTACAATACTTTTGGCGGTCTCGTTGGATGCTTGTGTTCAGATTTAAGACGAGGCCACCTTATTCTCGTAGAGAATTTAGATTTTAATTTGGATGATACCTGCTCGTGATGAGTAGGTATCATTTGTTTTTCAGCCTGTCCTGTTATGGAAATGGTATCCGTGATAATATAAAAGGAAAGCCAAGAAATATTTCGGCAGATTTCATGTTATTTATTGAATAAAACAAGTAAAAGAAAGATTCTTTTCTGTTTAATGTAACAGTTTACTTTAAATTCTTAACTTTGTCCCCCTCGAAAATGATTGTTACAAGATAATTTAGCAGTTAAAGATGCAACCATATAAAAAACCGGAAGCCATAAAACGTATGAATGAGCTGGCGGGCAGCCGGAAGCCTTTTCTTTTTATTATAGATTATAAACAGCAATGCTCTTTGATAGAAGAGGTAAGCCGGATTGATTCTGCCTGTTGCCGTTATGATTTCAATGGAGTGAAAAATGTGGAGGCTTCAACGGAAAGTTACCCTGGGCGGATAGATTGGGACTTTGCCCCGATGCCTTTGGCAGATTACCGGCAGGCTTTTGAAATCGTAAAACGGAATATTCTGGCGGGTAACAGTTATCTTGCCAATTTGACTTGCAAGGTTCCTGTCAGTACTAATCTTACTTTGGAAGATGTGTTCCGGCATTCCAAGGCGCTTTATAAACTTTGGTTGAAGGATAAACTGGTCTGCTTTTCTCCCGAAATCTTTGTCCGCATAGAGAATGGAGAGATAAAATCTTTTCCCATGAAAGGAACGATTGACGCGACTTTGCCGGATGCGGAAAAACAATTGATGGACGATCCTAAGGAGGCAGCCGAACATGCTACCATTGTAGACTTGATTCGGAATGATCTGAGTATGGTGGCGGAACGGGTGAGCGTTGCGCGGTATCGGTATTGTGACCGGTTGGAAACAAATAAAGGCCCTATCTTTCAGACCAGTTCGGAGATCTGTGGAACTTTACCTGATGATTATCCTTCCCGTATCGGAGAAATTATATTTCGTCTGCTGCCGGCCGGCTCCATAACCGGAGCGCCTAAACCCAAAACCATGGCTATTATTGAAGAAGCGGAGGATTATGAGCGCGGCTTTTATACAGGTATAATGGGGTATTGTGACGGCAGGACTTTAGACAGTGCTGTGATGATCCGTTTCATAGAAAAAGACGGAGAACGACTTTATTATAAGGCAGGGGGAGGAATTACTTCAAAGAGTGATTTGCAAAGTGAATATAACGAGATGATACAGAAAATTTATGTGCCCATTTATTGAGACTATACGGATAAAGCAAGGAAAAGCGTGCAATTTGTCTTATCATAATGAAAGACTGAATGACACCCGTCGTCATTTCTGGCCGGGCTGTCCCGACATAGAGCTGGACAAATACCTGAAACTGACACCGGAGATGGACGGGATGAAATGCAGGGTGATATATGATGGTGGAGGTATAAAGGAAATTAGCTATGCAGCCTACCGGATGCGTCCGGTACATTCCTTGCGGCTGGTTTGTTCGGATGATATAGACTATACCTATAAAAGTACGGACAGGGAGGTATTGAACCGTCTTTTCGCCTGTCGCGGGGAACAGGATGATGTATTGATTGTCAGACGCGGACTGCTGACCGATACCTCCATAGCCAATATTGCCTTGTTCGACGGGAAGGATTGGGTTACGCCTAAATCACCTCTGCTGAGAGGGACTTGCCGCATGGCGCTGATGGATAAAGGAGTCATAAAAGAGAAAGATATCCGGCCGGAAGAACTATCCTCTTATTCTTTTGTTAGGTTGTTTAACGCTATGATCGAATGGGGAGCGTTGGAACTTTCTACCGGAACTATTTACGAATAATAAAAAAGACGGTGGAATTTTGGACTTTTTTGTTTGTTTTCTTAAATAATTTGCTATATTTGCAAAAAAAATATAAATATAGGTAGGGTATGAGATTGCGGACAGTTGCCAAGTTGGGTATGGTGTTATCAGTTGTATTGTTTTGTACAGCTGTTGGCTTTTACGGCTTTGCAAAATTAAGCCTGACGGATAAGAGTCGTGAAATCAATCTCTTCTCACTTGTACCGGCTGATTGCATCGGTGTGTTGGAGAGCGACAATATTAATTATTTTCAGAATGAATTTACTCAGTTGAATTATTCGGAAGAGTTGGGCAATTTCCAGTTTCCCGGTTTGTTTAATTATGTGTTGGGAGGCTTGAATGAATATACAACCAATAATGCCCATGGCTTGAGCAGCAAGATGAGCCGGGTGGTGGTCAGTTTCCATTCGCCTGGCACTCCGCGTGACCAGGTGGTGTATTTCCGTATGGGAGATGATGATAAGGAAACATTGGGCGATATGTTGTTGGAGAGGGCTCCGGGGAATTTCTCACCTAAAAAGGAAAAATACAGAGGGAAAAATATAGCTGTCTACCCGTTGGGCAATGATGATTTTCTGGCTGTCTATAGCGAGGAGGGATTCTATGTGGTGAGCTACCAGAAAAGTTTGATAGAGAAAGTGATTGATACACGTGAGGATGAGGAGAAAGCACTGAGCAACGATCCTGTATTCTCCAAAGCGATGCAGAAAAAGAAAACGCATAATTTTCTGACTTTATACGGACGTACCCCTTCTATGCCTTTCTTGCAGGATAATAAAGGCTGTTGGAGTGAATTTGACTTTCACATGAACAGCGATGTGGTGTATCTCACCGGAGATACCTTCATGCCTGATACATGCGATTGTATGAACCAGATATCCGGAAAGTTGAAAAGTATTCCGGATATTAGGGAAGATAGTCTGATCATTTCTGCTGATAAGGATTCCATGGCAGGTTATATGGAAGAGGCATACGAAAGGAACAGCCGGACATTGTTCAATGAATGTGTGGCTAATCTTTCACGCGACGCCGCCTTTATGCTTGTGGCGGATATGAACAAGGTATCCCGGAATCCGGAACGTTTCGAACCTTATCTGCCGGCATTTCTGCTGGAAAATGCTCCCTTGTTCCACTCGTTCATTCTTTCAGCACAGTTGTCGGTAGTGAACGACCGGCTTTCCCACATCATGGTGCTGACATATAAAGATTAGCGCAACTTGTGCCGGTGGAAGTGGGGGGCCACTTTGTTTCTGAAATAGAATAATGAGATAACAGTGAGTGCAGCTCCGAATAGATAAGCCATCTTGAAAGTGGCTATTTCCGCTATATATCCGCCCAGTAACATGCCGGCGCCTATGCCCACATCCCACGAAGTCAGGTAGGTGCTGGTTGCCGTACCGCGCTGACTGTTGGGGGCCAGGTTCACAAACAACGTGTTGTAGGCAGGAAACATGGTTCCGAAACCGATGCCTAGCAAAAGAGCTATGGTGAACAGAAAATAAGTAGTCCATTGCAAGTCCCATGTTGTCAGCCATCCGCATGAACTCAACCCGAAGAAACAGAAACAGACCAGATACAGGCCGGCTTCGATGACCTGGGTAACCATTCCCCGGTCTACCAGGCGTCCGGAGAAGAGACGGGAAACCGCCATGCCCAATGCCATGAAGGTGAAGAAGAAACCGGTGGATGCCTGGATGCCTATTTGCTTGGCATACATTGCAACGTAATTGGTGGTCATGCCGTAAGGAATGGATAACAGTAGCAAGCTGAAACCTGCCGGGAGTCCTTTGAGCAAGATGAAACGGTCCAATGATACCGGTTCTCGTTTTACAGGTGGCTTGTAGGTGGTCTTTACCAATGAGGCGCAGAGAAATCCTGTCAGGCAGGAGCCTAACGAACAGCAGAAGATAAGTGTATAATCCACTCCTGCATCATGCAGGAAGAGCCCTGTCATCGGTCCGATGGACATGGCTATGTTGTTTGCCAGTCCGTAATATCCCAGTCCTTCCCCACGGCGTGAAGAAGGCATGATATCAATGACAATGGTATTTCCGCTGACTGTCACCATGCCGAACGATACTCCGTGTACAATGCGGAATAAGATAAATAAGGTGAGTGTTCCAGCAATGATATATCCTCCGAAGATGGCGGTAAAAGTGAAATAAGCCAACAGATAAAGCGGTTTGCGGGAAAAGGTATCCAACAGATAGCCGGAAAAGGGGCGTATGCACAGAGCGGCGATGGTGTAACAGGAAAGTACGGCACCTATGGTTGTTTTATTGGCGTCAAAAACTTCTGCCAGATAGAAAGGCAATACAGGCATCAGTAACCAGAATCCAAAGAATAATAGAAAATTGGCTGCCAGTATTTCTATATAATTTTGGGTAATCAGCTTGTCCTTCATGAGTGATAATGTGCTAATGTGTCAATCTGCTAATGGGTTAATGTGTCAATGTGCCAATAGCTAATATGCCAATTGACCGCGTTATATTCCGCATGGCAATTGGCACATTAGCACAGGGTCTGCAATTGAGACACATTATTAATTAGCCGCTTCGAATTCTTTCAGGAAGCGGGTATCGTTTTCAGAGAATAATCGTAAGTCGTTTACGCGATATTTCAAGTTGGTGATGCGTTCAATACCCATACCTAGCGCATAGCCTGAGTAAACTTTACTGTCAATGCCGTTGGCTTCCAATACATTCGGATCCACCATACCACATCCCAGAATTTCCACCCAGCCCGTACCTTTACAGAACGGACAACCTTTTCCGCCGCAGATATTACAACTGATATCCATTTCGGCACTCGGTTCGGTGAACGGGAAATAGGACGGACGCAGACGGATTTGAGTATCTTCGCCGAACATTTCTTTGGCGAACAGCAACAATACCTGCTTCAAGTCAGTGAATGATACATTCTTGTCAATGTAGAGCGCCTCTACCTGATGGAAGAATGCGTGGGCACGGTAGCTGATCGCTTCATTGCGGTACACACGTCCCGGACAGATAATGCGGATGGGAGGTTGCGAATGCTCCATGGCTCTGGCCTGTACGGAAGAAGTGTGGGTACGAAGCACGATGTTCTTTTTCACATCTTCCTGATTGGCTTCGATGAAGAACGTGTCTTGCATGTCACGTGCGGGATGGTCCTCGGCAAAGTTCATGGCGGTGAACACGTGCAGGTCGTCTTCTATTTCGGGGCCGTCGGCAATGCTGAAGCCCAGCCGGTGGAATATATCAATGATTTCATTCTTTACGATGCTCAGCGGGTGGCGTGTTCCCAGGTCGATGGGGTAGGCCGTGCGGGTGAGATCCATTTCGGCCGCGCCGTTGTCCTGGGTCTCGAAAGCTTCTTTCAAGGAGGCGATACGTTCCTGAGCCTTGTTCTTCAGCTCGTTCAGTCTCATGCCTACTTCTTTTTTCTGTTCGGCAGGTACATTGCGGAAGTCTGCCATCAACTCATTAATCGCTCCTTTTTTGCTAAGATATTTAATGCGCAAGGCTTCCAATTCTTCCGCATTGGCTGCTTGCAAGCCTTCAATTTCCTGAAGTAATTGTTCTATTTTAGCTAACATAGTTTCTTCTTTATTTTTTAATGACCGCAAAGTTAGCGAATTAAACCCATATATTTTGCTGAAAACTAAAAAAAACGATATTTTTGCATCGTTTTTTTCTAAATATAGAAAATGAGAAAACTAATAATCGGAGTTTGTCTGCTTATGCTGATAAGCTCCTGTGGAGGCGGAAAAAAGAAAATGGACCCCTTCGAGACGCTTACTGAGGAAATTGATTCGCTGACTGCAACCCCGGACACAACAGAGGCGATGGCTGCGGTAGAGGAAGAGCCCATGGTTCCCGCTACGGCCGACGAGAGTTTTGCTGACTTTTTCTACAATTTTGCCAGTGATGAAAAATTGCAACTGTCACGCATCGTGTTCCCTTTACCCTATTATACCATGGAAAAGAAAGAACACATTGAAAAGGACAAGTGGAAGCACGATCCTTTATTCAGCCGGCAGGATGCCTATACTGTTCTGTTTGACAAGGCGGAGGACATGGAGGTGGAGAAAGATACGGGGCTGACCAGTGTCAAGATAGAATGGATTTACTTGAAAACAGGGAAAATCAAGCGGTATTATTTTGAACGCTTGAAAGGGCTGTGGAAACTGGAAGCCATAGATTTCGCGGATATGCCGCGGGAGGATGCCGGTAAGGAGGACTTCTTTGAGTTTTATGAACGTTTTGCCAACGACTCTGTTTTCCAGTTGTCACGTCTGCACGAACCGTTGAAATTTGTGACCGCTGATCCCGAAGACGAGTTCCAGATACTGGAGACAACCCTGGAGGCCGGACAATGGTTCGCCTTCCAGCCTGTATTGCCTCGTGAGAATCTGACCAATGTGAACTATGGACAGAACGAGAATGTGCATTCCGATACGAAGGTGATTGAAATGAAGGGCTTTGGCAATGGATTTAATAATACGCTCTATTTTGAACGGCGGCACGGTCAGTGGAGACTGATGCAGTTTGAGGATCTGAGCGACTGATTTGATGGTAAATGAAAGAAATAAAAGACTACTCTCTGTTGCCTCATAATACATTCGGTATGGATGTAAAGGCATCTTTGTTCGTGGAATATGAATCGGTGGAAGAACTGCGGTCCGTCTTGTCGGATAAAAAACGGATGGCCGGCGGCTGGTTGCATATCGGCGGAGGAAGTAACTTGCTTTTTAAAGGTGATTACGCGGGGACTATCCTGCATTCGGCTGTCCGGGGATATGAGGTGGTGGCTGAGAACGAACGGGAAATAGAGGTCAGGGCGGGAGCCGGAGAGGTATGGGATGATTTTGTGGCATATACCGTAAGAAACGGTTGGTATGGCGCTGAAAATCTGTCATTGATTCCCGGCGAGGTAGGCGCTTCTGCCGTCCAGAATATCGGTGCGTACGGTGTGGAGGCGAAAGATCTGATTGTAAGTGTGGAAACCCTCGAGGTGGAGACCGGCAGGGAACGGCTCTTTACCTGGGAGGAATGCCGTTACGCTTATCGTGAAAGCATTTTCAAGAAAGAATTGAAAGGTAAATATATAGTGACTCATGTCACTTACCGTCTGAGCCGGCAGCCGGTCTTTCATCTGGAATATGGCAATGTGCGTGGCGAATTGGAAAAGCAAGGCCGTGAGGTGACTTTGGAGAATGTAAGGGAGGTGATCATAGCCGTGCGTGAAGCCAAGTTGCCCGATCCGCGGGTGCAGGGCAATGCCGGAAGTTTCTTTATGAATCCCATCGTTCCGCGTAAGCAGTTTGACATGCTACAGCAGCAGTATCCCGACATGCCGCATTATGAGGTGGATGGCAGCCGGGTGAAAATTCCCGCTGCATGGATGATAGACCGTTGCGGCTGGAAAGGCAAACAAATAGGACGCGCGGGTGTTCATTCCAGACAGGCGTTGGTTCTGGTGAACTGTGGGGGCGCTACGGGGGATGAAGTGATCTCTCTTGCCATGCAGATACAGCAGTCTGTGTTTCAAAAGTTCGGGGTGGCGATCTCTCCCGAAGTGAATTTTATATAAGGTATGATATGAAGATTACAATACTAGGCAGCGGAACATCTACGGGAGTACCCGAAATAGGGTGCAAATGCCCGGTATGTACCAGCAGTGATCCCCGGGACAACCGTTTGCGCTGTTCGGGGCTGGTAGAAACGGAAGGGCTCCGGATACTGATAGACTGCGGTCCCGACTTCCGTGAGCAGATGATACGATTGGATGATTTCAAGCCCTTGGATGGTGTTCTGATCACTCACGAGCATTATGACCATGTAGGAGGTTTGGATGATTTGCGTCCTTTCTGCCGTTTCCGCGATGTGCCGGTTTATGCCGAACAATATACGGCGGAGCGTCTGCGCCAGCGTATTCCTTATTGTTTTGCCGAACATCTTTATCCGGGAGTTCCCCGTATTACATTAGAGGAAATTGTTCCCGGCTCTCCTTTTGTGATCGGCAGTCCCGAAAGAAAAAAGGTGGAAGTGACGCCCCTCCGGGTGATGCACGGCAGACTGCCCATTTTGGGATACCGCATCGGCCGGATGGCATGGATTACCGATATGCTGACGATGCCCGAATCTGAATACGATTTGTTGCAGGGACTGGATGTACTGGTAATGAACGCGTTGCGTCCCCAGCCTCACAATACCCATCAGAACCTGCTGACGGCGTTGGAAAATGCGCGGAGGATAGGAGCCGGAGAGACTTATTTTATTCACATGAGCCATCATGTGGGATTGCATGCTGACGCTGAACGGCTGTTGCCTCCGCATATACATTTTGCATACGATGGAATGAAAATTTGTTTATAAAGCCGGCTTCAACGAATACCGGCACAATCCGTTCAGTCCGCATTCCGCACATTTCGGCGTACGTGCCACGCAGACATACCTGCCGTGTAAAATCAACCAATGATGTGCGGTGGGTACAATCTCTTCCGGAATGTACTTCATCAGATATTTCTCGGTAGCCAGCGGTGTGGTGCAGGTTTTGGGAACCAGCCCGATGCGGTGGCTCACCCGGAACACATGCGTGTCTACCGCCATGGCAGCTTTGTTGAACACTACGCTTTGAATGACATTGGCCGTCTTGCGTCCCACTCCCGGCAGTCTGATCAGTTCTTCCAGTGTTCCCGGCACTTCGCTGTGAAAATCCTTCACCAGCATCTGTGCCATGCCCACCAGATGTTTCGCCTTGTTGTTGGGATAACTTACACTCCGTATGTATTCATAAACCACTTCCGGTGTCGAAGCGGCCAGTGCCTCAGGAGTCGGGAAATCCCGGTAAAGGGGAGGGGTGATCATGTTTACCCGCTTGTCCGTACATTGCGCGCTCAGAATAACGGCTATCAACAACTCGAATGGGTTGTTGTAATGAAGTTCGGTCTCGGCAACGGGCATCGCCTCTTGGAAGTAAGCGATTACCTTGTTATAAAGTTCTTGTTTTTTCATCTTTTCTCTTCTTTTTCCGGTTACAAATATAATTGATAAATCAATAAGGTGGAGTGATTCGGGCGGTTCATTTGTCCGGCCGGGGTGTCTTCTTCTCCTGTTTGCATGAGCGGGCTTGACGGTTTCTTTCAGATAAGAATATTTAAGGCGGTTATATTCAAATACCTCGGAAATAATTTCTATCTTTGCGCCTTGAATTAAAAATAGACGTATGATGCCGTGAATAGCGGTCGTGTATTCTAGAACACCACGTAAAAAACAGGAGAAATGAAGAAGAATAATAACACTGTATCTGTATCGTTCATGTTGCTCGGCATACTGTTTTGTGTATGTCTTGTCGCAGCGAATTTATTGGAGACCAAGGTAGTCCAGGTCTGGAAAATCACGGCGACAGCCGGATTGGTCGTATTTCCCATCTCTTACATCATCAATGACTGTATAGCCGAAGTCTGGGGCTTCCGTAAGGCGCGCCTTATCATTTGGATGGGCTTTGCCATGAATTTCATGGTGGTAGCCTTGGGCCAGCTTGCCATCCTGATGCCCGCGGCTCCGTTCTGGGAAGGAGAGGAGGGCTTCAACTTCGTGTTCGGCATGGCGCCCCGCATCGCCGTGGCCAGTCTGACCGCTTTTCTGGCAGGTTCTTTCCTGAATGCCTATGTCATGAGCAAAATGAAGCTGGCCTCGGGTGGAAAGCACTTTTCGCTCCGTGCCGTCGCTTCTACCTTGGTGGGCGAGAGCGCCGATTCCATCATTTTCTTTCCTGTCGCCTTCGGAGGCTTGATGCCTGCCGGCGAACTGATGAAGATGATGCTCATTCAGGCGGTGCTCAAGACACTCTATGAAATCATTATCCTGCCCGTTACCATCCGTGTGGTAAAGTATATCAAGAAGGTGGATGGAAGCGATGTCTTTGATGAGCATATCTCATACAACGTATTAAAAATAAAAGAACTATAATAATTTGCTAACGTGCCGGTATGCCGATAGGCCAATTACCGTGCGGAATATGGCGTACCATATCCATATAGCGGGGCGGTTAGTGCAGGGGCATGTCAGCACATTGAAAAAATATAAACAATGAATAAAAGTGACGCATTGGTTGTGTTCAGCGGCGGGCAGGACTCGACCACTTGCCTGTTTTGGGCAAAAAAGCATTTCCGCAGGGTATATGCTTTAAGTTTTATCTATGGACAAAAGCATGTGAAGGAGGTGGAGTTGGCCCGCGCCATTGCCGGAAAGGCAGGTGTGGAGTTTAAAGCGATGGATGTCTCCTTTATAGGAAACTTGGGCAAAAATTCGCTGACGGATACCACGATAGCGATGGACGAGGAGAAGCCTGCCGGCAGTTTCCCTAATACATTTGTGCCGGGGCGCAATCTGTTCTTTCTGAGCATTGCGGCTGTCTATGCGCGCGAACTGGGGATCAATCATATCGTGACCGGTGTGTCGCAGACCGATTTCAGCGGTTATCCCGATTGCCGGGATGCTTTCATCAAGTCGCTGAATGTGACGTTGAACCTTGCCATGGATGAGCAGTTCGTGCTTCACACTCCGCTGATGTGGATTGACAAAGCGGAGACATGGGCGTTGGCGGATGAATTGGGCGTGCTCGATTTGATCCGGCATGAAACGCTGACTTGCTATAATGGCATACAAGGGGATGGCTGTGGCCATTGTCCGGCCTGTAAGCTTCGTCGTGAAGGATTGGAGAAGTATCTGGAGATAAAGGCGGAAAAAGAGAAACAATAAGATAAATGAAGGTGTTTTCTCCCTGTATGAAAAGTGTTTCCTTCCTGTAGATTTTATCGTTTCACCCTAGTGATTAAGCTTGATCACTAAAGTGAGGATGTTTCATCACCTTGGTGATATAACTTCATCACCCGGGTGAAACGATAGGCTCTGCCGGAAGGGAATCTCTTCTCCGAAGCATGAAAGAGGAAACATGAATATGGAAAAAAGAGAACTTTAATGGAAAGAAAAGATGAATTGACCCTTCTCGGGGCGAAGACCGAGTACAAGCAGGATTATGCTCCCGAAGTGTTGGAGTCCTTTGTGAACAAGCATCCCGGAAACGACTATTGGGTACGTTTCAACTGCCCCGAATTTACCAGTCTGTGTCCTATTACAGGACAGCCCGACTTTGCGGAGATCCGTATCTCCTATCTTCCCGATGTGAAAATGGTGGAGAGCAAGAGTTTGAAACTGTATTTGTTCAGTTTCCGTAATCACGGTGATTTTCATGAAGATTGCGTGAATATCATCATGAAAGACTTGATAAAGCTGATGGATCCCAAATATATAGAGGTGACGGGCATCTTTACTCCGCGCGGCGGGATCTCCATTTATCCGTATTGCAATTACGGCCGTCCGGGTACCAAGTATGAGGAATTGGCGGAGTATCGGATGCGCAATCACGATTTATAAGCCGTTTCTTATCAATGAATGAGAGTTTGTTGCCTCAAATATTTGCTAGTCTTGAAAATTTGTTCTACCTTTGCACCCCGATAAAGGAGAGGTGCTCGAGTGGTTGAAGAGGCACGCCTGGAAAGCGTGTATACCCCAAAAGGGTATCCGGGGTTCGAATCCCCGTCTCTCCGCTGGAAAGAATTGCAAAACAAAGAAAATCCCTGTAAATTAATAATTTACGGGGATTTTTTGTTTTTGATATATAGCTAAGCATATCTTTAGAATGGAGGAAATGCAAAGCTTTCCTCTCAGTCTGTTAATTGTAATGCAGATAGTCGTATCCCAATGAAAAAGGCTTAGTTGTCGGATAGAAAACCTTTAGCAATGCATAAGAAAAGGCTTGCCTTTCAAAGCGTTTTTCTGCTGTAGTCCCAGTGTATGAGGGCTGTTCGCTGCTTTGACACGATACTATAAACATTTGGTATAATCCTACAAATCTTTTTCAGACTGTGCATCTATCTTTGAGGCAACGAATTAAATGTAAAATCTGATAATATGGAAAAGATTAAAAAGTGGTTTCTTAAGATTTATTTCCCTGTCGGACTGGAGAAGGGTACAAGCACCCTCCAGCTTGAGATGCCGGGGCAGTGTGGAAATTGTATTCACCAGTTGTTTATCGTGAAAGAAATTAATTCGTCTGAAAAATGAAAAATATGAAGAGGCTTTTATCTGTTATATTATGTGTGCTGATGTCCGTGGAAATGTCGCATGCCCAAACTGTTTCCTTTAATGTGAAGGACTATGGGGCGCGTGGCAATGGGAAAAGGTTGGATTCTCCTGCCATCCAGCGGGCGATTGATGCTTGTCATCGTGCCGGAGGAGGAACTGTGATAGTTCCTCCCGGTACTTATCTTTCGGCTACGGTAGAGTTGAAGGACAATGTGACGTTGCATCTGGAAAAGGATGCGCTTATCTTGGGTACTACCGATTATAAAGCATATCGGAATCTGGATCCTTTTACGGAAGGACTGGGCATTGAGGTAGGCTGGGCATTGTTGGTGGCGGTGGATGCCCGGAATGTGGGATTGACCGGCGAGGGGACGATTGACGGGCAGGGATCTGCTTTGAAAGAACGTCATATAAAGGAAGACAAGCGTCCGGAAAAAGATCGTTGGGGATTGCGTCCTTTCTTGCTTCGCTGGGTGCGTTGCCAGGGTGTTACGGTGAAGGATGTGACATTGAAATATGCCGGTGCGTGGACTTCGCATTATTTTCAGTGCACGGATGTGACGATTGACCGGGTGACGATTCGCAGCGTGGGGGTTGCTCACAATGATGGTATCAATATTGATGGTTGCCGGCATGTGCGTATCAGTCATTGTGATATTGTGAGCGGAGATGATGCGCTGTGTTTCAAGACAACTTCCAGCAAGATGGCATGCAGTGATATTGTTGTCACCGATATGAAAATGAAAACCAATCAGGCGGGGATAAAGATGGGAACGGAGTCGATGGCGCCGTTCGAGGATATCAAGATAAGCAACTGTCACATCTATGACACGAAGAACGGGGGGATCAAACTCTTCTCGGTGGATGGTGCTTGTTTGCGTAATGTGGAAATTTCGGATATCACGATGGATGAAGTCCGTACGCCGATGATGTTCCGGTTGGGGTCGAGACTGAGCGTTTTCCGTAAGCAGGAAGACACGAAGCAATCTACCGGCACGTTTGAAAATGTAGTTGTCCGCAATGTGAGGGCAGTGGCGGCCGACAAGGCGCAGCTTGATCCGCCTTCGGGTATTCTGGTAACCGGTGTCCCGGGACATTATATTACAAATCTGACGTTGGAAAATATTCATATCCGTCTGTTGGGAACGGGAACGGAGGAGGACGCTCGCCGGCAGGTGCCGGAAGCGGTGGACCAGTATCCTGAAGTGAAGACTTTCGGACCTAAGATTCCTGCTTACGGCGTATGGGCACGCCACGTCAAAGGATTGAAGTTGAAAAATGTGACTTTTGAATTGAAGAATCCGGATGCCCGTCCTAAGATTATTTGTGAGGATGGAGACCTGGAAATTTATGAATGATAGAAGAGACTGATATGATAAGGTTGTATAAAATAGGTTTTGCTTTGTGGCGCTGTGTCAGCGCGGTTGGTGTGCTGGCACAGACAGCCACCTTGAAAAGTCCGGATGGAAGGATTACTTTTTAAGGGTGGACAAGGATCGTTTGATTTACATTAATGAAGAAATAGAGATGAAAAAGATATTGATAGGAATTTATGGTGTGGCAGTGCTGTGCTTGTCCGGATGCGGACAGAAAGCGGCTGTGTGGGAAGTGGCTTCTCCGGATGGTAATGTCCGGTTTGTGACTGAAACTGTAGGCGGGGAAGGAGAGGATACAGAATTGCAATATAAAATAATGTATAAGGATTCGGTAGTGGTGAACCCCTCCCGTTTGGGCATTGTGATGAACGGGCATGAGTATGGACGTAATGTGAGGCTGGAAGATGTGTCTTTCAAGAGCATAGACGAATCTTATGAACTGAAAGCGGGCAAACGGCTTCTTGCGCATAACCGTTGTGAGGAAATGACCTTGACTTTTGCGGATGGACATACCCTGCCTTTCCAATTCATTGTCCGTGTATTTGATGACGGAGCTGCCTTTCGTTACAGTTTTCCGGCACAGGTGGATTCTTTGTTCACTATTGAAAATGAATTGACAGAATTTGCCGTGCCTGTTGGTGGCAAGGCATGGATCCATCCTTATGACTGGAATGACCGCTTCAAACCTAGTTACGAACAATATTCAAAAAATGAGATAGCTGTCAATGCTTTGCCCGATCATGATAAAGGCTGGGCCTTTCCCATGCTTTTCCATACCAATGGAGTGTGGATGATGATAACGGAAGCTTGTCTGGATGGTACGTATCCGGCTACTCATGTGGATAACTCCGGTAAAGGAGAGGTTTATAAAATTCGTTTTCCAGAGGCGGAGGAGCCTGTCATTCCCGATAGTCCCGAGCCTGTATCTACCTTGCCCTGGTGTACTCCCTGGAGGGCCATTGTCATTGGCACGGAGCTGAATACCGTGTTTACCACTCAAATGGTATCTCATCTGAATCCGCCTTCGGTCATTGAAGACGCTTCATGGATAAAGGCAGGTCGTTCGGCATGGAGTTGGTGGTATGATGGTTCGTCTGCACGCAGTTACAAGGAACAGTTGAAATATGTGGACTTGTGTTGCGAGATGGGCTGGGAATATCTGTTGATTGATGCCGGATGGCCGGACATGGACGGCAAGGGAGTGGAAGGTGTAGTGGCGTATGCGGCAGAGCGTGGCATCGGTGTATGGTTGTGGTATCATTCCGGTTCAGGCAGAGGGGAGGACACCCCGTTACAGCATCGGCTGATGGCTGATACGCAATTGCGAAGGGCCGAAATGGAGCGCATCAGCAAGATGGGAGTCAAAGGCATCAAGGTCGATTTCTTTGATACGGACAAACAACGTATTATCGCCAATTATCCGGCCATATTGAAGGATGCGGCGGATTATCGGTTGTTGGTTGATTTGCATGGAGCCACTTTGCCACGTGGTTTAGAACGCACCTATCCCAATCTGTTGACAACTGAGGCGATCCGTGGAGCGGAGACGCTGGGCAGGCAGGAACGCTGTGACAGGGCTGCGGAGCATAATGCCACTGTGCCGTTTACCAGAAACGTGGTTGGTTCGATGGATTATACGCCGGTGACTTTCTCCAATAAAATCCGTCAGGGAGTACCGGCTTTCCGCCGTACTTCGGTGGCACATCAGTTGGCGTTGGCGGTTGTATTCGAGTCGGGCTTCCAGTGCTTTGCCGATCGTGCCGAGGCTTATCTGTCATTGCCCGAAATACCCCGGGATTTTCTGAAGAAGGTTCCTGCCGCATGGGATGAGAGCTTGTTGCTGGCCGGATATCCTTCAGATTATGTGGTAGTGGCCCGGCGTAAAGGGGATACATGGTTCATTGGAGGAATTAATGGTAAGAATCAAGAAAGAGAGATTTCGTTTGCGCTGCCTGAATCCGGTGCCGGTAAAGCTTTTACTCTCATAAAAGATGGGGAGGACATCCATAGCTTTGACTATGAGGAAGTGAAACCGGAAGATGGCAGACTTCACCTTACACTGGCTGGTAATGGAGGGTTTGCGGCTATAATTAACTGATCGTATAAATAATATTGTGGAATTTATGAATATCAAGAAATGGATAGGTACGGTGCTATGCATGGTGTGTATGTTGCCTTTGCGTGCACAGATTGTCTGGCAGCCGGTAGAACCGGGAGTCTGGAAAGGGGTTGTGGGTACTCCTGAAGCGTACTCTTTGTTGGAGGTGGCAGGATGCACACCGCAGAAAGAAGGTTTTAAACGGTTGCCGGAGGTTGGTCTGCCGGAGTGGGCTGGCAAGATTGTGGGTAATGTTCAGGATGGGAAAACCTCGCTTCGCATTCCTTTGCAGAAGAAAGAACAACTGTATGGGTTCGGACTGAATTTTCAAACTGTCCATCAACGTGGGAAGATATTGAATTTGCATACCGACCATTATGGTGGGAAGGATAATGGGCGTACTCATGCTCCGGTTCCTTTTTATGTTTCAAGCCGGGGATATGGCATCTTTATCAATTCCGCCCGCTATCTCACGGTGTATGCAGGAACAGGAGCGCGCAAGGACAGCCCCGAAGCGCCGGTTGCAAAAGACCGCAATACGGATAAAACGTGGGTGGCGCGTCCTTATTCGGATGCCGTATCAGTATTGGTTCCGGCAGGGGGGGTGGAGATTTATTTGTTTGCCGGTCCTGCACCGATGGATGTGGTGCGCCGTTATAACTTGTTTTGTGGAGGAGGTAACTTGCCGCCGCGTTGGGGGCTGGGTTTTACACAACGCACGCAGAAACTATATACTGCCGGGCAGGTGATGGAGGAAGCAGAGGCTTTCGAGCGGAAAGGTTTTCCGTTGGATTATATCGGCTTGGAGCCGGGATGGCAGAGCAAGGCTTATCCCTGTACATTTGAATGGGATAAGGAGCGTTATCCTGCGCCTGCCGATTTTATAGCGAAAATGCAGGAAAGGGGAGTACGCATTAACTTGTGGACCAATCCTTACGTGTCGCCTGAGTCGGGGATTTATAACGAGATGTATCCTTTCAGTGGTTCGCATACGGTGTGGTGTGGCATTGTGCCTGATTTTGCTACTGTGCAGGCACGCCGTTTGTGGAAGGATAAGTTGGAAAAAGAACATATAAACATCGGTGTCAGTGGTTTCAAGATTGACGAGGTGGATGGGTATGATCACTATATATGGCCGGATGTGGCAACATTCCCGTCGGGTATCTCTGCCGAACAGATGCGCCAGACTTACGGTTTGTGGGTGCAACGTACTACAGCCGAACTTTATAAACAGCGCAATCAGCGCACATTCGGTTTGGTACGTGCTTCCAATGCAGGGGGAAATTCATTTCCTTATGTGCTTTATAATGATTACTATAGTCATCAAGATTTTATAACGGCACTTATTAATTCCGGTTTCAGCGGTGTGTTGTGGACTCCGGAGGTGCGTGGCTCCAAATCAGGAGAAGAATGGTTGCGCCGTTTCCAGTCGGTAGTGTTTTCGCCTATGGCCATGATTAATGCGTGGGCGAGTGGCACCAAACCTTGGTCTTTTCCCGAAGTGGCGGAACAGGTAAAAGAGTATGCCATGCTCAGAATGCAGATGATGCCTTATTGGTATACGGAGTTTGCCCGCTATCATTATGATGGTATTCCACCTTTCCGGGCTATGAATCTGGAGCCGGGATTTAATCCGGAACAAGCCGTGTCTGTGGAGATGGCTGATCGTAATTTGGAGGACAATCCTTATCTGGAGGCAGTGACTAAAGAAATAAAAGATCAGTATATGGCGGGAGAATACTTGCTGGTGGCTCCGATGTTCACCGGACAGGCTACCCGCAAAGTGGTTCTTCCGAAAGGAGACTGGTATGATTTCTATACTGGCAAGTATGCTGGAAATGGGGAGACGATTATAGTCACTCCGGGGCTGGACCGCATTCCTGTTTATGTAAAGGATGGAGGAATCATCCCGATGATGGAAGCCAGACTTCATGCTCCGGCTGCCGGTGAAAAAGTAAACCTTGAAATCCGTCATTATGGTAAGGCGGAGGGAAGCTATCGCTTGTATGATGACGATGGAGAAACATTCGATTATGAGAAGGGGGCTTTTTGCTGGCGCGAGATCAAGGTGGTGCGTCAAAAGGACGGTAAGCTGAAAGGAACCGTTTCTAAAGCGGAGAAAGGTAAGCCCAATTCGGTGGCTTCAGTGACTTGGAAATTTATGTCTATGTAATAATGGGTAATTTATGAAAAACAGAATCGGTATATTTTGTATGTTGGTGTTTGCCCTGTTGGGGGCGCAGGCACAGCAGGCTGCATCTTCTGTAGCAAAGCAGGTGATTGAGATCGTCTCCGGCAATTTGAAGTTGACTTTGATGGTGGGCAGTGACAACCGCCTTTATCAGCTGGGCTTCGGAGATGCGGAGAAGAAGATTTTGCTTCCTTCGGTTTTGCCCTCTCGCGAACAGGAGTTTTTGCCGCCTTATGGCAATGGTGTGATAACGGAATCTGCTATCCAAGCTACGCATACGGATGGAAATACTTCGACGGAATTACATTATGTGGGCCATGAAGAGCAATCGGTGTCGGCTGATGTGCGGCAGACTGTCATTTCCTTGCGTGACCCTGCCTATAATTTTTTCGTTGATGTCTATGTGAAATGTTATCAGTCTGCAGGTCTGATGGAAATATGGAATACAATCCGTCATGATGAGCGAGGGGGGAAAGTGGTATTGTATCGTTATGCTTCAGCCTCTCCTTTATTGAAAGCTTCCTCTTATTGGCTTACCCAGTTCAATGGAAAGTACAAGCGTGAGGCAACTTTGGAAGAAGAACGGCTGGGAGAAGGTATCAAGATACTGGATTCTAAATTGGGAGTAAGGGCCAATCAGTTTAGAATTCCTTCTTTTATCTTATCATACAATCATGCCGCCAAGGAGAATGAAGGGGAAGTGTTTGCTGCATCTCTGAAATGGGCGGGAAGTTTTCAGTTGGCGTTCGAAGTGGATTGGAACAAGAACTTGCGTGTGCTGACAGGGATCAATCCTATCGGTTCACAGTATTATTTAGAGCGTGGAGCTACATTTACCACGCCTGCCGTGTTGTGGACATACAGTAAGAAAGGGAAGGGAGAAACCAGCCGCAAGTTTCATCGATGGGCTGCCGAGTATGCTATCCGCGATGCGGAGAAAGACCGTCCGGTGCTGTTGAATAATTGGGAAGCCACTCATTGCGATTTTGACGAGAAACGCCTTATCGGACTTTTTGACGGTGCCCGGCAGATTGGAGCCGAACTGTTTTTGCTGGATGACGGTTGGTTTGGTAACGGAGAATTCTCCCGCGACGATGACAAGCACGGGCTGGGAGACTGGCAGGTGTCTGCTAAGAAACTGCCCAAAGGACTCTCTTATCTGGCTAAACAAGCAAGCAAACGGAAAATAGGTTTTGGAATTTGGCTGGAGCCTGAGATGGTGAATCCTAAAAGCGAGCTCTATAACCTGCATCCCGACTGGATTATCACTCAGCAAAAACGTGAGCCCATCTTGGGACGTCATCAAGAAATCTTGGATTTGACTCGCCCGGAAGTGCAACATTACGAATGGCAGGTGATTGATCAGACACTTCGTCCCAATCCGGGTATCTCTTATGTGAAGTGGGACTGCAACCGTTATGTCACCCAGCCTGGATCTGCCTATCTGCCCGCACAGGAGCAGAGCCATCTGTTGATAGATTACAATTGGGCGCTTTACCGGCTGATGGACCGTTTTGCAAAAGGTTTTCCGGATGTGATGGCGATGTTGTGTGCCGGTGGGTCGGGGCGCATCGACTATGGTTCCTTGCAGTATTTCCATTCTTTCTGGCCCAGCGATAACACAGATCCGTTGAGCCGGATAAAAATACAATGGGGGTTTGGGCATTTCTTTCCAGCAAGTACTATTTCCGCACATGTCACCCGTATGGGCAAGCGCCATCTGAAACTGGCGATTGATGTGGCATTGAGCGGTGCTTTCGGCATTGACTTGGCATTAGACAAAGCAACTCCCGAAGAGCGCGCCCAACTTGCCGAAGGGGTACGGCTGTATAAAGAAAACCTTCGCAAACTGGTGATGCATGGAGAACTCTATCGGTTGGTTTCTCCTTATGAACATCCGTTGGCTGCTTTAAGCTACGTGGCAAAGGATAAGACAGAGGCCGTTGTTTATCTTTATCAGACTATGGATGGAAAGGTTTCTTCCGTGCATTTGGATGGATTGGAAGCCGACCGGACCTATAGTCTCCGGGAAATCAATCTGCCTGAAGGAGCGGTTTCCCGTTTTACTTCGGAGATACGTACCGGAAAGGAATGGATGGAAAAAGGAGTTGCCAATCCTTTGGAGAAACAGTTTGAAAGTGCTGTCTTGGAATTGAAAATGATTGACTAATTTAATAAATAGCTGTAATAGATATGAAAAAGAGATTATTGATAGGGGCCATTGCTCTGTGGGGAGTGTGTGGAGCTGCTCATGCACAAATGATGGATCGGTGGCGCATTGAAGATAATGGAGCCATCTGTTGGAAAATCAATGGGCGTCTTCCGCATTTTGATCATGTGGAAATGAGCGGTCAGAAATTATCTGTCGTGTTGCGTTATGGGGTCAATGCCGACGGTGCCTTTTCTTTGAATCGTAGCTTGGTGTTTCCGATGTTGCGTATGAAGCCTAATAAGACACAGAACAACTTGAAACAGAGGTTTGATGTAAACATACCGGGTATGGTCACCATTGACGACCTTACGTTGACGGATGAAAAAGTGAAGGATGTAAACTTCGACGGAATCATGACTGTGGAAAGTTCGTTTAGTCATGTTTACAGAAGAAAGAAGGTGGATAACGCCGTATCGTTGAAACGGGTACTTTATCCGTCACCCAACTCTGCTTATTACTGCGAGGAATATACTTTCACCAATCAGATGAAGAATGCCATCACGATGCGCGTCCCCGAATGGAAAGTGAAATATACCACTCCTGAGGAGGCGGGCGTTTATGGAGCTTATCATATTGAGGCATCTTTGTCCAAGAGCGGTGTGTTTGTGCTGAATCCCGGTGAGTCATTGGAATTTTCTGCCGTTTTCAGTGGCAGAAAAGAGGGAGACGAGCCGTTCGCCCGTATCAATCTTGACGCCGATAGGGCGGGACGCCGTGCGTTGATAGCCCAGTGGCGGAACAATCTGGTGCTGGACACTCCTGATAAAACTCTGAATACGATGTTTGCTTTTGCCAAATTGCGTGGTGCTGAGAGCATTTACAATACGAAGGGCGGACTGATGCATGGCCCTGGTGGCGAAGCCTATTATGCAGCCATCTGGGCGAATGACCAGGCCGAGTATATCAATCCGTTTTTTCCTTATTTGGGCTATGAGATAGGAAATCAATCAGCTTTGAATGCTTTCCGTCATTTTGCCCGTTACATGAATGATGAATACCGTCCTATTCCCAGTTCCATCATTTCAGAAGGCGTGGGCTACTGGCACGGAGCGAAAGACCGGGGCGACGGGGCGATGATTGCATACGGAGCGGCACGTTATGCATTGGCACGAGGCAATGAAAAAGAGGCGCGCGAACTTTGGCCTTTGATAGAATGGTGCCTGGAGTATTGTCGTCGGAAACTGACAGATCAAGGAGTCGTGGCTTCCGATTCCGATGAATTGGAGAACCGCTTTCCTGCCGGTAACGCCAATCTTTGCACCTCTTCTTTATATTATGATGCGCTGTTGTCTGCTTCTTTTTTAGGAAAGGAACTGGGGCTTCCCTCATCACGGTTGAAAGAGTATTCGCAACAGGCGGCTGCATTGCGTCGTGCTATCGAATCTCATTTTGGTTATGATATAGAAGGGTATAAAAGTTATCGGTATTATGAAGGCAACGATGTGCTACGTGCATGGATCTGCATGCCGTTGACAGTCGGAATCTATGATCGCTCCCGAGGTACTATTGATGCGTTGTTTTCATCGCGCCTTTGGACAAATGACGGTCTGTTGACACAGGCCGGGACAGAAACTTTTTGGGATCGTTCTACGTTGTATGCTTTGCGGGGTACTATTGCTGCAGGTGAGGTAGAAAAAGGTATCGATTTTCTGAAGCAATATTCTCAACGCCGTTTGTTGGGCGATCATGTTCCTTATGCTATTGAGGCATGGCCGGAAGGTGATCAACGCCATTTGTCGGCAGAAAGCGGATTGTATTGCCGTATATTTACAGAAGGTCTTTTCGGAATACGTCCCACAGGATTCCGTTCTTTCGAGATGACACCACGTTTGCCTAAAGATTGGAAATATGCTAATTTGAATAAAGTACGCGCTTTCAATTCCGATTTTGATATACAGGTAGTTCGTGTAAAAGACAAATTGGATGTGAGGGTTTATAAGGGAAAGGAACTTGTGTATAAAAAAAAGATCAAAGAGGGTGAGTCGGTAAGAATTGTGCTTTCTGTCTGATCTTGTCTTGGATGTGTTTGTGGATTAGTTGGGCCATGTTGAAACAAAATAAGATATCAAGCACTCCGATGAAACATTTATGAAGGATTCCTTGCAAAATCCTTCATAATAACACGCTGACAAACAATATGTTGTGTGATTATGAAGGATTTGAAGGATTTTTCGGCGGCTTTTTATTTCAATAGAGGTTATGATAACTCCAGCCCCAGTGCTTCTTTTAGTTTCAGCAGATTCGGATTCTTCTTGCTCATCATCTGGAAACGTTCCACGTGGCTGTAGGCACGGATGTTCTCGGTAGGGGCGCTGACACGTACCGTCATGGTGATTTTCCGGTTGTGCAGGCGTTCGCGCAAGTGATTCTGAACCGATGGAATCAATTGCATCATGTATTTTTCCACCATGTCATTATCGACTGTTACTTCAAAAGTCGTGTCATTCAACAGGTGCGGATGCATGTTCATCATTCGTGCGGAGTTGGCCTTCTCTTCTTTGGGCAGGGCGGCTGCAAATTCACGCCAGTAATAGTCCAGATCTTTTTCATTGAAAATATAATCTTCGTATGTGGCATCGTTTTGGACAGCGGTGCTTGCCACTTTTACTTCTTGCTTTTCCGCGGCTTGCTGTTCGTGCAAGGGGCGGCGAAGGGATATGCCGAGCGAACCCGCCTTGAACACCGGGATCTTTTTCTCTTCTCTGGCTTGAGGCAACGGGCTTGGACGGCCTGCGTTCATACCACCACCGGCTGTACCTGTGCCCTGCGGTTGAGGGACGGCGGTTGCTGGGGTCTGTGCAGCGGCGGCTTTAGCCTGAGGCTGTGGCTGCGTGGCGGCTGCTGGAGCCGTTTGCTGCGTGAATAGGGGTTTTAATATCTTCTTAGGGCTACGCCCACCACTTACATCATCGGCATCGGGCAGGGTGAGCTGGGCGCATTGAATCAGTGTCAGTTCTACCAGTAAGCGTTTGTTTTTGCTTGCACGGTAGTTCAGATCACAATCATTGCACAGCTTCATGGCACGGTACAGGAATTTCTGGTCGCATTTCTGCGCTTGTTCCTTATAGCGGTCGCGGATACCGGCGCCTACTTCCAGCAATTGCAGGGTGGAAGGATCCTTGCTTACCAGCAAATCCCGGAAATGAGAGGATAGACCGGTGACGAAATGGCTGCCGTCAAATCCTTTTTTCAATACGTCATTGAAAAGCAGCATGGACTCGGGAACCTTGTTCTCAAGCAACAAATCGGTCAGCTTGAAATAATATTCGTAATCCAGTACATTCAGGTTCTCGATCACACTTTTATAAGTGATGTTTCCGCCTGTGAAACTGACTACCTGGTCAAAGATGGAAAGGGCGTCGCGCATACCGCCGTCGGCTTTCTGTGCGATGACGGTCAGGGCCTCGGGTTCGGCGTTGATATGTTCCTGTGTGGCGACGTATTGCAGATGTTCGATCGTGTCTTTGATGCCGATGCGGTTGAAGTCATAAATCTGGCAACGACTCAAGATAGTAGGCAGTATTTTATGCTTTTCCGTTGTGGCAAGGATGAAGATGGCATGTTGAGGCGGCTCTTCCAATGTTTTCAGAAAAGCATTGAAGGCGGCTTGCGACAGCATGTGGACCTCATCAATGATATAGACTTTATACTTGCCGATTTGTGGCGGGATACGTACCTGTTCGATCAGCGAACGGATGTCTTCTACTGAGTTGTTACTGGCGGCATCCAACTCATGTATATTATAAGAACGCTGTTCGTTGAATGCCAGACAGGATTCGCACTGGTTGCAGGCCTCGCCTTCGGCAGTGGGAGTCTGGCAGTTGATGGTTTTGGCAAAGATACGTGCACATGTTGTCTTTCCCACTCCACGCGGCCCGCAGAACAGGTAGGCATGTGCCAGCTTGCCGGTAGCGATTGCATTTTTCAAGGTGATGGTCAACGCGTGTTGTCCCACAACCGATTCGAATGTAGCGGGACGATATTTTCGTGCCGATACGATATAATTTTCCATAAGCGGAGTTCTTTTTCTAATATGAGTTCTGCAAAAGTACATAAATTATCTGTTTTTATGGGTAGGATTGCTTGAAATATTTCTATCTTTGCAAAAATCAAAAAAGGTATTCTTTGTATGAGCAAACTGCTGACTATTTGGAACTACATCCGGCACCATAAGTATATGATTACGGTGCTGATCTTTATGGTGGTTATAGGTTTTTTGGATGAGAACAGCCTGATTCGGCGTGTGAAGCACCGTAGTGAGATCAGTGCGCTGAATAGTGAGATAGAGAAATACAGGAAGCAATATGAGGAGGATACGGAGAAACTGAAGGAGCTGACCACGAATCCTGAGGCTTTGGAGAAAATAGCACGCGAGAAGTATTTGATGAAGAAGCCTGACGAGGATATTTTTGTGTTTGAAGAATGAATAAATCTTATAATATAATTTCGATGGCGGGGGCAGTCCTGCTGTTGGCTGGTGCGGTGTTGCAAATCACCCGGTGGGAGCTTGCACCTTATCTGTATACGCTGGGTGCTGTGATGTTCGGCTATGTGCAGGTGATGGGAAATCGTTATGATGGAAAGAATTTTATCATCAAGCGTTTGCGCAAGCAGCAGGTTTTCGGAGCTGTCGCTTTGGTCTTTGCAGGAGTCTTGATGTTTACCATGAAACGCAACGAATGGATTGTTTGTCTTTCCATTGCCGCGGTTCTGGAGCTTTATACGGCTTTCCGTATTCCGCAGGAGTTGGAGAAGGAGAAACGTTGAGGGATCTGTGTCGTTTTTCGTGCACGTTTATCATAGGTTTGTCTTGTGAAAAATAGAAGAACGCGGACGACATGTGTTACGTGTTGTCCGCGTTCTGAAAGATAGTTGTTTGCGTGCTGTTATTCCACAAGGGTCATTTCATCTATCAGGTGTTTCGCTCCTGCAAACTTATCAATAATGAATAAGGTATAGCGGATATCCACACAGGCTGCACGTTGCAACTGGGGATGATAAGCGATGTCACCGGTCAGTCCTTCGTAATTGCGGTCAAAGCCGGTGCCAATCAATTCTCCTTTATGATTGAAGACAGGAGAACCGGAGTTGCCGCCTGTATTGTCTGTCCCTGTGACAAAGCAGAGGGGCATCTCACCATTCTTCATGGCATAGCGTCCGAAATCTTTCTTGTTATATAGTTCCTTCAGTCTGGCCGGAACCACGAACTCATAATTGTCCGGGTCTTCTTTTTCCATTACGCCTTTCAAGGTGGTGTAATAGTTGTATTCCACACCGTCTTTGGGGCTGTATGAGCCTACTTTTCCGTAGGTGAGACGCAACGTGGAGTTGGCATCTGGATAAATAGGAGTACCTTCATGCTGTTTCAGTTTCATCATGCCTTCCACCCAAGTTTTATGAGCCAGATTATAGGCATCGGTTTCGGCTTTCATGGCTGCATCGGTATCTGCATAACCTTGGTCTACTGATTTGGCATATTGCACCATCAGGTCATTTTCCAATGTCTTGGCATCCGGTTTTGCCACAAAGTTGTCAAAGGCTTCACGGCTGCGGAAGATGGATGTGTCAAAACAAGCATCAACAAAGGCGTCAATGTTTCCTTTGAATTCTTTGTCTATTACTTTGAAGATGCTGATGCGTTGTTCGGCCGGAATTAGTTCCGCGTAAGTTTTCAGCAAAGCTTTGGATACTTTACGGTCTACTTCGGGATTATAATTCTTGTTGAAAAACTTATCGGCCTGTTTGCTTAACTGGTTCAAGGCATGATCCAGCGGATTGATTTCTTTGGTGGCGTGAGGCGCTTTGTATCCTTCTTTCAACGCTTGCAGGACTTTGTCTGTGGAAGGAATCTTGTAGAATTCCGTTCCCAGTTTGCAGACTTCATAGATGGCTTGCTGATGATATACGGCATTCCGGCGTTTGCTTACGATTTCCCGGATAGCATCGAAGGCTTTCTGATAGGCGTCAGTACCCGTCTCACGTCCGTAAGCCAGCAGTTTTTCCTGTTGTTTCTTTTTGGTATCAAGCACTTTCAGGTGAACCAGTCCTTCGTTCATACCGATGGCATTCTTCCAGTAATTGGCTGATGAGGCGTATTTGCTGGCGTACTGGATGCGTACTTTATCACTTTTCAGCATCTCTTCCAACAGGTTGTTCAGGCGTATGGTGCGTACGGTCTTACGCATGAAGTTGGTGGTCTGCATACGTTCTTCCACTTCGTCCGAAATCATGTACCGCCAGTTGCGTCCGGGGAATCCCATTACGAAAGTGAAATCTCCTTCTTTGATTCCTCCCAGGTTGATGGCCAGATGCTTTTTCACCTTTAAAGGTACATTGCTTTCATTATAGTCGGCCGGTTTGCCGTCGGGGGCCGCATAGATGCGGAACATGGAGAAGTCGCCGCAGTGACGGGGCCACATCCAGTTATCGGTGTCTGCACCGAATTTCCCGATGGAAGAGGGGGGAGCGCCTACCATGCGGACGTCTTTATAGATGGTTTTTACAAACAAGTAATAGCGGTTGGCTCCGTAGAAAGGCTTTAGTTCCAAAGCGGTGAACGGAGTGATTGCTATATTTTCTTGTTCGGCAAAACGTTTGGCTACTTTGCTCAGATAGGAGGGGGACAGGTAGTTCAGCCCTTCCGGATCCTCATCTTTAGCCAGTTGTTCCTTTACGTAAGGAGTGACATCCAGTATTTTGTCTATAAAGGTGACTGTCAGTCCCTTGCAGGGAAGTTCTTCTTTGCGGCTCATAGCCCAGAAACCGTCAGTCAAGTAGTCGTGTTCCACCGAACTGTGTTGCTGGATATAGCTGTAACCGCAATGATGGTTGGTCAGTACGAGGCCTTCTGCAGAGATGATTTCACCGGTACAACCGCCTCCGAAATGCACTACAGCATCTTTCAGACTGATGCTGTCCGGGCAATATACTTTATCTATGCTGATATCCAGCCCCATGTCATACATGGTGGCTGCGTTCTGTTCTTTCAGATCGGTCAGCATCCACATCCCCTCGTCGGCATGGCCGGCGAGAGTTGTGAGGGTAAATAGTGATAGTAATAGGCTCTTTTTCATTATTCTACAATAGTCATTTCGTCAATCAGGTGTTTGCATCCGCCCAGTTTGTCGATGATGAATAATACATAACGTATGTCCACTGCGATACAACGCTGTAGGTTGTTGTCGAAATTAATGTCACCACTCAGTGATTCCCAGTTACCGTCAAAAGCGGCACCGATGAGTTCACCGTTACCGTTGATGACGGGAGAGCCAGAATTACCACCGGTAATATCGTTGGTAGTCAGGAAACAAGCAGGCATGTCACCGTTGGGCAAGGCATAACGTCCGAAATCTTTGGCTTCATACAATTCTTTCAGTTTGGCGGGAACAACAAATTCCGGATTGGTCGGATCTTCTTTTTCCATGACACCTTTCAGTGTGGTGTAGTATTTATAATGTACTCCGTCTTTGGGATTGTATGATTTTACATTACCGTATGTCAGGCGGATCGTGAAATTTGCATCCGGGGCTTTGGGTTCCGGTGAATACATTTCACACAGGCCGCGTACATAAGTTTTGTGTAATAAAGCCATGCCTTTCATTGATTCACCCAGTTCGTTTCCTAACTTGTCCATCAAGTCATATTTAGCCCGTACGTATGCTGTCATCGGATCTTTATCTATGGCTTTCACCGTCGGTTTTTTGATGAATTTATTGAAATTCGCTTCGTTGGAGAAGATGGAATTGTCATAACAATGATCTACGTATGCGTCATAGTTGCCTTTAAAATCCTTCCGGATGGTAGTATAGAAGGCGGGTAAGGCATCAGCAGGAACCATTTCGGCATATAGGGGTAACAGGGCTTTGGCCACTTTGCGGTCTACTTCATGATCGTAGTCCTTGTTATGTACATCGGCATATACTTTTTTCAGCGTTTCAATATTCTTATTGATTGCTTCCTTATCTTTCTTTTTGATCGCTTCTTTCAGTTTGTCCAGAATCAGATAAGGAGTGCCGAATTCTATACCTCCTTGAAAGACTTCACGGAAACAGGTATAATTATAAAGAATAGGATTGCTCTTTTCGATAGCGGCGTCAATTTCGCTGACCACTTTTTCATAATCGGCGTTCTTCTTTTCCTTGGCGAATTGGGCGAACTTGGCTTCCTGTTCAGCCTTTGTCTCCAATACTTTATTATCGACAATCGCTTTGTTCATGCCGATAGAATTTTTCCAATAGTTGCTGGAGCCTGCGTATTTGCTGGCATATTGGATACGTACCTTGTCACTGGCGGCCATCTCTTTCTTCAGTACATCCTGACGTACACCACGTATGCGGATACGGGGTTCGTTGGTGGAGTACATGCGTTGCTTCACCTCGCTTTGAGTCAGATAGCGGTTGGTGCTTCCGGGGAATCCCATAATCATGGCGTAGTCACCTTCGTTGATACCTTTCAGTGAGATTGCCAGATGCTTTTTGGCTTTCAGAGGAACATTGTTTTCATTATATTCTGCCGGTTCGCCGTTGGCATCCGCATAAATACGGAAGACAGAGAAGTCGCAAGTATGACGGGGCCACATCCAGTTGTCTGTTTCACCACCGAATTTGCCGATGGATGAGGGCGGAGCGGCAACCATGCGTACGTCGCTGTAGGTTTTCAGATAAATCAAATAGAATTTATTGCCTGCATAGAAAGGCAAAGCCTGTGCGCTGATGCCTGCTTTCCCATTCAGGTCACTGGCTTTCAGTTCCTCGTCGGCCAGTTTTTTCAGGAAATCGTATTCAAAGGTTTCCTCTTCTTTTGCTTCACCTGTCTTTACCTTGTTATTTACTTTGTCTGTGACATCGACAATGCGTTCTACAAATTTGAACTTCAATCCCGGAGTCGGCAGCTCTTCCTTGCGGCTTTTTGCCCAAAAACCATCCGTCAAGTAGTCATGCTCTACCGAACTGTGTTGCTGTATCGCTCCGTAGCCACAGTGGTGGTTGGTCAGGATCAGTCCATCCGGTGAGATGATTTCGCCGGTGCATCCTCCTCCGAAAATACCGACTGCATCTTTTAATGAAACGCGGTTCGGGCTATAAATGTCGTCTGCTTCCAGCAGCAAGCCTTGTGCTTTCATGCGGTCTGCCAAATGCTGTTCTTGCATCAGTTGCAACAGCCACATACCTTCGTCTGCCTTCGAAGGCAAGAATGCTACACACAATAATGCGAGCAATAAAAGTTTGAATTTTTTCATCTTGTGTACTAATTGTTATTTCTTTATTCTTATATCGGTTACAAAAATAGAAAAAAAGAGGGAACTTCGCACTATAAATCACCTTCTCGGTAATAATCTTCTATTTAGTTTTAAATTTTGATAAAATGTTTTTGTCACTAAATTATAGATTGTACCTTTGTATGCGAAAAATAGTAATGGGGCGTAGATAAGCATGAATAAACTTTTTTTCTCTGTGGTATCTTTATTGGCTTTTACTTCATGTGCCAGTGAGTATAAGATAGAAGGCAGTTCTTCTGTTTCTCGTCTGGATGGAAAAATGCTATTTGTAAAAGTTCCGAGTGGAGACCGGATGCTGAGTATTGATTCGGCAGAGGTGATTCATGGGATGTTCAAGATGGAAGGTATAACCGATTCTACTTCGATGGCATCCTTGTATATGGATGATGAGAGCATCATGCCTTTTGTGATTGAAAAAGGGAAAATATCCATCAGTATCGACAATGCTCGTATTGTAGTGACCGGAACTCCGTTGAATGACCGTCTGTATGATTTTGTAGGAAAAAAGACTTCTTTGGATGACAGGGCATACGAGCTGGAGCGTCAGGAGAGCCGTATGATTATGGATGGAAAGGCGCCGGATGAAATTCAACGTGAGATAACAAGAGAACGTGAGAAACTGGCTGCTGAAATGAATGCATTGGCCAAGGAGTTTATCCAGAAGAATTATGATAATGTATTGGGGCCGGGTGTTTTCATTATGTTATGCAGCAATTTTCCTTATCCTGTCATGACTCCCTTGATTGAGGAAATTATAGAGGAGGCTCCTGACAGATTCAAAAATAACTCTTTAGTAAAGGATTATGTGACGGTGGCCCGTTCGAATATGGAAAAATTAAAAGCTCCCCATTAGTGAGGAGCTTTTTTTATCTGTCTTGGTCTGGATTGTCTATCTTTCCTTGATATTTTTCAGGTAAGTCTTTCTCAATCTCCCTGTAAGCCTCTTCCATGGTTGCCTTGATGTTCTCCATTCCTTGGCTTTGCGGATAAATGGGCTTGTGTACGACTAATGTCATAGGATGCCAGGATACAAAGCCGCCGGTACGGGGGAGAATATTAAAGGAACCGATTATAGTGAGTGGCACTACGGGAAGTTGCAAATCATCCGCCAGTTGGAAAGCACCTTTCTTAAAATATCCCATGTGTCCGGTAAAAGTACGTGCACCTTCGGGAAATACCACCAGGGAAGTTCCATCCTGTAGTACGTGACGTGCATGTTCTATGGTTTCTATTACTTTTTTGGGACCGGATTTATCAACGAATATATGTCCGGCAGCTTCACAAGCTTTGCCGACGAAAGGCATTTTGCGCAGACTTTTTTTCATCATCCATTTAAAGTTTCTTCCCAGAAATCCATAAATCAGGAAAATATCGAAAGAACCTTGATGATTGGCTACAAACACGTAGGATGTTTTTTTAAGTACTTCCGGATGTCCTACTACTTTGACAGGAATAAGTAATACATAGCAGAAAAGCTGTGACCATATCTTTCCCGGATAATATCCCCAAAAATGTGGATCGCCTATCCATGAACCAATAATGGTAACTATTGCTGTGAGTATGGTTAATACCAGCAAAACAGGAAGTGCTATGAATAGTTGGTATAGAATATACAGTACTTTCATTTGTCTGAATTTTGGTTGTACAAAGATAGAAAAACTATTTTAGATTTTATGTAACGTGATTACACTAATTTCCGGCCATGCTCCCAGACGCATGGGGAACATCAGATAGCCCAAGCCGATATTGACAAACAAGGATTGTTTTCCTTCCTGATACAAACCGTTGTGTTCGGAATATACAAATTTGGCAGGAGAGAAACCAAACAGGCTGAACTGCATTTCATGGGTATGTCCGGAAAGCATTAGCTGTACATCGCTTTTCGGCAAGACTTCTCTGTGCCAATGGGTAGGATCATGGCTCATTAGTATTTTATACATTCCTTCCGTTCCTTTCAACGCTTTCGGCAGATCTCCATGATTGGGGAATGGGGGATTTCCACTGTTCTCCACACCTGCCAGAGCTATACTGTCTCCATGATGATGCAGAATGACATGATCGTTATTGAGCATCTTCCATCCCATGGCGGCCTGTTTGGATTTCAAACTGTTCAGGTTGGCTTCTTGAGCTTCTTTTGTTTCCCATTTTATATAAGGGGAATAGTCATGGTTGCCTAAAACGGAATACACTCCGTCTTTTCCTTTTATTTGTTCTAGAATAGGGATAAATTCGTCCAATTCCGTTGCCACGTTATTGACCAGGTCACCTGTGACAACTACCAGATCGGCGTTTTGCTTGTTGATGAGGTTTACAGCCTTTTGTAAAGCGGAGCCATTTCCAGTCCAGCTGCCGGAATGGATATCGGATATTTGTACAATGCGGTAGCCGTCAAAGCCGCTAGGAAGCTCATCGGAACTGATGGTTACCTCTCTGATTTGAAAATGTTGTTTTCCTTCGGTCGCTCCATACACTACGTATACTAAAGAGGCCAAAGCCAATCCTCCCGCTACATATCCTCCGTACAGTTTTTTGCCGGAGATGATGTGTAAGAGTTTCATAAACAGGATGACAATGACGAAAAGTGCCTTGGGCACGACAAAACAAAGAAATATCAACAAGAAATTGCTGAGCCGTTGCATGGATTCCGGACGCGGCTCGTGTATGGAAAAGACCAATGTCATTCCCAATAAAAGGAACAGGCTGGGAAGCCAGTAGGCCCAATGTATCCATTTTTGGGAAACACGGCGTATATATGCCTTGTATATATACATGTCGGGCACTATCAGTAGGGTCAGAAAAAACAGAAATAACTTTATCAGCATCATGATTTATTCGTCTTTTATAGATTGGCGGCGAGAAATTTTTTAGTTTCTTCTATGCTCATGCCCCGACGGGCGGCATAGTCTGCCAATTGGTCTCCACCTATTTTCCCGATAGAGAAATAGCGGGAAGCCGGATGGGCAAACATGAGTCCGCATACAGAGGCATGGGGCTTCATCATACCATTCTCGGTCAATGAAATTCCGATTTGATTCATATCCAGCAATTCGTCTAATAAGAAATTGACGGACTGGTCGGGCAGGGAGGGATAGCCTACGGCAGGGCGTATCCCTTGATATTTTTCATTGTGCAGGTCTTTTATGCTTAGATTTTCATCGGGGGCATAGCCCCAAAGTTTCTTGCGTACCTCTTCGTGCAGCTTTTCGGCAGTAGCTTCCGCCAGTCTGTCGGACAACGTTTGCACTAACATACGTTTGTAATCGTCTTCTGCATAGAGCCGCTCTGTTTCTGCATCTACCGTAGTGGCAAATGCACCGACTTGATCTGTGATGCCCGATGATAATGGACGCACAAAATCGCTCAGACATAAAAACGGGTCATCTTCCTTTAACTTTGCAGTTTGTTGCCGCAGAAGCGGAAAACGCTTGCCGTTCAGCAGCAGGTCGTCTCCGTCGGCATTGGCATCCATGATGTTGACCACTCCATGGGTCTGGTACATTGCGTCTAATTGGTCTAACATCCGGTTCGCCTCTTTGAAAAGTTGCATGGCTTCACAAGCTTTCGGACGTTCTTCTTCTGTAAAACCGGTGAGCCATACGGCACGGCATGAATCGCATCCATGTATGTCCGCAATGGCGGCATACTTGGGCTGGAAGCCCCATGCATGGAAGAAATAAATCCAGTTGATATATTCGCTTACTTCGTGAATCTTGTAATCTGCAATCATCTTTTAAACCTTAGTTCTTGTCCGCGATGACTTTCATCTACCTTGTTGTCACGGTAAACCAGGTTACCATTGACGAATGTTTTTTCTACCCGTGTGTGAAATTTCTGCCCTTCCATTGGAGTCCATCCGCATTTGCTTAAAACACAGTCGGCGGTTACAGTCCATTCATGATCCGGATTTACCAATACGAGGTCGGCTTGATAACCGGGGCGGATGTAGCCTCGTCTTTCAATATGATAGAGCTCGGCCGGTGCATGGCACATCTTCTGAACCAGTTGTTCTATGCTTAATATGCCTTCGCGTACTAATTCCATGATCGCCACTAATGAGAACTGTATCATCGGCATACCCGATACAGCTTTTAATGCTCCTCCTTCCTTTTCTTTCAGTAAGTGAGGGGCGTGGTCTGTGCCTATTACATCTATCCGGTTGGTAGATAATGCTTTGCGTAAAGCATTCCGGTCTTCTAAAGTCTTGATGGACGGGTTACACTTGATACGTCCTTTTAATGTCTCATAATCTTTGTCATAGAAATATAGATGTGAGACGCAGGCTTCCGCCGTAATTTTTTTCTCACTCAGGGGTTTGTCTTCAAACAAATCCAACTCTTGTGCGGTACTGATATGCAGGATGTGCAGGCGGGCATTGTTTTCTTTTGCCAGCCGGATGGCCAGTGAGGAAGAATATGCACATGCTTCCGCACTACGAATCAGCGGATGGTATTTTATATCAGGATCTTCTCCGTATTTTTCTTTAAAAGCTGTTGTGTTGGCACTGATTATGGATTGCTCCTCGCAATGTGTCGCAATCAGCATACCTGCATTGGCAAATATTTTTTTGAGTACTTCCATGCGGTCCACCAACATGTTTCCCGTGCTGGCTCCCATGAATAATTTAACACCGCATATCCGGCTTTTATCCAGTGTGGGGAGTATATCCGCATTCGTATTGGTCGCTCCGAAATAGAATGAATAGTTTACGATACTTTTGGTTGCTGCATCGGCAAACTTGGCATTTAAGGCTTCCAAGGTCGTGGTTTGCGGAGTGGTGTTGGGCATGTCCATAAAACTGGTGACTCCGCCTGCCGCTGCTGCTGCGCTTTCAGTATGCATGTCGGCTTTGTGAGTCAGTCCCGGATCGCGGAAGTGTACATGGTCGTCTATTACTCCCGGTATCAGATAGCAACCTTTGGCGTCGATTGTTTCTCCACAGGGTTGTGCGGGGGCTGTTTCTTCTGTCAGTACTTCAGCTATGACTTCATTCTCAATCACTATTGAACCGTGAAAAGTCTTGCCTTCATTCACGATCCGTGCATTTTTTATCCATGTACGTTTCATACTGTTTTCTTTTGCGGGTATTTGCGGAACCAGCTACCCAGTTTTAATTGAATGACTCCTAATACGGCTTCTCCGAAGATGCTTCCGTTCATTTTCGAAGTGCCCAGTTCGCGATTGACAAAAATCACAGGGACTTCGGCTATCTTGAATCCGCATTTGTAGGCAGTGAATTTCATCTCTATCTGGAACGCATAACCTTTGAAACGGATGCTGTCCAGTCCGATCGTTTCCAGAACCTCACGGCGATAGCATTTAAATCCGGCGGTAGTGTCATGTATGGGTAATCCGGTGATAATCCGTACATATTTGGAGGCGAAATAGGACATCAGCACACGTCCCATCGGCCAGTTCACTACATTCACACCGCTGACATAGCGTGAACCGATAGCTACGTCATAACCTTCAACGGCACATTTGTTATACAGCCTTGGCAGGTCATTCGGATTATGACTGAAATCGGCATCCATTTCGAATACAAAATCATATTGATGCTCTATTGCCCATTTGAATCCGGCAATGTAAGCGGTACCCAGTCCTAATTTGCCTTTACGCTCAACCATGAAAAGACGGTCGGGGAATTCTGTCTGTAATTTGCGGACAATCGCTGCCGTGCCGTCGGGTGAGTTATCTTCGATAATCAGTATGTGAAAGAACTTTTCCAGTCCGAATACGGCCCGGATAATGTTCTCTATATTTTCCTTTTCGTTATAGGTGGGTATAATAATAATACTATCGGATTTCTCCATACATTTTTTGTATTAGCTGAATAAATATCATACAAAAATAACTATTATATTAACACTCCCGTCAGAATTTAATTTTATTAATTAAAAAAAGAGGATTATCCCTGCCTGACGCACGAATAATCCCCCTAATTAACAGAATAGTTTAGAAATCTTTAGAATGCTACACCGACGCGGAAGCCGAAGTTGTTTAATTTATCCATATCGTAGTTAAATACGGTTCCCTTGTTGGTAGAGTAGCTGTAGAATGCTGCCAGATGGAAGCCGATACTGTTGGTCCAAGGGTAGATATTCACACCGATTTCAGGGGATACATAGAAACCCCAAGTGTTGTCTTTTACTTCGTAAATGTAAAAGTCACTGGACATTTTGGTATAGTTGGCACCTAGCTTCAATCCGATATAAGGTTGGCATGCACCGTCACTGAAGCGATAGTGTGTCGCGAAACCGAAAGGTAACTGAAATACGGAATGTTGCTGGTCGGTTGTCAGGGCTGCCGAGTTGCTGATGGGCAATGTCTGACGTGAAATGTACTCATTGTTGGTATGATAGTTGATGAAGGCACCGATTGACAAATCCGGCAGTACATAATATCCACCTTCGAAGTTCATACCCCAACCGCTTGCTTTGTTTGCAAAGTTATTGCTGATAGGGGCATTGAACTGCCAGTCCACATTGAAATAGGTAAATGGAGTTACCTGTGCTTTTGCCGGCAGGGCAAAGGCTATGGCGATAGCGGCTACCGCCATCAGTCTGAGAGTAAAATATTTTATAGTTTTCATATTTCCTTTTTATTTTAAATGAATACTTGTTTCACTTACGTTTATTTTTTCAGATAAGGACTCTGGGTAAATGCCTGGTTGATGGCGGTTGTTGCACGGTTTACATTCAAATTGCTACTTCCTCCGAGCAATCCGCTGATGTATGCGTTCCAGACAACGGTCAATTTTTCTTTTTGTCCTTCCGGGGCATTTTTCAGATTAACCATGTCGGCCAGTAATGAGCCGGTGCTATAACTGTAAGTGATAGGATAGGGATAGTACCATCCACCTCCCCAGTTGCCACCCCAGTAACCGGGATACCAATAACCGGGATAATATCCCCACCAGGGACCATCGTTATAGTAGCCTTGGAAATAGTAAGTACTTGCTACATAGCTCACCTGTAGTCCGAGGTCGGCATCTTCTTTTTCAGAAATGCGGGTATAACCGGCAGCGTTCATTTTGGTGACAAACGTATTTATCAGAGTTTGGGCATTTTCGTCTTTCCAGTATTCGGGATCTTTTTTGTCACCGATGACCAAAATGCTGTCGGGGATATAATAAGTACTGAAATCACTGAATTTAGTACTCGTGTCATGACTGGTAAATACCAGATACTCATTGTCCAGTTTGTCCATGTCCGGGTCTTTCTCGCAAGATACCAAGGCAAAGACCGCCAGTAGGATAGGAATTAATTTTTTCATGTCAAGTTTTTGTTTAAGTTAATACTAATTGTTTTTTGTCTAGTTTCTCTCATACAACGGCCGGCTTATGTTTTTGTTCACTTGCAGTCTGTCCTTTAGTGAATTTTTTTGCCGCCTGGTTAATCAGAGTTTCTTTTTTAAAGTGTAATTTAGTTTAGAGACAGCTTTCTTGAAGTCCTTGCCAATCATTGTCAGCGCACTGTCACCCTCTGCCAGAAAGTTTGTCTTTTCGTGTCCCGGAGTGGCGGAAACCAATTGATAAACGATGGCGGTGCTGTCATTAGGAATTCCAATGATCGTTACAACTGTACCGCTGTCGGTAAATGCTTGGTTGCCATCTTTTGTTCCTAGATAAGTGGTAGTGAGATTGTAGGTGCCCAGTGAATCCTGGCCTATCTCCTGAAGTGTCAGTTGGTAGTTGATTCCTTCGGCATCGGCAGCGGGTAAGATACCTTCATAACTATACGTTTGTAATTCCCCCAGTGTGCTGTCGTCCACAGTGAAAATGGAGTCACTTTCACTTTCGGCTATTATTTCAGCACTTTTGTTTCCTTTAGAGCCGCAGGAAACAATCATGGCAGCCAAAGCTGCTACAATAAATACTTTTTTCATTATTAAGTCAAGTTTTTAATGGTTATTTGGGTACATAACATCTATTCCGCCCGTTTTGTTTTTTAGTAAGTTCTCTTTTCAGAAAAAAACAAGACCATGTTTAAAATGAATTAAACACGGTCTTTAATAAATAGAGGCGTTGTATCCGGATGAATCGGACTACCGTAATCGGATGCCGTTCATACTTCTTCGAGTCAGGGAGTTATAGATCATCTTTCCCTTTAACGTTTGTTCTTTTGCTTGTGGCAGGTCGGGCATACTTCC
Organism: Phocaeicola sartorii JCM 17136 = DSM 21941; assembly: GCF_054653615.1. NCBI lineage: Bacteria > Pseudomonadati > Bacteroidota > Bacteroidia > Bacteroidales > Bacteroidaceae > Phocaeicola > Phocaeicola sartorii. The sequence goes on from NZ_BAAIFW010000005.1 coordinate 1,621,145, forward strand.
TGTCGTGATATAAGCGATGGTATTCTTCAATAAATACTCTTTGGTATCTCCTAAAGGATAGAGAGGAGAGATGAGGTTACGTTCGCTCAATGTGAAATCAGGGGTGATGCCATTTACATAGTTGGCTTGTCCTGCCGAGTTGAGAACGTATGCCACTACCGGCCATAAAATAAAGTTGTAGCGTTCGTCTTGGTATGGTTCCATGGCTACATTTTTGCCAACGGTTGTCTCACCTATCACTACTATGTTTTCTGTACCGATGTATGGACGGAGGCAATTTATGACGGCTTCTGAAGCCGATGCGGAAAATTTGCTTGTTAGCACATAGAGCTTGCTCAGATTCAAATTCTCAGAAGCAAGTCCAGCATTAAGTTGGAAATCAACCCTTTGCGGGTCACTGATGTCATTATATAAAATAGTACAAAATACTTTTCCTAAATCTGCAGCGGGTGCCAGATAGCTTCCTAGATCTGTGGCGCAACTCAGATAACCACCAGGATTGTATCGTAAGTCTAGAATAAAAGTATCAGGTGACTGCCCCTTGAACCGGGCGAATATCTGTTTCATCTGTTCCCTGTATTCTGTGTCTGTAGCTTGGTTCTCAGGTCCTGTGCTGAATTCATTGTAAACCATATAAGCTATTTTTTTGCCGGATACTTCATATACAGTATCTACATAGAACGGGTTCAATTCTACGGGGCGTGATGCCGCTACTTTGACAGTATCTGTTGCAATCCAGCTGGAATTGCCTTCCTCATCAAAAATCAGGCTTTCCCGGGCAAAAGTTGTATTGCCGCCTTTCATCAGGTATCCGTAATTATTGCTGGTCAGCTTTTCTTTACCGATAGCTGATATCCAGTTTCCTCGTTCCAATCCGGCTTCTGAGGCTGGTGAATTGGGCAGAACGAATAAGATACGGGCAAATATGTGTGATGAGATGCCGGTGGGATCGGTCATTAATTCAAAATCAAATCCGTAAGTAGAGGTACGTTGCAGGTAGGAACGGGACGCATCGGAAGTTTCTTTTGTTTCTATATACGAATATGGGTCCCCTTTTCCGTTTTGCGCTTTGCTATAAACCAATTTTTGCAGGAAGTCTTTCGGTTCGGCAAAATAGTCTGTTTCTTTTATTGCCGGAATACTGTCATACCACAAATAATGTTCTTTCATTATTTGTTCTATCCATAAATTTTCTCCAACCAATGCATAATATTCCCCACTACGGTCTTCACCGCATGAAGTCATGATAAATAAGGTGGTTAGAAGAAAAATCGTGTTCCGTATATGCTTCATAATCTAATTCCTTTTTTTGATTTGCAAAGCTAGGGATTTTATTTTAAAGTAGAGATACGGTTCGGAATAAATAATCCAAAAATCCTTTATATAAAAAAGAAATCCGCCGGCTGGGTCAATCAGACTTCAGGGCGGATACTTTTAATTTTTTTATTTCTTCCCAGATTCCCATTTATCAGCATATTCATTCAGAATTCTGCGGATACTGAGTCCGATTTTGATATAATCTTTCTCATTCAGGTTGGCAAGTGATACGCGTACACTCCATTCGGGGCCGTCGAATCCACCACCATTCAATACGACCAGACCGGTTTCATTGGCAAGACGGAATACTACGTCCAACGGATTATAGGTTGCCCGCAGATGTTGTACGAATTCGTCTCCGTAAAATTTCTTGGCCCATACCAGCATATCTATCTCTGAATAGTAACCGGCTCTTAACGGATCGTCAGGGAGGATGAATCCGGTATTGTCCCATAATGCTTTCAGACGGGTGTGGATTAAGTTAAGCATGGCATGCCGATACGTGTTTTCTTTGTCCAGCAATGAGAAGGAAGCAAAGAGTGACATCTGCATTTGTTGTGGCAAAGACAACCCTGCCGTATGGTTCAAGGCCACTTGGCGGCTGTCTGCCACCATACGGTCTATGAATTTCATGTCTTCTACATGCATACTCAGGCTGCCATAACGTTTGGCCAGCTCGCTCTTCCTTTTACGAGGCAGATTAGCAATCATTTTGTCGAATACATTTTTCTCGTGTAAGGCAATTACCGCAAGGCGCCAGCCGGTCGCTCCAAAATATTTGGAGAAAGAATAGACACAAATTGTATTCTGTGGCAAATCGGCCATCAGACTTCGGAATCCGGGGACGAAAGTACCATATACATCATCTGTTATAATCATCAGATTGGGATTCCAACGTGTGACTACATCTTTCAAGGCATCTACACATTCTTTGCTCAACTGATAACTGGGTGGATTGCTTGGATTGACAATGAACAAGGCTTTGTATTTCGGATCCCGCAGTTTATTGATATCTTCCACTTTGTACTGCCAGGTATGAAGTCCTTCTTCGTTTAGAGTATCAGCCGGAATATTGAGCACATCATAGTCGTAACGTGCCAACTCAGGTATCTCGATATATGGTGTGAAGATAGGAACCATTAATGCTACGCTATCTCCTTTATGTAGCAGGAAGTTTTCTTCCAGTGAGTCGAATACATAGCACATTCCTGCTGTTCCTCCTTCGGTGGCGAATAAATCGAATTTGCCTTGCGGGGGTTGTCCGTTGCACATTTCCTGATTCAGATAATCCCGGACTAAAATTTCTGTATATTTCAAGATACGGTCAGGCATAGGATATTGGTCGCCTACAATACTTTCCGCCCATTCGTGTACCAGTTCGTCCGGATCGGCTGCATGTTCCATCAGCATATAATTATAGGTACGTTTCAATAGATCTGTCCCCGCATCCCCTTCATGTTTTTTCAAGTATTCCTCAAAACGTTGGGCTATGCCCGCCTTTTGAGGGATACCGGCAATGCCTTCGGGCATGTTCATGACCCGGCGGCACTCTTCAATGCCAAAGCTACCCAGGATAAAGAATGCTTCACGGGCCTCCGTTGCAATCCAGTTGGGATTACCCCGGCCTGCATTCAGCATGACGTGTGCCATTTGCTTCACACTTTCGTCAGCCATTTCAATCAAGCGGTTTTTTAATTCGAAAGGGCTGATCTTTTCCAGATTCTTGTCCATTCGGGCTACGCTGCTTTTATCACTTAAATATTCCATAATGTATGAGTTTAGGTTTTTAATTCATTAATAATACAATGACCACTCCCCAGATGATGAGTAGTGTATTTCCTACGGCATAGGTCACGGTGTACCCCAAGGAGGGGGTTTCGCTGCCTACTGTTTCTTGTATGGCACCCAGTGCGGCAGTGGTCGTACGGGCTCCTGCCGTACATCCCAAAGAAAGGGCGGGGTGGAATTTGAATACATATCTGGCTATAACCAGCCCTAATAATAAAGGTAGGGAGGTGGCCAGTGCGCCAATGATGAACAACATAGGGCCTACTTCTTTTAGTCCTTGTACAAAACTAGGTCCGGCAGAAATGCCGACTACGGCGATGAACATATTCAAGCCTACATTATTCAGCACCCATAAAGAGGATTCCGGTATCTGGCCGAAGGTAGGGCGTTTGCTGCGCCACCAGCCAAATACTAAACCGGCTATCAAGGCTCCTCCGCTGGTACTCAGGCTGATGGGGACTCCACCGATATGGATTGCGAGTGCTCCGACAATACCTCCTAGTAAAATACCGAGCCCTACAAATATCATGTCTGTGGCATTAGTGGGGCGGTCTATATATCCTAGTTCCTTTGCGGCTGACTCTACTTCTTTTTTCAGACCGACCAGTTCCAAAGTATCTCCGCAGTCGATAGTGGTTTGTGCGAAAACAGGGATATCGATGCCTGCCCGTTTGATGCGTCGTACACTGACACCATGCATAAAGCTTTGACGACGTATGAAGTCCAGTTTTTGGTTGGAATATGGCTTTTTGTGTACCATGACGGGGAGTACTTCCACAGGGAAGTCAAGCAACTGGGGATCGACGATCTCCTCTCCGATCCAGTCCTCCTCACCAATGGCGAATTCTCTTCTTCCGCTCAGTACCACTTCATCTCCTTTTTGTAATAATTGTCCGGGAATAATATCATTGACAATGGAAGCTCCATGTCGCATTCTTTCAACAAATAATCTTTTCCCTTGTGAAATAAAGTAGGATTCTAGCTGGTCAACGGTCTTGCCGTTGCCAAACCAGTCGTTCTCTATGCGGTAAGCACGAAAAACAACCGGACGGCGGGCATGTTCAAATCCCGGTTCGTCTGCTTCGCTAGTACCCATTTGGGTTTCCAGTTCCTTGCAGGCCGCTTTCACTTTTTCTAGTCCTCCCAATATCTTAGGACCTAAAGAAGAGAGAACCCAGGCAGAACCTGCCGTTCCGAAAATGTAAGTTACGGCGTATGCTACGGGGATAATATTAATCATATCACTTTTTTGGGAGGAGTCTATGCCGAGTCCGTTGATAGTATCTTCCGCGACCCCAATGACGGCGGAGATGGTTTGCGCTCCAGCCAGTAATCCGGCTGCTTCACCAGCGTTATATCCCATTAAAACAGCTAATAACCAGGTGATAACCAGACAACCTGCACACATAAGTACAGCAAATCCTACTTGGGGTAAACCGTCTTTTTTCAGTCCTCGAAAGAATTGTGGTCCTACTTTATATCCGATAGCAAAAAGGAATAAAAGAAAAAATACGGATTTAACCGGTTCTTCTATTGTTATGTCAAGTTGTCCCACTAATACCCCTACCAGCAATACGCTGGTGACAATTCCCAAACTGAATTGTTTTATTCTCATTTTTCCAATCCAGAAGCCTGCAGCGATTGTCAGAAAAATCGCCAGTTCCGAATGTTGTCTTAAAAGATGTATAATCCATTCCATATTTCATTTCTTATTGTAATTGCTGTTTAAAACAGAATGGAGGTAAAGAAGTTGAGTTAAAAAGCTCCAAATTGCACTTAGTTCTAATATTTTTTATTTTATTTGCATAGATATGATGCTTGACTTATGAAAATGAATCTGTTTGTAAAATATATTTCTTTGTTCACCCTTCTGCTTGTAATTGGAGGGTGTAAAGAAAAAGTGGCTGATATGTATGTAGCTAGAATCACGGATTTAACGAGAGAGGAAGAACAAGTTTTGAAACTGGAATATGGTCATGATGGTAGGATTATAAAGTATGGAGATACCCCAGTAAGGTATGAGGGAGACCAAGTCATCATCGGACAGATGGATTGTTTGAATACTGATAATAAGCTTTGCAATGTAACGTTTCAAATGGGAAAAGGCAAGGCGCGGGAGAGCAGGGCCCGTTGTGTGTTGAAGGTGAAAGAGGAGGTTTATGAAGCTGAGAAACAGACTCTCTATGATTATAAAGGGGATACTATTTTTATCAACTCTGATTATCGTACTATTTCCGACCATCGTTTTTTGAGAAATGTGCAAGGAAAATATGTTTTTGATCAGTTGGGACGGTTGAAGGAAGTGATGACCGTTTTTACTGAGGCAAATGATAGCGTATCTAGCTGTCACAGTTATTATAATTATGATAATAACATCAACTATCAGGCGAATTTGAATTTACAGGCTTATGTGATTGATCGTGACGGGGTGGATAGTTTCTTCTATTTTTTGTTGAATCTTGGGCAGTTAAGGAATAGAACGGCTTTGCCCAATGATATCGGATATTGTATGAATCATGGTTTAAGCACTTATAATGTGCATGCAAATTATCGTCTGGATGATGAAAATCCGGTCAGGATAGAAATCTTATATAATTATACCAAACTTCTATCCCGCATAGATTTATCTTATAATCCTTTAAATTAATTCATCGGGCAGGATAAACAGATCTGTTTCGTTTGCTCCTTGTTTGATCAAATCCTTCTTGTCTATTTGATAAAGTCGGACAAACTCGTCATGGCTGCCGCATAGTTCCTGAGCTTTGCGATAATATTCTATTGATTTTTCTGTTTCATTCAGGATATAATACACATGTCCTGCATTCATCCAGTCTTCCATAATGGGTTTGGGTTCGGACATCAGCAAGTCATAATATTTCTTGGCTTGTTGATAATTGCCGGTGATGAAAGAACACCATCCTATGGCTCGTCGGGCATTCTGTGGCTTTTTATCCAGATACTCCACTTTGAAGAAATAAGCCAGCGCTTCATCGTATCTTTCCAGTGCCATCAGGCATTGTCCTATTTGTAGTGCCAGATTCAGACTTTCGGGCTGTGCCTGTTCCACCTTGTTATAATATTCCAACGCTTTTGGGTAGTTTCCCTCTTTTCTATAACATTGTGCCAGATGGCGGTTGTTCCATGCATTGTCAGGGGCCAGCAGATCTGATTGCAGATAATAATCTATCGCTTTTTCATAGGAACCTATTTTCTGATAAATGAAACCTGCTTTCTGCCATAATTCGGCATTTTTACGATTGTATAAATCAATTGATTTGTCATAGAGCATTCCGGCTTCTGTCAGGTCGTTGTGTGTGAACAGGTAGTCTGCCAGTTTGTTGATATAATCTTTGTGCAACAAGGCTTGAGACAATATCTTTTTATTCCATAAGTCCAGAGTGTCCTCAAAAATGTCATGCATTTCATGTCTTCTTGACCATAATTTGAAAAAACGGTAGAGATCATGGATATATTGCCGGCTCACATATTCAGCACGAACTTTTGATTGTGACATCTCTTTTAAACGTTCTTTCAGTTCTTCAGAAGCTTCATGTTGTCCGTTCAATTGTTGCTGCATGAGATATCTTTGGCTTTCCGGCATTTGTAGCATGGTAAAGCAGAAAGAGTATTTGTCGGAATTGCAGAACACATCCGAGTTCATCAGGATGTTGAGCAGAGAGATTTTTTGTTCGTCATTCCCGGGAGATAATTTGGCGATATCCCGATATTGGGGGTCAAAAGGATAGAACCAGTGAGAAATTTTACGGAAAAACGGGAATTGTTTCAGTTGTGAGAAAGTGCTCATATACACATCCGCCCCAGACATTTGCAGCTCACCCAGTTCACGTAATTTATCGGTGATTCCTGAACGGTCAATCCATTCTTCCCATTCCGGGTTATGATCTTCTGTATCTTCATCCACTCCTTCCATATTGAGTTGGGGGTTTTTCATCATTTCGGGAATGATTTCTTCACGCATCTTCTTGTCTATCTTTCGGGTTTCACGGGAAGATTGCAATAATTGAATCTGGATATTATGCAGGTCTTTGATGAACTCGGCATTTTCATTCAGTTCATTCATGCGCGATACAGCTTCGGGGTATTGAAGGATACGCTTTTCATAATAGTAGCATGTCAGTGCGATACCTACAATGGCGCGCTGATTCAGCATGACGTCCTGATGGGTATAGGCGTTCAATAGAAATATGAACTTGCGGATATCGAATATTTGCAGCAGGCTCAGGGTGACGGCGCTGACCATGATGGAAAGGTCGTTTGCCTGGATCAATAGGGAGTTGAACAAAGCTTGTGCTTCAGCAAATTCCGGTTCGCTCCATCGGACGGATACCCATGTTTTTTCGAATAACTCATCTACGGCTGTTTCGTGATCCTTTCTCATGGCATCCATTTCTTCATCCCTTTTGGCCTCTGTGGTATATATCAATGGGGCCGTAGCCATATCTTCCGTGTATGCTTCCAGTTGCATTTGTAATTCGGCGTAGCTGTGAGGAGGCATCTGGACAAAAGTGCGCATTGTGTCATAATAGGCTCCGTAATCTTTTGTTGCCTGTACGGCTATATGGATACGGTCGGCCAGTTCGTATGCCGTGCGCAACATTTTATGGTATATTTCTACCTTGTTGGGGTCTTTCATCCCTTTCGAAGTATATTGCAGCATCAGGTCGTATGACGTTTGCAGGGCTTCTATTTCATTTTTTAATTGCCAGTCGGAAGTATGCGTGGCATATCCTGTCATTTGGGATAATGCCTCTTTCAACCGATATTGGTCTAATAGTTTAATGATTTCTTCGCGCATATTTTAAAGTTCTATTTGTATATCTAACAAATGCCGGCAGACTTCGGTTCTCGGTTTATTTCAGCCAGGTTGCCCGTTTCCATAAGTATTCCATCGGGCCGTGCGAGTGATGGTTCATCCACCAGCGGCAGAAAGCGAATTGCAAGATAAAGAAAACGATTCCTGCCAGACAGCTGGCTGTGATACCAAACTGATTGTGCAATGCAAATCCCCAGTTGTAATATAACATGGAACCTACGATGCTTTGAGTGATATAGTTGGTGAGACTCATCTTTCCGTATGGTGTGATTTTCATTAATCCGTCGTGCAAGTTTGTCTTGTAAAAAGCGAAGATAACACCGGATACCAGAATCAGCATAAATGCGAAATTGGAAAGCGAGGTGATGATGAGTGACAGAGGGGTCAGTATGGATTTGTTTGTGATAAAGTCCGGTAGCATATTACCCAGCCCATACAAAGGGAAAAATGCGATGAGTGAGCCTGCAAGTACCTTGTTCCATACTTTCAAGTGCTCTTTCAAAAAAAGCCCCTTGCGCCCTGCCAACATGCCGAGCAGAAAAAGAGCAGCCGTTTGGAATACCCGTCCGTGATCCCACGCCCATGCAAGGCTTGCCAACTGTCCTTCCCATAAATTGACACGGATGGTTTCCAGAAAGTTACCGTTACTTTGTACAGCAAAAGTTGCATCCCAGAAACTGCGGGTGGGTATAGCCGGGGTGACAAATTCCGGATCGAGGCAGGCACGTATTACATAGTAAAGCGGCAGGGGCTGAATCAGTAAAAGACATGCCAGTGTAAATATCCATTTGTCCTTCAACCGGCAGGTCAGTGGCAGGATGAAGCCTACTAAAGAATAAAGGACCAGCACTTCTGCAGTGAAAAAGCTGGCATTGATATTACCTATCAGGAAAAGAAGAATTAACCGCCAGCAAAAACGCAGCCGGAAATCATTTCCCCGTAGGCGTTGGTTATCGTCTTGAATAAAAAAACTAAAGCCGAAAAGTAAAGCGAATACGGCGTATGCCTTTCCGCCGAACATGAAGAATAATCCATTCCAGATGGCTTTGTCCGAGAAGTTCAGCCACGCACTTTGTCCGGCAGTGTCGGGAAATGAGTAAAAATTAAAATGTTCGATGGAATGCAGGATGATGATTCCCATCACTGCCAGTCCTCGTAGCACATCAGCTACATCTACACGTGCGTGTCCTTTCAACTTTGTGTTTATTGCTTTTGTTTCCATGGGATTATATATTAGAGTACAAAAATAGGAAAATCTTGAATAGTTGGCAAAAAAAGGAGGAAGTAATAAGATATTTCTTTAATTTTGTCCCCATCTTAAAAAAAGATATGGATATTTCGGAATTACAACGTATTTATGCCGGTCATCCTAACACTAAGGGGCTGGCAGCGTTATTGGAAGATTCCTCGGTGAGGACTATTTTCCTAGGGGGATTGCATGCTTCTGCAGCAGCTTTATTTGTTTCCTCCTTCCTTAGAGAAAGTAAACAGACATTTGTATTTGTATTGGGTGACTTGGAGGAGGCGGGTTACTTTTATCATGACCTGATACAGGTGAACGGTGATGAGCATATTTTATTCTTTCCATCCTCGTATCGTCGTGCCATCAAATATGGACAGAAAGATGCCGCCAATGAAATTCTGCGCACAGAGGTGCTGAGCCGTTTGCAGAAAGGTGAGCCGCTATGTGTGGTGACTTATCCCGAAGCGCTGGCGGAGAAAGTGGTGTCGCAGGAAGAGCTGATGGACAAGACGTTAAAACTGGGTGTGGGTGAGCGTGTGGACACGGAGTTCATCACGGAAGTGCTGGCCGGTTACGGATTTGAACATGTGGATTATGTTTATGAACCGGGGCAATATGCCGTACGCGGTAGTATTATTGACGTTTTCTCTTTTGCTTCCGAGTATCCTTACCGTATTGACTTTTTTGGTGATGAGGTGGACAGCATCCGTACTTTCGAAGTGGAGAACCAGCTTTCGAAAGAGAAGAAACAGAGTATTGCCATTGTGCCCGAACTGACGAATGCTTCCGACAAGAACGGGGTGTCTTTCTTCGAGTTCATTCCTCGGGAAACAGTTCTGGCAATGAAAGATTTTCTTTGGGTACGCGAAAGAATACAGGCAGTACGTGATGAGGCGCTTTCACCTCAGGCACTTGCGGCATATGAGGGAGAGAAGACGGAATTGATGAATCTGGAACTGAAACTGATAGACGGGTCGGAGTTTACGGTACGGGCTTTGGAATTCAAGCGGATTGAATTGGGCAGCAAGCCTACGGGAACTCCACAGGCGACGTTGGCTTTCGACACGACGGCCCAGCCCATTTTTCATAAGAATTTTGATTTGGTAAGTTCTTCATTCACTGATTATCTGGAACGGGGTTACACCTTATATATATGTACCGATAGTGAAAAACAGGCAAAGCGTCTGAGAGATATCTTTGAGGAGCGTGGTGATCATATCACGTTCATTCCGGTCAACAAGACTTTACATGAGGGCTTTACAGATAATGCATTGAAAAGCTGCTTCTTTACAGACCATCAAATTTTTGACCGTTTCCATAAATATAATCTTCGTAGCGACAAGGCACGTAGCGGTAAGGTGGCATTGACCTTGAAAGAGTTGAGCCAGTTTGAGCCGGGTGATTTTGTGGTACATATAGATCATGGCGTAGGCCGTTTTGGCGGTTTGGTACGCATTCCGAATGGGAATACTACTCAGGAAGTGATTAAACTTACTTATCAGAATGAGGATGTGGTATTTGTTTCCATTCATTCCCTGCACAAGATTTCCAAATATAAGGGCAAAGAAGGAGAAACTCCCCGCCTGAACAAATTGGGGACCGGTGCGTGGGAAAAAATGAAAGAGCGTACCAAGAGCAAAATTAAAGATATAGCCCGTGACCTGATCAAACTGTATTCGCAACGTAAACAGGAAAAAGGGTTCTCGTATAGTCCCGACAGCTTTATGCAACATGAATTAGAGGCGAGCTTTATTTATGAGGATACCCCCGACCAGTTGAAGGCAACTCAGGATGCCAAAGCCGATATGGAGAGCGACCGCCCTATGGACCGTCTGGTGTGTGGTGATGTGGGTTTCGGAAAGACTGAAGTGGCTATCCGTGCTGCCTTCAAGGCTGTGACGGATAACAAACAGGTGGCTGTGCTGGTTCCCACTACGGTGCTGGCCTATCAGCACTTTCAGACTTTCAGCGAACGATTGAAAGATTTTCCATGTAAGGTTGATTATTTGAGCCGTGCCCGCAGTGCGAAAGATGTTTCCAGAATAGTGAAGGAACTGGCGGATGGAAAAATAAATATTTTGATCGGTACACATAAAATCATAGGCAAAAGCATCAAGTTCAAAGATCTAGGATTGCTGATCATTGATGAGGAACAGAAATTCGGAGTCAGTGTGAAAGAGAAGCTGCGTCAGATAAAAGTGAATGTGGACACACTTACCATGACCGCTACTCCCATTCCTCGTACCTTGCAGTTCTCGTTGATGGGCGCCCGTGATCTTTCTGTCATTCAGACTCCGCCTCCCAACCGTTATCCCATTCAGACAGAGGTACATACCTTTAATGAAGATATCATTACGGAAGCGATTAATTTTGAAATGAGCCGTAACGGACAGGTGTTCTTTGTCAATAACCGCATACAGAATCTGGTAGAGCTGGAAGCCATGATCAAGCGGAACATACCCGATTGCCGTGTCTGCATCGGTCATGGACAAATGGAGCCTGAAAAACTGGAAAAGATTATTTTCGACTTTGTGAACTATGATTATGATGTGCTGCTGGCAACCACCATTATAGAGAGTGGCATTGATATACCGAATGCCAATACGATTATCATCAACCAGGCGCAGAATTTTGGCTTGAGTGATTTGCACCAGATGCGCGGGCGTGTGGGGCGAAGCAATAAAAAAGCATTCTGTTATTTGTTGGCGCCTCCATTGACTTCACTGACTCCCGAGGCGAAGCGTCGTCTTCAAGCCATTGAGAATTTCAGTGATTTGGGCAGCGGTATCCATATAGCCATGCAGGATTTGGATATCCGTGGAGCCGGAAATATGCTGGGGGCGGAGCAGAGTGGCTTCATTGCCGATTTGGGCTATGAAACTTATCAGAAGATATTGGCCGAAGCGGTGAAGGAATTGAAAGAGGATGAGTTTGCCGATCTTTACGCAGAGGAGTTGCAGGCAGCGGGAGAAGAGAAAATCAGTGGTGAGAACTTTGTGGATGAATGTCAGGTGGAAAGTGATTTGGAATTGCTTTTCCCCAATGAGTATATCCCCAGCAGCAGCGAACGTATGTTGCTTTATCGTGAACTGGACGGATTGGAACTGGATAAGGATCTGCTCGCTTTCAAGGCACGGCTGGAGGACCGTTTCGGACAGGTTCCTCCCGAAGGGCTGGAACTTCTGCGTATCGTACCTTTGCGCAGGTTGGCTAAACGGTTGGGTGTGGAAAAGGTATTTTTGAAAGCCGGACGAATGACCTTGTTCTTTATCAGTAATCTGGAAAGTCCTTATTATCAAAGTGCGGCTTTTGGCAAGGTGATTGATTACATGAGCAAGAATCCGCGTTACTGCAATTTGCGTGAGCAGAATGGTAAGCGCAGCATGGTAGTCAAGAATGTGGAGACGGTAGAGACGGCGGTAGGTATTCTGCAGGAGATGGTGAGTTTATGATAAAAGGTGTCTGTATTGGCGGAAACCGGCATTGTCGTAGAGTAGACAGGATATGTTAACGTAAAACTGAATATTAACTAAAGAAACAACTGTTTTTAAATTAATTGTTTAACAGAATTGAATTCGGGGTGTTTTGTATTAAAAAATAATATAAGACGCCCCTTTCTCTTTTAACTTATCTATATTTTTACTATCTTACTTCCAGTTTAAAAGCGGACACTGAGATTTTTACTCACATATTGTCTAATTAAAAAAACACTTGTTATGGAAGTGAAAAAAACACGAAGAGCCGACCTTGAAAAGGGTAAGTCCCGTTGGCTGTTCATGGGTCTCATTGTGACGCTGTCGTTTATGTTTGTTTCGTTCGAATGGACTGAACGTAATGTAACTTACGCGATCAGTGATTTGGTCAGTGACCCGGATTTCTTTGAAGAATTAGTTCCTGTAACCTATAATCAGGATAAACCTCTGCCGCCACCGCCTCCGCCGGCTGCCGTCAACCCGGAAGAGCTCAATATAGTGGATAATAACTCGACGGAAACAGAAACCGATATTGCAGCTTCAGACCCTACGGATGCTCCGGTAATTATACCGACCCCTATTGAAGTACCCGAAGAAGTAGTGGATGAAAATGTGGAATTTGTGGTGGTGGAAGAGATGCCGGTATTTCGTAACGGTAATGCTGATTTGATGAGGTATCTGAGCGAAAACATCAAATATCCTACTGTCAGTGCCGAGCAGGGAGTTCAAGGAAAGGTAGTGGTGCAGTTCGTTGTGGGTGTTCATGGAGAGATCCTGAATCCGGTAGTGGTGAAGAGTGTGGATCCGTATCTGGACAAGGAAGCAATCCGCGTGATCAGTTCCATGCCGAAATGGAAGCCCGGCAAGCAAAGAGGAAAAGCAGTGAGGGTGAAATACACTGTTCCTGTAGTCTTCAGACTGCAAAATTAAGATTTAATTAGTATGGATGGAGGAAGCGTAATCTCAGAAGAGGACGCTTCCTCTTTTTTATGACAGTACGGTCAGCTGTTTATATGTGCAGGACACAGTGAAGTGTCTTAATTAAAGGGTGTATCCTAAATCGTGTTTACTTTGTTAATGTATTGTTTTATTGAAAGGTACTTGTCTGTAATTGCCAATAAATCCAATCTTAAATGATATTACGGGAATCTGAATGTGAAGAATAAATTTCGGTAAGTAGGTCTATGATATAATAGTCTGATAATCAAAATTTTCTTGTTTTAAATATTTGCAACAAATTGGGGCTCTCTTCATAAGAGAACCCCAATTTATCTTAATCAATTGATAATGTGGTACATAATATTCCTTAGAATTAAAACCTTTGCAAACAATAATCATTCTTAAGCCAATTTGAAGACACTTTTTCTAATGCGAAAACTTTCAGATTGAAGAATTATACGTATATTTGCAACAAATTGGGGTTCTCTTATGAAGAGAACCCCTCCAAAAAGAAGAAATTTAAGGGCTTGCCTGAGCCTTATATTTCAAGATTATGAACTTAAATTGTAATGTTTTGATGGCAATAAAGAGCGATGCGGAATCTGTAAAAGTACTCCCGTCAGACAATCAAAACATAACGAGCGAAGCGCCTAAGTTACTGCTCTGCAGTTCAATCGCTTCCGGCTCAGACCTGGGGTCAAATGAAGGAGTCACGCCATTGGCGGGAATAGGAAAGGAATACCCGGAACTCAGTTGGTATTATCTGTATCTGTCTAATAAAGAGCTGAAACGCTATATCAGTGTATTCAGCGGTAGGAAAGCTGTCCGGTTCCGTACTCTATCGGGGAGTGTAGAGGAGGAATTTTTCTGTTTCAAAGTGTTTTCCTATACAGCTGCCGATCATAGGAAACGTTTTGAGCAATGTGCTTATACTAAGGAGGAATATACTGCCCGCCGTGACTCAGCCCGGGTGGTAAAAGAGGCTTTTGCTACCGGTTCCACCCAAAAATTGAATACTTTGACGGACGAGAAGGAAATTGCAGGTAATGGCTGGCTGTTTGTCTGTGCTCCCTTGGATCAGTTGGAGCGTATTCTGTCTGCCATGCTTCCCCGCCAGTATCTGGTGACGGACTATAACACGCATCGTGCGGCTGTCATCCCTCAAAGCCAGATGGAGGAATTTATCTATCTGTACGAATCCATGCCTTACAATATCGAACTGATGAACCGTCCTTTGGAGGACTATCTTCAGAAGAAACAACGAATTCGCATTACCGGTGGTGTTTTCCGAGGAAAGGAAGGGTGCATCATGCGTCTGCACCGGAATACAAGGCTAGTGTTCGCTTTGGGAAATATGACGGTGGCGGTGAGTTATCTTCATGCTTTTCCGTTCGAGAAGGTGGAGTGACAAGCCATTTCTGATTTGGCTAAAAAGAACTGTATAACATTTAGGCATGATAGATAAGTGAGTTCATTCAAAAAAGACTAAAGAAGAAATTCTTTTGAATAGGTCTTTCTTTCCGGAAGAAAAGCTAACCTTTGCAAAAAATAAGATTTATGGGCAAGTCTATTAGGAATACTCCGATATTGACAGGTAAAGATGCAGATATGTTTCTTGAAACGCTTAGTCTTCATTCCTCTCGCGAAGAGCGTGAGAAGGAGAGAAAGCGCATTAATGCTAGTGTCGCTGAGCTTACTCGTTTGGTTGCTGAAATGAAAAAGTGACTTAAGTGGAGCATATTGGACTCTTTGAACGTTTGAATCAGGAACATGAGTTTCTTTGCTAAGAAAAATTTATGTTTGAAACATCATTGACAAATAAGCGAATAGCTAAAAATACATTACTTCTTTACTTCCGCATGATATTCATGATGCTGGTCAGCCTTTACACTTCGCGTGTAATACTGGAAGCGTTGGGCGTAGAGGATTTTGGTGTATATAATGTGGTGGGAGGAGTCGTATCAATGTTTGGATTCTTGAATAGTGCGATGTCCTCTTCTACTCAACGTTATATTACATTTGAATTGGGTAGAAGAGTGATGAGTGAACAACAGAAGGTGTTTACTACTTCAGTGCAGATACATATGTTTATTGCATTAATTGTAGTTCTGTTGGGTGAAACAGTTGGACTCTGGTTCTTGGAGAATAAAATGGTGATTGATCAATCTCGTCATTCGGCTGCTTTCTGGGTGTTTCAATGTTCAGTCTTGACTATGGCTGTATCTATTATCAGTGTACCGTATAACGCTACCATCATTGCCCATGAAAAGATGTCGGCCTTTGCCTACATCTCCGTTGTTGAAGTTGTATTAAAACTTTGTATTGTTTTTCTGTTGCTTGTGGCACCTTTCGATAAACTGATTTTCTATGCCGTGTTATTGCTTGTAGTGCAACTTATGGTGCGCTTCATTTATGGTAGTTATTGTAATCGTCACTTTAAAGAGACAAAACTACGTTGTATCTGGGACAAATCCATGTTTAAAGAAATGATGGGTTTTGCCGGATGGAACTTAATGGGTAATTGTGCTGGCATTCTTTCAACGCAAGGTGTCAATATATTGCTTAATATTTTCTTTGGCCCTACGGTCAATGCCGCTAGAGGTGTTGCCGTGCAAGTACAAAATGCTGTACTTCAATTTTCACAAAACTTCCAGACTGCGCTCAATCCGCAGATTACTAAAAATTATGCCAAAGGCGATAGGGGGGCTATGTACAAACTTATTATCCGTAGCTCTCGCTTCTCGTTCTTCTTGCTTTTTTTTCTTTCTTTGCCCATTTTTCTGATGACGCAAGAGGTGTTGGAATTGTGGTTGAAGAGAGTGCCTGATTATTCGGCTGTCTTCTTGAAAATTTCGCTGATGATAGTTACAGTGGATGCTATGGTTAATCCTCTGATGGTTGCTGCTACCGCTACAGGGCATGTACGTCATTACCAGACGATTGTTGGCGGAGTGGTTATGCTTATTACACCTGTCGCTTATGTGGCGCTCAAATTGGGAGCTGCACCTCCGGCGGTATTTGTGGTCCATTTCATTGTGTGTGTTGTCGCAGCTATTGCACGTATTTATATCCTCAAGTCTTTGATCGGATTATCTGTCCGCAATTATGTGACACAAGTGGGAAAGAATTTGTTGATGGTTATTTTAGTGGGTGTACCTCTGCCTTTGTCGTTGTACTATTTTGTGACGCCAGATAACTTTCTGCGTATGGCTTCATTGGGAATTGTGTGCATGTTGTCAGTGGCTATGGCCGTCTATTCGGTAGGTATGGATGCAAATGAAAAGAAATTTGTGACTGATCAATTTGTTAAGAAATTTAATTGTAATAAATAAAAATGAATGCCCCTTTAGTGTCTCTCATTGTTCCTGTTTACAACCGTCAGACAAGTATTGAAGTATGTTTGAAAAGTGTGTTGAATTTGGAATATACTCACTTTGAGGTACTGGTGATAGATGATGGTTCGACCGATGGTTCGTTGGATATAATCCGGCGTGTGGCGGCTACGGATACTCGTATCAAAGTCATTGTTCAAAAGAATAGTGGTGTCAGTGTGGCACGTAATCATGGATTGGATGAGGCTAAAGGTGAATGGATTGGTTTTATTGACTCGGATGACGCTGTGATGCCATGTCATCTTGATATCGTTCGTGATGAACAAGGATCGCACGCCGACTTGCTGATGGTTAATCACACATCAGGCCAATACTTTGATGGTGTGATCAAACTTCATGTTTCTGACGGAATGAATAAACGTACAGAGCATCCTGTAGCCGCTACTTATTTGTTTAATGATTTCGATCCTTTTGAAAATCCCTTTTTCCCAATATGGAATAAATTTTTTAATCATACACTGATTGAACGGCACCAAATACGTTTCGATTGTACACTGTCGTTGGGCGAGGACCAGGAAATGTTGTGCCGTTATTTGTTGTATGCCGGAAAGATTGTTCACTATTCGCGTCCTTCTTATGTCAATCTTGAGTGGCCGGGATTGATTCATTTGGGTAGTAAACTTCGAGAACCTTCTGATTATCTTTATAATCAAAAATGTAACTATAAGGCATTATGTAGTGTAATACCAGTCGGGAAAGGTAAAACAGAATGGTATTCAATACATTACGGAATAAATAGACCTATTACCCGTATTCTTTATAATTATACAAAATTAAAAAATCACAAGAAGTTGTGTAGGGGCGAACTACTGAAATTCACTCAAAAAGAAATAATTCCGTTCATTGCATCTATTGACATTACTGAAGGTAATGCTCGTGAGGCGAATGTACGCTTTGTACGCCGACTTTTGTTGAGTTATGGAGCAAGGCCGGCTATCATTTGGTGTTATATTTATAATGTATATATACAGTTTACTGATTGTCTTTATAGGGGGTTGCGTAAATTGAAAAAAATCGTTGGGAATGATTTACATTCAAGATAAGAAGGACTGTTGCGGTTGTTCAGCTTGTGTACAGAAGTGCCCTAAGCATTGTATATCTTTGTATGAGGATGAAGAAGGTTTTCTTTATCCTAGGATAGATACAAACCATTGTATAGATTGCGGTTTGTGCGAGAAAGTCTGTTCGTTTCTGAATTGCGACAAGGCTGTTCCTCCGCAGGAGGTCTGGGCGGTAAAAAATCAAAATGAATCGGATCGAATGCACAGTTCTTCGGGAGGCGTGTTTATAGCATTGGCTCGTGAAGTGCTGGCATGGGGCGGTGTGGTGTTTGGTGCTGTCTTTGACGGGAATTATGAGGTGAAGATAACTTATTCGGAAACTTTGGAAGGGGTTCGTCCCATGATGGGAAGTAAATATTTGCAGGCACGGGTGGAAACAGGGTTTGCAGATGCTGAACATTTTTTGAAGCAGGGGCGTCATGTTTTATTTTCGGGGACTCCCTGTCAGATAGCCGGACTTCATAAGTATCTCCGGAAAGATTATCCTAATTTGTTGTCTGTAGATTTTCTTTGTCACGGTGTGCCGAGTCCCGGCGTGTGGCGGAGATATTTGAAAGAAACAATGAATGACTTACAATCCGCCCGTAGGGCGGCGGCTGGAAAAAATACAGTTTTCCCTTCTCTAAATGTCATGCCCACGATAGTGGGTATAGAATTTAGAGATAAGACACTGCACGGCTGGAAAAAATACAGTTTTGTTGTCCGTGGAAGGTCCGCCTTTAAGGCGGACAAAAATTCAGTTTTGTTGTCCGATATACACCGTGAGAATCCTTTTATGAGGGGGTTCTTATCTGATATTTATCTGCGTCCTTCTTGTTATGAATGTAAGTGTAAGAACGGGATGAGTCACAGTGATTTGACTATTGCTGATTTTTGGGGCATTGATCGCTTGATGCTTGATTTTGATGATGATAAAGGGGTGGGGTTGGTATTGGTAAATACGACTAGTGGACATCATTTTTTTGATAAGCTTTCTATGGAGAAACGCTTGTCCTCATTGGCAGATGTGCAGCCATTGAATGGTGGTTTCAAGGAATATACCCGACCACATCCTAAACGTGTGCAATTCTTTCAACGGTTTGCGAAAGGGGAGTCAGTGAAGAATATTGTGGAGGATTTGCTGCATGTTCCTTTGTGGCGTAGAATACTAAGAGCCATAAAGAAACTTTGTAGACGCATATTCCAAAGAAAGCTGACGTGTGATTAGGAAAAACGGAATGGAATTTGTTTCTTTGCATAGAAAACAAACTAAAAAGGGAATTGACATCAATGCCACAATTCATTCAAAATATACAGATCAAGAACTTCAAATCAGCAAAGAATGTCAGGTTTGAAGACTGTAAGCGAATCAATCTTTTGATCGGCAAGCCTAACGTCGGTAAGAGCAATTTGCTGGAAGCCTTATCCATCTTTTGTCTTCCATTTTTGAAGTATCTTAAAAAGAAAGATTTGCAACAGTTTGTCAGGGTGGAAAATATCTCGGAATTGTTCTGTAACGGTAATGTTGAAAGTGACATACAGATTCAGGCAGACGGGAAGCAAGCTGTACTCAGGTGGGTTCCGCAGGGGGGCATTGAAGTGAGTTTGCAATATGCAGCTTCAGAAGAGGCAATAACGTTGCCTTTTTCAAGTACATTGACATGTATGAAGAAAAATATACCGGACACCTCGGATAATCCCTTCCGTTATTATATTTTTCCGGCATCTTTTACCAGGGAGAGTAGCTTGCAGAACTTTTTATTGCCTCCTTCCGGTGGTAACTTGATGACTGCCGTCTCCTTGTTGTCTGCATTGAAAGATGAACTTTCCGCTATATTTCATGAATACGGTCTGAAGTATGTGTTTGATGCGGGCAGTCAGGAGATCAAGGTGATGAAAGAAAGTGGTGATGGAGAAATCTTTTTGATACCGTTTCATTCTTTGGCAGATACATTACAGCGGCTGATATTTTATAAGGCTGCCATATTGAGCAACAAGCGGAGCATATTGCTGTTTGAGGAGCCTGAAGCGCACACTTATCCTCCTTATATCACTAATGTGGTGCAAAGTGTTGTAGACTCGACGGACAACCAGTTCTTCATCACGACTCATAGCCCTTATATTATCAATGCTCTGCTGGAGCAATTGAATGATGAGGTTGCCATCTATTTCGTGGACATGAAGTCGGGAAATACTACCGTGCAACGTGCGACGGAGGATGAAATGCAAGAAATGTATGAGAGCGGGGTGGATTTGTTTTTTAATATAGAAACATATTTGAAGTAATGAAAGACTTGTTCATCATTCCGGAATGTTATATTGACACAAATCTGGTAGAAACTTTGATAATAACTGATGGGTGTAATCATCAAAAAGGTTGCAATACAGTGGTGAAGACGATGCAACAGAAGTTTGCCAACACCTTTTCTGTAGGAATTATAGATGAAGATAAACGCCAGGTGAGTTATGTGAAAGAGTTTTCCGAGATAGCGCGTACTCCTTCATTACGGCTTAAGAAACATGGTTCTAAACCTCATTATTTGATCATGGTATCTCCTGCAATGGATGGATTTTTATTGAAATGTGCGGAAGAATTAGGAATCAGTATGGAAGAATATGGTTATACTTCTTGTTTGAAAGAATTTACGTCTATAACAAAGTCTGTAACCAGTAAGAATGATTCAGCCTTAAAAAAACTTTTTAAAGCGTTAGATAATGCTTCGGAGATGATTGTTTTGAAGGAATGGTTGGAGTATCTGAAAAAGAATCAATATAAGTGCAATGTGGACGAATTGAAAAAGATAGCTAAAGTATGAAAGGAGCTGTTTTCACAGCCCCCCATATTCCTTCACCGCATCAAAGCAAGGGCATCCCTTCTGCGGATTCAGATCCCGATGTCCTACAATGATTGCTTCGGGCAGGACAGCCCGCAACTCCCGCAGCAAGGCCAGCAGGGCCGCTTTCTGTTCCAGTGTCCGTGTGTCCGCGGGTATGCCGCCTGCAGACAAGCCTCCTTCATAGCAGATGCCGACAGAATGCCGGTTGTGGTTTTTGCAGTGCGCTCCGATTCGCTCCAGCGTGCGTCCGCGGTGAATCCCGCCGTCGCGTGTGATGTAGAAATGGTAACCGATATCCTTGAAACCGCGGTGGTGGATATGGTCGTGGCGGCAGGTCTCGAAATCCAGGTTCCGCCCCTCGGGGGTGGCGGAACAATGGATGATGATCAATGTTATCTTACGCATTCCGGTCGGTTAAATGCAACTTTGTATGCCTATGACGCCGCCTATGGCGGTAGCTACTGCGATGATAACTTTCAGGATGGTGCTCCAGATAGATTTTCTTTGTTGATTTTCCATACGGATTAAAGTTTTTAAAAGTGATACATACTATTTAAAGAAATAAGCCGGAGGGTGGGAGAGGGGATAACTCCATCCCCCTTCCGGTTAGACTTCCAGTTAGGTTTCCAGCCAGTTTTCCGGCTGTACTTCCGGCTAGACTTCCGGCTGTACCGGTTCGTCTTTGCCCTTGAGCAAGTCCGCCACGGCTTTTCCCTCCTTTTCAGCACGTAGTGCGGCGGCCTGTGCGGCACGGCTGGCCACGGGTTGGAACTCCAGTGCGCCGAAGATGGTTTTCAAGTCCTCTCCGGGAATATACTGTATGTTCACTCCGGTGATTTGGGCGGCGGTGAAATCCGCCAGAGTCTCCGTTCCCGTACTGACTATCTGGAGACGGAACTTGCCCAGCTCGCCGAAATCCACCTGCTTGCCTTCACATAGAGCTTCCAGCAGGTTGTCCACGGTGGCGGTGAGCACCGCCACCACATCGGCGCGGCTCACGGTGGTCTGCGAGGAGACACGCTTGCTGAGCTGTTTCAGACTGAGTTCACCGTTGATCTGCGCGGTGGCGTATGCCTTCGGGGAGGCATCCTTGTCAAACGGATTGGGACGTAATGCAACACTGTAATTTAATGCCATAATTAATTTTGTTTTTTAATGGTTAGTATGAATTGAACATGACAAAGATAATACCCGGAGAAGGGGCGGATGTGAAAGGACGCGAACAGGGATGAAAGCGTGTGACACACTGTGGCAGAGAATGAAATAAAGTGAATTAAAAGCCGTGATATATTTCTGTATATGAGCTGTTTTCATTACATTTGCTAGGATGATAAACAACGGAAAACCGACAATATACGATGAATGATTGACGATTGGAAGTTGGTATGTTGTAGTAAAAAAAACGAATGTTATGAACGAAGAAGAAACGTATTCGGGCGAATGGCCCGTGAAACCTTATTACAAACGGGATCTGGCCATGGGGTACGCCCCCGATATCACTCCTGTGGCGGCACTGAACCGTCTTTCCGCCTGGATACACCATCACAAGTTGCTTTATCAGGATTTGCTCGACTCGGGCTATGTGGACAGGCAGCGTATTTTCAATTCGGTGCAAGTGAGGCTGATTTTCCATTACTTGGGAAGACCTTGATTAGTGGTTAGTGATTATTGGGCTGCGCGTGTGTTGTTTGTGGGGGGCGGAGAGGTTGTCAATTAAGGAAACTGTAGGGGATTTATACGTTAGTACGTGTGGGGGTGCACATACGTATGTATAAGCTTATACGTACTAATGTATGAAGTGACGCTACTATATGTGCACGCTTTTTCAAGTACATGTCTCCCCAAGCGCAGCCCACTAATCACTCACCACTAATCACTCACCACCAACTTCCCGCATTCCTCCTCGCTCTCGTGTTCCTCGTAGCGTCCGCAGGGCTGCCGGGTGTAGTACACGGTTCCCGTGCGGCACAGTTCCTGGTCACGCACTTTCAGCACATCCAGACGGGTGAAGGCACGGTCGGGCTCGTTGATACGGGTGATGGAGAGGATGAAATCGGCCAGATTCGCCCAGTTGGCACTGCCGGATATGGTGTACATGTTGATGTCCTCCATCGCGTTCTTGCCGTCTATTTTCTTCAGGCTGCGCGGATGCGCCACGATGATCACCCAGATGTGGTTCTCGCGCCCCCACGACTGGAAACGGGTCAGCATCGACTTGATGCTCTGGGTCTCGGTCTCGCCTTTTCCACTTTGCGCCTCTACAAAAAGATAAGGGTCTATCACCAGATATTTCAACGGCTGTCTGCGGCGCACCAGGTCGGCCCGGTGCAGAATGTTTCCGGGAGTGGGCGGCACCTCGTGCATATCCAGATGAATCATGTGAGTGTTCAGAAAATCAATATAGGGCGTCAGCTGCTCGTCCGTATAGGCGGTGGTGTTGGCTTTACCCAGCAGCAGATGCACCAGGTGCGCTATATGCTTGTCCTTGTCCGGCACTTCGAAGGAAAGGTAGCACACGAAGCGTTCCGTATCGCGCATGATGCGGCTGGTCAGGTCGTTCAGAAAATCCGTCTTTCCGCTGTTGGGCATGCCGGTCATGATCATCAGGCCGCCTGTGTCGGTGGGATGGAAAACACGGTCGGTCAAGGGGCCGTAGCCCACGCTGTAGCCGTGGTCGTATCTGCCGTGCAGCACGTTTATCACCTCTTCACGGCGCTGTTCCACGGTGATGATATCGGTGGTGTGGCAGGCACAGGCATCTTCTATGACGCTCTGCACCACTCCGGTGCCGTACAGTTTCATCACATCGCCTATGTCCTTGCATCCTCCGGGCAGGGTGGTGAAAAGGCAGCGTGCCCCGAAGTAGTCGGACAGATGCTTTACCAGCGTGCGTCCGGGTAGGTCGGTGTCACCACACACCACGATGTCCTGCACCTGGTCCAGCCAGGAGGTGAATGCCTCGAAGCTTTTCGCCAGATCGCTTGCCGCTCCCGAGGGCACGCTGATGACGTGGCGGTATCCCGCTTCCATCAGTACCAACGCGTCTTTTCCGCCTTCCACGATGATGAGGCGGGGGATGGTCTCCTCCTCCACCAGCAGTGGGTTGATGCAGTCTATGTTGTAGGGGGCGCACGGTGTGGTGGGCGAATCCTGACTCCAGAATTTGCTGTAGGTCACGGGGGATTCTTCCGTAGTTGTCCCGTCCGGAATTTCGGCCTCTCCGGATGCGGCGGGACTGTTGGCGGAGGCACCGGTTCCGGCGGACGGCGAGGGGCTGCATGAGCGGTACTTGGCATTGACGGGGCGTCCGTCCACGTAGTTCACGTAGGCGATGCAGGGAAAGACGGAGGACGCCTGCTCGCGTTTGTCCTCACTGTTTTTGGTGATGCAGTAATGACGCAGACAGCCGATGTGTGCCGCGATGGCGGTGGCGAGGGAGATGCCCTGGTCGGCCAGATAACGGCGTGCCGCCAGTTGGTCGGAGTCCGTACAGTCGGGCGATCCGTCCAGCGGCTTGATTTTCTGCAGTACGGTGGGGGCGAGGGCTTTGTAGTCGCCGGGCATCATGGGGACTTCGTTCACGCTGTTCTCCGTATTCCGGTTGCCGGACGGGCGATATGTTCCGGCAGCTGGGGACGGATCTCCTTTCCGGTAAGAAAACATGGGACGTTTGTCTTTGCAATAATCGGTCAGTATGCCATTGAACTCGCATCCGGCGTAGAAGCAATGATACAGTCCTTTGGCTTTAGAGATATACAGATGCATGGTGTCGCATTTGGGACACCGGGCAATGAAATTCTTTCCCGCATTCTTGCGGTCGGGAAAGTCTGAAAGAGAATAATAAGGTTTCATTTGAGTAAATAAAAATTAAGAATTAAAAAATAAAAGAACAAACACCTACGTCATGAGCCTCCCATGCGGAGCCACCCCATGCGCAGCTCACTCACCACTAATCACTCACCATTCACCACCACCCATTCTTTGGACAGCACGTTCCAGATGGCGGTTTCGGCAGGTCGTGGCGGTGCATTCTCCGGTATTTCCACTTTTCCGTCTATGGGGTCGTCGTAGTAGCGGAGACCCTTGCCGGCGTCCTTCCACTCGAAGGGTGAGACGGGTCGGAATTCACGGAGTTTCCTACGTTTCTCCTCCAGGTCTTTGCTCAGCTCGCTGCTCAGCCGGGCGACGGCTTTTTCCATCAGCGACTGTCCGTGGCGCGTCTTCATGAGGTTTTGCAGCCAGATGATTCTTCCCACGTGCGAGTTGCGGGGAAAGCGGGGATCGGCATCGAAGTAGGGGATAAGGAATTGGTTCACCAGGATCACCAGTGTTTGTAATGCCCTTGGGCGGGTGTAGTGATAGGTGATGGCTATGGAGTTGATGAGCGGCACCAGCACCCGCTGCTTTTCCTCGGGGTTGGTGTTGAGCCGGTGGAAAAAGTCAGCGGCATCCGCTTCCGTTTTCTTCGCTTTCCGTGCTCCGTTTCCGGCGGGATCTCCCTTACGGGAATCCTCCGGAGGAATTATATTATTAATATTATATAATACACTATTATTCGTTGTTGCTTGATTGGCAGCTGTAGTTGCCGGACTGGCAACAGGAACTGTAAGTTCGGCAACAGAACCGGCTGCTTGCGCGGGGGTATTTTTCAGTCCGTCGCACCACAGGGGGGAGTAGAATCCCAGCAGGTGGGTACGGTTTTCGTTCCAGATGAGGCCGAATGAGCAGCACTTCCTGATGTTTTCCAGCAAGGTGGTGGTATGCGTGGTTTTCATGGACTGGCAGATTTGGTAGAGGTTGCGCATGGGATATATTCCTTCGGCAGTCATGTAGGGTGTCAGTCCCAGATAGAGATCCAGCAGTTTCAGTGTGGCGGAATCAGTGATTCCTTTTGCTTTCCACTGGTGGATCATTTTCTGTGTCTCGCTGATGGAGACGTTTTGTTTCAATGCTTTTATAGCCATGTATACTTGTTTTTGTAATAATGGCGGTGAAGTTACAAAGGAAAAAATAGACGCGTCTGTCCACTGTGGACAGACAATTATGAGACAGATGGTATTATTAACAATGTTTAAACTGAAAAAAATGAAAGACAGAGAGTTTTCTACAAAGAAGTTGGCCGAGAGCATCAAGGCTCTTAGAAAAGCCAGTGGTGTTAATGTAAAAGAATTTTGTAAATCTATCCACATGACGGAACGTAGCTATTACAGTGCTCTTAAAAGTAAACTGACAACTTGAATTTTTATGCTACTATCATGCATTCTTTGGTGGAAAATTATGGCGACTGCGGAATGGACGAGGAGATAGAGGCGGTGAAACGCGAGTGGTGGAATGTGGTGACGGAGAACTCGTGGGAGTATCTGACGGGGGAGAAAAAAGAGGAGTTGTGAGGATATTTTACCGTAATCACGGTAAACCGCATGGACTGAAAAAATGGAATGCCAGCTTAATTAAAACATCTATTTATTTTTTATGAGAGTAGGAATACTAAATCTTCCATTTGACAATAATTATGGAGGTAATTTACAGCGGTATGCTCTGGCAAGAGTATTATGGGAGATGGGGCATGATGTGAAGCACATAAACCTGCGATACTCGTACTGTCTGCCTTTTTATAAAAAACCGTATTGCTATGCCAAAAGACTGTTAATGAAACTGCTAGGTTCTAAATCTTCCATTTTTTTAGAACAGGAAAGGAAAAGGGAAGACGAGCGGATGGAAATAAATGCGTTAAATTTTTATGAGCGTTATGTGAACCATACTCGTGTTGTCTATGGAATAAAAGAGATAGGTCAAGTATGCAGGGAAAATAAATTCCAAGCTGTTGTTGTCGGTTCCGATCAGGTGTGGAGGCATGGCATGGTAAAAGGTGTGCTGGGGCTGGATAATTATATGCTGGGATTTATTCATGATGAACACATAAAGAAAATAGCCTATGCGGTATCTTTAGGAACTGAACAACGGTTAGGAAGTGCGCAAGTGCAGCGGTATTCTAAATTTTACAATAAATTCAGTGCTGTGTCTGTCAGGGAATCTCAGTCGGTAGCACTCTTTGATGAATATGGATGGACGGAGCCGCGTGCGCAACATGTTCTTGACCCGGTGTTCTTGCTGAAAAAGGAAGATTATGTGACGCTAACGGAAAAAGAGACTGTAGACAATGCGGCGAAGAATAGAATTTTCTGTTACATACTTGACACCAATAAAAGGATAGAAGACATCATTCGGTGTAAAGAAAGGGAGTTGGAGTCGGCTTCTGTGACAGTCGGCTTAAAAGATACCGAAAAGGTGTCTGTTGAGCAATGGTTGTACAACATATATACGTGCCGTTTGATGATAACCGACTCTTTCCACGGAGTGGCATTCTCCATTCTTTTCAACAAACCGTTTGTATTCTGCGGTAATGAGAAACGCGGGAATATGCGGTTAAGTTCACTCTATAAGATGTTTATGATAGACTCAGAACAGACGGAACATCTTGATTGGCAGGCGATAAATAGAAACATTGAACAGTTCAGACGGGTGTCTGAGGATTTTTTGAATCATAGTCTTAGAGCTGAGTGAAATGCTGATATATATTATACTTTATTCCATGCTGTTGCCGGGCATATTATATGATGCGGTAAGGAAGTCATTGTCTGCAAAGAAAGCTGTTCTTGGTTTCTATGTACTTCTGTTTACGCTGTTCCGTGGATTGAGGTGGAATACGGGCACAGACTGGTCGCAATATTTGTGGCATTTTCAATATTTGAACATAGATAATGTGTTCAGTTATTCCAGATATGGGGGTGATGAGACTTTGGAGCCGCTTTATGCGCTTATTAATGTGCTGGTGGGCTTTGTTGGTAATTATTCATTGTTCTTGCTGGTGACTAACCTGTTTGTTCTGTACACTTATTATTGGTTCAGTATAAAGTATACGCCCAAGCCTGTTGTTACGTTTGCTTTGCTGCTATTGTGCGCTAGCTTTTTTCCTGTCAGGATGGAGCTGGCTGTCACTGTTCTGATGTGGACGATTCCGTCGTTGGTGCATAAAGACTTCAAGTCCTTCCTGTTTGTAACGTTTCTGGCTTTTTTCATTCATAAGGCTACAATTGTCTATCTTCCTTTTTATTGGCTGCTGCATTGCCGTTTCGGGCTGTTTTTGCAAATAGGCTTGTATACGGTATGCACCTTTATGATAAACGAGGCGCTTATAAGTAAAATAATACTGTTGCTGTCGTTGCTGATTCCTATTTCGTCCGTTCAGGTGGCAGCTCAAAACTATCTGCACTCCAATTTTGACTATGGACTGGAAAGCGTGGTATCAGGCTCGATGTCTTATGTCATGGCGGTCTCATTTTTAGTGCTGATGCACTATAGCCCTATACAGAAAGAAAATATTCTGTATAGAGTTTCAGTAAACGCCTATCTGTTCATGTCGTGCATATCTCAGGTGATACCCGAAAGTCTGGGCGATTTAGGTAGGGTGGGCGGTTGTTTTATCTGGGGCTTGCCTATTGCTTTTTCTTTTATAACAGAATGTTATTTGAAGACCAGGTTTAAATATATTACGTTTATGCTGTTGGTCTTGTATTGTGTATACAAGTTCATCAGACTTTGCTCCCTTTTTCCTGCGGCTTTATTTCCTTATTATTCAATTTTTGATTCACCTCCTTATGTGCGATAAAAATATATTGTTTGTAACTACTTACAATCCGTATGTGCAGAAAACCGGTGCGCATCAACGTACCCGGCATTTGTTTAATGCGCTGAAGCAGACGGCACATGTGGACGTATTGTTCTTTAATCTGTATGATAAGAATGTACCGATAACAGATAGCCATGTCTTTATGTATGATGTAGATCTTGAAGCCGGTGCTTTATCCAAACTGAAAGGCTGTGTGCCGTTTGGACAGCATGTAATAGCGCTGAAGAACGGGCGGTGCAGCCGCATTTATCGCGAAATGATTCAGCGCAGGAAATACGATGTCGTTGTTTTCCGTTATTTGGCTACAGCGGTGATGTGTGGTGTTGAAGATTATGCGGATGTAGTGATTGACATAGACGATATACCTTGGCACAATTATCACAAGATGGCGGAAAACCCATCGTACTCTTGGATTAAAAGGGTTTATTTCGGATACAAAAGCTGGGGGATAAAGAGGGTTGCCTCTCGAATCATGAAGCGATGCAGATTATATTATACGGCCAATCCTCAAGACTGCCTCACCGATAACAGCCGATATCTGCCTAATATTCCTGCCATTCTTGAGAGTCAGGATTATGTGTCCGCTTGCAATAAAAACATACTGTTTGTCGGATTCATGGCTTTCCCTCCCAATTATCAGGGGGTGGACCATTTTATTAACTATATATGGAGGAATGTATGCCGGAAGCATCCGGACGCGCATTTTTATGTGGTGGGGAAAGGGACACCGGAACATTTGCGTAAGGCATGGGAGTCATACCCCCATGTGCATGTATTGGGCTTTGTGGACGATTTGAAGGAAATGTATAGAAAGTGTTCTGTGGTGGTGTCGCCGGTGTATAGTGGTGCGGGTACTAATATAAAGGTATTGGAGGCACTGGCCATGAAGAAGATTTGTGTCGTTTCGGATTTTGCTTTCAAGGGTTTTGACGCTCATCTGACGGATGGGGTGGATTTGTTGGTGGCACGGTCGGATAGTGATTATACCGTATTGTTAGACAAAGTTTTGTCTGATGTTTCGGCTTGTATGAATCTGGCGGTGCACGGCTACGTTTCTATTCGAAAAAATTATACATCATGTGCGGTGGTGTCAGTGATAAAGGACAGCTTGCTGCCGGATTGTTGACTTATTGTAAAAAATAGATAAAAGATGCTATTTCTGGTACGGGTATGATGAGCGAAGTGCACGGTGCATTCCAGAAGGACAGGCTCTTGTATTCATTAAAATAAATAGATTATGTTATTTTCAGTAGTGATTCCTGTTTACAACAAGGAAAAAGAGATACGCAGTACATTGGAAACAGTACTGGTGCAGTCCTTTACTGATTTTGAGGTTGTATTGGTGGACGACGGCTCCTCCGATGGGAGTATGGAGGTAGTTAAGGGAATAAAAGACAGCAGGATACGGTTGCTCTCGCAGAAAAACCAGGGAGTGTCCGCTGCCCGCAATGCAGGTATCAGACAGGCGGCTGGACAATACATCGCCTTGTTGGATGCGGATGACAGGTGGGAGCCTTCTTATTTAAAAGAGCAATATGATTTGATACAAAAATACCCTCAGTGCGGAGTATTTGCAGTAAACTACAGTTATGTGTATTCATCGGGAGCAAAAGTGCCGAACCGGGTAAATCATTTGGATTTTTGTGGCATGGACGGTATTCTGAAAGACTATTTCCGGGTGGCGGCATTTTCGCAGCCTCCTGTATGTGCTTCGTCCGTTGTGATAAGGAAAGATTGTCTGGAGTCGGTGGGAGGTTTTCCTGTGGGAATCACTTCGGGTGAGGATCTGATTACTTGGGCCAGATTGGCATATCGGTATGAGATAGCCTACAGTAAGAAGTGCCTTGCATGGTATATACTGAGGGAAGAACTGGAGCTGACCTCAACTCCTACCCGTTTTTTTGACGGTGATTATGTGGAACAACAACTGATAGCTTTGTTGCGTAAGGATGCTGGCTATATGTATAAATCATCGTTGCGCAAATACATAGGTCTTTGGTTCAAAATGAAGTCTTCTGTGTATTTCAGAGCCGGTCGGAAAAGAGAATGTTGGAAGTATGGGATGAAGTCTCTTCGTTACAATCCTGCTTGTATAGGGCAGTATGCCATTCTATTGCTTGCCGTGCTGCCCTTGGGAGTCCGGAATATGGCAAAGCGGTATGTCCAATCAGTTAAAACAAAAAAAAGAGTATCATGACACAGGTGTTGAAAAGAGTTTTTTATTATATCATGCTGGCATTGTCTTTTTGCTCGCGTGCGTTGCATAACAGGAATCTGACCATGAGGTTGGCTATGGCTGCTTATCGGAGCCAAGGTGTGGTGTTTTGCGGAATGCCCCGTTATATTCATCCGGATGCCTATCTGGATGGTAGCGGAGGGTTATATATAGGTGAGCGTGTGGTTGTTTCCACTAAAGTGATAGTTCTAACTCACGATTATTCTGTAAACGTGCGACAGATGGCAAATCCCACTTTATTTTGTATAGATAATTTGCCTAAAGAGGATGCAGGTATATTCGAAAGTGTTAGGATCGGAGACTGGTCTTTCTTGGGAGCAGGTTGTATTGTCTTGCCCGGAAGTACTATTGGAAAATATTGTATCATAGGCGCGGGAGCGGTGGTAAAGGGAAATATTCCCGATTATTCTGTGGTGGCAGGGAATCCGGCTAAAATAATTAAAAGAACTTGCTGATAGTTGAAGTGATTGTGTAGTTTTCAGAACATAGAAAAATGAAGCCTCGTATTCTTTTCATCCTTCATCTTCCTCCTCCCATACATGGCGCAGCCATGATGGGAAAATACATTCAGGAAAGCGAATTGATAGACTCTTCTTTCGATTCTTATTGTATAAATTTAGCGACAGCCGGCAGTTTATCTGATATCGGACGTACAAGTTTCAAAAAACTGTTGAGATATGTATTGCTTCTGAAGCATATTTCTCACGTTGTAAGAGAAATTCGTCCCGAATTGGTTTATATTACCCCGAATGCTGGAGGAAAAGCTTTCTTCAAAGACTTTATTGTGGTACAGCTGCTCAAAATTATGGGATGTAAAGTCATAGCTCATTATCACAATAAAGGAGTTTCGGCTTATCAGAGTAAATGGGTTTATAACTTCCTCTATAAACGTTTTTTCAGTAATCTGAAAGTAATCCTGTTGGCAGAGAGTCTTTATAAGGATATAGCTAGGTATGTAAAAAGGGAAGATGTATATATTTGTCCGAATGGCATACCAAACTCATGTAAGGAAGAACTGAAAGCAAGACGGAATAACGAAGTCCCTCATTTACTTTTTCTTTCTAATTTATTGATCAGTAAGGGCGTAACAGTATTACTTGATGCACTTAAAATATTAAAAGAGAAAGAATATACTTTTGTTTGTCAGTTTGTTGGTGGAGAAACATCAGAAATAGGGGCTGTACAGTTTTCAGAAGAAGTGGATAAACGGAATTTGAATGATAGGGTTGCTTATGTCGGTCGAAAAATAGGAGAAGAGAAGGAGGTTTTTTTTAGACAAGCGGATGTCTTTGTTTTTCCAACTTATTATTATAATGAGTGTTTCCCTTTGGTCATTTTGGAAGCCATGGAATATAAACTGCCGGTCATTTCCACCAATGAAGGCGGCATCCCCGATATGGTGAAAGATGGAGAAAATGGTTTGATTTGTGAAAAGCAGAATCCGGTTTCGTTGGCTGATTGTATGGCGGAGTTGTTGGATGATGAAGAATTAAGAGTTAAAATGGGAAATGCCGGTTATGAGAAATTCTGTCGGGAGTTTACTTTAGATCAGTTTGAAAATAGAATGAGAGACATACTAAATCAAAATCTGTTTTCATCCTGACATTAGCAAATTAAAGGAGAGACTATCAAATTCTTATATTACTTTCTTGTTCAAAAGAATAAGAATCTGTATATTTGCTATCGAAGAATGATGTATGGATATGAAAACGACTTCCGAATATATGGCATTATTGCGTAAGTACATGGTTGAGAACGCTCATAAGTATGGCATTATGCGCATGGGAATCTTCGGTTCGGTTGCACGTGGCGAGCAAACCGAAGATAGTGATGTGGATGTGTGTGTGGAATTGCAAACTCCCAGTATGTTTTGTCTGGTCCATATAAAGGACGAACTTCAGCATTTGTTTGGTTGTGCCGTTGATATTGTCAGATTGCGTGAAGATATGGACAAGTTGCTGAAACAAAATATAATGGAGGAAGGAATATATGCATAAGAAGGAGATGGTTGATGCCATGTTGGTTGTCTTTGAGGTGGTAAAAACAACCTTCCTTCCATGTTGACGATTATCAAAAAGATGAGGACAGAGCTTCCGCTTCATGAAATTTAGAATCTTATTATATGTAGCCTTCATAGACTAACTTAGCGATGTGTGAACAACCAGTAGCGCATCCACAATCTCATTCCAGCATTCTTTGTCCAGCATAAAATAAGGAATACTTTCCGCTTCGCCTTCCATCCGTACAAACAAATGTCGCATGGTGTCTGTCGGGGCATATTCGTAAAATTCCAGTTCCTCCACCCGGTATCCTTTTGCACGGACCCGGGCAATAACTTCTTGCCGCTCCTTGTCGGACAGGTTTCTGCCTATCTCGTAAAGGGAGTGTAAAGCATTGCCGTATCCGGTGTGGATGCGGTCATGAATGGACGGAAAATCTTTTAATCGGCTCATGGCGTTCGCTGTTGGGCCACAAAAATAATATAATATTTTAGAACTGCCATATTCATGTTATTGAAGTTGACAAATTTGTCCCTGGTGGAAAGTCGCCAGGGGTTGGCCGCTTTGCCGGAAGGCAAACTCCTGATCAATACCATCAACGCCCATTCCTACAACACGGCCCAAAAAGACAAGCTCTTTGCCGAAGCTTTGCAGCGGGGGGATGTGTTGATCCCCGACGGGGCAAGCATCGTGAAGGCGTGTCGTTGGCTGAATGCCAAATCCAAACCTGCAGGGCGCATTGCCGGCTGGGATTTGTTCGAATTTGAAATGAACAAGTTGAACCGGAGGGGAGGAAAATGTTTTTTCATGGGCAGCAGCGAAAAGGTGCTGGCATTGATCAAACGGCGTGCAGCGGTGGATTTCCCTCACATCGAAGTGGAAACCTATTCGCCACCCTATAAGCCGGAGTTTTCGGAAGAGGAGAATCGGGCGATAGTCGAAGCCATCAACAAGGCAAATCCTGATTTGCTCTGGATAGGGATGACTGCCCCCAAACAGGAGAAATGGGCGTACACGCATTGGAATGAATTAAATATCCACTGCCATTGCGGAACGATAGGCGCTGTTTTTGATTTCTATGCCGGAACGGTAAAGCGTGCTCCCGCCTGGTGGCAAAAGCATTCTTTGGAATGGTGCTACCGGTTGTTGAAAGAACCCCGCCGGATGTGGAGACGTTACATTGTCGGCAATCTGTTGTTTATGTGGAATATATGTAAAGAGTAGCTTGATGAAAAGAATCTTATTGCTTGCTTTGGGGTGTAGCGTTTCCTTATGGGCCGATGCCCAGGCATTGATGGGGACTACCGGACTGCTTCATGCTCCCACGGCTGATATGCAGCGTGATAAAACGTTCCTGTTTGGTGGAAACTATTTGAATACTCATCCGTTATCCACCCATTTTCGTAGCCGTGAGGTGGGGTACACCTTCAATTATTACATAAATATAACGATGTTTCCCTGGCTGGAGGTGTCGTATATCTGTACATTGGTACATGCGGATCACGGCTCTACTTATTTCCCGGAACAGTCTTGGGGGAAATTCACGAATCAGGACCGGGTTTTCAGTGCGCGTCTGCGCCTTTGGAAAGAAGGGTGGTGGAAGGAGTGGACACCGCAAATCGTCCTTGGTCTGGACGATCCCACCTCTCATGCCGATCATGGCGGTGGGGAACTGGTGTCCGGTAATACAAGCGGTTCCAATAATTACGCTACACGCTATTATCTGGCTGTAACCAAACATCTGAATTTTCAGAACATAGGTGAATGGGGTGTTCATGCCGCATTTGTATATGGTAATGCCAAAGGTATGGAGCATTATAAACGTCCTTCATTCGGCATAAACTTCCGTTTTGCTTTTCCCGAAACATCTATAATAAGCAAGGCAGCGAATGGCTTGAACCTGATGGCGGAGTACGATGCAAGAACTTGCAATGTAGGTTTTGAGTACAGTTTCTGGAAAGACTATGTAAATCTTGTTGCCGAACTGAATAATGGGAAATACTTCTCCGGAGGTCTTGTCTTTAAAGTCCATCTGAAATAATAAAAAAGAGCATTCGGCTAGGAATTTCCGGTTAGATTTTGTTCCTTTGTAGTACAATCCGAAAAAGTAGCGCGCCATGAAGCAACAGTCATTGAAGAGATGCCCGATAGGGATACAGACTTTTGAGGAAATCATCAACAAGGATTATCTCTATAATAGATAAGACGGAATATATTGTTGGGCGACTGGCTCATAGAAAAATAGCCCCTGTCATCGGTTTCGTATTAAATTCAGTGGCGGAACAATTAGCGATATCAAATATTTACGATATCAACTAGCAAGCCGCTGATAAAAAATGAATCCATAAAGATAGAATATTCACGATAGGCTGTGTGCGATGATGCATGCAGCCTTTCCCGCTTTTGTTGCCGGTGGCGACCGGCATCCGCACCATGATGTATTGCAAGAACGATGGTCTTCGTGACTACCAGCAGGAGATGAAGCTCAGGCTCTTTAAGGAGTGGGAATTCCATCGGAGTGTCATGGTGCAAATGCCTACAGGCACAGGAAAGACACATCTGCTGGCAGCGGTGGTGAAAGAGTTTCTCTGTGGTATCGGTGCCGGTACGCAGGTGTGGATTGTGGCACACCGCCGGGAGCTGGTGGAGCAGATAGAGGAAACCGCAGCCCGGTATGGAATGGGAAAAGAACCGGACAAAACGGGAAAGAACGGAAGGACGGGGAAAGACAGTATGCCGGAAGAATCCGGGAGGGTACGGGTAGTCTCCATCCAGTGGCTGTCCCGTAACTGGAAGAATAGGGAGGAAGCCCCCAGATTGATTGTCATTGACGAGGCGCATCATGCCCTGGCGGAGACTTACCGGGAGCTTTGGAAAAGATATCCGGAGGCAAGGAAACTGGGCATGACTGCTACCCCTTGCCGGCTGAACGGCAAGGGCTTCACGGATTTGTTTGATGCGCTGATAACTTCGTGGAGCATCGCGGAATTCATCGGGAAAGGCTGGCTGTCGGCTTTCGACTACGTGTCCATCCGTGCGGACAGCAGGGAGCAACAGAGGATTGATTCGTTGAAGAAACGGGGTGCGGACGGAGATTATCAGGTGAAGGAAATGAATGAGGTGCTGAATCGCCAGGTCAGCATCCGGCGGTTGTATGAGAGCGTCGAGCGGTATGCCGCCGGGAAAAAAGGAATGGTGTATGCCGTCAGCATCGCCCATGCCCGCCAGATAGCTGCCTGTTACAATGCACACGGAGTGGCGGCTGTGGCTATTGACAGCAAAACCCCAGCTTCGGAGCGTAGGGAACTGGTAGAGGGCTTCAGACAGGGGCGGATCAGGGTACTGGTCAATGTGGATATCTTCTCCGAGGGCTTCGACTGTCCCGATGTGGAGTTCGTGCAGCTGGCTCGTCCCACGCTTTCACTGGCGAAATACCTGCAACAGGTGGGGAGAGGATTGCGTAAATTGGGCGACAAGGAATCCTGCATACTGATAGATAATGTGGGGCTGCACCGGATCTTCGGCCTGCCCGTCCGTGAGCGGGACTGGGAAGCGATGTTCGAGGGACGGATGCTGAGTGACACCCTTTCCCGGGAAAGAACGGAAAACGGGCTGTCTCTGTCGTGTCCGCTCTTGGAGGAAGGCAGGCGGGAGGAAGAATGGGAAATGGTGATGACTCATGGACAGTTGCTGGATGCGATCAGGAACCGGAACTTGTCTGATCCGGAAGAGGGGCGGAATGCGCCCTCTGTTCTGAAAGCTTTCCATGACCGGTGTAGCGGATTGTGGGGACTGAGGCGTGGAAACAGAGTGACAGTGATGCCCCGATACAGGGAAGTGTTCGACACCTGTGCGGACCGGGCGGCGGTTTGTTTGGAAGATGGCTGTACAGGGGTGGTGGACGATAACGGAAAGCCGAAGATCATCATAGACTGCTGCCGGAGGTTGAGATTCCTGAAAGGGGAGCTTCTGGCCGTTACGGGCAATGATGGTACGGATGCTTACATCGACTTGAAAACGGACAGGACTTATCGGGAGAAGCCGGTGGTGTGCTCTTACGGTAGCATGGAGTTACTGAAAGTGGGGGAGACCTTTCATAGCCGCACACGGAAGGCGTATGCTTCCATGCGCGGGCTGCATAAGGACAGTCTCTGTTTTTATGGTTTTTATCTGAAGATACCGGACTATCGTGTCCCGAAGTCCTGCAAGTTGGCGGACCCTGTATGGTCTACCGTGTTCGATGTTTTCGCCTGTCTGCTGGAAGGGGATGACGAGGAGGTGTATTGGTGCTGTGGTCGTCTGGCAGACCGGAGTATCGTGGTGATGGACGGGCAAGGGAGTTATTATCAGGTGGAGAAAGGAAAGAGGAAACGATATATCGCCTGTAATAATCCTGAGGCAGGTGAGGAGGATTTCGACTCTGTGGTGGAAAGATTGAAGGAGGAGGCCGGGCGTCGTGCGGAGGAAATGAACCTGTTGCAGCAACGGAATGAGGAGGAGAAAAGGCGGAAGAGACTGGAGGGGATGGGCGATGTCCGTCCTTTCCGGATGGGGCTGAAATGGGGGTTGAAGTCGGGTGAGCGTATCGTGGTTCCTCCCTGTTATCGGAACATCCGTCCTCCCGTCGGCGGTTATTGTGTATTCGAGGAGAATGCCTGTCAATGGGGGCTGATGGCACTGGATGGTAAGGTGGTGGTGGAGGCCCGGTACCAGAAAGTGGAGATAGAGGGGGATGGAAGGGTACGGCTGACGGTTATCCCGGGTAAGGTGAAAACGATAAAACTGTGAATACAATGGATGGGGCTTATAATAACCGTTACTGTTTGAGACAAAAAGAAGGCATTTACTACAGCTCAGCAAGGCTTGTCCCTGCTGGGCTGCTTTTTTTATGAGGAATAAATAGGGGATATTTATAAAAACATGTAATAAAAAGGGGAGTAAAAGGAAATAGTTAGTAATAAAATGCTTGCTATCTTATTATATTTGTTACCTTTGTGGGTCTTATAATATGAAAAACAATGAAAATAACAATTCTACAGAGAAATATAGAATGGGCCAATCCACAGGCAAATGTGGCAAGGGCGGACGAAGCGATCAGCTGTCTGCCGGATGCTGATCTGTTTGTCTTGCCCGAAATGTTTTCCACCGGTTTTTGTACGCAACCCGAGGGAATTGCGGAGAGTGCCGACAGTGAGACCCTGCACTGGATGAAGCGCAAGGCGGCTGAGCGGAATTGTGCTGTTGCAGGCAGTGTGGCGGTATGTGAGAATGGAAACTATTATAATCGTTTTTACTTTGTCCATCCGGATGGAGCCGTGCAGCATTATGACAAGAAACATTTGTTCACCTTCGGGGGCGAGCACAAGCGTTTCACCGCCGGCACAGAGCGTGTGGTGGTGAACTTCCGTGGGGTACGTATTCTTTTGGAGGTATGCTATGACCTCCGTTTCCCTGTTTGGTCACGCAACCTGGGGGATTACGACATGATACTTTATGTGGCAAGCTGGCCCACTCCCCGTGTGGATGCTTGGAGCGCGCTGCTTCGTGCGCGGGCTATTGAGAACCAGTGTTATGTGGCCGGAGTGAACCGCATGGGAACTGATCCTGCCTGTGAGTACTCGGGTGGCAGCGCCATCATCGACCCCTACGGAAAAACGATAGCCGAATGTCCGTGGAGCAGGGAAAGTGCGGTGTCGGCTGAGATAGATATGGAGGCATTGCAGGCTTTCAGGAAGAAATTCCCGGTATTGGATGATGCCGACCCTTTTACATTTATATAAAAACAATCATAAAAGAATAGATAATGGCTGAAAAGAAATTATTATTGGGCGATGAGGCGATTGCCCTCGGAGCGATACATGCCGGCATATCGGGTGTATATGCCTATCCGGGCACACCGTCCACTGAAATCACAGAGTTTATCCAGAAGAACCCTCTGGCAAAGGAACGAAAACTGCACAGCACTTGGTGCACGAATGAAAAAACGGCCATGGAGGCTGCGCTGGGCATGTCATACGCAGGAAAACGTGCTTTGGTATGTATGAAACATGTAGGCATGAACGTGGCTGCCGATGCGTTTGTCAATTCTGCCATAACCGGTGTGAACGGCGGCTTGGTGGTGCTGGCAGCCGATGACCCTTCCATGCACTCGTCTCAGAACGAGCAGGATTCACGCTTCTATGGAAAATTTGCGATGCTTCCCATCCTGGAACCGTCTTCCCAACAAGAAGCATACGATATGATGGGGTACGCATATACACTCTCGGAAAAGATGAAGTTGCCGGTGTTGATGCGTGTGGTTACCCGTCTGGCACATTCGCGTGCCGGTGTGGAAGTGGCCGATATCCGTGAGGAAAATCAGTTGAAGCCTGATCATGAACGTGCCCACTGGGTGTTGCTGCCGGGGAATGCGCGTAAACAATACTTGGATCTGGTGGAAAAGCAGGAGGAACTGGAAGAATCTTCCTCCAAGTCTCCTTATAACTATGTGGAAGGGTTGAATCCCGAATATGATTATGAATTCGGAGTGATAGCCTGCGGTATCGGTTATAATTATGTGAAAGAGGCGGATACGGACGGTTGTCATATTCCGGTCTTGAAAATCTCGCAATATCCGTTGCCGGCTGAAGAGATCAGGACGATGGCGGAATGTTGCGGACATGTCCTGGTAGTGGAAGATGGCCAGCCGTTTGTGGAAGAACAGGTAAAAGCGATCCTCTCCTCGGATTATGAGATAAAAGGACGACTGACGGGAACTTTGCCACGCACCGGTGAACTGACTCCGGACAATGTGGGCGAGGCGATCGGATGGGGAGTTAAACGTCCGTTTGGCAAACCTCAGGTGGTGATGCCGCGTCCGCCTGCATTGTGCCAGGGATGTGGCCATCGGGATATGTATGATGCCTTGAACAAGGTGGCTGCGGAATATCCGGATGCACGTATTTTCGGTGATATCGGTTGCTATACATTAGGTGCGTTGCCCCCGTTCCGCGCGATCGACAGTTGTGTGGATATGGGTGCTTCCATAACCATGGCCAAAGGTGCTTCCGATGCAGGGGTCTTTCCGGCCATTGCTGTTATCGGTGACTCTACCTTCACTCATTCCGGTATGACTGGTCTGCTGGATGCGGTCAATGACCATGCCAATATCACGGTGGTGATTTCGGATAACCTGACTACAGCCATGACCGGCGGACAGGATTCTGCCGGTACGAACAAGTTCGAGGCGATCTGCCTGGGATTAGGAGTGGAACCCGAACATGTGCGTGTGGTGGTCCCGTTGCCGAAGAATATGGAAGAGATTACCCGTATCATTCGTGAGGAAATAGAATATAAAGGGGTGTCTGTCATTATTCCGCGCAGAGAATGTATCCAGACATTGAATCGTAAACTAAGACAGAAAAAAGCAGATAAGGCATGAGAAAAGATATCATACTTTCGGGCGTAGGAGGACAGGGTATCCTGACTATCGCTACTATTATAGGAGAAGCTGCTACGGCAGAAGGCATTAATTTGAAGCAGGCCGAGGTACACGGCATGAGCCAGCGCGGAGGAGATGTACAGTCCAATCTGCGTTTGTCCGACGAAACGATTTATTCGGATCTGATCGCTCAGGGTGAGGCGGATCTGATTATTTCCATGGAACCGATGGAGGCGTTGCGTTATCTGCCTTACTTGCAGGAGGAAGGTTGGGTGATTACTTCCGCTAATCCATTCAAGAACATTCCCGACTATCCTGAGGACGTGGATCTTATGAGAGCTTTGGAAAGCCTTCCGCATGTGGTGAAACTGGAAATAGAGGATATGGCAAAAGAAAACAGTATGCCTAAATGCGCGAATGTGATTTTGCTGGGCATGGCTGCGAAGTATATTGAAATCGTATCGCCGGAACAGTTGCGTGAAAGCATAGGACGTGTGTTTGCTGCAAAAGGTGAGAAGATTGTTGAAATGAATCAGAAGGCTTTTGATATAGGCTTGAATGCGGTAAAGAACTGGTAATGCCATGAAGATATTTAGTGAAGAATTAGTGGAGAAGGCGGTGAAGGAACTGCACATCGCCAATCTTGCACAGGCTACTATCGGTGATGTGCTGCTGGTAGCCCAGTATCTGGAAAAGGAAACGGGGATTCCTTTTATCCGTATGGATCAGGGATCTCCCGGTCTTGCCGCCAATCAGAGAGGGATTGAAGCGGAGAAAGCGGCTTTGGACAGGGGCGTAGGATCGCAATATCCGGCTGCCGCGGGAGTGCCCGAGTTGAAAAAGGAGGCTTCCCGTTTTGTAAAGGCTTTCTTGGATCTGGATATCTCTCCGCGCGCCTGTGTGCCTACCACCGGATCGGTGGCGGGTTCATTCGGTTCGTTCATAGCCTGTACGCAGCGTATTCCGGGGAAAGACAAGGTATTGTTCATTGATCCAGGATTTCCTATTCAGAAATCCCAGCTTCGTATCATCGGCGTGGAGTGGGAAGAGTTTGATATCTATCATTATCGGGGACAGGCCTTGCGCGAGAAATTGGAAAGTTTCCTGAGCAAAGGCGATATAGCAGCGATCATCTATTCTAATCCGAATAATCCGGCATGGATCTGCCTGGAAGAGGAGGAGTTGCAGATAATCGGTGAACTGGCAACCCGGTATGAGGTGATTGTGATGGAAGATCTGGCTTATTTCTGCATGGATTTCCGTCGGGATATGGGACATCCTTTCGAACCGCCCTATCCGCCCACCGTGGCAAGATATACGGATAATTATATCCTGATGCTTTCTTCTTCCAAGATATTCAGCTATGCCGGACAGCGCATGGCGTTGACGTGTATCAGTGATAAACTGTTCGACCGCCAGTTTCCGGCATTGGCGGAACGGTATAAAGATGCAGGGGTGTTCGGCCCTACATTGATTGCTTCCATTCTTTATATGATTACTTCGGGATGTACGGCTTCTACTCAGTATGCATACGCTGAAATGCTTCGTCTGTCCACCGAAGGTAAAATCAATTTTGTAGAAGATACCCGCGAGTATGCCCGTCGTGCGGAACGCATGAAGAAGATATTTACCGACCATGGTTTCCATATCGTATATGATTATGATGCGACCCAGGTGGTGGGAGATGGTTTCTTCTTTACCATTGGTTACGGAAATATGACAGGGGGTGAATTGCTCCGTGAATTATTGTATTATGGGGTGAGCAGCATCTCGCTCTCTACCACCGGTAGTGAGCAGGAAGGCGTCCGGGCCTGTACATCACGGATGCGCGATGAACTTTATCCGGTGATGGAGGAACGAATGAGGGCTTTTCATGAAGATCACCCTAATCACTAACCATTAATTATTAATGCTATGATTTGGAATAAAAATAAAGAGTGCATGAGTCGGGACGAGATGAGCGCTCTGCAGGGGAAACGCCTGAACAAGCTGGTGAACCTGGTTTATCACAATGTCCCTTTTTATCGTAACAAAATGCAGGAGATGGATTTGTCTCCGGATGACATCCAGACTATCGAAGATATCGTAAAACTTCCTTTTACTACCAAGCAGGATTTGCGTGATAATTATCCATACGGCCTTCAGGCTGCTCCTGCCTCGGAAATTGTGCGTGTGCACGCTTCTTCGGGCACAACGGGAAATCCTACCATTGTGGGGTATACGCGCCGTGACTTGTCCGTGTGGTCCGAAGTGATGTCGCGCTGTCTTTCGGCCTACGGGGTTACCCGTAATGATACCTTTTCCGTCAGTTATGGTTATGGACTGTTTACCGGCGGACTGGGCGCGCATTATGGGGTGGAGAACCTGGGGGCGACGGTTATCCCGGCTTCTACTGGAAATACGGAAAAACATGTCCGTCTGATACGTGACTTGGGTATAACGGGCATTGCCTGTACTCCTTCCTACGCCCTTTATCTGGCGGAAGTGGTGGAACGTATGGGACTGACCAAGAATGACATCAACCTCCGTATCGGAGCTTTCGGAGCCGAGCCGTGGACAGAGAGTATGCGTAAGGAGATAGAAGAGCGGCTGGGATTGAAAGGGTATAATATTTATGGTCTGAGTGAGATTATGGGACCCGGTGTTTCCTACGAATGCCAGGAGCAACATGGATCGCATATTAATGAGGATCATTTTTATCCTGAAATCATTAATCCTGAAACGTTGGAACGTCTTCCGGATGGAGAAGTGGGAGAACTGGTGTTTACTACCTTGACCAAGGAAGGGATGCCGTTGCTGCGTTACCGTACGAAGGACTTGACTTCCCTGATGGAGGGTGAATGTCCGTGTGGAAGAACCAATATCCGCATGTCGGGCATTGTAGGCCGTAGTGACGATATGCTTATTATCCGTGGTATCAACGTCTTCCCGTCCCAGGTGGAGAGTGTGATTCTGGATATGCCGCAGTTTGAGCCTCAGTACATGCTGGTGGTGGACAGAAAGAATAATCTCGACTCTTTGCAGGTACAAGTGGAAGTGCGCAAAGACTTCTTCTCGGATGATATGGGAAGTATGCTGGCCATGAAGAAGGCGTTGAGCGACAAACTGAAAAGTGTCCTTTCCATCAGTGCCGAAGTGAAGCTGATGGAGCCCAATAGCATTGCCCGTAGTGAAGGCAAGAGCAAACGTGTGATAGACAATCGGATTTTAAAATAAAAGAGTACGCGATATGACAATCAAGCAATTATCTGTTTTTCTGGAAAACAAGACCGGAAGAATCAATGATGTGACCAAGACATTGGCGAAGCATGACATCAACATGCATGCGTTCAGCATGGCGGAATCTACTGATTTCGGCATCCTTCGTTTAATTGTTTCGGATGTGGAGAAGGCGGTGGAGGTACTTCGTGCCGAGGACTTTGCCGTGATGCTGACTGATGTGGTTTGTATCAGTTGTCCGAATGTGGCAGGTTCATTGTCCGAAGTATTGGATTACTTGGCCGCCGAGCATATTTTCATCGAATATATGTATGCTTTCGCACAAGGTGATACTGCCCATGTGGTGATCCGCCCTTCGAATGTGGAGAGATGCGTGGAGATATTGAATAAATTCAATTGTAATGTCTTGACCAAGAACAGTCTGTAATTTCGGGCGAGCGAACCTCGCCCCTACTGGCAAAATAGCAACATGGCCAATGTTCAGGCACAATCCTACGTGTAGTCCGATGCTTACGTATGTGTGAAAATCTTTTTTTAAAATTAGAAAGCCGCCTCCTCCGAAGCGGCTTTCCGTTTTTCTATCAGAACAAACTCCAAGCAACTGTCAGTCCGGCCATTACAATGGCGACCATACTCA
Source organism: Phocaeicola sartorii JCM 17136 = DSM 21941 (assembly GCF_054653615.1). Taxonomy (NCBI): domain Bacteria; kingdom Pseudomonadati; phylum Bacteroidota; class Bacteroidia; order Bacteroidales; family Bacteroidaceae; genus Phocaeicola; species Phocaeicola sartorii. Next base: position 1,665,210 of record NZ_BAAIFW010000005.1, read on the forward strand.
TCAGTTTAATCAGAATGTTCAAACTGGGTCCGGATGTATCTTTGAACGGATCACCTACAGTGTCACCGGTAACCGTTGCTTTGTGTACTTCGCTTCCTTTACCTCCGAAATTACCTTCTTCTATAAATTTTTTCGCATTATCCCATGCGCCTCCCGCATTGGCCATAAAAATGGCGAGAACGAAGCCCGAGGACAGACCACCTATCAGCAGACCGATAACACCGGGTACGCCGAAAATCAATCCGGTAGCGATAGGGGCGATGATAGCCAGTAGGGAGGGGAATACCATTTCACGCTGCGCTCCTTTGGTGGATATTTGTACGCAACGGGCATAGTCGGGCTCGGCCTCTCCTGTCAGAATCCCTTTTATCTCACGGAACTGGCGGCGCACCTCTTCTACCATGTGGGCGGCCGCACGTCCTACGGCATTCATGGTCAGACCGCAGAACAGGAATGCCATCATACTGCCCAAGAACATACCGCTCAATACTTTGGGGTTCATCAGGGTTACATCGTAATAAAGCATGTAGTCGGTGAAACTGGCGTTATGCACATCTACAGTGATACCGTTGGGCAATTCCAGGAGGGTTTGCCCCAATCGGGTCAGTCCGATACGGATTTCTTCCACGTAGGATGCCAATAAAGCCAGTCCGGTCAATGCAGCGGAACCGATGGCAAAACCTTTGCCGGTAGCGGCAGTCGTGTTACCCAACGAGTCGAGGGCATCGGTACGTTTGCGCACTTCTTTGCCCAGTCCGCTCATTTCGGCGTTACCGCCGGCATTATCGGCAATCGGTCCGTAAGCATCGGTAGCCAAAGTGATGCCGAGAGTGGAAAGCATACCTACGGCAGCAATTCCGATGCCATAAAGTCCCATCGAGATATTGGCAAAATCGAAACCGGATGCCAGCCAGTAGGATAAAATGATGCCTGTCACTACAGCCAGTACAGGGATGGTGGTGGAAATCATACCCAGTCCGATACCGGAAATGATCACGGTGGCCGGACCGGTCTTTCCACTTTCGGCCAACCGTTGGGTGGGTTTATACGACTGGGAAGTATAATATTCGGTGGAACGGCCGATAACGATGCCTACTATTAATCCCACTACCACAGCAAAGGATATGTTTACCCAATTTTCCAGACCTAATATCCAAAGGATAAGGAAGGTGGCGACAACAATCAGTACCGAGCTTAAATTGGTTCCTGTGGCCAGTGATCCGAGTAATTCCTTCATCCCCGCATCTTCTTTGGTGCGGACGGCAAAAATGCCGATGATAGAGAGGACGATACCCACTGCCGCAATCAGCATCGGTGCGATGACCGCTTTAAACTGCATCACGGTATCATCCGAACCGATAAAGGCTGCGGCACCTAAAGCGGCGGTAGCCAGGATAGAGCCGCAATAGGACTCGTAGAGGTCGGCGCCCATTCCGGCTACGTCACCTACATTGTCACCCACATTGTCGGCAATGGTGGCGGGGTTGCGGGGGTCATCCTCCGGAATGCCGGCTTCCACTTTACCTACCAAGTCAGCGCCTACATCGGCTGCTTTGGTATAGATTCCACCTCCCACACGGGCGAAAAGCGCTTGCGTGCTGGCTCCCATGCCAAAGGTAAGCATGGTGGTTGTGATGACACATAATTTGGCGGAAGGGTTCATGGCGTCTGCCGGAATGCAATAATCCAATAAGATGTACCAGAAAGAAATATCGAGCAGTCCCAAGCCGACAACGACCAGGCCCATAACAGCTCCGCTGCGGAAGGCTACACGCAGCCCTTTGTTTAAGGAGTTCCGGGCGGCATTGGCGGTACGGGCTGAAGCGTATGTAGCCGTTTTCATTCCTAGAAAGCCGGACAGTCCGGAGAAGAAGCCGCCGGTAAGAAAGGCGACAGGCACCCACGGGTTTTGCAGGTTAAATCCGTATGCCATGATAGAGAACAGGAGAACCAGCCCCAAGAATACCCATCCTACTACCTTATATTGTTGTTTCAGATAGGACATGGCGCCTTGGCGCACATAGAGAGCGATTTTTTCCATTGTAGGGGTTCCTTCGCTTTCGAGCATCATTTGTTTGTAGAAATACCATGCGAGTGCCAATGCCAAGAGGGAGGCAATGGGCACAATCCAGAATAGATACGTTTCCATACGCAGTATTGATTTAAAAGTTGGTTTTGCCCAAAGATAGAAAAAAAATAAATGATATTCAAGGGGATAGATGCATTTTTTTATGCGATTCTTTCTCTTCAGCCTAGGGTGGTTTAAGACCTGTTTTATTTCCATTCCTTATGGCGGAAACGGGTGTCTGTTTATCCGGTATCCGGGAGAAGGTGTATTCATGGAAATATGAAACAGTGAAAATATGGATGTGAAAAAGAGGTTGTATGGAAGAACAAGACATTCAAAAGATCTATCCCCGCCCCTACCGGCAAAATAGCAGCATGATTAGCGTTTGGACACAACCTCGAAAGTCAATCCATCATATCTGTATTTTTTTCGGGAACATTACAATCGTATCATGAATCGATATATTGTTTGATTTGTTCCATAGGTATTCCTAATTGTTCGGATATCTCGTCCATTGATGCTCCATTGTTACAGAGCATCTTAACCATGGAGCGAATCATCTGCTCTTTCTGCTCAATCATCTGCTCTTTCTGCTCAATGACCTGCTCTTTCTGTTCAATGACCTGCTTGTTCTGCTCAATGACCTGCTCTTTCTGCTCAATGAGCTGCTCTTTCTGCTCAATCATCTGCTCTTTTTCCTCTATCACCTTATTCTTGAGCATTATTGTCGTATCCCTGTCCTCTATTTCCGAAAGAATCTCGTCCTCTATCTCCATGGCACGGCGAACGGCGGGTGCCGCAGCGGCCTTCAGCAGGCGGTGCACCACATACTTCACTTCCTCGTCCATGTGCTCATCGTTTATTTCCAGATAATGCTCACTGTCGGGCTGCCGGTATTCCTGGTCGAACACGCTCAGCAGACGTTCCAGGCGGTTGCGGGTACGTCCGGTGAGGAACGGGATCTGTACGATGATGCTGTCATGCGTCAGACTCTCGATGAAAGGGTCGGGAGCAGGGAGCGGATGGTCATCATAGTCCAGATAGCTGCGGCGCACATAAACCACCGGCTCGGTGAGGTCGCCCAAGGGATGCCCCAGGATGTAGATGGAAATGATGGGCAACCCATACGTCCGTTTTTGTCCGTGCTCGTTCTTCTCTTCGATCATGTTCTCCTTGTTGAGGTACTGCGTACCCAGGTACTGGCGGAAGCGCAAGGTCTCCGTAATGAGCCAGGTCTTTTGCAGTTCGATAAGGACAAGGTGTTCCGAACCGTCGCTCTCGCGAATCTTTGCAGAGAAGTCGATGCGGAAGAGCGAGATGCGTGTCTGCTCCATGGATGTATACTCGTGGCGGCGCATCTCCAGGTCTATGATCTCCTTTTTCAGCAATGCGGAGAGCAGTATCTTGGCGACTTTCTTGTCTTCCATCAGGAATTTGAAAACGGCATCGTAAATAGGGTTGGCTATGATGGTCATAATGCTTATGGTTTGATGATGAAGCAAATGTACCTCTTTTTTTTGAATAGCAAGCGGATGGAAAGGTTAAATCTTCTATCGGAAAGTTTTTTCGGACATTGTATTGCCGACGAGATAGTAAATGAGGAATCTCAGACTGATATTCTCTCGGTTTAACGCTCCTAAATTAATCCACATTTTTGAGCTGTTTGGTGCGTACTGTACCCCAGTTTGTACGAATGTAAATCAACACACAAAGCTGAACAATCAGAAGAGAGTATCTATGTCTGGGAATAGGGCCGATAACAATTTCTTTTCTCTATAGAGTATCATGACCGATCATATCCCACTGAAAAAAGTAAGATATCTTCGTGGGCAAAGTAAGATATGTTCCCGGGCAAAGTAACACCGCTTACTTGGCTCACGAAGTCCACATACTTTTCTTTACAACAACAGATAGACCTCACAGCCCTTTCATGTCAGTGACGATCATTTCAATGAATTACGAGAGATTTCGTAAAATACAAGAGGAATCGGCCTCTTGCGATTAAGCTGGCCGAAAAAACTATATTTCATGAATAGGAGGATGAGAATCCGCACTATGTAGATGCAGCCTGTCGGGGCAATCGATGACCTTCCGCAGATTCCCGAACCGGAAGGTTCTTATGTTTGAAATTGTAATGCAATACCTATATATATAAGGAATAAGAAAGAAACGGGCTGACAAATCAAAGGGTGTCAAAAATAAAAAAAGGTATTGTGGAAACAATAGAGTTTTACAGAATAAGAAACAGGGTGATTGAGAATCAGTGCCCTAAAATCTTATTCGATATATTTTCTAATATAATTAATTGAATATCAATGGTGAAAAACGGGTCTGATTCTAGCCGAACCGGGTAAGGGGACTATGTCTCTATTTTTTAGTAAAATGAAGCCGTGATGGTAATCAGAAGATTAATTCAAGATTATTCCTCTGGAATCGCTTTCAGACGATTTAATGAATAGTTATCATGGTAAAATGCATCAATTCCTTTTCGGTTTAAAAGATATGATTCATAGGAGTGAGTTGTTGTCGGCAGGAAAAATCTGTGTTGAAAAGTGGTCAAAGCATTATTTGCAGCATGAAAAGACGATGTACTGTGATTCGTTGGGGTTAGATCATACTTATGATTTGTCGGAGAAAGAGGAGGATGAGAAAAAATGGCTGAATGCTATACCTAGGTCAATAAAAATGCATACGGCATTGGATAATGAAAAGGCGGAGAGAATTTATCAGCAGAATCTGCAACGGATGGTGCTGAAGGAGGAAAATCTTTCTTAGAATTGCAATGTTCACAGAACATTGCTTTTGTTGTATATGTTTCATTAATAAAAATAAATCAATATGGAAGGACTATTCAGAAGGTATCCCATCGGAATATAGAATTTTGAACAAATGCGTATGGACGGCTATGTTTATGTAGATAAGACTGAATTAGTCTATCGGCTGGCAAATATGAATACTACTTATTTCCTCAGCCGTCCCCGTCGCTTTGGAAAAAGCTTGCTGGTATCTACTCTTGAAGCCTATATCCAAGGAAAGAAGGAATTGTTCGAAGGATTGGCGATGGAAAGGTTGGAAAAAGAATGGAAGGTTTATCCCGTGTTGCATATCAAACTGATGGGGCAATATGTGGAAACGGAAGTGAAGAGTGCCATTGACCGGTCGGATATCGTAGTGAAACTACAGGATGCTATTTATGTATTCGAATTCAAGATGGATGGTACGGCAGCAGAGGCGTTGGCTCAAATAAACATCAAGGGATATGCCATTCCCTATCAGGCGGATCATCGCAGGGTAGTAAAGGTTGGCGTGAACTTTGACAGGGCGGCACGTACTGTCGGAGAGTGGATCATAGAAGCCGAGGAAAGATCAAAATAAGACTTCAAAAAAAACAGTATCACCACAGACTATACAGATTGATAATCTGTGGTGAATTTAAACTTTTATTTCCCATACAGTTTGTCTATCAAATCTGTACGCCCTATTTTGCGCAATTCATTGATAATGGCACGCCGTTCTTCGGGCTTGTACCAGAAGAAGAACATCCGTTGCGCCAGTTTCTCTTTTTGTGATTTGGCGGAGAATACCGGTTGTAAGGTGTATGGATGGTATCCGGTGTACCAGGCCTCGGTGGCTACGGTCATCGGGGTGGGGGTAAAGTCCTGCACCTGTTCCAGGTGGAAATCCAGCTTCTTGGTGATCACGGCCAGTTCCGCCATGTCTTCTTCCGTACATCCGGGGTGGCTGCTTATAAAATAAGGTATAATCTGCTGTCGCAGATTCAGTTCCTTGTTTATTTTGTCGAAAGTCCTTTTGAAATCATAAAATTGTGAGAACGAAGGCTTCCGCATGATTTGTAGTACCGTGTCGCTGGTATGTTCCGGAGCCACTTTCAAGCGTCCGCTGACGTGGTTTGCTATCAGTTCGCGGGTATATTCGGCCGTGCTGCGGTTGACAGCCGGATCTTTACTTTGATATTGTAACAGGTCATAGCGCACACCGCTGCCGATGAAGCTTTTCTTGATGCCGGGAAGCGCGTCTACCGAGTGATAGATATCCAGCAGGGGACGATGGTCGGTATTCAGGTTGGGGCATACTTTGGGATGGATGCATGACGGGCGTTTGCACTTGCGGCACACCTTTTCGTCCTTTCCACGCATGGCATACATGTTGGCGCTGGGGCCTCCCAAGTCACTCAGATAGCCTTTGAAATCGGGCATTTCTGTTATGGCTTTCACTTCTTTCAAGATACTTTCCTTGCTCCGGCTTACAATAAATTTCCCTTGATGGGCGGAAATGGTACAAAACGCACATCCACCAAAACAGCCGCGGTGCAGGTTCACCGAGAATTTAATCATGTCGAATGCCGGAATGCGTTTGCCTTTATATTTGGGATGGGGCATACGCGTATAGGGCAAGTCGAAAGAATGATCCAGCTCACCCTGTGTCATCGGCGGATAAGGCGGATTGACCACCACCGTCTGGCTGCCTGCATCCTGCAAGATGCGGGAGGCTTCATACTTGTTGCTTTCCTCTTCGATGAAACGGAAGTTCTCGGCCTGTTTCTTTTTATCTTTCAGACACTCTTCGTGAGAGTGCAGCACGATGTCGGGTTTTGCCTGAGGGGCATCGGACACTGTGCTTTTGGGTTCTGCCGAGCCGGGGAGTGAACACAGCGGGTCGCCTTTATAGGTGATGTAAGCTGTTTGTAAAATATCATGTGGGACAGGCAAGGGGGCTGCAGAGCCATCCCCCTGGGGCTGTCCGGTAGTGTCCGCTGATGCCTTCATCCTCCGGCAAAGTTCCGTAATCGGTTTCTCGCCCATTCCATAGATCAATAAATCGGCTCCGGAGTCTATCAGAATTGATTTGCGCAGGCAGTCCTGCCAGTAGTCATAGTGGCTGACACGGCGCAGGGAAGCTTCGATACCTCCCAGAATAACTGGTACGTCGGGATAGATTTGCTTTAAAATCTGTGTATAAACGATGCTGGGATATTCGGGGCGCATGTCGTGTCGTCCGTCAGGGGTATAAGCATCCTCGCTGCGCAAACGTTTGTTGGCAGTGTACTTGTTTACCATGCTGTCCATGCATCCGGCGGACACACCGAAAAAGAGGCGTGGACGTCCCAGTTTCTTAAAGTCGCGCAGGTCGTCACGCCAGTTGGGTTGAGGCACAATGGCTACTTTCAAGCCTTGTGCCTCTAATAATCTTCCAATCACTGCCGGGCCGAAGGAAGGATGGTCTACGTAAGCGTCACCGCTGAACAGGATTACGTCCAGTTCATCCCATCCCCGTATTTCCACTTCTTTCTTGGTGGTCGGCAGCCAGTCTGTAAGTTTGTATTCTTTCAATGATCAGTACTGTTTTTTTTGATTTGCTACAGAGGGGCGGAGACGGATTATTCTATCTCTTCTTCATCCTTGTTTTTCTCCTTCTCCCATTGGATATAAAGCAGAATGAGCTGATGAAGCCCGAAAGCTTTCATATTATTATGATAAATCACATCGATACAAAGATCGAGCAGTTCTTTATTATTTCCTTCCTCACTGGTGATCAGTGAGCGGATATTCAGTTTCAGTTTGTCCAGTACCGACTCGTCCACAATGCCGTTGCTGTCTATCAGATGCTGGAATAAAGCATATTTTTCAATGGTTTGCAAGTTCTCTTCTGAGATTTCCATGCTGCGTGTGCCCGAGGCATTAGTCTGTATGGTGTACATAATCGTTTTATTTTAATGGTTTATACGGACAAAGTTAGGCGTTTTTATGAAATAACCTCTTATTTGCCTTTTTATTTTCGTTTAAAAATCTCATTTGCCGCTGAAGAAGCCCAGAATGGCGCTCATTACCCGTGCCCTTTCCTTCACTCCCTGAATGCTTTCAAAGGGGAACCCCAGGACAAAAGTCCGATAGTTTCCTTGGTAGGCGATGCCGGCACTGTAGTTGTCCGGACTATATATAAAAGCGGAGTAGGCGGGAGCAGCCGGTGTCAGACACTCGGGTGCGGGTACGGCGTATGTCTGTTCGTTGACGGTGCGGGGGATGCTGAAACGGGTGTCGGCTCCGTAGATCTCTCCCGAGGCGGAGTTGCTCATGCTGCCCCCGAAACTATATTTCAATACGGTTTCGGTGAAGCGGAGTGCTGTGGGGCTGTTCATGCTGCTTCCTATGTACGATCCGCTGAGCATCAGGTTGCCGCCTCCCTGGCAGTAAGCCGTGAGCATTTGCTGCAATGTGTGGGAGAAGGGGCGTCTGTCGGCTCCGGATATCCAGTCTGTGATGGGGTAATCCGTCAGCCGGACAAAACCATGTTCAACGGCCTCGTCACTGCACGAGACGAAAGAGTAGCCTCCGGCTGCCTGGATGGCTTTCCCGTGAATGAACGGATAGTCGAAAGTGTTTCCGGCTATCAGCATTCCTTCCAGTTCGCTGCCGCTATACCCCAGCCCGTCTTTGGTCTCGCGTCCTATGCGGCTGCGGTCAAAACTTAGCTGGGCTCCGCAGAAGGCAGGCGTATGTAGATAAGGTATGCCCGGATCGGCATTCAAGTCAAAGCCCTGCAGGAAAGGAGATTCTACGGTGGCGGGTCCGCTCAGACGATCGAATCCGTTGACAATCAATACCGTTCCTTTGCTTTTCTTTGCCTGATAGGCCGACAGAATCTCGGAAGGAAAGCTTTCTCCACCCCTGTTGACGGCGGTTACTTTGAAACTATACACCAGTCCGGGTTCGGCCTCGAAGGTATATTCAGTGCCGCGTACCAAGGTTCCGTTGTCAAATCCGCCATGCCCCAGACGGGTATAGACCATGTATTGCTGTGCCTTGGCAGTCGGCTCAAGTGGGTCATCCACCGCTTGCCACGTCAGTTGGAAGGTATTTTTCTTGCTGCCGGGACGGATGGCGAAGTCGCTTACGGGCAGAGGCTGGACCACATAGTCCGTGCCGTGCATGGTGCTCACATACTTCAGTATGGACTTATAGACAGAACGTCCTACAGTAAATTTGAAATGCGGATCATGGCCCAGTTTCAAATCGGCGAAGTTCTGATGGGAGAGCAGTTCCAAAATCATCGAGGGAACAGCAGGCAGGCGCGTCTCGCTGTAATTGCGGTTCCACAGGCTGCGGCGTTGCCACCGGATGCCGAACCGGGCGGAGATATCCCGTTGCAGGCCCGTCAGAACCATGTCTGCCAGATCGCGGGAGGCATAACGGGAGATGCCGGCGTTCAGCTCACCGTTATTGTAATCGGTGGTATAGATGCCCAGTGTACCTATCAATTCGTCCTCTTTGGAAAAGCCCGCATCACTGTGCACTCCCAGGGTCATTTCGAAAGGAACACCCAGTCCTTTCTCCTTTGGGTTGTACACGGAGTTTCCGCTGAGATAGTTTATGACCCGGCTACGGGCGTTAATGTCATCGGTATAGTCATTCTTGCCTTCGCTGGGGCTGTAGACCGGATAAGGGAAACCCGACCATTGTGCGGCATAGCGTGCCCCTTCCAGATAGCGGGGCAGACCGCTGGTTGTTCCACCGCGCGCTATATTTCCCATTCCTCCGCCCCAACGGACGGCATCGGCGCACACCACTCCCTTCTGTCTGCTTTCATTGCTCAGTACCACCATGCCGTAATCGTTGGTTCCTTTGTCAAATTCGAACGTGCCCAGATAAACCCAGGTGCCTCCTCCTATTTGCTGGTTGACCAGAAATTCGGTTACGCCTCCTTTATGGAATACCAGGTATTTGGCGTCACTTACGCTTCCGGGCAAAGTCTGATAAGTCACATAGACGGCATATTCTCCTGTTTCGGGAATATGGGGAATCCATTGAGCGAAGGCTTTTTCCGGTTTCTTCTCGGTGGGGGCGAAGCGTGCCGTACCTTCTTCAAAAGGATTTTGTCCGTCCTGATAGATCAATCGTTTTTTGGCGAATGCCGGAGTGGGGGTGGTTTTCCATTTGCCTTTCCGGCTTTTTATTTCCTGGTAGATGCAGCCTTGGGCATGGGTGTCATTGTCCACTATCACCTCATTGCGTTGCCAGTCGCGTTCACGAGGGGTGTAGACGATGGCTCCCGCATTCTCCAGCATGGGTATGATATAAGGTATGACGAATGACTGAGTGAACAAATCCTCTGTGGTGCCGAACAGGCGGGGGCGTTGCCATTCCCAGCTTCCTTTGTCGTTCTTGTAATATTTTCCGTGGCTTTGCCAGAGGGCGATGTGCCTGTCTTCCAGTCCTTTGACGGCTGTAAAGGGGCGGGAGATGTTTTTCACCCACGGATCTCCTTTGTAATCTGTCCGTTGCCATAGGCGGCTTTTGTCCTGTTTCTTTCTCAGATAGTTGGGAATCAGGTCTTCGATAGGCTTTCCGTCGGCATAGATGGTGATATCGTAGTAGTTTACAGGGCCGGGAAGGCTTTGCTTGAGCAACCGGTAGATGGCTTCTGTATTTTCGGGAGTGAACGGCTGGTAGCCGAAGCTGCCACCGGCATATACGTTCAGTTCCTTTTGGTTATGATTGATTTCATAACGCTCCAGTTTGCACTTGCCTATGTGGGCGTAAGACGTTTCGTAACGGGTGAAGAAGGTTTCCAAACGCTGTTTCACGTTGGCGTCCAGTCCTTGTGCCGGAGCGCAGAGAATCCCCGTCATCAGGAGCAGGAGGGACATTACTGTTCTTTTCATATAGCTGGAAAACATAAATTCTTTCATTTAATGGTGCGAAGTTAGGGATTTTTGTTAGTATTGTCGTACTGACGAATCTATAATGAATCTAAATGAAACGAATTATCTTTAATTTCTGCTTCGTCCGGCTGCTGTTCCTATTTTCCCAGCCAGGCAGGGACACCCCGGAAACGGCAGGTTCTTTTCTGAAAGACCGGAAAAACCTGACTGTGGATGGACTGGGTGGTGATGTTGTCTTTCAGGGTGTAACGGCTGGTTTGAAACGGGAACTTGCCGGAATGTGAAGATGGAAAAGAACGGTTTTGAGGATGAATTTTCACGTACGTGTAAAAGTGTGCTTCCTGACGCGGGATGAAAATGCGGCAAACGAATAAGGAATGTGTCAAAGAACAATAAGGTGGTATATTCTACAACAGCAGGGGTGGATTCAATCCACCCCTGCTATTGAATGATACTGAATTTTACTCTGATGTTATTCTACTTTCCCGATGCTGAAGTTTTCAGGAAATTTTCCTTTGAAATTCTTATAATACAATTTGATCTCGCGCATATCCTTGTCCAGATCACCGCTGGGATGTATCACCTTTTCGGCTGTGATGCACTTTTTCTCGTAATCGATCGCTACCAATATGACAGGCAGTCCGGCTCCCTGGGCGATATAATAAAACCCTTTTTTCCAATTGGGATTGGCCTTGCGCGTCCCTTCGGGAGTGATAGCCAGATGGAATTTTTTGCTCGACTTGGCAATCTTGATCATCTGGTCCACCAATGAAGTCTTGCGGCTTCGGTCTACGGGAATTCCCCCCATCCAGCGGAAGATAGGGCCCAAAGGCCAGAAGAACCAGTCTTTTTTCATCATAAAACCGGTTTCACGGCCTATCGCTCCCATAAACAGTTTGCCTATGAACAAATCCCAATTTGTGGTATGCGGTGCGGCGCAAATAATATATTTGTCATAATCGGGAGCGGAAACTTTGGTCTTCCATCCCAATAGTTTGTAGTAGATAAAACCACAAATAGCTTTTTTCATTCTCTAAATCTTATGCTTTTGTAGCTTTAGCCAGTTCGTCCGCAACCACTTGTATTTCTTTGTTCAGGTCTTCATTCAGTTTCTTGTAGAACCCTTTTACGTTACCTGGTTCGGTGTGACTGATGCGGGTAATAAGCTTTATCACATTGTGTACCGAGTTGCAAACCACTTCACGGTTCACGCCTTCCATCAAACTGACTAAAAATAAATCACCTGCTATATTGGTTATTTTTTTCTTTAAATCTCTTCTACTTGCCATACATGTAATGTTTTAAATTAATACAAAATTCTAAATTCGCGGTAAAGGTAGCATTTTTATTTGTATACGTTTTCATATTTGCGAAAAAAGAGCGAAATTTGCACGTGAATTTCAAATGAGATTTATACACCTTTAAATAGAATAAATAGAATATGACTAAAAGTGCATTACAAATTGCCAGAGCTGCTTATCAGCCCAAACTCCCTAAAGCGTTGAAAGGCGCGGTAAAAGTAAAGGAAGGCGAACCTACCCAGTCTGTTGCAGATCAGGAAGCTATCAAAGCCTTGTTCCCTAACACTTACGGCATGCCGTTGATCCAGTTCGTTGAAGGCGAATCGGTCAATATGCCTGCTATCAATGTAGGTGTCATCTTGTCTGGTGGACAGGCTCCCGGCGGACATAACGTTATCTCCGGTTTGTTCGACGGTATCAAGGCATTGAACAAGGACAGCAAGCTGTATGGTTTCATCTTGGGTCCCGGTGGCTTGGTAGACCATAACTACATGGAACTGACTTCCGATATTATCGACGAATACCGCAATACCGGTGGTTTCGATATCATCGGTTCGGGACGTACTAAGCTGGAAAAGGAAGAACAGTTTGACAAAGGGCTGGAAATTATCAAGGAATTAGGCATCAAGGCATTGGTAATCATCGGTGGTGACGACTCAAATACGAACGCTTGCGTATTGGCGGAATACTATGCTGCGAAGAATTGCGGGGTACAGGTAATCGGTTGTCCGAAGACTATCGACGGTGACTTGAAGAACGAAATGATTGAAACTTCTTTCGGCTTCGACACGGCTTGTAAGACTTACTCTGAAGTAATCGGTAACATTCAGCGTGACTGTAACTCGGCCCGCAAATACTGGCATTTTATCAAGCTGATGGGACGCTCGGCTTCTCATATCGCTTTGGAATGTGCTTTGCAGGTTCAGCCCAACGTATGTATCGTTTCAGAAGAAGTGGAAGCTAAGAACATGTCTTTGGATGATGTCGTTACTTATATTGCCCAGGTGGTGGCTAATCGTGCCGCACAGGGAAACAACTTCGGTACGGTGTTGATTCCTGAAGGTCTGATCGAGTTCATCCCCGCCATGAAGAGATTGATCGCTGAATTGAACGACTTCCTGGCTGCTAACGCGTCAGAATTCGCATTGATCAAGAAATCTCACCAACGTGAATATATCATCTCCAAGCTTTCTAAGGAAAACTCGGAAATTTATGCTTCTCTGCCCGAAGGCGTTGCACGTCAGCTTACTTTGGATCGTGACCCGCACGGAAACGTACAGGTGTCACTGATTGAGACAGAAAAACTGTTGTCGGACATGGTAGCCGTTAAATTGGCTCAGTGGAAGGAAGAAGGCAAATATGTAGGCAAATTCGCCGCACAGCATCACTTCTTCGGTTACGAAGGACGTTGCGCCGCTCCGTCTAACTTCGATGCCGACTATTGCTACTCATTGGGTTACACGGCTTCTATGCTGATTGCCAATGGCAAGACCGGTTATATGTCTTCTGTACGCAATACGACTGCTCCTGCCGAAGAATGGATTGCAGGTGGTGTGCCTATCACAATGATGATGAACATGGAACGTCGTCACGGTGAGATGAAGCCGGTTATCCAGAAAGCGCTGGTGAAACTGGATGGTGCTCCTTTCAAGGCGTTCGCCGCACAGCGTGAGCGTTGGGCTGTTGAGACAGACTATGTATATCCGGGCCCTATCCAGTACTTCGGTCCTACAGAAGTTTGCGACCAGGCAACCAAGACCTTGCAGCTGGAACAAGGAAAATAATTTTTTCTTATTCCTATAAAATATAAAGAAAACCCATCGGGGCTGATTGTAAAACCATTCTCCCGATGGGTTTTGTTGCATGGTCTGCGGAAGCAGGTAAAGAAAAACAATTAAATAGGATAAAATGGTAAGAACGAAAAGCACACGTCCTGCTGCTGTTAAGAAAAAGACAGCCGCGAAACCTGTCCGCCGGACTACACAGCGGAAGGTGAAAAAGAAACCGCAAAGACAGATGCCGCCATGGCTCCGGTATGTCATTGCGGCTGTCGTTGCTTTTTTGTTCCTTGCCGCTTTTTATTATTTCTTCATTCGCCCTTATTCTTATCGTTGGAAGCCTTGCTATGGCTTTAAGGCATACGGGGTGTGCATGCCTTCGGGGTTCGGAGTGCATGGCATCGATGTCTCCCACCATCAGGGTGTCATAGACTGGAGGATGCTGGCGCAGACCCGGCAGGGAAAGTTCCCCATTCGCTTTGTCTTTATGAAGGCTTCGGAGGGAGGGGATTATGGAGACAAGGTTTTCCAGGCTAATTTTGATTCGGCGAGAACACACGGCTTCATCCGGGGGGCTTATCATTTTTACAATCCGAAGACCGATCCCATCCGTCAGGCCGATTTCTTTATCAACTCCGTCCGGCTGGATTCGGGCGATCTTCCTCCCGTGCTCGATATTGAGAAGAGGGGCAATGACGAGAACCAGCTTCGCCGTGACCTGAAACGGTGGCTGGACAAAATAGAGCAGCACTACAAAGTGAAGCCCATTCTTTATACTTCTTATAAGTTCAAGACCCGTTACCTGAACGATTCCGTTTTTAATTCTTATCCCTACTGGATAGCTCATTATTATGTGGATTCGGTGGAATACAAGGGGGAGTGGAAATTCTGGCAGCATACGGATGTGGGTACATTGCCGGGCATTCGCGGAAAGGTGGACTTGAATATTTTCAACGGCTCGCTGGAGGAATTGCAATGGATGACACTGAAGAAATAAGGAGGCATGGTTTGTTGTTCTTGAAAACTTTCCCTATATTTGCTTTATGAACTTACTACTCAATATTCTTTGGCTGATTTGCGGCGGATTTCTGATCTGCGTGGAATATATCCTTTCCAGCCTGTTGCTGATGGTGACCATCATCGGCATTCCTTTCGGTTTCCAGACCTTGAAGTTGTCCATGCTGGCTCTTTGCCCTTTTGGGCGGGAAGTGCGCAGTTGTCCCGGTGACGGCGGATGCCTCAGTGTGTTGATGAATATCATCTGGATATTTGTGGGAGGAATCTGGATTAGTCTCTCGCATCTGGCGTTCGGGGTGTTGCTCTGCATCACCATCATCGGTATTCCGTTCGGACTGCAACATTTCAAGCTGGCGGGTTTGGCGCTTACTCCTTTCGGAAAGGAGATTGTGTAACTATTATATTCCGACAGGATCATTTTGTGACTCCGGATGGAGGATTTTTATGTATGTTTATCCCTGTCTTACCTGGTTCTAATTTTCGGACAGAAAAACAAAAGGACAAAAGAGAGAGATACTCTGTTCTTTTGTCCTCCAATAGATCAATATCAATCTTGTGTGATGAGTGATGATCCCATCATTTTATTACGGATTGCCCTATTTGAAAGGGTCTTATTTCATGATAAGCTTCACAGCTGCCCAGTTGTTCTTTTCCCGATGATGCACGAATTCCATTCCCAGACTTTCCGCTTTCTCGCGGATAAAAGGAATATCCTGCACATAGAATCCGCTCATGAAGATTTCCGATCCCGGATGCATGCAGGCGGCATACCAGGGAAGGTCAGCCAGAAGAATATTCCGGTTGATGTTCGCGATAATCACATCAAACGGCGGGCGTCCTTCCAGCAGACGGGCGTCACCCAGTTCCACGGTGATGTTGTCTATTTGGTTAAGTGTTATGTTGTCTCTTGAATTGTTGACGCACCAGTCGTCAATGTCAATGGCTGTCACGGGGCCGGCTCCGCGCATGGAGGCCAGGATGGCGAGAATGGAGGTGCCGCATCCCATGTCCAATACCGATTTCCCTTTCAGATCGGCATCCAGCAGTTCGCTGATAATGGAACTGGTTGTTTCATGATGTCCTGTGCCGAAAGCCATCTGCGGATTGATCAGTATTTCATACTCAGTCTTCGGAGTATCTTTGTGGAACGTGCTGTGAATGCAGCAACGGTCACCGATGACGATGGGCTGGAAGAAATTCTTCTCCCATTCCTCGTTCCAGTTTTTGTCCTCTGCTTCTTTCACGGTGTATTCCACTGTGGTGCCGGGCAGGGGGAAACCTGCAACCATTTCTTTCAACGCTTCCTCGTCGAACAACTCCTGTTGGATATAGGCCTGTATGCCTCCTTCGCATTCCACAAAGCTTTCAAAGCCTATTTCTCCCGCCAGTGCGGACACTACATCGTTCACGGTCTCATTGCAGGGATGTGTGGCAAAGGTTACTTCTAAATATTTCATGCTGTTTTGGTTTATTCTATTACTTTACGGAGCAATGCCTCCATTTCATTCTTGAAGATTCCCGCTTCATGCACTTTCACGCCGTCCACATAGAAGGTGGGGACGTAATAATAATCGTACTGGTCGGCCAGTTCGGACTGTTGGGTTTCTTCTATCATTTCTATCTCTATGGGGCGGAATTCGGGATGTTCTTCTTTCAGTTCTTCAATGTAGCGCAACGCTTTCTTGCAGAACGGGCATCTTTCCTGATAAAACAATTTCACTGGTTTCATGATGGGTACATATTTTTAGGTTTATATTTCTTCGCACACCGGCATATCCATCCCTTTTTAAAGGGTAGTGTCAAAGATAACTTCTTTTCGTTACTTTCACAAACAAACCATCCGGCTTTTTGTTTCACACTGTTTTTTCTTGCTATAAGGTTGGATGCGGAAATAATTCAATTGGCATTTTTCCCTTCTCCGGTTTCTTTTTTCCGGTTTCAGCATCTTTTTCTTGCTTTTCTTTCTTGTAATCTCTAAATTTGAAACAGAGTTGAAAGAATCGTTAACTTAATGATAAATTTGTTTAATTTATGTAGGACGTATTCTTGAATCAGTTCTAAAGACAGGGGATAATGAATCACTTAAAAGGGAATAGATTATGAGTTTATTTTATAAAGAAGAACACACTACTTGTTATCATTACACAATGCTTGCATCTGCAAACTTTCAGATACTTCATTTTAACGTGAGCCATTTGCCGCAGCTGATAGAGGTGGACCGGTCGGTATTGATTTTCCTTTTGTCCGGCGAGGCGCGGGTTACTTGTAACAACTATAGAGACCGGCATCAGCGTGAGGGGGAAATGCTGCTGCTTCCCTGTAACAGTTGCTGTTACGTTAAAATAATAAAAGAATGCACTATTATAAGCTGCTCGTTTCTGCCCAACGTTGATTTTTGCAGCAGCTTTTCGTTCCATGATCTGGCCAGGTATATACCGGAAAATTATAGCTATGATTTTCCCGTGCTGCCTGTACGCGAGAGGGTGGCCCAATGCATGACCTTGCTGAGGCAATGTTTGCAGGATGGGGTGAGTTGCGCTCATTACCACACGTTGAAAGAGCGGGAACTGTTCATCCTGCTGCGTGCCTATTATAGTAAGGAAGAGCTGGCGGTCTTTTTCTTTCCTTTACTGGGAAAGGATGTGGACTTTAAAGATATGGTGCTGATGAATTACCGTTCTGTCCGGCATATCAATGAATTTGCGGAATTGGCCCACATGAGTACGGACACTTTCAAGCGTCGTTTTAAAGATGCTTTTGGCGAGCCTGTGCACAAATGGATGACTCAGCGTAAAGCGGAATTGATATACAGGGACATTGTGCTGGGACAGAAAACATTTGCGGAGATATCTATAGAACATGACATGTCCTCGCAAGCTTATTTGAGTACTTTTTGTAAACGGCATTTTGGCGATACACCGCAGAATTTGAGGGAAAGCAGTTCGTTTGATACGGTTTTAAATTTACGAACTTAGTCTTGTTTGCGCTGAAATTGTAAACCTTTGCACCAAAATGATAAGTCTTGCTTGACTGGAAACAAGTAATTTTGCCGGCGGGGAATAGAAAGAGAATCGCATCGTCTTTTCTTAGGTGACATGAGGGTCTCTGATAGACTGTTCGGATCTTTCTCCAGACTATAAAATACGGTAAATGAGAAGAATTTATATTGTTTCAGTGTTAGCGGTTGCGCTGTTTGTGGTCAAGACATCGGCGCAGAATACAGCGGTCAAAATCAATGGACTTTACGGGCTGGCTACGACTTTGAATGCCGGTGTGGAGATGGCCTTGAATGATCAAATGACTGTGGAACTGGCTGCCGCCTACAATCCTTGGACCTTCAGCGGCGGCAAGAAGATGCGCTTCTGGCTGGTACAGCCCGAAGCGAAATACTGGTTTTGTGAAAAGTATGAAGGACATTTTGCCGGGGTTCATCTTCATGGGGCGCAATATTTCGGAGGATTCGGCAAGAAACGTTACGATGGTTATCTGGCGGGAGGAGGCTTCACTTATGGCTACGACTGGATACTTTCCCCTCACTGGAATCTTGAGGCGGCTTTGGGCATAGGCTATGCTCATCTTTGGTATAAGGAAAGCGAGCGCATTCCTTGTCTGAAATGTTATGAGCGCAAGCGTAAGAATTATTTCGGACCTACCAAGGCGGCGGTATCCATTGTTTATCTTTTTTAAACTTGATGTGGCGTATGGGAAAGAAGAAATATTTATATGGTCTGGCTTTAGGGCTTGTGGCAGGAGGATTGTTTGCCGGATGTGCTGTCACCGGACAGCCGTTGTCAGAGAGAAGAATGACCTCCGGCCCGTATATCCTGACGCCTGACAGCACCAACCGGCTGCAACTGGATTTTGTCTTTCATATTCCGGAAAACTATATAAAGAAGAGAAACCGGCTGATTGTCACGCCGCAATTATGTCATGGATCGGAAGTGAAAGAGGAGTATCTGCCGGTGGTGCTGGACGCGCCTGTCTTCCGTCAGAAAATGCTTCGAAAGCAAGTGCTGGAGCAGGAGACCGATCCTTATGAGGCATGCGTACGGAAGCCGGAACGGGGAAATCAAGCCTTTCACTTGCCTTACAGGCAGACGGTACAGTTGCCCGAAGGAGTGGAGAACGGACGGATAGTGGCGGTGGTCACTACAGATGGATGCGGGGCTTGTACAGGGTTGGATACGGTTGAGGTCGCCTTTGTTCAGAATCTGGTCCCATTGACGGAGGACACATGGCGTCTGCCGGTTGAAAAGCGGGAGTTTGTGGTGCGTCCCAAAGTAAGGGAAGGAAGTGGGGAAGCCCGGTTACAGTTTGCTATCAATCAGTCGGATATAGACCTGTCAATGGGGGATAACCGTCAGGAAATGGAGGGGATGCTTCATACCTTGCAGCCGATTGTGGAGGATACGCTGGCGGTGCTTGATGCCGTCACTATCACAGGGCTGGCTTCTGCCGACGGTTCGTCAGCATACAATACGGCACTGGCACGTAACCGTGCTCTGTCCGCAAAGAATTGGCTTGCCGGAGAGTTGGATCTGGATGCTGCCGGGCGGCAGGTGTTCCGTGTCAGCTCCCGTCCCGAAGGGTGGCAGCCGGTACTGCTGGCCATGACTGCCGCCGGAGACAAAGACTCGGTGGCGGTAAAGAATATACTGGAGACTTATGGAGACAAGGACGAGGATGTGCACGAACGGTATATCCGCCGCCTTCCCTGCTGGAACCGTATCAAGAAAGAGTATTTACAAAAGGACCGGAAGGTGGCTTATATCTATACATATACGATGAAAAGTTTTACAACCGATGCTCAGTTGCTTGCTTTGTACGAGTCTCGTCCCGATGCTTTCAATGAAGAAGAGTTGTTGCGGGTAGCGGCTTTGAAAAAGGGCGGGGAGGAAAAGATGGAAGTATATCGTACCATTCTTACCTACTTCCCCCAGTCGGAAGCGGCGGCTAGTGATTATGCCTCTATTTTGATCAATGAGGGGAGATTGAAGGAAGCCAGAGAGGTGTTGACCTCCTTGGCGAAACATTCGCCCCTGGTGACAAACATGCTGGCGGCTACCCATGCGTATGCCCATGATTATGAGAAGGCGGCGGAGCTGCTTCAGAATATCGACTTGCCTTCTGCCAAATACAACCTGGGGCTGGTCAAGGCGCGTCAGAGGAAACTGCATGAGGCTTATGCGCTGCTCAAACCGTTTGTCGACCTGAACAGTGCCATCATAGCGCTCAGTGTGAATGAGAACAACCAGGCGGAGAAAGTGCTGGAGCGGCTGGACGACGAGTCTTGCAAGGCGGAGTATGTCCGTGCGCTGCTGGCGGCCCGTTTACATAAGAGGAGTGAGTTTTACAACCACCTGGAGGCGGCGTGCCGTGACAACCGTCTGCGTAAGCGTGCGGTCGATGAGCCCGACTTTGTACCCTATAAAAAAGACAACCGGTTCAGGATGCTGGTTCATAGAAAACACTAAAGACGGTTAGAGAGGATGAAAAAGATGGTTGGTATGCTTCTTGGGTTGATGCTGGTGTGCTGTTCGTGCCTGCGCGATGAGATACGTCCCTGTCCGCCTTTGCAGGTAAGCATCGGGGTAAAGGACAAGAACTATTTCAATGTGGACGATGTGGAAAGACAGGGGCTTGCCTCCCGGCTGGATGAGGATTTGCCTTTCCGTAGCTATGTATCTACGCTTTACTGTGCTTTGTATGAGCTGGAAAGTGGCGAAAAGGTGGAGGTGAAGCCTCACATGGAGGTGGACAATGAGGAGAAGATACAGCGGATTACCTTTTCGGATCGGTTGCCGTTTGGTAGGTACCGGATGGTGGTATGGGGGAACTTGCGTGACGAGCGTCCGCTGGAAGGCGATGCTACCGATGCTTGTCTGGAAGAGCACGACGCCTCTTTGCAGGATATTTATGTGGCGGCGGACACGCTGGAGTATGGCTATGCCGCCTACCGCCATACGGTGGAGCTGGAGAGAACCAAAGGAAAACTGATTGTGTTGGCGGAGAATATGCCTTTTCCGGTGGCAGCTTCGGTCAAGGAGGTCAGCCAAGTGTATAGTTTTGTGCAAAGCGATTTGCAATATGACGAGGCGATTACCCACCGGACGCATACGCCGTGGGAAGATCCGTACCGGATGCTCACCGAAACGCTGATGGGACCTTCCGTAGAGGAGGACCGGTCGGTGTTGGAAGTGGACTTTCTTCCGGAAGAACCCGGAGGGGGAAGGGCGTCGCCGGAAAATATCCATATCACGATAAACCGCAATGAACTGGCGGTGGTGAAGTATGTATTTACAGGCAAGGGGTTTGAAATATACGTATTGGTGAACGACCGGTGGGAAGCGCAACATAATATGGATATAGATTGACTATAACAGTTCATTTCATTTATAACTAAAAAATAAAAGTATGAGAAAAATTAATTTGTTCAGTGCCGCTGTATTGCTGGCACTGGGGGCATCTGTTGCATCATGCAGCGATGAAAGTGGTCTTGTAGACAACTCGAAAGTGGAAGTTCCCGAACTGAAAGGGGAGCAGGAAGTGGTGTTGAAAGTAGCCAGTGCGGGCGATGGACTGGTGTCTCGCGCAGGACGTCCTCTGTATAGCTCGGAAGCGGCTCAGAAGATTGACAAGGTGAAGATTGTCATTGTAAAATGTGCACCGGGTAATCCTGCTCCTACTTACACTGTAGTTGCCTCAAAGCTGATAGAGGATTGGATGAATGTCAGTCAGGATTATGCCACAGGAGGACACGGAAAGCAGTACACATGGAGATTGGGTGCGGATGAAAAATTGGAATATGATGAGAGTTCGCAGGATACTTATATGGTATATGCCATCGGGTACACCAATGCCGGATTGTATAAGACTTCATTAGATAATTTTGAAAATTTAACAACTGGTGATTTTAATTGGGTCTCCTCTGCATTAACAGCTGAGAACTTGGCAGCCCTTGATTTAGGAGAAGAAGTCTTTGCCGGTTCTTTGGAAAATCTGACGATAGACAAAGAAGGAGGTTTCACCATTAAAACGGGGGGAGAAAATGTATTGACTTTGCATCGCCAGGTATCGGGTATTACCGGTTATTTCACTAATGTACCTACTTTCCCGGCTGGAAAACAGGGAGATGTTTTAGGTGTGAGTGAAGACAATTATCTAGCTTATACCAAAGGTTTGAAGCTTCAGTTGGTTTCTTCCAATGCTAATGATCAAATTATCTTTGCCGGTTTTAATTCAAGTTTTCAAGAAACAGGTAAAGATGTGAAGTATATCGTGAATGGTTCACAGTCAGGAGAATGGAATGATAAAAATAGTGCCCTTAAAACTAAATTTGATGAGCCTAATCAATCTATCGGTGCTTACAAAATCTATGAAATAAAATTGGAATCTTGGTTCCCCCAAGGAGATACTTCTAAAGACGGTTATCTAGGTACGCTGGATGCTTATGATGAGCAAGGTAACCCTAATGATAACTGGGTAAGCCCTTATGGAAGTGGAAATACAGTTGATTTCCGGCCGGGTTCTGTCTTTGCCGGTAAGTTCGTGATTCCGTTTACCAAAGTACCCAACACCAAAACATTGGAATTGCAGTTGGTGGCAACTAAGGAATTGCCGGCTACTGCTAGTGCAGGCGATGCCACTTCTTTAGCAGACAATCCTATTGTAGCAGCAAATACCATCATCAAATCATGGAGAATCAATCTTTCTTCCACTGATGAACAGCTAGGTACTACCGCTGCCTCCAACCATGTGGAAGTAGTACAAAAGGATGGTATTCCAGCTGTACTTACAGGCAATAATTCTGAGGAAAAATTCGATTCATACAGTATTGTCCGCAACCACCTGTATGGAGTCGGAGTGAAATCTACCGACGGTTACGATCCCGACAAAGACAAACCGGAAGATTTGTCTAAAGGCCAGACTTTGATTCTGAAAGTCAATGACAACTGGGAATTGATACACAAGATGGAGATTGAATAATCCGTCCCCTTTTTGAAACAGGTTTTATGGTATCGGAAGAAGCTTTTTCTTCCGGTACCATGAATTCTATAAAGAAAACCGATTGAAGAAAGATACCATTAGCCGAAAGTTACGAATGAGAATATTAGTCTATATCCTTATGTATGGAGTCTTACCCTTTGTATGCCTGTCTTGCACAGAAGACATTCAGCCGGAAAAGGATAAGAAGCACGAGGCCGTGTTGTGGCTGGACTTTGGAGCGGAAGGAGCCGGGAAAGGCGGCCGCAGTGTCTTGTCCAGTGCCGAGCCGTTGCAGCATGTCACCACCGCCTGTCTGTATATCTATAAAGGAACCGGGGATGATGCGTCGCTGGTGGCTTGCGAGAATTTGGGCTGGATAGAAGGGACTTATACGAAGAAATACAAAATACGCTATATGCTGGAGGAAGGACAAAGCTATACATTGATGGCGGTAGGAATGGACAAGGAATCGGCTACTGCTTACCAATGGCCGGCGTTGCCGGACGAACCGTTGCCCGGTGATGTGAAGCTGGGAACTTCCAAAGCCGTGTTCAATGAAGCGGGAGGGGCAACCCTCGCTAACCTTGCGAAATCCGAGTTTTTTGTGGGAACGGCTCTCGCTGTTTATCAAGGAGGAGTGCTCATGCAGCAGCATACCGGCAATGCCGACACCGGCAACGAAGTGCGGATAGAAATGAAACGCCGCACAGCCGGTATTCTGCTGTATGTGAAAGATATACCTTGTACCATCAATGGAAAAAAGACCACCCGCATGGAACTGGTACTGGGCAGCCAGCAACGCAGCGAACTGGTGCTGCGCCGTAAAGAGGCTTCCACCTCCACCCCCGAAGAAGTGGTCTTGGAGGAAACCGGAGCCACCTTTGCCTCCGGCAGCGAGAACTTGATGAACATCCCTTTCCCCTCCGAAGGCTATGTGGAGAACGGCACGTACCAGATTGCGCCTCCCGCCCCGGGAAGCGGGGTGCAGCGATTGCCCAATACCCTGCTGAAAGGCGTGTATCTGTTACCCCTTGAAAGAGAAAGCGGCGCCACGGACGCTACGCTGACCTTGCATATCTATGGAGAAAACGACAAGCTGCTGAAAAGCTTTCCCGTGCAGGAGAAAGACGGAAAGGCAGTATTCGATGTGGCAAGCAACCACATTTACAGCATCGGCATCAAATGGATGGATAACAACACGGAGAACGATGCCCCCATCAGTTTGTCGGGAGATAAGATCATCCTCGATGTAAAGGACTGGGAGGAAGTGACCGACGAGGTAATCTTCCCCAATCCCGATGCGCTGGCAGGACTGAAACCGGAATTTAATCCGAATAACTATATTTTCAATTCCATAGACCACACCGACATTATCATTAATGCCGTATTGCCGGATGACAACACCGACAATTGGAACGTGACGATACTGAATGTGGGTGCGGACGAGCAAACGACGACCAACTGCGACTGGCTATGGATACGGCCTTATGGTTCGGAGGATAACTGGGAGCACAGTTATTCCTCCCCTGTGCCTACTTCCAAGAAGATGGAGCTGTTCATGAACCATTATGCGGTGAAAGCTCCGTATGCGGAAAAACCGGCCGGAAGCATTACAGCCGATGATATCCGGCAGGATTACCGTACCGCCCGTATATTGCTGACTGCCGGTGGGCATTCTTACACCTTGAACATACGCCAGTATAATGCCATCACCGTAAAGTATTGGAATGAGGAAGAAAAGAAGGATTATTATGCCGGTTTCTCTCGCTTGGATTATGGGGATGAATATGATAGGGAGAGCGGAGAGAGTCTGGGCAAAGCCGAAGTGCATGGCTGGGGATATTTTGAATCAAAAAACGACCTTTGTTATGTAGGATATAAGTGGAGTGACTATGATGGCTTGACAAATTGGGAAAATATAGAAAAAAAGGATGCATGGAAGAGTGTTTGGAAAGGATCCGCCTTGCAGATCTGTCATCATCCGTTTAAGGAAGTCAGCGGAAACGCCCTTGTGGAATCTACCGCGCAAGATGCTTGCTGGTTCTTTCCTTCTATCGGGGAGATGGCCGGACTTATCTCCATGGATAAGCCACTCCGTCCGGATAATCAGGAGGTATTGAACCTGCGGCGGGATGAGTATTATTGGAGCTCTTCTCCGGATGGAATAGGGTATGACTCTTATCGTATCAAGGCGGACGCTGCCGGAAAATGGGAAGATGTGGACAGAGGGGGCAGAAATGGGTGGAACGGCCCCTATATCAATCTGCATTATTTGCGGCAGGCATGTCGGTTGAAGTAATCAGGATGTAAAAAAGAAAGTGGAAGTAAGGATATGAAGAATGGAATAATCGGCAATCCGGTGTTTGGGTTGTGCACACTGATACTGTGGTGTCTTGCATTTACTTGCTGCACGGACGACTGCATGGAAGAGACCGGAGGCAGCAACTATGCGCAAGGCAGGGAAGTGGCGGTTTGCCTGGTACAGGCGGAACAGCCGGTCATTGTTACCCGTGCGGCAGGCGGAAATGAAACAACCTTGGAAAATGTGGCGTTGTTCATATTCAAGGCCGATGGCATCCTGTTGTCCTCCTTGTCGCAAAACCTGAACGGAGCGAATTTTGTCAATTGTTATTTGCCCGAAGGCAGTGCTAAAGTCTGCGCGGTGTGTAATGCCGAAGACCCTGCCGCCCTGATAGAGACGGTAAAGTCTGCGGGAGGCACCGAACAGGCTTTCCATGACCTGACTGTCACTACGGAAACCATAGCGGGTGTATATCGGGAAGGGTGCTACGTCATGTCGGGGAGCACCACCGAGAACGTGTCGGTCACCAATATCGGCAACCCCAAGACCATCACAGTTCCCATGGTCCGCCTGGCGGCTTATCTGGATTTCACCATCCGATTTGATCCGCAGATGCCGGGCGAAAACTTTAAAATCAGCAAGGTGACAGCCTGCAACCTGCCCCGCAGGAGTCGGATTGTGGAGACGGAGCAGGTCGATACGCTGGTGTCCTGCACAGAGGATGCCGTCTATCAAGATTCCCAGACCGGTGCGGCTGCCGATTACTTCTCGGAGCGTCTTGCCGTCACTCGCGACGCGGTGGATGCGGATACCTATCGCACCTCCCTGCGCATGTTTGAAAACCGGAGGGGAGGGATTACCGACGAAAAAGGAAACACAACCTATTGGCCTGAACTGGTCGCTGAAAAAGATAAATGGCTGCGGCAGATTCGCAAGAAGAAAGTCATGGAACAAGAAGGATTTCACGCGGCCACTTACCTGCTGATAGAGGGCGTGTACGAACAGAACCAGCACACGGTTTATGAAGTGAAGTATTATGTGTATGTGGGAAAGGACAATTACAAAGACTTCAATGTCCTGCGCAATCACAAATATACGTGTACCGTCACCATCCGTTCGGTGAATGAGGTAGATAGCCGGATTGAGTCCGGTCTGATTTCCGAAATGAGCATCTACCCCTCCCTGAAGGACGACGAGAAGCTGGATGCGCATTGCAATGCCACAGAGATTTTGCTGTACGCTCCCGAAGCCTGGGAGATGGAGGTGTCGGCCCCCGACCGGACTCCGTGGCTGGAATTGTCCACTTCCGCCTGGTATCAGCCCGCCATGCTGGGAGAGCCCCATGCGCAGGGAAAGAAAGCCTCCTTCCGCCTGTCGGGCCATGCCGGGTTGCAATACGTCTATATTCATACGGATGAGTATGTGCCCGATTTGGACAAGCCGGAAGATAATATCCACCACCTTGCCGACCGGCAGGGAACCATACGCTACCGCTCGGGCGACAAGGAGTGGAAGACATACACTGTCACCCAACAGCCCGCGCAGCTGGTGGTGCTTGAGATGTACGACGCCAACAAGGTGCAATGGATAAAGGATGTCTATTATGTGGAGCGGAAACTGGAGAAAAAGAACATAGAATGGGGCTTTCTGACGTATTGGAGCCTCACCATGGACAACCTGATTTCTACCGGACAGTGGGACGGGCTGTCCAATACCCGCAAGCTCTACCAGATGGCTCTTTATGGAGACAAGGAAGCGCCTCCCGGCTGGCTGGCCGATTTTCCGGGTGACGAAGAACCTGCCTATCCGGCTTATACCGCAACCGGCATCTTGCCCGATGATGTGGCGGTGGGCTATGCCGTGAACAAGAACCGCGACCGCAATGGCAATGGAAAGATAGATTACGATGAGGTGTTGTGGTATATGCCTGCCATCTGCGAGTTGCAGCAACTGTATGAAGCCCTGAAAAGCTATTCCGGCACGGATGCGCTGTTCGATTCGTCTACCGAGAAATTCCATTCGTCCACACCGTCGGCGGCAGGACCCGATGCCGAGAACCCCGGGCGCATGTATTACCTGAAGATGGCGGATGGCGACCGTTCGCTGGCCATGCGTAACCGCCAGTACAATGTGCTGTGTTGCAGGCGGCGGGGCGGATGGCGAGGCAATGAGAACGCAGGGGGCGGAGGAACGGTGGAACTGCCGGACGGTGGATGGAACGAAGACCATGATGTGTTACCCAAGTCTGTTACTGAAAATAAATAAAGATAGAAAATGATGAAACCTGTTTGTTGGATCGTTGGAATAATGATTCCTTTCTTGCTGGCGGCGTGTGAAGAGAAGCGTCCGCTTGCCGGTGGGGGGGAACCCGGCTCATTGACTTTCAAGGTGATGAACCGGACAGGGACGGAGACGGTTGCCTCTCCTTCGGTGGGGCAGGGGGTACGGCTCTATGTGGCCGACCGCCGTCCGGAGATGAATGACTGTCCGCTGTATTGTCCGCAGGAGTGGCGTTACGATTTGACCACCGGCGGCGGAGCGGTCACTTACACGTTGAGTGATATGCTTCCCCAGTGGTATAAGATGGCTTTTATCTGCGCTCCGCAGTTGGACGGTGTGTTCCCGTCTATAGAAGACCATGATTTTACTCATTTATATATTGATTATTCTCCCGTTCTGCAGCGTAAGGTCCAGCAACCTGCTGAAGATTTAGCCGTGTACAGACAGGTGATGGACCGGTGGCTCAAGGCGGGGGAAACGGCATTGACGGAGGATGTCGTCCTGTCCCGTCTTACCGGAAGGCTGGTGATTGACATGGGGATTCTGAAAGACCAGTTCGAGCATCCGGTGGAAAAGATAGAAGTGCGGTTGAGCGATATCCTGTCCCGTCTTTACCTGCGCGATGAGGCGCAAGGGCTGATTCTGGCGGACCATCCGCAGAATTATGTATATGGCGGCGAAGCCGTGGAGTGGGACAGTGACGCCCCTTACTCCATCTGCATGAACCTGCTGCCTCAGCAGCTGACGGGCGGCTCCATTCACGTATTTTATGCCGACGAAAGCCTTCCACCTTCCGTCTTTCCTTTGGTCGACGAGGAAGGCCAATCCTTTGTTTCCGTGAAGCGCAATACCATCACCACCCTTTATTTCAACGGTATGGAAGATTCCGAATTTGAAGTGCGTTATGCCGGGTTCAATGAAAACGACGCCCACATCGGTGTGGACGATGACCGATGGGACGGATGGCAGCCTTTTGATCATCCGGCAGCCACCGGCGAAGCGGAGGGGGCATATATCATCGACTATACCGTGGGCGGTGGAACATCCTTGTCGGCCCGTGCGGGGGGGATGCCCGACCGCCGCATACAGTCGCTCATTTATTTACTGTATCAGAAACAGCAGAAAGAGGAGTACCGTCTGGTCAAAAAACGCCGGATTCCCGACATTCCCGGGTCCTGTTGGCCGCTGAGCCGTGAAAACGGGATGACTTGGGCGCAGCGCGAGGCCTTGAAAGACACACTGGTGACAGGCCATGCGTACAGGGCGGTATTTGTAGCGAATACCGACAACCATTTCCTGGCAGACGGTGTCACCGCCGAGCAGGTGCTTTTTCAGGTGGATTTGCCTGTCGGCGAAAACGATGGCAGTCTGTATTCGGACGCGCGTCTGGTGCTTCCCTCCCGGGCTTTTACGGACGAGAACATGTTTTACCTGGCGGTGGCGGACATTGTGCAGGATGCTTCCGACCCGCACCGCGTGCCTAGCAATTGCGGGGTCACGTTGCAGCGGATGGTCACGCGGACGGATGTGAAATGCAGTTCTGTGCCCGGAGATGATGCGCTCGGAACGCTGATCCAATCCGGAGTCTATGTCGAACTTCTGCAAGCGGGCGGCGCGGTACACGATGGTTACCAGGCGGAGGTTTCCAAGCTGCTGGCTGATGGGTTTATGCTGAGTGGGGAATTTCTTATTCAAACAGGGGAGTTCAAGAATTTGGTTAAAGAGGGCTTGAATGCCGTTTTAAGTACGAAGGAAGGAACGTCTCCCGACGCCATGACGATAGGCGGACGGATACAGGCCGGGCTGCTGGCCGATTTGAAATCCTCTTCTCCCGCCACGTTACCGTGCTTTGACTGGACATCGGCGCAGACGGCCACGATAGGTTATGCGGAAGGTACACGTGCCAATGAACTCAGTTTTGACAGGGTGGCGGCCTACAATGCCGCTTATGACTCCCGTCCGGCGGTTTATCCCGTAACGGAAGGGGCTTTCTCCATCTGTTCCTTGGGGTCCAATCCCGGGGAGACCGCCCAGAACCGACTGGTTTCAGTGACCTTGAATCACGGGGTCTTATTGGCCGGCATCCCCGTTCAAACCAACCAAGGGGGTAACGAGTGGTATGAGGTGCAATGCCAGCCGTTTGCCGAATTACATTATGAAGGTTCGGGAATGAGCGTGCCGGATGGGACCAGAACCTTGAAGGTGACGATTGACTGGGAGGCCGTATTGAATTTAGAGCATGAGGTGCCTCCTCCGTTAACGGGCTATGAAGCGTTCCGGACGGCACTGGATGCTAAAATAGCCGAAGTATATCCGGGCAATACCCTGAACAGGTTCCAACTGGCATTGCCTTATCCTAACCTGTCGGTTCAGGACACCTATCGGTGGGTGCACAGCTGGACGACAACCAAGATTAATCAGTAAAAACGAAGATAGATGGATAAAATGATCAACTTACTGAGTGTGCTGTTCTTTTGTGGCATTCTTCTTGCCTCTTGTCAGGACGAGGAGATACCGGCATATTCCGATGTGTCCAGAGCCGCTTCAGATACTAAAACTACATATACCGGGGGAAGCTTGAAACAAAATGCCGATGGCACGTGGCAGGCGAGTTCCCGTGTCCCTCTGATAGGTCCCGGGCGCATTGTCAATCTGGTAGGAAACGGCTTGCTCAGCGCCGTGGGTTCGGGAGATTGCAAACTGGGGAATCTGATGGATATTGACCTTACGAATGCGGCGTCTTTCAGTGGATCGCTGCTGGCGGTGGAACTCGGTGTTCCGATTGTTTCCGTCAAAGATATGTACCGCGTGTACAAGGCCGGACAGAAAGCCGGATTCATTTACCGGCCGAATGCCCAAAGCGGCAAGCTCTTGGGAGCGGAGGTATTGAAGGGCTTTTGGCTGGAGTTTTATAGAGAGGGGGTAAAGGTGGGTTCGGCCGCTTCGGGTGGCGGCTCGGGAGGAGTGCTGGGCCTGGACTTGCTCACACTTCCATCTACCGGAAAGGGGGATTTGGAGTGTGAGATTGCCGCTACTTGTGACGCGGATTTTGATGAGGTGAGAATGGGGACGATCAAAGTGGATGTGAACCTGCTGGATGCCATTGAGGTATGCTATGCATTCGTGGGGGATAATCCCGAAATTCCGGCGGTGACCGGAAATTCTTGGTTTGATGACGGGGCAGGACTCAGTGTTCCCGATAAATTTAATGTGGTAGATGCGGAGAATGTGATTGATCCGGACAAACATGCTACGTATGAGGATTTTATTGTGAGCCCTTCTCATTCAGTGACGGTGGATTTCGGAAAAGATATTCCGGCAAATTACGAGGTAGGTTTCTATTTTAAAGGATCTGAACTCCTTGGCCTGGATGTGCTTGCAGGCAGTACATCGCTTTCGTCTTATTCATCGGAAGGAGAAAAGTTGCAGACAGCGGGCGGCAACCTGTCTGTGTTAAGTTTGAAATTATTGTCGGGTGGCCGACAGAAAATAAACATGGTAGCCCAGAATCCTTTCCGGCGGGCGAAACTTCACTTACCGGGGGGAGTGAAAATAGGTGGTGGCGAGATTTACAATGCCTATCTGCGTAAACCGGTAGAGCTGGACCCCACCAACTTCTTCTCCATGGCCGGGGGGGAAACCACACGGAATTATTATAATCTGCCTGTGCCGCAGAAGGGGACTGTGACGTATGAGCTGGTGGAACAGCCGGCAGGCGCCTCGGCCGCTGTCTCTCCGTCCGGTAAACGGGTGGTGGGCATGCGTGTGCTGGGCGATTACAAGATACGCGCCACGTATCGTATCCACATAGACGGCACCGAGCATCTGGACAAGGAACTGGTGCAAGAGGTGGTGGTGACAAAAACGGTGGCTGCTGCCACCACGTGCAACCAATGGATTACCCATACAAGCCGTGGGGCGGTGGTCACTTCACCGGTGGATCATGGCAGCGGCTGTCTGCTTTGTCTGCCTTTGGGAACGGAAGGGGTGAACAATATCGTGGACGATGATTATACCAATTACCAGACCTATACGGGCTTGCTCGATTTGGCGTCGAATATTCCCGTGACAGCCATCCGGATGGATACTCCCGTCACTCCTTCGCAGGAAGGCGGCAGGGTGCGTACCGGCTTTGTGCTGCAAGCCTCGAAGAAGTTGCTCAACCTGGGCGCGTTGCAATTCTTCCGCATCCGGCTGTACAAAGGCAATACGGAGGTGGATAAAGGAACGGCCGATGAAAACGCTACGGTATCAGTGGGGTTGCTGGGCAGTGATGAAGGAAAGATACGCTATAGCATAGAAACCGACCGGGAGTTCGACCGCATCGAACTATGGACTTCGGGAGTGCTGGATTTGGGACTAGTGAAGCAGTTGCGCATCTATGGGGCTTTTTATGAGCCGGCTGATGCGGCGGACTGTGAGAACCTGTCCATAGGGGATGCCTGCATGGAGATGATGAATCCCGTCAATGCAGGGCTGGATATTGACTACGAGCATCTGGAACTGGGTTTCGGCCTCTTGGGAGTAGGCAATGTGTTTGCCGACCTGGAGCATATCCTGGACGGTGACAAAACATCCGGTGCGCTGAGCAATACTACCTTGGGACTGCTGTTGGGTTCCACCATGGCATTGCGCTTCCATCCGGTAGAGGGTAATCAGACCGTCGGCGTACTGCTGAAAACCACCGGCTCCATAGCGAATGCCGATGTGATAAGCGCCATGACGGTGAAACTCTTTCACGGTTCGGTGCCGATAGCCGACACCGGAACAGGGGGAGTGGCGGATGTCGATGTCATTTCGCATGGAGGATATACCACCATCGAACTGACCCCCTTTACCACGGTGGACCGGGTGGAAATCACCACCGGTTCGCTCTTGTCCGCTTTGAAGGACGCCAAGGTGTGTGGTGTGTTCCTGCGTCCCGATACGGACGGGGACGGCATTCCCGACTGTGCGGAAGACGAAGGAGAGGACGAGTCGGAAGACCTTGCCTATGTAGGCATATCCGAACATCAGTGCGAAGCGCGTGACGCTGCCGGAGCGAGGACAGGCAAAGGCACGGTGAGCGTGTACGTGTCGGGCGGCAAGCCGGGTACCTCCTATACCTTGTTCTATTATGCCGTGGAAGGTGTGGAAGCCGACGGACAGCAACGCACGGTGACGGTCCCCTTGCAGGAGAAAAACGGGAAAAGATATTTTGAACTGGAATTGCCGGTGGGTGAGTATTATATAGGTATAGGAGATGCCTCTCCGCAGGGAAGGGCGGTGTATAACGGTGCTCATGCGGTGGTGCATCCTCTGCAGACTCTCTGGCTGGGGACGGTGGATACCGGCTGGAACACGTGGGGCAATTGGTCGGAAGGCAGTCCGTGGGGATGTACGGATGTCATTATCCCGTCTCCTTCGGATTCCCCGGCGATAGCGTGGTTCAACGGACAGCATCCCGACGCCACTCCGTTGCGTTTCGGAGGGCGTTATCCGGTATTGGCGGAGCAAGCCGAAAACCAGTGTGCCGGCATTCATTTTGAACCGGGTGCCGAGGTGGTGCATACCCATCGCCTCACGTATGACGCCGCCTGGGTGGACTTTATCCTGCCGGGAGGCGGTTACCGTTTGCTTTCCGCCCCGTTGAAGGAGATGGCTACAGGCGATCTGTTTGTGGGGACACCGACGGGCGGCACTTCTGTGCCCGATACTTATTTTACACGCTGGACGGATGCCAATTATCCGGTAAACCGTTTCTATCCCCGTATTTACCAGCGTTTCTGGAGCAAGTCCACTTATGGGATGACCGCTTCCAACACCCCCACAGCCGTGGGACCGGGAGAAACCCATTGGACTGCGCCGTTCAATGCCGTGCGGCAACGCTATGACATGGGTTGCGGTTTTTCCGTCCGTCCCGGCGCCGAGACGGACAACGGACAGTACACTTTCCTGTTGCCTAAATACCATTCCCAATATTGGTATTACAAACCGGACGGAAATCCGACCTCCATTTACGAAGACCTGTCGGTAGCCACGTCGGACGATGCAGCCATCCGGACGGGGCGCGGCGGGCGTTTTATCTATGAACCGGAAACAGGCACGCCTGCCATGCCGGTATCCGTCGAACTGAAGAATGAGGCAGGTACGGACTTCCTGGCGGGAAATCCCTTCATGACCCATGTCAACATCGCCCGTTTCCTTGCCGGGAACTCCGCCTCCGTGGCTTCAATCAAACTGGAGGACGGAGCGGGAGGATATGTCTCGCTGAGGGCCGATGGCAGTGGCGGGGTGACTTCCAGCGACGGACAGACCTATACCTCCATCGCCCCCCTGCAAGGTTTTCTGGTGGAAGGCAAGGGAGAAACCCGGACGTGCGCCATCACCTATACGGAAGCCATGCTGGAATCCGGTGCCCTCACGGCAAGGGCGGTTCACCGTTTCGTCACACCGGGAAGCGGCGGAAGCCTGTGTATCACCGTCCGCACGCCGGGCGGAGGTTCCTCGTCTTGTCTGGTAGAGATGGATGAGCGTGCTTCCGATGGTGTCCGTCCGGGCGAAGATACTCGGATATTGCTTGACCGTACCACGGGTGGCAGGCGGGTTGCTGTTTATACCCTGTCGGAAGGACAGGCGTTGGACATACAGCGGTTGGGAAGCGGTTCGGGATGCATTCCGGTAGGAGTGTACTGTGCGGAAAAGACGGAGGTCACGCTTTGCCTGGACGGTACGGGGCAGTGGAACAACGGCCGATGGCGCCTGGTGGATACCCGCGATGGCAAGAGCTATATCCTGCGTGGCGGGCTGGAGCTGGCAGCCGGTGGCATGCATACGGACGAGAGACGTTTTTATTTGGAGAAAGTGAAGTGACGGTTACATTAAAATCAGAAGAGTATGTATTTGGGAAAGATCAGTTATTATGGGTGGATGCTTTGTCTGGCAGGATGGCTGCTGGCAGGTTGTAGCGGTGAGAATATGCCGGAGGAGCCGGAAAGCGGAGAACGGGTGCTGGAGTTTGGGGTGCGAAGTCAGGATCTCACGACGCGGACGGTGCTGTCCGGTCCCGATGCCGTGCAGCATGTGACCCGCGTACATCTTTATATCTTCGATGGTGTTTCGGGGACAGCCCGGTGTGTGGCGTCGGAGGAGGTGGACTGGCCTCATTGGGAGGGTGCCGATGGGGGACTGCCCACCCGGGACCGGAAGCATGTGTTGCGCTACAAAGACTTTATGCCCGGCAAGGAATACACCTTCCTGGCGATAGGGCTGGACAATACGCGCCCGTCGGCAGAGGATATACGGGAGGATCATTCCGGGGCCACTTATCAGTTGCCTCAAAGCATATCCGTCGGTTCCACGCTGAAAGAGGCCAATGCGGTATTGGCGCCGGGCAAGGGAAGACAGGACATTGCCGGTTCCGAACTTTTCGCAGGCTCCCTTCCGTTGAGGCTGGAAGACTTTGTCAAGGGACGTCCTGTCATCGACTTGTATCGCCGGGTGGCCGGGGTGATGGGCTATTTTGTCAATATCCCTGCCACTATTGAGGGGCGGAAGGTGGGCGCCTTGCAAGTCAGGCTTTATACCGGTCAGAATACGCGGGTGCCTTTGAGGAAAGTTCCCTATAACGGCAGTCTTTTCAGCGATTACATCACTTCCCCGATGGCTTCGGATGCCGGAGGGGCGGTGCTGGTGGAAATTCCCGCTTCGGAGTTCGCCGGTTCCCCGTCCGTGGTGAACAGCCGTGGATCGTATGTATTGCCGGCGGCGGCAGCCACAGGAAGAGAAACCACACTGTCATTGGTGCTGGTGGATGAGGCAGGCGGGGAGTTGCAGCGGAATAAAGTGCGTTTGGTCTCGTCGGCCGCTCCGTCCCGCTCCGGAAGGATTGCTCCGCGGGGGGATACAGACGGGGGGACCGGCATCATTGAAGGGGATGATACAATTGACCCCGATCAGGAAAAAGCGTATCACTATCCCATCGTGGCGAATCAGTTTTATAGCATCGGTAGTAAGGATAGTCCCATCGACTTGTCCGATGCCAAAAGGGTTACCGTTACCATCAACCCGATTTGGGATAAAAACCATGAGTTGATTTTTTAATGCGGATATGTATGTCTCCCAAAGCAATTTAGTCCTTAATACGTTCAAATTATAGGCAACTCTTGCTAATGCGCAGAAAACGCATTAGCTTTATAAAGAGAAACCCTTATTCAGGGAACCCTAAATAGATCTTGTTTTTTGTATAATACACAACTTTATCGTTGTTTTTTTGTTATAATACTGTATCTTTGCAACATGGTTACGAAAGAAGATGTTGAAAAGTTTTTGAATAATTTCTACTTGAAGGTGAAAGTTTTTGGTATTCGTTTCAGGGATGACCGTGAAAAGAACCGTAATGCCATTTTTGATTTGGAAATCTCACCACGTTTAAGAGAAACGGTGGTTATGTCTTTGGAGTGGAAGGACTATTCTGAAGGCCCTATCATTGATGAATTGAATAATCATGGGGAAATGTGGGTATTTGGCAAGGATGTAAAAGGAACAGAAGTGTATATCAAAATCACAATGGGTGCACCGAACACAAATACAGTCTGTATTTCTTTTCATAAAGCTGAATATCCAATGTCATACCCATTAAAAAATAGTTAGTTATGGAAAAGAACAAACTTGGAAACAATGAACGTTACTTCTCAGAACCGAGAACAGCGACATTCAGAAAGGAACAGTTCGATTATATCCATACCGGAATAATAGACGAGAATGGTGAAATGTGGACCACTACAGAACTTGATGAAGCGAACATTAATCAAGTTTATAATCAATACCGTAAAAAGCACGGTATCCCATTTCCTGATGAAATAATCGAACTTAGAAAACACTATGGGGTCTCATCGGCAAAAATGGCAGAAATACTTGGCTTTGGCATTAATCAATATAGATATTATGAAGATGGAGAAGTCCCCAGTATTTCTAATGCAAGAAATATAATTGCCATCCGAAGCAAGAATATGTTTCTTGATTTTTTGGAAGCATCTTGTGAGACAATAGGAGAAAAGGAATATGCTAAAATATTAAAATACGTCAAAGGGATTGGGGATTATCAGAAGCCTTATCCTGTACCTTCTGTCATGACGGGATATGTATCGTTATCCTTGGTGAAGATAAAAGCGGTCATGCTGTATTTTATCAATAAAATGGATGAGATATATGTAACAAAAATGAATAAATTGTTGTTCTATACGGATTTTCTTTCATACAAGAGACATGGCTATGGCATGACCGGATTGGAATATGCCGCACTTCCTTATGGTCCGGTTCCAGACCAGTGGGGAAAGGTTTATAGCTCTATACCGGAAGTGTCAATGAATGAATGTATTCGATACGAACAGTCGAGTGGAATATTGCTTGAATCCAATGCGAATGCAAATCTCGATATACTTTCAGATATAGAAAAGGAAGTCCTGAAAGATGTATTCCATCGTTTTAAAGATATGAATGCAAAGAAAATCTCACTTGTCAGCCATGATGAGAAAGGATGGATTGATAACAGTGCTCAAAAAGGATATATAAATTACCAATATGCGTTTGACCTTTCAATGCAATGACCTTATCAAAACAGCTTCTTTACCCAATAGAAAGTTGGACACGAAAATGCCCTCATGCCCTCACTTTTGCTGTAACTGGTTTATAATGAACTGCTTATTAGTGGTGGTAGCATCCGTATTAGTGAGGGCATTGCCCTCACTAATGGATGCTTGAAAATAAATTATTCCAACTTGACTACGTGATACAAAGTACCTTTGCTGCTGGCTTTTTGGGGAATGTCCAGCTTGCGGAGAATGCGTCCGAACCAATTTATCTTGTTGATTGACAGCTTCTCACGCGTGTGTTTTTGCAGGTCGTTGAAAATCTCCATGGCGGTCAGCCATTCTGCCTTCTTCTCTATAGTAGCAGAAGAAAAATGACATTTGAATAACTGCTCCAAAGGCGAGATTTGCTCAAATTCGGTGTTGTTTTTCCGCAATACCTCCTCGTTTTCATCATTCAACCAATAGCGTTCGTTCTTATAAAGCAGCTGCATGGCTTGTGCATAGAGTTGGCGGTAGTCTATGGTGACGTTGGTGTCAATAGGGGCGGTCACCTCGATGCAGATGAAACGGCGGCTGCCGGTGGGGTCGGTGAGCAAATCCTTCTGATTGCTGGTGCCGATGAAGGAGGCGTAGCGGCGCAACTCGCGCACGCTGGTCCCGTAAGGTTTGCGCAGGTTGGCTACCGGTTTCTGCAACAGATGCTTCAGGAATCCTTGCTGGTTTACGGTAATCTGGTCGAATTCGTCCAGGTTGATGAGGAAAAAACGTCCCAAGGCACGCTCCGCTTCCTGTTTGCTGCTGAAGTCCAGACTGTCGGCATAGCCGAAACGCAGTTCGGGTGGCAGCAGGATGCGGCAATAGGTGGATTTTCGGAATCCTTGCGCACCGACGAGCAGGGGAGAGGTGCTGTTACCATGCTGGCGGTCCATCCCCCTCCAATGTGCCACCATGCCCAGAAACCAACGGTAAAAAAGTTCCTCCCAATGCGGATTGTCGCAGGGAACAAGCCGGGCGAGTGCGCGGATGCGGTCGGTGCCGTCCCAGCGGGGCAGGTCGCACAGGTATTCTTCTACCGGATTATAAAGCGGTACGAAGTCGGAGGAAAGAAAGCGGTCTATATCCCGGTCCCACACTTGCAGCCCCTCCTTCAGGGCACAAAGGGCGATGCTGTTGCGGATACGCTTTTCCATGGGCTTGAAATAGAAATGGATGGAGTCCCGTTGGCGGTATTCCACCTCGTCCAGCACGGTGTTGAAGCGGAACTCATACCTTCTTTTCAAGAACTCTTCCAGCAGGAAGGTGGCTTCCTGCTCTTTGCTGAGTCCGCCTTTCTCGCCGAAGCCTTTCATTTCCCGGTAGCCGTTGCCGAAAGTCATGCGGATGGTTTCCGTATCCGTTTCGTGAAAATAGTGCATCAGCGTACGCCGCACGGCTTCTTCTTCGGGGATGCCTGCTTTGAAACATTGTTCTATCAGATGGGGCAGCAAAGGTTCCAGTCCGTCGTCGCTCTTCCAGTTTTCCATTTCGGCCAGTGCCCTTTTCCGTGCCGACTGGTACATCAGGGCAAAGGTTTGCATACTTTTACAGCCGGGTTTCATTCGTTCCGGTGCGCTTTCGCTGCTTTGTTTCCGTTGTCGGAAAGTCTCCTCATCGGGCAGGGCAAGCGGTTGCTCTATGCAGAAAGGGACAGCGGCAGGGTTATAATACGGCTGTTCGTCCACGGTCATGCGGCAACTTTGCATCAGGTCCGGTTCCTTCAGCGTGATGCCGAAAGGGAGCATGGGCTGGTAGCAGGTTACGGCCAGTCGGTAAGCGTTGGCATGGAACAACAGGGCTTCCTGTCCGGTGGTGGGCAGGCTGCCGTCGGGGCGTGCGAAGCGTACCCATATCTTTACACTCCGTCCGCTTGAACCGCAGAAGGCGGCGAAGGTTTGTGGCAGTTGCTCTACTTGGCGTTTCACATATTCCACCTCATACAGGTCGGCGAGCCGGTTCACTTCCAGCTGTACCAGTCCGTTGTAATGTTTCATGCGTTTCTCACCCTTTTGTTTGCGGGTGTACTCCACGGCAGGATAGACGCGCGGCAGCTTGTCGATGTGGGTATAGCGGGCGGACGAGCCTTCCAGCCGGGGTAGCACTTCGCGCAGTCCCGATACATGGGCCGTTTGGGGCTCTGTCTTTATTTTCTCGAAGAATGCGTCCGTGTCGCATAGTGACAGGGTTTCTGTTCCCTGTTCTTCATCTTTTCTGATGAGTGTAATTTTCATATTTCTCTTTTGTTTGAATGTTCTTTGGTTTTATGTACCTCCCATGAAAAAGATGATGTCCTGTCGTGTGGAGAAGACGGTGTGTCGCAGAGTCTATGTGTGCATATTTTTAGTAAAGGTACGGTTTATTTCCCCATTCTGCAAGTGCTTTCCGAATAAAATGCTGTCTTTTTCTTTTCCCTTTCTTTCCTGTGTTTTTATTCTGAGTCTCAGTGTATATTTCCCTGTCTCTTATTTGTTTTCTCCCTTTTCTTTTCTTACTTTTGTATGTTTGTAATTGCTTAGCCACCTTGGTGGTTAAGTCTAACCACATAGGTGGTTAAAGTTAGTCACGTTGGTAGTTAACTCTAACCACCTAGGTGGTTAACGAATATTGAACTTTCAATCATAAAAAAAGAACAGTATGGCAATACTATTTGATTGGTACGAGAATCCTAAAACTCCTGAGCAACAAGGGGAAGAGAATATGTTGCATCCGCGTCTCCGGCTGAACGGAAAGGTGACCACGTCCCAACTCCGTGCCCGTATACAGAAACGTTGCACGCTGACGGAGACGGACGTGATAGCCGTGCTTGATGCGCTGTCACATGCCATGGGCGAGGAATTGGCTGATGGCAGGCAGGTGCATCTGGACGGCATCGGTTTTTTCCGTCCCAACCTGGTGAGCACCGAGCCGGTGACGGAAAAGACGAAGCACAAGAATACGAAGGTGAAACTGAAGGGGATTGTTTTCCGTCCTGATCAATTCTTGATGGATGAGGTGGGGAAGGTAAAGGTGCAGCGCACCCGGTTCCCGTTTCATTCCAGCAAACTGACCGATGAGGAAATTGACGCCTTGCTGACGGAGTACTTTGCGACCCATGATTTTGTGCAGCGGAAAAGTTTCCAGTTTCTTTGCGGTATGACACAAACTACGGCCGCCCGCCATTTACGCCGTTTGTGCGAGGAAGGAAAGCTGAAAAATGCGGGACTTCCCAAACAACCGGTTTATAAGCCTGTGAATGGATATTATGTTGTGAATGAATGATTTAAGTGCGTAATATGGGGGGTAAGGAGTGAGGGCATACTAAAAAAGTGAGGGCAATGCTCTCACTTTTTAGCATGCCCTCACTGTTGGTAATGGTTTTATAATGAGAAGGTTATGGGTAAAAGTGAGGGCATGAGGGCATAAGTGGGTGCAACTTATTATTGTTTTGACAGCTTTGATTGGGAAGATAACCTGCTTTTCAAGTCATCTATCACACGTCCAGTTATATTATTTATCAGTTTGGGTAATTCCATTTTCTTTTATAAAAGACTATTTAATCAGGTTTTACGGCTGATGATAGGCATGTATAGATGCAAAGATACAAAATACTTTAATCACGAAGTAGCACTGGCCGGTAATTTTGAAGAAACGGTTTCGTATTCTATTGAAAAAAAGTAAAATAGGGAAATCCCTACCAACTAATAGGGATTTTCTTTGTTATGAACTGAAACCTCTGACTATCTTTGCACTAGAAAAAGTAGATAGAATAACAAATAAAACAGGTACGAGTATGAAAAAGATTGTATTAGCTTCGCTTATGATGGCGTGCTTGCCTTACTTGGCAATGGCACAAAGCGTTGATGACGACCTTTATTTCATCCCTAAGAAAAAAGCTGAAAAGAAAGAGGAGGTTAAGCAAGAGGTGAAAGTGGTGGTTCCGCAGAAGCAGAACACGACTACCGTTTACGCAGCTCCCGGTTCTACAGTGGTGGTGAAGGATGTGAAAGGAAAAGTGCGCGATGTGGATGAGTATAATCGTCGTTATACTTCACGAGATAATAACTTCTCGATGGAGAATGATACCTTGTATATTGAGGAGAAACCTTTGAATGAGAGAGGGGAGTGGGTTAATGGTTTTGAGGGTTCTCAAGACGATTATGAATACGCCATGCGTATCGTCCGTTTCCGCAATCCGCGTTATGCCATTCCGGTGAGCAGCCCGCTCTATTGGGATGTGGTTTATGGCGCCTATCCCTCATGGGACTGGAATGTGTATGATGACGGACTCTATGCATACGCTTTCCCTACTTATACAAACCGCTTGTGGTGGGACTGGAGATTCAACTATCCGTATGGCGGAGGCTGGGGGATGAGTTGGGGATGGAGTTCTCCTTGGTACTATAATAGCTGGTACTATCCAGGTTACTGGGGTGGCGGCTACTGGGGTGGCTATTGGGGTGGTTACTGGGGCTACCATCACCATCATTATTATCCGCATTATTCCGGTCATGGTTGGGGCGGTGGCTATTGGGGGGGTGGCCATGGATGGTATGGCTCAAGCGGACGTAACCCGGGAATACATGCAGGAAGATATACCAATAGTTATAGTTCGTCCCGTCCGGGCCGGAGTAACTATGTGAATAGTTCTGATAGGAATAGTCGGAATTCGTACGTAGGAAATTCCAGACAGAATATCCGTAATAGCGCTAACAGCTATCGCAACGCAACACGTAACGGCTCTTCATCGGGAAGAGTGGTTTCGGGATCTGACAATGTAAACTCGGTTCGTCCTAATAGAAGTGCTGTCAGGACCCGTACGGGGGAAATGCTTTCACCGGGTCAGGCGGCAGGAGTTCGTCCGGGCAATTCTTACTCGCGTCCGACAGAAGGAAGGGGCTCTTCTTATACCAGACCGAGCAGCACCCGTAGCAGCGTGGGAAATTCTGCAGGATCTACTTATCAGCGGACAGGGGCTGCGAGTCGTGGTGC
Organism: Phocaeicola sartorii JCM 17136 = DSM 21941; assembly: GCF_054653615.1. Lineage (NCBI taxonomy): Bacteria > Pseudomonadati > Bacteroidota > Bacteroidia > Bacteroidales > Bacteroidaceae > Phocaeicola > Phocaeicola sartorii. The sequence continues at coordinate 1,707,198 of NZ_BAAIFW010000005.1, forward strand.
TTATCGTAACAATAGTGGAGTCTCGAACTCCCGCGGCAGTTCATATTCCCGTAGCAGTAGCCCTTCTCGTAGCAATTCGTCTAATTCTTATCGCAGTGGTGGAACTTCTTCTTCCCGTAGTAGTTTTTCTAGTGGCGGTGGGGTTTCCCGTAGTTCCGGCGGCAGTGTCTCCCGTTCCAGTGGCGGTGGTGGCGGAAGATCGCGTACCAGATAAGTGGCAGATTAAACCAGACAGTTGAATTTAATAGAATTGATGTATGAAGAATAAAGTAATAGTAACCGCTTGTGCGTTGCTGGTAATGGCAACGGCAAGCGCACAAAATGCTTATGATGCGGAAAAGTTGCTGGGCAGTGACTTGAATGGAACGGCAAGGTTTGTAGGTATGGGTGGTGCCATGGGAGCCTTGGGAGGGGATATCTCTGTCATGAGTTCCAATCCTGCAGGTATCGGCATTTTTCGTAGTAATGATGTGTCTGTCTCTTTTGGTTTTAATAATACGTCGACAAAGAGCAACTTTAGTGGCGTGTCGATGAATGAGGACAAGACACGCGCTTCATTTGACCAGATTGGATTTGTGTATAGCAATAAGATCGGTAATAATACTTCTTTGCGTTTTGTGAATTTCGGATTCAATTATCATAAAAGTAAAAACTTCAACCGCCTTTTCTCTATGGGAGGGGCATTGGATAATTTGTCGCAGAGTTTCCAACTGGCTCAGGAGATGGAAGGATACGGATTGACGGAAAGCGAGTTCAATGACATACTGGATGTGAAGAACCCTTATACCAAATATTGGAACCAGTTACCTGTTTTAGGGGTTATGGGGGTGAGAACCGGTGTGGTTGACTGGGTGAATGATTCTGAAAAAAACATTCATGCTCCATGGGGCTGGAATGGTTTTAACAATAACTTCTTCAGTAAGGAAACAGGTGGCATCAGCCAATATGATTTTAATGTTTCATTCAATATGGAGGATCGGATTTATTTCGGTGCGACCCTGGGGGTATATGATGTGAATTACAATCGTTTTACTTCTTATACGGAGAACTTGAATGATGACAATGGCGCGGATAATGGTGGCTATACTTTAGATAATTATTATGGGCTGGAAGGAACAGGTATAGATTTGAAGTTGGGTGTTATCATACGTCCTATGGAAAGTTCTCCTTTCCGTTTGGGATTTGCCGTGCACACACCTACATGGTATGATTTAAGAGAAAGCTATAATGCCACTTTATCTTCTGATATTTTAGCTGTTGAAGGAGCCTATAACCAGACATTGAGTGATTTTCTGGTAACTCCGGAGTATGATTATTTGACTTATGATTATAACCTTACCACTCCGTGGAAATTCAATGTCAGCGCAGGTACTACTTTTGCAGGTGCGGTGGCAGTAGGTGCGGAATATGAATATCAGGATTATTCTTCCAGTAAGCTGAAGGATGTGGATGGATATGAATTGGGTGATCAGCCCAGCGTTGAAAAGTATCTGAAAGGTGTTCATACTTTTCGCATAGGTATGGAAACGCGTATTGTTCCTGAGTTCAGCATCCGTGCAGGATATAATTATTCTTCGGCTGCATTTGCTAAAGATGCTTATAGTGCTTTATCTTTATATAGCACGCGCACTGATTTCAATAATACGGAGTCAAAGAATACCCTTACGTTTGGTCTTGGATACCGTGGCAGTGTAATCTATGCGGATTTGGCTTATAAATATGATATGTACAAGTCTAAGTTTTATGCGTTTGATGATATAGACCTTCCGGCAACTAAAGTGGACAATGAACGGCATCAGCTTCTGCTGACAGTCGGTGCCCGTTTCTAAGAATTAATTGTGAGTCTAATATAATTAACCTGTGATGGGGTTGTGCCAGCGTTTTGACACAACTCCATTTTTTATTTATCGCGATACTCTTTCTTTTTCCAGAAGTTGAACCCTGCATATACACGAACAGTTCCGAATGTATTGGTGAGAGAGAAATTCCTTTTCCGATAATCGTATGTATGCATCACCAGTGAAGCACCTACAAAGTACTTGTTGGTATTATAGACCACGGCAGCACGTGTTATCAGATCAAAATTGATATCCTTTATCCAATGATTGTCAGTGTTAGGCGTATCGTCTATTTTTGATTTTTTATAGGCAATGGCCGGTAAAAGCGAAAGATTGGAAACCCAGTTTTTTGCAAATACCCAGTTATAACCATAGCCCACGTTGATGCTATAATCGGAATATTTCACTTTCTTGAAAAGCAGGGCATCATGTAGTTGAGCCCTCACTTCACCGGGAAGCTTATCATAATCAAAGGATATTCTGTGCTGGGAATAAGAGAAGCCCGCCATCAGGGAACCTGCGCTTTTACGCTGGTTGGTGGACTGGCTGTAGGCCGCCGGATAGGAGAATTTCTTATAGTTGAAAATCCAATAGGCGTTCAGTCCCTTGATTTTGCTTTGCAAGCCATTGAAATTTAGATTCTTGATAGGGGTGTTCAGCTCAAAACCGCTGGAAGAGCGTATCTTGAAATCACTCCCTGTTTTCCTGTAATATAAATCCACACCAAACTTGGAACTATAAAGATTCAGTGCCATTTCTGTTTTCTTGGCTTTGTTCTTGTGTCCGCCGAAAATATCTTTTACATCAAAGGAATACCCTAGAAAGATCCAACGCCATCCGAAATAGACCCCCAGTTTGAAACTGGCATTGGGGGAGAATCCCAAACTTTGTTCGCCGTTGTTCCCTTTACTGCCCAGCCGGTAGTATTCGTACCAGCTGCTGGATTCTAGCATGAAAGCCAGATTGTAGAGGTTGGGCGTGATATAGGTGGTGTCGATCGCGTTGAATTCTTTTCCTACTTTCCTGATTTTTCTTCCGGTGTGGCGGACCGTTGTCGCTATTCCATCGGTCAATGTAATAAGAACACCCTTGTTGTCCTGTACTGTCGAGTCTTTCTGTTCCGTTTGTGCATATACACCAAGAGCGGAAAGAAAAGACAGACAGAGCAGGCATATTTTACGAATGTCCATAGGCGGGGATCATAGCTTGTCAAGAATACGGTCCATGACCCAGTTGGTGGGGGTCGCACTGATGCCGTCGCAGGTACAGATGGCTTTGCCCTGCAGGTGTTCTACCACGGCTTTTATCAGCGGAAGTTGCACATGGGGAGGATTTTCAGGAAGGAACTCCTCACGTCCCCTTTCGGTATGCAGGGCGATGGGGTCGTAGGTAAAGACGGAGAAACAGATCATCCCCTTGTCTCCGATGATTTCTATACGGTCTTCCTTGGCTGATTCGTGGGCGACGAAACACCAGGATCCTGATCCCGGCAGGCCGGAGTCAAATTTGAAGCAGGCACTTATCGTATCTTCTGCCGGATATAATCCGCCACGGTTGCTCTTGTATCCTTGGGCTTCGAGAATGCAGCCGAACATTTCTTGCAGCAAATCCAGTTGGTGGGGGGCTAAATCATAGAAATAGCCGCCACCGGCAATATCAGGCTGTACACGCCAGGGCAGATTGGTGCTGTTGTAGTCCAGATCACGGGGAGGCTGGGCGAAACGGATCTGTATATTGATGACATTCCCTATTTCCCCGTCCTCTACCATCTGGCGTACTTTCTGGAAATAGGGAAGATAACGTCTGTAGTAAGCTACGAAACAAGGAATCCCTGTTTCCTGTGATATGCGGTTGATGCGTGCACAGTCTTCATAACTGGCAGCCATTGGTTTTTCGATATATACGGGTTTTCCCGCTTTCATGGCCATGATGGCGAAAGTGGCATGAGAGGAGGGTGGGGTGGCTATATAAATAGCATTGACATCTTCATCTCCTATTAACTGCTGCGGGTCGGAGTACCAGCGGGGGATGTTGTGTCTTTTGGCGTATGATTGAGCTTTTTCTTTGTCACGGCTCATCACGGCCACTACTTCTGAGCCTTCTATCAGGGCGAAGGCCGGTCCGCTTTTTTTCTCAGTCACTTCTCCGCAACCGATGAAGCCCCATTTTACTTTGTCTAATTTAACCATGAGTAATCACTTTTTTATCATTTCGCTTAAAATGATAACTGTTCATCTTGCAAAGATAGGATTATTTTGCAATTTTTGTCGGATAAAAATCAGTTATTGTAATATTTCCGGCGCAACTGTTTGAATGCGGGAGTCTTGATGTAATCATTCAACCAGGCATTCAGGCTGTCTAGCAATATTGGGGAATGTTTACTGACTCCCCATGAATAGAATTGTGAGAAGCTGATGGCTGTTTCTATATCCAATTGGGGGAAATCATTGATGGAAGCTTGGGCAATGCTCTCGTCGCACACGGCATAGTCTATGTCACCGTGTGCTACCATGGCCAGTAATTGTTCTTGTCCGTATTTCTCCACCTCTTTGATATAGATGGTATCGCCTATTTCGTTACTTAAGTTGTGGATGCGCAGAATGGCGGGTGAACCTTTGACCAGATGTAAGGTTTTACGGGCCAGCTCCAACTGGCTGTGGATGTACAAGCTGTCGTTTTCTCCTTCGGGTTTGCGCTGTACCAGCACTTGCTTGTTCAGTATAATAGGCCGGGTGAACAGCAGGGAGTCTTTGGATTCTGTGGTGACTACCGTGCTGTTGGCCAGTATATCGTATTTTCCCTTTTGTACGCCTTCCAGTCTTTTGTAAAAACTCATTTCGGGAGTGATTTCCGGTTTCAGTCCTTTGCTGTATGCAAAAGCATGGAGCAGTTCGTAGTGGAAACCGGAAATGGTGTCGCCGTCAGCATGAAAGCTGATAGAGTTGTACTCGGTGACGGCACGCAGGATGCCCGATTCTGCTATTTCTGCATAATCACGGGGCTGGCTGGCTTCAACTTCCGTTTTCTTTTTGAAGAAGATGAAGGACAGGGCTACCGCAAGAATACCCATCAGGATGTATTTCAGATACTTTCTCATACAAACCGTCAATCAAAGAAATTCCATGAAAGGCCGAACTTTATCATTCGCGGATTGATAGGGTAGTGCGGTGCCAGGAAGTAATTGGATTTTCCCGAACCGGCATTGACGTGGTACATCATGATAAAGAAACGGGTACGTTTCAAATGCAGGTTGGCATAGACATTGACAATCGGGAAAGCTCCTATCTCGATTTTGTCATTAGGATTCTGGGTGTAGAACTGTCCGATGACGGGGGAATAGTCTGGTGCGTAATATTTGCTGAAGTAACGCACATCCGCTCCCATTTCTATTTGGAGTACTTTTTTGGCCAGACCGAATTTCATGTACAGGTTGCCGTAAGCCGATAGTTCCGGTAACGGCAGTATGTCTTGTTCACTTGATTTTTGATAGGCCACTTCACCGTCGAGATGGAAAATTCCGACTTTCAACTTTTGTTGCAACATGGCAGTGAATACTTGTATGTTGCCGGAGTGTTGTCTTACGGCGGCATTGTTCTTGAAACCGGTGACATTTCCTTCGCTGTCTTTTACCGGGATGCTGGCATTGGCCAGATAGGTGTAATTCTTTATATTTTCCACTCCGGCACGCAACTGGGTCCCCCATCTGTCCAGACTTAGTTTTCCTTCCAGGCGGGTTCTCATGATTTTGGATAAGTCGTTGTTGTCCCACCAGTAATGTTTGGACTGGAAATGCCTGAAATAGAAGACGGGGTTCTGGTTCTTGATGTATGCGTTGACATCCAGTCTCACTGTATCTCCGAATAAACGGAGATTCAGATCCCCTTTGCCTTCTACGCTGAATTGTCCTGCATCTTCACCGGCTATGGCCAATTCTCCTAGAATATTGTAGTGTAATAGTTTGCCTTGTTTTTTGGATAGTTCGCCACCGATGGAGAGTGAACTTTCCTTATAGTGGTTGATGATGCGTTGTCCCGGTATGTCTGTTGTATCGGTCAAGGCGAAGTTTCGGTATTCATAACTTAAAAAGGCGGTAAGTCCGGCTTTCGCCCATTTGTTGAATCCTTCTTGTAAGGCAATGCCAATGGTGTTTTTGATGGATGTCCGCTTGGTCTTGTCTATGGAGTCGGTACCCAGATAGTTGTATTCAAAATACGTTTGATTCTGTGCGTCGTCGTAGGAGATATACTTACGATTATTCAAGTCCACTTGTAATGTATGTATGAAGCTTGTGACAGGAACAAATACCTGTGTTGTTCTTACAGAGTCTGTATCCACACTGTCCTGTTTTTCTTTATAAAATCCTAGGTTGTAACGGTGTGTCAGGAAGGCATGGTAGCTGGTGTTGTGGTTCCATATCTGATTCAGACGGGTCGGAATTTCGTTGGCGGAATATTCTTTTTTGCCTTCTGCCATGTCCAGTGGGTTGGTGATATACCGGTCGTCCGCGATACCTCCGTTTTCTGCCATTTTCAAGTTGTCGTTGTTGAATATGAAATGCATGTCATATTTATCTCCCCGGTAGCTGGAGAACAGGCCACCGTTGAAGAAGGCTGTGGACTGATCTTGATAAAGCCCCCGGCCATACAGGTAATCTATGTAGAATCCGAACCCTAGTCTTTTGTTTGCATTGATGGCAAAATAGGATTTGAAACGCTCTTCTCCGTCACGGCTGCCTCCTCCTTTGTAATAGGACAGGTTTGTGAATGGAGAAAATGTATTGGTGAAAATGACATCTTCCGGACGTTGTACGCAGAAGTCGTATGGGTCGGTGAAAAAGTATTGGCTGGGGTCCCGACGGTCAAAAAAGATACGTGAGAGGCGGGGGGAGCCCAAATTTCCCAAGTAATTGTATTGTCCGGTGTAGCCGCCCATGTCATTCGAGTTCTGGAAAGCGTGCTGCAAGGTATCTACAGGGATATAAGTGACATTGCCAAAACGACTGTCCACTTTCCAGGAGTACAGTCCGATGGGGATTGTGTTGGCATCTACTACGGCTGCCGTGTCTATGGGATTTCCGTTACGGTCATATCGGTCTCTGTCCAGTCCGCTTGCTGAGGAACCGAACTGGTTGTTCAGGGTGTTCATTGTCCGCTGTGCCATCAAGGAAGTGTGGAAGCACAGGAATAATAGGAAAATGATAGAGAATATTCTTTTCATAACGGCGACAAAGATACAATATAAAAATAAAAGGAAGAGCTTTTCCACTATGGAAAGTTCTTCCTTTTATTATTCGTTTAGAGTTATTTTAACTTACTGAGGTCTAATAATCTCCATTCCGATCCGGATGGCTTCCTCGTTCATCGGTATCAGATGATGGTGACGTTCGGGCAATGTCTTGCGTAAAGCTTTTATTACGCTTTCAATAGATACTACGGGACGTAGTTTCAGCAAGCCTCCTAAAACAATCATATTGAAGGTCTTTGCCATTCCTTTCTCATTGGCGGCATCCATGGCGTCGATGCGGTAAATCTGTATATCCTTCCGTGTCGGAGGTTCGATGATTCCGTATCCGTCATAAATGAGGATACCACCCGGTTTGATTTTGTTTTCAAACTTCTCCAATGAGGGTTGGTTCAGTATGATGGCTGTATCATATTGGCTGAGAATGGGTGAAGAGATGCGTTCATCACTGACAATCACCGTTACGTTGGCGGTTCCTCCCCGTTGTTCGGGACCGTATGCCGGCATCCAGGTTACTTCCTTGTCTTCCATCAGTCCGGAATAGGCAAGTATCTTACCCATGGATAACACACCCTGACCGCCGAATCCTGCTATAATGATTTCTTGTTTCATGGTTTCTGTCTTTTTATTCTTTATCTTTCAAATCACCCAGCGGATAGAAGGGGAACATGTGTTCCACCATCCAGTCATTGGATGCCTGCGGAGTCATTTTCCAACCTGAATTACAAGTCGATACAATCTCTACCAGATTGGATCCTTTGCCGTTCATTGAGTTCTCGAATGCTTTGCGGATAGCCTTTTTTGCCTTGCGGATGGCAGGAACCGTATGTACGCTCTGGCGGGTAACGTAGGCAGTGCCTTCTAAAGTGGCGGCAATTTCTGTCATTTTCAGCGGATAGCCATGAATGGCTACATCACGGCCATAGGGACAGGTGGCTGTTTTCATGCCAACCAGAGTGGTAGGAGCCATTTGTCCACCGGTCATTCCATAAATGGCGTTGTTGATAAAGATAATAGTAATGTTTTCACCACGATTTAAAGCATGGATGGTTTCGGCAGTACCGATACAGGCCAGATCACCATCTCCCTGATACGTGAATACCAGACGTCCGGGCCATAAACGCTTGATGGCCGTAGCTACGGCAGGGGCACGTCCATGAGCGGCTTCTTGCCAGTCGATGTCCAGATAATTGTATGCAAATACGGCACATCCCACCGGTGACACACCGACGGTTTTGTCTTCCATGCCCATTTCTTCGATGACTTCGGCTATTAACTTGTGAACCACACCGTGACTGCATCCGGGACAATAGTGCATCGGATTGTCATTCATTAGTGTCGGTTTCTTATAAACCAGGTTTTCGGGTTTTATGATTTCTTCTTTTGTCATAGTTTCTCCTCCTATTGCTTATAACATGAACCGCATAAAGAATTCCATCAGCTTGAGAAAAATAGCTGCTGCACAGACATAGATGAATACTTTGAAGTCACTTGCCACGAAGTAAGTGATGACAGCTGCCAATGCCAGTGCCATGAAAAGTATGTTCAATATATTTCTGATCAGATCAATATTCATACGGTCTTATTTTATTAGTTTCTCTTTCAGTGCAGTGATTACTTCGTCCGGATCGGGGACAATACCGCCCAGACGTCCGAAATGTTCTACGGGCACTTTGCATGCTACCGCCAGGCGGACATCTTCCACCATTTGTCCGGCGTTCAATTCTACAGTGAGGATACCTTTTACCTGTGCGGCACGTGCTGCGATAGCTTTTGACGGGAACGGCCATAGGGTAATAGGACGGAGCAAACCAACCTTGATGCCTTCCGCGCGAGCCATCTCCATTGCTTTCTGGGCAATGCGGGCACAGGAACCGAAGGCTACGATCAGGTATTCGGCGTCTTCGCAGTGAAGTTCTTCGAAACGTACTTCGTTCTCTTCTATTTCTGCATATTTCTTCTGGAGATGGATATTGCGTTTTTCCATTTCGGCAGGGTCAAGTTCCAATGAAGTAATGATGTTGGGCTTGCGATGTTGGGTTCTGCCGGTAGTCGCCCACGGGCAACGGGCGATGACTTCTTCATCTGTCAGGCGTGTGCGCTGTTCGGGCAGTACCACCTTTTCCATCATCTGTCCGATCACACCGTCTGCCAGAATAATGGCGGGGTTGCGGTATTTGAAAGCCAGATCAAAAGCTATACCTACGAAATCTGCCATTTCCTGCACCGATGCAGGAGCCAGGGCTATGAGGCGATAGTCTCCGTGACCGCCGCCTTTCACTGTTTGAAAATAGTCGGCCTGACTGGGTTGGATGGTTCCTAATCCGGGACCTCCGCGCATGACATTGACAATCAGACAGGGGAGTTCGGCACCGGCAATGTACGAGATGCCTTCCTGCTTTAAGCTGACGCCGGGACTGGAGGATGAGGTCATTACCATTTTACCGCTCGCCGCACCGCCATATACCATGTTGATTGCTGCGACTTCACTTTCTGCCTGCAACACCACCATGCCGGTAGTTTCCCAGGGTTTCTCTTCGGCCAGCGTTTCCAATATTTCCGATTGGGGAGTGATGGGATAGCCAAAGTAACCGTCAACTCCGATACGGATGGCGGCGTGGGCTATGGCTTCATTTCCCTTCATTAAAACGACTTCTTCTGCCATATTTGTTACATTTATTGTTGTTTTACTTTATACACAGTGATGCATCCGTCCGGACAGACTGTGGCACATGATGCGCAACCATTGCAGGTATCTTCCAGTACCTGATGGGCGAATGTGTATCCTTTTTTATTCACTTGTTTGGCATTGAGCTCGATTACATGCAGCGGACATGCCACTACACATAGATTGCAACCTTTGCAACGCTCCGTGTCTACTACAATAGCACCTTTAATCTTTGCCATGGGGTTAGTTGTTATTGATTATACATGTCTTTGTTATAGAAATTCAGAATATTCATGAGCATGTCACGGGCGGAAACAGCGGGACTTTCCGGGTTACGCTCGATAGCTTCCAGATAATTGTTCAAGGCTTGTTGCCAGTCTCCCATCTTGCGGTAGGCATTACCCAGTAAATAATAGGGTTCATCGTTGATGTGCGCATCGTTTCGGATGAAATTAGTTAGCGCATGAATGGCTCTTTCCGTATCACCCTGTTCGATAAGTGTCTTTATGTCCTGTAATTGTTCCGTCATAAGGCATGATTGTCTCATTGTTGTTTACAAAGATACTCTTTATTTGTTATGAAAGGGAAGATTGGAGCAGAAAAAACGATTTTCTTGCTAAAAACATTTAAAAAATAGAGAGAAAACAGGAGGAAAATGGTGGAATGATTTCTTCTAATGGTTTGATTATTATGGAAATGGTTTCAAGTGAAACGGTTGGTGGGGGGGACGGTGTTATTTATTCTTAAAGGGGGGGAAGGTGCTTGAATTGTATTTGTCAGGATGTTTGGGGGTGAAGTTTATGGCAGATCGTTTGTATGTTTCAGGGGGGGGCAATCCAATGCCTCCCCTGAAAATGTCTCTTGTTTATCGTATGGATTTAATTTGTTACGGCATAAATGCATAGAAGAGAATAAGGGTTATTTTACTATTTCGCCTACATACATGTTATATGCCTTCTGACCGTTGTTACTGGGGTTCATCTTCTTTGCTTCTTCACCGGTAACTGTCTGTTTCATCAGTTTTTTGCAGTTTACGATCAGCCATGGTTCGCTACTGCCTTGCTTATAGAACGAAATTTTATAATTATCGCTCTGATCCATCAGCATATTACCCATTGATTTGGATTGGTCAATGACGCAGAAGGCTACTTCTTTGCCGAATAACTGACCGAAACCTCCCCAGCATTCTTTACCTATTTCAAATTGTTCGTCGTTTCCGGCGGTGATTGTCATGCGTGCAGATGCTTTGATCTGATCGTCTATGCTTTGTGCTTTGGCGGGAACTGCATTGTTATTGGCTGCCTTTATTTCGGTAGTACCTTCGGAAACGCTGATTACAACCGGTTGGGTGGCAGGGGTAAGCGGAGTGGCGGCTATTACATTCGGAGTAGGAGCGACCGCTATTTGTGAACTGTTCAAAACCTTGTTGCCCAATGTGTCTTGGATAGATTTGAACAGCGTATCTTTCAGGTCGATAGTTTCCCTTCTGAATTTGCCGCAGATAGGAGCCAGCTTGGTTTTCGATTTGTTTAAAGCCATGTCGTCCACAATCCATTCCTCGGCACTGTATTTTTCACCACCGTCGCGGGCTTCGTCGTACCAATAACGGATACGGGTCATTTCTATATCACATTTCCCGTTTCCGCAGGTGATGAACAGCTGGTAGTAAATTCTGGTTCTGTCCAGTGACAATGCAGAGGAGGAGAAGACCAGATATTCTTCACCGCCAGCCGCAATAGTCCCTTCATCTTCATTGGTGTAAAGAATACGTGCATTGAACTTGCCTTCGGGCTTGAAGCGTTCTGTAGCCCATTTCAGCATGGTGTCATATAACTGGTCTTTCGTTAAAGACGGTGCCTGTATCTCTGTCTTGAAAGAAACTTTACCGTCATCCAAAGTTATCGCTCCCGCCAGATATTTGGGATCTGTCTGTGCCATAGCGATGAATGGCAGACATAAGAGCATTAAAAAAAGAATTTTCTTCATAGTAATATATCTTATTTTATATTTTATTCTAAGCAAAGATAGGAATAAAAAAAAAGAGAAGCTATAAAGCCTCTCTTTTTTTACTTTTATTATTATTGCATGAATTTTACTTCACAGGTATCTTTTCAATGCGCTTTTGATGGCGTCCGCCCTCAAAACCACTGTTAAAGAATTCATCCAGAATCTTTTCAGCCATTTTATGATCAATGAATCGTCCCGGCATTACCAGAATATTGGCGTCATTGTGTTGGCGTGACAGATGGGCTATCTCTGGAATCCAGCATAGTGCCGCACGGATGCCTTGATGTTTGTTCAATGTCATGCTGATACCTTCACCGCTTCCGCAAATTGCTACTCCGGGCCCGCATTCTCCGGCTTCGACAGCCAGTGCAAGGGGGTGGGCATAATCTGCATAGTCGCAGCTTTCTGTACTGTATGTGCCGAAATCTTTGTAGGGATAGCCTTTTTCTGTCAGCCATGTTTTTACAAATTCTTTCAGCTCAAATCCTGCATGATCGGATGCCAGTCCTATTTTTTTCATGCCAGCATTTCTTTTACTTGGTTATACACATTCTGTGCGGTGAAGCCCAGTTTTTCATCCAATACTTTATAAGGAGCGGAGAATCCGAATGATTCCAGACCGAATACCTTGCCGTTAGCACCTACCAAGCCTTCAAGGTTTACAGGCAGACCGGCGGTCAGACCGAATACTTTGGCTCCTGCGGGAATAATGCTGTTCTGGTATTCTTTGCTTTGGCTGCGGAACAGTCCTTCGGAAGGAGCGGATACGATACGGATTTTTATGCCATCCTTGCGCAACAGTTCTGCACCAGCTTCCAATGTGGAAACTTCGGAGCCTGAAGCAACCAGGATTACATCCGGATTTTCGTCAGATCCTGCAACAATATAAGCACCTTTCGCTGCCTGTGAATAGTCGTTTCCTACGGGCAGGTTTGCGATATTCTGGCGGGAGAAGATAAGTGCGGTGGGAGTGCTGGTATTTTCCATAGCCAGTTTCCACGCCACAGTCGTTTCTTCGGCATCTGCCGGACGAAGTACCAGCATGGAGTTGTGCCCTTTGTGGTTTTTCAGTTTTTCCATCAGGCGGATTTGTGCTTCTTGCTCTACCGGTTCGTGAGTAGGACCGTCTTCACCTACACGGAATGCATCGTGTGTCCAGATGAACTTGACAGGAAGTTCCATCAAGGCGGCCATACGTACGGCAGGTTTCATGTAGTCTGAGAATACGAAGAAAGTAGCGCATGCGGCAATCACACCTCCGTGGAGCGCCATACCCAGACAGCAGCAAGCCATGGTTAATTCGGAAACACCTGCTTGCAGGAATGCACCGGTGAAATCGTCTTTAGTGAATGCATGTGTTTTTTTCAAGAAGCCGTCAGTCTTGTCTGAGTTTGACAGGTCGGCGGAAGAAACGATCATGTTTTCTACTTCTGTAGCCAATACGCCGAGGACTTTGGCGGAAGCGCTGCGTGTAGCATCTCCGGCTTTCTGTTCGATGGCGTTCCAGTTTATTTCCGGAGCCTTGCCCGAAAACCACTGTTCCAGTTTGGCTGCCAGTTCGGGATTAGCTTTAGCCCATTCGGCTTTAGCCGTGTATTTCCCGGCAACAATTTTTTTCAGTTCTTCTGCACGTTTGGCATACAACTCTTTTACTTCAGGGAAGATTTGGAACGGATCGGTCGGATCGCCACCCAAGTTTTTGATTGTATTGATGTAGGCATCACCTCCCAAAGGAGCACCGTGGGTAGCGCAGTTACATTCATAACTGGAATCATCCGCTTTACGTGCACCTTTACCCATAATGGTCTTGCCGATAATTAATGTGGGCTGGCCGGTTACGGCTTTCGCTTCTGTCAGAGCCGTGCGGATTGCATCGGGATCATTACCATTGATGGTAATTACTTTCCAGTGCCATGCTTCGTATTTCTTGGCAACATCTTCGCTGGTAACAGCATCGGTAGCGGTGGACAGCTGGATGTCGTTTGAATCATAGAACATGATCAGATTGTCCAGTCCCAGATGGCCTGCCAGACGGCCTGCGCCCTGGGAAATTTCTTCCTGGATACCACCATCGGATATGTAGGCATAAATGGTCTGGTTCATGACATTCCCCAAACGTGCCTTCAGGAATTTGGCGGCGATAGCGGCACCTACTGCAAAGGTGTGTCCTTGTCCTAACGGGCCGGAAGTATTTTCAATACCGCGCATGATGTCCACTTCGGGGTGTCCCGGAGTCGGGCTTCCCCATTGACGGAACTGTGCCAGTTCTTCCATGGTGAACTTGCCGGTCAGTGCCAAGGTGGAATATAACATCGGTGACATGTGGCCTGGATCAAGGAAGAAACGGTCACGACCTTCCCAACGTGGATTTTCAGGGTCGTAAACTAAAAACTCAGAGAAAAGTACGTTCACAAAATCTGCGCCACCCATAGCACCGCCCGGGTGTCCTGATTTAGCTTTCTCTACCATCGAAGCAGCCAGAATACGGATGTTGTCCGCTGCACGGTTCATCAGTTTTTTTTCGTTCATATTAAAATAATATTATAATTTGAATGCTATTAGTGAGTCGGTTTATCTTTGCTATTTTATTTAATATCTGCAAAGATAACTCTTTATATGTAAACCACAACATGTAAAGAGGCTCTTTTTTAAGCCTGTTTGATTCACTTCTTAAATTGGGTCGCTGCTTCTTCAACAGGTAGTCCTGACTTATAGTTCTCGATGTATGTGTTGAATCCGGCTACATCTCCGGCTGTTGGCGAAATCTCGATACCGGCATCACCGGCGAATACTTTTTCTTCCAGAAAATCGGCCAGGGATTGTTTTTTCTCATTGTTGACAAGGTAAGAACCCAGCAAAGCGATTCCCCAGGCGCCACCCTCACCGGCAGTCTCCATTACGGAAATAGGAGAGTTTATAGCTGCTGCAAGTATTCTTTGGCCTACACCTTTGGTCTTGAATAATCCACCGTGTCCTGTGATTCTGTCGACTTTGATTTTTTCTTCATTGAACAGAATATCATTGCCGATTTTAAGGACTCCGACTGAAGCGTATAAATGGGTGCGCATGAAGTTGGCGAGGTTGAACTTGTCGTTTGCCGAACGTACAAACAGCGGTCTGCCGTCGGCAAGTCCTGTCACGGGCTCACCTGAAATGTAATTGTATGAAATGAGGCCACCGCAGTCCGCGTCACCGGTAAGGGCATGGTTATAGAGTTTTCCATACAGTTCATTCATATCTACAGGGATGCCCAGCAATTCCTGATATTCTTTGAACAGATTGATCCAGGCGTTGAGGTCGGAGGTACAGTTGTTGCAATGCACCATGGCTACCAGGCTTCCGTCGGGGGTAGTAACCATGTCAATCATTTCGTAGGGTTTGGACAATTCTTTTTCCAATACAATCATAGAGAATGAGGAGGTACCTGCTGATACATTTCCGGTACGCTGCTTGACGGCGTTGGTTGCTACCATGCCGGTTCCGGCATCTCCCTCCGGAGGGCAGACAGGCACTCCTGCTTTCAAATGGCCTGACACGTCCAGTCTTCCGGCACCTTCCGGCGTGAGGAAACCTGCGTTTTCACCGGCAGGCAAGACTTTGGGCAGGATATCTGTCAGTTTCCAGTCATATCCTTTAGGGGCTACTAACTTGTCAAACTTGGCTATCATTTCAGCGGAGTAATCCTTGGTAGCCGGATCTATGGGAAGCATACCTGATGCGTCACCTATGCCCAGTACTTTCTGACCTGTAATCTGCCAGTGAATGAAACCGGCAAGGGTGGTCAGATAGTCAATGTCACTTACGTGTTTTTCATTGTCCAGAATGGCCTGATATAAATGGGAAATGCTCCATCTCAAAGGAATGTTATATACAAACAATTCGGATAAGGCGGCGGCTGCCGGACCGGTGTTGGTATTTCTCCATGTACGGAAAGGTACCAGGATTTCTTCTTTTTTATTGAATGCCATGTAACCGTGCATCATGGCGCTGATACCGATTGCGGCCAGACTTTCTATCTCTGTATCATATAATTCTTTTACGTTGGAACGAAGATCTGCGTAGCAGTCTTGCAAACCATGCCAGATCGCTTCTATACTGTAAGTCCATAATCCGTCCACCAATTGGTTTTCCCAACTGTGGCTTCCTTGGGCGATAGGCTTGTTTTCCTGGTCAATCAAAACAGCTTTGATTCGTGTTGAACCGAATTCTATACCCAAGATGGCCTTTCCTGCTTCGATGGTTGATTTTGCATCTGATTTCATATTAAAAACCTATAATTTAAGGTACAACAATAATGATGGTAAAAAAAGTCGGGATGTGCCAAAAAACTTATTAGTCCTGACACATCCCCTCTTTATGGATGAATTAGCACAGTGCTTTGTTCAGCATGTAATAGACTTCGTTCATGCGAAGCTCTTTCTTGAAATTACTGATAGTCGTATCTTTGTCAATACGGATCATTTCGATACCTGCAATTTCAGCATAGTCTTCCCAATATTCTGCTGTCAGATCGTATGAGAAGCAAGAATGGTGTGTGCCACCTGCCAAAATCCATGCGCCTGCACCTACTTCGAAATTAGGCATTGGAATCCAAAGAGCGGAAGCAACCGGCAATTTAGGCAACGGTTTCGGCTCGATACATTCTACATCGTTCACAATCAGACGGAAACGATTACCCAGATCTACTACAGTGGCGGTGCAGCCTGAACCTACCTTGGATGTGAATACAAGACGGGCTGTCTGGCTCTTACGAATACCTATGCCCAGGAAATGTACTTCCAAACGTGGCTTGGAAGCAGCGATAAGCGGACAAACTTCCAGCATGTGTGATTGCAGGATAGCGCTGTTTGCACCGTCGAAGTTCAAGGTGTAGTCTTCCAGGAAAGAACAACCTTTGGAAAGTCCTTGGTTCATCACCCATACGGTACGGTATAGAGCTGCCGATTTCCAGTCGCCTTCGGCACCGAATCCATAGCCTTCAGCCATCAGACGCTGAGAGGCCAGTCCCGGAATCTGATCGAAGTAGCTGCCGTCAGTCTGGCCCAGGTCGTCAAAATTGGTCGTGAATCCTTTGGCACCTTTGGCTTTGAGGATAGCGCGGAGAGCCAATTCGGCTTTTGCAGCGTTCCATACTTTCTGATAAGCTTCGGTTGATTTGTCTTCCAATGAAGCATCGTGGTCGTATTCATTGAAGTAAGTTGATACAAGTGCCTCTACATCTGCGTCCTTGATATCTTTATGGTATTCCATCAGTTCGCTTGCCGGACAGTAATCTACGTGGTAACCCATGCGTTGTTCTGCTTCCACTTTGTCACCGTCAGTTACAGCTACGTTGTTCATCTGGTCACCGAAGCGGATGATCAACATATCCTGAGAATCTGCCCATCCTGCGCAGACACGCATCCAAACGGCGATCTTGTGCTGGGTATCTTCCTCTTTCCAGTAGCCTACCACTACTTTGCGGCGGATGCGCATACGGGTGCAGATATGTCCGAATTCACGGTCGCCATGGGCGGATTGATTCAGATTCATGAAGTCCATATCCATGGTATCCCAGGGAATTTCTTTGTTGAACTGAGTGTGCAGGTGTAACAGCGGTTTCTTTAACTGCTGCAGACCGTGAATCCACATCTTGGCAGGTGAGAAAGTGTGCATCCAAGTGATGACACCGATACATTTCTCATCATTATTGGCTGCTTTGAACACTGTTTCCACTTCTTTAGAAGAATTGGCTGTTCCTTTATATACTACTTTTACAGGAAGTTTTCCTGATTCGTTCAGTCCGTTTACCATTTCGTTGGAGTGGGCATCTACTGCTACTACAGCGTCACCTCCGTACAGAAGCTGTGCTCCTGTTACAAACCATACTTCATACTGATCAAATGCTTTTTCCATGATTTTTTTATTTAAAGGGTTTTGTTTTTATTATTTCTGTCCATAATAAGCATTGGGACCGTGTTTGCGGCTGAAATGCTTTTCTATCAATAGCGGGTTCATTGTCAAATGAGGGTTGGCGGCAAAAGCGATACTTGCCATTTTGGCTACCTGTTCCATCACTACGGCATTGTGTACGGCGTCATTGGCATCTTTTCCCCATGCGAAAGGGCCATGGTTTTTCACTAGTACTCCCGGAGTGTGTACCGGATTCAATCCTTCGAAGCGTTTGACGATCACATTGCCTGTTTCCAGTTCGTAGGCGCCTTTTACTTCCTCTTCTGTCATATCGGCGGTACAAGGTATGGCGTCATGGAAATAATCGGCATGAGTTGTTCCGATATTGGGAATGTCCAGCCCGGCTTGTGCCCAGGCGGTGGCATAAGTGGAGTGGGTGTGTACCACCCCGCCTATTTCAGGAAATGCTTTATATAGAACTACATGGGTAGGGGTGTCTGACGAGGGGCGAAGGGAACCTTCTACCACGTTGCCGTCCAGATCTACTACCACCATGTCTTCGGCTTTCATATCATCGTATGATACACCACTAGGTTTGATCACTACCAGGCCTGTTTTACGGTCGATGGCAGAAACATTTCCCCATGTAAAAATAACTAGTCCGTGTTTTACCAAATCCAGATTGGCACGGAATACTTTTTCTTTTAATTCTTCTAACATAATGAATAATTAAGCAATGTGGCAAATTAGCAACATTGACACCTTTTTTAAAGTTTGAATTTCGGATCCTTTTTGTAGGCCTTATCGTTAAATTTATAAAGATAAGCACCTCGCCGGGAGCCTGATTTATCTATTAAATCTGTTTTTTCTATGAAATCCATTTCGGCTACCCGTTTGCGGAAATTCCGTTTGTCCATCGGTTCGCCATAGATTGCTTCATACAGATTTTGCAGCTGGGTCAGAGTGAACAATTCGGGCAACAAGTTAAAACCGATGGGATTGTATGACGCTTTGTGCTTCATCAGCTCACGTGCTTTAGAAATCATGATCGGGTGGTCGAATATGAGTTGTGGCAATTCGTCTATTTTTGTCCAATAGGCATTGTGCTGTTGTACGAGTCCTCTGTCATATTCATTTACATTGACCAAAGCGTAGTAGGCTACTGATATCACTCGTTCTCCCGGATCACGTTCCAGGTCTCCGAAGGTACCGACTTGTTCCATATATACATTTTCAAGTCCGGTCAGTTCAGACAAAACTCGTTTCGCAGCAGCATCTACACTTTCGTCCTCTTGTACGAATCCTCCCATCAAAGACCATTTTCCCATGGCCGGCTCAAAATTTCGTTTTAGCAGAAGCAGCTTTAGTTCTCCTTCGTCAAAACCGAAAATGATACAGTCCACAGATACATAGAATTTAGGATTTATGTTATAATAGGTGGTCATTTGAGTTGGTTTTTAGATTGAGTTGTTTTTTTACCAGAAGTACCAGTAGAATGCCGCTGTTATACCCAGGATGATAACCGAGTGAATAATATCCCAATGATCCCAGCTTGCACGTGTGGCGGCTTTTTGTTCCGGAGTTGAGGTGCCGAAAACCAATCCTTGGATCTTTTCAGTAGAAGGAGCTTCTGTTGAAAGGCTGACTAAAATGACGACAATCATACAGAAAAGGAACATCCATCCGCAGAAGAACAGCCAGTTCATATCGTAGAACAGGTATTTGAAAATACTGTCGCTGGCATCTGTCACATTGCTATAATAAACTTTGGCACCCAGACGGGTCAGACCGATAATCATACCTGATAACAATCCCCACATACCCCCTTGGGAAGAAGTACGTTTCCAACAGATACCCAGTAAGAAAGCTGCCGCAATACCCGGAGCCAATACAGACTGAACATCTTGCAGATAAGTATAAAGTACATCACCTACAGAACGCATGATAGGAATCCACAGAATACCTAGAATAACAATTACAACGGTAGCCATCTGACCGATAAGAACCAGTTTCTTTTCAGAAGTCTGAGGCTTGAATCTCTTGTAGAAGTCGATGGTGAACAGCATTGCTGAAGAGTTGAATAAAGAAGCCAATGAACTCATCAAGGCAGCAAGGATACCACATACCACCAATCCTTTCATTCCGGCAGGCAGCAATTTAGCCACCAAAGTTGGGAATGCGGCATCGGCATTGGGATTTCCGTTAGCAAGCATCGGCAAGAAACCACCGTCACCTATATATTTCTGATGCAATGCGAAAGCAATCATACCCGGAATCAGGAACAAGAATACAGGAAGCAATTTCAAATAGGCACCAAAAATAGTACCACGGCGTGCTTCTTTTTCATTCTTACCGGATAATACACGTTGCACAATGAACTGGTCGGTACACCAGTACCAGAAACCAATGATAGAAGAACCAATCAGAGCACCCAGCCAAGGGAAATTCGGGTCGGCATTGCTACGAATAAGGTTCGTCATTGAATCACCGTAATCATTCACTGTGACAGCGCCACAAATTCGGATCATTTCATCCCAGCCACCCAGTTCTTTGAAACCAAGTACCAGAATCACTAATGAGCCCAACAGCAGGATAGGAGTTTGCAAAACAGAAGTATA
Organism: Phocaeicola sartorii JCM 17136 = DSM 21941; assembly: GCF_054653615.1. Lineage (NCBI taxonomy): Bacteria > Pseudomonadati > Bacteroidota > Bacteroidia > Bacteroidales > Bacteroidaceae > Phocaeicola > Phocaeicola sartorii. Next base: position 1,727,462 of record NZ_BAAIFW010000005.1, read on the forward strand.
AAGTACTGATTTCATACCTCCGAAGATGGTATAAAGGGCAGTCAGCAGTACCAGCCCGATAGCTGCGATCCAGAAGAAATCAATTCCCCAAAGTTCCTTGATACCGAATACCTGCTGGAATACCAGGCCGCCTGCATATACAGTTACGGCAACTTTAGTCAAGACATAGCTGACCAATGAAATGATGGACAGAATGGTACGTGACTGAGGGTTGTAGCGACGTTCCAGAAATTCCGGCATCGTATAAACCATGCTTCGTGTATAGAAAGGTACAAAGACCCAACCAAGTATCAAAATCATCCATCCCTGGATTTCCCAGTGTGCCATGGCCATACCGCTTGAAGCACCGGCTCCTGCCAGACCGATCAAGTGTTCCGAGCCAATGTTTGATGCGAAAATAGATGCACCGATAGCAATCCATGTAGCATCTCTACCTCCTAAAAAGTAGTCTGCTGAGTCATTTTGTTTCTGGCTTACTACCCAGATGATAATTCCTATTAATGCCAGGAAAAAAGCGGCAATAACAATCCAATCTAGTGTTCCCACGTTTTTAAATATTTTAAGTTTAACAATTATTTCTCTATACCAAATTTAAAGATGCATTGGCTGCGATAGGTTTGTCCCGGTTCCAGAATGACAGAGGGCCATTGTGCTTTGTTGGGACTGTCCGGATAATGCTGTGTTTCCAGGCAGACAGATGCGCGTTGCGGATAAGTAATTCCTTTTTTCCCTTTTACGGTTCCGTCCAGGAAATTGCCTGTGTAAACCTGTATTCCCGGTTCGTTGGTATATACTTCCAAAGTGATGCCGCTGGCAGGACTGGTCAGTTTGGCTGCCAGCTGGTTGATGTCGCCTTTCGTGTTAAGTACCCAGTTGTGGTCGAAACCGTTACCAAATTTCACTTGTTCGTTTTCAAAGTCAGTCACATCGGGGGCGATGGTTTTGGGAGTGTTGAAGTCAAATGGAGTTTTTGCTACCGCTGTCATTTCTCCGGTAGTCATGAATGTGCTGTTAACCGGAGTGATGCTATCGGCATTTACATACAGAATATGGTCAGTGGCCGGATTGGCTGGATTTCCACTCAAGTTGAAGTAAGAGTGGTTGGTCATATTGATCACCGTCTTTTTGTCAGTTGTTGCTTCATAGTTTATGTCGATGGCATTGTCACCACTCAGTGCGTAGGTAACGGTAGCGGTGACATTCCCCGGAAAGTTTGCGTCTCCATCCGGTGACTTCATGGTCAGGGTCATGGTACTGTCGTTTAACTGGTTTGCTTCGTACACTTGGTATTGCCATCCTTCGGGACCTCCATGCAGACAGTGGCCGAAATTATTTTGAGGAAGCTGGATGGTTTCTCCGTCTATTACTATGATTCCTTTATTAATACGGTTGGCATAGCGTCCGATAGAAGCGCCAAAGTCGCTGGGGATGTTTTGGTAATCAGCAATGCTGTCGAAACCCAGCACTACGTCTTTCATCTCTCCATTTTTATCGGGAACCAGGATCGACACAATACGTCCGCCGAAGTTGGTTACACACACTTCCATTCCGGCGGTATTTTTCAGCGTGTACAGTTTGACAGGTTTTGTACCGTCCACCATGGTTTCATAATTAGTGGGATTCAATCCGGACTTTGTAAGTGTCTCTTGTGATTGTTTGGGAGCGCAAGCACTAAACAAGGTCAGTGCGATACCGGTTCCCAAAAAGGTTTTCTTCATGCTTTTCATGATATAAAAGTACTAATTAGTAATAGGATATATGATTTGGGTGTAAAAGTAACACTATTACTAATACGTTGGATATGAAAAGAGTATGTTATGTAACATAAAAGTGTAGGAAATACACTTTTATAGTATAAGGAAGAAAAAAACCGCCCTGAACTCAGAGCGGTTTTTATATGCAGGCGAATTTGAGATATCTTTTATACCAGTTTACGAGAACCGTCGCTAATGACTACATCGTAAACCTTCGGGCTTCTGCCGAATTTTTCTTTGAATCTTTCTTTGGCAGTAGTGATGAATGTTTCGTATAGTTCGTTTTTAACCAAGTTGATTGTACATCCGCCGAAACCTCCGCCCATGACGCGTGAGCCGGTAACACCACAGTCAAATGCAATATCATTCAGGAAGTCAAGTTCTTCGCAGCTTACTTCATACAATTTGCTCATGCCATAGTGAGTTTCATACATCTTTTGACCTACAGTTTCGTAGTCACCTCTTTCCAAAGCATCGCAAACATCGAGTACGCGCTGGATTTCTTCAATAACATATTCTGCACGCATATAGTCTTCTTCACTGATATCAGCTTTTGCCTCCTGTAACATTTCCATTGTACAGTCACGCAAGAATTCTACATGAGGATGTTTTTTCTGGATAGCAGCTACAGCGGCTTCACAGCTTTGGCGACGTTTGTTATAAGCAGAAGAAGCCAATTCGTGTTTAACTACCGAGTCAACCAATACCAATCGGTAACCTTCCGGTTTGAACGGGAAGTATTGATATTCCAAAGAACGGCAATCCAGACGGATCAAGCTGCCTTCTTTTCCGAATACAGAAGCAAATTGGTCCATGATACCGCAATTTACACCACAGTAATTATGTTCTGTTGCCTGACCCACTTTAGCCAATTCGAATTTATCTATTTTGTTGTCACCGAAAAGTTCGTTGATAGCGAAAGCATACGTACTTTCCAATGCAGCCGATGAAGACATACCCGCACCCAGAGGCACATCACCTGCAAAAGCAGTGTCGAAACCTTTTACGTCTACACCGCGTTTGATCATTTCACGGCAAACACCGAAAATATATCTTGCCCAGCTGGCTTTGGGGGCATCCTCTTCGTTCAAACCGAATTCTACGTAGTCTTTCAAATCTATAGAATAGGCACGTACCTTATCTGTACCGTTTGGTTTGATTTCTGCAATCATACCTTTATCTACTGCTCCGGGGAATACGAAACCACCGTTATAGTCGGTGTGTTCTCCAATAAGGTTAATACGTCCGGGGGATGCATATACTGAACCTGTTGTACCATCAAAATGCTTGATGAAGCGACTTCTTACGTATTCTATGTCCATGATATTAATAGTTTAAAGTTAATACTATATATAATGTTTATATGATTATTCTACAGGAATGTCTTTGTTCACGTTCTTGCATCCTATCAAGCCGTAGAACAGCAAATAGGCAAGCAAGGCGATAATCAACCAATAGCTGGCCATATATCCTACTGCGTCAGAAATGAACTGTTGCAATAACGGGAATATACCGCCACCGACAACCATCATCATGAAAATACCTGAGGCTTGTGCGGTGTATTTGCCCAAACCTTCTACAGCAAGGTTAAAGATACCTCCCCACATGATGGACGTACATAAACCGCAAAGTACCAAGAATAGGGCGCTGACCGGTACGGATGCCATTTCAAATCCATTTTCCACACTGTATCCAGGCATAGAAACGGTGATTTCTTTAGGAGTAAATATGGCAATTAATATAAAGAAGATGGCTGTTGCGGAAACAACGATTAATTGTGTGCGTGTAGCTACTTTACCACTGATGATGCTACTTGCAGAACGTCCCACCAACATAAGTAACCAATAAATGGCAGCGATAGCTCCACCAATAGCGGCACCGTTGGCAACCAGACCCGCACCTTTTTCTGTTGGGTCGGCAAGGTAGAAATTCAATGTGCCCGGAATACCGATTTCGATACCTACATATACAAAGATACCGATAACGCCTAATACAGTATGACGGAAGTTCCAAGGACTATGAGAGAATTTTTCTTTCTCATGGCCTGCTTTTCTAAGATGAGGTTCCGGAATGGCGATGAATGAAAGAGCGATAAATGCTGATACGAATACACCCATTGCGATGAATAGCAGAGGAGCCACATCCGACATGGCTGTCTGGGGAGTAACCGAACCAATCAGAGCACCTACAAAAAGCGGAGTCAAAGTACCGGACAATGAGTTTAAAGCACCACCGGCCTGAATCAGCTGGTTGCCCTTGTTGCCGCCACCTCCTAAAAGGTTGAGCATCGGGTTGACTACAGTGTTCAACATACATACACAGAAGCCGCAGACAAAAGCACCAAGTAAATAGATGATGAAGTTCATCTTAATGGCATATTCTCCTAAATTGAATACGTTTATATCTGCACCGAATAAACTGGAAATATACTGGATGAACAGACCGATGAACCCCACTGCCATAGCAATCAGGGCTGTCTTTTTATATCCGATTTTTACAAGCATATTGCCTGAAGGGATACCCATAAACAAGTATGCAAGGAAGTTCATCATATTTCCCATCATACCCAAAGTATTGGCGCCTGCATATTGGTTCTTCCATATTGTGCCGAAGGGCGCAGCAAGATTGGTTACGAAGGAAATCATCGCGAAAAGAAAAAACATTGTAATGATAGCGATGATATTACCGTTCTGTTTTTGTTGATTCATGATTTTGAAAAAATTATAAGTTTATAAATTAGGTTATTTCATAAAATTATTTTTCTACACCGAACTTGTAGATCGTTACTTGGTTGTATGTTTCTCCCGGATGCAGCACACAAGAAGGGAAATGTCCCTTGTTGGGAGTGTCTGGAAAATGCTGTGCTTCAAAACAAATAGCACTTCTTGCCGGGAAAGTTGCTCCATGAGCTCCCTCGAAACCATTATGCCAGTTTGAGGTATAGACTTGTACACCTGGCTCTGTGGTATAGACCTCCATGCTGCGACCGCTTTCGGGTTCTACACATTTTGCAGCGAAACTCAAGGTGCCTTGTTCATGTTTGTTCAGTACATAACAGTGGTCATAGCCTGCACCAAACTCTAGCTGCTCGAATTTATCATTGATTCGGCTGTCTACTCTTTGGGGAGTACGGAAATCCATAGGGGTGCCTTCTACTTTGGCGATTTCGCCTGTAGGGATTGACACATTGTCTATCGGAGTATAGAAATCAGCATGGATGGTTACGATGTTGTTGTCAACGGTTGCCGTAGGGTTGGCAATGCCTGATAGGCTGAAGAAACCGTGGTGGGTGAGATTTACCAGAGTCGTTTTGTCTGTTGTTGCACTATAAGTAATGATAAACTCATTTTGATTACTTAAAGTATATGTTACGTTGATGTCCAGATTTCCCGGAAATCCCTCTTCGCCATCAGCAGACAGATAATGCAATTTCAAACTTTGAGGTGTTTCCTGTTCTGCGTCCCAAACACGGGCATGGAATCCTGTGGGACCACCGTGTAGCGAGTTGGGACCATTGTTGACTGTCAGTGAATACTCTTTCCCCTCCAGAGTGAATTTGCCTCCTGCTATACGGTTGCCGTAACGGCCGATAAGGGTGCTGAGGAAAGGTTCGTGGCTATTGATTACATGTTCTATACTGTCATGTCCTTGAATGACATTGGCGTATTTACCATTTTTGTCCGGAACCATAATAGCCAATACGGCTCCACCATAGTTGGTAACAGCGATTTCAGTGCCGTTCTCATTTTTCAGTATGAAAAGGTCTGTTTGTTTCCCGTTCACTGTTGTCTGAAAATCGGCCCGTTTCAGGCCGCATAAATTCTCATCGGAAGTAGATGTGTTTATCATGTTATTGAAAATCTTTTTATTGTATGTATAAAACTAATGCAAATAAAAAGATTTTCTTCGGTATTCCCAAACTTTTTATAGAAAAGTGAATGCGCTAAACGTGAAATTTTAATAAATCAGCCACGATAAAGCTGCTCCCTCCAACAAAAATAAAGTCATTTTTGTTTGCTTTCTTTTTAGCGGCCGCTATGGCTGTTTTTACATCGGGATAGGTGTTTCCGTGTAATCCGGATTGCAAAGCTAAATCTTGCAGTTCTTTTTCGGGTAAGGCACGTTTTACACTGGCTTTGGTAAAATAGTACATGGCATCTTGGGGAAGCATGGCTAATACTCCGCTGATATCTTTGTCGTTTACCATACCTATTACGATGTGTAACTGTTCGTATTTTTGATGTCTTAACTGTTCTACGATATACGAAATGCCTCCTACATTATGCCCTGTGTCACAAATTAAAGTTGGTTTATGCTCTAATTTCTGCCATCTTCCCATCAGACCGGTAAGTTCGCATACTTGTGAAAATCCTTTACGTATATTCTCTTCCGTGAATTGATAGCCTGTCTGTTTCAATCGGCGAATGGCGGATAGAAGTGTCTGGGTGTTTTTTAATTGGCATAGTCCTCCCAATTCTCCTTCCAGATTTGCATAATCGACAGTCTGATAGATTTGCTTCCCTTCTTCGTCTATGCAGGAAGTCTGTAATAATTGTTCTTCTTCTGCAAAGTAGATGGGGGCGTTTACCTCTTTGGCGCGGGCCATGAATACCGGTTTGGTTTCAGGAGTTGTTTCGCCAATAACTACCGGAATATTTTCTTTGATGATTCCAGCCTTTTCTCCAGCTATTTTTTCTAAAGTGTTGCCTAAAAATTGTACATGATCAAAACTGATATTGGTAATGATGCACAAATCCGGCCGGATGATATTTGTGCAATCCATCCGTCCTCCCAGTCCCACTTCTATAATGGCTACATCTACTTGTTCTCGGGCAAAATAGTGAAAAGCCATTGCGGTAGTCAGTTCAAAGAAAGAGGGATGTAAAGGTTCGAAGAAAGTACGGTGCTTCTCTACAAAGTCTATCACATATTCTTTGGATGCAGGAATTCCGTCAACACGGATTCGCTCACGGAAATCTATCAGGTGCGGTGATGTGTAGAGTCCTGTCTTATATCCGGCTGATTGCAGGATGGCAGCCAACGTGTGCGAACAAGAGCCTTTTCCATTAGTCCCGGCTATATGGATGGTTCGGAACTGGCGGTGGGGATGATTGAAATATTCATCTAGAAGATAAGTGTTTTCTAATCCTGCTTTGTATGCATCCTTGCCTATATGCTGGAATAGTGGGGCGCTATTGTATAAATAATCCAGTGTTTCTTCGTAATTCATAGCGAATGTTTTTATTTGCCGCGGAGTGTTATAAAGGAATACCAAGGTCTTATATCTCCCTGGTACTCCTTTGTAACACTCCGCGGTGTAGGACTAATCGAAGAAGTTTTTGAACTTCTTGAATATTTTTTCTTTAATGCTTGTATTCGGTTTGAAATTATCCGATTCCTGCATTTTCTCTAGTGCTTGTTTCTCATCTTTGTTCAACGTCTCAGGAACATACACGCTTACATTGACTAATAAATCACCCGTACCATTACTGTAGCCATAACTATTGACATTGGGTAATCCTTTGCCTCTTAAACGTAAAACCTTGCCAGGCTGAGTGCCCGGTTCTATTTTTACTTTTACTTTACTGTCAATAGTAGGTATCTCCACCGTACCTCCTAAAGCGGCTGTCGGGATACTTAACAACAGATTGTAAATCAGATCGTTCTCGTCACGTATCAAGTCCGGATGAGATTCTTCCTCGATGACTACAAGCAAATCACCGGGAACACCGTTGTGCTTGCCTGCATTTCCTTTACCATTGACCGAAAGTTGCATACCTTCAGCTACACCGGCAGGAATTTTCACTTCCACCACTTCCTCTCCATATACGATACCTTCTCCCGAGCAAACTTTACATTTGTTCTTGATGATTTTTCCTTCTCCGTTACATTGCGGACATACGCTTTGCGATTGTACCATTCCGAAGATGCTTTGCTGGGTACGGGTAATACTTCCCGTTCCATGACAAGTGGGACACGTTTCCGTTCCTCCTTCTCCTTCGGCTCCTGAACCATGGCAATGGTCACATGTGACGTACTTTTTCAGTTTGAATTTCTTTTCTACTCCCGTAGAAATCTCTTTTAAGTTCAGTTTTACTTTTACGCGGAGGTCTGAGCCACGGAATCTGCGTTGTGCGGAACGTCCGCCGCCTCCGAAACCTCCAAAGCCTCCGAAACCTCCTCCGCGTCCGCCGAAAATATCGCCGAACATAGAGAATATGTCATCCATAGACATGCCTTGTCCGAATCCTTCAAAACCGCCACCGGCAGCTCCGCTCATACCCGCATGTCCGAATTGGTCATAACGGGCTCGTTTGTCCGGATTGCTCAACACGTCGTATGCTTCGGCGGCTTCCTTGAATTTCTCTTCCGCTTCTTTATCTCCCGGATTTTTGTCCGGATGATATTGTATCGCTTTTTTACGGTATGCCTTTTTTATAACATCGAGGGTGGCTGTTTTGTCCACCTCCAGAACTTCGTAATAGTCTCTTTTTGCCATGTTGTTTTATGATACTGTTTTATTGGGCCACTACTACTTTGGCGTGGCGTATTACTTTGTCATTCAGTTTGTAACCGGTTTGCACGCAGTCCAGAATTTTTCCTTTCTTGTCTTCCGAAGGAGCCGGGACTAATGCGATGGCTTCGTGATAGTCGGTGTCAAAATCTTCACCGTCAGTTTCTATTTTCTGAAGTCCTTCCTGGTTCAATACTTTCAGGAATTTGTTGTAGATCAATTCGATTCCTTCACGCATGGCTTTTACGTCATCCGAAGTTTCTGAAGTCTTTATAGCACGCTCCAGATCATCCAGAACAGGGAGAATGGCAGTAATGGTCTTTTCTCCGCCATTCTTAATCAATTCCGCTTTCTCCTTCATGGTGCGTTTGCGGTAATTGTCAAATTCGGCTGAAAGACGCAGGTATTTGTCATGCTGCTCTTCTATTGTTTTCTGAGCTTCCGCCAATTCCTTGCTCACCTTCTCTTCAGCGTCCAGTTCTTCGGCCGCTTCTTTCTGAGTTTCTTCATCGATGGCAGCTTCTGCCGCTTCCTGATTTTTCAAAACTTCCTCGTCTTGAGGCTGGTTCTTCTCTGTTGGGTTCATATTCTTATTAAACTTTTTGTTTTTCTTGTTTTTACTCATAACAGTCAGGGGTTTTAGGTTCATTTATTGCTAACAAATTCCATGCCTGCTTGTTTCCTTTGAGTGATAATTTTGCAAAAGTACGGAATTTCTGCCACACTGACATACTTTTCTGAATTAAAATGCCTACCTTTGCAACCTCAAAAATAGAATAACTATATAAATAAGGTATATTAGGATGATTACAGTTTCGAACTTGGCCATTCAATTTGGTAAAAGAGTGTTGTATAATGACGTAAATATGAAGTTTACCAATGGTAATATTTACGGGGTTATCGGTGCGAACGGCGCCGGAAAATCTACTTTCTTGAAAGCGATTTCAGGTGAGCTGGAACCGACTAAGGGTTCGGTGACATTAGGACCGGGCGAGCGTCTGTCCGTATTGAGTCAGGATCACTTCAAGTGGGATGAATATACAGTCATGGATACGGTTATGATGGGACACACTGTGCTGTGGGACATTATGAAACAGCGTGAGGAACTGTATGCGAAGACTGATTTTACAGATGAAGATGGCTTGAAAGTTTCCGAACTGGAAGAAAAGTTTGCCGAGCTGGATGGCTGGAATGCCGAGAGTGATGCCGCTTCTTTGTTGAGCGGATTGGGCATTAAGGAAGACAAGCACTATATGTTGGTGGGTGACTTGAGCGGTAAGGAAAAGGTGCGTGTCATGCTGGCACAGGCGCTTTATGGTAACCCTGATAATCTGTTGTTGGATGAGCCTACCAATGACTTGGACATGGATACGGTGACTTGGCTGGAGGAATATCTTTCAAATTTCGAACATACGGTGTTGGTGGTAAGCCATGACCGTCACTTCCTGGATTCAGTTTGTACCCATACTGTGGATATCGATTTCGGTAAAGTGAACATGTTTGCCGGTAACTATAGCTTCTGGTATGAATCAAGCCAGTTGGCACTTCGCCAGCAGCAGAACCAGAAGGCGAAAGCGGAAGAGAAAAAGAAAGAGTTGGAAGAATTTATCCGCCGCTTTAGCGCCAATGTGGCTAAGAGCAAGCAGACAACCAGCCGTAAGAAGATGTTGGAGAAACTGAATGTAGATGAAATCAAGCCGTCTTCCCGTAAGTATCCCGGTATCATCTTTACTCCGGATCGTGAACCGGGCAATCAGATCTTGGAAGTATCCGGCTTGCGTGCGGAAACTGAAGATGGCATGGTGTTGTTCAATGATGTGAATTTCAACGTAGAGAAAGGAGATAAGATTGTCTTTTTGAGCCGTGATCCGCGTGCCATGACTGCTTTCTTTGAGATAATCAATGGAAACCGTGCTCCGCAGGCCGGTAAATATGCATGGGGAGTTACTATTACCACGGCTTATTTGCCGGTAGATAATACGGAATTTTTTGAAAGTGATTTGAATTTGGTCGATTGGCTGAGCCAGTTTGGTGAAGGCAACGAAGTCTATATGAAAGGTTTCCTGGGACGAATGTTATTCTCGGGAGAAGAGGTGCTGAAGAAAGTGAATGTGCTTTCCGGAGGTGAAAAGATGCGTTGTATGATTGCCCGTATGCAGTTGCGCAATGCGAATTGTCTGATTCTGGATACTCCGACCAATCATTTGGACTTGGAATCCATTCAGGCTTTCAATAATAATCTGAAGACGTATAAGGGAAATGTGCTGTTCTCTTCTCATGACCACGAATTTATTGAGACGGTGGCGAACCGCATTATTGAACTGACTCCGAATGGCATCATTGATAAGATGATGGAATATGATGAATACATCACTTCCGATCATATCAAGGAAATGCGTGCACGTATGTATGGAGACAATTAAATGATCAGTATGAGCTGAAAAAGAAAGAGCCACCGGGAACCGTTGTCCCTGTGGCTCTTTTTTTATGGTTTAGCTGCAATTCTTATTCCTTATGAACCGCAATGAGTTCAAAATTCTATGATAATGAACGATAATCCATGTCGTTGTATTCGGATTTGGATTACTTTTGCGTCACATTAAAAATGTGAAATGATACTTATGAAAAACTTGATTTTGATTTTAGTCTTTGCTGCCGTCAGCTTGAATATGGCAGCTTCTCATCCTGTACACGTGATTATTACTGCCGGACAGTCCAATACCGACGGGCGGACTTCTAATGAAGATTTGCCGGCATATATTAAAGCGTTGGCTACGGATACGCTGGCGTATGCCGAAGGTGCCTACCGCTATTGTCAGATAGCCCAGAATGACGGGGAAGGAAAATTTGTTCCTTTCTGGCCTCGTGCCAAACGTAACGGGAAAAATAACATGTGGGCTTTTGATGCAGTGGCATATTATGAGTTGGAGCAGTTGTTGCAGGAGAAGTTTTATGTGGTGAAATGGGCCGTTGGCGGAACCTCCATTGCGCCTGATTACAATGCTTCCAAGGGACGTTTCTGGTCAGCGGATCCTGAATGGCTGTCACAGACCAAGGCGACTTCTGACGGGGGAAACTCCTTGTTGCTTTCTTTCATCCAAGAGATAGACGTGTGCATAGACCAGACTCTTTCCCGGCTGGAAGAGGGGTATCAGATAGATGCATTTCTTTGGCATCAGGGAGAAAGCGACTATGCTAAAAGTAAAGACTACTACCATAATCTGAAAACGATGGTGGCTTATGTGCGTACGCATCTGACTGAAAAAACGGGGAAGGACTATTCCCGCCTGCCTTTTATTTTCGGAACTGTTGCCCGGAGTAATAAATATTTCAGCAGGGAAGTAGAGGATGCGATGAAGCAACTGGCCGCTGAAGATCCGAACATGCACCTGATAGATATGTCAGGCGCGGAACTGCTGAGTGACAGGCTTCATTTCACGGCACATTCGGCAGAATATTTGGGGCGGCAGGTATATAAGCGGCTGGAACAAATTATCAAAGGGGATCCCGTTCAGACGGATGGGTTGAGAGGAAAGCGTTTGGGAATTATCGGAGATAGTTATGTGAAGAATCATAAGGAATCCGTAAAGAATACCTGGCATTATAAATTTGCCGAAAGACATGGCATGGAATATTTTAATTATGGCAGGAATGGCAGCAGCATTGCCTATAGTAGCCCGCGTTGGGGGGAGGCGATGTATGTAAGATATAAGGAGATGCCGGATGATCTGGACTATGTGATTGTAGTGGGGGGGCACAATGATGGTTTTAAATTGGATTCAATTGGCGGTATGGATGTCTTTAAAGAGAGGCTGGCAATGCTGTGTGAAGGGCTTATTGAAAAATATCCCACAGCTAAGATTTTCTTCTTTACCCGATGGAATTGTAAGAATTTTAAAGGAAGTGATGCTGAAAAGGTGGTGGATGCCATGATTGAAGTTTGTGGAAATTATAGCATTCCTGTTTTTGACAGTGCTCGAAAAGGGGGAATTTATGCAAGTAGTGATCGTTTCAGGAAAATCTATTTTCAGAAAAGCAAGCACAATACAGATACTGCCCATCTGAATGAAAAAGGTCATGAACGTTTCTTGAAAGTGGCTGAGAACTTTATTTTACAATATTAAGATCCTGTTTGCAAATGCAATAGATTCTTTTTCAGATGCGGATGATGTTGAAGTGATACGGTTTCGTCAAATACGACTGCTCTGTATGCTGACAGAAATCCGGCATGATCCGCATCATCAAAAAAATAATCTATTTAAAGCGGCACAGACGGAGGGCCGGTGTCATTTCAGGTAATCTCCGTCAAACGATAAAGGTAAAAGTCCGCCAACGTTTTCTAATATATAAATATCAGTCTTGCTATAGAGCAGTATCCGCATGGGCTTACCGTATCGTTTTTCAGTTTCTAATAAGACTTGCCGGCAGGCTCCGCATGGAGGAATGGGAGTGTCGAGAAAGTCGTTCTCTGTGCGGGCGGCAATGGCAAGTGTCCTTACTGCCTGGTCCGGATATTGTGAATTGGCATAAAACAAAGTCGTGCGTTCCGCGCAAAGCCCCGATGGATAGGCTGCGTTTTCTTGGTTGGTTCCGGTGATAACCATGCCATTTTCCAACAGTGCGGCGGCTCCGACGGAAAAATGTGAGTAAGGAGCGTAGCTTCTTTGGGTGGCGTCACATGCAGAGTCTATCAGTCTACGGTCTTCTTCCGTCAGCTCGTCATAATGGCGTGCTTCTATCGTTATTTCCAGTTTGATTTGTTTCATGGTACCTCCTCGTTTGTTTTCTTGCAAATGTAATGTTTTGTTTTTAATATCTCACTATTGGTTGGCATAATTCATCCGGTAGGGCCTTATATTACGTTAAAAGAACGGACGGAATGGAGAGGTATGGTAAAAGCCGCTCAATTAGAAGCGTTATGTATCACAAGCGGAAGTGTCAGGCTACGCGTCCTGCCGCCTCAACCGTCCAGCGCCTGCCGGACGCATTTCCCATGCAGGCTGAACGCATATCCGGCACAGGCTGAACGCATATCCGACATCCGCCGGAAATCCATTTTTTTATCTATGGAAGTATTTGTTGCAACCTTTTCCTCGGGTTGTGCGTCTAACAGGTATGTATAACTAAAAAAGGAGAAAGATTATGTTAGCAACAACAACACCTACCATCGAAGGAAAACGTATAACCAAATATTATGGCATTGTGACAGGTGAAACCATTATCGGCGCCAATCTGTTCCGTGATTTTTTCGCCAGTATCCGCGACATTGTGGGCGGGCGTTCCGGTTCTTATGAAGAAGTACTGCGTCAGGCCAAAGATACCGCGTTACGCGAAATGCAGGATCAGGCTGCTTTATGGGGAGCTAATGCTGTCGTTGGAGTGGATTTGGATTATGAAACCGTGGGAGAAAGCGGTAGTATGCTGATGGTGACCGCAAGCGGAACGGCTGTCAGAATAGAAGATTAAGGGAAAGAAGGTATACCTGTTGCAGTATTCTTTTTAAAGACTTATTGCAACAGGTGAGTCCATGATCTGTTTAGGTTGGATTACCATCTGTCCTTGATCCCCAGTATTTTACGTGCGTCATCTTGCTTAAATAAAGAATCCAGCGTTTTGACGATTTCGTTTCCGTTTTCACGGTCTACAATACGGTCGGAAACCATTCTTAATACTTTCATCTTTTCATCATCCCATGTAAATATGGACATGAGCCGGGCGGTTTGTTTACAGGTGAAATAGTTGTTTACGACTCCTACAGACAGTAATTCCAGCTGGTCGTCCTTAAAAGCTTTGCTTCTCACTTTTTTATAAAGGTTTTCAAAATCTAGTGGATTCATGGCCTTGTGTCTCGGTCTGTGGGGACCGGAATGATCGGGCTGACTGGGTGGGGCTACCGTAATAATTTCATTGGGCGGACACACTGCGACCGGAGGCGGAGTGACGATGGCTTTAAAAGAATCCATGTTTGTTACCATTCCGTCTATAAAATCGATAATGATTACTTTGTTTGCGGCTGTGGTATATTCCCATTGTTCCGAACCGTTGTCAAATCTACGGAAATCGGGACTTCCAAGCAACTGGCTGACTTCTTCTTGGGACATTCCTCTCTGCACTTTCATGATAGCGTTACTGGCAGTCAAACCGCAACTGCTGACCAATGCACAAATGGCTAAAGCTACTAATGCTTGATTTAATCTTCTCATCTTTTTTGTGTTTTCTATTTGCAACAAAGGTAAGTCGGGAAAAAGTATATTCCTCTATCTTTTCCCCTATTTATTTGTAGGGATTTCCCTATTGTTTATATAGTAAATCTTCTAAAGTCCGTAATTCGTTCATTAGCAGGTTGTTTCAGACCTGTATTCTGAAGGATTCAGTTGTATCCTCCCAGAAAAGATGCCATTGATTATTTTAACGCCATCTATAATTAATGTAAAAACTGAGATCTCAATTTTAACTTCTTGTTCTCAGGTGGTTCTAACCTATAAACATTTGAAGAGCAGATGATAAACGAAGATAAAATTCGGGAAGTATGCGCTTCCCACCCGGAGCGGGGATTCAAACTGTTGATGGATCATTTTCAACAGCCCATATATTGGCATATCCGGCGGTTGGTCGTTTCGCACGAGGATGCGGAGGACATCTTGCAGGAAGTCTTTATCCGTATCTTCCGCCATCTTCCCCAGTTCAGGGAGGAAAGTTCGTTGGGGACATGGATTTACCGGATAGCGACCAATGAGTGTCTCCGATTTCTGAATATGCGTAAGGAACAAGCTGTTTCTGCGGAAGAAGTTCAGGAAGAGTTGATGAATAAGTTGATGGCATCCGATTATGTGGATTACGAGAATGAAATGGCGGTGAAATTCCAGCAAGCCATCTTGATGCTCCCCGAAAAACAGCGGATCGTTTTCAACCTTCGTTATTATGATGAACTGGAATATGAGGAAATCAGCCGGATTACGGATACGAAGGTAGATACATTGAAAGTGAATTATCACTATGCAAAAGAGAAAATAAAAGAGTATATGGTAAATAATTAAGGATAGTATGGAAAAGGAGTTTGATTTTAAGAATATGGGTAAGCAGATGCCTTACCGTACCCCTGATGACTTTTTCGGGAAAATGCAGAAACAAGTTTTGGAGCGTACTCGGGCTGGGAGGCTTGACCGGCGGCATAGAGTCAGAAGGATTGCCTGGGCTGCTTTAGCTGCTGCGGCTGTCATGTTAGGAGTTGTTTTTTTCCCGACCTCCCGACCTGTGACAGAGGAGTTGCCTTCTCATTCGCTTGTTGTTTCTGCGGATTTGGACCATTCCTATTCAGAAGCTATGGATCATTATATAGAATCTATGTCCGATGAGGAATTGGCAGAATGGGTGGAATTATCTGAGAATGATATATTTATAAATTGATTAATCACTAAAAAGTAATGAAATGATGAGAACAAAAAAGTTTTTAATGGTATTGGTTGCCATTTTTATGGGAAGTCAGGTAACACTTTTTGCACAAGAAAAGAAAGGGGCTAGACCTGAAAGAAAACAGTTGAATAAAGAGCAGATGCAGGAAATGCAGTGCAGTCAGATTATAAAAGGATTGGCATTGGATGATGCAACGGCTGCCAAGTTTACTCCGGTGTATAAACAATATATGGAAGAAATGCAGGCTACCCGTAACATGGGAGCTCGCCGGAATGCTGCAAATAGAACGGCGGCCGATAAACAGACTCCCAAACCGGTCCCTACAGACGCCGAAGTGGAGCAGGCTATTAAGGCACGATTTGCGCAGAGCAGAAAGATGCTGGATATCCGTGAGAAGTATTATAATGAATTCCGGAAATTTCTTTCGCCCAAACAAATTCAGAAAATGTACAATCTGGAGAAACACAATGGAGATAAATTCCGTAAAGAGATGAAAAGAAGACAAGGAATGAAAAAACAACCTGATGGAAGAAGACGTATGCCGCAGGGCGATGTGAAGAAGTAAATATGGATGAAATGAGGGAAGTGGCTGCTGTTTATGGCGGCCACTATTTTGTTTTCTCGTGGGAAGTGCGTATTTTTGTGAAGCTAACAGTGGCTATTCAACCAATAAGAATAATACGATGAAAGTAAAGAAATTAAGTGGCAAAGTTCAAGATGCGCAACAGATACCGGCCTTGTTTGATAATGAGAACATTATGTATCATCCTGTTGATAGGGTGAACTGGGAAGCATATCCTTATCAGCCTCATGTGTCTTTTCGTATAGCTTATACAAATGATGCTATATTATTGCATTATAAAGTGACCGAAGATAGTGTCCGTGCCAGATATGGTGAAGATAACGGCAGTGTATGGACTGATTCTTGTGTGGAATTTTTTTCTATTCCTGCCGCAGATGGCATTTACTACAATTTGGAATGTAACTGCATCGGTACGGTTCTTTTAGCTGCAGGACCGGAACGTAGTGATCGTGAAGCGGCTCCTCTTGAAATAACCGGTCAGGTGAAACGTTGGGCCAGTTTGGGTAGAGAAACTTTTGAAGAAAAGATAGGAGAATGTACCTGGGAGGTTGCTTTACTGATTCCGTATAAGGTATTTTTTAAACATGCCATTACCGGGCTGGATGGAATGAGCATACGGGCTAATTTTTATAAATGTGGGGATGAATTGCAAAAGCCTCATTTCTTATCATGGAATCCGATCAAGATAGAGAAGCCGGATTTTCATCGTCCGGACTTCTTCGGGCTTTTGGAGTTTGAATGAAATTCGTAATTAATTTAAAAAGATTGCATACTGCCGGATAAAAATGCTAAGTTTGTGATATTATATAACGAAAGAAATAGTATAGTAGCGATTTTGAAACAGTTCTATAGGATGAAACATACGTTGAAATTTATATGGGTCGGGTTGTTTTGTTGTCTATGTCATCTCACCGTGGAGGCGCAAACCCGTAACCGGCAGTATGAGGAATATATTCATAAGTATAAAGATCTTGCTATCGATGAGATGAGACGGTATCGTATTCCTGCCAGCATCACTTTGGCCCAGGGACTATTGGAGTCAGGGGCGGGAAAAAGTACCTTGGCTCGTAAATCCAATAACCATTTTGGTATAAAATGCGGTGGTGACTGGACGGGCCGTACTGTACGGCATGACGATGATGCCCGTAATGAATGTTTCCGTGCCTATAAGCATCCTCGCGAGTCATACGAAGATCATTCCAAATTCTTGAAAGGACGTTCGCGCTATGCATCTCTTTTTAAGTTAAAAATCACCGATTATAAAGGATGGGCACATGGACTGAAGAAAGCAGGATATGCTACTGATCCTCGCTATGCGTATCGTTTGATTGATATCATTGAACTGTATGGACTACATAAATACGACACTAAGGATGGTATAAAGTGGATGAAGGAATTTCCAAATCCGCATCAGCCTTATTTGGCTAATGATTTGCTTTATATTGTGGTACGTCCGGGGGATACATTAAAAAAACTTTCTAAAGAGTTTGATATCAGCCAACGTAAGTTGAGGAAATACAATGATCTATATAAAGGATATGTGCTGAAGCCGGGCGATATTATCTATTTGGACAAAAAGCATCGTCGTGCGGATAAGGAACATATTGTTCATGTGGTTCGTGGGGGAGAATCCATGTATTCCATTTCTCAGAAATACGGTATTCGTCTGAAGAACTTATATAAGATGAATAAGATGAAACCGGAGGATCCTTCTCCTAAAGTAGGTGATATATTGCGTTTGCGTTAACCGTTATTGTGCGGTGACAGACATTTAAAAACGTACAGGGTGTCCGATATCGGACACCCTGTACGTTTTGTTTATTATTGATTATCAGAAGATTAATTTCTTGGCATGAATGTTGCATATTCTTTGGTACAAAATGAAAATAATAAAATGACAATAAGTTATGGACAGAGAAATCCCCAAAGAAGTGCGTGATAAGGAACGCAAGAAGAAGTTTATCAAATATGGTGCAATAGGCGTGGCGGCGGTGGTATGTATAGCCGTATTGATTTCGTTTATGCGAAGCAGTGTCAACCGAAAGGATCTGGTATTTTCGGAAGTGGATAATGGAACCATCGAAGTGAGTGTCAGTGCTTCCGGTAAGGTAGTTCCGGCTTTTGAAGAGATTATCAATTCACCTATTAATACTCGCATTGTGGAAGTTTACCGTAAAGGGGGGGACAGTGTGGATATAGGTACACCGATTTTGAAACTCGATTTACAGAGTACGGAAACCGAATACAAGAAACTGCTGGATGAAGAACAGATGAAACGCTATCAGTTGGAGCAGCTGAAAGTGAACAACAGTACTTATCTGAGCGACTTGGCTATGCAAGTGAAAATCTCTGCCATGAAGTTGAACCGCATGGAGGTGGAACTACGTAATGAACGCTATCTGGACAGTTTGGGATCAGGGACAACGGATAAGGTCCGCCAGGCCGAACTGAACTTCAATACCGGAAAATTGGAATTGGAACAGCTTCGTCAGCAATACGCCAATGAGAAAGAGGTGAAGGCCGCCGATTTGAAAGTGAAGGAGTTGGAATTCAATATCTTCTCAAAGAGTCTGGCGGAAATGAAACGTACATTGGACGATGCACAAATCCGTTCACCGCGTAAAGCGATTCTCACCTATATTAATAATCAGGTAGGTGCGCAGGTGGCGGAAGGCAGCCAGGTAGCTATCATCTCTGATTTGAGTCACTTTAAAGTGGAAGGTGAGATAGCCGATACATACGGTGACCGTGTGGCGGCAGGCGGACGTGCCATCGTCAAGATTGGCAATGAGAAACTGGAAGGAACGGTAAGCAGCGTGACACCGCTGAGCAAGAATGGGGTGATTTCGTTTATCGTACAACTGAATGAAGACAATAACAAACGCTTGCGTTCCGGCTTGAAGACGGATGTGTATGTCATGAATGCCGTGAAGGAAGGAGTCTTAAGATTGGCGAATGCTTCTTATTATGTGGGCCGGGGTGAATACGAATTATTTGTCCAGGACAGTAAGGATGAAATCGTGAAGCGTAAAGTTCAGTTGGGCGACAGCAACTTTGAATATGTGGAAGTCGTATCGGGGCTGAAGCCGGGTGACAAGGTAGTTGTCAGTGATATGAGCAGCTATAAAAACAAGAATAAGTTGAAGTTGAAATGAGAGCAGCTATGACATAAACAACAAGATAAAACTTTCTCTCTTAAATTAAAGTAGCGGGAAACCGGGTGGAAGGGAGGCGTATTCCCTTCTGCTCGCCCCGGATACTGATGATAATTCGTTCTCATTATGATAAAATATTATTGGAAGCAGGCCTGGGAGCTGCTGAAACAGCATAAACTGTTCAGTGTGCTTTATATAACAGGTGCGGGATTGGCTATTGCCATGACTATGGTTGTTTTTGTGGCACATTATATAAGAGTGGCACCTGTTTATCCGGAGACAAACCGTGCTGAGACGTGGGTTTTGAAGTCTGTTACGGTGCAACGGGTGAAAACCCGTGGAAGTGGCAGTTGGCAAAGCTCTCACCAATTGGTACGTGACTGGTGGTATCCCATACAGGAGGCCGAGCAGGTTTCTGCTGTATATAACTCGTGGGAATTGGATGACTACATTCAACGTGAGAACTTGGGTTCGGAACTGAATGTGAAAGTGAAATATACCGATCCTGCTTTTTTCCGTATCTTTCAATTCTCTTTTTTAGCTGGGAAGCCATTCTCGCAGGCCGATTTTGAGAGTGGTATCATGAATGCGGTGGTAGGGGAGGACTTGGCACGTCGTCTGTTCGGCACCACAGAGGTGGTTGGCAAGACTTTCAGCTTGAATTATACGGACTGTCGCATTGTGGGAGTTGTGAAAGATGCAAGTTTCCTGACAAGAGACTCCTTTGCACAATTATATCTGCCTTATACTACAGTGGCAGGCTATGATAAGGATTCTAAAAGTGATGCCGGTATGTTGGGACCCTATACGGTTTATTTCAAAGTGAAGGATGATGCCATGGGAGCGGCTTTGGAGGCGGCCATGCATGAAATGGTCCGTAAATATAATACTTCACAGGAAGAGAATAAATTGGTTTTATCAGGTCCGGATGTTTATTGGAAAAGTGTCTATCGGCGTGGAAATGTTCCTTTGGACTGGTGGGAGCTGATACGTCTTTGGGGAGGGCTTGTTTTGATTTTCTTATTGGTGCCTGCTCTTAATTTATGTGCGATGATCAGTACGCGCATGGAAAACCGTCTTCCGGAAATGGGTATCTGTAAAGCCTTCGGTGCCGACCGCGGACGTTTGCTTCGTCAGATATTGATCGAGAATTTGATATTGACCTGTTTGGGGGGGCTGCTGGGCTTATGTTGGGTCTGGACGATATTGATAGCCGGACGTAATTGGGTGTTTACTTTGTTTGAGCGTTACGGAAATTCCGCTCCTGAAGGAGTAGATACAATCGTCAGTTTTGATATGCTGTTCTCTCCATGGATTTTCTGTGCAGGTTTTATCGTTTGTCTTTTGCTGAATTTATTCTCTGCATTATGGCCGGCGTGGAAGGCACTGGGTAAGGATATCGTTTATTCATTGAATCAGAAGAAATAAAAGGAGGGGGATGCGATGCTACATTTGATAGGTAAGAATTTATGGGCACGCCGATACCGCAATGGCTGGTTGTTGGCAGAGTTGATCATTGTATCTATGGTGATATGGGTACTGACTGACCCGATTGTGGTGACTACCCACGACAGGGGGCTGCCTACCGGTATCACAGAGGAAGGAATGTACAGACTGAATCTTGCTGCTGTCTCTTCCAAATCAGCGCGTTTTGAAGCAGGGGAAGACACTCCGGAGGCACGTGCTGCCAATGTACGACGGATTCTTTCGCGCATTCGCGACTATGAAGATGTGCGGTATGCAACTTTGCAGTTTAGAGACGTCGGCCCGTTTTGTTCCAGTTCATGGAGCCGTTCGTTAAATACGGACTCTTTACATTATTATCCCTATATGGTGATGTTCTTTGAGCCTCAGAGCCAGTTTTTCAGCACATTTGGATTTGAGGAAGTGGAAGGGCAGACTAACGAAGAGCTGGACCGTATGCCTTTTGAAAATAAAGAAGTCGTTATGACCGTAGATCCTGTACCGGGAGTCGTTTCATTGGGCTATCGCTATGTTGATTTTAAAACGGATACCTTGAACTGGATTATAAAAGCAACCATCGGTAAACTACGTATGCGCAATGGCATGCAGCCGCAGAATGTATTGGCCGAGCCTCAACAGTTGGAAAAATTCGAAATACCGGAAGAGGTATGTATCGTCTTCCGTACTAAACCGGCTATAAACGAAACGCAATTTATGCAGCATTTCAGACCATGGGCGGAGAAAGAGTTGCGTGTGGGTAATCTATATATGCGTAGTGTGAAGAGTTATCATGAAGTAATAGCGGACAATGATGAAGAGAATACGGTGAATTATACTTATCGTGTGAATTTACTGATGGGAGGATTCTTCCTGATCAGTTTATGTTTAGGAGTTTCCGGTACCTTTTGGATGCAGACACGCAGCCGTCGGGAGGAAGTGGGTATCATGAAAAGTTTCGGTGCCCGGTCTGTCTATATCATCCGTATGTTGCTGGGCGAAGGGATAGTGCTTTCTACGCTGGCTACTTTGACCGGTTGTCTTATTTATTTGCAATATGCCTTGAAAGAAGGGCTTTATACCAATATGTGGAATGAACAGGAAATACTTCCCATTTATTGGGTGAATAGATTCCCGCTTCATTTTTTAGGAGTGTCACTGATTGTATGGATTATCTTGCTGATTGTGGTCAGTATAGGCATTTATATTCCTGCACGCAGCATCAGCCGCATAACTCCGGTGGATGCATTGCGGGATGAGTAGGATTAAGATTTAAAAAAAATGATAAACGGCTGTAAACCGGTCTGTTTATAGGTGTATGGATTTTGAGATAACTAGTATGAGATAAGATTAACAATTTAAATACGAAACGATTATGGCAATGATTAAATTAACCGGTATCAATAAGATCTACCGTACGAATGAGATTGAGACATTAGCATTGGAAAATGTGAATCTGGATGTGGCTAAAGGTGAGTTTGTCAGCATTATGGGACCTTCCGGTTGCGGTAAGTCCACATTGCTGAATATAATGGGGCTGCTGGATGCTCCCAGCAGTGGAAAAATTGAAATCAACAGTACGTCTGTGGAAAGCATGAAGGATAAGGAGCTGGCTGCTTTCCGTAACAAGACCTTGGGCTTTGTGTTCCAGTCGTTCCACCTGATTAATTCACTGAATGTGCTTGATAATGTGGAATTGCCTTTGCTTTATAGAAAGATGGCCGCCAAGGAGCGTACCCGTCTGGCAAAAGAAGTGTTGGAGCGTGTCGGCTTGAGCCATCGTATGCGTCACATGCCCACACAGCTTTCCGGAGGTCAGTGTCAGCGTGTGGCGATAGCTCGTGCTATTGTAGGTAATCCTGAGATCATCCTTGCCGATGAGCCTACAGGTAACTTGGACTCAAAGATGGGTGCTGAAGTCATGGAATTGTTGCATAAATTAAATAAAGAGGATGGACGGACCATTGTGATGGTAACCCATAATGAGGAACAGGCCAAGCAGACTTCCAGAACGATCCGTTTCTTTGATGGCCGCCAGGTGCAATAACTACTGATTACTATGAAAAGGAATTTATTAAGAAATAACAGAGATGATTAAACAGTATTTTAAGCAAGCTTTGGCGCAACTTCGCCAGCATCCGCTTATCAGTGTTATCAGCATCGCAGGAACTGCTCTTAGCATTTTCCTTATAATGTTGGTAGTGATGCTACAACAAGTGAAGGTTGCTCCTTTTTCTCCCGAGTCAAACCGGGATCGTTTTCTGCATGTGCATTATATGAGCATAAATCATAAGGATTGGGGGGACGGAACAAGTAACGGACCGATGAGCGTGCGGACGGCGCGTGAGGTATATAAATCATTGAAAACTCCTGAAGCTGTCACTATTTATTGCAGTATGCCGATATCGACTCCTGTCTCATTACCTGCGATGCCGGCTATTGGAGCGGATGTGCGGGAAACGGATGATACTTTTTTTAAAGTGTTCGATTTTCGTTTTGTGAGTGGAAAACCATACGATGAAGCTACTTTCAATGCAGGCACTCCTGTGGCAGTGATTACTGAGAGCATATCGCGGGCTTTGTTTGGTTCCACAGAATCTGCGGGCAAAGAGTTTTTATTGAATCATGCTCCCTATCGTGTGGTAGGGGTAGTGAAAGATGTATCTACTCTTGCCGATGCTTCTTATGGCCAGGTATGGATTCCCTTTACTTCGACGGATTTGCCTGATGATACGTGGAGTGACCAGCACATGGGGATGATGAGTGTCACTATTTTGGCTCGTAATCATGATGATTTTGGAGAAATCCGTGCTGAAGCCAAGCGGCGTATGAGTGAGTATAATTCTATTCTTGCCGATCAGGGGTATACGTTGATAGACCGTAACCGGCCATACGATCAGGAAACTCAGTCTATTTCATTTGCGGCTAACTTGGAGCCGGATTTGAAGTCGGCTCGTCGTGAACGTGCTATCATTTTTATCATTCTGTTGTTGGTACCTGCTATAAATCTGAGCAGTATGACGCAAAGCCGGTTGCGCCAACGTGTGGCGGAAATAGGAGTACGCCGTGCTTTTGGAAGCACCCGCATGGAAATGGTTGGACAAATCATCATGGAAAACCTGGTCGTAACTTTGTTGGCTGGTGCCGTAGGTTTGTGTATCAGTATTGTTATGGCTTATTTAGGTACCGATATCCTGTTTGCACAGCCTTATAGTGCGACACTGAATGCCCCTACAGTTGATTCCAGTATTTTATTGCACCCTTCCACTTTCCTTTACGCATTGCTGTTTTGCTTTGTTTTGAATTTGCTGAGTAGCGGCATTCCTGCTTGGAGGGCTTCAAGGACTAGCATTGTCAATGCGCTGGGAGGAAAGATTCACTAGGTCGATAACGAATTAAAAGTAAAGAATCAAGATGAATAAGAAACTATTTACTCAGATAAAAAATGAATGGCGGTCTAATCTTTGGCTTGTCACCGAATTATTGTTGGTAAGTGTCGTTTTATGGTATATTGTGGACTATATGTATGTGCAGACCTCAATTTATAATGAACCACGGGGATTTGATATTTCTCATTGTTATTTAGTGCAAATGGGACGCCTTACGGACAAAAGCCCAGACTTTATTCCTAATCAGACAGACGAGGAAAAGCGGCAGGATGTCAAGGAACTTCTAAGTCGTCTTCAGCATAGACCGGATATAGAGGCAGCCGGATTAGGACAAAATTCTTATCCGTATAATGGCAGTAACAGCGGTGCGTCAGTGGTGTATGATACATTACGTTCGCCGGGATGGACTATACGCAGATTGGTGTCTCCCGATTTTGTCCGTGTGTTCCGTTATCGTGGCACCCGTGGGGAGACCCCTGAACAACTGGCTGAGATGCTGAAACATCCGAAAAATTTTCTTGCTTCAGATAATCTTTATAAACGGCGCTATGGATGTGATTTGACTTCATTGGTGGACAAACAATTTTATTTGTTTGGGGATACAACGAACACATATAATTTAGCGGCTTCTTTGCAGATTGTCCGTTATGGGGATTATTTTGAGGCATGGAACAGTTACTGCATGGTGGCTCCTATGCCGGAAGGATGGTATGATTTGGGCGCGGAGCTTTGTGTACGCGTAAAAGAGGATCAGGATCGCGATTTTATAGCTCGTTTGAAAGCGGATAGTGAGAAACTGTATCGCGTGGGCAATGTGTTTATTGCGGATGTGCGTTCTTTTACTGATATCCGTCGTAACTTTCAGCAGTCACAAACGAATGCCTGGAACAGTTACCTTTTCGGAATGGGTTTCTTGTTGTTGAATATATTCTTGGGATTGCTAGGTACTTTCTGGTTCCGTACTCAGCAACGACGTGGCGAGATTGCATTGATGAAATCATTGGGTGGAACAGATCATAGTATCTTTGTCCGTCAGTTGGCAGAAGGATTGATATTATTGGCGGTGGCCACAATTCCTGCGATCTTTATTGATTGGAATCTGGCAAATGCGGAACTGAATGCCTGGATGGATGGCTCTACATTTGGTTGGATCCGTTTTGTCAATACTGTGCTCATTTCCTTTGTCTTGATTGCATTGATGATTGTAGTAGGTATCTGGATTCCTGCACGTAAGGCTATGAAAGTTCAGCCGTCGGAAGCATTGCATGATGAATGATTTCTTTTTTGGGATAAAAGAATTTGGGAGTATGAACACAAACATGATAAAACTATATTTCAAACAGGCTTTTTACCAACTTCGTGAGAATAGGCTCATCAGCTTGGTTTCTATTATAGGAACGGCATTGGCTATTTGTATGATCATGGTCATTGTCCTGGTGTTGGAAGTGCGCATTACGGATTGTGTGCCCGAGGTGAACCGTTCACGTTCTCTTTATATGAAAGCGATGTCTATTCATCAGAAAGGAGATACCAGTGATAGGTCATCCAACGGCTGTATGTCACTCACGGTGGCAAAAGAGTGTTTTAAGGCACTTACTGTTCCTGAGGCGGTAACGATAGTGTCTACAGGAGGCAGGATGCGTATTTCTGTACCTGCGGGAAAAATGATGACGGTGGATAACCTTGAAACTGACGATACCTTTTGGAAAGTCTTCTCTTTTGATTTTATTGCCGGAAAGCCGTTTACGGCTGCCGATAGTGAAAGCGGACTTTCTAAAGTTGTAATTAGCGCTTCTGTGGCCCGGAATTTGTTTGGTACGGTAGAAGCGGTGGGACGTACAGTCCAACTCAACTTGGCCGATTATACGGTAGTGGGTGTTGTGAAAGATGTATCCAAACTGGCTGTCTCTTCGTATGCGCAGATTTGGATACCTTTCCATTCAACAGAAATAGCCGGAAAGTGTTGGTATGACAATGCGATGGGAACTTTTCGTGTGGTCATTCTGGCACATTCGGAGAAAGATTTTCCTGCCATCAGAGAAGAGGCGGAACGCCTGCGTCAGAAATTTAATGATGGATTGCAGGATTCCGAAATCTTTTATCGTGGACAACCCGATGATCGTTTCTCTTTTATCTTTCGTCACTGGGGAAGAGAGTTACAGGCGAAGGAAGCTTATTTGCACTACCTGCTGGTGATTGTTATTTTATTGCTGGTACCGGCTATAAATCTGAGTAGCATGACTTTGTCCCGTATGCGGAAGCGCATGTCGGAAATAGGAGTGAGGAAGGCATTCGGTGCTACTGCCAATGTCTTGTTGAGGCAAGTGTTTTATGAAAACTTGTTATTGACGCTCATAGCCGGAGCTGTAGGAATGCTTTTCAGTTATGCATGTACTTTTTTATTGAATGATTTCTTATTTTCCAATAGCGAGAACCGTACCCAAATAGGAGAAACCAGTCTTTCGGCAGATATGTTGTTCAGTCCCTGGATATTCTTGGCTGCATTCATTTTCTGCCTGCTTTTGAATTTGCTGTCGGCATGCATTCCTGCCTGGAGGGCATCGCGCATGAATATTACGGACGCTTTAAACCAACGCTAGATCATGAACAGGAATTTATTGAAACAGATATGGAACGAGCGCCGCAGCAATGCGTTTCTGTGGATGGAACTTTTTGTGGTGTTTGTCATATTATGGTATATTGTGGATGTGGTATATGTCACATTGAGCATCTATAATTTGCCGATGGGCTTTGATATAGAAAATACGTATGTTCTTCGTTTTGAGCGGATGACTTCGAAAGCGGCTGCTTATCAGCCTGGCCGTACTATGAAAGAGGATGTTGCCGATTTGCATGAAATTGTAAACAGACTTGCTCATCGTCCGGATGTGGAAGCAGTCAGCCTCTCGCAAAACTGTATACCTTATAATGATGGTGCGAACAGTTTTTCATTTTATCTGGATACAGTCCCGGTACGTAGTTTGAAACGATGGATAACTCCGGAATATTTTAATGTATTCCGTTACCGCAATATAGACGGTTCGGGCAGTGAAAGCCTTGCTGAGGCACTGACACCGTCCGGCATGGTTTTATCTGTGAATATTGCCGATGTTTATCAGGATGCGCCTTGGCACGGTAAGGAACTTTTAGGGCGTAGGGTACCTGTTTGGCGGAATGAGCCGGAGGCGGAGCATCTTTCTATAGCTGCTCTTACCGAGCCGGTCCGTTATGACCATTTTACAGCTCCGGATGATTACGGATCCCGTTATGCTGCTGTGTACCTGACAGATGAGGAAATGGAGTCCTTGGGCGAAACGGTTTATATAGAAGTTTGCCTGCGTGTTCGTGAGGGACAGAATGATGGATTCATAGACCGTTTGATAGTGGAGGCCGACCGTCAATATCAGGTGGGCAATCTATATCTTTTGGATATAACCCCGTTGAGTGATATACGCGCTGCTTATGAAACGGATTCGGTGAATGAGTTGAATACGCAATTTTGTATCATATTTTTCTTATTGCTGAATATCTTTTTAGGCATTATCGGAACTTTCTGGTTCCGGACACAGCATCGGCGTGCCGAAATAGCGTTGCGTATGGCTTTAGGCTCTACCCGTTGGGGAATCTGCGGTCGTCTGATGGGGGAAGGGGTCTTGTTATTGCTAATATCTGCTATTCCTGCATGGGTCGTAGCGTGGAACTTGGGATATGCCGAACTGGTGGAAGTTACACGTATGCCTTTTACGGCAGGTCGTTTTGCGATTACGGTTCTGGGCACTTTCATTCTGATTGCTGGAATGATTGTCATTGGAATAGGATACCCTGCCCGTCGTGCCATGAGTATCAAACCGGCTGAGGCGTTACATGAAGAATAAATAAAATGGAGATATAAGACGAATGAAACAGCTATTATCACAAGCATTCAATCTGATACGGCAGAACCCTTTCTATTCTACAATCAGTATGATAGGAACAGCTGTCACTATCGCTTTTGTCATGGTGGTAGTGATGATTTACGACTTCCGGACCATGGACATGGCTCCGGAGAGTGATCGGAGTAATATGATGTATACAGGTCCGGGGATGACCTATCGTAAGCAAGACCAAACCAACCGAAACAGTGGTATGGGACGTAAGGCTTTCGAAGCGTTATTTTCAGAGCTTCCCGGCGTGAAAGAAGTTACTTGGTATCGTGGTGTTGCCAAGACACCTTGTAACTTGTCTGCTTCGAATGAAATTTTCAACTATTTTGTGCGGCCTGTGGCTGATAACTGGTTTAAGTTCTTTGATTATGAATTTATAGCGGGACGTCCTTTCACACAAGAGGAGTATGATGCCCGTCGGTGGGTCAGTGTGATAACCGAGCGTATGGCCTTGCAGCTTTTCGGCACGACGGATGTGGTAGGAAAAGAATATCAAAGTAATTTTTTCCCGACTAAAGTGGTAGGCGTGGTGAAAGATGTCAATGCTATTTTCCAAACAGCATACGCTGATGCTTTTGTTCCTTTCTCATTGGAAAATGAAGACTATTATGCTACTTGGACAGGGGGCTTGGGGGGAATCCGCATGGGATTGCTCAAACTGCTGCCGGATACTCGTCCTGCAGATATACGGACAGAAGTACAGCATCGGCAGGATCGTTTGAATAGTTCGACGGCGGAATATGCTTTCGAGATGAACGAACTCTATACTCATACGGAATACACTTTTTTCCGTGGAAAGGATATTAGTGCACCGTTGGTTTACAGTATGTTATTGATGGTCTTGCTGATTGTTCCTGCTATTAATATCTCAGGTATGACCAATGCCCGGATGCAGGAGCGGGTGACAGAGATTGCAGTTCGCAAGGCGTATGGCGCATCACGCATTTCCATCATGACGAGGTTGTTTTCCGAGAATCTGCTCACAGTCTTTTTGGGTGGAATCTTAGGATATCTGCTTTCGTGTGTGTTGGTTTGGCTGGGACGTGTATGGTTGTTTGGTAGCGGCGAGGTAGAATTGTCAGGTATCAGTCTGGATGGAGGTTTGTTGTTGCATCCTGCTTTATTTGTGTTGGTTTTCGGCGTATGTGTTGTCTTTAATTTATTGTCGGTATTGATTCCGGTATGGATGGTCACACATCGAAATATTGCAACTACCATCAAAGGAGAATAGGAGGAAAGAAAAATGATAAAGAGTTTATTCAGACAAATGTGGAATCAGAGGCATGCCAATGTATGGGTGTGGGTTGAATTGGTTGTTGTTCTTGTTTTGCTATGGTACAGCATCGATCTGGTTTATAATTATGAGGCGGCTGCCCGTCAGTCTAAAGGATATGACACGGAGAATGTTTTTGATATTCAACTGAATATTAAACCGACTTTGCAAAATGATTCTGTATTAATGAGTCATTCTGCCGAATATCTGGAACAAATCTATCAGTTGATCCGACAATATCAAGGGGTGGAGGAAGCTTGTTTTTATTATGGGACAATACCTTATACGGGAAATAATATGTATGAGGGGTATGCTCCGCATTCGGATTCGACTCATGTGGTAGGCTGTTTCATCCGTTATGTCAGCCCTGCTTATTTCAAGGTATTTCGTTTGCGGCCATTATCAGGTTCGTTTGAGGCGGAGCGTTGGGACAAGAATGAATATCCCATGCCGGTGTTGATGAGTGAAACATTAAGTGATTCCTTGTTTAGCGGACGCAATGGAGTAGGGGAGACTTGTTTCAATCCTTATTTCCTGAATAGTGCGCAACCGGAAACTAATTATAAGGTAATGGCGGTGCTTCCTGCTCATAAGACAGATGAGTACGAGCGTTACGAACCTTTTATTTATCTTCCCAGTCCGCCGCTGACTCATTGGCATCACATTGCGGTGCGTGTGGTTTCCAATTCCATACCGGGATTTACCGAACGTTTTATGCAGGATATGCAAGGGAAATTATCTATCGGCCCTTATTACTTATACGATATAAATTCGTATGGCGATATGAAGGAAGCTTTTGATATAGAGCAAGGAACGGTGAATTATCTGAATACGACCTATGCCGTTATCCTTTTCTTTGTTTTCAATATATTTTTGGGGATGCTGGGGACTTTCTGGTTCCGGACTCGTAAAAACCGGAGCGAGATAGCATTGCGCATGGCATTAGGTTGCAGTAGGATGAATGTATTCGGCTATTATGTACTTGAGGGCGTTCTTCTCTTGGTTTCGGCTGCCATTCCCGCTGTTTTTGTTTGTGCGAATATGCAGATGGCGGATCTTACCGTGCATACATTGATGGAACCTGCTTGGGGACGTTTTCTGTTTTGTTTTGTGTCGGCCATGCTGTTGCTGGGGATAATCATTCTGTTCGGCATTTATTTCCCCGCCCGGAAAGCGATGGAGATTGAGCCGGCAGACGCGTTGCATAATGAATAGTGTTATTTCATTGTCACAGGATCAGCAGTGTTCGTATATGAATGGAGTGTCCGATTTCGGACACTCCATTTTTATTGTAAGTTGTTATAAAACAGTGAAATAGTTTTTTGGCATACCATTTGCCTTACCTTTGACAAAAAGAATCATAACACAATGAAAAAACAAGTAATATCTCTATTTTTAGCTTTTGGCATATCGTTGGTTGCCGGAGCGCAGCCACAAGAAAAGCGACGTGCCATCACTTTGGAGGAAGCCATCACTATTGCCCGTGTGCAAAGTGTGGATGCGGCCGTAGCCTTAAACGAGCTGAAAACCGCTTATTGGGAATATCGTACTTTCCGTGCGGATTTGCTTCCGGAAATGAATTTTGAAGCCACTATTCCCAGCTATAATAAGAAGTATAATTCTTATCAGCAGGATAACGGTTCTTATACATTTGTACGTAATAATTATATGGAAATGAATGGTGAAGTCTCTATCGATCAGAATATTTGGCTGACCGGTGGTAAACTCTCATTGAATACCTCTCTTGATTTCTTGAAACAACTGGATGGAGATAAGTCCAAACGATATATGTCTGTTCCGGTAGCGTTGACATTGGAACAACCTGTTTTCGGAGTGAATACAATTAAATGGAACCGCCGCATCGAACCGGTGAGATATGCCGAAGCCAAAGCCGCATTTCTTACTGCAACCGAAGAGGTGACCATGACTACTATCAATTATTTTTTCAATCTGTTGCTGGCCAAAGAAAACGTAGGCATCGCCCGGCAGAATCTGAAGAATGCGGACAAACTGTATGAAGTGGCCAAAGCAAAGCGTAGCATGGGCCAGATCAGTGAAAATGATTTGTTGCAATTGGAACTGAATGTATTGAACGCCCGCTCCACACTGACGGATAATGAAAGCAATTTGAAAAGTAATATGTTCAAACTCCGTTCATTTTTGGCATTGGGAGAGGATGAGGAATTGGAACCGGTAGTTCCCGAGACGATTCCGGCTGTATTGCTGAACTATCCGGATGTTTTGGACAAAGCTCTTGCCAATAATTCATTTGCGCACAACATCCGCCGCCGCCAGTTGGAAGCCGATTTTGAAGTGGCTAAAGCGAAGGGCAATCTGCGTGAGATCAAGCTCTATGCACAGGTAGGTTTTACGGGGACAGACCATGAATTTAATAGTGCATACCGCCGTTTGAAAGACAACCAGATTGTAGAAGTTGGTTTTAAGATTCCTATTCTTGACTGGGGAAAACGTCGTGGTCAGGTAAAGATTGCCCAAAGTAACCGCGATGTGACTGAAAGCAAGCTACGTCAGGAAACCATGAATTTCAATCAGAACCTGTTTATCCTTGTAGAACAGTTCAATAACCAGCAGGCTCAGTTGCAGATAGCAGGCGATGCGGACAAGATTGCCCAGAAACGTTACAGTACCAATGTGGAGACCTTCATGGTCGGTAAAATATCGACATTGGATTTGAATGATTCCCAGACAAAGAAAGATGAGGCCCGTCAGAAGCATATCAATGAGTTGTTCTATTATTGGTACTATTATTACCAGTTGCGAAGCTTGACATTGTGGGATTTCAATACCAACACCAATATTGATGCCGATTTTGAGAAGATTATCAAACAATAGGATTTTCACCATTCCATTCTGTTTGAATATAAAATGGGGTTGTCTTTGTGCTTATTAAAATAATAATTTCTACATTTGCAGCATTATGATATTAATTATAGACGATGACAGTGCCATTCGTTCTTCTCTGAGCTTTATGCTGAAAAGAGCGAAATATGATGTGCAGGCCGTACCGGGTCCCAAAGAGGCTATTGAAATAGTCCGTTCGGTTGCACCCCAGTTAATCTTGATGGATATGAACTTCACCCTGTCCACCAGTGGCGAGGAAGGATTGACTCTTCTGAAACAGGTCAAAGTGTTCCGGCCCGATGTTCCCGTTATATTGATGACGGCATGGGGAAGTATCCAGCTTGCCGTGCAAGGGATGCAGGCAGGTGCATTCGACTTTATTACCAAGCCTTGGAACAACGTAGCGTTGATGCAACGGATAGAAACGGCCCTGGAACTGAATTCACAAGATAAGAAAGCAGAGGTTCCGGTGGAAGATAATGACGGTTTCAACCGTAGCCATATCATTGGAAAGAGTAAAGCGCTGATGGATGTGCTGGCCACGATCAAGCGGATAGCACGTACCAACGCATCGGTCTTGATTACCGGTGAAAGTGGTACAGGCAAGGAGTTGATAGCCGAAGCGGTGCATTTGAACAGTCCCCGTAGCAAGAAACCTTTTGTGAAAGTGAATTTGGGAGGTATTTCTCATACTTTGTTCGAGAGTGAAATGTTCGGTCATAAGAAAGGTGCGTTTACGGATGCCACAGCCGACAGGGTGGGACGTTTTGAACTGGCTGACAAGGGTACGATTTTCTTGGATGAGATTGGCGATTTGGATTTAAGCTGTCAGGTGAAACTGCTTCGCGTGTTACAAGAGCAGACTTTCGAAGTCTTGGGCGACAGCCGTCCCCGTAAAGTCGATATCCGTGTGGTCAGTGCGACGAATGCCGATTTACGGCAGATGGTGCAGGAACACACCTTCCGCGAAGACTTGTTCTATCGTATTAATTTAATTACGGTGCATCTTCCGGCATTGCGCGAACGCCGGGAGGATATTCCGTTATTGGTCCGTCATTTCGCCGACAAACAATGTGAATCGAACGGTCTTCCCAAAGTGGAATTTACTTCTGAAGCGATGGATTATTTGAGCCGTTTGCCTTATCCGGGCAATATCCGTGAATTAAAGAATTTGGTGGAACGTACCTTGCTGGTCAGTGGAAAGGAAATATTGACTGCGGATGATTTTAAATCACAATACCAGCATCCTATAGAACAGAAGGTGACAACGAATCTGCAAGGCATGACCTTGGAGGAGATAGAAAAGCAGACGATTCTGCAAACGCTTGAGAAGTATAACAATAATATGTCACAGGTTGCCGTAGCCTTAGGAATCAGCCGGGCCGCTCTTTATCGCCGTTTGGAGAAATACAACATACAAGTGAATGATTAGCAAAACCGGAACCGGATAAAATATGAAACTGAAATTCTTGTTCTTCTTTTTAGCATTACTGTTGACAGCAGTATGGATTATCCTGCTCGTTCTGACCTTGAAGGAACGCGGTGCGCTGTTTTATATAGGAGAGGGAGTCATTACATTCAGTCTTGTGTTTCTGGTTTATTTTTACCGCAAAGTCGTGAAACCGCTTGATATCATCGGCAACGGTATGGAACTTCTTCGTGAGCAGGATTTCAGCAGTAGACTGACTCCTGTCGGACAAAAGGAAGCCGACCGCATAGTGTTGGTTTTCAACCGCATGATGGAGCAGTTGAAAGACGAGCGCCTTCGGCTGCGTGAGCAGAATCATTTTCTTGACCTGCTGGTCAGCGCTTCTCCCATGGGAGTTGTCATACTGACGCTGGACGGACATATTTCCATGCTGAATGCGGCAGCTCTTCGTTTTTTGGATTATTCTTCGGCAGAAGAAGTCAGAGGCCGATTGCTGTGCGAGTTGGCTTCCCCTTTGGCCGAAGAAATAGAACGTATTCCCAAAGATACTACGGAAACAATTCGCCTGAGCGATTCCATGATTTACCGCTGTTCCCGGCTTTCTTTTGTTGACAGAGGCTTCTCTCATCCGTTTATTCTGGTGGAAAGTCTGACTTCCGAGGTGGTGAAAGCAGAGAAGAAGGCATACGAAAAAGTGATCCGTATGATAGCGCATGAGGTGAATAATACGACAGCGGGCATCACCTCTACCCTTGATACAGTGGATGGCGCTTTGGAATGTATGGAAGACACGGAAGATTTGCGCGAAGTGATGAAAGTCTGCATAGAGCGTTGCTACAGCATGAGCCGTTTTATCACAAATTTCGCCAATGTGGTGAAAATCCCCGAGCCTCAATTACAATCAGTGGACTTGAATGACCGCGTGGCCGCTTGCAAGACATTTATGGAAACGGTTTGCCGTAACCGTAAGATTACGCTGCATCTTGATTTATGTAAAGAGAACCCCGAAGTGATGATGGATACTTCCCTGTTTGAGCAAGTACTGGTCAACATTATCAAGAATGCGGCTGAAAGTATCGGGGAGACGGGAGATATCTTTATCCGTACTTCCGTATCGCCTACGATGCTGGAAATTGCTGATACCGGTGCCGGTATCAGCAAGGAGGTGGAAACCAAACTGTTCAGTCCTTTCTTCTCCACTAAACCTAACGGACAGGGCATCGGTCTTATTTTTATTCGCGAAGTCTTGATGAAACATGGGTGTACTTTCTCTCTTCGTACTTATCCGGATAAACTGACCCGTTTCCGTATCCGTTTCTGATAATTGGAGGACGAATATTTGGAATGTTATCAATAAAATGTGTATCTTCACCACTTTACCACGCCGATGCTTCCGAAAGGAAGTGAAAAGGGAGGGAGGGTTTATAGTAAACGTCTTTCGGGGTGTTTTGTTTTGTGCTGTTGGTTCCTTCGGAATCTCGAGCTCAAAATGAAACACCCTTTTTATTATGCTAAGCTGTCCGCGATGAAAAATGTTCAATCAGGATTGGATGAAATCGGTTCGTTTTGTTTATCTTTGCAATATCATGTACTAAATACATCAAATTATGAAATACCCTATCGGCATACAAACTTTCAACCGCATCCGCGAAAATGGTTATGTTTATGTAGACAAGACTGCCCTCATCCATCAGTTAGTGAGCAGAGGAAGTATCTATTTTCTCAGTCGTCCGCGCCGTTTCGGAAAAAGTTTGATGATCAGTACCCTCGAAGCCTATTATAAAGGGCGGAAAGAGTTGTTTGAAGGACTTGCCATTGCCGGACTGGAAAAAGACTGGTTTCAATATCCGGTATTTCATATAGACTTCAACGGAGATAATTTTGCCAAAGAAGGAGTGCTGGAAGCTGCCATTGAGGGCTATTTGGGAAATTGGGAGGATATGTATGGCAAGAATCCCAATTACACGACTCCGGGAACCCGTTTTATCGAATTGCTGCGTCGTGCCAGCGAAAAGACAGGAAGGCGTGCCGTGGTGCTCGTCGACGAATATGACAAACCCATTCTCGATGTGCTTGATACCCCCTTGGAAGAGGAGAACCGGAATACGTTGAAAGCTTTTTATTCTACCTTCAAGGGAGCTGATAAATACTTGCAGTTCGTGATGCTGACGGGAGTCACCAAATTCTCGCAAGTCAGTGTCTTCAGTGGTTTCAACCAGCCTAAAGATATCAGTATGGACCCGCGTTATGAAGCACTGTGCGGAATCACCGGGGAGGAAATGGAGCATTATTTCCATGAACCTATTTCCGAGCTGGCCGAAAAAGACGAATGCACGTATGAGGAAATGAAAGAACGTCTGAGAGCGCAATATGACGGTTATCATTTTAGCGAAAACATGCTTGATATTTACAATCCTTTCAGCATTCTGAACGCTTTTGATTCTTTACAAATCCGTGACTACTGGTTTGCCTCGGGCACGCCTACCTATCTGGTCCGGCTGTTGCAGCATAGCAACGAGCAGATCAACGAATTGGTGGGGCAATATTATGACGCATCCCTGTTTGCCGATTACAAAGCTGATGTGGAACGTCCTCTTCCCATGATTTACCAAAGTGGATATCTTACCATTAAGGATTACGATAAATATACTCATTCCTATCTGCTTGATTTTCCCAATGATGAAGTACGCAGAGGTTTTCTCAGCTTGTTAGCCAGTGATTATTTCAAAATACATGGAGTTTCCGTTTCCAGTTGGCTGATCAGTTCTATCCGCCTGTTGAATGCGGGTAAGACAGATGCCTTCCGTGATTCTTTCACCGCTTTTTTGTCCGGTATTCCCTACGATTCGCATGACAGTACCAAGACTCCGGAGCTGACCGAGAAACATTTCCAGTACACTTTCTATCTCATTCTCCGTCTTATAGGCGTATATTGCCTCCGCATCGAGCAGACACAAAGCCGGGGACGGGTGGACTGCATACTCGAGACTCCGCAATATATCTATATTTTTGAATTCAAACTGGACGGCAGTGCCGATGAGGCCTTGCGGCAGATAGAAGAAAAGGGATATGCCCGGCCTTATCTGGCGGACAAGCGAAAAACAGTTTGTACGGGAGTGGTATTTTCTTCACAGACGCGAACCATTTCCGAGTGGAAAGAGGTGAGGTAATATCCGGACAAGCTTGAAAATCTCCTGTGGTTTGGAATAAGTAAGTAACGTCATAAAAGTGTGCGTAACGGGTTTGTACTTCTATGGAATGCTCGTGGCGGTCTCATCAATGCAGATGCTTTCACCTATGTTCTCAAGAAAAATGAGCCATTCCTCCGCATGGGAGAGTTCCCTCCATTCACGATAGCCGCTGAGTATCTCCTTGTACTGCCTTTCAAACGTATCCCCGTTTATGTGGTAATAGCGGTTAAGCGAACGGGAGGTCGTAGGGATCGTCTCCATACACTCCTTTTAAAAAAAGCCGCGAACTCCTTCGGGTAGCGGGTTACTTCGGCCTTGAGGTGATAAGTGTCCGAGAAATAACGGTTGTTCTCTTTGTCATACCATCTGCGTGCTAATAGTCCTTGATGATTCATGATGCAAAGATAGAATTTTATTGATGAATTAAAGAAGCATCCCCCCTATGTTTATCCGGTGACCCGTTAAAGGCGCATAGTAATAAACCTGGCATTTAGTATTATCAATAATGACTTTGATACTACCGACTTCTTACTAACTAATTGGGCTAATGAAAAGGATATAATAGAACTTATGAAGCATAAAGGGATAATGCCCGAAGATATAGAAGTAGCTTATAATAAGGATGGTAAAGCTATACTTAAATTGAAGAGACTGTCATCCAAACTGTGTCAAGTGTAAAAGTTTAGGTTTTGCATATAAAAAGAGAGGTTGTGTTAGCATTTTGACACAACCTCCTGTTCTTTTTTGAAGTGATTTTTGAATTATGCTTCAGTCGGAGCTTCAGTAGTTTCAGCAGCAACTTCTTCTGCAGGAGCATTAGCGGCTTCTGCTTCAGCCTTGGCAGCAGCTTCAGCAGCTTTCTTTTCAGCTACTTTCTTAGCAATTTCTTCATTTACCTTCTTTTCAGCTTCCAAACGAGCTTTTGCGTCAGCTTTCTTTGCTTCGTCCAGTTTAGCCTTCAAAGTAGCCAGACCTGACTGTTTGTTGTTCTTCCAAGCTTCGAATTTAGCTTCAGCTTCAGCTTCTGTGAATGCGCCTTTGGCAACACCGCCCAGCAAGTGTTTCTTCATGTAAACACCTTCTTTTGACAGAATGTTGCGTACTGTGTCAGTAGGCTGTGCACCGCACATTACCCAATGAAGTGCGCGCTCAAAATTCAAATCTACTGTGGCAGGATTGGTATTAGGGTTATAAGTACCAAGTTTTTCAGTAAATTTACCATCACGTGGAGCTCTTACATCTGCGATAACGATTGAGTAGAACGCATAGCTTTTGCGTCCGTTTCTTTGCAATCTGATTTTAGTTGCCATTTTTAAATAATGTTTTTATAATTAATGATTTGAATTAATGCTAACAACCCGTATTAGCGGGTGCAAAGGTAAGACTTTTCTTTTGAACCACAAAGATTTGGATGAGATAAAATATAATTTTTATAAAAATGTGAACGGACATGGTGTTAATCGCTAGAAAAATTATATATTTGCAACAGTTACAATTTAACTAAAAACAAAAGAATTATGATTTCACAAAAATTACAAGACGCAATTAATGCTCAGATTGTAGCCGAAATGTGGTCGGCCAATCTTTATCTTTCCATGTCTTATTTCTTTGCAGCAAAAGGGTATGAAGGTTTTGCTTCATGGATGAAAGCGCAGGCTCGCGAAGAGAATGATCATGCCGATATGTTGGCGCAATATGTGATG
This sequence comes from Phocaeicola sartorii JCM 17136 = DSM 21941, assembly GCF_054653615.1. Classification (NCBI taxonomy): domain Bacteria; kingdom Pseudomonadati; phylum Bacteroidota; class Bacteroidia; order Bacteroidales; family Bacteroidaceae; genus Phocaeicola; species Phocaeicola sartorii. The sequence continues at coordinate 1,766,112 of NZ_BAAIFW010000005.1, forward strand.
AAACGTGGCGGACAGGCAAAGGTGGGAGCTGTGGATGCAGTTCCTCAGGAATGGGCTTCTCCGCAGGATGTGTTCGAGCATGTATACAAGCATGAATGTCATGTATCCGAATTGATTGACAAATTGGTAGATGTTGCTTCGGCTGAAAAGGACAAGGCTTCTCAGGATTTCTTGTGGGGATTTGTACGCGAGCAGGTGGAAGAAGAAGCTACCGTTCAAGGCATTTTGGACAAGATTAAGTTGGGTGGTGACGTCGCTTTGTATCACTTGGATATACAGCTTGGCGCAAGAAAATAAGCGGTAAGAGAAACGAATGCCTGTTTTTTTCTTTTATGATAACGATGTAGGTGTTTATTTGTAATAAAACGAGGGTGTCTGAAAAGGGCATCCTCTTACTTTTTATTTTTGTTTCTTTTGCAGACGTGCTATCTTACGACAAGAGTACACATTGTTCAGGTAGGCAAAGAACAACACTTTCAAAAGCATACGGGGATAATAAGCAGGATAACCATCACCTTTATAAGTGGACAACAACGGACTGATGTCAATCTCATCAACGATCTGGTTGACAAGCCTGACTGGAGCATCCGAAGAAATATTTTCATCAAGACGGAAAGGAAATAAGGAATCAATACCTTGAGAATACTCCTTAAATTGTATATTTGTACTATCGATTAACATACTCTAAGATAAACATTTTAGAGCAAATAAAAAAAAGTCCGAGCTTGCGAAAGTTCGGACTTTTACTAAAAATGAAGGTACCCTTGTCGGACACCCTCTTTGTTATTTTATAGTATCTCTCTCAGCCATTTTTCTAATTCTCCCGTCCATTGACGCTTATAGGTGAAGTTGTCGCGGAATCCCCACCCGTGGCCACCGATAGGATAGGTGTGAAGGGAAACGGAGACTTTATTCTTTACCAGTGCTAGGTAATAGTTCACGCTGTTGCTGACGGGTACTGCCCCGTCATTGCTGCTGTGCATGATGAAAGCGGGAGGAGTATCGCCTGTTACTTGCAGTTCATTGGAGTAAAGTTTCACTAGCTCTTCTGACGGGCTTTTTCCTAAAAGATTGTCACGTGAACCTTTATGGCAGTTTGCTAGATCCATACTTACTACGGGATAGAACAGGATCTGAAAATCCGGACGTGTTTCGGCGGTATAATGGGTGGCTGCCGTACAGGCCAAGTGCCCACCCGCAGAGGCTCCCATGATGCCTATTTTCTGAATATGCCATTCGTTGGCATGCTCTCTCATCAGCCGGACAGCCTGAAGGGCATCGCTTAACGGTACATCATGGTGTCCGTTGGGCATACGGTATTTTAATACGGCGTATGTGATGCCTTGTGCGTTGAACCAGTCTGCCATATCGTGACCTTCGTGATTCATTGCCAGACGTATGTATCCCCCTCCGGGACAAGCCACAACGGCCAGTCCGTTCGGCTTGGCTGCCGGATAAACGGTGAGGGTGGGTTCGCTGACATTGGAAATCCGGTTATTCTCTAATTTCTGTTCGGGGGTGGTGATGCCGTTAGAGTTGGGAGCGCCATTGGGCCATAATTTTAACTCTACAGGTTTCTGGGCAGACAATGCAGCAGAGATTGCAAGTAAACTCATTAGTAAGATTCGTTTCATATAACTTTTATTTTTAAGATGTTTGAAGGAAGGGTATTTTCCTTTCTGGCGTCACCTTTCAAAGGTCGATACCCCTTCTTCAAAAGAAAGGTTATTTTTTCTTGATATGCATACTGGCTTTAACCAGCCATACGATCAGGAGGATATAGGCGGCTATTGACAGCACTTCGCTCATCGGGTTGTTCAGCCATTCTTCATTGATCAGATTGATACCGCCAAAACGCATGGCTGCACTGACAACCCCCATCAATGCGCCTCCGGCTATGAATCCGGATGCCAGCAAAGTTCCTTTCTCACCACGTTCGGCGTTCACGGTCTCGTCTTTGCTGCGGGTAGTGACATACCAGTTCACCGCTCCGCCTACCAGCAACGGTAGGTTTAATTCCAGTGGAATGAACATACCCAGTGCAAAAGCCAGTGCGGGTACTTTGAAGTAGGTCAGAATCAATGCCAGTACGGCGCCTATTCCGTAAAGCAGCCATGGAGCGCCTACACCGTTCATCAATGGGTCTATTACGGCTGCCATCGCGTTGGCCTGCGGAGCCGCCAATGCGCCGGTGGAGAAACCATAGGTCTTGTTCAGGATCATGATGACGCCGCCCACTGTTGCCGCCGATACCAGTGTGCCGAGGAATTTCCATGTTTCCTGTTTGGCAGGAGTACTGCCCAGCCAATAACCTATTTTCAAGTCTGTGATGAACCCGCCTGCCATGGAGAGTGCCGTACAAACCACACCACCCATAACTAATGCGGCAACCATGCCGGTAGCACCTTTCAGTCCTACGGCAACCATTACTACCGAGGCAAGTATCAGTGTCATTAATGTCATTCCCGATACCGGGTTGGTGCCGACTATGGCAATAGCGTTGGCTGCTACGGTGGTAAACAGGAATGCGATGCCGGCTACGAGCAGGATGGCTACAATGCTGTGCAATACATTTCCATGCATCACATCAAAAAAGAAGAACAGCAAGATAAGCAGGATGGTGAAGATGGAACCGAAGGCGATCACTTTCATGGAAAGGTCTTTTTGCGTGCGGATAACGTTTGCTTCCACCTTTTTGCCACCCATCTCCTTGGCGGCCAGTCCCACGGCACTTTTTATAATGCCCCATGAGCGCATGATACCGATCACACCGGCCATGGCGATACCACCGATGCCGATACTTTTGGCATATTCCTTGAATATAAGTTCGGGTGACATTTCGTTGATGGTCTGTGTCAAAGCCGGATTCCATGCATTCAGCACTTGCTCACCGAACAACAGGGCCATACCCGGGACAATAACCAGCCATACCACTAATGAACCGGCACAAATGATAGCCGCGTATTTCAAGCCTACAATGTATCCTAAGCCTAATACTGCCGCACCGGTGTTTATTTTCATCACCAGTTTGGCTTTTTCAGCAACTATCTCCCCCCAGCCGCATACGCGGGTGGTGAAGTTTTCATTCCACCAGCCGAATGTGGCTACAATGAAGTCGTACAGACCTCCTATTAATCCTGCAAAAAGCAACGGTTTAGCCTGGCTTCCGCCTTTCTCGCCAGAAACAAGCACCTGCGTACTGGCAGTGGCTTCGGGGAAGGGATATTCGCCGTGTTTGTCGCTGACGAAATATTTACGGAAGGGGATGAGGAATAGGATTCCCAGAATACCTCCCAGCAGTGAGCTGATGAACATCTGGAAGAAGTTGACTGTCATTTCGGGATATTTTTCCTGCAATATATAAAGGGCGGGTAATGTGAAGATGGCTCCTGCCACTATTACTCCCGAACAGGCACCGATGGATTGGATGATTACATTCTCACCTAACGCATTTTTACGCTTGGCGGCTCCCGATACACCTACGGCGATGATGGCGATAGGGATGGCGGCTTCAAAAACCTGTCCCACTTTTAATCCTAGGTAAGCTGCGGCTGCCGAGAATAATACCGCCATGGCGATACCCCATAACACAGACCATAGGTTTACTTCGGGATATTTTTTGTTTGGTGACATGATGGGGTGATATTGTTCCCCCGGTTTCAGAGGTCGGAACGCGTTATCGGGCAATCCAACCGATTTTTCTTCTTCTTGTTTCATGTTTCTCTATGTTGTTATTTTTGAAATTTATCATAATAAATGCCCAAAAATAGTGAAAAAATAAAGAAACATCCTCATGATTTGATTAGAATATCTGAAATTTCAGTCCAAATGATAGTCTCAGATAGTCATCGGGCTTCAGATAACTGTTGTTGAACGCACTGACAACATATAAATCGCATGTGCTGATTTCGTAGAATGCGGTGATGCTTTTAGAGAACTTCCGGTACTTTTCGGGCACATCGAGACGGACGCGTTGTCCCAAGAAGATATGGGTGCGGATACGGGTGGAAAACCCGTAGTATCCACGGGGGTAACGCTCGGGTTCGCTTGTCCAGAAATCATCGCTGAATACGGTGTTGAAATAGATTCCGGTAGTTAACGGTTCCAACGAGAAGTCTTTGCCCAACCAGATACTCCACGGGATATAATTCTGTTTCAAAGTCATGGTCATCTTGAAATGTTTGGATGAGTAGCGCGGGATGAATCCCAAAAGAAGATCGGTTTCCCATTGGCTTCTTTTTCCATAATCCCAGCCTATGCCCCAGGATAACAGGCCCATTCCACCAGCGTACTGTAATTTGGTATGGGTGGGGATCAAGGCTTCCCATGCCCGCCTGTAACGGTGTACGCGCTTGTCGTATTTATGATGCCGGTTTGGCATTTGGGTTATAATATCTTCCCCTTGGTCTTGAACGGAAGAGACAAGTATGCTGTCTTTGGGAAAAAATGAGTAGGGTGCTTTATATTCTTGGGCTTGTGCTGTAAAGGACAACAGTGGCCACAGTAGGTTCAGAAAAATCTTTTTAAAATTCAACGGTCTCATAATCGTAGGTTCCATCTTCTTTAATGGTGAATAATAAGTAGATGCGTTTGTCTATGCAGGGGCATTGGAAGTATAGAATTCCATCGTTAAACAAATCATCGACTGTAAGCTGGTGTTCGTGTCCGTAAAGACAGAATTGGACTTGGGGGAACTGGTTGACGTATAGTTGGAAAATTTTTGCTACATTGTTGTTGAATATGAATTCAAAAGGTTTTACGTGCATGGCGAATACGGTCTTTTCTACTTCGGATGGCAGGTTGTTTAGCTCATTTTCTATAAAGTTGAAATCGGGTACCGGCTCCGAATAATCATACTCCATGGCATTGGTGTTGAGACAGATAAAGCGTACGTTTCCGGCAGTGAAAGCGAAATTAGGATTTCCATAAATGGCTCTGTATGCGTCTTCACCTGTACCCAGACAGTCGTGATTGCCTAAAAGGCATACGTAGGGCATCTGGAATTTGTTGAATATATTCCGCATCCATACAAATTCTTTTGTGACTCCGAAGTCGGACTGGTCTCCTCCATGAATGACAAAGTCTATGTCGCCATGGGCGTTGATGGCTTTTACAACGTCTTCGGTAGAGTTATACCATCGTTGGGTGTCACTGATCATGGCAAAGCGGATTGTTTTTTTGCCTTGCATTTTGTTTTCTATCAATTGGATGTTTTTGTTGGTCAGTTCTCTTTCTCCTGTAATATGTACATCGTATGGATGGGTTTCCAGCATGTCGCAGCCACTGATGTATAAGGCCAATAGGACAAAAAATAATAGTCTGTTTGTCATTGTTCTCTTAAATTTGCTGCAAAGTACGTCATTTTAATCAGAATAAGAGTGGCTTATTATTGGGGAAAAATGTTCTTTTTTTCTTATTTTTGATAAAAGAGGGGATGGTTGGGAGGATAGGTGGTTGCTTGAACAGCTTTTCTTCGCTTGCATACTAGCAGGTGGGGCAGTGTTTTCCGGATATAAAAAGAGGATGTATCAAACTTGAATCTTTTTTGTTTTGATACATCCTCTTTTTATGATGTGAAAATTTATTCTGCGGCTGCGTCTTTCGGGGTCATGTCGCCTTCTATATAAAGACGCGTCATCTCATTTTTTCCGTTTGTGCGGATAGTGATTGATTTTTTGAAATGTCCCGGGAATTTGCCGGCACCATTATAAGTCACTGTTATCTGTCCGCTTTCGCCCGGTTTGATGGGCTCTTTGGGATATTGGGGAACCGTACATCCGCAGGATGCGATTGCTTGATGAATGACCAAGGGACCGTCTCCCGAGTTCTTGAATTTGAAAACACAGGTCACTTTCGGACTTGATTCGGAAAATGAACCGAAATTATGTGTTGTTTTTTCAAAGGTTATTTCTGCTTCTCCTTGAGATTGCCATACAGCCGCGTATGTGGTTAACCCTATAATTAACAATAATGTTGAAAGCAAAATTTTCTTCATTCGTTCCACTGTTTAAAAATTATGGGGACTAAATTACTGTTTTTTTTATAAAAGGTCTTTAACTGTTAGTGAAATAAATGGTAAATTAACACCTTTAAAAATAAGGGACAAAGATAATCAACCCTATGATGGCGGTAAAGATGGCGCAAATCAGTACGGCTCCTGCTGCTACGTCCTTTACGTCTCCGGCCACAGGATGGTAGTCCGGAGATACTAGGTTCACCAGACGCTCTATAGCGGTGTTGAATGCTTCTGCAGCCAGTACCATTGCAAAGCACAGGAGGATGATAAGCCATTCGGTGCGTGTTATTTCAAACCAGATGCCTGCAATGGTTACGGCGATGACGGCTGTGCAATGTATCCAAGCATTGTGTTCCTTGCTTAAAAAACTACATAAGCCTTTCCAGGCGTATGTAAAGCTTTTTAGTCGTTTATGCAGTTCATTCATTTTTTGAAGGTTTTGGGTGGGTTATCCTCTGTTTACCTGTTTTACTCCTTTTACAGTCTTTATCTTTTTTACTAATGATTCCAGCTTTGAAGTGTCATCTACCATTACTGTCATCATGCCGTTGAACAGTCCGTCGTGCGAGTCGATGCTGATGGAACGGAGCAGGATATCGTTTTCCTTGTTGATAATGGAGGTGATGTTTGTTACAATCCCTATATCATCATGACCGACAATGCGCAGCGTGATGGGGTATTGTTTGCCGTGGCTTTTCCCAGCCCAGCGCGCCTTTACGATACGGTAAGCGAAACGTGATTGCAACTCCCGTGCGTTAGGGCAGTCGGTACGGTGTATTTTGATTCCTCCGCTGATGGTTACAAACCCGAATACATCATCACCATAGATAGGATTACAGCATTTGGCTAATTTGAAGTCCAGTCCTTTCAAATTCTGATCAATGACTAGCACGTCCTCTTTGAAAGTCTTGTCATCCTGTGTTATCTGCATGCTGAAATTCTCGGCGCTGCGATAGACGATATCTTCCCGGTTTTCCGTTTCCTTTTTCTTCAGTTCCAGGTATTTTTCGATGATGTCGTTCGCATCTCTTGTCTCGTTGGCTATGTCCTGGTAGAACTCGGTTACAGTTTTGTATCCCAGCTTTTTTATCAGGCGCATCATCACCGCTTCGTCGTATTCCAGTTTGCGGTTTTTGAATTTACGTTCTATGGTTTCTTTGGCGAACTCTGTCTGGCGAGCTTCTATCTCTTTGATGGCCTGGCGTATTTTGGTTTTTGCTTTCGAAGTGGTGACGATATTCAGCCAGTCGCGTTTGGGTGTCTGGGTGTTTGAAGTCATGACTTCTACTTGGTCGCCGCTGTTCAGCGTTTGTTTTAATTGTGCGTTCTTTCCGTTCACCTTTGCTCCGATACATTTGGAACCCAGTTTGCTGTGGATGGCGAAGGCAAAGTCTAGTACGGTCGCTCCTTTCGGCATCTTGTACAAGTCACCTTTGGGGGTGAATACGAATACTTCGTCTTCGTATAACTCCAGTTTGAACTGGTCCATCACTTCCAGGTCACTGTCGGCGTTCTCCAGCGTTTCCCGGATGGAGGTCAGCCATTCATCCAGACCGCTTTCTCCTTTTACGCCTTTGTAACGCCAGTGGGCTGCCAGACCACGTTCCGCTATCTCGTCCATGCGTTCGGTGCGTATCTGTACTTCCACCCATTTGCCTTCAGGCCCCATTACAGTGGTGTGCAAGGATTCGTATCCGTTACTTTTGGGTACGGAGAGCCAGTCGCGCAGACGTTTGGGATTGGGCATATACATATCGGTCACAATGGAATATACTTGCCAGCATTCTTGTTTTTCCTTGTCAACGTGAGAGTCCAAAATGATTCGGATGGCAAACAAGTCATACACTCCTTCGAAGGGACATTTCTGTTTCTTCATTTTCTGATAGATGGAATGGATGGACTTGGTACGCCCTTTCATGTGGAACTTTAATCCTGCTTCTTCCAGCTTATGCTGTATCGGTTCGATAAAGGCGGCTATGTATTTGTCACGGGAGGCTTTCGTTTCGTTCAGTTTGTCCTTTATATGATAATATACGTCGTGCTCGGTATATTTCAAGGAAAGATCTTCCAGTTCCGATTTCAGTTTGTATAGCCCCAGCTTATGTGCCAGAGGTGCGTACAGATAGGCAGCTTCGTTGGCTACTTGGGTGCGTGCTTCTATATTGGGAGTCTCCTTTATCTGTCTCATCAGGTTCACGCGGTCCGCAATGATGATCAGAATAACACGCATGTCTTCGGCAAAGGAGAGTAGCAGGTTGCGGAAATTTTCCGATTCTATGGTAGGGCTTTTGGAGTATAGCTCATTGATTTTCACAAGACCGCGTATGATCCCTGCTACATCCTCTCCATATTCCTGTTGTACAGATGCTAAGGTGCATAAATGGTTCTTTACCGATTCGTGCAGCATGATCCCCAGGATGGAAGCCCGTTTCATCCCAATTTCCTCGGCCACGATGACAGCGGTCTGCATATCTTTGATGATAGGATTCATCCCGAAACAGTTTCGTGGCAGGTTACCTTCGGCAACTGCTTTTATGAGGTGTATTTTTAACTTATGGCAATCACCCTTCTGCAAGGTGTCGCCGGATAATTGCAGCAATCGTTTATAGAGGGCGAACAGTTGCTCACGCTCTTTGGCTGTGAAAAATGCTTTTTCTTCCATAACACGTGAAATCTTTTCGAGGGTAAAGGTAGTTTTTTTCTTTATTTATTAGGTAGTGTTCTAGCATTTTTTTGTATTTTTGGGCAATTAATAGTGAATGAGTAAGGTAACAATTTATTTAAACCATATAAAATCATGTACTTATGTTAACACCTGAAGACAAAGACTTATTAGTGAAAAAAGGAATTTCCGAGCAGCAGATTGCAGAGCAACTGGCTTGCTTTGAAAAGGGGTTCCCATTCTTGAAACTGGATGCGGCCGCTTCTGTTGAGAAAGGCGTCATGGCCCCCTCCGGAGATGAAGTGAAGGCTTATTTGGAAGCATGGGATACCTATAAGGAAGGTGAGAAAACCATCGTGAAGTTTGTACCCGCCTCTGGTGCCGCCAGCCGTATGTTCAAGAATTTGTTCGAATTCCTGGGGGCTGATTACAATACTCCGAAGACTGATTTCGAGAAGAAGTTTTTCGATCATATTCATAGCTTCGCATTCTATAATGACTTGAATGCGGCTTGTATGGATAATACGGGAAAGAATATTGACGCTTTGATGGCGGAGAAGGATTACAAACCTATCGTAGCCCAGTTGCTGGAAGCTGCCGGCTTGAACTATGGGGCATTGCCGAAGGGATTGTTGAAATTCCACCGGTATGCGGATGGTGTGCGTACGCCGCTGGAAGAACATTTGGTGGAGGGTGCGCTGTATGCGGCAGGCAAGACCGGAAAAGTGAATGTGCATTTCACTGTTTCTACGGAACATCGTGAGTTGTTCATGAAGCTGGTGGAGGAGAAAGTTGCCGTTTATGCAAAGAAGTACGGAGTGGAATATGATGTGTCGTTTTCTGAACAGAAACCGAGTACGGATACGGTTGCTGCCGATATGGAGAATAAACCTTTTCGCGATAAAGGCAAACTGTTGTTCCGTCCGGGAGGGCACGGCGCGCTGATTGAAAATCTGAATGATCTGGATGCCGATGTTATCTTTATCAAGAATATAGATAATGTGGTGCCCGATCGCTTGAAAGAGGATACTGTTACGTATAAAAAACTGATTGCGGGGGTACTGGTTACTCTGCAGAAGCAGGTTTTTGAATATTTGGAATTGCTGGATGGCGGTAAATATACACATGCGCAGCTGGAAGAGATCATTCGTTTCTTACAGCAGACTTTATGCTGCCGCAAACCGGATATCAAGGATTTGGAAGATGCCGATTTGGTTATTTATCTGCGTAAGAAGTTAAACCGTCCGATGCGTGTATGCGGTATGGTGAAGAATGTGGGTGAACCGGGAGGCGGCCCGTTCCTAGCTTATAATGCGGATGGTACTGTTTCACTGCAAATTTTGGAAAGTTCTCAGATTGACATGAATGATCCGGCCAAGAAGGAGATGTTCGAGAAAGGTACTCACTTTAATCCGGTGGATTTGGTGTGTGCGGTACGCGATTATAAAGGGAACAAATTCGATTTGGTGAAGTATGTGGATAAGGCTACAGGTTTTATCTCTTATAAATCAAAGAACGGTAGAGAACTGAAAGCATTGGAACTTCCGGGCTTGTGGAATGGTGCAATGAGTGACTGGAACACTGTTTTCGTTGAAGTGCCGTTGAGTACTTTCAATCCGGTGAAGACTGTGAATGATTTGTTGCGTGAACAGCATCAATAACCCCTTTTTATTGTAGGCTACATGGATTTATACAGATCGGATGGTTTGTGTAGATCTGTGTAGCTTTTTGTAAAATTAATTTATATACCCTTGACTATCAACCTATAAATAAGAATGAACCTGCTAACCTTTATTACCCCACTGGCTGTGGCGGCAACGTTTATGATGCCGGCTGATGCCGCAAATCACAAAGAATTACCGGCATTGGGAAATACTCATATTCAAGTATTCGACAAAACTCCTGTTTGTTTTCGTCCCGACTCCTTTCCTAATTATACTCCTGCCAATGCTGACGGAGTGATCCGTCTGGTAAACGGGCGTATCATTTTAAAGAAAATAACCTTGCCCGATTATAAAAGAGATGTGGATGTTACCCTGAAAGTAACAGTAGCTTCTAATGGTGACCGTTGGGATAAATCAGGCTCTTGTTTTGTACTTCCCAAAGAATCGGTGATCAATCTGATGAATATAGCCGAAGGCAAGAAGGCGTTTCCTGCGGTAGACAGTACCAAATATGAAAAAATGATTGGTATTGTTCCGGGCAAGGATTATGTGCCTACCCTGGAACTGATGCGTTTTATGACCCCTTTCGGTGTGGGGTATTATAGTTCGGATAATGATTCTTTGAGCAGCAAGAGACGTCCTGTATATATCCCGAAATGGGAAAAGAGTGTGACTTGGGTGCAGGATATTACCGATCTTTATCCGGCATTGGAGAGAGAGGCATACGTGGGAATTTATATTGATACATGGACTGCCGAAGGGTATGTGGCCAGTATGGAATTGGACGTGAAGGAGAGTAAGATCACTTGCGACGTGATGCCGGAGCGCCGTGTGAAGCCTTTGATGAATACGGTGTATTATATCGGACAGACTTATCCGGATATTTTCTCACGCAAGGATGTGGTGATGGATTTTGATATGCCGGAAGCTGCCCGAAATGTTCGTTTGAAGTATATTGTAACAGGTCACGGAGGACATAGTGGCGGAGATGAGTTTGTGGAGAAAAGAAACATCGTGTCTGTTGATGGCAAGGAGGTGTTGAATTTCATTCCTTGGCGTGATGACTGTGCTTCTTTCCGCCGTTTTAATCCGGCTACGGGAGTATGGTTGATACCACGAGTTGCCGCATATATAGGTGATAAGGGTTATACGACAAAAGAGATTGAAGAACCTCTGGCTTCTTCGGATTTATCCCGTTCCAATTGGTGTCCGGGTAGCGATGTGATGCCTGAGGAGGCTGTTATTGGTGACTTGGCGGCCGGTAAACATTCTTTTAAGGTAAGTATCCCTGAGGCACAACAGGTGGATGGCAATAAATTGAATCATTGGCTGGTTTCAGCTTATTTGGTTTGGGAAGAATAACTTTTCCCGATTATTAATAGCTGCTGGAGAGGTTTGAATCTTTCCGAATATGAATGGTGAATTTCTTTCGGAAGGATTCAAATCCTCTTTGTGGTAAATGGACATTATTTGTTTTTTCTTTTCATGCTGCGGATGATTTCTTTGTCCTCCGTGCTTACCCGATAAGATTCTATGATTTTTTGTAGTGCCTTATTGTAAGTAAAGTCATCTAAATGATTTTCCTTCAGATAGTTCATCGTTTTTTGAGGAAACTTGACATAACATACGGATAAAGCCCATGCTACAGCCATCTTCACATAATATCCTTCGTGACAGATCCGGTCCATCCATTGCAATACGTTGTCTATATACTCTTCGTCAATATAATGAGCCATTGCCATTACTACTCCGAAACGTATCTCATATTCTTTGTCGGATTTCATCCAGTTTTCCAAAAATAGCCAAACTCTTTTCTTGTTCTCGTCAACAAACCGTTGTTTGCCGTAAAAGTCAAAAGTATCACAAACAGACCAGCTGTTGATGATGGTAACAAACCGGGCCACCAGCGAAAGATATGCTTCTGTGTCTTTCATTTTCAGCTGGCTTATTACCATACCTTGCAGCATACGCTCCTCCATATAATAAGTATCCGCAGTCTGTAGATAACTCTCCCAATCGTCTTTGGCAATCTGTGCTCCTAACCGCCTTAGGGCAGGGATGCGGATACCCAATACATTCTCTATTCCAGGATGCAGCGATTCGGTGAATTTCTTATTCCCATTTTCTGCCAGTTGCAGCAGATTTTCTTTTATGGTCAATCCGTTGATACGATATTCATTCATCTTGTTGTTGTAAAGTAGGGTTAGATTTTCAATCCCATAATATAATCATTCATATAATATCCGTTGCCTATATGGAAATCTCCTTCCGCCACTTTTTCCATTCCTAAATGTTGGTAGAATTGTAATGCCTTATTGTTACGGTTCACATTCAAGTGCATTTCGCAAGGTCCGGGATGGATCTCTTTAATTGCCTTGACGGCCTGTTCGAATAGTGCTTTGCCCAACCGGCAACCTTGAAAACGGGGCAGCACATAAATTTTCTGCAGATGGAACAAGTGTTCTCCTTCAGGCTGTATGGAAACATATCCGGCAGCTTCTCCATTTTTGTAGGCTATATAATAGATATGTCCTTCCTCTTCCATTTGTTTCTGCAGGTTTTGCGGAGAGTACATCCAGTCCATCATGTAATCCAACTGTTCTTTTGAAAGAATTTCCCGGTAGGTAGCCGGAAATACAATCTGAGCCATCTCGTTAATCAACTGAATATCATTGATTGTCGCTTTTTGTATGGTAAACATGATCTTTATGTCTTTTTAGCATTATAACAGGAGGCAAAGATAAACTTTTTGTTCAAAAATTGGAGGCAACTTCCTTCCTTTTATCTGTTTTAATATTAATTTATGTAAAATAATAGAACTATGTAATACAAGGTACTAATATAATACATATATTTGTGTCAAACAAAGTACTATAGATTATGAATGTAGATAATGTACGATCTCAGATGCGTAAAGGAATGCTGGAATATTGCATTTTGTTGTTGTTGCACAAAGAGTCCTCATACGCTTCGGATATCATTCAGAAATTGAAAGAAGCCCGGCTCATTGTAGTAGAGGGAACGCTTTATCCGCTGCTTACTCGGCTGAAAAACGATGACTTGCTCTCATACGAATGGGTGGAGTCCACTCAGGGGCCACCTCGTAAATATTATAATCTCACTCCTCAGGGTGAAGCATTCCTTAGCGGATTGGAAGCTTCCTGGGAGGAGTTGACGAATACGGTGAATCATTTAAAAAACAATTAAAAACAGGATACAATGAAAAAGACTTTAACCATAAATTTAGGAGGCACCGTTTATCATATAGACGAAGACGCTTACCATTTGCTGGATAACTATTTAGCTAATCTACGTATTCACTTTCATCGGGAGGAAGGTGCGGAAGAAATAGTACATGATATGGAATTGCGCATCTCAGAGCTGTTTACCGACCGTCTGAATGAAGGCAAACAGGTCATTACGATTGAAGATGTGGAAGAAATCATAGCCCGAATGGGCAAACCCGAAGATATTTCCGGTGAAGAAAATGAAGAAACATTCGGTCCGGAAAGACAAAAAGGAACTGCTGCACGCCGCCTGTTCCGTAATCCGGACAATAAAGTGCTGGGTGGAGTTGCTTCCGGACTGGCCGCTTATATGGGATGGGATGTGACTGCGGTACGTATCATTTTATTGATTTTTGCTTTCTTTGTCCGTGGGATGATATTGGTATACATCATAGCATGGATTATTATTCCTACGGCACGCACCGCTCCCGAGAAGCTTGCCATGAAAGGAATTGCCATTAATGTGGAAAATATAGGCAAGACTGTAACTGACGGATTTGAAAAAGTGAACAACTATGTACGTTCGGATCGTCCCCGGAGCATCTTGCAGAAGATAGGGGAGGGGATTGTGGCTGTAGCCGGATTCCTTATCAAGTTTCTGCTTGTTTTTATTGCCATTTGCTGTGCGCCTGTTTTGTTTGTGTTATTGATTGTCTTTTTTGCATTGCTGATGGCGGCCACGGGGCTGATTGCAGCATTGCCTGCGGTACTTTATGAGGTGATGCCTGCGGTAAATTGGGCTACGGTGGGTGCTTCTCCGGGGCTGACTGTCGCTATGTCCGTTGCAGGTATTCTAGTTATCGGTATCCCTATTATAGGACTGATACACATGCTGATGCGTTATTTTGGAGGTTGGCAGCCGATGTCTGTTGTAACCAAAGTCATATTTATCGTATTGTGGCTCATCGCTTTGGGAGTGGGTGTTTTCTTTGTACTGAATGATCCAAATATTGCGGCAATGATATCGTATAGTTTATAAAATACACTATCTTTGCACGCGGAAAGTTGGGGTGGGGAGTTGTCTTGTTTCCCACTCTCTGTTTTTTGCAAGGAATATCAAACATATATAAATACTATGACTAAGAAGATTTTATTGTTGGGCTCCGGCGAATTGGGTAAAGAATTCGTTATTGCGGCAAAACGTAAAGGGCAGTATGTCATTGCCTGTGACTCTTATGCAGGAGCTCCGGCTATGCAGGTGGCAGATGAATTTGAAGTGTTCAGCATGCTTGACGGTGATGCACTGGATGCAGTGGTAACCAAGCACAAGCCGGATATCATTGTACCCGAAATTGAAGCGATACGTACCGAACGTTTGTATCATTTAGAACAGGAAGGTATTCAGGTCGTACCGAGTGCTCGTGCGGTGAACTTCACAATGAACCGTAAGGCTATCCGTGATTTGGCGGCTAAGGAACTGGGCTTGAAAACTGCAAAATATTTTTATGCCAAGTCTTTGGAGGAATTGAAAGAGGCTGCGAAAGAAATCGGTTTCCCCTGTGTGGTGAAGCCTTTGATGTCTTCATCGGGCAAGGGGCAGTCTTTGGTCAAGAGTGCGGATGAACTGGAACAAGCATGGCATTATGGTTGTGAGGGCAGCCGTGGTGACATTAAGGAACTGATTATAGAAGAATTTATTAAATTCGACAGCGAGATCACTTTACTTACCGTTACCCAGAAAAACGGTCCTACTTTGTTCTGCCCGCCTATCGGACATGTACAGAAAGGGGGAGACTATAGGGAAAGTTTTCAACCTGCGCATATTGATCCCGAATATTTGAAGGAAGCACAGCGTATGGCTGATAAAGTGACGGCAGCTCTGACCGGTGCTGGAATCTGGGGGGTTGAGTTCTTCCTTAGTCATGAAAACGGGGTTTATTTCTCCGAACTTTCTCCCCGTCCGCATGATACCGGAATGGTGACTTTGGCGGGTACTCAGAATTTAAATGAGTTTGAGTTGCATCTGCGGGCAGTGTTAGGACTTCCTATTCCTGAAATTACACAAGAACGCATAGGGGCTAGTGCGGTGATTCTTTCTCCTATTGCCAGCAAGGAAGCTCCCCGCTATCGTGGTGAAGAGGAAGTTTGTAAGGAAACAAATACTTATCTCCGTATTTTTGGTAAACCTTATACAAAATTGAACCGCCGTATGGGGGTTGTGGTTTGTTATGCTCCTAATGGCAGTGACTTGGACGCTTTGCGCGACAAGTGCAAGGCTGCTGCTGCAAAGGTAGAGGTGTATTAATATCTTGTATTGATGGATATAAAATAAAGGAAGGGGAGGTGTGTCAAAATGCACACCTCCTTTTTTTAAGCACAAAGCCCCGACTTTCACAAGCTGGGGCTTTTAAATTTTATTGTTTACAGGTCATAATGCTATAGGCACGCCTATGTGAGTAAGAACGATTTATTCTTGCTCTTTCAGTGCTGTAAAAATCAGACCTTCTAGTTCCTCTGCTAATTCGGGGTTGTCTTGAATAACTTGTTTGGAAGCGTCACGTCCTTGTCCCAGTTTGGTTTCGTTGTAGCTGTACCATGACCCACTTTTCTTGATAATGCCTAAATCAGCACCCAAATCAATGATTTCACCAGCTCTTGAGATACCTTCACCAAACATGATATCGAATTCGGCTTTACGGAAAGGAGGTGCCACTTTGTTTTTCACCACTTTTACTTTAGTCTGGTTGCCGATTACTTCTTCACCATCTTTCAATTGAGTGGAACGACGGATGTCCAAACGTACGGAAGCGTAGAATTTCAGAGCGTTACCACCGGTAGTAGTTTCCGGATTACCAAACATGACACCGATTTTTTCACGCAACTGGTTGATAAAAATACAAGTCGTATTGGTCTTACTGATGGCTGATGTAAGCTTGCGCAAAGCCTGAGACATCAAGCGTGCCTGCAAACCTACTTTGTTATCACCCATATCTCCTTCAATCTCAGCTTTCGGAGTCAATGCTGCTACGGAGTCGATAACAATGATATCAATAGCGGATGATCGTATCAGTTGCTCAGCAATTTCAAGTGCCTGTTCACCGTTATCGGGTTGTGAAATCCATAAGTTATCTACATCCACTCCTAGTTTGGCCGCATAAAAACGGTCGAAAGCATGTTCGGCATCAATGAAGGCTGCAATGCCACCTGCCTTCTGAGCTTCAGCAATGGCGTGGATAGCCAATGTAGTCTTACCGGATGATTCGGGACCATAAATCTCTATGATTCTGCCTTTGGGATATCCACCTACCCCTAATGCAGCGTTCAAGGCGATAGATCCGGTCGGAATTACTTCCACTTCCTGTACGTTGTCATCACCCATTTTCATGATAGAGCCTTTACCAAAAGTTTTCTCTATTTTATCCATTGCAGCTTGCAGTGCTTTCAGTTTCTCGCTGTTTCCGGCACCCGGACCTGCTGAGAATGGAATTTCCTCGTTATCTTTTTTTGCCATAAATCTGTTGGTTTATAAAATTTGTTGTGCGTGTTCTTTTGTTTTCACCTCTTTGGGAGAGATGATACGTTCAATCACGCCTTCTTCGTTAATGATGAAAGTCGTACGGAATGTACCCATGTATTTGCGTCCGTACATACTTTTTTCTCCCCATACTCCGAATTGTTCTACCAATTTCTTGTCGGTATCGGCAATAAGAGTGAAGGGCAGTTCGTTCTTTTCTATGAATTTTTGATGCGATTTGGCATCGTTCACACTGACACCGATTACTTCATAACCATGGGCACGCAGTTCGGCGTAATTATCACGTAAGTTACATGCCTGGGCAGTACAACCCGATGTCATATCCTTAGGATAAAAATAGAGTACTATCTTTTTTCCTTTATAATCACTTAAACGAATTTCTTCTCCTTTCTCGTTCAAGCCTAATATTTCCGGGGCTTTATCTCCTATGTTCATATTTTAAAGTTCCAAATCACCATCTAATACTTCATGCCAAGGCAAACCTTGTTTGTTCAGTTGTTCCATAAATGGATCGGGGTCAAACTCTTCCACATTCCATACTCCCGGACGTTTCCACAACCCTTGCAGGAACATCATAGCTCCAATCATGGCAGGAACTCCGGTTGTATAGCTTACTCCCTGCATTCCGGTTTCCTTGTAGGCTTCCTGGTGGCTACAGTTGTTGTAAACGTAGTAAGTACGTTCTTTTCCATCTTTTATACCCCGGATGCGGCATCCGATAGAAGTTTCGCCTTCGTAATTTTCTCCCAGATCCTGTGGGTTGGGAAGTACGGCTTTCAAGAACTGTAACGGAACAATTTTCATTCCGTTATAATCTATTTCGTCAATACGGGCCATACCGATATTCTGGATAACACGCAGATGGGTCAGATATTCCTGACCGAAAGTCATCCAGAAGCGGGCACGTTTGATGGTCGGGAAATTCTTAACCAATGATTCTAGTTCTTCATGATACAGTAAGTAGGAATCACGAGGGCCGATATTCGGATAAGTCAGATCCTTGTGAAATTCCAGTGGTTTGGTAGTCACCCATTTGCCGTCTTCATAATAGCGTCCGTTCTGAGTAATCTCGCGGATATTGATTTCAGGATTAAAGTTGGTAGCAAACGCTTTGTGATGGTTACCGGCATTACAGTCCACGATATCCAGATAGTGCATCTCGTCAAAATGATGCTTTGCAGCGTAGGCTGTATAAATGCCACTGACTCCCGGGTCGAATCCACAACCTAGTATGGCTGTCAGTCCTGCGTCCTCAAAACGTTTCTTGTAAGCCCACTGCCAGCTGTATTCAAAATGAGCTTCGTCTTTCGGTTCGTAGTTTGCTGTATCCAGATAGTTCACTCCGGCTTTCAGACAAGCCTCCATAATGGTCAGATCTTGATAAGGCAGAGCTACATTGATGACGATTTCGGGTTTGAAACTATTAAACAGGGCTATCAGTTCATCCACATGGTCCGCATCTACCTGTGCCGTTTTGATAGCAGGATTGCCGATAGCTTTTACGATTGCATCACATTTTGATTTTGTACGGCTGGCAATCATGATGTCAGTGAATACATCCGGATTTTGAGCCACTTTGTGTGCTACGACAGTACCTACACCGCCTGCACCGATAATTAATACTTTACCCATTTGCTGTTTTTTATTCTTGTTAAAATAAAATGCCCGGCAAATATTACCGTTCACTGGGCAAAGATAACAAAATATTTTGGGTATTAGTTGATACGGTCCAGTTTCTTATGGGTGAAATCCAAGGTTTTTCTTTTTGCAGCCAGAGGCGGCTGTCTGTTGTTAAGGCTAAATATTGTGAGGTCTTCGGCGGTTCGACTGATGTTTTGTCTTGCTGTGAAGTGTGGCTATATATCCAAGTTTGTACAGAAGTGCGTAGCTTACAGTTTGTTATCAGATTCCAAAATGGTCAACAAACCTTTTTGTTATTTTAGGTGTTAGTATATATAAATTGATATAAAGCATAAAATTTTCAGGTGTAATTGCTGCAGTGAGAAATAAAATAGTTAGTTTTGTACGCAAAACTAACGGATTTAACAAAAAAAAGAGTATGAGAAAATTAGTATTGAAATTTATGGCTGTTTGTACCGGAGCATTGATAGTGTCTTGTGGTAGTGGAAAGAATATGTTGTCTATATCTTCATTGGATGGCGAATGGAATATCACAGAAGTGGACGGACAACAAATTTCTACAGAGAGAATGCCCTTTATCGGTTTTGATGTAGCTCAGAAACGTATTTATGGAAATAGCGGATGTAACCGCATGATGGGAAGTTTTGAAGCTGATTCACTGAAGCCGGGCGCATTGAAATTGGGGCAGATAGGAAGTACCCGCATGATGTGTCCTGATATGAAGACCGAGCAGATGGTTTTGAGTGCATTGGATAAAGTGACTTCTTTTCAGACGGTTTCTGACAAGCCCGAGGTGATATCTCTATGCAACCAGGATGGCCAGCCGTTGATGACTTTGGAGAAGAAGGCGGATCCGGAAGTATCCCTGTCCGATCTTTCAGGTGAATGGGCTGTTGAACTGGTGAACGGAAAGAAAATAGTAGGTACAGCCGACGTTGCTCCTTTCATCGGTTTTAATTTGGACGAAAGCCGTATTTACGGTAATGTAGGCTGCAACACCATTAATGGTGCATTGACGCAGGAAGATGGAAAGCCTAATTCTTTGAAATTTGGTAATGTTGCTGCTACTATGATGATGTGTCCCGATATGGAAACAGAAACTATTGTGTTGAATGCTTTAAATGAAACAAGACGTTTCAGCATGAAAGACGGTAAGGTCTATTTGTTAGGTGAAAATGGAAATGAATTGCTGGTGTTGAAGAAACAATAATCTATACATATATATATATACCAAAATGATGTGGGTCGGCCTGTTTTCTCGTTTATGAGGAAACAGGCCGGTTGCATTTATGGCATGGTGGTAGTAGGGTGCTGACTGGTATTCTGTTTGGTGGAAATCTGACATTCTTGCCTTGTATAAATCCATCTGAAAGTCTCATATAATAGATAAATCAGTCATTTTGTCAGCCTTTGTCATATTCTTGTTTTTGGCATACCGTTTGTTTTATGAAGGACGTGCGGTTGGTGCACGGAAGAAAAAAGAAAACCTTCGTGAACCATTCGTCGGGAAATCAGTTTAATTGAAAACAAATAAATAAAAGATATACAATTATGGGAAAGATTATTGGTATTGACTTAGGAACCACAAACTCATGTGTTTCAGTATTTGAAGGTAACGAACCGGTAGTAATCGCAAACAGCGAAGGTAAACGTACCACTCCGTCTATCGTTGCGTTTGTTGACGGTGGCGAACGTAAGGTAGGTGATCCGGCAAAACGCCAGGCAATCACTAACCCGCAGCGTACTATTTTCTCAATCAAACGTTTCATGGGTGAAACTTGGGATCAGGTACAGAAAGAAATAGCCCGCGTTCCTTATAAAGTAGTGAAAGGTGACAATAATACTCCGCGTGTAGATATTGACGGACGTCTTTATACTCCACAGGAAATTTCAGCTATGATTCTTCAGAAGATGAAGAAAACAGCCGAAGACTATTTAGGGCAAGAAGTGACAGAGGCCGTTATCACCGTTCCGGCATACTTCTCCGACTCACAGCGTCAGGCCACTAAAGAAGCCGGTCAGATTGCAGGTCTGGAAGTAAAACGTATTGTGAACGAACCGACAGCCGCCGCTTTGGCTTACGGTCTGGATAAGGCTCACAAAGATATGAAGATTGCTGTATTCGACCTTGGTGGTGGTACATTCGATATCTCTATCCTTGAATTTGGTGGTGGTGTGTTCGAAGTACTTTCTACTAATGGTGATACCCATCTGGGTGGTGATGACTTCGACCAAGTGATCATTGACTGGTTGGTACAGGAATTCAAGAATGATGAAGGTGCGGATTTGACAAAAGATCCGATGGCAATGCAGCGTCTGAAAGAAGCAGCGGAAAAAGCAAAGATTGAATTGTCTTCTTCTACTTCAACAGAAATCAACTTGCCGTACATCATGCCGGTAGACGGTATGCCTAAGCACTTGGTTAAAACTTTGACTCGTGCTAAGTTCGAAGCTTTGGCTCACAACTTGATTCAAGCTTGTCTTGAACCTTGTAAGAAAGCTATGAGCGATGCCGGTCTGAGCAATTCTGATATTGATGAAGTAATCCTTGTGGGTGGTTCTTCTCGTATTCCGGCTGTTCAGGAATTGGTTGAAAAATTCTTTGGCAAGGCTCCTTCTAAGGGTGTGAATCCGGATGAAGTAGTTGCGGTAGGTGCTGCGGTTCAGGGTGCTGTTTTGACAGATGAAATCAAGGGTGTTGTATTGCTGGATGTTACTCCGTTGTCAATGGGTATTGAAACATTGGGTGGTGTAATGACTAAGTTAATTGATGCAAACACTACTATCCCTGCACGTAAGAGTGAGACTTTCTCTACAGCTGCCGATAACCAGACCGAAGTGACTATCCACGTACTTCAGGGCGAACGTCCGATGGCTTCACAGAACAAATCAATCGGTCAGTTCAATTTGACAGGTATCGCTCCTGCCCGTCGTGGTGTTCCTCAGATTGAAGTAACTTTTGATATCGATGCTAACGGTATTTTGAAAGTATCTGCCAAGGATAAGGCTACCGGCAAAGAACAAGCTATTCGTATCGAAGCCTCTTCTGGTTTGAGCAAGGAGGAAATTGAAAAGATGAAAGCCGAAGCTGAAGCTAATGCAGAAGCAGATAAGAAGGAACGTGAAAAGATTGACAAATTGAATCAGGCTGACTCTATGATTTTCTCTACTGAAAATCAATTGAAGGAGTTGGGCGACAAGTTGCCGGCTGACAAGAAAGCTCCGATTGAAGCTGCTCTTCAAAAACTGAAAGATGCTCATAAGGCACAGGATTTGGCTGCAATTGATACTGCCATGGCTGAACTGAACACAGCATTCCAGGCTGCCAGCGCTGAAATGTATGCTCAGAGTGGTGCACAAGGTGGTGCTCAGGCTGGTCCGGGTGCAGGTGCAGGACAACAGGCTAATCAGGGATCTTCTTCTAATAATAAAGAAGATATTCAGGATGCGGACTTTGAGGAGGTCAAATGATTCCGATAAGGAAACAGATAATAAACAATAAGCAAGAAGGTGTGTCGTAATACACGATGCGCCTTCTTTTTTTCATTGACTATAAAAATCGACTCATTTTTTTTAACTGCGATCTTTTGAGGATTTCTTTGGTTTATGTGTTCGCAACATCTAAATAGAACAACTGTAAGCTCATAAAACGGTCTAATCAGCCAATCCATACCTTCTTTAGTCATTTTTGCACACATCTTTTTTATATTGAAGGCAATGGCAAAGAAGGCAAAGTCCATGAAGACCTTATCCTTTCCAAAATGGCGGAAACGTTTGTAATTCATATTGTTTTTCATTTGTCCGAACACGGCTTCCGGTTCTATGCATCTCTGTCCTCTGTGTTTCAGTCCTTCCTCTGAGCAGAGCAGCTCTTTGGCTTTTTGCTTGTATTCTCTGAGTCTGTGATTCAACTCTATCGTTCTGTTCCCCTTTGCTTTAAAACATCGGCATCTTAGCGGACAGCCCTCACATCTGATGGCTCTGTACCTGGCATTTTCGCTGACATATCCGGATGCTGTTTTCACATGTCTAGTCCCTATCCTTTGCATCTTCTGTCCCATGGGGCAGATACAAAAGTCATGTTCTTCATTGTAGTAGAAGTTTTCCGCCTTGAACGGGTCCGGTTTGAACCTCGGCCGCTGTTCCATGTGGAAGTAGTTGTACTTGACGTAGGCTTCCATACCGTTTTCTGACATGAAACGGTAATTCTCCTCAGAACCGTAGCCGGAATCGGCAACCACCGTATGGGCCAGCCTGTCATATCTGCTTGAGAAGGATTGCAGGAAAGGTATCAGGGTCAGTGTATCCGTAGGGTTCGGGAAGAGTGCAAAGTCAGTAATGAACTGGTTCCCGGTGCCGATCTGGAGGTTGTAACCGGGCTTTGTCTGGCCGTTACGCATGGCATCCTCCTTCATTCTCATAAAAGTAGCGTCATTGTCCGTTTTGGAATAGGAGTTCCTGTCCTGCAGCGTGTCCAGACGGTTGTCGTATTCCTGCAGCTTGTCCCTGTGCTCTTCCAGCTCCTTCAGCTGTTTGCGTTTCTTTTTCAACGCAGTCTTTTCCTCTTTCGTGGAGGGTTCAGGAACCTGTTCGAGTGCTTGACGCAATTCTCCCGCCATTTCAGTCAGCATGGCCGGAGTGAAATCAATCTCCTCATTGCTTTCCGATGAGTTCTCCTGGGCGATGTCATCGTCTATCTGTTCCAACAGGACATGTATCTTCTTCATCAGACGTTCACGGTTCCGCCCAACCGTTTTCCGCCAGACGAAAGTATACTTGTTGGCTTTGGACTCAATCTTTGTCCCGTCAATGTATTCCACATTCAAGCTGATGAAGCCTTTGGAAGAGAGAAGGAGTACGGTTTGGGTAAACACCTCGTTGATTTCCTTCTTCACCCGGTTACGGAAACGGTTGATGGTGATGAAATCAGGTCTCTCATATCCGGCAAGCCAGATATAATGGATGTCACGGTGAAGGAGCTTTTCGATTTTCCGGCAGGAGTAGATGTTGTTCATATAGGCATACAGAATGACCTTGAGCATCATCCTGGGATGGTAAGGGCTGCGGCCGCATTCCTTATACAACTTTCTGAAACTTTCAAGGTTCAGGCTCTCAACCAGAGCGTTAACCATGCGCACCGGTTCGTTTTCTGCAATATCCTCGTCTATTCTTGGAGGAAAAAGCACTGTTTGGTTGGAATTGTAAGGACGAAAATGTATCTTTGTCATAGTATAAAATGTTATGCCTAAAGATACAAAATCTTTATGTAATAACAAAGCCCCTGCTTGTGAAAGTCGGGGCTTTGTGCATAAAAAAAGAGGTGTGCATTTTGACACACCTCCTTGATAATTCTATTTGATTATTAGAATTATCATTCATTACTGAATTGAGACAAACAAGCTTCTTATCTGTTTGGGGTATAAGATTAAAACATGGCAGGCTCTGTTCTTGATAAGACGAGTTTACGGCTGGCAGTAGTATCCAACATCCGCAAACACGTTCTTTACGCATAGCTTTGTATGTGGCTTCTACATTGCGAGGACATTTGCACACGTTGAAAGCCACTTTGTATGTATCATGTTCAACAACAACATCTGCATTCCATGTAGCAGACTTTACTTTGGTTATATAGTTTAGACCCATGTCTTTGCAAACGTCAAGTATTGTTGATATGATTATTTCTTTTTCCATAATCATTATTTTACTTATTTTTCTTTCTCCCTTCTCTCTTTTACTCTTTCCAATCCCGGCATCTTTTTAGCCAATACCTTTTCTCCTGCAGGAAAGTAAAGCGGAAAGACCTGAGATAAGAAACTTACAATATCATTACGCTTCTTACCTATGTTGAAAAAAGCAGAACAAACAAAATACATAAGATCTTGTTGACTACATGTATCTGTTTGCTGAATAGATATTGAGGGAGTGATGACTATCAAACTGTGTTCTGCAAATGCGCAAGCACTGGCAAGAATAGCTTTCTGTTCTTCTTCGGTGAACATCTTGATTTTATCTGCTAACCATTCAAGTTCTCTTTGCTGAAGTGCTTGTTGCTTTTCATTCTGATGTTCCAATAGAATTGCTACATTTTCTTGTTGCTTTTCGGTCAAGGCATTTTCTAATGCTTGATTCTTTCGTTTAAGGACATTGAATTTCAGTAATGCGGCAATGTACATACAGAAATAACCTACTGCAATATCGAATATCAGAACAAGCAGATAATTGCTGTGTGAATTTTTGGTATTTTCAGTCATATACTCACTGATAGGAATAACGGCAAATAGCATGATGATGGCTATTGCATAAAGCACTCTGTATCGTGTTTTATAATTTACCTGTGGTAGGGAGGCAAACAAAAAGGCAATAATCAAAATGGCAATTATTGCACTGAGTGGTATGAAAGATGTTCCCATAGATTTATTGTTTTGTTTATGGTTTAACAATTATGCGCCAATAGCCACCATGGTCCGCTCCTTCACGAGACAAAATTCCCATAGAACGAAGCTTTGAAATATGTTTTTCTACGGCTCGGGAACTTATTCCTATTTTGTAGGCCATTGCTTCAGCAGACATTGATGGGTCAGAAATGACGAAATCAATAATCTTTTGTGCGGTTTTTCCAATGCTTTTAGATTTGTTTTTCGAATCTCCGAACTTTTTCTCCGAACTTTTTTGTATTATCTCCGAACCTTTCTCCGAACTTTCTTGCGTATTATCGAAGGTTTTCACCGAACTTTTCCTCCGAACATTCTTCGTTTACAGGGTACTTTTTGAGGGTACTATTTACCCTGTTGGCTACTTCTTCAACAGGTATTCTTCCGTTTTCGTTCCAGTTTAAATTATAGAACGTGGTGTAAAAAGAGGTCGCTTCTGTTTGATATTGCGGTTCTTTTCCTTGCAGGAAATTGGGTAACTTCTCTGTAAGTTCTCGCATTTTGCGTAAGCCGGAGCCACGTTTCTCCATATAGTCCAACTGTGTGAACACATCCGCAATGACAGGGTTACGGCGCATGGAAGGCACTTTGTATATGTCACGGTCTTGAATCTGTGTACCGTCAAGCATAGCACCGGGTGATACCAGTTCTACACGGTCATCGTAAATATCAATATGCACTTCACCGCCCATTACAGTATAATCTCTATGGATAAGGTGGTTTACCAGTCCTTCAAAGATGGCACGGTCAGAGTAGTCGGGGAGATTCAGACGATAGTTCGGCATCTTCATCCACTCATGGTGTAGTTCTTGATGAAGTCCATGCCATATTTTAAGAGCAATACGAGGTTATCCCGATGCTCTACGGAACTGATAGCATCATCTTTATAAAGTCCCGTCCAACGTGTACAGAAAATACGCGATTGAAATACCGTGCAATTATCCACAAACAGCAATCCGGCATTGGTCAGTTTTCCGTCAGAAGTGATAAGCCCGAATGATTCCAAATACTTATCGTTCCATTCCTGATGAGTTTGCTCGCGGAAGGTATTAGCAAGGATGATGAAAGAGTGCTTGCTGGCATCCACTTGTGTAGGAAGAGAATCCCATGTCATGTGCGTACCCTTTAATACTAACGAAAGAAGTTGTTGTGAATTACATTCTACACTTTCATTGCCAACCCGTACATACGCAGTACGTGTCCCATCCTGATAATAGTAATAAGGTGTAAGCATTCCAGCCTTTACTTTCACTTCAAGTAAGGAGTGTCCTTCGTGTTCTATCGGAATAAGTTGAACTTCCGGCACAGGGTCAAGTCTTGCCTTTATCGTTTCACTGATAAAATCGGCATCGGCTTGCGGATTCTCCAAACCTACAATCACTCCGTCATCGTTCATTCCATAGAACAAACTGCCGCCATCCGTATTGGCGAATGCCGACACCGATTTAAGCCATGACTTCACCTTCTTGCGTTCCAACATTTCCTTGAAATCGTAAGTCGAGCATTCTGCTATCAATGTATTGTTATGTATCTGCATCGTTTTCTTATTATTGTTAGGGGTAAGGCCCAAGTTTATATACAAAGGTAAGGATAAAAGTGGAGAATCTACTAAATTAGAACGATGTTCTTAATTATGTGCAATATTCACTCCAACAGATTTCTATATCTCTAAAATATCTCATTTTGTGGTTGATAATATCCCTGTAACAAAGGCTTTTGTTGCGCACCATAAATCATCTTCAATTTTCAAAATTAGTATAGTTAAAAGCCGTAAGAATACCAAATATGCGATATGGTGTTTCTCGGTATCTTCTTCAGAAATAATGCAGCCATGAGCATAGAGGTTTCGATATGCAAATCCATTGGTGAACTCCCCATTATCCATGTAGTAGCTGAAGTATTGTTTCTCCTCTTTTGTCAATAGATTGTCGTTTTTTATAAGCCAACCTTTATCTACCATTTCATCAAGGCACTTCATTCCTTTCTCCGAATGATGCCAATAAGAACAAACACGATATTCCCATAGGGACTTTAATATGATTTTTAGATCATTACTGGGTATGGACAGTTGTCCGTTTTCGTTCTTTTTTATAACATTATGCGATATAAGGAAATCAATGCTAGCCCTTTTGTAGTCTTCGTAGTTCTCGTAATACACCTCTTCGTTATTTAATAAATCAAAAAGATTATGATAATGCTTCTCCTTAAAGGGCTTAATATAGCTAAGTAGAGTGTTAGAGCCAAATAAGTTGTTTAGTATTGTACGCAGTTCTGACGACTCCTTATTGATTTCATAATACTTGTTAAGCAAAAGACTTTTACCTTCTGTCATTTTCAAAGGCTTGCTTAACCTTATGATATCTTTGTCAATCTCATCATACTGAACATAGGTGTTATATTGTTTGACAACAGAATCTAGTTCAGGGAATAATATCCGGCATTTATTTAACCAACAATCTTCAATATTGGGGTAGTTCAATTTCAATGCAGGATAGCCATATTTGTTGAAAAGATGTACTTCGTAAAATTCTTTTAGCGTTTGCTCAAAAGACATGTTTAATTGAGCTAATACTTTGTTGTACCCATATATTTGATATAATGCTAAGTCGTTCTTTTGATGGAAATAGCTGTAATCTGGATAGGCATTTTTGCTTTTATCCATAAAAGCAATCTCTAATCCATCGATTTCACTACTTTTATTGATGAGTTCCAATAGTCCGTGACGATTTATCCAATAGAATAAGGTTTTGCAATTCTCCACCAGCTCTATAGAATTGCAGGAACGAATATACTTTACGCTGTATAAAAAAGTAGGACAACCTTCTTCGATTCTATAGTCTGTTGGTGTTATATTGTTTTCATTAGAAAATGCAATAGCTATTTTATGCGGAATTTTAACAGTACGACTGTCGGACATCAATTCATCGTTCAGCTTTTGAGATAGACGTTCAGCTTTTACTCTCGTTTGGGGATCTAATACTAGTCCATTTTTGTCATCCTTATTCTGACAAATTAGGCGGACATAATTTAAATTAGGTTTTTTGCTATCTAAATATGAGTTTATTATTTTAACCTTGTCGTCCATTGATAGATTTGAAGGAAGGTGAATTTTTCTATCAGCTATATTGTCATGTTTGGCGATATAATGATTTATGAGAATATGAGCCGTATTACTGTCTTCAAGCATTATCTGCCTTAGTTCGATTTTGAATTTTTCCACAACATTTCTGCAATGAAGTATTTCTGTCAAGTCATTTTGTTTGCCTTTTGCTATATGTTTTACAAAATTATTATCTATAACATTAAATAATTTGAATTGGTCAATAATGTCCCAAAATGCTTGTCTGTAATCCCAAGTTAATGCATCATAGCAGTTCTCCAAAGAGTTCCTATTTAGCTTGGCAAAGTGTTTTACAATAATAGCATTATAATCTTTTATATCTTCTTTGATTTGATTAAACATGGTGTCTGACCAGCATTTCAATCGACAATCATTATCTATGAGTTTTTTGATGTGGAATAATTCTATCACGTCTGTTAACGTAGAAGCTAGCTCAGATTTATACTTTGCAATTGCTTTTTCTGCAAGTTCAAGATTATAACCGATGCTTAAATCATTCGGAGAATAAAAACATACTCGATTTTCCATCATAAATAAAAAGTGGTATTGAAATGAATGAAAATGCGTTTTTTACAATCACGTGTCCATTCCCAGACTTATCTTCGTGCCTAAATGCCGACACCGATTTAAGCCATGACTTCACTTTCTTGCGTTCCAGCATTTCTTTGAAATCGTAAGTCGAACATTCTGCTATCAATGTATTGTTATGTATCTGCATCCTTTTCTTATTGTTGTTGGGGTATAAACCATCTGTTTCCAGATACAAAGTTATGGATAAAAACGGAGAAACTGTTAAAATCACTGTTTTCTTTTGATTTTTATGCTTTTATCCTGCGTTCTTTATCAAGAAAAAGTGTACTTTTGTGGATGAGAGCCATTGTTGCTTATAGATGCTTATTTTCGGATTTGCGATATATTTGCAACACGTGTACGTAAATTGCTTATAGAGATAATATGTTGATTTTGAGGAGGTCAAATGATTCCGATAAGGAAATAGATAATAAACAATAAGCAAAAGCGTGCAGTTCTGGTGAGGTGCACGCTTTTTTATTTATAGAGTTTATGGTTGCTATGTCTTCAGACAGGATTACGACGCATGGACGGCACTTAAAAAACAAAAGGGTCTTTAAAAAAAACTCGTCATTTTTCAAGAGCAACCGCTGTAGTCATCATTAGAAATAGTGAAAATTGAATTCGGGAAGGTGTGACTGCGAAGCGGACAGGAATTGCATTACGAGAATGTAGTTTTTATCGTTTTCAAGCTTGCCGGCTTCTTCACTAAGGGAATATCATACAGGCGAAGGGCGCATCGGCCTTGTCTTGCCTTCAGCCTGCTGGATGTATTCTTTAAAAGCCAACATCCCTTCTGCAAGTGACAGCGGCTTGTCAAACAGATATTAAGCGATAGAATACGGATCATTATGAAAAGTTTTGTAACTTTGCATCCGATTTTAAAAAAGGAGATATTGATATGGAATTACCTGACGACCCGATGATGCTTTTCAGCATGGTGAATATGAAACTTCGTGACTGCTATCCTTCGCTGGATGAGCTTTGCGATGATATGAATGTGGACAAGGAACTGTTGGTGAAAAAATTGAAGGCAGCCGGATTTGAGTATAGTAAGGAAAACAACAAGTTTTGGTAGATAAAAGGATCAGCCCGTTCCGGAAAATGGAAACGGGCTGATTTTTTATGGGGTTTCTATTGATTTTTTTTATGTAAGTCTTGCTTTCGGTATTGCAGCAAGGATGCTCCGGTATGCCTCTTGAAGAAACGTCTCAAGGTGGCGAGATTGGAAAACCGGGTTCTTTGAACAATTTCCTGTATGCTGATGGATGGATTCTCCAATAGTGCGTAAATCTCTTGCAAAGTATAATGTATAATCCACTCTTTAGGAGATTTTCCGCTTACCAGAGTCAAGGCTTCGGTCAGGTATTTGGAGGATACATGCAGCTTTTCGGCATAGAACGCCACTTCTTTGTTTTCCTTGTAATGTTTTAGTAACAAATCCAGAAAGAAGTATCCGATTTCTTCTTTGTGCAAGGTGGTGGATTTATGTTCTTTTACCGTGTTGCAATAGTCTGCATAGAGTTCCAGAAAAGGCAGCTTCAGTAGATTGGTGATGGATTCTTTTATAAATAAATAAGTTGGCGAAGTCGCTCTGGTGTATAATAACCGGAAATAGATGGAGAACTGCTCCGCTTTCTCTTGGGATAACGAATACACGCAGTGGGTCTGGGTGTAGGTATGAAAACCAGTCGGAAAGCGTTTGATACTTCCATTGATCACGTCGTAAAAAAGGGCGTTTGAAAAAGTACAATAATTGATGGTGAAAGTGAGACTGGATTTTATAAATGAAACCAGAAATCCTGGCATGAAAATAAGAAGGTCGTTTGCGCAAATGACATATTTCCGGGAGCCAATCCGGATCTCGGCATTTCCTTCTGTACACATACCTAGAATTCCTACCTGCAGATAAGAAGGGTATTTGCTGAAAGGCACTGTGTGCGCATTCATATAAAGTCCAAAGTCTTGGCTGGATAGTCTTTCTTTGATATTCTGTTGGTTTTGGTTATTATATAACATACTTTTATCAAATCTAAGTTCGCAAAATTAGAATTTAATGATACATTCCTCCGGAAGTAGTGGATATAAGGGAAAATAAAACAGAAAAAAAATACGTGTATTTGATTTTTTTAATACTATGGCAGGAGAACAGTTTAGCTTTCCGTATGTTGGAGGAAAGTACGGAAATTTATTCTTTTTTACAGAAAGAAAGGTGAATTCAAAAACAAATCAAAAAGATCTTTTTGAATTCACCCTTTATGAATGGAGCGGAGTTATTTTTGCGCCAGTAATTTGGCTATGGCACGGTCGGGTTTCCCGGTTTCTGTCAGGGGAAGTTTGAATACCGGAATAAAACGTTTGGGGCGCCAGTAGGGGGGTAATTGATGTGTGCAGGTCTGTTCTATGTCATCGGGCAGTTGCCCTTCGGCAAGCAGCACAATGATTTCTCCGAATTTTTCATCAGGAGCGGAGGTGATTAAGAAAGGAACGGACAGGTGTTCTTTCAATGCGGCCTCTACCTGTTCTATTTGCACTTTCACTCCTCCGGTATTGATCGTGTTGTCTTTTCTGCCTAGAATGCGGAATTGGTTCTGCCCGTTTGTTTCGGCTATGTCATTGGTCACCAACTCTTTTTCGCAAATCTGGGGAGCGTATATCACCAAGGTGTTTTCTTTACTCAGACGAATCTGTATGCTCTCGAAAGGGGTGTACCAGTCTGAAGCTTCAGGACCGTTCAGTCTGCGTAGGGCAATGTGTGACAAGGTCTCGGTCATGCCGTAGGTAGACCATACGGCATGAGGGAAATCTTTTAACGCAGCGTTCAGTTGGGAGTCGATAGGACCTCCTCCGATAATGAGGTGTCTGATTTGTTGCAATATCGCTCTCTCTTCGGGTACTTGTAGTGAGTTATAGACTTGCATGGGGATCATGGCAGCAAAGACGGGGGCTTTTGTCAGGTCTTTTAAAGGATGCCCGGATGGAGTGACAGGCAGCAAGTCCAATCCCGCTACCAAGGCACGTACTACCACCATTTTTCCGGCAATGTATTGTAAGGGCATACAGAGCAGGGCGGAATCTTCTTTTTGTAGTCCGAGGAAGGAACAGGTGAGGCAGGCGCTTTCCATCATGTGTTCTTTTTCTACATGCAGTTCCTTGGGTTTGCCGGTGGAGCCTGAGGTATGTACCAGCAGGGTGTCTGCCGGGTCAAACCATTCGGAAAGAAAGGAGAAAAGTTCCTGCCGGAAACTTCGGTTGTCGGCAGGGATATTCATTCTTACCATTTCAATTTCCCAATTGGAGTAGGGGATACTTTCTATCAGAATGGTTTGTTTGTTTCTATTGGTGCAGAATTTTGTCATTGTTTCAACCAGTTTAGTAAGTCGGGTTCTTGTTCTTCGGGGTGGAACCAAAGGCAGTCCCCTTCGATGTGAAGCGGATAGTCTATATTGTCGGTAAACAGCAAACCGGTACCTAGTCCTTGGGGAAGGGCGGGCTGTAAGGTGGCACACCATTGTGCGATGGCATTCAGTCCGATATTGGACTCCAGAGCGGAAGTGACCCATGAACCGATGCCTCTTTCAGCCGCCAGTTCCATCCATTCTTCGGAGCCGCTGATTCCTCCGTGCAGAGAAGGTTTCAGGATAATGTATTGAGGATGGATGGTTTCCAGCAGTTCTATCTTGCGGTCGCGCCGGTTGATGCCTATCAGCTCTTCATCCAGTGCAATGGGGAAGGGGGTGGCGGCACAGAGGCGGGCCATTTCATCCCATTGCCCCGCACGGATGGGTTGTTCGATGGAATGGAGCCGGAATTCGGAAAGACGATGTAACTTTTCGAGGGCATCTGCAGGAGAGAAAGCACCGTTGGCATCTACACGCAGTTCGATTTGGGCTGGGGTGAAATGCCGGCGGATGTGCGCCAGCAGTTCCAGTTCCTTTTCAAAGTCGATGGCACCTATTTTGAGTTTGATGCAGCGGAAGCCTTGCTGCATCTTTTCCCCGATGCGCCGGTACATCTCGTCAAAGTTTCCCATCCAGATAAGTCCGTTGATGGGGATGCCCTCTTTACCTTTGCTGAACGGGGTGTGCCAGAATTGCAGGCTGTGTGCCCGGAAATGTAGCAGGGCGGTTTCCAGACCGAACAGGATGGACGGATAGGGAAGCAAGGCTTCCCGATCTATTTCTCCGTTCTTTTCCAGGTTTTTGCAGGCAGTAGCCAACACCTCGTCGTATGAGGGGATATCGTCACAACTCAAGGCAGGGAGAGGGGCGCATTCACCCACGCCATAGTGGCGGCTGCCGGTGTCGGTGAGGAGGATGTACCATACATCCCGGGTGGTATATACTCCTCTGGAAGTACCTGCCGGTTGCTTGAAGTGTAGTTGTTTTTTTATAATTCGGGTTTGGAACATTCTTATTAGTGATTAGTGGTTAATGGGAAGCAAGGAGGACTATTGGGTTGTCCTCCACCGGAAAAATGAACCACTGATTATGGGAACTTCGGATAATCCTGGAACCGTGGCTTGCGCTTTTCCAAAAATGCCTTTCCTCCTTCCTGCGCTTCCTCTGTCATGTAATACAGCATGGTGGCATCTCCGGCAAGTTCCTGTATGCCGGCTTGTCCGTCCAGTTCGGCATTCAGTCCGGCCTTGATCATACGGAGGGCGAGCGGGCTGTGTTCCATCATCTTTTCCGCCCATGCCACGGTTTCGTCTTCTAGGCGGTCGAAAGGAACGACTGTATTGACCAATCCCATTTCCAGTGCTTCCTGTGCGGAGTATTGGCGGCAAAGGAACCATATTTCACGGGCTTTCTTCTGCCCTACGATGCGTGCCAGATAGGAAGAGCCGAATCCAGCGTCGAAGCTGCCTACCTTGGGGCCTGTCTGTCCGAAGATGGCATTCTCTGAGGCAATGGTCAGATCGCATACCACATGCAGCACATGGCCGCCGCCGATGGCGTAACCGTTTACCATGGCGATGACCGGTTTCGGCAGTGACCGGATTTGCTTTTGTACGTCCAGCACATTCAGACGGGGAACTCCATCCGTGCCGATATAGCCGCCATGACCTTTTACATGCATATCGCCCCCGCTGCAGAAGGCTTTGTCGCCTGCTCCGGTCAGAACCACTACATTGATATCCTGGCACTCGCGGCAGTAATACAGGGCATCGCTGATTTCCGAAGTGGTGGTGGGGGTGAACGCGTTGCGGTAACGCGGACGGTTGATGGTGATTTTCGCTATTCCATTGTAAAAGTCAAACAGAATATCCTGATATTCTTTGATGGTTTTCCATTCTCTTGTTTCCATTATTCATTTTTATTTTTAAGTCCGTGATAATATTCTCTTAACAGGGTGGTGTCTTTTTCCTTGTCGGTAAACACTTCCAGCAGCATGGGTTGCATTCGTGTCTCGGGTGAGGTGAATGGCTGCATCGCTTCTTCCAGCTCTTCTTCTCCGGTCACTTTCATGTAAATAAAGCCGCGTTCTTCCGCCCAGCCTTTGGCGGTGGTGTAATGCTCGGCTGTGATAAACTCCCTGGAACGGCTTGATTTGTCCATTCCAGGCAGGGTATGGAATATTTCTCCTCCTTCGTTATTCAGTAACAGGATGCGGATGTTGGCACCGTAATTTTGATTCCACAGAGCGTTCATGTCATAGAAGAAGCTCAAGTCGCCTATGATGATGAAATTCAGCTTGCTGGAAGCGGCGGCATAACCGATGGCGGTGGACAGGGAGCCTTCTATGCCGTTCACGCCCCGGTTGCAACAGATTTCCACCCGGGGAGGAACTGTAAATAACTGTGCATAGCGCACGGTGGAGCTGTTTGCCAGATGCAGGGCACAGGGTTCGGGCAATGCCCGGATGAGTTTTCCGATAACGGAGATTTCGGAATAGGCAAGGTTCGGCATCGGAATGGTTTTGCAATAGTTTTCCCACATCAGCGGATAATGGGTCGGTTTGTTGTCCAGCAGGAAAGCTATTTTTTCCAAGAACTCAAACGGATCCATCTCGATGACAGTGGTCAGGCAACCGTATAAATCGGCTATCTTTCCGTCAGCGGCAACATGCCAGTGTTCGCGCGGGGGATGGTTGCGCAGGTATTTCTTTAGTTGTTTAGATACGATGTGTCCGCCGTAGGTAATCAGTATTTCGGGGGCCATGTCTTCCTGGCGCTCCGGCGTCATGGAATAAACGGCGGCGTCGAAATTCTTGATAGGAATGCCGGGGATGGTCTGATTGCCCAGATGTTCCGTCAACCAGGCGAAATGTTTATAAAGCGGTTTCACATATTTTTTCTCGAACAGGTAAATCAGACTCATCTGGCCTACCACGACCATGCGCTTGTTGTACTTGTTCAGCCGTTCGATCAGTTCCTTATAGTCACGGTCGTACACGCTCAGTCCCTGATAACGGGTGATGACACGTACTTCGGGAAGTGTTTTGGCGGTGAAGCGGTAGATGGGTTCGGAAATAGGTACATTGATATGTACAGGTCCTTTGCCGTGGTGGGTGGTTTCCAGTATGGCTTCGTTGATAAGGCGGTTGCAAAACCATTCGTCTTCCTCTGTATGTACTTCGGGCAGGTTGACAGACATCTTGACTAACGTTCCGAACACATGGGGCTGGGGCAGGGTTTGTCCGTCCATTTGTCCTATCCAGGCGGCGGGGCGGTCGGCGGAAATGACAATCAGAGGTACTTGTTGGTAAAAGGCTTCGGCTACGGCAGGGTGCAGGTTCAGCAGGGCCGAACCGGAGGTGCAGCATACTGCGGCAGGACCTCCGCCTTGTAAAGCCAGGCCGATAGCAAAAAAACCGGCACTGCGTTCATCGGTTACAGAATAACAAGTGAAGTCCTCTATATTGGCCAAAGTATGTACGATGGCAGCATTACGGCTGCCGGGACAAAGCACTATTTTCCGCACACCGTGCGCTTTGAGAAGTGCCACCAACTGAAGTATGTTCTTTTTGTCTGAATACATTATTCTTCTACTTTAATTGTTTCCATTTATTTACTTATAAAGTCAGGATGAAGGATGCTTCGCATCGTATTCATCTTGTCTCCCGTTTCCACCCATTCCGATTCTACTTCCGAGGAAGCCAGTATTCCTCCTCCTGCATACAGGATGGCTTCACCCGGCTTTATTTCCATGCAGCGCAGATTGACGTAGATATCGGTATGCCCCTCTGTGTCCAGCCAGCCGGTGAATCCGGAATAATAACTGCGGTCGTACCCTTCATTGTCCGGAATAAACCGGAAAGCCTCCTCTTTGGGCAGGCCGCAGACGGCGGGAGTGGGATGGAGTTCTTGCAATAAATTGCCTATATGGTCTGTATTTTTCAACAAGAAATAAAAATCGGTCTTGAGGTGTACCAATTGTCCGGCACGGGCGGTATAAGGACCTTTTTCTGTCATTTTGTTGCCGAATTTTTTAGCGATCCGGCGGATGTAATCAGCCACATAGCCCTGTTCTTCTTGGTTTTTCTTGTCCCAGTCTGTCGGCATTACTTCGTCCTGCATCGGCATGGTACCGGCCAGGGCCACGGTGTGCCATTCTTTGCCGTGTCCGCTTAATAAGATTTCCGGTGTGCTGCCCAGCCAGGTTCCGGAAGCGGGGGTATGGCATAGGTAAATCATCATGCGCGGATAGTTGTTGCAGGCCCGGACAAAAGCGCCGAGTGGTGAAAAATCATCTCCGATATGTCTGGCAGAAGAACGTGACAGAACCAGTTTCTGGAACTGCTTCTCTTGTAAG
Organism: Phocaeicola sartorii JCM 17136 = DSM 21941; assembly: GCF_054653615.1. Taxonomy (NCBI): domain Bacteria; kingdom Pseudomonadati; phylum Bacteroidota; class Bacteroidia; order Bacteroidales; family Bacteroidaceae; genus Phocaeicola; species Phocaeicola sartorii. Next base: position 1,802,736 of record NZ_BAAIFW010000005.1, read on the forward strand.
GGAGTGATGAAACGCCCGAATGCACGGGTATATTGTTCTTTATCCGTTTCTTCGGAAACAAAAGGCGAGAGTTCACTCTGCCGGCTTTTGCAGGTAAGCAGGGCATCTGCACATTCCAGTGAAGACAGTGCTTCGCTGATTTCGCTCCAGTCGTATGCGGTGACATCCGGACGGATAAGTACCAAGGGATGTTCCTCCGATATCCGGAAAGGAGCCATGACAAATCCCTTTTTTTCATTCAGTTCCTGAATATCCGCTAATTGTTCCACATCGCCTGAGGTTTGCAATACCAGGTAGCATTCGTCTGTCCAAGGTAACCGGTAGAGGGCGAAACCGAGGCGGCTGTGTGTCAGGCAATCTAATAAATTTTGCGTATGTATATCTGGTAGATTCATTTCTTTTTCAGTATGAAATTAACGACACGAACAGTAGAAACCAGTTGTCCCTGTGGGCTGGTGATATCTATATTCCATATATGCGAGGATCTGCCGCGGTGAATCAGTTTGCCGGTGGCGAATACTTTGCCTCCGACAGGCACGGCCGACAGATGATTTCCACTTACTTGTACTCCGCAGGCATATTCGTCTTCCCGGCATAGCGACATGGAGCCATGCCCTGCCACAATCTCGGCCAGAGCCAATGACGCGCCACCGTTCAACATGCCAAAGGGTTGTGAAGTACGATGGTCTACAGGCATTTCGGCATGTACCGTATCTTCGGTGGAGGGTAGAAACCGGATGCCCAGATGTTCCGCCATCGAATTCGAATAATCAGGTTTGCAGGTTGTTTCTTCTATCATTTGTATGTCTGTTCGTTTCTATAAGGCTACAAAAATAGGAAAATTTTAGATGAAAATGTCGTTAATGTTGTTCTTTTAAGAACAAAAACATTCGGGGTTTGTTTCTAGTTTCGGAATATATTTCTTATTTTGCAAAAAGAACTTGTACAAATGCAACAACGAATAAATAAAACAATAATTTAATACTTATGCTCATTACGATTATTATCCTTGTACTGTCCGCAGTATTTTTTGTAAATGGCAAGATACGGTCGGATCTTGTGGCTCTTTGTGCTTTAGTGGCTTTGTTGATTTTTCAGATATTGACGCCTGACGAAGCTTTGTCCGGATTCTCCAATTCGGTTGTCATTATGATGGTGGGGCTGTTTGTAGTCGGCGGAGCGATTTTTCAGACGGGACTTGCCAAAATGATCAGTTCACACATTCTGAAATTAGCGGGTAAGAGTGAATTGAAATTATTCTTGCTTGTAATGTTGGTGACTTCGGCTATCGGGGCTTTTGTGAGCAACACAGGTACGGTGGCTCTGATGTTGCCTATCGTGGTCAGTCTGGCAGTCAGTGCCAACATGAATCCCAGTCGTCTGCTTATGCCGTTGGCGTTTGCCAGCAGTATGGGAGGTATGATGACACTGATTGGTACACCGCCCAACCTTGTTATTCAAAATGCGTTGACTTCGGCCGGTTTCCCTCCGCTTTCGTTCTTCTCTTTTTTTCCGGTAGGGATTATTTGTGTGGCAGTGGGTACTTTGGTGTTGCTTCCGCTCAGTAAATGGTTTCTTTCGAAACGGGGGAAAAACGGGGAAGACAATGTTCATTCGGGCAAATCCCTGAAACAGTTGGTGAAGGAATACGGGCTGTCCAGTAATTTGTTCCGGTTGAGGGTGGTAGGTGACTCCCGGTTACATGGAAAGACGATTATAGAGTTGGATATCCGGCGCAAGTATGGATTGAATATACTGGAGGTGCGTCGTGGGGATATGTCACAACATCGCTTCCTGAAAACAATTACTCAGAAGTTGGCCGACCCCGGTACAGTTCTTCAGAAAGAGGATATTCTGTATGTGACAGGGGATTTTGAGAAAATAAAATTGTTTGCCGAGGATTATCTCCTGGAGATGCTGGACGAGCATACTACCGAAGAAGCGAAAAACTCTGCCAATTCATTGGATTTTTATGACATAGGTATTGCTGAAATCGTTTTGATGCCTTCCTCCAATCTGATAAACCTGACGATAAAGGGGGCGGGCTTTCGTGATAAGTTTAATGTGAATGTACTGGGTATCCGCCGGAAGAAGGAATATTTGTTGCAGGACTTGGGCAATGAGCGGATTCATAGCGGGGATGTGTTGCTGGTGCAGGGTACATGGAACAATATCGCCCGGCTGAGCAAGGAAGATGCCGACTGGGTGGTACTGGGACAACCGCTGGCTGAGGCTGCGAAGGTCACGCTGGATTACAAAGCACCGGTGGCTGCGGTTATCATGGTGCTGATGGTGGCAATGATGGTGTTCGACTTCATTCCGGTAGCTCCGGTGACGGCGGTGATGATTGCGGGTATCTTGATGGTACTGACGGGATGTTTCCGCAATGTGGAGGCGGCTTACAAAACCATTAACTGGGAAAGCATCGTACTCATTGCGGCCATGCTGCCTATGTCGCTGGCTTTGGAAAAAACAGGGGCTTCCGAATATATTTCGAACAGTCTGGTCAGTGAACTTGGGACATACGGACCGTTGGCGTTGATGGCGGGTATTTATTTCACTACTTCCCTGATGACGATGTTTATCAGCAACACGGCTACCGCAGTGCTTCTGGCTCCTATCGCGATGCAAAGTGCAACGCAGATAGGGGTAAGTCCCGTACCTTTTCTCTTTGCGGTGACACTGGGGGCAAGTATGTGTTTCGCTTCGCCATTCTCCACTCCGCCCAATGCGCTGGTGATGCCTGCCGGACAATATGCCTTTATGGATTATGTAAAGGTAGGTCTGCCGTTGCAGATTATTATGGGCATTGTGATGGTGCTGGTACTTCCTTTGCTGTTTCCTTTTTAAGTTGTTTATAATATATGATTCCGATGACGTCCGCTATAAACCATCCGATAGGAATAGACCACCAGATTCCGATGACCCCGATGGCAGGAATGCCGGCAAGCCAATAGGAAAGGGCTACACGGGTTCCCAACGATACCACTGTGAGTACTACGGACATTCCCGGCATACGGATGGCACGATAATATCCGTACAACAGGAACAAAATCCCGATTCCGCAATAAAACGCTCCCTCGATGCGTAAATAACTGATACCGATGTTCAGAATTTCCGTTTCGTGGGGGCGGACAAAAATCAGCATCAATGGTTTGGCGAATAAAAAGACCAGAATGGAAATGACCAGAGAGAAGAGAACGGTGGTAATCAAGGCACTTTTCACTCCTTTGCGGATCCGTTCCTCTTTTCTCGCTCCGAAGTTCTGGGCAATAAAGGTGGAAAAGGCATTTCCGAATTCCTGTACCGGCATATAGGCAAACGAGTCTATTTTTATTGCTGCCGCAAAGGCGGCCATGACTACAGTGCCAAAACTGTTGACCAATCCTTGTACCATCAGAATGCCCAGATTCATCACCGACTGTTGTACACAGGTCAGTGCGGAGAACGAAGTGATCTCTTTCAGGCAGTGACGGTCGAAATGCAGGTCGTTGCGGTGTAATCTCAGTTCGGGATATTTCACGTAGACATATCCCATAATTCCCAAAGCGGATACTCCCTGTGCGGCTACCGTGGCGATGGCTGCTCCCTTGATTCCCCAATCCAACTGCAAGATAAAGAACAAATCCAGCCCGATGTTCAGTACAACGGAAACCGCCAGAAACCAAAGAGGAGTGACGGCATCTCCTATGGCACGCAGCAATGCTGCATAGAAATTATAGATAAAGGTAAAGCCGATTCCCCAAAAGATAATCCACAGGTAATCATACATCATGCCATAAATATCTTTGGGAATCTGCAATAACCTGAGGATGGGATGCATCCAGACGAAAACCGCTATATTTAGAATCAATGTTACTGTGCCGATCAGCAGGGCGGATACATAGATGCTACGGCGTAGGGAATCCGTCCGTCCGGCTCCATATTGCAAGGAAAAAACGGTTCCGCTTCCCATAGACAATCCCAGCAGGATGGAAGTAAGGAAAACCATCAGCGTGTAGGCGGAACCGACAGCGGCCAACGCACCGGAACCTATACATTGTCCTACAATCAGCGTATCGGCTATATTGTAACACTGTTGTAGCAGTGAGCCTATAATCATAGGCAAGGTAAAACGTAGTAGCGTGCCGGTGATGCCTCCCTGCGTCAAGTCTATTTTAGATAACATGATGCGTGTCTGTTCTATTCTATTTCCTGTTTATTTTGAAATTTATTGCGAAGGTAGGGAATTAAATATCAAACAACAATAGGGATTGTCTATTTAATACTCGGAATGCCCTTTCTCCTTAAAAAGAGTTAATCTGAGAACATTTTCCATAGGAAACTTTTTATTATAAAAAATATCATGTATGTTTGCATAAGATTTCCATTGGAAAATATTAAATCAAATAAAATAGTTCAATTATGAAGTATATAGTAATAGGAGGCGTAGCAGGAGGTGCAACTGCTGCCGCACGTATCAGAAGAAACACGGAACAGGCGGAAATCATTCTGTTCGAGAAAGGAGAATACATCTCGTATGCCAATTGTGGTCTACCTTATTATATAGGAGGTGTGATTGCAGAGCGGGAGAAATTGTTTGTACAGACTCCGGAGGCTTTCGGGAAACGCTTCAACCTTGATGTGCGTATCCGGTCTGAGGTAATGGCCATCCATCCTGCCGAGAAGACAGTGGACATTCGCACTTCGGACGGGGAAACTTATACGGAGAGTTATGACAAATTATTGCTTTCTCCGGGTGCGTCACCTGTTCGTCCTCCCTTGCCGGGCATTGACAATGAAGGAATTTTTACACTACGTAATGTGAATGATACCGATGCCATCAAGAGTTACTTGCAGCAGCATCAGGTGAAACGGGCGGTAATCATCGGGGCCGGATTCATCGGGTTGGAGATGGCGGAGAATTTGCAGGAAGCCGGTGCGGAAGTGGCGGTTGTCGAGATGGCAAATCAAGTCATGGCTCCTATCGATTTCTCTATGGCATCGTTGGTGCACGAGCATTTGTTGCAGAAAGGGGTGCGCCTCCATCTGGAAAAGGCGGTGGCTTCTTTCGAACGCACGGCCAATGGATTGGAGGTTGTTTTCAAATCGGGCGAGAGACTGCCGGCCGATATGGTGTTATTATCCATCGGGGTACGCCCCAATACTTCGTTGGCGGCAGAAGCCGGACTGGAGATAGGGGAGATGCGCGGTATTAAGGTAAATGATTACTTGCAGACTTCCGATGAGCATATTTATGCGGTGGGTGATGCTATCGAGTTCCGTCATCCACTGACTGACAGGCCGTGGTTGAATTATCTGGCAGGTCCGGCCAACCGTCAGGCGCGTATTGTGGCAGATAACATGGTCTATGGAAATAAGGTTACATACGAAGGGGCTGTCGGTACTTCCATTGCCAAAGTTTTTGATATGACTGTCGCTGCTTCGGGCCTTCCGGCAAAGCGGTTGAAACAGGCGGGCATTGATTATTTGTCGGCAACCATCCATTCCGGTTCCCATGCGGGATATTACCCCGATGCTTTACAGATGTCCATTAAAATAACCTTCTCTCCCGTGAACGGGAAATTACTGGGAGCGCAGATTGTGGGGTATAACGGAGTGGACAAACGTATTGATGAATTTTCGCAAGTGATTAAGCATAACGGAACTGTTTATGACTTGATGGCTTTGGAGCAGGCATACGCTCCTCCTTTCTCTTCGGCAAAGGATCCTGTAGCAGTAGCCGGATATGTGGCTGGAAATATACTGAACGGAAAGATGCAGCCTCTTTATTGGCGTGAGTTGCAGGCTGCCGATTTGAGTAAAGTTACGTTGGTTGATGTCCGTACTCCTGATGAATTTGCACTCGGCGCTTTGAAAGGGGCTGTCAATATACCTTTGGATGATATGCGCGAAAGGATGAAAGAGATTCCTCAGGATAAGCCGGTCTATTTGTATTGTGGAGTAGGGCTGAGAGGGTATCTGGCTTCTAATATATTGTTGCAGAATGGTTTTGGGGAAGTAAAGAATTTAATAGGAGGTTTAAAACTGTATAAAGCGGCAACGGCTCCTCTGCCCGAACCGGAAGCTTTCTCGGATTCCGGATCTTCAAGTATGTGTCATTCGTCTGCCTCTTCCGTCATTCCTTCTATGAAAGCGATAAAAGTGGATGCTTGTGGCATATCTTGTCCCGGTCCTATCATGAAGCTGAAGAAGAGTATGGAAGAACTGGCGGATGGCGAACGTCTGGAGATTGTCGCTACGGATGCCGGTTTTCCCCGCGATGCCGAAGCATGGTGCCAGACTACCGGGAACCGTTTTGTCTCAGTAAAATCAGGAGTAGGAAAGTATGAGGTAATTGTTGAGAAAAATACTCCGCAATCTTCTTCCTCGGAAGTTTGCCGGGAGGATAAAGGGAAAACTTTTATTCTGTTCAGTGATGACCTGGATAAAGTTTTAGCTACTTTTGTACTCGCAAACGGTGCGGCGGCTACGGGAAAAAAGGTGACCATCTTCTTTACTTTCTGGGGGCTGAATGCTATCAAAAGACTGGATAAGCCTGCGGTGAAGAAAGATATCTGGGGGAAGATGTTCGGCATGATGCTGCCTTCCAGTTCTTTAAAGCTGAGATTGTCTAAAATGAATATGGGTGGAATGGGAGCCAGGATGATGCGATATATCATGAATAAGAAAAACATCGACTCACTGGAATCTCTGCGTACTCAAGCCATTCAGAACGGAGTGGAATTTATTGCTTGCCAGATGTCGATGGATGTAATGGGTGTGAAGCGTGAGGAATTGCTGGATCATGTGACTATTGGCGGAGTGGCAACCTATATGAACCGTGCCGAACAGGCGAATGTGAACTTGTTTATTTAAATTTGCATGGAGAAAATAAAATCAATATGTGTCATGAGAGAGCTGTTCAAGGCTCTCTCTGAACTTGAAACCCGCTTGATGGAACAATATGGTGTGTCATTGAATGAGGCAATGGCACTTTGTTGCATTGGTGGCGATACGCTGATGGCCAGTGTGATATCGGAAAAAACGGGCTTGTCTGCTTCGCATACCTCTAAAGTCATCCGTTCCATTGAAGAGAAAGAATTAATCGTCCGTAATTTGGGGGATAAGGATAAACGGCAGATGCATTTTACTTTATCCGATAAAGGGCGTGAATGTTTGGAAGCGTTGAAAGCAAATGAAATAGAAATACCGGAACTATTAAAGCCATTGTTTAAATAAACCCTTCTCTTTTCCATTTGTTTATTCCGGATATGAAACTGGAGAAATGGAAAAACAAGTGGAAGAAGTGGAGCAATCTGCGCAAATGGCAAATATGGAAACTGAAGCTGATTGATGCCCGTCTGTATTTCGTGAGCATATTCGTGGGGCTGCTTACGGGACTGGTTGCTGTGCCTTATCACTATCTTCTTTGGTATTTCTTTGATGTGCGGAAAACTTTTTTCATAGCGCATTATCCGTGGTATTGGCATGTATTGTTATTTTTTATCTTATGGGGGATTTTGATCTTTGTCGCCTCTTTGGTAAAACGTATGCCATTGATAGCCGGAGGCGGGATTCCTCAGACACGTGCGGCCAACAACGGTCGTATCCGTTATGAGCATCCTTTTAAGGAACTGGTGGCCAAATTCTGCGGAGGGGTGTTGGTTCTCAGTGCGGGGCTGTCCTTGGGACGTGAGGGGCCGTCTGTTCAGATAGGGTCTTATATAGGGACACTTATCTCCCGTTGGGGACATATTCTGAAAGGGGAACGGAAACAATTGCTGGCTGCCGGAGCCGGTGCGGGTTTGTCTGCCGCTTTTGCCGCTCCGTTGTCTTCTTCTTTGCTGGTAATAGAATCCATTGAGCGTTTTGATGCGCCTAAAACCGCCATTACTACTTTGTTGGCCGGTGTGGTAGCCGGAGGAGTGGCCAGTTGGATGTTCCCCACAACTCCTTATGATCTGATTAGTGCGGTCGTTCCCGGTTTATCTTTTATCCGTCAGGCGGAGCTTTATATTATCTTAGCCGCCCTTATGGCTGTCATTGCAAAGTTTTATTCGCTCATTGTTCCTTTTTTTCAAGAAAGGATGCCTGCCATGAAACTCTCCATTCCTGTCAAGATGTTGTATTTATTGGTCATAGCTTATGCCATTTCGTTAACAGAGACGAATCTGACAGGTGGCGGAGAGCAGTTTTTGATGATGCAGGGAATGAATGGAACTCATGATATCCGGTGGCTTACTATCATGATGCTTATTCATTTTGTTTTTACGCTGTTTTCTCTTTCTTCGGGTTTGCCGGGAGGCAGTTTCATTCCTACTTTGGTTACGGGAGGATTATTGGGACAAATCTTTGGGTTGGTATTGGTACAGCGTGGATGGATAGGGTATGAGAATGTGAGTTATATGATGCTGATCGGGATGGTGGCTTTTTTGGTGGCTGTGGTGCGTACCCCTTTGACTGCTATTGTCCTGATAACGGAGATTACCGGTCATTTTGAGGTGTTCTATCCTTCCATTGTGGTAGGTGGATTGACTTATTATTTCACCGAATTGTTACAGATAAAACCTTATAATGTATTGCTGTATGACAGGATGTTCCGTAGCCATAATCCGGAGTTTCCCGAAGAGGCTGGTGGCCGCTATCATCTTTTTGTCGAGATAATGGACGGGTCTTATTTTGACGGAAAGGAAGTGGACACACTGGCTTTACCTAATCATTGTATCATTCGTAGCATATACCGGAATCGTAAAAACTTGTTTCCGCAGGGACAAACCCTTATTCCAGGTGACCAAGTGGAGATAGAAATGGATGCGCAGGACATAGAAAAATTATACGAACCGTTAGTCAGTATGGCAAATATCTATTAAAGAATGAGTATAAAAAAGCCCCCGTTAGAGGACGAGGGCAACCTGAATGTTTTCACAACGGAATAATCCTTATTGTGACTTGTTTCAAATTAGTATTGCAAAACTATGAAATTAATACGTAAGTAACAAGTATTAATCGGAATAATTGGATAACTTTGAAGAGTTTTGATAGAATTGTTGTATTATGAAAAATATAGTAGGACTTGATTTAGGTACCAATAGCATAGGTTGGGCAGTAGTGAATGGAAACATCAATGATGATGGAAGTGAACAATTGGTTAAGATACAGGCTTCTGGAAGTCGCATCATACCTATGGATGCAGCTATGATAGGAGATTTTAATAAAGGTAATTCCATATCTCAAACTGCCGAGAGAACCAGATTGCGTGGAATTCGTCGTTTAAGCGAACGATATCTGCTTCGTAGAGAACGGTTACATAGAATCCTTGATATTCTAGGATTTTTACCCTCTCATTTTGCTCGAGATTTAGATAGATATGGTAAAATAGTCAAAGATAAGGAACCTAAATTGGCTTGGCGTAAGAATGAAGCAGGTCAGTTTGAATTTATATTCCAAAATTCATTTAAAGAAATGTTGGAGGACTTTAAACTAAATCATCCGAATCTGATAACGGATGATAAAAAAGTACCTTATGATTGGACTATCTACTATCTCCGTAAAAAAGGGCTGACTTCTAAAATCTCAAAAGAAGAATTAGCTTGGATATTGTTGAATTTTAATCAAAAGCGCGGATATTATCAATTGCGTGGTGAGGAAGAGGAGGAAAACAAGAATAAGCAGGTTGAGTTCTATGCTCTTAAAGTGATTGCAGTAGAAGATTCCGGAGAAAAAAAAGGAAAGGATACTTGGTATAATGTACATTTGGAAAATGGGTGGATATATCGGCGAACGAGTAATATGCCGCTTGATTGGGTTGGCAAAACTAAAGAGTTTATTGTAACTACGGATTTAGAGAAGGATGGAACGCCTAAAAAAGATAAGGAAGGAAATATAAAGCGTTCATTTCGTGCTCCTAAAGAAGATGATTGGTCATTGGTTAAGAAGAAAACGGAAGCGGATATTGATCAGACTCATAAGACTGTAGGTACCTATATTTATGATACGCTTTTAGGAAATCCTAGTCAGAAAATTCGTGGAAGATTGGTGAGAACCATTGAGCGTAAATATTATAAGGAAGAGTTGAAACTGATTTTGGATAAACAGAAGGAATTCCATCCGGAATTGCAAGATAGAGCATTATATGCTGCTTGTGTTGAAGAACTATATACAATAAATGAAGCACATCGGAATAATATTGGTAATCGGGATTTTACTTATTTGTTTTTAGAGGATATACTCTTTTATCAGCGTCCTCTTAAAAGCAAAAAATCATTAATAGACAATTGTCCTTATGAGGAGAACCATTGCCTTGATAAGGAAACAGGAGAGATAAAATTTTTTCCTGTAAAATGTATTGCTAAATCACATCCGTTGTTTCAAGAATTTCGTTTGTGGCAGTTTATAGTAAATCTGCGTATTTATAGGAAAGGCTTGGCACAAGATGTGGATGTTACAAATGAGTTATTGAAGACTGAAGAAGATTACGTTGCTTTATTTGACTGGTTGAATGGTAAAAAAGAAATTGATCAAAAGGCTTTTCTGAAATATCCGCCTTTTGGACTGAAAAAAGAGGTAGAGAATTATCGTTGGAATTATGTGCAAGACAAATCTTATCCATGTAATGAAACCCGTTCATTGATGTTGGCGAGGCTGGAGAAATGTGATATTTCTATTGAATTCTTGACAAAAGAGAATGAGGAGGCTTTATGGCATATATTATATTCGGTTGAAGATAAGAATGAAATAGTAAAAGCTTTGCAGAAATTTGCGGATAAACACAACCTGAATGCTTCTTTTGTTGATGTTTTCCAGAAATTCCCATCTTTTAAGAAGGAATATGGTTCCTATTCGGCAAAAGCGATTAAAAAGTTATTGCCTTTAATGCGTATGGGAAAATATTGGAGTGAGGATTCCATAGATAAAGGAACGCGTGAACGGATGGATAAGATAATAACGGGAGAATATGATGAGAAAATAGAAAATAGAGTAAGGGAGAAAGCAATTCATCTTGCTGATATTTCAGAATTCAAAGGTTTGCCTCTTTGGTTAGTGTGTTACATTGTTTATGGCCGTCATTCAGAATCGAAAGAAATAGCCAAATGGGAATCTCCTGCTGATATTGATTCGTATTTAAAGTCTTTTAAGCAACATTCATTGCGTAATCCGATAGTCGAGCAGATTATTATTGAAACACTACGTGTTGTTCGTGATATTTGGAAGCAAGTGGGAAATATTGATGAAATACATGTGGAGTTAGGGCGTGAGATGAAGAATCCGGCTGACAAACGGAGGAAAATGACACAGCAAATATCCGAAAATGAGAATACCAACTTGCGTATCAAGTATTTGCTCACGGAATTTTTGAATCCTGAATATGAGGTTGAAAATGTTCGTCCTTATTCGCCAAGTCAGCAGGATATTTTGCGTATTTATGAAGAGGGTGTTTTAAATAGTGTCTCCAATTTACCAGAGGAAATATCGGATATATTGAAAAAGTTTACAGAAACCGACTTGAAGAAGCGTCCTTCAAGGTCAGAAGTTTTGCGTTACAAGCTTTGGCTGGAACAGAAGTACCGTTCTCCTTATACCGGTGAAGTGATTCCATTGGGTAAGTTGTTTACACCTGCATACGAAATAGAGCATGTCATTCCCCAATCACGCTATTTTGATGATTCTTTTAGTAACAAGGTGATTTGTGAAGCGGAAGTCAATAAGCTTAAAAGCAATTTATTGGGACATGAGTTTATAGTGAAGCATCATGGGGAGATAGTGGAGCTTCCTTTCGGGAAAAAAGTAAAGATCTTCACTGTGGATGAATATGAGCAGTTTGTGAAAGATAACTATTCGCGTACTCGTGGTAAAATGAAAAAACTTTTGGTGGATGATATTCCGGAGGAGTTTGTTGCCCGGCAGTTGAATGATAGTAGGTACATCAGTAAAGTTGTAAAGTCACTCCTTTCCAATATTGTTAGAGAAAAAGGAGAGGAAGAAGCGATATCAAAGAATGTGATTCCTTGCACCGGAGGAGTTACGGATCGTTTGAAGAAAGATTGGGGAGTGAATGATGTTTGGAATAAAATTATACTTCCTCGTTTCCAACGTCTGAATGAGTTGACCGGTACAAACAAATTTACCACTATGAGTCTCAATAATCATGAGATTCCGGCAATGCCTTTGGAATTGCAAAAAGGTTTCAATAAGAAAAGAATTGATCATCGTCATCATGCAATGGATGCCATAATAATAGCGTGTGCGAATAGAAATATTATTAATTATTTAAATAATGAATCGGCAACAGCTAAGGCTGAATTATCCCGATATGATTTGCAGAGACTGCTGTGTGATAAAGCTAAGACTGATGATAACGGTAACTATAAATGGGTGATCAGAAAACCGTGGGCATCGTTTACCCAAGACGTACATGGGGTATTGGAAGATATAATAGTCAGTTTTAAGCAAAATTTGCGTGTTATAAATAAAGCGACCAATCACTTCTTGCATTACAATGAAGAAGGTAAAAAGATCTTTGTGAAACAGGAAAAAGGGGATAGCTGGGCTATACGTAAATCCATGCATAAAGATACGGTATTTGGAGAAGTTAATTTGCGTAGGATAAAGACTGTAGCTTTAAATGAAGCAATGAAAAATCCTCAAAGCATCGTTGTGAAAGACTTCAAGAGAAAATTATTGGAACTTTTGAATTTAGGATTTGATGCGAAGAGAATAAAGAAGTACTTTGAAGATAATAGGGAAACTTGGAGTGATATAAATCTTTCTAAAATAACGGTTTACTATTTTAGTAAAGATACTAAAGATCGATTCTTTGCTACTAGAAAACCGTTGGACACTAGTTTTGATAGAAAGAAAATAGAAAATAATATTACTGATACGGGTATCCAAAAGATATTGTTACGTCATTTGGAATTGAAAGATAATAATCCGGATATCGCTTTCTCACCGGATGGTATTGATGAAATGAATCGTAATATTATTCAGTTGAATAATGGAAAGTATCATCAGCCTATCATTAAAGTTCGTTGGTATGAACAGGCTGATAAATTTGCAGTAGGTCAAACAGGTAATAAATCTTCTAAATTTGTAGAGGCTGCGAAAGGAACAAATTTATTTTTTGCTGTATATGAGTCGAATATTCTAGATGAAAAGACGAATACTATAATAAAGAAAAGAAATTATGCTACCATTCCACTGAATGTTGCAATTGAACGACAAAAACAAGGTTTATCTGTTGCGCCAGAAGAAGAGAATGGTAATGACCCTATTTTTGTATTGTCACCTAATGATTTGGTTTATCTTCCTACTACTGATGAATTAGCTAATGGCGTGGTTGCTCAACCTTTGGATAAGGAAAGGATTTATAAGATGGTAAGTTGTACGGGAAATGAAGGACACTTTATACCTGCGAGAATAGCGAATCCTATTTTACAAACAATAGAATTGGGTAGTAATAATAAGGCTCAAAAGGCATGGACAGATGAAATGATAAAAGAAATATGTATGCCTATAAAAGTTGATCGTTTAGGAAATATCTTAGAATCAAGTAGTTTACATAAAAAATAATATATAAACCTTCAGAATACGATACTATGATAAAGAAAACACTTTATTTTGGAAATCCAGCTTATTTGTCATTGAGGAATAACCAATTAGTTATCAAGCTTCCGGAAGTTGAGAAAAGTACCTCTCTGCCGGATTCTTTCAAAGAGCAATCGGAAATAACAAAACCGATTGAAGACTTAGGCATTGTAGTATTGGATCATAAGCAAATTACTATCACTTCCGGTGTGTTGGAATCTCTATTGGAGAATAATTGTGCTGTTATTACTTGTGATAGTAAAAGTATGCCTGTGGGATTGATGCTTCCTTTGTATGGAAATACGACTCAGAATGAACGTTTTCGTCAACAATTGGGCGCATCATTACCATTGAAAAAGCAACTTTGGCAGCAAACAATTAAGACTAAAATAGATAACCAAGCATCTGTATTGAGAGTTTGTGTAGGTGAAGAAATGAAATGTATGCGAATTTGGGCGAATGAAGTGAAGAGTGGTGATCCAGAGAATTTGGAAGCACGTGCGGCAGCTTTTTATTGGAAAAATTTGTTTGCAGATATTGTTGGCTTTACTCGTGACAGAGAAGGGATTTCTCCTAATAATTTATTGAATTATGGCTATGCTATACTTCGTGCTATCGTTGCTCGTGCTTTAGTGACAAGTGGGTTGCTTCCTACCTTAGGGATTCATCATCATAATCGTTATAATGCATATTGTTTGGCTGATGATTTGATGGAGCCATATCGGCCTTATGTCGATGAATTAGTATTCGGTTTAGTGAAATTGTATGGTGCAGATTTGGATTTAACAAAAGATATAAAATCACGTTTGCTTGTTATTCCTACACTGGATGTACGTATTGGTGGTAAGCGTAGTCCGTTGATGGTAGCTGTCGCTCAGACCACAGCTTCTCTATATAAATGTTTTTGTGGAGAAATTCGTCGTATTAGTTATCCAGAACGATAATGGACCGTTTTAGTGAATATCGGATTATGTGGGTGCTAGTATTATTTGATTTGCCAACGGAAACTAAGAAGGACAAGAAAGCTTATACTGATTTTAGAAAAAATCTACAAAAGGATGGTTTTACAATGTTTCAGTTTTCAATTTACGTCCGTCATTGTGCTAGTAGTGAGAATGCAACTGTTCATATAAATAGAGTTAAATCTTTTTTGCCTGAATATGGACAAGTGGGAATAATGTGTATCACTGATAAACAATTTGCTGCTATTGAACTTTTTTATGGAAAGAAATTACAAGGTGTAACTACTCCGGGACAGCAATTGGAATTATTTTAAAAATAAGAAATCCCGTTTCAAACGGGATTTCTTATTAGAAAACAATTTCGTTTTTAATTTCTGAATACATGCTTAACTAATTGATAATTAGGTTGTAATATGTATTCAGTTGTTTCCAATGGTTCAAAGATACTAATTTGAAAGCAAATCACAACTAAGATATCAGCCTGCAATTCATTTACACGTTGTTTCCAATGGTTCAAAGATACTAATTTGAAAGCAAATCACAACATTTCCCGTAGTCTCCCTCAGGCATTTACGTTGTTTCCAATGGTTCAAAGATACTAATTTGAAAGCAAATCACAACATGTCTGCTCAGGAGGCTTCTACTCTCCTTGTTGTTTCCAATGGTTCAAAGATACTAATTTGAAAGCAAATCACAACAGTTTCTGACCATGCTGTACGGCAATATCATTGTTTCCAATGGTTCAAAGATAGCAATTTGAAAGCAAATTACAACTATGGACGTGATTTATGTCTTTGTTGGTCACGGCTTCATTTAAGAAATATTGTTCATCGCTTGTTATTGTTGTAAAAAGCCTTACATTCGCGCACAGCGATACTGAAGCACCGCCTTAGGTGTTTCTTCTTATCGTTTATTTTTTAATTTTTTATAGGCGGAATTTAATAGCAATATGATGTTGGCATTGTCTTCTTCCTTTGTTCTTGTAATAGTAAAAATATGATTTATTTTATTGGTATACAACTTTTTATACATAATACTACTAAAAAAGAAACACTTTAAGTGCCTTCGTGGCAGCCTCATGATTCATTTGAAAATATTTGTATCCTCAATCCCTGAATACCGCAGAACGAGCAGGGGAAATTTCAAACACAAACTTGAAGATATATTCATGCTTATCATATTGATGAGGCTCAGTAAGTGTATTACCAGAGCTGAAATACTTGAATTTGGCAAACATCACTTGAAACGCTTGCAGGCGAAAGGGCTATTTTCGTATGGGTTACACTCGGAAGCTACGCTTTGCCGTGTATCCAAAGCATAGACGATGAAAAGATGGCTGATTGAATGTCTGCTTTTGCAGAGGTTTTCCGCAAGGAAATATCCGATTCGGCAACTGACATCATTTGCATTGACGGCAAGGCCATGCGAGGTACTTTGTACAAGTATATTTGGAACACGGCAGGATTGAGTTAAGGATATGCCGTATATACCGTGGGGAAGAACTGATTGTTGACGGGGGAAAATGGAATGGAAGTTTGATAGAAATACTCACATCTACGGAGAAAAAATCTGATGGCAGGAGTACATCTGAACAATGACTGCAATTAACCAATAGAAAGTTGGACGCGAAAATGCCCTCATGCCCTCACTTTTACTCTAACTTGTTTATAATGAGATGTTTATTAGTGGTGGTAGCATCAGTGTCAGTGAGGGCATTGCTCTCACTAATGGATACTTAAAAATAAATTATTTTAACTTTGTTGTATAATGCAAAGTACCTTTGTTGCTGGTTTTTGGGGAAATATTCAGTCTATGAAGAATACATCCGAATCAATTCATCTTATTGATTGACAGCCTGTCACGTGTATGTCTTTGCAGGTGATTGAAAATTTTCATGGGCGGTCATCCATTCTTCCCTCTTCTCTGTAGTGGCGGAATAAAAGTGACATTTAAATAACTGTTCCAAAGGCGAAATTTACTCAAATTTGGTGTTGTTTTGCCGCAATACCTCCTCTTTTTCATCATTCAACCCCTAACGTTCGTTCTTATAAAGCAACTGCATGGCTTGTGCATCGGGTTGGTGGTAGTCTATTGTGTGCATATTTCCCTGTCTCTTAGTTGTTTTCTCCCTTTTCTTTTCTTACTTTTTATAGGTTATAATTGCTTAGTCACCTTGGTGGTTAAGTCTAACCACGATGGTAGTTAAAGTTAACCACTAAGGTGACTATACTTAACCACGTCCGTGGTTAACGGATATTGAACTTTCAATCATTACGGTTGACGCTGCTTCTCCTGTATCATTTACCGCATTGGGGGAAACCCGAACCATCACTGTGTCTACCAGCAAAGAAATCTGTTGGGACGGCAAACCTTCCGGTGAAACGGAACCTGCAAAGGTTACGGCAAGTGTGAAAGGAGAACATTTTATGTCTGAATCATCACAGACAGATGCAGGTTTGCTGTTGAAAGTTACCGCCAGGGAAAATGAGACTGAGGAAATGCAAAAGGGAAAGATTGTACTGACTGTACAGGATGACACTGCTACTGAAACACGAACTGTGGAATTAAATCAGGATGCCGCTACTATAGAATACGGTTCATACAAGATTGCCTTTGCGGAAGAAAAAGTATCCTTGCCTTACATGGGTGGCAAAGGAAATGTGAGTTTCACCTGTCAACGTGAGAAAATGATAAACGGCAAGTCTGAAGGTTTTGAAAGCTGTTCATTGGATGGTATAAGTTATAAAGCAACCCGGAAGAATGATGCCACATATAGTATAGAGAAAAGTGCCGGGATTGGAGTGTACATGCTGAAATATGTTGTACCCGAAGCCGCTACTATTCATGAAGTCAGCAACACTTTCTATTTCCTGGATATGAAAGAGGAAAAGATTGCTTCATTTGATATCATCTTGGCGGCTAACCCTAATGGTGATTTATCAGATAGATATACTGTTTTACGATTAGTAGAATCTCTTTTTGATATTCTAATAGTAAAAGGGAGTATGGCATCGCACTCCCTTTTACCATAATATTGATTAACGGGCTATGGCAACAGAATCAAGTATCTGTAGGTCGAGAGCGGATTCTATTTTTGCAATAGTCTCAATAGATAGATTTTCAGTTCCTTTAAGAACACGGGATATGTATTGTTGCGAACAGCCCATTCTCTCGGCAACCGCTTTCTGTGTAAGGCCCAACTCCTCCATTTTATCAAGCATCATCATGGCAATCATCTGGGAATAGCGTAGCCATGACTTATTGGTTATTCGCCATTCTGCATTTTCCCTCCACTTTGATGGTGTGAGGCTACTATGCTGTTTTAGTTTGCTAATGATTTCACTTTCAGTTTTCATAATTACCTCCTTCTTAATTGATTTCAGTCAGATAATCCTTAAAAGAATCCATGTCTACAATATTGTTATCAAGCATAAACTGTCTCACTTTTTCCATTCTGGCCAATTCAACAAGCGTATGTTCACGCTCCTGCATTGTCCTTGTCAGTTTGATGGCACCTCCGGTTATGACGTAAATTCCGGGATTGAGCTTAATGGCATAAATACGAAGCCATGATGCATGACGTGGTGTGTCACGAAGCCGGGCCTTTTCTTTGCCGAGTATTACTTCTGCAGTGCGGTTGTTATCAAGCGGGCGAAAGATCCGTTCAAGATCTGTGTCAGGAGAAATATCTATGATAAGGCATTGCAGCCGCTCACTATCCTCAATCGTATCATAGATTGCTTGATTGACATCCGTTATTTTGAAATACGAGGCCAGATCTCTTATGTTTTGCTTAAAAAAGGAACGCAACCAAGATACATCATTCCATTGTTCAAGAATCGTATCAAGGACATTGTCAAGGCAATCATCATATCTGACAGCCCAAAGATGTTCATTTTCAGTAATACGGTCAAATTCCATTGCTGATGTTTTCTGCAAAGATATGTATTTATTTTCAGTAATACAACTGGAAAGTTGTATTTATCCAATTCTTTCTACTATGTTATCCATTCGTTTTCTAAGTTTCACTTGTTTTGCCATAGGTGCCCAAATCATCCTTTCCAAAATGAAACTTAATTTTATTGAAGCGTGCTGTCTCATGCACGGTATTAGTTTCGGTCTCATCCCATATTTTCAGTTCGGTAACTTGACTTCGCTTGAATCGGTTTACTTCTTTTAGAAATATCGTAAAGCTTTGATGCATAAATATACCTTTATATTTGAATTGATGTTTAATTTAATTTCTCCATTAAAGCTAATAATTAAAGATGAAATTAACATTTAAATCCCAAGATAGGACTGAATATATGGTAATTTGTTTTTAGTAAAACAACTATCATGATATACTATATGTAACATGCAGAATATCAGTGTGTAAAATAAGAATTATCCGAAAAATCGGTAGTTTGCTGAGTTACTGCCCATCAAAGAAGAACAGTATGACACAAACTACGGTCGCCGCTATTTATGCCGCTTGTATGAGGAAGAAAAGCTGAAAAACAGGGGACTTCTCCAAACAACTGGTTTATGAGCTTGCAAACATGTTTTATCTTATGAATGAGTGATTTAAGTGAAAAATATAGGGGATAAGGAGTGAGGGTTTTATAATGAGTGGGTTACAACTGAAAGTGAGGGCTATATCGAAAAATTATATGAACCGTTAGCCAGTATGGCAAATATCTATTAAATTTGCCGTATGAAAAAGAAATTCCAGCTTGAAGTTCCGGGAGGAGCCGGCAAGGTGTTGCTCCATACTTGTTGTGCTCCTTGTTCATCAGCCATCATAGAGTGCTTGATGCAGCATGGTGTCACTCCGGTTATCTATTATTGTAATCCCAATATTTATCCGTTGGAGGAATACATTATCCGTAAAGATGAATGCACCCGGTACGCCCGGTCCCTGGGATTGAAAATTATAGATGCCGATTATGATCATGACGCCTGGCGTTGTCGAATGGCAGGAATGGAGCAAGAACCTGAAAGAGGAGGCCGTTGCCTGTGTTGTTTCAAGATGCGTTTGCAGGAAACCGCGCGTTATGCCCACGAGCACGGATTCTCGGTTATCACTACTACGCTTGCTTCCAGCCGTTGGAAAAGTCTGGAACAGATAGAGGAGGCGGGTCGATATGCTACGGCTTCTTATCCGGATGTCACTTATTGGGAACAGAACTGGCGCAAAGGCGGATTGAGCGAGCGTCGCATTGCTATCATCAAGGAATATAATTTCTATAATCAGCAATATTGTGGCTGCGAGTTCAGTATGCGGAAAGAAGAAAAGGAAGGATGACGGGAATGAAGATGCTTAAACTGTGGGTGGTTGTAATGTTATGGGGATTTTTGCCTGTTGTTTCGGAGGCACGGGAAGACATAAATAATGCCATAAATATGCAGTTGGAACATCTGAAACAACATCCTAAAGATAAAGAAGCGCTTCGGAAAGTTAGTTTTCTCTATCTGAACAAAGCTGATTATGATCAGGCTATCTTCTATGGACGACAATTGTTTGAGATAGGTTATGATGAACAGGATTACAATGGCGCTGTAATTTATTCTCATATTTGTCTGGGGCAGGCCCACATGATGAAGGGAAATGTAAAGGAGGCTTATAGTCATTTAGGGCAGGCCAGGCTGATAGGTGAAAGTAATAAAAATGATTCCGCCTTATGTTCCGTATATAATGGTCTGGGACTTTATGCATCGAATGTCCAGAAAGACTATTATCGTTCACTAACTTATTTCTTCCAAGGGGTTGAAGCTGCAAAGCGTTGTCATTATGACAGACTCTACTCCATTTTGCTTTCTAATATTGCCGGCATTTATTATTTGAAAAATGACAGCACAGGATTGAAATATGCCCTTGAATGTTATGAACTGGGACATGAACGGAAAGATCCTTATCTGATCTATAGTGGTTCAACCAATACCGCTTATATGTATTATTTGAAGAGTGACTATAATACAGCATTGAAATATATTCAGGAGGCGGAGTTCACCATGGTGCAGAATGATTTTTATGATCAATCAAACGTTTATAATCTTTATGGGTATATTCTGCACAAGTTGAATAAAGATGATGAAGCGATGGACTTTTTCCGGAAGGCTTTGGATTTGAAAGAACAGGGAAATATTTCTTCTGTGATGAATTCCTATTTGGGCTATGCCGGAATTTTAATGGAGCATCACCAGTATGACCGGGCTGTACGGATGCTGAAAGCCGGAATAGAATTGTCTTACCAACAGGCCAATGCCATTTATCGAAGTGATCTGTTGCAGGCTTTATCCCGATGTTATGAAGAAGATGGTATGCCGGTAGAGGCGTTGAAGTATCATAAGCTCTATCAGCTGGAAACGGATAGCTTGTATAATGCGGAAAAGGAACGTGCCGTGGGGGAGATACGCGCAAAATACGATATGGAACGGCAGGAAAACGAGATAAAACAGAATCGCCTGGAATTATTGGAAAAGGAAAATAAGATGCAACTGCTTATAGCCGGATTTATCTGTATCTTCATAGCCGCTTCTTTGCTATATTACTTATATTACAGAAAGAATAAGCTGTATCTTACCATTGTGAAGCAAAATCAGGATGCCATCCGGCGCGAACAGCAATTGCAGCACAAAATAGACGAGCAGTTTGCAGAGATAGACCGCCAGTCCGCTCTTTTACAAGAACATCTTACAGACCCGGCGAAAACTTCTTTGCCGCAACCTGAGAAATATGCGTCATCCTCGCTGACGGATGAAAAGAAGCAGGATTTATTTCTGCGTCTGGAAACGTTGTTGCAGGAGGAGAAGGTATTTACAGACAATTTGCTGACCAAAGAGAAAGTAGCGGAAATGTTGGGAACTAATCGTACTTATCTCTCCCAGATCATCAATGAGCAGACCAAGCAGACTTTTACTCAGTTTGTAAATGGTTTCCGCACAAAAGAGGCAGTCCGTTTACTTTCCGATCCGGATAACCAAACTCCGTTAAAGGCGATTTCTGCTGAGTTGGGCTTTAATTCCATGACTACTTTCTACAGCCAGTTCCAGACGGCTACCGGTATGACTCCCGCCCAGTATAGAAACAAAGTGCAGGAATTGCATAAAAATAGATAATCTGTTAATCTGATATCATTAATTTATCCAAATGCAGCAATTGCCGCATTTGGATAATCTCTTTTTGCTATAATTTGAAACTTTATGCATTAATTTGCTATCGATGTTACAAGCTGCAAGACTGTTTTAGCAATGAAATGAGACTTAAAAAGGGATTATGAACAGTATTAATATTAAATCTATGAAGAGTATGAAACATTCAGATTACCACGGAAAGCTGCTTCGGCTGGTGATGATTTTCGTAGCATTGTTTTTGTATGGAACAATGTCCTATGCACAAACAGACCGGATGATCAGCGGTATAGTTGTAGATGAGAATGGAGCCCCCCTGCCTGCCGCTCACATCCGCCAGGTGAGCCAGACGAAAGGGGAGGAACTGGCTGCCGTCATAACCGATATGAACGGGCATTTCCGGCTGACCCTGCTCCGCACGGCGAAAGAGATAGAAGTTTCTTTTTTGGGCTATGAATCAAAAAAAGTAAGACTGACAAGTGCGGAAAGTTACAGGATAGCCTTGGAGCCGGCCTCCGAACTGCTGGACGAGGTGGTGGTGACCGGATATCAGACTATCTCCCGGGAACGGGCCACCGGGTCATTTGCAAAAGTGGATTCAAAAAAGTTGGAAACCCAACGATTAAGCAGTGTCGGCTCATTGATGGAGGGAAGAATAGCGGGTTATAGTGACGGCAAGATACGTGGTGTAACTTCGATGAACGGACTCACTACTCCTCTGTACGTGATTGATGGGTTTCCGGTAGAGAAAACGATTTCTGACGGACGGGGTAACTGGGTGGAAAATGTGCCTGATCTGAATATAGAGGATATTGAGAATATTACGGTATTAAAAGATGCTGCAGCTACATCTATCTATGGTGCCCGTGCTGCCAATGGAGTAGTGGTCATCACGACCAAAAAGGCAGGAAAGAATCAGCTGAATGTTTCATTTTCAGCGACACTGACAGTACGTCCTTATCATTTTTATACCGGTCATTTGGCTGGTACGGCCGACATGATAGAGATGGAAAAGGAATGGGCGGCCATGAATCCTAATCTTCAGGGGGAGGGAGCGTCCGGATATGCGCAGAATTTGTTGGATAACGCGTCCATGTATTCCTATCTGGGGGCACAGGCCATTTTAAAACATCATACAGGTGCGATCAGCGAAACACAGATGGAGCAGACCTTGCATGAATTGGCTTCGCGGGGATTTCGTTATTACGATGATGTGAAGAAATATGGTAAACGAAATCCGTTTTCACAACAATATAACTTGAATATCGGGCGTGGAACGGAAAAAAATACGTTTAATGCTTCGCTGTCTTACCGGAATAACCGGGAAGAGGATAAATATACTGACAGCGAGAGTTTCGGCTTGAATTTGCTGAACACTACCCGGCTTACTTCATGGCTGACTTTGGACTTGGGAACGTATCTGAATTATGGAGACGGTACGACGCAGAGTTATAATCTGACCTCACCGGGATATAATTATGTTCCCTATAGTTCATTGTTGAACGGTGATGGAAGCTATTATACCAACACGGCTGCCGACCGGTACAGCAAGTCGCAGCAGGAAATTATTTCTTCTTACGGATTGTATAGTATGGATATTACTCCTTTGGACGAATTGGGAAGAAACTTGTTGAAGAGCAGGAATTTCAGTAACCGTACTTTTGCGAGACTTAATTTAAAATTCACAGATTGGTTGAGATACGCGGCTTCATTCCAATATGAAGTGGGAGAGTACAAGACCAGCCAGTTGCAGGACAAGGAAAGCTATGATGTACGTAATAAAGTCAATGCCTTTGCTACTGATGCAGACGGGAGCAGCCGGGTTGTTTACAATCTTCCTTATGGTAATATATATACAACGGGGACTAATAGTATCCGTGCTTATAATTTCCGTCAGCAAGTGGACTTTAATAAGACATTTGCGGAAAAACATGATGTGACCGCTCTGTTCGGTATGGAGATACGTGAAAACAAGACGGAATACAATAATAGAAAATACTATAACTACGATCCGGCCTTGCTGACTTATGATCTGATTGATGAACGGGTCTTGAGTAATACATATACCGGGGTATTGGGTAGTTATGTATCATTCAGCAAGAATGATATCTCCAGCATTTATGAACTGGTGAATCGTTTTGTCTCTTTTTATGGCAATGCCGCCTACACGTATGACAGTAAATATATGGTGACGGGAAGTATTCGTTGGGATCGTACCAATTTGTTTGCTACCGGTTCCAAGTATCAGAAGAAACCCATCTGGTCGGTAGGTGCTGCCTGGAATGTGGATAAGGAATCTTTTTTTGAAGTTCCATTTGTGAATATGATGAAATTTCGTTTCAGTTATGGTATCGGTGGTAACATCGCCAAGAATTCTGCTCCTTATATGACGGCTTATTACAATAATAATACCCATGTAGGTGGCATAGAAGGGACGATCAGTAACCGTCCTAATCCTGATTTGCGGTGGGAAAAGACAACCACAACTAATATTGGTGTGGATTTCTCTATGTTTAGAAACCGCTTGAACGGTTCTATTGAATATTATAATAAGTCGGGTGTGGATTTGTTGGCCAATACCAATGGAGTACCTACCGAAGGATTTGGCTATTCTACTTATACCATGAATAATGGAAAAATGAGAAACCGAGGATTCGAGCTGACCCTTTCCGGTGATGTCATTACGGGAAAAGACTGGAACTGGAATGTAGGTGGTGTGCTGGGGTACAATAAGAATAAAGTGACCTATGTCAATGTGAAGGCGCCTGCTATTTTTCTTCAATTCGATTATCCTGCTGCCTATCCCCGTGTCGGAGTGCCTTATGATGCCATTTATGGCTATCAGTGGGCGGGGCTGGATGATAAAGGACAGCCTCAGGTGTATGACTCGGAAGGAAATATCCATGTAAGCAGCTCACCGCAGAAAGTGGAGGATGCCGTGTATTTGGGGACGTCTGTTCCGGTTTATACCGGGGCGGTTAATACCAATCTCCGTTATAAGAATTGGGAGCTGGCTGCTCAACTGCTGTTTGAAGGAGGACACAAGATGCGGAACACCAATATAGCTTATCCGGGATTGGGAGTGACAAGCAAGGATGTCAGCCGGCGCTGGCGTCAGCCTGGTGATGAGGCATATACCAATGTGCCGCGTTATGTATCACCGGAAAGCAGGGATTATAACTATTATTCATCCGATCTTTATTATAAAGCTTCCATCCATGTACTGGATGCCGATAACTGGCGTTTGAAGAATCTCTCCGTCACTTATCATATCCCCACAAGTATATGCCGGAAATTTTATGTAAAGAACGCACGCATCATGCTGGGCATGGAGAATGTGTTCACTTTGGCTAAAAGCCGTGATGTGAAATGGATGCTTGGGGGATATAGTAAACCGAATTATTTGTGTAATGTCAACTTGAACTTTTAAAGGAGAGGCAATATGAAAAAGATACTATTTATGATCATGAGTGTGCTGGGGTGGATGAATCTGACCTCTTGTAATGACTATCTGGATATTGTGCCTAAAGGGAATAAGATTCCGGCTACCTTGGCTGATTTTGAAGCATTGTTGCGAGATGAATATACCATTGGCTATATTCCTGTTACAAATAGTCTTTATTTGTTGAATGATAAATTTGTAGGACAAAGTAGCCTGAATAGCGTTACCCTTACGAGTGTCAATTATCTGTGGAATGAAACAGCGGACAGAATTGTGTTGAACAATCAGGACGAAGGAACCTACTATCGCAGTTATATGGCTGTTTCTACTTGTAATCTTTTGTTGGAGCA
This sequence comes from Phocaeicola sartorii JCM 17136 = DSM 21941, assembly GCF_054653615.1. NCBI lineage: Bacteria > Pseudomonadati > Bacteroidota > Bacteroidia > Bacteroidales > Bacteroidaceae > Phocaeicola > Phocaeicola sartorii. Next base: position 1,828,169 of record NZ_BAAIFW010000005.1, read on the forward strand.
TGTTCCCGTTGCAACCGAAGCGACTGATTCCGAACGCAATGAGGTGATGGCTTATGCCAAAGTGATTCGTGCTATGAGCTATTATATATTGGCTAATTATTATGCGGACACTTATGTCGCTGCAACTGCCGGAACAAAACTGAGTGTGCCTTTGATAACCAGTGCCGATATCAATGCTCCCCACAAACAGGTCACTATTCAGGAAATCTATGATTTCATGATTAAAGATGTGAAAGAAGCCATACAGCAAGGATTGCCCCGACAGTCAAAGACTGTGATCCATCCCAATTTGGGAGCGGCCTATGCCTTTTTGGCGCGGGTCTATCTGCAAATGGCGAATTACGAAGAAGCGCTGAAGTATGCGGATATGGCTTTGGAGCAGAATGATAATCTGTATGACTGGACTTCTTATTACGACACTCATAAGGAAGCTATTACAAAAGAAGGAAGTTATCCGTCATTACCGTCAGCGGCAGGATATGACTATGTGGAGAATTACTACTTCCGTTGTGGAGAAGGTAACCCGAACTATGCTACCGGTGAACTCAATATTCCGGTGGAACGTGCGGCGGGTTTCGAGGAAGGTGACGCACGTTTTCTTTCCCGCTGGAAACTGCGTACAGTAAATCAGGATACTTACTATCAAGGTTTGGCCAGAGGATATTTCAATGGGGCCGGTCTGACTACGTGCGAGGTATATCTCATCAAGGCCGAATGTTTGGCGCGCCGGGCCACAGGTAATGATTTCTCTGCTGCTATGGATGTGTTGAACAAGGTACGTAAGACCCGTATTCTGCCGGAAGTATATCAACCCTTGCAGGTTTCAACTTTGACCGAAGCTATTGACTTGATCCGACGTACGAAAGACAATGACTTGATTTTCACGATTGTGCCATTCGCTGATGCCCGGCGGTTTAACGCCGAAGGTACTTTTGCACGTACACTGTCTAAAACATGGAAAGGGCAGACTTACACATTAATCCCGGCCTCACATCTTTGGATCATGCCTTTCCCGGCAGGTGCCGTTCAGAATCCGGGTAATGGAACGATCACTCAAAATGTATCTAAATAACCTATAAAAACAGATTTTATGAAATTGATGTATTTATTAGCAACATCCGCCGTCGTTTTAGTGATGATGGCATCTTGTGTCCGGCAGCCGGCAACGGGGTACACACTGACAGCTGCAATTGATGGAATTCCTGACGGAACTCATGTACAGTTATTTCCCGTAAGCCATAGTCATGAAAAACCGGTGGCGGACACTACGGTTGTAGATGGAAAATTTATATTTAAAGGGGTGGCGGATGAACCTCTGGCTGTACGGTTGATGGTGAAAGACGCATACGGTTTCATGCCTCTGATGTTGGAGAATGGCAGTATAAGCGTGGAGGGTAAGGTGACTTCTGAAAATCTTAATGGAACTGTGAATTATAATTTCTCACAGGTTTCAGTGACAGGATCGCCTTTGACGGACAGATATGTGAAATTATTGAGCGCACGTGAGGCTTTGGATTCTATTTATGTGGCAAATAACGAGAAGTTTAAGGATATCCGTGCTGCCTATGGAGAAGCGAGAGGTGCCAAAGATAAGAATTTGATGGATTCTGTCGTTGCTACGGAGGCTTACAAAGCCTCTGCCGTGGCCGATAGTCTGTTCTTTGCTACGGTAGAGGCCACTTACCATAAAATAGTTATGGACAATAAGGATTCTTATTGGGGTCCTCTGATGATGATCAGTTTGTTTGCTTATCTTACCGAAGAGCAGAAACCGTGGTATGATGCCTTGTCGGAAGAGGCCAAGCATTCCCGCTATGGAGAAATGGTGAAAGAGAGTGTGGCTCCTGATAGTAAGGTCGGCTCTAAAGTGCCTGTCTTTACGGCTAAGTCACAAGATGGGAAATCGGTAACTTTAACCGATTTATGCCAAGGCAAGAAGTACATTCTTATTGATTTTTGGGCATCGTGGTGTAACCCCTGCCGTAAGGAGATTCCTAATTTGAAAAAACTCTATACGCAATATGCAGACAAGGGTTTCCAGATTGTAAGTATCTCCATTGACAAAAAGGAGGCGGAATGGACAAAAGCGCTGAAAGAAGAACAGCTTCAGTGGCCTAATTATCTGGATACTGAAGGTATTGCCGATATATATAAAGTGAAATTTGTTCCTACTATGTATTTGATAGATGCCCAAGGGGTCATGGTAGGAGAGAATCTTCGTGGTGAGGCTTTGGCAAACAAACTGGCCGAACTTTTCGGGGAGATTGAATAAGCATTTTCTTTTTATGACATTCTGACACAGAACGGGACTGATTCAATGAATAAGTTGGATCTGTCCCGTTGTCTTTCGGACTGACCTCCTATTATATACCAGGGTGGCCTAAAGGCTGGATAAAAATAAAAAAGCTGTCGATTTGTCGACAGCTTTTTTATTTGGTAGCCCGTGGGGGAATCGAACCCCCCTTTCAAGAATGAAAATCTTGCGTCCTAACCGATAGACGAACGGGCCATCCTTTTTGCCGAGGATTTCTCTCTCGATTGCGGGTGCAAAGGTAGTGACTTTTTTTGAATATGCAAACTTTTCCCAAACTTTTTTCTAAACTTTTTGTTCATTGTCCATTGAATTGACTATTTACCTAAACTTAACTTTTATGAAAACTATCTTTAAATCAATGAGTTGTGTCGCATTGTGCGCAATTATTGCTGCACCGGTGTTTGCGCAACAAAAAGATCTTTATCCGGAGCCGGAAGGGCCGGGACCTGTTGTTATTATCTCAAAAGATAAAAATGGAAAGGAAGAATTAATTAATGTATTTGAAGAAACGCAGCGTCCGCACTTCCATGATCCCCGTGCTCCTCGTTTTTTACTTACTGACCAGCAGGGAAAGTTTGCATTGGGCATCGGTGGTTATTTGAAGACTACGATGGAGTATGATTTTCATGGAATAGTGGATGATGTTGATTTTATTCCTGCATTCATTCCGCAACCGGGAGCTACTGCCGTCCGCAACCAGTTCCAGATGGATGCAAGTACTTCCACTATCTTTTTAAAATTGGTGGGCAGAACCAGGCATCTGGGCAACTTCATCGTTTATACGGCCGGCAACTTCCGTGGAAGCGGAAAGACTTTTGAATTGCGGAATGCTTATTTATCCTTCCTGGGCTTTACCATGGGATATGATACCGGATTGTTTATGGACCTTGCCGCAGCTCCTCCGACGATTGATTTTCAAGGTCCTGATGGAATGACCTTCTATCGTGCCACCCAGTTGCGTTATGAAGTCAGTCTGATTAAAGGTCTGAAAGTGGGTATCGGTGTGGAAATGCCTTCAGTAGACGGAACTCCGGCAAAGAATGTGAGAATCGGCAAGCAACGGATGCCGGATGTTCCTGCTTATGTGCAGTATTCTTGGGCAAAGGCTGGTCATATACGTGTGGGGGGGATCTTGCGGAGCACGACTTATGAGGATCAGGTGAATAATAAGGCAAAGTCATTGACCGGTTGGGGGATACAGGCATCGGGAACGGCAAGACTGGGTAATTTCCAGCTTTACGGACAATATACTTATGGTAAAGGTATTGCTCAATATTTGAATGATATCAGCAACTTGAATGTAGATATCGTTCCCGTGGCGGATGAATCCGGACGTATGCAGGTACTCCCCATGAAAGGCTGGTATGCCGGATTGCAATATAACTTTTCGAAACGGGTATTCGCATCGGCCACGTATAGCCGGTCACGCCTGTTTACGGAAGACTGCTATGCTCACTTTTATGAAACCCAATATAAAAAAGGGCAGTATCTGGTTGCCAATGTGTTCTGGAATATAAGTCATAACCTGCAGGTGGGTGCGGAATATCTGCATGGCTGGAGAGAGAATTTTAATGATGTAAACCGTGAGGCAAACCGTATAAACCTGAGTGCGCAATATAATTTCTAACTTATCTATGCCTCCACGCTTGTATGGTTAAGCCTTTTGGGGCGACCGGCTGAACATATCCTTTCTATCTAGCTTGGAGCTAACTCCCAAGCTTATGAAGATAACTCCAAAGGCTATGGGGTTAACTCCGCAAGCTTGGGAGATAGAATTTATCAGTAAGAGAACTCTTAACTTGAAGGATACAAATGCTTAGGTTGCCGTAACTTATGGAATCATATATCCTTTCTGTATCCTTTGTCCGTTTTATGTTCTGATTACATGTCTTTTATCTCATCCAGGTTCTTTTGGATATCTTCGTCTTTCAACTCGTAATTCATCAAGTTGCCTGCCAAGTATTGGTCGTATGAAGCCATATCAATCAGCCCGTGACCTGAAAGGTTGAACAGGATTACTTTTTCTTCGCCGGATTCTTTGCATTTGTTTGCCTCACGCACGGCGGCGGCGATGGCATGGCACGATTCAGGAGCCGGAATAATACCTTCGGCCTGAGCGAACAAGCAACCAGCCTGGAAAGATTCCAATTGTTGGATATCAACCGCTTCCATCAGATTGTCTTTCAATAATTGTGAGACAATGACGCCCGCGCCATGATAGCGGAGTCCGCCCGCGTGTATGTTGGCCGGAGAGAAATTGTGTCCCAACGTAAACATGGGCAACAGCGGCGTATATCCGGCTTCATCGCCAAAGTCGTACTGGAATTTGCCACGGGTCAGTTTCGGGCATGAAGCAGGTTCGGCGGCAATGTATCGGGTCTGTTTTCCATCAAGGATAGTATGGCGCATGAACGGGAAGCAGATTCCTCCGAAATTGGAACCGCCGCCAAAGCAACCGATAACCATGTCGGGATATTCGCCTGCCATTTCCATTTGCTTTTCGGCTTCCAGGCCGATAACCGTTTGATGCAGCGTGACGTGGCTTAATACCGACCCTAGTGTATATTTACAGTTGGGAGTGTTCATTGCCAGTTCGATAGCTTCGGAGATAGCTGTTCCCAGTGAACCTTGGTAGTTGGGGTTACGGGTGATGATATCCTTGCCGGCACGGGTGGACATGGAGGGAGAGGCGGTGACTGTTGCTCCGAATGTCTGCATAATGCTGCGGCGGTAGGGTTTCTGATTATAGCTGATTTTTACCTGATAAACGGCAGCTTCCAGTCCGAACACTTTTGCGGCATACGATAGAGCGGCTCCCCATTGTCCGGCACCGGTCTCTGTAGTGACATTGGTCACACCTTCTTCCTTGCAATAATACGCTTGGGCCAGAGCCGAGTTCAGTTTGTGGGAGCCGATGGGGCTGACGCTTTCATTCTTGAAATAAATGTGTGCGGGAGTTCCCAGTGCTTTTTCCAGTCCGTAGGCACGTACCAATGGTGTGCTGCGATAGTATTTGTACATTTCGCGCACTGCTTCGGGGATTTCAATCCATGCGTCTGTCTGGTTCAATTCCTGTTTGCAAAGTTCTTTGGCAAAAATGGGGTAGAGATCCTCCGGTTTCAGCGCTTCTTTGGTCTTAGGATTCAACGGCGGCATGGGTTTGGTCTTCATGTCTGCCTGTATGTTGTACCAGTATTTGGGTATTTCATCCTCTGGTAAGATAAAACGCTTCTGTTTTGTGCTCATAATCTTTCAATTTAATAGTTTTGCGGTCAAAATTAAGTAAAAAAAGTATTCCTTACTAATTTTCAACTGCTTTTTTGTCGCGAACAATAAAAAAAGGGGGCGTCAGAGTAAAAACGTGAAGTTATTTGTTATTATAGACAGAGATATGAATATTTTGATTAAGTTTGTTTTTTGTTAATGCAAGATAATATCGACATGGAACTTTTACACAAATTGTTTATCTATCGTAAGAAGTTGGTAAAACCGTACATAGAGCAATTGCTGAAGTGGACGGACGGGATAACTTATATGATGTCGGCCTTGTTAATCCTTACCTTGGTTTACGAACATGGATTTCTTATTTCTTTTGAAGAAATGGAGGTGATAAACACGTTGTATCATTTTGTCTGGATTGTTTTTCTGGTTGATATTTCGCTGCATCTTTTATTGAATTACTCGGACACGAAGCGGAAGTACCGGGGGCTGGCGTGGATACTGAGTCTGATGCTTTATCTGACTTTGATTCCGGTTATTTTCCATGAACCGGAGGTGCAAGGGGGAATTCATGATTTCTGGTCTTTTTTCCACAGCCGTTTGTATCATGTGGTGTTGCTCACTTTGCTTTCGCTGCTGCAATTGTCTAATGGGATAGTCCGGCTGCTGGGCAGGCGTACCAATCCGTCTTTGATCTTTGCATCCAGTTTTCTCATATTTATTCTGATAGGTGCGGCGTTGCTGATGCTTCCGCGTGCCACTTATCATGGTATTTCCTTTATCGATGCTCTGTTTACCGCTACCAGTGCCACTTGTGTCACGGGGCTGGTTTCGGTCGATGTTTCCTCTACATTTACGCCCGAGGGGTTGTTCATCATTATCATGCTGATACAAATCGGTGGTTTGGGAGTCATGACTCTGACCAGTTTCTTCGCCATGTTTTTTATGGGGAATACTTCGCTCTACAATCAGTTGGTGGTTCGTGATATGGTAAGCTCACAGTCACTCAGTTCGCTGCTTTCTACCTTATTATATATATTGGGGTTTACACTGGCGATAGAGGCTGCGGGGATGGGGGTTATTTTTCTGAGTATTCACGGCACTATGGGTATGGATCTTGAAGAGGAACTGGCTTTCTCTGCTTTCCATGCCATTTCTGCTTTCTGCAATGCCGGATTCTCCACCTTGTATGGAAACCTGGGTAATGAACTGGTGCTTCATAATCATAATTTGCTGTACATCACTATCTCTTTCCTGATTATACTGGGAGGTATCGGTTTCCCGATTCTGGTAAATCTGTATGAGACGGTTTCTTACGAAGCCAAGCGCTTGTTTCAACGTTATGTCAAAAAGAATAAGAGGACAATCCGTAAAATACATTTATATAACTTGAATACCCGTATTGTACTGATTATGACAGCAATTTTGCTGGTGACGGGTACTGTGGCCATTGTCTTTTTCGAGTGGAATCATGCTTTTGCGGGAATGACGGCTGCAGAGAAATGGGTACAAGGTTTCTTTAATGCGACTTGTCCGCGTACAGCCGGGTTCTCCAGCGTAGGCATGACTACTTTCAGCGTGCAGACACTGTTGCTGATGGTGGTGCTGATGATGATCGGTGGTGGCACGCAGTCTACGGCCGGTGGTGTGAAGGTGAATGTGTTTGCCGTAGTCATGTTGAACTTGCGTGCTATTCTTATCGGTGCCGATAAGGTCAATATTTTCAACAGAGAGTTGTCTCATGATTCCATCCGGCGTTCCAATGCCACATTGATTCTTTATCTGCTGATTGTTTTTGCGGGTATCTTCAGTTTAAGCATTCTAGAGCCGCAGGCTTCAGTGATGGCGCTGGTCTTTGAGTGTACTTCGGCACTCAGTACGGTGGGTTCCAGCTTGGATCTGACACCTGCTTTGGGAAGTGACAGCAAACTGATTGTCATTGTTCTGATGTTTATCGGGCGGGTAGGTGTGCTTACTTTGATATCCAGCCTTATTAAACAGAAGAAAATTACGAAATATAAATATCCGAGTGATAACATCATAATCAACTAGTTATGAAATATATTATTATTGGTTTAGGTAATTATGGCGGTGTGTTGGCCGAAGAACTTTCCGTTTTGGGGCATGAGGTGATAGGAGTGGATGCAAACGAGCATCGTGTGGATGTGTTGAAGGATAAAATCGCGACTTCCTTTATTATTGATGCTACGGACGAACAGTCGCTCAGTGTGCTGCCGCTGAAAGATGTGGATGTGGTTATTGTTGCTATCGGCGAGGACTTTGGTTCTTCGGTACGTGTGGTGGCGCTGCTGAAAAAGAAAGGGGTGAAACATATCTATGCCCGTGCGGTGGATGATGTGCATAAGACTGTGCTTGAGGCTTTTAATCTGGACAGCATTCTGACACCGGAGAAAGAAGCGGCACGCAGCTTGGTCCGGTTGCTGGATCTTCATGTCCATGTGGAGTCTTTCCGGATTGACGAGGAACATTATGTGATGAAGTTCAAGCTTCCTTCTTGTTTTATAGGCTATAAGGTGAGTGACCTGTCATTGGAGACTGAGTTTAATCTAAAAATCATCGCATTGATAAAAGGGGAGAAAGTGCTGAACAGTTTGGGCATCTCGATATGGGAGCGTCAAGTGGAAAATCATTTTGAGGAAGATTATGAGCTGGAGGAAGAAGATCTTTTAGTCTGTTATGGACTTTATAAGAATTTCATGGACTTTTGGAAGGCGTTGTAGCAGGAAGTCTTTCAATGAACGTTTTTTTTCAGGTGAGATTAAACCTTTTCTTTTTTATTTAGTCTAATCAGATAAATAATTTAGTTTAGTTTTTAGTTTTCTCTGAAGGCCGGCCAATGTGATATTGCCCGGTTTTCGCTTTTTATGGAGCTTTTCTTGTGAGTGTCCGTTACTTTTTGTTACTTTGTCGCCTAGAAATAGAGAGTTAGATGAAACAGATATATTTTTTATTGGTCGTTTTGTTGGTTGTAATGACCGCTTGCGGAGGCAAGAAAGATGCTTCCGGTGATGCAGAACAATTGATGTTCCAGATAGACAGTGTGGATCATGTGACAGGTTTGCAGCGTATGCAGGTTTCACGTATAGACCAGCAGATTGTCTGTGGCGGGAAAAAATATAATTTGTTCATAGAGCGTGCTCCCAGTGATTCCCTGCCCTCGGTTAAAAGTGACTTGGGCCTTTTTGCCGACAATCGTATAGTTGTTAGAATCTCCCGTGAGAATGGAAGCCGGGTTTTTGCCAAGACCTTTACCAAGCAAAACTTCTCCGGATTTGTGAGTGCTGACAATCTCCGTCATTTTATATTGGAAGGTGTGGTATTCGATGAGGAGAAGACCCGTGAGGGAAAAAATATCATATTGGCTGCCAGTGTGAGTTATCCTCAGACAGATTTGTATATTCCTTTCTCTATCACTATTACCCCTGAAGGAAAAATGAGCATGTCTAAAAATGAGGATATGGGGGAACTTCCTCCAGTATTGGGCGACAGCCTTAATTAAATCTAAAATGCAGGAATATTTTTTCACGTCATAATCTTTTTAGGTGGTTGGTTGTTGGTATGGCATTAACTAACTAAAGAATAAATTAGATTATGAGAAAGATTTTGTTTTTAATGGCTATGCTGGTATGTTCTTTTCAGTTTGCCATGGCGGGCGATGTCGTGACTCGCGATGTGAATAAGCTTCCTGTTGCCGCACGTGAAATGATCGGCAAGCATTTCCCTCAGAATAAAGTTGCGTATATCAAGATTGAAAAGGATTTGTTTCAGACCACTTCCTATGATGTGAAGTTGGCCGATGGCATTGAATTGGAGTTCAATTCAAAAGGAGAGTGGCTGGAGATAGATTGCAAGAACAAGTCGGTTCCTTCTACTTTTGTCCCTCAGACTATAGCCAAGTATATGAAAGCTAATTATAACGGGCATAAAACGGTGAAGATAGAACGTAACCGCAAAGGGTATGAACTGACATTGGAAAATGGACTGGAAGTGGACTTTGACCAGTTTGGAGGATTCTTGAAATTGAGTGATTGAAAAGGATTTTCTCTCTTTGGAACGGCTCTTGCTGTATCCGGGTGTTTCTGTTTGTAGCAGTGCCGGTTGTTTTAGCAGAGGTTGGCAGAATCCGTCCGAATACACGCTGAAAGGTGAATGGGTTGATGTATTCGGACGGAAGCATTCCGCCCCTGCTATGGGGAAATGATAGATGTGTGCGGATAGTGAGTTAATCCATTTGCTTGTAATCTTTAGCCAGTCCACCTTCGCTGGTTTCCTTATATAAAGAAGGAAGATCATGACCGGTTTGCTTCATTACTTCCACCACTTTGTCAAAGGATACACGGTGATTGCCGTCTGTAAAGGCGGAATAGATATTGGCGTCAAGAGCCCGGGCCGCCGCGTAGGCATTTCGTTCGATACAAGGAATTTGTACCAATCCGCATACTGGATCGCAAGTCATTCCCAAGTGATGCTCCAAGCCCATTTCGGCTGCATATTCTATTTGTGCCGGGCTGCCTCCGAATAATTGGCTGGCAGCGGCGGATGCCATTGAACATGCCACACCTACTTCGGCCTGACAGCCTGCTTCGGCTCCTGAAATGGAAGCGTTGTGCTTTACTATATTGCCTATCAGTCCGGCAGTGGCCAGTGCTCTTAGAATCCGCATGTCACTGAAGTCACGGCTTTTTTGCAAGTGATAAAGTACAGCCGGAACCACTCCGCATGATCCGCAAGTAGGAGCAGTGACGATTCTACCCCCTGAAGCGTTTTCTTCACTGACTGCCAGGGCGTATGAGAAGACCAACCCGCGGGAACGTAGATTGTCTTTGTAGCCTTTTGCTTTAATATAATAGGTGGAGGCTTTTCTACGCAGATTGAGTGGACCGGGTAATACGCCCTCCTGATCCAAGCCACGCTCAATGGCTTCTCTCATGGTTTTCCATACTTCTGCCAGATAGTCCCAAATGCCTTCGTCTTCACATTGCTGGACGTATTCCCAGTAATTGCGTCCGGTACGTTCACACCAGTAGAGGATTTCACTCATACGGTTCATATCATAGATTTCCGGAGTTGAGCCATTGTCGTGTCCTTCTTCAGCCAGAGCACCGCCGCCTACACTGAAAACAGTCCATTCGTCCGTTACTTTTCCTTTTTCATTCAATGATTTGAAAGTCATTCCATTGGGATGAAACGGATAGAAGACATGGGCTTTCCAGATAATCTCTGTAGGCGCATGTGATTGCAAGGTATCTAAAATGGCTACATCAGTCATGTGACCTTTACCGGTAGCGGCGAGACTTCCATAAAGGGTGACTTGGAAAGCTTTGGCTTCGGGATGTTTTCCTAAGAAGATTTCAGCAGCTTTGCGCGGCCCCATGGTATGACTGCTGGACGGACCGGTACCGATGCGGTATAGTTCTCGGATAGATTTCATTTCGTTTTATAAGGTTAGTTGTTATGCGCAACAAAGGTATAAAATAAAGGGGGAAAGTTGCAAGAAAGGAAAAGAAAAAACTCTCTTGACAAATAGGAAAGTTGTCAGGAGAGTTTGGAAAGACCATCGGTAGGATTTAGCGTATTGTCTTTATTTTAATTTTCTTTGTATGCCTTTGTCACCGACAACAAAATACTGATTGTTTTCAATCAGTATGGCTCGTCCGCGCTTTTTTTTCCGGTTTTCTTTATTGTCTACATTTACGCCAATGACCTTGCCGTTATAGAAAGTGGAGATATCCTTGAAAATGGTATGTCCCACGATGATGTGTTTTGCCTTATAACGATCCATTATCATTTGCAGGGAATCTTTTGCCAATGGATTGTACTTGGCATCGGTACGTACCAGGCCGCGATACCAGATGGGTCCGCTGTTTCCATACAGGAAGGCTGTGAGTGGAGAAAGCGCTTTGCGTTCTTTTTTATCCATAAATAGTCCTTTGCTCATTTCTTCATTGACGGTGGGGATGTTTAAGTTCTTGTCATAGAATTCCTTGCCCAGTCCGGCATGTACATATAGGTCGTTACCTATCATTTGCATGGTGTTACGGGTTCCCAGCCATCTGCCCAGCTCAGTGTCAGGACTGAATAGTCGGGGGTATTTCATTTTTAGCCTTTCAGCCAGTACTTTATATTTTCCTTTGGTGTATCGAAGGTCATTGGCTAGTACCATCGGCTCATGATTTCCCAGCATGAACGATACATGTCCTCCGGCTTTGGCTGCTTCCTCTTCCAGTTTGTAGAATAGCCAGAAGATTTGCGGTACATCTTTTCCTCTATCAAAAATGTCCCCTATAATCATCAGGTGGTTTTTTCCGAAGCTCCATTGGTAGTCTTTGTCAATGATATGGTTTCCTTGCAATAGACTGATGACACAGTCCAGTCTTCCATGAGGGTCGGACATGACAAATACTTTGTCTGCCTGAGGATAATTCCATTCGGGACGTTTCACCGGGTGCAGTTTTACATCAAATGGAAACCTGCCTTTGTGGTCTATTACATGCAGGGTAAAGTTTTGAGGTAATGTGGTATAAGTAGTATCAATGATATTCCCTTTCTTGTCTACACTGATTACTCTGGTTTGGCCGTCGGGCTGATACAGTACGTATGGGCCGTCGGCCGTTAATTCTTCTTTTTTCTCTTTGTCTTTCTTCTTGTCTTTGAAATCAAGAGTTCCGGCACTGAGGCCGGAACTGATGAATGTGAGGATGAATGCAAGAAGAAAGTAGTTGATAAAATTAGTCTTGCTTGTCATCGATTTGGGTCTTGAATTCAGTTAGAGTTTATTGATTTGGATTTTTTCAATTTGTGTTGACTATTATTTCAGATATTCTGGTGTTTGTACAATATTAGAATTAGCATTAATTTCTTTTTGCGGAATAGGTAATACTGTACGATAATAGTTTCTGTCGAAATCCATAGATGTTTTTTCGTCAGCGAAATGTACTACTTCTTTCATCATATCGTCAGTCTCGTTGATACGAGTGACTCGTAAATTGTTACGTAATAGGTCAAACATGCGGTGTCCTTCGCCGATGAGTTCTTTTCTGCGTTCTTCTAGAACATCATCAAGAGTAACCTCCGCAGGCATCATATAGTCCGGATTTCCTCGGAGTGCGATAGCTTTCAGGTATTTTGCAGCTTTTGTTGCATCTCCGCTTTTTACGGCTGCTTCGGCTGCATTTAAATAAGTTTCGGAAAGACGTACAATAGGAATATTGGCATCCATAATATTCTCTCCAGGTTGTGGTTGATACTTATTCAAATACATTACTTTTTTGTCTTGATTAACTAATAACTTAATGCGTACATCATTAGGCGTTTCTAACAGATGGTGATAAAAACTGACTGTAATGCACATATCTTGATATCCTTTTGGAGAAGTTAGATATCCCATACTTTCATTGCCGGGGCTTTCGGTAGTAGTATTGACTATTTCGAAGAGAATTTCTCCCGGATTTGCTTCGGAGGCTTCCGTACCCCATACAGTGGGATATTCTTCGGTATTCCATAATTGGTATTTATTGGCTTCCGATCCTTTTATAGCTTCTTCTGCAGCTTGTAAAGCTTCACTGTTCTTCCCCATATATAGATATGCCCGACTTAACAAAGTTAATGTGGCCCATTTACTGATTTTACCTTTCTTGTTTAAGGATAAATCTTTCTGATTCAAATTTGTGCCTGACCATGAATATGTGGGTATCATTAGATCAGCCGCATCCTTTAAATCTTTGATTATTTGATCATAACATTCAGCTACAGTATTACGTGAAGGTTTGCTGTCAGCAGTGGCTGATGCTGAAGTGATGATAGGTACTCCTAAAGAGGCTCCGTTATCTTTTAAATAAGTATATCCGAAGAAGCGTGTAAGGTCAAAAAGGGCCAGACCACGTATTGCTAATGCTTGTCCTTCTAAATCATTGCGGAAGATATGCTCATCTTCATCGTTTGGAAGAATTTCGATATTGTCAATTCCGTCTAATATAACATTACAGTTTTGAATGATGGAATAAAGATATGACCAGTGTGTACTTGGTCCATTTGCAGGTAACCAATCCATTTGGTAATAGTGAGCTGTTCTACAAGTTGATTGTACAGCTTGCATGTCATCTCCTGTTACATCTCCGTAGTAGATTAAACGCCCGGAATACGCATAGGCATTACGCATTGTCGCATAAATGGCGTTTAGCGAATAATCAATGTCGGAGAGAGATTTGATACTCGTTTCTGTTGGAATTTGTGTGGACGGTTCTAAATCCAACCAATCGTTTCCACATGAAGTAAACAATCCGATGGATAAGACTATTGATAAAAAATTATGTAATGTTCTCATATTGTTGTTTTTTAGTGGTTAAAAATTGATGTTGAGACCAAAAGTAACGGTTTTTAAAGGCGGTGTGGTTTGAGTTGCACTACCGGCACTAACAGCTTCAGGATCATAATTGTCATAGGCCGCCCATGTCCATAAATTGCTTGCTGATGCATAAATACGAACATTTCCTATATTGATTTTATTTGTCCATTCTTTAGGTAACGTAATGCCGAATGTGATATTTTTTAAGCGGAAATAATCAGTACTGTGGATACGGCGGCTACTTGTTATTTTATGCATTGATACAGAAGATGATTTACCCGGCATATATACTTCTATATTGGTTTGATCACCTGGCTTTTTCCAGCTATCACGATAATAAGTCGGAATGTTTGCATAGGAATCGTAACCGCCATGTTCTGTCTTTTGTGCCCAAGTATCATAAGAATATCCTCCGAATTGATAGGAGAATAAGAAATTTAAATCAAGCCATTTATAACGCAATGAATTAGAGATACCTCCGTTAACAGTTGGTTCTGCATGTTTATAAGGAATGAATTGTGCATTTTTAGAGTTCTCGGTAATTTCTTTTATATAATTTCCGTTCTCATCCAATTCATTGGTATAGAATAGAGGATTTCCTGTTTCAGGATTGATGCCCGCAAATTCTTGTACATAGAATGTACGATAAGAACTTCCTACTTTGTGTATTTGGGTTCCACTGACAATTTGTGTCTGTTCGCCATCTAATTTTACAACTTTATTGGAGTTATGACCTAAATTGAAAGTTGTATTCCAGCTAAAGTCTTTGGTTTTAATATTAGTGGAATTAATCGTCAATTCAATACCTTTATTTTTCACTTCACCTATATTCATTAAATAGCTGCTAAATCCTGTTGTCATGGATACAGGACAGTCCATTAATAAGTTTTTAGTTGTGCGGGTATAATATTCAACCGTGAAGTTCAGACGATCCCAAAAACCAAAATCCAAGCCAATATTCATATTGTAATTGGTTTCCCATTTCAGATCAGGGTTTGCAATTTGGGACATTTGAATACCGGGTTGCTCCAAGTAACCACCACTAATAGAACTTAATCCCATGTAACCGAAATAGTCAGAAGGAAGAGTACCATTTACACCGTATGATGCTCTTATGCGCAAGTCTGTCAACCAATCTTTTACAGGTAGCATAAATTCTTCTTCAATAGTACGCCATGCTCCGGATACAGACCAGAATGTTCCCCAACGATTGTCACGGTGTAAACGTGAACTGCCATCAACGCGAAAACTAGCTCCTAGATAATATTTATTTTTATAATCGTAATTCAAACGGCTTAAATAGGATACCAGTCTGTACCTTGAATCACTTCCCCCTACAGATACTGTTTTCATTCCATTACTGATGGCATGTTTGTCGGGAGTTGTAAAATTGTAAGCTTCTCCTGATAAATAGTCATTGTAGGTATCATCAATTTCATATCCGGCAAGAAAGTCCAAATGATGAATATTGTTGAAAGTTGTTAAATAGCTTAAGGTGTTACTCCATACCATTTTTTTATATTCTCTCATGCGCTTTACTACTTCTCCATTTTCATCTTCACCGTTGGAAGTACGTGGGTCATACCATTTCTCACCTTTTACAGTAGTGTAATCATAACTGAAAGTTGTTTTGAATTTCAGGTTTTTTATGATCTCATATTCGGCATAAAGCGTGTTGAATGCGCGTAACATTTTTTCATGTTTATAATCGTATTCAGCTGATAATTTAGGGTTGCGGTCATTGGCTTTACGGATAAACTTACGATTCCAACTGCCATCTTCATTATAAACCGGATCTGAAGGAGTAGCCCAATTGCGTGAAGAATAGAAAGGAGATGTATAAGTGAATCCTTCGTCATAAACGCTTTGATTTACATTTGAGAAAAGAATCTTGGCACCTACAGTCAATTTGTCTGTTGCGCTGAAATCTGCATTTACACGCCCTGTTACACGTTCCAGACCGGAACCTTGTACAATACCGTTCTGCTTCATATATGATAAGGAAGAATAATATTTGAATTTATCACTACCACCGGCTAGTGACGCTTCATAGGTAGAATGATGTCCCTTTTGAAAAAGTTCTTTATTCCAGTCTGTGAAACCACACCATGGAATTGGAGCATATTTATCGATTTGCCCATCTGCATAAGTTTTACTTTGTGACATTAGTTCTTCCTCTGAAAGATTAGGATTTTTATCAGCTAATTTGCGTTGTTGATATAATATCAATCCATTATAAATATATTCACGGCGTTCTTCTCCACCCATAACCGGACGATAATCCATTGCGAAATCATTGCTGCCCCAGTCTGCTTTTAATGAAACTTGTGCTTTTCCGCTTCTACCTTTTTTGGTGGAAATTAAAATAACTCCGTTCGCAGCACGTGAACCGTAAAG
This sequence comes from Phocaeicola sartorii JCM 17136 = DSM 21941, assembly GCF_054653615.1. Classification (NCBI taxonomy): domain Bacteria; kingdom Pseudomonadati; phylum Bacteroidota; class Bacteroidia; order Bacteroidales; family Bacteroidaceae; genus Phocaeicola; species Phocaeicola sartorii. The sequence continues at coordinate 1,844,464 of NZ_BAAIFW010000005.1, forward strand.
GGAAGCTGCAGCAGCATCTTTTATGACTGTAATATTTTCAATATCCGAGTTGTTTAATGTGGACATTATATCAAATCCGGAGTCGGAACTGGTAGCCGCAACAGAACCGGATTGAACGGGAACTCCATCAATCACATATAATGGAGAATTGCTTGCATTAAAAGATCCCATACCACGAATACGGATAGAAGTGGAGGCGCCAGGCTGACCTGAACTGGAAGTGACTTGTACTCCGGGAGCATTACCTTCTAGTAAGCTGGAGAATGAAACTACGGGCAGGTCTTTTAATTCTCCTGTTTTCACAGTTGAAGCGGAACCAGCGTATGCCGACTTCTTGAAAGTACCATAACCGGTAACAACCACTTCTTCCATGACATTATTATCGGGAGTCATGACTACTTTCAGCATCTTTCCGGCAGTAGCTTTGATTTCTTGTTTTCCATAACCTATATAGGAAATAATCAAAGTGGCGGGTATATGGTCAACATTTAGTGAGAAGTGTCCGTCCAGATCTGTAGTGGTTCCATTTGTAGTACTTTTTACCAAGATATTTGCTCCAATAATAGGTTCTCCCGTTTCATCCAGTACCGTACCGGTTAATGTTGTTTTCTGTTGAGGAACAGCAGTCTCTTTTTCCTCAATTTGCTTGATGGCAATAACGCCGTTGTGAACTGAATAGGTCAAACCGCTATTCATGAGACATTTATCAAGCACGTTGGCTATTTTTTCGTTATTTACATTTAGGTCTTGGACTTTTATTTGTCTCACATCATTGGTGCTGTATACAAAAGTAAAGTCGGTTTGTCTTTGGATTTCCCAAAGTATTTCACTCAACGTGGCATTCTTGAATGCAGCTGTGACAGTGGTTTGTGCAAACACTTTGTTGGCTGCCTGCATAAAACCTGTAGTAATGATACAGAAAAATAGGAACGTAATCCACAAACGTTTACTACTTTTACCGTGATTGGTGTAGTTGTGTTTTTTGTCCATAATACATCATTTTTATTAGTTATAGAATGTGATTGTTTTGTTATTGATTTTTACGTGTACCTTTTGTGTTTCTTCCAACAAACGTACAAACGGAGTGATTTCCGAATACCGGTCTACATTGCATCCGAAGCGTAAGTCTTTTATTCTTTCATTGGCAAAAATTACTTCCATGTCATACCAGCGTGATAGTGTTTTCATGATATCTTCCAGCCGCTGGTCTTTGAAGTGGATTTTTCCTTTTACCCATGAGGTGTAAAATCCGGCATCTACCCTACGTACCTGTATGCTGCTGTCTCCAAGGCTGATCGTTGCTTGTTGGGAAGGCTTTAAAATACAACTTTCTCCTGTTTCAGTGTTTACTTTGACGGAACCGTTTACCAAAGTTGTCTGATACTCTTCTTGTGGATAAGCAGAGATGTTGAATGTGGTTCCTAGCACTTCTACTTGCATGCCTTGAGTACATACTACAAACGGTTGCCCTGTTTTGCAAACTTCAAAATAGGCCTCACCTTCCAGTTCCACTTTACGCGGACCGTTATCAAATGTCACGGGAAAGCGGAGACTGGTCATTGCATTCAGATGTACTTTGGTTCCATCACTTAATAATAGAGCATATTCACCACCTCGTGGAGTTTCCACTTTATTATATATAGGTTTGTTTTCTTTAGCTGTTTTTGATGTTACTTGGTAATTCAGCATCGTAGAGTCCATGTGGACTTGGGCTCCGTCTATTTTCTCAAGCAGACTTCTTGCTTCTTTATTGATCTGGATTGTCTGCCCGTTGTCCAGTGTCAGGATAGCCTTGGATTCCCCAGGTAGAATGGATTGTGCAATGGGTTGTTTGTCCGAAAGAGAAACAGAAGAGGTGAATTTCATGGAAATACCTATAAAAAGAACGGGTAACAGAATAACTGCGGCATAACTTACTATTTTGATATATCTGCTTCTGCTATTATTTCTTTTGATTTGTTTTTCCACTTCTTTCCATCCGGATGAAGGGTTGAATACCAAACTTTGACGGAAGTGTTGTTTTTGGTTTTCTTCATCACAGATTTTTTTGAATAAAGTCTCGTGTGCTGTAGATTCTTCTCTCCAAGCAGCTAGTTCGGTCGTTTCTTCCGGGGTTATTTCGCCCGATAGATATCTTGCTATGAGGTTGGCTATATAGAAATCTTGTTTTATCATATTTTGACCTGTTTTTAATCTCTTTTATAGTAAAACAGGTCTCTTTAGAAAGAGGGTGAATAAAGAAACAACTTTTTTTGAAAAAAAATAAATAAGTGTCTTTTTATACAAAGAAAAAGAGCAAGTAATAATAGTCCTTCAGGTATTCTCTGAGTTTCTTGTAGGCTATTTTTTTTAAGGTGTGGACTGTCTCTGTAGATATGTTTAGTCTGTCTGCTATTTCTGCATTTTTTTTCCCTTCCAAGGCTAGTCGCATGATGGATTTCATTTGGCCGGGCAGTTTGTCTATGGCTTCAGAAACGATACGATAAGTTTCCTCTTCGACGATTGCGTCATGAAAAAAAGAGTCTTTCTTCTTCTCGATCACATTTTGGGCGTATTCATAAACCACTTTTGAATGCTCCAATTCGTTGAGTGCTTTATTGCGTACAGCTGTATATAGAAATGCTTTTACCTGATGCAGATAAAAAAAATCCTCTCTTATCTGCCATAGTTTGGCAAATGAATCTTGTACAATGTCTGCTGAAGTTTCTTGATTTTCTGTATATTGGTTAGCAAATAGGCATAGGGTTACATAATATTTATTGAAAATATCATGAAACCCTTGCTCATTAAGCTTAATACTTATCATTGTATGAGAAGTCTCAGATGCCACCTTCGCTTTTAATTTTCTCTAATTTCAATGCGAATATAGAGAAAATTAATTAAAAACAACCTCTTTCTCTATTAAAATATTATTTCAAATCTACTACAGTAATGCCTGCCCCGCCAAATTGTACGTGTTCGTCCTGATAGTGTTCAACTCCCGGAACACTGCCCAAATAGCTGCGGATCAAGGTGCGCAGTATGCCGGTACCTGTTCCGTGAAGGATGCGTACACGGTCTATTCCCAACAATATGGCGTCATCAATGAAATAAGTTACAGCCTGTATGGCTTCATTTCCGCGCATACCGCGCACATCAATGTCTTGTTTAAAATTTAGTTTCTTTTCGTATACTCGGTCTTGTGTGTCACTGCTGACAAAAGTACTTTTTGTCATTGCTTTTGGGGAAGCCTGTGTCGGAGTGCAGCGTTCCAGTCTGTCCAGTTTTACATTCGTTTTTATCATTCCGAACATGACTACTGCATTTTTCCCGTTTATCTCCAACACTTCCCCTACGCTGGACTGGCCTTTGATTTTTACAGGAGCGCCTACAGTGACAGGCTGTATTTTAGGTGTTGCAGATTGGGGAGAATCGGTTTTAGCCTTCTCTTTCTTGTCTTTTTTCCGTTCTTGCTTCTCGCGCAGTTTCTCCATTTTGCGGGCAATTTTATCTTCTTGGCTTTTTTTCTCGATATCTTCTACCTCATTTTTGAAATCAGCCAGTTCCTGGCGTGCCAGTCGGGTGCGTTCCTTGTCGGCTTGCGCTTCTTTGATGATGCGGATGGTATTTTCGATGCGGGCATTTGATTCCTGCAATAATTTTTCCGCGTCTTCTTTGGCCTTTCGCAAAATCTCTTTACGGCTTTTCTCCAGTTCTTGTATTTCTTCTTCGTATTTGGCGATGGTTTCTTCCATCTGTTTTTCCCGTTTACGGATGTTCTGACGCTTGGTTTCCCAGTAACGTTTGTCACGTACGATATCTTGCAGATATTTATCGGCATTGATATATTCGCTGCCTACAATTTCGGATGCGTCGGCTATCACTTCTTCCGGCAAACCTATTTTCCGGGCTATTTCTACAGCGAATGAACTTCCTGGATTTCCTATCTGCAATTGGAACAGAGCTTGCATTAAGTGTCTGTCATATAGCATGGCGCCATTAACCACACCTTCGTGATCTTCGGCAAAATGTTTCAAATTTTGATAGTGGGTGGTGATAACACCGAATGTGCCTTTTTCATTGAAACGTTTCAACACAGCTTCGGCTATGGCTCCGCCAATTTGTGGCTCTGTACCTCCGCCGAACTCATCAATGAGGATGAGGCTGCGTTCGTTACAGCTTTTCATCATTGTTTTCATGTTGGTAAGGTGCGAGGAATAGGTACTCAGATCGTCTTCAATGCTCTGTTCGTCGCCTATGTCTATAAAGATACTGCCAAATAATCCGGCATGGCTACGTTCATGCATCGGAACCGGCATTCCACATTGTAACATATATTGCAGTAATCCCACTGTTTTCAGACAGACGGATTTACCTCCGGCATTCGGTCCGGATATAATAAGGATACGTTGATTCAGATTCAGTTCTATATCTAGTGGGACAACTTTTTTATTATGCTTGGCCAGCGAGAGTTGCAGCAGTGGGTGTATGGCCATGGTCCAATCCAAAATCTGTTTGTCTTCCAGTGACGGCTTGATGGCGTTGGTCTGAATAGAGAAATGGGCTTTGGCACGGATGAAATCAATTTCAGCCAGAAACTCGTATGACTGGAGGATGGCGGGGACCTGTGGACGGATGACGGCAGAGAAATCTGTCAGGATACGGATGATTTCCCGTCGTTCTTCTCCTTCCAGTTCTCGGATTCTGTTGTTTGCTTCCACTACTTCGGCCGGTTCTATAAAGACTGTCTTGCCGGTGGATGATTCATCGTGTATGATTCCTTTTATTTTCCGTTTGAGTCCCGGTGCAACGGGGATGACGAGTCTTCCGTCACGCATGGTGGGGGTTACATCTTTGTCAATGTAGCCTTCTGCTTGGGCGCTGCGCAGGATGGTGCTCAAACTGCGTGATATGCTTCCGGCTGTCGAAGCCAGTTCTCTGCGGATGCGTAATAATTCGGAAGAAGCGTTGTCTTTGATTTTACCGAATTTATCTAAGATGTTGTTTATACGTGTAATAAGCTGGGGAAACACGATGATATCCCCTGCCAGTCTTCGTAGGGCAGGGTAGGGGGAGTTTCCTTCTTCTTGTTCTTCATCATCCGGGGTCGGTGTCAGGAAACGGATGATATCGCGGATCGTTTCTAAGGAACGGCATAAATCAAACAGTTCCTGCTCATCCAAATACATACCTTCTACACGGATACGTTTTAATGATGGGCGCACATCGAAAAAGTATTGATCGGGAAAACTGTCTTCCTCCTGTATGATGCGTATGAATTCCATTACCTGTTCCAGCCATTCATTAATGTCTTTAAAGGATTCGGAGAAATTCATTCCGTCTACTCTTTCTTGGCCTAATGTACTGAGGCATTTATCTTTTAGTAAATGACGGATGGAATCGAAGCCTATTTTCTGTTCGAAGTTCTGAGGGTATATCATGATTTGTTTCTTTCGTTTGTTATTTGAGTGCAAAAGTACGATTTGAAAATTTCATGGCAAAAAAACTGGTAAACTATTTGCATATTAAAAATAAAGTCGTACCTTTGCAGCGCTTTCAACGGAAAGCACTTCTGATAAAGGAGTTTTGGAGAGGTGGCAGAGTGGTCGATTGCGGCGGTCTTGAAAACCGTTGTACTGCGAGGTACCCGGGGTTCGAATCCCTGTCTCTCCGCAACAAACGCTGAAAATCAGCAAATTGCAAAACAAACACCCAGTTTTACACCCAAGAATGTAAAGTCGGGTGTTTTTGTTTTATTTAAGATAATACAACCACTACATAATAAAAGAGTAGCGATATTAAAAGAATCCGATGAGAAAAGACTAATATTTATCTATCCATTCAGTTTGATTTTTCAGGACTTTACATCGTCCTGAAAGTATTTGTTATTGTATTCCAACGTCAGGAGTGGATTATAATACAAGTTTTTTGTGTGGATAGAATTTCGTTTTGCTTAATGTACGAAAGTACTTATCTATAAACGCATGAAATATTAGCACAATGAATCATTGGAAATCAACTTTGGCCGTGATAGGAATAGGCCAACTCATATCTATTTTAACAAGTACGATTGTTGGCTTCTCCATTATTTTTTGGATTAGCAACGAATTTAAATCCCCGACAGCTTTATCTCTGGCTATTTTAGCTGGATTTTTACCACAATTTGTATTAGGCTTGTTTGCCGGGGTCTATGTTGACAGATGGAATCGAAAGAAAACGATGTTTTATTCGGACTTGTTCATCGCGTTCTGTACCCTATGTCTTTTTATTGTGATAACCAAGGGTTATAAAGACCTTTCTTTTTTTTATCTATTGACTGCTTGTCGTTCAATAGGCAGTACGTTTCATGCACCTGCTTTACAGGCAAGCATCCCTCTACTGGTTCCCAAGCACCATCTTGTCAGGGTATCAGGTTTGTACCATTCCATTCAATCCTTCAGTGAGGTGATAGCTCCCGTTGTAGGGGCAAGCCTCGTTGTTTGGCTTCCCATACAGTATATTCTGCTCATAGATGTGATCGGAGCTGTTGCTGCTTGTCTGACCTTACTTTGTGTCCAGATTCCTTCTCTTCAAAAAACGAAAGTTCTTCCAGATTTCAAAAAAGAACTGACGGAATGTTGGCATACCTTGCGGCGTACAATGGGCATTTTGCCTTTATTCGTATGCTTTACGCTGGTGACTTTTGTCCTTATGCCTGTTTTTACGTTATTTCCTTTTATGACGCTTCTGCATTTCAACGGAAACATTTTGCAAATGGGAGTTGTGGAAATGGGTTGGGGCTCAGGGGCATTGTTGGGCGGTTTAGTACTTGCCTGTAAGGCTTTGAAAAGCAAGCAAACATTAGTGATGCATACGGCTTATGTGATATTGGGATTGTATCTGATTAGCGCCAGTTATTTACCATCAAGCGCATTTATAGGTTTTGTTTGCCTAACATTTACAGGAGGCATAGCTTATTCCATTTACCATGCGCTTTTCATCGCTATTATTCAGCAGAACTTGGCTTCGGACATGCTTGGACGGACTTTTTCTCTCATCTTTAGTTTGAGTACCTTTCCATCAATGCTGGGTATCGTAGCTTCAGGATATTGGGTGGAAGCATGGGGTATCACATCCGTCTTTATGATCAGCGGATGGGTTATCTTTCTGATTGGAGTGGGTGCAAATTTTATTTCTTCAATCAAGCAGTTGGATAATTACGCATAGTATTATTTATTAAAGAATTATTATATGACAAAGAAAGAACACACTACGATTACAGAGTTATTTCAAGTTTTGGACTTGTTGGAAAGCCTGGACATGCAGTTTTGGTTGGATGGAGGCTGGGGAGTGGATGTCTTGTACGGACAGCAAACCCGCTTGCATAGAGATATTGACATTGATTTTGATGCCAATTATACAGACCAACTCCTTGATCTTTTGCAGGAGAGAGGATATCAAATTGAAACAAATTGGTTGCCCACCCGTATGGAACTGTATAGCAAAGAATTAGGCTATATTGATATCCATCCTTTTGTCTTGAATGCGGACGGCACTTCCAAACAAGCCGACTTGGATGGAGGCTGGTATGAATTTCAACCGGACTATTTTGGAACAGCAGTCTTTGAAGGCAGAAGCATCCCTTGCATTTCTGCAAAAGGGCAACAAGTATTCCATTCGGGCTACGATTTAAGAGAGAAGGATATTCACGATTTATCTATAATTAAACAATGTATAACAACAATGAGCCTAACAATTAGATAAGAACAAGAAAATGACAGAAAAACAAATTGTCTGGTATATCTTACTTACAGAAGTAAAGATAGACAGTGACACCCAGTCTGTCACATCCCTGAGTGTAGCTCCATTGGCAGTCTTGCCGGAATTCCAGCGTAAGGGAATTGGGGGGGATGTTGATTCAGTAAGCCCATCAGAGGGCAGCACTTTTGGGTTACGGCACAGCAGTCGTATTGGGGCATAAAGAGTATTATCCTCGATTTGGCTATCGCAAGGCTATCGATTTAGGAATTGAATTTCCTTTCGAAGTCTCTCATGAATATTGCATGGTGGCTGAATTAATACCTGGAGCTACTGAGAATGTGAAAGGTATGGTTTGTTATCCAACTGACTTTAAATAGTTTAACAAGTAAAATTCATTATATAACTCGGACTGGGTATTTCAATTTCCCAGTCCGTATTCTGATAGTACTTATTCAATTGGAAGATTGTGTTGCTTCAAGAATGAAAGTTTATCCCAATACCCTCTTTGAAAGACGATTTTGTTATCTTTTACATGAAAAAATCCGCATCCACGAAGTCCAAGAGAGTCTTTCCATTCCATGATAGCCCATTCGCCATCTTCAAAAATATTTTCCACCATACAAACCATTTTAGCAGTGGCAAATTCATTCACAAACATTTTGTAGATTGATTCTTTACCTATTATTGGTTCGTTTGCGACTTGATGATTTACTGCATTAGTAGCATACAGCTCTGCTATATGATAAGCATCTGCTTTGTTAAAGCAATCTATCCATTTTTCCAAAACTTCTTTAGGCTTCATTTTTTATAAATTCTTAGGATTTTGATTCTGTAATAAAAACAATCTGTTTGGATGCATAGATACTTGATTTTATTAATAATAGGCTATTCTATATTCTAAATCCTCTGGATTTTTGCTCTCTCTGCACCGAGTTACGTAGATTCTGCTGTAACTTTTCCCATTGTTCCTTAAACCATTGTACTATGGGTTGTCGGTTTATGGTCAGCATAAGCTTACCACTATCCATCGGATGTTTCTCAACCCTAAAAATATCATTCTTGATGTCAAATTTCCACCTGTGTTCTTCGGAATAAATTTTGCCACTACATTGTATGGATTCTTTCTTTGTCAAGAGGTTTTCTATCATGTCTTTGGTAAACCCGATAACAGCGCATAATTTTTCCATTCTCAACATCTCTTTGAACATGGGAAACCATTTGTGGGCTTTTTCAAGCAAGGTGCTCAATCGTGATATTTCCTTGTCTTTGGCTTCAAGTTCTTGATTATGTATTCTTTGAAGATTACGAATTTGTCTGCTATGCTGTTCCTGTATTTGTTGTATCTGAATTTTTAATTCATCAGTAGCTTTGTCCCGTTTGGTAATTTCCTGATGTAGCTGCTCGATGTGATGTTCCAGTTCTTTCAGCTTACCGCTTCCGAAAAGAGAACCTACACCGCTTGCTATGGCGGTAGCAGCATTGGTGGCTGTTTTCTTTAGTTTGTCCGTGCGTATCTCTGCTTTTACCTGTTTGAGTTCCTGTTCGGCAAGGCTTACTTGTTGTTCCTTGTGTCGCTTGGTTTCCTCTATACGTTGCAGTTCGGCTTTCTGCTTCTCAATGATGAAATCATTTCGTTCCAGATGCTCTTTACCTGTGACAGCTTTTGCCTGTCCACGTTCCATCAGGAGAATATCGGAAGCAAGGGTCTGCATGGTTGCCATATCCTCGTCATTGAGCTTTCGGCTCTTTCCAGTTTCATGGTTCATCCAGTCGAATACGACATGAGCATGATAATTTGGTTTGAACCATCTGTTACCGACTTGGAAGCTCTCCTTGTCTTCTGCTTCCGGCTGACCGTTCAGCCAATGCCCTTCGTCTTTATGCAGGAAAATCTGTAGCGGAGTGATGCCCCAGCGTCTTTGGCACTCTTCACCGAATTTGCGTACATCAGCCAGTGTGGTGTCCGGTCTGATAAGCAATACTCCTTCACGGATGGGTGAGCATCCCGCCACCTTGATAATCTTTCCATTCTTTCCCTTGCGTTCCCTTTCCTTTTCCTGCATGGCACGTCCGGTCTTTTCCTTGACCATTTGCTTGATATTGTCATAATGAGTTCGCAGTTCGGGAGTGCCGAAGTCGGGATTTATCCACTGTTCGTTATCGGTGGAAAGTTCGGGAACGACATAGATTCTGGACTCCCCGATATTACGCATATACTCGGCAGTCCTTCGGTTGTGTGCCTCGCTCGATGCGATGTTGCAAGGCTTGATATGTATGCTTGATTTTGTTGCCATAGCTTCTTTCCTTTGTTTACAATTGATTTACTTTGCTCGCTTTCGCAGAGGGGTTCTTAGGGGTAACCCATAAGCGGAGATTGCAAAGAGAGGGTCACTCTTTGCTCGGGGTTCTCAGGGGTGAAACGCCCTGAGTGGGTCATTAGGGCAAAGCCCTAATCCCCTCGGGAGAGCCCACAACTACGAAAGCGAAGCGTGTAGTTATAGTGGGCTATAACTGGAAGCCGTTCTTCTTTTCCGGTGATTGGCTGCGCACCCCTTTGGCGGACTGGAGCTGCCTTTTTCTTTCAATCTGTTTCTGTAAGTATTCGTTCAAGTCCTTGCATCCTCTGTAAATCTGCGAAGCGTCCCGGAGGTACCGCTCTCTGCCGTATTCCATGCGGATTTGCCGGAGTGCTTCCAGTCCTGCATGGTCGTTGTCGAAAAAGCAGTGGATGCGTTCGTAATTGCCCAACGGATAGAGAGCCTTGTTTACATTCGATACGGAGTTCAATACAATGTAGTCCTGCCCGTCCAATTCCGGATAATTTGGGCAGCTCTCTTGTCTCAATGTCAAAAAGGAGAGGTAGTCCATAAATCCCTCGAACACATAACAGGTATTCCTCGCTTTTCCCGACTGCCTGATGTGGGAGATTTCCTTTGGGGCGATGCAGCCCTTGAAATAGCGGTTGCGGATTTCATATCCACACGAACCATTGGGAAAGGCGATGGCAAAGTACCGCTTGCCGTTGTGAGTGAAACGTGCTTCACTACATTCTCTTTTCGCCAGTTTTATGTTAATTCCTCTACCTTGTAAGTAGGCAAGCAGGGCAGTAGATGACAGCGGAACAATCTCCAACTGTTGGAAGCTCGGCTCGGAAGAGTTTTGCTTTCCAAAAGAGAAAGATACCGGGCGCACGTGCGGTGTCTGCTCTGCTATCCGTTTCAAGATGTAAGGTACATGGTCGGTAGCGTACAGGTGTGCAGCCAGTTCTATGATACCACCACCTTTACCCAAACCGAAGTCATACCATTGTTCACGTTCGGTATTTACCTTGAACGAGGCTTCGGCTTCTTCCCTTAACGGTGATTTATACCACAGATTGACACCTTGTTGCTTGACGGGAGAATATCCTAAACTATGCAGATAATCCGCTATTCTGATTTGCTTGGCTGTCTGTATATCCATAAAATGATTGTTTTAGTAGTTGGTGAATTGGTTTATTTTTCTTTTTGCCCGTACCTTTTTAGGAAGTACGGTCTATAATCACTTCACTAAATTCTCGTATATATAGGATACGGTAATAAAGTGAAGTGATTTAGTCCCATTCCCCAAGCACTTCACTATATTCCTAATATATACACCCCGAGAATAAAGTGAAGTGATTGCAGGGAAATGGGCTAATAGTGGAAGTCAGGCATGAATGTGTATTTTCTGCCTGTCTCCTGCACTATCATCCGTTTGTTGCGGAGCATGGTGATGAGCGATACCGCCTTTTTATGGTTCAGCTTTACACCCACTGACATATAGGTCTTGATTAAGGCATCTTCCAGTTCCTTGTAGCCGTATTCCTCTTTCAGCCCGAAAACGGCTTCCAATGCGATACGGTGCTGCTGCTCGGTGATATGCCTGTAAGGGTCGAACTTCTCTTCTTCGGGTCTTCCCGGCTTCTTTGTTTCAGGTTTGTATCCCTCAATGAGTTCGGGAAGGGCTTTGTCGTTGATACGGAATGCGAAAGGCTCAAAGTCCATTGCCCGGATGTGAATGGCTGAAACATGGCTGATGTCACCGTTGCCCTTGTCCTTTTCTACCTGCAATACGGTTTCCGCCTTGTTGTTCAACTCCGTACCAATGTGCCCTCTTGCGTTCTCATCCCCTTTGTTCTGATGCAGTATCGTATGGATATGTATCTGCCTGTCGTCCGTCCACTGCATCAGCTTGGATATGATGCGTGTTGATTCACTGGGGCTGTTGATGTCATACACCATATCCCGTATGCCGTCTATAATTACAAGACCGATTTCGGGTGTATTGTAAATAGCCTGTTCCACAATCCTGATACGCTGCTCAGGCGTGTATTTTCTTAAGGCAAGAAATTCAAGATTCTCATTGTCCCTATCATCTGGCAAACCAGCCATTCGCAAAATGCGCGTCATGACTTTCAGACAATGGTAAGGGCTTTGCTCTGTATCAACATAAAGCACTTTCCGCTTATCTTCAGGCAGTTCAGCCACATACCGCAGCACTGTGCCGTTCTTCAATGCAGCGGCTACGATAGCCGATACATTGAACGTTTTTTTACTTTTGGCTTTGCCGATGGATGCGCTGAAATTACCCAATGTCCCAATGACAGAATCATGTACTTTAAGGATTTCAGGTGCTTTCTCATAACTTTTCGACAGGCTCAAACGTGAGGCTTGCCAAAGGATTATGGCTTCTTCAGCCGATATTTCCTTAGTCTCTTTCATATAGTCCATAGCCATGCCTCCCGTTATTTCCGTCCTCCTGTTTTCTTTCCAGCCAGTTCAAGGGCAAGCTCAACATCCACGATAATCTTACGTCCTATCTGAGTGATTGCCTTGTCAATCTTTCCGCTTTTCTTGATACGGTTGGCGGTGGGTAGGCTGCACCCGAACAGTTTGGCTATGCCCAGTATTCCGTACACATATTTTCTTTCTGTGTCTGTAATGGGCTGTGGCTGCGTTTCCGTTTGACGGGAAGCGTGCTTACTTAGGAATATGAACTCTTCACCTGTCATCTGCCAGACGGGTTTTGATAATAATTCTTGAAGATTTTTCATCGTTCAATCTATTTAGTCGTTTAACAATCAGCCCTGCGCACTGGCTGTTATCTCTGTTCTCGAACGATGCAAAATTAGGTAGGGTTGTAAGTGGTAAGGATGTGGTTGATATAAATGGAATATCTTGTTATTTATCTGAATATCAGATAATAAAAATACCACTCAAAAATTTAATTTGAGTGGTAAAAGTGGTTGTTTCGTAAAATGTCAGGGCATATCACAGATTATCGGAATATACCATCCATTTCTTTGGCAAATTTCCGGTTGCTGTCACTGGGGAAATCGGAAACAGGCTCTTTGTACTTTGACTTGTAGTAGCTTTCCTCAATATCCAATATTTTCAGGATATTCCTCTTCCAATTCTCCCTGTCCTGTTTGGGCAGTTTTTCGCTCATCAGGAATATCAGATAGCAGGTACGTATTTTTTCTCTCGGTCTGATTTGGGGTTTGGTGTCGCTTGGTAGCAGGTTCATGCAGGTATAGAAATCATGTTCGGAAATATTCTCGAACTGTTCTCCCACGCAGGTTACATGAATGAGCGAAAGCAGTTCCATATTGAAATACTCAGTCTGTTTCGTTCCCAGCACTTCTTCCTGTATGTTGGGGGCATTTGGTTCTTGTTCGGCTGGCTCTTCCGGCTCGTTTGTTTCATCAAATACATATTTCGCCAATGTCTCTTTGAGGTGGCAGCCCAGCCGATAGATTTCATTGAAACGGCTTTTTGCATATTGCAGGGCTTTCTCTCTGGTCTGTTTTTGCAGATCGTAGAGTTCGGTCAGCTTGTTTTTTTTCTCCTCGTATTCATCTTTGCACCGTTCATATTCCATTTCCGCACGCTTTTCATCCTCTGCAGTGTGTTCCCGATAACCTATGGAATCGTATCGGTGGTATGCTTCGTTTAGCGGAGCATGGAGCTTGGTCGTCTTGTATTGCTGTTCTTCTATGGCTTCTTTATAGATTTCTGAAACTCGGAAGCAGATATTGTAAACGGTCTGTTCATCCGGCATACATCCTTTCTTGTAATAACTTATGTTTTCGCATACTTCCTTTTTCAGGCTATTCAGAATCAGTGTGTATTGCTCCTGTGGAAGATGAAACACCAGTTCAAGAATGGCTGTTTCAAGAACCGTTACATCATTGTAGTCCAGATAGAACTTGGTAATGAATTTCTGCTTTTCAAAAGAGAAACCTTTATTATCAAACCAGTCTTTATATATTCTGTTCAATTCTCCGTATCGGGGAATCAGCGTTGTAATTACATCTTTCATGGACGCAACTATTTTTGAGTGTTATTGTCTTTGTCAAGGAAAGAGGCCAGTTCTTCTTCCACTTCTTCCACGCTGGGCAACGCTGATTTCAGTTTCTCGGGAATCGCTTTGCTCAATTGGTAATCGCTGATGCCGATGGGCTGGTCATAGCCTGTCAATGCGTATTGTGCCACAACTTCGTCTTTTCCCTTGCATAGCAACAACCCGATAGTCTTGTTGTCATTCTCTCCCCTCAGTTTATCATCCACCACATTGATGTAGAAGTTCAGTTGTCCTGCATACTCCGGTTTGAATGGGGTAGCCTTTAATTCTACCACGATATATGCGTGCAACGGAATGGAATATAGAATCAGGTCGGCAAAGAAATCGCTGTTTCCGACTTGGAAGTGCTTCTGCCGGGCAACGAAGGCAAAACCGTTGCCCATTTCTTATGCCAACAAATTTATTATGCAAAGTGACTTAAACTAAATCACAGCTACAAAAGTAATTATAAAAAGATTTATCTCCATCACTTTGCATAATATTTTCATCAGAAAGACTTTAAAAAATCCATTAACTTTTCATTTCCTTGCCACATAGGTTTAGTATCCACCTCCTGAACAACTTTAATATAAGCTTTTTCTATAGCCTCCCGTTTCACTTTTGAGTCCGCTCTTGCATAAATTTCTGTAGTTTGCACATTCACGTGCCCCAAAATATCTCTAATATAAACTAAGTTAACCCCAGCTTGTAACAGATGCATTGCCTTACTATGCCTAAGACTATGACAGCTTATTTTCCCCTTCATTAACGTGGGATGAAGTAGCTTTGCCTTTTTGATGTATCTATCCAGTATATTCGCCACCCCTGCTCTTGTCAGCTTTTCGCCCCAACAGTTTGTAAATAGCGGATGTTGTAGACATTCTGATCTCAACAATCCATTCTCTTTCATATATATTTTCAGTATATCCAACTGTTCTTCAAGCATTGGTACAACTCTATTTTTATTCCCTTTTCCCGTGATTATTACAGTATATGGTTCATCTAATCGAACACATTGCGGAGTTAGGCTTATTACTTCTGACACTCTACACGCTGTATCATACATAAGTGACAATAACGCCAGATCCCTACGACCTTTAGGTTTGGTCGTATCTGGTTGTTGCAGAAGAATCTTCATCTCTTCTACCGTTAGATAGTTCATAATAGGCTTGACACTCTTTTTATTATTTATAGCCATTATTTCTTGATATTCGTATAGATGGTCTGAACTCTGATATTGGAGGTACTTAAAAAATGATTGTATGGCAGCAAGGCGAAGATTACGTGTTGATGTACAGCAACTTCTTTTTGTTTCCAACCAATCAAGGAAGGACAAGATATTCTCTTTTGTTATACTTTCCATTGTCAGTTTTTCAGCTTTTACACCTTTACTTTCCATGTATACCAGATATAAGGTAAATGTGTCCCTGTATGAATGGATCGTATTAGTACTTGCTCCTCTTTCATGGGGCAAATACCGGAGAAGGAAGTCTGTTAGATATTTTGAAAAATTTGTAGGTTTCATAAATGTCACATTTTAGGGAAAATATCAAAACCAATGATATCTATTTTTCTAATTAATTCGGGATACATCTCTGACGTAAGCCGAACATAGTTATTCGTCGCCCGCAAAGATTGATGTCCAAGGTAAGTTGATAGGATCGGCAAAGAACAATATAAATCCATACCTTCTTCAGCCATTTTAGCAAGAGAGTGAACGGCAAATGTATGTCTCAAGTCATGCAGACGTATGCGGTCTTTGGGAATGTTTGCTTGAATGAGTATTTTGCAAAATCGACGATATATGCTATCCCTGTCACAAGCCCTTCCTTTAAGTGTGATAAAAAAGGGAGTAGTATCTGATATCTTTACGGGTAATCTGTTTCTATGTACAACATAATCTTTAAGAACCTCTGCTAAAGAAGTGGAAAATGGGACAATCCTGTCTTTGCCGTTTTTTGTATCTCGTAAAATGAAGTATTCTTCCTCAAGATTAATATCTTCATTGAGCAGAGACAAGGCTTCACCTATGCGTATTCCTGTTCCGTATAACATGCGAAGCAGTGAAGGCATTATAAAAAAAGAGGATCTCATATCATTATTTCCACTTTGCATATTATCACATGTCGTAAAAATTCGTTCTATCTCTTTTGATGAAAAGATATGAGGGATAAAGGTATTTCTCAATGACGGGGTTCTTGGTATATATGAGCGGATTCCTTTTTTGTTAAGAAACGAAGAGAAAGCACCTAAAATATAGCACCTACGATAATGGTAACTATTGGATTCATTGTCACGTTCCTTGCACCATGCATCTGACAACTCCTTGGTAATACCTATTGCAGTCTCATTTCTTTCAATAGTAAATCTATCAAATAAAGTCAGGACAAACTCTCCCCCAATATACTTAAATCCCATACTGCGCTTCAAGCTCACAAACTCTCTTATCAATGAGGCGTAAATGCCTTTAAAATTTCTATTCATAAAAATAGCCTCCTTTCTGGGTATAAAAGTTTTCACATACAGGTGATACATCAAGGGAGCATTTTTTCAGTGATTGGATATCTATTCTTAGATAATAACTTGTTGATTCCGTGTTCTCATGCCCTAAAACTTCGCTTATAACAGGGAGCTTTACCTGCTCTTCTAAAAGAAGTGTCGCTAAGGAATGTCGAAGGGCATGTGCGCCATGATGCTTGTTCTTTATATTTACGTTGGCTTTAAGAAAATATTTCTTGGCTATCTGGGATATGACCGGTTGGTTTATGTGAGTATAGGGAGAACGTGCCAAGAGAAATATATATGATGACTGGGACTTTGGACGTCCATACCGTAGATATTCAATAATAGCATTGCCTATTTCCGGTAGAAGTGGCAGTTCTAATTCCTTATTTGTTTTATGCTGGATTAAACGTATGGCATTATCCTCCCACAATATATTTTCAAACTTTAAATTTGCTATATCAGAAGCCCTCAAACCAAGCATTGTGGCTAATAGAATAATTGAGTAATTACGTTTTCCTGTAGTCGTACTTCTATCCACAGAAGACACTATCTTTTTTATTTCTTCAGAAGTGTAAGCTGACGGTAGCTTAGGCTGTTTCTTATAATTATCTTTTGGAATAAATGCCGCTAAATCCATATCTATAATTTTGTGTTCATATAGATATCGGAAAAAGTTACGTAGAATATGGATGGATATACTTGCTACAGATTTATATTTAGTACCAATGGTATTAAGATATTTAATGATGTGGGTAATCTCAACTTGTTCTATGGAGGCTACTTTTGCAGATGTTAGAAAATCAAGGAAACGATGGAATATTTGTTTGTGATTGTAGATAGTGTGTCCGGACAAGCGTTCTTGACTTCGAGATAATATATATTGCATCATCAAACTGCCAATCTCTCCTTTCAATTCTACCGGAACTTTTCTTGGAATAACTTGGCCTGTAATGAGGTAATTTTTCAGGAGTAAGATAGCGGATAAAAATTTCTTGTCACCAGATTTTAATGAAGTTAAATCTTTAGAACCATAAAGAGAAGATAAAAAATCATCGCAGACTTTAGGGGTGAGGGAATGCAAATCATTGTTCTCCATGAACTGCCTTAATTGATTCCATTTCCATGCATAGCCTTCCAATGTACTATCTGTACGAGAAAAATCCTCTTTTAAGATTTTCAGCATAGAGGATGTGACTGCTTCAAAAGTTGTTGAGTGATCATTCATACGTCATTAATTTAAGTTGTGGCAATATCACCGCACTTAAATTAATGAAATTCTTATGTAAAGAAATAAATGATTATATTTTTATAATTACTTTTGTAGCTGCGATTTAGTTTAAGTCACTTTGCATAATAAATTTGTTGGCATAAGAATTATTATGTAAAGGTTTGCATAACATTTCCAACAGGTAGCGGGTAACGTGTTTCACCAGCTGTTCTTCAATATCCCTTTCGTCTGCTTTTTCTTTGGCTCCTGCCAAATCAAAGATGTACGGGTCTTTGAGTAGGTAATTGGCAAGGTCGCTTTGTGGAGCCGGAAGTGTGGTCGTGAAATTGTTTACCTTGTTGTTGCTGATTTGTCGGCTATACAAATCACTGTCAATTTGCATTTTCAATACATTGCTGCTCCATCCCATTTCCACAGACTGCTTCATGTACCAGTAGCTTAGACCTAAAGGTAGCGAACTGTCAAGTATAGTCATTTGGCTTGTCCAGTTTATTTTGGCTATAGGAGAGGTCAAGAAAACTTCTTCTATTTCCCTGATTCCCATCCTGTAAATGGCAGACACGGTTTTTCCCACATCTTCAAATTGCGCAGGAACTTCCTGCGTAATTGCTAATGATTGACAATCAATCGATTGCATTTGCGCAGTAAGTTCCTGCGTAAATTGCTTGTCATTCAGTTTTAATACTTCATTGGTCACACTCTGTATGGTTGGGACAGACAGGCTTGCATCTGTTTCTATGAAACTTTGCAACGCTCTTAAAGGATATGCTTTTGCAAACTGGCACATATAGGTAAGGTTACGTTCCGAATAGCCTTTCTTTTCAGGGTAATGCAGTCGGATAGCCTTTGCCAACTGCTTGATGATTTTGCTTCCCCATCCGTGCAGCTGCTGGTGATAAAGGATGTAATTGCCTATCTTCCAGTAATGGAACAGCATTTGTGCATTGGCTGCAACAATCAGCCTTACTTGTGCCTGTTCTATTTCCGAACCGACCGCTTGTATGAATGCATCAAAATTCGTTTTCTCTATGTTGGATTCCTTGTTGCTCATATTGTGATGATAATTTCTACAAATATAGTCATTGGTAACTATCTATGAAACTGTTTGATACTTTTATAGTTGATTAAACTTGTTCATGGCATTTGCCTTAATATCATCCGCTATGTCAATGTAGGGTTTCATAGCTTTGTAGTCGCTGTGTCCCGTCCATTTCATGACCACCTGTGCCGGGATTCCGAGAGCCAGCGCATTGCAGATGAATGTCCTTCTTCCTGCATGGGTACTGAGCAAAGCGTATTTGGGTGTGACTTCATCAATACGTTCATTTCCCTTGTAGTAGGTTTCCCGTACAGGCTCGTTGATTTCTGCCAGTTCGCCCAGCTCTTTCAGGTAATCGTTCATCTTCTGGTTGCTGATGACGGGCAGAGCCATGTAATTCTCGAAATGGATGTCCTTGTATTTGTCCAGTATGGCTTTGCTGTATTTGTTCAGTTCAATCGTCAGGCTGTCGGCAGTCTTGACTGTGGTTATTTCGATGTGGTCGGACTTCACATCGCTTCTTTTCAGATTGCGAACATCCGAATACCGCAAACTCGTAAAGCAGCAGAACAGGAAAACATCACGCACACGTTCCAGGTATTGCTTATCCTTGGGTATCTGGTAGTCTTTCAGCTTGTTCAGTTCATCCCAAGTCAGGAAGATTACTTTTTTCGAGGTGGTTTTCAGTTTCGGTTTGAACGTATCGTATGCAATGTTCTGATGATGTCCTTTCTTGAAGCTCCAGCGCAGGAACCATTTGAGGAATCCCATTTGCTTGCCGATGGTGCTGTTTCTCATATCCTTGGTGTCACGCAGGAAGTTGACGTATTCGTTCAATCCAAACTCGTTGAAATAGTTGAACGTTGCATCCTCCTTGAACTCTTTGAGGTGGTTCCTCACTGCTGCAAATTTTTCATAGGTGGATGCCGTCCAGTTATTCTGGTTACCGCACTCTTTTACAAACTCATCGAACACCTCCCAAAAGCTGACAGGGGCTTCTTCCGGCTGTTCTTCGCTGGTGTCTTTCATTCTCATGTTGAAAGCTTCCTTCAACTGTTGGGTCGTTGGCATGACCTCCTGCACCTCAAATTCCTTGAAAATATTCTGGATTTCGGCATAGTATTTCAGCAAGTCCGTATTGATTTCGGCTGCACTTTGCTTTAGCTTGTTGGTACATCCGTTCTTTACCCGCTGCTTATCTGCATCCCATTTGGCTACGTCAATCCGGTAGCCCGTTGTAAACTCGATGCGTTGGCTGGCAAAGATGACACGCATACGGATGGGTACGTTCTCTACGATTGGCACACCGTTCTTTTTCCGGCTCTCCAATGCAAAAATGATGTTGCGCTTGATATTCATAATTGGGTGCGTTTGAAATTCTACACCCAAATATACACCCAATTATTGAGATAGCAAAAGACATTTAGAAACATTTACTTTTACTCTATATTGTAATTTACACTTGATTATCAGTCGTTTGCAGTTTTATGATATTCTGTGAAAGTATAAGTTCGAGAGCCTCTCTCTCCGCTGAACGTGCTGGACAGAAATGGTCAGCAAACGGACAAAAAGCTACAAATCAATGATTTGTGGCTTTTTTTATTGCCCAAAAGTCCTGCTTCCAAGACTTCAAAAGTACGGTAAAAGACAAAGTTTCGTTACTAAATCGTTACCTATTCCCTGCCGGACAAAAACGGTAACGATTTGTCCACAAATGACCTGATAATGACTTGATTAGTCCATAGTCTGCATAACTCGAAAACGAGAGGTGAAAATTAATTTTGCAACTAAAAAAAGTGAGTTATGAAATCGACATTCAAGGTTCTTTTTTATTTGAAGAAAGGTTCTGAAAAGAAAAACGGCGAGGTTATGATTATGGCACGCATCACCATAGACGGCAAACTTTGCCAGTTCAGTACGAAACAGAGCATCCAGCCCGACAACTGGAACACGGCTGCGGGCAAAGCCAAAGGCAGGGATGCCGGGAGGATAAACGCCCTTTTGGACGACATACGTTCTTCCCTGAACACCATTTACCACGAAATGCAGCGGCGTGACAATTACGTGACCGCCGAGAAAGTGAAGAACGAGTTTTTAGGTCATAGCGAGAGCCACGAAACAATCCTTTCGTTGTTCCAAAAGCACAATGACGATGTGAAGCAGCTTGTGGGCATATCCAAGACGATAGCGACCTACCGCAAGTATGAAGTGACCCGCCGCCACCTCGCCGAATTTATCCAAAGCAAGTACAACGTATCGGACATATCCATAAAGGAGATTACCCCGATGTTCATTACCGATTTTGAGTTGTATTTGCGTACCGCCTGCAAGTGCGGCTACAACACCACCGCCAAGTTCATGCAGTTCTTCAAGCGTATCATCATCATCGCCCGCAACAACGGCATACTGGTGGGCGACCCGTTCGCCAGCTACAAAATCCGGCTGGAAAAAGTGGACAGGGGTTATCTGACAGAGGACGAGATAAAAATCATCCTTAAAAAGAAAATGGTTTCCGAGCGGCTGGAACACGTCAGGGACTTGTTCGTCTTTTCCTGTTTCTGCGGTCTGGCTTACAGCGATGTCGCCAACTTGCGGCAGGAGAATATCCAAAAGTCATTTGACGGCAACCTTTGGATAATCACCAAGCGGCAAAAGACGAATACGGACGTGAATGTCCCCCTGCTGGATATTCCCAAGATGATTTTGAAGAAGTACAAGGGCAAGTTGCCGGACGGCAAGATACTTCCCGTAATCAGCAATCAGAAACTAAACGCCTACCTGAAAGAGATTGCCGATATATGCGGTATTAAAAAGAATTTGACATTTCACCTTGCGAGGCACACGTTCGCAACGACCACCACGCTGTCAAAGGGCGTACCCATTGAAACAGTGTCCAAGATGCTGGGACACACCAATATCGAAACGACCCAAATTTACGCCCGCATCACCAACAGCAAGATAGGCAGCGATATGCAAGGGCTTGACAAGAAGTTTGTCGGCATCGAGAAAATTTACAAGGAAGTCGCCATGTAAATTTTCAGTTACCTATATACCGTTGGTAACAAAACAGGTAACGATTTCGGTAACGAAATTCCACCTAACAACCTATATCCCAATAAAGTACATTCTTTCACCTTGCGGGCAGTCCACCGACTACCCGCATTTTTTATATCCTTTTCCAACTGGCACATTCCCCGAAACGCCAGCCGTGCGTGGCATGGCTGACTGTATTCCGTGAAAAGAGCCGTTGGAAACCCGCACAAGCGTACCGCAAGATAAACTTGCCATACCCTTGCCTTTCCCGCCCGCATGGAGTGTTCCCTAAAAGACGAAAGGGAACAGGCACTTTTCCCCTGTTTCCCTATCTGTAAATCTTCCTCATTATGCAGTCCCCCAGCCGGGACAGTCGTTTTTATCATTTCAATAGGCAAAGGTAGCTACGGGGGCTTTTGGCTCTGCAAATTGGGTTTCATCGAAAAAAATTGTTCCAGCTTCCCGTTGGTCGGAAAAAATTTTTGTCGGAAAAATTTGCATAGCAAGACCCCTTCACAAACCAGCCTATGTGAAACGAAAACGACCGACCCGACCGGAAGACGCATAAAAAAAAAGTCGGATTTACGGGAAACAGGAAAAAAGTTCAGTGAAACTTCAACTCCCTCACCTCTCAAATCCGCATAAAATTAAAAACTTAAAAATTACAGCAATATGGAAGCAACGAAATTATCAGCAGCAAGCGTTTATGTAGGCACTTATGCCAAGTACAACAACGGTTCTTTGTTTGGGGCATGGCTCGACCTTTCGGACTACTCGGACAAGGAGGAATTTTACGAAGCCTGCCGGGAACTGCACAAGGACGAGGAAGATGCGGAATACATGTTTCAGGACTGGGAGAACGTGCCGGAGGGCTTAATCGGCGAAAGCTGGATTTCTGAAAACTTCTTCACCCTGCGTGATGCGGTGGAGGATTTGAGCGACACCGAGCAGGAAGCCTTTTTCGTGTGGTGCAACTACAAAAGCCATGATTTGAGCGAGGAAGATGCGGACGACCTTGTACGTGATTTCCGGGACGAGTATCAGGGGGAATATGACGATGAAGAAGATTTCGCCTATGAAATTATAGAAGAATGTTACGACCTGCCGGAGTTCGCAAAGACCTATTTCGATTATGAAAAGTTTGCCCGTGACCTGTTCATGTGCGATTACTGGTTTGATGACGGCTTTGTGTTCCGGGCGGCATAACAACCAATCCGGGCGGGGTGTCAAAGCCCTGCCCGCTAAAAACAACCAAGCGATGAAACGGAAAAGCATTTATAAAATCCTTTGGCGGGCGTTCCTGCTCTGCCTTGCATGGCGGTTCACCAGCGTAGCCGGAGCAGGCACGGCGATAACGGCATATATCGTATTTCGTGCCGCCTGTTTCCTGCTCCGTGTCTGCCTTTCAGCCCTTTATGCGCTGGGCATGGCTCTGCTTTTCCTGCTGTTGCTTTCTTTACTGATATTATAACGACCATTAAAAAAATAGAACATCATGCAGTCACTTAACAAAAACGGGGTAAGCATAACCCAAACACCGGGAGAAGAAAAGTTCGTGAAATGCTGTTTAGGGGCTTTCAGGGGACAAATTTATTATCAATATGACTACCGCCACACGGACGGCGAACTTTTCAGCACGGTAGCCAAAACGCTGGACGAGTGCCGCCGCAGGCGTGACGAATGGGTAGCGAAGAAGAACGGAGTAATAAACAAGTAAATTTTAGGGACATGAAAACAACAGAAGTAAACAAGGAGCTTATCGGCAGGCGTTGCGAGTGCATTTTTACGGGCTTAATGGTAACGGGCGTTATCGAGGGCATCCAAGACGACCAGCATTCCATAGCGGTCAAAGTCCGTTTCGACCACCCGCACCAGTGGGGCGATGATTTGTATAATGATGTGTGGGCGTGGGGGCGCAAAACTGACGAGTTCGGCACGCTGCACCATTTGCAACTGTTAGAGGACAAACCGGACTTTCAGATAATGACGGTAGTTTTCGGCGAGCCAATCAGCCGGATAGACCGCAGTGTTTTTGAAGATGTTGCAACGTGGGGTGTCTGTTCCCTGCAAGGCTGGGTAAACAGCTACGAGAGTGTCCGGTTTGTTGCCATAAACGACCATACGGCAATCATCACGGGCGAATATAACATGGAACAGGTAAAGGTGTGGTTAGAGAAATACACGTCCATAAAGAGCCTTAAAACCAGTTGATAGAAAACGGCGGCTGCTTGCCGCCGTTACTTTCTTCCGTGAGCCTGCCAGCGGGTGAAGAAAGTAACAAAGAAGCCTTTCGTTTTCCCTATCATGGAAACAGCCCGCCGATGCTTCCCGGCGGGCTGTCTGCCCGATATTTACGCTTTGCGTATCATTCCATACCCGGTTTCCCAAGAGGATGATAAAAACGGATGTCGCAACTATAAATCCTCATAGTGAATAAATTTTACACTAAGTATGCACACGGTTTCTTCTTCCTCGATGTCATATTTCCATGTCCGCTTAGTGACAAGCATTTCCGTGTCGCAATCGAACCATACCATTACGGGCGCATCATCTTCTTCGTCCGCCCATTTGAAAACCTGATTGGACGGTATTTTCCACAATTCAGCACTGTCACGTTCGGAAATGCAGTCCTTATCCACTATGATGATGTCACCTACTGCCGGAACTATATCCGTTTCCAACGTGGTTTCTATATACCACGAGATACCTTTTATATCCAATTCTATTTTTACCATGTCATTTTATTGTTTAGGGGTTATCGTTTCCGTTTCTTCCTTGCTGTTGTCATTATTGAACGATAGCGAAAGTTGCTGCACCTGCCCGAAGCTGTCGATGATATAAATGTCAATCCTCTGCTGGTCTGTCGATGCCGAGGTGTAATAGAGCCTGAACGTTTCTTTTTCCAGCGGGTACAGGTCATTGGGCAGGAACACCGTGCCGTTATCCATTTCCAGCTTCCCTTTGCCGTCCGGCTGGAAGTACCGTATCTGATAGGTTGTCGGCTGGTAATAGCCGCCACGCACCAACTGGCAGCGTATTTCGGCGGTTTCCCCGACTTTCAGCCTTTTGGGTACTGGCATCGTTTCGATGCTGAACGGGTATGCCTGCTGAATATCCAAGTTGTCATTACAGGCGGTGACAAGTACAAGGGCGGCCACGATGTAGCAGCCCATGATGATTTTATACATTACATTCTTCATATACATTATTATATAGCGGTCAGTTGATAATGAATTTCAGTCCCAAAGATACCTGCGTGTGGAACTTGCCGATGTCCGAGCCGAACAACGCCCGTTCCCTTGCGTTCAACAGCAGAGCCACCCGGTCGGTCAGGTAGGTTTCCAGTTCCAGCGTCAGCGCACCGCCGTAAATGAAGCAGTCCTTATCCAGCAAGGTAGAGCCGTCCGGCAGCAGCTTTTCGCTTCGGTTGCTTGTTTCGTACCCGGCGAGAGCCGACAAGCCCAATGAAAGGAAAAAGGTCTTTCGTCTGTCCGATAGGAATTTCAGGTAATAGCCGCCCTCTGCGGTGAACTGTTCTACGGGTATCTGCATATCCTTGTAGTCATACTTCTTGTGCAGGTATTCCCCGCCAATCACCCAGCGGTTGGCGTTCTTGGTGTAAACGCTGTACGCCGCCCCGATGTGGTAGGCGAAATCACTGCCAGCGTTCCAATGCACCCCGTCCGCCATGCCCGCCGTGACCTGCAAGCCTTTCATGCCCGGCAGGTATCTTTGTGCGTGTGCCTGAAACGAGGTCAGGCACAGCGCAAAGAGCATCATTATAAAGATGTGTCTTTTCATTCCCTATTTGATTTTGAGTTCGTCAATCACTTCTGCGTTCACGATGTCGGCGTTCTCCACCCGTATGGTCTGATGCCGCCCGCCGTTCTTCTCGTAGAGTTCCACGACCAGCAGCTTGTCGTCAGGAATGGTGAACTTCGGCAGGGCGTACACCGTGCGCACGGTACTTTTTCCTGCAATCTCTATCACCTCGTTGTAGCTACGTACCGCATCCAGCACCGTTTCCTGAATAGCCGTGCGCTTGGGCACTTTCTTATCGACTATCTTAAACTTGATGAAGTCGGTATCGAAAGGCACGTTGGAACTGTTCTTCGTCTGCGTGTGCACGTAGAGCATCCCGTTATAGGTGTAAATCCCCTTGATTAAGAACTGTATTCCGAAACGCTTGCTGCCCAAGTGGCGCACTTTCCGGTCATTGTTCTTGTAGATGCTCTGCATTATCAGCTTCACCAACAGCGGGCTTTCATTACCTAATTCCCGGAAATAGATGTTCATGCGGGTATGTGAGAAATCGGACGTATCTTCATTCTCCAAGAAGTCTTTCATTTCGATGTTGAGCATTTCCGGTTCACGGGCGTACTTGGCGTTGAATGAAAAGAAACTCCCGTCCTCGCAGATAACGGAGAAGTTCGTTTCTCCCGGAAAGCCCTCTGTCGTGGCTTTCACCCGGATTACGTTCTCCGCACCGTCAGCCTTGCCCGCTATGATGTGGTTGCTTCCCAAATCGACATAGCGGACGGCGGCGGGGAAGATGATATGCACCGTCTTGGCAAAGGTCACTTCCACGCCGTAGGGCGTTACCATTTGTCGGTACGGGAGTTTCCGGGTAATTCCCCGGTACAAGTCGTTGCCAGCCGCATACTTCACGGTGTCGGTTTCCTGTGCGTTTGCCGCACACACGCCCAGCAAGAGGGCGAACATTACAAAAATCTGTTTCATTGTTAATTAAAATTTTAGTGGTTGATAAAATGGTTATTGTTGTTTGGCGTAAAGCATCACCTTGTACCCGGCTTTCAGCTTCACTTTCACGGTTCGGAACTTCTTGGCGAGGTAGCCGGACGTTCCTTGCAGCAATCCCCTTGTCACGTCCATAGCCACCTGCTGCCCGGCACTTTGGGCAAAGGAAATGCTTGTACCCAGCCCGCTTCCGATATTCGCCATAGCTTCGTTGAACGCTTCCTGCTCCATAGAGGACGGGACGGACAGCCCCTTTTGCCCGTCCGTGTCGAACACGGCGAGTTCCACCGGGATGATGTTGCCAGCGTACTCAATCGAGGACACCAGTATGTCGAGCCGTTCGCCCTGCACTTTTGCCGTTCCCGCCACGAGGGTATTCTTCGGCACGACGATGCTGCCCGCCTGCATGGGTTCGAGCAGCCGGAGTTTCACCGCCTGCCCGTCCACCAGCGTTTGGTCTTGGTGGATGCAGGCGGCTACCGTGTTCTTTCCCATAGCGTAGCCCGTGCCTACCGCCGTGTTGAAGCCGTAGTTTCGTGGCTGGCTGTAAGCCCGGATGAAGTCGGCATCGCTCATGGGCTGCTGCAATCCCGATACGGTCGTTTCCCGGATAGCCTGCACCGCCACCGCATCCGGCTTGCGGTCAATGCCGCCCGTTACCGAGACTTGTGCGACTTGTCCCTGCCCGCCGTTCATGTACTTTGCCGCCAGCTCGTAGGACTTTTCCAAGAGTGCCATTTGGTCGTCAGCGGTGGGTGTGGCGTTCTGCTGCTGTTGCAGTCGGTCGGTCAGTTCCGCCACCTGCCGCTTCAAGTCCTCTTTTTCCTCGTCCACAGGGGGCGTTTCGTAGAACGTGCTTAACTGGCGGTTGATGTCCCGGTAAGCGTATGCCGAAGAAGCACCGCCGCCCCTTTGTGGCTGCGCATCTTCTTCCGGCATCAGGTCGATTTCCGCTTGCGGTTCTTCCGTTTCATCGTCCCCCGTGAAACCGAAGTCCTGCAAGGATTGTATCTTGTCCTGCTGTTTGCGGCTTATCATCGCCTGCTCGTAAGCCTTTTGCTTGTCGGCTATAATCCCGTCCTCTGCGGGCAGGGGTATGTCGGCGTTGAAGCCGCCCACGCTCTCCACGTTCACGTCCTCTTTGCCGGAGGGGGCGAATATCAGGTACATGCACCCGGCAAAGGCAAGGAACATCAGCGGGAAGACTATCATTTTCCTGCGCTGCTGCACCTGCTGCGGGGTAAGTTCCCGTTTGGGTTTATCTTCCTTTTTCGGCTTCCCGTCCGCCTGCGGTACGGTCGTGCCGTTCTCATTCTTCTGTACTTCTTCCATATTCCGGTCTGTTTAAGGGGTTGATACTGTTGATTGTGTCATTGCCTTGCAATGGCAGTTGTTTGATATGTTCTATTTGCAGCCGCCTGCCGTCCCGTTTCCCGATGTTGTAGATTGATGAAACGGTGATATAGATAGACAAGCCGCCGAAAAAGAAGAACATCACGAGGATAACCGCCAGCCTTTTGCCCGGCGTAATCCGTCCGCACATTCGGCGCAGGCAGTCGTCCGCCCAGTCCCGCACCTTTTCGATGTAGTTTCGTTTTCTCTCCATAAGGCTACCTCTTAACGGTTTGCAAATCCTTGTTCTCGGTAATGGTGAACGCTTCGATGATGAAGCCGTGCGGGTTGTTGTCGCTCCGTGTGGCGTTGAGCAACCGGCACGAGGTCACAAGGCTTCGCACCGTCAGGCTGCTTTCCCGGACAATCAACTGGCGGGCATACGTGTTCACCTTGTAGGGGTACTGGTCGAAGTCGCACTTCACGCTGTCAATCTCCACCGTCTGCGTGACGTTTCCGGAAATCACCCGGTTATAATACCCTTTTTCCGCCAAGTCCTTGTAATAGTTGAAAGCGGTCTTGTCGGCAAGGAACAGCGAGCGTTTGATGTTGCTTTCGATAGCCCCCTTGTCGGGTGAGAGTGTGAAGAAAAGTTCGTGGAAACGCCGCACGTGCGACTTGGCTTCCACGGGTCTGTTCTGTGCCATGTCCTGCGAGAGTGCCAGCATCAGGCTTTTCCCGTTGTCGAGGACGTATATCTTCTGCCGCTGCTTTTCGGCGAAGCTGTACGAGTTCCACACGGCGAAGCCCGTCACCAGTGCGCACAGGCAGATGAATACCAGTGCGAAGAGCCGGATTTGCCGGAAACTCGTTTCGATGTTCGTTAATGACTTAAATTCCATATTTTATAAATTGATGTTGTTTATTTGAGTAGTTTCCCCGATACCTTTCCACCGATTGCCCCTGCCGCAGCCCCGGCGACTGACCCAGCCCGTGCCACGTTACGGTTATAGGCAGACATTCCGCCAGCCGACACTATCCAGCTTGCCACCGTAGGAATGGTGAAGTAGCCCACGATACCTATAATCATAAAGATTACATACACGGTGCTGCTCCCGTCAGGAATGAAATTCGGGTCTGAAAGCTGCTCGATGTCCTTTTGGAGCATCAGGGTTTGTATGCGTGCCAGCACGCTGCTGAACAAGTCCGACACGGGTAGCCACAGGTAAATGGAGATATAGCGTGAAATCCACTGGGTCAGCGTGCTTTGGAAACCGTCATAGACGGAAATCGCAAACGCCAGCGGACCCAGTATCGAAAGCACAATCAGGAAGAACGTGCGCAACGTGTCTATAATCAGCCCCGCCGCCTGAAAGAGCATTTCCAATAGTTCCCTGAACCAGTCCCGTACGGACTTCTTGATATTGTACGCCGCCCTGTCCATATACATACCCGTCATAGTTACCATGTCGGAGGGCGACCAGCCCAGTTCTTCCAGTTGCCTGTCAAATTCCTCGTCCGATGCAAGGTAAGCCGTTTCGGGGCTTCGCATCAGGGCTTCATATTCCAGTCGGTCTTTCTGCGCCCGGTATTCGTTCATGTCGAAAGTCTGCGTTTCCATAAGCTGGTTGCACCCTTTCACCACTGGCGACAGCACCGTGTTGATAGTACCCAACACGAATGTTGGAAAAAACATGATGCACAGCCCCAGCGCAAAGGGGCGCAGGAGCGGGTACACGTCTATGGCTTCCGCCCTTGCGAGCGACTGCCACACTTTTGCCGCCACGTAGAACAAAGCCCCCAATCCGGCAATACCTTTCGCTACCCCCGTCATGTTGCTGCACAAGGGCATCATCTCATCGTACAGCACCCGCAACACTTGGTGCAGGTTGTCAAAATCCACTGCTGCTAATAACATAGGCATACCGATTTATATGTTACCAGTAGCGTTCATCCGCCGAGCCGTAGAGAGCCAGCACCCGGTCGGTGTCGTTCTTCTTTTTTGCCCGCAGATAGGACACGGAAATGTTCTTTCGGGTGTAGTAGTTCACGAGGTTGCGGTAATTCAATAGGCTTCGGTAGGCATTATCAATAATAGCCAGCCGTTCGGCATCCGTCAGCGACATACCCGTGATGTTCACTACATTCTTCAAGTCCTGCAACACGTCCGAGCTTTCCGACATCAGTTTGGCATAGCCGAACGAGATTGCGGATAGTTCGTCAGGCGTGAAATTCGGGTCTGCCAGCATGTTTTGGAAGTTGCGCACGTAGATTTCGGATATTTCCGCCACCAGTTCGATAGATTTTCCTACCTTGACACCGCCCTTGACAACATCGTGTACCGCTTTGAGCGCATCGTAATATTTTTTACCCTGCTGGAAAATCTTCTGCGCTTCCATGAAGCCGTCCAGCGTGTTCTTGGCTGTGGTGGAAGTCTGCACTATCTGCTTGGTGGTGTTGATGATACCCTGTGCCAAGTTGCCGGGGTCTGACACCACCCACTGTGCGGATGCCTTGCCGATGAAGCAAAGGCATACCGCCATAAGGAGAATTGTTTTCTTCATCTTTTTTTGTTTTTAGGGTTTATAACTCGCTTGTATTCGCCGCCGGGTGAAAGGATTATCCGGTCACGTTCCTTGTCATACGTCAGCAGTATGGCAAAGCCAGTTCCGATAAACAGTTTTCCGTCCTGTTCCGACACTTGATAGGCAGTTTCCAGTACCTTGCCCCTGATATTCGCTTTCCGGGTGACGGTGTATTCGCCGCCCGTTTCCGAGAGCGTGAAAGCCGGGTGTCCCTTGACATGTACCCATTCACCCCGCATTTGCTCCAGCTGCTTTTCCGGGCTATCCTTGCAGGATGCCAATAGCAACACGCAGGAAAAGAGAAGCAAGATTTTACTTGTACGTTTCATATTTCTAAATTTTAAGTGGTTGATAATTGGGGATTTCTCTTGCTTTCTGCAAGCCGCTTGATAGCCAGTTCAAGGTTGCCGCCCAGCTTGTCGGCAAGGGCGAACAGTTCCATTTTCTCGCTTTCCTCTGTCGTGAAGGTGTAATATTCTTCCAATGAAACTTCCGTGGCATATACCGCCGACTGCGTGCCGCCCAGCGAGAAGAAAACTTCCTTGTATTTCCGTCCGGGGTGGTTCGCCATGTTGATAGACAATATCTGCGAACGCTCCTTGTCGGTCAGTCCCAAGAGGTTCTGTATGCTGTCGAACTTGTTGAGATATTTTCTTTGGTCTAACAGTATCTTGCAGTCCGAGTTATTGATGATACTCTCTTTCACGATAGGGGAAGAAATAATATCCTCAATCTCTTGCGTGACTACAATCGCTTCCCCGAAATATTTTCGGACGGTTTTGTAGAGGTAGCGGATATAGTCTGCCATGTTCGCCGATGCAATCGCTTTCCACGCTTCCTCGATTAGTATTAACTTCCTTATTCCCTTTAACTTGCGCATCTTGTTGATAAAGGCTTCCATGATGATGATAGTCGTTATCGGGAATAAAATCTTGTGGTCTTTGATATTGTCCAATTCAAAGACAATGAAGCGTTTATGCAGCAAATCCAGTTCCTTGTCGGAGTTTAGCAAATAGTCATACTCGCCACCCTTGTAATAAGGTTCAAGCACGTTCAGGAAGTTGTCGATGTCAAAATCCTTTTCCCTGACGTTCTTCTGTTCAAGCTGTCGGCGGTAATCATCCCGGACAAACTCGTAGAACGTGTTGAAACAGGGCGTTACAGACTTGTCACCCGTGATACGTTCGATATAGGCACTTACCGCATTGGACAACGCCACTTCTTCCGACCGCTTGGGGGCTTCATCGTCCCGCTTCCATAAAGTAAGGATAAGGGTTTTTATACTCTCTTTCTTCTCGATGTCAAATACCCCGTCCTCGACATAGAACGGGTTGAACGCTATCGGGTTCTCGTTGGTGTAGGTGAAATAAATCCCGTCCTCGCCGTGCGTACGGTTGTGGATAAGCTGGGACAGCCCCAAGTAGCTGTTACCCGTATCTACCAGCAACACGTGCGCCCCTTGTTCGTAATACTGGCGCACCATGTGGTTGGTAAAGAAAGACTTACCCGACCCGCTCGGCCCAAGTATGAACTTGTTTCTATTGGTCGTGATGCCTTTCTTCATGGGCAAATCCGATATGTCGATGTGCAGCGGGCGACCGCTCACCCTGTCCACCATTTTAATACCGAACGGGGAAAGCGAACTCTTGTAGTTCGTTTCTTCCACGAACAGGCAGAGAGCCTGCCCCAAGAACGTGTAGAAACTTTCCTCTGCGGGGAAGTCCGCCTCGTTTCCGGGTATGCCCGCCCAAAAGAGCGTGGGCGTATCGACCGTGTTGTGGCGTGGCTTGCACTCCATTAGCGCAAGCTGGCTTCCCACATCGTTGCGTATGCGTTTGAGTTCGTCCCTGTCATCGCTCCATGCCATGACATTGCAGTGGCAACGCACCGAGATAAGCCCCTTGCTGTGAGCTTCGTTCAGGTACTCGTCTATCCACTCCTTGTTCACTTGGTTGGCACGGGAGTAGCGGGAGAGCGATTGCATATTCCGGGCGGTCTGCTCGAAGTTCTTCAGGTTTTCGGCGTGGTCGTCTATGAAGATGAACTGATTATAGACGTGGTTACACGACAATAGCACGCCCACCGGGGCGGCAAAACTTAACCTGCAATCGCTTCTGTCGGTGGAAAGTTTCTCAAATCGGCAGTCCGTCCCGACCTTTCCGGGCAAATCTTCCACGTCCGAGAGCGTATGCAGGCACAGTATATCGTCCCCGACACGCATTTCTTCCGGGTACAGCCCGATGTCTTTCAGGCAGGTGGTATCTGTCTGCGAGAGCGAGAAGTATTTCTCGATGATGCCCGCCTTACCGTCCTGCCCGGTGATTTCCGATGCCGCCAGCCGGGTAAGGGTGACAAAACCGCTGTCGTTCATAATCCTTTCAAACTGCCCGACTGCTTCGATGAACTTTGCAGCCGTTTCCTTGTCGGCTATTTCCTGTGGGACAATCCTGCCCCGGCATAGGGTGGAGAAGTCGCTCTGTCGGCGGCTTCTCTCCCTTGTCGTTTTCGTTAGGAACAGGTAGCAGTAATGGTTCAGGAACGGGCGTTCATTGAAATGCCGTTCAAAGGAGCGGCTTAAAAAACTAAGCTCGTCCCTTTCCGTGTCGGGCTGGTAGTTCTCCTTGATGAAGAAGTCCTGCTTGTGTACTATGGAGTAGTCGGGCAGCACCTTGATTGCCTTGTACCATGCCGAATGTATGGCTTCGTACTCGGCACTGGTGACGGTGAACAGTTCGGGCAGTTCCACCCTGAAAGCCACCGTTATGTCCGCATCCTTTGAAATGATGCAGCCGTTCTCCACCGCCAAAAGTGGAAATTTCCTTTCCAGCGTGGTAGCCTTTAATGTATTCCTCATGTTCTTTCTTCCTTTCTTCTTTTGTAGGTGAATAATCGGGGTAACGCCTTTCGGCTGATAATGAAGCGTGGGTGTCTTTTGCGGGCGGCAGCTTTCATCAGCCCGTGCGTGCCGTACCGTGCGTTGAGCCGGAACGTCTGCCACACGAGCAGCAGCGAAGCCGACACGATGAAACCGATACATAGCCACTGGTTCACGCCTGCCATGAACAGGACGATGAACACCACGAAGACGGCGAGCAAGCCGCCGCAAAAGATAAAGAGGTACTGGCTTTTCAGCCCCTTGAACTCCACCGGCTTCCCGATACCCCTGTTTACCGGATATTCAGACATAGCTGCCGTTTTAGAGGAAGAACGAACGCAGGATAGTGGCGGCGACAATCAGGAAGATGCACGCCCCGAACCAACTGGCGGCGGTCTTTGAGGTGTCGGGGTCGCCGCTTGAAAATTTGTTATATACTTTTACCCCGCCAATCAAGCCGCAGACCGCCCCGATTGCGTACACCAGTTTTGTGCCGGGGTCAAAATACCCGGTGATTAGGTTCGTGGCTTCGGTGATGCCCGCCTGCCCGTTGCCCTGTGCGTAGGCACTTACCACGGCGGCAAGGAGAGCCGCCGACAAAAAGAATTTCTTTTTCATTACGAATAGATTTTTAATGCCGGGGCAGCGGGTGGATAGTCCGCTGTCACCCGGCGGATGAATAATTTGAAATTTTAGTGGTTGCGGCACGGATGCCGTCTGTTGGTTTTCAGGTTGCCAATCAACCGTAGTCACGTTGCTTCATATTGTTATACATTATTATATTATAGGAAATCGTTCATGTCGAACGCTTCGTGTTCCTTGCTTGCATCGCCAGTTCCGGCAGGGACAGCAGCCGTAGCCAGTTCCGCTTCGTTGCGTCCCAGCAGTTCCGCCACCTTTTCCAGCCCGCCGTTGATGTTCTCCACCACCGCATCGTAGAGGTTCGTCCCCTCAATGCTTGCCAGCGTCCCGGCGGCTTGCCGTTTCTCCGCTTCGGTGGGGTTGTCGGCGTTCGCCGTGCGTACCGTTTCGCCCAGTTCGTCAAAGCTCACGCCCGTAGCCCGCCCGGTATCATCGTCACCGTCCATGTACCCGGCTATTTCCTCGTCCTCGTAGTCGGGTTCGTCATTCTCGTAACCGGGCGTTTCTTCCGCTTCGGCTGCTGCTTCCGAAATGTTTTCTTCCGACTGTCCGTCAGCTTGCGGCGCAAAAATAGTATCATTTTCAGCCGCTTGCGGGAGGTGTCCCGATTTGTCCTGCGCTGTCCCAATTAGTCCACCCTTGTATCGGCTTTCACCTATCAACGTGTAGCCGCCCACTTGTTTTTGCGGAAGTGGTGCATCATTCGCCTTGTCCGTTGGTGTATGGTTGTCGGCATGGCGATACCAAATCCATAGGGCGATATAGTACACCGCCAGCCCGGTAAGTATGCAATAGACCACCATAGCTATACGGGTTTTTGGAAGTGACTTTCATACAGGGTGTTTATCTCGTCTTGGTACTGCTCGAAGTGGCGCAGCAGAATGTTCTCCACGTAGCTGCTTACCGTCACCTTTCGCCCGCCTATTACCGTCACGATACGCATCAGCTTCTCGTGCGTGGTGCGGCTCACGTACAAGGGCTGTCGGTCTGCCAGTTCCACTTTCTGAAAGTAGGTTTCCCGGTAGTCACCCGTGCCGCCCTTGCGCTTGCGGTTTGTCGTTTTCTCCACCCGCACCGTTTCAGTCTGCCGTCCCTCGTGGGCGGTTTCCGTTTCGCCGCCGGGCTGCGGTGCATCATCCGGCTGGCTCTCCCGCTTGGCGGGTACGCCCTGCGAGATAAGTTCTTTCATGAAATCCTCGTCTATCTTCGGCATCCCGCCGCTTTGCTTTGCCATATCATTGTAATTTGATGTAGTACGCTATTTCGGTTATCAGTTCTTCCAAGTTGCTTCCCCTTACCAGCGGGCGGCTGGCGGGAAAGAGCGTGGAACGGAACACTGCCTTTTTATCCGCCACCAATTCCTTTTTGTAGCGTTTGGTGTCGGGGATAAAGGTTTTCATCAGCGGCAGTTCCAGTTCCTTAATCGTCTTGTCATAGGCGGCGTAGAGGTCTGTTTTCTCCCGCCCGTCCACCATGTTCCAAAAGAGGTACAGCCCGGCAAGTCGGCAGGCTTCATTCTTCACCAGCAGCTTGTGGATAGCCACCGCAAACGACAGGCTGCTTTCCAGCACCACCTTGTCGGCTGAAATGGGGGTGAAAATGTAGTCCATACCCGCGAGGGAGTTTATCACGCCCTCGCTGTTCACCGTGCCGGGCAGGTCGAAAAACACTATATCCGGCACGTGTCCGGCGGCTATATGTTCATCAGCCGTTGCAATCGCCTTTTCGGGCGAACTGCACAGCACCGGGTAGGCTTTCTTCCCCAGCCGGGTAAACTGTTCATACGCCATGCGCTTGTAATCTTCATCAGCCCCGACCTGCTCGGCATCCCGCTTGCGCATCCCGGCAATGGAGTGTTGCGGGTAGTCGCAATCGACCACCGCCACATCGTAGCCTTTGAGGTAGTATAGGTAACTCGCCGCCAGTACGGTAAAGGTTGTTTTGCCGACCCCGCCCTTTTGGGTGGAAAAGGCGACATAAAGGGGTGTTTTCTCGTTTTCCATATTGCTTTCGTTCATTATTGGTTGATAGATTTATTGTTTTCAATCATTCAGTCTTTCATTCATTCTTTCCATATTGCAATCTTGAAATATTGAAAGACTGTTTTATTTCAATCTTGTTTTCTTGCTTTCATTCTTTCTTGAAATATTGAAATCCTGCAATCATGCTTTCAATCATTCTTTCCTGATTGGAATATTTCTTTCAATCTTGCTTTCAATCTTGAA
Source organism: Phocaeicola sartorii JCM 17136 = DSM 21941 (assembly GCF_054653615.1). Lineage (NCBI taxonomy): Bacteria > Pseudomonadati > Bacteroidota > Bacteroidia > Bacteroidales > Bacteroidaceae > Phocaeicola > Phocaeicola sartorii. The sequence goes on from NZ_BAAIFW010000005.1 coordinate 1,880,768, forward strand.
ATCCGATGCAAAAAAAAGGAGAAAAAACGTCCCCTGAAAACCTTGTCCCGATTTGTCCTGCACTGTCCCGATTTGTCCACCAACCACCTATTTTACAGCATTATAAATCACCGTTACTTTGCAGCGGAGTAACGAACCGCAGGGGGCAGGGGTGTAAAATCAGGCTGGTGCATAACCGGGCTTACCGTTTCACGCTAACCCCAATCCGTCCGTGACGGATTTCGATTTTCGTCAGAAAATAGCAAGGTGTGTTCTATGGCACATAGAACCGTTTTCCGTGCCTGAAAACGCCTTGCCCCTTGCGGGGGTAAAAATCACTCCGAAGTCGTAATTTTTTAATTGAAAGAAGCATGAAAACAAGAAAACCTAACAAGGGCGGTCGCCCCGCCCTCGCAGACCCGGCGAAGCATCGCCATGTCCTTTACCTGAACGACCGGGAGAATGCCCGCTTCCTCTCGCAATGGGAGCAGTCGGGCGTTACGAGCAAGTCCCGTTTCATCGCCGCCCGGTTGTTCGGCGAGCCGTTCCGGGTGGTGAAAGTGGACAAATCGGCGGTCGAGTATTGCGCCCGGCTGACCGAATTTTATGCACAATTCAGAGCCGTGGCGGTCAATTACAACCAAGTGGTAAAGGCGTTGCACAGTAATTTTTCCGAGAAAAAGGCACTGGCTTTTCTCTATAAACTGGAGAAAGCGACCACCGAACTGGCGGCACTGAACCGCCAAGTTATTGCATTAACCAATGAATGCAAGGAACTATGGTTGCCAAAATAAGCACGGGCGGCAATATGTTCGGCGCACTGGCGTACAACCAAAACAAGGTGGACAGCGAGGAAGCAAAGGTGCTTTTCTCCAACCGGATGCTGTTGAGCGAGGACGGGAATTTCTCTATCGGCGAGTGTATGCGCAGCTTTGAAATGCAGATGCCCGTCCAGCTTTCCACCAAGAAGCCGATACTTCATATTTCCATAAACCCGCACCCGGAAGACGTGCTGACCGACCAGCAGCTTTCCGACATCGCACGGGAGTATATGCGGAAGTTGGGCTATGGCGACCAGCCTTATTTGGTGTACAAGCATACCGACATCGACCGCCACCATATCCACATCGTGGGGTTGCGGGTGGACGAGAACGGCAGACCGCTGAATGACAGGTTCGAGCATCGGCGCAGCAAGCAAATCACCCGTGAACTGGAAAAGAAATACGGGCTGCACCCGGCAGAGCGAAAGGAACGTGCCGAACGTCCGGAACTTAAAAAGGTGGACTATGCCGCCGGGGACGTGAAGCACCAAATCGGCAACACCGTGAAAGCGGCTTGTTACGGCTACCGCTTCCAGTCGTTCGGGGAATATAAGGCTTTGCTTGCCGCTTACAACGTGTGCGCCGAGGAAGTCAAAGGCGAGATAAACGGCAAGCCCTATCAGGGCATTGTCTATTCCGCCATGAACGACAAGGGCGAAAAGACAGGCAACCCGGTAAAGGCTTCCCGCATCGGCAAGTCGGTAGGTTATGAAGCGGTGCAGCGCAGAATGGAGAAATCGGGCGAAGCAATCAAGAACGGGAAACTGAAAGAACGCACCCGGAAGATTGTAGCCAATGCCATGCAGACCGCCCACAGCCGCAAGGAACTGGAACAGCAGCTAAGGAAGCGGGGCATTGACGTGGTATTCCGTCAGAACGACAGCGGGCGCATCTATGGCGTTACGTTCATCGACCATGACAGCCGGGTGGTGCTGAACGGTTCACGCTTGGGCAAGGAGTATTCGGCGAACGTGTTCAACGAACGTTTTTCGGGCGAAACCGGAAAGATACACCAGCCCGAAGTGGCAGCACCGCAGCAAGACCAGCCCACGCATCAGGAACAGCAGGGCTTCACGCCGAAAGCCGACATCGTTTCGGGCGTGGCTTCCGTGCTGGGTGCTTTCGGCGGTTTGCTGGGCGGCGGTGCATCAGGCGGTGACGAGCCGCAGGACACCGCCCGCCAAAAGAGAAAGAAGAAAAAGAAGCGCACAAGGCGTATTGACTAACTTAAAAACATACAATTATGCAGCAAGAAGATGATTTGAGAGGGCTTGCAAGGGTCATGGACTTTATGCGGGCTGTCAGTATTTTATTCGTGGGAATAAACGTGTACTGGTTCTGTTACTCCACCCTGAAAGAGTGGGGAGTGACCTTTGAAGTAATAGACAAGATACTGTGGAACTTCCAGCGCACTACCGGGCTGTTCTCGTCTATCTTATGGACAAAACTATTTTCGGTGGTGTTTCTCGCCCTGTCGTGTATCGGCACTAAGGGCGTAAAAGAGGAAAAGATAACATGGGCGAAGATACATTGCAGCCTTGCGGCGGGTGTGGTGCTGTTTTTCCTGAACTGGTGGCTGCTGGAACTTCCCCTGCCCCATACGGCAGGTACGGTGTTTTACATCACCACGCTGTCGGCAGGCTATATCTGTATGCTTATGGCAGGTACGTGGATGTCCCGTCTGTTAAAAAACAACCTTATGGATGATGTCTTTAATATGGAGAACGAAAGTTTCATGCAGGAAACAAGGCTTATCGAAAACGAGTATTCCGTAAATTTGCCGACCCGGTTTTACTATAAAAAGAAATGGAACAACGGCTATATTAACGTTGTAAATGTTTTTCGTGCGAGCATCGTGTTAGGAACTCCGGGCAGCGGGAAGTCGTATGCGGTGGTAAACAGTTACATAAAACAGCAAATCGAGAAAGGTTTTGCACTATATTGTTATGATTATAAGTTTCCCGATTTGTCGGAAATCGCTTACAATCACTTGCTTAACCACTTGAGCGGCTACAAGGTAAAGCCTAAGTTCTATATTATCAACTTTGACGACCCCCGCAAGAGCCACCGATGCAACCCGATAAACGCCAGCTTCATGTCGGACATTGCGGATGCTTATGAAGCCAGCTACACGATTATGCTTAACCTCAATCGAAGCTGGATAAGCAAGCAGGGAGACTTCTTCGTGGAAAGCCCGATTATTCTTTTAGCGGCTATAATTTGGTATCTCCGTATTTATCAAGGTGGTAAGTATTGTACGTTCCCGCACGCCATTGAACTGCTAAATAAGAAATATGCCGATGTGTTCACCATTTTGCGCAGTTATCCCGAACTGGAAAATTATCTCTCTCCATTCGTGGATGCTTGGGAATCAGATGCCCAAGAGCAGTTACAGGGTCAAATAGCGAGTGCGAAAATCCCGCTTTCAAGGATGATTTCACCCGCCCTTTACTGGGTAATGACGGGCGATGATTTTTCACTCGACATCAACAACCCGAAAGAGCCTAAAATCTTGGTTGTCGGCAATAATCCTGACCGCCAAAATATCTACTCGGCAGCACTGGGATTATATAATTCCCGTATCGTGAAGCTGATAAACAAGAAAGGTCAGCTTAAAAGTTCAGTGATAATAGACGAATTACCGACTATATATTTTCGTGGGCTTGATAATTTGATTGCCACCGCCCGAAGCAACAAGGTTGCGGTTCTGTTAGGCTTTCAGGATTACAGCCAGCTTACCCGTGATTACGGGGACAAGGAAAGCCGGGTAATCCAAAATACTGTGGGCAACGTGTTCAGCGGTCAGGTAGTCGGTGAAACGGCGAAGATCCTGTCGGAGCGTTTCGGTAAGGTATTGCAGAAACGGCAGAGTATGACGATTAACCAGCGGGAGAAATCCACCTCGATAAGCACCCAAATGGACAGCCTGATACCCGCCAGTAAAATATCCAACCTCACGCAAGGTATGTTCGTGGGTGCTGTGGCGGACAACTTCGATGAGCGGATAGAGCAGAAGATTTTCCACTGTGAAATCGTGGTGGACAATGAAAAGGTGAAGTGGGAAACCGCCCGTTACGTGAAGTTGCCGCAGATTATCGACTTCACCGACAAGGACGGCAACGACCGGATGCAGGAGGAGATACAAGCCAACTATGACCGCATCCGTCAGGAAGTCCGGCAGATAGTCGAGGACGAAATAACCCGGATTAAGAACGACCCGGAGTTATGCCACTTGATAAAAGAGGAAGAATAAACGGCGAGGAACATTATTCCTCGCTATCTTTTTCAGGCAATATTGAGGATAATTCATCTTCAATATCTATCCCATAAGCCACAGCCATTTGCGCCAACATTATACCAAATGTACCTCTTAATTCGCCTAATGTAGAATTAAATTTCCAGCTACTTATACAATCATAATTGTGCAAATAAAAATGCACCTTATTATTCTCGTTAGTATATTGATTTAAGAACTTCCTACATGCAATACGCATTGCTTTTAAGTAATTATAAAGATTGGTTTCTGATGATATATCTTGTATCTTATCTGTTAGAAAATGTCTGATTTCAATTATTGAATGAATACAATGGTCAGGACATTCTTGTTCATAAGGATTATATAATACTCTTCTGTCTTCTAAAAAACGTATAATTTTAATTGCTTTTGTACGTTCTGTTTCAGACGGATTCCAAGATACACCAAAAATGGGGCAACTTATACCAGTTAATCGTTCTCTTATTTCTCTGAAAATCATATAATTGCTTCTTCTATTTTTAATTAACAGCTATTCTTTGTTTTGTTGCTTTATTCGGTAGGCTTCAAAGCGCACCAGTATTTCGTGTAGGTTCTTCAATGCTTCCACAGCCTTGCCTATCGGCGGCATCTTGCTTTTGTCGAAAGTCAGTTTCTTCAAATCGGTAGTGTACGCCGTAGTTACTTCGGGCAACGCCATGACCGTTTCGGAATCCTTGAATATCGGTGCATCAGCCAGCGACAAGTGCGAACGGGAATTTTTATTTAGTCCGTCCTCTATCGTCACACGGTACATGGCATCCAAGAAATCTTCCGAATGTAGGTAATCGTTATATTCCTGATTGTGGTAGAGTGCCGACAAGTCGTAAACATCACGGATATGCTTTGCCAATAGTGCGGTTGCATCCTCATTGTAAGACAGCTTTACCAGCCTTGAAACCTTGTCGCAGATAGTCTTTCGGGGATTGATACACTGCGTTTCAAAACTTTCCAGCCCGTAGGTGCTTATCAGTTCATCTTGCCCGATGCTTTCAAGAAAGGAGGTCACAATTGGTTTGATAACCCGTTTGTCCGCCGGATAGAACATCAGTTTTTTGTCCGGCAGGTCACAAGATTTTATCTCTACTTCCAAATGCTCTTTAAGCCCAACGCCTTGAAATACATTGTCATACGAGAAATACAGTTTGCGGTAATTACCGCCCGTTTCCGACAAATCTTCCTTGTATATGTCACTGTTGAGTTCGGTTATATACTTTGAAAGTTTCTTGTTCAATGTCTTTTCCGCCTGCTTGGACGCACCTTTATCACCCGTGAACACGAACAAGTCCAAATCTTCCGAGAAGCGTTCTATCAGCCCGTAGGCTTTGGAAAGTGAAGTCCCGCCTTTGAAGTAGGTCTTATCCGCATATTCGGACATGGAAATATCCCGCAGTATCTTCGATACCCAGTAATCCTTTTCCACGTGTGACTGCTCGTAGCCGAAATGTTCAGCCGCCAGTGCGATGATTTCCTTGAACGCTTCCTTGTCCGAATGTAAATTCATATTTCTGTCCTATGCCGTTTTATAATCCAAGTTGAACCGTGTCGTGGGAAGAATAGTCTTTGCCATTTCCGTTTGCAATACGGTTTGTCTGATGTCGCCCAGTATATCCGCCACCACCTTTCTGACACGTGGCGGGTAACTTTTTGCCAAAGATACGATTTTTTCCAGTTCCGGCAGGCTGTACCCGTTGAAATATTGGCTTTTGACCCGGTTGTAGATGTCCTGCCCGGTTGTTCCGGGTATGCGCTTCATGTCCTTTATCGCATCGAGCAGCCGCAAGTACGGGACAAGGCTTTCATCCGGGTAGTCCATGCAGTAGGCTTTCACGCACTCTATATCCAAGTTCTTGAAACGGAAACGGCGAACCGGGTTAGGAGTGGCTATCGTTATGGTTGTGGCTACCTGTTCGGTCAGCCCCATTTTGTTATAGACGTAAGCACCCGTGATATAGCCGTTCAGTTTTTCAGTCAGGTAGCGGAACTGTTCATCCTGATAGACAGGCAGCTTTCCCAGCCCCAGCACTGATTTCTTGGGACGGTAGTACGCCCCCTTTTCAACCCGTACCAGTACTCCTTTGCGGCTCTGTTCGGAGAGCAGCACCGCAACATTGGCGGTCTTTTCCGTTTCAAACGACAAATCCCGGAACGTGAATATACGCCCGGTATCTATCCGTTCAATCTGCCCAAGTATCTCTTTCCTGAATGAAGCCATATTTATGTACTTTGTTTCTATACTGCAAAGATAGTATATTATGTAATCACCTGCAAAAACATAACAAATATTTTGCCGAAGATGTTTTTATTTCTCCAACTGTAGGTTGGATATTTTCATCTGCCACGGACAAATCGGGACAGCGCAGGACAAATTCGGACAGCCCTTGCCGCCCGTCCAAATATAGCATATTTAGTCGCTACCTTTGAGCGGGACTATTCCCGTAACCGCTAAAATTTCAATTATTTATGGCAAACAGAATGACCCCGCCCGCAGAGGGGCAGGAAAAAGACGTGCTGCTGGTCTTGGATAAACAGCAGGGCAAGGTGAGTGCCGTTAAAGGTATCGACAAGGACGGCAATTTGCAGACCGTACCGCCCACTACCGGACATGGCGGCGAGTTCATGCAGGTGGACAAGAACAGCGATGTGTTCAGCAACTTCATTTCCAATTTCTTCCGCAAGTTTCAGGATACTTCCGGGCTGGAACTGTTCAGCGTAAAGGCTTCCCAAGCGGAGCAGGACGCAAAGGCAATCGAGAACAACCACCGCAACCCTACGCCGGAGGGCGACAAGCGGGTTGAAATGTTAAGAGTTCCGAAGCCTGACTTCCACGAGTTCAAGCAGGGCTACCGCTTCGACCCGTCAAAAATTGACTGGGAGAACCTGAAAAAAGTCGGCATCACCGCCGACACCCTGAAAAACACGAAGGACTTCGACCGGGTGATGCGTGGCTACAAGTCCCGCAACACCTACACCGTTTCGGGGACGGTGGGCGGCTTCTTCCTCAAACCAACCGATGTCAAGCTCTCTTTCTATCAGGCTAAGGACGGCACGGTAGTACCCAAGCTGCACGGCGTGCAGCAGGACGAGAAACTGTTGCAACGCCCGTTCCACGAACACGGGTTCACCAAGCAGGAACAGGGCAACTTGCAAGGCACTGGCAACTTGGGCGGCATCGCTGAAATCAAAGACCCGAAAAACGGCGAGCAAATCCCCGTGTTCGTCAGCCGGGACAGGTACACGCACGAACTGGAGTATATGCGGGCTGACAAGTGGAAATGCCCCGACACCATTTGCGGCGTGAAAGTCAGCCCGGAGCAGAAAGCCGCCTTTGAAGCCGGGCAAGCGGTGAAAATGGAAAACCTGCAATTCAGGGACGGCACGAAGCGCAGTGCCTATTTGCAGGTCAGTGCGGTGGAGCGTGGCTTGGAGTTCCTGCCGAGGTCTGCCGTCCAGTTCTTGCAGCAGGGACAACAGCCCGGAGAGCAGCAGGTAGCCGGGTTAAAGGACGGCAAGGGCGTTGAGTTCAACGGTCATGTGCAGCCCGGCGCACAGGGCAAATCCCCCGACAAGGTACAGCCGAAAGACGTTACCCCCGCCGCCGAGAGCCGGACACAGGTAGCGGTCAATTCGGAGGGCAAGACCAACGAAGCCACCAAGCGGGGCAAAGAGCCGCTGAAACAGGGTCAGGACAAGCCCACCGCCAAGCAGAAAGAGAAGCAGGGCAAAGCGCAGGACAAGAGCCTGAAAGCGAACAAGCCCAAGAAGTCCAAAGGAATGAAATTATAAAGGTATGCAGCTAATCTATATTATAGCTATTCCGCTTGTCATCCTGATTTTCTTCATAGTCCTTTCTTTAAAAACCGACTGGAAAGAAATAGACAGGCACAACCGCCAGTATTACGTGGGCGGCTACCATATTTATTATGACCGTAAAATTTTACGGAAAATCAAGTCAGTAACAGACCATAAAAAAGAAACAACATGATTGCATTGATAACAGAAAAACCCAGCGTGGCAAAGGACATCGCCCGCATCATCGGTACGACCCAGCGTAATGACGGTTATCTTTCCGGCAACGGGTATATGGTGACATGGGCGTTCGGCCACTTAATCCAGCTTGCCATGCCGGAAGCCTATGGCGTGGCGAACTTTCGCAGGGAGAACCTGCCCATACTGCCGCCCGATTTCCAATTAATCCCCCGTCAGGTGAAAGCGGAGAAAGGTTACAAGGCAGACCCCGGCGTGCTGAAACAGTTGAAAGTGATAAAGGAAGTGTTCGACCAGTGCGACCGGATTATTGTCGCCACCGATGCCGGACGTGAGGGTGAGTTAATCTTCCGCTACATCTTCCATTACCTGAACTGCCGAAAACCATTTGTGCGCCTGTGGATAAGCAGCCTTACCGACAAGGCAATCCGTGAGGGGCTGGATAACTTGCAGCCGGGAGAGCGTTACGATAACCTCTACCTCTCTGCCAAGTCCCGCAGCGAAGCGGACTGGCTGATAGGGATAAACGCCACTCAAGCGTTGAGCGTAGCCGCCGGGCAGGGGGTGTTCTCGCTGGGCAGGGTGCAGACACCCACGCTCGTGATGATATGCAGCCGCTATTTGGAGAACAGAAATTTCGTACCCGTCAAGTTTTGGCAACTCAAAGCCCATACCGTCAGCGGGGGAATATTTTTCAACGTCCAATCGACCGCCAAGTGGGAACAGCAGCCCGAAGCCATAGCCGCCCTGCAACGGGTTAAGGATGCAGGGCAGCTTTCCGTGAAATCCGTTGAGAGGAAAGAAGCCAGCCAAGAACCGCCGCTTCTATACGACCTTACCACGCTGCAAAAGGAAGCGAACACGAAGCTGAACTTTTCGGCTGACAAGACCCTTTCCATAGCGCAAAGCCTGTATGAAAAGAAAGTGATGTCCTATCCGAGAACCGGAAGCCGCTATATATCGGAGGACGTTTTCGATGAAATGCCGGAGCGTGTCGCCCTGCTGGAGCAATACCCCCGCTTCGCCGGGTATGCCGCCGGGCTGGACGTTGCGGCACTGAACCGCCGCAACGTGAACGATAGCAAAGTGACCGACCACCATGCCTTAATCATTACCGAGAACCTGCCCGGCGAACTCTCCAAAGACGAGCGGGCGGTTTACGAGCTGGTAGCCGGGCGTATGCTGGAAGCCTTTTCGGGCAAGTGCGTGAAAGACGTTACCATCGCCGTGCTGTCGGCGGGAGATACCGACTTCACGGTGAAAGGGTCTGTGATGAAATCAGCCGGGTGGCGTGCCGTGTTCGGCGAGCAGGAAACGGGCGGGGATGAAGAAGCCGCCAACCTGCCGCCACTCCAAGAGGGAGATTGTTTGCCACTCTCCGGCGTGGATCTGCTCGAAAAGCAGACCAAGCCGAAACCGCTGCTCACGGAAAGCAGCCTGCTTGCCGCAATGGAGAACGCCGGAAAGGAACTGGAAGATGCCGAGCTGAAAGCCAGCCTGAAAGATGCCGGGATAGGCACGCCCGCCACCCGTGCGGCGATTATCGAAACGCTGTTCGCCCGCCAGTACATCGTGCGTGAGAAGAAGAACCTTGTACCCACCGACAAGGGGCTTGCCGTTTACAGGATTGTCAGGAACAAGAAGATTGCCGATGTCGAAATGACGGGTATGTGGGAAACCGCCCTTGCCAAGATAGAAGCGGGCAGCATGGATGCCGACACGTTCCGGAAGGGCATTGAGGTGTACACCGCCCAAATCACGGCGGAACTGCTTTTGGTGCAGTTGTCTGTCGCCAATGGCGAAACTTGTTCCTGCCCCAAATGCAATAACGGGCGCATCCTGTTCTACCCGAAAGTGGCGAAGTGTTCCAACGTGGACTGCACGCTAACCATATTCCGCAACAAGTGCGACAAGCAGCTTTCCGACAAGCAGATTGTCGAGCTGGTGACGAAACGCAAGACCGGGCTAATCAAGGGCTTCAAGGGCAAGAACGGCAAGGTTTTCGATGCTTCGCTTGTGCTGAACGAACAGTTCAATGTCGGTTTTTCATTCTCCGAAAAGAAAGCGAAACCGAAGAAATAGCCTATCTTTGCCGCTGAAATTTCATTGTGATAGGTTTTGCAACTTATAATAATTGAAATTTTAGTGGTTGCGCCCGGTTCCCACCGGGCGCATTTTTATAAATTATTATAAGAACTTATTAATTCTGTGGTGATAATTTCTAATATAGTATTCAATTTATCAATTAAAACATCATCATTATTATTAGGAATAAAACTAAATGTTTTATCTACTACTTCTCCGTGAAATATTTTATTGCGTAAAAAATAAGCATATTTACAACATAATAACGCAGCTAATTGCATATTATTAGTTTGGAGATATTCCGCTTGCATGTAATGTGTTATATGATTTTGAATATCTCCTATAAAACCATAACTATTTAATTCATTTTGGCGAAATACCAAGGTCTCGTCTAATAATTTGATGATTCTATTGTCAGTATTTGCTAAAACAAAGTAGTTCTTATAACCCTCATAAACACCTATTTTCCCTCCTCTAGGATAATTGTTTAGGATTAGCTCTCTCCAGTGAAACTTTCGTAACTCATCATACGTCATTGCAGATAGTAGATGCTCTGTATTGGTGAAGTATTGTGGATTAGCAATCAAAAAACTCCTCATTTTTCTCAAAGCATTAAATTCTTTATTGTCTGCATCAGTTCTATTGCTGTAAAAAGAAAGTTGTTCGAATGTCCTCCACAACCTTTCAAATTTATAATATCTCTCTGTTGAGGACATACCTTTAAGCCAATGAGATAAGATGTTTCTTAATTTTTCAGCTTTATCATCTTCTTGTAAGAGAATAGATAAATCTCCATCATTAAAACTTATAGGACTTGTGATAGTACCATCTATTGGCTGTGTCTTCTTGTCATATAACAAAGTTACTACTTGTTCTTCTTTTCTTGCTGTTTTTCTTACTATGTTGATAGAGCAAAGTTGCAAATTAGACAAATTCATAGCGTAACAATAAAGTAAAGCCTTAGCAATTTGTTGGTAAATACTATTTGATGGATTGTTAAGTATAGCATCTTTATCATAGATAGAGGAACGAGATGCAACTATATTAATCTCTTTAGGTTGGAAAATAAAAGAATCTCTAAATGTCCCTGAATTTTTATATGGAACATTACCTATTCTGCAAACAAGTGAATTTCGTTTAGAAAATGTTATTTTTATGTGATAATGATTTGTCCTCATTTCCTTTATGCTATTTTATTATGTACGACATATAAATTAGGTTGCAAAGATAGCCATAAACTTCCAAAACATTTTTATTTAAGCAGATAAATACTTTATATTGAACTTGTATTACACAGAAGTATATAGGTTTTTTCTAAATTTATATATCGAACAAATCACGCCGTTATCCAGCACTTTGCTTTCCGACAGTTTCCATTCAGAGCCGAATGTTTCCCCAATAAAGCCGATGCCTTTGCCCGTCATGACCGGGACGGTGTATATTGTCAGGCTGTCCAGCAACCCGGCTTTAATCAATGAAGTAAGCAGCTTGCCGCCGCCCACCACCAGTATATCGGTTTCCTGTTTCAGTTCATAAATCCTTTGCAGCGGTTCTTCGGTCAGGAACTCCACGCCGCAGTCCGGCGTTACGTTGGTATCATAGTGTGACACCACAAAAGACCTTTTGCTTTTGTGCGGCCACCCGCCCCAGTGTTCAAAGATGTAGTTGTAGGTGTTCGCTCCCATAAGCAGGCAATCTGCATCCAAATAGTATTTGCCGATGATAGCTTTTACTTCATTGGATAACCAGTCCAGTTCTTTGTCTAAAGTTGCGGTATGTCCGTCAAGAGATACGGCGATATGCGCTTTAATTTGTTTCATCCTATCGGGTATTAAACAGTTTACTAATCTATATTCAACTGTCCGCCAGCATCCCAAAAAGAAGCGTGAACTTACACTGCTCCAAAGTAGAGGTACTGGCATACCCTAAATGACGAAACAGGCAAGCCCACGCTATGACGAAGCATAGCATAGACATTGCGCTGAAAATCTCGTCATTTTTTGAAAAGTGCCAGTTTTCTACTTTGAGATATTCGGCGAACGAATATGTTATATATAAAGACGATATTACAGCCGAAACTGTTCAACCGCCGTTATTCTCTTATGTTACTTTTGCAAAAGTAGCGAAAATCGCTGGAATAACCTTGCAAATAATAGAAATCCTGCCTTATTATCATAACAAAACAGGATTCAAGATGAAAATATATGATATTGATTATCACTCAATCCATGCGTTCACGGATTAACTTGTGTATGTCACTTGCACGGTAGAAATATTTTCCGTCTAACGTCAAGTAAGGCAGTATTCCTTTCTTCCGGTAACGTTGCAAGGTTTTGGTACTCACTTTCAGCATAAAGCACAAATCCTGATTGTCAAGGAGTTTTTCGCCGTTCAGGTAATTGTGACCGCTTAACAGACGGTCTATCTTTTTGTCCTGCATATCGAGCCTATCCATGATACGCTCCATCCAAGCCACGAAGTTTTCTTTATCTATATACATAAGGCTACCGGATTAAATAAGACCTATCATAAAATAGCTTTGGTTCACCGGGTCTTTAATGATAATCTCCCGTTCACGCATAAAGCGGATATAACTCTTTGCGGTGCGTTCCTTGACATCCAAGACCTGCTGTAATTGTTCGCAAAGGTCTATATAGGTGATATGTGTCTGTCGCCCGAAAATGTCACGGGCAACGCCTACCAGTTCCCTTTCCTTGCGCTTCTCTTTTTCCTCACGGGGTTTCTCACCCTTGTAAACGTGCATCCCGGCTTTCTTGTCCCATGCAAAGAGCATCAGAGGAACGTCCAGCGGGCTTCCGTCCCTTACTTTCAGTGCTTTTACCACTGACTGGGTAGGTTCTTCGTCTTTCTCTATCGAAAGGATAGTAGCCGCCTTGCGCTGCAACTCGCTACCCAAATGTCCCCGCAGTTTCAAACCGTTCGGGACGAAGTGCAGCACACAAAGAATACAGGTGTTGTAGATGCCCGCCAACCGATAAAGTTCATCTATCACCGCCACGCTTTCCGCTTCATCATTGGCACTTTTTACAAGGTCGGCTATGCCGTCAATGACGACCAACTGGATGCCGCCGTACTGGTAGTAGAACTTATCCATGCTCTGCACAATGGCGTTCAAGCGTTCTTTGCGTGACATACCGGTAAGACAAAACGCTTTCAGTTCATCGGGTTTGTCCGGCTGTTTGGCACGTGCCAGCAGGTTGCTTACATTCTTGAACAGTTGCACTTCCGATTGCTCGGTATCGTAAAGCAAGACCGCCTTGTGCCTGCCGTTGGCGGTTATCTGTATGCCCAGCGTATCTACTTCCGCACCAGCCGGGCAAATGCAGCCCGCCACGATTGCGGCTACATAATTGCTCTTTCCCGTTCCCTCGCCCCCGGTGATGCCGAACAGGTTGCCTTGTGTTCCTAACGGAACGTCACCCGCCGAAATAATCTCTTGCGCTTTGGCGGGCGGGTTGTTGAAATCTATCTCGCATGATTTAAGCATAATCAATGTGTCGCTATACAGGTTGTCTAAAAATTCGATAAACAGTTTCAGGAAATCTTCACGGGTGTTCCCGGCTTTGAAGTAGTCGGATATGTCCTTTTCCTCTTTCGTTCCCGGAAGCGGGAGCAGCAGGCGTTTCACGCCAAATTCTTCCAATAGTTTTTCCTGCTTGCGTGAGCTTTCCCTGCCCGTCTTGTCCATGTCAAAGAGCAGGACGATGTGTTTGAAGCGGAATGTCAGCCTATAAACCAGCGTGGGTGGTATCGTCACCGTTTCGCTGTTGAAGCAGATAGCGTGAAAACCATGCGCCGCCAGTGAAAGTACGTCTTTCTCGCCACCCGTGATAAAGAGCGTATCGCCTTTGGCGGGCAGTTGTTCCAGTCCGAAACAGTAGTTTTCGCCGAAGCTGCCGCCGTAGAGGAAGCGGGGTGTGGAGAACGGACGGTACAGTTTGATGTGCTGCTTGCCCTTGTAGCCGTACATGGGTTCTGCCACAGATGAAGTGTAGGTGTACGGTTTCCCCTCTGCCGTTTCGCTGTTGTACTCCCGGAGCGAACAGACCTTGTAATGTTCCAGCAGTTCGGGCGTGATGCCATATTGCCGCCAGTATTCCAACTCGGCGGGGGTGAACTTCTGTTCCCGAAACTGGTAAGGCTTGACGGGCTTTTCGGGTGTTTCTTCGAGTTTGTCCGGCACTGCCCGGCGGACGGTTACAGGAGGGACGGAAACCAGAGTGCCGGAAGCCTGCCCCAAGCCCAAATCCCGGTCGATGATTTCCAGTATCTCCACGAAGTCAGCCGCCCGATTACAGTCCAGCCCCTTTAACTGCCCCACAAAGAAAAAACAATCGCCGCTATAATTGTCGTTACCGAAGTCTTTCATCTTGTACATACCGCTATGGCGGTCGAAGTAGATATTACAGGATGCTTTTTTGTCCTGATAAAAAGGATTAAGAAAGTGCCTGCCAATACGCCAGTCACCGGGTAAGTAATGTTTGAAAACAAGCAGACCGTTATTTGTTCTGCTTAGAATTTCTTCTTTCCTTAACATATTTCTGATGATTGGTTATCAGTTCATTTATACACTCCTTGTCACGCTTAATCAAGCGTTCTTCCAACATTCGCTTTACTTCCTTAATCTTGTAAAAGTAATGCCCCTTGATGTCGGAGTAAGAAATCATTCCTGCCGCCCGTAGGCGTTGTAAAGTACGGTCACTGATTTTCAGGAACGTGCAGACTTCGTAACTATCCACCCAAATTTCATCTTCATCGGTCTTGTTTTCGTCCAAGTGATTGAAAATGTAGTCTGCTATGGCGGTAATCTTGTTGTCAAGTTCCTTATAGGCTTTTGACTCAAATGTTATAATTTCCATATTGCTAACTTATTGATTTGCCGCAAAGTTCGGGAGAAGAAATAACCTAAAAGTCATGGTTGTATCTATCATGGTATTACTTTTTTTCAAGCTATTTTTAGGGGAGTATTGGCGTAAAAGCTCCACAAAATGTCATTTTTCAAAGTAGATTTCACCATAAAAAGGAAGTACCATATTGGGGTGAATATGGTACTTCATAGTTCTGTATTACAAAGGATTACTTTATGTCATCCTCATTTGAACTAACATGGGTTTATCAGGGAATGGTTGCTAATATCTTGTAAGTATCGTATTTGCTTTTTCAATATCATATAAAAACACCCATGTCGTTTTTATACAATTTAATAAGAACCAAGTAAAGTAACTTTGCCGGATAAATGAAATGAGTATGAATATTACCTATACATCAATTTATAAAACCAGTTTGCCTGTATTGGTTAGTTTATTAATGGAATACTTGATTGGTTTTACTGATACAGCCTATTTAGGAAGAGTTGGAGAAACCGAATTGGCTGCATCAGCTATAGCTGGTACTTATTACATGATTATATACATGATTGGATTTGGGTTCAGCATAGGAGCGCAAATCTTAATAGCCCAATGTAATGGAAACCGACAGTATAAAGAAGTAGGAAAAATTCTCTCACAAGGAATATTGTTTTTGTTAATAATCGCGGCAATGGTAATATTGTTTTCTTCTATAATTTCACCAATTATATTAAAAACAATTATAGACTCCGAGTCTGTACTCCAAACAGTTTTGCAATATCTTGACTGGAGAATCTATGGTTTCTTTTTTTCTTTTACAATTATCATGTTTAGAGCCTTTTATATCGGAATAATACATACCTCCGCATTAATGCTCAATTCCATAACTATGGTAGCAATTAATATTATTCTAAATTATATCTTAATATTCGGGGCATTAGGTATTCCCGCACAAGGAATTTCCGGAGCAGCCATAGCATCTGTCATTTCCGAAGCTGTAGCAGTAATCCATTTTATCATATATACCCAAAAGAATATAAATCCTTGCAGATATGGATTTAAAAAACGAATTACTGTAGATTGCACAATCTTAAAAAAGATATTATCTATTTCTATTTGGATGATGTTACAACATGGATTAGTATTTGGCAGTTGGTTCGTTTTCTTTATTACAATAGAACATTTTGGAGAGAGGTCATTAGCGATTACGAATATCGTGAGAAATATTTCGTCTTTTCTCTTCCTTTTCGTACAAGCATTTGCATCTGTTGTCAGTTCTTTGGTCGGAAATCTCATCGGAGAGGACAAAAGTAACTCTATCCTATATGTATGTAAAAAAGTAATATTCTTATGTTACATAACTATTTTGCCGATAATTATACTGTTCGTGCTTTTCTCTTCATACATTTTACGAATTTATAGTGACAATGCAGCATTGGTGTTTGAAGCTATCCCCACGTTAAAGGTCATGCTTACTTCTTACCTGATTGCAGTACCTACATTTGTATTTTTCAGTGTGGTTTCGGGAATAGGGCATGCTGTTGCTTCTTTATCGATAGCATTTATATCCTTAGTCATTTACATAATGTATGTGGAAGCTATTGGTCATTTTAGTTCAAGTGTTCCGCTATTGTGGACATCGGAGCATGTTTACTTTTCATGCGTGTTTATACTTTCTCTTTATCACATTCACCATTGGAGAATGAACCTTTATCAATCAAGGCAAAAAATTAATCACTGATTTTTCTTAGAATCAGAGTTAATAATTATCTTTGTTATATGTATAAAGAATATTCTCCATGTAACATATTAGCTCCTTTTATCTATCACTTTTGGGAATACAAAGGAGAAACAAGAAGTGGATTGAAATTTAACATTCCACCTCATGGTTGTTCTGACTTTGTTTTCACAGGGGGTAGCGCCGCAGATTCTATTAGAAATGGACTGATAATGAAACCTTATCATTCCTATTTCTTTGGACCGATGAATACATTTACAGAATTGGTCGCTCGCACAAATTTCATTCATATCATAGGTGTACGCTTTCGCCCATGTGGACTTTTTCGGTTCATAGAGATTCCACTAAATGAATTGGTAAATCAAGGATTGGATAGCCAAGAATTTCCGGCTATTTTTAGTCAATCTTTCATATATAAACTCTGTGAATCCAATCAAAATCCGATTGATACTATTGAACATGAATTGGTTAGATATGTGTACAAAAATAATATGGACACAGAAAAGCAAATATCTTATGCTGTTTCCTTGATTAGCAGACAGAAAGGTGTTGTTTCTATTAAGGAATTGGCAACAGAAGTATGCTTATGCCTACGACAATTTGAGCGCAAATTTAAATTTTATACAGGTTATTCTCCCAAAGAATATAGTCGAATTATTAAGTTTTGGAACGCTATTCACCTTTTAAAATCCAACATTTCATTCGATAACCTTTTGTCTGTTGCTATCCAAGCGGGATATTATGATACACCGCATCTATATAGAGAAGTAAAAAGGTTGTCAGGCAATACACCTAATGCCTTTCTTTCACTTCCAACAAACGAAAAAGTAGAAGTGTTGCATTTTGAATTATAGAAATAACAGTAACAATGTTTTTTGTAACTGTTAGTCATGCAGACATTTCACTTCATATCATCCTCATTCATCCGCTTAACAAGATTATCTATCAGATGATGAAGATATGCCGTCCGGTCTTTTCTCTCTTTCATGGCTATGTATGAAGCGTAATAATCCCCTAAATCAATATGGAATATCGTACTAAGGAAATTCATTATTTCTTTTATTTCCACGTTGCCATTGTTGATGTCACCCGAAGATACAAGAGAATACCCCAGTTCAATAAGATATGCCTTTTTACCCGTGAATCGGAACGGATATTTGAAGCATCTTTGTAGATTGTCCTCTATCTGATTGTTACTTTCCAGTTTTACTAATCTTTTATTTAGATAGATGCGCAGCATTTCATTGGCGATAATCTTAGCTACCTTATAATCATATCCTGTTGAGAAATTGGGGTCTTTATCGAATTGTGCGCTATCGGTACATAAACGCAAATCCGCTTTGCCCCGAACAAAATAATATTCATCGTACATAGTTGAACGTGAACGGTAGTATTGGTAAAAGTCCAAATTACGATTGAAGAAATAAGTCAGATTATCCAGTTCTCGATTGATGTAATTTCTAATCACTTCATTGCTACCATTGGGGCATTGTGTTTCTATCCGATAAATCTTGTAGAAGAATAATAACCGGGCAAGTATTTCCGGTTTCTGTGTCTTAAAGAATAGTATTTCATCCTCTTTGTTTGGAAATACATAGGTTTGAACTTTAATTCTCAAATCATAAAGAACCGTCTGTAGCCGATGTACCATTGACAAAGAAGTTTCGATAATATCATAGCCGTAGAGGTCGATTTCTGATATATCGACCTCTATTTGCTCTAATATCTTATCTACTTCTTCTTTCACGCTTTTTATAATAAAACTATATTATAGCACTATACGTTCAAATTTCCTGTCTATCCACAAGGTTGCTTCTTCTGTGTGAAAACAAAGTATGCAATAATCAGGGTCATTTATACCCAGTGGAAAATAGTGCAGCATATAGTCTTGCCAAAAGTTCTGACGGGTTTCTGCATCAGTCTGTATTTCTACTTTTCCGGTTAAAGTAATGCTGTCTGCTTCGTGAACAAAACAAACCCCGGCTTTTGTGTTTTGTCTGATGTGTTTTACCTTTTCTGTGGATAAACCAGTTGTCATCCATAAAATTGATATACCAGTATGGCGCAATATGTCAATAGCTACCGGACGTGGATAACCATTTTCACTGACAGTGGAAAGTATAATATAGCCACATTGCTCAAGTACCCATTCTGCCTGTTTTTTGATAGGCATCCAACGTTTGAGTGTAGGTAAGAATTTGTGTAACCCTTCGGCTGCTTCTTCTTTGGTGAAATGTGTCCCTGACGCTTTATTGAATGCGTTTAGACTTTCAGGTTGAATGTTTAATTCAATTTGTTCCTCTAAAGAACTGTTCGTAAAGAACCCTTTTTGAAAACAATGGTAACAATATTCGGTACACAAACATCCGTTACCGTGAGTTCCTAACAAATCATCAGTGGGCATAGACATACCACAGCTTTGGCAAATTCTCTGTTTCATATTTACGACTTATTTTTCTAATGTTATTGATGCTGCTGTTTTTAATGAAATAGCAAAATTACCACTATCCACATCTGTCCTATTGTATAAAAACGACTTTATGGCGATATATATTAGTGTCACATCCTCGGCTTGTGGGACAACAAGAAAAGAATTTGGCGTACAACCTGAAAGCCTTTTTATTTTTTCGTGACAAATGTGGAACCTCATAATATATCCGGTTCTACTTCTTTTTCATTCAGTTACTGTTCTTTTGATATATAAGGAGGATAATCATCTTTAGACAACCTTTTTTCCAATGTGTCAGGGGATATATCCCAAAGCGTTGGCAAATATTCAAATACGACTTTCCCGTTATCAAGATAAAAACGAACTTTAGAATTGAAAGCGACAGGTTTATATTTATCTTCTCCTATGGGATTATCTCTATATAACAACTGATTTTCTTGCCATTTCAGCTCTTTCCCGTCAAAAGTCACATCAAATATTCCGTAAACTACGGCTTCCATTGTGGAATCTTGAACTGTTGTTGAAACACAGCGCATATAACCTGTGATTTGCTTTGTGCTTTTTCGCATTGCCAATTCATAACAAAACACGCTCGTTCCTGTATAATCTTTGGCTATAGTGGTTCTTGCTCCTTTATCATCCAAATTGTAAACCAATTCTTGGGTAACAGTTGTCATGTCGAACTTGAAACCGTTTCCCGTTGTCACTAAATTTGAGAATGTCATTTTGTCGTTATATACGCCTTCTAAATTTCCGTTCTCTAATTTATAGACTGCACCAGTAAGCAATGTTTTACCAATGATGTTTTCTTTTAAAAATTGAATTATTTCGTCTTTCATTTTATCTTTTGTTTTACTTCAATAGGTAAATAGATTTCCGTTACCAATTCTTCCATGCTTGCTTTATCGGGAGTATTGGTATATATTTCAAAAGTCATTTGTTCCCTTAAACGATACTTGCTATTAGGCAACCAATCAAGATAAATATCCCGATAAATTCTATTTAATTCATGGTATCTTCCTTTTATATTGAATACCGAATATAGACCTGTTTGTATGTTTAGAACACTGAAACCTTTAGGAATTTCCATTGAATAGGGAACAGTTATACCAATCAAAAATCGGCATTTATCTATTTCCGTAATATCAATGCTATCCAAACTGATACTAACGTATTTGAAGCCTTTATCTGTCAGATTGTATTTCTTGGCAAATTCCATTATTTGCTTCCATAAAGTAGAATATGCTTGCTTATTTCTATGTGTTCGCTCAAATTTCAAATATGCAACTTTAATTTCTTTAATCCTCTTTATTGAATACTCCAGTTGTTTTATAATCCTGTTTTCATAAGCAACATTTGAATATGCTTTTCTGAAAGCAGGAATAGACATCTGAAAATGCTTCTTAAATGCCCTTGATAAAGTATGTTTGTTTTGAAAATTTATCTGTTCAAGTAGTTCCGATACCCTTGTATTCGTTGAAATAAGTTTGAAAGCAATATATTCTAACCTTAGCCGCTGAATATAATCACCGACATTCTCTCCAACAACATCTTTGAATACTCTCCGGAAGTGATACATAGACATACAAGCTACATGAGATAAATTGTCACAATTTAAGTCCTCAAATAAATGCCTGTTGATATATTCTTGAACATTCATTATAAGGTCATAGTGTATATGGGCAGTGTTTATCTTTTGCTTCCACCGCTTTAGATTGGGTAACCTGTCGGATAACACATTTCTCAATTCCTCGCTTTTGTAATTCGTACCAGCAATTTGATTATAAGAATCGGGGAAAAGTCCCCAAAGATAAATGAGGTACTCCATTGAGAAATTAAAAAGATATTTGCCGGAGTTCAAACAACAAGAACAAAATTCCTGATTGAGTGTATCATCAGAATTTGTTCCATATTCTGAAATATCCTCAATGTCTAATGGCATACCGCAACTTTGGCAATATTTGGTTTCTATGTCTGTTTCCATTGCTGTTTCTATTATTGAGAGCAAAGTTACTCAATCTGTTACGAAATCAGTTACCCTAAATAGTCATTTTTGAAATAAGCTGCAAAATCGTAACCTGTGTATATCATTTATAGCAAACTTACTTATACTGCAAATTGTCAATTGCTCTCTGAATCCCGTCCAAAAAGCGGGAAGCGTGCGCCCCGTCCATTTGCGTGTGGTGGAACTGGAAAGAAACGGTGAGCGTCGTTTTCATCAGGCGACGTTTGTATTTGCCCCAAATAAGAAACGGATTATTAAAAATGCCGCTATACATCCCGACAGCCCCGTCTATTTCATATTGTGCCAAGGCGGAAGTTCCGATAACCATGCTTTCCGTCAAGTCGTGATTGACGCAACTTTCAGCCACTTGTTTGGTTAGATGCAGATAGTGTTGATTAAATAAAGATAAATCATCACAGAAAGGAACATCACACGAACTTACCTCGCCCTTTCTGTTGGCGACAATGGTGTTTACTGCAATGGTATCGTACTGCATCAGTTTGTCGTTTACGGGCAGCAGATAAAATTCTTTCACGCTCCTTGCGGCTTTGCCGATGCACCAGCACATCAACATATTAAACTTCATGCCCGATTTCCGACTGATTTTCACAAGGCGTGACACGTTGAGTGTCTTAAAGAACGTCACCATTGGCATAGGTGCGTTCATCCACATTTCAAAGGCGTATGCCCGGCTGGTTTCTTGGGGATTTACTTCTTTCATACTTAATGCTATTTTCATTTAATGAATCAGACGGCAAAAGTAGGAGAAGCGTTTGAACCCGGATAGAACAAACGGGACATTTATACGGGATTGGTGAACAAATCGGAATAAGGATTTGATACTTTCAGCAAAGACACGGGCGTATATCCGCAGAACTTCTTGAAATCCCGGATAAAGTGTGACTGGTCAGCATAACCGCTGGCGTATGCTATTTGTGCCTGATTGATTTCTTTGCCCGCTTGATGCTGCATCTGCGCCAAAGCCTTTTGGAAACGGACGATACGGGCATATTCTTTAGGATTGATGCCTACAAATGAATGAAACAACCGCTCAAACTGCTTTTTGCTCAGGCAGGCAATGGAAGATAACTCGTTTACAGAGATTTGCGGAGTGATATATATTCGCTGTATGGCGGCATCTATCCTTCTGAGTCTGTATGTGGTATCAGCTAAATTATCGGCAATTTGTGACACCAGCCATTTTTCTATATAGCTTATGCAAATGGAATTATTCTCACAGTCGAATATTCGTGTAGTCAGTTCATTCAAACTTTTGTTTTCAAGGCTGTAACCGGACACTTCTTGATTATAAAAAAGTGAAGTCGGTATGTTCAGAAACATACTCATAGCGTGAGGGTGGAATACAACCACTATCATTTCTGTATTGCCGTCAGCATACAAATGGGATGAAAAATTAACTTGTCCGCTGACAGTCAGTTTGTCTTGTGTAACATTCAGTTCAGGGATATATAACGGTGCTTGCTTATGGAAAATGATTTGAGGGCAACCGATAGGATAAGTAAAGGCATCCAGCAGTCGATTGCTCTTGAATACCCAATAATACCTGACGTAAGGTTGCAGTAACTTACAAGGTTTGTAAAACTTGAACTCATCTTGAATCATTTTACAAATCTTTATCACTAATTGAGTCTAATATATTTTTCATGCGCTTGCTCACATTTTCCAATATATCAGTGTATTTATTGTAATTTCCATGTATATTATTGACTTGTCGACATATCTTTTTCTTGTTTTTTATCCAGACCTTATTTAATAGGTCTATATATATTTGATACTCGTTTTCCGGATGTAAATATTGAACTTCTTCCATTAGATAGGAACATCTATTACTATTTATAGGATGGTTATTAGGAGTCGGAATCAAATTTGCCTCTTCTAACCAAGAATAAATAAGAAAAAAGAAAATAGGTGCAAAAAGTAATAACATCTGATTTTTATCTGTTAGGTAAATATGATACAATACGTGTACTGCAAAAATATCAGCCACAATTTCTTCATCATTTTTCATTTTATTTCTAATATTAGGAGAAGGTTTTTTGCTGAAAGGCCATACGAGTTCTTCTATACTATCAATATAAGCATGTCCCATTTCATGAAGAATTATAAATATTTCAATTCCTGATAACAGAGACTCGTCTTCAGGGATTAGATTAAAAAAGCTAAATGCTTTTGCATGATTATTAGTAAGTAGTCCAATTGTCGTTCTTCTAAATTGTCGATGCATTCTCCATCTAATTATATTCCATAAATTGGAATTAGTTTGTTGCTCTATTATAAAAGGCTGCAAACATCTGCAAAAGACATGCGCAAAATAACAAGTTCCCGATGTAATAGAAATTCGTTTATCCATACCAAACCATGATGCATAATCTGCATTTACAATACTCCATCCTGAAACATCATTAATTCCATCTATTGGAATGATAATTTTCAAGCTATCCAATGTTTTGCAAATAATGTTATATTCTTCATCTAATATTGTTTGATAATGAGGTAAAGGTAATATCTTTTTAAAATAGTAATATAAACAAATTTCGGTGTTAAGTTTTATTATCCAGCGAAAGAATGAATTGTTAGGAAAATGCTTTACTAAAAACAATATAACTCTATTGTGACGATAAAATAGAAACTTAAAATCCTTAATGATATTTTTTTTCAAACTTGGTTGTTGAGTTATTGCTGTAGATATTCTATTAGTAATAATATGTAATTTATTCATAAGGCTTTTCTCTTTAATTATGATATATTTGGATACAAATTTAAGATAATAATATCAAGACTAGAATATTTTGAGCATTTTTAGTGCAAGGTGCAAGTATATATCTATATATAGCTTGCACCTTGCACTAACCGCAGAATATTTATTTTCAATGATTTGCATTTATCAAAAGAAAGCCGTACCTTTGAACCGTAGTTTTAGGCAGACAACGAACAGCCAAAAGGTGACAGAAAAGCGTTATTCTTGTAACCTAAGTTGTACCCCCTAAGGCTTTGACATATTGATAACACATTGAATTTGAAAGATATGTGGGAGTAGGTTCATAACCCTCTCTCTCCGCTGGAAAGAATTGCAAAACAAAGAAAATCCCTGTAAATTAATACTTTACGGGGATTTTTTGTTTTTGGTACATAGCAAAAATAAGCATATCAAAGCATTCTTTCGGTGTACCTGATTGCCTTCAATGTTTGGTTCTTCGTCACTTTTGGGGCAACCTATTTACCTGCATCCCTTTATTTATTGGCAATCCGAACATAATGGGACATGTATAGTTTTCCGTTATCAAAATTAATCTAAGCTCCTTTATTTGTCAGACTTTGAAAATGAAGTGCTGCCCTAAAAGTGACGAAGAACCCGAGTTTTGTAAAAATGCTGTCACTGCTACCACCTAACTCCTTGAAACCACTATGAACAGGGCGTTTTGGAGGGTGGTGGCAGCACTTTTTTTTATGCGCTGAAAAGGTGTGCTGCCATCACCTTTTTCTGTTCTTTCCGAATATTGATCCTTTCCGGCAGTCTTTTCGGAGCTGGAGGCAGCGGCTGTTGGTACGTATGATCTGCCTTATTCAACAGCGTGTAAACAACACTATCAAGAATGAGCTGCTGAAGGATATGGATTTCTTCTCCATAAAGGAAGTCCGGGAAGCGGTAACGTTTTATAACAACGAGCGTCCACACATGAGTCTTGATGGCATGACACCTGCCGAAGCAACCCTCTGCAAGGGAGAAATCAGAAAAATGTGGTGCAGCTACCGAGAAAAGGCTCTGAAAAACTTGATGATATAGACCGAAGTGCTTACCTTTGTCGGGTTGACAGGGTTGCCGCATGCGGCAACCCTGTCAACCCGACAAAGAAATAACTCTTGAAAGAGTCAACTGATATCATAACTAAGTATTAACTCCGTCAACCATCCTTACAAGTAAGATGAAGGAATAGTCAACCTAAAGCGTTAAACTACATTGGAACGCGTACACGGACTACAGTTTCAACCGGTTTTGTAAAGTTGGAACTACAGTTTCATCGGGTTGAAACTGTAGTTCCGTCAGGATGAAACGACGGTTCCACCGGGTTGTAACTGTGGTTTTGTTTGTATGTAACTGTAGTTTTGTCTGTCTGCAATCAGATTCCCGTTAGGCTGCGGTTGGTGTATTGTCCACTGGTGGGCTTCGTTTTGTCAGTCTGGTTCCCGGGTTCTGCGTGTCCGTACCCTCCACCTTTTTCCTGTGTGTGGTTGCCCTCCGCCTCATGTATCTTCCCCTTCCTTCGGACGTTCTGGGGTAAAAAAGAGGTAAAAGTGGTGGCAGCGGCCCTTTTCAGTGCATAAAAAAAAGTGCTGCCACTACCCTCCGGAACGCCCTGTTCATGGTGGTTTCAGAGGGTAGGGTGGTAGCAGTGGCAGCAGTTTTGCAAAACTCTGTTGTGGGTAGCGAATGGGTGCGTAAACCATCCGGTATGTACGGGATGTTCCAGATACGTATGTGATATGTTCTTTCACTAATTCAAAGGGATGTAAACGCAGGGTCTTTAGGTTCATTACGCATAACTTGCCTGACATTTGTATCTGAGTCCTTTTGTATGAACTGCCTTCCGGTACGAGAATTTCCATGAAAGGACAGGCAGGATGCGTCCGGTTTCTGTGTGTGAACCGGCACTGTCGGCTGTGTATGAGAGTATCTAATAGTTCGTTAAATCAAGTGATTCATTTGTGTCTATGCTAGTTTTTTACTACTTTTGTAAAAGTAACTAAGAGTGTAACAGGAAGAAAGTTGCAGTATATACGCGGTGAATTATTCAGTGTCATAGGAGTTGAGGCTTCAAGGATGATGCTGATAATGAGTAGGGGAAGTGAAAATTAATCACTCCTTGGTTCTCTGTGCTAATTATTGAAAATCAATGATTTATAGAATTAACGCCCAGCTTTACACTAAAGAATGTAAAGCCGGGTGTTTTGTTTTATTTGACGTTTAATTTTTCTATAGAAACTATATAGGTCTTAAATTACTTGTTGCTTTATGACGAATATTATAGATAACATCATTTCTTTGTATCCGCTTTCTGAAGACACGATACAGGCGCTGAAGGAATGTATGACTTTATGCCGTTTTCCTAAGAAATATCAGTTGATAAAGGAAGGTGTATTTTGTAAATCGGCTTATTTTATTGAGAAAGGGATGACCCGTTCTTTCTGGCTGGTAAATGGAGAGGAGATAACCACTTCATTTTCATGGGAAGGAGGAATTGTTTTCAGTATGGACGAGTTGTATTATAATAAGCTGAGTGAGGAATTTGTGGAAACGCTTGAAGATGTAATTGTTTACAAGATATCATTGGCTGATTTAACCAGACTGTTTCAGACTAATATTGAATTGGCTAACTGGGGGAGGATTATTCATCAAAATGAGTACAGGCGTTTGCATCGTTCTCACAAAGAGCGGCTGACTTTGCCTGCAAAAGAAAGATATGAGGAGTTTAAACAACAGTTCCCTCAGGTGTGTCAACGGGTGAAACTGAGGTATATCGCCTCTTATTTAGGTATAACGCTTCCCACACTTAGCCGTCTCCGGGCTAATAAATAAGTGGTGTGTTGCTGAATTTTTGTCATAGGACAAATTTTAAAACCTTTAAGTTGTGTAACTTTGCGGCATTATTAGTAAAGGTTAAAAAAATAATTATTAAATCTGTTCATTTATTATGGAAAAAATCTCTTCTGCAGCATTTACAGATACAAAACCTCATTATGATCTCCTTGATGGATTGAGAGGAGTCGCTGCTCTTCTGGTAATATGGTATCATGTATTCGAAGGCTTTGCTTTTGCCAGTGCCGGTAATATCGAGACTCTCAACCACGGATATCTGGCTGTGGATTTCTTTTTTATTCTTTCGGGTTTTGTAATCGGTTATGCGTATGATGACCGTTGGGGGAAGAATTTCACGCTGAAAGACTTTTTCAAACGCCGTTTGATCCGTCTTCATCCGATGGTAATTATGGGTGCCGTTCTGGGTGCTGTGACGTTTTGTATTCAAGGGTGTGTGCAATGGGATGGAACGCATGTTGCTGTTTCCATGATTATGTTGTCTTTGCTTTGTACCATGCTTTTTATTCCTGCCATGCCGGGTGTGGGATATGAAGTTCGTGGCAATGGTGAGATGTTCCCTTTGAACGGGCCTTGCTGGTCGCTGTTTTTTGAGTATATAGGTAATATTCTTTATGCGCTGTTCATTCGTCGTTTGTCTAATAAGGCGTTGGCTGTACTGGTTGTATTGTTAGGTATGGCACTGGCGTCATTTGCTGTTTTCAATGTGTCCGGTTATGGAAACATGGGAGTGGGATGGACACTGGACGGAGTGAATTTCTTGGGTGGAACCTTGCGTATGCTTTTCCCGTTTTCGTTGGGCATGTTGATGTCGCGTAACTTCAAACCTATGAAGGTGAGGGGGGCATTCTGGATATGTACAGTTGTACTGATTGTACTGTTCTCGGTTCCTTATCTGGAAGGATTGGAGCCTGTTTGCGTGAATGGCATTTATGAGGCGTTTTGTGTAATTGTGGTTTTTCCTGCCCTCTTGTGGGTGGGGGCGTCGGGTTCCACTACGGATAAGCAATCGACAAAGATCTGTAAGTTCTTGGGAGATATATCCTATCCGGTCTATGTAGTACATTATCCGTTGATGTATTTGTTCTACGCATGGCTGATAGAGAATAAACTCTATACATTGGGAGAAACTTGGTATGTAGCTGTGGGTGTCTTTGCTTTGAGTGTCTTTCTTGCCTATCTGTGTCTGAAGCTATATGATGAACCGGTAAGAAAATGGTTAAGTAAGAAGTTTCTTGCTCCCAAATAGAATTAGGGTGTTTTTTTAGTTGACGAGCATTCCGGACACAGACCTTTCAGTACATAATTGATACTCTGCACGGTGAATCCCGGAGGGAGCGTTACGACGGGCACATGAATACTTTTCATACAGAAAGTTCGATGGCAGTTCTCACAATAAAAGTGGGTGTGGAGGTCGTCTACTTCGCAATTGCAGTCGTTGCTGCATACGGCGTATTTTAAAGCCCCTGTCCCGTCGTCAATGCCGTGAATCAGGTGATGGGCAAGGAAAAGGGTGATGGTGCGGTAGATAGTTGATTTATCTACCGTATCTAATTCGTTTTCCAAATCCAACAGTGAAAATGCCTCTTTGTGCTGCATCATGGTCTTCAGAATCAGTAGGCGTATAGCTGTCGGTTTGATTTCCCGTTGCTCCAGCCTTTTCAAATAAATTGTTTCATTCATGGATCAAATCATTTATATTTCTGTATTCTCATTGCATTAAAAATGGCGAGTAAAGCTACACCTGCATCTGCGAATATAGCTTCCCACATGGTGGCCATTCCACCGGCTCCCAATAACAATACCAACAATTTCACTCCGAATGCCATCGATATATTTTGCCATACGATGCGGTGAGTCTGTTTTCCTATTTTTATAGCTTCCGCCACTTTGCTGGGCTGGTCTGTTTGTATCACTACATCCGCAGTCTCTATAGCGGCATCACTGCCTAGGCCACCCATGGCAATTCCGACATCGCAAAGTGCTAGTGCAGGAGTGTCGTTGATGCCGTCTCCAACAAAAGCCACACGGTTCTCAGCATTTGCTTTTAATTGTTCCAGATGTGCTACTTTGCCTTCGGGCAGTAAATCGCCGAAAGCCTGTGCGACACCTATATTATCGGCTAAATTAGAAACAATTGTCTGTTTATCTCCCGATAATAATTGAATATTATCAATATTTAAGTCTTTCAGTTCGCGGATGGCTTGTATGGCATCAGGTTTGAGTGTGTCCGCCAATGAAATGTGTCCCAAATATTTGTTTTCCATCGCGCATAGCACGATTGTTTCTGTCAGGTTGCCAGTCTCACAAGGGAAAGAGATGCCGTATTTTGATAATAACCGTGTGTTTCCTACATATACTTCTTTACCCTCTGTAATGGCTTTTATTCCATATCCAGCAATTTCTGTGATTTTCAGTGACAGGTAAAGGGGGATACTTTGTTCTTCCGCATATTTGACAATAGCCCTTGCGATAGGATGATTGCTGAAACTTTCTATGGAGGCGATGAGTTGAAGCAGTTCTTTCTGTGAAACACCTTCAGCTGCCGATATGGTCCGGACACTGAACACTCCTTGGGTAAGTGTTCCGGTTTTATCGAACACTACAGTGTTTATCCGGGTAATGGCATCCAGATAATTACCTCCTTTGAAAAGAATTCCTTTGTGGGATGCGGCGCCAATGCCTCCAAAGTATCCTAATGGAATGCTGACCACTAATGCGCAAGGACATGAGATAACTAGAAATACGAGAGCCCGGTAGAACCAGTCGTCAAATATAAAGATGAATTCTGGTTGTATCATAGCGTATAAATAGGGGAGCATGACCACTAATATCGCCAATCCTGTCACTATGGGTGTATAAACCCGTGCAAAGCGGCGGATAAACAATTCGGCAGGAGCTTTTCTTTCTGCTGCATTTTGTACTAAAGTGAGGATATGTGCCAAGGCGCTTTGATCATACGGTTTGTTTACTTTGATCCGTACCACTTTGTCTGAGGCGATCATTCCTGCCAGAACTTCTTCCTGTCTGTACAGAGTTCGGGGAACACTTTCTCCGGTGAGGGCGGCTGTGTTAAATGAAGCGGAATCTTCCAGCAGCACTCCGTCTAGCGGAACTTTTTCTCCGGCTTTTATTTCGATTGTTTCACCTGGCTGTACTTGGTCTGGCGTTGTTATTTTATACTTATTATTATAAACCACAGTAGCCGTTTCGGGACGTACATCCAGTAAAGTTTTGATATTGCTGTGCGCTTTGTGTATGGCTTTGTGCTGAAGCCATTCACCGATGAGATAGAATAGGATGACAGCGATACCTTCCCAATATTCTCCCAGATAGAATGCTCCCAATATGGCTATCCCCATTAAAGTGAACTCATTAAAAACTGATTCTAATTTTATTTTTTTCATTGTCTCTTTTATTTTATGGTAACAAAGATAGCGGAAAGAAGATGCAACTAAATTGCAAATTATATTGTACCTTTACATCGGGTAAATCTTTTGACGGAGAGGAAGAATTACTCGTGTGAATTTCGGTAAGTTCTTTAATAAATAGAAATAAGTAAATGGATAAGATTGTTTTTATCACAGGAGCTTCCAGCGGTATCGGCGCCGGATGTGCCCGTAAGTTTGCTTCACAGGGAGCAAGCTTGATTTTAAATGCCCGTAATGTAGATAAACTGAATGGGTTGAAAGAAGAATTAGAAAAGCAATATGGTGTGAAAGTATATTTGCTTCCTTTTGACGTGCGTGACCGTAAAGCGGCAATGGTTGCTTTGGAATCATTGCCCGAAGAATGGCAAGCCATTGATATACTGGTAAATAACGCAGGATTAGTTATCGGTATGGATAAAGAACAGGAAGGTAGCCTGGATGAGTGGGATATTGTTATTGACACTAACATCAAGGCTTTGCTGGCAATGACACGCTTGATTGTACCGGGAATGGTGGAACGTAAACGGGGACATATCATTAATATTGGTTCTATTGCCGGAGATGCAGCTTATCCGGGAGGCAGTGTATATTGTGCCACAAAGGCTGCCGTGAAAGCTCTGTC
Source organism: Phocaeicola sartorii JCM 17136 = DSM 21941 (assembly GCF_054653615.1). Classification (NCBI taxonomy): domain Bacteria; kingdom Pseudomonadati; phylum Bacteroidota; class Bacteroidia; order Bacteroidales; family Bacteroidaceae; genus Phocaeicola; species Phocaeicola sartorii. The sequence goes on from NZ_BAAIFW010000005.1 coordinate 1,911,659, forward strand.
GGATGGATTACGTATAGATCTGGTCGATACTCCGCTGAGAGTGACCAATATCAAACCGGGGTTGGTAGAAACAAATTTCTCAGTGATTCGTTTCCGGGGAGATAAGGAAAAGGCGGATAATGTATATAAAGGTATTCGTCCATTGACTGGGGATGATATTGCGGAAACGGTTTATTTTGCCGCTTCTGTACCAGAGTATATGCAGATTGCGGAAATGCTGGTTATGCCTACTTATCAGGCTACAGGGACAATCGTTTCGCGCAAATAAAGGGGGAGGAGAAAATAAATAAAGGCGGCCTTTATAAAGAACCGCCTTTATTTTTACATGCTCATTTTACCTTCTTACCTTAAAAAAACAATTATAATTCAATAATCAATGATTGACGTGCACCGATTGTCATATTCTTGGTAAGGTCAATTTTTTTGCCGCTGATAAGTTCTTTGCCGCTTTTTGAGTCATTTGTCATCATGCGGTAGTGGTCGTTTGCCACCACTTGTTCAGCATTGGTGCTGTTTAGGACAATGAGTTCAGTTTTCCCAGAATTAGTACGTGCGTACATGTATATTCCGTTTTGGGGAATATGGTACTTTACTGTTTTCTTTTCCATCTTCGTTTAATTTAGTTTGGTTTTACGGTGGCAAATTTATATGTTTTTCAGCATATTTTATATAAATAATCGTTCAAAATTCACAATAAATCACTCATTTCTTAATCTATATCAATGAAAAAAGCTGTGCCGGCATTTTGATACAATACGACTCCAAGTGTGCTTTTTTCAGTCTGAAAATAAATCGAACTCAAAAACGGACTAAAGGGATTCACTTCAAAAAGTAAGGGTTTGGGTTGCGGGAAATATATAATAGAGCTAAAGGAATATGTTCAAGATGAAGTTGGAGTTACTATAAATTGGCGGATATGAAGAGTTTTCTCCTATTTGTTGATGATGGGGCAGTATCCTTTGCCGTATTATGTAAGATTGATCGTGATAAAAAACAGCTATGTGCCGGCGTGATGGTGTGTGGGGGGAGAAAAAAAGTAGGAGAAAACTACTTTATTTTCTCCTACTTGATTATTAGAGCATGCTCTGGATCTTTTATTTTGCTTCTAAAATTACTACGCGGTTAAGATAATTCTTTCCAAACATATTGTCTGTACCACCCATAGCAACTTTTTCAAGCTGGCTTTCTTTTACGCCTTCTGCAACCAATGCATCGTAAACAGCCTGAGCACGTTTTTCAGACAAAGTCTGGTTGAATGAAGCGGATCCTGTAGCTTTATCAGCGAAACCTGCAATTTTGTACTTAGTATTAGGATTAGCTTTCATAGCTTTAGCCATCAACTGTACATTAACCATACCTTCCGGGCTGATTTTTGCTTTACCGATCTTGAAGAAGATAGCAACTTCTGCAGCGCTGGGAACTTCCTTCACTACTTCTTTTACTACTTCTTTAGGAACTTCGCGGACAACTTCCTTGATGACTTCTTTTTCTACTACACGGTCTTCAACCTTAGCAAATTTCTTGCCGCCGAAAATATAGCTTACACCAGCTGTCAACATACCTGTTCCTTCAGCTTTACGGTGGTCGCTAATGTTACCGAAAATAGAAGGAGCAATAGCGCCACGAGCTTCCACATCAATAGCCCATTTGCTGTTGATATTGAACTTCAGTCCTAAACCTGCAGAAGCACCAATGCGAGCTTTTAAGTCATCGTCACCAGTTACAGCCACTGATTGTTTTCCTGTTGTTGCATCAATTGTGTATTTGGCATTTTGTGATTTAGCAACAGAAATTGTAGGACCAATAAAACCGTATACTTCAAAGAAGCGGCTAGGATTAGCACCCGCAAATAAAGTGGACAAGTTGATCATGGCATCGATGTTACCGCCAATAAAATTTTTATTGTGTTTGTAGTATTGAACATCTTGCATACAAAGGTGTTGGGTTAATCCGTTTACTTGAGCACGTACGCCCCATGTCGGAGTAATTAATTTACCTAAAGAAATACTGAAATGAGGAGCAATCTTGTTAAACCCATCATTGTTGATAGAATGAATACCACCACCTACGCTGATAAAGATATTATCACTCCATTTCGGAGTATAGTAGTTATCTTTTGTGCTTTGTGCATTCATTGTTGCACATGCACCTGCCAAAAGTAATGACAGAGTTAAAAATTTATATTTCATTGTTCTATATTTTTTATTGTTTACTGATAATTAAACCTATTCTTTTAAACAGTATTAGTCTGCAATGATGATACCACCACCAGCATTGTCACTACCGCCGTGTGCATGTCCGTGTCCATGTCCAGCAGGTGCATGACCATGTCCGGGGATTTCTTTGTTTCCATCAGCTTTAACAGCAGTAGTTGTTTCTTCTACAATAAATGTAGCTAAAACAGTTTCATTTGCTCTAGTTTTTTGAGTAATGGTATATGTTGTTGTTTTGATAACACTCTCAACCTTAACAGCTAGTCTAGAATGAGCATAAACAGGATATTCCTTTGTGATTTTTTCTTCTTTGATAGGAATGTTGTAACTGTCTATCAATTCTTTAACTGCTTTATCAGTTGTGTTTATAGTAGATGAAACAACTTTAGAACCATTTTTTTGAGTGTAGGTGACAGGTACTTCGTACCAATAATCGCTTGGGTTGTCATAGGTATACTCTTTAGAGATAGTTTCAGTTTTAGTTGTTGACTCTCCTTCTGTGGCTTCTAAGTCTTCACTGCTATAGCTTAGAATAATGATAGCGGTTTTTGTCCAAACTTGCGCTGCTGTCAATGTAGGAATATCAACAGTTGTAGAACCTGTCAGGTTGTTGTAGGTTGCGGTAACTGTGACAGTTTGTGCAGCAATTGTTGTTCCTTCATAAGTTCCATTACCTGTACTGTAAGTAATGTTTGCACTTGTAGTAACATCTTGTCCGTTTGCAAAAACAACAGGTGTAATAATAGCTTTAGCATTAACAGGTGTTACGTCAATCTCAATGTCTTCATTGGAACATGAAGTAAACATTGTTGTAGTCAGAGCTACAACGGCTAGTGCAATCTTTGCGGTTAAGCCGTTTAAAAAATTGTTTTTTTTCATCTTAATACAATTAAAAATTTAATAATTCTGATTTAATAAAATATGGATTAAAACTATTTTTTTCCATTATGTTATCGCTAGCTTCTGCTTTAAATTCTTTATAATATCTTTGCTCATTGCCTGCATTGTAAATTGTTCCCATGTTTCGGGAGAAATTTATACGCGGCCAATAGCCTTTCCTCTTCATTTTATAGAAAGGTAACGCTATTTGAAATCTGAAGCCACCGTTTGAATTGGCATGCTCTGCTTTCATTGCGTAGAAACCGATGGAAGCATATCGGAAATGGCGTATCATTTCAAATTTAATACCTTTCTCTCCTAATAAATATTTTTCTCCTTTTACACTAAATTGTGTATTGTATTTCGACCAATAGAAATTACCTCCTACAGACCATGTTATTTTCATCTTGTCATCATAATGTAAATGAAAACCATTCCAATAGCCTACTCCTACATATCCAATTCTAACATCCATAGAGAAACGTTCATCTTTAAACGGGTGAAAAAAAGATAAATCTGCCCCCCATCTGTCAGCATTAAAATATCCCACTGCCACTTTGCCATAAATATTGTAAGGCAAACGAAATCGCTGAGATAGGGTTAAATGCCCAGGGTGAATCTTATCTTCTAAACTTCCATATCCGTCATTATATATAGGTATTTTTATCTGTCCCGTAAACTTACTTCCAGGCCATAAAGAAACCTCTACAGCTGGACTTAAGTCAAATAAAACTTGATATATTTGTGTAATAACCAAATTCTTATAAGATAGCTGCGGATATACCAATATATCTACTTTAAACAGCGAACTGTTTTTTTTCTTTTCTTTTTTCACCTTGTCCCAACTGTCACCTATATTATAACTGACTTTCCAGTCTTCACCACTTACTACGGTGGTGTCACCGGTAAGAGGCTGATAGGTTAGTGAAACCTGAGGTACATTGTAATTGGTAACAATCAGCTTGCAAGGTCTGCCTTCAGGTAATCCTATGGACTGTATGATGTCTACAGCTTTTTTGATACCTAATGCTTGAATCTTGTAAGCACTGTTCTCAACCACATAAACTCTTTCTTCAGGAGTATCTGTCCATCTTACATTTTCAAATCCCATTTTTACAAGACTGTCTGTCGTTAGTTCTCCTGTTGATTGACTGAAACTTCTTAAAGGAATCATAACAAGCAACAGTATGGCTATACAATACAACAAACATCTATATAAAACTCCTTTTGAAGAGCTCTTATTTTTCATTTTATAACAAATACTTGTTTCAATTTAACATTATGCGACCCTTACGTTAAGCCACATATTCGGTGCAAAAATAAGTACTATTTTTTAAATAGCAAATAAAATTAAACGAAATGAGTCGTTTCTTTTGAAAAAACAGTTGAAAAAGCATATTTTAATCTTTATATGTAAAATAGGTATGGAATAAATTTGTATTTTTGCAAACTATATGAGTAGAATATTAGCTATAGATTACGGTAAAAAGCGCACAGGTGTGGCTGTGACAGATGTTTTGCAGATTATTGCAAACGGGTTAACGACTGTTCCTACGCACCAACTGCTGGACTTTATTCTGAAATATGTGGAAAAAGAGCCTGTAGAACGCATTGTTGTAGGGCATCCCAAACAAATGAATAATCAGGAATCGGACAATATGCGTAATATTGTTCCATTTGTCAATCAGCTGAAGAAAAGGTTGCCGGGTATGCCGGTCGAGTTTGTTGACGAGCGATTTACGTCTGTATTGGCTCATCAGGCCATGTTGGATGGGGGCTTGAAGAAGAAAGACAGGCAGAATAAAGCTTTAGTTGATGAAATCAGTGCCACGATAATCTTACAGTCTTATTTGGAGTCGAAGAAATTTATTTAATAAATAAAACAGATTAAGAAAAATGATATTACCTATTTATGTGTATGGACAACCGGTGTTGCGCAAAGAAGCGGAAGATATTACCCCGGATTATCCTAATTTGAAAGAGTTGATTGCAAATATGTTTGAAACCATGAATCGTGCAGATGGGGTAGGCTTGGCTGCTCCGCAAATTGGTTTGCCCATTCGTGTTGTTGCTATTGATTTGGATGTGATGTCTGATGAATTGCCTGAGTTTAAGGATTTTCGTCGGGCCTATATAAATCCTCATATTTTAGAGGTCGGTGGAGAAGAGGTCAGCATGGAAGAAGGTTGCTTGAGTCTGCCCGGTATCCATGAGGCGGTGAAACGTCCGGACCGTATTCATGTGACTTATCTGGATGAAGAACTGAAAGAGCATGATGAGTGGGTGGAAGGCTATTTGGCAAGAGTGATGCAGCACGAGTTCGATCACTTGGATGGAAAGATGTTCATCGATCATTTGTCTGCATTGCGCAAACAGATGATTAAAGGAAAACTGGGTGCCATGCTGAAAGGTAAGGCTCGTTGTTCCTATAAGGTCAAGACTGTAAAATGATAACTTTGAGATTTTGATCTATGCACCACAGGTAATACATCTGTGGTGGAAACCGTATTTTTATAAATACAAAATGATAAAACGGATACTCTATACATTATTGATAATGTTCCCTGTACTGGCTTCGGCGCAGATTAATACGGACAGGGTGATGGCGATAGGGCGTAATGCGCTTTATTTTGAGGATTATGTCCTTTCGATTCAATACTTTAATCAGGTGATTAATGCAAAACCTTATTTGTCTGATCCTTATTTTTATAGAGGGTTGGCGAAGATAAATTTGGATGATTTCCAGGGAGCGGAGAGTGACTGTTCGGAGGCTATCGAGCGTAATCCGTTTGTGGTAAGCGCTTATCAGGTACGTGGGCTGGCACGGATCCAGCAGGATAATTTTGCGGGAGCTATAGAAGATTATATTAAGGCATTGGAGTTTGATCCTGAGAACATAGGAATATGGCATAACATGGCTCTTTGTCGTATCAGGCAGGAGGATTATAAAGGTGCGAAGAATGATCTGGATAAGCTGATCGCTATTTCTCCCCGATATACCAAAGCTTATTTGATGCGTGGCGAGGTGGATTTGAAGCAGAAGGATACTTTGGCTGCCGAAAAAGATTTTGGCAAGGCGATTGAAATAGACCGTTATGATGCGGATACATGGGCCAGCCGTGCTATCCTTCGTTTGCAGCAACAGAGATATAAAGACGCGGAGGCTGATTTTGACCATGCCATCCATCTGTCCACCCGGAACTCAGGCGTTTATATCAACCGCGCTTTAGCCCGTTACCATCAGAATAACCTGAGGGGAGCGATGAGTGACTATGATATTGCATTGGATATTGATCCCAATAATTTCATCGGTCATTATAACCGGGGCTTGTTGCGTGCACAAGTGGGGGATGACAACCGGGCCATTCAGGATTTTAATTTTGTTATCGAAATGGAGCCCGACAATATGATGGCTATTTTCAACCGTGGTCTGTTATTGGATCAGACAGGGGATTACAAAGGGGCGATTAAAGATTATTCTACGGTGATAAATGAATATCCCAATTTCTTGCTGGGATATCAGTATAGAGCGCAGGCGCGTAAGAAAATTGGAGATTTGAAAGGTGCGGATGCTGATGAGTTTAAAGTGTTGAAAGCACAATTGGATAAACAGAACGGGGTGGATCCTGGCAAGCAGACTGCCGATAATACGGAGAATGATAAAACCCGTAAGAAGTCCGACAAAAACATGAATAACTATCGTAAGATTGTGGTTGCCGACAATGAAGAAGGAGAAGAAAAATATAAGAGTGACTATCGCGGGCGTGTGCAGGATAAGAATGTGAATATCGTTCCCCAGCCCATGTTCGTGCTTACCTATTATGAAAAGCGCGATGATGTGAAACGACAGGTCAACTATTATAAGTTCATTGAAACACTGAATGATCAGAAAGTACTTCCCGGTCGTCTGATTATAACTAATGAGGAGGCTCCCTTGACGGAAGAACAAGCTACAAAGCATTTCGCATCCATTGATGAACAGACTGCTGCCATTGTGGCTGATCCGAATGATGTGAACAAACGTTTTGCTCGTTCATTGGACTTTTATCTGGTGCAGGATTTTGCAAGTGCCATTGAAGATTTGAATCAGGCTATTATTGTCGAGGGAAATTTCTTCCCGGTTTATTTCAATCGTGCTCTGATCCGTTATAAGCAACTGGAATATCAGAAAATGGAAAAAGAGTATGATTTGAAAGTCGGTCCGGGAGAGAAGGGCACTGTGAAAGCTGCGGACTATGAAATGGTAAAGCGCGATTTGGACAAGGTGATTGAGCTGGCTCCGGATTTTGTTTATGCATATTATAATAGAGGTAACGTGCTCTCTATCTTGAAAGACTATCGTGCGGCAATTGTTGATTATGACAGAGCCATCCAGTTGGACCCCAAATTTGCGGATGCTTATTTCAATCGTGGCTTGACTCATATTTTCCTGGGTAACAACAGGCAAGGAATACAGGACTTAAGTAAAGCGGGTGAGTTGGGGCTTTTCTCGGCTTACAATATTATTAAACGCTTTACAGAACGAAAAGAATAACATTTTTTTGCTAAAAAGAGGGTAAGTCAAAAAGATTTCGTTATTTTTGCATCCTCAAGAAAGAAAACAAATAGAATATTATGATAAAGATAACATTCCCCGACGGCTCCGTTCGCGAATATAACGAAGGAGTTACTGGTCTGCAGATTGCAGAAAGTATCAGTTCACGGCTGGCACAAGATGTATTGGCTTGTGGCGTGAACGGTGAAACGATTGATTTATCTCGCCCGATCAATGAAGATGCAAATTTCGTTCTTTATAAATGGGAAGACGAACAGGGCAAACATGCTTTCTGGCACACGAGTGCCCACTTGCTGGCCGAAGCATTGCAAGAACTTTATCCAGGCATTCAGTTTGGTATTGGTCCGGCCATTGAAAACGGTTTTTACTATGATGTAGATCCGGGTGAAGCAATCATTAAGGAAGCAGATCTACCTGCAATCGAGGCCAAGATGGCTGAGCTGGCTGCAAAGAAAGAGGCATTGGTGCGTCAGAGCATCGCTAAAGAGGATGCATTGAAAAAATTCGGTGAAAGAGGTGAGACTTATAAATGTGAATTGATCTCCGAACTGGAGGATGGGCACATCACCACTTATACACAAGGTGCGTTTACTGATCTTTGCCGTGGTCCTCATTTGACCTCTACTGCTCCTATCAAAGCTATCAAGCTGCTTTCTGTGGCCGGTGCTTATTGGAGAGGGCAGGAAGACCGCAAACAGATGACACGTATTTATGGCATAACTTTCCCGAAGAAGAAAATGCTGGACGAATATCTGGTCATGCTGGAAGAAGCTAAGAAACGCGACCATCGTAAGATAGGTAAGGAAATGGATTTGTTCATGTTTACCGATATGGTGGGCAAGGGACTTCCCATGTGGCTGCCGAAAGGTACTGCCTTGCGTATCCGTTTACAAGATTTCTTGCGCCGTATCCAGGCCCGTTATGACTATCAGGAAGTAATGTGCCCGCCTATTGGCAACAAGAACCTGTATATCACTTCGGGACACTACGCCAAGTACGGTAAAGACTCGTTCCAGCCTATTCATACCCCCGAAGAAGGGGAAGAGTATTTCCTGAAACCGATGAACTGTCCTCATCACTGTATGATTTATAAGAATTCTCCACGTTCTTATAAAGACCTGCCGTTGCGTATTGCGGAATTCGGAACCGTATGCCGCTACGAACAGAGTGGGGAATTACACGGACTGACCCGTGTGCGCAGTTTTACACAAGATGATGCTCACTTGTTCTGTCGTCCCGACCAAGTGAAGGAAGAATTCCTTCGCGTGATGGATATCATCAACATTGTGTTCAAGTCTATGAACTTTGAGAATGTGGAAGCTCAGATTTCTCTTCGTGACAAGGTGAACCGCGAAAAGTACATTGGTAGCGATGAGAACTGGGAAAAAGCTGAACAGGCCATTATTGAAGCTTGCGAAGAAAAAGGTCTGACTGCGAAAGTTGAATATGGTGAAGCAGCATTCTATGGCCCTAAATTAGACTTTATGGTGAAAGACGCTATTGGTCGTCGTTGGCAGTTAGGAACAATTCAGGTGGACTACAACTTGCCCGAACGATTCCAGTTGGAATATATGGGTTCTGATAACCAGAAACATCGTCCGGTAATGATTCACCGTGCGCCTTTCGGATCGATGGAACGTTTTGTTGCTGTATTGATTGAGCATACTGCCGGTAAATTCCCGTTGTGGCTGACTCCCGACCAGGTAGCTATTCTGCCTATTTCTGAGAAATTCAATGAGTATGCGGAAAAAGTGAAAGCGGAACTGAGAAAATTCGATGTCCGTGCTATTGTGGATGATCGTAATGAGAAAATTGGCCGTAAGATTCGTGACAATGAAATGAAACGTATTCCTTACATGCTGATTGTAGGTGAGAAAGAAGCTGAAAACGGTGAAGTTGCAGTCCGCAAGCAGGGCGAAGGAGACAAAGGAACCATAAAAATAGAAGAATTCGGAAAAAATCTTGCCGAAGAAGTTTCTAATATGATAAATAAATGGTAACTTTGCAGCCGTTTGCAAAAGAGCATATTGTTAAACCTTTATGTATTCTTTTGCGTTTAGATAAAGAAATACTAATTAAAATAAGAAGAAACAAACAGGAACTAAAAGTTTTTTAATGAAGAATGACAGTTTAAAAGGGCAACACAGAATCAATGAACAGATTCGTGCCAAAGAAGTCCGCATAGTGGGCGACGATGTAGAACCGGCAGTTTATCCGATAGCTCAGGCTTTAAAAATGGCTGAAGATCATGAGGCTGACCTAGTTGAAATTTCACCCAATGCTGTTCCTCCAGTTTGTAGAATTATTGATTATTCTAAATTTCTTTATCAATTAAAGAAACGTCAAAAGGAACAAAAGGCTAAACAGGTAAAGGTAAACGTAAAAGAAATCCGTTTTGGGCCTCAAACAGATGATCATGACTACAACTTCAAGTTGAAACATGCCATCGGATTCTTGCAGGACGGAGACAAGGTGAAAGCGTACGTATTCTTTAAAGGACGTTCCATCCTTTTCAAAGAACAAGGTGAAGTGTTGTTGCTTCGTTTTGCGAATGACTTGGAAGAATATGCAAAAGTAGAGCAGATGCCTTTGTTGGAAGGTAAGAGAATGACAATTTCTTTGGCGCCAAAGAAAGCGGGCGCACCGAAGAAGGCGGAAACGGATACTGCTAAAAAGGAAGCTCCGAAAAAGGCAGTAGAAACAAAAGGATAAAGAAGAGTGCGTGACGCGCCGGTATAGTGCGTTACCACCATTTGAATAATAATTTAAAATTAAAAACAAGATGCCAAAGATCAAGACTAACTCCGGTTCTAAAAAAAGATTCGCTCTTACCGGAACAGGTAAAATCAAAAGAAAGCACGCTTTTCACAGTCATATTTTGACTAAGAAAACTAAAAAGCAGAAAAGAAACCTTGTACATTCAGGCTTAGTAGCTAATGCTAACTTGGATCAGGTTAAGGAACTTCTTTGCATGAAGTAATCTAAAAACAACAAAAGCGTAAACGTATTATTTAAAGTATTAACCGAATGTCTTTAGCTTTAAGTTCACCGTGTGAAACAGTGGCGCTAACATTCAAAAAGAATTAAAACTATGCCAAGATCAGTAAATCATGTTGCTTCTAGAGCAAGAAGAAAGAAAATTTTAGGTCTTACCAGAGGTTACTTTGGTGCAAGAAAGAATGTATGGACAGTAGCAAAAAACACTTGGGAAAAGGGTTTGACCTACGCATACCGTGACCGTAAGAACAAGAAACGTAATTTCCGCGCTTTGTGGATTCAGCGTATCAATGCTGCCGCTCGTCTGGAAGGAATGTCTTATTCTAAATTGATGGGTGCATTGCATAAAGCAGGTATCGAAATCAACCGTAAGGTGTTAGCTGATTTAGCTATGAACCATCCGGAAGCATTTAAAGCAGTTGTTGCTAAAGCAAAAGCAGCTTAAATTTTTCTGTAAACGGTAATATAAAGATTTACTAAAAGAGCAATCTCTATGAGGTTGCTCTTTTTTTATTGCAGATGCTTTCTGATGTTCCCTCAAGAAATGGAAAACAACAATAAGCAGAATAACAGAGAGTTATTTTCTTGCTTATTATTTTTAACAAACAAATTCTGCTATACTCTTGTTTATATCATAAAAAGGACGTATATTTGTCATACGGAAAGAGATGAAAAGCGAGCCGCATTAGTTGGATTGGGAAACTCATCAAACTAATCTGAAAACCGAGACATAGCTTCATCTTCCAATGGCGGGCCACGCCTTCGGGTAGCATTTATGCCGGTGGATTACAAAGGAGGAGAGCACTCAAAACCTGTCATTCGGAGTTTCATCGCATCACTGGTGCGGCTTCATTATAGGGCGATGCTAATTCAATAGATTAGCATCGCTTCTTTTTTATAAAAATAGTACGGATATGATATTTTATTTTTCGGGTACAGGCAATTCGGCTTGGGTGGCAAGGCGGCTGGCGGAAGGGCAGAATGAGGAATTGTTGTCCATAGTTATGGAAATAGACAAGGGCAAAGAGTATAAATTGAAAGAAGGGGAAAAAGTAGGTTTTGTCTTCCCTGTATATGCATGGGGACCTCCGGAAATGGTACTTCGTTTTATTCATCAACTAAAGTTGGATAAGCCGGGATATCTCTTTTTTGTTTGTACTTGTGGAGATGATACAGGAAGGACTGCGCAAATTTTTTCCTCTGCTGTTACTCAGAAAGGTTGGCGATGTGTTGCCGGCTATTCGGTTACTATGCCGAATACGTATGTTTCTTTGCCCGGTTTTGATGTAGATGATGAAGATATAGAAATTCAGAAAGTACAGAATGCTGTTGCCCGTGTGCGCTTTATTAATGAAGAGATTACATCAAGGGTTCAAATGAAACAATATAATTGTCATGAAGGTGCGCTTCCATTGACCAAATCCTATTTGCTGCGTCCTCTTTTCAATGCTTTTCTGATGTCTCCCAAGCCTTTTCATGCAACGGAAGCCTGTATTGGTTGTAAGAAATGTGAGAAGGCTTGTCCTGTGAATAATATAACAGTGACGGATCGTCCCGTCTGGGGAAATAACTGCACTCAATGTCTGGCCTGTTACCATGCTTGCCCGGTACATGCAGTGGAATATGGAAAGATGACCGGGAAGAAAGGACAATACAAAGGAAGGTTGTTGAAAGATTTATAGGTGTGAGGAAATTGATATTAAAAAATAATCAGCATGGACTTTATATTCTAAAGAAGAAGATTCTATTAATAGGTATTAAATTATTCATTTTGGGGAGGGTGTCTCAAAACTCCCTCTTTGAAGAAATCACTCCTGCTACAGCTATTTGTCGCAGGGGTGAAACTTTCTGTTTGGGTATTATGACCTCCTCTTTTATTTTATCTTCCGTCGGTTTAACGCTTGTTGATAACGTCTTGCATTCGCTTGATGCTGGGCTGCTGTGACAGCGAAATTATGGGTGCCTGAAAAATCTTCTTTTGCACACATGTAAATATAATTATGCTGTGTATAATTCAGCACACTTTCCAGTCCTTGGATGGATGGGATCCGGATAGGTCCCGGAGGTAAGCCTGCATGCTTGTAGGTATTATAAGGAGAGTCCACTTCCAGATGCTTGAAAAGAATGCGTTTCAGTCCGAATTCCTGCAAACCAAATTTTACCGTTGGGTCTGCTTGCAATAACATTCCTTTATTCAATCTGTTGATATAAAGTCCTGCAACCATAGGCTTTTCAGAGCCATTAGCCGTTTCTTCTTCTACGATAGAGGCCAAGGTGGACACTTCTTCTGGAGTAAGTCCGATACGTTGAGCCTTTTTCAACCTTTCATTATTCCAAAAGACGGCATGTTCTTTTTGCATCCGTTTTATAAAAGCGTCCGCACTCATATTCCAATAAACTTCGTACGTGTTGGGAATAAAAAGAGAGGGGAGGGTCTCTTGGGTATACCCCATTTGTGCGCAGTAAGCACTGTCGGAAATTAAATTGGCAATATCCAGCGAATCAATCATGAGCTGGCGTGAAACGGCCCGCACTAATCTGTCCACGGTACGTACACTGGGTACAGTCAGATTAATGGGAGTCTGGTATCCCATGGAAAGACGCCGGAAGAAGTAGCGCATATTGTCCGACGGATTGAGAACATAACGTCCTGTCAGTATATTGTCTCCATACTTCTTTTTTTCTGCCAGATATTGAAAACCAAACATGCTTTTAGGATGTCCGTTCCGGATTATTTTCTGATATACAGAATCCAGGTTATCATCTCTGTCTATATAAATATAGGTAGTCTTTGTAAGTTGGAATTGTTTGGCAAAGAAGTAGTAATATATACTTCCTGCACCACCAGTCCCCACTAGGATAATTATAAGGATCACAATCCATATAATAGTACGTTTCTTTCTATTCATTTTAGTCCAACGGCTTTTTCGGATGCAAATATAGGCAAATATCTTGTTTTTTTCTACTTTTGACGATTTTGTACCCCTAAAAATACAATTTTGTCCACTATACGGTTGATGTAAAATATGTAAATTTGACCAAGCAAAAAACGAGAACGCAAAATAGTATATTAATTATTTATTTTTAATCATGAAAAATGCACTTATGGGTTTGGCTTTGTTCGCTGCAATGCCGGTATTTGCCCAACAGAAAGCGACTATCAATGTACATCCCGGACAAGGGAGAGAAATCATTAGCAAACATATTTACGGGCAATTTGCAGAGCATCTGGGAACCTGTATCTATGGAGGCTTATGGGTAGGCGAGGATTCTAAAATTCCCAATACCCAAGGCTATCGTAATGATGTGCTTCAGGCATTGAAGGACTTGAAAGTACCGGTGCTTCGTTGGCCGGGCGGATGTTTTGCCGATGAATATCATTGGATGGATGGTATCGGCCCGAAAGAGAATCGTCCACGGATGGTCAATAACAACTGGGGAGGTACAGTGGAAGATAATAGCTTCGGTACACATGAATTTCTGAACTTGTGTGAGCTGATAGGTTGTGAGCCTTATATCAGCGGTAATGTAGGAAGCGGAAGTGTGGAAGAAATGGCAAAATGGGTGGAATACATGACTTCCGAACAAGGTAGCCCGATGGCGAAACTGCGTAAGGAGAACGGTCGTGAGAAACCATGGAAAGTGAAATTCTTTGGGGTAGGTAATGAAAGTTGGGGATGCGGAGGCAGTATGCGTCCTGAATATTATGCAGACTTGTACCGCCGTTATTCTACTTATTGTCGTAATTATGATGGCAATCATTTGTTTAAAATAGCCAGTGGCGCCAGTGATTATGATTATGACTGGACTGAAATCCTGATGAAGAATGTAGGCCATCGCATGGCTGGTATCTCCTTACATTATTATACAGTGATGGGATGGAGCGGAAGCAAAGGATCGGCTACACAGTTCACTGATGATGATTATTATTGGACTATGGGCAAATGTCTGGAAATAGAACAGGTGTTGAAGAAGCATATGGCAATTATGGATAAATATGATCCGAAGAAGCAAATCGGTTTGATGGTAGACGAGTGGGGAACCTGGTGGGATGAAGAGCCGGGAACTATCCGTGGACATTTGTATCAGCAGAATACGTTGCGCGATGCTTTCGTGGCTTCTTTAACTTTGGATGTTTTCCATAAATATACGGACCGCATTAAGATGACAAACATTGCCCAGATAGCCAATGTGCTTCAATCCATGATTCTGACCAAGGATGACAAGATGGTGCTGACACCGACTTATCATGTCTTCGAAATGTATAAAGTACATCAGGATGCTACTTATCTTCCTTTGGAACTGAACTGTGAACGCAAGATTGTACGTGACGATCGCATTGTTCCGATGGTAAGTGCTACCGCTTCACGGGATGCGAACGGTTTGATTCATATTTCTTTGTCTAATGTGGACTTGCAGGAATCGCAGGATATAGAGCTGAACTTGGGTGAGGTGAAAGCCAAGAGTGTTACCGGCCGTATTTTAACCGCTGATAATATAGGTGATTACAATAGTTTCGAGAAACCGGATGTGGTTGCTCCTAAAGAATTTAGCGGGGCAAAGGTCAATAAAGGAAGCTTGAAAGTGACTCTTCCCGCCAAGTCTATCGTGGTATTGGAAGTGAAATAAAACACGTATATACGTGTAAGCTTATACGTACGCCCGCATGGAGCTACACATACGTATGTGTAGCTCCATGCGGGCGTACGTGAAAAAATGTACTTTCTGACTTACAATATCACTCAAATCTGATTTGGGTGTCCCATTGCGGAAAACTGGAAAAGCTGAACTGGAGGAGGGGATGAAGCAGCATAAGTATATCCTGTAGGGCTGACTTTTTGCTTTCTTAACATAATTATCATTCCGAGCCTGCGTGTTATTGGTGAATATGGCAGAAAAAACATCTTTATATAATAAATGTAGTGTTTCTGTAATTAGTATTTGGGAAGATTTTACTATTTTTGTACCGCTAAAAATAATATAAATTTTAGTTTAATTAATTAAATCAATTATGGTGAAAAGAATGAGATCTTTTTTATCGGCAGTCATGATGATGATTGCTGTTACTGTCAGCGCTCAGGTTACCACCGCCTCTTTGAGTGGTAAGGTGGCTGACGAGGACAAGGAAGCCATCATCGGTGCCACGGTTCAGGCTGTCCATGAACCTTCGGGAACTATGTATGGGGCTATAACCAATGTGGATGGACGCTATACTATCCAAGGTATGCGTGCCGGAGGCCCTTACACAGTAAGTATATCCTATGTTGGTTATCAGACCAATGTGTTTAAGGACGTAACTCTTCAATTGGGTGAAGTCTATAACCTGGATGCGAAGATGAGTGAATCGGCCGAGCTTCTTCAAGAAGTAGTTGTTACAGCTCAGAAAACGAAGTTCTCTACCGAGAAGACCGGAGCGACAACCAATATCTCCAACGCTCAGATTGTGAACATGCCTTCTGTAAGCCGTAGCATTACAGACTATTCCCGTTTGTCGGCTTATGGTGGCAATGGAATGTCGTTTGCCGGATCTGACGGTCGTACTGCCAATTTCACAATTGATGGTGCCAACTTCAACAATAACTTCGGTTTGAGTTCCAACCTGCCTGGTGGCGGCAATCCTGTTTCTATCGAAGCGATTGACGAGATTCAGGTAGTTATCTCTCCATTCGATGTACGCCAGACCAACTTTATCGGTGGTGGTATAAACGCCATTACCAAATCAGGTACCAATACCTATAAAGGTTCTGCTTATATTTACCATCGGAATGAAAATATGCGTGGTGATGCCATCGACCGTGAAGCCATTGCCGGCGCCCGCGAGAAAGACCAGTCTACTACGTATGGTTTCACCATCGGAGGACCTATCATAAAGAACAAACTCTTTTTCTTCGCGAACGGTGAGTTGCAGAATACGCCTACCATCGCCAACCGTTGGCGTGCTTCGGAAGACGGTGTCGCCAATCCGGATGCTTACCTGTCACGCGCCACTGTTGCCGACCTGCAGAAAGTATCCGATTTCGCAAAAGAGAAATATGGCTATGACACCGGTTCGTTCACCAGCTTCCCTTCCGATACGAAGAACACCAAGCTGCTGGCCCGTCTGGATTGGAACATCACCAACAACCATCATCTGGCCTTGCGTTACAACTATACCAAGAACACGAACTGGTTTGCTCCTAACGGAAGCTCTATGGACGGCGGTTCACGTATGTCGGGCAATCGTACCTCACAGTACGCCATGTCCTATGCCAACTCCATGTACTCTATGGATAACCTGGTGCATTCTTTCTCTTTCGACCTCAACAGCCGTTTGTCGGACAGATTGTCCAACCAGTTCCTGGCTACATTCTCTAAGCTGGACGATGCCCGCGGCACCAACTCCAGCATATTCCCTTTCGTCGATATTCTGAAAGATAATCAGAACTATATCTCTTTTGGTGAAGAACTTTTCACCTACAACAACGCCGTTCACAACACGGTATGGAATATTAAGGACGATATCACCTACTATCTGGGTAATCATAAAATCATGGCAGGCTTGAACTATGAGCATCAGATGGCCGACAACCAGTATCTGCGTAACGGTACAGGATATTATCGCTATACCAGTATGGATGACTTCCTCTCGGGTGCCGCTCCGGAAATCGTATGTATGACTTATGGATATAATGGTGAGAGAGAACCGGCGTCACGTGTCCAGTTCAATAAGGTAGGCTTCTACTTGCAGGACGAATGGAACGTACGTACTGATTTCAAAGTTACGGCAGGACTTCGTTTCGACGGACTCTTCTTTGACAATGGCGACTTGATGACCAACAATGCTATTCTGGAACTTGACTACAACGGCCGTCATATTGACACAGGCAAGTGGCCGGGAAGCACATTGACAGTATCCCCGCGTGTAGGTTTCACTTGGGATGTGTTGGGCGACAAGAGCTTGAAACTGCGTGGCGGTAGCGGTCTGTTCTCAGGACGTTTGCCTTTGGTGTTCTTTACCAATATGCCTACCAATGGCGGTATGGTGCAATATCAGGCACAGATCAATGCGGCGAATGCAGCGAAAAAAGGGTTCACGATGGACGAATTCAAGGGAGGCATTCTTTCTACGGATGCTCTGAGAGATAAGATCATCAGCCTGGGCTATCCTCAGACTATCACCCCCGAGGAGGGAACTGTTCCTTCTTCTATCTGCGGTATCGACCCAGATTTCAAGATGCCGCAAGTATGGAAGTCTTCTATCGCGGTAGACTATACATTACCTGTATCATTCCCGTTGAGTGTGACCGTGGAAGGTATCTTCAACAAAACGATCAATGCGGCTATGCTGAGAGACTGGAGCCAGAAGGATATCAACGGTTTTGCCCGTCTCAACGGTGCTGACAACCGCCCTATGTTCCCTTCCGACGCTACTTATACCGACGAAAACGGCAAGACTTTGCCTAGCGCCTATATGCTCGAGAACACCAGCCGCGGCTACGGATGGTCTACTAGCGTGACTGTGAACGCAAGACCGGCCGAGTGGATTACATTGATGGCTGCCTATACGCATACCGTATCCAAAGAGGTGACTTCACTTCCGGGCTCTAACGCTTCATCTGTTCTCAACTACCTTTCTACTTACGAAGGTGTGAACAACTTCCGTCTGCACAACGGTCTTAACGTAACTCCGGACCGTTTCATCGCCAATGCTACAATCAACGACAAGAGCGGCAACCACTATAGCTTGATTTACGAGACATGGCGTGGCGGCTACAATTACTCTTGTATGCTGGCCAACGATATGAACGGTGACGGTTACAATTACGACGCCGTTTACATTCCTACCGACAAGCAAGTGGCTGACGGTTCCTTCCGTTTCGTCAGCGAGGATGACAAGACACGCTTTATGGATTATGTACATAGCAACTCTTATCTGAAAGCTAATCAGGGTAAATATGCAGAACCTAACAGCCTTTATTCTCCTTGGGTACACCGCATAGACTTCTCTTACAAGCACGATTTCAATCTGAACGTAGCTGGTACCAAGCACAAATTGCAGTTGAGCTTTGATATGAAGAACGTGCTCAATCTCTTCAATTCAAGCTGGGGAGTCAGCAAGTACTTGAATCCTGCTATTGGTTCCGATGCCCGCATCTTGAAGTACGAGGGTGTGGATGCTGACGGTGTGGCTACATTCTCAACTCCGGGGTCTATAAATGGCAACACTAAGACTTGGACTCCCAATCATTCTATCGGACAGTGCTGGTATGCTTCTATCGGCATTAAGTATTGCTTTAACTGATTATCAATTTAAGAACAATTGAAGAATATGAAAAATTATATCTTTATAGCGCTTGCTGTTGTGATGACTCTTTTCACCAGCTGTTCAGATGATGATGCTGCAGTCTTGGGTGGTTTGAAAGTTTCACAATCATACATTGCATTGCCTGTCGAAGGGGGTAGCGCTTCCATTACCATTGAATCGAAGGCCGAGTGGGTTATCACTGGCAACGACAAGGCCGACTGGCTTGCCATTTCTGTTACGCAAGGATCGCAAGGCGAAAGTGAAATTACATTCTCAGCCGATGAAGCGGTTGATGGCCGTTCTGTGGAACTTAAGTTGATCTGTGCTACTGAGACTCAGAATCTGACTGTCATGCAAGGTTTGCCGATTGTATCGGAAGCTACTTGCGCCGAAGTAATAGCCGGTCCCGACAAGAAGACTTATAAAGTGACCGGTGTTGTATCGAACATCTCCAATACCACATACGGTAACTGGGACTTGGTGGACGCCACCGGAAAGGTTTATATCTATGGTACGTTGGATGCCAAGGGTGGTACGAAGAACTTTGCCAGCCTGGGTCTGGAAGAAGGGGACGAAGTGACGGTGCAAGGTCCGAAAACAACCTACGGAAGTACCGTTGAGCTTGTTGACGTTACTGTGCTTAAAATCAACAAGTCGCTCATTAAGGTTGACTCTGTTTACAATGAAACACTGCCTATTGAAGGGGGAATCTTTGAAGCATACCTCATCACCAAAGGTGACGGCGTTTCTGTAGAGATTCCGGAAGATGCCAAAGAATGGTTGTCTATTGCCTCTATCGACCAGAAAGGCACCAATGTTTGTGTGAAGTTCCGTGCTGCCAAGAATGAGGGGGGCGATCGCTCTACCAGTATCACATTCCGTACTACCGATGGCAAGAAAGAATACACCAGCAAGACTGAACTCTCACAGAAGGGTGCTGTTGTAGAAGCTACCGTGGCGGAATTCATTGCTGCCGAAGTCGGTTCCACACAGTATCGCTTGAGTGGAGTGGTGACCAAGATTGCCAATGCCAAATATGGTAACATTTATATTAAGGATTTCTCGGAAGAAGTCTATATCTATGGTACCGACAACTTTGCCGACTATGACCTCAAGGAAGGTGATATTGTAACTCTTGTGGGCCAGCGTGCAGAATATAAAGGTACTCCACAGATGGCGAATGCGGTTATAGAGGAAGTGCAAAGCGTGAAAATCGTGACTGTGGCCGAATTCCTTGAAGCGGAGGAAAGCACTTCGCAATATTACCAGCTGACCGGTAAGGTTGCCAATATCAAAAATACGCTTTATGGTAACTTTGACATTGAGGATGCCACCGGTAAGGTATATGTTTATGGCCTGCTGACCGGATGGAACGGTGAAAGCAAAAAGTTTGAAACACTGAATATCACCGAAGGCGATAATATTACCATCATCGGTACGCGTGCCAGCTACAATGGCGCCGTCCAGGTGGGTAAGGGAGCTTTCATCTCTAAGGTGAGTGAATAAGGACATTGTATAATAAAGTAAAGTCCGCAATGTCATTTACATTGAATGTGATGACATTGCGGATTTCTTTTTAAAAAATCAGATGCTATGATTAAAAGGTATTACTATCTGCTTTTAGCAGTTTTCCTGGTGCTGCCATTGGTTTCCGGATGCAGCTCCGATGATGATTCTTCGGGAAAGAACGGACATCTTACTATTAATGACATTCAGATCACTGAAGAGGGGGCCAGGCGTGAGGTGCTTCATGCCATTGATAATGGCAAGGGCCTTACTTTGGATGAAGCCATTCACTCGCAAATCAGTATTGCCGCCAATAAAATTATTTCTGGCGACGGATTCAGTTTCTCGGAAGGATTTGAATGTAATGATCTCTCGGCGCTTCCAGGACATTCCACCGTTAATCAGTGGAGTGACAAGGCTGTGGCAAAAGCGGAGACTTCTTATTGGGTACGCTACCAGCTTCCTTCAAAAGTTGCCCTGTTCAAACTCCGCATCGCCTACGTAGATGGAATAAATGTAGGAATGGAGTACAATGCAGCCCAGGGTATTGAGATAGAAAATAAAAATGCCAATATACCTGCCGAAGGACAAGTCTATGTGTCGGGCTACGAAATGCCGCATCTGACGACGGGGAATACCTATGTGGAGCATGTAGTCTCGGCCGATGGTAAAAAGGTGCTGAACTATGCTATAGAATGGAACGGAAAAATGAATCATTCCCGTTGGGTGGCCTATAGTTATGATGCCATTACGGGAGTGAAGAATGTAAACAGAAGCGATGATGCTTGGGCGGTGGATCCCTTGCTTCCTGTCGAAATGCAGGTGGACAATAGCTGGCATACCAATGATGGATTCGACAGAGGACACCTCTGTGCTTCCGATGACCGTGTCTTTTCCTCCGAAGCCAATAAGCAGACTTTCTATTTCAGCAACCTGAGTCCGCAGTTCAATTCGTTCAACGGTGGTTATTGGGTTACGTTCGAGCAGTTAGTTAATTCGTGGGTACGCAAGGATAACGCCTTTGGAAGTGTGTACGATAAAATCTATGTGGCAAAAGGCGGCACACTGGACAAATTGTTAGTAAATTACAAAGGCACCAGTCCGGGAGGAGATGGGGTGCTGCCTGCTACTGATAAGGACGGGTTCACTTCGAAAGGATTGCCAGTCCCTCAATATTACTTCATCGCTGTATTGGCTCACCGGGCCAATCAGCCTGCTGATGTAGTGTCGGCCTATCAGGCTATCGGCTTTTGGGTGGAACACCGTGATGATTATGGCTATACTTTTGACCATCAGTTGAAAAGAGAGGATGCTAAAGCAAAGGCCGTCAGTATTGATGAGCTTGAAAGCCAAACAGGAATCGACTTTTTCTGCAATCTGCCCGATTATATAGAGGATGATGTGGAGAGTGGATGTCAGGTAACTGACTGGACTTGGTGACTTGATTCGCTTACACCGGGGCATAATGACTCTGATGGTGTGGGCTGCATATACCAAGCGGGTTGGAAGCAATGTCTTATGCTGGCATAAGACATTGCTACTGATGAAGCGCGTGGCGCCGCAGCAGGGTGGATCGCTGTCTCGGAGTCAATCCTATAGGATCCGGAAACGGATTCTCTTTTTCCGATTGTCCCATTGGGTTCGCTTGTTCATTGCTTTGCTGTGGATTTCTCACCGGCTTCTTTGTGGGATGATCTCTGTCTTTCATCTCTTGGTGGAATTGAATAGCCATACCTTCTCCCTCATATTCTTGGTATAAGAGCTTTAGTGAAAAAGACAATAAAAATGCTCTGCTAAAAAGGAACATATCTTCGTAGGGCAAGTAATATATCTTACTTGGCCGAATAAGATACTTAACTTGGTCCACGAACATATCTTACTTTGGTTCACGTAGGAAACATGAATTTTCCTCCTCGACTATCATCGCTCCGAACCTTCGTGAAGGTACTTGTTTCTGTATGTATAGGAGCATAATGCCCCTGATACCATAAAGACTACAGAAGGCTTGTGTAAGCTGTTTAATATATAGTGGGCCTCAATAATTTGACATTTAAAATCAGTAATAGTGTAATCCGAGTTTGTCTGATGGAATTTTTCTATAATTTCGTTGACTGTATAGTTTGCGCATTTGGTATCCATTTTGTAGATGATTTTTTTCAGCCGATCTAAATCCCTGTCTATTTTACATTGGAGTAAATATGAGGTTGAGTCTGTGAAAATGAAAACTAATATACGATCATATACGTTGCTAACGTACAGCCCGCACAATAGAGACGTTGCAAACTGGATATGGAAATGTTGTATTTTTAATAATACTATCAGTTGAAGCTTGTGACAATTCATTCATTATTTATATTTCATTGCTTGATGATATAGAAGTCGTCTGGGGAAAGTTTTTCGAATAAAGAGTTGTTGTGGTCTAGTTTTTGAAGTTTCCAAATATAGGTTGTTCATGGTCTGCTTTCGTTTTTATTGAAAAATTCTTGTTGCATCTATTGGAAAAGCTTTATCTTTATCGCATTGTAATAAAACAAAGTTTGACTGATTGTTCTCAAAGATGGGATATCTATTCTTTTTCGTTGGGAGTACGGTTGGGCTTTTAAAAAAGAGTTATATTTGTACTACTCATTACCGAAACTATGGCGAAGAATAATTTATTAAGCGAGCAACTTGCTTATATTGGCGTCAGTCGTACTCCTACGCATTTGCATTTGTGTAGTTATAATGCTGAAAGTATTTGTATGCAGGATGGGAAAGATATAGATAGTTTGATTCCTTACTTGAATAAGAATGCTATAAACTGGATACAAATTCATGGTTTTCAGAATACGGAGGTCATACAGCGTGTTTGTCAGAATTTTAATGTCGACTTTTTGACGATACAAGATATCTTGAATTCCAACCATCAGACCAAGATAGAACAGCATGATACATATAATGTAGTGATTTTAAAGTTGCTTTTTCCCAATGAGGATGGCTATGTGCCACAGCAAATAGCCATTGTGCAAGGTGGTAATTATCTGCTGACCTTTATGGAAAAGGAAACAGACTTTCTGAATGATATAAATACGGCATTGGAAAAGAATGTGTTGAAAATACGAAACCGGCAGTCTGACTTCCTGCTCAGTGTTATTCTAAACAGTGTGATGGCCAGTTTTATCTCCATCATTTCGGAATTGGAGGACGGATTGGAGGATTTGGAAGAGCGGTTGCTCTTACCGGAACAGACCGATATACCCGGTATTGAAAATATACAGCAATATCGTCGTAATTTCCGTATAATAAAGAAATGTATTTTACCATTAAAGGAGGAAATCAGTAAGTTATTGCATACTACCGATAATGATTTGCTGCACAAAGCCAGCCACCCTTTCTTTAGTGATGTCAATGATCATTTGCAATTTGTATTGCAAACTTTAGACGGTTGCCGTGATATGATTTCGGCCTTGGTAGATATTTATCTTTCCAATAACGACCGGCGGATGAATAACATCATGAAACAACTGACGGTTGTCTCTACGATATTTATTCCACTAACTTTTCTGGCAGGAATCTGGGGGATGAACTTCCAATGGATGCCTGAACTGGGATGGCGGTATGGTTATGTATTTGCATGGACATTGATGTTGATACTGGTGGCAGTCATTTACTTCTATTTTAAGCGTAAAAGATGGTATTGATGAAAGAAGATGATGGGATTTACTTAAATGTGAATCCCATATTCATGTTTTACTTCATTCATCACAAAGGTGCTTTCCAGTGAGCCCAAACTGTCAATCGTGCCCAACACGTTGAGGATGAATTCCTGATAATACTTCATGTTAGGGGAATGTATTTTAAGCAAATAGTCATAACTGCCTGATATATTGTAACATTCCGTTACTTCAGGGATATCTTGAATGATTCGTGTAAATTCTGCAGCAATGTCCCGGTTCAATCTTCTTAGCTTGACACTGCAAAATACCACGAAGCCTTGGTTCAGTTTCTCGGCGTCCAATACGGCGATGTATTTTTTTATATATCCTCCATTCTCTAATCGTTTGAGGCGTTCGAATACCGGAGTGGAGGAAAGGCTTACGCGTGCGGCCAGTTCTTTGGTGGTCAGTCGGGCATTTTCTTGCAAGGTACGTAGTATCTGCAAATCTACTTTGTCTAGTTTCTCTAAAGTATTCATAGAATAATATTCTTTCAAAAGGTGGATGTTATTAATCGTTTGGCTTATATCTGACAGCACAAATATACTGCATTTTTTCAGATTCCGGAGGGTTCTTCGGGAAATGTAATGGGATTAGATTCTTTTTTGCCAGAGAGTGCAAGGATAGAGGACAGAATGATTTAATCTCTTCCGGTGCATTTTTTATATTTGCAATCACTATGAGGATTATCATGCATCGGCCGGCACCATTTCATTTTTTGTTGGATGTTGCAGAAGAATAATTTTCTTTCGGGAGGTAATAAATCGTTTGTAAATAGATTGTTCATTCTGT
Organism: Phocaeicola sartorii JCM 17136 = DSM 21941; assembly: GCF_054653615.1. Classification (NCBI taxonomy): domain Bacteria; kingdom Pseudomonadati; phylum Bacteroidota; class Bacteroidia; order Bacteroidales; family Bacteroidaceae; genus Phocaeicola; species Phocaeicola sartorii. The sequence continues at coordinate 1,936,580 of NZ_BAAIFW010000005.1, forward strand.
AAATGTGTAAAATTATAGTTTTATTTTCTTTGTTTTTGGTATATCTTGTTTGATATGACTAACTCCTGTACCTTTGCAACAGATAAAATCAAAAACGTATAACTCTAAAAAGACAAAGATTATGGCTACAAGAAAATTACATTTCGAGACATTACAACTTCACATAGGGCAGGAACGGCCAGATCCGGCAACAGATGCCCGTGCAGTTCCTATTTATCAGACGGCATCTTATGTATTTCATAACTCGGCACATGCAGCCGCACGTTTTGGTTTACAAGATCCGGGTAATATATATGGGCGTCTGACTAATTCCACTCAAGGCGTTTTTGAACAGCGTGTGGCTGCATTGGAAGGGGGAGTGGCAGGACTTGCCGTAGCTTCCGGGGCTGCTGCCATTACTTATGCGTTTCAGAACATTACTCGTGCAGGTGATCATGTTGTAGCTGCAAAAACTATTTATGGAGGTACTTATAACCTGCTGGCGCATACGTTGCCGACTTATGGTGTGACTGCTACATTTGTGGACCCTGGTGATCTTTCTAATTTTGAGAAAGCGATTCAGGAGAATACAAAGGCGGTGTTTATCGAGACTTTGGGGAATCCTAATTCGAATCTTATAGATATAGATGCTGTGGCGGAAATAGCACATCGCCATCACATACCTTTGATTATTGATAACACTTTTGGTACTCCTTATCTGATTCGTCCCATCGAGCATGGAGCAGATATTGTGGTACATTCTGCTACAAAATTTATTGGTGGTCATGGAACTTCACTGGGCGGTGTGATTGTTGATTCGGGTAAATTTGACTGGGTGGCTTCGGGTAAATTCCCTCAACTGACAGAGCCGGATCCTTGCTATCATGGAGTGCGTTTTGTTGAGGCTGCGGGGCCGGCCGCTTATGCAGTCCGTATTCGTGCTATTTTGCTGCGTGATACCGGTGCGACCATCAGTCCGTTTAATTCCTTTATTCTATTGCAGGGATTGGAGACACTTTCATTGCGTGTGGAGCGTCATGTAGAGAATGCCTTGAAAGTGGTGGAGCATTTGAAAAATCACCCGAAGATCAAGAAAGTGAATCACCCTTCCTTGCCGGAACATCCTGATCATGCTCTGTATCAGCGTTATTTCCCAAATGGAGCTGGTTCCATCTTCACAATCGAAGTGAAAGGCGGTCAGGAAGAAGCACATCGTTTTATTGACAGGCTGGAAATTTTTTCCCTGCTGGCCAATGTCGCCGATGTAAAGTCATTGGTCATCCATCCTGCCAGTACCACTCACTCTCAGTTGAATGCGGAGGAGTTGGCGGAACAGGACATTTATCCGGGGACAGTGCGTTTATCAATAGGAACGGAACATATAGATGATTTGCTGGCCGATTTGGATCAGGCATTGGCTGTAATTTAATAAAGATATACTATGGGGATGAGGATTATTACTACAATATAAAATCAAAATATTAAAATAAGAAATATATGCCGGAGGTTTATATAAGGTCATATTGTATAGGCTTCTGGCATTATTTTGTTTTATGCAGTAAAAAAGGATAGAATATTGACCCAAATGAGACTCTTTTTTGTTATTCTAAAAAAGAATTTTGCAGAAGTCGGATTCCATAGACTTAATTTAAAAGTTTATGAATGCGTTTCTTTAACTTAAATACAATGGTTATGAATCTAGTCCTTGCTATTATTCCGGTATTGTTATTGATTATCCTGATGGCGTTTCTTAAAATGTCCGGTGACAAAAGTAGCGTGATTTCCCTTGTCGTTACTATGTTGATTGCTTTTTTCGGCTTTCATTTTCCGGCAGACGATTTGCTTTTTTCTTTTTTGTACGGGGCATTGAAAGCTGTTTCTCCTATTCTGATCATTATTTTGATGGCGATATTCAGCTATAATGTTTTGTTGAAGACTGAAAAAATGGCGATAATCAAGCAACAGTTCTCTTCTATTTCTACGGATAAAAGCATTCAAGTATTGCTATTGACGTGGGGATTTGGCGGATTGCTTGAAGCCATGGCTGGATTTGGAACGGCAGTGGCTATACCGGCGGCAATTCTTATCAGCCTCGGGTTCAAACCGGTCTTTTCGGCAACAGTCAGTCTGATAGCCAATAGTGTGGCTACTGCTTTTGGGGCTATTGGTACTCCGGTATTGGTATTGGCGAAAGAAACGAATTTGGATGTACAGGTGCTTAGCACCAATGTCGTGTTGCAGCTTTCGGTATTGATGTTTCTCATTCCTTTTGTCTTGCTGTTTCTGACTGATCCGAAGTTAAAGTCCTTACCTAAAAATATTTTCCTGTCTTTGTTGGTCGGCGGTGTGTCATTAGCCAGCCAGTATGTTGCCGCCCGTTATATGGGAGCGGAGTCTCCGGCTATTATTGGCAGCATTTTATCTATTATTGTTATTGTGGCTTATGGCAAACTGACTGCTTCTAAAGAGGAAAAAGCAAGGAAAAGCACATTGAAAAGGACTGAGGTGCTGAATGCGTGGAGTATCTATCTTTTTATTTTGTTTTTGATAATTCTGACTAGTCCGTTGTTTCCCGGTTTGCGCACAACACTTGAAAATAATTGGGTGACCCGTATCAGTCTTCCAATTAATGGCTCAATCATGAATTATATGGTTTCTTGGCTGACCCATGCGGGAGTTCTGCTTTTTGTGGGTACGTTTGCCGGCGGACTGATACAGGGAGCCAGGATAAAGGAACTGTTTGTGGTACTTTGGAATACGGTAAAACAATTGAAAAAGACTTTTATTACGGTAATCTGTCTGGTGAGCTTGTCCACTATCATGGATACAGCAGGTATGATTTCAGTTATTGCCACTGCGTTGGCAGTTGCTACAGGAAGCCTTTATCCGTTATTTGCCCCTGTCATCGGTTGTTTGGGTACCTTCATTACGGGCAGTGACACTTCTTCAAATATCTTGTTCGGCAAATTACAGTCCGGTGTGGCCGGACATATTCAAGTAAGTCCCGACTGGTTATCGTCAGCCAATACGGTGGGGGCGACCGGTGGAAAAATTATTTCTCCGCAAAGTATCGCTATCGCCACTTCTGCCGGAAACCAACAGGGAAAAGAGGGAGAAATTCTGAAATCCGCCCTTCCGTATGCCCTGGCGTATGTGTTGATAACCGGAGTGATTGTTTATATTTTCAGCTGATAATAGTTGGTAAATTCAAGAGGGCGTTTTAATATTGCCCGTTATGGATTGAAATATCCTGTAAACGAGGATGAACTGTTGAAAAATCGTAAAAAAAGAGATGGATAGGAGATTTATTGCCAAAAAAGAATTTAATTTGAACAGTTTTATAATTTATAAAAAAAAAGAACATGAACGAATTAATTGCTAAAATCAAAGAATTGAACGAAGCTTTTATGACTGATGCTGCATTGCAGATTGAAAAAGGTAACAAAGCTGCAGGTACACGTGCACGTAAAGCATCATTGGAACTGGAAAAACTGATGAAGGAATTTAGAAAAGCATCTTTGGAAGCTTCTAAGTAATCTTTTATTCGTCTTTTAAAGATTTTTATAAGCCATCCTTCGGGGTGGCTTTCTTATTTTCCATTAAGTTTGCTTTTATTTCGGGGGATAATTGATATTTTTGTATTTTTATTGGCAGGTGGTAAATCTGGAAGAGAAGGATGGTTATGAAAAAAATGTGTCTATTGCCTATTTGGGCGGTTTTATTGATTATAGCAGGGATTTTCTTTTCTTGTGAAAAGAAGAAGGATATGGCTATATACCGTCAGGCGGATTCTTTGAACCTGCTGTCTTATCGTATGCGCTATAAGAATCTGGACACAGCGTGTAAAGCAGCGCATGACGCCTACAAACTGGCGGATGGATTCCCTTCCTTACGTGCCGAGGCGTTGAATAATCAGGGCTTTTGTGCCTTTATCCACATGGACTTTGAAAGAGCCGAAGATCTTTTTCTGCGTGTATATGAGGAATCAAACAATGAGTTGGAATGTCTGATAGCAGATATCGGTATGATGAAAATCTGTCAGCGTACCGCCATGAACAAGGAGTTTTATGATTATCGTAACAGTGCGTTGCGCCGCATGAAGCGTATCAGCGATGACCGTTCTGCTATTACTGATCCCAGAGAGCTGGAGCGGCTTGATTATGCCCGCTCCGAGTTCTCCATAGCTTCTGCCATCTATTACTATTATTTGCAGCAGGAACAGCAGTCTTTGGAGGCGATTAATGAAATACAGGTGGATGAGGCGTTGGAAAGTGATACCGCCCAATTACTCTATTATTATTATATGAAAGGGTCTGGTGGTATGTATGAAGCGGATACACCGCAGGATGTGGTATTGGGTGAGTTTAACTATCTGATAGAATGTCTGGGTATCAGCAGGGAACACGGGTATGTCTATTTTGAGGCGAATGCATCTCAGGCAATGGCGGAATTGCTGAAAGAGAGGAAAAACTTCGACCTGATAATGGAAAGGCGTCCCAATGTGATGCGTGCCATCAATAGCGAGGACTTGCCGTGGGAGGAGTTGACCATGCGTTTTGCCTGGCGGGCTTTGGATTTGTTTAAAAAATATGGAGATTTGTATCAGATTTCGGGTACATATCGCACTTTGGCATCGTGCAGCAACGAGCAAGGCAGGTATGAAGACGCGCTGCATTACTTGTCAGAAGCACTGGGGTACGTCAACCGGCATCACGAGAAATATTACCATTGTACGGATACCACGGACAGGCTTCGTCCGTATGTTCCCATGGCTGCCACTTCCGTTGAACTGGAATGGATTAATGACGATGGTATTAAAAGTGTCCCCGAATGGATTGCCCGTTTCCGCGAACAATTGAGCGTGACGTACGCGGCGTTAGGAATGAAGCCCCAGTCGGATTACAACCGTAATATTTATTTGGATATTTTAGACTACACCCGCCAGGACAAAGAATTGGAGAGCCGTTATAATGCGTTGGAGAAGGAATCGGAAGCCTTGAACGGACTTCTGGTGGTAGTGGTGATTGGTATCGCTGTCCTTATCATTCTATTTTGGATATTGAATAAAAGATGGCGGGTGCGGAATGCCCTTTACATTGATAAGTTGAAACGTACTTTGGAAATATGCCGTAAGATAACGGCTTCCGTACCCATTGATGCGGGGGAGATAGAGGATGTGACAAAAGCGGTAGTTGCCTCGGTGAAAGAGGATATTCTTCTGTTGGTGGGAGCGACGGACTTCCGTATTGTGGCTGAAAATGGAGAGGGGAAAGAGGCGCCGGGGCAAGGGATTTGTACAAGTTTTATCTTGAATATTCCGGGCGGGGAACAGCCTTTGGGTGAGGTGCATCTGTATTCGGAGCGCAAAATGAAGAAAGATGATAAAGCACTGATGCGGGTTATTACACCTTACATTTCGTGGACACTGGAGAATGGACTGGCTTTTATCTCGTTGGGTGATGAACGGAAACGGCTGGAAAAGGAGCAATATGTCCATGAACAGCATTTGGCGGAGAATAAACGGCAGAATCTGGTGAAGAAAGCCTGTCTGTTTATTGTCACAGGCATTATGCCTTATATAGACCGCATTATGAATGAAGTGCATAAACTAACCGCACACAACTATATTCAGAACGAAGAAATAAAAGAAAGCAAATACCGTTATATCGACGAACTGATAACCCGTATCAATGAGTATAATGATATTCTGGCCTTATGGATTAAGATGAGGCAGGGGACACTGAGTTTGAATATAGAGAATTTTGAGTTGAACTCCCTTTTCGATGTACTGGTGAAAGGGCGCAAGACTTTCGAGATGAAACAACAGACCCTGACCATAGAGCCGACTGCCGCCATTGTGAAAGCGGATAAGGCTCTGACGCTTTTCATGATAAATACATTGACGGAAAATGCCCGTAAATATACGCAGCCGGGAGGAAATGTTTCTGTTTATGCGCAAGAAACAGAATCTTACGTGGAGATTTCGGTGAAAGATGACGGCCCGGGGCTTTCGCAGGAAGATGTGGAGCGTATTCTGAGTGAGAAAGTTTATGATTCAGGTAAAATCGGATTGCAGACCAGCGAAAATGTCAGCGAATTGCAGAAGAATAAAGGTCATGGTTTCGGTTTGATGAATTGCAAAGGCATTATTGATAAATATAAGAAGACCAATGAGATATTCCGGGTCTGCCTGTTCCGGATAGAAAGTGAATTGGGGAAAGGCAGCCGTTTCTATTTCCGTCTGCCCAAAGGAGTGCGCAAAACGTTGATGTTGGTACTGGTCGCTTTTCTTCCTGTCCTGACAGGATGTAATGAGGGGAGGGAGGAAGACGGGAAAGCGGAACAGTTCACTCTCAATGATTCCATTCAGCGATATGATAAATTATTGGCTGTTGCGAATGAATATGCATACGATGTTTACAATTGTAACATTGATGGATTATACCAACAGGCATTGTGTTATGCAGACAGTGCTCTATATTGTTTGAATAAGCATTATATTCTGTATTCGGGCAGCAAAGGGCCTTTGTTGGAATTGGAAGGAGAGGGGGCTGCAGCGGATTTAGATTGGTTCGACCGGCATTTTGATACCGATTACTATGCCTTGCTGGATGTTCGCAACGAGGCAGCAGTCGCCTTTTTGGCTTTAGGTAATCTGGAAGCTTATCGTTATAACAATAATGCTTATACAGCGCTGTACAAACAAATCAGTGAGGACACCTCATTGGAGCAATATTGCCGCCGGATGCAGCTTTCTGCCAATAATAAGACGGTGGCTATCATTCTTTGTGTGGTTATTTTGCTGGTATTGTTGGTGGGTTATTATATTTTGTATTTCCGCCACCGTTTGATTTATCGTTATAACTTGGAACAGGTGTTGGAAATCAACAAGCAGGTATTTTCGACCTCTTTGCTTAGCGGTAAGACCGATCGGGATATTGCTGCCAGTCTGGTCAATGACATGTTCGAGGCGGTGAATGAGTTGCTGCCCATTGATGTATTGGGCGTAGCGGTTTATAGTGAAGACACTCATAGCTTGAATTATGCTTTTTCACCGGTGGAGGATGAGAACGAAGAAATGCGTGAGATGATGGCCCGTAGCTTTGATGCGAAGACACCTTATTGGCGTGAGAAAGATAAGGTAAAGTGTTTGCCCTTGTGGGTGGAAGCAGGTAACGAGAATCGTTGCACAGGTGTGCTGGCATTGAAAATCGCTTTGCCTGTGGAGCGTGAGGACGACCGTTTGATGCTGGAGCTTGTGGCTGGATATGTAGCTATTATTGTATATAATGCAGTGGTGCTGATGGCACAGAAATATCGGGATATAGAAAGTGCGCAGGATGATGCACGCCGAGCTATACGGGAGGAAAACCAGTTGCATGTACAAAATCTGGTATTGGACAATTGCTTGTCAACCATTAAGCATGAGACAATCTATTATCCTAACCGGATAAAACAGATTATCGACAGGTTGAACACCCGTCAGGCAGGAGAAAATGAAGCGGTGCAAGTAGAGACGATTAGTGAGTTGATTAGTTATTATAAGGATATATTTACTTTGCTGAGTTCATGCGCCGCACGTCAGTTGGAAGAAATAACTTTCCGCAGAGGTGTTGTGAAAGCCGGCGAACTGGCCGATTATGCGGCACGATATATAAAACGTGCTGGAAAACGTATGTCGCATCGGGTAGAACTGAGGACGGAGGTGGAACATGTTTCCGTACTGGGAGATGTCATTCAGTTGAAGTTTATGTTGGAGAACCTGATAGATGAAGCACTGTCATACGAGGTGGATGGCCTTTTGGAATTGTGTATTTATAAGGATAAGGATTTTGTGCGGTTTGATTTCCGCGATACGCGTCGCGAAAAGTCGCAGGAAGAGTTGAACTTGTTGTTCTACCCGCATCTGTCTCGTATGAAGCAGGGACAGGAAGGAGTTCTGACCGGTACGGAATACCTTATTTGTAAGCAGGTGATTCGTGACCATGATGAATTTGCCGGAAGACGCGGTTGCCGTATCAATGCGCAGCCTGCCGCTGAGGGAGGGTTCACCGTATGGTTCACCCTGCCTGCCCGTTGAATGTAGAATGTAAAAAAACAATGCATATTATGGAGAATAATAGATTTAAAGTCATCATTGTAGAGGATGTCAAACTGGAATTAAAAGGTACGGAAGAAATATTCAGACACGAAATTCCGAATGCGGAAGTCATCGGAACGGCTATGACTGAGAATGAGTTTTGGGAATTGCTGAAAGTGCAGTTGCCCGATATGGTTTTATTGGATTTGGGCTTGGGGGGATCGACTACCATCGGTGTGGAAATCTGTTCTTCTTTACGGAAGAACTATCCGGATATGAAGGTGCTGATTTTCACTGGTGAGGTATTGAACGAAAAGTTATGGGTGGATGCGCTGAATGCGGGTGCGGATGGTATCATCCTGAAGACGGGAGAGTTGCTGACTGCCACAGATGTACAGGCGGTGATGGATGGCAAGAAGCTGGTTTTCAATTATCCCATTCTGGAGAAAATAGTGGCACGTTTCAAGCAGTCGGTGGCTCAGGAGCAGCGCAGGCAGGAAGCTGTCATTAATTATGATATTGATGAATATGATGAGCGTTTACTTCGCCATCTAGCTTTGGGATATACCAAAGAAATGATTACAAATCTGAAAGGGATGCCTTTCGGGGTCAAGTCCATAGAGAAACGTCAGAATGAATTGATAAATCGTTTGTTCACATTGGATGAAAGAAATGGTGTCAATGCCTGTCGCTTGGTGACCCGTGCTTTCGAGTTGCGGATTCTTGATATTGACAATTTGGAACCGGATGAAGAGTAAACGTTATTTTCCGCATACCGCTACTGTGTTTTTTCTGCTGACGGTAGCTGTAGCCTTGTTCTCATGGATAGGAAGTATTTATGGGCTGGGAAAGGTGCAGAGCCTGCTCAGTCCCGAAGGAATCCGGTGGGAATTGAGGCATGCTATGGGACATTTTGTCCGGACACCGGCATTGGGCATAGTAATGATGCTTTTTTTAGGGTTCGGCATTACAGTTCATTCCGGGGTATGGGGTACGTTGGGGAGGATAGTGAAGAGGGGAAAATCTATTTCCCGTAAGGAAAAGCGCGCGTTGATACTGGCGGGTTGTATGCTGCTTGTTTATGTCATGATGATTATCTGCACCACTTTCGCTCCATGGACAATGTTGCGTAGCGTGACAGGCTCTCTTACGAATTCTCCGTTTCAAAAAGGAATTTATTATCTTATTTCGTTTGGTGTGGGATTGTCGGGCATGGCTTTCGGCTATGCATCGGGACGTTTCCGGAACGATAAGGATATAATAAGAGGGATGTCCTGCCTCTTTTCCCGTTTTGCTGATTACTTTGTGGCGCTTTTTTTTATAGTTCAGTTCTTTTCCTCGTTGATGTACACTAATTTGGTGGAATGGGTTGGAATAGATTCACATATAGTGTTTTACGCTTTTCATATTTGTTGCTATCTGCCCTTCTTACTGATGCTGAATAGAAAAAAATAAATCTTTAATGCAAAAAAGTTACGTGTTTTTTTGGTAATTTCAATAAAATCCGTACCTTTGCACTCGCAATTAAGGATGGTTCCGTAGCTCAGCTGGATAGAGCAACGCCCTTCTAAGGCGTGGGTCAAGCGTTCGAATCGCTTCGGAATCACTTATGTAAACGCTGATAATCAAAAGATTAATCAGCGTTTTTTTTCTTTTTAACATCATACTGTGAGAATTAAACAAAGTGAACTATAAAAAGCCAACCTGTCCCAATTTTAAGGATAAGCTGGCTTTTACTATTGCTTGCAAATAGTGTATCTGTATATAAAGACAGAAACTGAAGTCTATTTATGGTCACATATTAATTTCCAAACACATGAGGAGAGGAAAGCTCCGATGAAAGGCGCAAGGATAAATATCCATAATTGCGAGAGCGCCTCACCACCTGCAAATAATGCGGGAGCAATACTGCGGGCTGGATTGACTGAAGTACCCGTAATAGGTATGCAGCAAATATGAACCAGTACAAGAGAAATACCGATAGCTAATCCTGCAAAATTACCAGCTCCTTTTTTAGGGTCAGTAGTGCCAAGAACTACTAATACAAAAACAAAGGTAAATACAACCTCTGCTATAAACCCGCCAATGACCCCCACACCGGAAGCGCAAGAGTTAGCACCGGTAGTCGTTGCATAAGCCATATCTATATTGGACGTCAACAATGCTATGATTGAAGAACCGATTAATGCTCCTGCTACTTGAAATAACATATACATTAATCCCTCTTTGCTTTTCATACGCCCTGAAAGCATGCAGCCTAGAGTGATTGCCGGATTAATATGACATCCGGAAATTCCACCTATTGTATAAGCCATAGCAATGACAGAGAAACCGAATGCCATTGCCACCATTAACACTTGTGCGGGAGTTCCACAACCACCATTAAATACAGCACTGCCACATCCCATTAATACAAGTACCATTGTACCAACCATTTCTGCTAAATACTTTTTCATATTACTTTGAATTTAAAGATAGAGTCAAAAATAGGAATTTATTTGAAAAAATAAAAGTTTTTTTTCAAATATGGATGTAAATACCAGCAATGAGTTAAACTTTATGATTGACGTGAACAAAAAGTCAATCCGCCTTGAAGCCTGTAGATGAAATAACGGCTGACTATGATGACACAACAGTACACAAGCCTGTTGATGATAGTTTTTCATTCTTCTTTTAAACAAATGTTTTTATAGATGGTTCTATAAGTAAAAAAGACGATAATTATGAATACAAATGAGTTTGCCCAAATCTTGCTGACTTGGATCAAGAGTTTTTTATCATGGATAGGTATCCCTCGCGACAGGTTGAATGAACTGGATGAAATTATTTTCTTGATTCTGATTGTAGCTATTGCTTTTGCTGTAGGAGCCGTTTTTCATTATTTGTCTGTGCGGTTTACCCGGAAGGTGCTAAAATACAAAAATATCAGTTTCTTACGTTCGCTGATAGAATACAATGCCTTGCGGAAGATGTCTGCGGTTATTCCGCCGCTTATTATATCCGCCTTGTTGCCGTTCGCGTTCGATTATCGTTCCACTTGGTTTACAGTCAGTGAAAAAATCACTTGGATTTATTTCTTTATCGCTTTGTTGTTTTCGGTCAATGCCGTGCTGAATTCGGTAGGTAATGTGCTGATGAACAAAGAACAGCTACAGAATCGTCCGATGAAAGGCTTCATACAAATCTTTCAAGTGATTTTTTCGTGTATTGCCATCATTGCCATTATTTCCATCTTGATTAACAAGTCACCTCTCAACTTGATTACCGGGCTGGGTGCTTTTGCTGCCGTGCTGATGTTGATTTTTAAAGATACCATCCTTGGCTTTGTGGCGGGAGTTCTGCTTTCCGAGAATGACATGGTGCATATCGGTGATTGGATTGAGATGCCTCAGAATAATGTGAATGGGGTGGTGATGGATATCACTTTGAACGTTGTGAAGGTTCAGAATTTCGATAATACCATCGTCACTGTCCCTCCTTATTCATTAGTCTCCGGTTCATTCATTAATTGGCGTGGAATGACCGAATCGGGCGGAAGGCGTATTATGCGCGAGTATGCATTGAAACTGGATTACATACAGCCCTGTACTCCTGAATTCTTGGAGAAAATGAAGAAATTTGATGCCGATTTGGCAGACTTTATCACAGAAAAGCAGAAACAGGCGGCTGAAGGAAAGGTGGCGAATACTGACAATCCGGCCGGATTGGTCAATGGAACCATTGATACGAATGTGGGGCTGTTTCGTGCCTATATGACTCTTTATCTGAAGCGTCATCCTTTTATCAGTAAGGACTTGCTGCTGATGGTACGTACATTGGCCCCTACAGAGAATGGCCTGCCCCTGCAAATTTATTGTTTTTCGGCAAATAAGAACTGGCCTAGTTATGAATCTATCCAGGCGGAAATCATGGAACATTTTGTTTCTGTTCTTCCCGAGTTCGGATTGTATCCGTTCCAGAATCCTACTGCCAGAGATTATGTTATCAGTGGCTTGATAGAGTCCGGCAAGGATCTTTCTACTGTAGCCGGAATCCCTTGGCATTCGGTTTTGCCAGAGGAAAAATAGGTATAGCTGGGTAATTAAACATTTATTAATGACTTGCGGCTGAACAATTCTTATTACTGCCGTGTTATATAAATGTGTTTTTCATAGTATTAGATTAAAGGTTGAAGATTGCAATCGGCTTGAGAGAAGTAGTTGCATCTGAAGTAGAAGCGTCTACTATAAAAATATAGAAAGGTTGTTCCGAATTCCGGAATAACCTTTTTGTTTGTTAAAAGTAAGCGCCTTTTTTAACTTGAAATGTTAAAGGGATTGTTGTTCTTATTAAACAATACTATAATAAGCCCTTAAAAGCTTCTTAAATTTGCAGATAGCGGGAAAGTACGTATATTTGCATGTGTGTTTTTCATAGTATTAGATTTAAGGTTAACAAAAGGTTGGAGCAAGGCGTTGCTCCTTTTTTTATGGAGTAACGTGAGGTTCGCATCTTCTGTCCGGTTTCAATACCCGATACAAAACCACGGAGAAGAATCCGTGCAATGTATTCCTCTCCGTGACTGTAGAACTTAATTCAACTCTTTCATGCAAGGGCAGGCTGGATTAAATAATCTCGATCCCTTGTTTCCGGCATAATTCCAGACCCACATCCTTTAACTTGAATTTCTGTATCTTCCCGCTGCCCGTCATAGGGAACTCATCAACAAAGAAGATGTATTTAGGAATTTTGTAGCGGGCTATCTTGCCGTCGCAAAAGTCGCGTACATCGAATTCGTTCATTTCCACCCCTTCGTGCAAGATGATGAATGCACCTACCGCTTCTCCGTATTTCTTGGAGGGAATACCGGCTACCTGCACATCCTTTATCCCTTCCAGCTGATACAGGAACTCTTCTATTTCCCGTGGATAGATATTCTCTCCGCCACGGATAATCATGTCTTTTATCCGGCCTGTGATACGATAGTTTCCCTCTTCGTCTTTCACTCCCAGGTCTCCTGAGTGGAGAAAGCCGTTCTGGTCTATCACTTCGGCGGTTGCTTCGGGGTTTTTGTAATATCCCTTCATGGTGTTATACCCTTTGTTGCACATCTCGCCTTGTACGCCTACGGGACATTCCTCGCCTGTTTCCGGGTCGATCACTTTCACTTCCGTAAACTCGAAGTCATGCCCCACTGTGTTGCAGCGTACATCAAACGGATCGTCGATGCGTGAGGCAGTCATGCCGGGAGAGGCCTCTGTGAGCCCGTACACACTGGTGACCTTCATAAACATTTTCTCTTCCACACGCTTCATCAGTTCCACCGGACAGAGCGATCCTGCCATAATGCCGGTACGCAGACTGGACATATCGAACATATCGAACATGGGATGGTTCAGCTCGGCAATGAACATGGTAGGAACCCCGTATAAGGCCGTGCAGCGTTCCTTGTGGATGGAGGCGAGCACCAGCAGCGGGTCGAAACGTTCTACCATCACCTGTGTGCATCCATGGGTAAGGCAGTTCATGGTGGCCAACACCACTCCGAAGCAATGGAATAGGGGTACACAGACGCATAATTTGTCTTCGGAAGTGAATTTCATGTGCTCACCCGTCAGGAAACCGTTGTTACTGATGTTGTAATGGGTGAGCATGACTCCTTTGGGGAAACCGGTCGTGCCCGAAGTGTACTGCATGTTCACCGTGTCGTGGCAGTCCACTTTCGCTTTCGCTTCCAGCAGCTCGTCATCGTCTATGTTACATCCCAGAAGCAGAATCTCGGAAGTGTTGTACATGCCCCGGTATTTCTCGGGACCGATGTAAATCACGTTCTTCATGCAGGGGAAGCGTTTGCTCTTCAGATATCCGCGCTGGCTGGTCTTTAGTTCGGGCAGCATGGCGTAGACCATGTTCACATAGTCGTCACTGCCACGGTCACCGTTCACGATACACAGTGTGTGCATGTCCGAGTTCTGACAGAGATATTCCAGTTCCGCTTGTTTGTAGTTGGTATTTACAGTTACGGCCACAGCGCCGATTTTGGCGCAAGCGTATAGAAAAGTCAGCCAGTCGGGCACATTACCTGCCCAGATGCCTACGTGGGTTTCCCGCTTCACACCGATGGCGAGCAGTCCTTTGGCCATGTGGTCCACACGTTCGTTGAATTGTTGCCAGGTGAAGCGTAGGTTCCGGTCAGAATATACGATATATTCCTTATCGGGGGTGGTGAGGGCCCAATGTTCGAGCCAGTCACCCAGGGTTCTCGTGCTTAATTCCATCATAAATCAAATAGGGGTATAGATAACGGCCAGTATTTTGGCGGCTTGTCCTTGATATCCGTGTACGTGATGCGGAACGATAGAATCATAATAAATACTGTCTCCGGCTTCAATCAGATGGCATTTTTTACCGTGGCATACTTCGATGGTGCCTTCCATGACATAGATAAACTCTTCGCCTTCATGAGAGGAAAGCGAGAAGTGGGTTTCCTCTGTCGGCTCCACGTCCACGATGAAAGGTTCCATGTGCTTGTCCGCTTTTGATTTTGACAGTGAGTGATAACGCATGTGTGTACGCAGATCCATCGCGTTGTTCGAGAAACTGATGGTGTCCTCACTCTCTTGTTTCCGGCAGATCACTGCCCCTTGTTCTTCCTGATCGTCCAGAAAAGTGCCCAGACGTACTCCTAACGCACGGGCTATCTTGATGAGGGGAGCCAATGAGGGGAGATCTACATTGTTCTCTATCCGTTCTATTTGTTCTTCGGCAAGACCCGAGCGTACGGCCAGTTCGGCTATACTGATTTCTTTTGTTTCACGTAGTGATTTTATCTTTTCACCAACAATCTTTGTGCTATCCATAGTTCGTTTTTAATAAGTTTGCAATGTATAAAGTGCAAATATATAATAAAAAAAAGAATCGGACTGCTTATTTTGTTTTGAATATATAAAAAAGGCAGATTGGTGACACGGCTATTTTGCTTAAATTCGGTGTTGTTTTGCCGCAGTACCTTCTCTTTTTCATCATTCAACCCATAACGTTCGTTCTTATAAAGCAGCTGCATGGCTTGTGCATCGGGGCGGCGGTAGTCTGTGTGTGCGTATTTCCCTGTCTCTTAGTTGTTTTCTCCCTTTTCTTTTCTTACTTTTATACGTTTGTAATTGCTTATCCACCCTAGTGGTTAAGTCTAACCACTAGGGTGGTTAAAGTTAATCACCAAGGTGAATAGACTTAACCACGTTCGTGGTTAATGAATATTGAACTTTCAGTCATCAAAGAAGAACAGTATGACACAAACTACGGCTGCCACTATTTATGACGTTTGTGCGAGGAAGAAAAGCTGAAAAATAGGGGACTTTCCCAAACAACCGATTTATAAGCTTGCAAATGGGTATCATATTGTGAATAAGTGTTTTAAGTGATAAATACGGGGGATTAGGAGTGAGGGCATACAAAAAAGTGAGAGCATTGCCCTCACTTTTTTGTATGCCCTCACTGTGTGTAATGGATTTATAATGAGAAGGTTATTGGAGAAAGTGAGGGCATGAGGGCATAAGTGGGTGCAACTTATTATTGTATTTAAGGATAAGCCGGTAGTCCTGACGGCAAAATAAAGATAACATACCGCACTGATATGGGTAGGAGAATTGTACGCCCAATTCAAAACTTAAATGAAAAAGCCGTGGATGAGCGACGAATCGTTGGGCATTCACCATTAACCGCCGGTAAGTTTCGAATATTTGTGTTTTTTGTTCTATCTTTGTTCTCGAAACCTAATTAATTAAAGATTAAAACTTATGTTCTCAGGGATTGTAGAAGAATATGCAGAGGTGGTACGCATTGTAAAGGAGCAGGAAAATCTGCACCTCACCTTGAAATGTTCGTTTGTGGACGAACTGAAAATAGACCAGAGTATCTCTCATAACGGTGTGTGCCTGACGGTAGTCAGTTTGCAGGATGGCACGTACACGGTGACTGCCATGAAAGAAACGATAGAGCGTTCCAATATCGGCTTGCTGAAAGTGGGAGATAAAGTGAACGTGGAGCGCAGCATGATGATGAACGGACGGCTGGACGGCCATATTGTGCAGGGACATGTGGACCAGACTGCCGAATGCATGGATATAAAAGATGCTGAAGGAAGCTGGTATTTTACTTTCAGATATGCATTTGACAAGGAAATGGCGAAGCGCGGTTACATCACGGTGGACAAGGGCTCGGTTACGGTGAACGGTGTGAGTCTGACCGTTTGTAATCCTACGGAGGATACCTTTCAGGTTGCCATCATTCCTTATACTTACGAGCATACTAATTTCCATACCTTTAAAGTAGGAAGCATTGTGAATATAGAGTTTGATATCATCGGCAAATATTTAAGCCGCATGATGCAGTTCTCCTGATTCTTTCACCACAGATTACACAGGTCATTAAAGATGAAAAAGGGAGGCTTTGATCCGCATCGCCTTTTATTGAAAAAAGAATCTGTGCAGTCTGTGGTAAATTTTAATATCAGCATTATAAATCTTTCAGTAATATCTTGCTGGTGCTTTGATAATAATCTTCACGGGCATTGGCCAATGCCTCCCAAGGGCCGCTGTATCGTTTTCGGTCTATCTTGAAGGCTTCCGTTCCGGCTATGTCCAGCCTGTTCAGCAGCATGGCTACGTTCATCCGGTTGATATCTACTGAAGGCAGATAGCCTATGCTTTCGTCGTCACTGTCCATGGAGGTTTCATAAATCATGTGCATATCCTGTAGCTCATATAGAATTTTTTTGGTAAGCCTTATCGGGATTTTATGTTCGTCGCTGAGTGTCTCGGCAGTATAGGGAGCTTCTTCCGTCTCAAAACGTTTGCATATCAGGGACATGATGAGAATGCACAGGAAGTCGTGATAACGGCGGCTGATATTTGCCGTCTCTTTGCTGAAGCTGTAGTTGCGCAGGTTCTGTGCCACATAGCAGAGTTCTGCGCCATACAGGCAGATTCCCCATGAAATCTGTGCCCATAACAGGAACATCGGGATAGCGGCGAAACTACCATAGATTGCATTGTATCTCGACACCCATATCTGACTGCCGATATACAGGTATTGGAAAGCCTGAAAGGCGGTACCTGCAATAATGCCCGGAATGATAGCATATTTCAACTTCACCTTGGTGTTGGGCATAAAGACGAACAGCCCCGTGAACATGGCCCAAGTCAGGACGAAAGGAACCAGGCGTACCAGAAATTTCATCAATGGTGCCAACAGCACGAAGTCCTCCATATTTTTCACCATGGTGGACATGAAGATAGTAAGACCGCTGGAGAGTACGATGAGCAGAGGCAGCAAGAGCAGGATAGAGAAATAATCTGTCATTTTGCGATACAACGTGCGAGGTTTCTTTACTTGCCATATATAATTGAACGTGCGCTCGATGTTGTAAGTCAGGCTCAGAATGGTCCAGAACAGCATGACCAGCCCCACTCCGATAAAGATTCCGCTTTTGGCATGTACCAGATAGGAGTCAATCAGCCCGAGGATGGTTTCGGCGGCGGCGCTTTGTCCTTCAAGGCCACTTCGGAACTGGTTTTCCAGCAAGTTGGAGAAGCCGAAGCCACGTGCGATGGCGAATAGGATGGCCAGAATGGGGATAATGGAAAGCAGGGTGCTGTATGTCAGTGCGGATGCTTTATTCAAAATACGTCCCTGGGTGAACTCACGGACGGAAAGAGTGGCGATCTTTATTGCATTATAGAGTATTCCGCGGGATTTACTAACCTCGTCTTCTGTCACCCGCCATATATCATCTTTGAGAAACGACTGCAGACCTTTCAGTTTTTCCTTGTTCATGGTACTCATAGACTCTTTATTAGGATATATGAAAAAAAGCAGCCGGCCTGTAAGCCGGGTTCTGTTCCTCGCCTTGCAGCGAAGTGTCTGCCATTTATCTACGCCTGTTGTCACCAACAGGCTCTAGCGGTCTACCCTCCGACGTGGGGCGAGCAACCCTCATAATGTCGGTTTACATGACCTTACAACTCCTAAGACGTACAGCCCGTCATGTCACCATGCGGCTGGTGGGCTCTTACCCCACCTTCTCACCCTTACCCCGCTTCCCGTAGGAAGTGTGGCGGTTGTTCTCTTCTACGTTACTCCACCTTCGCAGATGGCTTTCTGTTAGGAAGTAGGATGCTCTGCGTTGCCCGGACTTTCCTCTTCCGCCTTGCGGCGTCAGCGACAGACCGGCCGGCTGCTTTTAAGGTTGCAAAGATAGTGATTTTAGGCCAAACGAAGGATGATAAAGTGGAAAAAGTGAGGAAATGAATGAAAAAATCTTTCAGGGGGGCAGTGAAGATGATGAGAAAGGGATCATCTCAAAGGAAGATGGGCGATAATGTTACGTGTGTTTGTGTAAAATGGATACCTGTCATACTCCTCTCTATACATAAGCCTTTTCTATTTCCAGGTTAAGTCTTTTTATACGGATGTATTCTATCTCCATAGCCTTTGGAGCTAACTCCCAAGGCTTGCGGATGAAAAAGTGCCACTAAATCTCTACTGCTTCGAAGAAGCGGGTGGGAGAAATGGATGATCTGTTTCGGATATAATTTGCTTTATACAAGGGGATTTGTTAGAAAAAGACAACGGGCGGGCCGGAACCGGCGCCACCCGTTGTCTTGGGTATGGGGAAAATGGTGATGGGGCCACTATTTATAGAATCCCAGTTCATTCCTCAGTGAATGTACTTCCCGTTGCAGGAGTTCTATACGTTCCAGCATGTGATGGATGGCGTCGATTCCTGCAATGTTGATGGACAGGTCATAATATAAATGTGTGTAACGCTCCAGTTCCGCCAGCTGGGATGCGGGGAGGTAGCGTTCCTCGTCAATCACCTGAACTTCGATCAGTCCGTCCTCTTCCAGTTCCATGATGAACGAAGGGTCTACATGGCAACGGTCGCAAAAATCGTTGATAATAATTAAATCGGTCTGCATAATCCTTCTCTTTTTTTAATTGCTACTATCTTTTAATTGGCGGAACAGCTCTTTCTGATGTTCGGTAAGGTTGCTGGGAATGGTGACATTGTAGGTTACTATCAAGTCGCCAAATTTACCTTCTTCCTTGTAAACAGGGAAGCCTTTGCCTTTTAAACGGACTTTGGTTCCGTTTTGGGTTTCAGGCTTTACTTTCAGTTTTACCTTGCCGTTCAGTGTGTCCACTGTCTCCTCACCACCCAGTACGGCGGTGTAGAGGCTGAGAGGAGCATTGATGTACAAGTCATTCCCCAGACGTTTGAATACAGGGTCGTCCGGAATGACAAAGGTGATGTACAGATCGCCGGCGGGACCACCGTTCACCCCCGGTGCGCCATGACCACGCAATTTGATAGTCTGTCCGTTGGCTATACCTGCCGGGACAGTGATACGTATATTTTTTCCGTTCACATTGAGCACTTGCTTGTGTGTTTCGGCGGCTTCACGTAACGAGAGTTGTAATTCCGCATTATAGTCCTGTCCACGGAATCCGGCACCTCGTCTGCCGTTTGCACCGCCACGATGTCCGAACAGTTCCTCAAAAAAATCAGAGAAACCACCCTCACTGCCGCCGAAATGTGCGCCGCCAAATCCTTCTCCTCCATTACCGGAATACCAGTAGCTGCCATTGCCGTCCGTGCCGAATCCGCTTCCGGCTCCGCCAAATCCTCCGAATCCGCCGGCTCCTCCGTATTGCTGCTTTTGTTTCTCAAATTCATCGGCGTGTTTCCAGTGTTCGCCGTATTCATCGTATTTCTTGCGCTTCTCCGGATCGCTCAATACTTCGTTGGCTTCATTTATCTCCTGAAATTTATCTTTGGCCGCAGGGTCATTCGGATTCAGGTCAGGATGATATTTGCGGGCCAACTTACGGAAAGCCTTCTTGATATCATCTTGGGTGGCGCTTTTCTCCACACCCAATACTTTGTAATAGTCTATGTAAGCCATATTGTATAATAGTTAAATTTCATCTGCTTTAAAGGAAACAAAATACATGCCAATTGGTTGTGGACTGTTTTTATTTTATTATATTTGCAGCGAATTTTTTAAAATCATTCTAAAGGAAATGAGGGGATCGGCAATCATATTCAAGTTTTTTATGCTATTTGTCCTGCTGCTTTCGAAGGTTGCTCTATGTTCGGCAAAGGTAGGAAAGATCTCGGAAGGGCCTATCCTTATTGTCACCTCTTACAATCCCGAAACCCGTAGCATTTCTGACAACTTGTCTGCTTTTATGGATGAATACCGGCTGCGTGGAGGCAGGCATACACCCATCATAGAGAGCATGAACTGCAAGAATTTGTCCGAGGCTCATCTGTGGAAATCCCGTATGGCTTCCATCCTTGATAAATATAAGGGGGAGAACCGCCCGTCATTGGTCATATTGCTGGGGCAGGAGGCATGGTCGGCTTATATTTCGCAAGATACGGAGATTGCTAAAAAGACTCCGTCTGTCTGCGGCATGGTCAGCGTTAACGGATTGGTATTGCCCGATGACAGCATCGACACGCGGACTTGGGAACCTGAAAGTAAGAATGTCTATACGGATTTCAACGATTATAATATTGTTGCCGGTTATGTGTATGAATACGATGTCGATAAAAACATAGAGTTGATGCGGCGCTTCTATCCGGATATGCGTCGCGTGGCATTTATATCGGATAATACCTATGGCGGGTTGTCCATGCATGCTTTGGTTAAGAAGGAGATGAAGAAGTACCCCGATTTGGAGACAATCTGGCTGGACGGCCGTACGGAAACCTTTATGGAAGTGAGCGAAAGGATGCGCGGATTACCTCAAAATACGTGTGTGTTGCTGGGAACATGGCGTGTGGACTGTACGGAGAGTTATGTGATTGGTAACACGACTTACATGCTGCGCGATGCGAATCCCACCTTGCCGGTATTTACTATCGCATCTGTGGGATTGGGTCATTGGGCATTGGGAGGATATACCCCAGAGTATCATGCGGTGGGAAAGGATATAGGTGCGGTTGCTTATGACTTTCTGGATAAAGGAAACAGAGAAGGGATGGATTTGGTGACGATCCCCGGAAACTATACTTTTGATGTGAAGCGTTTGCACGAATTCAATTTGGATTCATTGAATCTTCCTCAGGGGGCAGTACTGGTGAACAAGACTCCTTCGTTCTATGAGCAGTATAAATATTGGGTCATAGGAGTTGTCTCGGCGTTTGTATTTCTTATCGCCTGCTTCTTGATAGCCATATATTATATTATCCGTATCAATCACTTGAAACATAATCTGGAGGTGTCCGGTGAGGAGTTGCTGGTGGCCAAGGAGAAGGCGGAGGAATCCAACAGGCTGAAGACGGCTTTCCTGGCTAACATGAGCCATGAGATACGCACTCCGTTGAATGCCATTGTGGGATTTTCCAGTGTGTTGGTCAGTGATGACTTTTCTCCTGACGAGAAAGCGCAGTATTGTGATATCATTCAGAAGAATTCCGATTTGTTGCTGCACCTGATAAATGATATATTGGACATCTCGCGTATGGAATCCGGAAGAATAAAATTCGTATGGGAGGAGTGTGATGTGGTGGAGCTGTGTCAAACGGCTTTGTCTACAGTAGAGTGCGGACGTAAGACCAGCGCCATATTTCTGTTCGAGACTCCCGTGACCTCACGGATGATCCGGACGGATGCCCAGCGGCTGAAGCAGGTGTTGATTAATTTGTTGTCCAATGCCGCCAAGTTTACCCCGTCGGGTTCAATAAAATTGGCTCTCAGCATAGACAAGCGATATAATCAATTGAAGTTTTCGATTTCCGATACAGGTTGCGGCATTCCGCCCGACAAATGCGATAAGATTTTTGAACGTTTCGAGAAATTGAATGAGTATTCTCAGGGGACCGGGCTGGGACTGTCTATCAGTAGGTTGATCGTGGAGAATCTGGGAGGTAAGATTTGGGTGGATAAGGATTATACGGAAGGAGCACGGTTTGTGTTCACGCATCCTTTAAAGAAAAAAGAATAGAGAAATGAAATATATTGTTTGTATCAGCGCCCTTTTGGTATGGGCGGGCATGCAGTTGGCTGCATCCAATAATCAGAAAGAAGTGGTTATCAAGATTATAGAAACCAGTGATGTGCACGGGAATTTCTTTCCGTATAATTTCATTGAGCGGAAGGAATGGAGCGGAGGTTTGTCTCGTGTTCATTCGTTTGTGAGAGAACAGCGTGAGAAATATGGGGATAATTGCCTGCTGATGGATAATGGGGATATCCTGCAAGGGCAGCCTACGGCCTACTATTATAATTTTATAGATACGGTCTCCGTTCATGTTGCGGCAGATATGATGAATGATATGGGGTATGTGGTCAGCAATATGGGCAACCATGACATAGAGACCGGGCATGCGGTGTACGACCGTTGGGTACGGCAGTGCGATTTTCCGGTACTGGGAGCTAACATCATAGATAACGCCACCGGGAAGCCTTACTTGAAACCCTACGAAGTGTTGGAACGCGACGGGGTGAGGATAGCGGTCCTGGGTATGATTACTCCGGCCATTCCTTCGTGGCTGCCGGAGAAGTTATGGAGTGGTCTGCATTTTGAGGAAATGGAGCCTTGCGCACGTAAGTGGGTGGAGATTATAAAGAAAAAAGAGAACCCCGATATCCTTATAGGGTTGTTTCATGCCGGAAAGTCTGGTAATGTGCTGGGACAGGTCATAGAAGATGCTTCTATGGATGTTGCCAAACGGGTTCCGGGATTTGATGTGGTGCTGATGGGGCACGACCATACGAGGGAATGTGTCAAGGTACAGAATGTGGCGGGGGACAGTGTACTGGTCATTGACCCGGCAAGTAATGCCAATGTGGTCTCGGAGGTGACACTGACCATAACAAAGAAAGGTGGGAAAGTGACAGCGAAGTCTGTGGAAGGCAGATTGGTGGATATGAACAAGTATCCTGTCAGTGAGGAGTTTATGGAGAAGTTTGCCCCTCAATATAAAGCTGTGAATGATTTTGTATCTCGTAAGATCGGGACTATCTCGCGTACGATCACTGCGAAGGATGCCTATTTCGGTTCTTCTCCGTTTATAGATCTGATTCATCAGTTACAGTTGGAAATTTCGGGAGCAGAAGTGTCCTTCTCCGCTCCGCTGTCCTTTCGGGCAGAGATTAAAGAAGGGGATATTTATGTGAGTGACATGTTTAATCTGTACAAGTATGAGAACATGTTGTATGTGATGAAGCTATCGGGCAAGGAAATTAAAGGTTTTCTGGAAATGGCCTACGCCATTTGGACGAATCAGATGAAGAGTCCCGAAGACCATCTGATGCTTTTCAAAGAACCGATAGAGAAGGGCAAACATGCTAGTTTCAAGAATTTCAGTTTTAACTTTGACTCTGCTGCAGGTATTAACTATACGGTGGATGTGACCAAGCCGGCAGGAGAGAAAATAACGGTTCTGAGCATGTCGGACGGGAGTCCTTTCAGTATGGATAAGGTTTATAAAGTGGCTTTGAATTCTTATCGTGGAAACGGTGGCGGAGATTTATTGACTCTTGGAGCAGGAATTCCGAAGGAAGATTTGCCCAAACGTATTATCTTTGCAACCGATAAAGATTTGCGTTATTATCTGATGCAATATATCGAGCAGGAAAAAGTGCTGCATCCTCATGCTATGCACCAGTGGAAGTTTGTTCCGGAGGAATGGACTGTGCCTGCCGCAAAAAAAGACTATCAATGGCTGTTTGGCGAGGAAAAGAAATAAATAGTTGAGCAAGAGAAGGTACATAGTAGCCCCGTTATTACTGCTGACGCTGTTTTTAACGTATCAGGTAAGCATCACCTTGTTTACCCACGTTCATATTGTGAACGGGGTGATGATTGTACACTCTCATCCTTCGTCCGGCAAACATCATACGCATACCACAGGACAGGTTATCTCCATTGCTCATCTGAGCGTTATTCAAACATTGGAGGCCGAGGCGCAGACTGAGGTGACCGTGTTCCGTCCTGTGCTGTATGTTCTGGGATATAAAACAAAAACTTTCCGCACGAAAGCGCCTTACATGCAATGTGTCCGCTTGCGTGCCCCTCCTTTTTATTGCTGAAATAAGGTATAGCTGTTGATGGAATACGTTCGGACGATTCCTCCAACAGGTGAAATGTGTTTTTGTCATAGGACTTATACACGTTCTTTAATTAAATAAACCGAAACATTTTAGTAATAGAAAAAATAGATGAAACAATATATTCTGTTACTCGTGCTCATGGTGATGGGTGCGGGTATCAACGCGTATGCAGAAGATGTAAATCCTGTGAAGGAAGGAAATGTGATTTCTGGTCATGTAGTAGAAAAGGGTACGGAGAATAGCCTTCCGTATGCCACCATATTGATTGTGGAGACTGGACAGGGTACGGTGAGTAATGAGGACGGCGAGTTCCGTTTCAAGAAGGTTCCGGCAGGAAAGTACACATTGAGGGTTCAGCTACTGGGCTATGAGACACAGGAAAAGAAAGTGACTGTCAGTAACGACTTCACGGTAGATGTTCATTTTTTGATGAGCGACGAAAGTATCATGACGGATGAGGTGGTGGTGTCGGCCAATCGCAATGAGACAAGTCGCAAGGTAGCTCCGGTGGTGGTCAATGTGATGAATGCCAAACTGTTCGAGTCAGTGAATTCTACCGATTTGGCTAAATCATTGAACTATCAGTCGGGATTGCGTGTGGAGAATAACTGCCAGAATTGCGGCTTTCCTCAAGTGCGTATCAATGGGCTGGAAGGGCCTTATTCGCAGATTCTTATCAATAGCCGTCCGGTAGTCAGTGCTCTGTCCGGTGTGTATGGCTTGGAGCAGATTCCGGTGAATATGATAGAGCGTGTGGAGGTTGTCCGCGGAGGAGGATCGGCCTTGTTTGGTGCTAATGCAGTGGGCGGAACCATCAATATCATCACGAAAGACCCCATCAACAATTCATTTCAGGTTTCTTCAACGATGTCTAATATGAACGGCAAGGTGTGGGAGCAGTATATGGGCGCCAACACCTCTTTGGTGTCAAAAGACAATACGTATGGCATCGCTTTGTATCAGTCTTATCGGAACCGTAATCCGTATGATGCGGACGGAGACGGTTTCTCGGAGTTGGGAAAGCTGAACATGAATACGTTCGGGTTGCGTACTTATTACCGTCCTACGCAGTTCAGCCGTATCAGTCTGGAATATCACACTACGAATGAGTTCCGTCGCGGAGGAAATAAATTTGATTTGCAGCCGCACGAAACGGATATCACCGAACAGACCAAGCACGTCATCAATAGTGGCGGATTGAGTTATGATCTGTTTTGGAAAGAATACAAACATAAGCTTTCTTTCTATTCTTCCATCCAGCATACCGACCGTAACAGTTATTATGGTGCGCAGCAGGATGCGAATGCATACGGAAAGACGAAAGACCTGACTTGGGTGGCAGGCGGCATGTATGTGGGTAATTTTGAGAAAGTTTTATTCTCTCCTGCTACTTTTACCGCCGGATTGGAGTATCAGAACAATTCCCTGCACGATGTTATGACCGGTTATCACCGTGATATGGAACAAGATGTGCGCATTGCCAGCGCTTTTGTACAGAACGAATGGAAAATGAATCAGTTTGTATTCCTGGCCGGGTTCCGTCTGGATGATCATAACTTGATTGACAATCCTATCTTCAGCCCCCGTCTGAACCTGCTTTACAAACCGAATGACAAATTGCAGGCACGTATTACCTGGTCTACCGGTTTCCGTGCGCCGCAGGCATACGATGAGGATTTGCATGTTACCGCAGTAGGAGGTGAGGGTGTACTTATCAAGTTGGCGGAAGGGCTGAAACCGGAGCATTCCAACAGCATCAGCGGCTCCGTTGATTGGACGGCAAATATCGGTCATTTCCAGACCAATTTGTTATTGGAAGGGTTCTATACCGGATTGGATGATGTGTTTGTACTGGAGGATATGGGGCATGACAAGGACGGTAACAAGGTGAAGGAGCGTCGCAACGGTAACGGGGCGCGTGTGTATGGCGTGAATCTGGACGGAAAGATTGCACATGGACGTGATGCGGCTTTACAGGTGGGCTTTACGGTACAGCGCAGCGAATATACCGAGTTGGAGGCATGGAGTGAGAATCCTGAGGTAGCGCCGGTGAAGCGGATGCCCCGTACTCCTGACTATTACGGTTATTTCACATTGACAGCTGCTCCGTTCAAGAATTTCGACTGCTCTTTGTCCGGTGTGTACACAGGCCGGATGCATGTGCCGCATTTCGCACCGACAGAGTTGCCCGAGGAATATATAGGACAGTATATCGCTAAAGATGAAATGGTACATACGCCTGATTTTTTTGATTTAAATGTGAAACTGAATTACACATTTGTATTGAATGACCATATCAAATTGCAATTAAACGGTGGAGTACAGAATATTTTCAATGCTTTCCAAAAGGATTTGGACAAAGGGGGTTATCGTGACTCGGGTTATTTCTATGGGCCTACACAGCCTAGAACGTATTTTGTGGGAATCAAGATTACGAATTGAATAATCTGCTGATTTGTCAATGTGCTAATATGTCAATAGGTTACGCTTTGTTCCGCATGGCACATTAGCACATTGATAAATTAACAGATTGATTTATTATCAACTACTGACAAGTGACTATACTTTTCTGTAATCCGGAACCCCGGATCGGGATAATTATATAAGGGGAAGCGGTGTTCCGTTTCTCCTTCCATATAACTCCACAGACTGGCATATTCTTCTTTCTTTTCGCCCATTTCCTGCAATTGCAACATATATTGCCAGATAGATTTGTTTTCCTTGATATATATTTTGTCCATCTGATGAATGATCGGGCTATGTTGGCGGGTGGGATCATGGTCAAATTCCAACATCCGCTTTCCATCTTTCGTCATACCGATAGTGACAAAAGTCATACTTTTGCCTATGCCCGGCAGATTCAACACACTGCGGTCCGTTGCTACGAAAGGAATCTGGTGGGAGGTACAGAAACGCTGTATGGCTGCGGCGCGGTCCTTGCTGTTTCTCAGCAAGTTCAAGAACTCCTTTTCTTGCTCTGCGGAAAGTTTTCCCCATACCTTTTCCTCTTCTTTCTCCTGTAAGGAGCGGCTGTTCGGTGTGAATACCGCGTAGTTCTCTTCAAAACCTTTTACCGAGAAGGTGTAATAGCATAGTACACCCAGCCCATTCAATACTTTGCGCAGTTTGGCGGTATGTCCGCGACGGGAGGCCGCTACATTATATACTAACTGATTGGTGATAGTCCATCCGGCTGCCAGTATCTTGCGGATAGCTTCACGCGCTTCGGGTGTTACTTCCAGTGGAGTCTGGAAATGCGTTTGAATCAGAAATTGGCTGACTCCTATGGCAGATGCCTTTTCTTTGAACTCGCGTAAGATTTCCAATAGCTCGTCATTGATTCGCATGGGCAGATACACAGGGAGCCGGCTTCCCAAGCGTACACGCTGGAGCTCGGCGTATTTTTCTCCTTCCGCACGGTGCAGGTTTGCATTCCGCTTGCGGACAGCCATTTTGTAGACGGCTTCCAGTATATTGCGCAGGGTCTTGTTCTGGCTCATCAATGCATCCCCACCCGTAATCAGGATATCCCTGAGTTGAGAGTCGTTCTCAAAGTATTCCATCAGTTTTTTCAACCTTTTGTCCCAGCTCTCTTTCGGCTTCAATTCCTCAAAGTTGAAGTTCAGGCGTTCACTTTGGAAGTCGTACATGCGCTGGCAGGATGCACACAGGCCACCGCAAGCTCGTCCCATCGAGTCGGGGATAAGAATGGCCACATCGGGATAACGCCGGTGGATATTATGACCTTCAGGCAACAGCCATCCCGCGGCATTGGGCTTTCCGGCTTCCACCACATCTTCTTTTTCCCAGGCGTGGATATTTCCGTAGGTTTCTACCAATTGGGAAGAGTACAAGATATAGCTTCGTATGGCTGTATCATCATATCCTTTCCCCGTAGGATTCAACAAAGAAATATAGTAAGGGGTGATAAAGACAGGCATTCTTTTCTTACGTGCTTTGTGATAAAGCTGCAAAGTTTCTTCCGGCAGGGAATTACCTAACATCCGGTTCAGTTCGGTGGGGCTTTTTACAGCCATAGCCAGATGGAAACGGGCTTCATTCCACCATTGGCAGACCAGTTGGCGCTTTTCCTCCCCGGTGATTCCTTCGGGAAAAATGTAACGGCTTGAGGGCGCGTGCCTGTTTTCTATTTTCTGGATAAGAAGGGAGATGATACGCTCTTTGTTTTGGTGGCGGATAGCCCGGACATCGTCATTCAGTCCGCTGGGCCAGCGTTTCATCCATTGTTGCACTTGTTTTTCATTGGGAAGTTCGTCCTCTTCGTGATAAAGCCGGTCGAACTGGTGATACAGGTCCATCCATAAATCAACGGAAATCTCTTCATTGATGATACGATTCGTTAAAAACTTCCAAAGCAGTGAGATGGTTTCTATTTTAATCTCTTGTTCTGTAGAGGCTTCGTAAATGGTTTTTCCATCGTTATCTATCAGTCTTTTAATTTGCCTTGCGGCAGCAGGATTGTAAATATGACCGGATAATAGATAATCGTTCAGCTTGTTTTTAAAAGCTGTTTCATCCTGGCTTTCTGAAGCCAATGAAGTGAGTTGGGTTAATCGGGTTTCGAATAGTGTTTTAATGCCATGGGTGGATAACATCTTATTCTTTTGTTTCATAAGCAAACGGTTGTTAAAAAAGTGAATACTATAAATAACATATTTCTCGTAGAAAAGTTATCAAACTGTTAACTTCATGCTGCTAAGATAATAAAAAAGCTTCTTTTATGCAAATCCCTTAACAAAAAGACGTTTTTTATAAATAGCATTATTTTATAGAGTACATTTGCTTTGTGCTTTCGTCTTTTTTTAAAGCCCGAAGCTTTTATCGGGAAACGAAGAAATTCGTAATTTTGTAGGGCTTTGCTTGTTTGCAGGCCAATCAAGCTGAAGAGAAACCTCATTTTAATAGATGGAAAAACAACATAGAAGAAAATAAATGGAACTGAAACAACTTTTTACCTTTGCAGCAGCCTGTTCGCTGGCGCTTTCGGTGTCGGCGCAAGATAGAGTACACTATACAGGCACGGAGCTGTCTAACCCTACCTATCATGACGGGCAATTGTCACCCGTGGTAGGAGTACACAATATTCAGGTGATGCGTGCCAACCGGGAACACCCTGCACCCGATAATGGCAATGGATGGACATACAATCATCAGTCCATGTTGGCTTATTGGAACGGACAATTCTATATGCATTATCTTTCCGATCCTTCGGACGAGCATATTCCTCCCTCACAAACTTTCCTGATGACCTCGAAAGACGGTTATCACTGGACAAACCCGGTGACCCTTTTCCCTATCTACCGGGTTCCCGATGGCTATACCAAGCCCGGACGCACAGACAAGGCGAAAGATCTGGATGCCATCATGCATCAGCGTGTAGGCTTTTATGTGTCAAAGAGCGGCAGACTGATAGCTATGGGGAACTATGGCGTGGCACTGGACAAGAAAGATGACCCGAATGACGGGAACGGAATAGGCCGTGTGGTTCGCGAAATTAAAAAGGACGGTTCCTTCGGCCCCATTTATTTCATTTATTATAACCATGCGTTCAATGAAAAGAATACCTCTTATCCTTATTTCAAGCGCAGTAAAGACAAGGAATTTGTAAAAGCCTGTCAGGAGATTCTGGACAATCCCCGCTACCGCATGCAATGGGTGGAGGAAGCCGACCGCAATGACCCGCTGATTCCTTTAAACAAAGAATACAAAGCATATTGTGACTATACCTTGCCCGACGGCCGTTTGGTAAGCCTGTGGAAACACGCCCTGACTTCCATCAGCGAGGATGGCGGGAACACATGGGCGCAACCGGTGGAACGTGCGAAAGGTTTCGTAAACAGTAATGCGAAGATCTGGGGGCAACGTTTGAGTGACGGTACATACGCCACGGTGTATAATCCTTCCGAGTTCCGCTGGCCACTGGCTATTTCGCTGAGTAAGGACGGGCTGGAATATACGACCTTGAACCTGGTGCACGGCGAGATTACACCGATGCGTTACGGAGGTAATTATAAATCATTCGGTCCTCAGTATGTACGGGGTATTCAGGAAGGTAACGGGACTCCTCCCGATGGTGATTTATGGGTGACTTACAGTATGAATAAAGAGGATATGTGGGTGTCTCATATTCCTGTGCCTGTCCGCGCACACGCCAGCGAGCATGCTGACGACGATTTTGCTGGCTACAAAGATTTGAGTGAACTGACTGACTGGAATTTGTATTCCTTGCAGTGGGCTCCCGTATCACTGGATGGAAAATGGCTGGTGCTGCAAGACAAGGACTTATTCGATTATGCCCGTGTGGAGCGTAAGATACCTGTCACAAAAGAACTGAAAGTTTCTTTCGAACTGATGGCGGAACAGAACGATAAAGGACTTTTGCAGATAGAATTTTTGGATGAAAACGGCATTGCCTGTTCCCGTCTGGAACTGACTCCCGATGGACTTTTCCGCGCCAAAGGAGGTGCGCGGTTTGGTAATTTGTTGAAGTATGAACCGGGTAAGGCATATAAGGTGGAAGTGGAACTCTCTGTTGCCAACCGCATGGTAATTGTCTATGTGGATGGAAAGAAAGTGGGGCAACGTATGTTCTTTGCACCCGTTCCGGCCATTGAGAGAGTGATGTTCCGCACCGGAGCGCAACGGACTTATCCTACGGTGGATACTCCGGCGGACTGGTATGGCATTCTGCCGGATGCGGGTGAGCAGGAACCCTTGTGCACTTATCGTATAGCCAACTTTAAGACGGCTTCTGCTGATAAGGATGCAGGTGCGGCCTTCTTGAAATATAAGGATTTCAAGCCCTATGTGGATTATTTCAACAGCATGGAGGATGAGAATATAGCCCAGGCTATTCCCAATGCCCGCGCATCTCAATGGATGGAAGAAAACATTCCTCTTTTCGAGTGCTCTCAAAAGAACTTCGAGGAAATGTATTATTATCGTTGGTGGACGTTGCACAAGCACATCAAGGAAACTCCGGTGGGCTATGGTATGACCGAATTTTTGGTAAACCGTTCGTATGCCGATAAATACAATCTGATAGCTTGTGCCATCGGTCATCATATTTATGAGAGCCGCTGGTTGCGTAATCCGGAATACTTGAATCAGATTATCCATACTTGGTATCGGGGGAACGAAGGCGGCCCGATGGCCAAAATGACCAAGTTCAGCTCGTGGAATGCGGATGCGGTACTGGGACGTTACATGGTCGATGGAAACAAGGAGTTCTTGTTGGATATGGTAAAGGATTTGGAAGCGGAATATGCCCGTTGGGAAAAGACAAACCGCCTGCCCAATGGACTTTACTGGCAGGGTGATGTGCAGGATGGCATGGAAGAATCCATCAGCGGAGGCCGTCGTAAGCAATATGCCCGTCCTACTATCAATAGTTATATGTATGGCAACGCCAAAGCGCTTTCTCTTATCGGCATCATGACAGGAGATGAGGGCATGGCCATGAAATATGGATTGAAAGCCGACTCCATTCAGACATTGGTACAGGATAAGTTGTGGAACACAGACCACCATTTCTTTGAAACGATGCGTGGAGATGCGTCCGCCGAGGTACGCGAGGCTATCGGCTACATCCCTTGGTATTTCAATTTGCCGGATGCTTCTTCCAAATACACTGTGGCATGGAAGGAAGTGATGGACGAGAAAGGTTTTTCCGCACCTTACGGACTTACCACTGCCGAGCGCCGTCACCCTGAGTTCCGCACGCATGGCGTAGGTAAGTGTGAATGGGATGGGGCTATCTGGCCGTTTGCATCTGCACAGACTTTGACTGCAATGGCCAATTTCATGAATAATTATCCTCAGACTGTATTGACAGATAGCGTGTATTTCCATCAAATGGAACGCTATGTGGAGTCGCAACATCACCGTGGCCGCCCCTACATAGGCGAGTATCTGGATGAGGTGACCGGTTATTGGTTGAAAGGAGATCAGGAACGCAGCCGTTATTACAATCATTCTACTTTTAATGATTTGATGATTACCGGTTTGATAGGACTCCGGCCGCGCATGGATAACACAGTGGAGGTGAATCCGTTGATTCCCGAAGGAAAATGGGATTATTTCTGTTTGGATAATGTGTTGTATCATGGCCGTAACCTCACTATTTTGTGGGATAAGGACGGCAGCCGTTACCAGCGTGGAAAAGGTCTGCATATCTATGTGGATGGAAAGGAAGTGGGACATGCCGATACATTGACCCGTGTTCTTTGTGAGAATGTGCTATAAATTTGAATAAAGGGGATATCTTAAGATAATAAATAGACTGTTGAAAGAAAAATGAATTATAGAAAATTCTTAATAGCCGCTTTGTTAGTGATGTCTTTCGCCGTACAGGCGAAGGACATCACTATTACCCGCCTGACTTGTGAAATGCAGGAAGGACTGGTAACTACCTCTGACACCCCCCGTCTGGGATGGCAGATGAGTTCGCCGGAAAATGGCACGCGGCAGACTGCTTATGAGATAGAGGTTCGGGATGTATGGGCAGGAAAAGTAGTCTGGAACAGCGGCAAAATAAAATCCGCTCAAAGCCAGTTGGTTTCCTGTGCGGATGCGGCCTTGGAGAAGGACAGGCATTATACTTGGCGTGTTCGTGTCTGGGATGAGGCTGATACGCCTTCAGCCTGGAGCGAATCCTCTGATTTCAGTATCCTGACTTCCGAAGCGGCTTTCGCCGGCAGTGAATGGATTGGGGCCATTACCCGTAAAGACGCTCATTTACCCGAAGGCCGGAAATATCATGGCAGTGAACTGAAAAAGCCTGAGGCAAAGGCCGCCTGGGCTGCTGTGGATACTTTGGCAAAGAAAAGTATTTATCTGCGCCGCGAGTTCCATGTGGCAAAGAAAGTGAAAGACGCCACGGCATATGTATGTGGTTTGGGCTTTTATGAATTTTCGCTGAATGGAGAAAAAGTGGGAGACAGCGAATTTGCCCCTCTATGGAGCGACTATGACAAAAGTGTCTATTATAATACTTATGATGTCACCTCGCAAGTGAAGAAAGGCGGTAACGCCATCGGAGTCCTGCTGGGAAATGGATTTTACAATGTGCAAGGCGGCCGCTATCGTAAACTGCAAATCAGTTTCGGCGCTCCCACGCTTCGTTTCCGGATGGTGGTGAATTATGAAGACGGAACCAGTGAAACGATTGTTTCCGGCAAGGACTGGAAGTACGATTTCAGTCCCGTACTGTTCAATTGCATCTATGGCGGAGAAGATTATGACGCCCGCCGTGAGCAGAAAGGCTGGAACATGTTCGGTTTTAAAGAGCAGGGTTGGGGTCCTGTCGTGATTCAGGAAGCCCCCAAAGGGGTGCTTCGTCCGCAGATAGCGCAACCGGTGAAGATCATGGAGCGTTATGATATCCGGAAAGTGACCAAGCTCACCGCTGAACAGATAACAACCGCCTGCAAGTCAACCAAACGGACGGTGGACCCGTCTGCCTTTGTGCTGGATATGGGACAGAACCTGGCCGGTTTCCCCGAAATTACCGTCCGTGGAAAGAAAGGGCAGAAAATAACCTTGCTTGTATCCGAATCCCTGACGGACGAGGGAGCTTGCAATCAGCGTCAGACCGGCCGGCAGCATTATTATGAATATACTTTGAAAGGGGAAGGAATGGAGACTTGGCATCCCCGTTTCTCCTACTATGGCTTCCGGTATATTCAGGTGGAAGGCGCTGTGCTGAAAGGGCAGAAGAATCCCCTCCGTCTTCCGGTGATCCAGAAGATACAGTCGTGCTTTGTTTATAACTCGGCTCCTAAAATATCCACTTTCGAATGCTCCAACCGCATCTTCAATGAGGCCCACCGATTGATAGAGAAAGCGGTGCGAAGCAACATGCAGTCTGTGTTTACGGATTGTCCGCACCGGGAGAAACTGGGCTGGCTGGAACAGGATCATTTATGCGGTCCCGGTTTGCTGTACAATTATGATTTGACGGGCTTTGTCCCTCAGACTCTTCAGAACATAGCCGATGCGCAGCATGCCAACGGCGCGGTTCCTACTACTGCTCCGGAATATGTGGTATTCGAGTCCGATTTGCGTGATTTTGCCGAATCTCCCGAATGGGGATGTACCTTTGTGGTATTACCCTTCATGTATTATGATACGTATGGGGATGATTCATTGATCAGAAAATATTATAACGGAATGCGCCGTTACATTGATTACCTCACTACCCGTGCCGACAATGGAATTGTTTCTTTCGGATTGGGTGACTGGTATGATTATGGAGATTTCCGGGCCGGTTTCTCGCGTAATACGCCTGTTCCTCTGGTGGCTACCGCCCATTATTATATGGTTGTACGCTATTTGACGGAAGCTGCGCGTATGCTGGACAACCGGTATGATGTGGCCTGTTACACCCGTTTGAGCGAGGAAATCAATGAGGCATTCCATCGGGAGTTTTATCACAAGGACACTCGTCAGTATGGTACGGGAAGCCAGTGCAGCAATGCCTTGCCTTTGTTCCTCGGAATGGTTCCCGCCGATGACAGACAGGCGGTGCTTGATAACCTGGTAGCGGATATAAAACGCCACGGCAACCGGCTGACCACCGGTGATGTGGGTAACCGTTACCTGTTCCAGACTTTGGCGCGTAACGGGTTGAATGAGCTGATGTACACCATGCACAACCATGAAGAAGCACCCGGCTATGGTTTCCAGCTGAAATTCGGAGCTACCACGCTGACCGAGCAATGGGACCCGCGGCAAGGTTCTTCGTGGAATCACTTTATGATGGGGCAGATTGATGAATGGTTCTTCAACTCGCTGGCGGGTATCCGCACCGTTGAGGGAAAACCGGGAATGAAGGAAATAGAAATACGTCCCCGGCCGGTAGGCGATTTGACATACGTCCGTGCCTCTACCGAAACCTTGTACGGAAAGGTAGTGGTAGACTGGACCCGCGAGAATGGAGTCTTTACATTGAAAGTAACGATACCTGTAGGGTGTACGGCACGCGTATTCTTCCCCGATGAAAAAGAGCCGAAGATAGTGGAAAGCGGAACTTATACCTTTAAGAAATAAACGCAGCTTTCATAGGAAAAGCCCCTTGGGGTATTTGGTAAAACTAAAATAAAATAATGAACGATAAACGATATGAATAAACGTACCTTTTTAAGTCTGTTACTATGTGTTTGCTGTCTGTCTTTTCTGCATGCGGAGCGTGTGGATATGCAGCAGGCAGGTGCCGATGTGCAAGGCAGGAAACTGAACACAGCATTGATTAATTCCACCATCGACCGCCTGAACGCTCATGGTGGAGGAACCCTCTTTTTCCCCGCAGGAACTTATCTCACCGGTTCCATCCACATGAAAAGCAACATCACTCTGGAACTGGAAGCAGGAGCCACCTTGAAATTCTCGGAGAACTTTGACGACTTCCTCCCTTATGTGGAAGTGCGCCATGAGGGAATCATGATGAAAAGTTTCCAACCGCTGATTTATGCCGTGGATGCAGAGAACATCACCATCAAGGGTGAAGGGACACTGGACGGACAGGGCAAAGCATGGTGGACGGAATTTTTCCGCGTCCTTGTAGACCTCCGGGACAACGGCAAGAGAAACATCAACAAGTACCAGCCCATGTTCGAGAAGGAAAACGACCTGAAAGCCCTTTACGCCGAAACCAACGAAGACTGGCACGGCACATTGGACCGTCGTTTCTTCCGTCCTCCTTTCATACATCCCATCCGTTGCAAGAATGTACGGGTAGAGGGCGTGAAGATTATCAACTCTCCCTTCTGGACCGTAAACCCTGAGTTTTGCGATAATGTGACCATTAAGGGCATTACCATCCACAATGTGCCTTCCCCCAATACGGACGGCATCAACCCTGAGTCTTGTAAGAACGTACATATCAGCGACTGCCACATTTCGGTAGGCGACGACTGCATCACCATCAAATCAGGACGTGACCTGCAAGCGCGTAAACTGGGCGTTCCTTGCGAGAATATCACGATTACCAATTGCACCATGTTGAGCGGACACGGTGGTGTGGTTATCGGCAGCGAGATGAGCGGAGGAGTGAAGAAAGTAACCATCAGCAATTGTGTCTTTGACGGAACCGACCGGGGGATTCGTTTGAAATCCACCCGTGGCCGCGGAGGTATCGTAGAAGATATCCGGGTAAGCAATATTGTGATGCGTAACATCAAGAAAGAGGCTATCGTCCTCAATCTGAAATACAGCAAGATGCCTGCCGAACCGAAGAGTGACCGTACTCCGGAATTTCGCAATATCTATGTGTCGGGTGTGACGGTCCGTGATGTAAATACCCCCATTATGGTGGTGGGCCTGCCCGAAGCGCCTATTACCGGTATTGTGATGCGTGATGTGTATATTCAGAATGCCAAGCAACGCTGTGTTTTTGAAGACTGCAAGGACTTGGTGCTGGATGATGTGTATGTGGATGGTAAAGAAATAAAATAGACTTCCCGATGAAGAAACAACTATTATGGTGCATGGCGGCACTCTCTTTTTCCGCTGCATCTGCACAAACTTATGAAACCCGGTTCGCACGTCCGTTATCCGATGTGTTGAATGACGTTGCCGCCCGTTTCCAGGTCCGCTTGAAATATGACGTGGATACGGTGGGGCGTGTGCTTCCGTATGCCGATTTCCGTATCCGGCCCTATTCGTTGGAGGAAACGCTGACCAATGTGCTTTCCCCCTTCGATTATAAATTCGTAAAGCAAAGTGACAAGGTGTACAAGCTGAAACCCTACGAATACGCCCGCCGCACGGATGCCGACGGAGAAAAAATGCTGGCATACCTTGGCGGTCTATATAGTGACAAAGGTCAATGGGAACAGCGCAGGGAGATTCTCCGCAAAGAGGTGCGCCAACGTCTGGGACTGGATGATATGCTGGGGAAAACAGTGAAGGATGCGAAGCCTGTTCTTTCCAAAATACGCAAATTTGATGGCTATACCGTGCAGAACTTTGCATTGGAAACCTTGCCGGGGCTTTATGTCTGCGGTTCAGTTTATGCTCCCCGCACCAGGGGCAAACATGCGCTGATAATCTGTCCCAACGGACATTTCGGACAAGGACGTTACCGCAAAGACCAGCAGCAGCGCATGGCGACACTGGCACGTATGGGGGCTGTCTGCGTGGATTATGACCTGTATGGTTGGGGGGAATCCGCCTTGCAGGTAGGAGGAAAGGCGCACCACACTGCCGATGCGCACACCATTCAGGCTATGAACGGAATATTGATACTGGACTATATGCTGGCACATCGTAAAGATATAGACCCTACCCGCATTGGTGTGAACGGTGGTTCCGGCGGAGGAACACAGGCCGTGTTGCTCACTGTCCTGGACGACCGTTTTACGGCTGCCGCCCCTGTGGTCAGTCTGGCTTCTCATTTTGATGGCGGCTGCCCGTGTGAAAGTGGCAAGCCCATCCAGTTGGCAGGTGGAGGAACTTGCAATGCGGAACTGGCCGCTCTGTTTGCCCCGCGTCCCCTGTTGGTGGTTTCCGATGGAGGAGACTGGACAGCCACGGTCCCCCGTTTGGAATATCCTTACCTGCAACGCATCTACGGTTTTTATGGTGCGACGGACAAGGTGAGCAATGTACATTTGCCGCAAGAACGTCATGATTTCGGTCCGAACAAGCGGAATGCGGTTTATGATTTCTTTATAGACATGTTCGGCCTTGACCGGAACATGCTGGATGAAAGTAAAGTAACCATTGAGCCGGAAAACTCATTGAAGAGCTTTGGTGAGAAAGGCGAGAAACTGCCTGCCGGAGCTATAAAATATGAAGAGTGATTTTGTCGTTTATTTATTAGGTTAAGAGTTAGTGCAAAATCTCCCTCTTGCATAGCCTGTGAAGGTAAGCAAGGGGGAGTCTTTTCTTGCCAATCCGGCAAAAAGATAACGTTTGAAAGAGTCAACTGGTATTATGACTAAGTGCTAACTCTGTTAGCTATCTTTGCAAGTAAGTAAAGGAGTCGTCTCTGAAATATCAAACTACAGTCTATAACAAGATAATGCGTTTCTGCAATAGGGCGGCGATCTGCTGTCTCAGTAGTGGGGCGCTGATGGGTTTGGCCATATAGCCGTCGAATCCGTTTTCCATAACCCGTTGCTCGTCACTGGCATAGGCGAAAGCCGTAACAGCGATGATAGGTACATCCAAGGACAGTTTTCGTATTTCCCGGGTTGCTTCATAACCATCCATCACCGGCATATTGATATCCATCAGAATTATTTGAGGATGATGGGTCTTATACAGATTGACGGCTTCTTTTCCATCCCAAGCATGAATCAAGTTATAGTTTCGTTTTAAGATAGACTGGAACAGCCGGTAATTGCTTTCATTGTCTTCGGCAATCAGAATGGTCAGTTTGTCTTTCTGTACGGAGATGGGTTGATGCATATCTTCCTTTTTGTTATCCGTTCCGGCTGGTTGATAGGGGATGGTGAACCAGAAAGTAGATCCTTTCCCTTCTTCAGACTCTACACCGATATGTCCTCCCATGTGTTCTACAATCGTTTGGCAGATGGATAATCCCAATCCTGTACCCTGTATAAAGGAGTTAAGTTTTACGAAACGTCCGAAAATGGAATTTGCTTTGTCTGCCGGAATACCGCAGCCGGTATCTTTTACATAGAAATAAAGTTCTCTGCCGCGTAGTTCGTAGCCGAAGGTGATGCTTCCTTGTGAGGTAAACTTGCTGGCATTGTTCAGTAAATTATTCAAGACTTGCATCAGGCGGTTCTTCTCCGTCTTTATGGGGCAGGAGGGGAGTCCTTTTTGTGCAACCAGTTGAATTCCGTGAGCTTCTGTCCGATAACGGATCACACTCTCGATTTCGGAAATAATTTCATTCAGTTCCACGTTGGAATAACAGAATTCCAATGTGCCGGCTTCTATCTTTGACAAGTCCAGTATGTCACTGATTAATTGCAGCAGTAATGTATTGTTGCTTTCAATGATATTGATATATTCCTGTTTTTCCTGTTCTTCCTCTGCAGTGGCAAGGATATTTGAAAAGCCGATGATCGCATTTAGCGGAGTGCGTATCTCGTGACTCATATTGGCAAGGAAAGCTGATTTCAACCGGTTGGACTCCTCAGCACGGTCTTTGGCTGAGAGAAGCTCGTCCTCCATTTTCTTTCGTTCGGTTATGACCAGCGAAGAGCCTACCAGCGTAAGCGGCATTCCATTCTCATCTTTGCTTTCCACGGCCGCTTGTGCCTCTATCCAGTCTATTTTCCATTGCTTTTCGTCATTGGCTATTACACGATATTCTTCTTTTACTTTCTCTATTTTCCCGTCTGCCAGGTCGCGATAGGCCTGCATCACCCGTGGACGGTCTTCCTTGATAATCTTGGCGAAATATTGCTCGTCCGAAACGCTCAGTTGCTCTTCACTGATATCACCCGGCATAGCGGCCATGGCTATGGGGCGGTTGAGGTCGCACAAGATGGTATGGTCTTTCAGATTCCATTTCCAAGGTACGATATTTGCCACGTCCAGTGCCATGGAGAGTTTATGGTTTGTGGCGCTCAGCATTTGCTGTGCATTGTGCAGTTCGGTGCTGTCCATGCAGAACACGTCCACCATATCCGGTTCGGTGGAACAATTCAGAACAACGTCATAAAAGGTATTGATGGTCTTGAAATAAAACGGGAATGTGATTGATTTTTTTTCTTTTAAGGTGATTCCCATGAAATGGGCGAATTCTGGTAAAGCCTCTGGGAAGATTTCGGAAGTTCTTTTTCCTATTATCTCAGATTTTTTGAAGAAACATCGTTCGAAGTAATGGTTGACATCCCGATAAATGCCATCTGCAATATTCCCTTCTTTGTCCCATATAACTTCTTCCTTCATATAGAGAATAGGCATATTGTCTACTAGATGGGTGTATTGTGCGTTCGTCTCTATTTCTTTTTGCTGAGCTCGTCTCAGTGCTTTCAGCATTTGTATGCGTTTTTGTTGCGCTATAGCTACCAGTATGAAAGCTATGAATATAATCAGGATAATCCATTTGTATTTATTCAGAAAATTGACAGGCTTATCATAGAAAATAGTGTTGTCGGGGCATCGTTTAGGATTAAGCCCTTTATTGATGAGTCTGGTATAATTGAAGGTGGGGTGTGCTTCTTTAGGTTCATAAAAAGGGATGTCACTCGCTTTTTTCCCGTTGAGAATGTCATCGGTTGTTTTCAATAATTGCTTGGTGAAGACTTGTTCGTTATACATATATCCTCCTACCATGCCTCCGTCGTCCATTCCTGCATAGCGAATGGTGAACAGCGGGACTGATATGCTGGAAATGCTTCTGTAGGCATTGATCAGCATATTGCTTGAGATGAATGATTCGGTAAACCAGGTGGATGCCAGAATTCCTGTAGTTTTGTCTGTCTTACGTACTGCATTATATAACTGATGTAAAGTATTGGTACGTGAAGAGATGTATTCGTAATCCATTTGTGGGTATTTTTCTTTGATCACCTTCTGCAATTGTTTGTCATATTCCGGATTGGGGTAAATACCGTCTCCTAGAAACACTAGTTTTTTCATGCCGGGAATCATCCGTTGCATCAGTTTCACACTCTCTTCCAAATAGACGGGGGTGTGCATATAGGTGAAATTATATTCTTTGGCCAGTTCGCTCATGTGCGTCCTTTCGTTGGGGCTTACCATATCCCTCTGCCTGTAGAATTCCTCATGATATACATAGGGGTCTGCTCCACAGACAATCGCAGGCACGTCACCCCATAAAGCTTGTATTTCTTCTCTGAAAATCAGGCTCATGCTTCCTACAAAGAACAACAGACGGGGAGGGGTGGAACCGTATCTGGAAAAAAGGGCTTCTGAGAATTTTTCTATTTTTGTGGAGTCGCTTACCATAAATAAATTCAGGTGTTCTATATAGGCATTCATCTTTTCTATTTCTGCTATTTTATGAACGATAGGCGTGGTAATGCTGTTACTCCATGGAGAGGATTCATTATAGCTGTTTAAAATCAGCACATATTCTTCACTTTCAGTCTTTTTTTGTGCATTGTTAGCTTTACTGGTGGCTGAAAAGATTGTAAATACACAGGTATATATCAACAATCGTTGTATATGGTTTATACAAATGCTCTTAAGATTTCTGTCCATGGTTGATTTTATGCTCTTCTTTATTATATAGCTATGATGCTTGTGATAAAACAAATGTACGATTAATTCGGAAAGTGAACGAATAAAAACAAGTGTTTAACAAATATTAAAAGGGTGGTCCAGAAGTGGAAGATTTCCCGTGTGAACAAATGTGGAAGCATTAAAGGGGAACTTTTGCTTGTTCATAAATAAATTAGAGCACCGGTAAGAGATGAGGCAAGTTGTACACAGTGTCATCTAGCTGTCTGTCAGCTATTGATAATGAATGCAAATTTGGCAGATTCTGCGGTTAACCCCTGTTAAGTGCTTATCTGTCTGTGTTAAAAGAGGAAAAAAATCTCTGACAAACGGTACAACCGTACAATATTTGTCATTACATTAGCGTCAGAAATGTTAAACCAAACTTGAAATTAACAAATTAATAGATATTAAGTTATGAAACAAGCAACTAAAATGGTACTAGGCGCAGCAGCAATAGTAGCAGTCAGCGCAGGTGTAGCAGGAGTAACGACTTATTCTATGTTGAAACCCGAGCCGAACAAAAGCGTGGCCTTTAATGATGTGTTCCAACAAAATCCGAATACAAGACTCGCCGCGCTGGACGCCACCCAAATGCAACCGGTGGATTTGACTCAGGCAGCGGAAAACTCAGTGCATGCAGTAGTTCATATAAAGTCAACTCAAGAGTCAAAAACTCAGACGGTTACCGTTCGCGATCCGTTCTATGATTTCTTTGGTGATATTTTTGGAAATGGCAGAGGCGGTGGTCAGCAGCGCCAAGTACAGACTCCTGAAAGAGTGGGCTTCGGTTCTGGAGTGATCATCTCGAAAGATGGATACATTGTGACGAACAACCATGTAATTGATAATGCTGATGTGATCAGTGTCAAACTGAATGACGGACGTGAATATAAGGGACGTGTAATCGGTACAGACCCCAGCACGGATTTAGCGTTGGTTAAAATTGAAGCGGATGAGCTTCCCACTATTCCTGTAGGCGACTCGGAAGCCTTGAAAGTGGGTGAGTGGGTATTGGCTGTAGGTAATCCGTTCAATATGACATCTACAGTGACCGCCGGTATTGTGAGCGCCAAGGCACGTTCTTTGGGCGTATATAATCAAGGTGTGGAGTCGTTCATCCAGACGGATGCCGCTATTAACCAAGGTAACAGTGGCGGGGCATTGGTCAATGCAAAGGGAGAGTTGGTAGGAATCAACTCGGTGCTTTATTCACCGACAGGAGCTTATTCCGGTTGTGGTTTTGCCATCCCTACCAGCATTATGAAGAAGGTGATAGCCGACTTGAAAGAATATGGAACCGTCCAGCGTGCGGTATTGGGCATCAAGGGTACTCCTATTAATGACGACCAGCAGATGATGCCGGAAGATATCAAGAAGAAAGTGAAGGAACTGGGCGCTACTGATGGTGTGCTGATAGCTGAGGTGATCGAAGGAGGTTCAGCAGCCGGTAACTTGGAAGTGGACGATGTCATTATCGGTATTGACGGGAAACGTGTGAAGAACTTTGCAGAATTACAGGAAGGTTTGGCTAAGCACCGTCCGGGTGATAAAGTGACTGTCAAGGTATTGCGTGACAAGAAAGAAAAGAATATCGAGATGACCTTGAAGAACGCACAAGGAACAACAAAAGTGGTGAAGAGTGCGGGTATGGATATCTTGGGCGCAGCGTTCCGTGAAGTTTCTCAGGAATTGAAGAGACAATTGAATTTGGGATATGGTGTGGAAGTCACAGGGGTGACAGATGGTAAGATGAAAGCTGCCGGTATCCGTAAAGGTTTCATCATTCTGAAAGCGAATGGGCAGCCTGTCAAATCCGTAAATGATTTGGAGGATGTGCTGAAAGCTGCAACTCAGTCACCGGATCAGGTATTGTTCCTGAGTGGTATGTTCCCGTCCGGTAAACGTGCGAACTATGCAGTGGATTTGACACAGGAATAAAGATATTTTTTAAGGTAGAAAGTTTCAATAGGTAAAGTTTAGGGGATGCACGGTAAGGGTTACTTCTGTGCATCCTTATTTTTATAGTCGGGCAGGATTGATAAGGGCTGTTGACACGATTCCATCGTGAAACCA
Organism: Phocaeicola sartorii JCM 17136 = DSM 21941; assembly: GCF_054653615.1. Classification (NCBI taxonomy): domain Bacteria; kingdom Pseudomonadati; phylum Bacteroidota; class Bacteroidia; order Bacteroidales; family Bacteroidaceae; genus Phocaeicola; species Phocaeicola sartorii. Next base: position 1,980,008 of record NZ_BAAIFW010000005.1, read on the forward strand.
GGTTTACGCTATATTATGGAATAATCTCTATTAAGTAAGTTGATAAGGTCAATAAAGAGAAAGATATGATTCTATTTCTGCAAAATATTTAGGAAAAGAGAGACAAAGATAGTCTTTTTTGATTTATTAGCTAATATTTTTCAAACAAAAATGGATGTATTCCATTTTAATATTGTAAATTTGCATCCCAAATTTGTTTTATAGAGAATGAGACAATTAAAGATTACCAAAAGTATCACTAACCGAGAGAGCGCATCTCTGGATAAGTATTTACAGGAAATAGGCCGTGAAGATCTGATTACTGTAGAGGAAGAGGTGGAGCTCGCTCAACGTATCCGTAAAGGCGACCGGGTGGCATTGGAAAAACTGACACGTGCTAACTTACGTTTTGTCGTGTCTGTAGCCAAGCAGTATCAAAATCAGGGGTTAAGTCTTCCTGACTTGATTAATGAAGGCAACCTGGGATTGATTAAAGCAGCCGAAAAGTTCGATGAGACCCGAGGCTTCAAGTTTATCAGTTACGCCGTATGGTGGATTCGCCAGTCTATTCTCCAGGCATTGGCAGAGCAGTCACGTATTGTCCGTTTGCCGTTGAATCAGGTAGGTTCGTTGAATAAGATCAGCAAAGCCTTCTCTAAATTCGAACAGGAAAACGAGCGTCGTCCTTCTCCGGAAGAACTGGCCGATGAACTGGAAATACCTGTAGATAAAATCTCGGACACGTTGAAAGTTTCAGGACGCCACATTTCTGTAGATGCTCCTTTTGTGGAAGGAGAGGATAACAGTTTGTTGGATGTGCTTGTAAACGATGACTCGCCTATGGCAGACCGTTCCTTGGTTAATGAATCACTTGCGAGGGAAATTGATAGAGCACTCTCTACGCTGACCGAAAGGGAGAAGGATATTATCCAGATGTTTTTCGGTATTAATACGCAGGAAATGACGTTGGAAGAAATCGGCGATAAATTCGGCCTCACTCGTGAGCGCGTACGTCAGATTAAAGAGAAAGCCATTAGAAGATTGAGACAAAATTCGCGTAGCAAGCTGCTTAAGTCTTATTTAGGGTAAGAAAGACTCGGTTTCCGAAAAGAAAACAAAGCACAAGGTGGAAGGTGACTCCCGTCTTGTGCTTTTGTTCTTAATATGCTAATTATTATAGTTAATTAATCTATTACTTTTTCGTATTTGTTCGTAAATAACTACTTTTGTCCTCTAATAAAATTATAAAATTAGAATTATGAAATCCATAAAGATTCTGTGCTCTTTATTATTGGTACTGATGGTATGCTCGGCATTCTCATTGAAAGGAAGTAAAGGTAAATCCGTTTATATAGTAGGCGTATCCGCATCGTTTACAGATTCATTGGTCTATTTTACGGAAATCCAGTTGTTGGACAGTGTGAGGCTGGACAAGAATAAGATGTTGCCGGAACGTTCACAATACAGTTATCAGCTGAAAAACTATCTGGAAAACGAGGAAGGGCTGACGAACCGCACTTGCTTTGTTTATTTCTCGAACAGCAGAAAGAAACTGCAGAAGAGCATTAACAAGATGAAGACCAAGTATCAAAAAGGAAAGACCTTGTTGATTCGCGAAGTGAATCCTAACGCATTCAAGTTCAAGAAACCGGAAGAGTAATCCTTTTTCTTATGAAAAAGATTCTGTTTATATTTTTAGCAGCCTGCTTTTTCTTCTCTTGCGAGAAAGAGGCAATCGTGATTCCTCAGCAACATGCCGGAAGAACAGTCCTGGCTTTTTTCTGGGCAAATAACAACTTGAGTGATAATTTACGTAGGAATATTCTGACCATGATGAACGGTTTGACGGAAGTTACGGACTCTGCCACGCTGCTGGTCTATTGGGATGGTTACGAGAACAGCACGGAACCCAATTGGAAGACGCCTACTATCCTGCGCTATACCACCAACGGACGAGGAGGCATCAATGGCTATTCTAAGGATGAAATAGAAGATATGTTCTCTAATTCCAGTACGGCTGATATTGTGGAAATCGGTGTGGTTGAGAAGAGTTATCCTTCCCAGATCTCGACGGAAAAACAGGTGATGCAGACTGTTATTTCCGACATGATGGAATGTTATCCGTCAGAAAGTTACGGTATCATATTCGGTTCTCACGGTTCCGGATGGTTGCCTACCATTACGGGAACCCGTTCTATCGGAGTGGATGGAGTGAATGCAAATACGGCTGTGATACCCGAACTGGTTGAGGTCTTGCGTACGGTAAATCCTCAAAAGTTTGATTTTGTCTTGTTTGATGCGTGTATGATGGGGTGTGCTGAGGTGTATTATGAACTGAAGGATGTTACCAAGTATTGCATCGCTTCTGTACTTGATATACCGGCAGACGGATTTCCTTACGCAAGTGTCATGCCTTATTTGTATGAAAATGCGATCAAGGATTATTTGGAATCAATCTGTAAAGATTATATAGATTATTATAACTATAATGGCTGGGGAACCATTTCGGCGGTAGATTGCAGTCAGATGGAAGGATTGGCGGAAGTAACCAGAAGTGTGATTCTGTCCCATCGGGATAACCTGAAGAATGTTGATACGGCTGATTTGCAACAGTATGGTAAAGTTGGTAACAACTTCAAAGGTTATGCATACGATATGGTACAATTTGTCGGAAACTTGACTGGAGGGACAGTTCCCGAGGAATTTATGCAGCAATTTAATAAAGCGGTCATTTATACAGATTATACCCCTAATCCTACTTCGTTCCTGTATAGGATAGATGGTAATAACTATTGTGGCATGGGGATGTATATCCCCAATTCATCCACCACTCCCAAATATTTGCTTTGGAATAATTATTTCAAGTCTTCCATAGCGTGGTATCATGTATCCGGATGGGCTGAGACAGAACCTATTTGGGGGAATTGAAGGAGAATTCGGCCAGTTGCTTTTTACTTGATCCCGAATAATAGATATAGTGAATGGAGGTGTTGAATTTCCGGTATTCCTCCATTTCCACCGAATTGTCTACTGCATCCTGCAGGGCTTGTTTAAAGGTGGCATAATGGGTGTTCATATAAATGGCGTTGTCCAGTTCCCCTGTGACACTGTAGAAATAACTCACAGCATTGTCTTTCTCATCATAACGGGTACTGTCCAGTGTAATCGTTTCGTTCATGCGGGTGGGGCAGGACCGGTTGGTCTTCTCGGCTGTCTGCTTGAATTTACGGACTTGTGAATGGTGGTTGTTATTACACCCTGCCAAAGTAAGAAAGCCTAGGGCCGCTATTATAATCGTTTCTCTTTTCATTATAAATGGTATTTTGAAGCGAAAGTAAACTATAAGTTTGAACAAAGCAAATGGATTTTTGTTTTTTATTAGTAAGTTTGTGCAAACAAAAAAAGTAAAACATGTCTCGCATTATAGATGAATTAAAACGTACGGACCACAAGCGTTATCTGGGTGGTCTTGATTTCTTTAAATATATTGGTCCCGGATTATTGGTTACTGTAGGTTTTATTGATCCGGGAAACTGGGCCTCGAATTTTGCAGCCGGTTCCGAATTTGGTTACGCGTTGTTGTGGGTGGTGACTTTATCTACCATTATGTTGATTGTGTTGCAGCATAATGTGGCCCATCTGGGCATTGTGACGGGATTGTGCCTGAGTGAAGCAGCCACGCAGTATTGTCCCAAGTGGATATCCCGTCCCATTTTGGGCAGCGCGGTACTGGCCTCCATATCCACTTCGTTGGCAGAGATACTGGGGGGAGCCATTGCCTTGCAGATGCTTTTGGGGATTCCCATTGCCTGGGGAGCTGTTCTTACTACGATGTTTGTCGTCATTATGCTTTTCTCCAATTCATATAAAAAGATAGAAAGAGCCATCATTGCTTTTGTATCCGTAATCGGCCTTTCGTTTCTGTATGAATTGTTTCTTGTAGATATTAACTGGCCTGTGGCGGTCCGTTCTTGGGTAGTGCCCGACATACCTCAAGGCAGTATGCTGATTGTTATGAGCGTGCTGGGAGCGGTGGTTATGCCGCATAATCTTTTCTTGCATTCAGAGGTGATACAGAGCCACGAGTACAACAAGCAGGACGAGAACTCCATTCGTAAAGTATTGAAATATGAATTCTATGATACGTTGTTCTCCATGATTGTGGGATGGGCCATCAATAGTGCCATGATCTTGCTGGCGGCCGCTACTTTCTTTCGTACCCGGACTCCGGTGGAGGAGTTGCAGCAGGCGAAGTCGTTGCTGGATCCGTTGCTGGGCAGCCATGCCGGAATCATTTTTGCCTTGGCATTGCTGATGGCGGGGATTTCCTCCACCATAACCAGTGGTATGGCGGCAGGTTCTATCTTTGCGGGTATTTTCGGGGAGTCCTATCATATCAAGGATATCCACTCAAAGGCAGGTATTTTGATTTCTTTGGGGATAGCATTGGTTCTTATTTTTTTTATTGAGAATCCCTTTTACGGCCTTATTGTCTCTCAGATGATTCTGAGTATCCAGCTGCCTTTCACGGTGTTTCTGCAAGTAGGATTGACCTCTTCCAAACGGGTGATGGGCAAATATGCCAACTCTCGGTGGAGTTCATTCGTGCTTTATACCATTGCGGTGATTGTCTCCGCATTGAATATCATGCTGTTGTTCAGTTGAGTTATCGACCAATAGCTTATTTCGTTTTGCTCTCCGAGATAATCAGCAGCTTGTCACCGGCATGCAGTTGCAGAGAGCCATTGGGGATCATGAACTCGTTCCCCCTTTTTACCAGCATCACCAGCATACCTTTAGGCAGGTTCATATCCATCAGCCTGTTTCCCTTTGCCAGCATTTCCTCTGTCAGTACGATATCGCGGAGGTCTGTATTGATTTCCTCTGGTATCTCCACTCCGAAATCATTTCCTGTTTTTTCCAGTGGCGTATCCAGATGGAGTAATTTGGCCATCCAGGAAATGGTCGTTCCCTGAACCACTAAAGACAATATGGTAATGAAGAATACGATATTGAAAATCTGAGTAGATCCCGGTACATCAGCCACTACCGGATAAGTGGCAAATATGATAGGTACTGCTCCGCGCAGTCCCACCCAGGAAATAAACAGCCGTGAGCTGATGTTCATCTTTTTAAAAGGAAGGAGGCAGAGCAGGACACTGAGCGGGCGGGCGAGGACAATCATGAAGATGCCGATCAAGGTTGCCGGTATGGCGATGGACAACATTTCATGGGGATTCACCAGCAATCCCAAGCTCAGGAACATGATGATTTGGAAGAGCCAGGTCATGCCGCTCATAAAAGTAGCGATCTCCTTACGGTTTACAATGCGTGCGTTACCCACCATCATTCCTGCTATATAGACAGCCAGATAGCCGTTCCCTTTACACAGGTCGGTCATGGTGAATGTGAAGAAAATAAAGCTCAGCAGCAAGATAGGATAGAGCGACTGGTTCTTCAAGTCAATCTTGTTGATGATTACTACCGCCAGTTTCCCCAACAAGAATCCTGATGCGCCACCCACCACAAACTGAATCAGGAACGAAGTCAGAATATCGCCTGCCCCCATGCCTGCCGATGTGATGAATTGTATCAGGACGATAGTAAGCATATACGCCATAGGGTCATTACTTCCGCTTTCCAGTTCCAGCATCGGGCGGAGGTTGTGCTTCAGGTTCATGCTTTGCGAGCGCAGGATATTGAACACGGAAGCAGAGTCCGTAGAGGACATGGTAGCCGCCAGCAGCATGGCCGTCATCAGGGACATGGTAATGCTGACATTCGAGAACCCGGAAATCCAATAAATAAAGAATCCGGTGAAAATAGTAGTAAGCAACACGCCGAAGGTGGAAAGCAGTATGCCTTGTGGCAATACAGGCTTGATGTCCGAGTATTTGGTATCCATGCCCCCTGAGAACAGAATGATGCTAAGAGCCATCATGCCGATGAACTGTGCCTCGCCCGCATCATGGAACTGGAGTCCCAGACCGTCGCTTCCGAACAGCATGCCGACCAATAAAAAAACAAGTAACGTAGGGATTCCGAACCGGTAGCCAGTCTTGCTCACTACAATACTTACGAACAATAGGATGGAGCCTATCAGGAGAATGTTTTCTGCATTAAATATCATACTTCTGTGATCTTGTTTAAATTTTTAATATGATGTGCCAGCATCAGGCAGGCGGTGATAAAAGCCAAAAGATCGGATACAGGCATACTGAGCCAGATGCCGTTCAGTCCCCACCAATGAGGCAACAACAGCAAGCAGGGCAATAAATACAGCAGCTGGCGGGACAGGGAGAGGAAGATAGAAATTTTCGCTTTCCCGATAGATTGGAAGAAACTGGAAATCACAATTTGTATTCCCACGAAAGGAAACATCAGGACTCCGATTTGCAACCCAGTGCGTGCCAATGCTGTAAGTTCTTTATCGTCTGTAAACATATTAACAACCAAATTAGGGAAAAGTTCGCTGAAAACAAAGCCCAGCGAAGTGATGCAGCCCCCTGCAATCATGCAATATTTCAAGGTCTGCTTCACCCGGTCGAATTTGTGTGCGCCATGATTATAGCCCACAATCGGCTGCATTCCCATAGTCAGTCCCATGATAACCATTACAAACAGCATCAGCAGGCGGTTCAATATGCCGTATGCGCCGATAGCCAGATCGCCCCCGTAGAGCAGCAAGCTTTTGTTGAATATAATGACAATGGCCGAAGCGCAGACATTCATCAGGAATGGCGACATGCCGATACTGAAGATATTCTCTATGATCCGTTTCCTTAATTTGAATATTCCTTTCTTGAAGCGGATATAACTTTTTTCCTGCATGAAATGGCTCAGCACCCATACCATGCCGGCAAACTGTGAAAGGATGGTTGCTGTAGCTGCTCCGCGGATTCCCCAGCCGAGCCAGAAAATAAAGACAGGAGCCAGAATAATGTTGCACCCCACCGTCAGCATGGAGGACAGCATCGCCTTTCGGGGATAACCGGTGGCACGCATGATGTTATTCAGCCCGATCATTACATAGGTGACAGGACTTCCTATTAATATAATCTGCATAAAGTCGCGGGCGTATGGCAACGTGTCATGGCTTGCCCCGAAAAAGAACAGAATCTGGTCTAGAAACAGCAGGGTGATGCCTCCGTAGAAAATAGAATTTATCACACAAAGCACCGTTACGTTTCCCAGCACCTTCTCGGCACCGTCCGTATCTTTCTGTCCCAGACGGATGGAAGAAATGGTGGCGCCACCCACCCCGACCAGTGTACAGAACGCCACCAGCAGGTTCATCAACGGAAAAGAAATAGCCAAGCCCGAGATAGCCATGGCACCGACACCGTGTCCGATAAACACACTGTCAATGATATTGTACAGTGATGTCAGTGTCATCCCTATGATGGCAGGAATAGAGTACTCTAGAAGCAGCTTTCCTACTTTTTCTGTACCCAGTATGTGCGGGTTGTTTTCTCTCATTCGCGTTTTTATTATTTTTAAGCTTTGCAAAGTTAGGAATATGGAGGATTATTCGGACCTTTGCGGAGTTAAATCAAACTAAAAGTAATATGAATTCAACAAAAAGCATGGCAGCTTTATTCGATTTTGACGGAGTGGTGATGGACACTGAGACTCAGTATAGCATATTCTGGAACGAACAAGGACGGAAATACCATCCGGAACTTCCCGAGTTCGGCCGGTTGATAAAAGGGCAGACCTTGACACAGATTTACACTAAATATTTTGCCGGAATGGAAGATGTGCAACGTGAAATTACAGAAGATTTGAACAATTTTGAAAAAAACATGTTATATGATTATATTCCGGGCGTAGAGGAATTCCTGAAAGAATTGAAGGAAAACGAGGTAAAGATAGCGATAGTCACAAGTTCAAATGAGATGAAAATGAACAATGTATATAAAGCACATCCGGAACTGAAACAAAGTGTAGACCGTATCCTCACCGCCGAAATGTTTACCCATTCCAAACCTGACCCCGAATGTTTCCTGTTGGGTGCGACAGTTTTTGACACTGTGCCCGGGAACTGTGTGGTGTTCGAGGATTCGTTTCACGGGCTTGAGGCGGGAAACCGTGCCGGAATGACTGTGATAGGACTGGCCACTACCAATCCCGAAGAGCAAATACGCGATAAGGCAGATGCTGTCATTCAGGACTTTAATGGGTTCAGTTTCGAAAAAATGAAGAATATAATGAGGTAATGTCAACTAAAACATCTACCTTTGCAGCCGTTTTTTATAAATTAAAGTAAATATGGCAGGATATATTTCAGGCGATACACGCAAAGTAACGACTCACCGGTTGGTGGAAATGAAGCAGAGAGGCGAGAAAATTTCTATGTTGACCTCGTATGACTACACGACAGCGCAGATTGTGGATGGCGCAGGTATTGATGTCATTTTGGTAGGCGATTCCGCGTCGAATGTCATGGCAGGAAATGTGACCACACTTCCCATCACTCTTGACCAGATGATTTATCATGGAAAGTCCGTAGTCCGTGGAGTGAAACGTGCGCTCGTTGTGGTGGATCTGCCTTTTGGTACTTATCAGACTTCCGAATACGAAGCGGTGACCAATGCGATCAAAGTTATGAAGATTACGCACGCCGATGCATTGAAACTGGAAGGTGGCGTGGAGATCATTGATGCGGTAAAGAAAATCATTGCTGCCGGCATTCCCATCATGGGACACTTGGGACTGATGCCGCAATCTATCAATAAATATGGAACCTATACAGTACGCGCCAAGGACGAGGAGGAGGCCGATAAACTGTTGAGCGACGCACATCTGCTGGAAGAGGCCGGATGTTTTGCGTTGGTGCTCGAGAAAATCCCCGCGTCACTGGCAGAGCGTGTGGCCAGGGAGCTGACCATTCCCGTTATCGGTATCGGAGCCGGCGGTGCGGTGGACGGCCAGGTGCTGGTCGTATCAGACATGCTGGGGATGACCAACGGTTTCAGCCCCCGTTTCCTCCGTCGTTATGCCGATTTGCATACAGTCATGACAGGAGCCATACAGCAGTACGTGGATGATGTGAAAAAAGGTGATTTCCCTAACGAAGACGAACAATATTAAAAAGTTTTTGCCGATATGTATGATGACTTCTTCTTTCCGTATGAAAAGGCGAAATTATGGACAGGGAATATGGTTTTGTTATCCCTTTCCAATTTTTTGCTTTATGTATCGCTATACATGATGCTTCCTGCATTGCCTTTATGGATGGTGCGGCATTGGTATTGCAGTTATGCGGAAGCAGGAGCGACCATTGCTGTTTTCGGGCTGGCCATGTTCCTTCCGGGAGCATTCAACAGCTATCTTATTGATACATTTAAACGTAAAAGTGTGTGCTTCATAGCGATGTTCCTGCTGGTAGCATCCAGTCTGTTATATCCATACGTCGCCACTGTAGGGCTTGTGGTGCTGGTCAGAGCGCTTCAAGGGGGACTGTTCAGTGTCATAACTATGACAACGGGCAGTACATTGGTGATTGATGTCACCGCTTCCCGCCGCCGCACGGACGCCAATATCGCTTTTGCATGGGCGGGCCGTTTTGGAATGGCGGCAGGTCTTGCCTTAGGGGTCTATATTTATCCTTATTGGAATTTTCACTATATCATTTATACCAGTGTGGCTTTAGGAACGTTGGCGTTGGTGCTGATTCCGGCGGTGAAAGTCCCTTTCCGTGCCCCGCTTAGTACTTTATGGTTCTCGCTGGACCGCTTTGTGTTGCCGCGTACCCTGTGGGCAGGTTTGAATATGATGATGGTAGCCATTGTTTTCGGCATATTGATCGCACATATTTATAATGAATTGTTTTATATCTGCATCCTGGCAGGTCTTATCCTCTCTTTGCTACTTTTGAGTTACGTACTTTCCCATGCTTCCGGCCGTTCGGAGGTGGAGTTGGGACAGGCAGCAATGATAGGAGGACTGTTATTGCTCAATTATTCCAATGGATTGATAAACAGTTATATAGCCGGCATCTTGTTGGGAATGGGGATCGGCACTACCGTGTCACGCTTCTTTATAAAAATGATCAGTCTGCCGAGGCACTGCGAACGGGGGACAGGAAACAATACCTATCAGTTGCTGTGGGAGGCAGGTGTGCTGGCCGGCTTCCTGTTTGAGAATATATGGACTGAGGGCCATCCCGATACCATTTACTGGATATGTATCGGTATCTGTGCCGTTCTGTTGCTGATGTATGAGCTCTTCACGCATCCGTGGTATTACAGAAAGATGGAGGAAAAACAATAAAATATAGCAACTTAAATAAATTAATAATAGAAAGAATATGGCAGACGACAAAAAGATTATCTTTTCGATGGTGGGCGTAAGCAAAGCTTTCCAGGCGAACAAACAGGTATTGAAAGACATCTACCTATCCTTTTTTTACGGTGCTAAGATCGGTATCATCGGTCTGAACGGTTCGGGCAAGTCAACGTTGATGAAAATCATCGCCGGACTGGAGAAAAGTTATCAAGGAGAAGTGGTGTTCTCGCCGGGCTACTCTGTAGGCTATCTGGCACAGGAACCGCATCTGGATAATGAAAAGACAGTGAAAGAGGTGGTGATGGAAGGGGTGCAGAACATTGTGGACACGCTGGCGGAATATGAAGAAATAAACAACAAGTTTGGACTTCCCGAATACTATGAGGATCCTGAGAAGATGGATGCGCTCTTTGCCCGTCAGGCAGAGTTGCAGGATATCATTGACGCTACGGACGCGTGGAATTTGGACAGCAAACTGGAACGCGCCATGGATGCGTTGCGCTGTCCGCCCGAAGACCAGCCGGTGAAGAACCTCTCGGGAGGTGAGCGCCGCCGTGTGGCATTGTGCCGCCTGCTGTTGCAGAAGCCGGATATCCTGTTGCTGGACGAGCCTACCAACCACTTGGATGCGGAAAGTATCGACTGGCTGGAACAGCATTTGCAGCAATATGAAGGTACGGTAATTGCCGTAACCCACGACCGTTACTTCCTAGATCACGTAGCCGGATGGATTCTGGAACTGGATCGTGGCGAAGGGATCCCCTGGAAAGGAAACTACTCCAGCTGGCTGGAACAGAAAACCAAGCGCATGGAGATGGAGGAGAAAGTGGCCAGCAAGCGCCGTAAGACTTTGGAGCGCGAGCTGGACTGGGTGCGTATGGCTCCCAAGGCCCGTCAGGCAAAGGGAAAGGCCCGTTTGAACTCTTACGACAAGTTGCTGAATGAAGATGTGAAGGAAAAGGAAGAGAAACTGGAAATCTTCATCCCGAACGGTCCCCGTCTGGGAAACAAGGTGATCGAGGCCAAAGGGGTGGCGAAGGCATATGGTGACAAGCTGTTGTTCGACAATCTGAATTTCATGCTACCTCCTAACGGTATTGTCGGCGTGATCGGTCCCAACGGTGCCGGTAAGACTACGTTGTTCCGCTTGATTATGGGACTGGAAACTGTAGACAAAGGAACTTTCGAGGTAGGAGAGACCGTGAAACTGGCATACGTGGACCAGCAGCATAAAGACATTGACCCCGCCAAGTCCGTTTATCAGGTAATCAGCGGTGGAAACGAGCTGATCCGTCTGGGCAACAGAGACATCAACGCGCGTGCCTACCTCAGCCGTTTCAATTTCTCGGGAGCCGATCAGGAGAAACTTTGCGGAATGCTTTCGGGTGGTGAGCGCAACCGCCTGCATCTGGCTATGGCGCTGAAGGAAGAAGGCAATGTGCTGTTGCTGGACGAGCCTACCAATGATATTGACGTGAACACGCTGCGTGCGCTGGAAGAAGGTCTGGACGACTTTGCGGGCTGTGCGGTGGTGATCAGCCACGACCGTTGGTTCCTGGACCGTATCTGTACCCATATCCTGGCTTTCGAAGGAAACAGCGAGGTATTCTTCTTTGAAGGATCTTATTCGGAATACGAAGAGAACAAGATGAAGCGTCTGGGCAATGAGGAGCCGAAACGGGTGCGCTATCGCAAGCTGATGGAAGATTAATGATATTTTTCCTGTTCAGACAGGGAGAGAAGAGAGGCGTATCAATCAAGGTGCGCCTCTTTTTGCATCGGATATCCATACGTATGTGTAAAAGTGTGCATTCTGACCTGTGACGAATTACGGTAATTCTTGTACCAGCTCCGCTTCAATTCTGTTTTCTACCTCATCCGGCAGGGCAGGAAAGAAGTCTATCTCCGTTCTTTTCTCTATACTATCTACAGTTACTACGTATTTTTTCAGTGGCTTATGTCCGGCGCTATTCGGGAAAATAAATCCCATGGCTTGCGGATTTTTCTTGTCATTTATCAGTATGACTTTATAGAAAGCATTGGGGACTGCCACTTTATTGTTGCCAATTCGTTTGGGGCGTTTGGTATCATATATAGGTCCGCAGGCAATATACACCGCTCCATATTTTTTTGCCCATTGGCGTGACTTTTCCTCCAGGTCATTCCAGTCACCGCGGTTCAGGTTCGGATTTTGCGGACAAATGTTGCTCATATAAAAAGATTCTTCCATGGCTTGTTTGCTCCATTTCATATCGGCGGCAGGTGCCATGTGCCCCCGGTCATATCCCGATTTGGTGTAATCTCCCGTGTATGCTTTGGCTCCACGTACGTCCGGGTCGGGCAGGAACTTGTCTGTCCGCTCCTCTTTTCCTTTTGTCTCTTTTTTAGTAAGTTCCCATGCTACCCATTGTGGGGTTTTGTAATCAGCGTTATAAGACAAGGTATATCCTTTACGTTTCAATACCTGGCCGCCTGTACTTGATTGCATCATCGGAATTTCCAATGCACCGCCATGCTGAGTCGGGGTAAGTATTTCGGGCTTTTCTTCATTGCTTTCGATGGTAGGAATCTTATCAAACAGTTTCCCGTCAAACAACTGATATTTATAAGCCAGAAGCCCCAGCAATACTAAAATAAGGACGATTCTCAGAGGACTATTGGATTGTTTCTTTTTCTTTGTGCTCATATTTGTTCTGTTTTAAGGGTGCAAAGATAGAATAAAATATAAAAATACATTATCTTTGTCCATTATATAGCTGTATATTTTAATAATACCGACATGCTATCCTAACTAATCAAACCTATTATATATGAAAAAGAACCGATTATCGTTGGCGTTCCTGGGTTTGCTGATCGCAGCTTCCCCTTTACGGGCACAGGATACGCCGCAGAATGAAACAGTCGAGCAGAAAGACAAGAGAATGGAATGGTTTTCACAAGCCAAGTTGGGGATCTTTATCCATTGGGGCATTTATTCCGTCAGAGGAGTGTCCGAAAGCTGGTCCTTCTTTAACAACTACCTGCCCTATGATGAATACATGGAGCAGGAAAAAGGTTTCACAGCCTCCAAGTATGATCCGAAAGCTTGGGTGGATCTGATTAAAGAGAGTGGAGCCAAATATACAGTGATAACCACCAAACATCATGACGGAGTTGCGTTATGGGACACCAAAGTGGGAGATATCAGCGTAGTGAAAAGTACTCCGGCAAAACGCGATCTCATAGCTCCCTTTGTAAAGGAAGTGAGAAAACAAGGATTGAAGCTTGGTTTCTATTATTCTTTATTGGACTGGTCTCATCCCGATTACCCTAACAAAACCCGTACGGAAGTACGTTATAAAAATGATCCTGAACGTTGGGCACGGTTCAACAAGTTCAATTTCGGACAATTGGCGGAGCTGAACAAGACCTGGAAGCCCGATCTGTATTGGTTCGACGGAGACTGGGAGCAAAGTGCGGAAGCATGGAATTCCAAAGGTATTGTAGATCTGCTCCGTTCGGATAATAAGAATGTGATTATCAACTCGCGCATACAGGGATATGGCGACTATGCCACTCCCGAACAGGGAGTGCCGGTGGTGCGTCCCGAGGATAAATATTGGGAGCTTTGTATGACCATGAATGATTCATGGGGATATCAGCATACAGACAGCAACTATAAATCACCCTATATCTTGCTTCGTACATTTGTAGACTGCCTGAGCATGGGCGGTAATCTTTTATTGGATATCGGTCCGAAAGAGGACGGTTCCATTCCAGAAGAACAGATTGCTGTGTTAAAGGAGTTCGGCCGATGGACCAAGAAGCATAAAGAGGCCATCTATGAAACTCGCGCGGGGATTCCTGCCGAGCATTTCCAGGGATATACCACACTGAATAAGGCGGGGGATATTCTTTATTTATACCTGCCTTACAAGCCTAACGGTCCGGTGGAAGTAAAAGGATTGGTGAACAAAGTGAACCGTATATGGGTGGTTGGTAACGGAGCTATGCTGAATTACAAGGTCTACAATAAAAATTATTGGAACTCAGTGCCGGGCAATCTCTACATTGATGTACCCCAACAGGTACAGGATGAACAGATCACCGTACTGGCCGTGTTGCTGGACGGACCGATCAAACTCTATCGCGGAGTGGGACAAGTGCAAGATAATAACTAACCTGAATCAGAAAAATAGATGAAAAAACTTATTTATACCCTGTTGCTTCTGCTGGTTACATTTCCGGCAATGGCACAAAGCCTTTTTGAACAATATGAACGTTTTCTGACCGAACCGCGTACTTATGTATGTTATCGTCCGGATGGAAAATTGAAAATAGATGGTAAACTGAGTGAAAGTTCCTGGAACAAGGCGGCAGCTACCGCCCCGTTTGTAGATATAAGCGGCGAAGGATTCCCTACTCCCAAGTACGGGACTACCGCCAAGATGTTGTGGGATGATGAGTATTTATATGTAGGAGCTGTTCTTCAAGAAGAGGATATCAAGGCGCGTCTTACCCAGCGTGATACCATCATCTATTATGACAATGACTTTGAAGTATTTATTGATCCGGACAGCGACGGACACAATTATTTTGAAATAGAAACCAATGCGCGTGGCGTGATTTTCGACCTGATGCTGGACAAGCCTTATCGTTCGGGTGGAAACTTCATGGTGCAATGGGACTGTCCCGGATTGAAGACTGCCATCCATTGTGAAGGTACGCTGAATAAATCAAAAGACAAAGATAAGTATTGGAGCGTGGAAATGGCCATTCCTCATCAGGCGCTGACCATGAACTTTAACAATCCGTTGAAGGCCGGCAATACCTGGCGCATCAACTTCTCGCGTGTGCAGTGGCTGAAGGAAAAAGGACCCGAGGAAAATTGGGTATGGACTCCCACCGGAAGAATTGATATGCACATGCCCGACCGTTGGGGATATCTTTATTTCGTAGACAAGAAAGTGGGAACCTCGCAAGATGAGTTGGTTTATCCATACAATCAGGCTATTTATAAATTGCTGTGGGCCATGTTCTACGCACAGCAGGATAATTATAGTAAACAACATAATTATCTGCGCGCCACAGAACAATTCTTTTTGACCGACAGGGAGTTGAAGGATCTTCCGGCTGATGCCCGGATTGCGGTGGAGGCGACTCAGAACACTTATCAGATCGCTATAACCAATCCTGTTGAAGGAGTCCGTTATGTGATAAATAATGAAGGACGTTTCCGGACAGAAAAGATACCTGCCCGTGAAGTTAAAAACTGGTTATGGATGCGTCTGAACAACCGTTCGGATGCCGAATGGCAAAAGTGGTTTGCGTTGTTGAAAGAATGTGGTATTTCGGGTGTCATGTTCGAGGGATACAATGAAAATATTTATCGCCTTTGCAAAGAAGCCGGTTTGGAGGCACATTATTGGAAATGGACGATGAACCGCAGGGAATTGCTGGACAAGCATCCCGACTGGTATGCCGTGAACCGTAAAGGCGAGTCTTGTCACGATAAACCGGCCTACGTGGATTATTATCGTTTCTTGTGTCCTAATCATCAAGGTGTGGCAGAGTATTTGGCAGAAGACTATGTAAAGGAAGCCCATAAGCCATACGTGGATGGTGTTCATCTGGATTATGTCCGTATGCCGGATGTAGTCTTGCCTGTCAGCTTATGGAAAAACTATGGTATCGAGCAGAAAGAAGAATTGCCGGAATATGACTATTGTTATTGTGATGTCTGCCGTGAATTGTTTAAAGCCAAAACAGGGCAGGATCCGTTGGAATTAAAGTATCCGATGGAAAACCAGAGTTGGATTAATTTTCGTCTGGATGCCATCACTCGTGTGGTGGATGCCATTACCAAAGCGGTGAAAGCCGATCATAAAGCTATTTCTGCCGCAGTGTTCCCGGGGCCATCCATGGCTCGCAAGATGGTGCGCCAAGATTGGGGAGAATGGACGCTGGATGCTTATTATCCGATGATTTATAATAAATTCTATTATGAAGGTCCTGAATGGATCGGTCGTTCGGTAAAGGAAAGCGTTGAAACGGTGAATGGTCGTGCCAAGATATATGCCGGACTGATGTTTGGTGACATTAAGGACAATTTTGAAGAGGCGCTGGATGAAGCATACAATAACGGGGCATCCGGTGTATCCTTCTTTGATGGTCCGGATGAAGAATATTTGCATAAATTCAAAGCTTATCTGGATAAGAGAGGGTTTGTAGTGAAGTAATAACCCCGGACTGATAGATCCTTATATCAGAGAAATAAATCTCTTTTTAGCGGTCACTTTCGATTTTTATCGTAAGTGGCCGCTTTTGCGTTTTATCATTTGTCCTTTCGATGAGTGCGGAAAAGGAAATTATGTGTCCCTTTTTGTCCTTTTGGGGATTTGCCTTGAAAATGAATCTGTTAGAATAAAAAAAATGGAGTTCTCTTAGTAAGAGAACCCCATTGCGCTGCAAATGTAGCTATAATAATTCAAATACGGAAATTTTTTATTTAGGAATCAGCCTCTGATAAGTATTCTTATGATATTTGTTTGCAAATTACCCATTTCTGATTATGTATAAATATCTTATTATCAGTAGTGTATGCCTTTTTGGGGTTCTCTTACTAAGAGAACCCCAAAAGACATACATAAAAAGTAATGTTTTGATGGTAACAGAAAATAGTATGGAGCTTGAAAATCAAGCGTTCCTTTCAAATCAAGACATAACGGGCGAAGCGCCTAAGTTACTGCTCTGCAGTTCAATCGCTTCCGGCTCAGACCAGGGGTCAAATGAAGGTATCACGTCAATGGCGGGAATAGGAAAAGAATACCCTGAACTCAGCTGGTATTACCTGTATCTTTCCAACAAAGAACTGAAACGCTATATCAGCGTTTTCAGTGGCAGGAAATCCGTCCGGCTTCGTACACCATCAGGTACCATAGAAGAGAGATTCTTTTGCTTCAAGGTGTTTTCCTATACAGCCACTGATCATAGGAAACGTTTCGAGCAATGTGCTTATACCAAAGAGGAATATACCATGCGTCGTGACTCTGTGCGGATTGTGAAAGAGGCTTTTGCTACCGGTTCCACCCGGAAACTGAATACGTTGACGGACGAGAAAGGGATTGAAGGTAACGGTTGGGTGTTTGTATGTGCCCCCTTGGGGCAGTTGGAATGTATTCTGTCCGCCATGCTTCCCCGTCAGTATCTGGTGACGGACTATAACACACACCGTGCGGCGGTAATCCCTCAACGTCAGATGGAAGAATTTATCTATCTGTATGAATCCATGCCTTACAATATCGAGCTGATGAACCGGCCTTTGGAAGACTATCTTCAGAAGAAGCAACGCATCCGTATTACCGGTGGTGTTTTTCGGGGGAAGGAAGGATGCATCATGCGTCTGCACCGCAATACAAGGCTGGTGTTCGCTTTTGGCAATATGACGGTGGCGGTGAGCTATCTTCATGCGTTTCCGTTTGAAAAAATTGATTAGTTTAATTAAAGCCATCCATACATCCCTTGAAGGACGATGGATGGCAGATAAGACTACAGACGCAACTAAGGTTGCAAATCTATATATTCAGCAGTGACATGGAAACATGGACAGGCTTTTTGCCGATTCAAGTCATGATGACCTACAATCAGTGCCTTGGGATAACGCTGATGCAGTTGCTCGATCAGTTTTCTCAGCGCAGCCTTTTGTGCTTCCGTCCGGGTGTCTTTCGGTTTTTTTCCGTCATTATCCAGACCACCTATATAGCATATACCTATACTGTGACTGTTGTGGTCCTTGCAATGTGCACCGGTCATTTCCGGTGGGCGTCCGGCTTCTATCGTTCCGTCTGTAGGAATCACATAGTGGTAGCCACAGCATTTCCAGCCTAATGAACGATGGTAACGGTCAATGTCCGCTGCCCGCAGTGCACTGCCGGCCTTGTTGGCAGAGCAGTGAATTACAATAAGAGTAATCTTACGCATAGTCCTAAAAAGTACTGCTTATAGCACCACCGGCAGCACCGGTCAGCAGTAGTTCAATGACACGAATCACATAAAGAATTACGTTTTTCCAGTTGATTTTCATACTTTTCGTCTTTAAGAGAATGATGATTAATAATTTCATAATCGGATGGTTTTATCTAGCAGTGTCAAGCATTCTCGCTTGTATCGGCTGCGGGTGTCTTACCCTTTGCGGCATCCAGATCTACCGTGCCTTGACCGGCCTTTTCAGCTTTCAAGGTAGCAGCTTGGGCTATGCGGCTGGCTACAGGATTGAAAGCGGCACGGGAACGAAGATTTTGGAAGTCTTCTCCCGGTGTGAACACAATGTTGACAGCGGTGATATTGGTTTCTGTAAATTTTTTCAGGTCTTCCGCACCTTCCGATCCTAGAGAAATCCAGAAGTTACCCAATTCGGCCAGTTGTACTTTTTTGCCTTCCATGAGCATTTCTACAAGGCATTCGCACATATCGGCTATTACACCTTTTACCGTTCCGCGAGTGAATACACCGTTGTGGTCGGCAATGTGTTTGACAAACTGGCTGAACGGCATGATTTCAGAAACTTGAGCTTTTGCATACGCTTTTTGGGCAGCATCGGCATCCATCGGGTTGCCCATCATAAATACACTGTAATCAATCATAATAAAATAAAGTTTAAATATTTTGTGTCTCCGGGATGTTCGTTCATCCTTCCGACACGACAAAATTAATGCGGAGAAATACCGTAAAAAAATCTATTTATTATCGTTTACCAACTGTTGACTGCCGTTCACTAACTATTGATTGACCGTTAACTACCCGTTGACGAATCATTCAAATAATAAGCTTATGGACAGCGAACCACACTTCAGTATCGTCTTCAACATTTATGGAGGCAGCAATCAGATTCTTCCCAATGCCACTTCCGCCACGCAAAATTATTATGGCGGTGAGGCTGAACCGGAAGAGAGTCATGAAAACAAAAATGAGGAACCTGTTTTACCTCCTGAGGCTACACGCCTCATCTCCTATATAAATAAGGTGGAGGATTTACGTGTCTATCTGGTACAGATAGCGGAATGCACCTGTGCAGTGGAACTGGCCAGGGTTATAGTCAATATGGCCGAACGAGAACCTAAGATTACTCCGGAAGAGATGGTGAAGGAGCGTTTTATCTCGTTGTTTCTTCCTCTCACACCTCTGTTTGTATCGGGCAAGAGCGTCAGTAACATCCGTGCACGTATCAATAACGCTTGGGACAGACGGCCGAGAAAGCGGTTATGAACGGAAGTGAAAAACCGATGATATATATGGAAAAAAAGTAAGATATGTTCGTGGGCAAAGTAAGTCCACTTACTTTGCGATTTAAGTCCACTTACTTTGCCCGGGAACATATCTTCTCCAAAAAGTCAAGAATCCCTTGTCTTTGAAATAAAAAATGTATATTTACATAAGGCTTTTAAAAAGTAGGGGATATGGAACAGATGCGTAAACAGCCGATTGGTATACAGACTTTTGAGGAAATTCGTAAGGATGGTTATCTTTACGTGGACAAGACTGCATGGGCCTATCAGATAGCGAATATAGGAAAACCTTATTTTTTAATCCGTCCCTGCCGTTTTGGAAAGAGTTTGCTTCTTTCCACTTTAAGCCTATTTTTCAGGGATTTCTTCAGTCTGCAGCCAGATAAAATCGGATTGGCAATATACCAATAGTTAACAAACAAGCCAAATTTTTAATAACTCAATATATAGGCACTAGCAAAAATGTCTATACAAAGGGTATGTGAGTACTAACCAAACTACGTATGATTGTGGATTTTGTATCTAGCATATCATGCCGAGAACACAGGTGTTTAGCTATCCGAGAAATACTGTTTAAATCATACTAGTAAATTCAATAAATACATGTTTAATTTACAGCAATTCATTGCAGACCATGTGATTTGTCGTTCGACAAGTATGTTTGCATTAGATATTGAAGTTAATAAAGAAACGCTTCAAGCAGAAATAAGGAATAAGAGTGTATGCGTCATAGGAGGTGCCGGTTCCATCGGTTCTTCTTTCATTAAAGCAGTTTTGCCGTTCAAGCCCTCCAAACTGATTGTGATAGACTTGAACGAGAACGGATTGGCAGAACTAACACGTGACCTGCGTTCCACATACGGTATGTACGTACCTGCGGAATACCGGGCATATACCTTGAACTTTGCCGATCCTATCTTTGAAAGGATTTTCCGTGAGGAGAAAGGCTTTGATATTGTGGCCAATTTCTCGGCCCACAAACATGTCCGTAGTGAAAAGGACAAGTATTCTGTACAGGCACTCATTGAAAACAATGATATCAAGGCAAAAAGATTTCTTGACTTGTTGACCGTCTATCCGCCTAAGCACTTCTTTTGTGTCTCCACTGACAAGGCTGCCAATCCGGTGAACATCATGGGAGCCAGTAAGCGCATCATGGAGGATATGATTATGGCTTATTCTTCCAAGTTCAAGGTGACTACAGCTCGTTTCGCCAATGTGGCTTTTTCCAACGGTTCTTTGCCGGATGGTTGGATACAGCGTGTTATGAAGAAGCAACCCTTGGCTGCACCTAATGATGTAAAACGCTATTTCGTTTCTCCGGAGGAAAGCGGACAGATATGTATGCTGGCATGCATACTGGGTAAGAACGGTGAGATTTTCTTTCCCAAGCTCGGTGAAAGGCACATGCTGACTTTCTCTTCCATTTGTGACGAGTATGTAAAAGCGGTTGGGTGTGGAAAGAAGGAATTTGCAACGGACGAGGAGGCGAAGAAATTCGCTTCGGAAATGGCATTTAACAATAAGGATTATCCTGTGGTGTATTTTAAAAGTGACACGACAGGAGAGAAAGCCTACGAGGAGTTCTATGTTCCTGGGGAGAAAATAAATATGGATCGTTTTTGCAGCCTGGGGGTGATTGAGGAAGTGGTGAAACGGCCGATGGCTGAGATAGACGCATTCTTTACTGAAATGGAGAATATATTTGCCGAACCGGATTTTACCAAGGAAGAGGTGGTTATGGCGATAAAGCGTTTCATCCCCAACTTTGAACATGAGGAAAAGGGGAAGAATCTGGACCAGAAAATGTAAATTAAATGATATACAGCTATGAATAATAATGCTGAAATCTGTGACTTCATTCACCATCTTTTTGGAACACAAGATTTTGTTCCTCTGAGTGCTCCCAAGTTTATCGGAAACGAGAAAAAATACCTCAACGAATGTATTGATACGACTTTCGTGTCAAGTGTCGGTGCTTTTGTTGACCGCTTTGAACACGATATGGCTGTGTACACCGGTGCCAAACGTGCCGTAGTCTGTGTGAGTGGTACCAATGCCCTTCACATGGCCATGTTGCTTGTGGGTGTAGAACGCGGTGATGAGGTGCTCACCCAAGCTCTGACCTTCATCGCTACCTGCAACGCCATTAGTTACATCGGTGCTCATCCTGTCTTTATTGATGTGGACAGAGAAACGATGGGACTTTCGTCCCGAGCTGTCAAGGCATGGTTGGAGAGGAATGCTGAACTGAAAGAAGGAGTTTGCTATAACAAGCGTACCGGTCGCCGTGTAAAAGCTTGTATTCCCATGCACACTTTCGGTCATCCTGTGAAAATAGATGAACTGGCGGATATCTGCCGTGAGTGGCATATCGAATTGGTTGAAGACGCAGCCGAAAGTATCGGCAGTTTTTATAAAGGTCGCCATACCGGTACATTCGGAAATGTGGGTGCCATTAGCTTTAATGGAAACAAGACTATCACTACAGGTGGTGGAGGCATGTTGCTTTTCCAGGATGAAGAACTGGGCGCATACGCCAAGCACCTCATTACCCAGGCCAAGATACCTCATCGTTGGGAGTTTCGTCATGACCATATTGGTTACAATTACCGGATGCCGAATATCAATGCCGCTCTAGGTTGTGCTCAGTTGGAGAATCTCGACCGCTATGTGGCAGACAAGCGTGAGACAGCCGCCCGTTATGCTGAGTTTTTCAAAGATAAGAAAGATATTACTTTCTTTACCGAACCTGCTGATTGCAAGTCGAACTATTGGCTCAATGCGGTGGTACTAAAGGATAAGGTTGATCAACTTGAATTTTTGGAATATACAAATGATCACGGTGTGATGACTCGTCCAGTTTGGGAATTGATGAACCGTCTGCCCATGTTCGAGCATTGCGAGACGGACGGGCTTGAGAACACTGAGTGGCTGGCTGACCGGGTGGTGAATATTCCCAGCTCTGTAAGATTGTAACAGAATAATGAAACGACCTTTGATTTTAGTCGGTGGTGGCGGTCATTGTAAGTCAGTGATAGAGGCTGCCGAAAGTGCAGGATACCTTATAAAGGGAATTTTAGATATTCCTTCACAGGTTGGTGAAGAAGTTTTGGGTTATACCATTATCGGTACAGACAATGATATATCTTCCTTTGTGTCGGAATGTGATTTCATAGTCACCTTGGGATTCATTAAAAATCCGGGCATTCGAATCTCTCTCCATAAAGGAATAGAGATGGCCGGTGGTCATCTGGCTACTATTGTAGCTTCTACAGCCCATGTGTCCAAATATGCGGAACTGGGTGCGGGCACAGTTGTATTGCATCAGGCTTGTGTCAATGCGGGAGCTAATATTGGCAAAGGCTGTATCATTAATACATTTGCTAATATTGAACACGATGCCATAATTGGTGACTATTGTCATATATCTACCGGAGCAATTGTGAATGGTGACTGCAAGGTGGGAGAGTGTACTTTCATAGGCAGCCAAAGTGTAATGGTAAATGCAACGACAGTACCTTCAAATTGTATTTTTGCAGCCGGGAGCATGATACGCAAATCTTTAAAGCAATCAGGTGTCTATGCGGGAAATCCCGCTATGCTCATGAAAAAAATCTCATGAAACATACACTTATTATAGCCGAAGCTGGAGTCAATCACAATGGCTCTATGGAACTGGCAAAAAAGTTGATAGATGTTGCTGCCGATGCAGGGGTGGACTATGTGAAATTTCAGACTTTTAAGGCGGAGAAGCTTGTCACCAAGATTGCCATGCAAGCTGAATACCAGCAACGCAATATGGGTGATGATGGAAATTCTCAATATAATATGCTCAGAAAACTTGAGCTTTCGCATGAACAGCATGTGGAACTTATAGGCTATTGCCGTGAGAGAGGCGTGAAGTTTTTCTCTACTGCCTTCGATTTTGAGAGTATGGATTACCTGGCTTCTCTTCATTTGGGTTTATGGAAGATTCCTTCGGGTGAAATTACTAACTATCCATATCTAAAGAAAATAGCGGATTATCAAGAGCCTGTTATCATTTCCACGGGAATGAGCACTATGGAAGAAATCCAAGCGGCCATGAAGGTGTTGACAGATAACGGTTTGCGAAAGGAACAAATATCTGTGCTTCATTGCAATACGGAATACCCCACGCCAATGACAGACGTTAACCTCTCCGCAATGAAGGAGATGTGCCGGCAGCTTGACGTAGTGATAGGATATTCCGACCACACGAAAGGCATAGAAGTGCCCATTGCCGCTGTCGCTATGGGAGCTGAGATTATAGAGAAGCATTTTACGCTCGACCGTTCCCTTCCCGGTCCGGACCATAAAGCATCATTAGAACCTGATGAATTAAAAGCCATGGTAACTGCCATTCGTAATATTGAACAAGCTATCGGCATGGGATACAAAACCGTCTCCGCTTCCGAACGTAAGAACAAAGTCGTTGCACGCAAGAGTATCGTGGCTGCTCGGGACATTAAGAAAGGTGAGTTGTTCACCGAAGAGAACCTTACGGTGAAACGTCCAGGCAACGGTATAAATCCTATGCGGTGGCCCGAAATAATAGGCAAGAGAGCTGTTCGTGACTTCAAT
This sequence comes from Phocaeicola sartorii JCM 17136 = DSM 21941, assembly GCF_054653615.1. Taxonomy (NCBI): domain Bacteria; kingdom Pseudomonadati; phylum Bacteroidota; class Bacteroidia; order Bacteroidales; family Bacteroidaceae; genus Phocaeicola; species Phocaeicola sartorii. The sequence goes on from NZ_BAAIFW010000005.1 coordinate 2,004,145, forward strand.
GAAGATGAATTGATAGAGATATGAGAAAAATTTGTGTAGTTACCGGCACTCGTGCCGAGTACGGATTACTCAGCAGGTTGATGCGTCTAATCGATGAATCAGCAGATTGTCAGCTTCAAGTCATTGCTACCAATATGCATTTGCTTCCTGAATATGGAAATACCTATCAGGAGATAGAATGTGACGGTTTTCATATTGATGCTAAAGTGCCCATGAGAAAGCTGTCCGATGACTCTTATGGGGTGATTGATTCCATGGCAGAAGAGATGAAAGGTATGAATGAAGCACTTCTCCGGCTCCATCCCGATATGGTGGTAATCTTGGGAGACAGATATGAAATGTTGGTGACGGCTACCGTTGCCATGTTGCAACGGATTCCCATAGCACATCTTCATGGTGGGGAAATCAGTGAAGGAGCCGTAGACGATAGCATTCGCCATGCCATTACAAAAATGAGTTCTCTTCATTTTACATCCACTGAAGATTATCGTCGTCGTGTAATCCAATTAGGTGAACAGCCGGATAGAGTATTCTATGTTGGAGCCATTGGAGTGGAAAACTTGAAGCAAATACCTTTGATGAGCAGACAAGACTTGGAAGATTCATTAAACTTCACTTTCGATAGAAAAACCATTTTAGTAACCTATCATCCGGTCACTTTGGGCAATCGTAGTCCGAAGGATGAGATCGATGATTTTCTGTTTGCGTTGGATACTTTCCCCGGACTGAAGGTGCTTTTCACCATGCCTAATTCAGATGAGGGCAGTAAAGTGATACGCCAGGCTATTGAGGGCTATTGCAGTCGGAATAGTGACCGTTGCAGTTGTTACAGTTCGTTAGGTCTGAAACGTTATCTTTCAGCTTTACAGTATGTAACGGCTGTAGTAGGCAATTCCTCCAGTGGGTTGCTTGAAGTACCTTCCGTTCATATTCCGACACTCAATATTGGGGATCGTCAAAAAGGACGCGTTCACGGAAATTCGGTGCTCGATTGTGCAAGTGATAAAGAATCTATTATAAGGGGGCTTACCATGGTGCTTTCTTTATCATTTAAGGAAGTCGCATTGAAAGCTTCCAATCCCTACGAAAAAGAGAATACGGTACAATCTGTTTTCGATGTAATTTCTACATATCCGCTTGATGAACTGAAACGGAAATCATTTTATAATCTATAGAAGTATGAATATATTGGTTATCATTCCTGTCCGAGGGGGAAGTAAAGGCATTCCTGGTAAGAATATTAAGATACTTGGTGGCAAGCCTTTGATTGGATATACTATTGATGCTGCAAGAGCAGTCACCGATAATGATCATATTTGTGTATCCACTGATGATGACAGAATAATTCAAGCAGTTGAACAATATGGATTGAAAGTGCCATTTAAACGACCGGAAGAACTTGCTACGGATACTGCGGGAACATACGAAGTTCTTCTTCATGCTTTGAATTATTATGAATCAATAGGAGAAACTTTTGATGCGGTTGTGCTGCTTCAGGCCACATCTCCTTTTCGGACGGGTAATCATATAAAGGAAGCACTTAAGTTGTATTCCAAAGAGATTGATATGGTAGTCAGTGTGAAAGAAACGGATTCTAATCCATATTATATTTGTTTCGAGGACGATGCCAATGGAATGTTGCACATTTCAAAAGGGGATGGACATTATACCCGTCGTCAAGATTGTCCACCAGTTTACGAATACAATGGTGCAATCTATATCATTAATCCCGATAGCTTGAAACGGATGCCACTTAATAAATTCACTAAACGTGTCAAGTATGTGATGGATCGAGGGCATTCTATTGATCTTGACACGATGATGGATTGGCAGATAGCTGAATACATGATAAATAACCATCTAATATAATTGAAATAAGATGAATCATTCCCATATCATTTCCCAATCCCTTTCCATCATCGATTCCATCCGTTGCATCAACGAGATTCATGGTGAACCGTTAGTGCTTTTTGTGGTAGATGCTGAAAAAAGGATGCAAGGTACCCTTACCGATGGTGATGTGCGTCGTGCCTTGATTAAAGGTATAGATGTGGATGCTCCTATTAGTGAGGCCATGCATCGTAATTTTAACTTTTTACGTCGCGGAGTGAACGATAGAGTGGAGGATATTCACCACCAGCGTGATTTAAAGATGCGTTTGGTACCCGTACTTGATGAAGAGAATCATATTTGCGAAATCATCAATTTGGAACATTATATAACCAAACTACCTATTGATGCTGTACTGATGGCAGGTGGTAAGGGGGAGCGCCTTCGTCCGTTAACGGAGAAAACTCCTAAGCCCCTAATTAAGGTAGGTGACAAGTGTATCATTGATTATAATATTGATCGTTTGCTTTCATACGGTTTGAATCATATATCTGTAACGGTTAACTATCTTGGCAACCAGATTGAGGAACATTTTCAGGAGGAACGCGATGGGGTGAAGATAGTTACTGTGCGTGAACCGAAATATCTAGGTACCATTGGCAGTATCAAGTTCGTGGAAACTTTTTATAATGATACGGTGCTGGTAATGAACTCAGATCTTTTTACGAATATTGATTTTGAGGACTTTTTCCTTCATTTCTGTCAGCATGATGCCGACATGAGTGTGGCAGCTGTGCCCTACGTAGTAAAGGTGCCATACGGTGTGTTCAATCTCAAAGGACGAGAAATCAAGGGCGTTACCGAGAAACCTACCATCAGTTATTATGCAAATGCTGGTATCTACCTTATCAAGCGCAAACTGTTTGACCTTATTCCTGATGATATCTTCTTTAATGCCACCGACTTCATGGATAAACTCATTGAACAGGGATACAAGGTGATTCGCTATCCCATTAGTGGATATTGGCTGGATATTGGTCAGCATGATGAACTGGCTAGGGCAAGAGAGATGGTAAAACATTTGAAGTAAATTTAAAATACAATATACAATGTATAAAATTGCAGTTATTGGTGCCGGGCAATTGGGTAGCCGTCATTTACAAGGACTCAAATTGTCCAAACTAAAATCTGATATTTGGGTGGTTGATAATAATCCAAATTCACTTCAGATAGCGCAACAACGTTATGAAGAAGGTGAAGCGAATAGTAATCAAACTATTTATTACGTACAACTTATCGATCAATTGCCTGCTGAATTAGATCTGGTAGTCATAGCTACCAGCTCAAAACCACGATTAACGATCTTAAAAAGTTTACTTGCAAAAGTGAAAGTGGCCAATATCATTTTAGAAAAATTCTTGTTTACAGGACTGGCTGATTATGATGAAGCGGCACAGTTGTTGCAGACCAATCACGTCAATGCATGGGTAAACTGTCCGCGACGCCTATTCGACTTTTATGCAGAAATCGATTCAATGATAGATAAGCAAAAGCCTCTTGTTATGGAGTATACTGATTCTAATTGGGGATTATGTTGCAATTCCATACACATGATAGACATATTTATGATGCTGTCAGGAGAAAAAGCCTATACCGCCTGTTTTGATGGAATTATACCTCAAGTCAAGGACAGCAAACGTAATGGATACATAGAATTTGATGGCATCGTAAATGTATCAACTCCCAATGGAAGTACCTTACGACTGACTTGTGTGGATGATGATACTGTTCAGCATCAGATGACTATTATCAATGGCTCTCATCATATTATTATTAATGAGCCGGAAGGATTTATGTCTGTTGATGGTAATAAACAGCCCGTTCATATAAAATATCAGAGTCAATTGACTGGTGCTGTAGCTGATGAAATTCTGTTAAATGGTAATTGCAAACTTACTACTTATGCCGAATCGTCAAACTATCATAAAGTATTTCTAAAAGGTATACTGGGTATTTATAATAAAGTGACGGGCGATATGCATGACAGATGCCCTATCACATAATATAAGATGTAATTATATGACTTGGATTATAGGAACAGGGACCATTGCATTGGAATATGCAAAGATTTTGAATCAATTGGGACATGAATTTATAGCAGTAGGGCGTAGTGGTAAGAATGCAGACGAGTTTATTGAGGCCGGAGCTAAAGAGGTAGTTTCTGGAGGATTAAATAATTACTTGGCGGCTTCTCCAACTACTCCTCAAAAGGTTATTGTAGCTACAAATGTAGATCAGTTGGCTGAAGTCACTGTAAGTTTGCTGAATTTTGGTATAAAAGATATTTTGGTGGAAAAACCTGGATTTTGCCACCCAGAAGAAATTACACCCGTAGTTCAGTTAGCACAAGCTAAAAATGCTCATGTTCTTCTCGCATACAACCGTCGCTTCTATTCCAGTGTATTGGCTGCTGAGAAGATTATTAAAGAAGATGGTGGAATAACCTCTTTTAATTTTGAGTTTACTGAGTGGGGACATGTAATTGAAACATTGGATTATTCGCATAATATCTTCAATAATTGGTTCTTCGCCAATTCTACTCATGTAGTAGATCTTGCTTTTTTCCTAGGAGGCGAGCCCCAAGAAATTTCTTGTTTTAGTGCAGGGGAATTGTCATGGCATAAACCTGCTGTATTTTCAGGAGCCGGTATCACTAACAAAGGGGCTCTATTCTCGTATCAAGCTAACTGGAATGCTCCCGGTCGTTGGGTGGTAGAAGTATTGACCACAAAGCATCGTTTGTATTTTAAACCGATGGAAACTCTTCAGATCCAGGAAAAAGGTAGTGTGGCTATCAAGCCTGTTGAAATAGATAATCAATTGGATATAGATTTTAAACCAGGTTTTTATTTACAGACCAAGGCGTTTGTAGAGGGAGATTATGGACGGTTCTGTACTATAAATCAGCAAAAGAAAAGCCTTGAAGCTATTTACAAAAAAATAAATGGTACAGTACCTGAGGAATAATTTTCAAGTGAATAAAAAATACATATAATCTGCTTATATATCATAAATAATGAATATATAGATACGTATTTTGCTATTTACTAACATCTCAAATGGAGCTGTGAATAGTCTAAGTTTTGCTTTTTTGTATAAGAAATTTATTTGGTATTATACAAAGCCATTAATGAATTTAATAAAAAGAATGTAATTATGAAATTAGTTTTTGTTGGTGCTTCAAGAAGTCTTCCAAGAGAAGGATGTGAATATGAGGATACATATTTTTATAAATTCCAAAAGTCACATAAAGATGTTGATTGTATCTCGTTTTTTAAAAGAGCTTTTACAAGTGATGGTTTAGATGGATTGTTTAATAGTTATATAAAATATTATCATCCTGAAATTGTAATTTCACATACAGGGGCAACAGATTGTGCACCAAGAATTATCAATGACAAGTCTTTATTTTGGAAATTTATGATAAAAATAGTCAATCGACTGGGTTGTTTAAAATTATTTTGGAAAATAGTGAAGTTCTTTTTTAAAAGATCACCCAATAGAGTATATGTGTCTGTCGATGAGTTTAGAAATAATATAATAGGATTTACAAATAAATTAATTTGTTTAGGAGTAGATAAAATAATCTATCTTAAAATCAGTCCTTACGGGAACAGTGTTGTGGTACATAATCAATATATAAACGACAATGTTGAAAGATACAATGAGGTTTTTGATGAAGTTAAAGAAATGTATCCAAAACAAGTGGAAATCATATTCCCATTAGAACATGCTACAGATGCTGATTATTTGGATGGCATGCATGCAACTCCTGCTGGTCACGACATTTTTCTTAAATACATTAATGATATTATAGATGTTAAAAAGCTGTTACAATAATGTCCGATTTCAAAGCTTTAGCCAAACATTCTTCGAATTATTTGTTTGCCACTATGGCAACCAAGTCATTAGCTTTTATTTCAATACCCGTCTATACAAGGTTGCTTTCAGTGTATGAATATGGAATAATAAATGTTTTCATATCTACCATTGGAATCGTACAGGTATTATTGACTTTAAATACCGAGGTTGCAATAACGCGCTATTATTATGATGCCAAAAATGAGCTGGATTACAAAACATTTTGTAGTACGTCCATAAAAATATCGTCAAGTGTTTGGCTTTTGATGTCGCTTATCATGGTGATGCTTAGTCCGTGGTTGGCAGAAGAATTGTCTTTTAGCAAAGCCCTAACGTTATGCATGATTCCTGTAGCTACGTATAATGTCATCAACTCAATTTTTATACAAATATACCAGCCTTTATTGCGGAGCAAAAAAATTGCGATAGTATCTTCCGTACAGAGTTATCTGGCTTTCGGTCTATCGGTGATATTTATGTTATGTATGGATACTGAGCGTTACTATGGTTATATATGGGGCACAATTGCTGCAATGATACTGTTAGCGACTTATCTTACACGACAAATTCGGCCTTTTTACGTTAAATCTAAAATTAATCGGGAACACGTCAAATATTTGCTTAGCTATTCTTTGCCATATATTCCCTATACGTTAAGCGGGATTATATTGACTCAATTTGGACGAATCTTTATGAGTACACATGGTGGCTTTGATGCTGCGGGTCTTTATAGCTTTGTGTCAAACGTTGGAGCATTAATGATGATTCTTATTTCGGTTGGTCATAGTGCATGGAATCCATATTATCTTCAGTATATGACAAACAAAGATTATAAAAGTATAGATAAGGATTATGATTTAATCTGGCGAGTTACATTAATTAGTGCAATGGGATTGACTATGTTTGGCAATGAAATAGCATTAATCATGGCACGTCCTGAATTCTTGAGCGGTATGTATCTGCTGCCTATATTAATCATTGGCTATGTTTTCTATCAATGGTCTTATGTATATTTACGAAGTACTGGTTTTGCCAAACGTACTATATGGAATGCTGTAGCCATTTTAATTAGTGGTATCAGTAACATTGTGTTGAATCATCTGCTGATCGACCGCTTTTATATTTTAGGTGTAGCAATCTCATTCTGCATTTCTTATTTTATTTTATATGCTGTGGCATATTTAATAAATAAATATGTTCTTAAAACTTATGTTCCACAAAGTATACGCTTTATCAAACCTTTCTTATTATTGTTGCTTTTAATGGCGGTTTATCAATATGTATTTGGTGGAGAAATGAATTTATGGATTAAGATTCCTGTTTTTTTTATCCTGACTTGTTTGTTTATGTGGGGATATAAAAGTTATATATTCAAAGTTTTAAAGTTTTATCATTAACAAATATGCAGTTCAATGGAGAAAATGGTATTTAAAAGATATGCTCAATATTATTCTATTCTATTATACTTGTAATTGTCTTGTTTATTTAATGTATGAAATATAAGGATGTAAAATATGTTTGTTTTGTAGATTCGGCATATTCATTACTTTTGTATATATTATTATATGGGAAAGTACAGTTTGAATCAACTTTTTTCTTTGCTTCTGATGCCATATCTAAAAGTATATGTGGAAAAATGAAATTTTATAAATTTCTTTCTAAGAGGAAATTGTCTTCTAGTCCTTTGGCTATTCGTGTTTTATCAAGGTTTATTTTGAGTAGAATATCTTATTTGAGATGGCCTTTTTTGAAGACTGTACCTATATATGGTGCGGATCATTTGTGGTTTACTCCTGCTTTATTAAAAAAACGTTCAATGACTGTGTTAGAGGACGGATTAACCAATTATAGTTATAAGGCTATGACACAAACTCTCTCTCTCAAACATCATTCTTTATATAAATGGATTGCTGGAACATTTATGTGTGAAGGAGAATTTGGTTATTCTTCACAAGTACATAAGGTTATATTGACAGGAAAATTTGCAATACCTGATTGCATAAAAAACAAAACAGAATTAGTTGATTTATTGGATTTGTGGACTCGTGCTGATAAAGAATTTATTCAGAATTTATTTGATCTAACTTATGATGATGTTTGTATGATAAAATCGAAACGAATCATGGTGTTGACCCAGCCGTATGAAGAAATGATCGGTACAGAAGAGCTACTAAAAATATATCGAAGAATTGTAAATCTATTTAAGTCAGAAGAAGTGCTTATAAAAACACACCCTCGTGATACTATAGATTATGCAGGTGCATTTCCGAATATTACAGTTTATTCAAAAAAAATACCTGTAGAATTATTCGTTCTTTTGGGGATAAATTTTTCGGATGTGTATACAATTACTTCTGCTTCAATCTATTCTTTTCCAGATTCTGTAAAAAAACATTTTTTAGGAACAGAATGCCATCCTTTGTTAATGAAGAAATGTGGAAAAATGACAATGGAAAATTGTTGCGGTGTTTAATTCTCAATACTAAGCGTTCAATTTAGACATCTTGAGATAGTCTTGACCTTGTTTTATATTCGCGGTGTGAACTAAATCCATGTTGCAATGAGATATACGAATGAAGATTTGTGCCCTTTCAAAGGGGGATGCCATTAATTGAGTGTTTACAATTAAACGATACCTTAAAACTCTATTCTCAGTCATTCTCCCCAAATCATAACTTGAAAAATATATGGAAAACAGAAGACGTAAGCTTATAGGCGAAAGAATCATTTCAACAAGAATAGAGATTCTTCCAAGGTATTAAGTTTGCATATTTTGATATTTTTTTACTTTAAAACGCATGTCTTTAACACTATTTGGAATTTTATGGATACTCATTGTTGCTTATTTCTTATGTACAAAGAGAATAAGTATGATGTTCTATCTGACTATATTTTCAATGGTTTTTCAGTGTAATAACATTGTGCTGATAGGAAGCATTGGCGTAGGACCTCAGTTGTTCACATCTTTTGCATTTATTATAAAGAGTTTTCTGCTGATTAAGACTCCTCGCAGGCAAAAGACAATTTTATTCTTTCTGTTGTCTTTGTTTTTCTTCTATTTGATCATTAATCTAATAAAAAATGGGATCATTGGTAGCAAACTAATGGATATGATTCAGTTATTTATATATCTGATATGTACTTATAGAATATATAAATGTGGGAATCTAATCACTGAAGGTACTTTTCTTAAGTTTACCACTTGCTTAATCAAATTTATGGTTGTCGTTTCTATAATTCAGTACATGGCTACCATAGGATTAATACCAAGGCAATTGCTTACGCCTTTGCTTTTTAATGACACAAGTGAATACATTTATTTTCATCATCCAGAGATTTATCAGCGAGTACTTGGTACTTTCATGGAACCTTCGTATTGTGCAGCATTTTTGGTTGGCTCATTTTATTACATCTTCCATTTGCGAAAACATGTAAAACAATATAAATTACTATTGTTCGCCTTGTTTATAGAGATTATCTTGACACGATCATCCACAGGGTATGGAACTTTTTGTATTATTGGATTTGCATACTTTTGCACTTTTATGGATCGTTCGCTTCTAAAGTTGACTATTCCAGTTGTACTTGTTATTCTAGTGTTTTTTTTCGTGTTTAAGGATAGTCTACTAAATGAGGTGATATTTAATAAGGTGGAATCGGAGTCGGGATTAAATCGAGGTTATCAGGATGCAAGAGCGATTAATACATTTGTTGAAAATCCAATTTATGGAAAAGGGTATAAAGAAGTAAGAGCAAGTAGCTTTGCTACCACTATATTGGCAGAATTAGGGTTGATAGGTACAGCGATTTATCTGATATTTATATTGGCGATTATATGGCCTATATTTAAAAAAGGTAATTATACTGATTATAATATAGCCGCAAGGCTGTTGCTTTTTGCAGTATTTATTTCTCAATTAGTTGCTATTCCTGATATTCAATTTTCTGTCTTTTGGCTGTCTCTATATTTATTGTCTGCATCAATTAATCTAAGAAATAGCCAATTGGCACATATAGAGTTACTTAAATAAACTATTTAAAATACATCATCATGCTATTATCATTGGTTCAAACTTCTCAAAATAGAAAATTTGAATTAGCGCGTTTTATTAAGTCACTCAATGACCAGGTTGGCGTTGATAATTCTTCTATTCAATTGATATTCATAGACCAAGAAAACAATCGGGAAGTGCTTGATCTTCTGAATGAAAAGGTAGAGCTAACTTATATCCCTTATCATTTGTGTTCTCTTTCTCATGCTCGAAATATCGGACTTAGTTATGTAAAAGGTGAATATATAGGATTCCCAGATGACGATTGTTGGTATGAACCTGATACAATCAAAAAGGTAATTGACATATTTAATCAGAAACAATATAAAGGTGTATGTGCAAAAGGAGTTAGTGAAGATGGTATTTCCACTTCTACCTTTCTTAATCATTCAACTGAATTGTCCATCAAAACGTTCTATTCAGCTATATCGTACACCATGTTTTTTAAGTTTGAAAGTAAACTCCGCTTTGATGAAAATATGGGTATAGGATCCTCCTATAACATTGGAAGTGGTGAAGAGTCTGACTACCTTTTATCCTTAATGCTAAATTTTGGATATAAAGTCTATTTTAATGATACTATCATAGTTCATCATCCTTTGTTTATAACAAATTGTAAAAATCCAAGCCTTTTGAAGAAACAATTCAGTTATGCACGAGGTATGGGCTATTTATATAGAAAACATAATATTAGTGGCCTTGCATTAGCTAAGATATTCATTCGTCCTGTAGGTGGAATGATAGTCAATGCTCTAAAGTTCGATTTGTTTCACGTAAAAATATCGTACTTGAATATCAAAGGTAGAATTCAGGGCTATTTTTTCAATCCATTAGGTCTCTAATAAATAGGTGTTACTACAGGACTTTATATTATGAACATCGCATTTTTATATAGAATCTATCCAAGCTATGGAGGAGTTGAGGTTGTTACAACAATCTTATCTAATAAATTTATAGAAGATGGGCATGAAGTAACCATATTCTCTTTTGAACAAGGAAATAACGAACTTCTGGAACAGCTAAATCAGAAAGTTAAACTTCAGTTTCTGAAGTATCCAGTTTTAAGCTACTATAATGTTTCGTACATCAATCGGGTAATCAAAGAAAACCATATTGATGTCTTTATTAACCAGTGGGGGCTTCCTTTTAAGACCACAATGCTTTGTAGGTTGGCTCTGAAAGGAACTTCATGTAAACTGGTGTCTGTACTTCATGGTTCGCCTAACGTTTCGAAGGTTGTGCTCAAAATTCAGGATAGAATATCTAAAACACGGAATGTCTTAAGCAAGTGCTTTTTTATCGGAGTTTTGAACTTAGTCGAAATGACAATTAAACGCAGTATTCGCTATGCGGTAAAACACAATGCTAAATATGTTCTTTTATCCAAAGGTTTTATTCAACCTCTGGTGGAATTCGCTGAATTAAAAGCGTATAGTGATGTGGTTGCTATAGGAAATCCTGTTACTATTCCTGTAGATTTGGATGGGTTTAGTTTGAAGAATAAGAAGAAACAATTATTGTATGTAGGGCGAATGGATTTCGAAAATAAACGGGTAAACCGTATTGTTGATGCTTGGGAGTCTCTATACAAAGATTATCCAAATTGGGAATTAGTCCTGGTTGGCGATGGCCCGCATAAGAAAGAGTTAGTTAACGACGTAAAACAGCGAAACATACAAAATGTAGTTTTTGAAGGTTTCAGAAAGGAGCCTCCTATAGAATTTTATAAAAATGCAAGTATCTTTTTATTGACTTCCGATTTGGAGGGCTTTGGTTTGGTGATTATTGAAAGCATGAGTTATGGTGTGGTTCCTATTGTATATGGTAGCTATGAAGCCGTTTATGATATTATTAGAGATGGAAAATCTGGCTTTATTACCCCCAAACCATATTGTAAAGAGAATACCATTGGCCGTTTAAAAAATCTTATGGATAATCCTGCAAGAATTAATTACATGGCTAAAGAGGCAATGAAAGATGCAAGCTACTTTTCCATAGAAAATATCACTAAACAATGGTATAATCTGTTTGATGAGGTTATGTCATAAAAGGATGATTTCTTATGGAAACGCAAAACTGAAAAATAGAATTGATAGCTTTTTTGAAGGGGTGGGCTGTTTTTATTATAATATTCCTTTTTTAATCTGTGCGAACGCTTACCTCTACGATCATGGGCTCATACGGCATTTTATTTTGGTGGTTCGGTGGCATGTATTTATCTTGTGTGGGTGTTTTTTCTTATTTAAGAAAGCATTTACAATATGCAGAGTTTATAAAAAGACGATTTTGAATAGTCTATGTACTATTTGCCATGTGATTTAGTCGTTTTTTGCATATATGTATATACCGCATCGTATGATTGGAATACTATATTTGCTAATCTGCTTCTGCATAGTTTCCGTAAAAAAATCAAACTACATGGAAAGCAAAGGGTCTTTCGAAAAGATCATGCAGGATTACAATCAGAACGGCGACGGTCGTTGTCTGCGTAAGTATTGTAAGGATGAAGCTGTTGAGAATGAATGACTCATCGATTTTAAGAAGAAGTATTCTCTCAGGTTTCCGAAGTTAACGTCTTCACCACAGGATGCCTTTCTTCCTATAGTTAGCGTCCAAAAATGACGTATAGGATAACCGATAAAAAAGCCAGACCTTTGCTTTCGTTAAATCAAAAGCCAAGTTTATGTATCGTTACAATGATTTTGAGCGTCTATTTTTGTGCTATAAATTGGAAGGTATCCCTGCGGGTGTTTCTATTGAGAAATTTTGTATGTCCAACCAAGTTCCTTATAACCTATTTTCCAAATGGTACAAGGATACCTGGAAGAAGATAGTTCCTGTTCAGGTTTTGGATGCTCCCTCCACGGAAGCAGAAATGCTGGAAAGTCCTTCGCCAATCCCGGAACAAAAGTCAGAATCGGATTCTCGGCTTTCTTGTCATACCGAACTTCGAATCCTGGTGGATATCCGCATGAGCAATGGTGTTCATATCAGTCAGAAAAATTTAAGCTATGAAGGTTTGAAAAGCTTAGTGGAGAAACTGGAGGGCTTATGTTGAATATTACAGGACTAAACCGTTTTTTCTTTGTTCGTGATTTTCATGATATGCGCTGTAAATATGATAAGGTCCTATCCATCATCCATCAACAGTTGAACCGTGAGCCGGAGGATGGTGATGTCTTTATCGTGATGTCTAAAGATTTACATTTGGTTCGTTTGTTCAGCTATGACCGACGGTCTTACAGTATGTTTGAGAGACGAATGAGTTGGAAAGAATGAAACAGTTTTCTTCCGCAAGGAAGTTGAAGGAACGGGAGGAGACTCCCACACCTTTTGAAGACCCGTATTCAGATATGACCCCTGACGAAAAATCAAAAATGATAATAGCGCTGATGGCTGCCCGTGAGCGTGACTCTGAACGCATCCAACGGGACGAGGCCCACATAGATGAACTGTTGTCCAAGGTTGATGAGCTGTTGTCTTTGCAGAGATCGGCCATTGCAGCCGAAAAACAGCTGGACGATTATAAACAGATGAACGTCAATCTGTTGTCTAAAATAGCGGTTTTGGAAGAGCGGCTTAAAGTCCGTAATAAGAACCTTTATGCCGGTAAGAGCCAAAAAGGAATCCATAAAAAGAAGCGGGAGGTGGAAGAAGATCATACACGTGACAAGGATGATTTCGACGGCACTCCCCAATCCCTCGGTTCCTCTTTGCCGCAGCCGGGTGAGGCTCATGCACAGGAAGATAACGTGGAAGCCAAATCAAAAGAAGCCCGTCTTTATCGGCAGGAACTTTCTTACCGTACCATGAGTGCCGACAATAGGGTTTGTCATGACAGTGATATCCGGCAACTGCCCGCTGGTGTAAAATCATCAGACGTTTCCGTAAATATGCCTATGAGCAGATAAGCAGGCTTGTCGAACATGATTACGAGGTTATTCGCTATAAGACATCGGACGGGAAAATCCATGAGGGCTATTTCCCTTTCAGTGGGCATCCTGCAATCATTGACGTTGTTCTGGGAACGCACGCTTCCGGTTCTTTTCCGGCTTATCTTGCTTTCAACAAATATGTTCCGGACACTCCGCTTTATCGTGAAATGTACAGATTATCCGGTGAGTCGATGCGTTTGAGCCGTATGAGCCTGACCAATTGGTTGGAGAAAGGCTCTATCTATTTCTGCGGTTTGATTGCTTATCTTAAGAATACTTGTTTGGAAAAGGAGTTGACAGGTGAAATTTACAGGCTGGAACGGGGGTATGAAGAAGGCCAATTGTCCTCCGGGCAGATAAGGCTTTGCCGGAATAACTTAAAGACAAAAGAGATAATCATAAAGTTACGCAGCAAACTTGATGCTTTACTCAGTGGGAATCATCCACCCCGTGGGGAGGTGATGGAAAAGGCTCTCAACTATATGAATACTTTTTGGACCCGGCTGTTCGCCGACTTGAACGACGGCTCTTATTCAATCGACAATTCCATTGCCGAACGTTTTATTCGTCCATTGGCCGGTGAGCGTAAGAACTCGTTATTCTTCGGAAGTGACAAGATGGCCGGCGTCTCAGCGGTATATCATACCATCATCTCCACTTGCAGGATGCAGGGTGTGTCTGTGCTTGATTATTTCAAGAGATTTTTCAGTGAAATTGTTAAAGGACGTAGGGATTATGAACATTTGTTACCCTTGACAATCGGACTGGAGTAATAACAAATATTAAAAATCAGTATCTTTTTTGACGTTATTTATTGGAGAACCGCCGTGTGGCGGCTTTCCTTGGAGTACACGTCATTTTTGGACGCTAACTTTATGGAGGGGAGGTAGAGGCTTCGTTCTTACCGTGTGGTTATGTTGTCGTTATGAAAACGGCATGGATGCCAATATATCAAAACCATTCCAGACTGTCGTCTGATAGTTAAAGAATACGAACTCTGAAAATCTATTAAAACAAACTTGTATAGTTATACCATTGATAAACAGTGGGTACGCTCTTTGGGTGGTTTACGTTTTGATAGGCGATAAGGAATATGAAGTAATAAATTTAAATATTTAGAAGTTGTTTATTGAACTGCCTATGAAGTCACTGCTGATAAGCAAAATTGTAAGGACGAACAGGGAGGAATTATATGATGTCTTTTCTAAAAAAAACAGAATTTACACCTTTCTCAACCCCGTCTCTTACCTTATCGCTTTAGAAAACAAATCCCTATTTGAACAATTCGATGGTATTTTTGCCGATGGCTCTTTATTAGTTTCTGCCATAAGATTAGTGTATGGAAAGCGAGTGACCAGACGTAGCTTTGATATGACCTCCCTTGCTCCCGAATTGTTGAACTACCTCATGGAAAATCGTAAGACACTCTATATCGTAGCCTCGGGTCAGGAACAAGTGGAATGTGCTGTGAGGATATTTCAAGAGCAGTATCCGAAGTTACGCATTGCAGGGCTCAGGAACGGATATTTCTCTTCGGATGCGGAAATGGACATGGAAGCTTCTCATATAGTCGAATTAAATCCGGATTTTCTGATCGTAGGTATGGGGGCCTTGATGCAGGAGAAGTTTCTGCTTAAGGTAAAAAAGATGGGTTACCAAGGCGTCGGCTTTACGTGCGGTGGGTTTATTCACCAAACGGCAATGAATAGGATGCGCTATTATCCAGACTGGGTTGATAAGATGAATTTGCGTTTTGTTTATAGAATGTATAAGGAGAAACATACACGTACAAGATATCTGCAAGCTGCATTCTTGTTTCCGACACGCTTTATCGGGGAAAGAATTTTCGGATGAAAGAGCAGGCTTTGCTTATTGCCATGTAAATAATGGAGAATGGCAACAACAGGACGAAGATAGCAGTAGGAATAATTTTTTCGAGTATTTTTAATACATCTGTTTTCATGCTGCAAATATAAATTAAAATTCATAGAATCGTGAAATTAAGGACTCTAATATTTCTGGGGGGACTCTTTGGAGGAATGAATGTTATCAAAGGGCAGGCTTTTTATGGTACTACAGGACTACTTCATGCACCTACTGCCGTTATGCAGAAAGATAAAACCGTTATGCTGGGAGGAAATATGCTGGATGTGAATACGCTTTCCCGATATTGGGTGAGAAGTGAATATCATCCCTATACCTATAACTATTATATTAATTGTACTTTATTCCCTTGGTTGGAAGTAGCATATACCTGCACGTTGGTAAAGGGGATACATGGTTCTTCTTATTGGCCTCAGCAAACATGGGGCAGGTTTACCAATCAGGACAGGTCGTTTCATTTCCGGTTGAGGGCATGGAAGGAGGGGTGGTGGAAGGCCTGGACTCCTCAGGTGGTGATTGGTATGAATGATCCGGGAAGCCATTCTTCAAATGGAGGTGGAGATATAGATTGGGGGGGCGGCGGTAGCGGAAACCACAATTACTTGACACGTTATTATCTGGCGGCAACGAAACATGTTGAATTTAGTGGAATAGGTACAATGGGGGTTCATGTAGCGTGGGTCATTGGTAAAGCTATGAGTGATGTGCATTATAGCCGTCCTGCTGCAGGGGTAAACTTTCACTTTGGCATGAAGGGCGAAGGTTTCTGGCAGAAAGCTCTGAATGGATTTAATCTGATGGCGGAAATGTGTCCCGGACATGCGGAAGACCTGCATACAGCAACTTATACTGTGAATGTGGGTGGAACTTATTCAATATGGAAAGACCATATCAATCTTATTGCTGAACTGAATGACGGTAAATATTTTAGCGGAGGTATATTCTTTAAATTACATCTCAAATAACCTGCATATAGTACAAGAATATACTATAATATTGTTGATATTCTCGTGGTATTATACGGTTATTAATGAATTAATATAACTCGTTAGCGGGTAAGCAGTCAAAAATTGGCTATTGATTGAAAGTTCTATCTTCGCTGCAGAATTTTATCATTATGTATAGTAGTGTTAGCGTCCAAAAATGACGTATAGGATAACCGATAAAAAGCCACACCTTTGCTTTCGTTAAATCAAAATCCAAGTTTATGTATAGTTACAATGATTTTGAGTGTCTATTTTTGCGCTATAAATTGGAAGGGATTCCTGCTGGTGTTTCTATTGAGAAATTTTGTATGTCCAACCAAGTATATTACAGGACTAAACCGTTTTTTCTTTGTTCGTGATTTTCATGATATGCGCTGTAAATATGATAAGGTCTTATCCATTATCCATCAACAGTTGAACCGTGAGCCGGAGGATGGTGATGTCTTTATCGTGATGTCTAAAGATTTACGTCTGATTCGTTTGTTCAGCTATGACCGACGGTCTTACAGTATGTTTGAGAGACGTTTCAGACCCGGATACCAATTTATGCAGGTAACCTATAATGGTGCTGAAAGTATTTTGCCGTACTATGAGTGCCGACAATAGGATTTGTGCCGAACGTTTTATTCGTCCATTGGCCGGTGAGCGTAAGAACTCGTTATTCTTCGGAAGTGACAAGATGGCCGGCGTTTCAGCGGTATATCATACCATCATCTCCACTTGCAGGATGCAAGGTGTGTCTGTGCTTGATTATTTCAAGAGATTTTTCAGTGAAATTGTTAAAGGACGTAGGGATTATGAACATTTGTTACCCTTGACAATCGGACTGGAGCAATAACAAATATTAAAAATCAGTATCTTTTTTGACGTTATTTATTGGAGAACCGCCGTGTGGCGGCTTTCCTTGGGGTACACGTCAAAATTGGACGATAACATAAAAAAGAGGCTCCTATTAGGAATTTCCGGTTAGATTTTGTTCCTTTGTAGTACAATCGAAAAAATGATGAATCATGGAACAGCAGCAGTTGAAGAGATGCCCGATAGGGGTACAGACTTTTGAGAAAGTCATAGAGGGGAACTACCTTTATATAGATAAGACGGAATATATTTACCGTATGGCATACGGTGCTTCCAATTATTATTTCCTGAGCCGTCCCCGCCGATTCGGTAAGTCGTTGCTGGTTTCCACGCTGCATAGCTATTTTGCCGGAAAGAAGGAACTCTTCAAAGGGCTTGCCATTGAGAAGCTGGAAAACGAATGGATGGAATATCCGGTGCTGCACTTTGATATGAGCCGGGCCAAGCATGTGGACAAGGAAACATTGGAAAGCATGCTGAACTTCCAGCTTAGCGGATATGAACAGATTTATGGCAAGTCTGAGGAGGCTGTGAAACTGAACGACCGCATGACTTCACTCATTATGCGTGCCTGCGAACAGACGGGCCGACAGGTGGTAGTCCTCATTGACGAATATGACGCGCCCTTGCTGGATGTGATGCACGAGGAAGAGAATCTCCCTGTACTTCGTAACGTGATGCGCAATTTCTACAGCCCGCTGAAATCGTGCGACCCTTATCTGCGCTTTGTTTTCCTGACCGGCATCACCAAGTTTTCCCAGCTCAGCATCTTCAGCGAGCTGAACAATATCTCGAATGTCAGTATGGACGAGCCATACGCTGCCATTTGTGGCATTACGGAGGAGGAGATGCTGGAACGGATGTCGGGACACATTGAATGTCTGGCAGGTGCGCTGGAGATGAGTAAAGAGGAAACCCTACTGAAACTGAAAGAGAAATATGACGGCTATCATTTCACTTGGCCTTCGCCGGATATTTATAATCCGTTCAGCCTGCTGAATGCCTTAGAAAGAAGGAGGATAGACAATTACTGGTTTGGTAGCGGCACGCCCACCTATCTGATAGAGATGCTGCGCAAGTTCAAGGTGTCTCCGTCTGCTATCGGAATGAAGAAGGCGCTTTCAACCAGTTTTGATGCCCCTACTGAGCGTATGACAACTATCGTGCCTCTGCTTTATCAGAGCGGTTATATTACAATTAAAAACTATGATAAGTTGACTCAACTATATACACTGGATATCCCGAACGGTGAAATTAGGGTGGGGTTGATGCAAAGCCTTTTGCCTAACTATTTGGCTGGCGATTCGGATACGGGGCTGGCTACTATTGGGGAGATGTATGGTGCGATAGCTGGAGATGATATGGACGGAGCCTTGCGTCTGCTTCAGGAATTCCTTTCCACCGTCCCATATTGTGATAATACGAATTATGAGGGGCATTATCAGCAACTATTCTACATCATCTTTTCTTTGTTCGGGATGTATGTGGATGTGGAAGTCCGTACCCCGAAAGGACGTGTGGACGTGGTGATGCGTACTACCCACACTTTGTATGTCATTGAATTGAAGTTGGATAAAAGTGCTGATTCAGCTTTAGCCCAAATAAATCTGAAGAACTATCCCGAACGCTTTGCTCTTTGTGGACTTCCTGTGGTGAAGGTGGGAATAAACTTTGACTCGGAAAGTCACACTTTGAGTGATTGGATCATAGAGGGATAGACAATAATAGGTTCTGTCTGAATTCGGTGGAGGAACAGTTCATAACCGCTGATAAAATAAATTTATAAAGATAGAATATTTACTGTTAGCGTCCAAAAATGACGTATAGGATAACCGATAAAAACGTCAGACCTTTGCTTTCGTTAAATCAAAAGCCAAGTTTATGTATAGTTACAATGATTTTGAGCGTCTATTTTTGCGCTATAAATTGGAAGGTATCCCTGCGGGTATTTCTATTGAGAAATTTTGTATGTCCAACCAAGTTCCTTATAATCTATTTTCCAAATGGTACAAGGATACCCAGAAGAAGATAGTTCCCGTTCAGGTTTTGGGGGTCACTTCACTTTTTTGACGTTATTTATTGGAGAACCGCCGTGTGGCGGCTTTCCTTGGGGTACACGTCAAAATTGGACGATAACATAAAAAAGAGGCTCCTATTAGGAATTTCCGGTTAGATTTTGTTCCTTTGTAGTACAATCGAAAAAATGATGAATCATGGAACAGCAGCAGTTGAAGAGATGCCCGATAGGGATACAGACTTTTGAGGAAATCATCAACAAGAATTACCTCTATATAGACAAGACGGAGTATATTTACCGGATGGCGAACGGTGCCTCCAAATATTGTTTCTTGAGCCGCCCCCGGCGGTTCGGCAAGTCGTTGCTTACCTCTACGCTGCACAGCTATTTTGCCGGGAAGAAAGACCTTTTTAAAGGGCTTGCCATCGAAAAGCAGGAAACCGAGTGGACGGAATATCCGGTGCTGCACTTTGATATGAGTCTGGCCAAACATCTGGACAAGGAGAAACTGAATGAATATTTGGCCTGGCGGTTGCAGGAATATAATGAGAAATATGGCCTGACGAAAAACAATGATGCGGAGGTTAACGTCCAGTTGGCAGACCTGATAAAGCGTGTCTATGAGCAGACCGGCCGCCAGGTCGTAGTCCTTATTGACGAATATGACGCACCTTTGCTGGATGTGGTGCACGAGGATGAGAACCTTCCCGTCCTGCGCAATGTGATGCGTAATTTCTACAGCCCGCTGAAGGCGTGCGATCCTTATCTGCGTTTTGTTTTCCTGACCGGCATCACCAAGTTTTCCCAGCTCAGCATCTTCAGCGAGCTGAACAATATCTCGAATGTCAGTATGGACGAGCCATACGCTGCCATTTGTGGCATTACGGAGGAGGAGATGCTGGAACGGATGTCGGGACACATTGAATGTCTGGCAGGTGCGCTGGAGATGAGTAAAGAGGAAACCCTACTGAAACTGAAAGAGAAATATGACGGCTATCATTTCACTTGGCCTTCGCCGGATATTTATAATCCGTTCAGCCTGCTGAATGCCTTAGAAAGAAGGAGGATAGCCAATTACTGGTTTGGCAGCGGCACGCCCACCTATCTGATAGAGATGCTGCGCAAGTTCAAGGTGTCTCCGTCTGCTATCGGAATGAAGAAGGCGCTTTCAACCAGTTTTGATGCCCCTACTGAGCGTATGACAACTATCGTGCCTCTGCTTTATCAGAGCGGTTATATTACAATTAAAAACTATGATAAGTTGACTCAACTATATACACTGGATATCCCGAACGGTGAAATTAGGGTGGGGTTGATGCAAAGCCTTTTGCCTAACTATTTGGCTGGCGATTCGGATACGGGGCTGGCTACTATTGGGGAGATGTATGGTGCGATAGCTGGAGATGATATGGACGGAGCCTTGCGTCTGCTTCAGGAATTCCTTTCCACCGTCCCATATTGTGATAATACGAATTATGAGGGGCATTATCAGCAACTATTCTACATCATCTTTTCTTTGTTCGGGATGTATGTGGATGTGGAAGTCCGTACCCCGAAAGGGCGTGTGGACGTGGTGATGCGTACTACCCACGCTTTGTATGTCATTGAATTGAAGTTGGATAAAAGTGCTGATTCCGCTTTAGCCCAAATAAATCTGAAGAACTATCCCGAACGCTTTGCTCTTTGCGGACTTCCTGTGGTGAAGGTGGGAATAAACTTTGACTCGGAAAGTCACACTTTGAGTGATTGGATCATAGAGGGATAGATAATAATAGGTTCTGTCTGAATTCGGTGGAGGAACAGTTCATAACCGCTGATAAAATAAATTTATAAAGATAGAATATTTACTATAGGCTGTATGCGATAACGTATGCGGCCTTCCTTGTTTTTGTTGCTGGTAGCGGCCGGCATCCGTATAATGTATTGCAAGAACGACAGTCTTCGTGACTACCAGCAGGAGATGAAGCTCCGCCTCTTTGAAGAGTGGGAGCTTCACCAGAGTGTGATGGTACAGATGCCCACCGGTACGGGAAAGACGCATCTGCTGGCTGCCATAGTGAGGGAGTTCTTGTGTGGTTCCGGTATCCGGGTATGGATTGTGGCGCACCGCCGGGAACTGGTGGGGCAGATAGAGGAGACGGTTTCCCGTTATGGAATGGGGAGGGAGGACGGAAGGGTGAGGGTGATGTCCATCCAGTGGTTGTCACGAAACCGGAAGATTATGGACGGACAGCCGGATCTGATCGTCATTGACGAGGCGCATCATGCCCTGGCGGAAACCTACCGGGAGCTTTGGAAGAGATATCCGGAAGCGAGGAAACTGGGCATGACAGCTACTCCCTGCCGGCTGAACCGCAAGGGATTCACGGATTTGTTTGATACCCTGATTACCTCATGGAGCATTGCGGAATTTATCGGGAGGGGCTGGTTGTCGTCCTTTGACTATGTGTCCATCCGTGCGAACAGCAGGGAACAGCGGCTGGTTGACTCGTTGAAGAAGCGGGGTGCGGACGGGGATTACCAGGTGAAGGAAATGAATGCGGTGCTGAACCGGGAGACCGGTATCCGACAATTGTATGAGAGCGTCCGTCGATATGCCGCCGGGAAGAAAGGGATAGTCTATGCCGTGAGCATCGCACACGCCCGACAGATTGCGGCTTATTACAGCCTGCATGGCGTGGAGTCTGTTGCTATCGACAGCAGGACCCCCGCTCTGGAACGTAAGGAACTGGTAGAGGATTTCAGACGGGGCAGGATCAGCGTACTGGTCAATGTGGATATTTTTTCCGAAGGTTTCGACTGTCCCGATGTGGAGTTCGTGCAACTGGCACGTCCCACGCTTTCGCTGGCGAAATACCTGCAACAGGTGGGACGGGGGCTTCGGAAGTCGGATGATAAGGACTCGTGTGTGCTGATAGATAATGTGGGCTTGCACCGGATATTCGGTCTGCCTGTCCGTGACCGTGACTGGGAGGCGATGTTCGAGGGGCGGATGGCTGGAAATGCCCAGCCCCGGATACGGACGGAGAACAGCGGGCTGTCCGTGTCCGTTCCGCTGCCGGAGGATGGCAGGCGGAATGAAGAACTGGAGGTCGTGATGACACACGCCCGTCTGCTGGATGCTGTCCGGAACGGGGACTTGGTTTGTCTGGGAGAGGACGGTCCGGCCGGTGGGGAGCAACGGACGGCCTTGAAAGCCTGTCGTGACCGGCAGAGTGGTTTGTGGGGCTTGAGGTGCGGGAACAAAATCACCGTGCTCCCTCAATACCGGGAAGTGTTTGATCTTTGTGCGGACCGGGCTGCCGTCCGTTTTGAGGACGGCCGGGCAGGAGTGGTGGATGATTCCGGAACTCCCCTGATGGTGACAGACCGCTGCCGGAGGTTGAGGTTCCTGAAAGGGGAACTTCTTGCTGTCACCCGGGAGGACGGGAGCGACTGCTACACCGACTTGAGGACAAACAGGACTTACCGGGAGAGTCCGGTGGTCTTTTCATACGGCGGCATAGAGCTGCTGCGGGTGGGGGAGAGTTTCCATAGCCGCACGCGGAAGGCGTATGTCTCCATGTATGGCTTGCACAAGGACAGTCTCTGTTTTCATGGTTTCTACCTGAAGATACCGGATTACCGTGTTCCGAAGTCCTGCCGGCTGGTCGATCCTGTGTGGACTACCCTGTTTGATGTTTTCGCCTGTGTGCTGGCCGGTGATGACGAGGAGGTGTACTGGTGCTGCGGCCGTCTGGCGGACCGGAGCATCGTGGTGATGGACGGTGATGGGAACTATTATCATGTGGAGAAAGGCCGGGGGAAGCGGTATATAGCCTGCAATGTTCCTAAGGCGGGCGAGGCTGACTTTGCCTCTGTGATGGAAGATCTGATGGAGGAGGCCGGACGGCGTGCGGAGAGTGTACAGCGGGAACGGCAGCAGGACGAGGAGGAGAAAAGGCGGAAGAGACTGGATGAGATAAAAGATGTGCTTCCTTTCCGGATGGGGCTGAAGTGGGGGTTGAAATGGGGCGACCGCATCGTAGTGCCTCCCTGCTACCGGAATATCTGTGTTCCCGTGGGCGGTTATTGTGCTTTTGAAGGGAATGCCTGCCAGTGGGGAGTGATGGCGCTGGATGGAAAAGTGGTGGTGGAGGCCAGGTATCAGAAGGTGGAGATAGAAAAGGATGGGACGGTACATCTGACCATCATTCCGGGTAAGGTGAAGATAATCAAACTTTGACGGACATTAAATTGTCTGGATGGGTAAATTTCTGTATATCATAGTCTTTTGTTGGGGAAGCCAATTAGTCTAAAATGAAAAGAAGCGGTAGAATACCGCTTCTTGAGCCGAAACCCGGACTCGAACCGGGGACCTATTCATTACGAATGAATTGCTCTACCAACTGAGCCATTTCGGCAACTCCTTTTTCAAAAACGATGCAAATATATAGCTTTCTTTTGAAAAAGAGAAAACAAAAGCGGATAATTTTTATAAAATAATCCGCTTTTGTTGTTATTTCATTAGGAGTAGGCTTCCTCGTGTACCCCTTTCACAGCACGGCCGCTGGGATCGTTCATGTTCTTGAAGGCGGCATCCCACGCAAGAGCTTCAGCGGTAGAGCAGGCAACGCTGGGAACGCTCGGCACACTTTTCGCCGCACTTTCACTGGGGAAATGTTCTTCGAAGATGCTTCGGTAATAATACTCTTCCTTGTTCATCGGAGTATTGATGGGGAAACGCTCGGCAGCATGTGTCATTTGTTCGTCCGTGACGGCCTCGGCAGTCACGGCTTTCAGCGTATCAATCCAGCTATAGCCTACACCGTCGCTGAATTGTTCCTTTTGACGCCATGCCACACTTTCGGGCAACATATCGGCAAAGGCTTCACGGACTATTTTCTTTTCGATTGTGTTTCCGGTACACATCTTGGCCTTGGGATTCAGGCGCATGGCTATATCTAAAAAATCTTTGTCCAGGAATGGCACACGTCCTTCCACTCCCCATGCGGCCAGCGATTTATTGGCGCGGAGACAGTCGTATAAATGGAGTTTGCTCAGTTTGCGGACGGTTTCTTCGTGAAAAGCTTGGGCGGTAGGAGCTTTATGGAAATATAGATAGCCGCCGAACACTTCATCAGCGCCCTCACCACTCAGTACCATTTTGATTCCCATGCTTTTAATGACGCGTGCCAGCAAATACATTGGGGTAGACGCACGGACGGTGGTGACATCATACGTCTCAATGTAGTAAATAACGTCGCGAAGCGCATCCAGACCTTCCTGAAGGGTGTAATGGATTTCATGGTGGACAGTTCCGATAAAATCGGCTACTTCGCGGGCTTTTACCAGGTCGGGCGCACCTTCCAGACCGATGGCAAAAGAATGGAGCTGAGGCCACCAGGCGTCTTTCTTGTCATCGGTTTCGACACGTTTCTTGGAATATTTTTTGGCAATGGCAGAGATGACGGAACTGTCCAGACCGCCGGAAAGAAGTACGCCATAGGGCACATCACTCATCAGTTGGCGTTTTACAGCTTCTTCCAGTCCATCGTGTATATCCTGACAATAAGCACTATTGTTTTTTACGGCTTCGTATTCAAACCAGTCACGAACGTACCAACGGGTCATCTTGCCTTCTTTCCCCCAATAGTAATGACCGGGAAGAAAAGGTTCGTATGCATCGCAGAATCCTTCAAGAGCTTTCAGTTCGCTGGCACAATATATTTTTCCTTCTTTGTCCTTACCTATATATAAAGGTATGACACCGATGGGATCGCGGGCAATGAGGAAATCGTCTTTCTCTTCATCATAGAGGGCAAAGGCGAAGATGCCGTTCAAATTTTCCAAAAAGTGGATGCCTTTGTCTTTGTATAGGGCAAGAATGACTTCGCAGTCGCTTCCGGTTTGGAACTCATATTTTCCGGCGTATTTTGCACGGATATCCCGATGGTTGTAGATTTCTCCGTTTACGGCAAGGATTTGTTTCCGGTCGGGGCTGTATAGAGGCTGGCCTCCGCTTTGAGGGTCTACAATGGAGAGACGTTCGTGAGCCAGGATGGTAGAGCCGCCCACATAGATTCCACTCCAGTCTGGTCCGCGGTGACGGAGTTTCTGGGACATTTTCAAGGCTTTCCGGCGCAGTTCCTGTGTTTGTTGCTTGATGTTGAATATTCCGATGATTCCACACATAGTTGTATTTGTTTTTGTTGGTTAATATGGATTGCTTTTAGTGAGAAAACGGTCTATGTCCGTTGCTGCTTTCCGTCCACTGGCAATGGCACGTACCACCAGGCTGGCTCCGCTTGCGGCATCTCCCGCTACAAAGACATTTTCAGGAAATTCAGGTTGTTCGGGTTTTAAGAATCCCATTGCCAGAAGAACCAGATCGGTTTCAATCACTTCTACCTTTCCTGTGGGTTTCATGGTAGGGCGGCCACCATCGGGATTGGGGATCCATTCCACCTGTTCCACTTCTACACCGCAGACTTTACCGTTTTTGCCGAGAAACTTATGAGTGGCGAGGGACCACCGGCGGCTGCATCCTTCTTCGTGGGAAGAGGTGGTTTTCAGCACAAGGGGGAATTGGGGCCATGGAGTGGCTGGATTTTGTCCTACGGGCGGTTGGGGCATGATTTCGATTTGGGTGACGCTTACAGCACCTTGCCGGTTGCTGGTTCCGATGCAGTCGCTGCCGGTGTCACCTCCGCCGATGATTAGTACTTTCTTACCTTTGGCGGTAACCAATTGTTCTTTCGGGAACGTCATGCCGGCAAGGATACGGTTTTGTTGCGCCAGCATATCCAGTGCCAGGTGGATACCTTTCAGTTCGCGCCCGGGAACAGTCAGGTCACGCGCGGTCGGAGTTCCGGTACAGATGCAGTAGGCATCAAAACCTTCGGGGAGTTGCCGTACATCCATGTCGCTGTTCATTTTGAAAAGAATGCCCTCTTCTTCCATCACCCGGATACGGCGGTCGATGATGGGTTTGTGCAGCTTGAAGTTGGGGATACCGTAACGCAGCAGACCGCCGGGAGCCTCATTTTTGTCGAAGATGGTCACAGTGTAACCTTTTCCGTTGAGTTGGTTGGCAGCAGCCAGTCCTGCAGGTCCGGCGCCGATAATGGCTACTTTCCGTCCGTTGCGTTCGATGTGCCGGGGTTTGATATAACCTTCGCGGAAGGCTGCTTCGGCAATGGCCGCTTCATTCTCGCGGATGGTGACGGGGGAGTCCATGCTCAGTTTCAGCACACAGCTCTTCTCGCAGAGGGCGGGGCAGATACGGCCTGTGAACTCAGGAAAATCATTGGTTTCGTTCAATATCTTGTAGGCTTCTTCCCATTTGCCTTTGTAGAGGGCGTCCTGAAATTCGGGTTGCTTGTTGCCCAGCGGACAGGCCCAGTGGCAGAAAGGAACGCCGCAGTCCATGCAGCGTGAAGCTTGAAGTTTCCGGTCACGGCTGTTCAAGGTCTGTTCCACCTCACTATAGTCTGATATCCGGTCGTGAATGGGACGGTAGCCTGCTTCCTGACGCGGAATGGTTAAAAATGCTTTTGGATTTCCCATATTTTTGTTGTATTTCTTTGTTGATAATTTGTGTGATGTATTAATAATCTCTTTGTACATCAGCTATTTTTTGCTGTAGCTTGCGCATTTGTTCTTCTTGCAATACTCGTTTATATTCGATAGGTACTACTTGGATAAATTCATCCACATAGTGATTCCAGTCATCTAACATTGTTCGTGCCAGTTTGGAACCGGTATAGAGGTAATGCTGACGGATCAGCTCATGCAGTTCTTTTCGGTAAGATGCCTCCTCGATGAGAGAAAGCTCCACCATCTCCATGTTGCAGAAATAATCGAAGTTGTGGTTTTTGTCCCATACATAAGCCACACCGCCGCTCATTCCGGCAGCGAAATTCCGTCCGGTTTCCCCTAGTACCACGACTCGTCCTCCGGTCATATATTCGCAACAGTGGTCACCTACACCTTCTACCACGGCTGTCACTCCGGAATTGCGGACTGCGAAGCGTTCACCCACTCGTCCGTTGATATACACCTCACCATCGGTAGCGCCATACAGCAGGGTATTTCCGGCGATGGTATTCTTTTCCGCATCGAAATTGCTGCGCACGGGAGGCAGTACTGCAATGCGTCCGCCACTCAGTCCTTTGCCCAAGTAGTCATTTGCTTCACCTTCCAGCTTGAAACTGATACCGTGAGTCAGGAACGCACCGAAACTTTGTCCTGCCGAACCTTTGAATTTGATGTGGATGGTCTGTTCCGGAAGTCCTGCCTGTCCGTATTTCTTAGCAACTGCCCCTGCGAGCATGGCACCTGCCGAACGGTCTGTGTTGGCAATGGTGTATTCCAAAGAAATCTCTTTTCTGTTTTCTATGGCCTCCCGGGCGGCGGCCAGAATGGTAACGTCCTTTACATGGGCAATGTCGTGTTTCTGTTCCATGACATGGTGTATGGCAGCTCCGTTGTCCACTCTGTGCAATAGTTTACTGAAGTCCAGCAGCGAGGATTTTTTCTCACTTGGTGCTTGTTGTATTTCAATCAGGTCTGTCCGTCCAATGATATCCTCCAATCGGGTGAATCCCATTTCAGCCAGATATTCGCGCACTTCCTGTGCCAGAAAAGTGAAATAATTCACTACATATTTATAATGTCCGCGGAAACGTTTGCGCAGTTCGGGGTCTTGGGTGGCCACGCCTACGGGACAGGTGTTGGTGTGGCATTTGCGCATCATGACGCATCCCAGCACAATCAATGCGGTGGTACCGAAACCGAATTCTTCTGCACCTAGCAATGCCATATTGATAATGTCCCGTCCGGTTTTCAACTGTCCGTCCACTTGCAGTTTAACTTGTCCGCGGAGTCCGTTCAGTACCAATGTCTGTTGCGTTTCACTCAGCCCTATTTCGGGCGAGATACCTGCATACCGCATACTCGATGCAGGCGATGCGCCGGTTCCTCCTTCCGCTCCCGAGATGACAATCAGATCGGCTTTCGCTTTGGCCACGCCGGCAGCAATGGTTCCTACGCCGCTTTCGGCTACCAGTTTCACACTGATTCGTGCCTGTGGGTTTACGTTTTTCAGGTCGAATATCAATTGGGCCAAATCTTCGATGGAATAAATATCATGGTGGGGCGGAGGGGAAATCAGTGAGATGCCCGGAATGGAGTGGCGGGTTTTGGCAATTACCTCATCTACCTTGAATCCCGGTAATTGTCCTCCTTCTCCCGGCTTGGCGCCTTGGGCTACCTTTATTTGAATCTCTTCGGCATGAACCAGATATTCGGTGGTGACTCCGAAACGTCCCGACGCTATCTGCTTGGTCTTGCTGCATAGTGAGATACCTTCGTAAGTGCCGGTAATGCGGTCGCTGTCCTCACCCCCTTCACCTGTATTGCTGCGTGTACCCAGTTTGTTCATGGCCAGTGCCAGCGCCTCATGTGCTTCCTTGCTGATAGCACCGAAAGACATGGCTCCTGTCACGAAATGTTTCACGATGTTTTCTACCGGCTCCACCTTTTCAATATCAATAGGGTTTCGTTTGTGCCCGAAGAAGTCGCGCAGGAAGAGGGGGGAATCTTTTTCATCTACCATAGAGGTGAATTCCTTGAACTTTTTGTAGCTGCCTAGTCGGGTGGCTAGCTGTAGAGTGGAGATGGTTTCCGGATTCCAAGCATGCCGTTCTCCGTCTTTACGGAAGGAGAATAGTCCGTTGTGTGGTAAAATGTCGCTCACTTCTTTCGGGGAGAATCCGGTATCGTGCAGGGCGATGGCATCTTTGGCAACTTCTTCCAGACGAATACCTCCGATGCTTGATGTTTGTGTGCCGAAATAACTTCTCAATAATTCTTCACTGACCCCTACGGCTTCAAAAATCTTTGCGCCTCGATAGGAACGGATCGTAGAAATACCCATCTTGCTCATTATTTTGAACAAGCCTTTGCAGATAGCTTTGATATAATTCTTTTCGGCCGTTTCGTAATTCATCTGTACATCGCCTTTACTCACCAGTTCATCCAGTATGGCAAAGGCCATGTACGGATTGATGGCACTGGCCCCATATCCCAGTAACAGGGCGGCGTGCATCACTTCGCGAATCTCACCGCTTTCTACAATCAATGCGGTTTGTACGCGCTTTTGAACAGAGATGAGGTGATGGTGGACGGCGCTTACCGCCAGCAGGGACGGGATGGCGGCATGAGCCGCATCAACGGAACGGTCGCTCAGAATGATATAGTTTACCCCGTCGGTTACGGATTGCTCGGCCTGCTTGCACAAATTACTCAGCGCTTCCTGTAGTCCGGCTTTTCCTTTGCTCACCTCGAATAGGATGGGGAGTTTCACGGTATTGAATCCTTTATATCGGATATTGCAGAGAATGTCCAGTTGGGTGTTATTTAGTACGGGATGGGGCAAACGTACCATTTTGCAATGGCTTTCGCTGGGTACTAGGATATTCATTCCTACGGCGCCGATGTATTCGGTGAGCGACATGACTAATTCTTCACGGATAGGGTCGATAGCCGGATTGGTAACCTGTGCGAATTGTTGGCGGAAGTAGTTGAATAATAACTGCGGTTTGTCCGAGAGAACTGCCAGCGGCGTGTCGTTACCCATAGAGGCGACAGGTTCGGCCCCTGTGTTACACATTGGTATGAGGGTGCGTTCTATATCTTCACGCGAGAAGCCGAAGGTGCGTAACATACGGTCATAACCGGCTATCCGGTTGTCTATCTTGCGCCCGCTTTTCAAAGTATCGAGTTCGATGCGGTTGGTAGACAGCCAGGTACGATAAGGACGGGCCGATGCCAATTGTTCTTTCAGTTCCCCGTCATAATATATTTTACCCTGTTCAGTGTCAATCATCAGTATTTTTCCCGGTTGCAGACGCCCTTTTTCTTTAATCTCTCCCGGTTCGAAATCCATCACACCTACCTCACTGGCCACTACCATCATGTCATTGTTGGTGATGAGGTAGCGGGCAGGGCGTAGACCGTTGCGGTCCAACATTCCTCCGGCAAAGCGTCCGTCACTGAACAATAGGGCGGCAGGTCCGTCCCAAGGTTCCATCAGGATGGAATGATATTCGTAAAACGCTTTCAACTCTTCACTGATCGGGTTTTTATCATTGAATGATTCGGGAACCAGCATTGCCATGGCATGAGGCAGACTCAATCCCGACATCACAAAAAATTCAAGTACATTGTCCAGTGAGGCACTGTCGCTCATACCCGGCTGAATAATGGGACGGATGGCTTTGATATCCCTCAATGCCGGGGAGGAGAGGACACTTTCGCGTGCCTCCATCCATCCTCGGTTGCCACGGATGGTATTGATTTCACCATTATGCGCCAACAGACGGAAAGGCTGTGCCAGACTCCATGTAGGGAATGTGTTGGTGCTGAAGCGTGAGTGTACCAATGCCAGTCCACTGGTAAAATAAGGTTGTGTCAAGTCCGGGAAGTACTCGCGCACCTGCATGGACGAAAGCATCCCTTTATATATAATGTTTTTGCCCGATAGTGAAACGATATAGAAATCTTTATGCCGGACACGTTTTTCAATCTTTTTACGGATAATATAGAGAGTACGTTCCAAGTTTTCCACATCTGTCACTCCGGTGATAAACACTTGTTTGATATCCGGTTCGGTGGCTCGTGCGTCTTTGCCTAAGCAATCGGGATTGGTGGGTACATTGCGCAGGTGCATCAGTGTCAGTCCTTCGCGTTCTATTTCCTCAATCATAATACTTAGGATACCGGCCTGCTCTTTTTCATCTTTGGGCAGAAACACTAGTCCGGTTCCGTATTTCCCTTTCTCGGGTACGGGGATGCCTTGCAAAAGGATGAATTCGTGGGGGATTTGTAGCATAATTCCAGCGCCGTCGCCGGTTTTGTTGTCAGCTCCTTCCGCACCGCGATGGCGCATATTCTCCAATACCTTTAATGCGGAGTCTACCAGTTCATGTGATTTATTGCCATGAATGTTGACTACCATACCTACACCACAAGCATCATGTTCGTTGGTTGCATTGTAAAGACCATTTTGTTCTCTTTTTACCATTATAACTGTCTTTAGTTTGTGATAACGTTGATTTGTATTTCAATTTATTTGCAAAGGTAGAAAATTTATTTCTTTTTGTTATAGGATAAGTGGCTTGTGTTAATAAAAAGATGTTCTTCTACTTTCGATGCTTACACATTGTCTGTTCTGCCTGCTGATTGCTTTTAGATTGTAACAGGATTTAGTGGATTTACTTTAATAATGTAAGATCTCATATTTATTAAAAAAATGAATAAAATATTTCTTTTCGATTTGTATTCTTTACTTTTTGTCACTTTCGTCAATTATTTATGGTTTTTTATTGCATTTATGTTAATTGATATTTGTATCTTTGCAGCCGAATCAGAACATATATTTATTGAATTATGTGTGGAATAGTAGGCTACATTGGAAAACGAGATGCTTACCCTGTCCTCATAAAAGGCCTGAGGCGGTTGGAATACCGGGGCTATGATAGCGCAGGAGTCGCATTGATTGATAAAAAAAGGAGGTTGAACGTCTATAAGACGAAAGGAAAGGTCTCGGATCTGGAGGCTTTTGTTTCCCCAAAAGACGTTTCCGGTACAATTGGTATTGCCCACACCCGATGGGCTACTCACGGGGAGCCTTGTCAGGCTAACGCCCATCCTCATTTTTCCTCTTCCGAAAATCTTGCTCTTATCCACAATGGTATTATTGAAAACTACGCTACCCTGAAAGAAAAACTACAAAGAAAGGGGGTCATCTTCAAAAGTAGTACAGATACCGAAGTTCTCGTCCAGTTGATTGAATTTTTCCAGCTTTCCAACCATTTAGATTTACTTACTGCCGTTCAGCTGGCTCTGCATGAAGTGATTGGCGCATACGCCATAGCGGTGCTCGACAAGAATAATCCCGATGAGATTATTGCAGCTCGTAAAAGCAGTCCGTTGGTGGTAGGGATAGGAACGGATGAATTCTTTTTGGCTTCGGATGCTACTCCGATTGTAGAGTATACGGATAAAGTGGTGTATCTGCAAGATGGGGAGATAGCGGTGATTCGCAGAGGCAAGACACTGGAAGTCGTCAATTTGGACAACGTGCTTCAAAATCCCGAAGTACGTACGGTGGAAATGAATCTGGGACAATTGGAGAAAGGGGGATACCCGCATTTCATGTTGAAGGAGATATTCGAACAACCCGATTGTATTAACGACTGTATGCGTGGACGCATCAATGCGGACGGTGATAAAGTAGTACTGTCGGCGGTAATTGATCATAAGGAACGCCTGCTCAAGGCCCGTCGCTTTGTAATTGTGGCTTGCGGAACTTCGTGGCATGCCGGATTGATAGGAAAACAACTGATAGAAAGTTTCTGCCGTATTCCGGTAGAAGTGGAATATGCCTCCGAGTTCCGCTATCGTGATCCGGTGATTCATGAAGACGATGTGGTAATAGCCATCTCGCAATCGGGCGAGACGGCTGATACACTGGCTGCCATAGAACTGGCGAAAGAGAAAGGAGCTTTTATCTATGGTATATGCAATGCGGTAGGTTCATCCATTCCGCGCATCACAGATACCGGTTCTTATATTCATGTAGGACCGGAGATAGGAGTGGCGTCCACCAAGGCATTTACCGGACAGGTAACCGTGCTTACCATGCTGGCGCTGACGCTGGCAAAAGAGAAAGGGAGTATGACAGATGAGAAATACCTGGAAGTGATCCGGGAATTGACTGTGATTCCGGCTAAAATAAAAAAGATACTGATCAGTAATCCTAAAATAGCGGAACTGTCGCGTATTTTCACCTATGCACATAATTTCCTCTATTTGGGACGGGGCTACAGTTTCCCGGTAGCTTTGGAAGGTGCGTTAAAGTTGAAGGAGATATCTTATATTCACGCTGAAGGCTATCCCGCAGCCGAGATGAAACATGGGCCTATCGCATTGATTGATGCCGAAATGCCTGTTGTTGTGATAGCTACGCATAATGCGATGTATGAAAAGATAATGAGTAACATACAGGAAATCAAGGCACGGAAGGGAAAAGTAATCGCTTTGGTCACAGAAGGGGATACGGTGGTCAGCAAGCTGGCCGATGATTGCATTGAATTGCCCGAAACATTAGAGTGCCTCGAACCGTTGATAGCTACGATCCCCTTGCAGTTATTGGCCTACCATGTAGCCATTTGCAAAGGGAAGAATGTGGATCAGCCACGAAATCTGGCGAAATCGGTAACAGTGGAATAGAAGGCGATGCTGCCGGAGATTATGCAGGAAGTTCCCGGACGTTTTTGGCATAACTCTTGAAAAATGTGCCGTAAGTTTGAAAAAAACAACAGAAGATCTTGTCACACCCTTGGGATGTTTTTATTAAGAATCAGAAAATGAACTATTAATTTAAGGAGTAAAAGAGAGCATGGAACCGTTAAAGCATGAATGCGGAGTCGCAATGATACGACTGCTGAAACCGCTGGAATATTATCAGGAAAAGTATGGAACTTGGATGTATGGCTTGAACAAACTGTATTTGCTGATGGAAAAACAACACAACCGTGGACAGGAAGGCGCCGGACTGGCATGTGTCAAACTGGAGGCCAATCCCGGTGAAGAATATATGTTCCGTGAAAGAGCTTTAGGTTCAGGGGCGATAACAGAGATATTCGGTACGGTGCAAAATCATTTCAAGGATTTAGCACCCGAACAATTGCATGATGCCGGATATGCTAAGAAATGCCTTCCTTTTGCCGGAGAGGTGTACATGGGGCACTTGCGCTATTCCACTACCGGAAAAAGCGGTATCTCCTACGTGCATCCGTTCTTGCGTCGTAATAACTGGCGTGCCAAGAATCTGGCATTGTGCGGTAATTTCAACATGACCAATGTGGATGAGATTTTCGCACGTATCACTGCCGACGGCCAGCATCCGCGTAAATATGCCGACACGTATATCATGCTGGAACAAGTGGGCCACCGTTTGGACCGCGAGGTGGAGCGCCTCTATGTGGAATGTGAGAAGGAAGGATTGAAAGGTATGGATATCACTCACGCCATAGAAGACCGCATTGACCTGGGCAATGTCCTCAAGACTTCGAGTAAGGAGTGGGATGGAGGCTATGTGATCTGCGGTATGACCGGTAGCGGAGAGTCTTTTGCGGTGCGCGATCCGTGGGGCATTCGTCCGGCTTTCTGGTACATGGATGATGAAATCATGGTATTGGCATCTGAGCGTCCCGTCATTCAGACTGCCTTGAATGTACCTGCCGGAAGCATCAATGAATTGCAATCGGGGCAGGCCATCCTTATGAGCAAGACAGGAAAGATGCGTCTGGCACAGATCAACCGGGCGAAAGAGAAGAAAGCTTGTTCTTTCGAGCGTATCTATTTCAGCCGGGGAAGCGACGTGGAT
Source organism: Phocaeicola sartorii JCM 17136 = DSM 21941 (assembly GCF_054653615.1). Taxonomy (NCBI): domain Bacteria; kingdom Pseudomonadati; phylum Bacteroidota; class Bacteroidia; order Bacteroidales; family Bacteroidaceae; genus Phocaeicola; species Phocaeicola sartorii. The sequence continues at coordinate 2,039,064 of NZ_BAAIFW010000005.1, forward strand.
ATTTATAAAGAAAGAAAGCTGCTGGGCGAGAAACTGCTGAATCCTATCTTGAAAGCGATAGACTATGATGTGGAGCATACCGTATTCTCTTTTATACCCAATACGGCGGAAGTGGCTTTCTATGGACTGCTGGAAGGATTCGACAATTATTTGAATGAGCTGAAAGTAAAGAAGATAGAGGCTTTGGGACACAACCCCAACCACGAGGAACTGGAAAAAATCCTGTCTTGGCGTATCCGTAGTGAGAAAGTGGCCATCAAAGATATCAAGCTGCGTACCTTTATTGCCGAAGGCAACAGCCGGAACGACCTGGCCGCCCATGTGTACGATATCACTTACGGCAGTCTGGTACCCCATGTGGATAATCTGGTGATTATTGACGACAGTATCGTCCGGGGTACTACGTTGAGGCAGAGCATTATCGGCATCCTCGACCGCCTGCATCCCAAGAAAATCGTCATTGTCTCTTCTTCGCCACAGGTGCGTTATCCTGATTATTACGGTATTGATATGGCCAGCATGGATCAGTTTATCGCTTTCAAGGCTGCTATCGATTTATTGAAAGAACGGGATATGAAAGATGTGATAGCCCGTGCTTACAACAAATCGAAAGACCAGGTGGGGTTGCCCAAAGAGCAGATGGTGAATTATGTGAAAGAGATTTACGCCCCCTTTACCAACGAGGAGATTGCTGCCAAGATGGTGGAACTTCTCACTCCGAAGGGTACGCAGGCGAAAGTGGAAATTGTTTATCAGACACTGGAAGGATTGCATGAAGCGTGTCCCAACCATACGGGCGACTGGTATTTCAGTGGGGATTATCCTACTCCGGGTGGAGTGAAGCTGGTGAACCAGGCGTTTATAGACTATATAGAAAAAGTATATCAATTCTAAAGAATAACATTCAAGATAGATTAGATGAGAAATGTAACATTGATCCTCGACGACGGGAGCCGTTTCCCGGGCAAGTCGTTCGGTTATGAGAAACCGGTAGCCGGTGAAGTGGTGTTTAATACCGCTATGACCGGTTATCCTGAGAGCTTGACAGACCCTTCATACGCGGGGCAGTTGATGACCTTGACTTACCCGTTGGTCGGTAACTACGGGGTACCTCCCTTTACTATCGAACCCAACGGCTTGGCCACTTTTATGGAAAGTGAACGTATCCATGCCGAAGCGATTATTGTAAGTGATTACAGTGAAGAATACAGTCACTGGAATGCGGAAGAAAGTCTGGCCGACTGGCTGAAGCGTGAGCAAGTGCCGGGCATTACAGGCATCGATACCCGTGAACTGACCAAAGTCCTTCGTGAACATGGGGTAATGATGGGAAAAATCGTATTTGATGATGAACCCGGCAATGTGCCCGAAGCAACGTATGCAGGTATCAATTATGTAGATAAAGTATCGTGCAAGGAAGTGATTCGTTACAATGAAGGTGCAGGTAAGAAGAAAGTGGTGTTGGTGGATTGTGGTGTAAAGACAAATATCATCCGTTGTCTGCTGAAACGGGATGTGGAAGTGATCCGTGTTCCTTGGAACCATGACTTTACAGGGATGGAGTATGACGGATTGTTTATCTCGAACGGCCCGGGTGACCCGGATACTTGTGATGAGGCGGTACAGCATATCCGCAAGGCGATGAGCCTGAGCGACAAGCCTATCTTCGGCATTTGTATGGGGAACCAGTTGCTTTCCAAAGCGGGAGGCGCCACCATCTATAAATTGAAATACGGTCATCGCAGCCATAACCAACCGGTGCGCATGGTAGGAACGGAACGTTGTTTCATTACCAGTCAGAACCACGGTTATGCGGTAGATAATAATACATTGGGAACCGATTGGGAACCGCTGTTCATCAATATGAACGACGGTTCCAACGAGGGAATCAGGCATAAAACCAAACCTTGGTTCTCGGCACAGTTCCATCCGGAAGCTGCATCGGGACCTACGGATACCGAGTTCCTGTTTGATGAGTTTGTGAAGTTGTTATAAACCGTGTATTAAAAAGAACAAGTATGAAAGACGAAATAAAGAAAGTATTATTATTAGGTTCCGGTGCCTTGAAGATTGGCGAGGCCGGAGAGTTCGACTATTCGGGCTCGCAAGCATTGAAAGCCTTGAAGGAGGAAGGGATTGAAACGGTTCTGATCAACCCGAACATTGCTACTGTGCAGACCAGCGAAGGGGTGGCAGACCAGATTTATTTCCTGCCCGTTACTCCTTATTTTGTAGAGAAGGTGATAGAAAAGGAACGTCCGGACGGCGTGCTCCTGTCTTTCGGCGGCCAGACTGCCTTGAACTGTGGGGTGGCACTGTACAAAGCAGGTATTTTCGAAAAATACAATGTCCGTGTGCTGGGTACTCCCGTGCAGGCCATCATGGATACTGAAGACCGTGAATTGTTTGTAGAAAAACTGAATGAAATCAATGTCAAGACCATCAAGAGCGAAGCGGTGGAAAACCTGGAAGATGCCCGTCGCGCCGCTAAAGAATTAGGTTATCCGGTCATTATCCGTGCCGCCTACGCATTGGGTGGTTTGGGCTCAGGTTTCTGTGACAATGAAGAGGAGTTGAATGTTCTGGCTGAAAAGGCCTTCTCTTTCTCGCCGCAGGTATTGGTGGAAAAGAGTTTGAAAGGCTGGAAGGAGGTGGAATATGAAGTGGTCCGTGACCGTTATGATAACTGCATCACTGTATGTAATATGGAAAACTTCGACCCGCTGGGTATCCATACCGGCGAGTCTATCGTGATCGCCCCTTCGCAGACACTAACCAATGCGGAGTATCATAAACTTCGTGAACTGGCTATCCGTATCATTCGCCATATCGGCATTGTGGGCGAATGCAATGTACAGTATGCCTTCGATCCCGAATCGGAAGATTACCGTGTCATTGAGGTCAACGCCCGTCTTTCGCGCTCATCTGCATTGGCTTCCAAAGCGACCGGCTATCCGTTGGCTTTCGTTGCCGCCAAATTAGGTTTGGGATACGGGTTGTTCGATTTGAAAAACTCGGTGACAAAGACCACCAGTGCCTTCTTCGAGCCTGCACTGGACTATGTGGTGTGCAAGATTCCCCGTTGGGACTTGGGCAAGTTCCATGGTGTGGACCGTGAGTTGGGATCATCCATGAAATCGGTGGGTGAGGTAATGGCTATCGGACGTACTTTCGAGGAAGCCATTCAGAAAGGTTTGCGCATGATTGGCCAGGGAATGCACGGCTTCGTAGAGAATAAGGAACTGGTTATAGAAGACGTGGACAAAGCCCTTCGTGAGCCGACGGACAAGCGCATCTTCGTGATCAGCAAAGCCATGCGTGCAGGTTACACGGTAGACCAGATTCATGAGCTGACTAAGATTGACAAATGGTTCTTGCAGAAATTGCAGCACATCATGGATACTTCTAAAGAGATGCACGAATGGGGCAATAACCACAAGCAGATTACCGATATGCCGGACGAGTTGCTCCGCAAGGCGAAAGTGCAGGGATTCTCCGATTTCCAGATAGCCCGTGCCATTGGCTACGAAGGAGATATGGAAGACGGTATTCTGTATGTGCGTAATCATCGCAAGCAGGTGGGAATCCTTCCGGTGGTGAAACAAATCGATACCTTGGCGGCCGAGTACCCTGCACAGACCAACTATCTGTATTTGACGTATAGCGGTGTGGCCAATGATGTGAAGTACTTAGGCGACCATAAATCCATCGTGGTACTGGGTTCGGGCGCTTACCGCATCGGTTCGTCGGTGGAATTTGACTGGTGTGGCGTGCAGGCTTTGCAGACTATCCGTAAGGAGGGTTACCGCAGTGTCATGATTAATTATAATCCCGAAACGGTTTCTACCGACTATGATATGTGCGACCGTCTGTATTTTGACGAACTGACCTTCGAGCGTGTGATGGATATTCTCGAACTGGAGAATCCTCACGGAGTCATTGTATCTACCGGTGGTCAGATTCCCAATAACCTGGCTCTCCGTCTGGATGCGCAAAATGTAAATATCCTCGGTACCAGTGCCAAGAGCATTGACAATGCCGAAGACCGTGATAAATTCTCGGCTATGCTGGACCGCATCGGTGTGGACCAGCCCGAATGGAGTGCATTGACTTCTATGGAAGACATCCATGCCTTTATTGACAAGGTAGGTTTCCCTGTATTGGTGCGTCCCTCGTATGTGCTGAGTGGCGCCGCCATGAATGTCTGCTCCAATCAAGAAGAGTTGGAACGCTTCCTGAAACTGGCTGCCAATGTATCGAAAAAGCATCCGGTAGTGGTGAGCCAGTTCATCGAGCACGCCAAGGAAGTGGAAATGGATGCTGTGGCCCAGAATGGTGAGATTGTGGTATACGCTATCAGTGAGCACATTGAATATGCCGGCGTGCATTCGGGGGATGCTACTATCCAGTTCCCGCCGCAAAAACTGTATGTGGAGACGGTACGTCGCATCAAGCGCATCTCCCGTCAGATAGCCAAGGAATTGAATATCTCCGGTCCGTTCAATATCCAATATCTGGCAAAGGATAACGATATCAAGGTGATTGAATGTAATCTTCGTGCTTCACGCAGCTTCCCGTTCGTCAGCAAAGTGTTGAAGATAAACTTCATCGAACTGGCTACCAAAGTGATGCTCGGACTGCCGGTAGAGAAACCGAACAAGAATCTTTTCGAGTTGGATTATGTGGGTATTAAGGCCAGCCAGTTCTCTTTCAACCGTTTGCAGAAAGCCGATCCGGTATTGGGGGTAGACATGGCCTCTACCGGTGAAGTAGGTTGTATTGGTACGGATACTTCGTGTGCTGTATTGAAGGCTATGCTGTCTGTGGGTTATCGTATTCCGGAAAAGAGCGTGTTGCTTTCTACAGGTAATGCCAAGCAGAAAGCGGATACCTTGGAAGCGGCCCGTATGTTACAGAAGAAAGGTTATAAACTTTATGCCACCGGAGGCTCATCTCACTTCCTGACCGAGAACGGGGTGGAGAATACCCGCGTGTACTGGCCCAGTGAGGAAGGGCAGCCTCAAGCACTGGATATGTTGCACCGGAAAGAGATAGACATGGTAGTCAATATCCCGAAGAACCTGACAGCAGGGGAGTTGGACAATGGATACAAGATCCGTCGTGCCGCCATCGACCTGAATGTGCCTTTGATTACCAATGCCCGTCTGGCAAGCGCGTTTATCAATGCTTTCTGCACCATGACGGTGGATGACATCGCTATCAAGAGCTGGGCGGAATATAAATGATTATAGTGGTTAATGGTTAGTGATTAATGACCTTGCGGAATGACAGCGCAACCCATTAATCACTAACCTTACTAACCACTAATCACTAACTACTATTTACTATCCAGTCTTTGATTTACCAGTATTTCATCTTTTATCTGTAAATCGAAGGTCACATTCTGCTTGGCCTTAAACTTGAGGATAAATAGATCGGTTGTTCCATCAAGAAGCGCTTTATTGCCCAAATTAACAAAAGTAGGATAAAGTGCCTTGTTGCCGTTGCTATGGAGCCTGTCGTAAGTGAGATTCTCCATTTCATTCAGATGGATGAGCTGCACACCTGCAAATTCATACTTCTGTTGGTCGTAGGGTAAAGCAAAACTTAGTGCATTGATTGCTTTCAAATCAATACCTTTCACGCGTACTTCAATTATTTCGTTCTTGCTATAATGACGTTTTGGGGTACTTATTTCCAGCTTCCCGCCTACTTCCGGTGAAGCGTTGGTTTCATCTATTCCACCTTCCAGCTGCGTGGCGACTACAGAGATGTCGTAAGCGTCAATCAATCCGTTCTTGTTGATGTCGCCAACACTGATATAGCCTTCAAAATCAGAATCACCTTTTCTTAAACCCGTATAGTTGGTATAAGAAGTCAGGTCATTGTTATCTATCTTGCCATCGTTGTTGATATCTCCCGGCAGATAGCTTTCCGTTCCCGGAACCTTGAACACATAAAGTTCGCGGCCGGAACCATAATTGCCCGTTCCGTCTGTTACGGATAGTTTGATGTAGCGTGCGTCCGGTCTGTCTTTGAACAGGAATTCTTTCACGTCACTGTTTCGTTTCCATTCAAATTTCCCGGCTTCCGTCCAGTGCTTTTTGTCGAGGCTGTAGCATACGCTGCCTTTCAGTAAAGTACCGTTTCCGACATCTTGGCGTGGCAGGTAATGGAATTTATCCAATTGGTTGATGGTCTTTAAATCCAGAATCATGTCAAACGGTGTGGCTTTGGCTCCGTATTCGGTATGCCATACATCTCCTGTTTCAGCAAAGTCAAACAAGTGGTCTATCTCGAAACCGGGCTGGTCTTTGGCGGTAATTTCTCCCTTGATGCCGCGGATGGCGAATTCCAGCGGGTTGGATTTGGTGGTAGCCTTGAACTCATTCCATTCGGAAACTCCGTCTTTGTTTACGGCGCGTATCTTGAAGGCATAAGTTGTTTCGGCGGAAAGTGCGTCAAACAGCAACTCGGTATCTTTAATCGTGGTGTAAATCATGCCGTCCAGCTCTATTTCGTAGAAATCGGCGTGAGGCACTTTGCTCCAGCTTGGTTTCAGCGTATAAGCTTCTGTGTGTTCGGCTGTCACTTCCGCTTGCGGAGCCGACAGGATGCCTGAAGAGACCCGGTAGGTGTCAGCGGGATCAAAGCGGAATCCTTTGATGACCATGTCAATCTGATTGGCGGTGATATCCGTTGCAGCCAGTTTGACGAGCAACTGGGGGTTCTTGGTAATTGTCACTTTCTCAAACTCACTTCCTTTGGTCGCGAACTTATTCAGATTAGGTGCTGCGTCATAATAGAATGTATTTTCTCCATTCATGAATTGTTTCATAGAGGCAGCCTCTGTCAGTTTTATTTTGCTTTTTCCTATTTTAGCGGAAAGCGCTTTCGGTTTTTCAGTTACATTGATCCTGAATTCGGTTGCTTTCTCCTTTACGAATCCGTCAAAGTTGCCTTGAGTACGGTGTACGGTAATCATGACAGTGCTCTTGGGGGTTACATTTGATTCGATAAAGGTGGTGACTCCCTTTCCGTCTTTGTATGCTTCGGTGATTCCGTCATCGTCATACTCCACGGTCATGGTATGGTTGTGGGGATACATTTCGTAGATGCGTAGCCCTTTGTTTATTTCACCTACATGGTTATTCGGGTTGGCCATAGGGATGATGGCGCCGTTCTTCACGAAAACGGGAAGTTTCCATAAGGGGGTGGCGAAATTGTTGAGTATGCGTCCTCCTTCATATTTCTCTCCGGAGAAATAGTCTATCCATTCACCTTCGGGCAAATAGATTCCATTTCGGATATCATTGCCTTCCGCATCGGCTTGTGTGTTCTGGTAAACGGGGGCTACCAGAAAATCAGTTCCATACATATATTGGTACTGGGTGGCTGTTCCCAGCGTGTACTTATTGGGAAAATCAAGGAACATGGCACGGATCATGGGCAGTCCGTCCACCGCCTCTTTGGCGAAGCTGTAGGCGTATGGCATCAGTTCTGATTTTAGTTTCAGATACATACGGTTGATGGAGGTGGCGGGTTCGCCCAGGGCGTGCGGATATTTTTCGTTTGCTCCCCATCCATCCATGTTTAGTTCCATGGGAGTCCATGTCTTCCACTGGAAGTCGCGTATGTTGACTGCTGCATTCTTACCGCCGAATATGCCGTCCATGTCCGAAGTGATGTTCGGCTGGCCGGACAGTCCCGAACCTATATAAGTGGGGATATGGAAACGGATATATTCCCATTCTCCTCCCGTCTGGTCGCCGCTCCATACACCGGCATAGCGCTGGGTGCCGGCCCAGCCGTCCAGAGAGATGATGAATGGCCGGGTATTATTGCCGTAATAAGGCATGATCTGTCCCACATCTGCTACACCGTTCAGACCGAAGGAGTATCCTGCCCCCACCCATGCTACGTCTGTTTTCAGTACCCGCACTCCGGCGTCTCTCACTTCTTTTACGATGTCGCGTTGCAGCAAGGCACTTATCTCGGGTTTGGGATGAAGGTCGGACTGTGTCCACAAGCCTATTTCCACTCCATTACGGCGGGCATAGTCGCCCAAATCTTTCAGGTTTTGTATATTTCCGTCTAATGTTTCCGTTTGTCCATATCCGGCTCCGTATCCGTCGTTGGGCAGCAGCCATCCTAAAGGCATGTCGTGATTTTTGTAACGGTCTATCACGGCGCGGGCGGAGAATTGATAATTACCCTTCTCACCGTTCAGGGACTCTTTGATGCCACCGTTGTCTTTCTGACTTTCCTTGTAGCGTTTTCCATCCTCGAATAAAATTCCCTTCTCGTCCTCTTTCCAGTAATCGCGGTTGTAAGCGTTCAGGTGTCCTTGATAGAAGCCGAATTTGGGCAATAGGACGGGATTGCCGGTGAGCTGGTAGAAGTCGTTCAATAAAGCGGTCGGGGTATGGCTGACCATACAGAATAAGTCCAGGTAGTCTGTCTCATGGGATAATTTCACGCTTCCTTGTTTCTCGGCTCCAAAATCGTATTTCCCTTTCTTGAAAGTGTACCACAGAATACCGTATCCGTTAGTGGACCAATAGAAAGGAGTAGGGGAAGCTACTCCGCCATCTGTCCAGCTATTCTGGTTTTCGATGGCGATTGCTTTTCCTTTATGTGAGAATCTTCCGTTTTGTACGCCGCCGCCATAGAAATATTCTTCGGGAGTTTCTTTCAAGGTCACCGTCACTCTGTCTTTATCGAACATTACAGGTTCACTTTCTTCCAGTACCACGGATTGTGTGTCCAGGTTGATGACTTTCAGTAAAGAGGTGTTTTTATCCAACTGGATTTTTACTTTTGCCGTACTGATGGTGATCGTTCCGTCCGTGTCTTCCACATTCAGCATCGACAGAGGTATGCGGGGGTTGTCAACAAGAATTTGCGCTTGTGGTGTGGCTTCCGGGGCTCTGATAATACCTCCGGAATTATCTTGGAATAAGCGGAATATGTTTTCCCCGTAAAAGTCCACGGTCATTCGTTGATTGTTCGAGAACAATACATCGACTGTGGTAGGGTTTATTTGTTTTACGCCGATAATTTTAGCATGGGTTTGTACTGTTTCATAAGGCATAGGCGGGTGGGAGGCAGCCCATACGGGGGAAGCTCCCAAAACCAGTGGAATAGCTAGTGTAAGCACAGCTGTTTTCTTCCATCTGGTACTGTTGCAGTTTCTTTTCATAATGACATGGTTTAAAATTAGGTATTTGTTTCATTAAGTGTGTAAAGGTAATCAGTAATGTGGATTAATTCGTCTTTTCTTCCCTAAAAAGGCGGATCTACTCATAAAAAAGAAAAATAGGGTGGGTTTGTTGATGGGGACTCTATATTTTATATCGTTCTATATCAGTTTAAACCGCATACGGAAAATGCCGTCTTTGTAATCGTGGCTTATTATTTTGAATGTACCTATCATGGATGTGTTCTCCACATGCTGTCCTATACAAAGACATTCATCATAATCGCCTACTTTTACAATCCGCACGGTCTCCGAGGCTTCTTTTGGCAAACGCCTCATGTCGAAGCGACCTGTCGCCTCCTCTTGAGAGATAAATTCCATGGTGACGGGCAAATTACTTCGCAAAACTTCGTTTACAGTGTTTTCTATTTTTGCAATATCCGCTTCTTCCGGACATGCTTGCAGGGCAAAATCCAGTTTACTCTTTTTGCGTTCTATGTGGGCTGATACTGCCCGTCCGCATCCGAAAAGATTGATCATTGTTCTGTTTACCACATGCTCCGTGGTATGCATAGGTGCGATTGACGCATCCTGAAATTTGGGGGCTGCCTGGTTTATTTCCATGATAGACAAGTTTTTATTGATTTATAAATAAAAAAAGGAGCAACGCCTTGCTCCAATCTTTGTTAACCTTAAATCTAATACTATGAAAAACACATTACAAAGGTACGGACTTTTCGGAAAATAGCAAATAATCAGACTTGAAAAGTATGCTATATAACATTGTTTAAGATTTGCTTTTCTCGAAAACCTGTTTTTTAAAACTTCTTTTGCGTATCTTTGCAGCCATTATAAAATAGTAGGCGATAGTAAAAAGAAAAAAGATATGGCATTTGAAGCGACGAAGAGAGAGTGGGGCGAGCTTTACGCCTTTTTCCGCTTGTTGGCGGATGGATATGTGTATGCAGGTACGCCTGATGTGAAAAGGAATGAAGCGCAAAAGTTTCCTGTGGCAATGATACAGCGTGAGGAACATGACGGAACACGCCGTTATATTCTGGAGGATGAGGCGACTGTACATGTTTGTGGAGAGAAGATAGACAAGCAGATAGCCCGTGAGGATTTTGCGGCTGTGGCAGAGTTGATTCTTGCGGCCGTCAAAGAGAGTCGCGGGAATGATGTGATGTCTCCCGATGGTGTGGAGGAATTTTTGGATGAAGTCGCCATTTATGATTTGGAGGCAAAGACGGATGACCGTACTGATTTCTATGTTGCTTTTTATAGTATAGAGGCTCCGTTGGTAGGTTTTTGTGTTCGTTCCCGTTTGGGGGCTATGTTCCCGTTGTTGGATGGAGGCCGTACTGCCAACTTGAAGTTTGAGCAGACAGGCGTTAAGTTCGCTACTCCTACTATAAATAAAATTAATGCTTTTGGTGAAGAAGACGATGTGGCAGGGCGTATGCTGATGATAGAACGTCTGGGAGGAGTCTTGAAATATAATGATGTGGCCGATAAGGTGTTCCGTAGTAATCTCTGCATGATAGATCTTCATTTTCCCCGTATGTTGGGCGAGATGTTGCGTGTCATGCATTTGGATGGCATATCCAGAATCAGTGATCTGACAGAAGCGGTCGAGCAAATCAATCCATTGAAAATAAAGGATGAGTTGATCCATAAACATGGCTATTATGAATACAAGATGAAGCAGTTCCTTATGGCTCTGGCTTTGGGGATGCGTCCTGCCAAGATCTTTAATGGAGCGGATTCTGCCATTTCCGGTTTTCTGCTTGTAGATGGTAGCGGGGAGGTGCTTTGCTATCAGAAAGCCGACCGTCAGACCTTTGCCGATTTTCTGTTTGCTAACTCCCGGTTTGAGAAGAGTTCTACTGAAAAAGATAAGTACGGATACTTGGAACGTGAGAACGGAGCCTGCTATTTTAAACTGAACTTGAGAATCGGTCTGTTGAAGAGATAGGACAATGAGCTAATTTGTACCTTCCTGAAGGTAAAATGTTTTTGCCACAGATTACACAGATTGAAATCCAATTAATTGATTGTTGCAATCAATCTTTGTATTAATCTGAGTAATCTGTAGTGAGAAACTATAGCTTGAATTTCAGAATTTTTCCACTCATTCCATCCAGTAAAACGGGAGTTGTCTTATCCGGCATAAGCGTCAGCTTCTCTGTGTTTTCGGTCAGCAACTCGGTTGCCTCATATTCTCCATAACGATGGATGCCTAAATAATCAAACGCATGTTGCGGAATATTGACGGCTGAACGTGCTGGTATGGAGTCAAAGTTGACCATAATTAATATCAGTTCGTTTTCCTGTTTTCGTAAAAAGGCGTATTGCTTATGTTCGTTGAACACCCATCCGGCCAGATTGGCATAGGTCAAGTCAAAGAACACACCTTCCCGTATGGCTTTTTCACTGTTGCATATATTCAGCAGACGGGTATAGAATTGTTTCAACTGCTTTTCATCCTCATTCAGAAATTTATTGTCAAACTTGCCCCCGTTGCGCCAGCGGCGTATGCTGTCCACGCTCCAGTAATCGAAAATAGTGGTTCTTCCGTCACGTCCGCTGAAACCTTCCGTATCCATGCCATGTTCTCCCAGTTCTTGTCCGAAGTAAATCATGACGGGATTGGTATTCATGCAGGCTGATACAATCATTGCGGGTATGGCCTTTGAGCCGTTTCCGGCAAAGTAATCGGAAGCTATGCGCTGCTCATCATGATTTTCCAGAAAGTTGAGCATTCGTTTTTCGATGCCGCCCAGGCTTTGCCAGCGTTGTGGAATAGCGGTTGCTGATTCCCATCCACAGGTAATGGCGCGCAGCGTATCATACAGACCTACCTTGTCATATAAATAGTCGAATTTGCCATTGAACAGATAATTCCGGTATTCTCCCGGATTATAGACCTCGGCGATGAAAATCAGTTCCGGATGTTCGGCTTTGATTTGCGGAATCACCCATCCCCAAAATTCTACAGGAACCATTTCTGCCATATCACAGCGGAAACCGTCAATGCCTTTAGCAGACCAGAACAGCAGGATGTCACGCATCTTCACCCATGTGTCCGGAATCGGATCGAAGTGGCGGCTATGACCGTTCATGTAGTCTATGCCATAATTCAGTTTCACCGTTTCATACCAGTCATTGGAGTTGGGCCATGCGTCGAAACGGTCGTTGCCGGTTGCTTTTGCCGGAAATTCTATGTAAGGTTCCGCTGCGCCACGGTGCAGGTCGATACTGCCTTCCAGCTTTGTATCCGGAATATAATAGAAATTATTGTTAGGGCTGAAAGCCCTTGTCACATCATCTTTCTCGCCCAGATCGGTCACTCCTTCAGGCTTGGCGTCCGAACCATACTGGCGGGCCACATGGTTGGGGACAAAGTCGATGATGACTTTCAATCCGGCTTTGTGGCTTCGTTTTACCAGATTCTCGAACTCTTTCATACGGTCCGGAATACTGGTTGCCAAGTCAGGATCTACATCATAATAATCCTTGATGGCATACGGTGATCCGGCCTTTCCTTTGACTACTGCGGGATGATCGGGTTTGATGCCATAGCGGGTATAATTGGTTTGTGTGGCATGTTCAATGACACCTGTATACCAAATATGTGTAGCACCCAGTGCTTTGATCTCGCCTAAAGCCTTTGTCGTGAAATCAGCCATTTTGCCACAGCCGTTTTCTTCTAATGAACCATTAGGTTTGCAACGCAGGTTATTGTTCCCGAATAAACGGGTGAATACCTGATAGATAATGATTTTTTCTTGTGTATCCATTTTATTTTTTGTTTATCTCCAAATTGTTCCATTCTTCAGAAGCAGTCTGTCCAGGAGTGTTGTCGCTGTATTGTATCCTTTTTCGAATATCTCCTCGGCTCTTTCCAGTTCCCTGTTGCTGTATTCTTCCAGTCCGTATGATTCGATCAACAAATCTGCAGTTCCTTTTTGAGGCAGCGTGTTGGCCTGGAAAATAAAATGATAGGCTCTGAGTGCGATGCTCACCACATTCTTGTTGTATTCATCTGCTACCAGCGGATCTACATTGAGCGCTATCACTTTCTCGCATTCTTTGCGGATGGGGCTTACCGGAAGGTTCATCAGGATTCCTCCATCCACATAATATGTGTTGTTGATGCGTATGGGGGCAAATAAGATAGGCATGCAGCAGGAAGCAGCCAGTCTTTCGGCTATTTTTCCTTTTCTAAAGGAAACAATGCGTCCGTGATCCAGGTCTGTGGCAGTAATAACAGTGGGGGTTTTTAATTCTTCTATCGTTTTCGATTCCAGATTGCTGTTTAGGAAATCAATGAAACTGTCCAATTTCAGCAGACCTTGTTTGTTGATAGAGAAAGTGGTCAGCTCTTTGAATGAATGGTGCTCGAAAAGTTCAATAATTTGATAAGGTTCTTTGCCGTCGGCATAAAAAACAGCGGCAAGAGCACCCGCACTTACTCCGGAAAGTATTTCCGGCCTGATGCCATGTTCGTGCAAAGCCTGCATAATTCCCAAATGGGCAAATCCTTTTATAAATCCTCCGCTCAGGGCATAACCAATGTTATATTTAAATTCATTCATAGCGTAATCCCGTTTAGTTACCGACAAACTTACAATTTTTTTGTGAAATACCATAGAAAAAGACGGGCTTTATCAGATTCACCAAAGATTATACAGGTTTATACAGATTGGATTTTATGGAAAACAAGAACGCAGACTGACACGAAAGATTTTGGAGAAGAATCAGTGTCAGTCTGCGTTCTGTTGTTATTCCACATATCATCCAGATCATCAATCAGTGAGATTTGTGGTGATTATGGATTGTTTATCAAGCAATTCCATGTGCGTTGACCGATCCGTCAATTTTCTTGATCAGTCCTTGCAGCACAGCACCTGGTCCACATTCGGTAAAGTCATCGGCACCATCGGCAACCATATTCTTTACTGTCTGAGTCCAGCGTACGGAAGCAGTGAGCTGAGCCACCAGATTTGCTTTGATTTCAGCAGGATCTGTGTGAGGCAAAGCGTCCACATTCTGATATACAGGGCATTTCGGAATATGAATTTCTGTTGCGTTGATAGCAGTTTCCAGTTCCACTTTGGCAGGGTTCATCAGCGGAGAGTGGAAAGCGCCTCCCACTTTCAGCGGCAGGGCGCGTTTGGCTCCGGCAGCTTTCATTTGCTCGCAAGCCTTATTGATTCCTTCAATAGAACCTGAGATCACAATTTGTCCCGGGCAGTTATAATTGGCAGCCACTACTACTTCGCCTTCTTTGGAAACCGCTTCACAAATTTCCTCCACCTTTTCGTCTGGCAAGGCGATAATGGCAGCCATGGTAGAGGGTTGTGCCTCACAAGCTTTCTGCATGGCCATAGCACGTGCATAGACCAGTTTCAGACCGTCCTCGAAAGACAATGCTCCGGCTGCAACCAATGCGGAAAATTCACCCAATGAGTGTCCTGCTGTCATTTCGGGCTTGAAGTCGTCGCCCATGCAAAGAGCTGAAATGACCGAGTGCAGAAAAACGGCAGGTTGAGTTACCTTAGTCTGGCGCAAGTCTTCGTCAGTACCTTCAAACATGATGTCTGTGATGCGGTATCCTAAAATGTCGTTTGCTTTTTCAAAAAGTTCTTTGGCTAAAGCCGAGTTTTCGTACAGGTCTTTACCCATACCTACAAACTGTGCTCCCTGTCCGGGGAATACAAATGCTTTCATATTTTTCCTATTTTGGTTTAAAAACGTTGCAAAGTTAATTATTTCTTCCGGAACTACGGAATAATAATGAGGCAATTTGCGAATAGGCTGCGTTATGTACCGCATGGTAATTAGCATATTATCGTATTATTTTCATCGGGACAGGGGCGTAGAAGTGGTTCAGCGGGCCGTGTCCTTCTCCTATATGTATGTCTTTCCCGGCATGGATGCCTCCGGTGACGTATGCTTTTGCATGTTCTACTGCCTGCGGCATATCATATCCCAATGCCAGAAATGTAGCGATGGCGGAAGAAAGAGTACAGCCTGTTCCGTGTGTATTCTTGCTTTCTATTTTGTCTGAAACAAAGAGATGAGGTTTTTCTTCTCCGGCTATCTGTAATACATCACACATCTTACCTCCCTCCAGGTGCCCTCCTTTTAGCAAAGCGGCTCCGCAGCCATATTTTAATAACTCCGGTGCGGCAATCTTCATTTTTTCTACATTGTCCATACGGTGTCCTGTCAATACTTCCGCCTCACTCAGATTAGGCGTAATCAGGCTGGACAGGGGCATCAGTTCCTGGGTCAGTGCGTTGATGGCATCTTCTTCTATCAGCCGGTGTCCGCTGGTCGATATCATAACCGGATCGAATACAACGAAACGGGGTTGATATTTACGGAGGCAGGAGGCTATGACTTTAACTATTTCCACATCATTAATCATGCCTATCTTGACAGCATCCGGACGGATGTCCTCCATTACGGCTTCTATCTGTCCACGCACATATACCGGTGGTATGGGATGTATGGCACGTACTCCCAACGTGTTTTGTACGGTGATTGCGGTAATGGCTGTCGCAGCATAACCACCCAGGGCAGAGATTGCTTTCAAGTCGGCCTGTATGCCGGCTCCTCCACTGCAATCGGAACCTGCTATACTTAATATACAAGGATATTTTTTCATATAAATCTCTTTTTGATAAAGTATTTGCAAAGATAATGAATAATCTTGTTTTAAATGTTTGCACAAGTGAAGGGAATCAATTATTTTTGCTAAACATTAAATAACGTAAAAGTAAGGGGGAATGAAAAGAATCCTAGTAACGGGAGGCGCAGGATTTATAGGGTCACATCTATGTACTCGCCTGATAAAGGAAGGTAATATCGTTATATGTTTAGATAACTTTTTTACAGGGAGTAAAGAGAATATCAGCCATCTGACCGGGCATCCGCGCTTTGAACTGATAGAACACGATATAATCAATCCGTTTTGGACGGATGTGGACGAGATATACAATCTGGCATGTCCCGCTTCTCCTATACATTATCAGCATGATGCTATTAAAACAGCGAAGACGGCTGTCTTCGGTACATTCAATATGTTGGGGCTGGCAAAGCGTAATAGGGCGAAAATACTTCAAGCCTCTACCAGTGAGGTATATGGAGACCCGTTGTCGCATCCCCAAAGGGAAGGGGACTGGGGAAATGTCAATCCGATAGGCTACCGCTCTTGTTATGACGAAGGAAAGCGCTGTGCCGAGACTTTGTGTATGGATTATTACCGGCAACATGGCGTCCGAGTAAAAATTATCCGCATATTCAATACGTATGGTCCTAATATGTTGCCCGATGACGGTCGTGTGATTTCTAATTTTGTGGTGCAGGCGTTGCAGGACAAGGATATTACCATTTATGGAGACGGAAAGCAGACACGCAGCTTTCAGTATATAGATGATTTGGTGGAGGGAATGATACGTATGATGGCTACGGAAGACCATTTCACAGGACCGGTGAATATAGGAAATCCTTGTGAATTTTCCATTTTTGAACTGGCCCGGAAGGTGCTGGAACTGACTGGTTCTTATTCTGACATTATTTTCAAACCTTTGCCTCATGATGATCCTCGTCAGCGCAGACCGGATATCACCCTGGCAAAGGAAAAACTGGCTTGGGAGCCTCATGTCCATCTGGAGGTGGGACTGATGAAAGTGATTGATTATTTTAAGAGTGTTCTAGCTAAATAATATATGCCTATGACATCGGATGTAAATGTAGTAATAAAGCATTCTGAATATACTGTTTTGGTTGTGGACGATGTAGTTTCTAATGTTTTGCTGCTGAGAGTGCTGTTGGCAAACGAGAAGTTTAAGGTGGTAACTGCCAGTAATGGAAAGGAGGCTTTATCTCAAGCGGTCAATGCCTGCCCTGATTTGATTTTATTAGATGTCATGATGCCCGAGATGAATGGTTTTGAAGTTGCTGAGCGACTGAAAGCCGATCCTGAAACGCAGCATATTCCTATTATATTCCTGACCGCTTTGAATACCACTGCTGATATCGTGAAGGGCTTCAAGGTGGGAGCCAATGATTTTATATCCAAACCTTTTAATAAGGAAGAACTTGTGATTCGTGTGACTCATCAGATATCTTTGATTGCCGCCAAGCGGATCATCACGAAGCAGACGGAAGAACTGCGTAAGACTATCATGGGGCGCGACAAGTTGTATTCTGTCATTGCACATGACTTGCGCTCGCCTATGGGGTCCATTAAGATGGTGCTCAATATGTTGATACTTAGTTTGCCGCCCGAACAGATCGGTAAGGAGATGTATGATATGCTGAGCATGGCCAATCAAAGTACGGAGGATGTTTTCTCCTTATTGGATAATTTATTGAAATGGACTAAAAGCCAGATAGGTAAACTGAATGTAGTTTATCAGGATTTTGATATTGTAGGGAATATTGCTTCGGTTATCGAGATTTTCAATCTGGTAGCCGGTATGAAGAATATAAAAGTGAACTTTCCAGTGTATGAGAAGATTGAGGTACATGCCGATATAGATATGATGAAGACCATCTTGCGTAATCTTCTCAGCAATGCCATCAAGTTTAGCTATAATGATTCCGAGATTTTGGTCAATGCCGGGATAGAGGGGGATAAAGTCATAGTCAGTGTAAAAGATGCTGGAAAAGGTATGAGTGAGGAAGACCAAAAGAAATTATTGAATACGGAAACTCATTTCAGCAAATACGGAACGAATAATGAGGAAGGCTCCGGATTAGGCTTGTTGCTATGTCAGGATTTCGCTGTCAAGAACGGCGGGCGTTTATGGTTTGAGTCTGAAGAGGGGAAAGGTTCCACTTTCTTCTTCTCGGTAGCGTTGAAGAAGTAAGTGATTCATCAAAGTCCCACCTCCAGACATACTGGGTTATGGTCACTCATATCATAAGGAATCACCTTGTATTTTATACCTTCTAATAAGGAGGAATGAAACAGGTAGTCTATCCGCAGTAAATGGTGAAAGCCCCGGAAAGTAGCTCCGTACCCTTCTCCAGCAGTATGGAATCCGTCCTCCAGTCCACTTTTCAGAGTTTCGTAAGTAAAAGTTCCTGGAGGATCATTGAAGTCACCGCATACGATCAGGGGATATTCTGTGGCATTGATCAGCGAACTGATTAGTCCGGACTGTCCGGCGCGTCTGACGGTATTTTCCCGAAAATTGTCGGAATAGTCCAAATAAATGGCTTTTTCCTGTTCCGCATCCTGTGCCCCCCGGGCCTGCGCTGCTTTGGATCGCATCCTGTCAAAGCTGGTAGTCTGCATGTGCACGTTGATGATGCGTATCGTCATGCCCTTTACATCCAGGTCGGCCCAGATGGCTCCGTTGTTACTGTTCGGAAATTCTACTGTTTGCGATTGTTTGATGGGGTATCGGCTGTAAATAGCCAGGCTCAGTTCTTTGGGAATAAATGAGTAAGGGAATGTTTTAGCATACGTATCCTGCAAGTCCTGCTCCGTAAAGTCCCCATTGCCTCTGTATTCTTGAAAACAAAGTACATCCGCTTCCTCTTTGTTCATCATCTCGGCAAACTCTTTGGCGGAGAATCCCGTGATTTCATTTCCAAACGAGTGGACATTATAAGTCACTACTTTCAGTCTGTTCTCATTGGCATATTTGGTTGGGTTATAAATCTGATACATGGAAGTGATGTATCCGTAGTTTACCATCAGGCTGGTCAACGGAATCCATAACCAATACCGGAGTCTGATGAGCCAGTAAATGAATAATATCGCATTGGTTGCCACTAGTATGGGTTTGCTTAAAGCAACGTATGCGGCAAACATGTTCTCCGCTGGATTTATTTTTCCTGAGAAATAAGCGAAGATGGAAAGTCCCAAAATGAAGAATGTGAACAGGATAGATAAAAAATAGGCAAACTTATATACGGCTAACCTTCCCATAAATTACTTTTGTTTTAGATATTTGTTGATAGTCGTTTTCAGTAAATCGGCAGATACTGGTTTGGTTATAAACTCATTGCATCCGCTTTCTATGGCAGCTACTTTGTCTTTTTCGTACGCATACGCGCTCACGGCAATGACAGGCACGTCGGCAGACATTTCCCGTATGGCCTTTGTGGCGTCCAGACCATTGATGTTAGGCATTTTTATATCCATCAAAATCAAGTCGGGTTTGTATTGTTCATAGTACATGATAGCCTCCATGCCGTCATGTGCATGTACCAGCCTATACATTTTTCCGATTATTGCCGCTATTAAGTCATAGTTGCTTTGGTAGTCTTCTGCCACTAGGATGGTCGCTTTCTGGAGGAAAGCCTTGTTCTTGTCTTTGGCGGAGGCCGATGTCTGTTTTTCTTCCTGTTTCATTTTCCCGTTTACCGAGATGTAGGGTAGTGTAAAAGTGAATGTAGTTCCAACCTCTATTTGTGACCGGACGGCTATTTTTCCTCCTAATTTTTCTACAATGATCTTGCTGATGGAAAGCCCCAATCCTGTGCCTTGCACTTGGTTGTTGGCCATGATGAAACGGTCGAAAATCTTGTCTATTTTGTCATCGGAAATACCGCTTCCGGTATCGGTTACGTGGAATACAATCTCTTCCCCAGCTAATTTATATCCAAAACTGATTGAACCTTTGACAGTGAATTTCGTGGCATTACCTATCAGATTGGAGAAAACCTGAAATAAACGGTTTCTGTCTGTCGAGATTACCAGTGACGGATCGGACTCCTCTAAAATCAGCTCCACTCCGGGCTGGCATCTGAAGCTATATGTGTTTTTTACATCCTCACATAAGGTATGAAGGTATACGGGTGCATAGTTGAATTCCATTATACCCAATTCAATCTTCGATAAGTCCAGAATCTCGTTGATAAGTTCCTGCAAGCGCATGTTGTTTTTCTCCACAATATCGTAATATTGCAGTCTTTCCTCGGCATTCTCCGTTTCGGCTATGATGCGTGAGAATCCCAGAATGGCATTCAGTGGTGTACGGATTTCATGGCTCATATTGGCCAGAAAAGCGGATTTCAGTTGGTTGGAGCGTTCTGCTTTCCAGACAATCTCGGATGTATTCTGTATATATCCTTCCAATATGGTTTTTTGCATATATACCTCTTTATGATATGCTTTAATTCTCATATTGATGGTCTTTCCAGCTATGAGGAGTTTATAGTTTATGGTATTGACGGCATCTTTTTCATCCAGGTTTTCTTCCAGCCATTGACTGAAACGGTCCTTGTCGTCTGGATGTATGTAGTTTATGTATTCGTCTATAGAAATGTCTTTTACCTCTTCGTCATTGCAGAATATCCGGGTATATCCCGAGTAGTTGATGAGCCGTGTGGACGAGTCGTAAGCCCATAACCCTATGCTTGCGGCCTTTTCTATCTCGCACAAATCTTTTTGTTTCTTTTCCAGTTTCAGTCTGACTACACTCCGGCCTGTGATATCCCTGTATTGGAAAATAAAATGTTCTTTGTCATACCTGCTGATGATGCATTTGTAGTATTTCACATCATCTTCCAATATTAGTTTGTAATTCCGTGCGGAAGGCTTGCTTCCCGCCCGTACCTTGGCAAATTCCAGGTACATTTCCCGGGCGGTCTCTACGGGGAAATAAGAGAAAATATTTTCTCCTATAATATCCTGTTCTTTTATAAAAAAATCGGCTGTATTAGCCTTAAAGTCTAAACAGGTGCCGTCTTTATATACGAAAAACATCGTATCAGCCGTAATCTCTAGAATTTGGTCTGCATATTGCTTATCGTGCAATATATTACTTGGAATGTTCATATTAATAGTATGATTCTCAATATACTGTTTCTCTTCGCGAATTTAGATGCGTGATATTGATCACTGACAGCAAATATACAAAAAAAATATTGTTTATATCATTTTATATCGTAAATTTGCAAGGTAATCAATAAAAAGAAGACATGAAAAAGATTTTGGTAGCTGAAGATACGGAAAGTAATTACCTTTTATTATCTATCATATTAAGAAAGGAGTATGAAGTTTGTCGTGCCCATGATGGGCAAGAGGCTGTTGAGAAGTTTGAGGAGTACCAGCCCGATATGATTTTAATGGATATAAAGATGCCTGTTATGGACGGATTGGAAGCCACCAGACAAATTCGCCGGAAAGGAGGGAGGCTTCCTATTATAGCCCTTACCGCCAATGCATACGATAGTGACCGTGACAAGGCTTTTAAAGCCGGATGTGATGACTATATGGCCAAGCCGATTATGGCTCCCGTTTTGCATGAGATGATAAAAAAACATTTTAGTGAGTAAACATTAGGCCCTGTGGGCTTTTTCCCATGTTCCGCCAGTATGTCTTTTCAGATAGAAGAAGCCTTTTATCACATTGATGTTCATGAACAGGAAATAGTAAGGAATATAAAGCAATTTGTTCTTTACTGACTTGGCGGACAGGTAGCAGCCATAGAATCCTCCGGCATAGAATGCGGATTGTAGTAGAAGAAAAAGAAGGTAAACCAGACGGTTCTCGCTACAGGCAGCCAGTAGGATATTCAAGGGGAGAAGTAGAAACAAGGCGACTGGTGTCACCGACCATCTCAGTACCCGGTGGGAGATGTATTGAAAACTAAGAATTCCATAATGTAGCGGGTTCAGCAGTTCTTTCAAGCGATAGACGGACTGTAATCCGCCTGCCGAAATGCGCACTTTCCTTTTCTCTTCTTCTTTCATATCGGCCGATCCGCTTTCCAAGGCGTATGCCGTATCACAATATGCTATCGTGTACCGTTTCATGGCGATGCGTAGGGACAGCATAAAATCATCCAGTAATGTGTCTTCGGGCATTTCTTCATATAACGGGGTGCGGATGGCAAATAGCTCTCCGGCGGCACCTATAGTGGAGTAGAGCTGGTAATCCAGTTTTTTCAGCCATGATTCATATTTCCAGTATAACCCTTCTCCTCCCGAAGCAGCCCCTCCGGTGCTGTGCATATCCACCCGTTTTTCTCCTGCCACACATCCCACCCGCGGATGGTCGAAACATTTCACTATTTCGCGGACAGCCTGCGGATTGATAAATGTATTGGCGTCTGTGAATATGACCAGAGGTGTGGTGACAAATCTCATACCTCGGTTTATGGCGGCTGTTTTTCCTTTTCTTTCAGGGATGGACAATAGGGTGACATCGGGATAAACCTTTAATTTTTCATTGGTGTGGTCATTGCTGCCGTCCGTTACCCATACGATATGAAGTTTCTCTTTGGGATAATCCAGTTCATGGCAGTTTCTCATTTTTTTATCCACTACCTGTTCTTCGTTATAGGCGGTGATGAACAGGGTGATTTCGGGCAGGGCGGTGTTGTCTTTGTGCCGGCAGATTTCTTTATCTTGTTCGTCCGTATCGTAGGGGAAAAGAAAATTTTGTTTTATTTTAACCAATATCCATAACAGGATTCCATATCCCACATAAGTGTAGAATACAATGAAGAGAAGAACGAAGAAGAGGAATTCAAGGGTGCTCATGCTAGTATTTCTTTGTATATTGACAATATTTTTTTTGCTGTGTTCTCCCATGAGAACCGGCGGACTCTTTTTAGTCCGTATATGGCTTGTGACTGGTAATATTCTGCATCTTCTTCTAAATGAAGGATGGCGGAAGCGATTTCCTCCGGTTCGGACGGATTGATCAGAATACCCTCCGGTCCTGCAATTTCGGGCATGGCGGAAGTGTTTGAGGTGATGACGGGAGTTCCGCAGGCCATCGCCTCCAGAATGGGGATGCCGAAACTTTCGCGCAGAGACGTGTATATGAAGGCGGATGCTCCACTATAAACAGCAGGTAATTCTGTGTTCGGAATGTATCCGGGGCAATACAGCATCTTTTTTATTTCCTGTAAGCCTTGCCGGTTCAGATATCCGTCTATGATCTCTTCTTTCAGGTCAGCGATAAGCAGAGGGAGGGGTTGACGGGATTTTTTTAAATATATGCTGTATGCCTGCAATACCTTTGCCGTATTTTTCTTAGGGTCGGTATTTCCTAGAAAGAACAGGTAAGGACGTTCTTCAATGTATCGGGCGGTGATGGTTTGTGCGTTTCGTACCGGTATGAAATGTTGTGAATAGCCGTTGTGTACAGCGGCAAGCAGTTGTCTGTCAATGTGTAGAGAACTACTGATGCGGTTGCATTCAAAATGAGAAACGGTAATGATTTTCTTGCATTTGGCAAGAATTCTGGGAACTATGATTCTCCGGTAGAGGCGTCCCATCCTTTGGTACATGGACTGGTTCTTACCTTGTTTTTTCTCTAGAAAGATAATGTCGTGCAGTGTAAGCACCAGTGGAATGTTGCCATACACAGGGGCGGTGTTGCTTGTGCAGTGCAGCAGGTCTGGCTTGATTTTTCTCAAAGCCAACGGCAGTCCTATTTGCTCCCAAAGCGGATAGGACGGCCAGTTGACGGTCACGATATGCACGTTGGCGGATTCCTGCAAACAGATATCATCTCCTGGGCTGACCAGTATGAAGTATTCGTTCTGTGTGTCTGTCTTTTGCAGTTCCCGGATGGTCTCCAGAGCTACATAGTCCATGCCATGCTTTTCTTTTCTGAAGATGCGTTGGGCTTCTATTGCTATTTTCATTTGTCGTTACTTTATCAAGTTGGAATCTTCATCTTCGTAATCGTTTTTGCTATAGAAAAGAGCCGTGAAGTTTCTTAAACCTTTTATGGCTCGTTTCTTGAAACTGCTGAACAGGGAACCGTCGGCCGAAATAGTGCCATGGCCGGTGAGGACACGGGCTTTGCGGGCGGTGACGAATCTTAATTTTCCGTATTTTTTCAATGCTAGTGCCAAGGAGCCGTCTTCTCCGCGGAGTATGTCTGTCCGGAATCCTTCTTTCCGGGCTGTTTCCGTGTGGAAGGCAAAAGCCATTCCACGTACATTGAGTTCCGGCCTGTTCAGATTTTGTATTTTCAAATAGAGGTCACGCAGTGTCTCATAGAAGAAAAGTCCTAAATGATGTTCATTGGGGAGAAAACTCCATAGGGCGTATGTGCCCACCACTTCTTTTTCTTGTAAGGCCTTTACTATGGTACTGATGTACCGGGGCGGATAAAGGGTATCGGCGTCTATGCAGAGATGATACTTCCCTCGAGCATGGTTCAGTCCGCATTGCCGGGCAAAACCGGGACCTTTTTGGCATTCATTGAAGTAGGTGACCCCTAATTCTTTTAGTACCTCTTCGGTGCGGTCGGTAGAATGATTATTGATGACTAGTATTTCTACAGGATAGGTATGTTGGTTTTCACATAAAGACCACAGGCAGCTCAATATCCTCTTTTCTTCATTATGGGCGATGGCTACCACCGAAACCAGCGGAGCATGAGTTGCCAGTTGCCGGATCTTGTCTTTCACTTGGTTGATAACCGTTTGTGGGACTTGGGTGAAAGGCCTGTCATAGATGGATAGATAGTCAGCGTACCACTTCATGTGTTCTTATATATTCGGACAGTGTGATTGGAGTCCGGTGATTACTGAATCGTGATTTCAATTTGTTTTTGATGAGATAGGACAGGGCGTGAATTATCTTCTTCATTTCTGTCAGGGCGGAGCGGCGGGGGTATAGTTTCTCCACCATTTCCCGGTTCCATTTGTTGAGGAAGAAAGAGGAGTAGTATTCATCTTCGGGGTTGACCAATATTTCCACCTCGTTTTTCCATTCGTAGCGGTTCAAGGTGATATCTCCTTCCGTCAGCCACAGCAGTTTGTAGGGGAGGGATTGGAAAGGCAAATAATTCAGGAACAATTCTCCATAGTCATTTTCATAGTTGCCCGGCATTCTGGCTTTTTCATAGAAAACTAGCTTGTTGTCTATATCCAGTATGACCCATTTGTGTGATTTCTTAGGAAACAAGTATTCGCCCAGCAGACTGGGAGTTTCGATGTATCCCCGTCGGGCCACTCTGCATAATTCCTTGACAAATGCTTCGGGATGTTCTACATGTTCCAAAACTTGATTGCATATCACATAGTCGAACTCCTTGTCTTTGAAGGGCAGGTTTTCTCCGTCGGCATGTACAAAGGTCTGATGCGGGTATATTTTCACGTCACCGCAGCGGTGATAATTGGTGTCAACAAATTTTTCGACTACCACGTTGGAGCGATACGTCGGATTATGGCCCGGACCTATCTCTAGCACTTTGTCGTTTTTGTTTATATGGATGTCTCCTCTGTCGTAGGGGGAATCTGTTTTCATTGTTCTGTTCCGTTTAATAAGTTGTTGAATAACTGAATCCATTGTTGCATAATTACGTCTTTAGCGAAACGTTGTACATTGATGCGGGCTTTCTTTCCCATTTCTTTTCTTATTTCTTCGTTCTCAATCAGATAAATTATTTTCTCGGCCAGCTCTTCTGTCTTTCCATTTTCGGCCAATAGTCCGTCTTCCCCGTTCCGGATGATATCTTTAGGTCCGCACGGGCAGGCGAATGATACGGCAGGTACTCCGCACGCCATTGCTTCCGCTATGACCATTCCGAATCCTTCAAATCTGGAACTGGATACAAAGATAGAACTTTCACAGTATTTACGGATCATATCCGGGGTTGTATTTTCAAGAAAAAGGTTCTTTAGTTCCAATTTCCCAGCCAGTGCTTGATATGCAGTCTTATCTCCTTTGCCATATATATGTAATTCCCAGTCCGGATGCCGGTTACAGACTTTGCTCCATGCTTCCAGTAACAAATCGAATCCTTTTTGGTAGGTATATCTTCCGGCGGCGGTTATCCGTTTATTGTTCAAGTTGCTGCATGTTCCGGGTTGAAAGGGTAGAGGGTTGCTGATGACTTTTACATTTTGTAGTTCGGGCCAGTTCTCTCTGTCTTCCTCACTCAGCACAACGAACTTGTCCAGCTTTCCTAAATGTCTCACCAGACTTTTCATCCATAATTTGGCAAAAAGTTCCTTGACGAAGTTGCTTTCGTTCTTTTCAAAATTACGATAGTTCTTCCGGTTCACGTGCAGCTCTCCTATCTTTTTGCTTCCGTCTTTGAGGGAGGTGATAAAGTTAATTTCCCGTCGTAACAGAGAGATAGTGATGTCCGGTTTGAGGTGGAACAAGGCGGCGGAGAGCTTGCGTCGGTATATTCTTTGTTTTTTCAGATAAACCGGCACCTTTTTCCACAGAGGAAGTTCCCATAATTCTTCAAAGTCTATATCCAGTTGGATAATTTTCACTTTGGGCGATAAAGCATAGCAGGGAGACTTGCTTTTTCCATCAGTCAGCAAGATGTATATTTCATAATTACCGCTCTCAGCCAGGAAGTTGGCTTTGGTGGTCAGTACCCTTTCCACTCCTCCGGGAATATGGAGAGAGGGAGTACAATAGGCGATCCGGATCATAGGCGGGAGGTATTACAGGTTGTTTATCACTTTCATCATTTGTTCTTTCCACGACAAGTTTTTAATGGAATCCCTTATTCTGCAAGGCGGCAGATCCAGTTCCGTATAGAACCGGATAAGCTGGCGGATGTCTATGGGACTTTCGTCGGCCGGAACTTTCATTATATAAGGCATAAGGTCAAAGTCTTCGTCCGTTTCTGAATATATAAAAGGTATTCCCCGTGCTGCATATTCTCTGTTTTTTAAAGTTTTGATTTTGTCAATGCCGCTGCGGTGGCGTGCCAGACTGCCGATGGCGAAATCCGCTTCGTTGAATAATTCATCCAGCTCCTCGTTCATTTTTTGTCCGTGGAAGATGACATATTTCTCTATATGATATTTGTTGATAAGTTCATAAAATCCGGGAGCGTGTTGCGAGTCATGCATTTCGGATTTCCATATACCGCCTGCGATGTGGAAAAATACGGTTGTGTTTGCCGGTTTTTGGTAATATTTACCCAAACCGTCTATCAGGCGGTCGTATCCGTGCCAATAATGTACTTCGGCCACTCCTAGTAAATGAATGACGGAGGTGTTTTTAGAAACCGTCTTTTTCAGTGGGATGGAATCAAAATCAACTCCGTTGGATATCTGAATGGTACGTTGACCGAATATATGGTGATGGTCTGAAAAGGTGACGATAGCGTTCACGTGTTCCGCCAGTGTCTTTCGGAAAACTTTGTCCACTTGTATCCCTAGGCGTGTGGCTAGTGGAAAACCGGCATATTCGTTGTCGTAAGGATAGGTAGGTATTTCCATCACTATTTTAATTCCGGCTTTCCTCAGTTTGCTGAACAGCCGGATGGTGAACGGATTCGCATTATGGAAAGAGCGTACATAAATTAATTCCACCCGATGTGCTACAGCATAATGATATATGCATTGGTAGGAAACTCTTTTTCTTGCCGCAGCCAGTTTGCCTGTTCCGTAATCGGCTATTATTTCACCGTTTATCATCCTTACCCGGTGACTGTTGTCCGCTATGCAGTACGTGCATAAGCTGACTTGGTGTCCACATGCTTCCAAGCCTTTAACCTGATACAGGATCTTTTTACTGATGCCGCTGTAAGGAGATAGTCCATGAAAGAGGAGATAGATGATATTCATGGTCGGGTGGTTGTTAAGGTGTTGAATAACTCATTCCACAGTTTCATCACTTCTTCGCGCGAATAACGTTGGATATTCTTTTGGGCCTGCTTTCCCATCCGTATGCGTTTATCCGTATCCTCTATCAGCCGGCATATCGCGTCAGCCAGTTCGTCCGTGTTTCCGTTCCTCACCAGTATTCCGTCTTCCTCAGGAGTGATAATCTCGGCAGGTCCGTACGGGCAGTCGAATGAGATGCAGGGAACACCGCACGCCATCGCTTCCAGAAGTGCCATCGGTAATCCTTCAAATCGTGAACTCATGACGTATATGGAACTTCCCAGGTATTTTTCTTGAATGTTTTTGGTCGGAGGGCACAATGAAAAGCTGTTTTCTATATGATGCTTTCCGATAAGTTCTTGTAGCCTGTCCCTGTCTTGACCCTCTCCGTAAATGCGGATATGCCAGTCGGGATGCTTCCGGTTGACCTTGCCCCAAGCTTCAATCAGGCGGTCATAGCCCTTCTGTTCGTTATATCGTCCTATGCTGATGATTCTTTTTTCCAGGCAGGAACTCCCATTTTCGGGCAAGAACGGTAAGAAGTTCGGTATGATACATGCCTTTTTTACTTCTTTCCAATTATCCGCGTCATTCTGTGTCAGAACAACCAGCGCATCCAACTTTTTTACAGCCTCTTCTTGTTTTTTTCTCCAATGTCGTGCGATTTGCTTGTATGGAAATTCTCGTTGTTCCATCAGATGCAGGTTTCGGGTGTACGGTTTGGCTATATGGGATTCTCCTATTTTTATACTTCCATCGTCCAGTTGTGTCAGAAAATCCAATTCGCGGCCCAGTGTGCTGATGACGATATCCGGCTTCAAGGTCTTCAGCCAGTAGTTCAGTTTCTTTCTGTACAGGCGCATCAAGGTGAAATAATAACAGCCTCTCACTAACAGGTTATGATGATACTGTCTGTCAAAATCAATCGCTATGTCAATGTGCCTGACTCTGGGGGATATCGGGAAAACGGAAGGTCGTCCTTTCTGTGAGTCGGTAATGATAAATACATCCTGGTGCATTTCGTCAGCCAGATAGTTCGCTTTTTGGATGATGCTCCGGTCGGCTCCTCCCACGGTGCATAGGGCTGTGTATAGATAAACG
Source organism: Phocaeicola sartorii JCM 17136 = DSM 21941 (assembly GCF_054653615.1). NCBI lineage: Bacteria > Pseudomonadati > Bacteroidota > Bacteroidia > Bacteroidales > Bacteroidaceae > Phocaeicola > Phocaeicola sartorii. The sequence continues at coordinate 2,067,942 of NZ_BAAIFW010000005.1, forward strand.
ATGGTCATTTTTCAGTCAGTTTATGAAACAACATTTCCCATTGCGGCATGATGTTTTGAGGTGAGTAACGTTTTACATTTTCTTTGGCACTTTTACCGAAAGCTTTTCTTTCCACTTCATGTTCTATCAGGTGGCAGATAGCGTTGGCAAATCCTTGTATGTCTCCGTTTTTGACGAGGAGTCCGTCTTCCTGGTCTCTGATGATTTCCGACGGGCCGAACGGACAGTCGAAAGAGACACAAGGAACGCCCAGACTCATGGCTTCGATCAAGACCAGTCCAAAGCCTTCATAGTTGGAACTTAGGGCCATAATGGAACTGTTCAAGTATTCTTGTGTTATGTTCTGCGTAAAAGGATGAATTGTGATGGAATGTTCCAATTTCCGGTCTTTAACCTGCTTGGTTAAGAAATCTTTATAAAAACCTTCGCCGAATATGTCCAGCATCCATCCGGGATGACGTTTCTGCACGATATCCCACGCGTCAATCAGTCGGTCGAACCCTTTCTGCCAGGTCAGTCTGCCTGCGGCTATCACACGGGGGGCTTCACAGGGGCTGCTTGTATGTGTGTCAATAATGGAGGTAGTGTTCGGAATGACATGTATATTCGGATCTTTTCCCCACATGGTGGCATCTTCTTGGGTCAGTGTTACTATGGCATCACTGTATCGTTTGATCTCACGGAAACATTGGCAGCTGACGTATCTGTCTTTTACATCCTTAAAAAAACTCTTCTTGCGGTTTTCGGGTATCCGGGTGTATGTTTTGGCGCAATGTGATTCGATGACTTTCTTTGCCTTGCAGTCTAATCTGCAAATTAAATCCGCTTTAAAACTGGTATTTCCCGATATGATATCGGGATTGATACGTGTGATCTCTTTTTTTAATCGTTGTTCGAATTTATGATCCAAAGACCACCCCATTCTCAATTGTTTGAGAAAAGGATGCTGGTATTGCAGATGAAACTTTGTATCCAAATCAATATGTTTTACTTTATCGGACAATGGGAAAGAAAGAGGATGATTTCCTTGGGAAGAAGTAATAAGATACACTTCATGTCCGTAAGTCTCAGCCAAATAATTCATCTTATCCGTCAAAATCCGCTCCGTGCCTCCTATACGGGCTATGGAGTCGTATATATATACTATTTTCATTTCCCCGCTTTGTTTTTCCGTAAAAATAGTGTATTCTTTTTATATATCCAATAAGAAGTGGTTCAAATTCCTGTTTGTATCCGTTTTTTTATGGAATACCCGCTGTGTCCGGAGTAAACAAGGGGTGAAAATGGGGCTATTTCGTAATTAAAGTCTTCGGAATGTTGTGAGTGTCATTTGTTTTTGCGAATATTGCATCTTACAATGATCAGTATGAAGAAAGAGATAACGGTGGTGATGCCGGTTTACAAGGTGGAGAAATATGTGTTAGAATGTCTTGATTCCATAATCAATCAAACTTTTGATTGTTTTGAGTGCATCATCATTGATGATTGCTCTCCGGATAACAGTATGCGCCTGATCGAGGAGAAACTGGCTGGATATAAAGGGAACATCAGCTTTAGAATTGTGAGAAAAGAGCGGAATGAAGGGGTTTCTGCGGCAAGAAACAAGGGGATAGAACTTTCTCAAGGCAGTTATCTTTTGTTTATAGATTCGGATGATATGCTTTATGAGAATTGCTTGGAGAAATTATGGGAGGAGACAAAAAAATATCCGGGGATTGATTTGGTGCAGGGGGATTCTTATTCAGAAGGGATGGAAAACAAGAACAGTGGTTTGCAAAGATATACGGAGGGAAGGATACGTATCAACAAACTGTTTCTGGATTCGAAAATAACATCCACTCCGGTCAACCGGCTGATCAGAAAGGCGGTGCTGACAGAGAATGCCATTTATTTCAGGACGGGCATTTTGTTTGAAGACTTTTTGTGGTGTTATTTTTTGTATAAGAAGGTGGAGACGTTTGCTTCTGTCAATTCTTTTACTTATTTCTACAGGCGTTCAAATCCTTTCTCGACCATGAACAAGGCAAAAACGGACTTTGACAGGCCGGCCAAGGATTTTATCTTTATCTTAACCGTTTTTTATGAGCACATGGAGCAAGAGTTGTATGCCGAAAATATCTGTTTCATTTTGAACAAGCTGATGCCGGTGGTGTACAATGCTGCTACAATAGGGGTTACAAGGGAAAGTTATGATGCGATAGATAAGTTTAAAAGAAATCTGATAAAGAGGCATTTCAGGGAGTTCCGGCCTATGGAGGTTTTGTACGAATTGAACTTGTTCTATCCCTTTTGTCTGCTTTTGAATTGGGGGATATACAGACATCATATATTGTATAAATACGCCCATCTGATAAAATGGTATTATAAGATATGGGGAAGGCTATATCGTTGAGCCTTCTTGTGTGATGAAGATCAGTCTCAGGGTTTGCAGTCTTTTTATCGACTGAATTTTCGATAGCGGTAAAGACCAAATCGTCTTTTTAAGACGTTTTGCACTCTTTGGAATGTGCAGAATTTACACGTACGTTCGCATCGGATTATACATACGTATGTGTAGGGCTATGCATACGTTCGTGTAGCTCTATGCGGACGTACGTGGGTGGAAGTGTGTATTTTCTTGTTTTATATGATATAATAATCTTTCCTCATTCCGCATTTATTTTCGTTTCTTTATTGTATCTTTGCGAAGAAAGAGTGTAATCTAAATTCCATGAGAATATTATTTTATTGTGATACTGTCTTCAGTTTCGGTGGAGTACAGCGTGTGTTGGCTGAAATAGCCAAGGCCTTGTCTGGGAAACATGAAGTCACGATACTGACTACGGATACTTGTACGGACTTGTCGATGTACGGATATGCCGAAAGTACCGTGCTGTTTGATTATTTCTCTTATTCCGCTTCTTCTTTTATTGAACGTTTGTTATGTAAAGGCTATAGTTTCTTATATAAACATGGACTGCCTCATACCCGGCAGACTTCAGCATGGTATGCTGCCAGTTTTTTTCCTCCTTCTTATAAACGGACATTGGCAAGGAAAATAAATGCCCGGCAATGTGATGTGGTCATCGGGGTACATGCCTTTATGGCTCTACATCTTTCTGCTGTAAAGAGCCGGATCCAAACAAAAACTGTTGGCTGGCTGCACAATTCTTATGAAGCATTCTTTGAGAAGGAAACTCCCTATTTGCCGGGATTGGATTGCTTTTTTCAAGTTCAGATGAGAAAATTGGACGAGAGGGTGGTTTTAAGTCATGCGGATGCCGGTTGTTTCCTTCGGAAAATGAACTTGGACTGCGAGGTGATATACAACCCTCTGACTGTGCTGCCCAAAGGGCGGGGGGATAAGGGATATAGAAAGATATTGGCGGTCGGTCGTTTTTCATTCGGACATAAAGGATTTGATATTTTAATAAAGGCTTTTTCCGTTTTTGTGAAAACTCATCCGGACTGGACGCTGGAAATCGTGGGGGAGGGTCCTGAGGAAGTGCTTTACCGTTCATTGATCAATGAATATGAACTGGAAAAGAGTATAAAGTTACATCCTTTCACGAAAGAGGTGCAGGAGTATTATGCGCATTCCAGTATGTATGTGTTGAGTTCCCGTTGGGAGGGATTCGGGCTGGTGATGATAGAGGCTATGGCGCATGGACTGCCTGTTATCGCATCTGATTTGCCGATAACGCGCGAGTTGCTGAAAGACAAAGGCATGGCCGTTCTTTTTGAGAAAGAAAATATAACTCAGTTGGCTGGATGTATGTCGTATATGGCTGAGCGGGCGGACTGGGAATGGATGGGAAATAAAGCGGTGGAATATGCTGATACATTTCATATAGAGAAAGTATGTGACAGTTGGAATAACTTGCTAAAAAAGGTAGTGTATGGTACAAGATGAACAGAAAAAATGGGATATTGTGATCGAGCCTCGGTCTGGTTTGTTCCGGTTGGATCTGGAGGAGGTGTGGCGGTATCGGGATTTGCTGGTAATGTATATCAGACGGGATATCGTTACTTTTTATAAACAGACTGTTTTAGGCCCGTTGTGGTTTGTGATCCAGCCATTGCTTACTACTGTCATGTTCATGTTTGTTTTTGGCGGTATTGCCGGTATTTCTACTGACGGACTTCCCCAACCGCTGTTTTATATGGCGGGCTTGCTCTGCTGGAATTATTTTTCGGAATGTTTAAGCCGCTGTTCGGATACGTTCAATGCCAATCAGAATGTATTTGGAAAAGTATATTTCCCTCGTCTGGTAGTACCCTTGTCCATTGTTATATCTTGTATGATAAAGATGGGCATTCAGTTCGGGCTGTTTGTTATAATTTACATTTACTATTTGGGCAACGGATATTCGTTGATGGTCAACGGATATGCTTGGTTGGCTCCCTTGTTACTGCTTATGTTGGCAGGTCTTGGCTTGGGTTTCGGATTATTGATATCCTCCTTGACGACCAAATACCGCGACTTGCGTTTCTTGATTACTTTCGGGGTACAGTTGTGGATGTATGCCACTCCGGTTATTTACCCTTTGTCTGTGATGAGGCAGAGTCATGAGCAGTATATGTGGCTCATTGTGGCGAATCCGCTGACTTCCATTATCGAAACATTTAAATTCGGATTCTTGGGAGTAGGGACTTTCAGTTGGTTCCACTTAGGCTACACGTTGGTGTTTACAGTGGTGGTGATGCTTTGGGGGATGATGACTTTTAACAGAGTGCAACGTAGTTTCATGGATGTGATTTAAAAGGAGGGACAGGATGGGAAAAATAGCGATAGAGTTTCAGAATATCAGCAAGCAGTATGCATTGGGAAGCATCGGCACCGGAACGCTGAGCCGCGATTTGAATCGTTGGTGGGCGCGGATTCGTGGGAAGGAAGACCCGTATCTCAGAATCGGGGAAGAGAATGACCGTTCCAAGAAAGCGATGGGGAATTTGGTATGGGCGTTGAAAGATATTAATTTCCATGTGGAGGAAGGTGAAGTGCTGGGTATTATCGGTAAGAACGGTGCGGGAAAGTCCACTTTGTTGAAAATCCTTTCGCGGGTGACTTCTCCTACTACCGGTTGTATTCGTGCACGGGGGCGCATTGCCTCTTTGCTGGAAGTGGGTACAGGCTTTCATCCTGAAATGACGGGACGGGAGAATATTTATATGAATGGTTCCATCATGGGGATGACCAAAGCGGAGATTACCCGCAAGCTGGATGAGATTGTGGCCTTCGCTGGTGTGGAGAAATATATCGATACTCCCGTAAAACGTTATTCTTCGGGTATGACCGTGCGGTTGGGTTTTGCTATCGCTGCCCATTTGGAACCGGAAATCTTGGTGGTGGACGAGGTGTTAGCGGTGGGGGATGCGGAGTTCCAAAAGAAGGCCATAGGCAAGATGCAGGACGTGGCGAAAGGAGAGGGACGGACAGTACTGTTTGTGAGTCATAATATGGGAAGTATGCAGCAATTATGTACAAAAGGCATATTGCTGGATAATGGTTGCATATCTTTTTCTGGAAATATATGTGAGACAGTAAATGTTTATCAAAGTGGAATTGCATTACAAAATGAATTTGTGGAAGGTGAAGGTGCTCCTGAAATATTGCAGTTATTGTATGCTTCCGTAAAATCAAGTGATGGGGATATATATTATAATAACTCTGAAATTATTATAGCTTTCAAGGTGAAAGTGGCTAAAAAAGTGCCATCGTTAGTAATTGGCTTTAATTTATATAGTAGTTGGGGACATCCTTTGGCTCGGGCTGATTATAATGATAATAATGATTTGACCACATTGGGTCCCGGAATTTATTGTTTTATATTTAAAATACCTCCTTATACGTTGTCAGATGGTAACTATCATGTTATATTTGATGTGGCGGAGCGTAATATAAAATGTTATACTACGGAAAAGTCAAGTTTGTCTTTCACTATCGTTCAAAGGGGGACAAATGGTTTTGGCAATCGTTTTTGTGAGCAAATAAGTATTAAAAGTTCTTTGTTCAGAGAGAATTGGATGGTGGGGTTTCAAATGATAGAGTCTTTAGACCATGAAGCATAAATGTGTTATTTTTCTTACAGCTTGTGTTAATCCTGGCGGAATGGCTAATACATTGCACACTGATTGCCGACAGAGAATGGAAGAGTATAAAAAAGCACTTTGTTTCTATTTACAAAAAACGAAACTGCCAATTGTATTTTGTGAAAATACGTTGTGTGATATGAGTGGTGAATTCAGTTCTTATATTGCATCCGGCAGATTGGAGTATCTGACGTTTGACGGGAATCATTATGATAAAAGGAGAGGCAAAGGGGTAGGGGAGATAGAAATTTTGGAATATGCCTTTTTACATTCTAAACTGTTGCAGGATGGAACTCATGTTATAAAAATAACAGGACGACTAAAGGTGCTGAATATAAGGATGCTGATAGCTGTCAGGAAGATGTTCGGAGATAATTGCATTCAATTGCGAATAAATAAAGATGGTACCTTTGTTCATAGTCAAATTTTTATAGCCCCGGTTTTATTTTTGAAGAAATATTTTATTCCATTGAAAGAATATGTGGATGACCGTGATTACATTTATTTTGAACACATGTTAGGAAAAGCAGTAAAAGAACAGAATGAATATGATTTGTTCCCTCTTTTTGATATTCCGCTAATTCGAGGAATTTCAGGAACAAATACACAAGCTTATCAATCAAATCTATCAGTATATGAACGATTACAATGTGTGAGATGGGTCTTGGCGGATAATTTGTATTTTAATAAAAAATATGCTTTGAAAAAAAGACCTTTCGTAAATCAATTTTTAGTGAAGATTTATTGGACTATAATAATATTTTGTGTTTTAGTATGTCAATTAATTATTAGAAAATGAGTGCATTAATATCCATATTAATACCAATATATAGAGTTGAAGATTATATTGAGAGGTGTTTGCATTCTGTCTTTGGGCAGACTTATGAAAATATAGAATATGTATTTATAAACGATTGTTCGCCAGATAGAAGTATGATCGTTTTGGAAAGGGTTATGCAGCTATATCCTAATAAACTAAAATTTGTAAAGGTTATATCGCATTCTAAAAATGTAGGAATTGCTCAAACGAGAAATGAACTGTTAAAGGAAGCCAAAGGAGAATATTGCATATTTATAGATAGTGATGATTATGTGGAACTGAATGCGATAGAAATACTTTATAATAAAGCATGTGAAACTGGAGCTGAGATTATACGCTATAATTATTATGTGAATAATGAGAACGGGAATTATGAGGTTGTCACTCACGAGCCTATGCAAAATAAACAGCAATTATTGGAAAAGGCAATAAGTAGTCTTTCGGGAGTGGATGCTATGTGGAAATTATTTGTGAAGAGGAACCTTTATGATAGGAACTCATTACAATTTGAAGACGGAATTAATGCTTGTGAAGACTATATAATGAGCATCAAGTTATTTTATTATTCTAATTTAACCGTAGATATCTCGAATGTATTGTATTATTATACTGTAATAGGAAATTCTTATAGCTATACTAAGAATTATGAATTGTTTTTGGTGGATAGAATAAAAGCTATAGGTGCGGTAAAAACTTTTTTGGAACTCAATGATATTTGGCAGACTTATAAAAAAGCTTTATATGCAAGGATTATAATGTGTAAACAAACTTATTTGATCAATAAGGAATATTTCGATATTGATAAATATTATACGTTGTATCCTGAAGCTAATAAAACATGGAGAAACTTTGCTTATGGAAAAAGAGAAATTTTATTATTTTGGCTTGCAGAGCATAAAATGACTATATTGATTAAACTGATTTACTTATTTTAAACTTTGAATAGTGAGGATAGAGTTCGATAAAGATCTTTGTACCTAAGATTTTAGCGGTAGAAAGCCAAAGCTTACTACTTCCCTGGGCTCTAAAAATATCTTTCCAAGCTGGAAATAGGTTGTTTATCTGTTTTGATTCTTTAGCTAAGTCGGCTGTAATATTGCTTTGTTTGGCTTGAACTAATCTTCGGAACATTCTTTCGAATGCTGGTACTTGTTGGGAAGTTAATATAGGAAATTTTATAAGTTCTGTATATATGGAAAGGTGGGCATAGAATAAATCCAGATGTTTGTCAAATGTATAATTAGACGTGAGTGAAGATTCTCTTATGCGATAATAGTATAGTCCCTTGTCTGAAAGGTAAACTGTTTTTGCTTTTTTACAGAAATCAACAAGGAGCCGTGTGTCTTCTGAAACATGTCCTTCTAAAAAGGTGATATGATTGAATATTTCTTTTTTGAATATTTTATTCCATATGGAATAATGGATGGGACTTCCTGACCACCAGTTGGAGAATATAGCTTCAGTTCCTTTAATATATTGACAACTATTAGTCGGAGTTTCTACATATTCAGTGCTGTGCAATTTGCAAAAAGGATATTGCAGAATATCTATTTCACTATTGTTTATCATAATGTTCATGTTTTCCTCATAGGTGTCTATGTTGATGAAATCGTCAGGATCAATGAAGGTCAAATACTTGCCTTTTATCATTTGTAATCCTATATTGCGTGCGGAACTGACCCCTCCATTTATTTTATGTACCACTTTGATCCTATTATCTTTTTGGGCATAGGTATCACATATTTTTCCGGATGAATCCGTTGAGCCGTCATCTATCAGGATTATTTCATAATCATGATAAGTTTGGATGAGAATACTATCTATACATTGATTTATGTATTGTTCAACATTGTATACGGGAATGATGATACTTAAAACTATATTTGGCATATAATGAATACTTTGAATCCAAAATTACTTTCTTTTTTTATAATATCAAGTAAATTAATTGCTTATTTTTGTATTGACTATGAATAAAAAATTGGTTAGCATTATTATGCCTGTTTATCAGGCTGAGAAGTTTTTGTGTGATACGATAAATTCCGTATTAGCGCAGACGTATTCCAATTGGGAATTGATATTGGTTGATGATGGTTCTACAGATTCATCCGGAGAAATATGTGATACTTATGCCCGAAAAGATAATAGGATCAAAGTGGTGCATCAATTGAATGCAGGGCAGGCGTCAGCAAGAAATTCAGGTATGGATTTGGCGAAAGGGGATTATATTGGATTTCTTGACAATGATGATTTCTATTATTCGGATACAGTTCGAATATTGGCAAGTAATATAGAGGATGCAGATGCGGATATTGCGGCAGGTTCTTATGTTGCAAGATATGAAAACGGAAAATTCATTCATAATACTCATAGTGGTGCTGTTAATGTATGGAACAATTATGAAGCTATGAAAGAGTTTTTAATAAGAGAGAGTATGGATATTTATGTCTGGACTAAACTCTATAGGAAAACCTTTTTGGACAAATATCATATCAGATTTGAGGTGGGTAGGTGTGATGAGGATTTTTTATTTAATAGTCAAGCTTTTTTGTATTCCTCCCTTACTGTAATGCAAGATTCGCCTATTTATTTATATACTATTCGTGATGCTTCAACTAGTAGAACTTTTAGGGACCAGCAATTTCTGAAATACCTTGAGGGAACTTTTTATAGAGTAAATGAAATAGAACAAATGGTGGTCAAACATTATTCTTCTTTGGCTTATTTGGCAAAGCGTCAAAAAATATTGTATTTGTTTATGATATTGTCGGTCATAGTGAAACACGATAGGAAAAAATATGCAAATTATTATAATGAAGTGATTACCTACCTTCGGAAAAATAAAAGGCAGATGCTGGCGGAGCGTAAATATTGTGGAATTTCCTTTTTAGGAGCCTTATTAATTATAGTGATGCCATCAATTATTTATTTTTATTTTAAACGTTGGAAAGGATACATTTGTTGAATTTTTCCCATTGTTGTGATTGAAGGTTGTAGCGTTTGATAATGCGTGCGGGATTTCCTACCGTGACACAATAATCGGGTATGTTTTGGGTAACCACACACCCTGCACCGATAAAACAATGTTTGCCGATGGTGATTCCGGGCAGTACAATCACGTTGGCTCCTATGATGGTATGTTCTCCGATATGGATAGGAGAAGTGGTGATACCTTGTTCGATGATGCCTTTAGTGATATCTTGGTAATTGTGATCTAGTCCTATCAGGACTACATTTTGTGAAATATTGACCCCGTTGTCTATCCGGATGGGACCGATGACCGTATTGCTGAGTCCTATCCGGCAATAGTCACCGATTATGATGTCGCCTACGGCATTGTTCAAGCAGGAGAAATCTTCCACTACCGAATATTTTCCCATCTGGAACAGATAGAACGGTGGAAGGTCTTTCCGTACACTGGGATAAATGACTGAGCCCCGGCCTTTTTTTATGTAGAAAGGCTGCCATACGCGTATCCACCAATAGGGGCGTGTCTTTACCGGATGCATGATGAAACCGTGTATCCGTTTTTTCCATTGCGGGTGTTGTTGTAAGTACTCCTTTATATTCATAATTCTATCCATGCTGTGTATGGTTGAACTTCTGTGCCATTCCTTTCAAGTGAAACAAGTTGAGAAGCATAATGATTACAAAATAAGGTGTCTGTCTGAGGATTCTGCTCATATATTTATATCTCATATTGGGCGGAATGGCCAGGTATAATGCACCGTTCAGCAAGATAAGCAAAATCCACCACTTTATGGAAGAAACCGGAGAGAAAATGCAGAGAATACATGAAAAGAATCCGATGAGCCCCAACAGAATGCTGCGGGGGGCGATAAAGGCCTGGAGGGTTTTCAGCAGATAATCTCCGTTTCCCTCCGCTAAGGCCGTGGGGAGGTTGCGTCCCATTTTCAAGGCAAGGAAAAGCTGGGAGGCTATCCAGCGGCGGCGCTGGTTACGCAAGGCGTCCGGTTGCCGGACCTTTTCGTCCAATGTCTCTAATGTGTCTATATATTCAATGTGAATGCCTTGGCGGAGCAGAAGTTCTTCCAGTTCTTTGTCTTCGCCCGTACTATGGGTATGGATGATGTTCCGGACAAACCATCGGAAATCGAAAGCCATTCCGGAGCCGGTAAGGGCAGATGAAAATCCCAGCCGGATGTGTCCCTTGCGGAAGATGGAATTGTTCATCTCTTCGATGGCGGCATCCAATAGGGCTATGTCTGTATTCATATTTTTGGCTTTGCGGTGTGTCTGTATGGCTTTTATTCCCTGTGAAGTTGCCTTGTTCAGTTCTTGAAGATAACAGGGGGAGATCAGATTGTCAGCATCCAGTATGAGGACATAATCGTATGTCTGGTTTGTAATAGTTTCTGCTGCAATGCGCAGGGCTTTTGCCTTGGAACTTTCCTTTTCATGCAGTTCTATCAAGCTGATGCGTTCTTTGCGCAGTGATGCATTGGTTTCGGGACGCATGTGGTCGGATATGACTATCAGGTTATAAAGCTCTGCCGGATAAGTTTGGCGCAGAACGGAAGTGACGCAGGCGTGGATGACCGCATCCTCTTTATAGGCGGGAACGAGGATGATAAAACGTTGCAGGACAGGGGCGTCGGGATATTTTTTTTGTTTGAAGAAATGAGAGGCGGCAGAGAACAGGACTATATACCCCACACTGACGGAAAGGTAGATATATAGTATATATTCCATGATGTGTATAACTTCCGGTATCATGAGTCTTTTATTTTTTCTTTTTCAAAAGTATATTGAATATCATGCCTGCTGCCAAGGAGGGGATAGCTTTCATGGCTTTGTTGAACTTCTTGTCAACCAGATAGTCAGGGATGGCTATAGCCATGACCAATAGAAAAGTTAGGAGTAAGCCCCACCACTTCAGACAGGCGTCCCAACCGAAGTATATGGACAGGCATCCGGATAAGAAGATAATGCCCGATAAGAGAGTGCGGGGAAAGATGAACCACTGTAAAATGCGGTCGGCGTAATCAAAATTTCCACTTAGAATGGCGGCGGGTAAATTACCTATATTGGTGAAAAAAGAATAATATTGGGCTTTGCCCCAATTGTCGTGCCGGGCATGGCGTTTTTTCTCTTCTCCATTTTTTAAGGCATATACATGAGTCTTGTTCAGATATTCTACATACATTCTTTCACGGAGCAACAGGGACTCTATGACTTTTTCATCGTCATCATCTTTTAAATGACCGATATGCTCTTTGAACCAAGTGAAGTCAATGGCTGTCCCCGAGCCGTTCAGTGAGGCGGAAAGTCCCAGGTTGACGTGTCCGGCGCGAAGAATGGAATTGTTGATTTCATCGGATATGGCATATAAAATACTGACATTATCCGGTCTTTCCTGATAGATACGGTGAGTTTGGATGGCGTTGGAGCCGCTGGCATAGGTGTTGTTGATTTCCGCCAGAAAGTTTTTGTCCACTACATTGTCCGCATTCATCATCAAAACGATATCGTATTGTCCCTCTTTCAGTTGTGACATGGCGGCTTTGACAGATTTAGTTTTTGAACTTTTCTTGAATCGTGCTTTTAAAAGAATGATGGGATATTGGGATAATTGCAAGTCTGTTTCCGGTCTCAGATGATCGGAAATGACGATAATGTCAAAGCAGTCTATGGGGTAGTCCTGCTCTAGAAAAGACTTGACGGCATAAAGAATGTGCTCATCATCCTCGTATGCGGGTATCAATATGGCGAAACGATGTTTCACTTTTGATTCGGAATATTTGTCTGTGCGGTTGCTCGTTGCCGCTATGGCATATACCAGCAGGTAAAAAACTGTAAAGGCACATATTGCGAAGAGTAGTAATTCTATGTATTCTAGAAATATCATGGCTGTTTGTCTTTGATTTTAAGTTTGAAAAATGCTTTTGTTCCTTCCCAATGTGCTTTGGCTATGGCTCTCTTTCCTTTTATCAAAGCTGTCAGTATGTTTTTGGGGCATACGATCAGCGTCTGGTACAAGATGGAAACCGGAAGTTTCCAGCCAAAGAGGTTGCGGTAGGCATACAGTAGTCTGTTTCTACTCAGATAATAGTATTTCAACGGGCTTTCTTTTCCGGTGGAGCCGCTGTCTTTGTGCCATATTTCGCAAGCGGGATCGTACCATAATTCGTAACCTTCCATATTGATATAGGTACACCAGTCCAGTTCCTCATAATATAGAAAATAATCTTCGGGCATGAGTCCTGATTTATCTATCATTTCTTTTTTTAGTAACATGGCGGCACCATGCAGATAGGGTGTTCTTCGGGCAGGATAAGAGTCCTTGTTTATTTCTCCTTTGCCTATGGCTCTGTTTCTTAAGGTAATGGGGGAAAGTTGGGTATATCCTGCAAATTGTATGGCGTGTGGTTCTGTATAATCACGTATTAATGGGGAGACACCTGCTGTCTTGTCGGAGGACAGAAGGCGGTTTATCAATAGGGGTATGGTATCCTTGACCATACAAACATCATTGTTCAGCAAGAACAGGTATCTCCCTTTTGCAAGGTTTATGCCCAGATTGTTGCCTCCGGCGAATCCTAAATTCTGTTCACTGCGGACGGCTTGGATAAAAGGATATGTTTTTTGTAGCAAGGCGGCTTCATTGGTGGTGGAACCATTGTCGATGACTATCATTTCGTAACTGACAGAGGATATAGTGGCTACCCACGAGTCAATGAATTCGCAGGTGTCGTGAAAACCGTTATAGTTCACGGTGATGACGGATAGATCAGGCTGTCGGTAGTCCATGTGCTTCTGAGTATTGTTTGTCTAAATAAGGTCCTAAAAAAACAAAGGTGAAACAGGAATAAATCAAGATTCCGTTAGGAAACTGGAAATAAACCATATTGGCGTAAGAAGCTACCAATATGCCTGCACAACCACATAACATACCTGTCAGCGGCCCCCGGATTTCCGGATTTCTGATTTTGAATAAAAGGAGGTAGGAGCCTGATAGGAATAGAATGGCGTGCATGCCCAAAAAAACACACAGTCCCACTATTCCCATTTGTTTCCATACATCTACCAGGCTGGAGTCTGAGGGGCAGATGGAAACGAAATAATATTTGTTATGGGGAGGCACCACTCCGTCTATGGCTCCCATACCTATGCCGAAAGGCATTTCGTCCATATAGGCATTCAACGCTTTCTGATTCTCAAAACGTGTCATCATCGATTGGTCTTCAGTGTCGAAGGCAGTACGCATACGCCGGATCAATTTATTATTTTCTCCGATCTTGGTGTATTTCAACATTCCTACGCCTCCAAAAAGCAGAATGAAGGAAATGACGCCTATTTTCCAATTTTTAGATAGGAACAGAAAGAGCCCCAATCCGGCGATGGGAACTGCTATGGCCGACCGGGTTCCTGATAGTAGCAGACCGTAAAACCCTGCCATACCTGTTATTAGATAGAGTACTCTGAGATATAAATTTTTTGTGTAGAAAAAAGTAAGCGTGAAGACTGTGCAGGATAATCCCATGCTGGCACCGAAAAGCCCCGCATCAGTAAAAAAGGAAAAATAACGGATGCCGGAATGAATAAAGTGGGTACGTGCGCCGTAGGCCCATAACCAGCTTAATTCGGTACTGTCAAAGCCTCTATTCTTTTGCCAATATCCTTTTGCGACAGCCAGTAGGGTCATGATGCTCCATAGCGCTAAAAAGTAATGGATAAAAGTGTAGCGATTGCAGTGTATGGATAGAATAATACAGGTCAGAATAGGGTATAAGGCCCATGGCCTTAAAATACGGAGCCATGCTTCCAGATAGAATTCACCGGTAATGTCATTACCTATGTTGATGATACAGTATAGCAGCCAGATCAATGTGATGCAGGTATAGACATTCAGTATTTTCTTGAAATTATGATTGCTTTGTAGCTGTTTCAGAAGAATAAGGGCCAACATGACACCGTAGAGCAAATCAAAGATATTGGTAATGGCTATAGGGATGGAATGATATCTGTTAATTCCCATTATCAGGTAATTCAGCATAAAGGTGATGACCAGAAGAATGGTGGGTTTGTTTATGCATATAAAAATAAAAAATGCGGCAAAAGGTATGAGTCCTATAACGATCCCTATGGCGGGTTTCATGTTGAGAGCCGTCCATAGGCATAAGAACAGTCCGATCATGAAACTGGCCAGGACCTGGCCTGTATGGGTTATATTTATTCCTTTTGCTATCATTATTTATTTCCTTTTGTGCTCAATGGCGGTCAATCCAAGTTGAAACAGCCTGTATTCCAAATTCTTAAAGTTTGTGTAAGGAGGTAACTGTCCTGTAAAGTCTTCCACCGTATTTCTGTCTGCTTGTGTCAGATAGAAAAGGACGGGCACTTCTTTCTGTTTAACTTGTAACAAATGCTCGTACATTGCTTGATCCGTATTTTTCCAAGTACGGTTGGCACGGACAACCAGCAGGTTGATGGATGCTTCATTTAATAAAGCCGGAGGTAAAGGATTGCTTTTCAGAACAGGGTGTTCGATAAGAAGAATTTCATCTTCTTCCAAATCGGGACATAGTTCTTTCAAGTTGTTTGCCTGTACATACTGGCTGTCTTCACTAAGGAAATCTTCATCGTATGTAATGCGGCGGACATTTAAGCCGATGCTGCTCCAATATTCCTCTATCAGGCGGGCGACATGAGTCTTGCCGTCTTTCTCTTCTGTACTTAACAGATTGATGACTCGCTGTTTCTGTACGCTGAGATAAGGCAATAAAGCGGTGCTGAGTTGCTTGACGGCCATTTCGTTTATGGCTTTATTATAGCGTCTGTATCTTAACTTGCTTTCTTTAGGATATGCGCCGATGACTGTTCCTCCGGTGATTCGTTCTGTCCGGATTTTGTCCCTGAGGGTACGGTCCAGTATTTCGATAATCAGAAAATAACCGATGATGAAAAGTAAAGTACCCAGTATGGATGCAAGTATAATCATACGTGCATTGGTGGGTGAGGAGGTCAGCGGAAACAAGGGCGGGTTCATGATTTTTAATGAAGCCGAGGTCATTTCCAGATTCTTTTGTCGCAAGATGGCTGCATTCAAGGCTCCCATTGTGGACATGTAGTTGCTTTCTACAAAACTGATATGTCTTTCTTTCCGGCCCAAAGTGGCGCCGATGGGGGAGAAATAGAGAAAATCTTCATTTAAATTCTCTCTCATTATATCTCGTGCCTCCATTTGGGCTTTGGTCTTTTCGGCAAGGACTATTTGGTCAAGCCACTGGCTGATGAGGGTTTCGTATGATACATTGTTTGTGCTTGCGGCTTCAGCACTGAGTCTCAGAGCGAGATCATTGATATTTTGTTCGGCATTACTTAAAATGTTTTTTTGTTCTTCCAGCTTCTTCCGGTTCTTTTCGTCCGGAGTGACTTCCATGGTTGAGATCTGAGTATTCAATTGGGACATTTGATGAAGCTTGTCCATAAACTCGTTGTTGGTACGGATCAATTTAGCCACATCACCTAGTTTGTATTCATAAAAATCAATCAACGCCTTGCTGGTGGAGTAATTGACAAGTAAATCATTGTCCATCATCCGGTAAGCGGCGTCCATGCTTGCCACCTGTTTGGTTTGTTCTCCGTAGTTGATGATGCGGTTCTCGATATTGTACTCTATCAAAGAATCCTCGGCGGCGGTCAGCATTTTACCTAGTCTGGCCAGTTCTTCTTGGAAGAATTTGATAACATTATCCGTTTCTCCATAGCGTAATTCATGATACTGCTTGACAAACTCTTCATTCAGTATTTCAAGCGTGTTATAAGCTATTCCCGGGTCGTTGGTACTATAAGCGATCTCAATCATATCGCTGTTTCCCAACCTGGCAACTTTTATATGTTGCGAAAGCAAGGGCACGCTGAAATAAGGATGGGTGTAGTTAAGCAGTTGGTAGATAAAATTATTGATGGACGGGCGTTCGAAAGCTACCAGATTATGATAGGTTTTCTCTTCGTTTTGCTTGTCTATCAATGCCTGTAACTCTCGTGGAATGCCGGAAACCAGCTGCTGGTAATGTATGGCTGAAATATAGCTGGTGTTTCTTTCGGCATCACCGTACACCAAACAGCGGGCAAGCAGTTTCAGAGATACTATTTTCAGCGTGCGCTCTGTCGTGATGATATTCATTAAATTACTCATGTGCACGGTGGCGTTTCTGGTATCGGTGGCATCTACGTTGTATCCGGATATGATTCCTGTAAATATGGTGGTTTTTACATCATACGTTTTTTCCAGGTTCCTGGTAAGGAACCACGCTATGATGCCGGCCATACATGGAAAGAGAACCATCCACCAGCGGATGCGATAGATAAACTTGACTATATATTTAAATAATTCCATGCTTATTTCTTTTTGTCTTTTTTACTTCTTGTTCTCTTCCCCCTCTTGTCTCTGTACCGTTGTTTCTTGCTCCTCCTTTTCTCCTTGTATGGTCAGGATAGGTGTGTGGGAGATTATTTCAAGAGTTAGCAGTTGGTCGTTAATGGTGGAGCGTAGTAAGGCGAAGGCCTGATTGGCGGCAAATTCCTGCTCCTTTGTTTTAGCCACTTCGTTAATAGAGGTACGTCTGTTTCTATATTCCTGTTCTGCAACAGCCGAGGCGCCTTTGTATAAAGCTATATTTTCAGCCGATCTTTGTAATGTCTCAATATTGGACAGGATTTGGACATATAGATGGGCGATCTGTATTTTGAGCGTTTCGTATGCCTCCTGTTTCTTTAATTCTGCAATGTCCACTTGGATTTGCTGGCGCTTAATTCCTCCCCGGAGGTCGAACAGTTTTTCAAAAGGAATACTGATGCCGCCTCCCACATTCCACGATGTCTGCTCTGTGCCTACATACCTGTAAATAAGCGGTGTGTTGACATCCGTATTGCTGGCCACATTGTCGGCTATACCATAAGAAACACTTCCGCCGGCGTTGATAAACCCGAGCCAGTTTTTTTTCTCTTTCGACAATAGCTTTTTTTGCAGTTGTTTCTCCTTTTCCAGAATCTGTAAGCTTGGAGTGCTGCGTGCATTCTCATAAAGGACACTTAACGGAGGCAGCTTTATCTTCGCATAATCCACATTCATATTCCCCAATACATCATCTTGTGTCACAAGGGGGTGTTGCACCGATTGTGTTGGTTGTCCTTCCTGCTGCGCATTTAAGTGATGGATAGAACAACATATACAGATGATAAAAAGACATACTTTACCCATATAATACTTTCCTTTTTATTCCTAAAACAACTAATTTAAACATCTCCTTTCTGGACGAAAGCCGTCAACGTTTTGAACAGGATTTTCATATCCAGGAAAAATGAGAATTCCCTGCCGTATTTCAAATCTAATTCTTTGCGTTCTTTTGCAGATAGTTTACCGGCATCCCCCCGCTTTTCCACCTGCCATAAACCGGTCAGTCCCGCAGGAGCCATGAAGCGTTCGATACTTTCGTCGTTTGTCAGGCGTTCGGCCTCATAGAGTGGGAGAGGGCGGTTGCCCACTACGGACATGTCGCCTTTTAATATATTGATCAGCTGAGGCAGCTCATCCAGACTGTATTTTCGTAAAACACGTCCTACCTTGGTGACACGGGGGTCTTTTTCTATTTTTATAAAAGGACTCTCATCCGATGCATTTTGCATGGAGATGAATTCTTCCTCCGTCATGATGAAATCATCGGAGACCAGCATTCCTCCATCGTCTATAACACCGTCGTCTCCAAACATCAGCCCTCCTAGCTTTTCCATCGAGAATTCTCTGGCAACTTCCGGAGTCTCTTCCGTCCGGTACTGGTTCTGACCGGCAAGGTCTTTCAGCTTTTTATCAGCATCCGCATACATGGAGCGGAATTTTAGAAAATTAAAGATGGTATAGTTTGTCCCCACCCGTTTTGATTTGTAAATGACAGCTCCTTTGCTTTCCAGGCGTATGGCTATGGTAATCGCCAGAAAAACAGGTGACAGGAGGATCAGCGCTATGCTGGAGAAAAGAATGTCGAAGCAACGTTTCCATTTGGGAAGGATGAAGTGCCTCACCTCTTTTTTCTTCCTGTCTCGTGCGTATAGCAATTCCTGCCTTTTATTGACAATCTCTATTTTCTGTCTTAACTGGGGAGTGGTGATATTCCAGCTGACAGTATCGTTTATTCCACTGTTCAGATAGACTTTGCTGGCTTCGGGAGTCAGTCTGTCTGTAATGAGTACGACGTATGCTTGATAGAATTTTTTTCTAAAACTACCGATCTGTTCAATGTCTCCGTTTATCTCTCCTTGTTCGTGGAGGACGATAATATTCTCACGCACCTTCAGCCTGGTACAAATCGTTATGGCATCCCGGTAATTTTGAGCATAAATCATCTGGACATTTTCGAGCTTGCTGAATTTGCGCAAAAAATCTTTGTCCTTTCCTATATAAAGCAGAAAAGTCATGTCGAATTACTCAATAATTTTTTTGATTCTTACTTTTAGTTCCATGGGATTGAAAGGTTTGACTATATAGTCATTCGCACCTTCTTGCAACAGACGTATGCGCTCTGTGGTACTATCTTCGCTGCTTAGCATGACCACTGGAATTTGTTTGAATAGCTGATTGGATTTTATCCATTCCAGAAACTCGTCTCCACGCATTTCGGGCATACGGATATCCGATATGATTAAATCCGGTATATTGCCTTCCTGAAGCCATTTTACTCCTTCGATGCCATTCGGTAACCAAATACAATCATAATCACTGGCCAGATAGATTGAAAGGACTTTCGCAATTGCTATTTTGTCGTCCAACACTAAAATTTTTTTTCTCATAGAGTCGTCTTTAGATTTTAATGGGCAAAAGTAAAGAAAATTATTGGTAACAAACAACTTTGTTCTATTAATTTTTCTGCGTAAAGATTGCTTTTTTTTAACCAAGTGTCCGAAATGAGGGACTGAATGGAATAAAAGTCCTTTGGGGAAAGGAAAAAAAGAAGACGGAAAAGGTTTCTTATAGTATATATTGTAGTATATATGATAAGTGTAAGGTGTCATATTGTATAATAGAAGATATTTATTATATTGAAAAATAATGTTTTAGAACATAATAAAAAAGTATATTTTGTTTTCTATAATTCAAAAAATAGTGTTTATCTTTGCTGCCGGAAATGATAAAAGCCATACTGTTATGTCGGAAATAAACCAGACGATTAATTTACATGTATCTGTGGACTGTGTGCTGATTGGTTTTGATGGAGAGCAGTTCCGTGTCCTGTTGGTGAGACAGGTGGGAAAACAGTCCGAGGACGGATATAATAATATGAAGTTGCCGGGTAGCCTTATCTATGATGATGAGGACTTGGACGAGGCGGCCAAGCGGGTGTTGAACGAACTGACCGGACTGAAAAATGTGAAGTTGACCCAGTTTAAGGCGTATGGTTCGAAAGACCGTACCCGTAACCCCAAGGATGTGTTGTGGCTGGAACGCTTTCATCGTTTGGACGAGAAGAAGATAGACCGCATTGTGACTATCGCTTATCTGACACTGGTGAAGATTGATAAACGGTTCGAACAGCTCTCTGATAAATACGATGCATGCTGGACGCCTGTAGCTGAGGTGAAAAGCCTGGCATTCGACCATTTTCAGATTTTGCAGGATGCATTGGTGCATATACGTCATTATGTAGAGTACGCTCCTGCCGTAATGTTCGACTTGCTTCCCCGGAAGTTTACGGCAGCCCAGTTGCGGACAGTTTATCAGTTGATTTATGATAAGGTGTTTGACGTAAGGAATTTCCATAAGAAGATAGCATTGATGCCATACGTCGTTCCTTTGGAGGAAAGGCAGGTGGGTGTGTGCCACAGGGCGGCGCGCTTCTACAAGTTCGACCGCTCCATCTATAATAAGTCGGGAACGAAGTGATAACAGACAGATAACTTTAGCCTTGTTGTGATTGCTGTAAAATTATTCCGCCTTGTCATTCCGGACGTTGCGGGAGAGTCTGTAAATGCTTTTGGATTCTTCACCGGTCTTTCCTTGAAATGATAATGCTGATATAGGCATCGGGACAGAGACTATTATTTTTTAATTCTTAATTTTCAATTCAAATGTACCTATTAGGTTATGATATCGGCAGTTCGTCCGTAAAAGCGAGTTTGGTAAATGCAGAGACCGGAAAATGTGTTTCTTCTGCATTCTTCCCTAAAACAGAGGCTGCTATTATGGCTGCACGCCCCGGATGGGCTGAGCAGGATCCGCAAAATTGGTGGGAAAATCTGAAATTGTCAACTCAGGCTGTCATGGCCGGGAGTGGGGTCGGTCCGGATGGAATTGCCGCAATCGGTATCTCTTATCAGATGCACGGGCTGGTTTGTGTGGATAAGGAGCAGAACGTGTTACGTCCGGCTATTATATGGTGTGACTCACGGGCGGTTCCATACGGTCAGAAAGCGTTTGAAGCATTGGGAGAGACACAGTGTCTATCTCATCTGCTGAACTCTCCGGGGAATTTTACCGCTTCCAAACTGGCATGGATTAAAGAGAATGAGCCTGCTGTGTACGAACGTATTTATAAAATAATGCTGCCCGGCGATTATATCGCTATGAAACTGACCGGGAATATTTGTACCACAGTGTCTGGTTTGTCCGAAGGAATGTTCTGGGATTTTCAGGCAAATGATGTCGCAGGCTTCTTGATGGATTATTATGGATTCGACCGTTCGCTGATAGCTGATATCAAACCGACTTTTGGCGAGCAGGGACGTGTAAATGCATGGGCTGCCAAAGAATTAGGCCTGAAAGAAGGAATTCCTGTAACCTATCGTGCCGGAGATCAGCCTAATAATGCTTTGTCGCTCAATGTGTTCAATCCGGGAGAGATCGCTTCTACGGCAGGAACGTCGGGGGTGGTATATGGTGTGAACGGTGAGGTGAATTATGATCCGAAATCACGGGTGAATACATTCGCTCATGTAAATCATACCGCAGAGCAGACCCGTCTGGGAGTACTGCTGTGTATCAATGGCACCGGCATCTTGAATTCGTGGGTGAAACGTAATGTGGCCCCCGAAGGTATTTCTTACAGTGATATGAACAGGCTGGCGGCACAGGCCCCTATCGGCAGTGCCGGAGTAAGCATCCTTCCTTTTGGTAACGGAGCGGAGCGTATGCTGGAAAACAAAGAGACGGGGTGCTCTATCTGTGGAGTTAATTTTAACCTGCATGGAAAGCAGCATATTGTTCGTGCCGCACAGGAAGGAATCGTGTTCTCGTTTAAATATGGCATTGATATCATGGAGCGGATGGGTATTCCTGTGCAGAAGATTCATGCCGGACATGCCAATATGTTCCTCAGTCCTATCTTCCGCGAGACATTGGCGGGGGTGACAGGAGCTGTGATCGAACTGTATGACACGGACGGATCGGTGGGCGCCGCCAAGGGTGCCGGCATAGGTGCGGGTGTTTATAAAGATAACAATGAGGCGTTTGCCACATTGGAAAAACTGGAAGTGATAGAGCCTGATGTGGCACAGCGCACTGCTTATGATGATGCGTATGCCCGCTGGAAGTCCAACCTGGAGAAGGCGATGGCCGCCTTTTAAGGGGCTCCGGATAGAGGAAAGGTTATCGCTTGCGTGTAGAATAAAATAGATATTAGATAAATTAGAACAAGTTATTAAAACAAGTAAAAAATTATGGCTACAAAAGAGTATTTTCCCGGTATAGGAAAAATTAAATTTGAAGGTAAGGAAAGTAAGAACCCGATGGCGTTCCGTTACTATGATGCTGAAAAAGTAATTAACGGAAAGAAGATGAAAGACTGGTTGAAGTTTGCTATGGCATGGTGGCATACCTTGTGCGCCGAAGGCGGTGACCAGTTTGGTGGCGGAACAAAGAAATTCCCTTGGAACGGTGATGCCGATAAGGTGCAGGCTGCCAAGAATAAGATGGATGCCGGTTTTGAATTCATGCAGAAGATGGGAATCGAATATTATTGTTTCCATGATGTGGACTTGTGCGAGGAAGCCGATACAATAGAGGAATATGAAGCGAATCTGAAAGAGATAGTTGCTTATGCCAAACAGAAACAGGCTGAAACCGGAATCAAATTGTTATGGGGTACGGCAAATGTTTTCGGTCATGCGCGCTATATGAACGGTGCTGCTACAAATCCCGAATTTGATGTGGTTGCCCGTGCAGCGGTCCAGATAAAGAACGCTATTGACGCTACCATCGAACTGGGTGGTTCCAATTACGTGTTCTGGGGCGGACGTGAAGGGTATATGTCTTTGTTGAATACGGATCAGAAGCGTGAGAAAGAACACTTGGCTCAGATGTTGACCATTGCCCGCGATTATGCCCGGAGCAAAGGATTTACAGGCACTTTCCTGATTGAACCCAAACCGATGGAGCCGACTAAGCATCAATATGATGTGGATACCGAAACAGTGGTAGGGTTCTTGAAAGCCCACGGCCTGGACAAGGATTTCAAAGTGAACATTGAGGTGAATCATGCTACTTTGGCTGGTCATACATTTGAACATGAACTGGCCGTTGCGGTAGATAACGGTATGTTGGGATCTATTGACGCCAATCGTGGCGATTATCAGAACGGATGGGATACAGACCAGTTCCCTATCGACAATTACGAACTGACCCAGGCCATGATGCAGATTATCCGCAACGGCGGTTTGGGCAATGGCGGTACCAACTTTGATGCCAAGACACGTCGTAACTCTACTGATCTGGAAGATATTTTTATCGCCCATATTGCAGGTATGGACGCTATGGCGCGTGCATTGGAAAGTGCTGCTGCTCTGCTTAATGAATCTCCATACTGCAAGATGTTGTCAGACCGCTATGCTTCATTCGACAGTGGCAAAGGCAAGGAATTTGAAGAAGGCAAGCTGACATTGGAAGAAGTAGTGGCTTATGCTAAGCAAAATGGTGAGCCCAAGCAGGTAAGCGGCAAGCAGGAACTGTACGAAGCTATTGTAAATATGTATTGCTGATCCGTCCGAACTGGCATTGTGCAAGTTTTATTCCCTTGAATCTTTTACTAAAGAAAAAGGGGAAGGTAATGACTTCTGAATGAATCCTGTCCACGGATTATCAAAGGACAAACGGCTGTACACCGGCAGGTGGCAGCCGTTTTTACATTTATTAGAGGGATATTTTATGAAATAAAACTCGCCTATATCGAAAATAATATCTACCTTTGCGGCTGCTAAATTACTAAGTTTATTGAATTTATATGATAAAAAGACTATTATCCGTACTGGTCTTAGTTTTTGCCCTCTCGGGTTCTGTGCTTGCACAGCAGTCCATGAGTGACCAACAGGTGTTGGAATATGTGAAGACGGGCATGCAACAGGGGAAAGACCAACGTCAGATTGCTACAGAGTTAGCCCGTAGGGGAGTGACACAAGAACAGGCTAAGCGTGTGAAGAAGCTTTATGAACAGCAAAATGGGTCTGCTGAGAGAGAGGGGAATGCAGCGATGCCAAACCGGAATCGTATGCGTGAGAAGTCACCGGAAGATATTTATGTAAATGAGAATTTTAGTTTTGACCAACGTCAGCCTGCCGAGGTGATAGCTGACAGAAGTCCGCTGGATAGTACTTCTGTCAATCCATATTCCCGCGGAAAGGGATACATGCAGAAAGATAAGGTATATGGACGGGACATTTTTGAAACCAGAAACCTGACATTCGAGCCGAGTGTGAATCTGGCTACCCCTCCAAATTATCGTCTGGGCCCGGGCGATGAGGTAATCATTGATATATGGGGTACAAACCAGGCTACCATCCGGGATAATATCTCTCCGGACGGATCTATCACGATCCCCGATTTGGGATTAATTTATCTGAACGGCATGACTATTGCCGAAGCCAATCAATATTTGCGCAAAGAACTGAATAAGATTTATGCAGGGCTTGATAATGAACAGAACCCGTCCTCACAAATCAAGGTTACTTTGGGAAACAGCCGGACTATCCAGGTAAATGTGATGGGGGAAGTGTTCCAGCCGGGAACATACGCTTTGTCTTCTTTCTCCACCGTGTTTCATGCGCTCTATCGTGCCGGTGGCGTGAGCGATATCGGTAGTTTGCGTAATATACAAGTGGTGCGCGGAGGACAGAAGATCGCTACCGTAGATGTGTACGATTTTATTATGAAAGGTAAAATCAATGACGACATCCGCCTGCAGGAAGGCGATGTGATCATTGTTCCTCCATACGAGGCGTTGGTCGGCATAGAAGGGAATGTGAAACGCCCCATGAAATACGAGATGAAAAACAACGAAAGTGTCGCCACACTGTTGAAGTATGCCGGTGGATTCTCGGGGGATGCCTATACCCGTTCTCTCCGCATGGTTCGTCAGAACGGAAAGGAGTATCAGATCTATACGATTGATGATATTGATTATTCCGTATTTCAAGTAAAAGATGGGGATGTGCTGACTGCTGAGGCCATTCTGGACCGTTTTGAGAACAAGCTTGAAATCAAGGGGGCTGTCTATCGTCCGGGTGTGTACCAGTTCGGAGGGGCCTTGAACACAGTCCGCCAATTGGTGGAAAAGGCGGAAGGCCTTATGGGTGACGCTTTCACAGGGCGTGCGGTATTGCATCGCGAACGCGAGGACTTGAAGAAAGAAGTGATTCAGATAGATATAAAAGGTATTATGAACGGCACTGCGCCCGATGTGCCTTTGCAGCGTAATGATGTGCTCTATATCCCCAGTATTCATGACTTGGAGGATGTGGGAAGCATCATGGTGTATGGTGAGGTTGCCCGTCCGGGTGAGTTCACTTTTGCCGACAATACGACTTTGGAGGATATTATAATCCAGGCTGGCGGGTTAAAGGAATCAGCTTCTACCGTCCGTGTGGATGTTTCCCGTCGCATCAAGGATAGCAAAGGCACGGAAGCGGTTTCCACCATAGGACAAATGTACTCATTCTCTCTGAAAGACGGTTTTGTGATAGACGGAGAACCGGGCTTTGTGCTGCAACCATACGATCAGGTGTATGTACGTAAGAGTCCTGCTTATCAGGAACAAGTGAACGTGAGGGTGTCCGGTGAAATTTTATATGAAGGCGATTATGCGCTGACAGAGAAGAGCGAACGTCTTTCCGATTTGATCAAGAAGGCAGGTGGAGTGACTCCGTTTGCTTATATCAAGGGGGCCCGTTTAAGCCGTCGCATCAATGATGATGAACGCAAACGTATGGAAACGGTTCTGGATATGGCCAAGACTGGAAAGGACTCTATTGATGTCAACCGGCTGGATTTGGGAGATATTTATTATGTGGGTATCGATTTGGAAAGAGCGATGCTTAAACCCGGCTCCAGTGCGGATATCGTATTGCGTGAGGGGGATGTGATTGAAATTCCCGAATACAACAACACGGTACGTATCAGTGGGGCTGTGATGTATCCCAACACCGTTTCATTTGAGGATGGCAAGACGCTGAAATATTATATCGAGCAGGCCGGAGGTTACGGTTTCCGTGCGAAGAAGAGCAAAGCGTATATCGTATATATGAACGGTCAGGTGAAGAGGGCCAAGAAGGGCAGCCGTGAGCTGATCCAGCCGGGGTGCGAGGTGATTGTTCCGGTGAAGGAAAAGAGCAACTGGTCTTTGCAGAACACCTTGTCCATAGCAACCACCAGTGCGTCATTGGCGACTATGATTGCATCTATTGCTAATATTTTAAAATAGAAACACTATGGCGGAAGATAAGAACTATACGAATAACGCGGAAAGACCACGGGAAGACGAGGAGTTGGAAATTGATTTGATGGAGTATGTCCGTAAGTTATGGGCTGCCCGCAAGGTGTTGCTGAAGGCTGCCGGAATAGGTGCCGTTGTAGGGGTGATTATCGCTCTGAGTATTCCCAAGCAATATACAGTAGAAGTGACATTGTCTCCCGAATCCGGCAAAAGCGGAGGGGGGAGTTTGTCGGGAATGGCTGCCATGCTGGGCATTGGCGGCATGAATCTGGGCAGTGAGGCGGATGCTTTGAACGTGTCTCTTTTTCCGGATATCGTAGCATCTACTCCTTTTATCCTGGAACTGTTCAATGCACATGTCACCACATTGGATGGTGAGGTAGACACTACTTTTGTAGCTTATCTCGACGAACAGAAAGCTCCGTGGTGGGGGGCTGTCATGGGATTGCCCGGGGCAGCTATAGGTGGAGTGAAATCTCTTTTCTCCGAAAAGGAAGAGGAAGACGGGAATAAGCTGGACCCTTTCCATCTGACAGAAGACCAGGCGAAAAAAGTGGAGGCCATGCGTAAGGCGATTACTGCCGATGTGGACAAGAAAACCGGTATCACAACAGTGACGGTGACTTTGCAGGACCCGATGGTTACGGCCGCCATTACAGACACGGTAGTGGTGAAGCTTCAAGAGTATATCACAGCCTACAGGGTATCTAAAGCCCAGCAGGATTGTGCATATCTGGAACAATTGTACAAGGAGCGCCAGCAGGAGTATTATGCAGCCCAGCAGAATTATGCCAATTATATGGATGCCAACAAGGGGGTTGTCCTTCAAAGCGCTTTGACGGAGAGGGAACGCTTGCAGAATGATATGAATCTGGCATATCAGGTGTATAGCCAGGTGGCTACCCAATTGCAGGTGGCACGGGCTAAAGTACAGGAGGCCAAACCGGTATTTGCCGTTGTGGAACCTGCCAGTGTGCCGTTGCTGCCTTCGGGCACCAGCAAGAAGGTGATTCTTGTCGGATTTATTTTCCTGGCAGTGGCGGGTGCTTCTGCATGGATCTTGTTCGGACGTGAATTCTTTGAAAATCTGAAGGAGGGGCTTAATGCTCCTCAGAAGGAGATGGAGAAGAAGTGATATAAAGATATTGACCTATAAAAACAGGGTGCATTTCTCATAGGAGGTGCACCCTGTTTTTATAGATTCAATCTTCGGACATGTTGTCTTGAATCTTACGATAGTCCGGTGTGCAGTTTTCGGCTTCTTTAATTTCACTGACGAAAACCAAGCAAACGCAGAATCAAAATTGCCTTTAATATGAATATAAACTTTGATTAAAGTCGAAATCCGTTTGATAGTCTTTCAGTCTCGGATGTATCTTGTCCTTGTCGGACAAGATAACCTTGTCGGCCGGAAGTCGCCAGTCTATGCCTAGATCGGGGTCGTCCCATGCGATTCCACCTTCGCTTTGCGGAGCGTAATAATGATCACATTTGTATTGGAACAACACCTCATCGCTTAATACCGCAAAGCCGTGGGCGAATCCGCGGGGGATAAAAAACTGCCGGTGATTCTCTCCGGTCAATTCTACGGCCACATGCTTTCCGAAAGTAGGAGAACCTTTCCGGATATCTACAGCCACATCCAGTACCGCTCCCTTGATTACACGCACCAGTTTGCTTTGAGTGAAAGGAGGTTTCTGGAAATGCAGGCCGCGTAATACACCGTAAGTAGAGAAACTCTCATTATCCTGTACAAATGTAGTCCTGCATACTTTTTCTTCAAATTCACGTCCCGAGAAGCTTTCAAAGAAATACCCTCTTGCATCATTAAAAATACGGGGTTCCAAAATGAAAACCCCGTCTATTGCTGTTTTTATAACTTCCATTATTCTAATCCCAGTTCTTTTATAACTTTCAGTAAATATTGTCCGTATTGATTTTTAAGCATCGGCTGTGCCAGTTCACGCATCTTTTCCGGGGTAATCCAGCCTTTTCTCAGGGCTATGCCCTCAAGGCACGCCACTTTCAGCCCCTGGCGCTTTTCAATGACTTCGATGTAGGTACTTGCTTCGGCCAGCGAGTCGTGAGTACCGGTATCCAGCCATGCAAAGCCTCTGCCCAATGTTTGTACTTTCAGTTCCTTGTCCTGAAGGAATTGCTGGTTCACGGTGGTGATTTCCAGTTCCCCCCGTGCCGAAGGCTTGATATTCTTGGCTACTTCCACTACCTTGTTAGGGTAGAAATAGAGTCCCACCACGGCATAGTTGGACTTAGGTTGTGCGGGCTTTTCTTCAATAGAGAGGCAGTTGCCATCCTTGTCGAATTCCGCCACACCATATCTTTCGGGATCACTGACCCAATAGCCGAATACCGTTGCTTTCTTGTCTTCTTCGGCAGCGCGTACGGATTCTTTCAGCATGGCGGACAGGCCGTTGCCGTGGAATATGTTATCGCCCAGTACAAGGCAGACGGAATCATTTCCGATGAATTTCTCGCCGATGATGAAAGCTTGTGCCAGTCCGTCGGGCGAAGGCTGTTCCGCGTATTCAAAGCGTACTCCGAAATCGCTTCCGTCTCCTAACAGTCTTTTGAAACTCGGTAAGTCGTATGGGGTTGAGATAATGAGTATTTCCCGTATGCCGGCCAGCATAAGTACCGATATAGGATAATAAATCATGGGTTTGTCGAAGACAGGCAGCAGCTGTTTGGATACTCCTTTGGTAATAGGGTAGAGGCGCGTGCCCGAGCCTCCGGCTAATACAATACCTTTCATATCTTTTTCTTTTTTAGATGTCCCTGCGATTGGATTAATAAGCGTTTTTCTCGCCACGGAACATATTGGTTACTGTTTTTATCATGATGCGGATGTCGAGCAGGAAAGTCCAGTTCTCAATATACCACAGGTCTCTTCTCACCCTGCCTTCCATTTGGGAGAGTTCTTTGGTCTCTCCGCGATAGCCGGTGACTTGCGCCCATCCGGTGATTCCGGGTTTGACAAGGTGGCGCATCATGTATTTGTTTATCAGTTGGGAATATTCCTCTGTATGCTTCAGCATGTGGGGTCTGGGGCCTACAATGGACATTTCTCCTTTGAATACATTAATGAATTGCGGCAGTTCGTCCAGATTGCTTTTACGCAGGAAGTTGCCGAACCGGGTCTTGCGGGGATCATTCTTGGTAGCCTGCAACGAATCGGACAATGCATTCACTTTCATGGAACGGAACTTATAGCATTTAAATATTTTCCCGTTTTCCCCGTTTCTCTCCTGTTTGAAGAAAATGGGACCAGGTGAGGTTATTTTAATAATAAGACCTACAATCAAGTACATAAATGGAAAAATTGTAAGTAAAAACAGAGAGGAAAATGTCAAATCAAATAACCGTTTTGCCAGTCTGTTTACCGGGTTCTGCAACGGTTCGGTACGGATGGATAATACAGGAACTTCACCCAATAATTCCAGTTGCAGCTGACGCTTTATGTAATTACGTACGTGAGGTACGCTATAGAAGCGGATCAGATTGTTCTCACAATAGTTCATGATGGCCAGAATATCATCCTTTCTGCTGGATGGCAAGCCGCAGTACAACTCGTGCACCGTGTTCTGTGATAACCATTCAAACACTTGGCTTACAGGGCCTTTAAAGGGTATCCCATCGGGATAGTTAGAGTTCTCCTCATCATAAAAAATGCCTAGGACCCTGTATCCGTATGTCAAGTCGTTCAACGTATGGTATAGCTCTACCATGTTGTCTCCATCGCCTATCAGCACGGTGGTGTGCAGGTTTCTGCCGTTGCGGCGGTACATTTTTACAATGAAACGCAGTGTCAGTCTCCATCCTATGGTCAATGGGATGAAAGACAGGTAGAACGAAAGCAGATAGATGCGTGAGAAGTTATCTACTTTTATAATGGCCAGCACCGTGAGAAAGATGACCACATGCAGGCTGATCGTTCCCAACAGGCGGCCTACAATCTGTTCCGGACGCACGATGCGGTTGTGCAGTATGACTCCAAAGATGGAGATGCATGGAATGTAGCACAAATTGGACGTCAACAGGTAGGTTTTCAATGAAATATGAGCGATGGCCTGTGAATCTATTCCATTCAGAATAAAAAACACAAGTATCATAGAAAGGTTCAATAAGGCAAAATCACCTAATATTGCTACTAGTTTAATTATATCAGAGTTTTCAGTTGTCGGTTGTTTCATGACAAAAAAAATGTTAGTCGTATGCAAATATAGGACATATAAATCAAAACGCAATACTTTTTTTAAAAAATAATACTTATCTTTGCGGTCATACAACGTAAAAAATGAATTATATGAATATCAAGAATAATCACCTTGTTATAATGGCCGGAGGGGTTGGAAGCCGTTTCTGGCCGATGAGCACTCCTGATTATCCAAAGCAATTTATTGATGTACTGGGTTGCGGCCGTACATTGATCCAGCTTACGGCCGACCGTTTCCAGGGCATCTGCCCCCCGGAAAATATTTGGGTGGTGACATCAGAGAAATATGCGGACACTGTGAAGGAGCAGTTGCCCGATATTGCTGATGATCATATCTTGCGTGAGCCTTGCCGTCGCAACACGGCTCCTTGCATAGCATACGTCAGCTGGAAAATAAAGGCGCGTAATCCTAAAGCCAATATGGTGGTGACTCCCAGTGACCACATTGTGATGAATATTGCGGAGTTCCAGCGGGTGATCAATTCGGCGATGAAATTTACGGCCGATTCGGATGCAATCCTTACACTGGGCATGAAGCCCACCCGTCCTGAAACGGGTTACGGTTACATTGAAGCTGACCTGAGTGTGCCTTCTACCGCCAATAAGGAAGTATTCCGGGTGTATTCTTTTAAAGAGAAACCTGATCTGGAAACAGCCCGGCGCTATATTCAAAAAAATAATTTCTTCTGGAATGCCGGTATCTTTGTATGGAATGTAAATACGGTGGTGAACGCTCTGCGCGTATACCAGCCTGCCATTTCGAAAGTGTTCGAGCGCTTGCTTCCTTATTATTATACGGACAAGGAGCAGGAGCTGATTAACCAGAATTTTCCGTTGTGCGAGAACATTTCGGTGGATTATGCCATTATGGAAAAGGCGGATGAGATTTTTGTCCTTCCTGCCAGCTTTGGATGGAGTGATCTGGGGACTTGGGGATCGTTGCACGAGAATTTGCCGAAGGATGCCCATAATAATACGCAGATAGGTGAGAATATAAAGTTGTATGAAACCCGTAACTGTGTGATTCACACTACGCAGGAAAAGAGAGTGGTGGTGCAGGGACTGGACGGATATATCGTTGCCGAGAAGAATGACACATTGCTGATCTGCCGGTTGAGCGAGGAGCAGCGTATCAAAGAATTCTCGGCGGAGTGATTTTTTTCGTCCTTTGTCATACCGGAAGGCGGATAGCGGGAGACGGATATGTGATATGAAATAACTTAGAGGGCTTACATAGGGCCATTTATAATAAATGAAATGAAAAAAGTTGCTTTAATTTCAGGTATTACAGGTCAGGACGGTTCATTCCTGGCAGAGTTTTTGATTGAAAAGGGATATGAGGTTCACGGTATTTTGCGCCGTTCTTCTTCATTCAATACCGGCCGTATCGAACATCTTTATCTGGACGAGTGGGTTCGTGATATGCAAAAGACCCGTCTGGTGAATCTGCATTGGGGGGATATGACCGACAGTAGTTCGCTGATACGTATCATTCAGGCTGTACAGCCCGATGAAATCTATAATCTGGCTGCACAGAGCCATGTGAAAGTGAGTTTCGATGTGCCCGAGTACACTGCGGAAGCGGATGCGGTAGGTACACTGCGTATGTTGGAAGCGGTCCGTATCCTGGGGCTGGAAAAGAAGACCAAGATTTATCAGGCATCGACTTCCGAATTGTTCGGACTGGTACAGGAAGTGCCTCAAAAGGAAACGACTCCCTTCTATCCCCGTTCTCCGTATGGGGTGGCCAAGCAGTATGGCTTCTGGATTACCAAGAACTATCGTGAAAGTTACGGTATGTTCGCCGTGAACGGCATCCTGTTCAACCATGAGAGCGAGCGCCGCGGTGAGAACTTTGTGACACGCAAGATTACGCTGGCCGCCGCACGTATAGCCCAGGGATATCAGGACAAGCTATATCTGGGAAATCTGGATTCCTTGCGCGACTGGGGCTATGCCAAGGATTATGTGGAGTGTATGTGGATGATTCTTCAGCATGATACTCCCGAGGATTTTGTTATTGCGACCGGCGAGTACCATACGGTGCGCGAGTTCTGTACCTTGGCTTTCAAGGAAGTGGGCATTGAATTGCGCTGGGAAGGCAAAGGGGTGGACGAAAGAGGTGTCGATGTGGCGACAGGCAGGGAACTGGTTGCCGTTGATCCTAAGTATTTCCGTCCCGCCGAAGTGGAGCAGTTGTTGGGTGATCCTACGAAAGCCAAAACATTGCTGGGTTGGAATCCCCGTAAGACTTCTTTCCCCGAACTGGTGAAAATCATGGTGAAGCATGATATGAAGTTCGTGAAGAAACTGTATTTAAAGGCTCAAATAGCGGAGTAATGGAAAAAACAGCCAAGATATATGTAGCAGGTCACCACGGACTGGTGGGGTCTGCTATATGGAATAATTTGCTGCAAAAAGGATATACCAACCTGGTGGGCCGTTCACACAAAGAACTGGATTTGCTGGACGGGCAGGCTGTGAGGAAGTTCTTTGATGAAGAGCAGCCCCAATATGTCATTCTGGCGGCGGCGCATGTGGGCGGCATCATGGCGAACAGTCTTTACCGTGCCGATTTTATTTATCAGAATCTGCAGATTCAGCAGAATGTGATAGGAGAGAGTTTCCGCCATAATGTAAAGAAACTCCTGTTTTTGGGAAGCACTTGCATTTATCCTCGTGATGCCAGACAACCCATGAAGGAGGATGTGCTGCTGACTTCTCCCCTGGAATATACCAACGAACCATACGCTATTGCGAAGATTGCCGGATTGAAGATGTGCGAAAGCTTTAACCTGCAATATGGAACCAATTACATAGCCGTGATGCCTACGAACCTTTACGGTCCCAATGATAATTTCCATTTGGAGAACAGCCATGTGTTACCAGCCATGATTCGTAAGATTCATTTGGGGAAATGCCTGAACGAAGGGGACTGGGATGCGGTGCGTAAAGATATGAATCTTCGTCCCGTAGAGGGAATAGATGGTTCGCATACGGATGAGGAGATTCTTTCCATACTGAAAAAATATGGTATTACCGGCCAGGAAGTGACTTTGTGGGGGACAGGCAAGCCCTTGCGTGAGTTTTTATGGAGTGAGGAGATGGCGGATGCCAGTGTCTATATCATGGAGCATGTGGACTTTAAGGATACATACGCTGCCGGCTCCAAGGATATCCGCAACTGTCACATCAACATCGGTACGGGAAAAGAAGTGACCATTGCCCAACTGGCGGACAAGATTGTCAAGGAAGTGGGCTATCAAGGTAAACTGACTTTTGACGCTACGAAACCGGACGGTACTATGCGTAAGCTGACGGATGTAAGCAAATTGCACCGGCTGGGCTGGCATCATAAGATTGATATAGAGGAAGGGGTGCACAGAATGTACCAATGGTACTTGTCTTAAAGGATGAGGATGCAAGATTATAGATCTTCCGGGTGTAAGATTATAAATCTTTCCCATGCAACATGATAGATCTTTCAAGGCATAACCTATAAAAGTTTCCGGCATAACTGCAAGAAGTTATGCCGGAAACTGCTAAGATCTACACAGGCAGATTGCCAAAACCTTCTGCCATTTTCTTTATTTCTTCGGGAACTTTTTATTTTACCGCTTTCAGTGCAGCTTCATAATTCGGTTCCTGGGTTATTTCCGGAACCAGTTCGGTATAAATCACTTTTCCTTCCGGATCAACCACTACTACCGAGCGTGCCAATAATCCGGCCAAAGGACCATCGGTCATCAGAACACCATATTTTTCAGCGAAATCGGAAGTATAGCGATAATCAGACAAAGGAATAACGTTCGTGATACCTTCTGTAGTGCAGAAGCGCCCTTGGGCGAATGGCAGGTCTTTAGAGATAGCCAATACCACCGTGCCGGGCTGGTTTGCCGCCAACTGATTGAACTTACGTACAGAAGTGGCGCATACACCGGTATCCAAGCTTGGGAAGATGTTCAGAATCAAATACTTGCCTTTTCCGTCTTTTAATGTATAATTGCCCAAGTCCCCTTTTACCAATGTAAATTCCGGAGCTGGAGTTCCTGCTTTCACAAATTCTCCGGCCAATGTTACCGGTGTCCCTTTAAATGCTGTTTTTGCCATAATTTTATTGTTATTTAGTTCGATACTGTAATGATAACAAATTTAAATGGAAAAAAGTTCATTCTCTTTTATTTTCTCCCTTTGTAAATCAGGAATCCTACCACTAAAACGCCGATAGCTATGAAGCAATATCCTAACTCGTGACTGTATTCGGTGACGGTGCTCAATAACTGCTCTTCGGGTATCACTGATTGCAGATAATAACCGATGGCTGCCAGGATGGTATTCCAGATGCCTGCTCCCAACGTTGTGTACAGCAGGAAGGTGGATAGTTTCATCTTGGCCAGACCGGCAGGGATGGAGATAAGCTGGCGGACGGCGGGAATAAGACGTCCGATAAAAGTGGAGAGTGCTCCGTGCTTGTCGAAATAATGCTCTGCGTTCTGAACCTTGGCTTCATCAATCAGACACATGTGCCCGAAACGGCTGTTTGCGAATTTATAAACCAGCGGACGGCCTACGAAATAGGCTATATAATAATTGATGATGGCTCCGATATTGGCTCCGATGGTCGCAAATATAACTACTAGAAATACATTCAGGTCACTGTTTCCGCCGGCTGCCTTATAAGCGGCGGGCGGCACCACCACTTCCGAGGGGAAAGGGATAAAAGAGCTTTCGATGGCCATTAATAACGTAATTGTCCAATAATTCAAGTGGTCCAGACACCACTGGATAAATGCAACTGATTCCATAGAATAACTATAAATATTTGTTTAAATTGATATTGCCTTTGCTGATATCTTCCTTGATGGCACGCAACGCCTCATTGAAGCAGTCGTCGGTCGTCAGTTCGCTGTCATCGGTTCCCATGGTGGCGTACACATCCGGAACTTCTTTGTTGATTTTAGCCAGATAGTGCATGAACGGAACGGATTTTTGCAGCTGGTAATAGCCGTATGCCAGAAGAAGATAAGTGTCATTGGCGTCTTCCGGAAACTCTTTGTTTATTTGTTCGAAGTATTGGTTGGCATATTCATAATTATGCTCATCGAAGTATACAGAGCCGATTCTGAAGAGCGCGTCGGATTGCTCCTCCTTCGGAGTCAATTCCAATGCGTGTGCGAATTGTTCTTCCGCATTGCGAAGGTTTTTTTCTTTTTCTTCGCTGTCTTCGCTTTTTTGGGCTACTATCACAAAGAAACGTCCGGCAACGATGTGCATATCGGGATCATTTTCTTCCATTTTCAATGCTTGTTCTATCTGTTTGTATCCTTCCTCGGTATGGCCCAGATAGGCATGACAGAGGGCGGTGTCGGAATGTAATTCGGCCCGTTCATACTTGCTCAGCCCCGATTTCTGGTTTATCAGCTTTTCTATATAGCTGATGGCCGAAGCATGCTCCCGCATTTCTATATAGAGTTGTGCCAGTGCCAGATAGGCTCTCGTCTTGTTTTCGCTCACATTGGCCAGACGGATATAACACTCGCAGGCTTTCTCCAGCTGCATGGCCTGTTGGTAAGCCATTCCTTTCAAGGTCAATGTTTCTTCATTCTCATCATCGATGGCTAATGAGAAATCAAACGCTTCGTGCGTCTCTTCGTACTGGTCTTGTCGCAGATGGCATCTTCCCAGCATGTTCCAATATCGGATGGAATAGGGATGTTTGTCCAGGGCCATGTGCAGGTAGGGGATGGCCAAGTCCGGTCTTCTGGACATGCTGTAATAATCGCACAGTATATCGAGGAGGCGTTGGTTGGTCTTCGGCAGGGTTTGCATGTCGAAATGGGCATGCAGGCAGTCGATCCACTGTTCGGTATATGTTTCCTGATGGGCTCTGATGTACTCCAGAAGGATGTCCAGCAGCGTGTCCAGGTCGTAGTCTTCGTCTATGGCCACTTGTTTGAATATCTCATCGGCTTCTTCTATGCGGTTTTCCGATATCAGCATTTCGGCCTGCAGGAACCTGCATTCACGGTCGGTGCTGTTGCTGATGAGTTGCGCTACCGTTTGGGCTTCTTCCTTTCTCCCTTGCAGCATCAGGGAGCGTATCCGGAAAATCAAGGCGTCCGTGTTTTCGGGATGTAACCGGAGGGTGAGTTCTATGGCCTGGTCTGCATCTTTATGCCTTCCTGTTAAAGTGTAGTATTCGGCGATATCGATTAATTCATCAGCTTCAAAATAAGCGGGGGTATGGTTTTCCACCATACCCTCGTATCTTGCCAATGCTTCTTTAAATTCCGGGTCTTCAAAAAAAGAAGACATGTCGTAGTTCATAAGCTTGTTTTTATTATTTATTGATTTTGCTCCAGGTGTCTTTCAAAGACACGGTGCGGTTGAACACCAGATGTTCCGGTGTGGAGTCTTTGTCTACATTGAAATAACCGATGCGTTGGAACTGCAAGTAATCCAGCGGTTTGGCATCGGCCAGATATTTCTCCACATAGCAGTTGGTTAATATATTCAACGAGTCGGGGTTGATCATTTCTTTCATGGCTTCCAGTGCGTCGCAGTTCTTTGCTTCGCGGATGGCGGCCATCTCGTCACGCGGGTTCTCCACTTTCCACAGGCGGTCGTACAGACGTACTTCGGCGGGCAGACAGTGTGCGCAGCTTACCCAGTGGATGGTACCTTTGATTTTGCGGTTGCTGCCCGGCATGCCTGTTTTGCTGTCGGGGTCGTATTCGCAATATACTTCCACCACGTTGCCGTTGTCGTCTTTCTTGCAGCCGGTGCATTTCACGATGTATCCGCTTTTCAGGCGCACTTCCTGTCCCGGAGTCATACGGAAGTATTTCTTCGGGGCGTCTTCCATGAAGTCGTCGCGTTCTATCCACAGTTCGCGGCTGAATTCGATGGTGTGTGTGCCTGCCGACGGATCTTCCGGGTTGTTGATGGCTTCCATTTCTTCCACCTGTCCTTCGGGATAGTTGGTAATGATCAGCTTCACCGGATTGATGACTGCCGATACACGGGTGGCACGGCTGTTCAAGTCTTCGCGGACAGCGCTTTCCAGCAGGGCGAAGTCATTCAGGGCGTCGTAAGTGGTATAACCGATTTTGTCTACAAACTTGCGGATGGACTCAGGTGAGTAGCCGCGACGGCGGAAACCACAGAGAGTCGGCATACGGGGGTCGTCCCATCCGTTCACCAGATGTTCTTTTACCAGAATCAGCAGGTTACGCTTGCTCATCAAGGTGTAGTTCAGGTTCAGTTTGTTGAACTCGTACTGATGGGGGCGGTTGTCGTCCAGGTCTTTGCCTTCTTTCACCCAGTCCACGAACAGGTCGTACAGCGGGCGGTGGGGTACGAACTCCAGGGTACACAGTGAGTGGGTCACTCCTTCAAAGTAGTCGCTCTGTCCGTGTGCGAAGTCATACATAGGGTATGCTTTCCAGGTTTCGCCTGTACGGTGATGCGGAGTCTTTACCACACGGTAAATAATAGGGTCGCGGAAGTGCATGTTGGGGCTTGCCATGTCTATTTTGGCACGGAGCACCATTTTGCCTTCTTCTATTTCACCGCTGTTCATCTTGTTGAACAGTTCCAGGCTTTCTTCGACGGGACGGTTGCGGTAGGGGCTCTCGGTTCCGGGTTGGGTGGGAGTGCCTTTTTGTGCCGCGATTTGTTCGGAGTTCTGTTCGTCTATATAGGCCTTTCCTTCCTTTATCAGATTGACGGCGAAATCCCATAATTGCTGGAAGTAGTCGGATGCATAATATTCGTTTCCCCACTGGAATCCGAGCCATTGGATGTCCTCCTTGATGGCTTCCACGTATTCCATATCTTCTTTGGTCGGGTTGGTGTCGTCAAAACGCAGGTTACATACGCCACCATAGCGTGCAGCTATCCCGAAATCCAGACAGATGGCTTTTGCATGACCGATGTGCAGGTAGCCGTTCGGCTCGGGCGGAAAGCGGGTTTGTACTTTTCCTCCGTTTTTACCTTCTTTCAGGTCGTTTTCAACTGCCTGTTCAATGAAGTTCAGACTTTTCTTCTCTGTAGCTTCTGTAGCGTTCATTTCAGTCATTGTGATATCTATTTTACACTTTTGCTGCAAAAGTACGTATTCTTTTTGGGATATCCTTTATTTCACAGGAATATATCCACCGTTTTTTATAATATTTTGCCCCTGGGGCGACAGGATGTAGTCGATGAAGGGGGTTACTTTTTCCTTATTGGCTACGTTGTAATAGTAATAAAGGGGGCGTACTACGGGGTAAAGTTTCTTCTTTCCGTTTTCAAGGCTGGGCAGTACATAGTGCTTGCCGTCGTCGTAGGAGACGGCGATGGCTTTCACCCGGGGTGATAAGTAGGCCAGTCCCACATAGCCGATAGCGCCTTTAGTCTGGCTTACGGACTGGATCACGGCTCCGGTGGCGGGCATGGACAAGCTGCTGCTCATGTAGTTCTTGTTCTTCAGGGCGCTTTCTTTGAAAAATTCGTAAGTTCCCGAAGAAGTCTCGCGGGAATAGACAATGATTTTCATATCGGGTCCTCCCAGTTGTTTCCAGTTGGTTATCTTGCCGCGGAATATGGCTTCCAGTTGCTGGCGTGTCAGTTGGCTGACGGGGTTGGACGGGTTTACAATGACGGCCAGGGCGTCATACGCTATGATGACTTCCTCCACTTCCTGCTTGGCGGCTTTCAGTTTCATTTTTTCGCTGAACTTGATGGGGCGGGAAGCCATGGCAATGTCTGTGGTGTTGTCCATCAGGGCGGAAATTCCCACTCCGGTTCCTCCCCCGGTGACGGTTACCCGCCGGTTGGGGTCATCTTTCATGAAGATCTCGGCTGTTTCCTGTGATACAGGCAGCACCGTGTCACTGCCTTTTATGCGTTGTGCGTTGGCGTTCAGACTACAAGCCAGTAAAACAAAAAGAAATAGAGCGTTTAATTGATTCATAAATTTTTATATTAATTCGTATGCAAAAGAAACGTTTTCGTGTGTCATTTGTTTTACTGGTGTGTTACGATTCTGTTACGGTGGAATGGAAACAAGGTCCGGGGGGCTGTTTGTAACAAGTTTGTAATATAATTGTAGCAAATACTTCAAGTCTCTTTCATATCACCTTAATATAAAGAGGCTTTTTTTGCATCAGTTATTAAAACAGAAGACTAAAATGGTATGAAACGAGTTTGGGAAAAGATTGTAGAAGGGATATTGACTTGCAGCGGTTTTATGACGAGCCTTACTATTTTGCTGATTGTCGTATTCTTATTTGCGGAAGCTTTGGGACTTTTTAATAAAAAAGTCATAGAAGAGGGATATGTGCTGGCGGTGAATAAAGCCAATCCGGTGCAGGAACTGAGTGCGGCACAGATAAAAGATGTTTTTGACGAAGAGATTACCAACTGGAAAGAGCTGGGAGGGCCGGACGCGGAAATTAAAGTTTTCCGGTTGGAGGATATCACCTCCTATTTCTCGGAGGAAGAGTTGGGAGCCGGGTACGAGAAGGCTCCCCGGTGCATCGGCGAGATCGTTGCCGGTGATCCCGGTATTATAGCCTTTGTTCCCTCCAAGTTTATAGAGAAGGATTTTCCGGGGCACCTGCTGAAAGACGAGTCTATTTCTTTTGACGAGGTTTTTGCCGGAAAGGAATGGTTCCCTACGGCTACTCCCGCCCCTCAGTTCGGATTCCTTCCTTTGATTACGGGTACGCTTTGGGTGAGTTTCTTTGCCATTCTGTTCGCCCTGCCTTTCGGCTTGTCGGTGGCGGTGTATATGTCCGAGGTGGCCGACCATCGGACTCGTAGTTTTCTGAAACCGGTTATTGAATTGCTCAGTGGTATTCCGTCCGTGGTCTACGGTTTCTTTGGGCTGATAGTCATCGTACCGCTTATTCAAAAAGCTTTTAATCTGCCTGTGGGCGAGACCGGATTGGCCGGAAGTATTGTTTTGGCGATCATGGCGCTTCCTACTATCATTACCGTCAGCGAGGATGCGATGCGGAATTGTCCGCGTGCCATGCGCGAAGCCAGTCTGGCATTGGGCGCTACCCGTTGGCAGACTATATATAAGGTGGTGATACCTTTCTCTGTTTCGGGAATCACTTCGGGCGTTGTCCTGGGCATCGGACGTGCCATAGGCGAGACGATGGCGGTGCTGATGGTTACAGGAAATGCGGCTGTGATACCCACCACTATTCTGGAGCCGCTCCGTACCATTCCGGCGACTATTGCAGCGGAACTGGGAGAGGCACCAGCGGGCGGCGCGCACTATGAAGCCCTGTTCCTGCTGGGAGTCGTGTTGTTTTTCATCACGATGCTTATCAATTTTAGTGTAGAATATATTTCATCAAGAACAAATAAATAATGTATTTAAAATATGAAGCAAGATGTTTTTCCTGCCGGGCAAGGGGCGCGTAAAAGACGTTCGCAATGGCTGGCATTCGGCATTTTCAAACTGCTGAGTTATAGCATTGTCCTCATTCTGTTTGCCATTCTCGGTTTTATTATATATAAAGGTGCAGGAGTAATCAGTTGGGAGTTTCTGACCACGGCGCCCAGTGACGGCATGACGGGTGGCGGTATATGGCCGGCCATTGTAGGTACTTTTTATCTGATGGTGGGCAGTGCGCTGTTCGCTTTTCCGGTGGGGGTGATGAGTGGCATTTATATGAACGAGTATGCGCCGAAAGGCAAGCTGGTGCGCTTTATCCGGATGATGACCAATAACTTGAGCGGTATTCCGTCCATTGTGTTCGGCTTGTTTGGTATGGCACTGTTTGTGAAATACATGGGGTTCGGCGACAGTATCCTGGCCGGTTCTTTGACGTTGGGATTGCTTTGTGTACCTTTGGTGATACGCACCACCGAAGAAGCCTTGAAGGCGATCCCCGACAGTTTCCGTGAAGGGAGTCTGGCTTTAGGCGCGACCAAGTTGCAAACCATCTGGCATGTGATTCTGCCTATGGGGATGCCCAATATTATTACCGGACTGATCCTGGCTTTAGGACGTGTGTCGGGTGAAACGGCACCTATCTTGTTTACGTGTGCCGCTTACTTCCTGCCGCAACTGCCACATGGCATGCTGGACCAATGCATGGCATTGCCTTATCACCTTTATGTGATTTCTACCAGCGGGACGGATATGGAGTCGCAGCTTCCTCTGGCATACGGTACGGCGTTGGTGCTGATCCTTATTATTTTAATTATAAACCTGTCGGCAAATGCACTCCGCCGGTATTTTTCCAACAAAGTAAAAACGAATTAAGAATATGAATAAGATAGATGCAAAGCATGTAAATTTTTTCTATGGTGATTTTCAGGCACTGAAAGATATCAGCATGACGATTGAAGAGAAATCGGTGGTGGCTTTTATAGGTCCGTCCGGTTGTGGCAAGTCCACCTTCCTTCGTCTGTTCAACCGCATGAACGACCTCATTCCCGGCTCTCGTCTGGAGGGGGAGATTTTGATTGACGGGAGAAATATATACGACAAGTCTGTGCAGGTGGATGAATTGCGCAAGAGCGTAGGAATGGTCTTTCAGCGTCCCAACCCGTTCCCGAAAAGCATTTTCGAGAATGTGGCCTATGGGCTTCGGGTAAATGGGGTGAAAGATAATGAGTTTATCCGCCACAGGGTGGAGGAAACCTTGAAAGGAGCCGCGTTGTGGGATGAGGTGAAGAATAAGTTGAAAGAATCGGCATTTGCCTTGTCCGGTGGTCAGCAGCAACGGTTGTGCATAGCCCGTGCCATGGCCGTATCTCCTTCAGTCCTGCTCATGGATGAGCCGGCTTCGGCACTGGACCCTATCTCTACAGCCAAGGTAGAAGAGTTGATTCATGAGCTGAAGAAAGAATATACCATCGTTATTGTCACTCACAACATGCAGCAGGCCGCGCGTGTCAGTGACAAGACGGCATTTTTCTATATGGGCAATATGGTGGAATATGATGATACGAAGAAAATATTTACGAATCCGGGCAAAGAAGCGACCCAGAATTATATTACGGGGCGTTTCGGATAAAGCATGCTTAAAATCAGTGTGAATCTGCGCAATATGCGGTGAAAGAAATAATAATAAACAAAGCAAGAATTAAGAATATGGTGAAATTTATAGAATCAGAACTTGTGTCACTGAAGAAGGAAGTGAACGAGATGTGGACATTGGTTTACAATCAGCTGGACAGGGCAGGAGAGGCTGTGCTGACCTTTAACCGTGACCAGGCACAGCAGGTCATTGTCCGTGAGAAAAGGGTGAATGCGTTCGAGTTGAAAATAGACAGTGATGTAGAGGACACCATCGCTCTATACAATCCGGTAGCCATTGACCTGCGCTTTGTGCTGGCCATGTTCAAGATAAACAGTGATTTGGAGCGTTTGGGGGATTTTGCCGAAGGCATAGCCCGTTTTGTGGTAAGAAGCGAGGAAACGGTGCTGGATAGTGAACTGCTCCACAATCTGCGTATAGAAGAGATGCTGAGACAAGTGCTCAGTATGCTCGAAATGACCAAGAACGCATTGAATGAAGAGAATCTGGAATTGGCCCTCAACGTATTCAGTAAAGACAATTTTCTGGACGAAATCAATGCGGCTGCCCCTGCCGTCCTTACAAAATATCTGGAAACACATCCCGATGGCTTTCTGACTTGTCTGGAGCTTGGCGCCGTTATCCGTAAACTGGAGCGTGCCGGAGACCATATAACCAATATCGCCGAAGAGATTGTTTTTTTCATCGATGCAAAGGTGCTGAAACATCGCGATACAGTGGATGAACATTTCTTAGGAAAAGAAAAAACTCATTAAAAAGCTGTTTTAGTCTAAACTTTTGCTATCTTTGTATATGTAATGAGGCCGATAAAGAGCATTTTGAGTAATAATCTGCCAAAAAAGACAGAAAAATCTAAAAACATGTTGTATGGCATAGTTTTTTATTTGGCTGGTTTAAAAAAAGGCTCGATATTTGCATCGTTATCCTGAAAACAATCTTTTTACCTTAAAAAAAAACTAATACCTATTGAAAACTTAAAAAGGGGGCTTTGTGAAAAGACCCCTTTTTTATTTCCTGCATAATGGTTCTTTCGTTGTTAAATTTCACCTATTTATTGGTCTATATGTAAGATTTCTGTAATTATTAGCTTATATTAGCAACTTTCTTTTAAGTTAATGCTTAACTTTGCTGGCTCATAAAAATAGCGGTAAAAAGAATGAAGACAAAATATATTAAGTCGTTTCTACTATTTTTGTTATTGGGATGCTGCGTCTCGGTGTCAGCCCAAAATATACAAGGCGTTGTAACAGACTCATTGACGAATGAACCCATACCATATTTGTCAGTCTTTTATGAAGGGAAAGGCGTAGGAAGCATTACCGATAATGATGGAAATTATAAGGTAGAAACCCGTAAAGGTTGGAACAAACTTACCTTTTCGGCGGTGGGGTATGTAACAAAAGTGGTGAATATAATCCCCGGTGTCACCAAGAACCTGAATGTGAGGATGAGGTCGGACGACATCATGCTGGACGAAGTGGTGGTGAAGCCCAAACGAGAGAAGTACTCCCGTAAGAATAATCCGGCAGTGGAACTGATGAAGAAGGTGATCGCTCATAAAAAGAATAATAAGCTGAGCGAGAACGATTACTATCAGTACAATAAGTATCAGAAGATCACGATGTCACTGAATGATGTGACCCCCGAGATGCTGGAAAAAGGCATGTATAAAAAGATGCCTTTCCTGAAAGACCAGATCGAACTTTGTGAGGAAACCAATAAATTCATCCTCCCTATTTCGGTGGACGAGACCGCTTCGCAGAAAATTTACCGTAAACATCCCAAGAGTGAGAAGACCCTTATCAAAGGAATGAGCTCTACGGGTGTGAACGAACTGTTTGCAACGGGAGATATGCTGAGCACGGTGCTGAAGGATGTCTTTACGGATGTGAATATTTACGACAATGATATCCGTCTGTTGCAGTATCCTTTCATCAGTCCTATTTCGTCCAGTGATGCCATCTCTTTTTATAAGTTTTACATTATGGACACCACATTT
This sequence comes from Phocaeicola sartorii JCM 17136 = DSM 21941, assembly GCF_054653615.1. Taxonomy (NCBI): domain Bacteria; kingdom Pseudomonadati; phylum Bacteroidota; class Bacteroidia; order Bacteroidales; family Bacteroidaceae; genus Phocaeicola; species Phocaeicola sartorii. The sequence goes on from NZ_BAAIFW010000005.1 coordinate 2,112,829, forward strand.
GTGGACAAGGACAAGTGCTTCCATCTCACCTTCGTCCCCAATAACTCGCAGGACTTCGGTTTCACGGGGCATCTTTACGTATTGGCCGACTCGTCTTATACGGTGAAGAAATGTACGATGAACCTGCCCAAGAAATCGGGGGTGAACTTTGTAGACAATATGGATATTATTCAGGAGTTCGAGCAATTGCCCAATGGGGAGTGGGTGTTGAAGACCGATGACATGATTGTGGAGATGACCTTGATGAAGATCATGCAAGGATTCCAGATACGAAGGACTACCCGTTACTCTGATTATGCCTTCGATGAGCTTCCGCAGCAACTTTTCAAGCGTAAGGGGGCCGAGATCAAAGAGGCGGACGCCATGATGCGCGGAGACGATTTCTGGAATCAATACCGGCCGGTTCCGCTTACGCAGACCGAGAGCTCTATGGATATGCTGGTGAAGCGTCTGGAGCAGATGCCGGGATTCAAATACGTGATTTTTGTATTGAAGGCGTTTATCGAGAACTTTGTGGAGACCGGCACCAAGGAGCATCCCAGCAAGGTAGATATCGGTCCGGTAAACACCATGATCTCCAATAACTATATCGACGGGTTGCGTCTGCGTATGAGCGCGCAGACCACGGCCAACTTGAATCCGCATCTGTTCCTCAAGGGATATTATGCATACGGGTTCAAGGATCATCGTTCCAAGTATATGGGTGAGGTGGAATACTCTTTCAACAAGAAGGAATACCTGCCGCGCGAGTTCCCGAAGAACTCTATCACGTTCAGCTATCAGTATGATGTGATGTCTCCCACGGATAAGTTCCTGAAGACAGATAAAGACAACGTGTTCGTATCTTTCAAGACTTCTACGGTGGATCAGATGTCCTACGTGCGGAATATCGCCTTGAAGTACGAGAACGAGACACAGTTTGGCTTGAAGACCACGGTGGAAGTAAAGAATAGTAAGGACGAGCCTACCGGCGGTCTGGCCTATATAACCAATGATGACCAGAAAACGTTGATTCCTGAGATTCAGACCATGGAAGCTTCCCTGGCCTTCCGTTACGCTCCGGGTGAGACATTTGTCAATACCAAGCAACGCCGTATTCCGGTTTCTTTTGACGCTCCGGTATTTACGCTGTCGCACACGGCCGGTTTCAAGGGTGTGCTGGGCGGAGAGTATAACTATAACTTGACAGAAATCGGGCTGTACAAGCGTTTCTGGTTCTCGTCATGGGGTAAGATTGACATGTTCGTGAAAGGCGGTGCGCAGTGGAACAAAGTTCCGTTCCCGTTGCTGATTATGCCGGCGGCCAACTTGTCCTATATCCTGCAGCGCGAGACTTTCAACTTGATTAATAATATGGAGTTCCTGAACGACCGTTACGCCTCGCTGGATGTATCGTGGGATTTGAACGGTAAGATTTTCAACCGTATTCCTTTGCTGAAGAAACTGAAGTGGCGTGAGGCGATCGGCTTCAAGATGCTGTACGGTCACTTGACTGACAAGAACAATCCGATGAAGCATCCGGGTGACAGCGAGCTCTTCCTGTTCCCGACCCGTGACGGACGTCCTACCAGTTTTGTGATGGATTCGAAGACCCCGTACATGGAATGCTCTGTGGGTATTCACAATATTTTCAAGATATTGCACATAGACTATGTCCGCCGTCTGAATTATCTGGATCATCCCGATGCGAACAAATGGGGTGTGCGGTTTATGGTGATGATGACGTTCTGATGCAGGGAGAGATGCTCTTTTCGGGGAATCGGTGAATGTTTCCTAAGCAATTAATTGCCTGTTAGCTGAAAAAATAGTAGCTTTGTGTATAAAAAAACATTTTTATGGAAATTGCATATAAATATATTCAACGGTTTCAAGTGACCAGGATGTGGGGAAGAATAAATCTTCACTGGGCAGACTTGAACAATGATGTGAATATCCTTGTCGGCATCAATGGCAGTGGTAAAACGACCTTGCTGAATTTGATACACGATTATTATACCGGTCAAAAGACTAAAAAGGAAATAGCCGAATCGTTGAGCGGAAATGCAATATCCAGTCCGGTTACCTATATCCGTTCTTTCGACATTCCCGCCAACGCGAAAAAAAAGACCGAAAGTATCTTGCTTCAAGATTTGAAAAACATTATCAACCAGAACGGAGAGGGCACTTCTTTCTTTGATTATCGTATGAAAATGCTGAATTTTCCGCAGGAGGCAGATAAGATAAGGAAACGGATTGAAACATACTTTCAAGTCGTGAATTCTTTTTTAGGAGAGACGAACAAGGAAATTTCCATTGATCCCCAAAGTAATAGTCTTGTGTTCTTGATTAAAAGATTAGAAGGAATGCAAGTCATAACGGAGGATAAAATACAATTGGAACAATTGTCTTCCGGTGAAAAACAAATCTTATTAATTCTGACTACGGTTTTTCTGCAAGAAGAGAAGCCTAATGTTCTACTGATGGATGAACCGGAAATCTCCCTGCATATTGGCTGGCAGGACAAACTGATAGAAAAATTACGTCAGTTGAACCCTCAATGCCAGTTGATTTTGACCACTCATTCTCCCAATATTTTCGTCAATGGCTGGGAGGATAAAATTATCTTCATAGAAGATTTGGAGGACCGGTGATGGCGGTGGACAAGCATGTGTTTTTTAAGGATGTGGCCAAACGATTGGCGGCATCTACCTTATTATACAAGGTGGATTCGGTTGTTCATGTAGAGGATAAAGACGATATATGGTTTTGGGAACAACTTTTGCTTAAATATCGTCCCGGACGTTATAAATTCAAGCCTGCTACGATGAATGAGAAGGGAAACCGTACGACAGGGTGTGCTCAATGTTTAAAATATAAAGGATTTCTTTCTCAGAAGTTTTTTATTTGTATTGACAGTGACTTGCGCCGTCTGGCTGGAGAGGATATATCGGCTGTCGATGGAATTTTGCAGACCTATACCTATTCATGGGAGAATCATTGTGCTTTTGCCGCCAAGCTACAGCGTTCTTTTACTGATCATAAACAAAACGGATTTGACTTCACCTTATTTTTGGAACAATATTCTGCTATCGTGTATGAACCTTTTTTATTAATGCTCTATCAAGAAAGAAATGGACTTACATCTTTCAATCGGGACAGATTCAGACAATGCATATCACTGCAATATAGAAAAGAGGATGAGCAAAGCAATGGCAAGCAATTTTTAGAGCGTTTGTCTTTTCAACTTTTAGAAAAAACAAAAGACATAATAGACAATTGTGGGTTTGATTTCAATAAGGAATCTGCTTATTATGCCACTCTAGGAATGAAAAAAGAGAATGCCTATCTGTATGTCCGAGGACATTGCTTGTATAATTCTTTGGTGTCTATGGGGTCAAAATTATGCGAGGATACGGCTGTCGATTTTGAGCAAAACATTCTTAAACCCGTTTTGGCTTTTGAAGAGTATGACGAAATATCCGAAATAAAAAAAGATATTCTATTATTAAAGACTTTAAGAAAAGACTTGTCGTAATATTAGGCAAGAAAATGCTTTTGCGTGCAGTAATGATAGTCTTCGTATAAATGGGGTGTGCGGTTTATGGTGATGATGACGTTCTGATGCAGGGAGAGAACTCCGATGGAGTGTGAAATGAAGAAACCGAGGTAAGAACTTGTATCGTTCAAATAAAAAGTTTATCTTTGTTCCAGTACCTAAAGTTGGTGAAAAGTATGTTATGCTTAAATGAATGTAAGGCAAAGTTAGTTAGTTTCAAACAATGTTTTGGGCATGAGTTTGGAATTAAATCAATTGGTATCTTCGGTTCGGTTGCACGTCAAGAGAACAGAGAAGATAGTGATTTGGATATTGTTGTAGATATTGATAATCCTACTTTATCCACTATGTACACTTTGAAGACTGTTTTGACGGAAATGTTTCATTGTGAAATTGATTTGGTGCGTTTCCGTTCCTCACTGTCTCCATTTTTGAAACAGAATATTGAAAAAGAAGCCATTTATGTATAAAGGAGGACGACTAACCATTTGCGACAGGTTAACCCAGAAAAAGAATCCATTTACTATATACAGCAATGGAGTAAAGAAATAAATTGTGCTGATGATTTTTTAGCCTCCATGGATAAAGTGATGGTGTTCAATGCATGTGTTATGCGCCTTCAAGTAATAGGTGAACAGGTAGGAAAGTTGTTGTCTTTACAACCATCACCGCTTTCTGAATATAAGGAAATTCCTTGGTTGGCTATTTATGATATGCGCAATCTTATTTCGCATGAATATAGTAATGTAGACGAGCAGATAGTATTTACTACTATAAAGAATGACCTTATAGAATTGGATAAGGTTATTACAGTCCTATTGAATAAATATTTGTAAAACTTGAATCTTTTATTGTGATTACGAAATATACCCATCTCTTATTTTCTTATCAAAAGTAAGTTTTCCTATTTTTTAAGTGCTTTTATTGTGTAATACACAATTATAGTGTATCTTTGTGCCCTCAAAAAGTTCCTAAATCCCTTTTCTATAGGGAATGAAGATCTTTTTGAGGGCACAACGTTATGTTTATAAAAAGCATACAAAAAGACGTCTTCGGACGAAAGAGACAACAAATAAAAGATTTCAGAAATACCAAATGAAATCTGTGTAAAAAGCTATTTATCAGTCAGTTATAGATACTGTACTGATATGGTCTTCTAGTATCGGTCAGCGTGAATTTCTGACGATAAACCTCATGAAAAAGCTATTCCATCAGTTCGATAAACCGAAGCGTTCTGTGGCATCTCCCGAAGCGTTGGAAGCTTTGCGGAATAACAATGCCGTGCGTTGGTATGTGTTGTCGCTTCCCGATTGCCATCGGGGAGGAGTGCGCGGTTTGCAACGGGAGCAGGACCGGCGCATACAGGCAGGCGAGCCCTCATTCGGCTTTTTTGCTCCTTCCTATCAGGAAGTGAAGCGTATAGACGGCAAATTCGTCAATACCCAGCGTCCTTTACTCTTCAACTATGTGTTTGTCCGTGCCTCCGAGCGTGATGTTTTCCAACTGATGCAACGTTTTCCTGTGCTCAGTTTCCTGCCTCGGGTGAGGGAACGGAAGCGGGAGTATTTCCCCTACCTTTCCGATGCCGCAATGGAGAATTTGCAGTGGGTGGCCCGTTCTTATTCCAATACACTTCCTGTTTATATACCCCAGCCGGATGGTTTGCGCAAGGGCGACCGGATACGCATTACCGAGGGACGGTTTAAGGGGGTGGAGGCGACTGTTGTCATTCAGCCGGGAGTCGGGCGAAAGGATGTGATGGTATGTGTGGAGAACTGGATGTGGGTTCCGCTGCTGCGTGTGATGCCGGGTGAGTACGAGGTAATTGCCTTGAATGATGAGGACAAGCATGTATATACCCGCCTGGACAATGACTGTATGTTGAATGGTTTGCACAGTGCTCTTCAGCGTTATCACAGTGCGGAGGGGGTGAGTGAGGAAGATCGTTCTTTGGCTGCCAAGGCGTTGAAGGAATATGGCAATCTCCGGATGGATACGGATGTGATGCGTTGCAAGCTTTATGCCATTTTGCTGCCGGCTTATACTATATTGGGTATGGAAGAAGAGGCGGCAAAGCTGGTTGGCGTTATGCAGACGATGCTTCCTCTAGTCAAGGCGGAGCAGTCGCGTGCGCTTGCTGTGGTTACACTTTATGGTTGTACGGATAGCAGTATCTATTATCATTTGGCGCATGAGGCGATTGATCCGTGGAGGAAAGAGGAAAAGCCGAAAAAGAGTAAGCAGCAGCTGATCAACCGGTTGGCTGATTATGATCGGTGGCTGGGGCATTGAAATGGCATTGTAGATGATATGAGGGGGGAGAGCAGTGTTATTAAAAGCAGGTTGAATCACTAGGATTAGTGAAATATAATTTGTTCTTTTGTTTCACATAAAAACTAAAGAATATGATTACAATAAAAGACTCTGCCGAAACTATGAGCTGACATTCGATTTGGCAGAGAAAATGGTTAAACTGCCACTATAAGATTATTATTGAGGAAAATTTAAACAGGCTCTAAGAATATGAATTAGTCCTTCTTGTTTTGAGTTAAAAAATAGGTTAAGACTTAAATGTTTTCTTTCCTATTTTTTATGAACTAAATTTTTAATACGTTAAATGTAAGACTTGTCTTAGGGAGTAATGGGCATTAAAAAAAATTTTGCATATAGTAGTTTGTTGACAGTGTCTAGCTTTTTATTTCCAATGTTGACATATCCATACGTTTCGCGGGTGTTAGGGGTAACTAATATTGGGATTTGTAATTTTATTGATTCTATTATTAATTATTTTATTTTGTTCTCCAGTATGGGAATCAATGTGGTGGGGATTCGTGAAATAGCCAAGGCTAAGGGGGATGTACTAAGATTGTCGAAAGTTTTTAGTGCTTTATGGATTTTGATGGCCAGTATGACATTGCTGATGTTGCTATGCTTATTGACGGTTTCTATTTTTGTTCCTCAATTAAATGAATATGCATCATTAATAATGATAGGCGCATGTAAGCTTATTGCTAACTTATTTCTGATAGAATGGTTTTACAGAGGAATTGAGGAATTCAAATACATCACCTATCGTTCATTACTGGTAAAGGTTATATATGTAGCGTGTGTATTTCTTTTCATACATCATCCGGCAGATTATTCTATATATTATATTTTGTCTGTGTTGCTTGTTGTTTTTAATGCCTTCTTTAATATATTTTATAGCCGTAAGTTCATTCGTTTTATCTGGGATAAAAATGTATTGGATGAATATAAGCGTTCTTTTTTTATTTTAGGGATATATGCAATGCTTACTTCTATGTATACCTCATTCAATGTGACTTTTTTAGGATTTGTCACCAATGTAACCGAAGTAGGATATTATACAACAGCAACTAAATTACATGGCATTATTTTAGCTTTTTTTACAGCGTTTACAGGAGTAATGTTGCCTCGGATGAGTGCGTTGGTGGCAGAAAACCGAATGGATGAAGTGAAACGTCTGATTAACAAATCATTTGATTTGTTGTTTATGATCTCTATTCCTTTGATTGTATTTTCCATTTATTTTGCTCCCGAAATTATTTATCTGATATCAGGTAATGGGTATGAGGGAGCGATCACGCCTATGCGTATGGTGATGCCATTGGTGTTAATTATCGGTATGGAGCAAATATTAATAGTTCAGTTATTGATGCCTTTAAAAAAAGATCGTTCCATTTTAATAAATTCTATTATAGGAGCTTGTGTTGGGATGGTAGCCAATATACTATTGGTACCTACATGGGCAGCAAAAGGTTCTGCTATTGTTTGGGTTTTGGCTGAAGTGGCGGTATTGCTGTCAGCATCTTATTTTTTGCGGAAGCAAATAGTTAGTTTGTATGTTGTTGCCAGGAAATTATTGTTGGCATTATTTCAATCACTTCCTTATGTATTAGTATGTTGGTTTGTAACTTGTGTTGAGGATAATGTTGGTATCGTATTGTTTTATACATTTGTGGGTTTTCTCTTGATTTTTTATTTAGAAAATTTTGAATTCGTATCAATAAAAATAGATGCTATAAAAAAGAAATAAAATATACTAGTTCTTTCATTTTGATTAAAATAGTAATGACAAATATAATCACTAAGTACTTATACACCAAAGTATCCTTTAACGAAGAATGCTCCAATTTGAGTGTATTCATGGTACTATAATCTATGTAATATTTGCAATGGTATAATATTATGAATGAAGATCTTTTTATTTTAATGTTGAATATAACTCTTTATGTTACAACTTTTTTATTCCTATTACGATATAAAGTATGGAATATTGGTACCTTAGTATGGACTCTGTTCACAATATCTCATATAGGTTCATTTTTCTATTATTTTATTTTAGTGGAATTGGGGTTTGAGCTTGGTCATATACGGATTGCTCCTTTTTTATATCTTTATAGTTGTATTTTATTATGTTTGTATCCTTTTATTAAGTATGGAAGAATAAAAAAAATTACTACGGTTGGGAATGACAACTTTCTTATTCTTCTTTCTTATTTTATTATAATTCTGTCCATAGAACCTTTTTTTGAGAACATTGTATTATTATTTTCAAATACTCAAACTACAGATTTTGCAGATTTGTATAAATCAATGCGTAGTGAAGAATTGTCAATATATTCAAATATAGGGGCTAGATTAAATCAGTGGAGTATCTATTTTAGACTACCCTCAACTTTTCTTTTTTTTTATTATTTCTCTAAAGAAAGGAAAATATTAACAATAGGGTTAGGGGTTGTTCTGATTAATTATTTGTTAAGTGGAATAAATAGTGGGACGCGAGGTATAATAATTATCATGGGAATTCTATATATATGTTGTTTTTTCATGATGGTTAACTTATTTTCGAAAAAGCAAATAAAGTATATAAGAAAAGTAGGCGCTATATTTTCTATATTGTTTTTAGTGTTTTTTTCAATAATAACACTTTCTAGGTATAATGTAAGCAATCAAGACAAGACGATGGTGGGCTCTCTTTTATTATACTCTTCAGAAGGCCCTATCAAATTTAATAATGAAATGTATTATGGAGAACACAATACAAAAGGAGATGTGAATTTATGTTTTTTCAAAAGCCTTATAGGTTTGAAAACGTATACAACGTTCAAAGAGCGTGATGAATATTATTTGAATAAAAATGGAAGGAGAGTGGAGGTTTTTTATACATATATTGGAGATTTTGTTTCGGACTTTGGTCTAATAGGAGGATTGTTTATTTGTCTTTTGTTGTTTATAAGTTGCTTAAAGATCTTAAGATCAAAAAAAATATTTATAGGTAATTTCCTGTTTTTACTATTTGTAGTGCATCTATATGCTATAGGTTTTGCTTCAAATGTATATAGAGGTTTTTATTTTCAAAAGGGAATAGGAATTATGCTCATCTTGATCCTTATTATGTATTTTAATAGGTATATGCACGAATGCCGAAAGAAAAAACAGCAAAGAGTAATTATTTCGAAATTATAATGGATATTTTCTCAAAAAAACTATATTTTATGAATACAAGCAATACTCCTAAAATTTTGTATGCTAATCCTGTATTTTTGGATTATCGTTTACCTTTTTATAAATATTTAAACGAATTGTTTCAAGGCAATTTTTATGTTTTATACTCTGTAAACCGATATCATAGGCCTGGGTTTGAACATTTACTTTTTAAAATTCAGGATGTGATGGGAAATAATGCCATACCTTATGAAGGAGAACTTGTTTATGATACATTCACGAAAAAGATCAATGAATTTGCGCCTGAACAAGGTGGTAAAAAAATACCTATAGCGAAAGGACTTTTTTCTTTAATAAGAAAGCAAAAAGCAGATATTATAATATCTGAAGGTTTTTTTCAATGGACTCCTTTATTGGTCCTTTATACTTTTTTTACAAGAAAACCATTATATATAGGCTATGAACGCACTATGCATACGGAAAGAAATGCAGGGTGGATCAAAGTGTTACACCGAAAATTGACAGATTATTTTGTAACTGGATATTTAGTAAATGGTTCAGAAACTGTAAAGTATCTAAAGTCTATTGGAGTAAATGATGAAAAGATACATATTGGAGGAATGAATGCAGATAGTGAGGGATTGGTTTCTGCTATTGCTCAAATGACGGATAAGGATAAAAAGAAATTAAAAAAAGAGTATCAACAAACGCAAGGCTTGCTTTTTTTATTTTCGGGACAAATGGTTGAGAGAAAAGGAGTTAAGTACCTTCTTCAGGCATGGGTTGAGCATGTGAAATCATATCCTGATGATAACCTTATGTTATTGGGTGATGGTTATCTTTATGATAGCTTAAGATTGCAATATGGAAATATATCTAGTATTCATTTATTAGGAAAAGTAAATTATGCACAAGTTTACAAATATTATTCTATTGCAGATGTTTTTATAATGCCAACAATTGAGGATAATTGGAGTCTGGTCGTTCCTGAAGCTATGGCTTGTGGATTGCCTGTTGCTACATCTATATATAATGGATGTTATCCTGAATTAGTAAAGAAAGATTTAAACGGAATGGTTTTTGATACATTTAATATGCATACAATTATTGATACCTTGGCTTCTTTTCATAAACATGATTTAAAAGCAATGGGAGAGGAATCAAAGAAAATAGAAGCTAACTTTAGTGCAAAACAATGTGCGCAACGAGTGTATGAGGCAGTTATTAAAGGATTAAAATAATAGAAATATATTTTATTTAGTTCTTATTTATTGTGAAGTATGAAAGAGATAGAACTTAAAGAACTGAGAGAAATAGAATTACATATATTGGATTTTGTTTCAAATTTTTGTGAAAACGTAGGATTGACGTATTTTTTATGTGGTGGAACTTTGTTGGGGGCCGTGCGTCATAAAGGTTTTATTCCTTGGGATGATGATATTGATATAATGATGCCTCGTCCTGATTATGAACGTTTTTTAATAGAATTCCCTGAACATGAATATTTAAAAGTCATGTGCCATAGAAGAGACAATCATTATCCGTTTGCTTTTGCAACAGTTGGGGATATTAGAACATGGAAGTATGAAAAAAATCTTAGAAAAAAGTATGCAAAAGGGTTGTGCGTAAATGTAGATGTTTTTCCTATAGATGGACTACCTGATTGTCCAAAGGAAATAAAACGATTCTATTCTGCAATTTCTTTAAAAGGAAAAATCTTGCAAAGTGCTACATATAAATTGGGTAAGGGAAAAACCTTATTGTCTACAATGATGAAAAATATAAGTATATTATTATTTCGAGCTACAGAAATTGCTGGAATTAATTCGTTACAGAAAATATTGTTAAAATGGAATTTATTGGCTTCAACATTTGATTTTAATTCTGCCCATATTGTTGGTATTACTGCTATTTCCCATTATGGGATAAAGGAAGCAAATAATAAGGCAATATATTCAGATAAAATAAAAGTAGAGTTTGAAGGAAAATTTTATAGTGCTCCAGTAGGATATGACACTTATTTATCACAACTCTATGGGAAATCTTATATGGATATTCCATCAAAAGATAAACAATTTTCACATCATATATCTAAATGTTATTGGAAATGAAAACTATAGCTGTAATTTTGGCAGGAGGCAAAGGCTCTAGATTAGGGAAAGATTTACCTAAACAATTTCAAAAAGTTGCTGGCAAAAAAATAATAGAACATACAATTGAGGTTTTTGAACGGAATTTGAATATTGATGAAATAGCTATTGTTGTTAAAGAGGAATTTATAAGTGAAGTTGAAAAGATTGTAGTTGAGAATCAATATATAAAAGTAAAAAAGATTTTACATGGAGGAAAGGAACGTTATGATTCGAGTTTATCAGCAATTGATGCGTATGATTCAGATGATATAAATTTATTGTTTCATGATGCTGTCCGTCCTTTGGTCAATGACCGTATTATTAATGATTGTATTGAAGCTCTGAAAACATATAATGCTGTAGATGTAGCGATAAATGCAACAGATACCATTATTCAGCTTAATAATCATAATTGTATACATAAAATTCCACCGCGTAATGAATTACGTTGTGGTCAAACCCCCCAATGTTTTAAACGTGGTGTCATAAAAAAAGCGTATGATTTGGCTTTGCAAGATCCTGAATTTCATACGACAGATGATTGTGGGGTTGTGTGTAAATATTTGCCTAATGAACCTATTTATGTAGTGCAAGGTGAGGTGTTTAATATGAAGGTTACTTATGTTGAAGATTTATTTTTATTGGATAAATTGTTTCAATTAAAAACTATACAGAATGATAATCACAAACTTGATTCTGAGGTAAATAGGATATTACCTAATAAAGTTATGGTTGTGTTTGGAGGTAGTTATGGCATAGGCGAAGAGGTGGTAAAATTAGGACGTAATTTAGGAGCGGTTGTCTATTCGTTTAGTCGGTCACAAAATAATTTGGATGTGACAGATGTAAATCAAATATGTTCTGTTTTGAAGGAAATAAAAGAAAGAAATGGCCGTATTGATTATGTTGTATGTACTGCTGGATTATTGGTTAAAGAACCACTCAATGGAATGAAGTATGAAGTGATTCAGAAAAGTATTGCCGTTAATTATTTGGGAGTTATCAACGTAGCAAAAGAAGCTTTTGAGTATTTGAAAGAAACTAGTGGGGCTTTACTTTTTTATACAAGCAGTAGTTATACTAAGGGGCGTATGATGTATAGTATTTATTCATCTACCAAAGCAGCAATTGTTAATTTAGTACAAGCTTTAAGTGAGGAATGGATGGGATTTGGAATTCGTGTAAATTGCATTAATCCGGAGCGTACACATACTCCAATGAGGGTGAAAAATTTTGGTATAGAGCCTAAAAATACTTTGTTGGATCCAAAGTCAGTTGCAATAGCTTCTATTAATACCTTAGTTTCAGAGTTGACAGGAGAAGTTATTGATGTGAGAAGAATATAATTTGTAATGAAAGTTTCAGTTTGTTTAGCAAGCTATAATGGAGGGGATTGGATAAAAAGACAGATCGATTCCATATTAAATCAAGAGTTTAAATATCATTCAAATGTGGATTTGGAGTTGATTATTTCAGATGATGGTTCAACAGATAATTCATTAAAAGAAATAAGTCAAATAAAAGATGATCGAATTATAATAATTCATCATAAAGGAAAACAACATAAGTTTTATAAAAGTATCTTTGCTGCTACTGAAAATTTTGAGAATGCTTTAATGTATGCTACAGGAGAATATATTTTTCTTTCGGATCAAGATGATATTTGGTATCCTAATCGTATAGATATGCAGTTAAATACTTTAGAGAGTTTTGATTGTAGTGCTTGCTCTTTTGTTTTCATTGACGAAAATGATTGTATAATAGGTGCTCATCCCAATGACAATCATTCTTTTATTTATATGTGTAGAAATTTTGGATTATATGGTTTTAGTATGGCTTTTAGACGTCCTTTGTTAGAACGTATCTTACCTATTCCTACTGTTCCACAGCATGATATGTTTATTGGATTATTAGCAAAAAAAATGGGACAATTATATATACAACAAGATGTGTTATGTGCTCATCGTATTCATAGATATAATGTCTCAGATACGGGATTTAGTGTTCCTATTATTGTTAAATTTTGGTATAGGTTGAAGATGATATTATGGGTGCTTTGGCGGGCTAGATGATTTGATGATTTTAGAAATATAATTTTTTAGATGAAATTTAGAGTTCTTTTTATTCTTCATCTTCCGCCTCCTATACACGGTGCAGCCATGATGGGGAAATACATTCAAGAAAGTGAGTTGATAAATTCTTCTTTCGATTGTTTTTGTATAAATTTAGCTACAGCAGGAAGTTTGTCTGATATTGGGCATATAAGTTTAAAAAAGCTGTTGAAGTATTTCTTTCTTCTAAAGCATATTTCTCACGTTGTAAAAGAAATCCGTCCCGAATTGGTTTATATCACTCCGAATGCCGGAGGAAAAGCCTTTTTTAAAGACTTTATTGTAGTGCAGATGCTGAAAAGTATGGGGTGCAAAGTTATAGCTCATTATCACAATAAAGGCGTTTCGGCTTATCAGAGTAAATGGGTTTATAACTTCTTTTATAAACGTTTTTTCAGCAATTTGAAAGTAATTCTGTTGGCAGAGAATCTTTATAAAGATATAGCCAAGTATGTAAAAAGAGAAGATGTGTATATTTGTCCGAATGGTATACCAAACTTACGTAAAGGAGAATTTGAAGCAAGACGGAAAAACGAAGTCCCTTATCTACTTTTTCTTTCTAATCTATTGATAAATAAAGGAGTGTTTGTATTACTTGATGCGTTAAGAATATTGAAAGAAAAAGGGTATCTTTTTAATTGTCAGTATGTAGGTGGAGAAACAGCCGAGATTAATGCTGTACAGTTTTCAGAAGAAGTGGATAAACGGGATTTGAATGATAGGGTTGCTTATGTCGGTCGAAAAGTAGGAGAAGAAAAAAATACTTTTTTTCAACAAGCAGATATATTCATTCTTCCAACAATGAATGAGTGTTTCCCTTTGGTCATTTTAGAAGCCATGGAATATAAATTGCCAGTCATTTCCACCAATGAAGGCGGCATCCCCGATATTGTAAAAGATGGAGAAAATGGCTTGATTTGTGAAAAACAGAATCCGTATTCGTTGGCTGATTGTATTGCGAAGTTGTTGGATGATGAGGAATTAAGAGTTAAAATGGGAAATGCCGGTTATGATAAATTCTGTCGTGAATTTACTCTACAACGATTTGAGCACAGGATGCTGGATATATTATCTCAAAATCTTCCTCAAAAGGAAAAAGAAAACTAATTTTTAAAGGTAGAACTACAATATTCATGTTATTGAAGTTAAAAAATTTACCCTTGTTGGAAAGCCATCAAGGGCTGACCACTTTGCCTTCCGGCAAACTCCTGATCAACACCATCAACGCCCATTCCTACAACACCGCCCAGAAAGACAAACTCTTTGCCGAAGCTTTGCAGCAGGGAGATGTGTTAATTCCTGACGGAGCAAGTATTGTCAAGGCGTGTCGTTGGCTGAATGCAAGATCCAAACCTACAGAGCGTATTGCCGGCTGGAACCTGTTCGAGTTCGAGATGAACAAGCTGAATACTACCGGAGGAAAATGTTTTTTCATGGGCAGCAGTGAAAAAGTATTGGCATTGATAAAACAGCGTGTGAAAGTGGATTATCCCAACATCGAAGTGGAAACCTATTCGCCACCCTATAAGCCGGAGTTCTCGGAAGAGGAGAATCGGGCGATAGTCGAAGCTATCAACAAGGCAAATCCTGATTTGCTCTGGATAGGGATGACTGCTCCCAAGCAAGAGAAATGGGCGTACACGCATTGGCATGAGTTAAACATCCATTGCCATTGCGGAACGATAGGCGCTGTTTTTGATTTCTATGCCGGAACGGTAAAGCGTGCTTCCGCCTGGTGGCAGAGACATTCTCTGGAATGGTGCTACCGGTTGTTGAAAGAACCCCGCCGGATGTGGAGACGTTATATTATCGGCAATCTGTTGTTCATGTGGAATATATGTAAGGAGTAGCTTGATGAAAAGAATCTTATTGCTCGTTTTTTGGTGTAGTGTTTCCTTATGGGCTGATGCCCAGGCATTGCTGGGAACTACCGGACTGCTTCATGCTCCCACGGCTGATATGCAGCGTGATAAAACGTTCCTGTTTGGTGGAAACTATTTGAATACTCATCCGTTATCCACCCATTTTCGTAGCCGTGAGGTGGGGTACACCTTCAATTATTACATAAATATAACGATGTTTCCCTGGCTGGAGGCGTCGTATATCTGTACATTGATACATGCGGATCACGGCTCTACTTATTTCCCGGAACAGTCTTGGGGGAAATTCACGAATCAGGACCGGATTTTCAGTGCGCGTCTGCGCCTTTGGAAAGAAGGGTGGTGGAAGGAGTGGACACCGCAAATCGTCCTTGGTCTGGACGATCCCACCTCTCATGCCGATCATGGCGGTGGGGAACTGGTGTCCGGTAATACAAGCGGTTCCAATAATTATGCTACACGCTATTATCTGGCTGTAACCAAACATCTGAATTTTCAGAACATAGGTGAATGGGGTGTTCATGCCGCATTTGTATATGGTAATGCCAAAGGTATGGAGCATTATAAACGTCCTTCATTCGGCACAAACTTCCGTTTTCAGCTACTCGGTGACCAGCCTTTGATTAAAGCTGTTAATAATCTTAACCTGATGGCCGAATATGACGCCCGCACCGTGAACATCGGGGCACACTACCAGCTTTGGAAAGACCACATCAACCTGATTGCCGAACTGAACAACGGGAAATACTTCTCCGGTGGCATTTACTTCAAAATCCATCTGAAATGATAAAAAGATTATCCGATTAAGATCTCCGGAGATACTTGGTAAATATGGATTTTCCAGCCATTTCTTGCCCGACTTGGCATAAAGCCATATAAGGAATGCTCCTGCCACTTTTAGCAACAATTGTAAAAGTCACACCACCTAACTGTGTCATAGATTACAGATTCTTTATCCACTTCTTCCCCGACGGTGTTTCGGTGTAAATCCAAAAAGCCGTTACCGGTATCGCTATTATTATTAGTCCTATCAATGCAACCATAATTATTATTTCTTTAAAATATTATTTCCAATCTTTGCAAATTCAAAAGCCACTAGTACTCCTACAACAACAAATGCAATCATCAAATAGTTTGTATATAATTCATTCTGGAATAATGTAACCAGCAATCCTACGACCAGCACAGTATAAGTGACTTTACAAAGATCAAAGAAAAGACTGGCAAGTTTTTCACGCCTTACCTTATCTTTCTCTTTAACCTCTTTCCTCACTTCCTGTTGTTCACTCCAATTTCCCATAGCTTTTATATTTCATTAGCCTTTCCGCTTTACCGGAAGCGGTAAAATTGGATGCCGGACTTTACGGAAAAGGTGATGCGACAAAGTTACCGATAAGGGGGAGAACTTCCAAACATTCCGGTATTAAAATATTAAAATAACCTGTTGGCTGAATTGAATATGCGCTAATTTAATTCCGGCAACAGACCTGTATATGAGTGTATTGTCTTCACTGAGTGTAGATGAAAAACCGGATTTGATTGCAAAACTGACAAATTCCATCAGAAATACGTATACAAAGGAACAGAATATGGAAACAGAAGATCCTTTTGCTTGTTACGAAGGCGATTGGGGCGGCAATATGTCAGCAGAGGAATAGGCAGATGATTTACGTAAGCCCTAATTTGAGGGTTTACCTTTCTTATATCCAACTGTTGCAAAGATAATAAAATAGCTATCCCAGGTGTAAAAACCGCCATAGAGGCAGTCTCCATACAGAGGCGCTCTATGGCGGTTTCCCGTTTCCCCCCGTTTACAGAGGGAAATTCCCACCTCGTGGAAGCCGGGAGGTTACTCTTCCATTTTGAGCTTGCTCAGTCCTTTCAGGATGTGCTCCATGGCTTCTTTGTAAATCTCCGGTCTCTCCCTTTCCAGCCATTTCATCATTTTAAAGTAAGAATTTGGAGTCACAATCTTTCCGTCGCGAATTTTGGTGGCGGTACTTCGGCCTATCACACCTTGTTCGTTCAAGTTGCTGGGGTTCAAATCGTGTTTTCGTACGGCATTACCGATACAGGTGCTGATGACTTCAAATTTTTTTCATGTAAATAAAAAATTAAATTGTTAATAATAACTTGTAAATAGCATAATCATAGCTACTTACAAAATGTCCCGGCAAAGATACGAAATATTTATTAACAATTGCCTGTTTTTGTGAGCAACGCCCTATTTCTTTTTTGTGTTCCTTTGCATTATAATTGATGCTAACACTAAAAAAATGGATTATACAGAGCAGTTTATCCGGCTGAATTGCAGCTTGATGTCGGATTACAAAATGATGAAGCTGAATGCCGACATGAAATGCATGGGGCTGGGATTGTATCTTAAAACGATCTTGTTTCTGCGGAAACAGGAGGAGTACAAACATGATTTTAACGAACTGGATTTATTGGCCGAACAATGGGGCGTTACCGTGGAAAATCTGCAACATCTTATCAAAGACTTTAACTTGTTTGTTATTACAGAGGACGGGTATTTCCGATCTCTGTATCTGGATGAGGTGATGGGGTATCAGAACAAACTTTCGGAGAAACGTGCCGCCGCCGGTAGTAAAGGAGGAAAAAGTTGTAAGAAAAAGACGGTGAAAGCAACTGTGCCCACAGCGTCTGAAATAGGGAGGGACGGAATCAATGAGGGGAAAGGCAGTGATGCACCCTGCATGGATAGCAAGGAAAAAATCTATATGGAAAACAGTGCAGAAAACAACGTGAAAAGTAGTGCGGATAGCATGAAAAATACGGCTGAAAAAAACATGGATGCGTTTTTAACCGAAAATTCGATTCAATGCGTTGATAATGAGTGTTGTAACGAGCCTTCGCAAGCAAGCTTTAAGCAAAACTTTATAAGAGAAGAAGAGAATAGAGAAGAGAAGAAAAAAGAAGATGATGTAGATGTAACAGAAACAAACATCGACATCGACGACGGCATGAAATTCTGTTCCGGAAAAGAAGCCGGGAAGATGCTTCAATGGGAATGCCATATCGATGAAGCTTTTAAGAATCGAAGTTGGGTGGAAACTGTGGGAATGATGTCGGGGTTGAAAGGAGACTTTCTGAAAAACCTTCCCTTTATGCGTTCCATGTTTAAAAAACATGTTGTGGCTCAGGGAAGTACGGAACGCATTATTTCTGTGTCCGAAGCACAGGCCTATTTTGCCAATTATATCCGTCCAGGGAAGCCCACCCGTCTTTTTCTGGAAGAAAAGTTGAAAGAAAGGAGCCGGATGCAAAAAGAATCAGTCTCATTCTCGCCCTACGAGTCGTACAACCCGCAGACCGGCGAACGTTCGTATTGCGGAGTGCCCCTTCCCGCCGATGCACCGCCGCGTCCCAACGGACGTGTCACTTGGGATAACCTGAAAAAGAGGTGGATATGACGCGCGAAGAACATGCAGCCTATGTGCGGTGGCTGAAAAGCCTGCCGCGTAGAAAAGACCATTTCCGTATGCCTTGTCCCGAATGTTCCGCAACGCGAAGCAATCCCAAAGACCCTTCGTTCAGTGTGCATATCACCCGTGAAGGGGGATGGGCGAAGTGCTTTCATTGTGATTTCGCCATAGCGTGGAACGAGGACGAGATGCGGAAAAGAGAACAGAAACAACAAGACCGGGAACGGCAGAAACAGCAGAGGGATTCAGCCTCGCAGCAACGTGACATGGCGCAGCAACGTAACACGCCGCCGTGCAAGCCGCACATCCCCCTGCCACCGCCTGTACATTACGTATGCCCGGTAATCAATAAAAACAAACAAATTATGAATGGAGAAATGATGGAATACATGGTCGGCAGACGAGGTATTCCGATGGACGTCCTGACAAGGATGAAGATAGAGGAACGCATGGAATTCCTGCCGCAGACCGGCAAGGAAGAAGCCTGCATCTGCTTCCCTTACCTGGAGGACGGAGTAATGAAAAACATGAAATTCCGGGATGCCGCGAAGCATTTCAAGATGGTGAAAGGAGCCGAGCTGATTCCTTGGAACATAGACGCCATAAAAGGGAAGGAAAAGTGCTACATCACTGAAGGCGAGATTGACGCCCTCAGCCTGATAGCCGCAGGACTGGAAGAAGTGGTGTCCGTACCCAACGGAGCCGGAGGCGCGAACCTTCAGTGGCTGGACCGCTTCGTGGAGTCGCACTTCGATGACAAGACGGAAATCATCCTGGCCATGGATACCGACAAGCGCGGAGTGGAGTTGCGCGACGAGCTGGTGCGCCGCCTGGGCATGGACCGCTGCAAGGTGGTGGCCTGGGGCGAAGGCTGCAAGGACGCCAACGAGTATCTGCTGAAATATGACCTCCCCCGGCTCCGCCAACAGGTGGAGCAAGCGGCGGAAATACCTCTGGAGGGAGTATTCTGCCCCATGGACGAATGGGATACGCTGATGGATATTTATTACAACGGCATGCCGGAGGGGGCCGATACGGGGTTGGAGAATCTGGACCGTCTGATCAAGTTCGAGCGGGGATTTGTGCTTACGGTCACAGGTGTGCCCGGCAGCGGGAAGAGCGAGTTTGTGGACGAGATCGCCATGCGCCTGCTCCTGCGCCACGACTGGAAGGTGGGCTATTTCAGTCCCGAGAACACCCCGCTGGCCTATCACTACCGCAAACTGATACGCCGCGTGGTGGGCAAGCGCTTCGAGCACGAGGGGATGCCGTTGCCGGAAGCCGGACAGGCCATCCGTTACCTGGCGCAGAGTGTCTTCTCCATTATGCCGAAAGAGGACTTCTCGGTAGAGAGCATACTCCGCATTGCCGCCCAGCTGGTGAGCCGGAAGGGGGTGAAGGTACTGGTAGTGGATCCCTTCAACCGCTTCGAGCATCAGATTCCCGACTGGGAGACGGAAACACAATACATCAGCCGCATCTTCGATGAGTTCTCCAATTTTGCCGTGAAGCACAAGGTGTTGCTCATCCTGGTGGCGCACCCCACCAAGTTGCGCCGCGAACCGGGCAGCAAACGCTGGCCGGTGCCCACACTCTATGACATCAACGGCTCGGCAGCCTTCTTCAACAAGACGGATTATGGCATGGTGATAGACCGTAACGATGAGCTGGGGCAGGTGCTGGTACGTGTGGCCAAGGTACGTTTCGACCATCTGGGCGGACCGGGAGATGCCTTCTTCGCTTTCAGCACCTACAACGGACGCTACACCCCTACCGAGGAGAGGACATTGGATCATAATCCGCCCGAACCGAAGTGGGATCGTACCAATTTCCTGACGGAGAAGCTGAAGCCCGGACAGCAGGAGCTGGAGTACGGCAAGGAAGGGTAGATTTACAGTGGGCAAGTCTGCAAAGAAATTTCCTCCGGTCAATGAGGGATCATTGCCTTTAACGACAAGAAGAAGAGCCGTATCAATGCTCGGAATGGAGCTTGATACGACTCTTTCAGGTCTTGTCGTTACAACTTGTGACTTTTCGCGATGGCCTTTTTCGTTTTGACACATTTAAGCGTTTAAAACCCTCTCCACCGTTCCTTTTTTATTTCCTCGCACTGCCGTCGCTGCCATGCGGGCATTATTTTCTCCAGCTCCTTCAGCTTCCATCCTTTCATGAAGCGTATCTCGTCCTTTTCCTGTCCGGTGCACAGGCTGATGCGCAGCAGTTCGGGGTAGAGCACCTGTACATGGAAGAGCTTGGCCCTCCACAGCAGCATGGACATCTGCCAGGGGGTGAGGGCATGGATGCGGTCCAGGGTGAGCAGCATTTCCAGATAATGACGGTAGAAAGTTTTGTCCACGGTCATGAGTTGATTGATCAGATAGTTCATTTTCATTCTTTTTTTTTAATTGAGTGTCAAATATTCCTTCACAGCATCAAAACAAGGGCACGGCTTCATGGGATTCAGGTCATGATGGCCCACGATCAGCGCTTGGGGGAACAGGAGGTGCAGCTCGCGCAGCAGTGCCAGCATGCTTCCTTTCTGCATCAGTGTGCGGGTGTCGGCAGGGGTGCCGTCCGCCGAGAGTCCGCCTTCATAGCAGATGCCTACAGAGTGGCGGTTATGGTTCTTGCAGTGCGCTCCCATTTTCTCCAGGGGGCGTCCGCGGTAGATCTCTCCGTCGCGGGTGATGTAGAAATGGTATCCTATGTCCGTGAAACCACGGTGGCGGATGTGATCCTGCCGGCAGGTCTCAAAATCCAGGCTCCGCCCCTCGGGGGTGGCGGAGCAGTGGATGATAATCAGGGTGATGGTTCTCATGGTCATCCTATACAGGCGTTCAGTCCCAGCGCGCCGGCAAGGGCGGTGGCTACGGTGATGATCACTTTCAGAATCAGTGTCCAGGTAGTTTTCTTTGTTCTTTCGTTCATAGATTTTTCTTTGGTTTTAGTAAGTTGATAATAAATGAATTGCGAAGGGTATTCAAGGAAATGTGCCCGAATGAGAACGGTGGGTCATAGGGGCACATTCATCCTTTTAGCGTTGTGTTTCAGTCTTCGGTTCTGTTTCAGTCCTCGGTTCCGTTTCAGTCCTCGGTTCCGTTTCAGTCCTTGGTTTCATCTCAGACCTTGGTCCCGTCTCAGGCCTGTTCTCCGTTTTCCGGTTCTTTTTCCTCTCCGGTAAGATCCACATTGGTCTTGCCGGCTTTCAGTGCCTTCACCACCAGACGGGCTGCCTTGCGTGTGGCCACCAGATTGAACACGGCGTCCTCCAGCAGGTTCCGGAAGCGTGGTCCGGCACTCCAGTTCACGTTCAGTTTTCTGACGTGGACAACGGGGTTGTACTCGGCAGCGGATTCCGCACCCAGACTGTTGATGCCCACGGAGAAGTCGCCCAAGTCGCCCAGCTGTATCTTCTGTCCTGCCAGAAGCTGCTCGCGCATGCAGTCCACTGCCATGGTGAGGATGGCCACGATGTCCGCACGTTTGTACACACAGCCGTGGCTGGCGATGTGCTCGGCAAAGCGGTTGATGTCCATCACTTCCGAATACTGTGCACTGGCGTATGCCTTCTTGGCGGCGTCCGCATCCATCGGATTGCCACGCATAACGATACTGTAATTTACCATAGTTTTTAAAAATTAAAAGTTGATCATTGAAAATTTAAAAAATCACTGTTGCCGGAAGATGAAGCCACTTGACTGCTAACCCTGCTGACCGTTACTACTAACCGCTAACCACTAACCGTTAACCACTAACCGTTAACCACTCAAAAAGATTTATATCTTTCACGTGTAAGATGCTATATCTTACGGCTGTAAGATTATAAATCTTTCGCCTTCATCGTTCCGACATTACAAAGATACGATGGGTGGATTCAGGAAAGTTGATTGTGGTTGATTGTAGTTGATTGTAGTTGATAACAGTTGATTCTAGTTGATTATTGTTGGAAAAACATTCTTTCCTCTCGTCCGTTTTTTGTACTTTTATGGAAGTAAATGAAACGTATGAAAAGTATGGAGAATTTTGAGATACGCACGTATGGCCGCACCGAGCTGGCCCTGTGTTATTTCCCGGATTTGAATCCGCAGGTAGCTTACCGTAAGTTGCAGTATTGGATTGACTATTATCCTCACCTCAGGGAGGATCTGGAGGCGATGGGCAGTGGTTTGAGGTGCCGTACGTATATGCCGGCACAGGTGTTGCTCATTGTGGGGGCGATAGGGGAGCCGTGAGGCACCAATCTTCTTGATTGAGCAAAGAGTCTGGCTA
The DNA here is from genome assembly GCF_054653615.1 of Phocaeicola sartorii JCM 17136 = DSM 21941. Lineage (NCBI taxonomy): Bacteria > Pseudomonadati > Bacteroidota > Bacteroidia > Bacteroidales > Bacteroidaceae > Phocaeicola > Phocaeicola sartorii. Next base: position 2,135,671 of record NZ_BAAIFW010000005.1, read on the forward strand.
CTTTTTTCGAGTAGTTCTTTAACTCGAATACAAAGGTACGAAAGTTTTTAGAGTAGCAAAATAAATGTTGCTACTCCCTTTCTGAATCTGTATTTTCTTCAATAGAATTAATCTCTTGAATTAGTAATGCTTGAAGTTCGTCTTTAGGTAACAGTAGTTGATATTCAGCTACCCCGATAGGCTTGTTTATATCTTGCAAAGCGATTTCTACATCTAAATGATCCTTGTCGGCGCAAAGAATGATACCAATTGATGGGTTTTCATTCTCTCCTTTTTCCAATCGGTCAAGCAACGAAAGGTAGAGATTCATTTTGCCAACATATTCTGCCTTAAAAGCACCGATCTTCAATTCGATAGCAACGAGCGAGCGCAAGCCCCTATGAAAGAAGAGCATATCCACCGCATATTCCTTGTTGTTATACTCCAGACGGTATTGGTTACCAATAAAAGAAAATCCCTTGCCTAATTCTTATGCCAACAAATTTATTATGCAAAGTGACTTAAACTAAATCGCAGCTACAAAAGTAATTATAAAAATATAATCATTTATTTCTTTACATAAGAATTTCATTAATTTAAGTGCGGTGATATTGCCACAACTTAAATTAATGACGTATGAATGATCACTCAACAACTTTTGAAGCAGTCACATCCTCTATGCTGAAAATCTTAAAAGAGGATTTTTCTCGTACAGATAGTACATTGGAAGGCTATGCATGGAAATGGAATCAATTAAGGCAGTTCATGGAGAACAATGATTTGCATTCCCTCACCCCTAAAGTCTGCGATGATTTTTTATCTTCTCTTTATGGTTCTAAAGATTTAACTTCATTAAAATCTGGTGACAAGAAATTTTTATCCGCTATCTTACTCCTGAAAAATTACCTCATTACAGGCCAAGTTATTCCAAGAAAAGTTCCGGTAGAATTGAAAGGAGAGATTGGCAGTTTGATGATGCAATATATATTATCTCGAAGTCAAGAACGCTTGTCCGGACACACTATCTACAATCACAAACAAATATTCCATCGTTTCCTTGATTTTCTAACATCTGCAAAAGTAGCCTCCATAGAACAAGTTGAGATTACCCACATCATTAAATATCTTAATACCATTGGTACTAAATATAAATCTGTAGCAAGTATATCCATCCATATTCTACGTAACTTTTTCCGATATCTATATGAACACAAAATTATAGATATGGATTTAGCGGCATTTATTCCAAAAGATAATTATAAGAAACAGCCTAAGCTACCGTCAGCTTACACTTCTGAAGAAATAAAAAAGATAGTGTCTTCTGTGGATAGAAGTACGACTACAGGAAAACGTAATTACTCAATTATTCTATTAGCCACAATGCTTGGTTTGAGGGCTTCTGATATAGCAAATTTAAAGTTTGAAAATATATTGTGGGAGGATAATGCCATACGTTTAATCCAGCATAAAACAAATAAGGAATTAGAACTGCCACTTCTACCGGAAATAGGCAATGCTATTATTGAATATCTACGGTATGGACGTCCAAAGTCCCAGTCATCATATATATTTCTCTTGGCACGTTCTCCCTATACTCACATAAACCAACCGGTCATATCCCAGATAGCCAAGAAATATTTTCTTAAAGCCAACGTAAATATAAAGAACAAGCATCATGGCGCACATGCCCTTCGACATTCCTTAGCGACACTTCTTTTAGAAGAGCAGGTAAAGCTCCCTGTTATAAGCGAAGTTTTAGGGCATGAGAACACGGAATCAACAAGTTATTATCTAAGAATAGATATCCAATCACTGAAAAAATGCTCCCTTGATGTATCACCTGTATGTGAAAACTTTTATACCCAGAAAGGAGGCTATTTTTATGAATAGAAATTTTAAAGGCATTTACGCCTCATTGATAAGAGAGTTTGTGAGCTTGAAGCGCAGTATGGGATTTAAGTATATTGGGGGAGAGTTTGTCCTGACTTTATTTGATAGATTTACTATTGAAAGAAATGAGACTGCAATAGGTATTACCAAGGAGTTGTCAGATGCATGGTGCAAGGAACGTGACAATGAATCCAATAGTTACCATTATCGTAGGTGCTATATTTTAGGTGCTTTCTCTTCGTTTCTTAACAAAAAAGGAATCCGCTCATATATACCAAGAACCCCGTCATTGAGAAATACCTTTATCCCTCATATCTTTTCATCAAAAGAGATAGAACGAATTTTTACGACATGTGATAATATGCAAAGTGGAAATAATGATATGAGATCCTCTTTTTTTATAATGCCTTCACTGCTTCGCATGTTATACGGAACAGGAATACGCATAGGTGAAGCCTTGTCTCTGCTCAATGAAGATATTAATCTTGAGGAAGAATACTTCATTTTACGAGATACAAAAAACGGCAAAGACAGGATTGTCCCATTTTCCACTTCTTTAGCAGAGGTTCTTAAAGATTATGTTGTACATAGAAACAGATTACCCGTAAAGATATCAGATACTACTCCCTTTTTTATCACACTTAAAGGAAGGGCTTGTGACAGGGATAGCATATATCGTCGATTTTGCAAAATACTCATTCAAGCAAACATTCCCAAAGACCGCATACGTCTGCATGACTTGAGACATACATTTGCCGTTCACTCTCTTGCTAAAATGGCTGAAGAAGGTATGGATTTATATTGTTCTTTGCCGATCCTATCAACTTACCTTGGACATCAATCTTTGCGGGCGACGAATAACTATGTTCGGCTTACGTCAGAGATGTATCCCGAATTAATTAGAAAAATAGATATCATTGGTTTTGATATTTTCCCTAAAATGTGACATTTATGAAACCTACAAATTTTTCAAAATATCTAACAGACTTCCTTCTCCGGTATTTGCCCCATGAAAGAGGAGCAAGTACTAATACGATCCATTCATACAGGGACACATTTACCTTATATCTGGTATACATGGAAAGTAAAGGTGTAAAAGCTGAAAAACTGACAATGGAAAGTATAACAAAAGAGAATATCTTGTCCTTCCTTGATTGGTTGGAAACAAAAAGAAGTTGCTGTACATCAACACGTAATCTTCGCCTTGCTGCCATACAATCATTTTTTAAGTACCTCCAATATCAGAGTTCAGACCATCTATACGAATATCAAGAAATAATGGCTATAAATAATAAAAAGAGTGTCAAGCCTATTATGAACTATCTAACGGTAGAAGAGATGAAGATTCTTCTGCAACAACCAGATACGACCAAACCTAAAGGTCGTAGGGATCTGGCGTTATTGTCACTTATGTATGATACAGCGTGTAGAGTGTCAGAAGTAATAAGCCTAACTCCGCAATGTGTTCGATTAGATGAACCATATACTGTAATAATCACGGGAAAAGGGAATAAAAATAGAGTTGTACCAATGCTTGAAGAACAGTTGGATATACTGAAAATATATATGAAAGAGAATGGATTGTTGAGATCAGAATGTCTACAACATCCGCTATTTACAAACTGTTGGGGCGAAAAGCTGACAAGAGCAGGGGTGGCGAATATACTGGATAGATACATCAAAAAGGCAAAGCTACTTCATCCCACGTTAATGAAGGGGAAAATAAGCTGTCATAGTCTTAGGCATAGTAAGGCAATGCATCTGTTACAAGCTGGGGTTAACTTAGTTTATATTAGAGATATTTTGGGGCACGTGAATGTGCAAACTACAGAAATTTATGCAAGAGCGGACTCAAAAGTGAAACGGGAGGCTATAGAAAAAGCTTATATTAAAGTTGTTCAGGAGGTGGATACTAAACCTATGTGGCAAGGAAATGAAAAGTTAATGGATTTTTTAAAGTCTTTCTGATGAAAATATTATGCAAAGTGATGGAGATAAATCTTTTTATAATTACTTTTGTAGCTGTGATTTAGTTTAAGTCACTTTGCATAATAAATTTGTTGGCATAAGAAATGTTATGCAAACCTTTACATAATAGTTCCAGTATAAACGATCTGATTTTAGCAACCAACCGCTTCTCCAATTCCAATTCTTTAACAGGTTCTGTTATTCCAAGAAATCCTAAGTTATATGAGCTTTTAAAGACCTCATTCGCATAGTTGGCTTGTGCCACAGGTAAGACTAAATCAAAATTATTCGTTTTGATTTGTGTCTGACGAGCTGCATAGGTATTCATCTTTATTGCATTGAGCAGCATATCTCTCGACCAACCTTTTTGTAAGCACTCTTCAGCGTAGAATAAGGCTTCATTAGCTGACAATGACTTATCCAACAGTAGTAAATTATGTCCCCAAGGTAAAACTGCTACAGCTTGTAGCAGTTTTGTATCTTCTTGATAATAACGCTCGTATAGTCGTTTCATATTCCAAAGGTTACGAGGAGACAATCCCATATCCGGAAACTGTTCTTTCAAGTCCACTGACAATCGCTTAACCACGCCACTACCATATCCACTCTCTAAATTTCTATCAAAGAGCAACTTCCCAATATTCCAATATACAGAATTGACGGTAGTGTTTACTTGCCTGGCAACGGTAGTGCGAGCAGTCTGAATCTCAGAAACCGCCTGCTGCAATATTTGAGCGTACTCGCTATCATTTATTCTTATTTCTTTTGTCATATCATGAATCCTTTCTCAGTAAATAACATCGGTAATGGAACACTTGCATATCGGACATTCTCACGCCTCGACACCCTTTGGGTACGGTGCAAGTGTCCGAGTGCAGTGTATGCAATCCGACGAGCGTAAAATTACAACAATTTAAACCTATCTCCAAATTTTATCGCCAGTTGTTGTGCAATGGCTCCCCAATTAGCCAGTGGCATGGTCCATTTCTTACGTATATTGCGGTAAGCGAGGTAAACCGGTTTTTCAAGGGCGGTGTCTCTTGGCTTTTCATTGGCATTTGATGGCTCTGCAACATCTTGGCTAACATTGTTAAATCGCTAACAGACAACATTCTTTCCTCGTTTCGCACTCACTTTCGTTTCTTTGTTGTATCTTTGCGGCAACTTGGAAAAAAGAGTTATAGAGACAATTTTAATGTTGATACTATGTTTGGAAAAAAGAAAGACACATTGGAGGGTTCCGTTGCGGTATCCGAACCCCTGAAGCTGACCACCATAGCTGTTGGAACCGTATTGAAGGGAACTGTCGAGGTAGACGGAAGTCTGCGGGTAGACGGAACGATAGAGGGAGAGGTGACTTGCCATAAGACCATGGTGCTGGGACCTCAAGGGCTGATTAAAGGGAATGTGAATTCCCATTCGGCCATTTTGCAAGGCACATTGAAAGGGGACATACACATCAAGGACGAACTGGTATTGAAAGCCGGATGCGACATGCAGGGTGATATTTATACCGGCAAGCTGGAGGTGGAACCTAAAGCCCGGTTCAACGGCACGTGTAACACGGTAGTGGAAGAGAGCAACCCCCAGCCCAAACCGGCGGCACAGCCGCAGCAGCCTCAGAATAAGGGGAAATGAGGGGAACAGGGGCAACCCCTATTCCCGTATCTCCCCCTTATGCACCAGCATTTTCACCAGCGCCCGTTTGGAACTGTGCGTGTCCGAAACCCATAACACAGAGTCGTTTTGCGCATAGATGCGGGCAGGCTGGGAAAAGGCGTACCCTTTTATGGACTTTATTTGCTTGCTCCATTCGTTGGGCTGGCGTTCGTATATGTTGATGGCGTCATTGTCGCCGGTGGCATACCAGCGTTCGCCACACAACGCCAGTGTCTTGGGCTTGAAGCCGGGCGACAGGGAAAGGTCGTCCAGGTCGATGGAAGCGTCGTTCGCCAGATCATCGTTCACCAAGGCCGGATCGAGCACCCGTATTTTCTTTCCTTCATAATCCGTGAGCAGCAGATGCCCTTCCGCGTCGGGCTGCATAAAGTGGCAGGCAAAGCTGTTGTTGCCCGGACTGCCGTTGCCGGACGCCCGGCGGTAGCGGTTCACCTTCTGGTAGTTTTCCGGGGTGGCGTCCTCCTCTTTATAAATGCTGACCATTCCGTTCTTGTCGCGTGCGAAAATCAGTCCGTCCTTTACCGTCATGGCCTGTGCCTGGAACACGGGGCCGCTCCATTGCCCGTTGCCTATGCAGGTGAGGTAGGACAGTTCCGGCAACCGGAATACATGGATGCGCGACTGGCGTTCGGCCACATACAGCCGGTTGCCCGACGGAACGATGGCCTCTATCGGACTTCCGAAACTCTTCTCCCCGCCGTCGTGCTGCCAGGTCTGCAAGGTGCCCAGCCGTTCACCTTTCTTTATACTGAACAGCAGCAGGCTGTTGCCTGCATTTCCGATGTTGGCGATGAAAAGAGTATCTCCCAGATGGGCGACGGTGTAAGGGGTGAAATCCTCGGCTGTTTCCATGCCCAGGGTTTGCGCGTCAATCAGTTGCGCCGCCTCATACGAGTAATACCAGTAACTGTTATAATCTCCGTTGTTTTCTCCGCCGGGAGCGGAGGGGTGGCCGCAGATTTCTTCCAGGGTGACTTTGCTGCATTGTGCCGTCAGGACTCCGGACAGCACTATCAGGATATAAACGTATATTTTCATGTGATTCTTTCTATATTATAATAAGGTATATATTTATTTCAGTTCGCTCATGGGGATGGCGTAGACGCATGCTCCGTTTTTCACGCGGTCGGTGATGAACAGCGTGTGGCGGCGGATGCAGAACTTCTCGGGTGCCTGCAGGGTGATGCCGCCGAGGGTGGTGTGATCTTTGATGATCTCTCCCGTCCGGGGGTTGACCTCGCAGAACTTCTCGGTGCCGTTGGAGCTTACAAACATCCTTCCTTCGTAGAAATCCAGGGCGTAGGGTACATTTTTATAAGCCAGTTGCCCGGTGCGTTTGGGGGAGACTCCTTCCCGTATCCCGTCGGGGGCGAACAGGTCTATGCGTTTGGCGGGGTGGGTGGAGTAGAGCAGGCCGGTCTGCTCGTCCACCGCCATGCCGTAGGTGCCGTTTGTCTCGCCCAGATGTTCGGAACGTACATAAATCCGCGGAGTCACTCCGGACTGTATAGCCTGTTCTTCTACAAAGTTGACGTAGCGTTTGTCGTGTATCATGACCAGTCCTTTGTAGAGCAGTACGTCGAAGGCATGTACGGTCTGCGAGGGGCCCGTTCCCCAGCTTCCATTGCCTATGCAGGTAATGAACTGATGGCTCTTCGCATCAAAAATCTCGGTACGGCTGCCTTCGTGGGTGACATAGATCTTGTCGTTGGCACGGGTGACGCCGTTCGGGCGTCCGCCGAAATTCTCGGTCACGTCTCCGTGTTTCCATTCCTTGATACTTCCCAAATGCTTCTTGCCGCCGCCGGCAAGGCCGAACACCTCTACGCTGTACTGGTTGTCCGCATCGTTCACGGCATACAAGGTGTCTCCGTACACATATACATCCTTGGGGCGGAAGGTGGTTTCCGTAGCGCCGGGCAGGTCGGTATAGTCCAGCTTGAACGCCACCGGCTCCCCGTCGTCTCCTCCCCGGTCGGTTTCTCCGTGCAGGGGGGACAGGCCGCCGTCCAGCGCATCGAGTTCCGGGTCTTCGATAATGTGTTTCGAAGCCACGTATATGTCATCGAAATAGCGGTTCTTGCTCCAGCGGGTGTGCAGGAAGCGGCGGGAGTAGACGGGCAGCTCCTTGTCCAGCGACAGGGCCACGTATACGTTGTTGCACAGGGTGACCCATCCCGGTCCCGTCTGTTCGTAGGTCATGTTTCCCGCATGGCCGTAGCCCACACAGTGGGCAAACTCGTGGAAGATGGTTTCGGTGATGCTTTTGTCGTCGGCATAGTGTTCCAGATAGCACACCTCATGCATGCCGAAGGTGGTTCCTCCGCCCAGTCCCATCACGCCTGTGGTGTAGCCGAAAAGCAGTCCGCGGTGGTTGAGCACTCTGGTGAGCAGGGCGGTCTTGTCTATTTCCGTCTTGTCGTTGTTGCTGTGCAGCGGGCCGAATTCGTGCAGGGCGGTCTTGAACCGTTCCGACGAGAACATATACGCCATGTTCAGCGCGATGGCCACCGCCTCACGCGTGTGCGAAGCTTTCATCTTATACTTCCAGCTTGCCTGGGTGTCGCTGTATCTGCCGAAGGCGATGTACCATTTGCAACGGATGGATTGCAGCCTTGCCCAGTAGGGGTCGTCGCACTCTACGGTGAAGGTCAGGTTTTCCTTCATCAGGTAGGGGTTTGCCATGATCCGTATTTTCTTTCCGCTACGGGTGTAGGCGGTCAGGTCCTGGGTGGCGAACGGCAGGTGTACCCGGAGTTGCTGGAAAGGCAGGATCTTTTCCAGTGTCATGAACTTGAATTCTTCTTCGTAACCGTCTATCCTGGCCCAGAAAGTCACGTTTTTCAGGGCTCTGGGACTATAGAAACGGAGCTGGAAAAAGTGCTCGTCGTCCATGCCGAACTGTAGGGGCTGGCTGACGTAGAAGCTGCGCTGGCCGGAGTCGAAATAAACATCCTGGGATTCATTGTCGTTCAGCAGATAATACGTGTTGTCCGGGTTATAATCCGTTTCGGCCAGCCGGACGGGCAATTCATGGCTTGCTGTGCCATTCTCTCCGGGAAGCGGGAGTTCGTCTTCTTTGCAGCCGGTCAGTAGCAAAAGTGTACTTGCTAAAATCAACAGGCTGGTAGAAAAATGTTTTTTCATCGTCTGTCTTTATTAGAATTGCAATTCTGTTTTTACTCATCGCTCTTTTGAAAAAAGCGTGCAAAAATAAATGTTTTGGATCAGATGAACAAAGAACCGTCTCAAAAAAATAACTCCTATATTGTTGCCCCATGTTTTGTTCATCGGAAAATATGCTGTATTTTTGTTATCCGAAATAAAGATGAAGATATGGCACAACCTTTAGCAGAACGTTTGCGTCCGAAGACATTGGACGATTATATAGGTCAGAAACACCTGGTGGGGCCGGGGGCTGTCTTGCGCAAGATGATTGACGCGGGACGCATCTCCTCCTTTATCCTCTGGGGGCCTCCGGGGGTGGGGAAGACCACGCTGGCGCAGATCATAGCCAACAAGCTGGAAACTCCTTTTTATACACTGAGCGCGGTCACTTCCGGTGTGAAGGATGTGCGCGAGGTGATAGAGAAGGCGAGAAGCAACCGTTTTTTCTCGCAGGCCAGCCCCATCCTGTTCATTGATGAAATCCACCGGTTCAGCAAGTCCCAGCAGGATTCCCTGTTGGGGGCGGTGGAGACGGGAGTGGTGACCCTGATAGGCGCTACCACCGAGAATCCCTCGTTTGAGGTGATCCGTCCCTTGCTCTCCCGCTGCCAGCTGTATGTGTTGAAATCATTGGAGAAGGAGGATTTGCTGGAACTGCTGCATAATGCCATCGCAAAGGATGTGGTACTGAAGGAGAAACAGATAGAGCTGAAGGAGACGGATGCCATGCTCCGCTTTTCGGGAGGCGATGCCCGCAAGTTGCTGAACATACTGGAACTGGTGGTGGAGGCGGATGCGGATGCCGGCCCCGTGGTGATTACGGATGAGAAGGTGACCGAGCGTTTGCAGCAGAATCCGTTGGCGTACGACAAGGATGGCGAGATGCATTATGATATCATTTCCGCCTTTATCAAGTCCATCCGCGGAAGTGATCCGGACGGGGCGCTCTACTGGCTGGCGCGTATGGTGGAGGCCGGAGAGGACCCGGCTTTCATAGCCCGCAGGCTGGTCATCTCGGCAGCCGAGGATATCGGTCTGGCCAATCCCAACGCATTGCTTCTGGCGAATGCCGCTTTTGACGCCGTGATGAAGATAGGATGGCCCGAAGGGCGTATCCCGCTGGCGGAAGCTACGGTGTATCTGGCCACCAGCCCTAAGAGCAACTCGGCATACGAGGGGATCAACAGCGCCCTGGAACTGGTGCGGCAGACGGGCAACCTGCCTGTTCCCCTGCATCTGCGCAACGCACCCACCAAGCTGATGAAACAGTTGGGCTATGGCAAGGATTACAAGTATGCACATGCCTATCAGGGCAATTTCGTGCAGCAGCAGTTCCTGCCGGACGAGGTGAAGAACAGCCGCATCTGGCATCCGCAGCACAATGCGCAGGAGGCGAAGATAAAGGAACGGATGCAGAGCCTCTGGGGGGAACGGTTCAAGGAATGAAAAGATGAAATTTAATTTTTGAGTATATGAAAATAGTAGTTTTAGATGGTTACGGACTGAATCCCGGAGATTTGTCATGGGAGGAGATGCAGGCATTGGGCGAGCTGACGGTGTACGACCGCACGGCCCCTGCCGAGTTGTTGGAGCGTGCTGCCGGAGCGGAAGTGCTGATTACAAATAAAACGGTGATTGCGGCGGAGGATATGGCCGCTCTGCCCGCCTTGAAATACATCGGTGTGCTGGCTACAGGATATAACATTGTGGACATACAGGCGGCAAAAGCGCGGGGCGTCATTGTCACCAACATACCTGCCTACAGCACCGCCTCCGTTGCCCAGATGGTCTTTGCGCATCTCTTGAACATCACCCAGCGGGTAGGCCATTACGCCTACGCCAACCGTCACGGGCGATGGGCGGACAATCCCGACTTCTGCTATTGGGATACCGACCTGGTGGAACTGGACGGGAAGAAGATCGGAATCATCGGCTTGGGAAACACCGGACAGGCGACGGCGCGCATCGCTGCCGCTTTCGGAATGCAGGTATGCGCCTATACTTCCAAGCCGCAGGCGCAGCTTCCCGAAGGAATCCGGAAAATGGAGCTGGAGGAGCTGTTCCGCGAATGTGATGTGGTGAGCCTGCACTGCCCCCTTACCCCCGATACCCGGGAACTGGTCAATGCCGCGCGCCTGGCCCTCATGAAACCGACGGCCGTTCTGATAAATACCGGCCGCGGTCCCTTGGTGAACGAGCAAGACCTGGCCGACGCACTGAACAAGGGGGTGATAGCGGCTGCCGGACTGGACGTGCTCTCTTCCGAGCCTCCCCACTATACCAACCCCCTGCTGACGGCGAAGAACTGCTTCATTACGCCGCATATCGCCTGGGCCACGAAAGAAGCCCGTGTCCGGCTGATGCGGATTGCGGTGGGGAACTTGAAAGGATTTATCGAGGGTGAGATTGTAAATAATGTGGCGGAATGAGAACAAAGGAAAAAGACAGGAAGAAAAGAAGGAGGTAAGAAAAATGGAGGAAGACAAGAATACGTTGGATTTGCATCCGGAAGTGATGGCGGAAGACAGGGTGGCAAGGGCCGTGGCCTTGTTCCGGGAAGGATATAACTGCTCCCAGTCCGTAGTGACGGCTTTTGCCGATCTGTATGGTTTCACCCGTGAACAGGCCCTGCACATGTCCGCCTCTTTCGGCGGCGGCATAGGGCGGATGCGTGAGACCTGCGGTGCCGCCTGCGGCATGTTCCTGCTGGCCGGGCTGGAGAAGTGCGCCATTGAGGGGAAAGACCGTGAGAGCAAGGCGGCGAATTATGCTCTGGTGCAGGAACTGGCCGGGGAGTTCAAGAAGCGGAACGGCGCCCTGCGGTGTGCCGATTTGCTGGGATTGTCCAAAAAAGAGCCGGTAGTATCCACGCCGGAAGCACGGACGGAGCAGTATTATGCCAAGCGTCCTTGTGCAAGAATGGTGGAGGAAGCGGCCCGAATCTGGAGCGAACACCTCGAAAAAACAAAAAAATAGGTTGAAAAATCGCTTTTTCTTATAGAAATACAAACTTTCTTGGTGCAAAAGTGTTGAATAACATAATTTTGTGTATCTTTGCAAGCGATAAGAAACACAAACATTCACATGGAAGTGTGTGGATGCGGTTAACGTTTAACTAAAAGCAAATTGAAAATGTTGAAAGAAAAAGCAGGTGCTTTGGCCGGACAGATCTGGGAAGCATTGAATGGAACTGAAGGTTTGACACAAAAACAAATCAAGAAAGCAGCCAAATTGAAAGCTGACAAGGATTTCTTCCTGGGCTTGGGCTGGTTGCTGAGAGAAGATAAGGTCGCTACTTCTGAAGTGGAAGGCGAACTCTTTGTAAAATTAGTGTAAGAAGAAGATTCTAAACTCATAAAAAAATGCGTTGGCACATCATTTTGTATGTGGTCAACGCATTTTTTTGTATATTTGCGCGAAATTTAAATGACGAAGATGAAGAATATCCGTAACTTTTGTATTATAGCACATATAGACCACGGGAAATCGACCTTGGCCGACCGTTTGTTGGAGTTTACAAAAACCATCCAGGTAACCGAAGGGCAGATGCTTGACGATATGGACCTGGAAAAGGAGAGAGGTATTACGATCAAGAGCCATGCCATCCAGATGGAGTACGAGTATGGAGGAGAGAAGTATGTACTGAATCTGATTGACACTCCGGGACACGTGGACTTTTCATACGAGGTATCCCGCTCCATCGCCGCCTGTGAAGGGGCGCTGCTCATTGTGGACGCTTCGCAGGGAGTGCAGGCGCAGACCATCTCGAATCTGTACATGGCGTTGGAGCATGACCTGGAGATTATTCCCGTGATGAACAAATGTGACATGGCGAGCGCCATGCCCGATGAGGTGGAAGATGAAATCATCGACCTGCTGGGCTGCAAACGTGAGGATATTATCCGTGCCTCGGGCAAGACCGGAATGGGTGTGGAGGAGATATTGAAGGCGGTGGTGGAACGCATCCCTCACCCGACGGGTGACGAGAAGGCACCGCTGCAAGCTTTGATTTTCGACTCGGTATTCAATTCCTTCCGCGGAATCATCGCTTATTTTAAAATAGAGAACGGCGTGATCCGCAAAGGGGACAAAGTGAAATTCTTCAATACCGGCAAGGAGTACGATGCAGATGAGATCGGTGTGCTGAAGATGGACATGATTCCCCGCACGGAACTGCGCACCGGAGACGTGGGGTATATCATTTCGGGTATCAAGACCTCGCGCGAGGTGAAGGTGGGGGATACCATCACCCACATCGCCCGTCCGTGTGACAAGGCGATTGCCGGATTCGAGGAAGTGAAGCCGATGGTGTTTGCCGGGGTCTATCCCATCGAGGCGGAAGATTACGAGAACCTCCGCGCCTCGCTGGAGAAACTTCAGCTGAATGACGCCTCGCTGACTTTCCAGCCGGAGTCCTCGCTGGCTCTGGGTTTCGGATTCCGTTGCGGTTTCCTGGGATTGCTCCACATGGAAATCGTTCAGGAACGTCTGGACCGCGAGTTTGATATGAATGTGATTACGACCGTGCCCAACGTGTCGTACATGGTGTATGACAAACAGGGACATGCCAACGAGGTGCATAATCCCGGCGGTATGCCCGATCCGACGCTGATTGACCACATCGAGGAACCTTTCATTGACGCCACGATCATTACCGCCACCGATTACATCGGCCCCATCATGACACTGTGTCTGGGCAAGCGCGGCGAACTGGTGCGGCAGAATTATGTGTCGGGCAACCGGGTGGAGATTCACTACAAGATGCCGCTGGGTGAAATCGTGATTGATTTTTATGACAAACTGAAGAGTATCTCGAAAGGATACGCTTCCTTTGACTACCATCAGTCGGGTTTCCGTCCTTCCAAACTGATCAAGCTGGATATCTTGTTGAACGGTGAGCCGGTGGATGCGCTTTCTACTTTGACGCATGTGGACAATGCCTATAACCTGGGCAAGCGTATGTGCGAGAAACTGAAAGAGCTGATTCCGCGCCAGCAGTTCGATATTGCCATCCAGGCGGCTATCGGCGCCAAGATTATCTCGAGGGAAACCATCAAGGCGGTGCGCAAGGATGTGACCGCGAAGTGTTATGGCGGTGACGTGAGCCGTAAGCGCAAATTGTTGGAAAAACAAAAGAGGGGTAAGAAACGAATGAAACAGATCGGTAACGTGGAAGTGCCGCAAAAGGCGTTCCTGGCTGTTCTGAAGCTGGATTAATAAAAAAGAGAGGAATGATTGTCGTCAGTCTGCAGAACTTCCAAGGCAGTCATTCCGTTCATAAAAAAAGAAAAAATAAATGAGAAAAGTTCTGTCTTTTTCGGTCTTCTTGATGATAGGCCTGTTGGTATCCCAGTTCCTTCCAGGAGTGGTGGGCGACGGATACGTTGCCATAAAAAGTGTGTCGAACGTGTTCCTTTACATTTGTCTGGGATTCATCATGATTAATGTGGGGCGTGAGTTTGAAGTGGACAAGACCCGGTGGCGCAGTTATGCGGAGGATTATTTTATAGCGATGGCTACTGCCGCCATGCCGTGGTTTCTGATTGCAATCTATTATGTGTTCGTGTTGTTGCCGCCCGAGTTCTGGAACAGTTGGGAGGCGTGGAAGGAGAATCTGCTGCTGAGCCGTTTCGCGGCTCCTACTTCGGCGGGTATCCTGTTCACCATGCTGGCGGCCATCGGGCTGAAGTCCAGTTGGATTTACAAGAAAATCCAGGTGCTGGCCATCTTTGACGATTTGGATACCATCCTGCTGATGATTCCTTTGCAGATTATGATGGTGGGCCTTCGCTGGCAGTTGATCATCATTGTCCTTGTGGTGTTTCTGATGCTGATGTTCGGATGGAGACAGTTGGGCAGGTATCATTGGCGGCAGGATTGGAAAGCGATCATCCTGTATTCCATGCTTGTTTTCGGAATAACCCAGTTGGTTTATGTGGTGAGCAAGAGCCTGTATGGCGAGGCGGGGAGCATACATATAGAGGTGCTGCTGCCGGCGTTTGTCGTGGGCATGGTGATGAAGCATAAGGAAATAGACACGCCGGTGGAGCATAAGGTGTCTACGGGGGTATCTTTCTTTTTTATGTTGCTGGTGGGGATGAGTATGCCTCAGTTTGTCGGGGTTGATTTCTCGGAGTCGCATGCGGGAACTCATTCCGTGACCGGGTCGCAGGAGATGATGTCGTGGGGGATGATTTTCTTTCATGTGCTGATGGTCTCCCTGTTGTCGAATATAGGAAAATTGTTCCCTCTGTTTTTCTACAGAGACCGTATGGTGAGCGAGCGGCTGGCATTGTCCGTGGGCATGTTCACCCGTGGAGAAGTGGGGGCGGGAGTCATATTTATAGCCTTGGGCTATAATCTGGGAGGCCCTGCCTTGTTGATTTCCGTGCTGACCATAGTGCTGAATTTGATATTAACCAGTATCTTTGTGCTGTGGGTGAAGAATCTGGCGTTACGCAGTTACGGCAGGTAGCGGGCAGCCGTGAATGAATGCCCCTGTTGATGAAAATTGAGACAGCCCCTTCAGACGGGCGTTGAAAATATAAACAATAAACGAGTCCTTTCTGTTAGTTGGAAGTAAAACGTCAATAACAGGAAGGGCTTGTGTTTTTATGGCAATTTATCACAAACCCTTAAATTTCGAATAATATGGAAAAACTGAAAATTCTGAACATGAACTTTTCCTTCCAGCGGGCGGCACACTATCACATCAATGGAGGGATGTTGCTGATGGGGGTAGTCTTGCTGGCCATGCTCCTGGCCAATTCCCCGTGGGGCGATGCGTATGCTTCCTTTTGGAACTACGAAGTCCATCTTCAGATAGGAGAGTTTAATTTTTTCAGTCACAACGGGCATCACATGACTTTGATGACCTTTATCAACGATGCCCTGATGGCTGTCTTTTTCTTCAGTGTGGGGCTGGAGATCAAGCGTGAGATACTGGTGGGCGAGTTGTCCAGTTTCCGGCAGGCGCTTTTGCCCATCGTGGCGGCGTGCGGCGGTATGCTGGCTCCGGTGCTGATCTATTATTTCATGACGGCGGGAACTCCGGCACAAAGCGGTCTGGCCATACCGATGGCTACGGATATAGCCTTCTCGCTGGGAGTGCTCAGCCTGTTCGGCAAGCGGGTTCCGCTGAGCTTGAAAGTCTTTCTGACTGCTTTTGCCGTGGTCGATGATATCGGCGGCATTCTGGTCATTGCTCTTTTTTATTCCTCCCATCTGGCGGTGGACTATCTGATTGTTTCGGTGGGTATCCTGCTGATACTCTGCGGGGGGAATTTCTTCCAGGTGCGCAATCGTTGGTTTTATATTTTCTGGGGAGTGATTCTGTGGTATCTGTTTTTGCAGAGCGGCATCCATGCTACCATTGCGGGAGTTGTCGCGGCCTTCACAGTTCCTGCCACTCCTCATTATAAGATAGGTAAGTACATCAACCGCATCCGGGAGAACATTGCGGTTTTTCCTGCCAGTGACAAGGAAAGCATTGTTTTAAGCAAGATGCAGATCAATGTGCTGAAAAGCATCGAGTCTTCCTCGGATCGTGTCATATCTCCCTTGCAGTCATTGGAGGACAGTCTGCACGGAATGGTGAATTATATTATTCTTCCCTTGTTCGCCTTTGCCAATGCGGGTATCTCGCTGACGGCGGATCACGGCGGTATAGAGGTGGGCGCTCCTACCTGGGCAGTGATGACGGGCTTGCTGGTGGGCAAGTTTGCCGGCATTTATTTTTTTACCTGGCTGGTGATAAAGACGGGATTCGCCGGGCTGCTGAAAGGCATGACTTGGGTGAATCTGACAGGTATCTGCCTTTTGGGCGGTATCGGCTTTACGGTTTCCTTGTTTATAGCCAACCTGTCTTTCGGGGACTCGCCGGTGTTGCTGACGCAGGCAAAGATGGGGGTCATACTGGGAACGGTGCTGGCGGGCACACTGGCGTATCTGGTCTTGCAGTTCGCATTGCCCAAAGAGCCTGTACAGGAATAAGGCCACAGGCGGGGCGGTACGCTGGTGAAACGGCCGCCTTGGTTTATCTGGGATTTCATTGTGATGCTTTTACAGGAGAATGGTCGGAAGAGGAAGGAAAGTATGACCGGAATTTCCGGAGAGACCGGATCGGAGGAAAACAACAATTCCGGTTTCTTGAAAAACGTGAGGAGGGTTTTTCAAGAAACCGGAATTGCCTGTATAAAAGATGTGGGTCCGGTATAAGAAATGCCTTGTTTTACAAGGGCTTCTGTCCGTGTTCCATTTCGTCCGTTTCCTTATGCTGCTCCGGGGCCGGGGTCTGTGCCGTTGTGGCCTGTACTTCCCAGTGGAACGGTTCGAATTGCGTGTTCTTGTCTACCCATGACGGCTTGCGCGATGCATAGATCATGAACGGAGCTGCGACTACCACGATGCAGCCGATAATCAAAACGGCAAACCATACGGTGTTACTGCCTACCGCAATCTGGCTGGGCGGGATGAAGCTGAGTACGAATGCCAGCAGCGAACCGCAGAAGCCGAGACCGCCGATGAGCCACATCAGTCCGTTGCCTTTGCTGCCGATGCGGAACGGGCGCGGAACCTTTTTCATGTTGTAACGCAGATAGATGGCACCGCTGAACATCAGCAGATACATGATGAGGTAAAGCAATACGGTGAGCTGTGACAGGATTTGGTAGAAACTCTGCACGGAAGGCATCACAACGAACAGCAGGCTGAGCAAGGTTACGGCAAGCCCCTGGACCAGCAGGATATTTTTCTGTACGCCGTTGGCATTGGTCTTCTGGAAGAAGGGAGGCAGATAACCTGCTTTGCCCACTGCGAAGATACCTTTTGACGGACCTGCCACCCAGGTCAATACGCCTGCCAGCACACCGAATGCCAAAGCCACGGCGATAACAGGTGACAACCAGGAAGCGTGAACGTATTTGAAGTAATTATCAAAGCCTACCAGCAGGCTCTGGGTCAGGTTGATATCCTTCTCGGGAATGATGATCCCCAGTGCGAAGGTGCCGAGCACGAAGATGATCACGGTGATAGCTGCACCGATGAATACGGCTTTCGGATAGTTCTTGGCAGGATTTTCCATGTCTTTTACATGGATACCGCCCATTTCCATACCGGCATAGAACAGGAAGATGCTGGAAGCCAGCACCAGATTGTCGAAGTTGCTGAAGTCGGGGAAGAAGCTGCCGTCAAAGTTCATCTGGCTCTGCCCGCCGGAAGCAAGGTAGATCACGGCCAATACCATCAGCAGGCCGGCCGGAATAATCGTACCTATCATACCGCCTGCTTTGGCCACTTTGCCTACCCAGCCCATGCCTTTCAGAGAAATGAAGGTGGCCAGCCAGTAGATAAGCAGTACCACTGCCAGTGAGTAATAACGGTTGGATGCCAAAGCCATATCATGGGCGTCACTCGTGCCGGTAAATGCCAGTGCCACGGCTCCGAAGGTCAGGACGGTGGGATACCAGATGGTGCTTTCCACCCATTGCAGGAAGATGGCGAGGAAGCCGAACTTCTTTCCGTAGGCTTCACCCACCCATCGGAATACACCGCCTTGCTTGTCCTGGAACATGGCCGCCAGTTCCGCCGCTACCAGCGAGGTAGGTATCAGGAAGACGATGGCCGCGAATAAATAATAAAATGCCGAACTCAGTCCGTATTCGGCTTCGGCAGGCAGTCCGCGCAGGGATACTACCGCAGTCACGTTCATAATAGCGAGGGTGAAGACCCCTAGCTTGACTGATTTACTAATGTTTGCCATAAAGTTTAGGTTTTAAAAAATGTATGTTTTTTGTTTACGGAGTCTATAACAACTCCTTAGAAATGATGTTTGTCCGTTTAGGTTTATTAACCCGGAAGGTATCCGGAATGAAACATTTATACCCGGAAGGGTGTTTCTGGGAAAAAGAATATAATCAGTATCGTTTATGAAGCAACAATCGGAGCCGGCGGATACTAAATAATAGCTTGAACTTCGTCAAAAATAAGAAAAAAGTCTTATCTTCGTAGCCAATAACAAATTGCTAACCTAAATAAACAACAAGATGAAATTATTGGCTTTGTGTGCGGCGGGGATAGGCTTGATGCTGTGTGCCTCGTGTACAAACAACAAACATTTAATCAGTGATGAGGCTGAACGCGCCGCTGTTCAGCAGGATTTTGAGGCACGGCGTGACACGCTGGCCCAAGGCGGCCTCTTCCAGGTATTCGAACAACCCATGAGCGATGAACAGAAGGAGGCGATGACTTTTCTTTACGCCTATATGCCCTTGGCGGATATTGCGGATCATCCCGGTGAATTCTATCTGGAAAACGTGGACTACGCTTTCAAGGCGCGTGAGGAGATGCCGTGGGGAAAAGTGGTTCCCGAACGCGAGTTCCGCCACTTTGTACTGCCCATCCGCGTAAACAATGAAAATCTGGACAACAGCCGTCAGGTATTTTACGAGGAACTGAAGGATAGAGTGAAAAACCTGTCTCTATATGATGCGGTGCTGGAAGTAAACCACTGGTGTCATGAGAAGGTGGTTTATACGCCGTCGGATGCCCGTACCAGTAGTCCGCTGGCTTCCGTAAAGACAGCCTACGGACGTTGTGGCGAGGAGTCCACGTTTACGGTAGCCGCCTTGCGTTCGGTCGGCATCCCTGCCCGCCAGGTATATACGCCGCGTTGGGCGCATACCGATGATAATCATGCCTGGGTGGAAGCCTGGGTGGATGGCAAGTGGTATTTCCTGGGTGCCTGCGAACCCGAACCGGTACTGAATCTGGGTTGGTTCAACGCTCCTGCTTCGCGGGGTATGCTGATGCACACCAAGGTGTTCGGACGTTATAACGGACCGGAAGAAGTGATGTACCGTACTCCCCGTTATACGGAAATCAATGTGATTGACAATTATGCTCCGACGGCAAAAGCCGATGTGACCATCGTGGATGCGGACGGCAAACCGGTGGCTGATGCCAAAGTGGAATTCAAGGTGTATAACTATGCCGAATTTTATACCGTAGCTTCCAAACAGACGGATGCGGACGGTAAGACGTTCCTGACTGCCGGAAAAGGGGATATGCTGGTATGGGCTTCCAAAGATGGACAATTCGGTTACTCCAAACTGTCTTTCGGAAAAGACAATGCCTTGACCGTGAAACTGGACAAGACTGCCGGCGAGGCTTATACACTGGACATGGATATCATTCCTCCGGTGGAAGGTGCCAATATGCCTGAGGTGACTCCCGGACAACGTGCGGAGAACAACCGCCGCATGGCCTTGGAGGACTCTATCCGCAATGCATACGTGGCTACATTCATGACGGATGAATCGGCCCGTCATTTCGCTAAAGAGTATCAGTTGGACGAGGATGCCGTTGCCAAATTGCTGGTGGCATCACGTGGTAATCACGAAACCATCCGTGACTTTATGGCCCGTCTCCGTTCGGACAAGTCAAAGAAGGGTGGCATTGACCTGCTTCAGCGGATCTCCGCCAAAGACCTTCGCGATGTAAGTTCTGAAGTGTTGATAGACCACATGATGAATTCACATCTGTGTGCCAATGCCGATTATTTCCGCAGATTTGTGCGTAATCCGCGTGTGAGCAACGAAATGATTACTCCGTACAAGGGATTCTTTGAGAAGGCAGTGCCCGAACAAGACCGTGAGGCTTACCTTGCCGATCCGATGAAGCTGGTTGCATGGGTTGCCGAAAATATCCGTGTGGACAAGGATTGCAACCTGGGCGGCTCTCCGATTTCTCCGGAAGGGGTGTGGAAGGCCCGTACAGCCGATGCGCACAGCCGTGACATCTTCTTTGTTTCCATGGCACGCAGCATGGGTATTCCTGCCCGTATAGACGAAGTGACCGGAAAAGTGCAGCTGATAGGTGATGAGGGGGCTGTTGATGTGAACTTTGAGGCGATGGAACAGGCCAGTGCGCCTACCGGCAAGTTTATTGCCAGATATACGCCGGTCAAGTCTTTGGCCGATCCGAAGTATTATGCTCATTTCTCTATTTCCAGACTGACTCCTGCCGGAACCTTGAAATTGCTGAATTATGATGAAGGTGATATTGATATGGGTGGCGGTGCAACTTGGGCTAACTTGCTGAAGAACGGAACGGCACTGGATGCCGGTAACTATGTGATGGTGACCGGTACCCGTCTGGCCAACGGCGGCGTATTGTCACAGTTGACTTTCTTTACCATCAAGCCGGGAGAAACTACTACGGTGGACTTGGTGATGCGTGAAGCGAAGGATGACATTCAGGTAATCGGTAACTTTAACTCGGAATCTACTTATAAACCGATTGATAGCAATGAGCTGAAGTCCATTCTTGCCACTACAGGGCGCGGGTATTACATTGTGGCCGTACTGGGCGTCGGACAAGAACCTACGAACCATGCCTTGCGTGATATCGCGGCATTGGGTAAGGAGTTTGATGAATGGGGCAGAGGAATCGTGCTGTTGTTCCCCAACGAGGAGCAGTACAAGAAGTTCCGTCCGCAGGAGTTCCCCGGATTACCGGCTACCATAACTTATGGTATTGATGTGGACGGTTCCATCCAGAAGCAGATTGCAGAAGGCATGAAGTTGCCCAACAAGACTATCCTGCCTATGTTTATCATTGGAGATACCTTTAACCGGGTGGTATTCGTGTCGCAAGGATATACCATCGGGCTGGGTGAACAGTTGATGAAGGTGATACATAAGCTGTAGGATTCAATAAACAAAAAGTAACGCGGATATTCAAGTTTGCAAACTGAATATCCGCGTTAAATATGATAGCGTTTATGCTTACTTATTTATTTGTCTCCTCTTTATTTGTCATCTTCCAAGTCATCGTCCTCATCGTCCCAATCATCCTCTTTCTTTGATCTCTTGGGGTTAAGGCTTTTGTTTTTCTTTTCCAGCGCTTTGTCGTTTTCATCTTTCAATGCCAGTTCGGCCAAGGCGGCTTTTACTTTGTCCGGATCGGTGACGTCCTTCAGGTATTCTTCTATTTTTACAGTGCCTCCCATGGATACCTTTGAGTTGCGATAAATCATGCCGCTGTCCACGCTGCTCCGTCCGGAGAAATGAAATTCCGAAGTTCCGGTTTCCTCGGCAATCTTACGGATATTACCGGCATTTATGCCACATCCCGGCATGATGATGATCCGTCCGTCGGCTTGTTCCACCAATTCTTTCAGAAGAGGGATTCCCTTTTCGGCGGTAGTTTCCTGTCCGGAAGTAAGAACCCGGTCGATGCCCAGTCCGATAATCTGTTCCAAGGCTTCTTTGGGATTGCTGCACATATCAAAAGCGCGGTGGAAGGTGACACTCATCTCGCCTACAGCATTCATCAGTTTCTGCATCAGAGGCACATCAACATAACCTTCTGCGGTAAGACATCCGAATACCACACCGTCCGCACCCAGCTGACGTGCCACTTTGATATCATGCAGCATGATTTCTTGTTCAATGGGAGAATATAGGAAATCTCCGCCACGGGGACGGATGATGACATGCAGTTTTGTTTGGTTCAATAATTGGCGTGCCATACGGATTTCGCCAAAAGACGGGGTAGTTCCGCCTTCCGGAATACCTGCACATAGTTCTACACGATAAGCACCGGCTTGTTGTGCCTTCACAGCACTTTCCACGGAGTTGGCGCAAATCTCGATTTTTGATTTGTTACTCATAAAGTTATTTAATAGTTAATTCAATTCCATAATCAATGTCATCGGGCGCTTTGGGCTGTTTCGGCATTTTTCTTTCAATTTCTCTGCCAGGAGGACCTTAAATGGTTTCTTTGCATGAGTTTATCCATTGGCTCAGTTCTTTACGGATGACTTTGTTCTTCATAATATTATGTCTGTGCAAAGATAGACATAATGTAAGAGTGTGAGAAATTTTAGCGGAGTTTTTTTTTAGTTAAAAAGCCGGTATTTCTCTCGGAGTGAGAGAAATATCAGCTTTTCTATGGGAACGAAATGGATTATTGCACGTGGATGCGATGACCATTGAATACGTTCATGCCCAGTTTGTTCATTATATATTGGATGGCAAGCTGTGCTTTCACGGAGTTGCCGGCGTCATCCAGAGGAGGCGCGAAGGCCGCAATTCCCATGACACCCGGCATTACGCCCATGACACCGCCTCCTACGCCTGTCTTGGCAGGAATCCCCGAGGTGTAAAGCCAGTCGCCTGTGTGCTGATAGAAACCTACGGTGGCTATCATGGAGGTGATTTTCGGGGAGAGGGATTTGTCGAACACTTGTTTGCCGGTGTTCGGGTTCAAGCCTTCGTTGGCGATGGTGGCTCCGCAGATGGACAACTGTTCCGCAGTGATGCCCATGGAGCACTGACGGGTGTAGAGGTCGAGCGACATATCGGGGTCATCATAGATACGGTTATAATTTTTCAATAACCAGGCGATGGAACGGTTGTTGAAATTTGTCGCCGACTCTGACTGGTACAGTTCGTCAATCAGTTGCGGGGTGCTTCCGCATAGTTCGGTCATATTGTCTACAATGGCTTTCCACTTGGCATCGCTGTTTCCTACGGGCTGGACCATACTGTTGGCCGAGATGGCGCCGGCGTTTACCAACGGGGTGGACGGATGGTCGTTTTCCAACAAGATGGCCATGATGGAGTTGAACGGCAGTCCGGTAGCATCGGCGCCAATCATTTCGAGTACCTTGGGAGCACCGTACTGGCGGAGTACCAGAATGGCGGTCAGCACCTTGGAAACAGACTCGATACCGAAACGGTATTGAGAGTCGCCCAACTGGATGATTTCTCCGCTCATCAGACAGATACTGATCCCGAACAGTTTGGGGTCAATATTTGCCAGATAAGGGATGTAGTCAGCGTTCTTGCCGTCTGTATTGTCCTTGTACAGGTGGTAGGCCTCCTGGGCGACATCCTTTATTTGCTGGGTAGTTATAGTTCTTTCCATAAATTAATTTGATTGAAGTAACCATCCACCTTAATGGCGGATGGTTGCATTATTGTTATCTATGCTTATTTTTTAGCGGCGTTGCTATGGGCATTGTGAGTAAACACAGTACCCTTTACAGGAATGTTCTTGTCTTGGGCGATGCGGGTAGGAGTGGGATATTCCAGTTTCTCGAACTCGCTGATGGCATTCTTGATATCGTTCAGCAACATATCCGCCATGTCACGGCTGAATCCCTGACGTACTACAACACGCATCACTATGTAATTCTGAATGTTCTCCGGCAGAGTATATGCAGGAACCATCCAGCCGCTTTGCTGCAATTTAGCCTGCAAATCGTACAGAGTCCATTTGGCGTTCTTTGCATATTCGGGCTTCATGTACCAGATGAACAATGGATTCACCACCTTGTCGCTGTAATTTACGAACGGAGCCATCTTGGCTATTTCGCTGTGAATGTACTTGGTGATTTCCATGGAATTGTATTGGATGGCTTTGTATCCTTGGAATCCCAGACGGATAAATTGGTAGTACTGCCCTAAAATCTGTGCGGCGGGACGGCTGAAGTTCAAGCCAACCTGCGTAATGTTGGCACCTAAATAATTTACACTGAACGACATGGCATCCGGAAGGTATTTCTTGTCTTTCCATACTACCCATCCCAGACCCGGATAAACCAGTCCGAACTTGTGACCGGAAGTGCTGATAGAAAGAACCCATTTCAAGCGGAAATCCCATTTCGTGTCGGGATTGAGGAACGGCAGGATGAAACCACCGGTCGCCGCATCTACATGGATAGGAATATCATAGCCGGTCTTGGCGTTGTAGGCGTCCAGTGCTTTGTCCAAGGCTTCCACGTCATCGTTCAAACCTGTCCATGTCACCCCTTGGATGGGGACGATGCAGATGGTGTTCTCGTCACACATCTTCAGCGCTTCTTCGGGGTCCAGAGTGGTTTTGTCCAAGGTGAGAGGCACTTGGCGCATTTCAATCTGCCAAAGTTGGGCGAATTTCTCCCAAACAACCTGGAAACCGCTTGAAATGACAAAGTTAGGCTTGTCGGTCGGCTTTCCCTGGGCTTTACGTCTGTCTTTCCAGCGTAACCAGGCGGCTACTCCTCCCAGCATACAAGCCTCACTGGATCCGATAGCCAGTGCTCCGGTTTTCCATTTTGCCTGTTCGGGTGAATTCCACAAATTAGCCATGATATTGATACATTTGGCATTCATCACTGCGATACGAGGATATTCTGTCTCATCAATATAGTTGATGCTGATGGCTTCGTTCATCAGTTTAGTGGCATAGTCGTCCATGTAGGTGGTAACGAAAGTGGCCAGGTTAAGGCGGGGCTGGGTTTGGGCGAATGTTTCGTCTTTAACCATTTGATAAGCAATTTGTGGGGTGGTAGGTTCCATAGGGATGGTATCTGCCGGGGCGGGTTGTAGCATTTCGTTTGAACCAAACACGGCTGTCTTTGCGTCACCGTCTCTCAAATCACAATTACATTCTTTCATTTTACTTAAAGTTTAGGTTAATAATACAATGAAAAATGGGAGTTTCCCATGTTTGTCTCCCTCAACAGGAGGCTCGGGGAAAAGTTTCTTGATTTTATGTTTTTTAATTGATGGCTGATAATGTGCTAATGGGGCAATACGCCAATATGCCATGCGGAACATAACGCAGCCGGTTGGTGCATTAGCATATATCCAACTGTTTGTATTGAGTCGTGTTATCGGCCGCGGCATGGCGAAATCGGGACGTATCTATGTGGTGACTTTGGATTTGATAGACAAACCGGGGCAGTTGTTGGGGGGCAGCAAAATTGTCGCAGAGCAGGGAGGGAATGTGATTTCTGTACATCACGAGCGAAATAGTGAGAGTGCGGATGTCACCGGATGTGCCCTTCGTATCGTTATGGAAACCAGAAACGAGGAACATATAGCATCTATTCGCCAAAAACTGTTGGATGCGGGCTATGTGATAATGAAATAAATTATATACTTTACAAGTGGAAAGGAAGAAATTCAGAATTTCCCTCTCTTTCTTGCTTCTGATTTTAATTTCTCTACACAAAAAATCGATTTTTATAGTGAAAATATCATTTTATACTTCTTAGAATCCAATTAAAGTCGTACATTTGCTGCAGTTTTGTAATGTAGAGTTTGCAAAAATGACCGATATAATCAAACATCGTGGTATTGTGGAAAACATTGAAGGTTCTCACGTGCAAGTGAGAATCGTACAAACTTCTGCCTGTTCGGCTTGCAGTGTGAAAGGACATTGCAATGCATCTGAAAGCAAAGAGAAACTGATTGATGTTTTTGACATGAAGGCATCTTCTTACCGCATAGGTGAGGAGGTGATGATTTATGGTACTACTTCTATGGGGATGCAAGCCGTGTGGTTGGCTTTTGGTATCCCTTTTTTGGTATTGCTGATTACTTTATTTATTTCTATGCGTCTTACGGGGGGGGATGAGTTAAGGTCGGCGCTTGTTGCCTTGTCAGCCTTGCTCCCTTATTACCTTATTATATATGTATGCAGGAATAAGTTGAGCAAGAAGTTTTCATTTACGCTTGAACCAATAAAAAATAATTAATAAATAACTAACTAAAATTTATGGATTTAATTCTGGTTGCAGTAATTTCGTTGGGAGCGATTGGCTTGATTGCCGCGGTGATCTTGTATGCCGCTTCTAAGAAGTTTGCTGTGTATGAAGACCCGCGGATTGCCAAGGTGAGCGAAGTGCTTCCTCAGGCAAATTGCGGTGGATGTGGTTATCCCGGTTGCTCCGGTTTTGCCGGTGCCTGTGTGAAGGCTGCCGATGCTGGTTCGCTGGAGGGTAAGTTATGTCCGGTTGGTGGTGCTCCGGTAATGGAAAAAGTAGCTGCCATTTTGGGATTGGAGGCCGTTGCTGCTGAACCGAAAGTTGCGGTGGTAAGATGTAACGGTAGTTGTGAAAATCGCCCTCGTACTGCACAGTATGACGGAGCCAAGTCGTGTGCTATCGCTCATGCTACTTCAGGTGGTGAGACGGGTTGTACATTTGGTTGTCTGGGTTGCGGTGATTGTGTGGAAGTGTGTCAGTTTGATGCTATTCACATGAATCCTGAGACCGGTCTTCCGGAAGTGGACGAAGAAAAATGTACGGCTTGTGGGGCTTGTAGCAAAGCTTGTCCGCGCAAGATCATTGAAATTCGTCCGAAAGGAAAGAACAACCGCCGCGTTGTGGTGATGTGTGTGAACAAGGATAAGGGAGCTGTTGCCAATAAGGCTTGTAAGGCTAGTTGTATCGGTTGCGGCAAGTGTGTGAAAGTTTGTCCGTTCGAAGCCATCACGTTGGAGAACAATCTGGCATACATTGATCCGGCCAAGTGTAAGTCTTGCCGCAAGTGTGAATCGGAATGCCCGAAAGGAGCTATCCAGGCTATCAATTTCCCGCCACGCAAACCGAAAGTGGAAGCGCCGGCTGGTGAGGCTGCTGCAAAACCTGCTGCAAAAGCAGAGGCTTCAAAGGTGGAAACTCCGAAAGTGGAAGCGGTGAAAACTGAGACTCCGAAGGCAGAAGCATAATCAAAATTCAAAGTAAGTAAAAATTAAAAAGATATAACAGTGAAGACATTTAGAATTGGTGGAGTACATCCAGCAGAAAATAAATTGTCAGCAGGCAAAGCCATTGAACCCCTTGCACTTCCTAAGCAGGCGGTATTTCCTTTGTCACAGCATATTGGTGCTCCTGCTACTGCCATCGTGAAAAAAGGCGATGTGGTGAAGGTAGGTACGAAGATTGCTGAGGCGGGTGGCTTTGTTTCAGCAGCCATCTTCTCGTCTGTATCCGGTAAAGTGAACAAGGTGGATGCCGTGATCGATGCAAGCGGTTACCGCAAGCCGGCTATCTTTATCGATGTGGATGGTGACGAATGGGAAGAATCAATAGACCGCAGTTCGACATTGGTGAAAGAGTGTGCTCTCACTCCCGAAGAAATCGTTGCAAAAGTGAAAAATGCAGGTGTAGTAGGTATGGGCGGTGCTTGTTTCCCTACTCATGTGAAACTTTCTCCTCCTCCGGGCTGCAAGGCGGAATGTGTCATCATCAACGCCGTGGAGTGTGAACCTTACCTCACAGCCGACCATCGTTTGATGTTGGAAAAGGCGGACGAAGTGCTGGTGGGGGTGAGCATCCTGATGAAGGCTGCAAAAGTAACTAAGGGATACATCGGTATTGAGAATAACAAGCCGGATGCTATCAAGCTGATGACTGAGAAGGCGTCTCAATATCCCGGTATCGAAGTGGTTCCTTTGCAAGTGAAATATCCGCAAGGTGGTGAAAAGCAACTGATTGATGCTGTAATCAGCCGTCAGGTTCCTGCTCCTCCCGCCATTCCTATCAATGTAGGTGCGGTGGTTCAGAATGTGGGTACTGCATTTGCCGTTTATGAAGCCGTGCAGAAAAACAAGCCTTTGTTTGAGCGCATCGTGACAGTTACCGGTAAGTCTGTCAAGAACCCGTCCAACTTCCTCACCCGTATGGGTACTCCGATGAGCCAGCTGATTGATGCGGCAGGCGGTTTGCCCGAAGATACCGGAAAGGTGATCGGCGGTGGTCCGATGATGGGTAAGGCGCTGGTTAATACAGAAGTCCCTATTTGTAAAGGTAGTTCGGGTGTGCTGATTATGAATGATAAGGAAGCTGCCCGTGCCGAAGCCCAGCCCTGTATCCGCTGTGCCAAGTGCGTCAGCGTGTGTCCTATGGGACTGGAACCTTTCTTATTGGCGACACTTTCGGCTCACAAGGACTGGGAGAGAGTAGAAAAAGAAGATGTAATGTCGTGCATCGAGTGCGGTTCGTGTCAGTTTACATGTCCGTCTCATCGTTATTTGCTGGACTATATCCGTTTGGGTAAGGGCACAGTAGGCGGTATCATCCGTGCACGTAATGCTAAAAAATAATTCGACAAAGTAGTATGGCTAATAAATTAATAGTATCATTATCGCCCCACGTCCATAGCGGTGACAGCGTACAGAAAAATATGTACGGTGTGCTCATCGCGTTGATACCTGCGTTGCTGGTATCATTTTATATGTTCGGACTGGGCGCTGTGGTGGTGACCCTGACCTCGGTTGCCGCCTGTGTATTCTTCGAATGGGCGATTACCAAGTTTATTCTGAAGAGAGAACGCTCTACCATCTGTGATGGTTCGGCTGTTATAACCGGTGTGTTGCTGGCATTCAATCTGCCTTCCAACTTGCCGCTTTGGATTATTATCATCGGTGCGTTGGTGGCAATCGGTGTGGGTAAGATGACTTTCGGCGGACTGGGGTGTAATCCCTTCAATCCTGCGTTGGTAGGTCGTATCTTCCTGCTGATTTCTTTCCCTGTGCAGATGACTTCATGGCCTGTTGTTCAGCAGTGGGCCAGCTATACCGATGCTGAAACCGGTGCTACTCCGCTGGCTTTGATGAAGATGGCGGTAAAGGGTGATGCGAATGCTTTGGCTCAGCTGCCCGATACATTAAGCCTGTTTCTGGGTAATAATCCGGGTTCACTGGGTGAGGTGAGTGCATTGGCACTGTTGCTTGGTTTAGGCTATATGCTGTGGAAGAAGATTATTTCCTGGCATATTCCTGTATCTATCCTGGTGACTGTATTTGTATGTGCCGGACTGATGCATCTGGTTGACCCGGTTGCTTACGCATCTCCGTTGGCTCATTTGTTTACAGGTGGTTTGATGCTGGGTGCTATTTTCATGGCAACTGACTATGTTACTTCGCCGATGACTCATAAAGGTATGATCATATACGGTGTGGCTATCGGTTTCCTGACTGTGGTAATCCGTTTGTTCGGTGCATATCCCGAAGGTATGTCTTTCGCTATATTCATCATGAACGCATTCACTCCGTTGATCAATACTTATTGCAAACCTAAAAGATTCGGGGAGGTAGTGAAGAAATGAAAAAGCTAGAATCATCTTTGAAAAACATGGTTATCGTGCTGACAGGCGTAACCGTGGTGGCCGGAGCATTGCTGGGCTATGTGAATGAGCTGACAAAGGAACCCATCGCACAGGCTAATGCCAAGGCTTTGAGTGATGCCATCGCTATCGTAGTTCCGGGATTCGACAATAATCCTGCCGAAGCTCCTGAGACAATAGAATTGGAAGGTGTTACCTATAAGATCTATAAAGCGACCAAAGGCGGGGAATTTATCGGTGCGGCCGTAGAATCTTCTGCAAATGGCTTTGGGGGTGCGCTGAATGTATTGGTAGGTTTCGATAAGGAGGGCAATATTATTGATTACTCTTTGTTGAGCCATGCGGAAACTCCGGGATTGGGATCAAAAGCTGCCGATTGGTTCAAGAAAGGCGGCAAAGGCGATATCACCGGCATGAATCCGGGGCAGAAAGCCTTGACAGTGAGTAAGGACGGCGGGCAGGTGGATGCTATTACCGCTTCTACCATCACTTCGCGTGCATTCCTGCAGGCAGTGAATAATGCATACGCTGCTTATAGCGGCCAGCAGGCGGACGGTGCCAGTGGGGCTACTCAGCAAGCGTCTGCAACTGCGGAAAAGAATACAACAGCTTGTAGCGGAACTCCGTGTAAGGAAGGGCAGGCCTGTGATGCAAAATGCGATTCATGCAAGGTGGCTTGTGGTGAAAAATGCGATCCTGCCAATTGCGACAAAGCCGACTGTAAGAAAGCCAATTGTGATAAAGCCAATTGTGACAAGGCAAACTGCAAGAAAGCGGAATGTCCCAATCAAGATTGTAAAAACAAAAAATAAGGAAGGAGCAGACTATGAATAATTTTAAAGTATTGATGAACGGGATTGTAAAAGAGAATCCTACGTTTGTACTCCTTTTGGGTATGTGTCCTACATTGGGAACCACTTCCTCGGCCATCAACGGTATGGGTATGGGACTGGCGACTATGTTTGTGTTGATTTGTTCGAATGTGGTGATTTCGTCTATCAAGAATCTGATTCCTGATATGGTGCGTATCCCCGCGTTCATTGTGGTTATAGCATCATTCGTAACCTTGTTGCAGATGATTATGCAGGCATACGTACCGGCACTGTATGCTACATTGGGATTGTTCATCCCGTTGATTGTAGTAAACTGTATCTTGCTGGGGCGTGCCGAAGCGTTTGCAGCAAAGAACGGTCCTGTCCCCTCATTCTTTGACGGACTGGGTATGGGACTCGGATTTACTCTTGCATTGACTATCCTTGGTGGTGTACGT
The DNA here is from genome assembly GCF_054653615.1 of Phocaeicola sartorii JCM 17136 = DSM 21941. Lineage (NCBI taxonomy): Bacteria > Pseudomonadati > Bacteroidota > Bacteroidia > Bacteroidales > Bacteroidaceae > Phocaeicola > Phocaeicola sartorii. Next base: position 2,166,529 of record NZ_BAAIFW010000005.1, read on the forward strand.
GAGTTCCTTGGCACAGGCAAACTGTTTGATATCGCCATTCTGCCGGAGCAATACGGAATGTTGATTTTCGTTCTCGCACCGGGGGCCTTCATCGCTTTGGGCTACCTCATTGCGATTGTGAATAAACTGAAGAAAGCATAACCCGTAAAAAGTAAGAATATGGAATATATATTGATATTTATCACCGCTATATTTGTGAACAACATTGTGTTGTCACAATTCTTGGGCATCTGTCCGTTCCTCGGTGTATCCAAGAAAGTTGAGACAGCTACGGGTATGGGAGCGGCTGTTGCATTCGTGCTTACCATCGCTACCATTGTTACCTATCTTATCCAGAAGTTCGTGCTTGATGCTTTCGGACTGGAATATTTGCAGACCATCGCATTTATCCTGGTCATTGCGGCATTGGTGCAGATGGTGGAAATCATTCTGAAAAAAGTGTCTCCCGCCCTTTATCAGGCATTGGGGGTATTTCTTCCGTTGATTACTACAAACTGCTGTATCCTGGGTGTGGCTATATTGGTAATTCAGAAAGACTTTGATTTGCTGACCGGTGTGGTTTATGCTTTCTCTACAGCTCTTGGTTTTGCTTTGGCAATGGTGCTGTTTGCCGGTATCCGTGAACAGCTGAGTCTGGTGAATATTCCGAAAGGAATGCAGGGAATGGCTATCGCGCTGGTTACTGCAGGTCTGCTGGCAATGGCATTCATGGGATTTTCCGGTGTGGATAAAGGTTTGGGTGTCTTGTTTGGCATAGAATAAATCATTTCATCGTTCAAATAAGCCGATTCAGAAGTCCGAAGCACTGCTTCGGACTTTTTTCTTAGAAATTAATCTGCTATTTCTACCCGTAATTTCATTTTTTATGCTTACTTTTGCATTGGAATTAATAGAGAGATTAAATGGCTATGACCTTGATTGTACTCGCGGCCACTATGGGGAATAAATATGGTGGATTGAAACAGCTGGAGGGAATAGGTCCTAATGGCGAAACAATATTAGATTTTTCCATATATGATGCCGTAAGAGTCGGATTTAATAAGATAGTATTTGTTATAAGCAGACATTTTGAACAAGAATTCAAAAAGTTGGTATCGGGCAAATATGAACATGTGGTGGAAGTGGAGTATGTTTATCAGGATGTGGAAACAATTCCTGAAGAAAAACGTAATCCGAAACGCAAAGCACTGTACGGCTCGGTAAGGGCTGTTTTGATGGGAGAAGAGTTGATTGATTCTTCATTTGGTGTGATAAATGCCGTGAACTTTTACCAAAGAGAAAGTTTTGAATTATTATATAATAATTTGGTGATGTTGAGAGAAGCCGACTACCATAGTTTCAATATTTGCTACAGGCTGAGAAATGTATTGGCGGAAAGCGGAGGGGTTACCCGTGGCATTTGTGAAGTGGATGAAAAGGGATATCTGTTATCTGTTACAGACCGTGTAGGGGTGGAGCGGATAAGTGGAAATCCGATGTATCCTGATGAATTACATAAATGGGTGGCTTTGGATGACAATAGCTTGGTTTCAATGAATATGTGGGGATTTACTCCGCAGGTGTTCGGTGAAATGAGGAAAGCGTTCGATAAGTTTATAGATGAGAACGGAATGGATATGAAAGCTCATTATTCTATCCCGGCTTTTATGAATGAACGTATCGCTGGCGGAGTCAGGGTGAAAGTGATTGAGACACCTGCCAGATGGATGGGATTGGTATCACATGATGACAAGATACAAGTACTGCTTCGTATCAATGACATGATACGGAAAGGAATTTACCCATCGAAGTTGTTTTGAACCTATTAAAAAACGACAGAATATTAAGTATTATGAAAGAAAGAATTTTAGTAACAGGAGGAACCGGCTACATCGGTTCTCATACGGTAGTAGAACTGCAAAATAGCGGTTACGACGTAGTGATTGTGGACAATTTGTCCAACTCAAGCGCCGATGTGGTAGATAATATTGAAAAGGTTTCAGGAGTCCGTCCTGCATTCGAAAAGTTGGATTGCTTGGATTTTGAGGGAATGGACAAACTGTTTACTAAATATCCGGGTATAAAAGGTATTATTCATTTTGCAGCCAGCAAAGCTGTGGGTGAGTCGGTACAAAAACCATTGTTGTATTATCGCAATAATTTGGTTTCATTGATTAACCTGTTGGAGTTGATGCCGAAACATGGAGTAGAAGGTATCATATTCTCATCATCATGTACGGTGTATGGTCAGCCGGATATCCTTCCTGTAACGGAAGAGGCTCCGATTAAGAAAGCTGAATCTCCATACGGTAATACAAAACAGATTAATGAAGAAATCATTCGTGATACAGTTGCTTCGGGTTCGCCCATCAATGCTATTATGTTGCGTTACTTTAATCCGATTGGCGCGCATCCCACTGCATTAATTGGTGAATTGCCCAATGGCGTTCCACAAAACCTGTTGCCGTACGTTACTCAGACTGCTATGGGTATCCGTGAGAAACTGAGCGTATTTGGTGATGATTATGACACACCGGATGGTTCTTGCATCCGTGACTATATATACGTTGTGGATTTGGCGAAAGCTCATGTTATCGCAATGGACCGTATCCTGAACAACAAGCAGAAGGAAAAGGTGGAAGTATTTAATATTGGTACCGGTAACGGAGTTTCTGTATTGGAATTGATCAGAACTTTTGAAAAAGCTACCGGCGTGAAACTTAATTATCAGATTGTGGGCCGCCGTGCCGGAGATATTGAAAAGGTATGGGCTAATCCGGACTTTGCTAATAAAGAGTTGGGATGGAAAGCAGAAGCCAATTTAGAAGATACTTTGCGTTCGGCATGGAACTGGCAGCTGAAATTGAGAGAAAGAGGTATTCAATAAAAATTAAGATATTTTCAGAAAGACCGATGAACAAAGGACGCTAGTGTGGCGTTTTATAGATGCAAATAACCTGAAACCCCTCTTGGATATGTGAATACCTGACTGGTGGTAGTTATGTTACTCAAAACATAGAGCAGGCTAAAAAATTGCATAGTAGTTTTGTCGTGTTTTATTTTGTGTTTGTGTTGTGGCTGTTCTCCGACGTGAGTCGGGGAACAGTTTTTTGTTACGCCTGTTTGATTATTGCTTAGCCTCAGTCTGAGAAAGAAAGCAATAGAAATTTAGGAGGCGTTCATGTCTTTCTTTAGATTAAGCATAATCCGTTGCTATTCAGCATCAGGCAACAGTTCCTCCTGTATATTTGTCATGCTTCCCCACAAACTATACCGTGCTTCAGGATTCAATTTCTCCAGAGAATGCAAAATATTTTTCATATCCGAACGATTCGACTGACTTTCATAAGGACAATTTTTGATCTGTTTGTGAAAACCTCGGATACGAGCCATTTCAATTAAATCCGCTTCATGAACCAAACACATCGGACGGATAATTGTCATATCAAATTTATGCATCACCAATTTAGGAGGCATCGCACTGAACGCCCCCTGAAAAGTAATATTCATCAACAAGGTTTCCAGGATATCATCCATGTGATGTCCTAAAGCGATTTTATTGCAACCCTGCTCCTTTGCTACCATAAACAAAGCTTTTCTCCGATTCCAAGAACAAAGAAAGCAGGGAGACTTCCGGGTGTCGGTACTCGGATCAAAAGACGTTTCATAATGCACAAACGGCACTTCCAGGCTTTCTGAATAGCTTTTCAGATATTCCAAATCTGATTGATAAGGAATATTCGTCATACCTACATGCACAGCTATCACTGTAAATTTCGGTTTTAAAATACGTGAACGCCTTGCCAACAGCTCCAGCAGAGCCAAAGAGTCCTTCCCGCCGGAAAGACCGATCAAAATTTTATCACCATCCTCAATCAAGCGGTACTTTACTACCCCCTTGTTAAAGCGTTGTTCCAACCTGCGCATTATTTTCTCGTCTTCCGTAAATTGTGCCATACATCTTGTTTAAAATAAGGCACAAAAGTACATGAAAAGAATGATTTATGGAAGATTTAACAAAATAGAATTATGTAAAGCATGATAATTCCAATTAATCTTTGTATTTTTGAATCTAAATAATATGGATAATAGACTAACTATGTACAAAAAATATATCATTGGTTTATTTGTTTTATGCTGCGCGGGCAACACTGTGGCACAAAGCCTGGTGCAAGCCAAACAACTTTTCCAGAATGGAGAATTTGAACAAGCCAAACCTGTTTTCCAAAAGCTGGTAAAGCAAGCTCCTTCCAACGCCAGTTATAATTATTGGTATGGTGCATGTTGTTATGAGACTGGAGAAAAAAAAGAAGCACAGCCCTATCTTGAAAAAAGCGCCGCCCGCAAAGTTATTGACGCATACCGATACTTAGGAAAACTATATTATGACATCTATCGGTTCGATGATGCCGTAGATAACTACGAACAACATATAGAATGGCTGGAAAAGAAAAAACGTCCCACTGAAGCGGCAGAAGCGGAGTTGGAACAAATAAAGCAGGCGGCCCGTATGATAAAGGGAGTGGAAGACATTGCTGTAATAGACAGTTTTGTGGTCGATAAAAACGATTTTCTGAAAGCATATAAAATAAGTAAAGAATCAGGGGCACTCTATCATGATCCTGCCATATCCGGGACTGTTTATCAGACCGAAATGGGCAATAAGGTACTCTATGGGAACAAAAACGCAGACGGCAAAATGCAACTTTACTCCCGTATCCGTCTGTTGGACGGCTGGAGCGAGCCCGAACCCCTCATCTCTCTTAATGAACAGGGAAATGTAAACTATCCTTTCTTGATGTCAGATGGCATTACCTTGTATTATGCATCGGACGGAGAAGGTTCTTTGGGTGGTTATGATATTTTTGTAACCCGTTATGATTCGGATAACGGCAATTATCTTCGGCCCGACAATATAGGGATGCCATTCAATTCTCCCGCCAATGACTATATGTACGCCATTGATGACTTCAACAATATCGGCTGGTTCGCTTCAGACCGCTATCAGCCCGATGACAAAGTCTGCATCTACGTGTTTGTCCCGAACTCTTCAAAAGAAGTGTACAATTATGAAAGTACAGACGAACAGATCATTATAAATGCAGCCAGCCTGCGATCTATCCGCACTACTTGGAAAGATGAAGAGAAAGTACGGATCGGCAAGCAACGTCTAGCAGCGATAATGTATGCTAAAGAATCCGAAAGGCAACAAAAAGACTTCACTTTTATCATTGATGACTCTGCCGTTTACCATACATTGAAAGATTTCCGCTCTGCCGAGGCACGCAAACTTTACCAGCAAAGAATACAAAAGCAGAAAGATTATGACAATCTAAAGAAAGATCTGGATGCCAAACGCGGACAATATGTCCAAGGGAACAGTGCACGAAAGAAGAGTCTGACCCCCGCCATTTTAGAATTGGAAAAACGTACGGAACAACTTCTGAAAGAAATGGCCCAACTGGATATCAGCGTCCGCAACGAAGAAATAAAGAAGTTGAAACATTAATACAAAGATATTATGGAAGTATTTATTATCTTAGCGCTCATCTTAGCAGGACTACTTCTCTTTATTGTAGAAGTTTTCCTTATTCCCGGCATTAGCATAGCTGGGATAGCATCGGCCATCTGCCTGCTATATGCCAACTATTATGCTTTTGACACATTAGGACCGGTGGCAGGATTCATTACTTTGATAGCATCTGCCCTAAGTTGCGTAGTCATCATCGTCTGGTTTATGCGTTCAAAAACCATGGACAAGCTTTCTTTGAAGAAAACACTGGATTATAAGATCGACCCCCTAAAAGGAATCCGTATCCGCATCGGAGACAAAGGTACAACAATTACCCGTCTTGCATTGATTGGCAATGCAAACATTAACGGAAACATTATCGAAGTGCGCTCCGCCGATGGCTTAATTGATGAGAATACTCCCGTTTATGTAGAAAGAGTGGTTGGAGGGACGGTGATTGTACGCACATTCGACCAATGGTAGGAAAACGGCCTGTTTCAATATGAATTATCAGGTTTCTTGATTAATTTTCCCATTCAAGTATACCCTGAACAATAGTGAAAACAGCAGAAAACTAATGTTGAGCTGTTCAAAAATAAATATTTACTCTTAAACAACAGATTATTATGATCGAACCCAACTATCTTCCGTTCATCCTTATAGGAGGTGGAATTATTTTCGTGGTACTATTCTTTCATTATGTACCATTTTTCCTCTGGCTGTCTGCCAAAGTTTCGGGTGTACGCATCTCATTGGTGCAATTATTTTTAATGCGCATCCGTAATGTCCCCCCTTATGTCATTGTTCCGGCAATGATTGAGGCACACAAAGCCGGCCTGAGCAACATAACCCGTGATGAATTGGAGGCTCATTATATGGCAGGCGGGCATGTAGAAAAAGTAGTACATGCATTAGTGTCTGCATCCAAAGCCAACATCGAACTGTCTTTCCAAATGGCAACCGGTATTGACCTGGCCGGCCGTGACGTATTCGAAGCCGTGCAAATGTCAGTAAACCCTAAAGTAATCGATACTCCTCCCGTTACAGCCGTAGCTAAAGACGGCATACAGCTTATAGCCAAGGCCCGCGTCACCGTACGTGCCAATATCCGCCAATTAGTAGGAGGTGCCGGAGAAGATACGATTCTAGCACGTGTGGGTGAAGGTATCGTATCCTCCATCGGATCGTCCGAAAATCACAAGTCCGTATTAGAAAATCCTGATTCTATCTCTAAGTTGGTACTCCGTAAGGGCTTGGATGCCGGTACAGCCTTCGAAATTCTGTCCATTGATATAGCTGATATTGATATAGGTAGAAATATTGGCGCTGCTTTGCAGATAGACCAAGCCAACGCCGATAAAAACATTGCACAAGCCAAAGCAGAAGAACGCCGTGCGATGGCCGTCGCCTTGGAACAGGAAATGAAAGCTAAAGCAGAAGAGGCACGCGCGAATGTGATCCAGGCGGAAGCCGAAGTTCCCAAGGCCATGGCGGAAGCATTTCGTAGCGGGAACTTGGGCATTATGGACTATTACCGCATGAAGAATATACAAGCGGATACTTCCATGCGTGAAAATATCGCGAAACCCGAGACAACTCTCGGTAGTGAGCCGTTGAGTAAATAAATAAAATCAGCGTTCAAGCGATTGATGGATTTCTCTTAGATATGGATGAAACAGTTTTTCTCTTGATTATGTAAATATCAATGATTTGTGACATCTGTCTCTAAGAGATGATTTGTTTGTGTTCCGATTAAAAAGGCAAGAAATATAACCATTAATCGTGCTGACCATTAACCACTAAAAAAAGATTATGAAAAAATATTATGCGGAATCTGAGTTGATTATCAATCCCGACGGTTCTATCTTTCATCTCCATGTCAAACCGGAACAGCTGGCAGACAAAATAATTCTAGTAGGTGATCCAGGACGTGTAGCATTAGTAGCTTCTCATTTCGATACTAAAGAATGTGAAATAGAAAGCCGTGAGTTCAAGACCATCACTGGTACTTATAAAGGAAAACGTATCACCGTGGTTTCCACCGGTATAGGTTGCGACAATATAGACATTGTGATGAACGAATTAGACGCTTTGGCTAATATTGATTTCAATACCCGTTGTGAAAAAAACTACTTACACCAATTGGAATTAGTGCGCATCGGCACATGCGGTGGATTACAACCTTATACTCCTGTTGGTACTTATATTTGTTCTGAAAAGTCTATCGGTTTTGACGGACTACTCAACTTCTACGCCGGACGCAATGAGGTTTGCGATCTGAAATTCGAACAAGCTTTTGTGGATTACATGGGGTGGGAGGGCAATGTGTGCATCACTCATCCATACGTTATAGATGCCGACCGGGAATTAATCGGACGCATCGCGCAAAATGATATGGTCTGTGGCGTAACTATCGCCGCAGGAGGTTTCTTTGGTCCGCAAGGACGGGAGCTCCGTATCCCTTTGGCGGATCCTGAACAGAATGAAAAGATTGAGAAATTTGAATACAATGATTATCGCATCACTAACTTTGAGATGGAAAGTTCCGCCCTTGCCGGACTGGCACGCCTGATGGGACACAAAGCCATGACCGTATGTATGGTGATTGCCAATCGATTAATAAAGGAAGCCAATACTGGCTATAAAAATTCTATTGACGGTTTGATAGGAAAAGTACTGGAAAGAATATAATTCCTGATTTAGCCGCCTATATAATAGGGACAAGATTCACCGGATTTTCTATCAGTACTTTATTACCATCTAGGAGAAGATTGCCATAAACGGAATTGTTTACGGAATAAATCAAATCTTTTTACCAAACAGGGGTGTCACTTATTGAAAGTCAACATTCTTCATAGAAGAGAAATGACAAGCCCCCCATAAAACAGATAAAAAAATGGAAACCAGTTTCAAACAAACAACTAATAACAAAGCGGAACGTTACCGTCTTTTCCTCCCCCAGTTTGAGCTTTTAATCTCAGATGAAAAAGAAGAAATAAGTGTTCTGGCTAATACAGCCGCTGCTCTTCGGGAAGCCTTCGGATTTTTTTGGGTAGGTTTCTATCTAGTGAAAGACGGACAACTCATTTTGGGCCCTTTTCAGGGAAGCACCGCCTGTTATCGTATTCATAAAGGAAAGGGAGTATGCGGGACCTCATGGGTGGAAGCCCGAACCTTGATAGTACCTGATGTAGAACAATTCCCCGGGCATATAGCTTGCAGTTCTCTCTCCCGCTCCGAAATTGTAGTTCCTATTCTTGTCGGCGGACAGGTAAAGGGAGTATTGGATATTGACAGTGATCAATTAAATTCCTTTGATGATACAGACCGCCGTTATTTAGAAGAAGTAACAGCCATCATAGCTAAAACATTGTATTATTAACCAAATGAAAATGATAAACCAAGATACGATCTGTGCCATTGCCACCGCCCAGGGGGGAGCCATTGGAATAATCCGTGTATCCGGTCCAAAAGCAATTGAAATAACGTCACGCATATTTATACCCGCCAAAGGCAAACCATTGACCGAACGAGAACCATATACTCTTACTTTCGGAAAGATTTGTGCTAAAAAGCGGGAGATCAATAATACACTTTCCCGAAAAGCAAGTGAAATCTCGCAAGGAAAAAGTGATACGTCACAAAAAGAAGAATCAATTGCACCTCTTGTAGAAGAAGTAATAGACGAAGTCTTGATTTCCTTGTTCCGCGCCCCCCATTCTTATACTGGTGAAGACAGTACGGAAATCATGTGTCACGGTTCATCCTATATCCTGCAACAAGTAATGCAACTCCTTATCTATAACGGATGCCGTGCTGCCCTACCGGGTGAATACACCCAACGTGCTTTTCTGAACGGAAAAATGGACTTGAGTCAAGCCGAGGCTGTGGCCGATCTAATAGCTTCATCGTCTGCTGCCACTCATCGCTTGGCGATGAGTCAGATGCGCGGAGGATTCAGTAAAGAACTTTCCGGCCTGCGTAACCAATTGCTTCATTTTACTTCGTTGATGGAACTGGAACTGGACTTCAGTGACCATGAAGAACTAGAATTCGCCAATCGTGACGAACTGAGCAGTCTGGCTACCCACATCGAACAAGTAATTGCCCGGCTGGCTCATTCTTTCAACGTAGGAAACGCAATCAAGAATGGTATTCCTGTGGCAATTATCGGAGAAACGAATGCTGGAAAATCCACCTTACTGAATGTGTTGCTGAATGAGGAAAAAGCCATTGTCAGTGATATCCATGGGACTACCCGTGACGTGATAGAAGATACGATCAATTTGCAAGGTATCACCTTCCGATTCATCGATACAGCCGGAATCCGTCAAACAACCGATACGATAGAAAGTCTGGGTATAGAACGTACTTTTCAAAAGATGGACCAAGCACATGTCATTTTATGGATGATAGACTCTACAGAGGCCCAAAGAAGGTTTGAAGAATTAAAGGCTGAAGTTCTTCCACACTGTGAAGGAAAAAAGGTAATTATTTTATTCAATAAGTCAGATCTGCTACTAGCAACACAAAAAGAAGAGTTGTCAGCCATATTTACTGACATGAAAGTAGAAAAACTATTTATCTCAGCAAAAAAAAGGGAAAATATAACGATTCTGGAAAAGAAGTTGGTACAGGCAGCTGCCTTACCGGAAATCAACCAAAACGATATTATCATTACAAATGTACGCCATTTCGAGGCATTAACACGAGCATTGGATTCAATTCATAGAGTACAGGAAGGATTGCAATTGGGATTATCAGGAGATTTGGTGAGTGAGGATTTAAGACAATGTATCTACGAACTAAGTGAGATTGTTGCAGAAGGAGGTATAACCTCGGAAGAGACTTTGCAAAATATATTTCAAAACTTTTGTATCGGCAAATGATGGCTTGGAAACAGCCATAAGCAATCATAACCATTTAGAATAAAGTCGCTGTATTTCAGTGACTTTTCTATTTTAACACTTTCCAGTCCGTATTTGGAGGTAACGGATTTTATCCATATTTTTCTATCATATTTCTACCGTGACGGAAATTCACGGTTAGCCCGAATATCACAGTGACGCATTAGTTGACGTGTGTTGACAGTGGTTTACATGTGTGGACAAAAAGGGAAATTAAAAAACGTAGAAAATGACTCGAAAATATGGAAGTAAAGAGGATTTGTCAATGGTGTGGTAAACCGTTCATCGCACAGAAAACAACAACTTGTTATTGTAGCCCTCAATGCTCGAAGCGAGGTTACAAACATCGTATCAAAGAGCGCAAAATGGAATTGCGCCACATGCAAGAAATGCAGGAGCTGCGCTCCAGTCTGGAGAAGCAGGAGTATTTCACATTCTCTCAGGCTGCCCGATTGATGGGCGTGAGCCGTCAATACATTTATAAGTTAGTCAAAGAGGACAAACTTAGGGCATCCCGAATTAGCGGAAGGATGTCATTGGTCAGACGTGCCGACATAGAACTAATGCTCAAAAGCAAACCATACGAGCGATTAGTAGCTAAAAGTGATTTCGACATCTCCGAATATTACACTGCCGAAGAGATTGCAGAGAAGTACAAGGTCAATGCCAAATGGGTATGGACTTATACACGGCAACACAAAGTGCCAAAGGTGAGGATACGCCAATTCAACTATTACAGCAAGAAGCATATCGATGCCGCCTTTGCCAAATACGAGGTAGATTCCGACCTGACCGAATGGTACACTCCCGAAGAAATTCAGGAAAAGTACGGAATGACACGTGTCGCCATCCGTTCGCAAGTGTATCGAAATAATATCCCATCCAAGAAAGAGCATGGACAGATATATTACTCCAAACTGCATTTCGACCTGTCGAAGACATCGGAACAAGAAAGTAAGGCGGAATACTATACCGTCAAGGAGGCGATGGAGAAATTCAAGTTGTCCCGTGATTCGGTCTATGGTATTCTGCAATTCCATCAGATTAATCGTGAGAAGAACGGAAGGTTCGTCAGATTCCTGAAAGTGGAGTTTGACCGGGTGATGGGTATCCGCAAATAGCCCTATTTATGACTATCCGTAAATTATTTCAAAATTAATCTCTGCTGAAAATCATCTGCATGACTACATGAAAGAGTTTTGCCAGCGAATTAGTAACAATTAAAATATAGTATTATGCATGAGTGCAAAACAGTAACATTGAGGACACGTCCGCTAAAAGGCAGGATGATGTCTTTTTATCTGGATTATTATCCGGGGTATCGAGACAAGGAAACGATGAAAGTTATCCGTCATGAATCGCTTGGTATTTATATCTATGCCAATCCAAGGAACAAACGTGAACAGAATTTCAACGAGGTAATGACCGAGAAAGCCGAAGCTATCCGTTGCCGCCGATTTGAATCTGTCGTCAATGAACGGTATGATTTCTTCGATAAGTACAAACTCAAAGCGGATTTCTTGGAGTACTACCGCAAGCAACTCCGCAAACACGACCAGAAATGGGAGTTCGTCTATCTCCATTTCAGCAACTTCGTGCATGGCAAATGCACCTTTGAGGAGATTGACATCGACCTATGTAACAAATTTCGGGAATACCTGCTGAGTGCCAAGAAACTAAGGCGCAACGGACATATCACACGAAACTCCGCATCGGGATATTGGTCTACTTTCAGGGGATTCTTGAAAATACTCTATCGCAATGGGATGATAAAGACCAATGTCAACGACTTCTTGGAAAAGATTGAGACAGAAGACACGATGAAAGAAGCCTTGTCCGTCGAAGAGTTGTACCTGTTAGCTGAAACGCCGTGTAAAAAGCCCATTGTGAAAATCGCATCGCTATTTTCCTGTATGACCAGCTTACGCATTAGTGATATTCTCGCCCTATGTTGGGAAGACATCGTGGACTATTCTGCCGGCGGGAAATGCGTACACATCATTACGCAAAAGAACAAAGCGGAAGACATCATTCCCATCAGTGAGGAGGCGTTAGGACTGATAGGATACAGTTCGGAGAAGAAAGGTCTGGTATTCAAGGAGCTTATGCGCAGTTGGACACAAGCACCCATGAAAGAGTGGATCCGTTCTGCCGGAATTACCAAGAACATAACATTCCATTCATATCGGAGAACATTCGCAACCCTTCAAGGAGCTGCCGGTACGGACATCCGTACCATACAAAGCATAATGGCGCACAAAAGCATCACCACTACAATGCGTTACATGAAAGTCGTGGACAGCAACAAGCGTGAAGCCAGCAACAAAATCACTTTGATAAGGAAAGACTGACAACGGTTTTTGTTCCCCATTTATACGGATATAGTATGATTTTCAGTCCGAAATCGTACTATATCCGTTATTTTTTATCAATATCGAACGATTTATTATCGCCAATTATAAGTGTCTGGAATACGGCACATAACTTTGTTGCATAATCATTCCAAACACTTACAGTATATGATAAATAAAACTCAAATTCGTACTAAAAGGATAAGTTTCGTTCTTGCGCTGTCGGTAATCGCCTATACAGCGACAGACACTTATCTTTCCGCCTATCACAACATCGATGTCATGAAGATAATGACTCCGGTAATACTCGGACTTGTGGCAACAATTATATTATGCGGTCAGTTACAACGCTCTTTCTATAAATGGATAACAAAGTATTCAATCAATTTGTCTTTTGCCCGGCAATCTCCGATTGTTCTTGGAGCAGCTACTGAGACAAAAGCCGATTGTACAAATGAAATTCAAGTTCTTGAGGAGCCATCAGCCTTAGACAATTACGATGCGATATTGGAGAACGTCAAAAAGAAGGAGGCCGAAAGACAAGTGAAAATAATGGATGCCATTCGGGAATATGTGACAATCAAAGCTGCCCCTTACCTCTCTAAAGAAGCTATCGCCACACTGATTGCTAATATAGAATATATGGCTTGCAACCAATCTGACTTATATAAGCCGATTCGCTCCAATATAGACAATCCGCTGAGGTCGCCGGGACTTCGCCATCTGGCGTGGAATGTCGGAGAACGCTTGAATGTGCCTTTGGTAAAAAGAGCGGAATTCATAAAGGCTTCGTTTCCACATGAACTCGTAAATGCCACCACAGAATACCTCAGGCTTAATTTACGAGACACTGTTACAAGCCAAATTTCTATTGATGTACCCGACAAGGGAGATTTTCGTTTCCATCTGGATACAGACTATGATGACTCACAATAAAAAACGTATGCAGACGAAATAATTAATCTGGTCTGTATTGTTCTGCAAGATTTCATTGAGTTGGTTCGCAGCATGTTGAACGATTAAAAGAGTTTTAATATGGAAAAAGACCAACTGACTTTCAATGACCTGCCGACTGTGGTAGGAGAACTGTGCGACCGAATCGCAAGTATGGAAAATCTTCTGACGGAGAAACTTTCCCGGCAGAACGAAGTCAAAGAGAATACGCACGTTCCGATGACCGTGCAGGAGGCTTGCGCTTATCTGAAAATGCCGTTATCGACCTTTTATTACAAGGTTAAGAAGGATGACATTCCGGTTATAAAGCAAGGCAAGCATCTCTACATCTATCGGGATGAATTGGACAAATGGCTGGAATCTTCACGAAAAACTCCGGCTCCGCAAAGCTTCGAGGATGAGAATGAAGCCATGCTCGCTTCCCATCGCCGTAAGCCGAACCCTAAAAACTGGTAGGCTATGGAAAAGACGAATATCAATGCGCCAGCTGCTGAGGAACTGGCAATATGCATGGAGGAGTCTGCCGTGAGCGTAACAAGTGCATACGGACACTCACCTGTGGTGCTAATGGTAGATGATGCAACAATCGGAACATTGGGCAACTTCAGTGCTTCCATCGGGAAGGCTAAAAGCAAGAAAACGTTCAATGTCTCGGCCATTGTCGCATCGGCATTAACCAACGGCACAATTCTTCATTACCGGTCTATATTCCCCAAGGACAAACGGAAAGTATTATACGTTGACACGGAGCAAGGACGGTATCATTGTCAGAACGTGTTAAAGCGCATTTTGCGTTTGGCGGACTTATCGGAAGACAAAGAACCGGAAAATCTGGTTATGTTGGCTTTGCGTAAGTATTCACCTAAAATGCGCTTGGCAATAGTCGAATATGCAATCGGCACAATTCCCGATTTGGGATTGGTGGTCATAGATGGTATTCGGGATTTCCTTTATGATATCAATTCGCCCGGCGAATCCACCGATATTATTTCAAAACTCATGCAGTGGACGGATGACAGGCAAATTCATATCCATACCATCCTTCACCAGAACAAGAATGATGAAAATGCACGTGGACACATCGGCACGGAACTCAACAACAAAGCGGAAACCATCATGCAGGTCGAAGTGGACAAAGACGATAAATCCATAAGCGTGGTTGAAGCTGTGCATATCCGTGACCGGGAATTTGAACCCTTCGCTTTTCGCATCAACGAAGATGCCTTACCTGAATTGGTAGATTCCTACTTGCCCAAAGCGAAAGTTGTCGGCCGACCAGCCAAAGAACCGTTCGATCCGTACAAGGAAATTTCGGAGAGTGTACATCGGGCTGCGTTGGATGCCATTTTTGCCGATGGCAATATCGGCAGTTATGACGACTATCTGGAGCGGCTGAAAAAAGGATATGGAATGCTAGGCGTAAAGCTCGGTCATAACAAGGCAGTCAAAGTCGCCACCTTTCTGGGCAACAAACGGATGGTGATAAAGGACGGCAAGGAATATCATTTCAACCCGGACTATCATTATTGAGATTGGCTTTACTTTATTGTCGGGGCGTATATATAGGAATAAAGCAAAGTAGGCAGGAGTACAGCATGAAGTATTCATTCTCTCCCCTCTTTTAGAATTACTGTTTTCATCCGTCTGCCGCTTCTATGTGTACACCCGAAATGGCTTGTCAGGCAGCAACAACAGGTATCTGTTGCAAGATATGCCAAGGTATAACCTCACTGCGTTGTGGTTGTACATTGGCGCTCTTGCCTGCTCAGATACTTCGCCGGTGCGATACTCGCAAGCTCGCACCTATTCACTATTATAAAAACGATTCACATGAAAGAAGATATTGAAAATTCATCGACAACCACCAGTGAGACAAGAAGCGTCTTCATCGGAGCGAAAGTCACTCCCAGTCAAAAGGAGTATATAAAATCACAAGCTGCACAATGCGGTATGACGGTAAGCGATTACTTGCTTGCCCGTGCATACAATTATCACCCCAAAGCAAGGCTTACAAAAGAGGAAGCTATGCTGTTGCAAAATCTGGACGATTGCCGGTCTGACCTTGTAAAATACACTTCCGCACTTCACGGGATGTCCACAAAACAGCGTGTGGCAATGTTCAATCAGATTCCGTTCATGGTCGGCTGGCTCAAAGAACTTGGCAATGTAGCCGAAAGCGTCTGCCTGTTCCTGAATGCCGTAAAAGAACAGAATAAGATTCCGTCCAACGATAAATCCGAAGAAATATGATTGCAAAAGCGAAAGCAATATCGCACGGCATAAACGCCATCCGTTACATTACCGGCGAATCGCAGAACAAAAAGCACCCGGAGAAAATCCATCGGATATTGGACAATCTGCTGCCATCGCAACCGGACACGATGGGGATATGGAACTCCATGCAACTGACCTTATCACGCTTCCGACCGATAAAAAACTCAGTTATCAGAATTGAACTAAGTCCATCCGCTGAACACACCAGATTCTTTAACGTCGAAGACTGGCAAAAGCTCTGGCAGGATTTCGTTGCGGAGTTTGACAAACAATTGATTATTGGCAAGGATGGAAAAGTCCGCTCTTGTCCGACTCATTTGGCTAACAGCAAATACACGGTTTGGTTGCATACGGAATCCGAAGGCGGTGTTCCACATCTTCATGCTGCGGTTTGCCGTATGGATGAAGATGGTAACATCAACAACGATCATAACATTCATCTTCGTGCGCAACATGCAGCCGAACGAGTGGCAAAGAAACGAGGCTGGACAACGGCAGCGCAAGTCAGAAATTCCAATATTCACCAAGTGAACCGTGACTGCATGGATGCGCTGAAATCAATGCAATCGTGGTCATGGGAAGCGTACAAAAATACTCTTGTTAGGAAAGGTTATGCTGTACATGAAAGAAAAGATGGAAACGGTATTCTCCGAGGCTATGCACTTGTGAATGGGAACACCAAATACAAAGCATCTGAATTAGGAGTCGGCAGGAACCTAATGATCTCAAAACTGCCTAAAACATGGGAGAAACTGCATCATAAGCCGCAAGTTTGCGCTTCGAGCAATCAGTCTAAGGAAACTCGAACAGAGCAAACTCCTAAACCTCCGGTATCCGCTAATTATACCCAATATGATACATACCGTTCGGGAACGGTTTCTTATACACTTAATCATGAAAATCAGAATCTCCATTTCTATATTCCTGAAAAAGTGCTTGATTGTTTCAACGACGAATTTGATTATAGACATACCGCCAACAGTCGGGAACTTACCGATATGGCAGTAGCTATTTTTGTCGGACTACTTGAAACGCCCAATGTTGCAACCGGAGGCGGTGGTGGAGGTGGAGGTTCGCAAAGCGATTTGCCGTGGAGAGATAAAGACGAAGACGATTTGCAATGGGCTCGCAGATGCGCCCGTGCTGCCAGCCGCCTATTGGGAAAGAAACCGAAAACCGGATTAAAACGATAAGCGCATGAAGAAGAAATTTGATTTTTCCGCAGAAATGAATGAAGCGGAACCCATAAAATCCAATCCCAAGAATGAATATCTGGAGGGAGAAAATCGGCTGCTCGCTCTGAATATAAAAGAACTTGCCAGCCTGAACGACAATGTGCATGAGATGAGTGTAAATCTGGAAAATTCACTCAAATTTCTACAAGAATATAGATTGACTATAGCCAAAGATACGCAGGAACAAGCCGAAAAATTCGGGCAGACAGTCCTGGCTAAGTTCCTTCAACAGATTCAAGACAAATGTAATGAAACAGAACAGAAAATCCGCAAGGCGAACAGATATATTTCAATGCCTTATACAGCGTTCTATATCTTGATTATCATATTGGTAGCACTATCTTCTTTTTTCGTTAGCATAATTGTAGCAAATACTGAAATATTACATTCAAGGTTGATTTGGAAAGCTGTTGCCTATTGTACCCTTATTCCTGTTATAGGAATTGCCATGGCGATAGCCGTGCCGAAAATCCTAGATAAGTAAAATGGAAGAGTCTCAACCGAATAAGCTATCATCGGTTGAGACTATACTTGGGGTATCATCGTTAATTATTCAAAACTACACTCACCAGTAAAATGTTATTTGCCAAGCGACTTCAACATCTTGGCGATGCAACGCTTTTTCTGTTCCATATTAGGATGGACATAGAGATTGAGCGTGGTGCTAATATTTGAATGCCCCAGCAATACACTGACTGTTTTATAGTCACAATTGCTTTCTATACAGCGTGTAGCAAAGCTATGGCGCAGCCCATGAAATTTCAATTTGGGAATACCTAGTTGCTCCATCAACCGTTTGTAATAATTACGGTATGTGCGTGGTTCTGTGGGCGATGGTTCATTAGTGAGTATGTAGTAATCTGCATTTACCACCTTTTTCAGAGGTTTTACCAAAGCAAGCAATTCCTTGCTCATTGGAATTTCACGGCAGGAGTTTTTGGTCTTAGGCGTATTGATAACCAATTCGGTATATCTCTTTTCTCCCTCTATTATATAGATACGCTCTATGGTACGCTGAACGCTGATAGTTCCGTTATCTATATCAATGTCACTCCAACGCAGGGCGCAAACTTCGCCAATACGAAGCCCTGTACTTAGACTTATGTAGATGCCCAAATTACGGAATGTGAAATTTTGGCGAATGTAATCCAATATTTTCTTGTGGTGGGTGACAGTCAACACCTCCAGCTCCTTGTTCTTTTCGGTTGTAGGATATTTTATGTCCCATTCTGAATAGTTCATCCATTCGTGTTTTACTCCGAACTTCATCACCATTTTAAGCACAATAAGAATATCCTTTACCGATTTTACACTCATGCCTCCATTGAGCTTTTGTAGCACAAATGCTTGTACCGCTTTCTCGCTTAACGCATCATTCTCACCAAAATATGGTAAAAGATGGTTCTCTAAAATCAACATATAGGCAGCAAATGTTGATTGCTTCACATACGGACGCTTGTCTTCTCGCCAAGCCGTCGCAATTTCTCTAATTGGTTTCTTTGTCATAATTACTTTTTTAGGATTTCTTATAATTAGAGAAAAATAGTTGGTAAATTTTCGATTGAGCGAGAGAAGAGCAATTTTGCTTGCTCTTCCGAAAGTTTGAGATAAAAGAATCAAAGAACCTTAATGTTCCAAATCTGAGATTCCCAGAGTTTACAGGGGAGTGGAAGAAAATAAAAGTTTCAGAACTCTTGGATTTCTATTCTACCAATTCTCTGTCATGGGAACAATTAGACTATAGTAACGGTAAAATCAAGAATTTGCATTATGGTTTAATTCATAAAGGAGTGCCTACCATGGTAGATGTCGCTTGTGATGCTCTTCCGTATATCAAAGAGGAATCTATGCCCAAATCATTTACCATATTCAAAGAAGGAGATGTAACATTTGCAGACGCTTCTGAGGATACAAACGATGTGGCTAAAGCTATTGAAGTAATTAATTGTGATAACCAGCAAATTGTTTCTGGCTTACACACAATACATGGACGTGATAATTCAGAGCAGACTGTTATTGGCTATAAAGGTTATGCTTTTGCTTCTGATTCATTCCACAAGCAGATTAGAAGAATTGCTCAAGGCACAAAGGTGTTTTCTATAAGTACTCGTAATTTTGATGAAGTATATATCGGAATCCCTTCAAAAGAAGAACAAACCAAAATTGCAAAATTGTTAATAGCCATAGATAAGCGGATTGCTACCCAAAACAAAATCATTGAGGATTTGAAAAAACTAAAGTCTGCGATTAGTAAACATTTGTTTACACGAAACGATTTACTAGAAACTACAATATGTTTGTCAGATATTGCGACATTGAAAAATGGTTACGTATTCCAAAGTAGTAAGTACAATACACTAGGAAAATGGAGAATTCTTACAATCTCAAATGTGTCTGGCGAGCGATATATAAACGACAAAGATTGCAATTGCATAATCAACTTGCCGAACGATATACAAGACCACCAAGTATTAAAAGAAGGAAATATTTTAATATCTCTTACGGGTAATGTTGGACGTGTTTCTCTTTGTAAGGATGGGGACTATTTGCTCAACCAACGAGTTGGTTTATTACAACTTGCGAAAAATGTAAATCAAGAGTTTCTATATCAAATTTTATCTTCACGAAGATTTGAGAATAGTATGATAGCTTGTGGCCAAGGTGCTGCACAAATGAATATTGGCAAAGAGGATGTAGAAAGCTATGTATTACCGTATTCTTCAAATGTCAATAACATTCTTTTGGTCGCAAAAATATTATATTCATACGATGAGTGCATCATTAATGAGCAGCGAAGGCTAACCTTACTAACCATGCAGAAGCAATATCTTCTTACCCAAATGTTCATATAAACATCTGGGACAAAAGATAATTCTTTTGTCTATTGAACTGTTCAAGTACTGATAATTCATTGTCGATTTTCGCATCAATGCTTTGCAATGTTGACGCAATTTCCATATTGCAACTATGTCCATAAGTTGGAATCATTATTCCGCGAACAATATCAGCGTTGATATTGCTTTGTGTACCAGTTTCAAGATACTTGTGGATGTGGCGATACTTAAAGTATGACAAGTAGTAGTACAGATAATCTAATAAATCTTTGTCTTTGAGCTGCATCGCAAACATTGCCTGGCTTGTAGTAATAGGTATTTCATTTATAGTTACCAAGCCAACTGATGCGTACATTGACATTATTAAACTATACTTTGGAACTACCCATGCCGAAGAGTTTTCTAATCCACTTTGGCTCAAATGATTTTCTGTGTATCGGACATACTTACCTTGTTTTGTTATATCATTAATACTCAAGAATGGTATTTCTCCATTATAGTATTCTTTATTTGTGGAAGTCGGAGTACCACCAGCCTTGCCTTTTGAGTACAAAGTGTCTAATCTATTCCATCCATTAGGCTTTTGAGTAAATACCTGTTTACTAATCGCAGACATTACCGCACTACAATCCTTAATTAAAGGGCTTGCAGTTGCGCTAACAACCAAAGGAAAGCCTAACATTGCAATTTCTCAGCGTTTAGAGTGTCATAGCTCAACACTTCAAGAGAGTGAAGTGTTGTCGAATGGATTGTATAAAGTATTTGGAGCAAATGGCTTGGTTGGCTATATCAATACGGCGCAAATGAACGGTGATGCGATACTGGTAATCAAGGATGGTTCGGGTGTTGGTACAGTTTCCTACGCACAAGGCAAGTTTTCGGTAATTGGCACACTTAACTATCTTACAGCCATAGGTAATATTGATTTGCGGTATCTGTACTTTGCGCTGTCAGTGTTCAACTTTCAACCGTATAAAACTGGTATGGCGATACCACATATCTACTTCAAAGATTATGGTAAAGCGAAAATATATTGCCCTTCGATTACCGAACAAAAGAGTGTCGCAAATGTGCTTGACAAATTGGAGAGCAAACTCTTTGTTGAGCAAGGACTTCTTGCGTCATTCAATCAACAAAAACAGTATTTATTAGGACAGATGTTTATATGAACATCTGCCTCAATAGATACTGTTTTAGGTCTAAAATTCTTTCAAGCAAGGCTTCTTCAATGTCAAGTTTTGTTGTGTATCCTTGTATAGCAGCAACAATCTTGCCTTGTTCTTCTATGCTTGGAAGTTCAACAACCACATTTGCGATTTCATTATAATGTAGATGAATAATGGTTGTTCCTTTGGCATACTTAGACAAACGCTTGTTGGCAATATAATTGAAATAGTAGCTTAGGTAGACTGGATTATATTCTTGCGAGATTTTAATGGCAAACATATCACCTCCCAAGATTATATCTTTTTCCATCAAAGCCGATGGCGCAATTAGAGAAAGGGCATCAACGGTAGTTGATGCTGGAAACAATAAATCCCGTCCTCTGCTTAATGTTGACAAGCCCTTTTCAATATGTG
The DNA here is from genome assembly GCF_054653615.1 of Phocaeicola sartorii JCM 17136 = DSM 21941. Lineage (NCBI taxonomy): Bacteria > Pseudomonadati > Bacteroidota > Bacteroidia > Bacteroidales > Bacteroidaceae > Phocaeicola > Phocaeicola sartorii. The sequence goes on from NZ_BAAIFW010000005.1 coordinate 2,188,155, forward strand.
TCCTACTCTTTACCTCATCTACAACACAACCATATATCGTGAATAGTTCGCCATAAAAGATACACGGATTCCCATTTGCCGTAAGTTGTTCTTTTGACATAGACATAGTTGAATATGCTTCTCCCAAATCACGGATTTTGGCTTTAATAGTATGAGGGTTCGTGGAATAATGAGTAACCACAAGCCCTTTAATTAAGGATTGTAGCTTGTCAATGATTTTGTTTTGGGTTGCTATACGATCATCAAGCAACGATAGTAATTTGGCGATTTTTTGTTGTTCTTGCAAACAAGGGTTATAGGTGGAAATTGCTTTTAGGTGTTCGCCATAAAGGTGAACAACGGAAACACCTTGTGCCACTTTTGCAATATCGTATTTACGTTTACCATTCAATTGGTAGCTCATAAAAGCTCCATCATACTGATATAAACTAATGATATTCAAATCACCACCTAACAGAATATTGTCAAAAGGAACACAACGAGCTGTCGCTATATCTACCGCAGTTTCACCAGAGCAAGGAATAATTACATCATTTGCCTTGCTCCTTTTAAGTTTTGAATTATCAATATTTGTCCTGCTACTAATCTCTTTAATAATCTCTGATTTATACTTGGTATATAATTCGCCGTACAAAATACACAGTTCACCATCATTAGATACTTGTTCTTTCGATATACCTATTCCTTTTGACAGAGTAGCTATTTCGTCCAATCGTTCCACCTTCCACTCCCCTGTAAACTCCGGGAATCTCAGATTTGGAACATTGAGGATTTTATTTTCGTTATTATTTGCCATAATCGTTATTCTTTATCAGGGTTAATGTCAAACGGCAACAATTTGTCACCATTATTAAACCGGTCGAAATCAGAGATAAAAGAACGGTCTTGAATCACGTTATATTTTTCGTACTCACCATACGCCTTCTCTCGTGCAGCTTCTTGTGAAACCTTACCGGCAGTATCTTGTGCCTTATAGTCCATAGTGCCAAGAAACTGTTCAAGTCGTTGTTTCCAGTCTTCCATCGTTGTGATGATGTGACGTTGGGCACGAAGCTCTGCAAATTCAAGAAATGCATTAGTTACACCATTGAGTTCGGAAACCTCTTTGTCTGACAAGTAGTTCTTTGCCACAATCGTATCGGACTTTTGTACTCTGCCATCAGGTGCCTTCTTCCAAGTGGTCAATCCCATGTGTGGCATTTCAGAGTCGGCACGCTCATATACTATTTCGGCAGCGGTACGATGAGTTACAGCCAAGTGCATTATATTTTGCACCATTTTGAAGAACAATTTGGTAGAATCCGATTTCGGGTCATAGTCGGCACTGCATTCCGCATAGATGTCTGTTATCTTCTGGTAGTAGCGGCGTTCCGATGTGCGTATCTCACGAATACGCTCCAGCAAGTCATCAAAATAATCTTTGCCAAAGTGCTTTCCCTGTTTTAGACGTTCATCATCAAGTGCATACCCCTTAATGACAAATTCCTTCAAGACAGACGTAGCCCAAATACGGAACTGAGTGGCCTGATAGCTATTGACACGATAACCTACCGCTATGATAGCATCCAAATTATAGAACAATGGAGTACGTTCCACATCACGTCCTCCCTCTGATTGAACTATCCCAATTTTTCGGATAGTTGCCTCTTTGGTAAGTTCGCCAGACTCGTAAATCTGCCCAAGATGATAGTTGATCGTCCGTACATCCACCCCGAACAAGTCCGCCATGCGCTTTTGCGACATCCAAAATGTTTCACTATTGAATATTACCTCTACTCGAACTTCACCTTGTGCGGTTTTATAGAGTAACAAATTGGAACTAAACGAATTTAGCACCAATTCGTTGGTAGATATGGTTTGAGAAAAATAATCTCTTGCCTGTTGTACCAATACTTTTTTTGCATCGGCATTTTCAGCAATAATCATACACGCCATACGTGACAAGCGGAAGATACCGACTTTACGGAACGAACCGCTCCCTATCTTTACCATGTCAACCGCTTGGTTGAAATGCTCGTCAATCTTCATCCCTTTTATGCCTGCAACTTTGATTGCCTTATCTATGACTTTTTGGAATTTCCAATAAGCCGAATATCCCATAGCAGCGCATAGGTCACGTGAACTCCAATATTCATTCTCGTTCTCATCGTGACGACGGATATTGTCGAATGAAGGACGCATTTCAGGTATGTTGTCTATCTCTGCCATAACACTACTATTCAACTAGTCCCAATTCTTTCAGATAGCCTTCAATCTCTTTATCAAGGTCAGCACGTTTAGCTTCGAGTTCTTTAATCTCTGCCATTACCGCCTTGATGTCAATTGGTTCTTCTTCCTCAAAGGTATCGACATAACGAGGGATATTCAGATTATAGTCATTGTCTGCTATCTCTTGCAGTGTGGCAAGATGACTGTACTTCTCTATTTCCTTACGGTCACGATAGGTTTCTACAATCTTATCGATATGCTCTTTACGCAGTTTATTTTGAGTCTTGACTTTCTCAAACTCCTTGCTTGCATCTATGAAAAGGATATTATCATCTTCCTTACGGCATTTCTTCATCACAAGGATACAAGTCGGAATACTTGTACCATAGAATATATTAGCCGGTAAACCGATAATGGCATCGATATAGTTTTTCTTTTCTATCAGGAAACGGCGTATTACCCCTTCTGCATTACCACGGAACAAAACACCATGTGGAGCGACACAAGCCATCGTACCACCTTCGTTCAAGTGATAAATCATGTGCAGAATAAAAGCATAATCTGCTGTCTTCTTTGGCGCAAGTCGCCCTGCTTTGCTGAAACGGTCATCGGTATTGAATTTGTCGGCAGCGCTCCATTCGGCAGAGAATGGAGGATTTGCAACTACCGCATCAAACTGAGTGTCGCCAAAGGCATCCCATTCAAGCGTATCTCCGTTTTCAATCTTGAAGTTACTGAATCTGATACCGTGAAGCAACATATTCATTCGGGCAAGGTTGTAGGTCGTCGGGTTCTTTTCCTGTCCGTAAATATCAACCGCATTCCCGATGCTTGCAGCACGAAGAAGCAACGAGCCACTGCCGCAAGTCGGGTCATAGACATTGCGCAATCGCTGGCGTCCGATGGAAACAATTTCTGCCAAGATACGGCTGACTTCCTGCGGAGTATAGAACTCTCCGGCTTTCTTTCCGGCTCCTGCCGCAAATTGCGAAATCATATATTCGTAAGCATCGCCCAAGATGTCGATTTCCTGTGATGCCTCTACGCCAAAGTCTATATCATCCAATGCAAGTAGCACATTGCTTACGAGTGTGTTTTTGTCATCGGCTGTTTTACCAAGTTTCGGCGAGGCTAAATCAATATCAGAAAACAATCCGCCAAAATCTTCTTCGCTGTCCTGTCCAAGAGTGCTGTCTTCGATACGCTTCAATGAACGTTCAAGTATAGGTAAAATGTTCTCTTTCCGCTTGATGGCCTCTATTACGGACGAAAACAAGAATTTCGGTTCAATGAAGTAACCTATATTTTCCAAGCATTGGTTCTTTGCTTCCTCTTGTAACTCGACCGCATCGGTATCATCCATTTCCCACAATTCCTTAAAGGTTATTTCATCATCCACCAAGGCATTGTTGGCATACTTCTCTATTTTCTCCGACAAGTATTTATAGAAAATGAAACCTAATGTAAAATACATAAAGTCGCTTGCCGACATATTGCCTCGCAAACGGTTTGCGACCTCCCAAAGCTGGTCACGGAGCTTTTGTTGCAGTTCTTCGCTCATAATATCTTATTCCTTATTTTTATTTATTGTTTGACGCAATAGATTAAAAACATAATCCATTTCTGTATCGCCTTTCAATGGAAAACGAACCTCGTAAGCTCCATTTCCCCAATGCCCAACTTTTGACACATCACGAGTAATACATTCAGGGTCTTTGAGTGTTCCTTTCTTCGCATTGAGAAACAGTCTTATACCCTTATTTTGCATAACTATATCACAAAACACCTTACTTCCAATTTTGAAACCTATAGTTTTCTTCTTGGGATATATTGTAATATCTTCTCCAACTGATAGTAAAAACTCTTTGATTTCCGCATATATGTTCAGGAGATTATCTTCTATATTCGCTAAATGATCCTGTTCGCTATACACTTTAATCTCTTTACTTACCGTAGTTATTGTCTCACTATTAGAGACTGTTTTAATACTTTCTTTGCTTGAACGATTTACTATCTGCTCAAAAGAAAGTGTATCATTTGTAAAGCGCTTGATTTCCCATAGTTCTATAGGCAAATCCTTGAAATTGATAGCCTCTTTTTGATAAGCTGTAAAATTAGGAGAAACAAACAACACCTTTGATTGAGACCAATCCACATCATTCCGTTTGAGAGTACCTGACTTAGACTCGTTGTACTCTAAAATGAATTCTGCCTTGTTATTTAGCATCAGAGACAGATAAGCATAACCTTGGTCTATTACACTAAAATTCTTATCTCTTTTATATTCTATTATTACAAAAGACTTTTTATCCGAATCAAAAGCTAAAGAGTCTATCCGGAAAGAGCCAATAGAGAATTCAGTCTTGATAAAATCAAGTCCAAGCAATGTCTGAAGATTCTTTTCAACTATGTTTTGAATTTCTTTCTCTAGCTTAAATGGCTTCTCCTTTATAAGCGTCAGTTGATCAGTATATATTTTATATGTTGACATCTTTATTCCCAATTAAACGTTCTTATTATATTACGCAATCTTTCCATTATTCTCGTTAACGCCTTTCTGGTTTTTATAAGACCTAGATGCTTTTCTTTCAATGCCTTTTGTATGATTTCCGGCTGCTCTTTTTGCAGGTAATCATATTCTTTAAGGAAGTGATTCAGTACTGATGGCGATATCTCCTCTTCCTCAGCCAATGAATTAACAGCATTTTCTCTCTCAACGGCAATATAGCGGTTCAACCGTTCTTCCAAATCGCTTGTCCCGTCGACCTTGCCTCGCTGCATCATGAAGTTCTCCTTATCGTCATCCACATTCTTTTGAATGAAACCATCGATAAGTTTGGCTTTGCTACGCATCTCGGCATCTTTAATCATCGTGTCAATGATATTCTGACGGCGTTCTGCGTAATCGGCACTATATGGGTCAAGTTCCGCAATGAGTTCAAGGATATACGCCACATTGATAATGTCGCTATGCAAAAGTTCAAGACAGAAATCTATATCTTCCAGCCCTTGATTATTTCCATATGGGACAGGATCTTCCGCTACGACTGATGGAGTTGCAGGCGGTTCTATAAACCCGACCGTAATATCAAGATACTTACTCTTATAGTCGTTGAATTGCTGTTCAGTCACACCGAGGTCTTCCGCCTCCTCGCTATAATCTTCGTATATCTGGATTTCCGCATGTTTACGAATAATATCACGAAATGCAAGCACAAAATTCTTCTTGTCATTTTCGCTTTGCAGAAAATCTATACTGCCGGGTGTAGGATATTTTTTCAGGAACTCTGTTGCCAAGCATTTATATTCCTTTTTTACATCCTCAAACGGAGGGCGTACTATATCTTCTGGATTGTCCGAGTTGCTGAATAACTTGATTGCCGTATCAACATTGTTTTTCAAATCACGGAAGCAAACGATTTTACCGAAACGTTTCTTCTCGTTCAACACACGGTTTGTCCGGCTGAATGCCTGCAACAAACCGTGATATTCCATGTTCTTGTCAACATAGAGCGTATTAAGTTTCTTGCTGTCGAAACCGGTAAGGAACATTCCGACAACAAGGCAAAGATCAAGCGGCTTCAGATCAGCTCGCTTCTTTTTCATGCGCAGATTGATGTCATCATAATAGGCACGGAAATTTTCTGTAGTAAAGGCAGTGCCGAACATATTGTTATAATCGTCCATAATGGCTTGCAGTTCATCCGCCTCACCCACGCTCTCTTTTTCATACTGCCCTGTACCCATGCCAGTCTGTTCATCATCCTGACTATTGTTAGCAGCGTAAGTAAACACAGCACCAATACGGATTTTCGGATTCAACGATTTGAATATCTTGTAATAGCGTATAAGCATCGGCACAGATTGCACTGCAAACAAGGCATCAAACTCTCCGTCGAATGTGGATTTGTTGAAATTGTTAAGGATAAACTTGGCGATTTCCTCCATACGAGTTTGATTGTCGTTGTCAACAACTTCGTTCCCATGATAATACTCCACAAGGAACCCAAGCACGTTTTCATCGGCTATAGCATCCTTAATAAGATATTTATGAAGACAATTTCCGAATATCTCTTTAGTGGTATGCCCATCTACTGCATTTTCAGTAAAGATAGGTGTTCCCGTGAAGCCAAAGATTTGAGCATTGTCAAAGAACTTCATAATCTTCTTATGACTATCCCCAAAGTGGCTGCGGTGGCACTCGTCAAATATCATCACGATACGTGAGTGGCGAATAGTTTCAATCTTGTTGCTATACCACGTCTTGCTGACTGCAGCATTGAGTTTCTGAATGGTAGTGATGATAATCTTGGAATTGCTTTGAAGCCGTTTCACAAGTTCATCCGTATTATCAGTACTATCCACCGCACCCGGCTCAAACGCTTCATATTCCGATTGCGTTTGAGTATCAAGGTCGTGTCGGTCAACAACAAACATAACCTTATCCACATCGTTCAATTCCGATACAAGTTGTGCAGCCTTGAACGAAGTCAATGTCTTTCCGGCTCCTGTTGTATGCCATATATAGCCGTTATCGTTGGAGTTCTGCACACGATCTAGAATTTTTTCTACGGCATAGAACTGATAAGGACGAAGCACCATCAAGCACTTGTCGCCCTCATGCAACACGATATATTTCCCTATGATTTTGCCAAGCGTACATTTTTCCAAAAAGAATACGGCAAACTTATCCAACTCATTGAACGGATGATTGGCGGCATCCGTCCAATTAAATGTAAACTTATAACCGCTATTGGGATTATTGGCAAAATAACGGGTATTTACACCATTTGAGATAACAAACAACTGAATATAGTCAAACAATCCATGAAACGAGGTCTTATGATAACGTTGTATCTGATTGTAAGCCTGTTTGAGTTCTACTCCCCTGCGCTTTAATTCTATCTGAACCAATGGCAAACCATTGATAAGTATAGTCACATCATAGCGGCATTTTTTCCGTCCTTCAACAGTAATCTGATTTGAGACCTGAAACTCGTTCTGACACCACTGGGTACGATTGAGAAATTCCACCCAAATCCTCTGTCCGTTTGTGGTATCAAGCGGATAGAGGTCACGAAGTTTCTTGGCCTTTTCAAAACGAGTTCCACCTTCGAGATAAATCAATATCTTCTCAAACTCTTCATCCGTAAATGAAGTACGACCAACCTCTGCCAATTGTTTCTTGTTATGAATCTCCAACTGACGTTTGAAATTGGCATAAAGATTATCCTCTTCGACAATTTGGACATACTCGTAGTCCATTTGTCGAAGTGTGGCTATCAATCCGGCTTCTAATGCCGCTTCGCTTTGTGTTGACATATTCTTGCCCTGCTATAGTGTTATTACCTATTTATTCCAGCTTGTAATATTTTGATGCCTAATGCATTTTCTATTTTGCACAAAGTTTCCAATGACAAATTCTCTCGGCCTTTCAACACTTTAGAAACATACTGCTGGGTGCAGTTCATTTTCTCAGCCAGCACTCGTTGTGTCATGCCAAGTTCTCCCATTCGGTTCGACATAGTTGCGGCTATAGCCTGCGAATGGCAAACCCAATTTTCGCCTTTGCATTCCACTGTTTCCTCTTTTATTTCCAACGCGGTGTCTATCTTTTCTTTAGCCATTGTATGCATCAAAAAAAATACCTTTGCCTTATTTTGTAGGCAAAGGTACTATAAATAATTGAGATGACACAACTTTCAGGTTGTTGACCAGTTCTTTTTGTGGCAAAGAATATTCCTATTTAATTACTGTTACTCTTAAATCATATCTACGGCTACCCGCATCAAGATCAACATCATACTCTTTTAATCCTTTTTCAACTGCAATCCGATGCAATTCTTGCTTATCCTTTTGTGATATATCTGGACCATAATAGATTGCTTTCAAGCATCCAACATCCGGAATTGCAACATAATCATTCTCATCTTCTAAGTTATAATAAAGCATTCTCCATTCATGTTCGTGCTCGTATTCTTTTCTGTCCTTATAAAGATAAGCTCGATACCAATATAATTGATTAACAGATATCATAGACGACAAAAAGTTCAACCAATTTTTATCTCCAATCTGCTTGAAATATTCGTAAGTATGAATATTGCCCTCATCCAATGTAACGTCCGGTCTTAAATCTGTATAAATCACAGGAAAGAGATTAACATTCATTCCCAATGAATTATATTTAAAAATGCACTGCCTGAGATCATATTCTAATGCAAACCCCTTATATCCATCTGCATATCTATCCCACATATACTTAGACTGCACACTTTCTGTAAAACAGGCAATTTTTGCACTATTTCGTGGATTTCTAAAACGCGATTCTTGTTTTTTTATGGCAACCCCTATATTATTGCAAAAATCAACATAATCATCTGTCAATATTTTATCTATAATTTGTTCATCCGTATATCCGCACTCTCTATAATAACATATTTTCGTTGCTTTTTCCGTCCTTATTTCAGGGGATTTCTGTGTTATATGCGACAATGTTATGCGCAATGCATCTTTCAATGCATTTTTTAGATCTTTGTGAATCTTATCTTGATCTATATATAAATACGAATCATATTTATCTGGAAACATTCCCGCATGGCATAATGAAATAGTTTTAGATTTAAATGATTCAATTGTATAGCCCTTATCGTCTATTCTACGATACCTAAAAAGTTTTTCCGGTATATTGGGAAGTACTAACTTATAAATATTACTCCATACGTCAGAAGTCGCAGTTTTATCTATATTGAAAGGGATATAAGATTGTTCTATAATCTCTTGGAATTGTTTTCTAAAATCCAACATCAGCAAATCATGAATTTGTTATTTCTTTATTTCATTAACTCAACAACATCTTCCGGCAACATCGCATTCCCAATATCATCTTTCGGAGTATTCTTAAGAAACAGCATCGGAACGATAGTGTAGTTCTTGGCAAACGGCAGCAGATTGGCTTTGCGGAGAAGTTCGGCTGTTAGCAGTTTGCCATTCTCTTGGGTTGTCCATTTACATTCCCCAACCAGCAGATACTTTTTATCAAGCGATTCTGCCATTACATCAAATTCGACTTGTTCAGGCTTCTTATCCTCATTGAGAACAGAACCCCACCAGCGTTTTGCCTTGCCATAAACTACTCTACCCACAAGATTTCCTGTGACAGCATCCCGACACAATTTTTCCCATTGCATACTCACATATTCCGAGAAATGGGCATTCAAAGCCTGTTCAATGGGCAAGCAACGACCAAGTTCAATAAACGAGCGATTCGGAACAACAAACTGGTAATAGAATGCCATAAACGGATCGGCGATCTTATAAAGGCTCTTTTTCGCATTCTTTTCTTCAATCCCGAACGGAACATCTTTTTCCAAGAATCCGAGATCGATAAGTTTCTTTAATGGTCGTGACAGATTTGTTGCCGGTTCATTGCATCGTGCAGCAATCTCGGAAAGCCGATTTGCACCAGTACCGATATAAGACATTATTGTCGAAGTCTTGACAATATCCTTAACATCATCTTGAAACAGTTTTATAGGTTCTTCGTAAAGAGTGCCATTTACTGAAAGGATGTTATGCCACAATGCATCATCAAGCGAATTTCTGTTTTCCCTTAGTTCCCAATAACGTGGCACACCTCCCCATACGGCATACTCTTCAATAGCGTTCATCGCATCAAGACTCAAAGCCTCCTGAATATACGGCAAACGTATCGGTGCAAGCCTCATTATCTCATCAGCACGACCATAAAGAGGTGCTGTAGAATCAAGAAACAACCCATACATCATGTTTTGTGACGAGCCACAAAGCACAAGATTATACTTCAGTTGTTTCTCGTCCACCAGTTTCTGCAAAACAGACGGCAGTTCCGAAGATTGTTCCACAAGATATGGAAATTCATCCAAGCATAAAGTAAAACGCTTGTCTGTTCGATAATTGACCGCACGAAACATAGATTCCCAATCCGGATATGTCAGTTTGTCGAAATCCGGGAACACTTGTGCTATTACTTTTGCAAGCAATACTCTCTGATGTTGGCCTTCAGAACGGTCGGCAAGAAAATAAACATCATTGTCCAACAACACTCTTTTGATAAGCGTTGACTTGCCCAATCGCCTGCGGCCGTACATCACAACTAACGAGGGCTTCTCTCTTGCAAGAGCATCCTTCAAACGTGCTGCTTCATCTATTCTATTAACGAATTTCATACGCCTTGCTTAATTATGCCCTGCAAACATAATGATTTTATATCATAATACAGAATTACAAGTCTTGTTTTTTATCCTCATAAAAACATTTTTAACTTACTTATAGGAGAATATAAACTTTATCTCTTTTTTGAAGCTCGTTTCCTTGTTTTCAAACTCAAATCCTGCAAGGCTTTTCCCAATTTATCTTCTTTGGCCAGCCATAGAATATCATCATCAAGTTGCAAGGCATACAAAACACGCAAGTAAATACCGATTGCCACTGTCGGTACACCTTTCTCTATTCGGGATACAGTCAACGGGGAACAGGTAGCACGTTCAGCCACCTGAGCTACACTCAAATTCCTGCGTAGACGAGCCAACTTAATCTGCTCTCCCACAACCTGCATCTTCTGCTCCAGTTTTCGGGGCAATTTAGTACCCATTGTATTCTTTGCCATACTCAATACATCATATAATATGCAAAGATACCACTTTTTATTTATTTAATAACGTATTATTGGTATATCATCTAATATTTCCATTCCGTAAAGTATGAAATTATTATAATCTAAAAGCATGCTTGCAATCTTTTTATACCCAATTCTATAATCGGATTTGTTACATTGCCAAGTTTATTAACAATATTTCCATAGTCAATAATTAACTGTACCGCTTCAGCTAAATGCAATCCTTCTATTAAGTCTATCTGTGTACTGACTTCTACATCCCTATGGGCATCTATACCATTTCTAACGCGAGTTAATTCAGCTGTATTTTGCTCCCTAAACCTAGTAAGTTCTTTTTTGGCTACAGCGAATGTCCCATAATCATAACTTGGAAAATAGTGCTGGATAAATTTGATAATATTGCCTGTGGTATCAACCAACTTTTTTGAAGTCTCGTATATCGCTGTATATGCTGATTTAATAACATCTCGTTGCTCCCATTCGTCAATATTCTCAACAGACAAGCGTTTTAAATATTCCTTCATTTCAATGCTTGCCATCTGAATATGCCCCAGCATGTTCCATATGGTTAGATTATCTTTGAATGCAGCTTTTTTAGCTTCATAAACTGGCAAAGACGCTAAACTACACTTTTTAACTTGCCTCTCAATATCTGCAATATTTTTCTTACAATGATTTAGGCTTAGACGTATTTGTTCCAGACAATCTTGCTCCGTCTGTAACGTTTCATTAAGAGTATTCTTTAGCTCTCTTGCATTATCACTTATCCGTTGTTGTAAAAAAGAGTCTAAAGGGCTTTTCTTATATTTCATATTATCTTTCTATTATACTATTTAAAATAACATCATCTTGCTGTGAAGATAGTTTTTCATGATTCGTATTTCAGCATTATGTTGCACTAGGTGACTAAATAGTTTCTTTCTTGAATCACCACTCATAGTTTTTTCCCTCTTATTATATTCGTCATTATTTTAAACATCTCAATTGCTTCTTTATCATTTAACCCAGCCTTTACCGCCACAGCAAATAAATCCTCCTTTGTAGGTTCGATACTATCATTGATTGAAGTGGTGCGGAATCCGTTTATTCCATCGCTTGGCAACAGGTCGTATGCCGGTGCAAAATGCCAGTCACCATCACTATAGATAAATGCAAAGTTTTTCGCATGGTCATCTTTATTGTCAATCAAGCAATTGAACACCATAAGACGATACACTTTCCACATTTCAGCCACATTATGTGTCAACGCTGCACATGCCTTAAAGATATGTAAGTAGTCGATACTTGGCAGTCGATAATCAGCACCTATCAACCCGGCAACACTTACCACATGTAATTTCCCGTTCGGTGTACGGTCAAATCGCTCCACACCGAAATACTTATCCTCGAAAAGTCGTGTTTCCGGCATCTCAATCCCACACTCTTTAGCAAGAAGCGAATAACGGTATTCATCCTCACCAATCTGTTTGGAATCTCTCTTTGCCCGGAACTTCACCAACCATTCTTTCCCATCATAACGAGTAAAGATTTTGGGACGAGCACCACCCGGATAACCACCTCTATATTGAAACTCCTCAATTCCCTCTCCGTTATAATTGTCGCTATCAAGAATCTGTTCCGCCTCCAATGCCAATTTTTCAAAATCTGCGTACTCTTGCTTTGATACAACACTCTTGTCTGGACGAAATTCCAATGCCCCGCGTCCAGTAGAACCGACCAACGCAAGACGGTCAAGCAAAGACAATGTTCGTGGATTGATTCCGTTCCGCTGCAAATATCTATCAAGAATAAACAATCCCCATCCATCAGGCAAACAATCATCAAAAACACCGAATCCGCCATCAAACGGACGAGGTTTTGCTATAAATACCCCACTGCGCAATGGTAACTCAAACGGAGATATGGAAAAACCAGAATTGAGCCACTCTGCCGAATATTCAAATGCACATAAACTCTCTTTGGTTAAAGCCAATCTGCCAACCAGTCTATTATCATATATTACCTCTATCTGCTTTATGCTATTCATTTTTCTTTCCTCTTTTGCGGGTAACACTTTGTTCTTTCAGTACATCATCCAATGATTGATATTGTCTTTGTGCAAAAAGAGCATCAAATTCAGAAAGTGCATTTAATGCAAATCCGATCTGAAGCAATCCCCTCAGCGAAATTTCTCCTGTCTGCTCAAATCTACGGTACGTGGCAAACTTGACCCCGGCTCTTGTAGCCAACCCCTCTTGTGTCAAATCCAGTTCAAGCCGTCTTGCTTTAATCCTTGATGCTATCTGCAATGCAACCTCGCTCGGATTGGCAACATTAAACGCTAATATATTATTCATATTATCCCAATAATCAAATTTACAACCAAAATATTATTTATTACAAAGATACAAACAAATCCTCATTCACACATCATATCAGAGAATGAATTTTGCTTGTCAAAAGCAAAAATGACTTTACTTTATCCCCGTATTCGTATATACGCACATTAAAGTAAAGCTAAAAAAGGGAAGAAAAGAGATGGCTACGCCAAAGTCGAACTATACATACCAACTTTTTCTTTTGGCTGTAATAATTAAGCTAAAATATACGTGAACCTATCTATGATTTTACAGCCACAATCGGCGAAATAATCACCGATATGCCTTACCTTTGTGAACCGAGGATTACAAGGGCTAAAAGAGCGATTTCCCTCTTTTTTCCCTTCGTTTGAGATAAACTAAGAAAAAAAACGTTAAATCTTCAATTTTCGGCGAAAAAACAAGTAAATTTTTGAGCAGTCTATCTTTTAAGTCATAAATTACTGACAGCCAATCAGTCTAATATGCTGCATCGGAAAGTGATGGCTTGGAAACAGCCATCACCAACTATAATTATTTGTAAATTAATCAAAGAGGATAAACTAAGAGCACTCCAAATCAGTGGAAGAATGACTTTGGTGAGGTGTGCCGATATTGAATTAATGCTCAAAAGCAAATCTTACGAGCGACAGGTTGAGAAAAAAGACTTTGACCTGACCGAATTACACACCGGAAGAAATTCAAGAGATGTACGGGCATGGCGCGTGTCGCCATCCGTTTGTAGGTGTATTGGAACAATATCCCATCCAGGAAAGAACGCGGACAGATTTTTATTCCAAACTCCATTTCGATCTGTCCAAAACATTGGAACAGGAAAGCAAGGCTGAATATTACACCGTCAAGGATGCAATGAAAAAATTCAAACTCCCTTGTAACTCGGTTTATGGCTCTTTTGCTGCTATTTAGTGGGAATAAAAAAGGCTATCTTCCCAGACAGCCAATCTTTTGTTAACCTTAAATCTAATACTATGAAAAACACGATGCAAAGATACATACTTTTGAGGTAGTTCCAAATTTTGGAAATGAAAGAATGCATTTTATAACATGGTTTAGTAAATAAGCTAATTCCTTAACAAATAACAGACCAGAAGAGGGATAGGGCTGATTGTTTTTTGTTTATTGGAAAATTTAAGGAAGAGGGGAGTAGCAATAATTTGTTGTATTATTCTTTATTCGATTATTTCCATTATCTTTGCATTCCGAAAATGTTTGCCAATATGGAGTTATTAAAGCATAATGGATATTGTAAGCAGATTGTTTTCTGATAAAAAATAGATTAGAATATATGTTATCTCATGGAATTTATTCAGTGATTTTATTGATTTTTTCAAATGTCTTTATGACGTTTGCCTGGTATGGTCATTTAAAGATGAGACAAGAGTTCAGTTGGTTTGCAGCCCTTCCGTTGATTGGTGTGATTGCATTTAGCTGGGCAATTGCTTTTTTTGAGTATTGTCTTCAGGTTCCTGCCAATCGTCTTGGTTTTAAAGATAGTGGAGGTCCGTTTGATATTATGCAACTCAAAGTGATTCAAGAAGTTATCACATTGGCTGTATTTACATTATTTTCTGTTTGGGCATTCAAAACAGAGCTAAAATGGAATCACTTAGCGGCTTTTCTTTGTCTGGTGCTTGCCGTTTATTTTGTCTTTAAGAAGTAGTGAATCTTGGTTGATAACTGCTGAATCCTTTTTGATAAACAAAGTATCTTGCTTTGGCAATGAATTTTGTTGGGATATTTTGCTGATTCTGGGAAACAACATGGAATCCTGTCGGGTTGGTACATAACTTTGATAGATTTTCCAACCTTTGGCACGATTACGATTACGTCGGATGGCACGTCCTCGTTTATTTAAAGATTCATACAGGAACTTATCGGCATCCAGCCCTCCTATTAATGGATTATTACTGGGAGTCACTGTTTGGTCCATGCCGGCAGGCAATATCACATAGCCGTTTCGCAAACCGGGAATTAGTTTGATATTGAGTTTCCATGACATTTTCAGGGAGTCTTTTCTGTTATTCAGGAAAATGGGGTCATTAACCGGATCTTCATGCCATGTGGTATAAGGAGTGTAAGGGGTAAGACGCACAAATTTAGGACGTACCCATTTGGTCGTGTCGCCAAAGTTTTTGGGCAAGTCTTTTAGAAACTTCATCCACGGTTTATCTTCGGACATGAGTGGGGTGCCTTTTATATTGTCTTTGTCTGATTTAAAATCGAAATGGATAGACTTTACGGCTTCTGTATTTATTTTTAGTTCTCCATCTTCATTCAATAACTCCTGTAAACGAATTGAGTCTTGTTTGCTCCATTGTGCTTGTGCTGCCAGTACACTGATAGTGCAGAATAATATGCTGATATTTACCCTCCGGGTCATTCGTCTTTTCTTTATTGATTATAATTGATGGCAAAAGTAATCCGGAGCGTGTTTAATGCTAGTTAAATTCGAGTTATTAATTGTTTATAATGTGAATGCTTTAAATTTTATTTGGTTAATAAAAAGATTCATTTGTATTTTATCTCCGAGGAGAATGGTAGGATCCATATTCATGTTATATATTTCTTAACTTGTTTCCAATGTGCCTTTTGGGTGAATGAATAATGGATTATTGGTCCCGTTTTGTCCGTTTGATCTGTTTCCGGTATTCACCGGAGAATAAAAATGAAGGTGTGTCATAATGTACACCCCTTTTCATTTTGCATCCTTTATCTTGGTGATACGCACGGGAATACGTTTGTCAAAGGCTGGCAGATATACTTCGGTGTCCGTACATGGCACGTTCATGATGTGCCGTTCGAAACTATTATAGATGCCAGTGGAGAGGGAGAGGGCCTGCAATTCGGGGCGGTGTTACAGGCGCAGACCGGACTTGTTACGAAAGAACATTTAGAGCTTGCCGTGATGAAGCCGGACTCTTCCATCAGCTTCGCCCTGCGCAACGATGCGGAAGACAAAGAACGGATTTTGCGTGCGTTGAAGCAGGCAAACGGAAACCGAAAGGTTGCCGCCGAACTACTCGGAATAAGACGTACAACGCTGTACGGCAAGCTGGAAGAGTATGGGTTGAGGTATAAATGCTTGGTCCCAATGTTCTTTCACCGATTTTCTCTCATTCTCGTTTTTTTGTATTATCTTTGCCAATAATATAAAACACACACATTAAAGAAGAAAGATGAAAAACGAAAATTCCGGAATGAAACTCAGACTGATAGTCATGAACTTCTTGCAGTTTGCCGTATGGGGGGCTTACCTTACTTCCATGGGAACTTATTTGTTTAATATTGGCTTAGGTGCCAAGATCGGTCTGTTTTATGCCATGCAGGGGATTGTTTCCTTGTTCATGCCGGCTGTGATGGGAATTATTGCCGACAGGTGGGTGCCTGCTCAAAAATTATATGGTTTCTGCCATTTTATGGCTGCCGTGTTTATGGTAGCTGCCGGGTGGTATGGCTGCATGGATGGTGGAGCAGTTGATTTCGGTACTTTATTCACATTTTATTCTTTGAGTGTAGCCTTTTATATGCCCACATTGGCATTGACAAATTCGGTTGCTTATACCGCACTGGATAAAGTAAAACTGGATCCGGTCATCGCTTTTCCTCCGATTCGTATTTTTGGAACGATCGGTTTTATCTGTTCCATGTTGCTGACGGATATCCTGGGATTCCAAAATAACTATATGCAGTTCTTTTCTTGTGCTTGCTTTGGAGTAATACTGGCTGTTTATGCGCTTACTTTGCCTGACTGTCCTGTCAGTCGTGGCGGAGAAAAGAAATCGTTGGTGGATGCTATGGGATTGCGGGCGTTTACACTGTTCAAACAGAAAAAAATGGCTATTTTCTTTATATTCTCTATGTTGCTGGGGGTTTCTTTACAGATAACCAACGGTTTTGCCAATCCGTTTCTCAGCAGTTTCAAGGGAATGCCCGAGTATGCCGATACGTTTGGAGTGAATCATGCTAACGCATTGATATCTCTGTCACAGGTGTCGGAAACGCTGTGCATTTTATTAATACCTTTTGCCTTGAAGCATTTCGGAATCAAGCGTGTCATGCTGATAGCCATGTTGGCATGGGTACTTCGTTTCGGATTGTTCGGACTGGGTAATCCGGGTCCGGGTGTTTGGATGTTTGTGCTTTCCATGATTGTGTATGGGGTGGCTTTCGACTTCTTCAACATTTCTGGCTCGTTGTTTGTTAACAATGAGACTGATCTATCTATCCGTTCCAGCGCTCAGGGGTTGTTTGTGATTATGACAAATGGTGTGGGTGCTACGGTGGGGACATTGGGAGCTCAGGCGGTGGTAAATCATTTTGTAGATATGAACAGCAGTGCTCCGCAAATGGAGGGATGGAGCATGACATGGTTTGTTTTTGCAGGGTATGCCTTGGTGGTTGCGTTACTGTTTGCGGTCATATTCAAGTATAAGCATGATACCGGGCAAGTTAAATAAATTAGTTGTTTTGTGACCATTCCTGATGCAGACTGGAGTGGTGGAAGGGAAGTTAATATTATGGATGAAATAGAATTGAAGGTACATGATATGTCCTCTACATTGCAGCCGGCGGATGCATACGCACTGGTGTTGGAAGAAGTGAATGGTAACCGTAAGCTGCCTGTTATTATCGGCTCGTTGGAGGCGCAGGCTATTAAGGTGGTAATGATGGAGTATAAGATGCCCAGACCATTGACACACGATCTTTTTCTGACAGTAATAAAAGAATTGGGGGCTGCTTTAAAGAAAGTGCTGATATATAAGGTGAAGGATGGAGTCTATTATTCCTATCTGTTTCTGGAAAGGGAGAGTGAGACGTTTAAAATTGATTCTCGTACTTCCGATGCGATTGCATTGGCTATGCGTTGCGGATGTCCTATTTATACGACTGACGAGATCATGGAAAGTGAGCAGTTGCACGAAGTCGGGAATACGGCATTTTCTGTTAATGTAAATACAGTTGATGTGGTGGTACTGAAAGAAGCGTTGTCAAAGGCTATAGAAGAAGAGAATTACGAGCTGGCATCCCGTTTGCGTGATGAGATAAAACGACGCGAACAAGAAGAGGAGAATAATACCATAGCTTGATATATAATTTGAAAATACAAGAAGAATTATGCATGTTTTTTATACTCCCGATATACTGAATAACCCTGAATTACCGGAAGAGGAAGCGGGACATTGTTTGCGGGTTTTACGCCTGTCCATAGGCGATGAGATAATGTTGACCGATGGAAAAGGTTATTTTTACAAAGCGGTAATCAGTGCTGCAAGTGGCAAACGTTGCCAGGTGAAGGTAACGGAAACGATCCCGCAGGAAAAAGGATGGAACGGCTGGCTGCATATTGCCATGGCTCCCACTAAAAATATGGATCGTACCGAGTGGTTTACAGAGAAAGCGACTGAAATAGGCTTTGATGAGTTGTCTTTTCTGAATTGCCGTTATTCCGAACGGAAAGTTATCAAGAGCGGACGTATTGAAAAAATTCTGGTATCGGCTGTGAAACAGTCGCTAAAGGCGACTATGCCGGTACTGAATGAAATGACGGACTTTAATAAGTTCGTTTCACAGAATTTTAAGGGGCAGAAGTTCATCGCCCATTGTTATGAAGGGGAAAAACCGTTGCTGAAAGATATATTGTGTTCCGGAGAAGATGCTTTGGTGATGATAGGTCCGGAAGGGGATTTTAGCGAGGAAGAAGTGGCTAAGGCTATAGCGGCAGGTTTTCAGCCTGTCAGTTTGGGGAAATCCCGCCTTCGCACCGAGACGGCTGCTTTGGTAGCCTGTCATACGCTGAATTTATTAAACCAAAAATAAGAATATGAGAAAAGGTATTTGGGGATTTGCACTCGTAGCGATAGTGCTGCTTATGGCTTCTTGTTCATCTAAAAGTGAATATGCCAACGCTATTCCTAAGGATGCGGCAATGGTTATGTCATTCGACTTCAAGACGATGGCGGAGAAGAGCGGCATAAACGGTAAAGGAGGAGAAAAGGTTGTGGCCAAACTGACGGACGCATTAAAAAGCGGTCTGGAGGGTGAAGCTTACAAGACTGCCGAGAAGATTATTCAAAATCCGTCGGAATCCGGTTTGTCTTTTACTGATAAGGTGTATATGTTCATCACTCCCCATTCTAATGCTTTTGCTTTATTGGCGAAAGTGGATGATGAAGGGAAAGTGGAAGATTTGCTGGAGGCTTTGAAGAATGAGCAGATATGTACGAAATTGAAGAGCGAAAGCGGATGTACATGGACGCAGATGGGGACAGCTTTGTGCGCTTTTAATAAGGGGACTTTCTTATTGATGGGCAGTAATAAAGGAGATGCTCTCAGTTTGAAAGGAAGTTTGCTGTCATTGATGCGTCAGGATGCTGAAAACAGCTACGTAAAGACGACAGACTTTGATAAGTTGGCTTCGGCAAAAGGTGAAATCGTTGCAGTGATGAATCTGTCATTCATTCCCAATGATATTACCATGCAGATGCGTATGGGAATGCCTGCCGACTTGAAACTGGAAGATATCAAATATCTGGTTTCCGCCACTTTCGAAAAAGGCAGAATTGTAGTGGACATGGAGACATTGATCGAGAACAAGGATTTGATTGCCATGTATGAAAAGCAGTCGGCCGCTTCCTCATCCATCAAAGGAACCTATTTGGAATATTTCCCTGCCAATACGTTGGTTTGGGCCGGTGGTAATATCAATGGAAAGGGAATTTATGATTTGCTTTGTGAAAATCCTACCATCAGGCAAGCACTGGATAATCCGATGTTGCCAATAGATATTGAAGGTATATTCTCTTCTATTCATGGGGATGTTGCTGTAGGTTATAGCTCTTTGTCTACTAATGACTTGCTGATTTATGCTGATGTGACGAATAAAGACTTTTTGCTGTCTTTCGAAGAACTGCGTCCCTTGTTGGCCATGACCGGTGGACAGATGCAGTTGAACTCTACGGGCAAAGACCAATATGAGTTCCGTATCTACCGCCAGAGCATTTGGTTTGGTGTGAAGAACAATCTGCTTTATATCTCGAACAATGAAAGACTGGCAGATGAGGCAGGCCGCCGTTACGGAGTTTCTTTGCAGAATACTCCTTGGGCCGGAGAGGTGGTGAAGAACCGTTTCTTTATGGCGTTCAATGCAGCGCAGTTGGTGAAGGACGTTCGGGAGAATCCCCGGTTAACCCGTATGCTGGGTAGTGATGCTGCTGTGTTTAATGCTATTCTGGGACCTTGCGACTATGTGGATGCCATGGCTCCCGATTGGAAAAGCGCCCAAATGAATATTGTAATGAAAGATAAAGAGATCAATGTGCTACAGTTGATTGTACGTGGATTAGAGAATTTATGAATACTATAGAACTACAACAGACCCTCCCTGCAGTTTTTGCTGGGAGGGATTCTATTATATCCGATGTCTGGCATCAGTTGCTGACTCTGAAACGCGGAGAAGCTTATTTGGTGGAGGCGGCATCCGGTACTGGAAAATCATCGCTTTGCAGCTATATATACGGATATCGTAACGATTATCAAGGTATTATCTGCTTTGACGGGAAAAACATCCGTAGTCTTTCGGTGCACGACTGGGTGGAGATTCGGAAAAGTTCCATCAGTATGTTGTTTCAGGAATTGCGTTTGTTTACGGAACTGACAGCGTGGGAGAATGTGCAGTTGAAAAATTCGCTGACCGGATTTAAGTCCAAGAAAGAAATCAAGGCTTGGTTTGAACAGTTCGGCATTGCCGATAAATGGAACACACCGGTGGCAAAAATGTCTTTCGGGCAGCAGCAGCGTGTGGCGTTGGTCCGCGCCCTTTGCCAGCCTTTCGATTTTATTTTTCTGGATGAACCCATCAGCCATCTGGATGAGGAAAACGGACGGATTATGTCCCGGATATTGGTGGAGGAGGCGGATAGACAGGGGGCAGGTATCATTGTGACTTCTATCGGCAAGCATTTGGAGTTGAACTACACAAAAACGTTGAAACTATGAGGTTGGTCTGGAAGCTATTACGTCAGCATATCAGTTTCCCGCAATTGGCGGGTTTTTTCTTTGCCAATCTGTGTGGCATGGTCATTGTGTTGCTGAGTGTTCAGTTTTATAAGGATGTGTTGCCTGTCTTTACAGAGGGTGACAGTTTCATGAAGAAAGATTATGTGATAGTCAGCAAGAAGGTGAGCACATTGGGCTCCTTTGTTGGTAAAAGCAAGACTTTTTCCGAACAAGACATTGCTGAAATCAGCGGGCAGCCGTTTACCAAAGGAGTAGGGGCTTTTACCCCTTCCCAATTTAAAGTGTCGGCAGGCATGGGGATGGAGAATGTGGGGTTGCACATGTCCACAGCCATGTTCTTTGAGTCTGTGCCCGATGAGTATGTGGATGTGAACTTGGATAAATGGGAGTTTGATGAAAATGAGCGGGTCGTTCCTATTATCATTCCCCGTAATTATCTGAATCTTTATAATTTCGGTTTTGCACAAAGCCGCAGTCTGCCACAATTGTCGGAAGGAGTGATGGGGATGGTTAATCTGGACATACGTATCACCGGTGCGGGGCGTACAGAAAACTTTAAAGGAAAAATTGCAGGTTTCTCCAATCGTCTGAATACGATCCTTGTTCCGGAAACATTCATGACGTGGGCCAACAATGAGTTTGCTCCGGGGCAGAAAAGCGAACCGTCACGCCTGATTGTGGAAGTGAACAATCCTACGGACGACCGTATTGCCAAGTTCTTTAAAGACAAGGGATATGATACGGAAGATGACAAACTGGATGCGGGAAAGACTACCTGGTTCTTGAAAGTGATTGTAGGAATTGTGCTTTCTGTAGGTTTGCTTATCAGTGTGCTCTCCTTCTATATCTTGATGCTCAGCATTTACTTGTTGCTGCAAAAGAATACGTCCAAGCTGGAGAATTTGTTATTGATAGGTTACAGTCCGGCTAAGGTGGCGCTTCCTTATCAGCTGCTGACATTGCTACTCAATGCCGTGGTCTTGTTTTTATCAGTGGGAATTGTAATTTATGTGCGGGGTAACTATATGGATCTGATAGAAAAGTTATTCCCACAGTTGGAGGAAGGAAATGCAGGACCGGCTTTGGTGGTAGGTCTTTTACTTTTTATAGGTGTATCCTTGTTTAATATGGTAGCGGTACGCCGTAAAGTGGCATCTATATGGATGCATAAAGGTTGATAGTAGTTGATATGGTATCTCAGACAGAATTTACACTTCGTCCCCGTACCAGGGGATTTCACCTGATTACTGATGAAGTGGTGCGCAATTTGCCGCCACTTCCTCAAACAGGCTTGCTTTATTTGTTCATCAAACATACCAGTGCGGCATTAAGTATCAATGAAAACGCTGATCCGGATGTCCGTACGGATATGGAATCTGTTTTTAATCATCTGGTAAAGGAACGTGAACCCTATTACGAACATACTTTGGAAGGTTGGGATGATATGCCTGCTCATGCAAAGGCGACAATTATAGGGGTCAGCCTCACTATTCCTATTACAGAAGGCCGGTTGAATATGGGAATTTGGCAGGGAATTTATCTTTGTGAATTCCGTAACCATGGAGGTGGCCGCAAGATTGTGCTCACTGTAATGGGGGAATAACGCTTTCCGATGCCCATCCGGACTATTATTTATTAAAAAAATAGATTAATTTCACTTTAATCGGAACTCTTTTTTTACCTTTGTGCCAATTCTTGAAAACGGGTGAATAATCACTTGAAAACAAGAAGGGACATATATAATTAAGAGCGTTTAAAATATTACCTTGTCTTAGAAAATCCCCAATTTTCAAAGCTGCGCAAGTGTAATACAACAAGCGCTCACGTCTTGTGTCTATACTCCTTAACAGGATTAGTATATTCATAAAGGCGTGGGACACTGTTGTTATTATTTGTGCAGCTGGTATGGGGATACCTCTAAGGCAGATAAAATATGAAGCAGGTCCCACGTCTCTTTTTTATGTCTGTGCCATAAAAATGAACGGATAAAACTAGTCTGAGCGATGAAAGTTATTGCATGGAATTCACAGGATAAGTGTGTGGCTGATTATCATAAATTGATAAGAGGCTGTGATGTCTTGTGCCTGTTGGATTGCGGGCAATGGGCGGTTCCGGCGCACGCGCTTCAGATACAGAATGGCCTGTTTCATTGGAAGAATGAGCATGAAGGTTTTTCCTATGATATATTTTATTGCTTGGAGAAAGTGGCGTTTATATGCCGGGGTGGTTTGTATAGCGGAGAATCTGTCCTATATAGCATTCATTCCAGCATAGGGCCTTTGATAGGCATTCGTTTGCAGGATGATTTCTGGTTGTTTGCCAACCATGAGCCTAATTGGATCAATGCCTGTCATATAGGTGAGTTTTATTTGCGTGAAATCTCAGGTCGTTTCAGAAAGGCGGCGTTTATAGTCGATTTTAAAGAGAAGTCTTATTCCTGGGCACAGGAAACGGTAGGTAAGTTGTATTGTATCTCCCCACCCGAAGGATATCGTCCGCATACCATCAATTGTTTGTTTGCCATTCATATAGCCTGTACGGATTTATGCTTGTTGGAAGGCTATAGTGAGGCTTCCAATCAGCCTACCTTCTTTAAATTGGAAATTTAATTCGTTACGGATTATAATTTTTCGTTTTTTCCTTTGATAATAAAAGAATTAATGTATATTTGCATGTGAACAGTCTCATTTTATAAGGAAATAACGTTATGGGCAGAGAACTTATATTTGACCGGTTTTCGCAGCAAGCTCTTCAGACCTTGCACCGGTATCGTGCCGTTATGTTCAGTCCTACGATGCTCATGTCTTTGGTTGTTTACCAATAATTTTTTTTCATCCTTAATTCTTACACATTAACATGAGTTTACTATGGACAACAGACCGACCATCGCTGAAGTACAGGAGTGGGTACTGAAGCTTTATAACACGTGTGAACAAACCATTACCAGTGAAGAACGTAAAGAGCAGCATAAATATGCCGTAATGGTGCAACGGCCGCAGGACAAAAAGTTTCTGGTGAAGATGCTGGACGAATCTTCTCAAATCCGTGATCGTAAGAAATTGGCAGAGCGCATTAAGAAACTGATAGATCAATATGGCGTACCCGAGTTTCTGAACAAGCGCGACGCTTTCCTTTTCAAGATGTACCAGGCCTTTGGTCATCATTTTGATTTCATTGCCATACCAATCATAAAGAAGCGTCTCCGTATGGATACTTCTAAAGTGATTCTGGATGAGGCGCGTCCTAAATTGACAGACCATCTGGCTGCCCGTTTCAAACAAAAAATTGGTCAGAACGTGAATCTGCTGGGTGAAGTCGTATTGGGTAATGGCGAGGCGGATCATCGCTATTTCCACTATCTGGAAGCTTTGGAGGCTTCCGATATCAATTATATTTCCGTAAAAATATCGGGTATCTATGCACAGACTCATGCGCTGAACTATGAAGAAAGTTTTCCGGAACTGGTGAAACGTATGACTGCCCTTTATCAGAAGGCTATTGATTTTCCCTATGTGGACGAGCATGGAGTGAAACGCTCCAAGTTTGTCAATCTGGATATGGAGGAGTACAAGGATGCACACTTTACGTTGCGTCTGTTCAAGACTGTGCTGAGCAAGCCGGAATTCAAGAACTACTCGGCAGGTATCGTAGTACAGGCTTATTTGCCGGATGCTTATGAATTTCAAACCGAATTGTTGGAGTTTGCCAAAGCGCGTGTGGCGGCGGGCGGTGCTCCTATAAAGATGCGTCTTGTAAAAGGATGTAACCTTGAAATGGAAACGGTTATCTCTTCCCTTCGCGGCTGGCCTAATCCTGTGAGGACATCGAAAACAGAAGTGGACGCCAATTACCTGCATATCCTGGAACGGGCTTTGTTACCCGAAAACGCAAAGGCATTGCATGTGGGGGTCGCTTCTCATAATTTGTTCACTATAGCATACGCTTATTTGCTGAGTCAGAGACTGGAAAGTGCGGAATACATGACTTTTGAAATGCTGGAAGGCATGGCAGACCATGTATGGCGTGCCCAATCCCAATTGGGAAATCATGTGATTCTATATGCGCCGGTAGTAAAAGATGAGCATTTCCTGAATGCGGTATCTTACTTGGTACGACGTATGGATGAAAATACGGCTCCCGATAACTTCCTGACTCATTCATTCAATTTGAAACCCGGCACGGATACCTGGCGTTTCTTGCAGAATCAGTTCGAGGATGCTTATAAAATGAAGGATACCATCACCCATATTCCTACCCGTACACAAAACCGTTTGCATCGTTACACCCCTGTTCCCCCGGCTGATGTGATGAAGAATGAACCGGATACTGATTTTGATTTGGCTCAGAATCAGGAATGGGTACGGAATATTTTTGCAAAATGGAAAAAGTCTCCAACGGACGCACCTGAAATCATTCCTTTGCAGATCGGTACTGAAACGGTGGTTTGTGACAAGCGTCATAAATATATGGACCGTTGCCAGGATGATGAGGTATGCGTATGCGAAATGTCACAGGCAGATACGGAGCAGGTGAAGAAGATTATAGATATAGCCGAAAAAGATCCGGCAGGATGGAGAAAGACCACATTGCAGGAACGGCATAAAATAATGTATGAAGCAGCCAACAGACTGGGTGAGATGCGTGGTGATTTGATAGGCTGTATGTGTGCTGTTACCGGTAAGACCGTGATAGAAGGGGATGTGGAAGTATCGGAAGGGGTGGATTATGCCCGTTTCTATACTACCAGCATGAAGCAGTTTGCAGAGTTGCCTGATGTGGATATAGCTCCGAAAGGAACTGTTCTTGTCATTTCTCCGTGGAACTTCCCCTGTGCCATCCCTATTGGCGGTATCGTGGCCGGCTTGGCGGGTGGAAATACGGTTATTCTGAAACCGGCTACTGTGGCTGCTCCCGTAGCTTGGATGTTTGCCAAAGCATTCTGGGATGCAGGTGTGCCTAAGGAAGCACTGCAAGTCATTATAACAGACCGTGAGGCATTGAAGGTGTTGACCACTGCTCCGGCCATCAAACACATCATTCTGACAGGGGGAACGGACACGGCACAAAATATTGCCCGCACCAATCCCGCTACTCCGCTATCAGCAGAAACCGGTGGCAAGAATGCCATTATCCTGACCGCTTCCGGCGACCGCGACCACGCCATTATGAATGTGGTGGCTTCTGCTTTCAGCAATGCCGGACAGAAATGTTCCGCTTGCTCTTTGTTGCTGGTAGAACGGTCGGTTTATGAAGACAAGAACTTCCAGGAAAAACTGAAGGATGCTGCCACCAGCATGAAGGTGGGGAGTGTATGGAATCCGGGAAATATGGTAGGTCCGATGATTACCAATCAGAATGACAAACTGTTGAAAGCATTGGAGCTGGAAAAAGGAGAATCCTGGTTGGTTCCGCCCCGCTTCCTTGATAAGAACAAATATATATTGGCTCCTACGGTGAAATGGGGGGTACGTCCCGGCAACTATTCATTCAGAACCGAATTGTTCGGCCCGATGCTGAGTGTGGTATGCATTGAGAACCTGCAACAAGGGATCGAGCTGGTGAACAGTTTGGATTATGGCCTGACTTCCGGTTTGCAGAGTTTGGACGAGAGCGAACAGAAATTATGGAAGAATGCTATCATGGCCGGAAATCTATATATCAACCGTGGTATAACGGGAGCTATCGTAAACCGCCAGCCGTTCGGTGGCATGAAATTGTCTGCTTTTGGTGGAGGCGTGAAAGCGGGTGGTCCTAATTATTGCGCATGCTTCCTCAAGATCACCGATAAGCCGGGCAGTACTACTGATTATAAACAGAGCTATGCAAAGGCATACGAACAGGAATTTGCACATGCACGCGATATCAATAACCTGTATGGCGAACAGAATGTATTCCGCTATCTGCCATTGAAGAATATGGTGCTTCGTCTTTTCCCCGGTGATAGTAATGAAGACGCAAAGATGATTGCTCTGGCCGCCAAGACTTGCCATACTCCGTTGACCATTAGTTTTGAACCGGGTGATGACCGTACGGCTGCATTGTCTGCTATCGGGTGTCCTTTGAAAGAGGAGACGTTGGCCGGATTCTTGAAATCAATGAAAGATTATGAACGTATCCGTACTTGCGGAGCAGATATTCCGATGGAAATGTACGAGGAAGCAGCACGTATGGACAAGTATATTGCTACTGCCAAACCGGTGAAGGACGGGCGTGTGGAGCTGATTCATTACATCAAGGAACAAAGCATATCGTTTGAATATCATCGTTATGGCAGTATTCTGGATATACCGCCAGTAGAATAATTGCTTATATTATCGGGCGGATACATTCCGTCCGATAATTTTTCTCAGCGTCTTCCTGTTTTTAGGGAGCGCTTTTTTATGCTGTAAACTAAAAGTGGAAAATATTATCTCATCAACAGGGGCAAGAGTAAAGGCAGATAATCTTTTAAATCAATACGTAATTGTTTCAGAGCTTGTTGGATACGGTAGTCTATGGTTTTAGGTGATACTCCTAAAATTTCTGCTATTTCTTTATAACTCATATTTTTAAAGCGATGCATTACGAAAGCTTCTTTATAGGACTCAGGAAGTGTTTCTACTGCTTCTTGGATACGTATAGTCAGTTCTTCTATAAGATAAAAATTCGTGTCGTCTATTAGGGATTGCATCTCTTCATAGAAATAGTTTTCGGCCCGGCTTTTTACTTCTTGCTGTTTGATACGATTTATGGCACGATGATGGACAATGGAGAATAGATAGCTACTTAAAGAGGATTGGATTACGAGCATTTCCTTATTTTCCCACAGCCAAAGCATAGCGTCTTGTACGCACTCTTCCGCATCTTCTAATTCTATGAATTTATTTCCATAAGCGCATAACATGGGATAGTATTTTTTGAAAAGTACATCAAATGCTTTCTCATCCCCGTTTTTTATGGCCGACAAGAGAGGTATGTCTTCATAGCTATACTCCATCTTCATTAGTTAAAGGTTGATCCGTGTGCAAATATAATCTTTTAAAGCTAAAAAAAACTATTGTTTTTGGGGAATCTGTTCTTTCTGCTGCTTTTTTAGAGAAAATCTTAATAAAAACAGAACTGATCGTATGAGGAAACGAAGAATCAAAATAATGAGATCAATTTGTAACTGGTTCGAGAAGAATGCTTCTGTCCGAACCAGTTACAATATAGTATTTTTTTTGATATATAGATGATGAAATAGAAGTGTTTGATTATTCTCTAATTGTAAAACGTAATACTATCGGTTCATTGACAAGATTCTGAGGCAAGAATACTTTTGTCCTTTCTTTGTCTTTGGTGTATTTTACTTTTTTATTTCCTTGCAGCAGAGTCATTTTGCCGATAGGAGAGTTGCCCTTCCATTCTATTGTTTCGGGAAGTTTCTCTCCTTCCGGTAAAGTATAAATGGCATATAGGGTCTTTCCGTCTTTATCTGATGTGAACCATATATTTCCACTGTGGTAAATCGGAGTCGTACGTGTGTTGTAAATGGCCTTTCCGTTTGTTTTCAACCATCGGCCTACTTCGTGCAGACGTTTTGCCACTTCGTTTTCAATGATTCCGTCCGGTGTAGGTCCTACTCCTAATAATAGGCAACCTCCTTTTGCCGTGACTTCTGCTAAAATGTTGATAACTGTTTGTGGTGATTTAAAAGGAGCGTTAGGTGTCCATCCCCAATCATTACTTAGTGTGATACAACTTTCCCAAGGATAATTAAGTTGCGTTTCAGGAATGCCACGTTCCGGTGTCTGATAATTTTCATTTTTGCCACGGATGCTGCGATCTACAGAGATAAGTCCCGGGTGTGTTTTGCGTGCTTGTGCCAGAATTCTGTCTAAATGGATATTCTCCCCCGTAATCCAGCCTCCGTCTAACCACAAGATATCGAAACTGCCATACTCAGACATCAGTTCGTTCAATTGATTTTCGGTGTAGGTCTGGTAGTTCTGCCACCAGTCGGGATGACGTTCTTTTTTGTAATTGATTCCTCGTTGGGGAGTGGCAAAATAAGGATTCCAGAACCATTCGCAATGCCAGTCGGGCTTAGAAAAATAGCATCCTATCATGAAGCCTTTTTTTCGGAATGCATCAAATACATGATAAGCCACGTTTTTGCGTGGATTGTTTTTAAAGGCTCCATGTGCAATGGAGAAATCTGTATATTTAGAGTCAAAGGTACAGAAACCGTCATGATGTTTAGTGGTGAAAATCATGTATTTGATTCCAGCATCCTGCATTACATCCGCCCATTGTTCTGGATTGAAGTGAACTGGATTTAATTGATCTTTTAGTCCGAAATACCATTTTTTATATTCATCGTATGGCATTCCGTTTTTGCGTGAGATCCAATCCACATCTTCGGAACAGATAGACCATGATTCAACAATTCCGGGTACAGAGTAGAGCCCCCAATGAAAGAGAACACCGAACTTTTGGTCTTGCCATTTTTCCAGTTTATCCAGTACTTGGCGGTCTTCAGGCCAGACATAACCGTTTTTGTCCGATTGCTGGTGTACGAAACCCTGCACTTGCTGTGAGTAAGCATAAAAACAAAATACAGTGTTGATGAGACACCATCCTAATAGTCTTTTATAGTTTTTCATACTAAAGAATTATATGATTATTATATGAAATAAAATCTTTTCTCCGGCAAAGGTTATAATTAAAAATGAGGAAAAAAAACTTTTGAAAAAAAAGGTGCTCGGATTTAGGAATCACTTCTTTTCATTTGCCATACTATGTATATGCCTTTGGCAAAGAAGGCAGTTCTTGATTATAGAACAGGAAAGGAGGATTGAGGAAGCTTGAACTTTTGACAATATACTATTTTTTTTGTTAAATGGTTATGAATGAGTGATATATGGTGATATTAGAGGGGAGGATTAAAAAATAAATGTATTTTAGTTTAGGAATGTATTTTTCCCGACTGCCATATAAGTAGAAAGACCTAAAAAGATATGCGTATGGATTTTAAAGAAAATAATATAGAATTGTTACTTCCCCGTTATTGCGAGGGTATCGCAACAGAAGAGGAACGTCGGCAGGTAGAAAGTTGGATTCAGGAATCTACAGAGCACCGCAGGATAGTAAGGCAAATGGAGATGCTTTATTTGGCGGCGGACACAGTGCATGTAATGAATAAGGTAAATGCTGAAAAGGCATTAATTAAAATAAAAGGTAAAAGGATTGGTAAAAGGAAAGTAGCTTGGTGGGAGTGGGCACAGCGTGTTGCCGCAGTGCTGTTTCTCCCGCTGCTTGCTGCTTTGCTTGCCCAATATTATGTTGAAAAGGGTGATGTGGTACAGATGCTTGAGGCTAAGACTAATCCGGGGATGACCACCTCTGTTATTTTACCCGACAGTACAGTTGTCTATTTGAATTCAGAATCATCACTGCGGTATCCATCTTCTTTTGAAGGAAGTGACTTAAGAAAGGTAGCATTGAAAGGAGAGGCTTTTTTTGAAGTGACTAAGGATGCAGAAAAACATTTTATTGTGACTACAGCGCATCAGTCGCGGATAGAGGTGCTGGGGACAAGCTTTAATGTGGAAGCTTATGATGATATGTCGGATGTATCGACCACTTTGATTGAAGGAAAAGTGAATTTTAGTTTTCAGTCTGGTGGCCATAAGAAACAAGTAGTGCTGAAGCCAGGGCAGAAAGTAGTGTATGATTCTACAAATGGTGCGACCCACTTGTATGAAACTTCAGGGGAAACGGAAACATCATGGAAAGACGGAAAGATTATTTTCAATAATACTCCGTTAAAAGATGCTTTGCATATTTTGAGTAAACGCTATAATGTGGTTTTTACGCAGACCAATGCACATTTGGATGAGTCGTTTACAGGAACTTTCACCAGTCAACGGTTGGAGCGTATTCTGGAATATTTTAAATTGGCAGCCGATATCCGGTGGAGATATGTTGACGGAAAAGATGCATCACAACAAAAGACGCATATTGAAATCTATTAATAACCTTAAATTGAATTAATATGAAAGAATTGTCACCTTAAAAACAAAAAAAACATACGGGAAAATATTGGCGTATCTCCCCGTATGGAAAATCGGTCTTTAATTAAAGCTTGTTTGGCGACAAGCTGAAATCAACTAATTTTTAATCTTTAAGTCATTACAAAAGTATGAAAAATAATTGTAGTATCCAATTTTCGAGGATACCAAATTCCTTATGGCTTGCCTCGAAAAAAATTCCACGAACTATGAAGCTATTTGCTCTTTTCTTTGTCTGCTCCTTAGGACTGGCCTATGCATCCGATTCGTATGCACAGACTGCAATTGTCAATGTAGAGGCGCAGAATCAGACGGTTGGAGAAGTTTTGAAGGAAATTGAAAATCAATCTGAATTTGGATTCTTCTTTAGTAATAAACATATTGATCTGAACCGCCGTGTTTCGGTTATTTCTCACAATAGTGATATTTTTAAAGTGCTGGAGAAAGTATTTGAAGGTACGAATGTGAAATATTCTGTTTTGGATAAGAAGATTGTTTTGACCACACAGGCTGAAAATGTACAGGCTGCGCAGCAGGCTACTTTTAAGGTAAATGGAAAAGTAGTGGATGAAAATGGAGAGGAAGTCATTGGAGCCGCTGTGTTGGAAAAAGGAACAACTAATGGTACTGTTACTGATATGGATGGAAACTTTGAATTGAAAGTTTCCGGCAAGGAGGTTACTCTCGAAGTGTCTTATATCGGTTATAGTAAAGCCATAGTAAAAGCAAAAGCAGGTACTATTACAAAAGTTGTATTGAAAGAAGATACGGAAGTACTGGATGAAGTAGTTGTCGTAGCTTATGGCACGCAGAAGAAATCAAATTTGACTGGTTCGGTAGATGTGGTCAGCTCTAAAGAAATGGAAAATCGTCCAGTGACTAGTGCAAGTTCCATGTTGCAAGGTAAGGCTAGCAGTATTACATTCAGCACTCCCGACGGTGGTAATGCTCCGGGATCTGCACCTACTCTCCAAATTCGTGGTCAGGCTGCTTTGAGCGAAGCTACTCCTCCTTTGGTGGTTATTGATGGTATTCCTTCAGATATGGGAGCTTTTAATGCATTGAATCCCAACGAAATTGAAAGTATTTCCGTTTTGAAAGATGCTGCTGCTTCTGCCGTTTACGGTGCTCGTGCGCCCTATGGAGTGTTGCTTGTCACGACTAAGATGGGAGGACGGAATGAAAAGGCTGTCGTAAGCTATTCAGGTAACTATGGTATTGTTAATCCAATCAATATGCCCAAGACACTCGATTCATATACATTCGGTTTGATGAGAAACCAGTCGTATATCAATGCACGCTCACAGGCTCCGTTTACAGATGAAGATTTAGATATCATCAGAGATAATATCCAGAATCCGGGTAAGTACTCTTTGGCTGACTTGGTGTCTGATTCTGGTAATATGTGGGGAAAATCGTTGGTCAACAGCGACTGGATGGATATTATGTTGAAATCTTCTTTCCGTCATCAACATGATCTCTCTTTAAAAGGAGGTAGTGAAAAGTCTTCTTATTCAGTATCTGTAGGTTATGTATATCAACCGGGTATTTTGAATTTTGTGGAAGATATGGATAATTATAGTCGTTTTAATATCAATGCCGCTATTGAATCAGATGTTACCAGCTGGTTGAAAGTGACCTACCGTAATCGTTATTCGTTTGCCGTAACGAAAGAACCGGTTAGTGAATATGCCGGTGGACGCCAGCGAATGTTTGATTATGCGTTTGGTGCTTGGCCTACCTCTCCGCTTCAATATCCTGACGGAAGCTATGCAGGAATTATTGCGACTAGTATGAATGGTGGTATGAAAAAGAATATGGGGCATCGTCTTGATAATATTTTGGCTTTCGATTTTAAACTGGCTGAAGGATGGATTGCACACGTAGACGGAACGTGGCGTATGAACTTCAGTGACAACCAAACTTTGCGTATGCCGGTATATGGAACATTCCCTTCGGGCGATGAATATTTGATTAACGGTACTGAATCTTCTATAAACAAATCTACTGCTTCTAACCAATATTGGACGATACAGGGATATACTGCTTACCAACTGCAACTTAAGCGTCATTCATTCCGTATTCAGTTGGGTGCGCAGGCCGAGGAGAATACCTACAGAAAGCTGTCTGGTACAGCCAGAGATCTCTTTGTCTATGATATGGAGTCTGCGCACATTGCCCAAGGTAACCGTACATTTGATGATTCTATAAATGATTGGGCTACCGCAGGTTTCTTCGGACGTTTTAACTATAACTGGGCAGAACGCTATTTTGTGGAAGTGAATGGCCGTTACGATGGATCCGGACGTTACTCTAGAGGAAACAGATGGGGCTTCTTCCCCTCAGTATTCGGCGCATGGAACATGAGTAACGAACCGTTTTGGGAAAAACTGAGAGATGTAGTGAACTATGCTCGTGTGAAAGCCTCATACGGAACACTGGGTAATCAAGGTAATTCCGCAGGATATTTGCATATACCTACCATGGAAACAGCAGCTCAAGGTCCATGGATTATTAATGGTAAACGTCCCACTTATGTAAAAACTCCAGGTTTGTTGAATAAGGTGCGTACTTGGGAGAAGATCACGACATTGGATTTGGGCTTGGAAGCTAGATTCTTGAACAATCAACTTTCTATGGAATTGGGTTACTTTAATCGTCGTTCTTGGGATATTATCGGTCCTCCGACTCCGTTGCCTGCTGTATTGGGTGCTAGTGCCCCGTCTGTAAATAATGCCGAACTGGTAACTAAAGGATTTGAAGCACAGTTTAGTTGGAGAGATAAGATCACTTCAAGACTGGATTATAGTGTCGGTTTGAACTTGGCAGATGCCACCACAGAAGTAACTAAATATAATGCAACTTCTAAATCATTGGATTCCAAAAAATGGTATGCCGGAAAGAAATTCGGTGATATTTGGGGGTATGAAGTAGAAGGACTACTGACGAAAGATGATTTTGACGCTGATGGCAAACTGTTAATTGACCAAAGCAAAATTCATGCCAATTGGTATCCCGGTGATATCAAATACAAGGATTTAGATGGCGATGGAAAAATTACTCCGGGTAACTCAACGGCTGATGAGCCGGGTGACCGCAGAATCATTGGTAACTCTACTCCGCGTTTCAGATATGGTATTAATTTGGCTTTGGGATATGAATTTGAAAAAGCCGGTCGATTGGATTTGAGTATGTTTTTCCAAGGTGTGGCCAAGCGTGATGTGTTTATGAGCGGATCTTTCTTCTTTTTCGGGACAGGTGGTAATGATACTGGTTCTTCTGCTGTTTCAATCTATGATAATAAATGGCATAAGGACTTTTATAGAGACGAAACCTGTGCTCCTCGTTTGTTGGAATTGATGGGGGAAAATAAAAATGCTTTCTTCCCGCGTCCTTATGAGACAAAGGAAGGAAATAAGAACTTCCAAACAAATACCAGATATCTGATGAACGGTGCTTATCTTCGTATGAAGAACTTGCAATTGTCTTATACATTGCCCAAACAGTGGGTTCATAAAGTGGGAATGAGCAGTTGTCGTGTTTATTTCTCTGGAGAAAACTTGTTTGTTCTTTCCGGCCTGCCTTCCTATATTGACCCGGAATCGGTGAACAATGGAAGAATGTATCCGCAACAGGCTGTTTATTCATTTGGTGCTAATATTAGTTTTTGATAATTGTAAAAATATTGAAATATGAAATATAATAAGATAATACGGAATTTTGCATTGATGGCTGTAGCTTCTTCTACACTTGTAGCCTGTAATGATTTTTTAGACAGAGAGCCACTTGATCAAGTTTCTCAACCTACATTTTGGAAAACTCCTGAACATTTAGATGCTTATATTGTCGGTAAATATGGCTGGCTTCCCGGGGCTATCACTGACTGGGGAATGGGTTATTTTGTAGCTGATATAACTTCAGATAATATGGTGAACCGACTTACTCATGACAAATGGATGAACGGTGAAAATAACACCACCCCTACATCTGGAGGAAATTGGAAGTGGGGGCCTGTTCGTGAAATTAATATGTTTTTCGATAATTATTCCAAGTGTACTTCTCCTTTTAGTGCTTATGAACAGACTTATGGTGAAGCATGCTATTTGAGAGCACAGGTATATCATGGACTGGTGGCTAATTTTGGTGACATACCTTGGTATTCATCCGAGCTTAATACTACAGATGAGGGTATGTACAAGGCCCGTGACAAGCGTTCGGTAGTCGTCGATTCAATTATGAATATGCTGGATCAGGCGGTGGAACACTTGAAACTGCGTTCGGCAGTGGGGGTAAACCGTTTGAACAAAGAGTCGGCATTAATCTATAAGTCACGAGTGGCTCTGTTTGAAGCGACTTGGGCCAAATACCACAAAGGAACCCCTTCGGCTTCAGATGTGGATGCTGACAAGTATTTTCAGAAAGTGATTGATGCTTACGAACAGTTTAAACGTGATTGCGGCAGCTTTGAAGACTATATTTATTCTACCGGAAATCCGGACAAGGATTATTATAATTTATTCAATCGTTTTGATTATGCTGATATTCCGGAAGTGACCTTGAGTAAGGATTATTCTGCTAATTTGGGTGTAAAGAACAATCTGAATACACAGGTTTGGCTGTATGGATATTATGGTGGGGCCTATACATTGAATTTGATACAAAGTTATTTGACCAAAGAAGGACAATCTATTGATATTACAGACGAAGCTGTTGTAAAGGGAAAAGGGGTCGCTTATCTGAACGATCTGGCAGAGAAACTAGATCCCCGTTACAGACAAAGTGTGTTCACTCCGGGCGATTTGCTGAATACGGTTACACCTCCTTATGTGGATTCGTTGTTTACTTTACCGCAAATCAACTTCTCGCATATGGGACGTATTACGACTACCGGCTGGCATCCTAAAAAATCCCACAATCCGGAGGCTCCTATTGTCAATCAGACCGATCCGTTAGTAGACGGTATCAGCTTCCGTGTTGCCGAACTGTTGCTGAACTACGCGGAGGCATACGTGGAGCTGCACGGAACCTATCCTGACCTGACGGACAACATCGACTTGCTGCGCAAACGTGTGGGTATGCCTACCTTGACAGCGGTGAAACCTACTGTAGAGGATTACTGGCCCGACTACGGTTATCCCGTTTCCGACGAACTGGCTATCATACGTCAGGAACGTCGTGTGGAATTGGCAGGTGAAGGTTATCGTACCAACGATTGGAAACGTTGGAGAGCACACAAGCTGTTTGAGGGCGAACGTCCGAAAGGTTTCCGTCTGTGCGTGGAAGATTATGCCAACGAAGTTGAAAAGAACATTCCCATACCGGTAGATGAAAACGGTTATCTGGACCCGTTGAAGACTAGCCTAAACGGTGGTACTTACCACTTTAATGCAGACCGCGATTATCTGAGCCCGATTCCGACGGATGAAATCCTGAAGAATCCGAACTTGACTCAAAATCCGGGTTGGGATACTCCGAAAATGTAATTAGTCTAATTTTTGTGTAAGATGGAAGACGGTGTGTCAAAACTCATCACGGCTTGCACAGATTGACACAGATTTTTTTTTAGACATTGAATAGTTGAGTTGGATAATCTGTGACAATCCGGGTAATCTGTGGTGGAAATCGGTTTTGGCACACTTTCTTTTCTAAAAACAGAATCGTATGAAAAGAAAATCTAATGCCATTTGTTTGTTGTTGATGCTTGTCGTGACAGCCTGTGCCGGAAGAAAAGAGTACAATGATGGCTATATAAAATATGCTCCGTTAGAAATTTCACAGACGGATAAAGAGATACTACTTGAAAAAATCCGGGAGTGTGACCCGAAATATGACCCGGAAGGCTGCATGCTGACCCAAGTTCTGAACGGATGGAACTATCACACAGATGCCCAAAGTGGCACTTACCACGATACTCGCGCTTCGCTGTTCTATGCCGTGGATTTGTTCGATAGCCAGGAACCGCAATACGAACAGCGTGCCATCGACATTGTAGATAAGGTCATATCCGTGCAGGATACAGACCCTAATTCTCCTTCCTGCGGTGTTTGGCCCTATTTTGAGGAGGAGCCGTTGGCAACGAAAAAGACGCCGGTAGACTATAACTGGGCGGACTTCAATGCCGTTTGTCTGTTGGATATCTATATGGAACACCAAGATCGCCTGCCTGCCGAGTTGCAGGAGAAAATGAAGAATGCACTGATTCTTGCCGCCCGATCGGTACAAAAAAGAGATTGTGAACCGGGCTACACTAACATTGCTATTATGGGAACCTACGTCACCTACATGGTGTCCCACCTCTTCGACCTGCCCGAAATGAAAAAGTATGCCAATGAACGCTTATATACTTTTTATCAATATACACAAGAACAAAAAGGCTTTACAGAATATAACAGTCCCACCTATACTATTGTGGCACTGGATGAACTGAACAGAATGCAGCGTCATATAGTAGAGCCGGAAGCTAAAAGGATGATTGATGAGTTGTATGAAATGGGGTGGGAAATGATTGCACGTCATTATCACAAGCCCTCTGGACAATGGGTAGGTCCCAATAGCCGATCTTACAGCACCTTAACTGATGCCTCCTTCTATGACATCTTGAAAAAGGCTTCCGATGGGAAAATCGATTTGGGTTGCGGCAAGCCGCGTGCAGACGTAAAGTCCACTCACCACATCCCCGAACATCTGCATCCTTACTTCCTGGAGCCAGAATATCCGAGAACGGAAATAGATGTCTTCGAATATAACGAACCTCAAATAAAAGGATATACTTATCTTACAGATGAATACGTGCTTTCCACGGCTTCACGTTCCAGTATGTGGAATCAGCGTCGCCCATTAACTGCATACTGGGGAACGGTGGACTGGCCGCACTACCTGCAAGTGCGTTTCCTGCACGACTTTTTCGATTTCAGCACCGTATATATGCACACACAGCAACAACAGAACAAGGTGGTGGCTGTGATGGACTTCGGAACGGATGGAGGAGACAAGCATATTACCATCGGACGCATTGAGGAGGGCAAATTCAAGGCGAGCGACCTGCGGCTTCGTTTTGAGTTGGGTAATTGCCGGGAGACTTGCATCCAGCTGCCTTCCTGCGA
The DNA here is from genome assembly GCF_054653615.1 of Phocaeicola sartorii JCM 17136 = DSM 21941. NCBI lineage: Bacteria > Pseudomonadati > Bacteroidota > Bacteroidia > Bacteroidales > Bacteroidaceae > Phocaeicola > Phocaeicola sartorii. Next base: position 2,226,523 of record NZ_BAAIFW010000005.1, read on the forward strand.
CAACGATGCTTTTACCTTGGAAGCGGAGGGGGTGCAAATAGCCATTCAGTTGCTTGAGGCCCGGTTCGGTTCTTGGAAAGGACATTGGGAACAAGGGAAAGACGAGAAGAATGCCTGGATAGATTATGTGATTTATGCTGGTGAGGAGAAGGATTTTGATTTGACAAAGATAGACCAAGCTGTCTATGCATTGGCTTTGTCAGTAGGAAGCAAGGTAGATGAGGTAGCCATAAAGGATACCAAGTCGATTCTTTCCGAGGGAATGTTGCAGGTTTCATGGGGCAGATTGTCCGTCGAAGTACCTGTAAAACCGACTGAAAAACCGATTAAATCAGTAAGCCAATGGTTCTATTGAGATATGCCAAAGCACTACTGAGTTGCTTGATTTTCTGTTCCATACTGCCTGTGTTTGCCACGGTACAAGAGATGGAAGTGATCTATACGTCGGAACTTGCCAATACCCGACATCCTTTGGTAGGGTATTGGTTCATCACTCCCGAAACACTGGAGGGGGATGTCTACTTGAAGCAATTGGAAGAGTATGCCCGGACCACTCCTTACACCTTAATTTTCCTGACGGCGCGCAACGGCGTAGATTTTTATGATGTAGAAACCATGCATCCGGTCTTTGAACGCCTAGTGGCGAAAGCAGATAGCCTGAACATCGGCATCGGGCTGCAAGTCTGGCATGCACGAAACTATACGGAGGAGAATTGCAGTCGCACGATTGTGGAAACGGAAACCAGACTGAATGCCAACGGTACTGCCGTGTGCAGCAACAAGCCGCATCATGTCCGAACAGTAAAGCCGTTCAAACAGGAACTGTTGCGTGCCTACGCTTTCCAGAAATGTGGCACGGATACCTATAAACCCGGTTCTCTTCACGAAATCACCCGCTGCTGTGTGCAGAAAGGAGACGTGGATAGGTTCCAGATAGAGATTAACGCTGGCGAGGAGCTGGCGGGCTACGATGTGTATGTGATGTCGGAAATCTATTATGAATGGCCGACTCTGTTTGCCGATTACACGCTTGACAGCTATTACCGGGTGTTGAAAGCCTATTCGGACATCCCATTCAAAGGAATCGGTTTCGACGAGTTCGGCTACATGGCTGTACAGCCTGGCTTCATGATGAAGGGCGACGAAACGTTCCGCATCCGTCATTATTCGTTGGCAATGAAGGAACAATATCGCCACCAATACAACCGGAATCTGGATGAAGATTTGTTCCAGATGCGCTATTCGCCCGAGGGAAATGACACCGAGAAGATAAAAGCGAAGAACTTTTATATGGATGTGATGAGGCATGGACCTTTGAGAGCGGAAAGAGCCTTGGCGCGTTTTGCCAAAAAACTCTATGGTACGGACGTTTTCTTGGGACTGCACAATACCTTCCATAATGCGTTTGATGAGGATGAAATCTGGTCTACCGGCATCAATTGGTGGACGTTGCCCCGCGACTATGGGCATAGCGATGAAAACATCGCCACTGCCATACAGATGGGAATCGGCATGGCGAATACACAGAATGTGATGTACAACATGTATTATCACAGAAACTTGGATATTTTCGCAAGCAAAGCTTTGACGGATTTACAATATGGCATACGGACGCACTACCATGCCATCAATGACAAAGGTGCATGGGGAGTCTCTTTGGAATCTTCCGAAGTGGCTCCTACTATATGGAAAGTGGAGCGCATGGCGAAACTGCTGAACCATTTCAACGCTACATACGCCGACTGCCGTATTTTGGTTATTGCCGGCATGGAGGCGTTGGCAAACTGGTATCCTGATTACGGGAAACGGGGCAGGTATGACATTAACAACACCTTGCAGTTTCAGGAGAAAGTTCAGGAAATGTGGAAGGCGGGCTATCTGAATGCCTTGGTGCCGACTGATTTGATAGAGAACGATGTACTGACACTGAACCACGAGTACAAACCCATGATGAACGGACATGTCTTTGAGGCGGTCGTTTTGCTGAACCCTCAGTATATCAAGCCCAAAACCGCCGATTTCATCAAACATTATGTCAATGCCGGAGGTAAGTTGCTGTTAGAAGGGGAAGCGCAAAATGACTTTTATGCGAATGACCTCAGTGAGTGGCAAAAGGAGGTGGCAGGAAAGGCTGTGGCAACCCGTTTCTCGCTGGAGAATGTGGCTAAGTTGGGGATTCTTCCCAACGGCTATGTTGAAGGGAACCGTTGTGCGGACGGTGCCGTGGTTGTGACGGATTATCTTTCGTTGAAAAACGACTCCCGCACTGAGTTCTCTATCCGGGTGGGTAATCATGTGTACACTGGCAAGTATCAGGGAATGGTGGCGTTGGATATTGATGAAACAGGGACAATCAAACGTTTGGCTTGCGGTGCTTTCGACGAGTTGTTCCGTGACGGGAAGTCAATCCTAAAAATAAAATCGCCAGCGGACATTGTATTGGTTACAGATAAACAAGGTCTGAAGATGACGGTAGTCGGTTCGGAAAAGAAAAACAAATTAATATACCATGAATAGAATGAAACGTTTTAATTATACTTTTATTTTACTTCCGTTCTTGGCTTGCTGGTTGTTGTTGGCAAGCTGCGGTGGCATGAAAGTGGAATGCGAAGGCTTTGAACCTTCCGTTACTACGAAGTTGGTGGAAAAAGATATGAAGCTGTATCTGAAAGAGATACCCGGAGCAGAGAAGGTGAACTACGTCTTGTGTGTGGATTCCACGCTGGAGGATGGCTCGTTTGGTTATCGGGTGGAAGAGAACCGGATATGCCTGATAGGCGGAGATGAACTGGGAGCTGCGCACGGTTTCTATACGCTGCTTGAGGAACTGGGCTATACGTTTGATGTGACCGGCGTTTCCAAGCCTGGGGTGAAGAAGAAACTTTCACAGATAGAGAGCAAAATGGTAACTCCCAAAGTGCGTTGGAGAGGAATCCGCCAACATGTGAATTTTCCGATGGACATCTCTTCTTATAAGATAGAAGATGCCAAGGAGTATCTGAACTCTTTGTTGCGTATGCGTTTTAACAAACTGGTGATTCACAGCTATCCGGGTCAGTGGTACGAAACGCAAATAGGAGACAGTTTGGCGCTTGCCGGTAATTTCTTCTATGGAAATGTGCATTACATGTATGACAACGAACGGTTGAAAAAGAACGTGTCGAGAAATGACAGCATTTTTTGTATACCGGGTGCCGAACCCCTCTTTTCCAATCCTGCCGAGCGTAGCCGATTTGCAGTGGCTTGGATGCAGAAGCTGATAAACTATGCCGCTGATTTGGGATTCTATGTGCAATACTCTTTCGAGCCTCGCTACGCAACCATTGAACAAGCTGTGCAAACCACCGAAGACATCCTGAGAAGCTATCCCCGACTGAATGCCTTGGAGATGATAACGGAAGAAACCGGAGGATGGGGACCGCGTTGCACGGAAGAGGAGGTGAGAAACACACTGAATGAATATTTCCCGGAGGACATTGCCAATGATTCTACGGTATGTGCTCCCATTCGTTCCCAACAGTCTGACTTGAATGCCTTGTATAAGCAGGTAGGTATCATTGTGAAGACCATAGAGAAGTTGCAGGCAGAGAAGCACGACGGACCGGAATTGAAATTAGGTATCTATTCTTCCATCACGGATTATACGAAAGGGGGGTACCGGTTAGCACGTCTGGCTTTGCCGGAGACTCCCATCTGTCTGATGCCTTCGCATGGAAGCGAGGGAACGGCACAGGCTGTCATGGACGTCATCCACACTCCGGAGGATATGCGTCATACGGAACTATACTCCTGGATAGAGTTTGACGGATTGATGTACCTGTATCAAAACTCGGTTGAGGGAAATGCACGTCTGATGGGATATATCGAGCAGATGCTGCCCGGTGAACAGCATGGCTCTTTGTTGTATAACCACTGGCGGACGGCAGAGAACCGAACATCGGCGCGTTATGCCGCGGAGTCAACATTGAAAGGGAAGCTCTCTTCCTATTTTTTCTATCAGGAGTATGCGGCAAGATTGGGCATCGAAGATGTGGAAAGGTATGACAGTGTAATGACAATGGTGAATGAAGGAGATAGTTATGCCAAGAAACACTTGGGGAATATTGGCTTCTGCTGGATGGGAGCCTGGCGTGCGGGAGGTTCGTACACGTGGATGAGAAAGGAACAGATAAAAGCTGCGCATGATTACTATCTGGAAGCGGGAAAAGTCCTGTCCGACTTGATTAAACCGCTCGATAAGTCGAGTGAAGCCTTTCGTTATCTGTCGTTCATCGGTAATCGGATTCTCTGTTCGGTTATCTATTTGCAGGCTTTCGAAGAGGCTGTTGAGATACAGACCATCCGTAAGGAAGAGGATGGAACGGTCTCGGAAGCGGAACAGCTACGTGCGCAGGATATTTGTAATCGTGCCTTGTTGCTGTTCGACCAATACATGGAAGTGCATGCGCAGATGATGCCCGATCGTGGATGCGAAGGAACTTTAGTAAGCCTTTGGAATGCGCCTGTCAGAGGATTGAAGATCTATCGGTCTAAATTGGGAAGGGTGGCGCCCGAGGAATTGCCTCGTAGCAATAAGCCGGTTGACGCACCGCCTTTGCCTATCTTTTACGAGAATAAGTAATATCTGTATCTTTGTAAATCTATATCAAACAAATGAAAAATATGAAATATGTTTTATGTTTGCTCTTGGCGTTGGTTGCCGGAGGAAACAGTTTAGCGAAAGTTGCCGGAGATCCGGATTTGAAGAATTTCCCCGAAGGATATGCACCGAAAGAGATTGGAGCCAAACTGGGCCGCCACTTCATACCGGGAAAGCACTTTCTGCATGATGGCAAATGGATTCATTATGCCGAAGTTTGTACGTGGCTGGGGGCTTTGCGATATGCTCAGGTAGCCGGTGACGATGAACTGATCGGAATGTTGGAGAAGCGTTTTGAACCCTTGCTCAAAGAAGAGAAGGCGTATCTCCCGATTAAGAACCATGTCGATTTGAACATGTTCGGTTGTTTGCCTTTGGAACTTTACCGAATCACTAAGAATCAGAAATACTATGATTTGGGAATGCCTTATGCCGACACTCAATGGCAATTGCCGGCTGACGCCAGCGACAGGGAAAAGGAATGGGCGCAAAAGGGTTTTTCTTGGCAGACCCGCCTTTGGATTGACGATATGTTTATGATTACCATTGTACAGAGCCAGGCATACCGGGTGACAGGAAACAAGGAATATATCAACCGGGCAGCAAAGGAGATGGTTCATTATCTGGATGAACTGCAATGCGAGAACGGATTGTTCTATCACGCTCCGGACGTTCCTTTCTATTGGGCACGCGGAAACGGCTGGATGGCAGCCGGTATGGCAGAATTGTTGAAAGCGCTTCCCAAAAACAGTCCGGAGCGTAAACGTATTCTGAAGGGATATTTGACGATGATGAACAGTTTGAAGGAGTATCAAGGAGAAAACGGAATGTGGAACCAGCTGGTGGACCAGCCGGACTGCTGGCCGGAAACTTCAGGCTCGGCAATGTTTGCTTATGCCATTATTACCGGTGTGAAGCAAGGATGGCTCCCTAAGAAAGAATATGCCCCGGTTGCGCGAAAAGCGTGGTTGGCACTTGTCCCTTATATCAATGAACAGGGCGATGTGACCGAAGTATGTGTGGGTACCAATAAGAAGAATGACAAGCAGTATTATTACGACCGTCCCCGCATAGCCGGTGATTATCATGGGCAGGCACCCTACCTTTGGTGCGTAACGGCGTTGATGGAGTAATAAAATGAATAATGTACAAACTATATTGCAAAATGAATATCAAAAGGCTTTTGGGACTTGGTTGTATGCTGGGACTTTTTTTAGGAAGTTCGGCCAAGACCATTGATGTATATGTATCCCAACAGGTTTCAGGACAGGGAGATGGCAGCAAGAACAGTCCGTTCGTTTCACTTCAGCAGGTGACGGAAAAACTCAGAGAGTTGCGTGCAAGCGGGAATGCCGACCCGGTAAATATATGTATCGCCCCCGGGTTGTATGAACTGGAGGAGCCGTTGAGGATGACTGCAGAACAGAATTCTGGTAAGGACGGAATGGTTACATTTCGTTCGTGGGGAAAAGGAGACATCGTGTTAAGCGGAGGTAAACACATTACGGATTGGGTGGAAATAGAACCGAATCATTGGGTGGCGGAATTACCAGAAGTAAAGAATGGAAATTGGTATTTCCGACAATTATTTTCCGGTCATAAGCGTTTGGTACGTGCACGTACTCCCAATGAAGGATTCTTAAGAACAAAAGGTAGTCTTTCCATTACAGGAAAAGCCAGCAGTGTATTGAGTGATTCTGAAAAGAAGGCGAAATTCTGGTTATCACGTTGCGGTTTTGCTTATGAAGGGAATGACGTTCGTTATTGGGACGATTGGCAGAATGCCGAGATACTGACCTTTCATAGTTGGGAGTGTTCATGGCAATCCATCTTGTCGATAGACACGCTTAAAAATGAAATCTATTTCACCTCTCCTTGCCGCTATCCGGTAGGAAATTTCGGACAGAATATGCGTTACAGGATTGAAAACATACGTGAGGCTTTAGACGAAGCGGGTGAATGGTTTCTTGATAGGAAAAGCGGTAGGTTGCATTTGTTGACAAATAAGGGGGAAAATCCCAAAGAGATGAATATTCATGCTCCCAGATTAGAGCGTATTGTGGACTTTGAGGGAACGGTTCAGAATCCGGTATCTAATGTACATTTTGAAAATATTGATTTTCAATACACTTCTTATCGGATGGGAATATATGACATAGCTCCCAATTGGCCGGCAGAAATACAGAAAGGTATTCCTTATTTTCCTTCTGAAATCCGACCGGGATTTACAGGAGCTCAAGCTGCGCCTACAGCAGGGGCGTCCTTGCAGCTTGAATATGCTGATAATATTACTTTCGGGCAGTGCGGTATGCGTCATTTAGGAGCTATCGGCATTGCTATAGCAAAGGGATGCCGTGGGATAAAGTTGGATGGTTGCGAAATCTCTGACACTGGTGCGGGAGGTATATATATGGGCTTTGACATCCGTTTGGTTAAGGAAGCAGGTGTGCCAGAGCGTGATGCTCCACGCGACAATGTGGTAAGTAATTGCCTCATCACCGGTCTTGGACATATTCATCCTGCTGCAGTAGGTATATGGATGGCTCAAACTTCCAATAACAAGATTCTGAAAAACGAGATATCTTATGTAAGTTACAGTGGCATTAGTATGGGATGGACATGGGGATTTGAGCCGAATTATACAAAGAATAACTACATCGCTCATAATTATATACATCATGTAGCACAGACACTTGGTGATGCCGCGGGTATCTATTCATTGGGAGATTGCGAAGGTTCGGTATATGACGGTAACTACATTGACTGGATATACAAAGGAGAAGGAGTCTATGGCGTGGTAGACGCGATGGGATTTGATGAGTGCAGTTCGAAAATCACAATAAAGAACACGGTGGTAGGCAAAGTAAGCGGTAAGGTTGCCAGTTTTGGCAGAAGCTCATCGGCGGAGTTGCAGGTTTGGGAAAACAATAATTTCGACATGAACACTTCCAGACCGGTCTTCGACAATCGTCTGGGTATGGATGCCGAAAAACTTACTGTACACGCTTGTTTCCATCCGGTCAGCACTTTCCTTAATTTGTCGGGACGAAAGGAGCAGCGTTGGATTGTACGGAAAAACGGCTCGTTCGGCACGGATGGATTCTATGGCATGCTCATCCAGGGAAAGCAGGCAGTAGCCTACCTGAACATAGGTGGAGGTAACGACAACCTGTATCAGATAGCTTCGGGCAATGTGGTGGAGGATGATAAGGAGAATACGGCTACCTTCAGCTATGACGGTAAGACATTCCGCTTCTATTTCAATGACGAGTTGGTGGGCGAAAAGAACATTGACAAGAAACGTACTCCGGGAAAGGGTAAGTTGGAGATAGCGCCTGTCAGTTCCAATTCATTGCGTAATGGCATACAGAAACTGTATATAGCCAATCGGGCGATAGTGCCGGCTGAGACGGCGATAGTATCTGCCTCTTTCAGCTGGACGGCTCCCAAACCGAAGAAGCAGTCGATTGATGTGCAGAAAGTTATCCGTGAAGCAGGACCGGATAAAAAGTACTTAAAGTATTTTGTTTTTCAGCCAAAACACGAATTGAAAAGATAATAAGAATTTAAGAATAAACTAAATATGAGGAATATATCATTTTTTTTCATGTTTTGCTTTTGTGCGCTTTTTGCACATGCGCAGGTAGGGAATTTTCCTTTCAGAAATGCAGATTTGCCATTAGAAGTACGTGTGAAAGATCTCATTTCGCGATTGACATTGGAAGAAAAGGTGCAGTTGATGCAACATCATTCTCCGGCTATTTCGCGCTTGGGCATACCGGCGTATGACTGGTGGAACGAGGCATTGCACGGTGTGGCGCGTACATCAGAGAAAGTAACAGTCTTTCCACAGGCTATCGGTATGGCGGCTACATTTGATACAGACGCCATACACAAAATGGGAGATATTACATCTACAGAAGGACGTGCGCTTTTTAATGAGGATTTGAAGTCAGGTAAAACCGGTACACGTTATCGCGGACTGACTTACTGGACTCCAAACATCAATATCTTCCGCGACCCCCGCTGGGGACGCGGACAGGAAACGTATGGAGAAGACCCTTATCTTACCGCCAAAATGGGCGCGGCAATTGTACGTGGCTTGGAGGGAGATGATCCACATTATTTGAAATCGGTAGCTTGCGCCAAGCATTATGCTGTGCATAGCGGTCCTGAATACAATCGCCATTCATTCGATGCCCGTCCGTCTGTCTTCGATTTGTGGGATACTTACCTGCCGGCTTTCCGCGAACTGGTTACGAAAGCAAAGGTACACGGGGTGATGTGCGCTTACAACCGCTTGAACGGTCAGCCTTGTTGCGGCAATGACCCCTTGCTGGCGGATATTCTTCGCAACCAATGGCATTTCGACGGATATGTCACGTCCGATTGTTGGGCATTGAAAGACTTTGCCGAGTTCCATAAGACGCATCCCGAGCATACGATAGCAATGAGTGATGCCCTGCTTGCAGGTACCGATCTGGAATGTGGCAATTTGTATCATTTGCTGGCAGAGGGCGTGAAGAAAGGGCTGCATTCGGAAAGGGATATTAACGTATCTTTAAGCCGTCTCTTTACTATTCTGTTTAAGATAGGTATGTTTGACCCGGCAGAACGGGTGCCATACAGCTCCATCGGACGGGAAGTCTTGGAATGTGAAGCGCATAAACAGCATGCGGAGTGCATGGCTAAGGAATCTATCGTCCTGTTGGAAAACAAGAATCACCTTTTGCCGCTTGATGCTTCGAAGATAAAGAGCATAGCCTTGATCGGTCCTAATGCCGACAACGGGCAGACTCAGCTGGCTAACTATTTCGGGACTCCTTCTGAAATAGTTACTCCTTATATGAGCCTGAAACGACGCTTGGGCAATAAGATTAAAATTGATTATCTGCCGGGAGTAGGTATCGTGGATAAGCTGAAGAATGCTCCGTCGTTCGCACAAGTGGCTCGTAAAGCCATGCAGTCGGATGTCATTGTTTTTGTGAGTGGCATAAGTGCCGATTATGAAGGTGAAGCCGGAGATGCCGGAGCGGCAGGCTATGGAGGGTTTGCCAGCGGAGACCGCACCACTATGCAGCTTCCCTTGGTGCAGATTGAGCTGTTGAAAGAACTGAAGAAAACCGGACGTCCTTTGATTATAGTCAATATGTCGGGCTCGGTAATGAGTTTTGAGTGGGAAAGCCGGAATGCCGATGCGCTGCTTCAGGCATGGTATGGCGGACAAGCGGCGGGAGATGCCATTGTCGATGTGCTCTTTGGACATTATAATCCGGCAGGACGTATGCCGTTGACAACCTATAAAAGTGACAATGATTTGCCTCCTTTCGAGAACTATTCGATGTTTGGACGTACTTACCGCTACTTCAAAGGGGAGCCGCGTTATCCGTTTGGATATGGCTTGAGTTATACCACTTTCGCCTATTCGGATATGCAATGTGCAGGTGAGATCCATACCGGTGATACGGTCCGGGTCACTGTTACCGTTTCCAATACGGGATATTGTGACGGCGATGAGGTGGTGCAGCTTTATGTCGTGCATCCCCAGGACGGCAGGAAGCAAATTCCTCTTTGTGCATTGAAAGGTTTCAAACGGATTCATCTGAAACGGGGAGAGTCCACCCGTGTCTCTTTTACGTTGGCGCCTGAGGAATTGGCTCTGACGGAAACTGACGGCAATTTGATGGAAAAGAGCGGTCAGGTGACTCTGTTCGTAGGGGGAGGACAGCCCAATTATGTGGCAGGCGTATCTTCGCCGTTGACGATAAAGGGAGCACCTTATCAAGTTTGGTAATAATTTAAATGATAAAGCCGGTTGAGATACTGGCATCTTAAAAATAAAATAGAATGAAATATAGAAGTTTTGTGTTTGCGGCTTTCTTCTCCGTATGCGGATTGTCGTCTGTCTCGGCGCATGGTTCCTACGGGAAAACACAGTCGGCCAAGGGCGGTCAGAATGTTGTTTATGTATCCAGTAATGGTAGTGATAGTCAAGGGGATGGTACCGCCGCTTCTCCTTTCTACTCTTTGAACAAAGCACTTGAAGGGAAACTCTCTTCTGACGGGTCGGCAGATACCTTGTTTGTGCAGGTGGCTCCCGGTGATTATTACATGGAGGCCCCTCTTTCTATTGAGACGCCTTCTTCCCGCCCTGTGGTTATCAAATCGCAAGGGAAGGAGAAGCCGTGTTTCATGGGAGGCATTTGCATAAAGGGATGGCAAAAATGTGAGAACGGGTTGTATAAAGCCTATATTCCGGAGGTGTTGAGGTATGGATTTAACTTTGAGCAGTTTTATGTGAACGGTCAGCGTGCCATTTTGGCCCGTACTCCCAACGTGGACTGGTTTTTTGTAAAGTCGTCCAAAGAAACCCCGATAGTCAAGGGGGGCAGCCTTGCCAACTATGCCGTCCAGCAGATTAATTTTGAGGCTTCCGACTGGGAGTCTATGAAAGGACTTTCCAGAAAGGAACTGAAAAACATCAAGTTCCGTTTCTACCATAAATGGGATATTACACGTAAGAACCCGAAATATGTGGAGGTAGACTCTGCCCGCATCTATATGGAAGGAAGGGGCATGAAGCCCTGGAATCTGATTCATAAAGGTTCCCGTTATTTTATGTATGACTACAAGGCTGCGCTGGATGTGGCAGGCGAGTGGTATCTGGACCGTGAGACCGGTTACCTTTACTATATGCCTCGTGAAGGGGAGGATATGAATACAGCGTTTTGCGTCGCTCCGGTGCTGCATCAATGGATTTCGGTGAAGGGAGAACCGGAGAATCCTGTGAAGAACATGAAGTTCAAGGGATTGTCGTTCCAATATTCCTCTTATATGATTCCTTCCGAGGGGGAAGAACCGGCACAGGCGGCCGCGAATACAGAGGCGGCCATGCAATTTGATTTTGCGGAAAATATCATTCTGGAGGATTGCGAGATGCTTCATACCGGCGCATACGGCATCAGTTTCGGACGGGAGTGCCACCAAAACAGAATCGAACATTGTTACATCGCCGATTTGGGTGCAGGTGGCATTAAGATAGGCGAACCCTATTTGAGAGCCACCACGCGTAAAGTGACCAGCGGTAATGTCATCGACAACAATATCGTTACCGATGCCGGACATGAACAGCCCTGCGGAGTGGGAGTTGCTTTGTTCCATACCAGAGACAACCAAGTGACTCATAATGATATTTTCGACATTCTTTATTCCGGCGTATCCGTAGGATGGGTATGGGGATATAACGAGGATTCGGCTTCACCGATTCCTGTATTGACTGAAAAGGGAGAGACGGAGACTGTGATGATGAAGAAGCATAGCCCTTCCGTGCACAATATCATTATGTATAACCGTATCCATCACATCGGATGGGGAGAACTGTCGGACATGGGAGCTGTCTACACCTTGGGCGAGTCTGAAGGAACCAAGGTTTGCAACAATGTGATAACTGATGTGTTGTCATACGATTATGGAGGCTGGGGCCTGTACACTGACGAAGGTTCTACAGGAGTGGAAATGAGCAATAACTTGGTGCTTCGTTGCAAGAGTGGCGGTTTTCATCAGCATTATGGGAAAAATAATAAGATAGAGAATAATATATTAGCGTTCGGTTTTTATCATCAGGTGCAGTTGACGCGTGCGGAACCACATCTTTCCTTACATTTCAAGCATAATATCATCTTGCATGATAAAGGGGAGACTTTGGTCAGAACTTGGGATAAGGCAAATGTGGATATGGATTATAATTTATATTGGCGTACAGATACCACTTCCATTACCATGATGGGCAAGAGCTTTGCGGAATGGAAGAAGATGAAGGAGCCCCATTCGGTCATGCTCGATCCTTTGTTTAAGGATGTGAAGAATGATGACTATACGTTAGTCTCACGAAAAAATATCCGCAAAATAGGATTTAAACCGTTCGACTATTCCAAGGCCGGAGTGTATGGTGACAAGGAATGGTGCGAAAAAGCTTTATTGTCTCCCCGGAAACTTGAATTGTTTAAGAAGATGGCTTCCATAAGGTTGCAAAAATAACTTTAATATGAACCAGAGGATATCCTCTGAAAACAGAATGATTGTAGAAATGAAAAATTTAATTTTATGTTTGTTGTGCTTGATGGTTGGGCTGGGATTACATGCTTCTTCAGCTCATGGTGACAGCTTGCGCATTATGTCTTATAATGTACACAATGGAATAGGAATGGATGGGAAAGTGGATTATGCACGTATAGCCCATGTAATATCCGATGTACATCCCGATGTCGTTGCCTTGCAGGAACTGGATAGTGTAACCCATCGTAGTCCTGTAAATGTGTTGGAAGAAATAGCCGGTGTGACGGGGATGAATTATGTATTCGGACCTGCTATCAGTTACGGTGGCGGTAAATATGGCATTGGTGTCATGTCGAAAGAAAAGCCGTTGAATGTCAGAAATGTATCTCTTCCGGGAAAGGAAGAAGCCCGGACGTTGTTGGTCGTGGAGTTTGAGAAATACATATTTCTCGCGACTCATTTTTCTTTGACTGCTGCTGACCAGATCAAATCAGTAGAGGTTATACTGAAGGAGGCGCTTTCTAAAGAAAAGCCTGTTTTTATGGCGGGTGACATGAATTCTGTGCCTTCTTCTTTAACTCAGAAAAATATCCGGAAATATTTCAAGGTTTTGACCGATGACCGTTGGATTACCTGCAACGGGGAGTGCATTGATTATATTTATGGATATAAGAGGAAAAAAGGAAAATTTACAGTCGGACGGAAAGGCATGATAGAGGATTATGTCGCTTCGGATCATTGCCCGGTATATGTTGATGTATATTATGGGAAATAAAACGATGCAATGATCTTTCCTGTATTTTAGTTTTCATCATTTGCAGAGAAGGTGAAATAATACTATTTCTGTAGGAATAGTGGAGAATATTTTGTTTCTTTGCAAAAGCCAAAGAAAATAAGATATGCACGAACAGTATTTTTCTATTGTAACCATTCCTGCTGGTGAGATTCTCAAACGGATTTTATCTAAGATGAATCTTTCGCAAAGGCAACTTGCTGTTATGATTAATGAGTTGCCCCTGCGGATTAATGATCTTATTTTGGGGAAAAAGAGATTTACTCCGGAGCAATCACTTGAAATAGAAAAAGCCTTGGGCATTGAAATATCCGGATTCTTTTATAAAATACAAGCTAATCATGACATCTATCTGGCTCAATGTAAGGAGCAGTTGAAACATAGACCGGATTTATCCCTGTTTAGAAAAGCAATCTTTTGGGATGTTGATTTGGATCATTTGGATTGGATCGTAAATGAAAAATGGATCATTCAGCGGGTTTTTGAATATGGTAATGAAAAAGAAATAGAAGCTATCATCCGGTTTTATGGAAAAAACATTGTATCTGCTTCGCTCGCTAGTGTAAAGACTAGATGGAACAGCGACAGGCGTATGCATAATATATCAAAATATTTGCAATGATGGAAACGCTTTACTATCATACGGTTTCCCATTTACTTTTGGAGTCGTTAAAAAAGTTAATGGCTGAGCCTGTGTTTAATGAATTTCGATTGGTAGGAGGAACCGCTTTGAGTTTACAATTAGGACATCGCACTTCTGTTGATATAGATTTGTTTACTGATATGCCGTATGGTACAATGGATACGGAAACAATAGGCAAAACTCTGCAACGTGTCTTTAATTATGTTGATGGACTGGAAGAACTTAGTGAGAGGGCATTAGGATATTCTTTTATTTGTGGAGATACTCCGAATGACACAATAAAACTGGATCTATTCTATACTGATCGGTTTATTTTTCCTGCTGTACAGATTGATAATATTCAAATGGCTTCCATTGAAGAAATTGCCGCGATGAAAATGCTGGCAATTATAACAGGGGAAAGAAAAAAAGATTATTGGGACATCCATGAATTACTTGAGCATTTTACCTTAGAAGCTATGATCGGATGGGGGATTGAAAGGCATCCCTATGAAATTTCGAGAGAGGAAGTTCTGGATAAATTAAGAACGGCATCCGGCATAGATGATAATACACCTATACAATGTTTAAAAGGTAAGTATTGGGAGTTTATCGTTGAAGATCTTAGCGATGCGGCACGCATCGCTAAAACTTAGCGTGACACCCTTACGGAAGAATGGCCGTTGCGCCCTTATTACAAGCGCGACCTTGCCATAGCCTATGCCCCCGATATCACCCCCGCCTCGGCGTTGAACCGCCTGGCGTTGTGGATACATCATAATGCGGCGCTGCACGAGGCTTTGCTGCTGGCCGGCTATCAAGTACGTCAACGCATGTTCACCTCGTTGCAGGTGGAGCTTATTTTCCAGTATTTGGGGAGACCCTGACAGGAAGGGAAAACGTGACTATTCACGTGCCCTTGCGTGAATAGTCACGCAGGCCATCGTGAATAGTCACACACGGCGGTGTGAATATTCGCATCCGGCGTAGAAGCAATAGAACATTCCGTTGGCCAGCCACGCCAACCTGCCGGTATGGTTTAATTTCCGGAACCTCACTTGTGCGGTGAAGTAGGGGATGAGTTTCTCGTCCACCAGGCAGACCAATATCCGGCATGCCTGGGCGTTCAATTCCATCCTGCTGTTGGAAGCGGTCGATGAGCGGAATCAGTATTCCGGCCTTTTCCCCTTTGGAGGTATTGATGCGGTGGAAGAATTCCTTTGCGGCTATGGTGGGCAGCGTGTTTGTCGTGAAATTTCCCTGTCCGGGGAAATTTTCTTCTGAAAGATTGCCTGAGTCATCCTTCGGAGAATCCTTTTCAGGAGAAGAACTTCTTTCAGAAGTTCTCTCATTAGTAGAGTTAATATAAATATTATTATTAATATTATTATTATCTGTCGCCACAAAAGTTTGCGCAAAAGTTTGCGCAAAAGTTTGTGATGACAGTCCGTTGTCTTTTTCTGTATGGATTTCGGAATTCGTTTCGTGGTAGAGCGGCGGCCCGAAGGCCTTGACGGCTCCCGTTTCGGGGTCGGTGACGAAAGGGAAGGCCTGCGATCTTTTCATGGCTTCTATCAGTGCCTGTGTGGTGGAGAATCGGAGCGAATTTCGTATTTCGTAGAAGTTCTCCTGCGGATAGATTTTCCGGCTGTTCATATAGGCGGTCAGTCCTAGGTAGAGTTCCGGTAATTGGGTCGTGGTGGAATCTGTAATGTTACGGCTTTTCCAGATGTGCATCATTTTCTTCAGTCCGGCTACGGACATGGATGGATCGTTTTGTTTCATGTTTCTATTTTTTTGCGTTAAGTTATCGGGGTGTGAAATTACCCTGTTGTTTTTTGAAGAATTACAGGAAACTGTAATCTGAATATATATGTTTACGTATTTTAAGACTTATTAAGATGAAAGAACTGACAAATGTTGCTTTGTGGCTTCGTTTCGATAGGGAACTGATTGACAGCGTCCGTAGAAAACTGAATATTGATATCCATGTGATGTGCAGCGAATTGGATATGAGTGCGTCTACCTATACCAAACTTGAAAAAGGGGCCATGACGAAAGAAGAATTCCGCAAGTTATGGCTGGAACTGGGGGAAGTGGAAATTATGGGGGAAGAGGAATGAAAGAACGGAATTTGTTAGGAAATGTGGCTGGAAAATTGTTTCTTTGTATCAACCAAGGACAATTCCTTAAAAATAGAAAGTCTGATTGTTTGGCAACAAAGAATTTGCTTATTTTAAAACTTTAAGTCATTTCCACTAATGGAACATTGTAATAAATTACTTTATGGCGGAATGTTGTCTTTATCCGCATTGGCAGGCTGTACGGAGCCGGTAACAGAAAAACCGTTGAATATTGTCTACATTATGACAGATGATCATACAGCTCAAATGATGAGTTGCTATGACAAGCGTTATATGGAAACGCCCAATTTGGATCGTATTGCTAACGACGGGGTACGTTTTACAAACAGTTTTGTCGCAAATTCGTTGAGCGGGCCTAGCCGCGCTTGTATGATTACAGGTAAGCATAGTTGTGAAAATAAATTCTATGATAACTCTACCTGTGTGTTTGATGCATCGCAGCAAACTTTTCCGAGACTATTGCAGAAGGCTGGTTATCAAACTGCATTAATTGGTAAATGGCATTTGGAAAGTTTGCCTACGGGGTTTACTTATTGGGAGATCGTTCCCGGACAAGGTGATTATTATAATCCGGATTTCATCACACAAACCAATGATACCATTCAGAAACATGGGTATATCACTAATCTGATTACCGATGATGCCCTAGACTGGATGGAGAATAAGCGCGATAAGGAGAAACCATTCTGTCTGCTTATTCATCATAAGGCTATTCATCGTAATTGGATGGCGGATACCTGTAATCTGGCTTTATATGAGGATAAGGAATTTGCTTTACCCGATAATTTCTTTGACGATTATAACGGACGTGAAGCTGCCGCAGCTCAGGAGATGAGTATTGTGAAAGATATGGATATGATATATGATCTGAAGATGCTCCGCCCTGACAAGGAATCCCGTTTGAAATCATTGTATGAAAGCTTTATCGGACGTATGGATGAAGGGCAACGTGCAGCATGGGATGCATTTTACGGTCCTGTGATTGATGATTTTTATCAGAAGAATCCGCAAGGAAAGGATTTGGCAAACTGGAAATTCCAACGTTATATGCGCGACTATATGAAAACGGTCAAATCACTGGATGATAATGTGGGACGTGTGCTCGATTATCTGGAAGAAAACGGGTTGCTGGATAATACATTAGTCGTCTATACATCCGACCAGGGATTTTATATGGGAGAGCACGGATGGTTTGACAAACGTTTCATGTACGAGGAGTCCATGCGTACTCCGTTGATCATGCGTTTGCCGAAAGGATTTGACAGGAAAGGTGATATAACTGAAATGGTACAGAACATTGATTATGCACCTACCTTTTTGGAATTGGCAGGTGTCAAGGTCCCTGATGATATCCAAGGAGTATCTTTATTGCCGTTGCTGAAAGGGGAGAAGCCTGCCGGTTGGCGCCGTTCATTGTATTATCATTTTTATGAATACCCTGCCGAACACATGGTGAAGCGCCATTATGGAGTACGTACAGACCGCTATAAATTGATTCATTTTTACAATGACATTGATGCATGGGAGCTTTATGACTTGGAAAAAGACCCTGCCGAGATGCATAATGTAATCAATGATCCTGCTTATAGTGAAGTATTGGCTGATATGCAGGCGGAACTGAAGAAATTGCAAATCCTGTATAACGATACGGATTTTGTAAAATGATAGTTGTGAATGGTATTTTATGGGAAATGAAACGATGCAATGATCTTATGATTTCTATGGATTAAAGAAGTGGAAGACTTTCACAAGCCCTCCACTTCAACCGTAGCAGGTACACACATAGATGTACCCATTTGTCAATAATTAACAGTTTCTGGTTGTTGAGTCATGGATTTTACATTAAGGCAGGTGCCAGATATTTTACCAGTAAATATCCGCCTGCTATCAGCCATATATAAAGAATTGCTGCAAGTATAAAGGGTTTCGCTCCGGCTTTACGGAATTTGTCAATGCTGGTTTCCGCACCCAGGGCAGTCATAGCCATTGTCAGCAGAAAAGTATCTACGTTATTAATAAAGGCAGTCAGATTTTGTGGCAACAGGTCGAAAGAGTTGAAACCGATGACAGCCAGAAAGCCGATGGCAAACCAAGGTATCTGTATTTTTTTCATACCTCCATTTTGCTTTTGAGTTTTTGCCTCGGCTCTTGATGCCATATAGCTGGTAATCAACAAGACGGGAACCAGCATCATAACACGTATCATCTTGACGATGATGGCGACGTTTGATATTTCTTTTCCCATCGCATTGCCGGCACCTACTGTGTGTGCTACCTCATGCAGGGTCGCTCCGGTGAATATGCCCATTTCATTGGCAGGAAGTGCGAAGGTACCATTATGATATAATATAGGATAGATGAACATGGAGATGGTTCCGAAAATAACGACGGTGGAAACGGCTACCGCTGTCTTGTAGGGCTTGGACTGGATAGTCGATTCTGCACCCAGAATGGCTGCCGCACCGCAAATGCCGCTGCCGATGGAAGTGAGCAGTGCGATGCCCCGGTCCATCTTCAGCATTCGTCCTATCAGGATACCTCCCAGAATGGTTGTTGTTACTATAATGGCGTCAATAAAGATAGC
The DNA here is from genome assembly GCF_054653615.1 of Phocaeicola sartorii JCM 17136 = DSM 21941. Lineage (NCBI taxonomy): Bacteria > Pseudomonadati > Bacteroidota > Bacteroidia > Bacteroidales > Bacteroidaceae > Phocaeicola > Phocaeicola sartorii. The sequence continues at coordinate 2,245,360 of NZ_BAAIFW010000005.1, forward strand.
GGGCAATCCTACCGCAAGCACATCTTGAAAAGTTAATCTGAAACCGTAAAGAATGATTCCGATACGTAAGATGCGTTTAGAACAGAACTGGATGCCGGGAACCCATGTGTCAGGCAAATTATTCCGGAGACTGTTAGCATATAGCATACCTAAAATAATACCGACAATCATGGGACTGAATGATAACTCTTTTACAAAGTTCATTTCGCCTATATAAAAGGCCGCACATGAGAACAGGGTGATCAAAAGTACCCCATGGAGCATACTACTTCTTTTTTCGCTTATCATAATTTATTTTTTTATGGTATTTAAAAATGTCGTGCAAAATAACAACTTTAGATCGAGATACACCGAATTAAAATTCTTATAGCCTATAACCTTAAATTATTAAAGAAGAAGAATGTTCACGGAAAAAGAATAATGCACAACCTTTTTTTGAGAGATTGTGCATTATAATATAGAAATATACAGATCGTTATTACTGGCTTTTATAGCTGTTTGTCTGAGATTAATCGTGCGATGCGGGTCTTGTTCTGTGTTCCTTTGGTAAGCAGGTAAACGTGCTTATAGGCATCGCGGTTCAGTTCGGTGGGGGAACCGTTGATCAGAATGATGTTCCGGTCATTGGCGAATTTCAGGATACCGCTGATGTTGTTGGGATGTAGTTTGCCTATTTCATCCATCATGCAGTGTAACTTGAAATCTTTGAACTTGCGGGATGCGCCTTCCTTGAACACATTCAGCAGCATGATGTTTATCATCGCTTTTACCAGAATGTCGGTTCCTTCCGATCCCACATTGGCTATCTTCTCGATAAATCCGGTGTCATTGCCGTTCTCTACAATGCGGAAACGCAACTCGAAGGAATCATACAGGCGGATGCTGTCATAGCGGTAGGCATGTATTTCCTTGATAAAGGTACGCAGCAAAGTGATAGCCTCTTCTTTCACCAATTGCTCTTTGGCAGAGGAGAACAGGTTGGTTTCCGGTGAGAGGTCATAACCGTAATCATGGTAGTATTTCTGTATCTCACGCAAAATGTTCACCACGCGGTTGCTACTCTCTTCTACCTTCATTTCGATGCGCTGGATGACTCCCACAAAATTGCAGGTAGCGAAACCTTTATTGATTTCACGGATCACATCTTGAATATCATCTTCCGATGAAGTCAGCATGGAGGTGTCCATACTGATACGTTTGAAGGTATCCCAATGCTCGTTGTTGATGCGGCGGATGTACTCGTCTATGCGGTGTTCTTCCACAAAATCGTGTAGTTCGTCGGCAAAGCGTACGTATTCCCAGTCCTCGTTGAATTTTACGCGGAACTTGAAGGTGTTGTCCTCATCAAAATGTCCGGTGAAAAGGTTCACTTCTTTACGGAGCTTGCTTTGTACCTGTGTGAATTGGTTGGCCTGGCGGGTCAGTTCGTCAATCAGCTCCACACAGGTCCTGGTAGTCTGCATGGTTTGCGTGTTTTCGGAACGGAATATATCCTGATGCGGTTTATACCAGTCGTATGCCGGAATCTTACTGTAAGCCTCCAGGTTCTTTTGAAGTTCCTTTACATTTACTTCCGCTTCTTCCCATTCTTTGTTCAGAAGGTCTATCTTTTCTTGTAGGGAAGAGGTTTCCACTCTCAGCGTTTCCCGTTCTAATTGGAGCAGACGTTTTTGTTCGTCGTGCTCCCGTTGCCATCCGGGAATACGGTCTATCAAATCCCGTTTGTCTTTTTGGTATTCGATGACCAGTGTCGCATTTTCCTTAATGAAAGAAAGTTCTTTCTCCAGCTGGGCCAGTTGGTTGGCGATGTCTTGCAGACGTTCGGTATCTGCTCCCTGCGAATGAAGCTCTTTCTGCATATCCGCTTCATATTCGGTTTTGATGGAGGAGATTCTGCGCTGTTCTTCTTTTTCTTCTTTTCCGATAACTTCCGCTTGTGTCTTTTTTTCGTCGGTAAGAGCCTGTTGTTGTTTGTTCCATTCCTGTTTCAGGCTATCCAGTTTCTCTGTCTTTTCTTTGTTCAGGTTTTTTAGCTTGCTGTTTATACCTTCCAGTTCGGCAACCCGTTTGCGCTGTTCGTTTTCCAATCGGTTTATTTGGACATTCCGTTCCTCATTGGCTTTCTTCTTCCATTCTTCCAAGTCGAGCATATCCTGCTGGTATTGGCGTTCCAATTGTTCCAGTTCATACTCTATTTGGCTGATAATGGTTTTTTGTTCCTTTATCTGCGGTTGGTATTTGCGTTTCAACTGTTCCTGCAACTCCTCCCTTTCAGTTTGTTGGCGTTGCATGGCAGCAGTGATTTCTTCCAGACGCTTTTCACTGTTCCCTTTCTCGACGATATAATCGTCTATGGATTTGATGGGGCGGTGGATGCTGTCTAAATTAATGGAAATGCCATAGAAGGAGTTTCCCCCCTCGATGGTCATTTGCGGAAAAAGCCCCCGTTGCCATAAAATGCTCTCATCGCACAGTTTGCCGATGTTCTCTTCCCATCCTTTTTTGTTTTCTTTCAGCCAGCCTTGCAAGGTGTCTTTGCTGTTGTTCAGAAAAGCTTGTAATTCGTCTATGCGGGGACGGAGTTGCAGCATCTCCTGTTGCAGCTTTTGTAAGGTCAGGTCTTTTTCTTTCAGCTGTTTCTGCTGTTCCTCTTCCCAAGTCATGGTCAGTTCCTTGATGATGAGTTGCGCTTGGGCGATACGGTTTTTCCGTTCCGTATGAAAGTTGGCATAGTTTTGGATACGTGTTTTCAATTCCTGTTGCTCTTCCTCAAAGAAAACCTCCTTTCTGCATAATTTTATCTGGTAATCTATAGCGTTCAGCTCGCCCAGTTTCTCGGCTTTCAGCGGATGGAGCTGCTGTGACAGGCTTTCGAATTCCTGGTAAAGGGAATCTGTGAACCGCTGGTATTCTTTGCGGGTCTCTTCCAGACGCTCGTTGTATGCATTGTTTAATGTATCCAGTTGTTTGATTTTCGCTTCATGAATCTTATTCCATTGCTCGTCCAAGGCCTGAATCAGCGATTTATACTTGGTCGAGATTTCCATATATTGTGAGGTAAGGATACGTTGTTCTTCCAGCAATCCCACCTGCCGGTTCTTCCATTCCTCTTTTTTGGAAGAGCGTTCTATAATCTCTTCTATGTTCTTGTTTTGATAATCCTTTTCTTTGCCTAATGCTTTTTGCAGTTCATTGTTCAGCACTGCCAGCGCTTCCTGTAACTTGTCGCTGCGCTTGCGCGATTCATCTTGAAGCTCCTGTTTCCGGCGTATCAGTTTTCCTTTGTCGGCATCCGTGCGGTCTTGTTTCTCTTTCCATTGGGGAAGGATACTTTCGGCTTTGCGGAAAGCGGCAACCAGTTCGCGGCAATTCTGCACCAGTCCGCCTTGCAGTTTGGACGTTTGTTGGGATAACAGTGTGATTTCCCGAGCCTGTTTCCGGGTTTCCCGTTTCTGAAATTCTTCGATATCCTTCAGACGGGTCTCAAAGTTTTTCAGATGCTCCTTGTAACTGTTCAGGTCGATGGCCGTTTCATCTTCGTTCAGAGAAGAAATGATTGTTTTCTTGATAAATTCGGCATCCAGTTTCGAATTCAGCAACACGTTCTGTATAGTGCGCGGAATATTCTGGTATTGCTTGCTCTCCATCAGCGAGTACCGGCTGAACTCAGGACTTGTACTGTTTCCATACAGAATGTTCCGATATTCGTCGTAGGTATAGATGATGCGTGAATATTCTATGCCATATTGGTCCAGCACGGCACGCACGCGGTCGCTCTCGCTATAGGCCACCCGGTTCTCGTCTATAAAGAATTCTTTGCGGTAAGGAGAGTGGATGAAGCGGTAACATACACGGTTCATCGATTTGAAACTCAGAATGCAGAACGCACCGTTCTCTGTTGCCACTTCGTAAACGATATACGAATTGGAGTAGGGAAAATAGTAATCCGTGTAATTCTGCTTTTCCACCGAAATACCCAGCCGTTGCGTGTCGGCATTGTAAAAGAAAAGGATAGCACGCAGAAGGGTACTTTTCCCCACTCCCTGCGTACCGATGAAGTGGACGTTTCCGTCCAGATAGATATCGTCCGAATAAGGGATATTCGCACTATTGATAAAGATAATTCTACTCAGGTTTCTCATCTTCGGTTTCGTCGTAAATGTTGATACTTTCAATCAGTCTTTCCAAATAATGCCAGGCGCTCATTACCTTATACGTATTGGTTTTCTCATTTTCCTGTTCCAGGAACGAGTCTTTGGTGAGCTGGCGTATCATGTTTTCCAGCACTTCCTTACGGATGTCCTTGTCCGAGAAGTGTTTCCGCATACCGTCCAGTTTGTTTTGGAGCAGCATGTTGATGTTGGTTTCCACCAATATCTGTTCGGGCTGGAAACGGAATCCGGGACCGAATGTCTCATCGTAAGTCTTGAAAAAATCGAGCACATCTATCCAGTAATAGGCACGCATGATTTTTTGCTCCAGTGTGGCTTTGGGTTCTATACGAGAGAAGAAAAAATATTCGTTTCCACGTTCCAGTGTATAGTTTATTTGTGAGAAATATTGATGGAGCGACTCATAGTTCTCATCTATTTCATTATACATATCGCGTACTTCTTCGCTGGTGCTGTTGGAACTGATGAACAGTCCTTTTTGCAAGTATTCAAAGATGGATGCGGTATTATCGGGTATTTGTATATTTAAATCCATAATTCTCAGAGTGGGTATATTTTAGCATATTCATATTGATTGTGGAGTCCGAACTCGTTCCGGATTTCCAGTTGGTTCTCGTAAAGTGAGACAATCTGGCAGAAGAACGTGGTACGTTCCTTTTCATCCACTTCGCGATGGAAATGATATTGCAGCAGAAAGGAGAAAAGGTCGCTGGCCGGCTCTCCTTTCCAGCGGGCTTCTGCCCCCGACTGCACAAAGGCGGCTACCACTTCGTCCAGATTAATCACTTCTTCGTACATGGCCTGTGCTTCCAAGTCTTCTTCACTGAAAGCTCCGGCTTCATTTTTCCGTACAATTTCACGATACTTCTGATTGCTGATCACTTTCAGAATGATGGGACGCACTTCGTCACTGGCCAGATAGGTGGGAGACAGTTTGAACGATGCTTGCGTACTTCCTTCCAACAGGAGGGAACGTTCCCGTTCCATTATTTCGGACAGATTGCTCCGGGCACGTAGCTCGAACTGGTCTTGCAGATATTTTACTTTTCGTATTTTCTCTACCAGTATCACCTGATTCTTTATTTGGTTCAGGTAATTGATGATATCCTGCTGGGCACGAATCAGACTGTGAGCAGATAGTTGCAGTTCCTGCCGCAGCTCGAGCAGGATGCGGGTCAGCTCTTCGTCAGTGGCCTGGCGGAAGAAATCCCGTTCTTCGTGCAAAATCAAGTGTTCGGTAGAGTCTATCAAACGCTGGATGTTGATTCGCTTCTTGTCCAGATTTTGCAGTTTGGCTATTTTTATCTGGTATGTGGGCTCGTGTTTGAAAGCATTATCAATATTGTGTTGAAGGTTGATAATGTTCCGTATTGTTACGCGTGCCAGTTTCTGAAAGGTAATCTTGATATTGCGTACATAACTTTCCTTGCGCGACTGGATCTTTTCTTTCAGGTAGTAGTCCATCAGTTCGTGCAGGTACTCTATATTTTCCTCTACGGTAGCTGTGTTGATTTCCTCGTTCGCTTCCAGCAGCAGTTCGAAGAAATCAAGGAATCGGGCATCCAGTTCCACAAAGTTTCCGTTGAGGTGTATGATTTCCTTTTCGATGAGTATCTTTAAACGATTTTCATCCTCCTTCAATAGGGCAAGTGCGTCCGAGTATCGAAAACTAAGCACTTTTCTCTTCTCAAACATCTCTACCAACAGCCCTTTGGCTACAAAAATCGTATTTATTATTTCGTGAATTGATCGGAATATATACATTGTTTTTCTCCAAAAAAGTCCGGCGAAGTTACTTTAAATGGTTGAGAAAACCTAGCGTTTTATGCTAAAAAGCATGTTTTTGCATGATCCGCTTCCGTCTTGTTGCCGGAAATCTTTTATGCGTTGCAGTAATCCGTTGCGAATAATAGAGCTTTCACCGTAAACAATTATTGCCTTCCGGACGTTCTACTTTTTAGCAAGAGTACTGTTTGTACTTCTATATCCTTGCCAAATACAAATTCGGTCGGGTTATAAAATATAAAATTGTTCCTTTGCTTATTCCTTATCGTATTTTGTTGTATGAAACCCAAGCAAAGTTAAGGAAATGTATTACCTTTGCCGCCTAAATTTAGTAAAAAGATGAAAACGGACATTGAAATAGCACGCAGCATTGAGCTGGTCAAAATTAAACAAGTGGCTCGGGAAACCGGCATTCCTGTAGAGCACATCAGTAACTACGGGCGCTATATAGCCAAAGTGGATGAAAGTCAGATAGACGAAGAAAAGGTGCAGCAGAGCAACCTTATTCTAGTTACTGCTATCACCCCTACCAAAGCCGGTATAGGTAAGACTACTGTTTCTATCGGATTGGCTTTGGGACTGAATAAAATAGGAAAGAAAACGATTGTTGCCTTGCGCGAGCCGTCGCTAGGCCCTTGTTTCGGAATGAAAGGGGGAGCTGCCGGAGGAGGATACGCCCAGGTGTTGCCGATGGATAAGATTAATCTTCATTTTACAGGTGATTTTCATGCTATCACTTCCGCTCACAATATGATTTCGGCTTTGTTGGACAATTACCTTTATCAGAATCGTGATAATGGCTTCGGATTGAAGGAAGTGCTGTGGCGTCGTGTGTTGGATGTGAATGACCGTTCCCTTCGTTACATTGTTACAGGACTAGGACCGAAGACCAACGGAATTACCCAGGAGTCAGGTTTTGATATTACTCCTGCATCCGAAATTATGGCTATTCTGTGTCTGGCCAAGGATGAAAAGGACTTGCGTCGTCGCATTGAAAATATTTTATTAGGTTTTACTTATGACAACAAACCTTTTACTGTAAAAGATTTAGGGATTGCCGGAGCCATTACAGTTCTTCTGAAAGATGCTCTTTCTCCTAATCTGGTACAGACTACGGAGCATACTGCCGCCTTTGTTCATGGGGGACCGTTTGCCAATATTGCTCATGGTTGCAACTCTATTCTGGCAACCAAGATGGCAATGACTTTTAGTGATTATACCATTACCGAAGCCGGATTCGGGGCTGACCTGGGAGCGGAGAAGTTCTATGATATCAAGTGCCGTAAAGCAGGTATCACACCTAAACTGACCGTATTGGTGGTTACTGCCCGTGCATTGAAAATGCATGGCGGTGTATCACAGGACAAGATAAAGGAACCCAATCTGGAAGCTTTGAAGCAGGGTGTGGCCAATATGGATAAGCATTTGCGTAACTTGAGATATTTCGGTCAGACAGTTGTCGTTGCGTTTAACCGTTATGGGGATGATTCGGAGGAAGAAGTAGATTACATCCGTACCCATTGCGGGAAGAAAGGTGTGGGCTTTGCAGTAAACAATGCCTTTACCGATGGTGGCGCAGGGGCGGTAGAATTGGCGGAACTGGTTGTGAAAACCATTGAGGAACAGCCCTCCGGGTCTTTGCAATATGCCTATGATGAGGAGGATAGTGTAGAAACTAAAATATCGAAGGTAGCTTGTAATTTATACGGCGCCAGCATTATCACGTATAGTGCCGCTGCCCGTAAGAAACTGAAGCATATTGTAGAATTGGGGTATGGAAATTTCCCTATTTGTATTGCCAAGACGCAGTATTCATTCTCTACCGATCCCAAGATTTACGGTGCGGTAGACAACTTTGAATTCCATGTACAAGATATTGTGATGAATGCCGGAGCTGAGATGCTGGTAGTCATTGCCGGAGAAATAATGCGTATGCCGGGATTGCCGAAGGAACCGCAAGCATTGCATATTGATATCGTGAATGGTGAAATAGAGGGGTTGTCATAACCTCTCTTTTTTACTGAATTTATACGGTCTTACATTGATGGGATTAAACACCGGATGTAAAGGGGAAGTCCGATTTCTATTACCAATCCTACAGGTGACCATCTGATAAACGAATATAATAATGCCCATGATGGTTAGAACTTTATTTCTAGCCGTCATGGGCATTATGGTTTAGTATTGAATGTATATGGATTATGTGTGGCGGTAATGGTATAAAATTATTTTTTAGAATCAGACTTCTGTCTGTTTTTTTATATATTTGCATTATTTAAAAAATGGATGGATGGCAGATGTCTTGACCCCCGAACAGCGTCGTAAATGCATGTCCCGGATTCGTAGCAGGAATACAAGACCCGAGATTATTATACGCAAATTCTTATTTGCGCATGGCTTTCGTTTTCGTATCAATGTAAAACGTTTGCCGGGTACGCCGGATATTGTTCTCCGCAAATATAAAACAGTAATATTTGTCAATGGTTGTTTTTGGCATGGCCATGAAGGATGCCGCTATTTTCGTCTTCCTAAAAGTAATGTGGATTTCTGGAAAAATAAAATAGAAAGGAATAAAGAACGTGATTTGCAAGAGCGTATAAAACTTCGTGATATGGGGTGGCATGTCATTCAATTTTGGGAATGTCAGTTGAAACCTTCTGTCAGAAATGAGAACCTGAATGGATTACTGTGTACGTTGAATCATTTGTTCTTGGAAAATTTTGCAGTATATCGAACTGTCCCGTATGGAAAGGCCGGCAAGGACTTGAATCTGATTGCCGCCGAAACGGAAGTGGAATATAAGAAGAATAAGCCTTTAAAAAATCAGAATAACTAATAACGACAAAAACGATATGAAACATGTAAAGTATCTGGCTCTTGCCTTGTGTATAGGTAGCCTGTCGCCTGTCATGGCGCAGACAGCCTCGAGAAGTCTCACAGTAGACAACTTAGTTGCCTGGCAGCGTATCAGCGGGCAAACTATTTCTGATAATGGCATGTGGGTGGCATGCAAGATGGAACCTTGGGAAGGGGATGCGGTGGTGAACTTGTATGATGCGCAAGGGAAAGAACTGGCCACTTTTCCGCAGGCAGACCGTTTTCTTTTCTCGGCCTCTTCCGACTATCTGGTTGTGTCGCAGAAACCCGGCAAGATGATGGTGGATTCTTTGAAATTAAAGAAAACAAAGAAAGAAAAGATGCCGATGGATGCATTGGTCATTTATTCGCTTTCGGGCAACAGGGAAGTGATTGATTCGCTGAAAACATTCAAAATGGCAGAGAAAACGGACTGGCTTGCTTTTCAGAGGGGCAGGAAAGATTCGACTTTGTATATCCGTCCGTTGAATGCAAAACTCAGCATCCGGTATGAGATTCCTGCCGTGAAAGCTTTCAATTTTGCGGAGAAAAGCGGAATGCTTTATTATATTACTGCGGGTGATAAAGCAGAGGAAAAGCCGGGATTGTATCTTCTGAATACGGAAACAGGTGTGAAGACGCTGGTAAAAGAAGGCAACGGGGTGTTTAAACAGGTAGCTTTTGATGAGGACGGAGCAAATTTGGCTTTCTTATATTGTGCGCAGAAAGATTCTTGTTATAAGGCTATGGGCTTGTGGCTGTCGCAGCAGGGAGCACCGGCAGCAGAAGTTGCGGCACGTGGTAATCGGGCTTTTCCGAAAGGATGGGTGATTAGTGAGCACGGGAATTTACAATTCTCGAAGAGTGCTTCCCGGTTATTCTTTGGCACATCGCCTGAACCTAGACAAAAGGATACGTTGCAATTGGCGGAGAACCGCCCCAATGTACAGGTGTGGAGTTGGGACGAGCCTGTGCAATATACTGTACAGGATTATAATAAAGAGAAGGAGTTGAAAAGAAGTTATCAAGCGGTTTATCATGTAAATAGTGGTCGTATTTGTCAGCTGGCAGATGAGGGGTTGCCTCAGATTTTGCTGGGAGATGAAGGAGATGCTCCGTTGGCATTGCTTTCTACTTCGCGTCCTTATTCATTGTCCTCCATGTGGGAAGGGCGGACACGTAGTGATTATTACACTGTGTCTTTGGAAGATGGCAGCCGTAGATTACTGGCATCGGCGGATTATGGCAGATACCGTCTTTCACCACAGGGCAAGTATGCGTATTGGTATGCTGAAACAGACAGTTGTTGGTACACTCTTTCTATGGCAGACGGGAAAAAGGTTCAGTTGACTACTCCCGCTTCTTTCCCCGCATGGGATGAAGAGAATGATGTACCTGACTATCCGAATGCACATGGAGTTGCCGGATGGACGGAACGGGATGAGGCTCTTTTGATTTATGACCGTTATGATATTTGGAAATTCAATCCGGATGCCATGAAGGAACCTGTCAACCTGACGGTGAATGGACGTAAGAACCGGATTTCATATCGTTTGGTGAAACTGGATAAGGAGGAGCGTGTGATTGACCTGAACAAGCCACAGTTGTTGAAAGGCTTTAACGAAGCGACCAAAGGGAACGGGTATTACAAGGCTCGTCTTTCCACCGCTGCTTCTCCCAGGGAATTAATGGCGGGTAACTATATGTTACGCAGTATTTATAAGGCGAAAGATACGGACCATGTAATTTATACGATGGAAAGTTTTGAGCAATATCCTGACCTTCATTATGCTACACTCGATTTTAAGAAATCTATTCGGCTGACTCATGGCATTGACCAACAGAAAGACTATTTGTGGGGAACTGCCGAACTGGTTTCGTGGATATCTTTAGATGGCCGTAAGTTGGAAGGGGTGGTGTACAAGCCTGCTGATTTTGATCCGGCTAAGAAATATCCGCTGATTGTGAGTTTCTATGAGCGAAATTCGGAAACTCTGTTTAATTACCGGATGCCGGAACCGCATCGGTCTACCATTGATTATCATCTTTATAACAGTAACGGGTACATCGTGTTCAATCCGGACATACGTTATGTAGACGGTTATCCGGGTGAGAGCTGCTATAACTGCCTGATGCCGGGGGTTGCCATGCTGATAGGCAAAGGCTATATTGACGAGAAAGCCATCGGTGCGCAGGGACATAGTTGGGGCGGTTATCAAGTGGCTTATCTGGCTACACGTACTGATTTGTTTGCGGCTATTGAGTCAGGTGCTCCGGTGGTCAATATGTTCAGTGCCTATGGAGGTATCCGTTGGGGATCGGGGCTGGCACGCTCGTTCCAGTATGAACATACTCAGAGCCGCTTGGCCGGTACGCCTTGGAGTACTCCGTTGCGTTATCTGGAAAACTCAGCTCTATTTACGATGGACAAGGTACAAACACCTATTTTGATCATGCATAATGATGCCGACGGACATGTTCCCTGGTATCAGGGAATAGAATATTTTGTGGCAATGAAGCGTCTTGGAAAGCCTTGCTGGATGCTGAACTATACAGGTGAACCGCATTGGCCGACAAAGATCGCCAACAAAATAGATTTTCAAAAACGTATGTTCCAGTTCTTTAATCATTATCTGAAGAAAGAAGCAATGCCGAAATGGATGTCCGACGGGGTTCCGGCAGTAGAACAGCCTTATGAATTAGGATACTGATATTATGTGTTCGGACGGCTACGGAACTTAGGCCGTCCCTACGGCGGATAAAGTAAAAGGATCATTTCAGAAAAAAAGAAGAGGGTGTCATAATGCCCAAACAGAAAGTTTCACCCCTGCGACAAATAGCTGTAGCAGGGGTGATTTTTAATTTAGTACAGTGTTTTTTTATTCAAACTTGCCATAACGGGTAGGCAACAGCTTGCGGTCACCTAATGTATTATCCACCCGGGCCACATTGATCCAGAATTTGTTATCGCGTACCGATTCGATAGGATAAGCGGCTTTCTCACGGCTGTAACTGTGATTCCATTCATTGGCCACCACTTCATATTCAGGATGTGGAGCGTTGACCAATACATTATCTTCTTTATCAGCACTGCCATCCTTCACTTCTTGGATTTCCTGCCAGATGGTTTGCATCACGGTTACAAAATTATCCAGTTCCCACAAACTTTCGCTTTCAGTCGGCTCAATCATCAATGTGCCGTGAACCGGGAAGGAAAGGGTAGGTGCATGATAGCCATAATCCATCAGACGCTTGGCGATGTCATTTTCGCTGATACCGGTCTCGTCATGCAGATAGCGGCAGTCTAAAATCATTTCGTGTCCTACAAAGCCCGTAGCGCCGGTATATACAATGCCGTAGGTATCCTTGAAGCAGGCTGCCAGATAATTGGCGCTCAGAATAGCTGTCTTGGTGGCATTGGTCAGACCTTCGGCGCCCATCATGCAGATATAACCGTAAGTAATAGGCAGGATTCCTGCGCTACCGTATGGAGCGGAAGAAACTTGATTGGCGCTGTTGCCGAAAACTTGATGGCCCGGAAGGAACGGAACCAGATGTTCGGCTACACAAACGGGACCTACACCGGGACCGCCGCCACCGTGAGGGCTGGCAAAAGTCTTATGCAGGTTCAAGTGGCATACATCGGCACCGATGGTACCCGGATTGGTCAGACCTACCTGTGCATTCATGTTTGCGCCATCCATGTAAACCTGTGCTCCACATTTATGAATAATTTTACAAATCTCCGCAATCTCCGGTTCAAAGATACCATGAGTGGACGGATAGGTAATCATTAATGCAGCCAGATCATCCTTGTTGGCTTCTGCCTTTGCACGCAAGTCTTCCACGTCTACATTACCTTTATCGTCACAGGCGCAAGTCACCGTGGTATATCCGCACTGAATGGCTGATGCCGGATTCGTACCGTGGGCTGATGCCGGAATCAATATCTTGTTGCGGTGTCCTTGTCCGATACTTTCCAGATAAGCGCGGATGACACGAAGTCCCGTGTATTCTCCTGCCGCACCTGAATTAGGTTGCAAAGTGACTCCTGCAAATCCGGTAATAACCTTCAACTGCTCGCTTAAGTTATTGATTAATGTCTGATAGCCTTTTGTTTGATCCTCAGGTGCTAACGGATGTATGGCCATCCAGCCTAAGTTGCTGAGTGGGAGCATTTCCGAAGCGGCGTTCAGTTTCATGGTACAAGAACCCAATGAAATCATGGAGTGTGTCAATGAAATATCTTTGCGTTCCAAACGTTTGATATAACGCATCATTTCAGTTTCAGTGTGATACTTGTTGAATACCTCGTGGGTGAGGAAGGAAGTACGGCGGCGCAGTTCACGATTCAATGAAGATGCTTCGGGAATCTCCGTCACTTCTTGAACGGTTTCCTCGGCGGCAATGGAGAAGATGGAAAGCAGCAGGTTGACATCTTTCAGGTCGGTGGTTTCGTCAATGCTGAAACCTACATCGCCATTATCATAGTAACGGAGGTTTACTTCTTTACTCAATGCGATGGTACGCAGTTTCTGAGCCGAAACGTGGTCGGGCAGACTGAAACGCAGGGTGTCGAAGAACAGTTCATTATGCTGTACATATCCCAGACGGGTTAGTGCCTTGTTCAACCAGGTGGTGATGCTGTGAATGCGTTTGGCTATATTTTTGATACCTTCCTGCCCGTGATAAACAGCATAGAAACCGGCCATTGTTGCCAGTAATGCCTGTGCGGTACAGATGTTGGAAGTCGCTTTTTCGCGTTTAATATGTTGTTCGCGGGTCTGTAAAGCCATGCGGTAAGCCAGTTTGCCATACTTGTCTTTAGACCAGCCGATGATACGTCCAGGCATATTGCGTTTATATTCGTCACGCGTAGCGAAGTAGGCTGCGGACGGGCCTCCGTAGAACAAGGGGATACCCAGGCGCTGGGTGCTTCCGAACACGATATCTGCTCCCCATTCGCCGGGAGGAACCAACAATGCCAAACTCATGATATCGGCATCCACGGCTACTTTACAATGGGCGGCATGTGCCTTTTCCACAAACTCACGATAGTCTTCCACGCTACCGCTGGCATTGGGGTATTGCAGGATGCAGGCAAAAATATCCGGGGTAAATTCTAATTCCTTGTAATTTCCTACTTGGATCTTCATGCCTTGCGGAAGGGTGCGGGTCTGGATGACTGCCAGGTTCTGTGGGAAAATCTCTTCATCCACAAACAATACATTGGCTCCGCTTTTCTGTTGGTCGCGGGTGCGGAGTCCATACATCATGGTGGCGGCTTCGGCTGCGGCGGTGGATTCATCCAGCAGTGAGCAGTTTGCCAACGGCATGGCTGTGAGGTCGGATATGACAGTCTGGAAGTTCATCAGTGCTTCCAGGCGTCCTTGTGAAACCTCGGTTTGATAAGGAGTGTACGAGGTGTACCACACCGGATTCTCGAATACATTGCGTTGAATGACCGCCGGAGTGATACTGTCATACCAACCCATACCTATATAAGAGGTATAAATCTTGTTTTGTGAAGCTAGTTCGGTAATATGTTCTGCAAACTCCCGTTCCGTCATGGGAGCGGCCAGTGGCAGAGGTTCTTTCAAACGGATTTTGGACGGAATTGTTTTGTTAATCAGTTCGTCAAGGCTCTTTACGCCAATCTTTTCCAACATAACGGGAAGGTCTTCTTCCTGTATACCGATATGTCGGTCTGCTAATAAATCTGTTTTCATGGTAGTAGTATATAAGTTAAATTTTAAATGTCATCTTATCTGAAAAAAGGGTTGTTCACTTTTTCTGATCCCACAGTGGTCGGGTCTCCATGACCGGGATAGACTACCGTGTCGGGGGGGAGTACAAACAAACGGCTGCATATATGCTCGCGAAGTTCGTCAAAGTTACCTCCTGTAAGGTCTGCACGTCCTATACTTCCCTGGAACAACACATCACCGCTGAAGATACAGTGGTCTTCTTTGCAGTAAAAAACGATACTTCCCGGCGAATGACCCGGTACATGGATAGCTTCCAGCTGGGTATTGCCGAAAGTAATGATATCTCCATCAAAGATATATTTTCCTAATGGCACGGGTGCTTCGGGCAATTGGAAACCAAACATACGTGACTGGGCGGGTGCTTGTTCCAGCCAGAATTCATCCGCTTGATTGGCTTCGGCTTTCAGTCCGTATTCCTGTAACAGGAACGGGTTGCCGAAAATATGGTCCAGATGCAGGTGAGTATTCAATAGATGTTTTACTGTCAGGCCATTACTGTCAATATATCTTTTAAGGGCTTGCTTTTCTTCCTCGTAAAAGCAACCGGCATCAATAATGACGGCTTCCTTTGTTTCGTCCGATAATACATAGCAGTTTACCGGAAACATATTGAATTCAAATTTCTTTATTTTCATTGTCCTTTCATCTATAGTTGTCAACCGTTGATGGTTACATAAACCACTTTCTTGGTCTCAAAATAATCTTCTGTGAATTCGTCTTTTAAATCGTAGAGCACTGTTTTGTGTTTCACGGGCATGGTCTCTTGTTCCAACTCTCCGCCTTTCAGGCAAATCAGCCCGTTGGGCAGGGCATTATGTTGCTCCTGTCCGATGTTTTTACGGATGATCTTGATTAAATCGCCCAAGGGCATGACAGCCCGGCTTACTACGAAATCGAATTTTCTTTTTTCCTCTTCGGCGCGGCAATGCCGGAAAGTGACATTCTTCAGTCCGATGGCATGGGCTACTTCAGTAGCTACTTTCACTTTCTTACCGATACTGTCCACCAGATGGAACTGGACTTCGGGGAACAGGATGGCCAGAGGGATACCCGGGAAACCGCCTCCTGTGCCCAAGTCCATAATTTGGGTACCGGGGGTGAAGTTGATCACTTTGGCTATGCCTAGCGAGTGCAATACATGATGTTCGTACAGATTAGTGATGTCCTTGCGTGAGATTACATTGATCTTGCTATTCCAATCCGTATATAAATCATACAATGCGGCAAACTGTGTTTTCTGTTGCTCGCTGAGGCGGGGGAAATATTTCAGTATTAATTCCATTCTATGCTTAAAATCGTTATTTAATGTATCATATATTTCTCTACCGATGTGTAGGGCAAAGAGAGAGTGATGACTCCTACGGCGTAGGGAGCGATATCATATTTATTATACAGGAAAGATACTTTTTCTTTTTCTAACAAGAAATTGTCGGGCACATACATGTTGGTAGAGTTTAGGATGCCTGCATTCTGAAGTCCTTCCAGTGAGGTGATGGAGCTGTCTTCCAGGCGGGTAGCCATTTCTGTTATCAGTTCTTTCAGCAACATGTCGCTCATCGGCTTTTCCGATCCTGCCATGAACACATCTTTCAAAGTGAGCAGTTTGCCGGTGTTTTTCTCAAAGTTCATCCATTGGTTCCATGAATTGGGATGTGCTCCGCCTGTATATTGAAAAGTTTCTGCAATAAAATTCAGAATCCCTTCTTTGCCTTCGCTGAAATGGGTGGTCAGTCCGTATTCATAGTTGTACCATGTGGGTAGTTCGTCTTTGGGAGTTCCGTTCTTGATATCTTCCTGATAGAATTTGTTCACATCCCTGCGGTAGTTGCTAATGTAGGTGTTTTTAAAAGAATCGACAGCAACTTCCGGATTCATCCGGGCATATTCTTTTCCCAAAATATGGGTTTGTATGGTGCGGTTGATGCGTTGTGATATGCTGTCAGCAGCATCTGATTCTGCTAAATAACTATAATCAATAGTAATCTTGCAGGCGGGAGAGGCAGTGTCATCTTGTAAATGGGCCTGTTCCTCCACCTTTACTGTTTTCACTGTTTCACTATCATTTTGTTTTAGTCCGTTACATCCCGATAATAAAAAGCAGGATACAAGGCAAGTTGCCATAACAGACAATACGAGATTTCTTTTTTTCATAACTTTTTGTTTGTTTATGCGGATTACTTATCCGAACTTTCTCCACAAATATAGAATATCTTCGTGAAAAGTCCATCTAAAAATCGAAAATATATTTATCTCCTTGCAACAAGATTGCATGAACTTTTTGCTAAATTTGTCCGTTGATAAGCTATAATATATAAGTAAAGAAAAGAATATGAGTGAGATAACAACGAAACTATATCCCGTTACGGGAATGCATTGTGCGGCATGTGCCGGC
Organism: Phocaeicola sartorii JCM 17136 = DSM 21941; assembly: GCF_054653615.1. Classification (NCBI taxonomy): domain Bacteria; kingdom Pseudomonadati; phylum Bacteroidota; class Bacteroidia; order Bacteroidales; family Bacteroidaceae; genus Phocaeicola; species Phocaeicola sartorii. The sequence continues at coordinate 2,262,333 of NZ_BAAIFW010000005.1, forward strand.
AATGTGGAGAGGATTGTAAGGAAACAGGAAGGCGTGGAGAGTGCATCGGTTAATTTGGCGGCGGCTACTCTGACGGTGACTTATAATCTGGATATCGTGTCTCCGCAGCAATTGAAAGAGGCTGTGATGAGAATAGGTTTTGATTTGATAATAGATGAGGATAACTCCGTACAGGAACAGGAGGAAGCGGAGCAATCTTATTACGGGCAGTTGAAGCGGAAGACTGTCGTAGCCTGGATTTTTGCTTTACCGGTAGCTGTTTTGGGGATGTTTCTGATGAACGTGCCGGGAGTAAACTGGTGGATGCTGTTGCTTTCACTTCCTGTTATTTTATATTCGGGACGTTCTTTCTATATGAATGCCTGGAAACAGGCGACTCAGCGTACCAGTAATATGGATACATTGGTGGCACTTAGCACCTCCATTGCATTTTTGTTCAGTTTGTTTAATACGTTCTATCCCGAATTTTGGTACAGCCGCGGACTGGAACCTCATGTATATTATGAAGCTGCTACTGTTATCATAGCTTTCGTATTGGTGGGCAAGCTGATGGAAGAGAAAGCGAAAGGAAAAACCTCTACGGCTATTCGTAAACTGATGGGATTGCAACCTCGGACGGCCCGTGTGGTGAAAGACGGTAGGGAAGAGGATATTCTGATAGCCGAGCTCCAGGTCGGCGATCAGGTGAGCGTCCGTCCCGGTGAGCAAATTCCGGTGGATGGAGTCATTGTCGGAGGAAACACCTTTATAGATGAGAGCATGATAAGCGGTGAACCTATTCCTGTAGAGAAAAAACAGGGTGATAAGGTGCTGGCCGGCACTATCAATCAGAACGGTGCATTTACTATGACTGCTCAAAAGGTGGGGAAAAATACGGTGTTGGCACAGATTATCCGCATGGTGCAGGAAGCACAGGGGTCTAAAGCTCCGGTCCAGCGTATTGTGGATAAAGTGACGGCGGTTTTTGTTCCTGTTGTCCTTGCTGTGGCTGTTTTTACTTTCCTTGTTTGGATAGTGGCAGGTGGAGCGGATGACTTTTCTTATGCTATGCTTTCAGCAGTGTCTGTTTTGGTTATTGCCTGTCCGTGTGCCTTGGGGCTTGCTACTCCAACTGCCTTGATGGTGGGGATTGGCAAAGGGGCCGAATCGCATATTCTGATAAAGGATGCGGTAGCCTTGGAACAGATGCGGGAAGTGGATACAGTGGTACTTGATAAGACGGGTACCGTAACCGAAGGGCGTCCTGTGGTGACCGGATGGTTGCATGATGCCGGATGGCAGAACGAGCATAAGGGGATTCTGTATGCTGCCGAATTGAAATCGGAACATCCGTTGGCATTGGCCATTGTCGAGGCATTGAAAAAGGAAGGCGAGAAGCCGGCAATCATTGATTCTTTTGAGAGCCGGACAGGACGGGGCATTGTGGTGACTCGTGGAAACAAGACTTATTGGGCGGGAAGCCATCGGTTGCTGAAAGACTTTGGAGCGGAAGTTTCCGGCTTGTTGCAAGGAATGGTGGAGGATTATGAGAGGAGTGGCAAGAGTTTGGTTTATTTTGGCGAGGGAAATACATTGCTGGCGGTTATCGCCATCAGTGACAAGATAAAAGATACTTCCAGACAAGCGGTCAAACAACTGAAGGAGAGCGGAAAGTATATTGTATTGCTGACCGGTGACGGGCGTCTCACTGCACAGAATGTGGCCGGAGAAATTGATGCGAACCGTTTTATCTCGGATGCTTTGCCGGCCGATAAGGAGAATGTTATTAAAGAATTACAAGCTGAAGGAAGAGTCGTAGCTATGGTAGGTGATGGCATTAATGACTCACAGGCGTTGGCACGTGCCGATGTAAGTATTGCAATGGGTAAAGGTACGGATATTGCCATGGATGTAGCGATGGTTACGCTGATGACTTCGGATTTGTTGTTGTTACCCAAAGCTTTTAAGCTTTCCCATAAGACTGTACGGTTGATCCGTCAGAATCTTTTCTGGGCGTTTATCTATAATCTGATAGGTATTCCGGTGGCGGCAGGTATTCTGTTCCCATTGTATGGCATCCTGCTTAATCCGATGATTGCCAGTGCTGCCATGGCATGCAGTTCTGTCAGTGTGGTGCTGAACAGTTTGAGCCTGAATTGGAGAAAGTTGTGATTGGATCAAAAATAAATGAAAAAGCAGCCGTGCGGAAGTTTTGCTTCGCACGGCTGCTTTTCATTTCCAGACCTTTTGGCTTATTAATTTAAAAAGGATTGTTCCTTCCTCTTTGTACTTCTATTCGTATTCCGAAGTTGCCGTTCTCTGATTTCATTTCGAAAGCTCCGTTGAAATTATTTCTTTCCCAAGGCAATGCGCTGGGATTCCGTACTTTGTTCCCGTCGGCATCATATTCACCGTATGTGGTGATGCGTAATCCGTTTTTCAATTGAAAGGTTGCGCTTTGTAAGGTGGGAGGCATTGACAGGGTTCCGGATCCATAGATTCCCATCCCCGGATACATGGAGGGAGATAGATGGTTGTAAGATCCTCTGCCATAAGTGATATTCATGTTGGGGCGGAATATTTCATTGTAATTCGCAATCGTATTATTGTTGTAGGGTTGATAATAAAGTTGTGGGGCTATCAGAGGGGGAGGAGCCATAATCATGGAACCCATATCCAGCACAAATCCGTTAAAATTCTTGTAGCCATCCAATGAAATGGGCGGAATACTATCTGTTGCCACTTCGGACTGCGCAAAAGTAGTGGCGGCAATCAGAAACATAGAAATGGATAGGATCAGCTTTTTCATATACCGTTATTTTTTTTGTTTCGGACAAATATAGCGATATTTTCTACATTCTGTATCGTTTCTGTTTCCTGCGAATAGATCTTTTCGAATACTTTATGAAGTTCTTCCTCATCGGCTATCAGTTGCCGCAATTCCTGCAGGTGTATAGCATTGGTTGATTGAGGTATCCATAATTTCAAGTATCCCCCTTCAGCATACTTCTCTTTCAGATGTGCCAGAAAACGCGTGTATTGTTTTTCTTTGTCCAGTTCGGGATAGTTGGAAAGGCCATATTGTACTGTGCGTCTCAAAGTGATGTCCGGATTGATAATGCGGTCGGCCTCCGCTACAATCCTGCCATAAATGCTACGGGGGACATGCTTGTTGGATGCACGGTGGTCTTCTACCGCCTCTTTCATCATCCAGATATGCTCTTCGGGGAACCATTGCCTTAATTTCTTGTCCGCCCATAGTATTTTTCCTGAAATGAGGTGATGGAACTCCCGTCCCTCACAGAGCCCCAGATCATGGTAGGCGGCAATCACATATACCATCATGCGGTTCACATCATAGTATTGGGATAGCTTGAGGCTTTCTGCTATTACTTGCGATACATGATCCACACGATGTGCCTTGTCAAAATGAGCGTATTGTGGGATAATTTCACTTGCGATATAATCGCGGAACTCCATTGGAAAATCATTGATGTACGGCAACATGTTCTTTCTTTTGATTCGGGTTGCAAATATACAATAATTATCCCACCTTTGCAGAAAAAAAGCAATATGTATCCAATTATTCAACCTGCACCCGATGACTTTGACGAACTGACCCGCTTATGGGAGGCTTCAGTGCGTGCTACGCATCATTTCATACCCGAAACATATATTCAGAAGCTAAAGCCACTGGTATGGAGCGTTTATCTTCACAGCATGCCGCTTTACATGGTTCGTGGCGATGCGGGTATAGAAGGTTTCATGGGCATTAACGGAAAGATGCTCGAAATGCTCTTTGTTCATCCGCGTGCCATAGGTACGGGAGTAGGAAAGCGATTGATGCATTATGCCTTGGAACATTGCCATGTACGTTATGTCGATGTAAATGAGCAGAATGAGAAAGCATACGGCTTTTATAGCCATTTTGGATTTCGGGTTATCGGCAGGGATGCAAGAGACGCATCGGGCGAACCCTATCCTATTTTACATTTAAAACTGGGAGGTATCATGAAAATTGAAAATTGGGGATTAGTTCCCTATGCTGAAGCTTGGGAGCGGCAGACGGAGTTGTTTAATGCTGTGGTGGAAGCCAAGCAGGTGGGAGAACCGTATGAAAATAGAATGATCTTTGTAGAGCATCCGCATGTCTATACATTAGGCAAGAGTGGCAAGGAGGCGAATATGCTGTTGGGGGAGGCGCAATTGAAAATGATTGGTGCCACTCTTTACCACATTGATCGCGGAGGGGACATCACTTATCATGGACCCGGACAGTTGGTTTGCTATCCTATCTTGAATCTGGAGGATTATCATTTGGGATTGAAAGAATATATTCATGTACTGGAAGAAGCGGTGATCAGGGTCTGTGCATCCTATGGCATCGAGGCCGGACGGGTGAAGGGGGCGACCGGAGTGTGGCTGGCGACAGGAACTCCGCAGGAACGGAAGATTTGTGCGATGGGGGTAAGAAGCAGCCATTTTGTAACCATGCATGGATTAGCTCTGAATGTAAATACGGATTTGCGTTATTTCAGTTATATCCATCCTTGCGGATTCATGGATAAAGGGGTTACTTCGTTGCAGAAAGAGTTGGGCTGCGAAGTGTCTATGGAAGAAGTGACAGAGCGTTTGCGGAAAGAATTGTCAGAACTTTTGTAGTCAATTGGGAAATGAATAAAAAGCCTGTTGGGGGGATGATAAAATACGTACGTACGTGTGACCTCATGCGTGCGTACGTGTGGCCTTATACATACGGTCGCATCGCCCTATACGTACGTATGTATAAAACGATGCGTAGTAATGTGTGTGAGAGTGTCTTTTTTATTCTTTTATATCTTGGTACAAGAAGCGCTTGATGCTTTTCTTGGCTGTTTTTTCGAATTCCTCAGGATAGAGTTTGAAGCGTGCTATTTGGGAGAATGCCGGTAGCTGTTTGTTCAGTTCCTGACGATTTTCTTCCATCACCCGCTCCAGATCCGGCTGGTTCAAGCCATGAGCAAAAGCATCATCAGAGTCCGGATAAATCAGGGCCACCAATTTGTCTTGTTGCAGGATGATCAGTGACTCTGCTACGTATGGCATGTTGTTCAGTCTGGACTCTATTTCTTCCGGGTAAATGTTTTGCCCGGAAGAAGTGAGCAGCAGGTTCTTGCATCGTCCCTTGATGAAGACATTTCCGTCTTCGTCTATTGTCGCCATATCCCCTGTGTGCAGCCATCCATCGGTGTCAATGACCTGCCGGGTGGCTTCTTCGTTCTTGTAATAACCCAGCATCAGATTGGCTCCCCGGCACACCAGTTCGCCGGCTATGGCTGTCTGGTCAGGGGACAAGACCTTGGCTTCCATGCGTGCGGCCACTTTTCCGCAGGATGCCAGTTTCAGCTCTGTCCAATGGCTGTGGCAAATGATAGGCCCGCACTCGGTCATTCCGTAGGCAATGGTGTAGGGGAAATCAATCATTTTCAGAAAAGCTTCCACTTCGGCATTGAAGGGGGCGCCTCCGACAATGATTTCAATAAAGTTGCCACCGAAAACTTCCATCGCTTTCTGTTTGATAAGCTCCTTTATCTTGTCACTGATAATAGGCACGTGCAGCAACAACTTGCCCAGTTTGTTATCTACTTTGGGGAGGATGTTTTTCTTGAATATTTTCTCTACAATGAGCGGCACGCAAGCGATGATGCGCGGACGGATTTCGGCAAATGACTCGGCTATGATTTTGGGCGACGGCATACGGGTAAGGAACCATAGGTGGGCGCCTGCCGTGAAGCCGTACAGAAAATCGAAGGTCATGCCGAACACGTGTCCCAAGGGTAACATGGATACAACGCTGTCACCTGCTTTCAGACCTATCTTTTCTTTACAGTAAAGTACATTGGAAAGTATGCTGCGATAGGGCAGCATCACGCCTTTGGAATATCCGGTAGTGCCTGAAGTGTAATTAATGATAGCCAAGTCTTCTGATTTTTCTTTTTCATAAGAAACATCATCGGGACGGAACCGGCAGGGGAATTTGTGCCCGAAAATCTCATTCAGATGATCACGGGCATAAGTCAGTTTTTCCGAACGGGAAACAGGCACACCGAAATCTTTCAGTTCTACGATACCTTCCAGATGAGGCATGGCTGTCTCATTCAGGTTCTCCCATATCTGGTCGCCCACGAACAGCAGGCGGGCTTCAGAGTGGTTTACGATATTGTGCACCTGGTCGGCTTTGAATTCATGCAGGATAGGCACTGCTACAGCACCATAGGTGATGACGGCAAGATAAGTTACTGTCCAATGAGCGCTGTTACGCCCGCAAATGGCTATTTTATCTCCCTTTTCAATGCCGGCATTTTCCAGCAGGATATGTATTTTCTCTATTTTACGGGCCACATCTCTGTATTGCAATGTGATGCCTTTATAGTCTGTAAGAGCGTTTAAATACCAATTTGTTTTTATGCTTTGCTCGATAAGAGCAATAAAACTCTGTTCTAGTTCCATGATAACTTTTGCACATTTATAGGCTGAGTGTGCGCAAAAGTAGTAAAATGAGGTTAGGGGGATGGGATATGAAACAGTTTTTTACATTAATTTAACGTCATGAAAAGACGATACTTTTCACTCTGCTGTTTTAAATTGCTAGCTTATAATCGATTGCCGGTTGATGATGTATCTCAAGGGGGGAAAGCATCGTTACTATCATTGTCAGATAAAGGGATAAACTCGCCCGCTATTATGAAATAGGATATACCTCTTATCTCAAAGATAGTCGGGCAGGTTTGAGAACTGTTTTTAGGTCATGGAGCTTCCTTGTCAAAGGTCTTTTCCTCTATCTCTTCTTCAGAAGGCTGTGGCTTGATGATAAGTCGCAGAGACGGGTCGTAGGTGAAATAACTCCACATCCAGTCTATAAAGATAAATAGACGGTTTTTTACACCTACTATGCTCATCAAGTGTATGAATAGCCATACAGCCCATGCGGGAAATCCTCCGAAACGTATCCTTCGCAGTTCTACCACCGCATTATTGCGTCCGATGGTTGCCATAGACCCTTTGTTGTGGTATTTAAAGGGAATGAGCGGTTGATTCTTTTCAATATTCTTCAGATTCTTCATCAAGTTCATTGCCTGCTGTATGGCAGGTTGTACAACTTGTGGATGTCCTTTGGGATACTCTTCCGAAATCATTAGTGCGGTGTCACCAATCGCAAATATGTTTTTAAAGTCTTGTATCTGGTTGTATTCATTCACTTTCAGACGATTGCCCGGACCATAACATTCGGCAGGAAAACCTGCCAGACTGTTTGCTTTTACGCCTGCTACCCAATAAACGTTGGCCGATTCTATAAAACTTCCGTCATTCAGTACCAACATATTGTTCTCGTAATTTTTTACTTGTTTGTTCAATAATATTTCTACTCCCAAACGGGTGAGATACTTTTTTACCTCCTCGGAAGACTGGGAAGAGAAGGCCGGAAGCAGACGGGAGCCACCATCTATCAGCACTATTTTCATCGTACTGGTGTCCAGATCCGGATAATCATGTGGAAGGATGAATTTGCGCATTTCGGCCAAAGCTCCTGCCAGTTCAATACCAGTCGCCCCTGCACCGACTATGATGAAGGTCATCAGCTGGTTCCGCTTCTGGGGGTTATCGGTGTTCAATGCCTTTTCAAAACTTTCCAGCACTTGGTTGCGGTTATGCAAAGCTTCTGCTGTAGTTTTGAGAGACATGGTATGTTTAGCCATTTCATTGTTGCCGAAATAATTGGTATAGCATCCGGTAGCTATAATCAGATAGTCGTAATTCAGACTGCCGATGGAGGTGGTGATCTGTTTTTCTTCCGGATGTACTTGCTGCACTTCACATATACGGATATGGAAGTCTTTGTATCCTTTAAATATCTTGCGGAATGGGAATGAAATGGCACTGGGCTCGATGCCCGATGTGGCTACTTGGTAAAGTAACGGCTGGAAAAGATGGTAATTGTTTTTATCCAATAATACAACTTGATAGTGTTGTCCTTTCAGTTTGCGTGCAATCTTTATCCCTCCAAATCCCCCTCCGACGATGACTATTCTTTTCTTTTTTCCTTTGTCGGGAATATTGGTTATCTGTTCAGTCATAATGGTATTTGTTTTTATCCCTATAATAACAAATTGCCGGAGGAAATGTTTAATGGCCGCCTATTGGATATCAAAGACTCCGGGGGATAATGTGGGATTGATGTAACTTACGTTACGGGTTTGCAACAGATAAGGTAGTGATCAATATCCATCATGTCATATATATGGTATAGTATCGTTTCTTCATGGTTCTTTGGCATTGATGAGGTTTATATAACAGTCAGATCTGAGCTTTTGTTTGTCGGAATGTGGAAGTAGGAGTGTGGAACTTTTCCACACTTTTGTGGTGCGTTTAACGGAAATCAGTTCTTCTAAAAACGAAGATATAAATATGTATATGCTTGACTCATAGTAAAATACTGATAGTTGTTGATGAATGGCATGTTTTTTGTTTTATTATTTCCGGTAAAAATGAATAAAAAACAAAGTAATTATGAAAAAGGTATTAGCAACATGGGTATTAGTGATGACTTTAGGTGTATCTGTTTCTCTTGCCCAAGTGGTTCCGGTAGAAGTCCCGGTGGTGGAAAAGCCTCAACAATCTAAGGTGTTGGCGTTTTCGGAAATCTATGTGAATGATTTACCGGAAGCTGTGATGGACAGACTTGCGCAGGAAGGTGCCATGATAAAGCAGGCTTTTATGGCCTATGGCATTGATGGCAGCCGTATTTATAAAATCAACGTGCTGACAAACGATGCTCATGAGCAGACATTGTTTTTAGGTGAAGATGGTAAACTTTTGAAATAGTTAGTATATTTATAATAATGTTTTTTATTTGAAATCCCGGCTTGAGATGAGTCGGGATTTTTATTCAAGTACGCTGTTTCTTGACGGGAATCGAAAAATAATTAAGAAATCTCTTGTACATAATAGTAGTAGATTTTATCTTTGCCACCCGAATTTTAGAAAAACGATACAATGGAAACTTATGATATATATTTTAAAGACAGTACAGATTTTGCTAATAAAGGATTTTCATTGAAAGATAAATCTAAGGCTATTAGAATGGCTGAAGATATGTTGGCTGAACGCAAAGGGTATGTGAAAGACTTTGCTGGTGGAACTATTTCCGTAATGTGTAAAGAAACGAAAGAGGAAGTTTGGTCTAAGCCGATTGCAGAGATTTAGGCTGGCTTTTATACCTTCTTTTTATATTGTGAACTCATCAATGAAGTTTTCTGTATAAACAGAGGCTGGTTATATAAATCTATAGTGATTTCCTATTTCTACTATTTGCTTATTCTACTATTTTGTTAGAAAGTTAAATAATAAAATATGCAAACACTATGGTTCTTTATCATTTAAAATCAGTCAACTATGTTGAAACAAATTCACGCAAGAGTAACTCTTTGGCACAAAAGTGACAAATAAAAATTTGTTGTTTACATGAAAAAAACTTTCCCAAAAGCTTTGTAGTATTGATTTTCTGTGTATCTTTGCATCGTTATTATTCCTCGGGGCATTAGCTCATCTGGCTAGAGCGTTAGACTGGCAGTCTAAAGGTGGCGAGTTCGAGTCTCGCATGCTCCACTTTCTTAATGAAACAATGAAGGTCTGCAGAGCAGGCCTTTTTTAATTTAAAGACTATAGCTATGTTGATTTATAATACAACTTATCAAACTAGTATTGACGATGCGCGTAATTTCGTCATTTGGCTTAGTGAAAGCTATATTCCCGAAGTGGAAAAAACGGGAATATTGCAGAATCCCCGTCTTACGCACATCCTTAGTCATAAAGAACAGGATTCAGAATGCTTCTCATTACAGTGGGAAGTGGAAGATACGGCCACCTTACATCGCTGGCATACTCAGCAGGGGATGCGTCTGAATGAAGAAATGATGAAGATATTTAAAGATAAGGTGGTTGGCTTCCCCACTTTGATGGAGGTGATTAAGTGATTCAGCCGGTAAAAGAGAAAATAATTCTGGGCATTGACCCCGGAACAACCATTATGGGGTATGGTCTGCTGAAAGTAGTAGGAACTAAACCTCAAGTCATAACTATGGGAGTCATTGATCTTCGTAAATATGGTGATCATTATTTAAAACTGCGCCGCATTTTTGAACGGGTGATCGGTATAATAGAAGCCTATCTACCTGATGAACTGGCCATAGAAGCACCCTTTTTCGGGAAAAATGTGCAGTCCATGTTAAAATTAGGACGAGCGCAGGGAGTGGCTATGGCTGCCGCTTTGAGCCGTGATATTCCTATAACAGAATATGCGCCGTTGAAGATAAAAATGGCGATAACCGGCAATGGACAAGCCAGCAAGGAGCAGGTAGCCGACATGTTGAAGAGAATGTTGCACATACCCGAAAGCGAGATGTTGCCTTTTATGGATGCGACAGATGGACTGGCAGCAGCTTATTGTCATTATTTACAAATGGGCAGACCCACATTGGCTAAAGAATATTCCGGCTGGAAGGATTTTATAAACAAGAACCCCGATAAAATAAAAAGATGAGATTATGAATGTGAGACATATTATTTGGGCATCAATTGTATCTACTACTATTAGTTGTCAGTCTGTGAAAAAGGAATATAATTCGTTTGATGAATACCCTGTCCGTGAAGACGCGCTGACCGAAATGGAATACTCGCCCGCTGAAACGAAGTTTTCGCTTTGGGCGCCTACAGCAGAAGAAGTGCGTGTCCTTTTATTTGAATCGGGTAATGAAGGTTCGGCTTCCAGCACCCTTCCGATGGAGATGGGAGAGAATGGCACTTGGAATATCTCGGTAAAAGAGGATTTGAAAGGTAAATTCTATGCCTTTAATGTGAAGGTAAATGGAAAATGGTTAGGAGACACTCCGGGGATTATGGCAAAAGCCGTAGGGGTGAATGGCAAACGGGCGGCTGTGATTGATCTTCGTTCTACAGATCCGGAAGGATGGGAGAGCGATGTGCGTCCTCCTTTGAAGAATTATGCCGATATCATGGTTTATGAAATGCACCATCGCGATTTCTCTTTGGATTCTGTTTCCGGAATTCAAAATAAAGGTAAGTTTCTGGCTTTGACAGAGCAGGGTACTACCAGTTCTCTAGGTGAGAAGACAGGTCTTGACCATCTGAAAGAATTAGGCATTACCCACGTACATTTGTTGCCGTCTTATGATTATGCCTCGGTGGATGAGACAAAACTGGACAAGGCCCAATATAATTGGGGGTATGACCCGCAAAATTACAATGTGCCCGACGGCTCTTACTCTACAGATCCCTATAAACCCGATGTCCGTATCAGGGAATTCAAGCAAATGGTACAAGCTTTGCATAAGGCGGGAATCAGGGTGGTGCTTGATGTGGTGTATAATCATACCTTTAATACAGACGAAAGCAATTTCGAACGTACGGTTCCCGGTTATTTCTATCGCCAGACAAAGGATGGACAATGGGCAAATGGTTCGGGATGCGGAAATGAGACGGCAAGCGACCGTGCCATGATGCGTAAATATATGATAGAATCTATTCTATATTGGATTGATGAATATCACATAGACGGTTTTCGTTTTGACTTGATGGGGATACATGATATTGAGACCATGAACGAGATACGTGCGGCCGTTGATAAAGTAGATCCGTCTATTTTCATGTATGGTGAGGGATGGGCAGCCGGTTCTCCCCAATTAGAGGCAGACAAACTGGCGATGAAAGCCAATGTGGAAAAAATGCCCCGTATCGCCGCTTTCTCGGATGAAATGCGTGATGGTTTGCGTGGTGCTTGGGATGACGATACCAAAGGAGCTTTTCTGATAGGGGAGCCGGGGCACGAGATGAGCATCAAGTTTGGAATTGTGGGAGCTGTCGAACATCCGCAGGTTATAAACGATTCGGTGAATTATAGTAAGAAACCTTGGGCGTTACAGCCTACCCAGATGATAAGCTATGTAAGCTGTCACGATGACATGTGCCTTGCCGATCGTCTGAAAGCTACCATGCCGGACGCGTCGGTAGAGGAGCTGGCGGCTTTGCAGAAACTGGCGGAGACATTTGTCTTTACTTCACAAGGAGTACCGTTTATATTTGCGGGAGATGAGATCATGCGTGACAAGAAGGGGGTTCATAATTCTTACAATAGTCCCGACAGCATTAATACGATAGATTGGAAAAACAAGACTGCGCATAAAGATGTATTCGAATATGTGAAAGACTTGATAGCCTTGCGTAAGGCACATCCCGCTTTCCGTATGGGGGATGCCGATAAGGTACGTAGGCAATTGGAGTTTTTACCTGTAAAAGACACGAATGTGGTCGCCTTTATCTTGAAAGACCATGCAAATGGTGATTCATGGAAAAATATCATCGTAGCTTTGAACAGCCGCACAGAGCCTGCCAGACTGGACATCCCGTCGGGTAAATACACAGTGGTTTGTAAGGATGGCAAGATAAACATGAAAGGTATGGGACAAGTCTCAGGTGCTGAACTTGTGATACCGGCACGCTCTGCCATGATCATACACCAATAGAAAAGACTTAAAGAAGATTAACAAATACTCTGTCATACAGACTAAAAACATCATACGAATGGAAAAGACATGGAGATGGTTTGGGAGGAAAGACAAAATAACACTTCCCATGCTTAGACAAATCGGGGTGGAAGGAATCGTGACCGCCCTTCATGAGGTGCCTAATGGTGAGATATGGACTTTGGAAGCTATCAAGAGTTTGAAAGATTACATTGAATCCCATCAATTGCGTTGGTCGGTAGTGGAAAGCCTGCCGGTCAGTGAGGCGATCAAATATGCCGGCCCCGAACGAGACCAGCTGATAGGGAACTATAAGATAAGTCTTGCCAACCTGGGTAAAGCGGGCATCAAAACTGTCTGTTATAATTTCATGCCCGTCATTGACTGGATACGTACCGATTTGGAGCATCCTTGGGAGGATGGGACCAGTTCTTTGTACTTTGACAAGATCCGGTTTGCCTATTTTGACTGCATGATTCTTCAGCGTGAAGGGGCGGAGAAAGACTATACCGGTTCAGAACTGCAACAGGTGCGTGAATTGGACAAGACCATAACCGAAGCTGAGAAAAACGAACTGATCGACACCATTATAGTCAAGACGCAGGGATTTGTGAATGGCAACATAAAGGAAGGTGACCGGCAGCCGGTTGCCATATTCCGCCGCCTTTTGTCTCTGTACGAGGGCATAGACCGCAACGCCCTGCGTGAAAACCTGCGTTATTTCTTGCAGGCCATCATGCCGGTGTGTGATGAGTATGGCATAAATATGTGCATCCATCCGGACGATCCCCCTTTCCAGGTATTGGGCTTGCCGCGTATCGTGACCAGTGAGGAAGACATCACCTGGTTACTCCATGCGGTTGATAACCCGCATAACGGACTGACATTCTGCGCCGGTTCCCTCAGTGCCGGATTGCATAACAACATACCTTTGCTGGCACGTATGTTTGCGCACCGCACTCACTTTGTGCATCTGCGCAGCACCAATGCATTCCCCAACGGAAACTTCATAGAAGCATCTCATCTGGGAGGGCGTGCTCATGTGACAGAGCTGATCCGCATCTTTGAAAAAGAGCGTCCGGGCGTCCCGATGCGTGTGGATCATGGTCGCATGATGCTGGATGATGCCGGCAAAGGCTACAACCCGGGCTATTCGTTCCATGGCCGTATGATGGCCTTGGCCCAGATAGAAGGAATGATGGCAGTCATCAACGAGGAATCAAAACTTAAATCCTAGATTGACGTACATACTCACTTTATTGGCTCGGTTTGCATAGTTCAGTGAAGCCTCCAAAGGCCCGAACATACTATCCAGACCGTAGCCGATACCACAGCCGAACATGGTGTCCTGTTCCAGCAAATATCTTAGTTTGCTTGCACTCAGCGCATAATTTCCGGTTAGTGTCAGATAATGCACACTTCCCATTCGTTGGCGGAATTTCATGCTCCCTACCAGCAGTGCGTTTTTCATTAACTCCACATTGTTGATTCCCACAAAAGGCAGTTGTTGTTGCAGGAAGCGTTCTTGCACATCCCCACCCATGGCGTTGAGCTTGGAGTAAGGGATGTCTTTGCCTATCAGAAACCGTCCGTAAACAGCGGGCAGTATGGAGAACCTGCGTGTGACAGGAACCACTCCCTGGCAATAACCTTTTATGGCAGAGAAAGGAGCATGACCGTCATATCCGGTGAAATTGTCCGTATAAAGAGAATAGGCAGCCCGTGCCGAAATTCCTTTGGACGGAAAATAGGCTTTGTCAAAAGATTCGTAATGCATCTGCGCGAAATAGCTGAAGAAATGCTCCGTTCCCACATCAATGCCCTGGTTGCCCTCCTGATACAAGAATTTGTCATAGTCATACAACTCATATCTCAGTCCGATGGCAAAACGCACATTCTTGTACCATACGTCCGAGAATGAGAACTCCCCCAAATGATATCGGAAGGTGGAGTTGTGTGACTTGTCTCCATAATGATAGAAATTGACATCGTTGTATTGGAACATGTATGCCAGTCCGATGTTTTTCAACGGAGCCGGTTCGAAGCCGTAATCTATGCGGGCGGCATAACGTTTCCCCAGCCGCCCTGTCAGTGATAACGTGGTGGGCACCTTGCCACGGAAATTGCTGGTGACATTAATCAGCAGGCTGGCAGTCTCTTCCGAATCAAACCGGATGCCTACGTTCAGTTTGTTCTCATACTTCTTGCTTAGCAGGATATGCAGGTTATAGCCTCCGTCGGGAGCTTCGGGCAGATTGTAAGTGGCGTTGGAATATTCCAGGTTGGAACATAATATGGCTGTCGCCTCCTCTATGCGGCGGATGCTTATTTCAGAGTCCTCCTTTAAATCGCAGCGTTTCAACAGCCATCGCTTGTCTTTCTCGTCCAGCCCGTCGAAAGTGATTTCTTTTATATACACCTTGCGGTCGGGGGAGTAAGGATAGCGGGGGAGCGGTTCCGGCATATAGGTGCTGTCCAGTCCCAGTTCCCGTTTCAGCTTTATCAAAGCGTTTTCTTGTGCCAGTGCCGCCTCTTCTCCCCGGCGGATCAGTGTATCCACAGCATTGGGAGTGAAACTTGCAGCGGAATATCCCTCCACATTCACCTTGATATAGGTATCGGTCTCTTCCAGATTCTTTTTATAAAGCTCCAGCCCCATCAGGTTGATGAGCTGTCCTAAAATGCTGCCGGCACTGTTCAGTTCGTTGGAAGGTTTCAAGTCGCTTTGTACATCCACCCCTATGATGATATCCGCCCCCATGGCGCGCGCCACGTTTACAGGGTAGTTGTTTACCACACCGCCGTCCACCAGTACCATACTGTCCAGCCGGACCGGGGTGAACACTCCCGGTATGGCCATACTGGCACGCATGGCTGTAGCCAGCACACCTTTATGGAAATTCACCTCGTTGCCGTTTACAATATTCTCGGAAACACAGGCGAAGGGGACAGGCAGTTTGTTGAAGTCGATGGAGTCATGATATCCTACGGTCAGCTCGCTGAACAGGTTAGCCAGGTTCTGTCCCTTTATCAGCCCTCCTATGGCTTGTGCTTTGGTATCTTTTCCGAATGGAAGAGAGAATACATACTTTTCGGTGGCTTCCCGTTCCGCCATATTCTGCTCGCTGCGTGGTATTTTGTCACTCAGCAGAAAAGTCCAGTCCTGCCGGCGTACCATGCTGTCCAGCTGTCCGGGAGTATAACCGATGGAATAAAGACCGCCAATGATCGATCCCATACTGGTTCCTACCACATAATCGATGGGAATGCCGGCTTTTTCTATGACCTTTAAAGCCCCTATATGTGCCATTCCTTTGGCTCCTCCGCCACTGAGAACTACACCCACCTTCTTCCGGGGGTGTGGTTGGGCTGCTGTGTGGACGGAGATACAAAGCATTCCTGCTGCTATTAAGAAGGTAGAGAATTTCATCTTTTTCATCTTACTATAAATCTAGTCTTAGTTAAAAAACAAAAACAGTGCAAAGATGGTTTAATCTTTCAGCTTTAACAAGTGCTGATTGTCACAGATATTGGTCTATTTTGCAGCTGGAGCTCCAAAGATAAGGAATTGTACCGGAAAAAAGAATTTTGTATATCGCTTTTTTGTCGTACCTTTGTCTGTGTAACGAAAAAGAGTATGGATAATTTTGCAGCAATAGACTTTGAGACAGCGAACAATGAGCGTACCAGTATATGCAGTGTGGGCGTGATTATTGTAAGGGATGGTGAGATAGCCGACCGTTTCTACAGTCTTGTTCATCCCGAACCCGATTACTATTTGTACTGGAATACCCGTATCCATGGATTGACGCAGGAGGACACCGCCCATGCTCCGGTTTTTTCGGAGGTATGGAAACAGATCGCCCCTAAGATAGAGGGACTGCCGCTGGTGGCGCATAACAAAGCCTTTGATGAGGGATGCCTGAAAGCTGTGTTCCGCACCTATTGCATGGATTATCCTGATTATGAATTTCATTGTACCTATCAGGCTTCCCGGAAGCTGAAAGGATTGAGAAACCACCAGCTGCATACGGTGGCCGGTTTTTTGGGTTTTGAATTGAAGAATCACCATCATGCGCTGGCTGATGCGGAGGCGTGCGCATGGATTGCCCGGCGGATTCTGTGAGTTATGATTAAAGATTTATGATTTCTGTGGCCCATGATACAAGAAGATACTTATAAGACCATTACAGACATTGCCGAAGGCATCTACACGGAGAAAAGGAGCAAGTTTATAGCGATTGCCATTCCGGTACGTACCATAGAGGAAATAAAGCGGCATCTCGACACCTGTCAGAAGAAATATTACGACGCCCGCCATGTGTGCTACGCTTATATGCTGGGGCATGAAAGGAAAGATTTCAGGGCGAATGACAACGGAGAGCCTTCGGGTACCGCCGGAAAGCCTATCCTGGGGCAGATAAACTCACATGAGCTGACGGATATCCTTATCATAGTAGTCCGTTACTTCGGAGGTATCAAGTTGGGAACCAGCGGACTCATTGTCGCTTACAAAGCCGCCGCCGCCGAAGCGATAGCTGCGGCTGAAATAGTGGAAAGGACGGTGGATGAAGAGATCACTGTCTCTTTTGAGTATCCTTTTATGAATGATATCATGCGCATTGTGAAAGAGGACGAGCCTGTCATCCTGGAACAATCGTATGATATGGATTGCCTGATGAAGCTCCGGATACGTAAATCCATGATGGGGAAACTCCGTGCACGTCTGGAGAAAGTGGAAACCGCCCGTATTATTGAATAATTCCGCCTCCAGGCCGGTCTCCCTCCGTAGCAGATGAAACATATTTGTAATACGGATGAAATATTGCAGATATATCAAGCTCATATCTTTGCAGCCGTAAACAAAGAAAGTCACATTAATGAGAATGAGAAATACACTTGTAGCGTCTGCTTTTACAGTATTGAGTATCACAACCGCTTCCGCACAGCTGACTATTCCCAAAGAATACTTGCCGGAAGTACACGGAACCATCCGTAGTAAATATGAACTTCAGACCACTAATGGAATGCAACGGTTCCAGGTGCGTAATGCCCGTGTCAGTCTGGATGGAAGGATTCTTCCGGTAATCGCTTATAAAGCTGAAATAGACTTGTCCGACGAGGGAAACATCAAAATGCTGGATGCATACGCCCGTTTTGTCCCTAATGAAACATGGAATCTTACGATGGGGCAGATGCGTGTGCCTTTCACCATAGACGCTCATCGTTCTCCACACCAGCAGTATTTTGCCAATCGTTCGTTCATAGCCAAGCAGGTGGGGAATGTGCGTGATGTGGGGGCTACGGGAGCTTTCTCTTTGAAAGAGGGGCTGCCGTTGAAACTGGAGGGCGGATTGTTCAACGGCTCCGGGCTCACCAACCAGAAAGAATGGCACAACACGTTGAATTATTCCGTCAAACTTCAATTGATGCCGTGGAAAAATTATAACCTGACCTTGGGCACCCAGAAGATACACCCCGATAAAAACAGCGTCTATATGTATGATATCGGTACTTATTATGAGTTTTCCAATTGGCATATAGAAGCCGAATACCTTTATAAGACATACGCCGGGAACTCATTCGATGATGTGCATGCTTTTAATGCCTTTGTCAATTACGACCTGTTTATCAAGAAAGGACTGTTTCAGAAAATTTCATTCCTGGGGCGTTATGACAGTATGGGAGATCATAGTAACGGCAATGCGGACGAGGAGGGCAACCTTTACATTACCGATTATTCCCGCCAGCGTGTGACCGGAGGCGTGACCTTGAGCTTCGGAAAAGCTTTTCAAGCGGATTTGCGTCTTAATTACGAGAAATATTTCTATGATAAACTATCTTTGGCAAAAGAGTCCGAACAAGACAAGTTTGTGATGGAATTAATGGTACGGTTCTGAAAAAAGCAGGGGGACACTCCCTGCTTTTTTGCTGTTTGTCCTTCTTGTCTTTTCCATCCCTGCCTTTATTCCGGAACTCACCGGCATATCCGTGATATTTCTTCGGGTAACAGGCTTTTCCTCGACAGGCAGTGCGCCTTCTCCCGCCAAGGGGGGCAAGTCTATCCCCACCTCTCTTTCATCATATCTTCCAGTTTCAGCAGCTCATCCCTGTATTGTGCGGCTTCTATAAATTCCAGTTTCTTGGCGGCCTCCTGCATCAGTTTCCGGGTACGTTCTATTGTTTTCTCCATCTGAGGCTTGGTCATATACTGAACAATCGGA
This sequence comes from Phocaeicola sartorii JCM 17136 = DSM 21941, assembly GCF_054653615.1. Taxonomy (NCBI): domain Bacteria; kingdom Pseudomonadati; phylum Bacteroidota; class Bacteroidia; order Bacteroidales; family Bacteroidaceae; genus Phocaeicola; species Phocaeicola sartorii. The sequence goes on from NZ_BAAIFW010000005.1 coordinate 2,281,114, forward strand.
TCGGCGGCCGTTGTATTGGAAGAGGGCTCGATATATGCCTTGGGGCCTTGGGGGGCGGCAGCTTCGTTGCTGTTGCCGCCCAGCAAGGCGGCATTGCGCGCACGCTGTATCTGCTTGGGGGTGATTCCATGTTCTTCGTTATAGGCCAGCTGTTTCTCGCGTCGGCGGTTAGTCTCGTCTATTGTCTTTTTCATGCTGTCCGTCATGCGGTCTGCATACATGATAACTTTTCCATTGATATTGCGGGCGGCGCGTCCAGCAGTCTGGGTCAGCGAGCGGTGGGAGCGGAGGAACCCTTCTTTGTCCGCGTCCAGAATGGCGACCAGAGATACTTCGGGCAAGTCCAGACCTTCACGGAGCAAGTTTACGCCCACCAGCACGTCATAAATGCCTTGGCGCAATTCGTCCATAATCTTGACCCGTTCCAATGTGTCCACATCGCTATGGATGTAATTGCAGCGGATGTCATTGCGCAACAGATATTCGGTCAGTTCCTCTGCCATGCGTTTGGTGAGTGTGGTCACCAGTACCCGTTCTTCTTTCTCGATGCGCTGTTGTATCTCTTCCATCAGGTCGTCAATCTGATTCAGACTGGGGCGTACTTCAATCACCGGGTCCAGCAGACCGGTAGGACGGATCACCTGCTCGACGATAATACCTTCACTTTCCATCAATTCATAATCGGCGGGCGTGGCGCTGACATAAATCACTTGCCTGGCCAGTTCCTTGAACTCTTCGAATTTCAAGGGACGGTTGTCAAAAGCCGACTCCATCCGGAAGCCATATTCCACCAAGTTTGTTTTCCTTGCCCGGTCGCCGCCATACATGGCACGTATCTGCGGTACGCTGACGTGGCTTTCGTCTATCACAATCAGGAAATCATCCGGAAAGAAATCCAGCAGACAGTAAGGGCGGGTACCTGCATTACGGCCGTCAAAGTAGCGGGAATAATTTTCTATGCCCGAACAGTGCCCCAGTTCGCGGATCATCTCCATGTCGTAGGTCACACGTTCATAAAGCCGTTTCGCCTCATACATTTTGCCTTCCTCTTCAAATTTGGCCACCTCTTTCGTCAAGTCGTCCTCAATCTGATGAATAGCCCTCAGCTGGCTCTCCTTGGTGGTCATGAAAAGATTGGCCGGATAAATCTTGTATTCATCGAAAGTAGCCAGACGGATTCCCGAGACAGGGTCTATCTCTTCGATCGCGTCAATCTCGTCGTCCCAGAACATAACCCGGAGGAGGTTGTCGCTGTATGCCAGATAAATATCTACCGTATCGCCTTTTACGCGGAAATTCCCGCGGTTCAGCTCCATGTCGTTACGCACATACAGGCTGTCCACCAGGCGGCGTAAAAACACATTCCGGTCCAGCAGCCTGCCTTTCTTTATCTCGATGACATTGTCGTAGAAGTCCGACGGGTTTCCCATACCGTAGATGCAGGACACGGAGGACACCACCACCACGTCCTTCCGTCCCGACAGCAGGGCGGAGGTGGCCGCCAGCCGCAGCTTGTCAATCTCTTCATTGATGGCCAGATCCTTTTCTATATAGGTGTCGCTGGACGGCAAGTAGGCTTCCGGCTGGTAATAGTCATAATAAGACACATAGTATTCCACCGCATTGTTGGGAAAGAAACTCTTGAACTCTCCGTATAGCTGGGCTGCCAATGTCTTGTTATGACTCAATATCAAGGTGGGCTTATTGATGTTTTTGATAACATTCGCAATCGTGAAAGTCTTGCCAGACCCGGTGACTCCCAATAAAGTCTGTGCAGGAACTCCTTCCAGCACTCCTTCGGTCAGCTGGGCGATAGCTTCCGGCTGGTCGCCGGTGGGCTGATATTCGGAAATCAGTTCAAAATTCATAAGTAATACGTTTGGTTTAATGAGGCGTAAAAATACAGCTATTTCCTTATATAATATCCATTCATCTCTAAAAAATAGCCTCTTGAGTACTTTTTAGCATTTAAAAACATGGAAATATTGCATTATTCGGTGGAAAGGCGTAAATTTGCGCAATTATTTGAATAAGATGAAAAAATATATCATTATAGCTCTTGTCTCCGGTACGGCTTTGACGTCATGCGGAGAGTATAACAAAGTTTTAAAAAGCACGGACTACGAATATAAGTACGAAGCGGCCAAAAGTTACTTTGGCAAAGGGCAGAACACCAAGGCGGCCACCATCCTGGAGGAGTTGATTACTATCATGAAGGGAACGGACAAGGCTGAGGAGTCACTTTATATGTTGGGCATGACCTACTATAACCAAGGTGACTTCATCACCGCCTCACATTATTTCACCACCTATTATAACACTTATCCGCGGGGCGTCTATACGGAACAGGCCAGATATTTCTCGGGAAGAGCGTTGTTCCTGGACACTCCGGAACCTCGTTTGGACCAGTCGAGTACCTATAAGGCTATTCAGGAGCTGCAGATGTTTATGGAATATTTCCCTACCAGCAGCCGCCGGCAGGATGCGCAGCAAATGATTTTTGATTTGCAGGACAAGCTGGTGATGAAAGACTACCTGGCCGCGAAACTGTATTATGATCTGGGCTCTTATACCGGAAACAGCACCTACAGCACTACCGGCAACAACTATCTGTCCTGTATTGTTACGGCTCAGAATGCACTGAAAGACTATCCTTATACCAAGATGCGCGAGGATCTTTCCATCCTTGTACTGCGTGCCAAGCATGACATGGCGAAGGCGAGTGTGGAAGAAAAGAAAGAAGAGCGTATGCGTGAGACGATAGATGAATACTATTCTTTCAAGAACGAATTCCCCGACAGCAAATATACGAAGGAGGTGGACAACATCTACAAGGATGCCCATAAGTACGTAAAAGAATTTAATGAATAAAACTAAATAAGAAATTATGGATTACAAAAAGACAAACGCTCCAAGTAATACTGTTACCCGTGACATGATGGATTTATGTGCGGACACAGGTAACATTTATGAAACTGTTGCTATCATTGGCAAACGTGCCAACCAGATTAGTGTTGAGATGAAGAACGATCTTTCAAAGAAATTGCAGGAATTTGCCTCATACAACGATAATCTGGAAGAAGTCTTTGAAAATAGAGAGCAGATCGAAATCTCACGTTATTATGAAAAGCTTCCGAAGCCGACATTGATCGCTGCTCAGGAATACGAAGAAGGCAAGGTTTATTTCCGTAATCCTGCTAAAGAAAAAGAAAAATTACAGTAATTTTTCATCCGGGACTGTGACGAAGGTCTTTTCACCACAGATTACACAGATCGACTTCTGTAGGAAAACACGTTGTTCCTTGTGCGGAAGCGGCATTAGTCTGAGTAATCTGTGGTGAGTTTTGACACCTCCTCCTTTATAAATAGCTCTGTCATTCTGAACGCAGTGAAGAATCTGATAACCATTCACTTTGTGTTTTCAGGTTCTTCACTGCGTTCGGAATGACAGGGATTGTATGATTTAAAATAAAAATAAAAGCGACTATGATACAACGCATTCAATCTGTTTATTTACTTGTTGTCACTATCTTGATTATTATTTGCCTGTGTAGTCCCGTAGGTTCGTACATAGGAAGTGATTATAGTGTTTCCGCTTTAACAAATCTGTGTCTTACGATGGCGGACGGTACCAAGGATTACGCTCCATGGGCCTTGTTCGCAATCTTGCTGGTTGTTGCGGTTCTTGCTTTCGGAGCCATCTTCATGTTCAAGAAACGTATGTTGCAAATCCGCCTGACTATTTTCAGCACTATCTTGCTGATCGGGTATTATGCCACATTGGCCACCTTCATTTTTATGCTGAAAGAAGAGTCGATGACATTTTCTCTTTCATGGACAGCATGTCTGCCGTTGGTTGCCATCATTTTGAACTGGCTTGCCATTCGTGCCATTGGTAAAGACGAGGTATTGGTCAAGGCGTATGACCGGTTGAGATAAAGCTGAGGAAATTAATTTTTATATTATACGATTGAAAAAGCCTGCAAGATATGCCTTGCAGGCTTTTGTCGTATTATAAGATCGGAGCGCGGGTATCGCGGAATAAAATCTTTTTTTATTTAGTGATATCTATCAGGTAACTCAGCCGTATTCCGATGAACGAGTGGGCTGAGCGCTCGAAATAATCTCTTTTCGAGTTCTTGTAAAAGTCGCTCAGTCCCATGTAGTAGCGTCCTTCCAGCAAGAAATGTCCGATACCGGTGCTGACTTCCAGACCGGCTCCGGCTGTGATGCCGTAATCAAATTTGTTTTCTACCTCTTTGCCGTGTTCCGGTCTTGTTGTGGAGGTAGTCCAGTTTATCTTTTCGTTGTCACCCAGGAAAAAGCCGATTTGCGGTCCTGCATTGAAAAACACCTTCACTCCGCGGTTCAATGCATCCTTGCCGAATGCCAGATGCGCCATGAAAGGGATTTCCAGATAATTCATGGTGCGGCTGTAAGAATTGCCGGATTCATCTTCTATCTTTTCGTCCCATCCGCGTTGCGAATAGTTTATTTCCATTTGTACGCCACACATCATCTTGAAATATTTTTCGGACATGTATCTCATGGTGACACCCGCGGACATCGTGTTCAGCGTGTTCAGCTTTATTTTCGGGTTGAAGCTGACGGTGCTCATGTTCAGACCGCCATTGATGCCGACAGCGAAATTATGACGTTCTTCACCCAACTGTGCAGCCGCCGGCAACGCAAAGAACAGCGCCAGTACAAGCAGTCCGAAGTTTTTATACTTTTTCATTATTCAAAATCAAGTTTAATCAGTTCAAAGTCCTTGGTAAAGTGAACGAAGAACACTTTGCGATTGATAAATCCACCCCAGTTGTTTACCCGTTCAAATTTGAATCCGGTCTGGATAGGGGTGACGGCTACCTTGTCCAGTTTGTCCTCCAGCTTGTTGCCGTACTGTGACAGGCCCTTCAGGAAGAAATATCCTGTATCGAATCCCAGCATACCATATTTAGGGAATGAGTTGAGCATGTCCTTGCTGTACCATTTGCGGTAGGCCGATGAAAACTGTACGGCTTCCGGAAACAGATTGTTCGTGTAGAATGAAGAATAGAAATAGGTGTCCAGCTCATAGAAACTGGCCAAATGGTCATGGGTGTAGGTCTGCCATTCCGGATAGCCGAACAACTGCATACGGTAGTCGGGGTTGTCACGGGAGGTCACAATCAGTTGTGGCAACAACTTTATCAATGCCACGTTGGTGCCTGAGGTCGGGATGAATACATTGTCCATCGTCGGGTTCATCACGCCTTTCAGTGACTCCGGAGTAATATTCTCTCCTTTTAGTCCGGTAAAAGGAATGTGCTTGCTCTTTAGCTCCTCTTTCAGTCCTTTTATAAAATCCGCTTTGTCTTTGTCGCCGTCCTCCGCGTCCAGGAAGATGACATTGGCGGTTGTGAACTTGCGGGTGAAATGTTCGTAAACTTCCGAGTATAGATAAGACTGGGGCGTATTTATCTGATAGATGGCGGGATTGTTGAAAACCTCACTCCCTTTGGAAGTAAAGGGCACTACCAGCCGTATATTGTTCTTTCTGGCGAATTCCGCAACCGGTTTCACCTGGTCGGGGTGGGCCGGGCCGAAGATGATATCCATGCTCTTCAGCTCGCTTCTGTCCAAAATGGTTTTGATGGAAGAAGTGTTGTTGTGAGTATCGTATGCGTACAGGTCGATGGAGGCTCCTTTTTCTTTCAAACTGTTTACCGCCATCAGGAAACCTTCATAGTATTCCACCATGCGGGTCTGTTCATCGCGGTTACCCTTGCCGTCTGCCATGAATGGCAGCATTACGGCAGCTTTGATGGTAGATATCTTGCGTGTCTCTTTCTTACTTTCATTGAACAGTTGGTCGTCCGTGGGGATCACGGCTGGCGTATTGCCTGCAGGTGTTTCAGCCGTTGTATCCTTGGCGTACGGGATGCATAGGAACTTGCCCTTTTTCAGTTTCTCGGTGCGCAACTCGGGGTTGGCGGCAATCAGTTCGGCTTCTGTAATGCCATACAGGCGGCTGATGCTGAAGATGGTTTCCTTCCGTGCCACTTTGTGCATATCCCTGCAATTCGGCTTCAGTGGGGTGGAAGCGGTGGCAACCGCCGGAGGGGTCTGTCCGGCTTTCACTTCGTTCATGATGACCTCCTCGCTGTCCGTAGCTTTGGCGGGGATCACAATGACTTGGCCTATACGGAAATTCTCCGCGCTCAGTCCGGGATTTGCCTGGCAGATGCGTTGTGCGGTTACTCCGTAGCGTTGCGTCAGTTTGTACAAGGTCTCACCCGCCTGGATGGTATGGAATACCTGTTGTGCCGCCCCGCTGTTCTTTTGTGGAATTTTCAAGGTCTCGCCGGCCTTGATCTTCAGGTCGCTGCCGGGGTTCATCTTGACGATATCGCCGGTAGTCACATTATACATGCTGGCTATGGAATAAAGACTTTGTCCTTTGGTGATGGTGTGCAGGAAATAGCCGGAGGACTGCGTTTGGGCCATCATTCCGGTGCTGCTGGCAGACAAGGCTGCGATAAGATATAATGTTCGAATAAATTTCATTTGCTGTGTGTTGATTAAACTGAGTGGCAAAAGTACAAAAAAAACTGTTTTATTCACATTATATAGAAAGAATAGAAAATATTATTAGGCTTTTTAATTAAATATTTCATCGGGAAGCATTAATTTTGCAGAGATTACGCAGAGTAAGAAGATTATGAGTGAAGAAAAAGAACTGATTAATGTATACGGTGCCCGTGTACATAACTTGAAAGATATAGATGTTGAAATTCCACGAAACAGCCTGACGGTGATAACCGGATTGAGCGGAAGCGGTAAATCGTCCTTGGCGTTCGATACCATCTTCGCCGAAGGGCAGCGGAGGTACATTGAGACCTTTTCCGCATACGCCCGTAATTTCCTGGGAGGGTTGGAGCGTCCGGACGTGGACAAGATTACAGGGCTCAGTCCGGTAATCTCCATCGAACAGAAAACGACCAACAAGAATCCCCGCTCTACTGTGGGAACCACGACAGAGATATACGATTATCTCCGTTTGCTTTATGCCCGTGCAGGAGTTGCTTATTCTTATCTTTCGGGAGAGAAGATGGTGAAATACACCGAGGAACAGATCATCGGCCTGATTCACCGGGATTATCAAGGTAAGAAGATATTTATGCTTGCCCCGTTGGTACGTACCCGCAAGGGGCATTACAAAGAACTTTTCGAGCAAGTGCGCAAGAAAGGCTATCTGTATGTCCGTGTGGACGGCGAGGTGCGCGAGATTGTACACGGCATGAAGCTGGACCGTTACAAGAACCACGATATCGAAGTCGTGATAGACAAGCTGGTTGTATCGGAAAAGGACGACAAACGACTGAAACAGAGTGTTGCCACCGCCATGCAGCAGGGTGAGGGGCTGATTATGATTTATGATGCCGATACCCGGGAGGTGCGCCATTACAGCAAGCGGTTGATGTGTCCCGTCACCGGACTGTCTTATAAAGAACCCGCCCCTCATAATTTCTCGTTCAACTCTCCGCAGGGAGCTTGCCCCCGTTGTAAGGGGCTGGGGTATGTGAACCTGATTGATGTGGACAAAGTGATTCCCGACAGGGGGCTTTCCATTTACGAAGGAGCCATCGCGCCTTTGGGTAAATATAAAAATGCCATGATCTTCTGGCAGATAGAGGCGTTGCTTGAGAAATATGATTTTACGATCAAGACGCCGGTCAAGGATATGCCGGAGGATGCGATAGACGAAATACTCTATGGCTCGGATGAGCGTATCAAGATAAAGAGCAGTCTGATTCATACGTCTTCCGACTACTTTGTGACCTACGAGGGGATTGTGAAGTACATTCAGATGATGCAGGAGAAGGATGCGTCGGCCACTGCCCAGAAGTGGGCGGAACAGTTTGCCAAGACCGATGTCTGCCCCGAATGCAAGGGCGCGCGCCTGAACAAGGAAGCGTTGCATTTCCGCATTCACGACAAGAACATCTATGAACTGGCAAGCATGGACATCAACGAACTGTATGACTGGTTGCAGCAGCTCGATCCTTTTCTGGAAGACAAGCAGCGCATGATTGCCGCCGAGATTTTGAAGGAGATCCGTACCCGTCTGAAGTTCCTGTTGGATGTGGGGCTGGATTATCTTTCGCTGAACCGTACCTCGGTCTCCCTTTCGGGAGGCGAGAGCCAGCGTATCCGTCTGGCAACCCAAATCGGTTCCCAGCTGGTGAACGTGCTTTATATTCTGGATGAACCGAGTATCGGATTGCATCAACGGGACAACCTCCGCCTGATCAACTCCTTGAAGAAGTTGCGTGACACAGGTAACTCTGTCATCGTGGTGGAACATGACAAGGATATGATGCTGGCAGCGGACTATGTGGTTGATATGGGACCGAAAGCCGGCCGTCTGGGAGGCGAGGTGGTGTTTCAGGGGACTCCGAAACAAATGCTTCAGACAGAAACACTTACCTCTAAATACTTGAACGGACAGATGAAGATAGAGATACCGGCCGAACGCCGCCCCGGCAACGGGAAATCCTTGTGGCTGAGAGGGGCGAAGGGAAACAACCTGAAGAATGTGGATGTGGAATTTCCTTTGGGAAAACTCATTTGCGTCACAGGAGTGTCCGGCAGTGGCAAGTCTACACTGATCAACGATACCTTGCAGCCCATCCTGTCACAGCATTTCTACCGTTCTTTGCAGGAACCTCTGCCTTACGACAGTGTGGAGGGACTGGAGTATATAGATAAGGTGGTGAATGTGGACCAGTCGCCGTTGGGCAGGACACCGCGTTCCAATCCGGCCACCTATACAGGAGTATTCTCGGATATCCGGAATCTGTTTGTCGGTCTGCCCGAAGCGAAGATCCGTGGCTATAAGCCGGGGCGTTTCTCGTTCAATGTAACCGGAGGACGCTGCGAGGCTTGCGGCGGTAACGGATACAAGACCATCGAAATGAATTTCCTGCCCGATGTGCTGGTGCCTTGCGAGGTTTGTCATGGCAAACGATACAACCGCGAGACGCTGGAAGTGCGCTATAAGGGTAAATCCATAGCCGATGTACTGGACATGACCATCAATCGTGCCGTAGAGTTCTTTGAGAATGTGCCTCAGATTCTGAATAAGATCAAAGTGCTGCAAGAGGTGGGATTGGGATACATTAAACTGGGACAGCCCTCCACCACTTTGTCGGGCGGAGAGAGCCAGCGTGTGAAACTGGCTACGGAACTGTCCAAACGTGATACCGGAAAAACGATGTATATTCTGGATGAACCCACTACCGGACTTCATTTCGAAGATATCCGTGTGCTGATGAATGTGCTGAACAAGCTGGTGGAGAAAGGCAATACCGTTCTGGTTATCGAACATAACCTGGACGTGATCAAACTGGCGGATTACATCATCGATATGGGTCCCGAAGGCGGACGGGGCGGAGGACAGGTGCTTGCTGCCGGAACTCCCGAAGAAGTGGCCGGAAGCAAGAAAGGATATACCCCGAAGTTTATAAAAGAAGAATTGGAAAATTAACCGGCATACCAGCAATGAAAGAAAAAATAGCTAAAACCAACGTAGCCCGTCTGCTTGATAAAGCCAGGATAGCCTACGAGCTTATTCCATACGAAGTAGACGAGAACGACCTCAGCGCCATCCACGTAGCCGCCAGTCTGGGTGAGAACATAGAACAAGTCTTCAAGACCTTGGTGCTTCATGGAGACAAATCAGGGTATTTTGTCTGTGTCATACCCGGCGAGCACGAGGTGGATTTAAAAATGGCGGCCAAAGTCTCAGGTAACAAGAAATGCGACTTGATTCCCATGAAAGAGCTGCTTCCCCTGACAGGATATATCCGGGGAGGATGTTCCCCCATCGGCATGAAAAAGCATTTCCCCACCTACATACACGAGACTTGCACCGCATTTCCCTACATTTATATCAGTGCCGGTATCCGCGGATTACAGATAAAAATAGCGGCCGATGACCTGATAAAAGAAACGAAAGCAGAGATTTGTTCCCTTTTCACCGAATAAATAGGCCAAAAAGAGTCACATTTGTGGCTCTTTTTTTTTCAGATAGACTAAAAGTTATATCTTTGCAAAAAAAGAATACTAACTATTAATTAAATCTTTATCAATTATGTTTGAAGGACAGCCGAAAGGCTTATACGCATTAGCTCTCGCCAATACCGGCGAACGCTTTGGTTATTACACCATGCTTGCTATTTTCACTCTCTTCCTGCAAGCGAAATTCGGCTTTACAGCCGCCACAACGTCAACGATCTTTGCCAGTTTCCTGGCAGGAGTGTATTTCATGCCGCTTATCGGAGGTATCCTGGCCGATAAATTCGGTTATGGCAAGATGGTTACCACTGGTATCATTATCATGTTTGCCGGTTATGTGCTGCTGGCTATCCCGATGGCAACCAATATCGGATTGTATTCCATGTTCGGCGCTCTTGCCCTGATTGCTTTGGGAACCGGACTTTTCAAGGGAAATCTGCAAGTAATGGTAGGTAACCTGTACGATGCTCCCGAGTATAGCGCGAAACGCGACACTGCTTTCAGCTTGTTCTATATGGCGATCAACATCGGCGCCCTGTTCGCTCCGACTGCCGCTACTGCCATGACCAACTATGTGCTGGGCAAAGCAGGCTTCAGCTATGTGCCCCAGATACCTTCTCTGGCACACCAGTTCCTGGACGGTACGATTACCGCCGAAGGCGAGGCCACACTGACTGCCATGCAGACCGCACAGAATTTCACAGGAAGCATGGCTGATTTCTGTACTACTTACATTGAAAAATTGTCAGAAGCCTATAACTATGGTTTTGGTGTGGCATGTATCTCATTGATTGCCTCCATGGCTATTTATATTATTTTCCGTCCTACATTCAAGCATGCCGATTATAACTCCAAGCAGGCTAAACCGGCCAATGTACACGAAGAAGAGCTGACTCCCGCACAGACCAAAGAACGCATCGTCGCTTTGTTGCTGGTATTCGCAGTGGTTATTTTCTTCTGGATGGCATTCCATCAGAACGGTCTTACCATGACCTTCTTCGCCCGTGACTACACGGCACATGAGGTGACCGGCATGGACCGTCTTGGCTTCAGCGTATGGAATCTGGCTCTTCTTATTGTAACCGTTTATGCAGGTTTCTCACTGTTCCAGTCCAAGACAGGCAAGGGTAAATTGATTTCAGGCGTAATCGCTACGCTGGCTCTTGTGGTCTTAGGAATCAATTATGGTACTATGGACCCTACATTGCCTATCCTTCCTCAGATTTTCCAGCAGTTTAACCCCTTCTTCGTTGTCGCTCTGACTCCGGTATCATTGGCCGTGTTCGGTTCATTGGCAAAGAAAGGAAAAGAACCATCGGCTCCGCGTAAAATCGGTATCGGTATGGTGATTGCCGCAGTAGGTTTCATGTTGCTGGCATTCGGCTCATTCGGTCTGCCTACTCCTGCCGAAGTAGAAGCCAATGGTATTGCCGAGAGCGCGTTGGTTTCACCCAATTGGCTGATCTCGACTTATCTGGTATTGACTTTTGCCGAATTGTTCCTGTCACCAATGGGTATCTCATTCGTTTCCAAGGTAGCTCCTCCCAAGTATAAAGGTGCTATGATGGGACTTTGGTTCGTGGCTACTGCTATTGGTAACTATCTGGTAGCTATCATCGGTTATTTGTGGGGTGATATGCAGTTGTGGATGGTATGGAGTGTATTGATTGTGTGCTGCTTGCTTTCTGCATTATTCATTTTCTCTATCATGAAGAAACTGGAAAAGGTTGCGAAATAATTCCTGCCCATAGTCATATATAGAAAAAGAAGCCCGCTGAACCAATCAAGCGGGCTTCTCTTTTTTATAAATTACAGAAGAAGGATACGAAAACAGGAACACTCATATCAATCAGTATTCCGTGGAAGATGGCTATGGGAATCATGTCTTTTCCCGAATAGCGTGTGATGGATGGCAGCAATACATCCATCGAATTCACTCCGGCAGCCGAGATAGGAGCCAGCTGTCCGAAATATTTCCGTATGAGCGGAGCGCCGAGCAATGCCATCATCTCCCGGAAAATATTGGCCAGCAATGCAATGGTCCCCAGTTCGGTGGCCAGTTGTAATCCGATAGACGGTTCCTTGAACTGTGTGATCAGAATGGAGGATAGCGAATAATAGGCAAAGCCGCTGCCCACCGCCATACAGTCGAATACACTCCATTGGGTTAATAGCAGACTGGCCAGTGCCGAGAAAAGTAAAGTTCCCGCAATGGTGGCCATCGGCACCAGAAGCATTTTCGGCCGTAAGCTTTTTATCAGTTCCTTTAATTTCTTATTGCTGCCTATGCTGATTCCTACTTGCAGCATCAGCGCATAAAGCACATACATGGAAACAGAGTGCATGTCATACTGGAAATTATTGGCAGCTCCAATCATACATCCTGCACAAAAAAATGCTACAACAATCAAACTACCTTTCATGGTCTGCCTCCTTTCTTAAAAAACAGATGAAATACCAGGAAGGAAGCTAGCATACTGCCCAGAATGCTTAATGTAGCCAATATAGCCGCCTGCCATCCGAATCTGCCTAAATTGTTAATGATTAAGCTGTTGGATCCAATAGAGATGCCCAAAACAAACAGTAGCAGGAAGATAGTGAGCGAGGTGCTCTTTTCTATTTTCTGTAAAAACTGCAAGTTACGCAACACATATCCTATACCGATACCAACAAACATAATAGATATAATAGTAAACATAGCAATCATTTTTTTTAAGTAAAACATATCCAACCAGACGGTCTCATCGAATGAGAACCATCATGCCATATTTTCATCCGGGCACATGTGTGAGCAGGATGAAAGCCTGGTGATAAAATCACGTGTGAGTGGGAATGGAATCTAAACGAATCCGCTGAACCAATGTACATGCACAATGAAGTGATTACACAGGGTTCTATTTCCCCATGTAAGGCAATGCATGCTGTATGTAGTCTGTAATTGGTTCATATCATTGATTCATTTGCGGTGCAAAGGTAATCCTTTTATGTATATTTTCAAAATAAATATTCATAAATCTTCTTGGCCGGAGAAAAAGGCACAGCCTCACGCGCCTAAACGATGTTTAGACTGATGACGCAATGTCCCTTTCTTTTGTGCCTGTGCCTATGCCCAAAGGTGCTTTTACGGGCTACCAAATGATATTTCTTTTTTTCGTTGTCCCCTTTTGCCGGAAGCGGGAAGAATGATTGTTGCTACCCGGCTGAACAAGGACACACGAAGGAACTTCATAGATTTCCTTCTAAGCGAGGTGGAGCCGACCTATTGGAGAAAGATACTGAAACTGACAATCTAAAAACGACGGCGATATGAAAGGAACAGATTATTCCAAGAGAACCGTGTGGGAGTGTCGGTTGAAATCTGCGGTGAGGCAGCAGACGTTGCTGGAGATAGAATATTACATCAACCATACGTATTTGGAACGATTCAGGCCATGACCTTCCATGCTTTATGAAATACCGGAAGACAAAGAAGCCCCCGGCATGGTGGCCGAGGGCGAAGCGGAATATGGGAAGAGGTGATTTATACTGAATAGATGGGATTATTGTTTTGTTTTAATTTAACCATTTTGATGAATGAAGCCAATGTCTCAATTTCAGGTTGGAACTCTTTGTCAAATGATGTCCGGTAAGAGGCAGGGACAACAAGTTTAAGGTGTTCGTGTTTCATTTCCCGAAGCTGATTCTTGGAAATGCCTTGTTGCAGGGTAAACAAGTATTTGGTTTCGATGCGGTCTGCCTCGTTCAGGACTTGTCGCCAACGGTCTTTGCAGGTTGTTTTTGCTCCAAGAAATACCAGTTTGTTAGCAGGAAACAGCATGTTATGGTAAGCTTTCCCGTTGGGAAACAGGAAATCGGGCTTTTTATTGTCTTCCGTCACGGCTTGTTCTTCGTATTCCAATTGCGCCGCCGTGAATATCGTTGCAAGGTGATGCTCCAAGGATTTGCCTGCGCGGGATTTGCGACGGTTGAGAATGATGTTTGAAAATTTGACTAATTCTTGACAGTTAGAAAAAGGCACACTGTAAATAGGTGCATAAACTTTCTCCTCGAAACTGCGGAATAGACTGTACTCCGTATCAATCCATTTTAATAATTGTTCATCGGGAGACTTGCAAATATGAACGTCCGTGATATGATGAGCTTTGTTATATATGTCTCTGGCGAATTGAGCCATTTGCCGGGTTTCCGGAAAATCGGCGTATAAGGCAACAAGCTCTTGGATGCCGATTTCCAATTGCTTTTCCGGTGTACTTGCTTGTGTAACATCAATCAATTGATTTGTTTTCTCTGGAGAAAGGTTGAAATAGGCAAAGAAATCGTCAATGTCCTGATCTGTCTGCAAGACGAAACCATAATAATAATCCTCGCTCTGTTGGGCAATAATGAGCAAATCGCCTACATTGTCTTCCTCAAAAAAAGGAAAGCCTTTCCCAAAACGGGTTATTCGGTATTCATTACGTGTTCCTTGCCCATAATAGATAAAACGGCTGTCGGTTGTAAAATCATCTTGCCATTTGACCTTTACCATCTTGTCTTTGTTTTCACCTTTCACTCCCGGAGTGTCGAACAAAAGTGCCGCTGCGCATTTGGGTATATAGAAACCTGCCTGATGTGAACCGTTCTTCCCGGTATCATTGGCTGTAATGAAACGGCAAAATGCATATTTTGCATTTTGCACTTTGACTATAGCACTATTTAGAATTTCACTCATAGCAATCAATTATTTAACATGGTTTTTACTAATTGTTCTGAAACGGCTGTAATAAGAGGCACTACAACTGAATTCCCGCATTGTCTGTAAGCTTGTACATCAGAGACTTGGTTAAGGCGATATTCATCGGGGTATCCCATTAGTCGGGCACATTCGCGAGGAGACAATCTACGAGGATTCTTTCCTCCTGTTTGTGGAATAAGGATTTCGGAACCATCCTTATAGTAACGGGCACTTAACGTACGGGAAATACCATTCAGATCCACCATTCCGAAACCAAATCCATTTCCTTTGGCGCGATGCTTTTCTGCATAGTTTTGCAGATAGCTCCAAAGTTTATCACTCAACGTGTATTTTTCGTCAATATCAGGGTCTAGTATTTCTTTGATGCTCTGGGTTGATTGTTTCTGCTCGGGAAAGGCGAATTGCTCTTTTCCATGAAAGACATCTTGGTCAAAACCTACTATCATGATACGTTCCCGATGTTGTGGCACATAGGTTTGTCCGTCCATGACAAGGTAGTGGAGTGAATAACGCAATTCCTCTAATGTGCCTTTGATTATTTTGAACGTGTTGCCTTTGTCATGCGACATCAGGTTTTTCACATTCTCCAAAAAGAATGCTTTGGGACGGTGACGACTGATGATGTCTGCCACATCAAAAAACAACGTACCTTGCGTTTTATCCTTGAATCCCGTTTCCCGTCCGAGACTTTTTTTCTTCGAAACTCCGGCAATAGAAAATGGTTGACACGGAAAACCGGCACATAGCACATCAAAATTCCGAGGAATATAGCTCTTGGTTATTTCTTTCGTAATGTCGCCAAAAGGCATTTCTCCAAAGTTTGCCAAGTAAGTCTTTTGGGCATATTTGTTCCATTCCGACGAGAATACACACTTGCCACCTTGCGCCTGCATGGCTAGGCGGAAACCTCCCATTCCGGCAAATAGGTCGATGAAAGTGAATTTTGGTTTTTTAGGGTCGGGAAATGGTACGTTGAAGAAATCCGAGAACAGACCGTATGCGGTAGGATCTTCTGCGACTTTGGTCACATATTCATCCGTTATTTCTTCTTCCTTACTCTCTTTTTTCTGCTCTAAAAACTCACGGATGGCGTATATCACTTCCCGCTTACTTTCTTTGCTTTCGATGCAGTCGTTGTTATGCAGATAATGGCTGAGTACAGCCAATTGATTTTCCCAACTGGTCTCTCCGTACACTTTAATGTTGTTTTGCTCGTCAATTTCCTCGGGGAAGTTGGCGAGCTTAATATCTTGTATGACTGTTTTTTTTGCTATCATTCAATTTGAAAATTAATTAATGAGGACAAAAGTACTGCTTTTTATTGAGAATAGCGAATAACAAGTTTTTAAAGATTCTGCATTTTATTCCTTTTTGTAGCGTTTGGTATCGGGAATAAAGGTTTTCATCAGTGATGTTTTTTATCGATCTATGGGGTAACTATTGGGTTGTCCTCCACTCTTCATCGTCCTTATTTTTTTGGGGGGGGTAAAATTAGTTAGTAAAGGGTCCGATGTCGGTACGCAAAACTGTGAGGAACGGTGCAATCTTTTTTCCGTAACCGGATTTCTCGCGTGAGTTGTCAGTAGCTCACTATGTCGCAGTATCTTGTTTCGCCATCCGTACCCGTTTGTCGCATTTTCGGGCATGGTTACGAACAAGTAGCGTAGCGGTGTCAGGATTTGGCTTCGGCGGGGATTGTAATGACTTTACGAATAATCGACAGTTCAACCGACACTGTTGTAACTTAATTCTATCACTATATCTTTCTGTGTTTCACTTTTTTTTCGTAACTTTGTTTGGAATATATAATAAACAAAAAGAATGGATTATACCGAACAGTTTATCCGGCTGCATTGCAGCTTGATGTCAGACTACAGAATGATGAAGTTGCGTGCCGACATGAAATGCATGGGGATAGGGCTGTATTTTGAGATGATGTTGTTTCTGCGGAGGCAAGAGGAATATCAACACGATTTTAACGAACTGGATTTGTTGGCTGAAAAATGGGGGGCTACAGTGGAAGACCTGCGGCATCTTATTAAAGACTTTAACTTGTTCGTCATAACGGAGGACGGGTATTTCCGATGCTTGTATCTGGACAAGGTGATGGGTTATCAGAACAAACTTTCGGAACAACGTGCCGCCGCCGGTAGTAAAGGCGGAAGAAGCAGCAAGAAAAAGACTGCGCAGACAGCTGGGAAAGTAATCACTTCTGCTGTCCTCGCGGCAGCGGATCAAGAAGCGAATGACGATGCAAATAATAAGGAAAACAACACGGAAAGCAATGCGGAAAATAGCGTAAAATGCATAAAAAATACGATTGAAAAAAGTGAGGATGAAAATGTAACCAAAAATACGAAGCAATGTGCTGATAGTGAATGTGTTGAAAGGCGTTTGCAAGCAAGCTTTAAGCAAAACTTTATAAGAGAAGAAAAGAATAGAGAAGAGAAGAAAAACAACAGTAACAAAGAAAAAGAAATAATTGCTGTTGTTGCTGTTGTTGAACTCTTCAAAAATATGGGATTTGCACCTCGACGGAAACGCTATCTCTATGAATTTTTCCCTGCCCGGATTCTGGTGGACACACCACGCACGATACCGGATTTGGATGAAAGAGGAATCGGACCACCTGGGGAGAAATGCACATCGTATCGATTGCCGGAAGCTGTTTGAACCCTAAGTATCTACCGTTGGTCACGGAAGAAAGGGATCTTTCACGTGTAAGATGCTATATCTTACAGCTGTAAGATTATAAATCTTTCACCTTCATCGTCTGGACATTGCAAAGGAATTCAGCCGGTCTGTGCGTGGTGGGGTATAACCGTCTGCCGCTTGTTTTCACGAGTACCGTCTGGGGTATCTCAAGAGAATACTCAGCAGGGCAAACACCCCGATGGCGGCCGGATAGTACAAGTATTCGATGATGCTCAAAGGAGACAGGGAGGCCAGTTTGGCAGCAATCAGCATTTGTGCTCCGTAAGGGATAATTCCCTGGATGACACACGAGAACGTATCCAGAATGCTGGCGCTCTTGCGTTTGTCCACTTTGTAGCGGGTAGCAATATCGTTGGCAAGCGGTCCCACTGTGATGATGGCTATCGTATTGTTGGCTGTACAGAAATTGGCGATACTCACCAAAGCTGCGATGCAAAGCTCGGCTCCGCGTTTGCTGCTGATGTGTTTGGTCAGTTTTAGGATGATATAGTCCACTCCGCCGTTAAAGCGGATCAGTTCCAGCATGCCGCCTGCCATCAGGGTGATGATGATGAGTTCGCCCATCCCGGTGATTCCTGTGCCCATGGAGCCGAGCCAGTCGAACAGGCTGATGCTCCCTGTGAGCAGGCCGATCATTCCTGTGGCGGCGATGCCCAGTATCAGTACGAGTGCTACATTCATACCTGCTATGGCGGTTCCCAGTACAACCAGATAGGGGAGGACTTTGACCCATTCCACCGACTGGATATCGTGGGTGGTCATCACGTCCATCCCTCTGAAAATATAGTAGCCGAAAACCACCAGGGCGGCCGGAAGGGCTATCATGAAGTTTACCCGGAACTTGTCACGCATGGCGCATCCTTGGGTACGGGTGGCGGCGATGGTGGTGTCCGAGATGAAGGAAAGGTTGTCGCCGAAAAAGGCGCCTCCCACCACAATAGCTGTCATGAAGGCCAGGTTCATGTCGGTTTTCTCTGCGATACCTGCTACCACGGGGGCTAGTGCCACGATGGTTCCCACCGAGGTTCCGATGGAGAGCGAGATGAAACAGGCGGCCAGGAAGATGCCTGCCAGCAGCAGATTGTCCGGCAGCAGGAGAAGCGTAAGATTGACGGTCGCGTCAATGGCCCCGATATCTTTGGCACTTTGGGCGAATGCGCCTGCCAGGATGAAAATCCAGATCATCAGCATGATGTTCTTGTTGGCAGCGCCGATGGAATATTGTAGCATGCGCTCGTTCAAGCTCAGGCCTTTGGTGATGCATACCGCATAGACCGAGGAGGCCATGAAAGCAACCGTGATGGGGACTTTGTAGAAGTCGTTTACAATGATAGAGGTCACCAGGTACAGGCATAGAAATACCAGTAGTGGACTGAGTGCCCACAGGCTGGGTTTATTGGTTATTGGAGTTAATTTTTCACCGTTCATGAATTTGTATTTTATAAAATGAGGTGCAAAGTTACAAAAAGACTTGTTTTATAACAATATATGGGAGAAAAAGGTCACAGCCCCACCTTCGTAACAGGGAAGGCAGGGCTGTAAGGGTATTGGGAAAGTGGGGTATAAGATGGGATTACAGTGTCACGCCTGTCTTGAAGATGGCGATTTCACGATAATTCTTCTTTTCATTGTTTACCGGTTCTCCGCTGGCAACACGGATGATATAGTCTATAAAGCGTTCGCAGGTCTTTTCCATCGGTTCGTTTTCTACGATGACTCCGGCATTGAAGTCAATCCATCCCGGTTTGTTTTTAGCCAGAGTGGAGTTGGTGGAAATCTTCATGGTAGGAACAAACGTACCGAACGGAGTACCGCGGCCGGTAGTGAAGAGCACCATGTGACAGCCGCAGGAGGCGAGGGCGGTGGCAGCTACCAAATCGTTGCCCGGTGCGGAAAGCAAGTTCAAACCTTTCACTTTCAGACGGTCGCCATAGCCCATCACTCCGTCAACGTATGCTTTGCCGCATTTTTGGGTACATCCCAACGCTTTGTCTTCCAGAGTGGAGATACCACCTGCCTTGTTGCCCGGTGACGGATTTTCGCCCACTGGCTCGCCGTGTGACAGGAAGTATTCCTTAAAGTCATTAATCAGGTGTACGGTCTGCTCGAACAGTTCCTGGGTGCGGCAACGGTTCATCAGGATAGTTTCCGCACCGAACATTTCGGGAACCTCCGTCAGTACGGAAGTACCGCCCTGTGCAATCAGGAAGTCGGAGAACATACCCAGCAACGGATTGGCGGTGATACCTGAGAAACCATCCGAACCGCCGCATTTCAAGCCTACACGCAGTTCGGACAAAGGAACATCCTCGCGCACATCGGTCTTGGCTTTGGCGTACAGTTCACGCAGAATCTTCATACCTTCTTCAAATTCATCCCCCACTTTCTGAGTTACCATGAACTTTACGCGGTCTGTGTCATAATCGCCCAGAAATTCGCGGAAAACATCCGGCTGGTTGTTCTCGCAACCCAGGCTGACAATCAGTACGGCTCCTGCATTAGGATGCAGAATCATGTCGCGGAGAATTTTCTTGGTATTCTCGTGGTCATCGCCCAGCTGTGAACAGCCATAGTTGTGAGGGAATGCCACGATAGCGTCCACACCTTCGCAGTTGGTTTCGCGGCGTAACGCTTCGGCCAGTTGTCCGATGATACCGTTTACACAACCCACGGTGGGAATAATCCATACCTCGTTACGGATACCTACATCACCGTTCTTGCGGCGGTATCCTTTGAACGTCAGGTCTTTCTTCGGGATATTGAGGTCTACGCTGACCGGATTGTAGGTGTAATCCAACAGTCCGGCAAGGTTTGTCTTTATCTGGGTTTCATTGATCCAGCGTCCTTGCTCCACGGCAGTCACGGCATGGCCGATGGGGTAACCATATTTGATGATATTCTCGCCTTGGGCGAAATCTTTCAGTGTCACCTTATGGCCGGCGGGCACGTCTTCTTTCAACGTGATGACATGACCGTCTACCGTGATGGTCTCGCCTGCTTTTAAATCCGAGATAGCCACCACTACGTTATCAGCCGGATTGATTTTCAAATACTTTGTTTCCATTTCTATTTTTAGTTATCAGATTTATTTTTTATGTGCGTCCAGATAGAAATCCACGTTCTCCACCGCAAGCAGGGTGATGGGCATGTAATTGCATTGCTTCACCTCTTTCTTGAAAATCAGGTGGTTGCACAGGCTCTCTACGCCGCTGTATCCTTGTGCGGTAGGTTGCTGCGCGATCAGGAAATCCACTGCGCCCTCTTTCAGACAAGAGACGTTCCGACGTAATAAATCGTACCCAATCAGTTTGAAATTTTTTAGGTTGTGCCCGATGAGATATTCGCCTATGATGTACACTTTCGAGTTGAAAGTGATGCCGCACGTAATCTGTGGGTTCTCTTGGAAAAAGCGGTTCATCAGCGCCTCGTCCTCGTCCGGACGTTTGGCATAGAGATTCAGTTCCACGATCTTGCAGTCGGGAAAATGCTCCTGCATATATTTTCTGAATCCTTTTTCACGGTTTTCCTGCTGGTTTGATCCCAGACGCCCTTCGTTGATTTGTCTGAAGATAACGATTTCTTTGGGACATTCTCCCAGCATCATGGCCATGCGGGCGGCAAAGTATCCGCTTTGATCGGATTTCTGCCCGAAGAATGCCAGCGGGTTCAGACTGGACACATTGGAGTCTATAAATATATAAGGTATTTCCCGTTCTTGTAACTTGTCGGTGAATCTGGCCGTCATCTCAGGAATAGTGGGGGCGAGCAATACGCCATCCGGCTCTTGCTTCAGTATTTCCTCGCCGGCGTTGATGAAGGAGGAATATTCATATTGGTCATAGTACATCACGGACAGGGTGATGTGGAAATCCGAAAAGGTCTCTACGGCTCTTTTCATCCCCAGTTCCACATCGGTCCAGTAATCGCCTTCCTTGTGCTGTGGCAGCAGGCAGACAAACAGGTACTTTTTGTTGGATGCCAAAGCGCTGGCATACATATTGGGCTGGTAATCCAGTTGCTTCAATATTTCTTCCACCCGTTTCCGGCTGGCTTCGGATACTCCTGTGCGGCCATGCAATACACGGTCCACTGTGCCGACTGATACGTCTGCCAGGCGGGCGATATCCTTGATTCTGATTCTTTCGGGCAGTTTATTCATACCTTAATTATATATATTGTGCTCGTGCACACTGATAATTTATTTTTTTTCGACACAAATATATAACAATTTTTGGTTTTAAAAAAATAAATAGTACCTTTGTGCACGCACACGGATGAATTATTTGAGTGCCCTGTTGAGTACAAGGTTGCGATGTGATCCGTCTATGGATGTGTAAACCAGTATTTTAATAGGATTGGAAGTTAAACGAATAAATATATAACAATTTAAAATCACGAAATTATGGGAAAAGTAGTAACCTTAGGTGAAATTATGTTGAGATTGTCAACTCCGGGAAACACACGTTTTGTACAGTCGGATTCATTTGATGTTGTTTATGGCGGTGGTGAAGCGAATGTAGCGGTGAGCTGCGCGAACTACGGTCACGAAGCTTATTTCGTAACTAAATTGCCGAAACACGAAATTGGACAGTCTGCTGTGAATGCATTGCGTAAATATGGTGTGAAGACCGATTTCATCTGTCGTGGTGGCGACCGCGTAGGTATCTATTATCTGGAAACAGGAGCTTCCATGCGTCCTAGCAAAGTAATTTATGACCGTGCCCACTCAGCTATCGCTGAAGCCGATCCTTGCGATTTCGACTTTGATGCTATCATGGAAGGTGCTGACTGGTTCCACTGGTCGGGTATCACTCCGGCTATTTCTGACAAGGCTGCCGAATTGACCAAATTGGCTTGTGAGGCTGCAAAGCGTCATGGTGTTACAGTGTCTGTAGACTTGAACTTCCGCAAGAAATTGTGGACTAAAGAAAAAGCACAGTCTATCATGAAACCGTTGATGCAGTATGTAGATGTATGTATAGGTAACGAAGAAGATGCCGAACTTTGTCTGGGCTTCAAACCGGAAGCGAATGTGGAAGCCGGTGAAACCAATGCGGAAGGCTACAAAGGAATCTTTAAGGCTATGGCAAAAGAATTCGGCTTTAAATATGTGGTTTCTACCTTGCGTGAATCATTCTCGGCTACTCACAACGGCTGGAAGGCTATGATTTACAACGGAGAAGAATTTTATGAATCAAAACGCTATGACATCAACCCGATTATTGACCGTGTAGGTGGTGGCGACTCATTCTCCGGAGGTATTATTCACGGTCTGCTGACCAAACCGAATCAGGGTGCCGCCCTTGAATTTGCTGTTGCCGCTTCTGCTTTGAAGCATACTATCAACGGTGACTTCAACTTGGTATCTGTAGACGAAGTGGAAGCATTGGCCGGTGGCGATGCCAGCGGACGTGTACAACGCTAAAATTGTTTTTGGAGGAATGCGAATAACGCAGATCTTTGACACGTTTTGATAGGTATCATTTGCGTCATTCGCGTTCCAGTCTTTCATTTAAACTAAAATATAAAATTATGGCTCGTTTTGATAAAATAGCAGTGTTGAACAAGATTGGTTCAACCGGCATGGTTCCTGTATTCTACCATAAAGATGCAGAAGTGGCAAAGAAAGTAGTGAAAGCTTGTTATGACGGCGGAGTTCGTGCTTTCGAATTTACAAACCGTGGTGACTTTGCTCATGAGGTGTTTGCGGAAGTAGTGAAATACGCGGCAAAGGAATGTCCTGAAATGGCTATGGGAGTAGGTTCTATCGTTGATCCTGCTACTGCTGCTCTTTACTTGCAATTGGGTGCTTGCTTTGTGGTAGGCCCGTTGTTTAATCCTGAAATCGCTAAAGTGTGCAACCGCCGTTTGGTGGCTTATACACCGGGATGCGGAAGTGTGTCCGAGGTAGGTTTCGCTCAGGAAGTAGGTTGCGATCTTTGCAAAATATTCCCGGGTGATGTATTGGGAGCAAAATTGGTTAAAGGTTTGCTGGCTCCGATGCCTTGGTCTAAACTGATGGTGACCGGTGGTGTGGAACCGACTCAGGAAAATCTGACTTCTTGGATCAAGGCAGGTGTGTTCTGTGTGGGTATGGGTTCTAAATTGTTCCCAGGCGACAAGGTGGCCGCAGAAGACTGGGCGTATGTAACCGCAAAATGTAAAGAAGCATTGGCTTACATTGCAGAAGCCCGCGCAAATAAATAAGGAAGAAAGATCAGCTCATGCCCGCAAGGGGTTAGTGAATTAGGGCGTGAGTATCATTTTGTTTAAAGGTGTATATAAAATGGGTAAGGGCCATCGCGAAGGGAATTCGCGGTGGCTTTTCACTTTCCGGCAGGGGCTTGAAGCGGGTGGCGTAAAAATATTCTTGTAAAGATTGGCAGATAGAATAAAAATTTGTTCTTTTGCACCGTTTTTATAAAAATAAAATGAAGCGTTTAATTTAAAACACACACAAATGAAAAGAACATTATTGAAGGTGGCCGTCATGCTGTTGTGCTTGGCGGGGGTGACTCCTGCAATGGCCCAGTTTAATTTGAAGAAGGCACTTGGGGGAGCCGTAAAGGCTGCAAAAGCGGTGACTTTGACCGATGAGCAGATGACAGAGTATGTAAAAGAGTACATTGACTGGATGGATAAGCATAATCAGGTTTGTGCGGATGATGATCCTTATACCATCCGTTTGAAAAAACTGACAGAGGGCTTGACCGAAGTGGAAGGGATGCCGCTGAATTTCAAAGTATATTATGTGATTGATGTGAACGCATTTGCCTGTGCCGACGGCAGTGTGCGTGTGTTCTCTTCACTGATGGATATCATGACCGATGAAGAGTTGCTGGGAGTGATAGGCCATGAGGTGGGCCACGTGGCGCACAAGGACTCAAAGAACGGTTTCCGTACCGCATTGCTGACATCGGCGTTGAAAGACGGTATTTCATCGCAAGGCGGAAAAGCGGCTGCTCTGACAGAATCTCAGTTGGGTGATCTGGGGGAGGCTCTGGTCAATGCAAACTATTCACAAAAGCAAGAACGTGCCGCTGATGATTACGGTTATGAATTTCTGAAAAAAGCAGGTAAGAATCCTTGGGCTATGGCGTTGTCGTTCCAGAAATTGAAAAAAATGCAAGAGGAGGCAGGCGCACAGAAAAGCAGCAAGCTGAATCAGTTGTTCTCTACTCACCCCGATCTTGACACACGCATCCGGCGTATGGAGGAACGTGCTACCAGTGAAGGTATCGAGAAACCTGCAAACACGATGGAGGGAACAGCGAAATAAACATTTCCCGGAAATGTAGGTTATACATAATCGAGGGTGCCCGCTCTGATGGCGGACACCCTCTTCTTTGTTGGGAGATTTTTTTGTATGATCTTATCTTGCCTCCCGGCGGGATAAAATCTGAATTCATTGTTATGAGAGAAATCCTTATTGGGAGAAAATTAAAGTCCAAAGTTCAGGTTAAAAGAAACAAGTGTTCTTTTCGTCTAGATTATAGAAGGAAATCTCTTAGTACAAAGATACGCTTATTTTAATAGTTGCCGAACTCCCTGCAGGGTTATATCATAGCTAGATTTCCTAAAATGATGGCAAAAATTCCTTTTTTCTTTCCGGTACTTTGCTCTCTCTCTACATTGTAACATCTATTATATATTGTAAATCAATTGGTTAAATATATATGTGGTTTCTATAGTACACAAAAATAGGGTGGTTTAATATGAGTGAAAATCACTATCTTTGTATAAACCAACAGAAAGAAATGCACAAAACAGTTTAGCCATGATGAATTACGCATACGATACATCTTTGCAGGAAACGATGATACTGACTGAAGCGTTTCACACAGACCGGGCCATCTATGACAATGGTAGTCTGTATAAGTTTATATGGGTCCAGGAAGGCAAACTGACATTGATAGTAGATCACGTGGAAATAGAGATGGAGGAGGATGAAATCATCTCAGTGAGCAATCTTCACCGCACGGAGTTCAAGAATGTATCCGGCAGGTATCTTGCCCTTCTGTTCAACGAGAATTTTTATGGTATTTACAAGCACGAGAAAGAGGTTTCGTGCAGCGGAGTGCTGTTCAGCGGAACTTCCGGTATAGTGCATCTGCGGCTTCCGATAGCCGATTCCGAATTGTTGCGTGAGGTAGTGGACCGGATGGTTACCGAGTATATCCTGCGGGACAGCCTGCAAGGAGAAATGCTCCGCCTGCTGCTGAAACGTTTCATCATTCTGTGTACCCGGCTGGCCCGTAAGCAGTTGTCCGGCTTTCCGGTCAATGAAAAAGGTTTTGATATCATCCAGCGTTATTATGTGTTGGTGGACAATCATTTCAAGGAGAAAAAACAGGTGCAGGCGTATGCGGCTTTGCTGCATCGTTCTCCCAAGACACTCTCCAATTTATTTGCCGCATACGGCATGCCTTCTCCGTTGAAGATTATACAAGAACGGGTGGTGACCGAGGCGAAACGGTTGCTGCTGCATACTTCGCACAGCATCAAGGAAATATCGGTGATCCTGGGCTTTGAGAGTGTGGGCACTTTCAGCCGCTTCTTTAAGAATATGACGGGGGAGAATACCTCGGCATACCGGAAAAGATTACAATAAATAAGAATGAGTTCCTGTTTCTATTGATTTTGATAAAAACAGGGGCATTTTTCATGCCTTATGCAGTTATTCTGAAACAGGATCCGTTATCTGATTAAAAAAACAAGCATCAAAACTTTCTATCTATCTAATTTTCTTGTAAATTTGCACCTTAATTTTTGGAAGGTATTGCCTTTTAGTTAGAGAATACAAGAAAACGATATAAAATTATGAGTAAGAAATTTGCTGAACACTCGCAACTCAACCTATCACAGGTCAATAAGGATGTGCTGAAAAAGTGGGATGAAAACGATGTTTTCGCCAAGAGTATGACAGAACGTGAAGGATGTCCTTCTTTCGTGTTTTACGAAGGACCTCCCTCGGCTAATGGTATGCCGGGTATTCACCACGTGATGGCACGTACCATTAAAGATACTTTCTGCCGCTATAAAACCATGAAGGGTTTCCAGGTAAAACGCAAGGCCGGATGGGATACTCACGGACTGCCTGTGGAACTGGGTGTGGAAAAGGCGCTGCATATCACCAAGGAGGATATTGGAAAGACCATCTCTGTTGCCGAGTATAACGCTGCTTGCCGTAAGGACGTGATGAAGTTCACCAAAGAGTGGACAGACCTTACTCATAAGATGGGGTACTGGGTGGACTTGGAGAATCCCTATATCACTTATGATAACCGCTATATTGAAACGCTGTGGTGGCTTTTGAAGCAGCTTTATAACAAAGGCCTGCTGTATAAAGGTTACACCATCCAGCCTTACTCTCCGGCTGCCGGAACAGGATTGAGCTCGCACGAGCTGAACCAGCCGGGCTGTTATCGCGATGTGAAAGACACCACTGTGGTGGGACAGTTCAAGATGAAGAATCCGAAACCCGAAATGGCGGAATGGGGAACTCCCTACTTCCTGGCGTGGACGACTACTCCGTGGACATTGCCTTCGAATACGGCATTGTGCGTAGGGCCGAAAATAGACTATGTGGCCGTGCAGACTTATAACGGATATACCGGAGAAAAGATGACCGTAGTATTGGCAAAAGCCTTGCTTTATACTCACTTTAACAAGAAAGCGGAAGAACTGGCCCTGGAAGACTATAAACCGGGCGACAAACTGATTCCGTTCAAAGTAGTGGGTGAATATAAAGGACCGGATCTGGTAGGCATGGAATACGAACAGCTTATTCCTTGGGTGAAACCGGTGACAGTGGATGAAAACGGAAAATGGCAGGAAGCGGCCGGTCAGGCATTCCGCGTTATCTCCGGTGACTATGTAACCACCGAAGACGGTACGGGTATCGTACATATCGCTCCGACATTCGGTGCGGACGATGCTTTCGTGGCACGTGCGGCAGGCATTCCTTCTCTGTTCATGATAAACAAGAAGGGTGAAACCCGTCCGATGGTGGACCTGACTGGTAAATTCTATCTGTTGGACGAACTGGACGAGACGTTTGTAAAGGAATGCGTGGACGTAGAGAAATATAAGGAATATCAGGGCCGGTGGGTGAAGAATGCCTATGATCCTCAGTTTACTGTAGATGGCAAGTACGATGAAAAAGCTGCTGCTGCCGCCGAATCACTTGATATCTATATCTGTATGAAGATGAAAGCTGATAACAAGGCGTTCAAGATAGAAAAGCATGTGCACAATTATCCGCACTGCTGGCGTACTGACAAACCGGTGCTTTACTATCCGCTGGACAGTTGGTTCATCCGTTCTACCGCAGTCAAAGAGCGCATGATGGAACTGAACAAGACTATCAACTGGAAGCCGGAATCTACCGGAACAGGCCGTTTCGGCAAGTGGTTGGAAAACTTGAATGACTGGAACTTGAGCCGTTCCCGTTATTGGGGGACTCCGCTGCCTATCTGGCGCAGTGAAGAAGGAGAGGAACTTTGTATCGGTTCCGTAGAGGAATTGTATCATGAAATAGAAAAATCAATAGCTGCCGGATTTATGACCGTTAATCCTTATAAGGAAAAAGGGTTTGTTCCGGGCGAATATAACGGGGAGAACTATGACAAGATAGACCTTCACCGTCCGTATGTGGATGATATCATCTTGGTGTCTGAAAGCGGCAAACCGATGAAACGTGAGGCGGACTTGATTGATGTGTGGTTCGACTCCGGTGCGATGCCTTACGCACAGTTGCACTATCCGTTTGAAAATAAGGAAATTGTGGACAACCGCACTTATTATCCTGCGGACTTCATTGCAGAAGGGGTGGACCAGACCCGTGGCTGGTTCTTTACGTTACATGCTATCGCTACAATGGTATTCGACAGTGTGGCTTACAAGAACGTGATCTCTAACGGCTTGGTTTTGGACAAGAACGGAAACAAAATGTCAAAACGTCTGGGCAATGCGGTAGATCCGTTCGGTGCTATCGAACAATATGGCTCCGATCCTTTGCGCTGGTACATGATTACCAACTCTTCTCCGTGGGATAACTTGAAATTTGATACCGACGGGGTGGATGAGGTTCGTCGTAAATTCTTCGGTACCTTATATAATACGTATTCGTTCTTCGCACTTTATGCCAATGTGGACGGTTTCGCCTATCAGGAAGCGGAAGTGCCGGTAAATGAACGTCCGGAAATAGACCGTTGGATTCTGTCTGTTCTGAATTCGTTGGTGAAGAACGTGGACGCTTGCTACAACGATTACGAGCCGACCAAGGCGGGACGTCTGATTACAGACTTTGTAAACGACAATCTGAGTAACTGGTACGTGCGCCTGAACCGTAAGCGTTTCTGGGGCAATGCCATGTCACAGGATAAATTGTCCGCTTATCAGACATTGTACACTTGCCTGGAAACAGTGGCCAAGCTGATGGCACCTGTCGCTCCGTTCTATGCCGACCGTCTGTACACGGACTTGATTGCCGTGACAGAGCGTGACACCGTGGCTTCTGTACACCTGGCCAAGTTCCCGGTATGCAATGAGGCATTGATAGACGGAGAACTGGAGGCGCGTATGCAGATGGCTCAGGATGTTACTTCCATGGTATTGGCATTGCGCCGCAAAGTCAATATCAAAGTACGACAGCCGTTGCAGTGTATCATGGTTCCGGTAGTGGACGAAGAGCAGAAAATGCATATCGAAGCCGTGAAAGACTTGATCATGAATGAGGTAAATGTGAAAGAAATCAAGTTTGTTGACGGAGCCGCTGGCGTATTGGTGAAAAAGGTGAAATGTGACTTTAAAAAACTCGGTCCGAAATTTGGCAAACAGATGAAAGCTGTCGCCGCAGCCGTAGCCGGAATGTCGCAGGAAGCTATCGCCGAATTGGAAAAAAATGGTAAATATACCCTTGTGCTTGACGGTGCGGAGGCGGTCATCGAAACAACGGATGTGGAGATCTTCAGTGAGGATATTCCGGGATGGCTGGTTGCCAATGAAGGCAAACTGACTGTGGCCTTGGAAGTTACCGTAACCGAAGAGCTGCGCCGGGAAGGGGTTGCCCGCGAACTGGTGAACCGTATACAGAATATCCGTAAGAGTAGTGGTTTTGAAATAACAGATAAAATAAAAGTGTCATTATCTAAAAATCCTCAAACCGATGATGCGGTAAATGAATATAATACTTATATTTGTAACCAAGTTCTTGCTAACTCTCTCCAATTGGTGGATGAAGTCGAGAACGGTACAGAACTAAACTTTGATGACTTCTCATTATTTGTAGATGTTGTGAAAGAATAACATTAACCTTTTAAAACTAAGTAATATGGCTGAAAAGACAAGATACTCGGATGCTGAACTCGAAGAGTTTCGTGCCATAATCATGGAAAAACTGGAATTGGCCCAACGCGATTATGATCGTTTGAAAAGTAGTATCATGAACAAGGATGGAAATGATACGGATGATACTTCTCCTACTTATAAAGTATTGGAAGAAGGAGCAAACACGCTTTCAAAGGAAGAAACAACCCGTTTGGCGGCACGTCAGTTGAAGTTTATCCAAGGATTGCAGGCTGCGCTGGTACGTATAGAAAACAAAACTTACGGTATTTGCCGTGAAACCGGCAAGTTGATCCCGAAGGAAAGACTTCGTGCGGTTCCTCATGCGACGCTGAGCATTGAGGCAAAGAACGAAGGAAAGAAATAAGATTAGTGGTTAGTGATTAATGATTAGCGATTGATGAGTTTCACTGTCATGTTACAGTGTTAACCGCTAATCACTGATCACTAACCACTAATCACTAATTAATTTTTAATTAAATAAATGAAGAAACTACTCACCAAGGGGCAGCTCTCTGTTCTTATCGTTTTTGGAGTTCTGATTATTGACCAGATAATAAAGATATTGGTAAAAACCAATATGTATTGGCACGAGAGTATCCGTATTACGGACTGGTTCTATATCTATTTTACAGAAAATAACGGCATGGCTTTCGGAATGGAAATATTCGGAAAGCTGTTCCTTACTACCTTTCGTATTGTAGCTGTGGGATTGATTATCTGGTATCTGGCAAAAATCGTGAAACAGAATTATAAGACAGGTTATATTGTCTGTATTTCCTTGATTCTGGCAGGGGCTATCGGCAATATTATAGACAGTGTGTTCTATGGCGTTATTTTTAATGAAAGTACTCATAGTACCATCGCTTCTTTTGTTCCGGTAGGTGAAGGATATTCGGAATGGCTGCATGGTAAGGTGGTGGATATGTTCTATTTTCCCATTATTGAAACCAATTGGCCCGAATGGATACCGGGAATAGGAGGGGAACATTTCATTTTCTTCAGCCCGATATTTAATTTCGCTGATGCCGCCATCAGTTGCGGTATTGTGGCTTTGTTATTATTTTACGGTAAATATCTGAACCAGAATGTTCACCCGTCAGCAGAAGAACTTAAAGAATAAATGATGCGTCGCAGGAATATTACTTGGACATGGCTGCTTAGTGCGGCTTTCATGGTGGGGTGTGGCAAACAGGTGCCTGAAGAAATTATCCAGCCGGACAGGATGGAGAATATCTTGTATGATTATCATCTGAGTATCTCCATAGGCAATAATCTGAGTTATTCCGATAATTATCAAAAGGAGGCATATAAGAATTATGTCTTCGAGAAGCATCATATTACTGAGGCTGAATTCGACTCGTCCATGGTGTGGTACACTCGTCACACGGAGGAACTTGCCAATTTGTATAAAAAAGTGGGGGAACGTTTCCGGGGCGAGAAAAAACACATGCAGGAGTTGCTGGCATTGCGTGAGAACAAACCGGCAGTATCGCTGCCGGGAGATACTGTGAATGTATGGTATGACCGTAAACTTTATTGGCTGACAGATGTTCCGTTGGCAAATAAGGTGACTTTTGAGATTCCCGCTGATAGTAATTTCAAAGCAAAGGACGCTTTCCTGTGGTCGGCCGATTATACATTCCTTTCGGAAGGGGAACGGAGAGCCACTATGGGATTCAATATCTTGTTTGACAATGATTCCGTGGTGGGACGTGTGAAGGATATCACTTGTTCCGGTGTGCAGACCTTGTATATAAAGCCTGATTCTGCTTTTGCCATCAAGAGTGTGAACGGATTTATTTACTATATGGATCGTGATTCGTCAACGAATAAGCCGGGACTGATTATCAATGATATTACTTTGACCCGTTATCATGAACCGGTAGATACAATGACAGTTGCCGGAAAGGATAGTTTGGTTGTGGAGCAGCGTGTTGGAACAGACTCTATGGCAATGGAGAAAAAAGCAGATTCGGTTCAATCTGTGGATATCAGGAAAGATGTGCCTGTGCGTATGAACCCGCGTGAGATGAGGGAGAATAACGCGACAGATCATTCTCAATCAAATCGTCCTCAGAGAATCAAGCGCAGAAATTAAATATTTTTTTTCTTTTGGTATGAAACGTTTTGCTTGTCATTATCTTTATGTTTCGGCAGATGGCTGTTATTCTAAATATGTAGTGGAGTTGGAAGACAACGGTAGAGTGGGCGCATATTTCCCTTTGAAAGAGGAACTTAGTGCGACACAATGGATAGGTGGAGTGATTATTGTTTCTCCTATGCATGAGCTGGAAATTTATTCCGGGGAAAAGTTTGCTGATTTTCTGCAACGTGCCATGCAGGAAACTGAAACGGAACCACCTGTATATGCATGGCATATAGCTGATTTTGACTTGCAGAAAAAAGAGTTTACAATGGAAAGCAGACTGGTACGTTTATAATAGATGCTTTTCATCGTTTCACTTTGCGGCATTCTCATTCAGAACAGAAAGATGTTGGATGAATTTTAAGGTAATAAACGTCTTCTGAACTCCGAGCAAACCACAGCTGTGGCAATTGCTACATTCAACGATTCGGAAGTTTCCCGTTCTTGAGGATAATTGGGGATATATAATTTTCTGTTAATCATTCTCTCTACTTCAGGACTAACTCCTTTTCCTTCATTTCCCATGACAATCAGTCCATGAGCCGATAGGGGTTCTGCATAAATAATATTTCCATTTAAAAAAGTGCCGTACACGGGAGTATCAGTCAGCCCTCCAATAAGCTGTGGCAAAGAACAATAATGCACTTTAACTCTGGCCAATGCTCCCATGGTTGCCTGTACGGTTTTGGGATTATACACATCTGCTGTCCCCACTGAGCAGAAAAGATGCTCAATGCCAAACCAGTCTGCCAAGCGGATAATGGTTCCTAGATTACCAGGATCTTGTACGTCGTCCAATGCCAGACATAGAGAACTCTTAATAACTTCCGGATTCAAATCATAAGAAGGTTGTACAAAAACAGCCAATACCTCTTGGGGAGTTTTTTGAAGACTGGCGCGTGACAACTCTTCCTGTGTTACTTCAATTATTTCGTTTGCCGTGACAGAGTGGTTTGCTTTCAGCCAATTGGAAGTGGCAATCAATAACTTGCAAGGGAAGTACCCTAATAAATCGCCGACCAATTTATGTCCTTCGGCTACAAAAACCTGTTCTTCTTTACGATTTTTTTTCAGTTCCAACGAGCGGATATATTTTATTTTGTTTTTGCTCAGCATGATAATTTTTATTTAATAACAAATATTTGGAGCAAAGCTAAGAAGATATTTTCAATTAATATCTATCTTTGTAGATAAATTTGCGAAGGTTACGGATTTGTATGAAGAAAAGCGCACGCCCATATATATGCACACTTATGATAGCACTATGCACCTCGTGTTCGGTCAGTAAATTTATTCCTGAGAATAAATATTTATTGGATGAGGTCAGGATTGTATCCGAGACGAAGGAAGTGAAGCCGTCACAGTTCAATTCATATATCCGTCAGAACCCTAATGCCAAATGGTTCAATTTGGTTAAGATACCCATGCGGACTTATTGCATTTCAGGTGTGGACTCCACCAAATGGATCAATCGTTTTTTCAGGAAGATTGGCGACGCTCCGGTGATCTATGATGAATCTGTTGCTTTGAAATCCCAGGAGGAGATCGAGAAAGCGGTACGCAATATGGGTTATATGGGGGCTACTGTGCACCTGGACAAGAAAACGAAGAAGGACAAATTGAAATTGGCTTACCATATTCATGCCGGACATCCTTATACTGTACGTCATGTGGCGTATGATATAGATGATTTGCTTATCAGCGACTATATGCGGCAGGATTCTGCCCAAAGCTTGCTGGCATCTGGTATGCTGTTTGATGTGAATGTATTGGATGCCGAGCGGCAGCGGATTACTAAATTGTTACAAAATAAAGGCTATTATAAGTTTAATAAGGATTTCTTGGTCTATCAGGCAGACACGACTAGAAATACTTATCTGGTGGATTTGACTTTAAGATTGCTTCCTTATCAGCGTAGAAAGGAAGATTTACCGCAGAAGCATAGACAATATAAGGTGGGAGAGGTGAATTTTCTGGCGGATGATGAAATAATGTCGGTGCAGGAAGAAACTTTGGCGGAGTTTGACTCTTTGCGGTACAAGGAATATAATATGTATTATAAAAGAAAGGCTTTTCTCCGTCCGCAAGTGTTGGTCGATTTTAACCGTATCCGTCCGGGAGAACTGTATAGTGAACAGGATGTGCAAAACACCTATTCCAACTTGGGTCGTTTGCGTGCCTTGAAATACTCTAATATTCGTTTTCATGAAGTGAATGGAAAGGATAGTACGCAACTGGATGCATACGTGTTTTTGGCAAAGAACAAAAATAAATCCATGGCGTTTGAAGTAGAAGGAACCAATTCGGCTGGTGACTTGGGGGCGGCTGCTTCGGTTTCTTTTCAGCACCGCAATGTGTTCAAAGGTTCCGAAACCTTTATGATGAAAGTGCGTGGTGCTTATGAGGCCATTACAGGGCTGGGGGGGGCCTCACAGGATTATGTGAACGATAACTACATGGAGTATGGGGTGGAAAGCAGCTTGAATTTCCCCCAGTTCATGTTCCCTTTTCTTTCATCGAATTTTAAAAAGAGAATTAGAGCGACTTCAGAGGTCGGCTTAAAATTCACATCTCAAGTTCGTCCGGAGTTCTCGCGTACACTGGCTTCTGCTTCATGGAGTTATAAATGGACTGACAGGAAACGTATGCAACACCGTTTTGATTTGGTAGATGTCAATTATGTATATATGCCTAGAAAGTCATCGGCTTTTCAGGAGTATTTAGATGATATGACTCAGAAGAATTCTCTTCTGAAAGCCAGTTACGAAAATCAGCTTGTGGTGCGTACGGGGTACAGCTTTACCTATAACAGTGCAGGAAACGTGGTGATGCGTACACCTACTAAAAATTCCTATTCTATTCGTGCCAATATTGAAGAGGCTGGTAATTTACTGTATGCAGCTTCCAAATTGGTTCACCCTAATCCGAAAGATGGAGAAGATTATGTGCTGGCGAATATTCCGTTTGCTCAATATGTAAAAGCGGATTTTGATTTTGCAAAGAATTTCATGATAGATCCGCGTAACTCATTTGTCTTTCATATAGGAGCAGGGGTTGCTTATCCGTATGGCAACTCCAAAATGCTTCCTTTTGAAAAGAGGTATTTTTCCGGTGGCGCGAACAGTGTGCGCGGGTGGTCTGTACGTTCGTTGGGACCTGGCGTTTATAAAGGCAGTGAGGATGGAAATATGGATTTTATCAATCAGGCCGGTGACATTAAATTGGACTTGAACATAGAATATCGTACTCATTTGTTCTGGAAATTGAATGGAGCGGCTTTTGTGGATGCCGGTAATATCTGGACTATTCGTGATGACTCCGGACAGGAAGGTGGTTTGTTCAAATTTAACGAGTTTTATAAACAGATAGCTGTAGCATACGGTTTGGGAATCCGTTTTGATCTGGATTATTTGATTCTGCGTTTTGATGGTGGTATGAAGGCCATAAATCCTGTGGAAACAGGCAAAAAGCGATATCCTGTTATTCGGCCGCGCTTCAGCCGTGATTTTGCTTTTCACTTTGCAGTAGGTTACCCGTTTTAAAAAAAATAGATATAATATGATGAAAGAAGGAAAGAAAACATATACCGAGGAAGAGGTTCATGAGTTAAAAAAATGGTTTGATGCTCAATCACTTCCTCAAACAATGCAGATAGACAAGGCTGCTTTTACCCCTAATTTGAAGGATACGGTAGATATGCTGTTTGAGCAGGCTTATGTATGTTACGGGAATCCCAAGATGCAGGGGTGTCTTTATTTGTTAGAGAAAATTAAGAGCAATCTGGAAAAAAACGGGGAAGGAGCGTGAGCAATTAGCACTTTATATTGTTATTAAGGTATTATAATTTAATACTGACAGTATGAAGAAGAATTTATTATTGTATGGTGTGTTTCTTTGCGCCCTCTCCATGTCCTCTTGTTCCGGTGGTTCCAAGAGTAGCCATGCTATGGACAACAGTAGTATGAGTGTGGAGAATGCGAATGAAGTGATGAAGTATTATGAAACCTCATTGAAAGTCCTGAAAGGCTTGGTTGATGAGGATGAGATAAGAGCGGTACTGGGATATTTGGACCAAAAGATATCGGTGGATTCTTTGCCTGTGATGTCACAGCCTGTGGTACCGGTTCAAGATACAGTGTTTGTTTCCAATCCGGGAAATTACTTCAGCGAGAATGATCGTCAGAATCTGAAGGAAAACTATGGCCGCTTGTTTCGTTCCATTTCCGCATTTTATGAGAACTACAAGACTTACCGGCTGTATATGCAGGACCAATCATACAAAAAGGATAATAATGCTTTGGCGGATAAAATAAGAAAAGAGGAGCTTTTATTGAGTATCGCTTTGTCCGAATACAAACAGGTTATATTTGACATATTGACTCCGATGGTTGAGGGGGCTAAAACAGCTCTGACCCCTATTGAGGGGAATGTTAAAGGCAAATAGAAATATAACTGGTGGCTGAAAGGCTGCCAGTTTGGACCGTATTATGTATAGTAAATCTTTGCCATTCTCTTCTTTGTTTTGGGGAGAGGTAGTTCCATTTCCAGTTTTCTTTATTTTTTCTTTTAAATATTGGGGGCCTGTTTGGGAATTTTTTTGGATAGGTCTTTTATATGTTTCCCATCTGTGGAAGCTTGACATCCAAATAGGAGATGCTTGCTTGTAGGGCTTTTTTTGTTTAAGTTTATGTTATAGTGATGGGAAAGCCTGACGGTTTAAGTGTATAAGATAAATAAAGCTCAGATGGATTACTGAGATTGTTTTAATTGCTCGCTTAATAGGATGAATGTAATAAAATTGTTAATAACTTTCATATAACTTTTCTATAAATAATGTGAAGTTTAATAAGGGGTTTTTTATCTTTGTAGCAAATTAATTGTAAAAAAGTGCTGTAATATTATTTATGATGGAAAAATCGTATGTTATAAACAGAATTAAAGAATTATGCAATAAAAAGAATGACAGAGAGATAGCTCTGGATTTTTCTTATAATAATAGGATATTCCATGCAAAATATTTATTTCTAGGCAATGATCTTTATGTTACGGACACATTAAGTGTTATTGAATTAAAGGACTTGGATATGGGGGTTCTGAGCAGACTTAGCGAATTATTAAAAATATACGATAACTGATTTTCCTTGTGCAGCCATTGATGGCTGTACGCTCATTTGTATTTTAAAGCGGTGGCCCGGGAGGGGTAGCCGCTTTTGTGTTGACGAAGCCCCTGTAACAAAAAAAGGAGTAACTTTTGTTACTCCTTTTGTACACCCTCAGGGATTCGAACCCTGGACCCACTGATTAAGAGTCAGTTGCTCTACCAACTGAGCTAAGAGTGCAAATTGCAAACCATTTTCTTCTTCGTACACCCTCAGGGACTCGAACCCTGGACCCATTGATTAAGAGTCAATTGCTCTACCAGCTGAGCTAAGAGTGCAAATTGCAAACTATTTCATCTTTTGTACACCCTCAGGGATTCGAACCCTGGACCCACTGATTAAGAGTCAGTTGCTCTACCAACTGAGCTAAGAGTGCATTCATTTCTGATTTGCGGTTGCAAAGGTAGGTGTTTTCTTTTAAACATCCAACATTTTGCATCATTTTTTCACCATTTCATCGAAATTTATTCGAACTCATAGACATCTGAAGGCGTATTTCGCTTTAAAGCAACGACTTGCACATCTTTACCGACGATAATTCCTTTGCTTCGTAGTGAGAGCTCTACTGTCTTATATGCCAGTTCGGGGTGGTTATTGTCTTTGCTAAGGTGGCATAGCCAGATGTATTTAAGACCTTCATTGATGTTTTCTGCCAAAAAATCGGCTGTTTCGCGGTTACTCATGTGACCGTTAGGGCCGGCAATGCGCTCTTTTAAATATGGGGGATAAGGTCCCATTTTCAACATCTCTTCATCGTAATTCGCTTCCAGAACCAAATAGTTGGCTTTACATATATATTCGGCGGCAGTGGGAGTGATATGCCCCAAGTCGGTAAGGAAAGAAAATATTTTGCCGTCTATATTCATGCAATAACCTACATTGTCTGTTCCATCGTGAGGAACTTCGAAAGCGGTGATTGCGAAATCTTCCAATTTCATCGTCTCACCTTTGTGCAGGTAGTGTACGCAGGACGATAATTTCTCGGTCATGCAATAGCTTTTGTTGATTCCTGCATGTACTTCCGGAGTGGAGTAAACAGGAATTCCAAATTTTTCTCCCAAGTGCCCCACGGCTTTGATGTGGTCGGCATGATCGTGTGTAACGAATACTGCCCGGATAATATCCAGCCCGATTCCAAATTCTTTTAATGTTTTTTTTATTGTACGGATACCAATACCTGCATCCACCAATATGCCATATTTGTCTGTTCCGAGAAAATAGCAGTTGCCACTACTTCCGCTTGCGAGACTTATAAATTTGATTTTCATTTTGTTGCTCTCCCAATTCTAGTGAATCCCCACGTCTCTTGTGTTAAAAGAGCCGCAAATATACATAAAAAAAGGAGGAAATAAAATAGAAACGGGCTTTTTCGGAAAGATGATTTAGTGGATGTTGTCTGGAAGAATGCCTGGAATCCGGATTATGGAATACACAGATAATAGCCCTTTCCTTTGATTGTTATTAATTTATATTCTTGGAATTCTTTTAAAACTTTCCATATTGATTTAATGTGTGA
This sequence comes from Phocaeicola sartorii JCM 17136 = DSM 21941, assembly GCF_054653615.1. NCBI lineage: Bacteria > Pseudomonadati > Bacteroidota > Bacteroidia > Bacteroidales > Bacteroidaceae > Phocaeicola > Phocaeicola sartorii. The sequence continues at coordinate 2,319,798 of NZ_BAAIFW010000005.1, forward strand.
GTCTATTTTTTCATTGGCATTGTCATCTGTGGACTGATAAGGAAATAACGGAAACTATAGAAGGATTGCTATAACAGGAATGAGGATGGAACAAAAGGTGTTTATCAGACACATTTGCTCCATCCTCATTTATTTATATCCGGCACTCTGACGGTTGTCAGAACTGGAAGAACTTCTTGGCATTATTATAGCAAATATCTTCCACCATCTGATTGACGCGTTCTATCTCGCAAGCAGGGATTTCGCCGTTTTCCACATCATTGCCTAGCAAGTTACACAAGGTACGACGGAAGTATTCGTGACGCGGATAAGAAAGGAATGAACGAGAGTCTGTCAGCATACCTACGAAGCGGCTCAGCAAGCCCAGCAATGACAGTGCATTCATCTGTTTTTCCATACCGTCTTTCTGATCGAGGAACCACCATCCTGAACCGAATTGAATCTTGCCCGGAATTGTACCATCCTGGAAGTTACCCAGCATTGTGGCGATAACTTCGTTGGCACAAGGATTCAAATTATAAAGGATGGTTTTGGTCAGTTTGCCTTCTGTATTCAAGCGGTCAAGGAATTTTGCCATCGCTTTGGCGGTGGTAAACTCACCGATTGAATCGAAACCGGTATCAGGTCCCAGCAGTTTGAACATCTTGGTGTTGTTGTTACGGATTGCTCCATAGTGGAACTGCTGAGTCCAGCCTTTTTCCCAGTCCATTTCTCCAAATACGATCAGCATGGCTGATTTGAATTTCAGGATTTCTTCCTTGGTCAGTTCTGTACCACCATATACCTTATTAAATATAGCATTGATTTCAGCATCGGTATAGTCTTCGGCATAAAATTCTTCAATTCCGTGGTCAGATAATTTACAACCTTGTTCAGCAAAGAAGTCATGACGTTTGCGCAAAGCAGCCACCATGTCATCGAAAGAAGAGATCGTGACACCGCTTACAGCAGATAATTTTTCCATATAAGCACGGAAATCAGCGGGAACTTCTACTGCCATTGCCTTGTCCGGACGCCAGGTGGGAAGCATTTTAATTTCGAATCCGCTTTCACGGGTTTTGATGTGATATTCCAATGAATCTACCGGATCATCGGTTGTACAAACGGTTTCGACATGATAACGACGCATCATGCCTCGTGCGGAGTATTCCGGTTTGGCAAGCTTTTCATTACATTCATCAAAAATCTCACGGGCTGTTTTCGGATTCAATACTTTATTGATTCCAAATGCGGTTTTTAATTCCAAATGAGTCCAGTGATACAACGGGTTGCGGAAGGTATAAGGAACTGTTTCTGCCCATTTCTCGAATTTTTCCCAGTCCGTGGTGTCTTTACCGGTACAATAACGCTCGTCCACACCGTTAGTACGCATGGCACGCCATTTATAGTGGTCTCCACCCAACCAGATTTCTGTCAGTGATTTGAACTGATAGTCATCGGCAACCATCTGGGGAATCAGGTGGCAGTGGTAATCGATAATAGGCATTTTAGCCGCATGTTCATGATACAACTTCTGCGCAGTTTCTGTCTGAAGCAAGAAGTTTTCATCCATAAAGTTTTTCATAAGTAGTCTTTTTATATCTATATAATTGTTGTTTATTTTGACTTTCAGTAAAAACGTGTTCTAAAAAAGATGTCGAAGAGCATCTCTTTAGATTTATTAACCGTTATCGAACACGAAAGTAGAAATTTTATTTGGAATAACAAAATTATTTGTATCTTTGCGGCGAAGATTTAAAGATTTTAAATGCTTGAATAAATGAGGATATATAAAAACTTAAATATATATTACCATTTAAGAGAAAGCATGAATACCATGAGTACACATTAAAATCTGAATCGTCTTCATTAAGTATAGGTATGGATAAACACATAATATAATTAAAAATATGAAAGCATTAAACAAGGAGACAGCAGCAAAGACTCAACGTCCCGAAAGAATCATTCAATTTGGTGAGGGTAACTTCCTTCGTGCATTTGTGGATTGGATTATCTACAACATGAACGAAAAAACTGATTTCAACAGCAGTGTGGTAGTGGTTCAGCCTATTGAAAAAGGTATGGTTGACATGTTGAACGGGCAAGATTGTCTGTATCATGTAAACTTGCAGGGTTTGGATAAAGGACAGGTGGTTAACAGTCTGACAAAAATTGATGTGATCAGCCGCGCCTTGAATCCTTATTCTCAGAATGATGAATTTATGAAATTGGCGGAACAGCCGGAAATGCGTTTCGTTATCTCTAATACGACGGAGGCCGGTATCGCTTTTGATCCTGCTTGTAAGTTGGATGATGCCCCCGCTTCATCTTATCCGGGTAAACTGACTCAGTTGCTGTATCACCGTTATAAAACGTTCAATGGCGACAAGAGCAAAGGTTTGATAATTTTCCCTTGCGAATTGATTTTCCTGAACGGTCATAAACTGAAAGAAACCATCTATCAATATATTGAATTGTGGAACCTGGGTGAAGACTTCAAGCAATGGTTTGAGGAAGCTTGTGGTGTCTACGCTACTTTGGTAGACCGTATTGTGCCGGGATTCCCCCGCAAAGATATCGCTGCTATTAAAGAAAAATTGCAGTATGATGACAATCTGGTGGTACAGGCAGAAATCTTCCATTTGTGGGTGATTGAAGCTCCGCAGGAGATCGCCAAGGAATTCCCTGCCGACAAAGCCGGTTTGAATGTATTGTTCGTTCCGTCTGAAGCTCCTTATCACGAAAGAAAAGTCACTTTGCTGAACGGTCCTCACACTGTGTTGTCTCCGGTGGCTTATCTGTCTGGAATCAACATTGTGCGCGAGGCTTGCGAGCACGAAGTGGTAGGCAAGTACATTCACAAAGTGATGTTCGATGAACTGATGGAAACCTTGAACCTGCCGAAAGAAGAATTGAAGAAGTTTGCGGAAGATGTTTTGGAGCGTTTCAACAATCCGTTTGTTGATCACCAGGTAACTTCTATCATGTTGAACTCATTCCCTAAATATGAAACTCGCGATCTCCCGGGCTTGAAAGTTTATCTGGAACGTAAGGGTGAGTTGCCTAAAGGCTTGGTATTGGGATTGGCGGCTATCATTACTTATTATAAAGGTGGTGTTCGTGCTGACGGTGCTGAGATTGTTCCGAACGATGCTCCTGAAATCATGAATCTGCTGAAAGAACTTTGGGCTACAGGCTGTACTCAGAAAGTGGCGGAAGGCGTGTTGGCAGCAGAATCTATTTGGGGTGAGAACTTGAACAATATTCCGGGCTTGACCGCAGCAGTAAAAGCTGATCTTGACTCTATTCAAGAAAAGGGTATGCTGGAAACAGTAAAGGGCATTCTCTAATCAGATTAATTGTTAGAAATAGTTTATAAATTCCTTGGGGGAGATTTGGTTATTAAACTGAATCTCCCTATTTTTGTATCTGACAGATACAGAATAAGATGGAAAAATATGAATTTAGGACTAAGCAGCCTTTATGGATATGGATTACGGCTGTTCTTCTGATTGGCTGTGTATCGGTTTATGCAATCAAGACCCACAATTACTTTCTGATAATTATGTGGAGTGTTTATTATGCTTTTTCTTTGAGTTATGCATATCGGGTATATACCATTACCCCCGACACCTTTGTGTTAAAGCAAGGCTGGCTGAAGCCTCGTACTTTTCGGTTGGAAGATATCACATCGGTTGAGAGAAAATATACGAAAGAACACCATCTAAGTTCCTTGGTCATTCGATATTCTGCTCCGGACATGCATCATAACTTCTTTGAAATCAAGAAATGCGATACGGATGTGGAAGGTATTCTGAACGCTATCTTGGACTATCATCCTTCCGTATCTGTTCGTTGACGGATAAGCATGAAGAAAAAAGGCTGAAGGAGTCATTAGTATCTCCTATAGGTATGGTCGATTCTTTTTGTTTTTATGGTTAAACCTTTTTAAATGTATCTTTTCTATCTCCATAGCCTTTGGAGTTAACTCCGCAAACTTGGGAGATAGAAGTTATGCCTTCAAAGAGCTTTAATCATAGGGATGCGAGAGTTTGGGGACAGGTTCACCAGAGTTTGTCCTGTGTGGAAGCCTCCCATGTAGTATGTTTTTTCATTTCCGTGATGGGATAAGATTCAGTAACTAAGGTATAATAATCTGTAATTGGGGTTATAACCCTGTCCGGATAACCTCTTATTTTTGTAACCGGAATATTTCAACTAACTGAAAAAGCTGTATTTTAGCAGGTGTTAAACAATTTAGGACTATGGATAAGATATTAAATTTAGACAGTGTGGATCAATATAACAGTCTATACGGACTTGAAACGCTGAACCCATTGGTCAGCGTCATTGATTTGAACAAGGCTACCCGGCAGATGGACTATGTGCACTGGAACTATGGTGTTTATGCACTTTATCTGAAATTGGAGAAAGCTTGTGACATCAAATACGGGCGTCGGAGTTATGATTATCAAGAAGGAACCGTGGTATGTTTTGCTCCGGGACAAACAACGGAAACCACATTGACCACCGACCGTGTGCAGTTGAATGTGCTTGGAATTCTTTTTCATCCGGATTTGTTACGGGGGACCACGCTTGGAAAAACAATAAAGAAATATACCTTCTTTTCGTATGAAGTGAGCGAGGCGCTGCACCTTTCGGAAGATGAACGCAATATTATGACAGATTGCTTGAAGATTATCCGTATGGAACTGGAACGGGGAGTGGACAAGCACAGTAAGACCTTGCTGGTAAACTATATAGAACTGCTTCTTAATTACTGTATGCGTTTTTATGAACGTCAGTTCGCCACCCGCAGTCATTCGAACCATGATGTGTTGACACGCTTTGAAGGGTTGCTTGACGATTATTTTGAGGGCGAACTTGCCGAGCGCGACGGATTGCCTACCGTGAAATACTTTGCTGACAAACTGTGCCTTTCATCCAACTACTTCGGGGATATGTTCAAGAAGGAAACCGGCAAGACTCCACAGGAATATATTCAGGAAAAAGTGATAGAACTGGCGAAAGAACGGATGTCCGACAGGAGAGAAACCGTCAGCAGGGTAGCTTATTCACTGGGATTTCAATATCCGCAGCATTTCTGCCGGTTGTTCAAGAAACGTGTGGGCTGTACACCGAATGAATATCGTGCACAAAACCTTCTTTTATAGTATCCTGTTTTAACAAGCAATGGAAGAGACTATGTTGGACTTGAGGACTGTATATGAATGTAACCGCTGTCTGGGTTGCAAGACATTGCATCCGCAGGTGAGCATCATCAATCTGGAGAATCCTTCCTTGGAAGAGGATGCGGTGAAATTTGAATTCTATGCTGTCTTGCTGATTGAGGATTGTTCGGGCGGTTGTTGCTGCTGCGGACGGAAATATTATGATTACTCCAATGCTACCATGGTGTTTCTCACTCCCGGTGAGATCTTTCGTATGAGTAAGGAGAATACGTTGCCGGATAAAGGATATCTTTTGGCATTTCATCCTGACCTGTTGTTCCGCACCTCACTGAAGAATCATATTAAAAATTATACCTTTTTCCATTATCGCAAGGAAGAAGCGTTGCATCTTTCACGGCGTGAGACAGAGAAAGTGACGTGTTGCCTCTCGAATATAGAGGATGAGTTGCATCATCCCATTGATACTCATAGCAGTATTATTCTTTCCCGGCATATAGAACTTCTGTTGGATTATTGCACCCGGTATTATGAACGCCAGTTTATTACCCGTGAGAATAAGAACAAGGCTCTTTTGGAAAAAATGGAACGTTTGTTTGTGGAATATATCGCATCCGGAAGGTTGCAGGGCGGCAAGTTGCCCACATCCGGCTATATGGCGGGAGAGCTTGATTTGTCTGTCGCTTACTTCAATGATCTGCTGAAATTTGAAACCGGCAAAACTTTGGAGGAATATTTTGAACTGAAGCGGTTGGATATAGCCAGGCACATGCTGTTGCAGGACGGTCATACGCCTGCTGCTGTTGCACGGAAGTTAGGCTATCCTAATGTGCAGTGTTTCAGTATGCTTTTCAAGAAAATAACAGGTGTCGCCCCCAGTGATTACCGGCTCTCGCAGAATTGATAACCGGGTTGCAGTACCATGTTTTTGTGATACTGTTCCCTTCTGTAAAAATGGTAATTCTATCTGTAATTTATCTACAAAGAATGAATGGGGCCTGGCTTATCTTTGCATTGTGAAATGAAAGCGGCTTTGTCCGCATCGGAATGAAGCAAGACAACAGATGAAATAATATAAACAGATAGAACGATGTATATTGAACAAGTAAATTCTCCGCAAGACATAAAACAGTTTTCTGCGGAACAGTTAAGACAGTTGGCCGGTGAAGTCCGCAATGCATTATTGACCAAGTTAAGTGCTCACGGAGGGCATGTGGGTCCTAATCTGGGAATGGTGGAGGTTACAATAGCATTGCACTATGTATTCAATTCACCGACGGATAAGATGGTATATGATGTATCCCATCAAAGTTATACGCATAAGATGCTGACCGGGCGTAAGGATGCTTTCCTGAATCCGGAGGATTATGATGTGGTGTCCGGATACACCAATCCCCGGGAAAGCGAGCACGATTTTTTCACTATCGGCCATACTTCCACCTCTGTCAGTCTGGCTTGCGGTCTTGCCAAAGCCAGAGATCTGAAAGGCGGACACGAGAATATCATTGCCGTGATAGGGGATGGATCGCTCAGCGGCGGAGAAGCTTATGAAGGTCTGAGTAATGCGGGAGAAATGGGAACCAACCTTATTATAGTGGTTAATGATAATGAAATGTCCATTGCCGAAAACCACGGCGGGCTCTATCAGAACCTGAAGGAACTGCGCGACACGGAGGGACGGTCGTTCTGTAATTTCTTCCGTTCTCTGGGGCTGGATTATCTTTATGTGGGAGAGGGGAATGATATTCCGTCTTTGGTTGCGGCTTTTGCCAAGGTGAAAGATACATCACGTCCCACAGTGGTTCATATTCATACACAGAAAGGAAAGGGATACGCTCCGGCAGAAGCCGACCGGGAGGAATTTCATTGGGAAATGCCTTTCGATCTGGAAACGGGTAAGCCGAAGGCTGATTGCAGTGGTATGGAGGATTACCATAGCCTGACTGGGAAATTTTTGTTGGAGAAGATGAAAGAGGACCAGACGGTTGTTGCCATCAGTTCGGGTACTCCTGCTGTGATAGGTTTTACTCCTGAACGCCGGAAACAGGCAGGGCGTCAGTTTGTGGATGTAGGTATTGCCGAGGAACATGCCGTGGCATTGGCGTCGGGTATTGCTGCCGGTGGCGGACGTCCGGTGTACGGAGTTTACAGTACTTTTATCCAGCGTTGCTATGACCAGTTGTCTCAGGATTTGTGTATCAATGGAAATCCGGCGGTGATCACTGTGTTTATGGGGACAGTAGCCGGAATGAACGATGTGACTCATCTGGGCTTCTTCGATATTCCGCTTATCAGCAACATCCCGAATATGGTTTATCTGGCTCCTACGTGTTCCGAAGAGTATTTTGCTATGTTGGAATGGGCTGTCCGCCAGACGGAATATCCCGTTGCTATCCGTGTGCCGGGAGCGGCAGTGGTGCATCGTAAGGAAGAGTTTGACACGGATTATAGCGAGTTAAACCGCTACAAAATGACAGCCAGGGGAGAAACTGTCGCTATTCTTGCATTGGGTTCTTTCTATGATTTGGGACAGGCTTTGAAGAATAAGCTCTGGGAAGAGTCGGGTGTTGAGGCTACTTTGATTAATCCCCGTTACATAACAGGGCTTGACGAACCGATGCTGGAAGAGTTGAAAGTGGGGCATCGTATTGTCGTAACGTTGGAAGACGGGGTGTTGGATGGAGGATTCGGCGAGAAGATAGCGCGTTATTATGGTAATTCTGAAATGCGGGTGCTGAATTACGGACTTCGTAAAGATTTTGCAGACCGCTATAATCTGGACGAGCTGATGAAATCCAACCGATTGACTGATAGGCAGATGGCGGAGGATATTGCCGGTATATTGGGATAATTGTTTTACGGAATGGCTGAAGTCCACGACTTCAGCCATTTTTGTAATAGTGAAATAGATAAGCCGGATTAAAACTGTTTGTTACCATAAGCATGAGAACTGGAATACTTATTCTTTTTCCAGAAGCGAATAAAACACAGGATGATAATCGGGAAGTAGTTCCGGGTGAAAAGCTTTTATCCTATATAAGGAAGGAACAACTAAGGACGAATGGGCACTTTCTTTGGCAGGATGAGAGGCTTGTTTCCAGTTTTTAATCCATAATTAACCTGCGTGACGGTTATTCTTTCGACTTTCACGCATTTCAGGCTTTTGATGAAGATTTACATATAGGGGATGCAGGTGGAACTGCTTCTATGATTGGAACTGGCAAAAGACTTGACAGATAGAATAAATAACCTATTATAGGACTTTAGAACAGATTATTTTAGATAATAATTCTTTTGATACACTTTATTTAGAATAATTATCCGAATTGAAAAACTTTATTGGATGTAAAATCTACTATTCCTATCTTTGTTGCGACATAAATCTGAGAATTGGTTAATATAAAGATAAATCCTCTATTGTAACTGTGCGATAGAGGGGTTATTGGAATTAATAAGTAAAAAGGTCAAAAAAGATGGGTATTGCTGAGTTAATAAATAAGGAAAAGAAAACAGCCTTTTCTTTCGAGGTTCTTCCACCATTGAAGGGTACGGGAATTGAAAAGCTATATGATACAATAGATACATTGCGGGAATTTGATCCTCTTTATATCAATATTACCACTCATCGTAGCGAGTATGTGTATCGTGAGCTGGGAGATGGCTTATATGAACGTAATCGTTATCGGCGTCGTCCGGGAACAGTGGCGGTGGCTGCGGCTATACATAATAAATATGATATCACTGTTGTGCCACATATTTTGTGCAGTGGCTTCTCACGTGAAGATACGGAATATATATTGCTTGATTTACAATTTTTAGGCATTACTAATTTGCTGGTACTCCGGGGGGACAAGGCAAAGGATGAATCTTCTTTTGTTCCCGAGGAAAACGGCTATGCACATGCTTTGGAGTTGGAGGAGCAGATCAATGCCTTTAATGAAGGCAAGTTTATTGATGGAACGCCTATTCAAGCTCCCTTGAGTCCTTTTCGTTATGGTGTGGCTGGTTATCCCGAGAAGCATGAGGAATCTCCCAATATGGAACAGGACTTGTATTGGTTGAAGAAGAAAGTGGAAACTGGAGCCAGTTATGTAGTGACACAAATGTTCTATGATAACCAAAAATACATTGACTTCGTGGAGCGTGCAAGAAAAGAGGGGATTCATGTTCCTATCGTACCGGGCATCAAACCTTTTTCCAAACTGTCACAGCTTAGCGTTATTCCCAAAACATTCAATGTGGATTTACCGCAGGAGCTGGTAATGGAAGCTATGAAATGCAAGGATAATAAAGAGGCTCGTGCATTAGGCATAGAGTGGTGTGTCAATCAATGCCGAGAGTTGATAGAGTATGGAGTTCCGGGGATACATTTTTATACAGTGGGTGCGGTGGAGAATGTGAAAGAGGTGGCGAGGGCTGTTTATTGATGGTATCGGAACAGACAATAAAATAGAGGCAGCCTTTTGAAAAACTGCCTCTATGGATAGTACCGGCCGGGAGTTCTGATACTCCTTGATATGATTGGAATTTTGCAATATATCTGACGGGTAACTTTAAGCAAGCGCCAATATTAATAGTTGTGCTGTAAGCACACGTAAAAACATGGTAAGCGGATAAACGGTGGCATAACCTACTGCCGGAGCGTCACAAGAGGTCAAATCATTGGAGTAGGCTAATGCGGGTGGATTGGTGGTAGCTCCGGACAATACTCCAATCAAGGTGTAATAGTTCAGTTTATAAACATATCGTCCTATTATTCCTACAATCAGTAAAGGCAGCAGCGTAATAATGGCACCGTATGCTATCCATACATATCCGCCCTCGTTAATGATTGTTTCGATGAATCCTTTACCGGCTCCTAATCCTACGCAAGCAAGGAAAAGTGAGATACCGATTTCACGTACCATCAAATTGGCACTTATGGTGGTATAGGTTATCAATTTATAATGTGGTCCGAAACGGCTTATCAGGATGGACACAATAAGGGGACCTCCTGCCAGTCCCAGTTTTACCGGTTGGGGGATACCGGGGAATAAAAAAGGAGTGCTTCCTAGAATACACCCTAATGCGATGCCTAAGAAAATAGGAATCAGGTTGGGATGATTCAAACGTTTCATAGAATTACCTAGAATCTTTTCGGCATGGGCTACAGCCAGTTCGCTACCCACAATCTTTACCCGGTCACCCATTTGTAGTTGCAGGTGGGGCGTGGCCACAAGATCTACACCCGAACGGTTTACACGGGTAATGCTTGCTCCGAAGTCATTCCGGATTTTTAGTTGGGCTAACGTCTTGCCGTTCAGTTCTGGTTTGGTAATCAGAATCTTTCTGGAAATAAGTTGTTTGTCTTGGAAATCCCATTCCACATTCACTTGCTTTCCAAAGAATACCGTGATGGCTTCCACATCTATCGGATTGGTAATGACAAGAATTTCATCGTGCATGTGGAATACTGTATCGGAGTTCACCAATTCTGTTTGCTGGTCTCCGTCACAATGGCGTATGCGTGAAATGACAAAATCACGGTTCACCAATGGTTTGATATCCTTTATCGTTTTACCTTCTACGGCCTCATTGCGTATTTCCAATGAGATAGGGCGTACGGTCAGTTCTTGCAGATGTCCCAATCCCCGTTCTGCATCGGCCTCTTCGGCTTTTGTGTTGATGCGCAGGATGTATTTCAATGCCAGCAGGGAAAGAATGCATCCTACCACGCCCAGCGGATAGGCTACGGCATACCCCAATGCTATTTCGGGGGCATCTATACCGTTCAAATCACTGTTTGCCTGCTGTGCGGCACCTAGTCCCGGGGTATTTGTCACTGCTCCCGAAAGGATACCTACCATTGTGGTAATGGGTACGCCCGTTACGAAATGGAGTATGACGGTAACGGTCACACCTAAAAATACAACCATCATGGCCAGCAGGTTCAGTGTGAATCCTCCTTTCTTGAATGCCGAGAAGAAACCGGGACCGACTTGCAGCCCGACTGAGTAGACAAACAATATCAGACCGAACTCCTTTAAGAAATGCAACAGATGTTCGTCCAGGTTCAGATTGAAATGACCGAATACAATTCCTACAAAAAGTATCCAGGTTACTCCCAATGAGATACCTGCCACTTTTATTTTTCCTAACATGATGCCGAAAGCAATGACTAGTGAAAGAATAAGTACGGAATGTGCTACTCCGCCGCCCCATAAATTAGGGTACCCTTCAAAGAGATTTCTAAAAAGTTCCATAATTCATTATCTAGTTTAATTATTTATAGTATCAATTTTATAATTCAAAAAGTTGTCTTTCAAAATATTAGAGTGGGTCTTATGGAATAGGATGCTTCGTTTTATAGCTGTCATCCCGGCAAAATGACTGCAAAGGTAGCTTATTTAATTGATAAACCATGAAACTTTAATTGCTTTCTTAGGATATTTACTTGATATGTCGGAATTATGAATTAATCTGTTATTCTAATTTCGATAATTTGCAATTTGCACTATCTTTGTATCCGTTTTTAAAGAAATACTAAAGAATGAAGCCACAATTACTCATAGGGGCCGCTACATCGGGAAGCGGAAAAACGACTTTTACGATGGGGTTGCTGCGGGCATTGCACAAACGAGGCCTGCGGGTACAGCCTTTTAAATGTGGTCCTGATTATATTGATACACAATTTCATACGCTGGCTGCTGACCATGAGTCGGTGAATTTGGATACTTGGATGGCGTCAAATACCCATGTACAACATCTGTATAATAAATATGGAGATGGAGCCGATGTATGTGTAACCGAAGGAGTGATGGGATTGTTCGACGGTTATCAAAGAATGCAGGGAAGTAGTGCTGAAATAGCCAGATTGTTGAATATTCCTGTAGTGCTTATAGTAAGTGCGCGTTCTACAGCTTATTCTGTGGCTCCGTTAATTTATGGCTTCAAGCATTTTAATCCGGCTGTGAAGATTGCAGGTATTGTTTTCAATCAAGTGTCATCTCCTTCTCATTTTGCTTATTTACGTGAAGCTTGTGTTGATGCAGGAGTAGAGTGTTTGGGATATCTGCCTATGACAGAAGGGTTGAAAATTCCATCCCGGCACTTGGGTTTGACATTGACAGCCAAACGTTCCATGAATACCTTAATAGAACAGGCAGCAGAATTGGTTGAGAAATATGTGGATCTGGATAAGCTGCTGAGCATTTGTCATCGTAATTTCCCGTGTCGGTATACATTGCCTTATAGTTCAGAAGCAGGGGTGGAAAGTTTTACTCCTTCTGCTAAAAAGATGAAGATAGCCATAGCGCGGGATCCGGCTTTCAACTTTATTTATAGAGAAAACATAGACCGCTTGTCTGCGCTAGGAAGTATTACTTATTTCAGTCCTGTATATGGTAGTGATTTGCCGGATGCTGATTTGGTTTATTTACCCGGAGGATATCCGGAATTATTCGCCCGTCAACTGCATCGGCGCAAAAAGTTAATGGAAGCATTAAGAACCTATGCAGAGGAAGGGGGGAAGATTTTGGCCGAGTGTGGAGGTATGATGTTTCTCACCCGTTCCCTGACAGTCCGTCAGGGAGGGACTGCATATTCCATGACTGGTATTTTGCCTTTGGATTGTACCATGGTGGGTGCCAGACTTCATTTGGGATATCGCCGTATAGAATATAAAGGGATGGAGCTTCGCGGACACGAATTTCATTATTCTAATGTCGTTGCTCCTGACGCTATGCCTTCTGTAGCAAAACAATTTACGGCAAGAGGCATGGAGGTGAGTACCCCGCTTTATAGATATAAAAACGTGATAGCCGGATATACTCATCTATATTGGGGTGAAACGGATATCTTGAAATTATGGAAAGTATGAAACGTATTTATACACGTACCGGAGATAAGGGCATGACAGGAATTCATGGTGGAGAGCGGGTTTTTAAAGATGATATCCGCATTGAAGCTAATGGATGTATTGATGAATTGAATGCTGTTATAGGAATTGTTCGTTCGTTTTTACCTCTAGGCCACGAATGGCAATCCTTGCTTTTTTCGATTCAGAAAAACATGATGGCAGTGATGAGCCATGTGGCTACACCATCAACTATCCGTGGAGGAAATCCTAATATCTTGCCTGATGATTTATGCTCTTTTTGTGAGGAGGCAATGGACACATTGATGGAACAGATGGAGGATAATGTTTTTTTTATCCTTCCTGGAGGAACGCCGGTCTCAGCACAGTTGCAGTTTGCTAGGACGGTGGCACGCCGGGCTGAACGGAGATTATGGACTTTGCATAAACAAGATCCGTTACCGGAAATTATTCTCCGGTTTATCAACCGGCTGTCCGATTTGTTTTTTGTTATGGCCCGTTATGAGATGCAACAACAGAACTGGACGGAAGAAAAGTGGCAGTCCTTTGCATATAAAAGAAAAAAGGAAGAGTAATGAAAAAGAATTTACACCCGATTATGTTGGCAGGAACAGGTAGTGATGTTGGCAAAAGTGTCATCACTGCTGCATTATGCCGCATTTTTAAACAGGACGGTTATCAACCGGCACCTTTTAAGGCACAGAATATGGCATTGAATTCATACGCTACTCCGGACGGACTGGAAATAGGACGTGCACAGGCTGTACAGGCCGAAGCGGCTGGAATTACTTGTCATACGGACATGAATCCTTTGTTATTGAAACCCAGTTCCGATCATACTTCGCAAGTGGTATTAAACGGTCGTCCCATCGGTAATCGTAATGCTTTCGAGTATTTCCGCAAGGAGGGACGTGAGGAGCTGAGACAGGAGGTGAACGCGGCCTTTGATCGTCTTGCCGCACGTTATAATCCCATTGTAATGGAAGGCGCGGGCAGTATTTCTGAAATAAATCTGCGGGATACTGATTTGGTGAATATGCCGATGGCCTGTTATGCGGATGCGGATGTGATTCTGGTAGCTGATATTGACCGGGGGGGCGTATTTGCCAGTGTCTATGGTTCGGTCATGTTGCAGACTCCTGAGGACAAGAAACGTATAAAAGGAGTGATCATTAATAAATTCAGAGGGGATATCCGCTTGTTTGAGCCGGGCGTGAAGATGATGGAGGATTTATGTGGTATTCCTGTCTTGGGAATAATACCTTATTATAGGGATATACATATTGAGGAAGAGGATTCCGTAGTTTTGGACTATAAACGGATGCAAGCAGTGGAAGGCAAAATAAACATAGCGGTCGTTCTGTTGCGCCATCTCTCGAACTTTACAGACTTCAACAGATTGGAACGGGATGAGCGGGTACACCTTTATTATACCAATAATACGGAAGAACTGGCCAAGGCTGATATAATTCTGCTTCCTGGCAGCAAAAGTACTTTGGATGACTTGTATGAGTTGAGGCGGAACGGGGTAGCGCAAGCTGTCCTGCGTGCGTATAGGGAAGGGGCTGCTGTGATGGGAATTTGTGGGGGATATCAATTGATGGGACTTGAGGTGCACGATCCGGAAGGAGTGGAGGGAGAGATCCGCCAGTTACCGGGACTGGGACTGCTTCCCGTCATTACTACGATGCAAGGGGAGAAGGTGACGCGGCAGGTGAATTTTCATTTTCTTGAGAATGCGGAAACTTGCCAAGGATATGAAATACACATGGGAGAAACCCGCCCGGCTCCGGGAATGTCTGTCGTTCCTTTGAACAAACTGGAAAACGGTGGAGAGGACGGTTGTTTTGTCAACCAAAAATGTATGGGAAGTTATATTCATGGAATATTGGATAATCAAGCATTTATAGATTATCTGCTGGAACCATACGCGGAAAAACTGGAGCATCATACGATGGTGGATTACCGGACTTATAAAGAAGAACAATATGATAAACTGGCAGAGCATGTACGCAGTCATCTTAATCTGCCTTTGTTGTACCAAATAATGAGTAGGAATGATTGAAGGACATGGTGATGATGCTTATAAGTATAAAGCAATAAAGATAAATTTCAGTTCAAACGTATATAATCATGTAGACCATAGCGGATTATACCAGTATTTGTCTCGGCAGATGGAAAGTATCCGTACTTATCCCGAACCGGAACCTTATTCGCTGGAAAAGGTTTTGGCGGAACGGTTTCGTCTTTCGTCTGAAGAAGTTTGTGTGACCAATGGGGCTACGGAAGCCATTTACTTAATAGCTCAGACATTCAGGAATCAGACTTCGGCTATCTTGATGCCGACTTTCAGCGAATATGCGGATGCTTGTCGTCTGCATGGTCATAAAGTGGTTCCTATATATAACTTGAACCGTTTGCCGGATAGGGGGAGGTTGATATGGTTATGTAATCCTAATAATCCCACCGGAGAGGTCAGGGAAAAGGAAGCCTTGACAGCCTGTATAAAACAAAATCGACAGCGTATTTTTATCATAGACCAGTCGTATGAATTCTTTACACAGAAGGCTTTGCTTACAGCTAGGAAGGCTGCGGAATTTCCGAATGTTATCCTGTTGCATTCCATGACAAAACGTTTTGCCGTGCCCGGTTTGCGTTTAGGATATATCACTGCATGTAAAGAACTGCTGCATGAAATCCGGACACAGCGGATGCCTTGGTCTGTTAATCAGTTGGCTATAGAGGCCGGGCATTATTTACTGTCTTCTTCTCAATGTGATATAGATATCCCCTTGTTGCTGAAAGAGAAAGAGAGGTTAGCTCAATCTTTACTTTCAATAGGGGGAATGGAGATATGGCCATCGGATACTCACTATATGTTAGTTCAATTGCGTATGGGAAAGGCGGCGGCTTTGAAAGAATATCTGGCAACAGAGCAGGGTATTCTTATTCGTGACGCATCCAATTTTGAAGGGCTGAATGAACACTTCTTCCGTATTGCTACACAAACTCCGGAAGAAAATGACAAACTGGTAGAAAGTATAAAGAAATGGACATATATGTATTAATCTTTCCGTTGTTGATAGGATGGATCTTGGATAAATTGCTCGGAGACCCGGCAGGGTTGCCGCATCCGGTGGTAGGATTCGGGAAGTTGATCTCTTTTTGTGAGAAACGATGGAACTGTGGGACACATCGGATATTGAAAGGAGGGGTGGCAGCTATTATGCTTATTTTATTGGTATATGTAGGATCGGCTTCAGCATTACATTATCTGTTTGCGCTGAACCGTTGGTTGGGTATTGTCCTGTCCGCTGTGCTTGTTTTCTATTGTCTGGCAGGAACGACACTTATCAATGAAGTAAGACAGGTTTTTCTGGCTGCAGACCATTCTTTGGAGGAAGGAAGAAAGCGGGTCTCCCGTATCGTGGGGCGTGATACTTCGGAACTGACAGATCAGGAAGTGCGTACGGCTGCTTTGGAAACATTGGCTGAGAACTTGAGTGACGGGGTTATTGCTCCATTATTCTGGTATTTGCTTTTGGGAGTTCCCGGTATGCTTGCTTATAAGATGGTCAATACGCTTGATTCTATGATAGGCTATAAGAATGAACGTTATCTTCGGTTCGGTTGTGTCGCTGCACATATTGATGATATGGCGAACTATGTTCCGGCTCGTTTAACCGCGTTTTTAATGGTGCTGTGTGCAGGACGTCCCGGTTTGCTGAGATTTGTAGGTAAATATGGTAACCGGCACGCCAGTCCTAATTCTGGTTATCCGGAGTCTGCTTTAGCAGGTATCTTGAATTGCCGTTTTGGAGGTCCTCATGTTTATTTTGGAGAAATAGTCTATAAACCTTTTATTGGAGATAAGGACCGGTTAGTCCAGACACAGGATATGCATAAGGCTGTCAATATAAACAGAAGAGCGGAAATTTTGATGGTTATAGTAAATATTGTTTGCTTATATTTGGTCAGCTGAAAAATATATATTACTTTTGTTACCGTTTTAGAGATGCGGCAGTAGCTCAGTTGGTAGAGCATCAGCTTCCCAAGCTGAGGGTCGCGGGTTCGAGTCCCGTTTGCCGCTCTGCTGATAATCAAGTAGTTAGATTTATTTCTAACTACTTTTTTTATTTGTTAATTGATTATTCGTGTTGTTATTGTGGGCTATTTCTTATATTTGCGGTGCAAATCAGATGCAAATTTAAGCGGTTTGCACCGTAAATAAATGACTATGGCTACCGTTAATTTCTATCTTGACACAAGAAGGGCAAAGGCTAACAATAAATACCCTATTAAGTTACGTATCCAGCATGAAAGCAAATTATTGCTTTCTACGGGGTTTGATTCTACTATTGAGGCATGGGATGGAAGTTGCTATAATAAGAAAGAGCCAAATTATAAATATAAAAATGCAGCATTGCGCAATATATTTGTCGCTGTAGAGAATTAACTTCTTGTCATGCATTCATCTAAAGGATATGAGGAAAGGACTTCGTTTACTCACGGATTTCCAAAACTGCCGGTTCTCTATGCCTACCGTTCTGAACCTTATTGTAAGAAGATAAAGACCTTCCGTGTCCGGTTGGAGAAGCTATTTTTTTTGTTTTCTAAATAATAGAAAAATATTTTGTTTTTCAGAAAACAAATAATATCTTTGTGTCAAATTAATGCGTTATGAGAATAATATCATTTGCAGCCATAAGAAATTACGCCCAAAAGCACGCTGATGCTGATGTACCTTTGCGTGATTGGTATAAAAAGACAGAAAAGGCAGATTGGTCGTGTTTGGCTGATATAAAGCAAACATTCAATAGTGTTGATTATGTAGGTAATGATAGATTTGTCTTTAACATTAAAGGCAATGATTACAGGTTGGTTGCTATGATTTTGTTTGCTGCTAAAAAAGTGTTTATCCGTTGGATAGGTACTCATAAAGAGTATGATAACAAAGATTGTTCAAATGCTTAAATTTGTTTGGTATGGCAAAGATAAAAACAGAAAAACAGTACAAGGCAGCTTGTTCAAGAATTGAAGAACTGCTTAAGGTCGTTAGTAATGATACTTCAACCGATGATAAAAATTTCCTCGAATTGGACTTGATTTCCGATTTGGTCGCAGACTATGAAGAGGAGCATTTCCCTATAGAAACTCCTTCTTTGGTGGATGTTATTAAGCTTCGTATGTATGAAATGGGGCTTACCCAAACAAAACTGTCAGAATTGTTAAATGTAAGTCCTTCCCGGATTAGCGAATACCTTTCAGGAAAGTGTGAACCAACATTGAAGGTTGCTCGTGAAATAAGCCGAAAACTAAATATTGATGCTAATATAGTGTTGGGTGTATAAGTTTTGTTTGTGATATATTTTAGGCGTGATTCCATTTGGTTTCGCGCCTTTTTTATATCATTTTACGACAATCGTTTCATTGTCGTATATCGCCCGTCCTATTATTTCTTCCCCTCTTTATTTATAGCGAAATTTACCGTATAAAATTATAAATCAAATTCATACGGTATGACAATCTTAGAACAAATCTTGGCAGGACTACAACAAAAATTCACTGGGGTGGACACTGCTATTCTTACCCGAATTGCCACCAAAAAGGCAGAGGGGGTAACGGACGAGATAAAGGTAAACTCCATCGTAGAGGGTATCAGTTTTTTGGACGTGCTTAACTCATACGGCGATTTCCGTGCCGGGGATGCTTCCCGTACTTCTTGAACTACGAGAAAAGGCATAATCTTAAAGACGGTAAGCCAATTGAGAACCCTAATTCCAATCCTAACCCTAATCCGAAGCCGGAAGATAAGACGGATGACATGGCGGCTATTATTGCCAACGCAGTGAGTACAGCTGTAAAGCCTCTTTCCGATGAACTTGCACAATTTAAGGCTGAAAAGTCACAAGCTACCCGGCAGGAGCAGATTATGGCAAAGGCAAAGGAGTATGGTATTCCCGAAAACTACGCCAAACGATGCGCCATTAAGGACGATGAGGACTTGGATGTTTATTTCAAGGACTTGAAACAGGAGTTTGCAAATGACGGCTTCATAATAGAAAAACTTTAAATTTATGACTACCCCGGCTTGCGAAAGTCGGGATAGTTTTGTATGTTTGTTGTAAAATGAATTATTTATGAAATACACTGTTAAAGAATATATTGCGAAATGCAATAAGAATCATCGTTACCTGTCATGGGAACATTGTTATGAAGCCTTTGGTAATCCTAATAATTCAATAGACCATTTGGCTTTGCATTTGGCTTTCTATCTTGCTAGCTGGGGAATGTACAGGGGGTCCACTGAGTTGCTACAAAAAGATTATAAAATTCATATTCCAATAGTAGAATATATAAAGCCATTAGCTTTAAAACGTGATAGTGTAATTGAAGTTGATAAAATACAAGAGGTTATGAATGAAATTAAAAATGGATATGAAAATATTGATATAAAAGCTTCAAAAACATTGCAAACAAAGGTCTTGTTGGGTACATTAGGATGTATTCCGGCTTTTGACCGTTTTTTTGTAGATGGATGGAAACTGAAAGAAGAGTCTATACCTACCATTAGCTCTGTCTATGAATTTGCAAAAAATCATATAAGAGATATAGAAGAATGCCAATTGATGATGGATAGAAACATACTTTATCCTCCAATGAAGATTGTAGATATGTATTTTTGGCAGTTAGGATATAATGAGTCCCAAAAGAAAAAAACTAAGGCAGCCAAATAAGCTGCCTTTTCCTGTTCTTCTGGAAATTTTCTTTACTTTACTGCAAAACACACCGATACTTCACTAAGTTTGCCCTTATGCAGTTGATAAAATAACATTCTACCATGTCCCCTTTAAACTCTTGAAGTTTACTGTTTAAAAATTGATTCTTTTTATTTATTTTGTAGATAAATAAAGATATTTCTTTATTGGGAAAATGCAAAGAGCAACTTAAAAAGCCAATTGTATAAATGATTGGTTTTTCGGTATTTTTTAATCCGGGCAAATATAGTGTAAATAATTATTCTATAATATATAAAACATTGATTAATATGTATTTATGAGAGTGTTTAATAAACTTCCCTGAGGGTCGCGGGTTCGAGTCCCGTTTGCCGCTCTTTTTTTATTTTTCTTCCTTTTCCAATTCTTTTATCTCTTTATTGAGGAATACGGACAGGATGGTTCTTAAAACAACAATACCTCCCAATAGGGCCAATTCATTCAAGGTTGGTTCCAAGACTGTTTTCAGAATATCCGAAGCTATCAGAAATTCTAAACCAAGAAGCAGATAAGTTCCGAATGTGGCTCTTAGTTTTCGTATATTGGTAGTGGAATATCCTCCGGTAAAACGTCGTATTTCATTCTTCAAAAAAGAGATGATACCTATCAAAGCTCCGTATGTGACAATCAAAAGGCTTGTCACACTTATAACAGCAGCTAATAAATCCAAGAAATGAGTAAGCATATTTATTTGTCTTTATGAATAGAACAAATAACTAAGCGATATGTTCTTACATCACGATAACTCAATCTTGACAATACCTCCATAAGGAGTGAGTGCGCCAAATGCCTCTTCGGGTTTAATGATACCTGCATAAATCTGTGCGTTCAGTAAAATACCACCATGAGCAAAGATCGCGACTTGTTCATACGGCTTTTGGCGAAGCTCGTCCAGAAAAGCGGCAACGCGCCGGTATTGGTCTTCAAAAGATTCTCCATGGGTCGCTTTTACATGTAGATAATCTGCATACCATTTTTCCAGATTAGCGTCGGCAATTTCATCGAACCGATGCATTTCCCAATCTCCGAAGTTTATTTCTTTCAAGCGGTCGTCCCGTTCGGCATCCGGGTATCCGCAGAAGGTGGCCAGGCGTACACAACGGGTCAACGGACTGGTATAAACCTTGTCAAAAGATAACCCTTGTAAATGAGCTGCTGTTTGAGTTGCTTCTGCCTCAAAAGTGGGTTTCAAAGGAACATCTGTCTGTCCGTAACAAACGCCTTGGGGAACATCGACGGAGGTATGGCGTATGAAGTATATTACCATAGGTTTGTGTAGATTAAGTTTATAGTTAGATAAAAAGAGAGTTCACATAATAAGAATGCCGCTCCGCAACAGTCGCCGGTATATCCTTGCAAACGTCTGCGCATCAATGACATTAAAAGGATAAATACCAGAGCAGGAGCAATGGCTGCCCACCAATATTCTCTATCCAGCCATAAAAGCATAGGCAGGACTCCGCCTATAAAAGCGGATACTAAAGCGCCCGGACTCATATGGTCATAAATAACCTTTGCTTTCGATTCCTCTTCTTTACGGGCGTATGGAAGCGTATTGATGATTTGTGCGGCACAAAACTTGCTCCAGGCATCCCCGCTTAGTATGGCCGCACATGCCAAAGGTACAGAAAGTGTGGCGAGTGTGTTCCATATCAATCCGTAGTAGAATATTAGTCCGAGCACTCCGTATGTGCCGATATGTGAATCCTTCATGATGGACAGAATCTTGTCACGTGATGTACCGCCCCCGAAGCCGTCGCAGAAGTCTGCCCATCCATCTTCGTGTAAAGCACCCGTTACTAATAACCGGACAGCCAGCGCCATGAGCACAGCTGTCTGCACAGGCAGAAATTCTGCTGTGATCCATAGAGTGCCTGCCATGATACCTCCTGTCAACCATCCTACAAAAGGCCAGTAATCCACTACTCGTTTAAAGTAAACAGGGGGTACATCGGCTATTTTCCAAAACGGAAGGCGTGTGAAAAAAATGAGGGAGGCAAGCAGTTTCATGGCTAAAAATATTTAGTGATGGAGGCATGGGCGAAGTTGTCCATCTCATTCATCATGTTTACAGAAGAAACGACGATAGGATAAGCGCATATCGCTCCTGTGCCTTCTCCCAGGCGGAGACCTAAATTTAATAAAGGGTGTACTTTCATGGCGTCCAATACCAGTTTATGACCGGTTTCGTCTCCCTGATGTCCGAATATGGCATACGACAGAACTTCCGGATGAAGTTTTGAGGCGGCCAGTATGCAGTTGGTCATGATGAAGCCGTCCACCAGAATAATCATTTTCAATTCTGCTGCCCGGAGCATGCCGCCTATTGCCATTACCATCTCATATCCTCCGAACCAGGCGATGATATTCTCGGCAGAACCGTCACCGGCATAATGGTCAACCGATTGCTTCAATACATTGTATTTATGGCGGATACCTTCTGAATCCAGTCCGCTTCCCGCACCTACACATTGCTCTAATGAAATACCTGTCAGCAAGTGCATCCAGATAGAGGAAGGCGAGGTGTTGCCGATACCCATTTCGCCAAAACTGACCACATTGCAGCCGTCAGCATGAATCATGTCCGTTATCTTTGCTCCATGTTCCAAACATAATTCCATTTCTTCCATGCTCATGGCAGGGCCTTTCAGGAAACTGCGTGTGCCACGTCCCACACTACAGTTGATAATGCCTTTCTCGTATGGAAGATCATAATCGACTCCTGAGTCTACCAATACAAGCTTAAAACCATGTTGGCGACATAAAAAGTTAACTCCGGCGCCACCATGCAGGAAATTACTTAGTTGCTGCCATGTGATTTCTTTGGGGGACTTGCTTACCCCTTCTTCTACGATACCATGATCGGCTGCAAAAAGTACGTTGTGCGGATGGCTTAATGTAGGGGAGAGGGTTTGCTGGATTAATCCGATTTGTAATGCAAGGTCTTCCAGAACGCCCAATGAGCCTTTGGGCTTTGTCAAATTGTTGATTTTGTCTATCAGTGCCTCCCGAAGGTTTTCATCGGGATACTCAATATGAAAGTTTCTCATTGTATTTATTATTTTATAGGAACGGGAATTCCCGATACCATCAAATATACCTGGTCTGCTTTTGAAGCTATATATTGGTTCATCCAGCCCTGTAAATCTGTAAAGCGGCGTTGAATGGCGTTTTCGGATACAGCCCCGGAACCTATTTCATTGGTTACGAAAATAAAAGTGGCATCCTGTCGGGTAAAGTTGTCAAACTCCTGTTTGACTGCCTGCAATGCAGCCTCTACATCCGCATCCAAATCAAAAAAAAAGTTGGTGCACCATAAGGTGACACAATCGATCAATACGACGCAATCTTTTACTTGATGGCGGCTCAGTTCCTTTTCCTCCTCTATATTCGTCCATTCCGGTCCGCGTCTTTCCTGATGTTTGATGACGCGTTGGCGGAATTCTTCATCCCAGATGCGGGAAGTGGCCATATAGATGGGAGCGGGCGATAAACTTAAAGCCAATTTCTCCGCGTATGAGCTTTTGCCCGAACGCTGGCCGCCTGTGATTAAGATAATACGTTTCATTGTTCTACTTCTCGGCGGCACGCAGAATCAGCGTAGTCGCACCTAATGTGATGATGGCGCCTTCCTCAATCCGTATCCGGTCCTTGTTCCCTAAAATCTCGTTCATCAGAAATGTTCCTGTAATGCTGTCATTATCACGCAGGGTGTAAATGACTTCCCCTTGCTTGTTGCGTTTCACGTTAATGATGCAATGCCGTCTGTCCATGCTCGGATCTGATGTTTCGATGGGGATATCCACTTCAGTACCTTTGCTTCTGCGTCCTATCAGGTTGTCACCTTCCATCAAGGGCAATACTTGTTTGTAGCCGAATACATTTTCTACTACCACAATACTTCCAAAATCCTCTTTATTGGCTTGTTCGTCCAATATTTCTTCTTTGCGGGTTGCTTTCAGCTTGGACTTTCCGATACGGATGCTGAATTGTTTTTTACACTGGTCGCATACAAAGACCAACGACTGGCCTTCTGTGTATTTGGTCTCATCAAAAGTTATATAGTTGTCACATTTGGGACACAAAACTCTTTTCATAAAAAATGATCTTGTTTATTTGGAACTCAACACCCATGCATTCTTGAACGCATCGTTCTGTTTCAGTTCATTTATTTTTTTATAAGCGGCGGCTTTATCTGCAAAACTGCACAAAGACAGGCGATAACGTCCGTTACCTTCTATGACTGTTACATCTTTGTATCCTTTTTGCTTGTACTCATTGAGTACTTGCTGGGCGTCATTGGCTGTCGGCAAACTGGATACGATGATATAATACTTGCTTTTTTTACTGTTCGACGGTGTTGCCGTTTCTTTCTTTTCAGAGGCGGGCTTGCTTACGGCGACAGGTTTGTCAACCGGCTTGGCCGATGGCTGTTCTGTATTGTCCAACTTTGGTGCAACAGCATTCCTGGTGGGTGCTTCGTGTGCTTTGCCTACCTTCTCTACTTTTACCGCTACTGGTTTCAGCGTGTTCCGATTATTTTTGATATTCGATTTCTTGGGTTGTTGCGGCTTGGAAGGAACAGTAATCAAGGTCGTCGCCAAGGATTGTGAGCGAATGGCGTCAAACAGACCGTCCGTACCTAAGGAGGCATAATTGCCCTTGTCCACATACGTGTTCTCTACCGGAACGGACAAGAAGAAAAACAAGACTACAGCTACAGCCACAGCTACTGCATTTCCTATCCACTGGCGTTTGAAACGTACTGTTCTTTTTCTTTTTTCCTGTCGGGGAAGCAATTCCCTGGTTGCGGTAGAAACCGTTGAAGCAAGATGCTCCAATCTGTTGATAGAAAAAGAACTAAGCCCGTATAAGGCAGGCGATAACGCACCGTCCTCATTGGGATGAAACTCGTATGTGCTATGAATATTATAATGTAAGACACCTATGCCATGCATTTCTGCACATCCATTTTGGTATAGTTGTTCTTTTAATCCGGCCACCTCTTTTTCTATCATGCGTGTGGCATCAGGAAAATCGGTGTGATGGGCTTGCATATACGATTGAACTAATAAACCGTCGTTTATAGTCAATTGGGGATTGAAACCAATGGTACGTACAGGGGGAAGATAAAGATTTTCCTCCTTGACATACCGTGCCGGTTGATAGTGCGCTATAAAACCGCCAAAGTCTGGAATAATCACACAATCATTTTCCAGTAACAGAATTTCTATATGTCTAGCCAATTCAATCATATCGCAAAATTAGCATTTTTATTCCGTTTCAACGCAACTTTTATGGAAGAAAATAACAACTCACTCATAATTTATTGTAATTTTGCAGCGAAAAAGTCAGACTAACGAATTAAATAAAATGAATATAGCGATTGTAGGAACCGGGTATGTAGGGCTTGTTACCGGAACGTGTTTTGCCGAAACCGGCGTGGATGTAACTTGTGTAGATGTGAATGCGGATAAGATTGCTAATCTGCAAAAGGGTATTATCCCTATTTATGAACCGGGGTTGGAAGATATGGTCTTGCGTAATGTGAAAGCCGGACGTCTTCATTTCACCACTTCTTTAGAGAGTTGTCTGGATAATGTGGATATTGTGTTCAGTGCTGTGGGCACGCCTCCCGATGAGGACGGAAGCGCCGACTTGCGCTATGTGCTTGAAGTTGCCAGGACGATTGGTGCTAACATGAAGAAATATACCTTGGTCGTGACCAAGAGTACGGTGCCTGTGGGTACGGCCCGGAAAGTGAAAGCGGCCATCCGGGAGGAATTGGAGAAAAGAGGGGAGTCTATAGATTTCGATGTGGCTTCTAATCCGGAATTCTTGAAAGAAGGTAATGCTATTGATGACTTTATGAGTCCGGACCGTGTGGTGGTGGGAGTGGAGTCGGAAAGGGCTAAAAAGCTGATGACCAAGCTTTATAAACCTTTCATGTTGGTTAACTTCCGTGTTATCTTCATGGATATTCCTTCTGCCGAGATGACCAAATATGCGGCAAACTCCATGCTGGCCACTCGTATCAGCTTTATGAACGATATTGCCAACCTGTGCGAGCTGGTGGGAGCTGACGTAAATATGGTACGCGATGGAATAGGTTCCGACAGCCGTATCGGTCGTAAGTTCCTGTATCCGGGATGCGGTTACGGTGGCTCTTGTTTTCCGAAGGATGTGAAGGCGCTGATTAAAACTGCCGAGCAGAACGGCTATTCCATGCAGGTGCTGAAAGCGGTGGAAGATGTGAACGAAAATCAGAAAGGCATTTTGTTCGAGAAACTGGTAAAAGTGTTCAATGGAGATTTGAAAGGCAAGACAGTGGCTTTGTGGGGACTTGCATTCAAGCCCGGTACGGACGATATGCGTGAGGCTCCGGCTTTGGTACTTATTGAGAAATTGAAACAGTCGGGTTGCAATGTCCGCGCATACGATCCTGCTGCTATGGATGAGTCCCGCCGCCGGATAGGAGAGTCGGTTTATTATGCGCACGACATGTATGACGCGGCTCTTGATGCGGATGCGTTGATTCTGGTAACCGAGTGGAAAGAGTTCCGTCTTCCTACCTGGGGAGTAATCAAGAAGGCGATGAAGCAGCCTGTAGTGCTTGACGGACGAAATATTTATGATGGTGACGAACTACAGGAAATGGGGTTTGTTTATCATTGCATTGGTCGATAAATAAAATAGAGAGAAGAACCATGTACAAACGTTTTTCGATAATAATGTTGGCTGTCGCGCTGTCTTCTTGTGGGACTCCGCAACAAAAAACATCCGCCCAGGAAGAAAACAAGGAAGCAAAATCTTTGTTGGAAGGTATATGGTTGGACGATAATACGGAAGCGGCATTGCTGAGGGTGAAAGGCGACACCTTGTTTTATGCAGATGCCGCTACAGCTCCCGTTGCTTTTAAAATCATAGGCGATTCGTTGATCACGTATGGTGCACGGACTAATGGTTATAAGATAGAGAAGCAAGGGGAGCATATTTTTTGGTTTCATTCGGCTGTAGGAGATGTGATACGTCTGCATAAGGCCGATACGGAGAATGATTCTCTGGCGTTTATCCATACTCAGGAAGTCCCTGTTTATAACGAGGTGATAAAGAAAGATTCGGTGGTGACATTCGACAATGTCCGTTATCGCGGATATGTGTACATTAATCCGTCAAAGATTAAAGTGATGCGTCCGGGAGTTTCGGAGGAAGGACTTGGGGTGGATAATGTATATTATGACAATATCATACATATCTGCGTGTATGAGGGCAGAAAGAGTCTTTATGCCAAAGATATAACGAAACAAATGTTCAAAGATATAGTTCCGGATGATTTTTTGCAATGGGCTATATTGTCGGATATGGATTTTATGGGTGTTGATTCCAAAGGGTATCATTATCAGGCCACGGTGTGTGTGCCTGACGATGCGTCTTGTTATATGGTTAATATCACTGCCGGTAAGGATGGAGGACTTTCATTCGAGCTGGTCAGGTAGTCGTGATGGTTGCATCTTTTTTTCATTCAGCACATAGGTTTATCAGGCATAACCAGGAATCAGCCTGACAGTAGGGAAGCGGAGAGTCCGAGAAGCCGGATCGTGAAAGGTCCGGGGATCACAGTGGGATACATGACTATCGTATTATTGTAAAAAAAAGTATGTGGACTTCGTGGGCCAAGTAAGTGGTGTTACTTTGCCTGCGGACATATATTACTTTGTTCACGAACATATATTACTTTTTTTAGTGGAATATGGGCCGGCAGAAATTTAGTGGGAACCATACGTTTTAAAAATACGTCAGCATGTTCTGCGTACCGGCCTAGTTTGTCTAGTGCACCGGCCTAGCTTGTTCAGTGCACCAGCCTAGTTTGTTCAGTGCACCGGCCTAGTTTGTTCAGTGTACCGGCCTAGCTTGTTCATTACTCTCTCACTAAACAGACATGCTTCTTTCTTCTCTCATCCTTTCATCTTATGCAATACACACAGACAATCAGCCGGTTAAAACTGAAACCACTTCCCCTTACTCCCGTTTCAGCCGTATGAGGTGTAAAATCGTTGTTTTACTGACGCGATGAGAACACGTTTGGGAAAAGTTGGAATTTGCTCTATCTTTAACCTGCATAAACTTTTTTGTCTCATCGGATTTGTTTAAGTTTGTATCTTAATGGAACAGTCCGTCAATTATAAAAAACGTTTGTCGGAGAATGAAGAATTTTATGAGCGTTAATAAGATTTGTACAGGTTTGCTTATTTGGACAATGGGATATTCAAACCGATAAAAAAATGCCGAAGTATTGTAATCGTAGAGTTTATGAATAAAACAATCCTATTATTAGGAGCATCAAATGACGTCAATGGTGAGTTAAGCCAAATGGCTATTGACAGATTGGAATGTGCATATTCAATATATGCAAACAATCCTGATATCAGATTCTTATGCACGGGAGGATTTGGAGAACATTTTAATACGACCCAAATGCCTCATGCCGAATATTTGCGACAATGGTTGTTGCTAAAAGGGGTTAAGAACGAAAATTTTCTTCCGCATATCATATCATCCAATACGTATGAAGACATCCATAAATTGAAAGAAGTGATAAACTGTATGTCAATAGATTTATTGATTGTCGTGACTTCTGATTTTCATGTGGAAAGGGTACGTATGTTATACGAAATGTTCATTCGTCATGAGAATGTGATATTTATTCCTGCTACCTCTGCCTTATCAAGCAATGAACTACATGCCCGTATGGCGTATGAAGAAAAAGCCATTCAATTCTTGAAAAATCAAATCTGTATCCGTCAGGCTACATTTGATGATATTCTCGAATTAAAAAACTTATATCAAGGAACGGTATTGACTATAAACAGGCAAGATTATTCACAGGAAGAAGTAGACGACTGGGCATCGTGCGGAGACGATCTTTCCCATATAAGAAAGAGGATAGAAACTCATTATTTTATTGTAGCTGTTAATCCACTATCGCAGATCGTTGGTTTTTCGTCCATTACACCGCAAGGTTATTTACACTCCATGTTTGTTCACAAAGATTTTCAGGGTAAAGGCATTGCCACTCTGCTTTTAAAAGAAATAGAACGGTATGCAATGGAAAATAAAATAGTTCGGATAACCTCAGAAGTAAGTATAACCGCCCGCCCCTTCTTTGAAAAATGGGGTTATACGGTAGAGATTGAACAAAAACGTAAGGCCAATCAACTTTGCCTGACGAATTATTGGATGACCAAAGAGCTGATTTAAACACTATTATACCATGAAGGGAGTAATTACAATCTATCTAAGCGTAGTATTGGCATTTTTAACAGGATGCTCAACCATGAAAAAACTATCAAATGGAACAACTGTTTACCATTATGCTAACGGATTTGTTACTGATAGCGATAATAAAATAGTAGCTCATTACGCCAATGGTTTTATAACAAAGTATTCTGATATTGCTACCCAAAAGCATATTAAGATAAACAGTGATTTAGAACTATTCAAACTGACGTCTGATTGTTACCTATATACGGCTTGGGCAGATATGGGACATTGGGGACGTGTCGGTTCGAATGGACTTGTTGTGATTAGCAAAGGGAAAGCTCTTTTGATTGATTCGCCTACCCTTGAATCGCAAACTGTTGAGTTGGCTTGGTGGTTTGATAAAAACTTGAACGTAACCTTTGAATCGTTTATTCCCGGACATTGGCACGGTGATTGTGTGGGAGGATTGACTTGGCTGAATCGGAATGGCATCAAGAGCTATGCCAACCGCTTGACAAATGAGATACTGGCATCCAAAGGGCTTGAACAAGCAAATACAAGTTTTTCAGATTCATTATTATTCAAGGTAGGAGACATCCGAATTGAAGCATATTATTTAGGCGGAGGACATGCAGTCGATAATATTGTGGTATGGATTCCAGCTGAAAAAATTCTGTTTGGCGGATGTATGCTTAAAGATATGGAAACCTCGAATATCGGCAATATTTCGGATGCCGCTCCGCTTGAAGAGTGGCTGCAAACCATAGACCGGGTGGAACAGCAATTTCCCAATGTGGAATATGTTATCCCCGGGCACGGCAAATACGGAGGGAAAGAGTTGTTTAAGCATACCAAAACGATTATAGAGAATGAATGGCAGGCTAAAATGAGCAAATAATTCAGATTATAAAGTCATATAATTCTATCCTAAGTGAAAGTCTTGAAGTAGTTCAAGACTTTTGTTGTATATCATCCGACTAACTTTGCCACCAAAATTTAACTCATGGATGATA
Organism: Phocaeicola sartorii JCM 17136 = DSM 21941; assembly: GCF_054653615.1. Lineage (NCBI taxonomy): Bacteria > Pseudomonadati > Bacteroidota > Bacteroidia > Bacteroidales > Bacteroidaceae > Phocaeicola > Phocaeicola sartorii. Next base: position 2,349,871 of record NZ_BAAIFW010000005.1, read on the forward strand.
AAATGCAATTGAACAAAATAATCATATCCACATGCCTCAAGCAAATGTCCGTTTTAAGGGACAATATGTAGATATGAACAGTGGTTTTTATTCACGGACTTTCTCAATGGACTTTATGTACCGTTTTGGCGGGTACAAACGAAAAGAGATAAAAAAGGTGGACGCATCACGATTCGGGTATTAATTCCCCAGGAACATGAAAACAAATAGCACTTTCTCACCGCTGATGAAACATAGCCACTTTCATCTCCATAAAAATAAAATAGGAAGAAAACCGGCCGGTCTTCTTCCTAATTCTTTTTATATATCGCGTGCGCTTCCTATTCTTTTGGGGTATTTTTTCTATTATTAGCACCGGACTTGCCTGCACCGTTTCTTTTTCCTTTATAATTCCCTTGTTTTCTAGGTCCGCCACCTTTGTGATTGCTACGACCGGCACTGCTGCGCGGACTGTATTCGGGAGCTTCTCCCAGTTCCTCGGGAACAGGGATTTTATAGATGTCCTTGCCCAGGAAGTTCTCAATGGCTTTGAACTGAGTCTGCTCTTTCTCGCTGACAAAAGTAATGGCGCATCCATCATGGTTGGCGCGGGCTGTACGGCCGATGCGGTGTACATAATCCTCGCTGTCATGGGGTACATCGTAATTGATTACCAGACGAATGTCGTCAATGTCTATTCCTCGCGAAACAATATCGGTAGCGATCAGAATATTGATTCTGCCACTTTTGAATTCACGCATAATCTGTTCCCGCTGGGATTGCTCCAAGTCCGAGTGCATTTCACCTACGTTCAGCTTCATCCGCTTGAATGCTTGTGTCACTTCCTTCACTTTCAATTTGGAAGAGGCGAATATGATGACACGTTCAGGCGTCTGATCCTGGAAGAGGGATTGGATAATGCCCAATTTCTGGCGTTCATAACAGATGTAAGCCGTCTGGATAATCTTTTCCGCAGGTTTTGAGACCGCCAATTTAATTTCTACAGGATTGTTTAAGATCGTTTTGGCCAATTGCTGTATCTTGGCCGGCATGGTGGCCGAGAACATGATAGTCTGACGTTCTTTCGGCAGATACTTCACTATTTGCATAATGTCATCCGAGAATCCCATATCCAGCATACGGTCCGCTTCATCGAGAATAAAGAAAGAAACCTTGGACAAGTCTACGTAACCCAGGCTGAGATGACTTATCAGACGTCCCGGAGTGGCAATGACTACATCGGCTCCCAAAGTTAAACCTTTCTTTTCCTGCTCGAAGCGCACACCGTCGTTTCCTCCGTAAACAGCTACGCTGGATGCCGGTAGAAAATAAGAGAAACCTTCCATTTGCTGGTCTATCTGTTGCGCCAATTCGCGTGTGGGTGACATGATCACACAATTGATGGCATCTTCCGGATATCCACCTTTGCTTAATTGGTTAAGAACAGGCAAAAGGTATGCGGCTGTCTTGCCGGTTCCGGTCTGTGCCACTCCGATCAAATCTTTTCCTTCAAGAATGACCGGTATGGTATGTTCTTGTACAGGAGTACATTCTTCAAATCTCATGGCATCTAATGCCTGAAGCACTCCTTCTTCTAAATTTAGTTCTGAAAATTTCATATATATAGTTACTTCTTTCTTTAGAGTTTGCCGCGTTCTTCCAGGTAAGAGTCCTTGAAGCCCAGAAAATAGAGAACACCGTCCAGTCCGATTGTGTTAATGGACTGTTGTGCGTTAGCCACTACCTTGGGTTTTGCGTGGAATGCTATACCCAGACCGGCTTCGGACAACATGGGCAAGTCATTCGCTCCATCTCCTACAGCAATGGTTTGTGCTATGTCCACACGTTCTACTTGAGCTATCAGTTTCAGCAGTTCGGCTTTACGTTTCCCGTCAACTACATCTCCCAGATATCTTCCGGTTAATTTGCCATTTACTATTTCCAGCTCGTTGGCATATACGTAATCTATGCCGAATTTGTCTTTCAGATAATTGCCGAAGTAGGTGAATCCACCGGATAGGATGGCTATTTTGTAACCATATCTCTTCAACACGAACATCAGACGTTCCACACCTTCGGTGACCGGAAGGTTTTCTGCAATTTCTTTCATGACGCTTTCATCCAGTCCTTTCAGCAAAGCCACCCGCTCTGTAAAGCTTTCTATGAAATCAATTTCTCCACGCATGGCGCGTTCTGTGATTTCTCGCACCTGGTCACCCACACCGGCGCGTTCGGCCAGTTCATCTATACACTCTGTCTGTATCAAGGTGGAGTCCATATCGAAACAGATCAAGCGCCGCATACGTCGGTACATATTGTCCAGCTGGAAAGAAAAGTCCATTTCCAGTTCACTGCTCAGTTTCATCAACGCCTGTTGCATTTCCTCCCGTTGATGGGGAGTGCCACGGACGGAGAATTCGATGCAGGCCCGCACATTCGCTTTCCGCTCATCTAGTGGAATACGTCCTGTAAGACGTTTGATGGCATCGATGTTCAGGCCTTGTTCCGCTAATATTCCTGTGACTGCCGCGATTTGTCTGGCTGTCAGTTTGCGTCCCAGCAAAGTCAGGATATAGCGATTTTTTCCTTGCATGTTTACCCATTCTTCATATTCTTCCACTGTGACAGGGTAAAAACGGATATTGATGCCTAGTGCGGAAGCTTTAAACAGCAACTCTTTCATAATGTTACCCGAGTCCTTTTCCTGGCTTTTGAATAAAATGCCTAATGACAAGGTACTATGAATATCAGCCTGACCGATATCCAGAATGGTAACATCGTACTTTGACAGGATCTCCGTAATGGAAGCGGTTAATCCCGGCCGGTCAAGGCCGGTAATTCTGATTAAAATAAGTTCAGTATTATTATTCATACTTTGTGGTTGCTATTTACAGATTGCAAAAGTACGTAAATAAATCCTTATCAGCTATATTTTCTGCATTCTTTTTTCTCGATGAAAAGGACGATTTTATGCTATATAACATATTTTTTGAGAAAAAACCTTGGAGTTAATTTCAAAACTCCTTACCTTTGTCGCAGATTTCTAATTCAAATGGCATTGATTATCAATGCTAAAGATAATGTTCCGGGCGGAAATTACTGTTTAAGGGCAGTCCCGGATAGTATTAACTAAGATCGAATTACATGATTAAAAATGTAAAGTGGATTTTTGTTGTATTAATTATTAGTTCCTTGATTTCGTTCTCTTTTATAGGGAAAGACACGCCGACAGAAGGTCTGACCATAGGAGACAAGGCTCCTGCATTTACTATCTGTGGCGAAAAGCAGTTGATTGACTTGAAAGATTTGAGAGGCAAATATGTACTGCTAAGTTTTTGGGCCAGCTATGATGCTCCGTCAAGGATGCAGAATGCGACTTTGAATCATGCCGTTGCGCAGGCCGACAATGTAGAAATGGTTTCTGTTTCATTTGATGAATACAAGTCAATATTTAACGAAACCATTAAAAAAGACCAGATTTCAACTTCCAATTGTTTTGTGGAATTGGCTGGTATCTCATCGGATCTATATCAGACTTATCGCCTGAAAAGAGGCTTTAAGAACTTTTTGTTAGATGAAAATGGCGTTATTGTTGCCAAAGACATCACAGCATCCGAACTCTCTTCTTATTTGAATTGAAAGAGAGCCTTTCCGAAAGGAAGAAAAATACAACAAAAATAATTACCGTAGATTTTCAATGGAATCTGCGGTTTTTTTATGTTTTTCCTATCACATTCTGTTTTATTGATTTACATCATTCCTCTTTAACATTCAAATGGTTACCTTTGTCGAAAAATAAAAAGATTATGAAGGAGATTAAGAATATTGTATTTGATTTCGGTGGGGTTCTTATCGGTATTGACCGTGACAAGGCGGTTAAGGCCTTTCAGGAAGCCGGTGTGAAAGAAGCGGAGCAGTTGCTGGGCGAGTATCATCAGCAGGGAATATTCCAGGAGGTGGAGGATGGGTGCATGGACGCCGAAACTTTTCGTAAGGAACTTAGCGGAATGTGTGGTAAAGAACTTACTTATAAGGAGGTGGAAAGTGGATGGAAAGGTTTTGTGACAGAGGTTCCGCAGTATAAACTGGATTATCTGAATGAACTCCGTAAGAAATATAAGGTTTATATTCTGAGCAATACCAATCCGTATATGATGGGATGGGCGAGAAGCAGTGAACTGACTCTTGCGGGCAAGCCATTGGATGCGTATGTAGATAAAATATATGCGTCGTATGAAATCGGAGTCACAAAGCCCGGGCGTGGTATCTTTGATTATATGATAAAAGACACTGGCTTGGATCCTGCCGAAACAATTTTTGTAGATGATGGTGCATCAAATATTGCGATGGGGCAAGAATTGGGGTTCGTCACTTTGCAGCCGGAGAACGGAGAAGATTGGAGAGCGGAGCTGGACAAGATGCTGGAAAGATAATCTGATGAAGGCTAAAAAATGAAGAAATTCATTATTCTTCATTTTTTAGCCTTTATCCTTTCTTCGTTCCTTATTTAGGAGCTTTCCTGTATAGATAGATAGCGATAAATGTATAAAGTATATTAGGAATCCATACCGCTACAATAGGAGGGGTGTTTCCATTGACGGCAAAGGTCGCCGATACCGTTTGGAACAGAATATACGAGAAACTGAGTGCTAATCCCACCCCCAAGTGCAGTCCCATTCCTCCTTTCATCTTTCGGGATGATAAGGAGACCCCGATAGTGGTCAGGATAAAGGCGGCAAAGGACATGGCTATACGCTGGTAATATTCAATCTCAAATTCCTTTATATTAGCGAATCCACGCCTTTTCTGCTTGTCTATATATTCTTTCAGTTCAGGACTTGTCATGGTTTGTTGCTGCCCTTTCATGATCAGAAAATCCTGAGGCTCCATTTTGATTATCGTATCCAGACGGTCGCCACGGGTGATTTTCTCACGCATACCTTCCATCTCGCGTATCATATAGTTCTTGATGGTCCATTTGTGTACGGATGCTGTATCGTAAGTGACACTCCGGGCAGTGAGGTGGGCTACCAGCTTTTTGTCATCGAACTTGTCTAACGAGAAGCGGTATCCCGTTTTGTTGTAATTCTCATAGCGCTCTATGTAGGCAATGACCCCGCTGTCTACTTCCAGTTGCACGTTTCGTACATATTCCTGTTTCTTTTTTTTCTTATAACGGTCCTCAAAGTCCAAACGGGTTACATTTCCCTTAGGTATGATGTATGCTCCCAGTCCGAAAGTAACGACGGAAATGATGGCAGCCGAAATCATATAGGGACGCATCATTCGTTTAAAACTCATCCCGGTGGAGAACATGGCAATGATTTCCGAGTTTTCCGCCAGTTTGGAGGTGAAGAAGATGACAGCGATAAAGACAAACAACGGGCTGAATAAGTTTGAGAAGTAGGGGATGAAGTTCATGTAATAATCAAATACAATTGCTTTCAGCGGAGCTTTGTTATTGATGAACCTGTCTATATTCTCGTTCACGTCAAACACCACTGCAATGGAGATAATCAATGCAATAGCGAAAAAGTAGGTTCCCAGAAACTTTTTAATGATATATACGTCCAGTCTTTTCACCCATTTGTCCAGTTTCAGCCAGTTGATATTCGGCTGAAACCATTTTTTATTCTTCTGGGGTGAATCTGTGTTTGTCTTGAACCAATTCTTCATCTTTCGTAGTTTATAATCTTGTAGATAAGCGTTTTACCATCATTGGCTTCCATGTGGAGAAATCTCCTTCAATGATGTGTTTACGGGCCTCGCCCGCTAACCACAGATAGAATGCCAGGTTGTGGATAGATGCAATCTGCATGGCCAGCAGCTCTTGTGCGTGGAACAGATGACGCAAGTAAGCACGGCTGTACATAGTATCCACATACGATGCGCCTTCGGCTTCGATGGGAGCGTAATCATCCTCCCACTTCTTGTTGCGCATGTTCATGATGCCGTCTTTGGTGAACAGCATGCCATTGCGTCCGTTACGGGTAGGCATTACACAGTCAAACATATCCACACCGCGCTCTATGCCTTCCAGTATATTTACCGGTGTGCCGACTCCCATCAGATAGCGGGGCTTGTCTTTGGGCAAGATTTCATTGACAACCTCTATCATTTCGTACATTTTCTCGGTTGGCTCACCTACGGCCAAGCCACCGATCGCGTTTCCGTCAGCCCCCTTGGAAGCAATGTATTCTGCTGATTGTTTGCGTAAGTCGGGATAAACGCAGCCTTGCACAATGGGGAATAACGATTGCTGATAACCATACTTGGGATCGGTTTCGTTGAAATGCTTTATACAGCGGTCCAGCCAACGATGGGTCAGCTGCATTGATTTTTTTGCATATTCATAATCTGCGGTTCCCGGAGTACATTCGTCAAAAGCCATCATGATATCCGCCCCAATAGTCCGTTCGATATCCATCACCCGTTCGGGGGTGAACAGGTGTTTCGAGCCGTCTATGTGTGAGCGGAATTCCACACCTTCCTCTCTCATCTTGCGGATACCTGATAAAGAGAATACTTGGAAACCACCGCTGTCGGTCAGCATAGGACGGTCGAAACCGTTGAATTTATGCAGACCTCCGGCACGTTCTATGATATCCAATCCCGGACGCAAATACAGGTGGTAAGTGTTTCCCAGGATTATCTGCGCTTTAATGTCCTCTTTCAACTCATGCAAATGCACGCCCTTCACCGTTCCCAATGTGCCCACAGGCATAAAGATAGGGGTTTCTATTTGCCCGTGATCAGTCGTTATCAATCCGGCACGGGCATTCGATTTGGGGTCTGTATATTGTAAGTCAAAAGTCATATTTATTTTTTTTCTTCTGTTTTCTGATTGGTAATATTGAAATCAATGGCTCCGTTTACTTTTTCATCGGTGAGAGCCAAAGCCAATACTTCCTTAATATCCGTCACATAATGGAATGTCAGACCTTCCAGATACATCGGTTGGATCTCTTCAATGTTCTTACGGTTCTCCTCACATAAAATGATGCCTTTGATTCCGGCGCGTTTGGCAGCTAGAATCTTTTCTTTGATACCGCCTACGGGCAGGACTTTTCCACGTAATGTGATCTCGCCTGTCATTGCCAGGTTTGCTTTCACTTTACGCTGGGTGAGGGCGGACGCCAATGAAGTCACCATGGTGATACCGGCTGACGGACCGTCTTTGGGGATGGCTCCTTCGGGTACATGGATGTGGATATTCCAATTATCAAAAATATCTTCTTGTAAATTCAGCAGTTTGGTATGTGCCTTGAGGTATTCCAAAGCCAGCATAGCCGACTCTTTCATTACGTCACCCAAGTTTCCGGTCAACGTAAGTTTACCGCCTTTCCCTTTGCTCAAACTGGTCTCTACAAACAAAATCTCACCTCCAACGGCTGTCCAAGCCAGTCCTGTGACAACACCGGCGTATTCATTTCCCTGATATTTGTCACGGCTGTATTCGGGCGTGCCCAGATATTTTCGTACATCGGCTGGCTTTATTTCATGCGTTACTTCATAGCCGTCGCGTGCAAATTCCAACGCTATTTTACGCATCACTTTGTTTATCTTCTTCTCCAGTTCGCGCACACCGCTTTCACGGGTGTAGTTCTCTACAATATATTCCAAAGCGGCTTTGGAGAACTTCACGTATTCTTTTTTGATACCGCTGGCTTCCAGTTCTTTGGGAACAAGATGGCGACGGGCTATTTCCACTTTTTCCTCTGTGATATATCCACTGACCTCAATCAGCTCCATACGGTCCAGCAGAGCAGGGGGGACGGTGCTCAGATTGTTTGCCGTAGCGATGAACATTACTTTAGACAAGTCGTAATCCACATCCAGATAATTGTCATGGAACGTGTTGTTCTGCTCGGGGTCAAGCACTTCCAGCATAGCGGAGCTGGGATCTCCGCGGTGGTCACTGCCCAGCTTGTCTATCTCATCCAAAATGATAACCGGATTGGAGGATTCGGCTTTTATCAGACTTTTGATGATACGGCCCGGCATGGCACCGATATACGTTTTACGATGACCACGGATCTCGGCTTCGTCATGCACACCGCCCAATGACATACGTACATATTTACGTTTCAACGATGCGGCTATGGAACGTCCTAAGGAAGTCTTGCCGACGCCCGGAGGACCGTAAAGGCAGATGATGGGCGATTTCATATCACCTTTCAGCTTCAGTACGGCCAAATGTTCAAGGATACGCTCCTTTACTTTCTCCAGACCGTAATGGTCTTTGTTCAATGTCTTTTCGGCATTGCTTATATTCAGATTGTCAGTGGTGAATACGTTCCAGGGCAATCCCAGCAGGGTTTGCAGATAGGTAAGCTGCACGTTGAAGTCTGGTGATTGGGAATTCGTTCTTTCCAGCTTGGAAATTTCTTTTTCAAAAAGTTCCGCCATCTCCGGACCCCATTTCTTGGCTCTTCCTTTTTGACGGAGCTCGTCTATCTCATCTTCCTGTCCGGCACCCAGTTCATCCTGTATGTTTTTAATTTGTTGCTGCAAGAAATATTCACGTTGCTGACGGTCAATGTCTTCGCGTGTACGCATCTGGATGCTCTGCTTGATGTCGGCCAATTGTATCTCGCGGTTCAAGACCTTGACCAGCATATACAGGCGGCTTTGTAAGTCGCCGGCTTTCAGCAACTTTATTTTTTCTTCCACCGAAACAGGAAAGTTTGCACAGATAAAGTTTACCAGAATCTCTGGATTATCCAGGTTCTTGATAGCAAAAACAGTATCCGGACTCATCTTTTCGGATGTTTCTATAAACTTGCTTGTCAGCTCTTTGCAAGTGTCAATCAATGCTTTGAATTCATCCGTTTCCAGTTGGTCATTCGCCTCCGGAATAGGAGTCACCATCCCTTTCAAATATGGAGAAGTTTTTGTGATGCTGTCCAGATGTACTTTCGGCCCGTTCGACTGCATGATTACTGTGGTATTTCCACCGGGCATCTCGAATACACGAAGAATCTTTCCGATGACTCCTATGTGGTACACATCATTAAAACCGGGATCATCCATGTCTCCCTGTATCTGACAAACTACCGCAATGGGAAGTTTTTTCTTGTATGCAGCATTTACCAATTTCAATGTGCTGGGACGTCCAATCGTTACCGGCATTACTACAGATGGAAACATTACCATGTTGCGTAAGGGCATGACTGGTATTTCTTTATTAAATTCCATTGCAGTAACTTCATCCGGATCTGTTTGGATTTCAGCTAACATAGAGATGTCATCGTTATCCGTATTCAACAAAATATCTTCTTTCTTATTCCTCTTCATAATTTATTCCTCTTTGTGTTAAATTGAGCCCAACGCCCAAAACGGGGACAAAGTTAATCATTCCTTGTTGAATAAGGAAAATTCGTGAGAACTAATTGAGTTTTAAAAATCAAATATTTCCTAATAATTGGAGTAATTAATCAGATTTGCCTATTTTTGGCAACAAATTTAATAAATGTAGTATGCCGAATCCATATTTTTCTTTTAAGCAATTTACTGTTTATCATGATCGATGTGCCATGAAGGTGGGCACGGACGGGGTTTTGTTGGGAGCTTGGGCCGATGTGGCTTCCGCTCGTCATGTTTTAGATATCGGTACTGGAACCGGACTGATCTCTTTGATGATGGCACAGCGTTGCAACGCCCAGATAAAAGCTGTGGATATAGATGCGGATGCTGTGGAACAAGCTCGTGGAAATGTGGCAGCGTCTCCATGGAAAGACCGGATAGAAGTGGAGTTGCAGGATATTGGTCATTTTACCTCGGAGGCACTCTTTGATGTCATTGTATCCAATCCTCCTTACTTTGCCGACTCTTTGAAATGTCCTGACGGGCAGCGTAATATTGCCCGGCATACGGACAGCCTTGATTTTGACAAACTGGCAGAGTCAGCAGCTCGTTTGCTTCATCCCGAAGGTGTCTTTTCGGTGATTATCCCCACGGATGGCAAGGAATTCTTTTTGCGGGCTGCCACTCGTTACGGCTTGCATCTTTCACACCAGACCTTGATTCATACCACACCCGGAGCTGATCCCAAACGGGTGTTGCTCGCTTTTAAATTCTCTGTGGATCAATGTGTTACTGATAATTTAACGATCGAATTATCACGTCATGTATATAGTGAGGAATATATAGCCTTGACAAAAGATTTTTATTTGAGGATGTAGAGGATTCTATTATCCCGAACATCATAAAGAAACTGTTTCTATTTGCAGAATCTTTATTGATGTTCAGAAAAAAGACATTTCTTAATGCTTCTTGGATAAACGGCGCAATAAATTTTTGTTAAGTTCAAACAGATGGCTGTGCCGGAAAGCGAAAGTTTCAGCTTTAGGCTTCATCCCACTGAATATTTCGGATATCTGCTGTAGGAGACTAAAAGGTTCGTTCTCTTTTTTTTTATCAGAAACGATGATGTTGAGTCCCTGTGGAATCAACTCTACCTCGATGTCGTTTCCTCCCATGACCGGATCTCCGTCAAAATGCATTACTCCGGGTTTCGAACGATGTATTTTTATTTTTTTGGTGCGGAATGTCTTGATCCGGCTGTTTTGGTCTATGGTCTTGTTGAAAAGCTGGAAAGACAGGGAGGGTACATCCAGAACAGTGAACGGCTCCAATATTGTGACATCCATCAAGCCATCGGTCAACGAGGCTTGTGGAGCGATATATGCGTTGTTTCCATATTGGGATGCATTGCCGCAGGCTATCAGGAAAGCTTTGTATTTTACCGTTCCTTCTTCATTTTCTATTTCATAAGTCTCTGGTTTGTAACTCAGACTCTCGTGCAAGGTGTTTTCCAGATAGGTCAGTAATCCGCGTTTGCCTGAATCGGCGAACTTCAAACTGACAAACGCGTCAAAACCGACTCCGCATGTGCAGAAAAAGGGAATATTGTTTATTTTGCCGTAATCAATGCAGGCAACAGAACCTTCATTTATAATGTCAATGGCAGCTTTGGGTTCCATGGGAATTTGTAAATGACGTGCCAGTCCGTTTCCCGATCCGCATGGAATGATGCCCAACGCCGTATCCGTATGTATCAGTGCACGTCCTATTTCGTTTATAGTCCCGTCTCCTCCAATTGCCACTACTATATCCACTTTTTCTCCGGCAGCTTCCGCGGCGATTTTTTCAGCATGGCCGGCATATTGCGTTTTGACAATCGTATAATCATAGAGGGCACGGTTTATACGTTCGTCAATCCATTGTAAGATGGATCTTTTCCCCTGTGTCCCCGAAATAGGATTAACGACAAATACAATTTTCTTTTTTGTGGTCATACTTTTACTTTGGTAGTTTAGCTCTTTATTAAACGCAAAAGTAATACATTTTGTTTATAACTGCCCTAAATCCTAAAAGTTTTGATGTAACTAAATATTTTTTTTGAAAAAAAGTACAACAGGTTGTAGAATTTACTATCTTTGCAGCCTGTTTTGACAGGAACACCTCGATAACAGAATGTATTAGTGAGTTTATATACATTATTTTAAAGTAGGCCGATGAGGCTTACATATACAATAGGATATGGGATTATTACAAGACAAGTTAAGTAAATTCAGATTGCCTCAACTATACATGGAAAGAGGCGTTTACCCTTATTTTCGTGAGATAGACAGCCATCAGGACACAGAGGTTGTAATGGATGGTAAAAAGGTGCTGATGTTTGGCTCCAACTCATACATGGGGTTAACTTACGATGAACGGATTATCGAAGCAGCTATTGCTGCAACCCGTAAATATGGTACAGGTTGTGCAGGTTCACGCTTCTTGAATGGTACGCTTGACCTACACGTCCAGTTAGAAAAGGAATTGGCGGAATTCGTAGGAAAAGATGATGCGTTAGTCTATTCTACCGGTTTTACGGTAAATGAAGGTGTGGTATCTTGCCTGACAGACCGCAATGATTACATTATCTGCGATGACCGTGACCATGCTTCTATCGTGGACGGACGCCGCCTTTCTTTCTCCACTCAGCTGAAGTACAAACATAATGATATGGAGGCTCTTGAGAAAGAACTTCAGAAATGTAAACCGGAATCTGTAAAACTGATTGTGGTAGATGGTGTATTCTCTATGGAAGGTGATTTGGCGAACTTGCCTGAGATTGTCCGCTTGAAAGACAAATACAACGCAAGCATCATGGTGGATGAAGCACATGGTTTGGGTGTGTTCGGCCGTGACGGACGAGGCGTGTGTGATCATTTTGGATTGACAGACCAGGTAGATGTTATCATGGGTACATTCTCAAAGTCACTGGCTTCTATCGGTGGTTTCGTGGCTGCGGATAAGGATACAATCAACTGGTTGCGCCACAATTCGCGTTCGTATATATTCTCTGCAAGTAATACTCCTGCAGCAACGGCTGCTGCACGTGCCGCACTTCATATCCTTAAGACTGAGCCCGAACGTCGTGAGAATTTGTGGAAGATCACAAATTATGCTTTGGATTGTTTCCGTCAGGCTGGTTTTGAAATCGGTGATACAGAAAGTCCGATTATTCCACTTTATGTTCGTGATACGGACAAGACATTCGAAGTGACTAAGCTGGCATTTGACGAGGGTATATTTATCAATCCTGTTATTCCGCCCGCTTGTGCGCCACAAGATACTTTGGTACGTGTTGCTTTGATGGCTACTCATACCAAGGAACAAGTTGACTATGCTGTGGATAAACTGACCAAGTGCTTTAAGAAGTTGGAAATCATTAAGTAAGATATAAGAGAAGGTTGCCTGTTTGCAGGCAACCTTTTTTATTGTCTCTAGTTGCAGGGATGATCCGGAATCACCCGTAAAAGCATGAAAAGGGCAACGGATCGGTATCTCACCCTACACCGGAAAGTATACACTCCCACATGTACGTACGCATGAAGCTACACGAACGTATGTGTAGCTCTATACATACGTTCGTACAGCCTCATGCGTATGTATGTGAAATCCTGCACGTGCAGAAGTGTGTTTTTAACGTCGGCTATTCTGTTTTCAAACTATCCACCGGACTGATACGCGCACTGAAATAGCTATATATGGTCACCGTAATGATTGTGATTGCCGATACAATAAAAACTGGAGTAAGGAAATTCCATAATGTAACAGAAGTGCGGTACACAAATTGCTCCAACCAATGTTGCATCAGCAACCATGCTACCGGAATGGCAACAAGGTATGCTATCAGTATCTGCCACAGAAAGGAACGGTTCAGCAACCATACAATGTCCCAATGGGAAGCACCGTGCACTTTGCGGACGGCTATTTCACGAATACGGTGACGGACTGCGTACCATGAGATGCCGAATAAACCGAAACAAGTCAGTAACAATGCAATACACGAATAACTGATAAGAATCTTTGAAAGCGTAATTACTTTATTATTACGTTGCATAAACTCTTTATGCATATCTATATAGTTGAATTCTTGGTCATCATTCATTCTTTTCCATAATTTTTCGATGGCTGCCAGTGTTTCTCCACGCTTTTCAGGTGCCAGCTTGATTTGCATGAACATGCCTTTCTGAGTTAACTTCTTTTCGGTTTCGATGGATATTTGTTGACCACCCACTTCTTCCTCCAGAGAGTTGAATGGAAAGTTCTCGAAAATACCTGCAATGGTGCTCAGTGAGTCTGAATAGTCATCAAATTCATTCAGTTTATGACCTATTTTAGATGCATCAATATTCAGTAAACGGGCATAGTTCTCATTGATAAAAGCCGGATGACCATATTCTTGACGGGCTTTAGCAGGAGGTACTCCGGCAATTTGCCGGATGTGCATGGTTTGGAAGAAAGCGGTATCAGCAGGAATATGTACTATAAAATGATGTTGGATACTGCCGTCAGCTTGCCAGATGGGGAGTTCGCGCATCCAGCTGTAAAGCACTGAACTCATGGAAAGGCTCATTGATTCTATTCCGTCCATTTGCTTCATTTCTTGATAAAGAGGCGACAAAGAAGACGTGCCGTTCCCTATTTCTATGGTATTTTCATAACGGTATGCACGGGATTTGATTAAATTCATCTGACCTTGGGCAAGTGTAGTGGCATACACTAATCCTATTGATAAGATGAATTGGAGGGTAACAAGGATCCATATAAGTTGTTGTTTTTTTCTTCCAGTATAAGTTTGACGGTACTCGTTCAATGTCTGTCCGGAGAGTTTATGGCTGATATACAGACCGGGAACAACTGCCATAAGAAAAATGAATGATAAAAGCAAAGGCAGGATTTGCCAGCTGAAGAAAAAAGAAAAGGAGAGATGCGCCGACAGCAGATTATTGAACCATGGCAGCAAGTCATTGATCAGCAATAACGACAACAGGAAAGCAAACCAGACGGTGAGTGCCGCATCAAGGAATAACTGGCTGCGGATCTCTTTTAATCGGGCTCCCATCAGTTTTTCTATATGTATCATCTTGAGCTGTTGCAAAGTACGTGAGAGGGTCAGATTGGTATAATTGAAGCAAGCGATGGTGAGCACCAGCAAGGCTGAAATCAGACTGATATAAAGCAATAATACATCACTGTGATGAAAAAAGGACAATTGTTGCTGCTTGCTGTCCTTTCCTGTACTGAAGTACCACTCTTTTATCGGGTCAATGTAATATTGGGAACCCGGTACTAAGGCTGGAATCTTGTCGTTCTTTATTTTTTCCTGCAAAGCCAAGGATGATGCTCCCGGTTGTAGCTTTAATAATGCGGGACCTCCCCATGATTGACCGGTCATTCCTGTCAGTAAGTCAAAATGCAGAAAAGACTGTGGGCGATCTTCCAATATAGCCGCTACTTTATAATTTTTACGTTGACCCTCTTCATCGGTTATTTCAAGGATTTCTCCCATGCCGGAATGATTGCCGAAAAGCCGTTGGGCAAATGTTTTGTCTAAAGCTACTTTGTCCGGGGTGGTGAGAACCTCTTTCAGACTTCCCTCCAAAGCTGTATAAGGAAAAAAATGGTTTAAAGTAGAGTCTGCGCTGATAAAAAGAAACTGCTTTATAGTTGTTTCATTGTATTTACAAAGATGGACCGGTATTCTGTTCACACGCAAAACATTTGTTATCTCAGCGTATCTTTCTTTTATTTGTGTGGTTGCGTCCGGGGTGGAGTAGGTTACTTTAATTCCCTCTTCCATAGGGGAATCCTGGCGTAACATATAGATAAAGTCACGGTGGGCATTATGCTTTTCTACATTATATTCATGGATAAAAAAAGTGGTAAGCAGATTGGTGCATCCCAATCCTACAGTGAGGCTGAGTAATGAGATCAGAAAAAAGAGTTTGTTCCGCCACCAACTGCGGGCAATAAATTTGATATTCAGAAAGATATTCATTTTACCGTATTTTTTATAAAAGGGGCGGCTTAGCCACCCCAATGATAAGTTGCTTATATTTTCACTTCATTCACCACCTGCCCGTCAAACAAATTAATGGTTCTTCCTGCATAGCCGGAATCATGCTGGGAGTGGGTAACCATTACAATAGTCGTTCCTTCTTTATTCAATTCGCTCAATAGTTCCATTACTTCTTTACCATTTTTGGAATCCAGGTTTCCGGTAGGTTCATCGGCTAGAATCAGTTTCGGATTGGCTACCACGGCACGGGCTATCGCTACACGCTGTTGCTGACCACCTGACAATTGCTGAGGGAAATGCTTTACACGATGGGAAATAGCCATGCGGTTCATCGCTTCTTCCACCCGTCGCTTGCGTTCTGCTGCCGGAATTCCCATATACAATAAAGGCAGTTCGATATTCTCGAACACGTTCAGTTCGTCAATCAGATTGAAGCTTTGGAAAACAAAGCCGATGACTCCTTTACGAAGGTTGGTGCGTTGGGATTCGGTAAATTTGGATACGTCTGTACCGTTCAGTTCATAGACTCCTCCTGTGGGATTATCCAACAAGCCAAGGATATTCAATAGGGTGGATTTACCACAACCTGAAGGCCCCATGATGGCTACAAATTCGCCTTCTTTAATTTCTAAACTGACATTGTTGAGTGCCCAGGTTTCCACTTCTTCCGTCTTGAAAATCTTTTGTAAGTTAACTGTCTTGATCATAATAGTAAGTTTCTTATTAATTGTTAATTCTTTTATGCTTAATTATTCGGATCCAATCTGCCTCATATCTTCTAAAGATAAACAGCAAGAATCATGCCGATGATATAGTTTCCTTGTTATCAATGAAATATGTATTCGTTCCCTTCCTCCGGAACGTGCGGTTATGCACAAATTATGTGCGAAAGAGCACACTGTATGTTCGTTTTATTCGTTCTTGATTACTTCCGCCGGATTCTCGTTGGCTGCTTTCCATACTCGCCGGGCTATGCTGAATATTATAATCAATGCAATACCTGCAAATATAGAGATAAATGGGAAATAACCCATCTCCACTTGTCTGTTATATCCCTCGATCCATTTTTTCATGATCAGGTAGGAAATGGGAAAAGCAATGATGGACGCTGCAACCAGCAATAACAAGTATTCCTTGAGAAACATCCTGATAATTGTTTTTACTGTTGCGCCATTTACCTTGCGGATGGCAATCTCTTTGCGACGTTGTTCACAAGCAAGAGTAACCAAGGAGTATATTCCGAAAACGGAAATAATGATACATATCATGGATGCGAATTCCAGTAGTTTGTGCAAGGCATTTTCTGAACGTAAATAATCATCATATACTTCATCTTCGCTGAACAGGCGCAAAACTTTATCGGGATGTTCCTCTTGAACCATCTTTTCTATCAGACGTTTGCATTCGGGCCAAGTCCCTTCTTTATACTTGAACAGAATACTGGCACGGAACCACATGTGCTTTTGTTTCTCTGTATTTATAAAAGCGGTATTCGGTATTTTGGTTGTAGGCGATTTGTAATGACAATCCTTTACGACACCTATGACAGTAAATGTTTCGTCAAAACCTTCCGGATAGATATGTTTTCCAATAGCTTCTTCGGTTTGCCAACCCAATGTATGGGCGGTTGATTCGGTAATCAGCATATCCGTAGCCAATGACTTTTCGGAAATCCATTCGCCGGAAAGAAGTGTCATGCCATAGAATTGACAAAACTCTCCGCTTGCATAGATCATGTCCAATGTTTCTTTTTCTTTGACCGGCTTGTCCAGTCCGTCCCTATTATTGATTCCCATCACCATCATAGGCCCCGTGCCCACTAAGGGATAATATTTCGGAGGAAGTATGTCCGTGACCATGGGCAGAGCAGCTATTTTACTGCTCCATGTATTCATATCCACATTCATCCAGATAGAAATGCTGCCAATGTTATGGTGTATCATTCCCAGCTCTGTATGTTTCAGGAAATTCAACTGCTTATTGATGATTACTGTAGAAGATATAATGGAAAGGCATACGGTTAATTGTACAATCATAGAAGTTGTACGGAACATATTCCCGTTTTGTCTTCCCTTGCCCGTTTCCAGAGAGGATTGCAACGTGCGTTTTTGGAATAGATAAATAGGAACCGTGGAAACGATGGAGGCAAGGATGGATATACCGGCAATGTATGCTAGTGATTCACTATAAATGGCAGAACGCGAAAGGACAATACCTGCATAGTTTATGAATGCCGGCAATAATATTTCTATCAGCAGCATACCTATAAGGATGGATGAGACAAGGATCATTGCATATTCTGTGAGCAACAATGCAATGATTGAACAATTGGGCGCTCCGTTCACCTTACGTAATGCCATCTCTTTTTGACGGGAACGGATACGATTGACAAACAAGGTAAGGAAATTCACAAAGGCACAAATGATAATCAGGATGCCTACTACAGAGAAATACACAATATGATTGAACTTGATAATCACATCATTTTGATGAGGAAAATCCTTGTCATAATGAAGTGAAGTGAGAGGTGTCAGAAAGAAAGTGGTTATTCCTGTTTCCCCATAAATATTTTTCTTCATTTCATCCGGAAAGTTTTGGTTCATTTTATGGGTCAGGGCCTTCACATCGGTATTTTTTTTCAGTTTTACTATAGCATTGAACAAATGAAAATCCCAACCTCTTCCATAATTGGTGTCACCAATAAAAGCATAGTGGAATGAAGAATGTTTGCTCCAATCTGATACAACGGCACATATCTTCTTTTTCTTTCTGTCCAGTTCTATTTCTTTTCCCAATGGATTCTCTTTGCCGAATAATTGTGTTGCCATTTCTTGTGTGATAGCAACTTCCTGGCTCTCGCGCAGCATGAAGTTTGTATTTCCATCCAACACTTTTATATTCATCATCTGCATAAAAGTGCTGTCGGACGATGCCATATTTACTTCCAACCATTTATCGTTGTCCTTCAATTTGCACAACCTGATGTTGAATACACTATATTCTTCAATCTCTGGATAATGACTCTTTAAATACTGTCCCAAGGGGTGGGGGATTCTGTGGGTCAATTTCCCTTTCTCGAAGGAATTGTTTACTCTGACCGCATACATGCGTCCGGCATCTTGGTGAAATGCATCATAGGTCATTTCATAGTGTATCCAGTATGCAGACAGAGCAAAACATGCGAAGCCTACAGCCAATCCCAGCATACTGATAACCGATTGTGTCTTATATTTAATCAGGTTTCTGAATGCTATCTTCAAATAGTGTGTTGTCATAATTAAATTATATTTTTATTCGTTCTTGATTACTTCCGCCGGATTCTCATTGGCCGCTTTCCACACACGCCAGCTGATTCCAGCTATGACTGTCAGAGCCAGCCCTACAAAAATAAGTAGGAATGGTAACGGGCTGATACTGACCTGCCGGACATAGTTTACTATCCAATGTTTGATAATGGCGTATGTGATTGGAAAAGCAAACAGTGCGGCCATACAAAGCATTCCCAGATATTCGCGGAAAAACAAGAGCAGGATATTCCATACGGTGGCTCCGTTCACTTTACGTATGGCTATTTCTTTACGTCGTTGCTCGCAGGTGAGAGTGACCAGTGAATAGATGCCGAACAGGGCGGTAAGTACACAGATCAAAGAAGCAAAACTGAGCAAACGGGTAAGCATATCCTCCGAATACAGATAGTTGTTGTACACTTCTTCTTCACTATCTATACGAAGTATTTTATCGGGCGGACACGCTGTACGATAAATATCTTCGAGGGCCTGGCGACATTCGTTCCAAGTACCTTCTTTATATTTGAATAGGATTCCGGCACTTCGTTGCATCAATCCCATTTCTTCTCCAACTACAAAACCTGTATTGGGTATGGGCAGAGTGGGAGCTACATAATGACAGTCTTTCACAACTCCGACAACGGTATAAGTTATGAATGATTTAAAAATATGTTTGCCTATCGCTTCTTGAGGTGTCCAACCCATCCGGCGTGCCAACGATTCATTAATAATGATTTCTTCATAGGTAGAAAAGTCATTGAGAAATTTGCCTGCCAGCAAGGTGATGCCATAGAAGCGAAAGAGTTCTTCTCCTCCCAGAAACAAATTGACAGGCAGGGGGACATCAAGCGGTGTGTCCAGTCCGTCCCAATTATCCCATTGCCCGATGGCTATAATTTGGGAGGCTAAAGCACTATAGTTGGGAGGTAGGACTTCCGTCACCATAGGTAATCTTTTTACCTTCTCAACCAATGGGAGCATATTGTAATCGCCTCTGACAGAGAAACTTCCCCTGTTATGGAACTCTATGCCCAAGTCACGATGACGCAGATAATCTAACTGCTGGTTCATCAATACCGTACAGCCGATAAAGATGAAACATACAAGAAGCTGTAATACAATACTGCCTTTGCGCAAAAGAGAGCCGGTAGTACGTCCGGCATCATGACGCAGGGAAAGGTGCAAGGAGCGGCGGTACAGAAAGTAAAGCAAACCGATGATGGCTGCTAGAATCAGCATGGAAACCAATGTAACAAATAAGCACGTTTCGGCATAAAGAGCCGATTTGGGGGCATCGATTCCTGTCAGTTCAATGAACTGCGGCAAACATATTTCAATGATCAGAAATCCTGTAAAGACGGAACCCGTCAGCAGAAGCAGGAACTCAATAGTCAGCAGATAGACAAGTGACCGTACATTTGCCCCGTGTATCATTCGTAAAGCCATTTCACGTTGGCGAATCCTCATGCGATTGATAAACAAAGTGAGGTAATTGATGAGTGCACATGCAATAATCAAAATACCCGCTACTGAAAAGTAAACAATATAATTGAAGGTGATAGCTTCCTCCTTCCCATCACGAAAATCTTTGGAGTAATGTAATTCGGACAATGGGGTCAGATAAATCCTTTCTATTCCGGTTTTTCGTGTTTGGGTTACTTGTTTTAATTCGTGAGGCAAACTGGCATTTATCTTAGCTTCCAGTTCCTCCACTTTAGTATCGGGCTTTATTTTAATCAACATATTCCAAGTTATATACCACCAGGTTCTTCCCAATTCCGGATTGCCGATTAATTCAAAAGGGAAACAAGTATGTGTATTTTCTGCCCGCACTACTGCACAGATCTTTTTAGCCCGGTGCCACATTTTTACTTCCCTTCCTAAAGGATCTTCTGTGCCAAACCATTTCTTTGCCATTTCTTCCGTTATGGCAATTTCCGCATTATCTTCAGGTAACATAAAGTTACGGTTCCCTTTTATAATTTGAATATCCATCAGTTGCATCCATGCGCTGTCTGCCGATGAGAACATGACATCCTGATAGTTGTCATTAACACTAATCCGTTCAGAATTAATATGAAAGGGGGCTGCAACTTCTATTTCAGGAAAATGTTCTGTCAGATAATCAGCGAGTGAGTATGGGACTCGGGAGGAGATTTTTCCTTCGGCATATTCATCATTGGTGCGTACCATATACATACGATCTACATCCTGACGGAAGCCATCGTATGTGATTTCGTAATGTATCCAGTAGAGCGATAAGGCGAAACATACAAAGCCCATCGCTAGCCCTAGGATACTGACCACTGTCTGGACTTTATACTTTAACAGATTTCTTATCGCTACTTTTAAATAGTGTTTTATCATATCTCAATAGCTATTTAATTATTCGTTCTTGATCACTTTCGCCGGATTGATCCGTGCTATTTTCAAGATGCGGAATAAGACCGTAAGAGTAGTAATGAATGTGATACCCATAAAAATGCCTGCCCAGTACAGTATGCCATCATTAAAGAATACGATGTACGTTCTTTTCCACATTTGCATGAATGCATAGATTAAAGGAAAGGCTATGGTGGCAGAGCCTGCCAATAATCCCATATAAAGACGGGCGAACAGGAAAATGATTTGCTTTAATCCGGCTCCGTTTACCTTTCGGATAGCCACTTCCTTTTGCCTGCGCTCCGTGTCCAATGTAATGGCTGAATAAACTCCCAGTAAAGTAATGATCAGGCTGACAATGGAGAAGAACAGAATAATTCCTTTCAATTTATTTTCTATGGCTTGTGCCTCGTATATATCCTCTTGCAAAGTGGTGACTTTAGGGTGGATACTTTCCGGAAGCGTTTCTTTCAATGTCTTTTCTACCAGCGCCTTGACTTCGGCTGTTCTCTCCGGATCGCATTTCAGATAGCAATGACCCACGAAATAAGTGAAGTCACTGGGCAAGAATGCAAATCCGGGGCTTTGATTGTATACGTTGGCAATAAAGTTGGCACATACACCGCAAATGGTATAACCATCCGAGTTATTGTACAGCGTAGTTCCTAACAGGTCTTTTTTCTGGCGTTCCACCGCAGTTTGGTCCACTACCAGGTCTTCTTGGGTCTCCAGCGGCCGACCCGTCAGTAAAGGTATATTCATGAACCGGAAGAAATTAGTGGATACAGCCATGGTGTTTATTTCAAAACCGCTCTCCCGGTTGTCTTTTTCTGTCAGCATCAGGTTTCCCGATACTCCGTTCAGATAGCTGATATCTGCCAGCAGTTTGTCTTGCACACCGGGATATTTGGATACCCGTTCTATCAAAGCCAGTTTTTCTTCGTTCTTCATGAACATATAATCTATGGGGAAGCTCAGTATATTGGCTTTTTCTTTTTCAGTCAGTGTATTGAACAGAGTCGATTCTGTTTTCTCCGCTTGCATATAAAGAGCTACGGTCAATGAGACAAAGATCCAGCATATAAAAAACTGAATACCTAACAGCATATTCCGCATTCCATGTTTATGACGTTTTATCTCACTGCCGTGAATACTTGTCCGGATGGCTATATAACGTATGCGCAATACAGTGGCAAAGCATAATATCATACATAAAAATAAAATGAATCCCATATACTCTGCTGTTTGTACGAACAACAGATTTTTTTCGATGATAAGAACAAAATCGAATAAACTGAAATTCAAATAAGGGCTGATTATTTCTATCAGACAAAAGGTTAGCAAGAAAGCGATTGATGCAATGACAACCGACTGGACAAAGAGCTGGTAAAAAAGTTGCCGGTTTCCGCTGCCCATGACTTTGCGTATTCCATACTCACGATTACGGTTTAGAAAAGTCCCCATAAGGAAGTGGAAGA
Source organism: Phocaeicola sartorii JCM 17136 = DSM 21941 (assembly GCF_054653615.1). Classification (NCBI taxonomy): domain Bacteria; kingdom Pseudomonadati; phylum Bacteroidota; class Bacteroidia; order Bacteroidales; family Bacteroidaceae; genus Phocaeicola; species Phocaeicola sartorii. The sequence continues at coordinate 2,372,358 of NZ_BAAIFW010000005.1, forward strand.
AATTAAGCAGTCCGGTCAGTAATATCAGCAGGCCTACCACCATGGTTATTCCTGCAAAAAAAGGAGCGATGGATTTATTCCAAAACTTCTCTCCAAAGGATGAAGCCGTTATGGCTGTTTCTTCGTCATAGAGGCGGTGCTTCAGATTCATGGAGTGAAAACGAGCTTCTAACTTTTGGGCTGTTTTACCCGGATGAAGCAAAGCGAAGCCCCAACCGCCGGTCATATTGCCGCGGTCGCTGAATTGCAATGTTCCTTCACTGTCATTCAAGGTCAGCATATCCAGCTTTTCCAGAAAACTTAGGCTGGTGTTCAGCGGTATATCTTCTATCACAGCCTGAATGGTATAAGCTATACCACCCGTGCGGGGAGTGGTCTTTGGTGCGGTAAAAAGACGTTGTGTCAGCATCATACGCTTGCCTATAGGATTTTCAGACTCACCGAACATTCTTTTTGCTAAAGACCGGGTCAATATGACGGCATTGGGCGTGTTGGCAGCCACTTCCCATGATCCCTGTATAATCCGAGGGGTAAATATTTTTCTAAACAGAGAGTCTACCTCCATTGTATTCAAGTCATTGTATGGTAATTCCTTACCTTCTTTTATCTCTACGTTATAGCTTCGCTTCCGGGGGTAAACGGCAAACGTAAAGTCTTCCACTTCATCAAAGCCTTGCTTGCGTAAATGCTCAATCAGCGTTGCCGGAATACCGGAATACAAATCGCCCCGTGAGGTATATAGGCTGATATCTGCTATACGTTCCTTATGGGAGAAGCAGGAGTCTGTCCCGTTGATGAACCGGCTGCAATAAAGGCAGATGCTGAAACATAATATTCCTACGGATAATCCTACCACAGAGATCAGATTCTGTATCTTATATTTTAATAGTTGGCGTACTGCCATTTTTATATAGTGACTTAACATGTTTCTATCGTTTTATAAAGTTATTCGGTTTTAATAATTTTAGCTGGATTAATATGGGCTGCCTTTTGTATTTGGTATGCTAAGGTTCCCAGTGATATGACTATAACTAATAGCAATGATATGATGAAAATGTCTATGCTGACAGGTGCTTTTACTGCAAAATTCTGAGTATAGGTATTTATCAGGTAATAAGCTAAAGGAATAGCTATGACAAATGCTATAATCAAAACTATTATATATTTGCGGAATAACAATCTGTAGAGGTCTTTGATGCATGCACCGTTCACTTTGCGAATCGCTATTTCCCGATATCGCTGGCGAATGTCAAAAAGAGAAATTCCCAATAAACCAAGGCTGGAAACAATAATGGCTATACAGGCAAAGATGGAATAAACAGTGGCTGTTTGGCGGTCTTGTTCATACATCGCTTTGACATCATCTTCCAAAAAAGTATATTCAAAGTCTTTGCTTCCATAGACTTTATATTCCAGATTACGTAAAAAATCAATCATTTCTTTCTTTTTGCCAGGTGCATAAGCTATTTGATAAAGATCGCCACTGAACCGTGTTCCGACAGAATAGATAGTGGGCTTGACTCCGGCGGTCAGATGCCCTTCAAAATAATCTTCTACTACCGCAACGATAGGTTGGAGAGACGTGCCGGAATTAGCTCTTTTTTTATTTTCTTCAATCACTCCGGCACCATGGATGGAAGTATAGCCTAATGCTTTCAGTGCAGCTTTGTTTACCACAAGAACGGTACGCCGATCTTCTTTATCCATATCGGGTATCTCGCCTTCAATCACTTTTATATCATATAATTTGAAAAAAGTGGGAGTGGCGTAGCGAATATTTAGAAACACCTTTTCTCCCTTGTCATTCAGATAGTTTGTGCCAAAGGTAGGAGTAAGGATATTCTCATAGCTAGGTTCGTACAATTCAATAAAGGGACAAGTGTTAAGTTCATTATCCAACTGCATGACACGCTGGCGGCGTTGTTGCATACTTTCATAAGTATAACTACTGAAATCTTTCGATTCATATACTAAATTTACGTTCATGATGTTTTTAGTACGGAATCCTGGTTCGGTATTTAACAACATTCCAAGTTGCCGGTTAAAATAAAGTGAAAGCACCACCAACAGAAAAGTTATCATATACTGTGTCCCTAAAAAGAACATGCGGGAATGGCTGGAATGACTTTGTCCGCTGATGGAACGGATGGAAAGAATAGGGGAGGTGTAATTGTATTTGATGTATGGATAAATAGAAGTTATCATCGGCAGCAATACTAAAATACCTATCGACAACCATCCGTCGAAAGCTGTATAAGAGAAGTGAATGCCAAATACATATTCAGCAGGAATGGACAGTATTTCAATAATAAGCCAGGCTGCTGATAAGGCGCTCAGCACCAATAATGTATTTTCAATCCAGATATTGGCGAACAATGTTCTGCCACAGGCACCAAATACTTTCTTTAATCCATATTCTTTTCCGCGGCGTAATAATGTCACCAGGTAAAGATTGATAAAATTCAAGACTCCGGTGAGAAGCAATAACAGACACACACCGGACAAAATGATTAACTGAGAACGGTTTCCCGAAAGGAACATGGCAGGTTCATGATCGGTTAAGGAACCATTCCAGTAAATATCCTTCACGGGAATTAAAGAAAAAGTATGTGTACGGGTGTCATATTTAGGGTCGTTTATATACCGTGGAACACTACCTGCTTTATTGATGGCATTTATATCTGTGCCGGGCAGGAAACGATAGAGTTCCGTATTCATCCTTTCCCAACGTTGGGATAATTTAGAAGAGAGGATGATATCAAAGTTAATGGTCGTTTTACACTCAGGTTCTCCCACGATACCTTCTATGGTAATGTCTTTGCCATTACTATAACGCAGCACTTTACCGATCGGATTTTCGCGACCGAAGATCTTACGTGCATATTTTTCAGTCAATAATGCCGATTGAGGTGTTGAGAGGGATAGTTCTCCTTGTACTGCCGGATAATGAAATAGTTGGAAGAATGCACTATCGGTAACGAGACAACGTGCCGGAAAACGGTTGTCGCCAGAGATTACATAATCTTTTTCCAACGGAATATAGGTGCTCATCGTTTCCACAAAGCGGTTGTCAATGGAAATGGTGTCATAGTTATATTGTTTCAAGCCGCTCAGTCCCCGGCTGCCTTCAGTATTGGTGCAGATGGCATAGACATGCTCCCTGTCCATACAATGGGTGTCCACCGTCAGTTCCCGATGAATATACCGCATCAGGATGATGCAGCAGGCCAGGCTGAAAGCCAGTCCCAACAGGTTAATGACAGTATATGATTTAGAGCGCATCAAAAAGCGCAAAGCATATTTCAGTGTTTTCATCTTTTGTATGTATTTATTCTGATTTTATAATTTTTGCCGGATCAATTTGAGCGGCTTTGTGTATTTGCCAAATTAATGTGCCCGATGAAATAAGGGAAATGGTAACCAAAGCCACTAAATAAATTCCTGCACCTACAGGAACTTTCAGCACAAAATCCCGTGTGTACATATAGATGAGATAATAGGAAAGCGGAACAGCCAATGCAAATGCACAACCTATGACTTTGATATATTTGCGGAACAACAGCGAGTAAAGGTCTTTCATTCCTGCACCATTCACTTTGCGGATGGCTATTTCGCGATAACGCTGGCGGATGTCGAACAGGGATAATCCAAATAATCCCAAACAGGAGATGATGATCGCTATCAAGGCAAAGACGAAGTAAACATTTGCCGTTTGGCGATCCTGAGCATAAAGTTTGTGAACTTCATCTGTCAGCCAGGTATAGTTGAAGTCTTCAGTATTGTATATTTCTTTCTCTATCTTTTTCAGATACTCTATGACTTCTTTTTCTTTGCTGGGTTTGATGGAAATCAGATAATTGTCACCGTAACCGGCTCTTCCTACGATGAATGCCATTGGCTTTATTCCTTCAGTCAAGTGCCCTGGGTAGTAATTGTCTATTACCGCCATGACCGGCATCAGTTTGGTCCCTCCTTCTTCCATTTGTCCGTCTTGAGTCCGTACTACCCAAAGAGGAGTCTCACTTCGCACGAAAGCGTCTTTCAGTTGGTTGTAGCCAAATGTTTTCATGGCCGCTTTGTTCAGCACTATCTTGTAGTCAGCCCAGCCGTCAAACTTTTCAGGAATTTCTCCTTCCAGTACCTTCAAGTCATAGAACTGGAAAAATGTGGAGGAAATGAACAAGGTAGGTATGGACTGCTGCACATCTTTGTCATTCAAGATGGTGCAGATGGAGTTTCCCCCTAGAATCGTTATATTTGAAGTCATCCACAAGTCAATGTGAGGGCACTCGTTCAACAATTGTTTGATACGTAACTGGCGGGCAACACGGTTTGGCCCCGGATTGACTTGATTCTCGTGTAATAGTTGGGCTTTCAGAATGCATTCCGTACGGTATCCTGTGGGTGTGTTTAGCAGGAAGTCCAAGTGCTTGCCAAAGTAGAGTGAAAGGATAAGAAGCAAGGCCGTGATAACATACTGGGTGAACAGGAATGCCATGCGTACGGTAATGGAATGACGGTTTGTCGCTATCGAGCGGATAGATATGATAGGAGGAATGTAGTTGTATTTAATGTAGGGATAAATGGATGTTACCAAAGGCAGTAACAACAGAAAACCCAGTGACAGCTGCCAGTCGAAGGCGGAATACTCTATCGTTTCGTTCATGAAGCGGTTCACGGGTATCTGTGTGGTTTCTATCAACAGCCATGCGGTCAGCAGTGCGATGACGGCCAGCAGTTGATTCTCTATCCATATTTGTAGAAATAAGGGCAGGCGTTGCAGACCGAATACTTTCTTTACACCATATTCTTTGGAACGCTTCATCATGAATACCATATAGATATTGATAAAGTTTAATATTCCAACCAACAATAACAGCATGGCGACACCAGAAAGGATATACAAGTATGTACGGTTTCCGAACTGCATAATAGAGTCGTAATTATGATGGTGCGACATGGATTTCTCCCAATAAAAGTCTTTCCAGTTGACAAATTTCCAGCGTATCATGCTTCCACGGTTGTCCTTGTGGTACACATTGCTGACCATGTTGATGGCATCGGGATCCACACCGGGAAGGACTCGCATTAAAGAAGCGTATAGACGTCGCCAGTTGTCCATCAGTTTGAACGATACCAGCATGTCAAACCGGAGCAATGTCTTGCATTCCGGTTCGTCGACCACTCCACGGATGATGACACTTTTGCCGTTAAACTTCAAAACTTTTCCAACCGGATTTTCCTTGCCGAATATGCGGTGGGCATAATGACGGGTGATGATAGCGTCATCGGGAGCATTGAGACTGGCTGTTCCGGTCAACAGGGGGTAGCGGAAAAAGTGGAAAAAGGTGGAGTCTACGGCCAGTACGTTCATGGAGTAACTGCTGTTTCCGTGTACCACATTGTCTTGTTGTTGTACTACCATGCGGCATTGTTCCATCACGTGGTCTTCGGGGATATAGACCGAATCTGTTCCAACACCGTCTTGCTGCAAATTTCCAGGAAAAATGTTTCCCTCTATATCCCGTAACGGAATGATGATATGTTCCGGATCTATGCTATGCGCATCCACTGTCAGTTCACGATGAATATACCGCATCAGGATGATGCAGCAGGCCAGACTGAAAGCCAGTCCCAGCAAGTTAATGACAGTATATGATTTAGAGCGCATCAAAAAGCGCCAGGCATATTTTAATGTTTTCATTTTGCGCGTTTTATTTTAATATCAATTCTTCAGCGTCACCAAAGGTATCATATCCTGTGACAACTACAAACTCTCCGGGCTGTAAACCTTCTGTAATTTCATATTGAAGCGGGTTTTGGCGTCCTATGGTCAATGGGACTTTCACCGCTTTGTTTTTTGAGGAATTTATTTTATAAATCCATTGTCCTCCGGTAGACTGGTAGAAATTACCACGTGGAATGACTATGGCTTGTTCGGGCTGGCCTAATTCTATCTGTACTCGGAAACTCTTTCCCACACGGACATTTTCGGGCATTTCTCCGGTGAATACCAAATCTACATCGAACATGCGGTCTTTCACTTCGGGTACTACTTTTGTGATTTTCAGTGGATAACGTTTCCCTTGATAATTAACGGTAGCCGGAAGACCTGTTGTGATACGGTCTATGTAATATTCGCTTAAAGAAGTATGAATTTTATATTGGTCCAGTACTTTTATTTCAGCTATGCTTTCACCGGAGGCTACTTGTTGTCCCGGAGTCACTTTTACAAAACTCAATTGCCCGCCAGTCGGGACCTTTACGATCAGGTTTTCCAACCGTTCTTCCGCCCGTCTTAGCTTTTTGCTTTCGCGTTCCAAATCATTTCTCAATAACTCTTTGCGGATAAGAGTTACGGATGAGTCATGCTTCAAGCTTTCCATTTGCAACGCTGTGTTTTTTAGTTTATACTCATATTCGTCTTCAGACACTTGAAGTTCAGCCTTGCTCTTTATTCCCATCTTGAATTCTTCTTTGTCCAGTCCGAAACTTTTGCGCAGGCGTTCCATCTCGTATTGCGTCTGTAATGTCTGTTGTTTCAAGGTCAGACTTTTTTGCTCCATCTCTATTTCCTTCTCTTTATAAGTTATCCGTTGTTTCTCCCATTCGTCACGCTGGTCTTCAATGGAGCGAATCAAATCCGGATTGGTCAAGATCAACAACGTGTCACCTTGTTTCATCATATTACCTTCTTCTCCGACAATGCGTTCTACACTGCCGGCTTCGCGAGTATTCACCTTGATGGTAAGAATGGGCTGTACCAATCCTTCCACATCTACATACTCCATAAATTTGTCGTTTTTTACTTCAGCTATCTGAATGTTGTCTGTCTCGATACGCAGTTTGCGGGGACCTAATGAAAGGCTTATCACGTAGACAAGGAAGATAATGAAGGCCAGTGCGGCTACCATATAATAGCGATAGCGGATGTACCACGGTTTTTTTTCAATTTTTATATCCATATTAGTTTATACTTTTTAATACGATTTTTTATTTCTTCTTAATGCCTGATGATCAAGCATCTGCCGTCTTGCATCGGTCATACGGCTAAGGTTTCGGGACCGTGCATGAAATCTCTGCTTTTCTGAGGAAATCATATCCCGTCATACTTCTAAGACCATAATACAGACTCCAGTAAGTTTTCAAGGCTATTATATAATTTCTTCGTGCGGTATCTTTTTCTGTAATGGCGGCATTGAGATCCAGAATTGTCGATTTTCCCAAAATATAGAGCCGGCGTGCTACATCGTGGCGTCGGTCGGCAGTGCGGTCCGTCTTGGCGGCTACAGCTACGCGGTAGGCCTGGAGATTGAACTGGCGCACCATTTTACATACATTCAGTTCAAAATCTTTCATCCCCTGTTCAGCCTGTGTATCTACCAGGTCCACATTGGAACGGGCTACGCGGACGCGTCCTTTTCCGCGTCCCCAATCCAGTATCGGTAAAGAAATGCCGATACTGGCATACTGTTGGTTCATAGGGTTCCGGTAAGAGTCCGCAAATTTATTTCCGGTCTGGGAAAGTCCGAACTGTACATACAGATCTGCTTTCAAACCTGCATTGGCTTTTGCGGAAGCCAGTGCACTGCGGCTTTCCAGTTGTCTGCGTTTATATGTATCGGGGTCGGGACTGTTTTTGAAAGCCAGTTGTAAAGCCTCCTGTAAAGGGACTTCGAACTGCGGAATACTGTCTTCCGGAATTACCCGTAAATTTATCTCCCGGTTAATGCCCAGGAAGGAACGGAATGTCTGCATTTGGTCTTCCACTTCGATATGGGCATTCATCCTATTGGTTTCTTCAGTCAGTTTGTTTATCTCCAGCTGAAGCATTTCGTTTTCGGTAATGGTTCCTATATTATACCTTCCTTCGGCGTATCTGTATAAGGTGTCGGCGGAAGCATAGTTATAGGTGGCTATGTCGAGATTGGTTTGTGCGGTGGCCAAGTTGAAGAAAAGAGTACTGGTTTCTGAAGCTACAAGTTCCAAGGCTTCTGCGTATGCTTTACGGGCTTCCCGGTAGCGGAGGGGTTCGATGCGACGGTCCCATTTTAAAGAATTATATCCAAAAAGCCGTTGCTCGTAACCTATCACCAGGGGCTGGGTGTTATAAGCGGTAAGATTGTCCTCAAATTCATCAATGCGTTGGGTCGTACTTTTTACAAACAGGCTGCCACCTGTAAACCAGATATTCTGATTTATTTTCAGACTGAGGTCTGTACTTAACTGATCTTGCTTGATAAACTGGTTTGTTCCATCCGGTTGGGTAATCTTATTTATTTCCCGATTCAGCGTAGGAGATGAGGTTAATGTGACGGAGGGGAGATAGTTCGCCTGGAAAAAACGGTAATTCCAGTAGGCAGCCCGGTAGGTGTGACGGGCTGCCTGCGCCTCCGGTGAGTTTTCTTGTGCTATTTCAATGGCCCGTTGCAAATTCAGTGTCATTGATTCTTCTTGCTGTGCTGTGGCTGTTCCCGGACAGAGCAGAAAAGAGAGTGCTATAATACAATATAGTTTCATGTTTGTTCTTTATGTCTTTATTCTTGATTCGTACTTTTATCTTTATTATTATCAAAAGCTGATCAAATAGCGTGCCATTATTTCATCTGCTTGTCTACCAGATGTTTGTGAACTGTTATGCAAGAGCTTCCCTGTGCGTATCCGCACAAAAATAGTGCGGATATGCACATACAGCACACGGGAAAAAGCTATATCTTTGCAAAATAGCGGATAGAACATTTGTATCCGTATATAATATATAAGGATAGAACGATGGATGCAAAAGGAAAAATATTGATTATAGATGATAACGAGGACGTGCTCTTTGCACTGAATCTTTTGTTGGAACCTTACGTGGAAAAAATAAAAGTCACCACCCAACCGGCTCGTATTGAACATTTCATGACCACTTTTCAACCCGATGTCATTCTGCTTGATATGAATTTCCGCCGGGATGCTATCAGCGGACAGGAAGGATTCGATTGTCTGGAACAGATCTTAAAGTTAGACCCACAGGCCATTGTCTTGTTTATGACTGCTTATGCAGATACAGATAAAGCTGTACGGGCTATCAAGGCGGGTGCCATCGACTTTATTCCCAAACCTTGGGAGAAGGAAAAACTGCTTGCTACGCTCTCATCGGCTATCAAGCTTCGTGATTCCCGCAAGGAGGTCAGACAACTGAAAGAACAAGTGGTAGCCTTGAGCGGGCAGGATGAAGAGATGCCTCAAATGATAGGGCAGTCAACTTCCATGCAGGAAGTTTTTGATACCATCCGGAAATTGTCGGATACTGATGCCAATATTTTAATATTAGGTGAGAATGGAACCGGTAAGGATTTGGTGGCCCGTTCTCTCCGTTATTTTTCTCCTCGCCGTGAATGCCCCTTCATAACGATTGATTTGGGGAGCATACCCGAATCATTGTTCGAAAGTGAATTGTTCGGCTATGAAAAAGGAGCCTTTACAGACGCTCGCAAAGCCAAGGCGGGACGTATGGAGGTGGCTTCGGGAGGAACGCTCTTTTTAGATGAGATAGGGAATTTGTCATTACCTATGCAGGCCAAATTGCTGACAGCCATAGAAAAGCGGCAGATTTCACGTTTGGGAGCAACGGATACGATTCCTATTGATGTTCGGTTGATCAGCGCGACCAATGTAAATATCCGGCAATTGGTGGAGGAGGGCAATTTCCGTCAAGATTTGCTGTATCGCATCAATACGATCGAGATCCCCATTCCTCCCTTGCGGGAAAGAGGGGAGGATGTGCTTTTGCTGGCTGATTATTTCTTACAACGATATACGCATAAATATAAGAAAGAGATAAATGGACTGAGCCGCGAAGCCAAGCAGAAGCTTATGCGTTACCATTGGCCGGGGAATGTACGCGAATTACAACATGCTATAGAACGGGCGATTATTCTTTCGGACTCACCGCTGTTGAAGCCTGCCAATTTCATGTTGCAGCCACAACCCGAAAAGAAGATGAATACGGATGAGGTGCTGAACCTGGAACAATTAGAGCGCAATGCCATAGAGCGTGCCATGAAACGCAGCGAAGGAAACTTGAGCCGTGCAGCGGAGTATTTGGGGATTACCCGTTATGCTCTTTATCGGAAACTTGAAAAATTAGGTTTATGAGTAGTTTACAAACTTTACGGATGATAGCTTGTATGCTGCTGATGGGTGGCGCAGCTATAGCTGCATATCTGTTTTATCAACATTCACTCTATTTTTGCCTGTTGTTTTCGCTGTTGATAATGGCAGGTATCATCATTTATATTTGCCAATGGCAACATAAAACGACCCGTATGATATCGCGAATGATAGAGGGCATTCGTTATGCTGATTTCTCACTGAGTTTTTCCACCCAGCACAAAACCCGTGCAGAGCAACGGCTGGCACAAGAAATAAATGATGTTGTCGCAGAGTTCCGTACCCGGTTGTCCGAGAACGAAGAACGGTATCAATATTATGAGACATTGCTGAATACCGTTGACAGTAGTTTGCTGGTAGTAGACAGCCAGTGTGATATACATTGGATGAACCGGGCAGCCATGCAGGATTTGTGCGGATATCGTATTCATTCTGTCAAGGAACTGGCTCTGTTAAATCCTGAATTTCCTGGCATAATCCTGTCGCTACAGCCTGGAGAGATTAAAACGGTACGAATACATAAAGGAGATGTTATACAGGAGTTGGCAGTTACGGTATCCGAATATTCCGCCCACCATGGTACGGAACTTCGGCTGGTTAGTTTAAAGAATATCCATGCGGTATTGGAGGAAAATGAGATGGAAGCGTGGCAGAAGCTGATCCGTGTGCTCACTCATGAAATAATGAACTCTATTGCACCCATTATTTCATTAAGTGAGACATTGAATGAACGTGCCGTACAAAACGGTATGAATGAAAAAGATTACAACATCATGTTGCAAGGCATGCGGACTATTCATAGAAGAAGTAAAGGATTGCTGAATTTTGTGGAAAACTATCGTAAGCTTTCCCGTCTGTCTGTTCCGATACTGGCTCCGGTAAATATAGGTGAGTTGCTGGGTGATATGAAAAAGCTGTTTCCGAATAAAGACATACGGTATATATATAAGGTGGAAAACATGGAAACAACTTTGATGCTGGATCGCTCACAAATAGAACAAGTATTGATCAACTTACTTAAGAATGCAAGTGAGGCTTGTTTGGAGCAAACTTGTCCCGAAGTGATTGTCAGTACGCATGGTGATCCGGAAAAACATTTGTTTTTCCTTTCCGTCTGTGATAACGGAAGTGGTATTCTTCCTGAAGTCTTGGATAAAATCTTTGTTCCTTTCTTCACAACGAAGCCTACAGGTAGTGGCATCGGACTCAGCTTATGCAAACAAATCATGAATTTACATGGTGGAAGTATCTCGGCAAGTAGTGAAATAGGGAAGGGGAGTTGTTTTACGTTGAAATTCCTTTGTTGCGAATAAAAAAAGTTTCGATGGTAATAATCTAGTTTACAATGAAATAAAGAATCGAATAAAAAAGAGTTAGAAAAAAAGATCTTCAAACATTTGCGTATATAAAAAAAAGCCGTACCTTTGCATCGCTTTTGAGAAACAAAGCAACTACAAAACATAAAGATTCGGGGTGTAGCGCAGTCCGGTTAGCGCACCTGCTTTGGGAGCAGGGGGTCGTGGGTTCGAATCCCGCTACCCCGACAGGCGAGAATTAAGGAGTTACGGTAAAACGTGACTCCTTTTTTATTGCTCAGTTTGGGCGGTTTACGGCTCATCCGAAAAAAGGACGAATCCGGTTTCAAAATCAACTTCAAAAAGCAGTGAGGCATAAACACCCTAAATGTCTTAGTGCGAAGAGATAAAAATCAAAAATCACTATTTCTAGGTATTTCAGAATCTCTTTCAAACCTTTTACTTTGCAGCAAACAAATTAAATGATTTGCTGTATGAAAAAAATGGGTATAATTTATGGTTCCTCTACTGGAACTTGTGAAAGCATCGCACAGACAATAGCTGGAAAATTAGGTGTGGCATCAGCGGATGTAATTGATGCAAGCAAAATCACCACAGAAAAAGTGGGAGGTTATGATATCTTATTATTAGGGACTTCCACTTGGGGGGACGGTGAATTGCAAGACGATTGGTATGATGCTATTAAAACAGTAAAGGCCGCAGATTTGAATGGTAAAATAGTTGCTCTCTTTGGTTGTGGGGATTCAGAGTCCTATTGTGATACATTTTGTGATGGTATGGGAGTTTTGTACGACCAGTTAAAGAATTCCGGTTGCACTTTTGTGGGAGCAGTTTCTGCCGATGAGTATTCGTATTCATCTTCCATAGCGGTAATCGACGGGAAATTTGTAGGTTTGGCTCTTGACGATGTGAACGAAAGTGACAAGACCGAGGAACGTATAAACAATTGGATGGAAGAAATAAAGAAGAACCTGTAATTTTGACAATTGCCTTATGATAGCTTCAGACATTAACCCGGTAGAATTGAAAGTATTTCTGAATCATATTTATGAATTAAAAAAAGGAGTACGTCAGATGGTACTCTATACAACCAATAGGAAGTATGAAAATTTTGCTGTAAAACGGCTGACTAATCAAAAGATTAATTACATAATCCAGCCAGTGGGGAATGATAAGATAAACCTGTTTTTTGGTAGAAAAGAATGCATTAATGCCATTCGTTTCCTGGTGACCCAGCCGCTGAACAAACTGTCACCCGAGCAGGATTTTATTCTTGGGGCTATGTTGGGGTATGATATTTGTGCACAATGCAAACGTTATTGCAAACGTAAAGTACAATAATTTCAATTTCACGTAGTTTTAAATGTCGCAGTAAAGGGGTGTCTGAATCATTTTCAGGCATCCTTTTTGTCTTTTGTGTGAACTATCTTTTTATCTGTTTTGTTACATTATTAGCATAAACCTTAAAAATGAAAAGAGATGGATAAAGAAGAAAAGAAAAAGACGGAACAAAAGGATAAGCTGATGAATAGTGGTCGGCGGTATCCTGTAGAACAGGTGTCCAATACGGGTAAACCTACTAGAAAGCAGGTGAAAGCAGCGGTAAAAGAATTGAATCCAGACGTGAACAGTTTGGGGAGTAGAGGGTAATTTAAAGCTGGATACAGTAATGGATATAACTGAAAAGATTGAAGAGGCGAAACGGTCGGATTCATTGTTGCTGCTCGTATTCTATGCAGATTGGTCTCCTCATTATGAATGGATTGAACCGTTGGTGCATGAATTTGAAGAGCCGGTCAACATTGTGAGAGTCAATATAGAAGCCAATCGGAAGGTAGCCGATATTTATGAAATAGAAATAGCTCCTAGCTTTGTTCTTCAACGCAAAGACAAGGTATTATGGGAAAAAACAGGCAAAGTATTCCCGGGAGAATTAAGAGATGTCATTGAAATGTTCAAGAATTGAGATCCGTATATCCGTACGGATGAAAAAAAGTTCCGTTGGTATGCAGCTACGGGACTTTTTTTCTTGTAGGCGGTTTTGTACAATGGAAAACATATCGTACCTTTGCCAAACAATTGATTAAATTTAAAGAATATATGTTCAGAAGTCATACTTGCGGAGAGCTTAGACTTTCCGATGCAGGCAAAAGTGTAACGTTGGCAGGTTGGGTACAGCGTGCACGTAAAATGGGAGGGATGACGTTTGTCGATCTCCGCGACCGTTACGGTATTACCCAATTGGTATTCAACGATGCGGTGAATGCCGAACTTTGTGAACGTGCCAATCACTTGGGGCGTGAATTTGTTATTCAAATAGCTGGTGAAGTGAACGAGCGTTCAAATAAGAATATGAATATTCCCACTGGTGAAATTGAAATTATCGTATCGGAATTGAATGTACTTAATTCAGCGGTGACTCCTCCTTTTACGATAGAAGATAACAGTGACGGAGGTGATGATATACGTATGAAGTTCCGTTATTTGGATTTACGCCGTAATTGTGTGCGCAAAAATTTGGAGCTCCGTCATAAAATGACAATGGAGGTACGCCGATATTTGGACAGCAAAGGATTCCTGGAAGTGGAAACTCCTATGTTGGTAGGTTCCACTCCTGAAGGGGCCCGTGACTTTGTTGTTCCTTCACGTATGAATCCGGGACAGTTTTATGCACTGCCACAGTCTCCGCAAACACTGAAGCAATTGCTGATGGTTTCCGGCTTCGATCGTTACTTCCAGATTGTAAAGTGTTTCCGTGATGAAGATCTTCGTGCAGACCGTCAGCCAGAGTTTACTCAGATAGACTGTGAGATGAGTTTCGTTGAACAAGAAGATATCATTTCCACTTTCGAAGGAATGGCAAAACATTTGTTCAAGGAGTTACGTGGAGTCGAGCTGAATGAACCGTTCCTGCGTATGACATGGGCCGATGCCATGAAATATTACGGTAGTGACAAACCGGATTTGCGTTTCGGCATGAAGTTTGTGGAGTTGATGGATATCATGAAAGGTCATGGTTTCCCTGTTTTTGATGATGCGACATATATTGGTGGTATCTGTGCAGAAGGTGCTGCAAGTTATACCCGTAAACAGTTAGACCAATTAACTGAATTTGTCAAGAGACCTCAGATCGGTGCGAAAGGTATGGTTTACGCCCGTGTGGAAGCTGATGGCAATGTAAAATCTAGCGTAGACAAATTCTATTCACAGGAAGTACTTCAGCAGATGAAGGAAGCTTTCGGTGCCAAGCCGGGTGACTTGATCCTGATTCTGAGCGGTCCTGATGCCATGAAGACCCGCAAGCAGTTATGCGAGCTCCGTCTGGAAGTGGGACGTCAGCTGGGACTGCGTGACAAGAATAAATTTGCTTGTCTGTGGGTCGTTGATTTCCCGATGTTTGAGTGGAGTGAGGAAGAAGGCCGTCTGATGGCTATGCATCATCCGTTCACTCATCCGAAAGAAGAAGATATTCCTTTGTTGGATACAGATCCGGCTGCTGTTCGTGCTGATGCTTACGATATGGTAGTAAACGGTGTGGAAGTAGGAGGCGGTTCAATTCGTATCCATGATTCACAATTGCAGGCCAAGATGTTTGAGATTTTGGGCTTTACTCCGGAAAGAGCACAAGAACAATTCGGCTTCCTGATGAATGCATTCAAATACGGAGCACCTCCTCATGGTGGTTTGGCATACGGTCTTGATCGCTGGGTTTCTTTGTTTGCAGGACTTGATAGTATCCGTGACTGCATCGCATTCCCTAAAAACAATAGCGGACGCGATGTGATGTTGGATGCTCCCGCTGCTTTGGATCAATCACAATTGGATGAGTTGAATCTGGTTGTTGATATAAAAGAAGAAAAGTAAGTCTTGTCCGTTTTTATAGAGTCATATTAAAAGACCGATAACGGAGTGATCCGAACAAAGCGTAGCGAATGCTGTTTCAGCTAATTCGCTACGCTTTGTCTTTTGGGGCTCAAAGTAGTTCGATAAACTGAAACAAATTACAAACAAATGAAGGAAGCATATAAAAATAAAGCCTATGAAAGAGAAAAATACGGTTAGGATAAAGCGTTATGAATCACCCTGCGGGGTGTTGCTGCTCGGTTCGTTTGGCGAAAAACTCTGCCTGTGTGACTGGCAGGTGGAAAAACATTGCGATCGTGTGAATCAACGGTTGAAGCGGATATTGTGTGCCGAATTTGAAGTAAGTACATCAGAAATAATCGAAGAAGCAATAGAGCAACTCAACGAATATTTTGCAGGACAACGCAAAGAATTTAATGTGCCGCTTCTTTTTGTGGGCACGGATTTTCAGAAAACAGTATGGAATGAACTGCTAAAAATACCATTCGGCAAGACAATTTCTTACGGTGAAATGGCCAGGCATATCGGGATGCCCCAAGCAGTTCGTGCGGTAGCCAATGCCAATGGTGCAAATTCCATATCAATCTTTGCACCTTGTCATCGTGTGATCGGCAGTGACCACTCGCTGACGGGATATGGAGGCGGACTGTCCGCTAAAAAGTTTTTATTGGAATTGGAATCACAACCTCGGTTAATGTTATGAGCAGATAAGAAACATTTCCGATACTGTAATAATAAATAAAAAGGAATGGGTGATGAAAATGCCCATTCCTTTTTCTCATATCTTCTTAATGAATTACCATGTTGTTCCTTGGAATACACTACTTTCGTTATAAGGAACCAGATATCCGTTCATTGTCAGCGTATTGCCCGAGAAGTTTGGATTTATAGTAACACTAGCCTGATTGGTTCCGCCAGTCAGTACAATGGAAACGGTGGCCGAAACGGCAATACCATTAATTCCATAATTATAATACACATTACCGTCTTTATCCTGACGCATGCTTATTCCGTTCACATTTCCCTGAACCGTGACACCTCCCAAGCCGTTCGGACTCCAGTTATACACAAAATTAGTAAAGGCGGTCTGGACAAGACCTTGTCCATCGTTTACTTCTACATAATTCGTGTTAGAGGAAACAAAACGCATTATTCCGTTACGGAATACCACGTTATCAGCTTCTAATACAAAAGAACCGCTTTTTAAGGCATCAATTGCCTGGACATAGGATATAGAGTCCTGCTGGGCTTCCAAGGCTTTCTTTTCCTGACGCTCTTTCTTCCATGCTTCGCGTTTGGCGTCTTCTCTTTGTTTTCTGGTTTGTGCATTTGTTACTCCGCTGAAGCAAACAAGTAACAATGCGGCTAAAAATAATACTTTTTTCATAATTAAGCTGTTTAGTAAATCAATAATATCTTTTGAATATTCTGATTACTAAAACAGCTTTAACCATGAATTGTTTAACGAATATGTGAATTTATATAACGATAACGTTTGTATTTAATCTATAAAGCGTCGGGTTAGATTTTCAAACTCATCAATACGTCGGTCACGGAGGAAAGGCCACCAGCGACGAACATTCTCGCTACGGGTCATATCCAGTTCCACTACCATATTTTCTTCATCCATATTGCCGGCTTGTGCCAGTATTTCCCCTTGCGGGCCTGCCACGAAGCTATTGCCCCAAAATTGGATACCGTTCGTCTGACCGGAAGGATCGGGTTCATGCCCTACACGGTTCACGGCGATAACCGGCAGCCCATTTGCCACGGCATGGCCACGCTGCACAGTTACCCATGCACCTAGTTGCCGGATTTTCTCTTCTTGAGTGTCTGTGCTTTCCCAACCGATGGCTGTAGGATATATAAGAATTTCAGCACCTTTCAGTGCCATCAGACGTGCACCTTCGGGATACCATTGGTCCCAGCAGACTTGTACACCTAGTTTTCCCAGCGAAGTCTGAATGGGTTCAAACCCCAGGTCACCGGGAGTAAAATAGAATTTCTCATAATAAGCGGGATCATCGGGAATATGCATTTTTCGGTATTTTCCTGCTATACTGCCATCTTTGTCAAAAACGACGGCTGTGTTGTGATATAGTCCCGGGGCACGCTTCTCGAATAACGAAGTAACCAGTACAATGCCGTATCCGGCAGCCAGCTCGCTGTAGAAACCGGTAGAAGGACCGGGAACCGGTTCTGCCAAATCAAACATATCCGTATCTTCTGTCTGACAGAAGTAAGGGGTGTTGTGCAACTCCTGCAATATAACCAGCTGTGCACCTGCTGCCGCCACTTGTTCTATATTGCGGTGCAACTTGCTCAAATTGTGACGGATATCATTTGTGCATGTCTGTTGGATAATTCCTACTTTAATCGTTCTTTTCATACATATATTTATTAATATACACCTTCGGGATATTGCATGGTGACGCAATGCAGCGAGCCATGTTGCTTTATTAAAGCAGTGCAGTCAATACCTACTATCTCTCTTCCGGGAAATGCTTCCACCAATACTTCTTTGGCGCGCATGTCATTCACAGGATCAGCATAAGTAGGATAGAGCACAGCTTCATTCATTATCAGAAAATTGGCATAAGTTGCCGGCAAGCGATGATGTTCTTCATCATAAGCAGCACTTGCCATGGGCAGCGGAAGCAGACGGTATGGCTTGCCGTTCAAAGTGCGGAATGCTTTTAGTTCTTCTTCCATCATTGCCAGTTCTTTATAGTGCTCATCTTTTTCATCGGTACACTTTACATACGCAATGGTATCATCCGGACAGAAACGTGCCAATGTGTCCACATGGCTGTCTGTATCATCTCCTGCCAGATAACCGTGTTTCAACCATAGAACCTGTTTTAAATTGAATGTTTCTTTTAGAAAATCCTCCACTTCCTGTCGGTCCATTTCATTTCTGTTTTTAGCCAGCAAGCATTGCTCTGTAGTCAACAGGCTTCCTTTCCCATCACTTTCTATGGAACCTCCTTCTAAAATAAAATTCCGGCAGAAAACATATTCACCTTTCAGAACAGGATGGTGAAAATATAGTTCGTTATTAATCTGGTTATCATAATTTGCGGCAAACTTTAGTCCCCAACCATTAAAGCAGAAATCCAGCAGCAGGGGAGTAGCGTCTTCTTCCAGCATGGTGATAAAAGCGTGATCGCGTGCCCAAGTATCATTTGTATTGACTTTTGATGTGACAAGTTTTTGGATATCAGCTCCATAATGATCCAGACTATCTCTTATGGAACCGGGATCTGGAGCCACAATCAACAAATTCTGACGTTTCAAAATCTCATAAGCGATCTTAAGAAAACAGTCATTTACTTCGTCCAACATGTATGCCCAGTCTGTGTCTTTATGGGGCCATGTTAGTTGAATCAAGCTTTGTTTATGCCATTCGGCGGGTAAATAGGACCTGTTCATATTTTTAAATTTACATTGCAAAGATAGTGAATAAATTATAGGTTAATTAGTCATCGCTTCGTTTCTGTAGCGAGTTTTTCCGTCTTTTCCATAAGAACCAGCGGAACAGTTCGTCCCAAGTGTTGAAGTCTTTTTTATACATGAGACCTATTCCTTGAGTGGTCAGAGTGGATTTAGTGAAATAGCGGTCATTAGTCTGATTATATCCTCTCAAACGGAAATCTCCGTTTTTTGTCAATAACCATATCGCTTCAAAGTCTCCTACGAAGTTGCTATTTGCCATCACATTCTCCTTGTAGCCGAAGTTTCCATTTATCATCAGCCTGTTGTTCAATAACCTGCCGGACAGCATGGCTTCTGCCTCTACATCTGTCCAGCCTTTTTCACCCGTACTCAGGTTGGCACCTATGTTCCAGTTTTTATTGTCCATCCATTGGGACAACATATTGTTCAGCTGACCGGAAAGTGTGCTGAAGGCTAAAGAACTGGTCGCATTAGAGGATTGGTCGTTATTGGCATAATCATAGGTGTAGAACTTACCGATTCCCAGCAAATAAATAATCTGTGTATTCATTTGTTCTTCCGTGCTGGTGGCGCTACGTACCAATTCCCGGTCTTCCTCTCTTACAGTAGGCAGGTCCAAATCAAATTTAATGTCCGGATTGGATAAATTCCCTGTCAGATTCATCAGACAGTTTACTTTCACCGTGCCTTGGTTGCGCGAGGGGTCTACCACCAGATCACTTAAAGAAGCAGAGTTCACCGTGTACACCGCCTGTAAATCAAGATTCGCCTGATAAGGGTCACCAGAGAAAGTCACCGTGCCACCCGATTTTAAAGCAAAGTCCTTACGTATTACTTCCTGCATGCTTAGTTTATACATACCTTGATCTATGACATAACTGCCGAACATACGGAAATCACCTTTATTGAAAAAGTTCACTTGCAGGTTGCCACTTCCGGTTGCTGTAATATTATCTCCCGCTACAGGATCCATGATAATTTTCATGGTAGCACTGGGAGTTGCTTCTATCAACATGTTGATGCGGAGATCCATCGGAGGCCCGTCGTCCTCTTTGGTCTTATGCACATTGGAGTGGTGGTAAAGATTGGTTTCCACATCATCCTGAATGCGCTTGGGAGTTTTGTCTACAAAGGTGATAAACTGGTTGCTCGCTGCTTCCGTGGTTACTCCGGTTATATAAGTGAAACTGGTATTGCTGCCTGTGGTCAGTGAAGCATCCACTGTCATCGCATTGTTTCCACCATCCAGCACCACATTTCCTGTACCATATACTTTTCCGTAAAATGACATATCCCCGGCTTCGTTGGTATTGTACATCAACAGGTTGTTGCCTCGTATATTGAAATGGTACATCAGATTTTTCAGTTTTGTGTGATGCAGATAACCATTGACCAGTCCGTCATGTCCTTCACGGTCATATACTTTTACATTCCTAAAGTCCAGACTACCCGAAGATATATGTATGGAGTCGTCCCGGATTTGGAAATAGGTGTTCAACACATCAATTTTGGCATCCATTTTGGCCCTTACTTCACCTTCCAGATCCAAATGCTTGAAATCACCGTACAAACGGACGTGCCCGTTGACACGACCGTCTATTTCACTAAAAATACCTTCTATAAAAGGTTGCAGGAATCCCACATTCGTACTATCTGCCCGGATCAACAGGTCAAGGCCTTTTAATTTGGGAGAGACATACCCTGTCACATGAGTGGAGGAAATTCCTTTTTCCGCTATTTGGGCATCCAGTCGTACTCCGCCCAATTCCTTATCCCATACTCCTGTAATGTCGGCTTCTCCTAATAAAGAACGGTTCAGGCAGAAATTGTGCACATTCAGACGGGTCCGCATCACAGGGTTCTTCATGACACTTTTCAGATGAACCTTTCCGGTTACAAGCCCGCCAAACTCTACATCGTCAAACTGCACGATGTCCAGTACATAGTCCAGCTTGATATTTCTCAGATCCACCCGACAGGAATCACTCTCTTTTTGGGTCAGTTTACCATCTATTCTTAAATGCTGATCTTCATGTTCAAACAGGAAGTTATCAATGAACACACGTCCCGAGTCTATGGCGATATGCGATGGATGAATGTTCCATACCGTATCATTCAGCACTACTTTGGTGGGCTGTATGTTTATATCCGCCTGAAGAATAGGATGGGGGCCTTCTGTTTTAAAGAAACGGGTATCGGCGGCAAACTTACCACCGTAGGTCACATCAGTATTGTTTCCCCAGTTAATTGTTGTTTCCAAATGATCGTTTTTGGCATTGGCCTCCACCGAGAAGTTAAGCATTGCACCACTTTTCATCAACATGCCGCCTCGCAGTGAGCATTTGAACCGGTCGGAAGGATTCTCACAAAATAAAACACCCGAATCATACCGCGTTCCATTGTATTTGAATTCCGGAAAATGTCCTTCTACGTGCAATTTTTCCTCGCCATCGTTAAAATATCCTTTTAAAGATGCCGGAAGGTATAATTCCAGTGGAATCTGAAATAATTTGGATAGTACTTCGGTATTCTCCAGACAGATATCAAACTGGAAGTTATTGTGAGGATCGGGCATATTATCTTTTATAGTCAGTAAGGACGGAATATAGCGTTGTACTGTCTTCACTACGCTGGCGGGAATGGTGTGGTAGGAATAGTCACCGCGTATCACGGCTGTCATGAAGGATGAATTTATGCGCAACTCTTTTTCACCGCTTATCTGTCCGGCTGTAATAGTCAGGTTGTCAAGAAAGCATCCCCCTTCATCGGGAGCGTTTAATTGCAGGCTGTCCAATGAAATGCGCCCGTTCATGTCGTCAATGGATTTGCCGGTGAAATCGGCCGTAAGTCCCAGCGATATACTGGCATTTTCATAGTTGTCCGACAGATGGAGCTCGTGGGGGCGCAGGTCCTTAACGGATGCCTTCAGATTAAAATCAGGGATTGTTTTGGCAACATTGAAATTACCGTTTATCTGGACAGAACCATTTTCGTCGTCCATGGACAAGCGCCCGTTAAAGCCTCCGTCCTTATATACACCATCCAACATGATATTTTCATATTGATATTGACTATATTCAAAAGAAGATATGACTCCTTTGATATATGACTCCGGATATCGGTTCTTATAGTTGAAACCTTTCAGTTCCACATTGAAATCCACCTTGCCGAATTTCTTTTCCTGGTTCAGTAATTTTCCCAAATCCAAGTCAGCACTGGCCACACTGCCCGAATAGGTTCTGCTCATGCTTTGTTCATCAATGCTCATCATCACATCCGTTTTTACCATGCCTGCTCCTGTATGGAACAAGCCTGTCAATGTGAGGTCATGCAGATAGCCCGCCGCTTCTCCGTTAAAACGAATATAGTCCAAACGTTGCAACATAGGAGGAACCTTTCCCGCCAAGTTCGTCATCAGGATGCTTATTCCCTCTTTTGTCATGGTCAGATTACCCAGTTTGCCGTAAATGTACATATCCATGCCTGCATCCCAGTTACTCAAGGCAGCTTCACCTGCAATCATCAATCCGTGATGATTAGTCAGTCGCAGGGTGGGACAGTCCAAATGCTTGCCATGACCGGAGAAAACCAGATTTAGATCCAAAGGTTCTTCAAAACGTGACAAGGCAGGTACAAGGGAAGCCAGATCCTTCAGCACAACAGAAGCTTTCAAAGAGCCGTCATATATTATATTTTCTGTCATTTGGGGCAATTCGGGCAGGCTGTCATACTTCAAGGTCAAACTGTCTATCTTTAAAGCAGTATTTGAAAGTTCTACACCAAAATCCTTAATATCCAGACGTTTATTGTTGGCTGTAACTTTCATAGCAAATTTCTGCAATGAAAAACCACATTGTTCGTCAAAGCTGACCCGCCGGATAG
Source organism: Phocaeicola sartorii JCM 17136 = DSM 21941 (assembly GCF_054653615.1). Classification (NCBI taxonomy): domain Bacteria; kingdom Pseudomonadati; phylum Bacteroidota; class Bacteroidia; order Bacteroidales; family Bacteroidaceae; genus Phocaeicola; species Phocaeicola sartorii. The sequence goes on from NZ_BAAIFW010000005.1 coordinate 2,395,031, forward strand.
CGGCATTCAACGAGTCGCTGCGCAATGCCTTCAGTGAAAGAGTTGCAGCGAGATTCTTCACCGATAGATGATGGGCATTGAACTTTCCGGGAGTTTCCGGTTCCGATAATATATCGTATGTCACTCTGCCACGTCTTATCAATACGGAATTAATTCGTAAATCCAGATTAGATTTTGTTTTAACCGTATCTTTGGATGCGAAGGCGTCTAACACAAACTGGAAATTAGGGGCAGATTCCGGAGTTTCCCGGTTCAAGTTGACCGTGAATCCGAAAAGCTGGACACTGCTGATGGTAACTTTACCGTTCAGTAAAGGAAGAAGGTCGAATTTTGCCGACAAGCGGGCTACTTTCAGCATCTCCTGATCCTTTCGGTCATGCAAAAGGACATCTTCCACGATGATACGGTTCAGCAGTCCCATATCAATCCGTCCTACAGATACCTCTGTATTCAGTATTGTTTTTAGTTCCTGAGCTACAAAAACAGATAATTTGCCCTGAACATACGGTATGTTCAGCAGCACAATTATTCCCAGGTAGACACCAATCAGTGTACCTAGCAGAATACGCACAGTGTACTTAAGACTCTTACTAGAAATCATTGTTTATTTTGGGCTAACAAAAATACGAATATCGTACGACGTAGCCCAAAATAAACGGAATTTTTTACTTGTTTTTATGCAATCTTTTCAACTCGAAGGAGAAAATGACACGGAAACATCCGATAATCAGGAAAGTAAGGGACAACATATAGAGCACGGTGACAGCGCCCAGTCCGGGTTGCCAGATGATAGCCATAGAGCAAAGAATGGCCAGAATGCCGAACACCAGATACCATCCCCAGTCCTTCGTGCCATAGCGTTTCAAATCTGTGGAATAGCCACACAATGTAAATCCTCTGAACATCAGCCAGAAAGCGACGATAAACGGAATCAGTTCCATGCTGACCAACGGATAGAATACCAGATAAATACCTATCAGTAAATCAATAATACCTCCGGCAAGATACCACCCCCAGCTGCTGATTGTTTTTTTGTTTCCGGCGGCAAAAAAGATTTCCAGAATGCCGCTGGCCAGGATCGAGATACTGAAGATGATACTCAGTGCCACATAACTGCTCACAGGAGAGAATAATAAACACAGCGCTACCGCAATGTAGAGCAATCCCAGTAACAGGGACATCCACCAATTTTTTACAGCGTAGCCTAAGCCACCCACTAATTCATTCATATTTGTTAAGTTTTAGGTTATAATTTGAACTAATAACGCCCTCTTTGCAAAAAGGTTTACCTGCAAATACAAAAAAAGTATTTAAATACCATCGGTTGACTTTTAGAACTCAAAAAATATTCCGAACTTTGCACGCTGAAAACCAAATTGATAGTTCTATTTACATTTTGAATAAAAATTGAATAAAAAAAGAATGAAAGATAACAAAATCCCTTCTCCGCTAGTATCCCTTTTACCCGTATTCGTACTCATTTTATTATTGTTTGTCACAATTCGTACGTTTGGGAGTGATGCCTTGTCTGGTGGCAGCCAGGTTTGCCTGCTGGTGGCTACAGCAGTTTGTGTGCTGACAGGTATGGCGGGATTCCGTCGTCCGTGGAAGGACTTCGAACTGGCTATTACCAATAATATAGCCGGAGTAAGTACCGCACTTATTATCTTGCTGATCATTGGAGCTTTGTCTGGTGCATGGATGGTCAGCGGTGTAGTCCCTACATTAATATATTACGGCATACAGGTTATTCATCCTCATTTTTTCCTGGTATCCACTTGCATTATTTGTGCAGTAGTATCTGTCATGACAGGCAGTTCATGGACTACCATCGCCACTATCGGCATCGCACTGATGGGAATAGGGAAGGCGCAAGGTTTCAGTGAGGGTTGGATTGCCGGTGCGATTATCTCAGGAGCTTATTTCGGTGATAAAGTTTCTCCGCTTTCGGATACCACCATTCTGGCATCGTCCGTAACGGATACACCGCTGTTCACTCACATCCGTTACTTGATGATTACCACTGTTCCGTCACTTGTTATTACTTTGATCATCTTTACCATAGCCGGATTGTCGCATGAAGCCACTGATACCGGTCATATCGCCGAATACACCCGTATATTGAGCGATAAATTCCATATTTCATGGTGGTTGATGATTGTCCCCGTTGTCACAGCGATACTGATTGCGCGTAAAGTGCCTTCCATCATCACTCTATTTGCCTCTACAGCTCTGGCTACCGTCTTTGCTTTGATTTTCCAGCCCGGACTATTATGCGAAATCGCCGGACAAGGAGCCGGGGGAGTTGCCGCCTTGTTCAAAGGAGGGATGGGAATGCTTTATGGTGGAACCCAATTGGAAACCGGTCATTCGGAAATAAACGAACTGATATCCACCCGCGGAATGGCGGGTATGATGAATACCATCTGGCTGATTATCTGCGCCATGTGTTTCGGAGGAGCGATGACAGCCGGAGGAATGCTCGGCAGCATCACTTCTGTCTTTGTACGTTTTACGAAAAAGCGGATAGGAATGGTGTCATCTACAGTTGCATCGGGCTTGTTTCTGAATCTTGCTACAGCGGATCAATACATATCCATTATCCTGACAGGCAATATGTTTAAAGATATCTACAGCGCAAACGGTTATGAAAGCAAACTGCTGAGCCGTACGACAGAAGATTCCGTTACAGTCACTTCGCCATTGATACCTTGGAATACATGCGGTATGACACAGGCCACTATCCTTAGTGTTCCCACCATTGTGTACCTGCCTTACGCATTCTTTAATATTATCAATCCGCTGATGAGTATCACCATTGCTATACTGGGATATAAGATAAAGAAAAAAGCAGAGCAGCCGGCCTGTCATAATGATGATAGGAGCTGATGATTATATATCTTTTACGTGAAAGATTAGCAGAGTTCAAAAAAAACATGTACATTTACACACCTTAATTAATCATTTTATATTTTTACACTAATATGAAGAAACACATCACATTCGCTCTTCTGTTTGCGGCTGCATTGACAGTCCAGGCGCAGCAGGGAGGCATTTCAAGCGAAATGCTGAATCAAATCAAACAAAGTTATCAGGCAACCCCCGCCGACAAAGCTATCCGTAACGCCTTAGGCGGAACAAGTATCAACACGTTGGCCTTGAACCAGGAGAACCGTGCCGATTTTGATACGGAATTTTCACACAAGGTGTTATCCAAGGGGATAACCGACCAACAATCTTCCGGTCGCTGCTGGCTCTTTACCGGACTGAATGTGCTCCGTAGCCAGATGATTGCCAAATACGGACTGGATGAGATGGAGTTCTCACAGAACTACTGTTTCTTCTACGACCAATTAGAAAAAGCTAACTTATTCTTACAGGGAATCATTGATACCAGTGGAAAACCCATAGACGACAAGATGGTGGAATGGCTGTTCAAGCATCCCTTGAGCGATGGAGGACAATTCACAGGAGTTTCGGATATTATAGAGAAATACGGACTGGTTCCCAAGCGTGCAATGGTGGAAACTTTCAGCAGTGAGAATACCGGAAAGATGAGTAACCTGATAGGATTGAAACTGAAGGAATTTGGTTTACAACTACGTGAAGCCGCCGCTGCCGGAGCGAAACCGGCCGAACTGGAAAAGAAGAAGACAGAAATGCTGGGAACGGTTTACCGTATGCTGGTGCTGATCCTTGGCGAACCTGTTTCCACCTTTACATGGAGTCTGAAGGGTGGGGAAGCGAAAGAATATACTCCGGTGTCTTTTTATAAAGAATTTTTGGGAAATGATTTGACCAATAACTATGTGATGCTGATGAATGATCCCAGCCGCGAGTTCTATAAATGTTATGAAATAGATTTTGACCGTCACCGTTATGATGGCAAGAATTGGACTTATGTAAACTTGCCGATAGAGGATATTAAAGAAATAGCCATAGCTTCCATCAAGGACAGCACTATGATGTATTTTTCTTGTGATGTAGGCAAGTTCCTCGATAGCAAACGTGGCTTGTTGGACCCTGATAATTATGATTACGAATCATTGATGGGAACCACTTTCGGCATGGACAAGAAACAACGTATCCAAACCTTCTCCAGTGGTAGCAGTCATGCCATGACCTTGATGGCGGTGGACTTGGATAAAGCGGGAAAACCGAAAAAATGGATGGTGGAAAACAGTTGGGGCAGTGCCAGCGGATACAGAGGACACCTTATTATGACGGATAAGTGGTTCGACGAATATATGTTCCGTGTGGTGGCAGAAAAGAAATATGTTCCTGCCAAAGTGCTGGATATTTTGAAACAGAAACCGATCCGTCTTCCGGCATGGGATCCGATGTTTGCTGACGAAGAATAAGTGTCATCTCTTTGCATTGTATATAATTTAAACGGACTGTACAGATAAAGAAAGACTGTACAGTCCTTTTTTTATGTAAAATAGTTCACGAAATATTTGTTCATGCTGGAAATATTGTTTTCCTTTGTAATAACAAATAAAGAAAGGAGATAATAAGATGTTGACAGATTATCCATCTATACCTGTGCTGACGGGGCAGGTTGCCACGGATTTTGTAATCCGGGCAGAAAAAAATGCCCATAAGCGCATTCCTAAACTGACGAAGAAAGAGCAGGAAATGCTGAAAATGGTTCGTGAGAAAAGCAAGAATTTTAAATTCTGATTCAATAATGGACTTTTCCCTTTACACACATTGCGTGTTGCTGGCGTACAACGAAGAGGTTAGAAAACAATGCTCTGCATTTTCTTGTGGAAATACAGAACTTGATAAATTTTTCGAAAAAGATGCTGAAAATTATGCGGTAGAAATGTTGGGGAAGAGTTATTGTTGGGTAACAGACGACGAACAGAAGCAGATTGTTGCCATATTTACAGTGTCCAATGACAGTATAAAAACAAAAGATTTATTGTCCTCTTCTAAAAATAAGCTACAACGTCATATTAATAATCTTAAACGTGGACGTAGTTATCCTGCTGTTTTGATAGGACGTTTTGCAGTAAACAAACTCTTTCAGGGGAATGGCTATAAAATAGGTTCCCAAACAATGAATTTTATTAAGAGCTGGTTAATAGAACCGGATGATAAGACAGCCTGTCGTTTTTTGGTAGTCGATGCATACAACAAAGAATCCGTTCTGTCGTTTTATTTGTCCAATAACTTTCTTCCTTTATTCAAGACGGAAGAGGAAGAAAAAGCTTTTTATCATATCTCGACAGAAGAACAACTCCACACCCGTTTGCTATATTTTGATTTAAAGATTAGGTAAATAAGTTTACCCCACCTCTACACATTGCATTATATCGGGACGGACTGCACAGAAAAGATAGACTGTGCAGTCCGTTTTTTATTCCAGAATATTGTTTATGTCTCTTTATTTTACTTTTCTTTGATTTCTCTCTTGCAAAAAGAAATATAATAGAAAGAACAGGCTTATTACAGTGATGAGTTATATTGTATAATAGGCTGGGGAAAGGCGTTTCTCGCATTCTAGGTATAATTAAAAAATGGGAATCTCTTCGTAAGAGAACCCCATTTTTGTGCAAATATAGCCCATATTTGCTTTAAACGCAATTTTTCGTGTTGAAAAAATAGGAAAAAGTTGTAAACAGGTGCACCTTGTTTACAAAAATATCATGTGATAAAATCAGTAAACTTCCAATTATCAGATGTTTAACATGGCTTTGGGGTTCTCTTACGAAGAGAACCCCAAAATATAGAGGATATCTGATCACAAATCTGTTCCTCTTTTTCAAATAAAGGAATGATAAAATGTAATGTTTTGATGGGAACAACGAATAACAATCAAGACATAACGAGCGAAGCGCCTAAGTTACTGCTAAGCAGTTCAATCGCCTCTGTTTCAGACCCGGGGTCAAATGCAGGAATCAAGCTACAGGCTGGAATAGGGAAAGAACACTCTGAACTCTCGTGGTACTATATGTATCTTTCCTATAAGGAACTGAAACGCTATATTGCAGTTTTTAGTGGTAGGAAAGCTGTAAAGCTCCGTAGTTCGGAAGGGGTAACCGAGGATTGTTATTTCTGTTTTAGGGTATTTTCTTATACCGAGGCAGGTCATCGGAAACGTTTCGAACAGTGTGATTATACCAAACAAGAATATGCCGCTCGCTGTGAATCCGCCCAAATAGTGAAGGAAGCCTTTTCTACCGGCTCTGCCTCACTGCTCAATGCTTTGACAGACGAAGAGGAAGTGCAAGGTAGCGGTTGGCTGTTTGTCTGTGCCCCTTTGGAGCAACTTCAGCGCATCCTGTCTGCCATGCTTCCTCGACAGTATTTGGTAACGGACTACGTTACCCATCGTGCTGCGGTTATCCCCCAGCGTCAGATGGAGGAGTTCATCTATCTATATGAATCCATGCCTTATAATATTGAACTGTTGAATCGGCCTTTGGAGGCTTATCTCCAGAAGAAACAACGTATTCGTATCACCGGCGGTATCTTCCATGGTAAGGAGGGGTGCATTATGCGTCTGCATCGTAATACAAGGCTGGTGTTCGCTTTTGGAAATATGACGGTGGCTATCAGCTATCTTCATGCTTTTCCGTTTGAGAAGGTGGACTAGGAGTACGTATTAATATTCTCTACTTGACTGAATGACAATAATATGTCCAATTCCTTAAAACAAGTTACAACCCGAGGTATTCTTTGGAGTTCGATAGAACGCTTTTCTGTGCAAAGCATTCAGTTTGTCATCATGATCATCATGGCCAGACTGTTAACTCCGGAGGATTACGGCCTTGTCGGAATGCTGACCATATTCTTGGCTGTTTCCCAATCATTGATAGACAGTGGATTCTCCCAAGCCTTGATACGTAAACAGAACCGAACAGAGGTAGATAATTCTACTGTGTTTTATTTCAATATAGCTGTTGGTTTTGCGCTTTATCTGTTATTCTATATTTCCGCGCCTTGGGTGGCGGATTTTTATGGGTTGCCCGAACTTTCCTTGGTGATGAGGGTGGTATGCCTAGGTATCATCTTTAACTCACTGGCCGTAGTCCAGCGTGCACTGCTGACGGTAAAAATAGATTTCAAAACCCAGGCAAAGGCATCCTTGATTGCTGCTGTTATCTCCGGTGTGGTGGGTATTATGTTGGCCTATACAGGATTCGGTGTCTGGGCATTGGTATGCCAGCAACTGGTCAATCTGGGGATAAACACCTTCTTATTATGGATCTTTTCAAAATGGAAGCCCATGAGAACCTATTCCTGGAAATCTTTCAGGGAATTGTTCTCCTTTGGCTCCAAACTGTTGGCGTCCGGTCTGCTGGATACTACTTACAGCAATATTTATCCCATTGTCATAGGCAAGGTCTTTTCCGCCGGTGATTTGGGACACTATACACGGGCGCAGCAATTTTCAGTTTTCCCCTCTTCCAATATTACAGGGATACTGCAACGTGTGACTTTTCCCGTACTTTGCAGCATACAGAATGACATTGACAGATTACGTGGAGTGTATCGTAAATTTCTCAAGTTGTCCGCTTATGTGGTCTTTCCTCTTATGACAGGACTTGCCGCGGTTTCCTTTCCGTTTATCCGGATTGTATTGGGTGAGAAATGGATGTTCTGTGCGGTTCTGCTTCAAATCATCTGTTTCTCGATGATGTGGTATCCTATTCATGCCATCAACCTGAACCTGTTACAGGTACAGGGACGTTCCGATCTTTTCCTTCGGTTGGAAATTATCAAGAAGGCGATAGGGGTCAGCATCCTTTGCCTGACCATTCCTCTAGGCCTGAAAACCATGTGCTTTGGGGGAGTGGTAAGTTCCATCCTTTGCCTGGTAATCAATACCTTTTATACAGGAAAGCTGATACAAGTCGGTTTTATCATGCAGATGCGCGACTTGTTTCCCACTCTGGCGGTTTCCTTGCTGATGTTTGTCCTTGTGCTTTCCCTTCAGTGGATGACGGAGAATCTGTATGCCCAGTTGCTGGGCGGCATCCTTTTGGGCAGTGGGTTTTATCTGGCTGTAACAAGGCTTCTCCGTTTTCAGGAACTACAGGAACTGTTTTCATTGTTATCAAAAAGATAAATTAAAAAAACTTGATATGGATAAAAGTTTGATCACAGTAACGTCTCCGTTACTGCCGGACCTTGACGATTTTCACGCAATGCTCAAGGAGATTTGGGCGGGCAAGTGGATAACCAACAACGGTTCTTTTCATAAGCGGCTGGAAAAGGAACTGGCTGCTTATCTGAAAGTACCTTTTATCAGCCTTTTCACCAATGGGACACTGCCATTGATAACCGCCTTGCAGGCTTTGAGAATAACGGGCGAGGTGATAACCACCCCTTATAGTTTTGTGGCTACCACCCATGCCCTCTGGTGGAACGGCATCACTCCGGTCTTCGTGGATATAGACCCGTCTACAGGTAATATGGATCCGGACAAGATAGAGGCTGCCATTACACCCAGAACGACGGCCATCATGCCGGTTCATGTGTATGGAAAGCCCTGTGATACCGTGCGTATTCAGGAGATAGCCGACAAGTATGGCTTGAAAGTCATTTATGACGCGGCCCATGCGTTTGGTGTGGAAGTAAACGGTGAAAGCATTTTGAATGCGGGGGATATGTCTACACTCAGTTTTCATGCCACCAAGGTTTATAATACGATAGAGGGTGGTGCTTTGGTGATGCACGATGAACAGACCAAGAAACGTATAGACTATCTGAAGAATTTCGGCTTTGCCGATGAGGTGACCGTGGTGGCTCCGGGTATTAACAGTAAAATGGATGAAGTACGTGCCGCATACGGACTGCTGAATCTGAGACAGGTGGATTCCGCCATTGCTGCACGCCGTCAGGTTGCTATAAAGTACCGTGAAGCGTTGCGTGGGGTGGATGGTGTTACATTCTTTGATGATATGCCGGGCGTGAAGCATAACTATTCATACTTCCCCATTTTTATAGATGCAGAGAAATATGGTATGACCCGTGATGAACTTTATTACAGGATGAAAGAACACAATGTGTTGGGACGCAGATACTTCTATCCGCTTATCAGTACCTTTTCTACTTATAAAGGATTACAGAGTGCCGGACCGGAAAATCTTCCTAACGCGCATAAGATGGCAGACTGTGTGATTTGCCTGCCGATGCACCATGCGTTGAATCAAGAAAACATATATCGTATATTAAATTGTATTAGGAAATGACATCTTTTTATTCAGAAGAAGAATTACTATCAATAGGTTTTAAATCGTATGGGACTAATGTCTTGATTAGTAGATATGCAAGGTTTTATCGTCCGGAGAATATAATCATAGGTGATCATGTTCGTATTGACGATTTTTGTATATTATCAGCTGGTTCCTTAATAGAGGTAGGTAATTATGTTCATATTGCGTGTTATTCATCATTGATTGGAAATGGTAATATTATCATATCAGATTATTGTTCCATATCGGGTCGTGTAAGCATATATTCCAGTAGTGATGATTATTCAGGCAAATATATGACAAATCCAATGGTTCCTAGGAACTTCACAAATGTTACTGATGCTTCTGTTGTCTTGGAAAAACATGTAATAATAGGATGTGGAGCAACAATACTGCCTGGAGTTATTTTGGAGGAAGGGGTTGCCATAGGTGCAATGTCGTTGGTTCAAATGAATTGTAAATCCAATATGATATATACTGGAAATCCACTTAAAAGATTAATTCCTCGTTCAAAAGATTATAAAAAATTAGAAACCAAATTATAAAGAAATGAAAGAAAAAGTATTGGCTATCATAAATGAAATTCGTGCTACAAAAGAATTGCCGGCAGTATCAAGCCTTAATGTAAACGACAATCTACGTAATGACTTGGATTTGACCTCATTTGATCTTGCAGAACTGACAGTCCGCATTGAGGATGAGTTTGATATTGACATTTTTGAGGATGGTCTTGTGAACACTATTGGAGAAGTTCTTGCAAAGTTGGAAAAATAAAAACGGTATGACTATGTTTTTATACAATGGAGAGCAGTCATATAGCTATGCGGACCTTTTAAAGGCTGTATGTATGGACGACTATGTTCCTTTATTAAAGACGCATGATCTTTTCAAGTATTTTTCCAACTTGATAAAAGCATTGGTCAATAATAAGCCATTGGTATTGCTTGATTCCGACCTGAGCCTGTCCGAACTGGGTGGGATAAATGAAGAAAAGATTAATGTCATAGAGAAACTCCGGACACAAAAATTCTCGTCAATGGATGAGGTGGTTAAGGCTTTACAGCAATCCGCTTCTGAAATTACGATATTTACTTCGGGAACAACCGGACAGCCCAAAAAAGTCATTCATAGTGTGCAGGGACTTACCCGTTCGGTACGTTGTGCCGAAAGATATCAATGGCAGGTTTGGGCCTATGCCTATAATCCTACACACATGGCAGGACTGCAAGTGTTTTTTCAAGCTTTTGAAAACCAGAATACTTTGGTAAATGTGTTTGGTCTTGCCCGAAATGAGGTCTATAGCCTGATAGAGAAGTATTCTGTGACCCACATTTCAGCTACTCCTACTTTCTACAGACTGTTATTACCCTTTGAAAAAGAATATTCTTCTGTACAGCGGATTACTTTTGGGGGGGAGAAAAGTGACCGGCATCTTTTTGATGTTATACATGACATATTTCCTCTGGCTAAGATAAATAATATATACGCTTCTACAGAGGCGGGTTCCTTGTTTGCGGCAAAGGGTGATTGTTTTCAGATACCTGCCTCCATACGGGATAAATTTATGGTTGTGGATGATGAGTTGCTTATTCACCGTTCATTGCTGGGACGGTCGGAAAGTTTTAGTTTTGATGGAGATTATTACCATTCAAATGATCTGATAGAATGGGTGGACCGGCAGGAGGGTATCTTTAGGTTTAAAAGCCGCAAGAATGAACTGATAAATGTAGGGGGATATAAAGTCAATCCCGGAGAAGTGGAGGTTGTCATTAATGCCATTGACGGTATCCGTCAGTCATTGGTCTATGGGAAGTCCAACTCTGTTTTGGGTAATGTGCTTTGTGCTGATATCCAGTTGGAGGAAGGTGTTCTGTTGAAAGAGTTGGATATCCGTTGTCAACTCAAGAATAAATTGCAGGATTTCAAGATTCCCCGTAGGATAAAGTTTGTAGAGTCTTTTACTTTAACAAGAACCGGAAAATTAAAAAGATTATGAACTATTTAGTGACAGGATGTTCGCGTGGGGTAGGCCTTGAGATATGTAGGGTACTATTGGAGCATGGACATACCGTATATGGTGTAGCCCGTTCTTATACGGATGAGTTTAAAAAGCTGGAATCAGAGTTTGACAATAAACTTTTCTTTAAAAGTATAGACTTGGGTGATAGTGAGAATGTGCACAGAAATGTGTTCAAGGACTTTGTAAATAATAGGATTCAGCTCCATGGTTATGTCAACAATGCCGCGATGGCTTATGATGATATTGTTACGAACTTGAAACTGGACAGATTGCAATCCATGTATTCGGTCAATGTTTTTACTCCGATGATGATAACCAAATACGTTTTACGTAATATGCTGCTTCATCATACCAAAGGAAGTATTGTTCATATTTCCTCTATTTCAGCACATACCGGCTATAAAGGGCTGGCCATGTATGCATCCAGTAAGGGTGCACTTGAAGCTTTCTCCAAGGATACGGCGAGAGAGTGGGGGGGGCTGGGAATACGCAGTAATGTGGTGGTTCCCGGTTTTATGGAAACGGCTATGAGTGCAACACTTACCGAAGAGCAGAAGAATCGTATTTATAAACGCACTTCGATGAAGGCTGCGACTTCGGTCCGTTCAGTGGCAGAAACTGTAGCATTTCTACTGTCTGATGGTGCTTGTAGTATTACAGGAGTTGAGGTTAGAGTTGATAATGGAACTATTTGATTATAGTAAGATGTAAATATTTGCTATGAAATTATCAGAAATACTTTGTACTTATAATCGCGAGGTGGCGTATCTTCTCTCAGAAAGAGATAATGTCAATGCATTATATCTCTGCGATGAATTATATAATTATTTGAAGTTTCATCCTAAAGAAAAAACAATGATCAATTACGCGGCATTTAGAATTCTACTATTAAATTATATAAGTACTATTCTATTTGTTGATCCCTTTTCTTAATCTTTTGATACAAACCATGAACTCTAAGTTGCATTTACGGCTTATTCTTCTTTGTCTGTTGGTGTATTGTATGATAGGTACTATACCTAAGATTACTTTGGGAGTAAATTATGTCTCATGGTTTGTCTTGTTGTATTTCATAGCTTCTTATATTCGTCTTTATGGATTTCCAATAAAAATATCCAATAGGAATTGGGGATGGCTGACCTTGTTGTCTATATTGATTTCTATGGCAAGCGTGGTGTTCATGGCGTGGTTGTCCACTGCCTTTGTTAATAAAAATATACCTGTGTTTTGGTTTGTGGCTGATAGTAATCATATTATGGCTCTGGTTACTGCTCTTTGCTCGTTTATGTTTTTCAAAGATTTAAAGATAGGATATAGCAAACTGATCAATATGATTGGGGCAAGTACTTTTGGTGTGCTTCTGATTCATGCAAATAGCGATACTATGCGACAGTGGCTGTGGCAGGACATTCTCAATAACGTGTGTCAATATGGTACAAATACCATGGTTCTTCATGCTATATATAGTGTGTTGATGGTATATGTCGTTTGCACAGTCATAGATTATTTGCGTATGAAGTATTTGGAGAAATGGTATATGAAGCTCTGATTGATAATTGTCGTTTAAAAGTTTAAATTAAGGGAGATATTTAATTAGAATTCTAGTAAAAGATATCAAGAAATAAGATTTTTTTATGAGTTATAAGATCATTTTTTGCATTGAGACATTTAATGTAGGGGGAGGGGCGACAATTGCATTGATGAGTTTAATAAAAAATAATCCTGAAATAAAAGATTATGTTATATTTTGTAGAAATATTATCAGAAATGAGAGAACATTAGAGGGTAAAATAATAGTAGGAAAGGGAAATGATATTTTGAGCTTTTTTCAAAGGAAAAAGTTTGATTTGATTCATTGGTTTAAGGCTAATGGAAATTGCCTTTTTGAGGATTTAATAAAAGAAATGTGCAAGTATGAGTGGAGGTTTCCTATACTTACTACAATATGCCAAAAACCTTCTTGTAAATCTTTGTTGTTATCTCCTTGCGAAATTCGTTATTCAAACCATTTAGTCTTTATAGATAAAGCTGCATATAATGATGCTTTATTCCAATTTATCCCTAATTCAAAAAAGTCAATGATATATTTTGGGTTTGGGTGGGATTTGTTAGAAGTCATAGATAAGGTTAGAAAAAATACGCCTTATGTTAAAACTAATCAAATTATTTATGGACGAGGAAGTTCTCTCAATAAATGTCCAAAAGATATGTTTGATGTTTTTGATAAAATAAATTATCCAAAGTCTTTTATTATAGTAGGAGGTGGAAAGAAACAATGGATTATCCGAGAGATAAATAAAAGAAAAAAGTATAGCGTTAAACTTATAGATAATCTTAGGTATGAAGAATGGATTAAAGTATTGAATAGTTTTGATGTTTTTTTGTATTATCTACCTTTGAAAGCATATTCTTCGATAGATGGTACTTTAGGTGAAGCTATGTTACTACAGAAACCTGTCATCTATTATGGACCTGAAGCTCCAAAAGAACGCTTGATACATGGATACAATTCGTTAATAGCTAATAACAAGGAAGAAATTTCTGTTCTATGTAATAAATTAGCAAAGGACGAAGAAATGAGATTGCAATTAGGGCTAAAAGCACGTGAAACAACATTGGAAAATTTTAGTATTGAAACAACCATTGATGCATATAATATTCTGTATAATAAATTGTTGACTAAAAAAGAATTTATCCATTTTGATATGCCTTTTTTTTATTTGTGTCATTATTATATGTGTAAACAGTATTTTCTTTTAAAAAGAAAATTGTTTGATTTTGTGAAAAAGATTATGCTTAAAAAATTATAATTATTGAATTAATAATGTGTTTTTATGAAATTAGTGTCTTTTACGGCTGGGTTAGGGAATCAGCTGTTTCAATATTGTTTTTATCGTTATTTATTGAATAAATTCCCGAATGAGAAGATATATGGGTATTATAATAAAAAATGGTTAAAAAAGCATGGGGGAATTATAATAGAGCATTTTTTTGATGTTAAATTACCTCGTTCTACTAGATGGATTAATCTGTATGGACAATATTTACGCATTATATATAAATGCTTTAGCTGTGGAGTTTCTAAAGATGATGATTTTGAAATGAATAGAACAATGTTTGTAGGATATTGGCAAGATCAATGTTTTTTTAGTGGAATTAATATCTCATATAAAAAAAATTTAGTCATATCTGAAAAAAATACATGGTTATTGGGCGAAATTTTGAAATGTAATTCTGTGGCAATTCATTTTCGACGAGGGGACTATATGCTCCCACAATTCAAAAAAATATTTGGAGAAGTTTGTACTGTTAAGTATTATCTAAAGTCTATAAGAAAAGTGGAAGAAAAGATTTCGGAACCTGTATTTTTTGTTTTTTCAGATGATATTGATTGGGTTAAACAGAACTTTACTTTTAATAAAGTTTATTTTGTTGATTGGAATAAGGGGCAGAATAGTTTTTGGGATATGTATTTGATGAGTCAATGTTCTGCAAATATTATAGCGAATAGTACTTTCTCTTTTTGGGGAGCTTATTTGAATAAGAATAATCCTTTTGTCATTTATCCCCAAAAGTGGGTAAGAACAAATTTGAAACAGCCTAATATTTTTCCGAAAACATGGATGGCCCTATAATAAGAGAAAAGATGCAGTCGAAAAGATTTTTTTTGTTTATAGTTCTGTTTTTTTCTTTTATATCTTCATTGCAACCTTGGTTTTTTTGGCATATTAAAGCTGGGATATTTTATGCTATTGTTTTTTTAAGTTTTTATTATTATAAATCGAATGCAGCATTTTGTGTGAAACGCAAATATTTGATATTGATTATTCTACTGCTGATTGCAGCTATATCTCATACAAATTGTAGCATTTTTTCTGTTATTTCACATATATTTCTTATATTATCTGTCATTTCCATATTTTCATGTACTGATTTAGAACGCGCATCTTTTTTTGATATTTTGTATAAATGGTTTGCTATATTGTTAACTATATCTTTAGGATTTCATATTTTATTATTATTAGGAATAAAATTACCAAGTTTAGGAATTATCCAATATGGTAATATGGATATATACGTATATAATAATTATATTTTTACATTATATGGTAGTTATGGTGTTAGATTTCATAGTATTTTTTGTGAACCTGGACATGTAGGGATGATAATTTCTTTTTTGCTCTATTTCCTAAAATATGATATGCGTAATAAATATGTCATTCTGTTGATTATTAACCTATTATTTACATTGTCATTAGCAGGGTATTTGTTGTTGTTATTCGGATGGCTTATAAACTATATTACGGACTTTAGTACAAAAAAAATGCTTTTAATAATAATTGTTGGATTCTCTTTGTATTATTCTTATGTATTATTGGTTGATATTTTATCTAGTGATAATATAATATATGAATATGTACTAAAAAGATTGGTTTATGATGAAGATGCTGGTACTATTAAAGGTGATAATAGAGTTTCTCAATATTTAACAGATTATATTGCCAATAATCTTAGCTTGTATGAATATCTTTTAGGATTGTCACATGATAAATTTGATAAATTGATTGCAATGTATGGTGGTGGTAGCGGATATAAAATGTATTTAATAGAGTTTGGTATGTTATCAATTTTTTTTGTTTTCTTCTTTTATTTCTATATGTTGTATCTGTTTAAAGAGAATAGGTGTTTTATGATTGGAGCATTTTTATTGTTTGTGATTGCATTTATTCAACGTTCATATCCTTTTTGGATATCTGAAATGTTTATATTTATGTTAGGCCCTTCTTATATATTAGTAAATAATCAATCAAAAATAGATGGAAAAAGTTAATATTTTGTATTCTATAATTATCCCTCATTATAATGTACCAGAGCTTTTGCAACGTTGTTTAAATTCGATTCCAGATTTGCCCTCATTTCAAGTTATTATAGTGGATGATTGTAGTGATGGTAAAATTGTTGATTTTAGGTGCTTCCCAGGGATGGAAAGAGAAAATGTAAAATGTATTTTTCTTAAAAAAAAACATGGAGCAGGTTTTGCTAGGAACTTAGGTCTTCGGTATGCTCGCGGTAAATGGGTGTTATTTGCAGATGCAGATGATTTTTTTCATAAAGATTTTTATAATATAATATCGGTATATGAAAAATCATCTTACGAGGTTGTGTACTTTGATTCTTATTCAGTGTTTTCTGATACATTAGTAAAAACATATAATAGGGAAGATATTTTTAAAAAATATGTTGATACAAAAGATGAAAATGTCTTGCGATTCATGTCTCATTCAGTTTGGGGTAAAATGTTTTTGAAGAATTTTCTTGATGAAAAAAACATTTTGTGTGATGAAACTCCTGCATCTAATGATGTCCTATTTTCGGGATTGGCAGGTCTATATGCAACAAAGTTGAAAATAGATAAAAGAGTTTTGTATTGTTGTACTATACGTTCTGGTTCTATTTGTACCCAAATAAATATTTCTAATATTGAGGCGAGAATATTTGTTGCACGTAAATTCAATTTAATACTGAAAGATAATTATATTGATGCTAAATATTGGATGAATCTTATTGGCCCTATACTAAGTTTGATGAGAATTGAGAGGAGAATCGGAAGCACTTTGTTATTGGACTATTTTATGCATACACAATGGATACGAATTTATTATGATTTATGTGACTCGGGAAGTCGCTTTATAAAGCGACTTTGGGGAGTTAATAAGGATAAAGATATGAGAAAATTGCAAAAAGAGATGCGTTTATGAGTCGAATTATAATTATAGAGAATTCCGGTAAAGTAAATTTTGGTGGAGGTCAAAAAATAACTTTACAAGTAGCTGAGATTTTGAGTAAAACTTGTGAACTTGTATTTGTAGATTTTGCAAAAGGCACTCGTTTTGAACAGATGATAAATGAAAAGTTTCCGGACTCTTCTAAAGTATTGTTAAAAGGTCGAAGTTTCTTTTTCCCTTTTAAGTATTTGAATTGGTTATTAGATTTGGTGGTGTTGACATGTTTCTTTTCTGGAAATTTGGGAAAGATTAAATATCATGTTACTAAGAAAACATTGATTTATGTTACAACAAAGAAAGGATTACTGTATGCATATATGATGAAAGTAATATATGGTGTCCCGTTCATATATCATGCTCATTTAGTTGAAAATACGAAATCAATATTTTATTTTTTATATAGATCTTGTTTGAAAAAGGCTGAGATATCTTTATGTGTTTCAAAAGCAGTGTATGATACCATTAAATTACCGAATAAAATTTTGCTGTACAACCCTAACATTAATAATAAAGGTTTTAAAGGCCGTAAAAATAGAGACAAATTTGTAGTGGCAGCGATGGGAAGTCTTATCAAGATAAAAGGATTTGAATATTATATTAAGGCTGCTGACAAAACTTCGGAAAAACTTCCTATTGAATTTAGATTATATGGTGAAGGACCTCTACATGATACTTTGGAAACATTATCAAATCGTAAAGTGAAATTTATGGGATTTAGTGAAAATATAATGAACGAACTGTATGAAGCTATTGATATTGTAGTTGTGCCGACTATTATTCCTGAAGCTTTGCCATTAGTGCTTGTTGAAGCTAAGAGTGTAGGAATACCTGCAATAGTAACTAATCTTGGTGGTCAGGCAGAAATTATAAGGAATGGTATTGACGGGTTCCTTGTTCCTGTTGGAGATTCTTTAAGCATAAAGCAATATATTGAAATGATGGTTAAGGATAAAGTTTTATACAATAAGCTGGCAGAAGAATCCTATCAGAGTGTTTCTCTCTTTGATTACGATTTGTTTAAATCTACTATTTTGAAAATCTTTATTGTATGAAAGTAGCGATCATTCAAGAATGGTTAGTAACCGTTGGAGGTTCCGATAAAGTGGTAAAAGCTATAGCTGATGTGTTTCCAAATGCAGATATATTTACGTTGGTAGCCAAGAAAGAAGTCTGTGATGAATTGGGGATTGATTGGAAAAGAGTACATACATCTTTTATCCAAAAGATGCCGTTGGGGATAAAGAAGCATCGAGCATATCTTCCCTTGTTTCCTTTTGCAATAGAACAATTTGATTTGCGCGGGTATGATGTGATTATATCTTCAAGTCATGCGGTGGCAAAGGGAGTACTGACAAAAGCCGACCAGTTGCATATTTGTTACTGCCATTCTCCCATTCGTTATGTATGGGATATGTATAATGAATATTTGGAAGAAGCCAATCTGGCTGAAGGTTTCAAGAGCTGGCTTGTAAGGTATATGTTACACAATGTCAGGAAGTGGGATATGCTTTCCAGCTTTCGTGTGGACTATTTTATCAGTAATTCAGATTATGTGGGAAGGCGTATCAAAGAAACTTATCGCAGGAACTCTGTGACGATTCACCCTAATATTGATATTTCGAACTTTGAATATTGCAGTGATAAAGAGAACTACTATTTGGCGAGTAGCAGACTTGTAGCATATAAGAAGATAGACATCATCATTGAAGCCTTCAATAGGATGCCCGATAAGAAATTGATCGTAATTGGAGGAGGACCGAATTTGAAGAATTATAAAGAATTGGTTAATGAAAATATTACAGTGATGGGCTATCAACCTTTTAATGTGCTGAAAGAGAAGATGCAACATGCCAAGGCTTTTATTTTTGCAGCAGATGAAGATTTCGGCATGATTCCTATAGAGGCTGAAGCCTGTGGTACCCCTGTGATAGCTTATGGACATGGAGGTTCATTGGAAACGGTCTGTGGTGGAAAAACCGGAATGTTTTTTTATGAGCAGACGGCCGATGCCATAGTAAATGCAGTGAAAGAGTTTGAAGCGATGGGGAATGCTCCTTTCAAATACGAGGATTGCCGTAGTTGGGCAGAAAGATTTTCAGAGGAACGGTTTAAAAGGGAAATAAGAGAATTTGTAGAGGAGAAATATAAAGAATTTAATAAATAATTGGGTATGAACTATTTTATAACAGGTGGGACTGGCTTTATAGGTACCCACCTGACCAACCTGCTCCAAGAATTGCACCCAGGATGTAATGTATATAATCTTGATATAGTAGAGCCGGGTACACCGTTGCCTAGTGTGAAGGATTATAAGCCTGCATTGCGCAAGGGGCAAAAGTTGGCTTCAACATTCATCCGCTGTGATGTTCGCAAGCCTATTGTGCTTGAAAGGGTAAATGTTACGGCTGATGATGTCATTTTTAATTTTGCTGCCGTACATCGTACTCCGGGGCATCCTGATTATGCCTATTTTGAAACAAATGTTCTTGGTGCAGAGAATGTGACGGCTTTTGCAGAAGAGTATGGAATAAAGAAAATCATATTCACTTCCTCCATTGCTCCGTATGGTGCGGCGGAAGAGCTGAAGGAAGAAACTACAATTCCGACTCCTAATACTCCTTATGGAATATCAAAATTGGTTGCTGAAAAGATTCACATGATTTGGCAAGCCAAGAATCAGGCAGAAAGACAACTGACAATTGTTCGTCCGGGTGTGGTGTTCGGCAAGGGGGAAAATGGAAACTTCACTCGCCTTTATTGGGGAATACGTGGCGGAAAATTTATATATCCCGGGAGAAAGGATACTGTAAAGGCATGTATTTATGTGAAGGAGTTAGTCCGTTTTATGCTATATAGACTGGAACACCATGAACAGGGAGCGGAATTATATAACTGCACTTTTGAACCGGCTTATACAATTGAACAGATAGTGGAAACAATGAAGAAAGTGACAGGTTTGAAAAAGGGGATACCATTGATACCCGCATGGGTGCTGATGCCGACTGCCGCAGTAATTGGTTGTTTAGGCGCACCCATGGGAATTTGTCCTGCCCGTGTGAAAAAACTGATGATATCTACAAATATTTGTGGGAAAAAGCTTTCAGCTTCGGGATACAAATTCCATTATTCTTTTGAGGAAGCAATAGCTGATTGGTATAAAGATAATGACAATCTTTATCTGAAATAAATTTAATGAGAAAAATACTTCTTATTCTTGTCGGGACATTAGCCTATATGAGTTTATACGCCCAGTTTACAACAGGAACAACAGGACTCCTTAATATGCCTACAGCCGAAATGCAGCGTGACAAGACGTTTATGTTCGGTGGTGGATTTTTGGAAAAACATGCCACACCAGCACGATGGACATACAATACTTTTAACTATTATATCAATATCACTCTTTTCCCATGGTTAGAGGTGGCTTACGATTGTACACTTCATAAGGCTATGAAATGTGATCCTGTTTATGGGTGTGGATTCTGGGTTCCGTCCACGTATGGTAAGTTCGTAAATCAGGATAGGAACTTTTCTGTTCGTTTACGTTTATTGAAAGAGGGCCAATGGTGGAAATATATGCCGGCAATTGTTATTGGTTCCAATGATGTTACGACACGCCCCAGTGATGACAGTAGTACAAACTTTTCAAATCCGAAGGGGACAGGCAATGGATTTTGGAACCGCTATTTCATTGTCGCAACTAAACATCTGATATTTAAGAATATGGGAGAGCTAGGTGTTCATTTAGCCTATGTCTATAACAGGCGGAAGGATTATCCGTTAAACGGTCCCGCCATCGGTACTAACTTCCGTTTCTCTCTGCCCCCGACTTCCTTTATCAACAAAGCGGTAAATAACTTGAATCTGATGGCAGAATACGATAGCAAATCGATAAATTGCGGCTTTGAGTACAGCTTCTGGAAAGACTACATCAACGCCGTAGTAGAGCTGAATCGCTGCAAATACTTCTCCGGTGGTATTGTTTTTAAACTTCATCTGAAATGATAAAAAAGAGGTTCCTATTAGGAATTTCCGGTTAGATTTTGTTCCTTTGTAGTACAATCAAAAAAACGATGAATCATGGAACAGCAGCAGTTGAAGAGATGCCCGATAGGGGTACAGACTTTTGAGAAAGTCATAGAGGGGAACTACCTTTATATAGATAAGACGGAATATATTTACCGTATGGCACACGGTGCTTCCAATTATTATTTCCTGAGCCGTCCCCGTCGGTTCGGTAAGTCGTTGCTGGTTTCCACGCTGCATAGTTATTTTGCCGGGAAGAAGGAACTCTTCAAAGGGCTTGCCATCGAAAAGCTGGAAACCGAATGGACGGAATATCCGGTGCTGCACTTTGACATGAGTCTGGCCAAGCATGTGGACAAGGAAACATTGGAAAGCATGCTGGATGTGCAGCTCTTTGAACATGAGAAAATATACGGGAAGCCGGAAAGGGCGGTCACTCTTAATGACAGGATGAAGACACTCATCATGCGTGCCTGCGAACAGACCGGCCGCCAGGTGGTAGTCCTCATCGACGAGTATGACGCGCCCTTGCTGGATGTGATGCACGAGGAGGAGAACCTCCCCGTACTTCGTAACGTGATGCGCAACTTTTACAGTCCGCTGAAGGCGTGTGACCCTTATCTGCGCTTTGTGTTCCTGACCGGCATCACCAAGTTTTCCCAGCTCAGCATCTTCAGCGAACTGAACAATATCTCGAATGTCAGTATGGACGAGCCTTACGCTGCCATTTGCGGCATTACGGAGGAGGAGATGCTGGAACGGATGTCGGGACACATTGAATGTCTGGCAGGTGCACTGGAGATGACGTGTGAGGAAACCAGACTGAAATTGAAAGAGAAATATGATGGTTATCATTTCACCTGGCCTTCGCCTGATATTTATAATCCGTTCAGCCTGCTGAATGCCTTGGAAAGAAGGAAGATAGACAACTATTGGTTTGGCAGCGGCACGCCCACCTATCTGATAGAGATGCTGCGCAAGTTCCACGTCCTTCCCTCCGAGGTGGGGCACAGCATGCAGGCCATGGCTTCTGATTTTGATGCGCCTACGGAGAAAATGGAGAGCATCGTGCCTCTGCTCTATCAGAGCGGCTATATCACGATAAAGGACTATGACAAACTGACGGAGCTTTATACGCTGGATATCCCGAACCGTGAAATAAGAGTGGGGCTGATGCAAAGCCTGTTGCCAAACTATCTGAACCGGGACACGTTGAGGGGTAAGACCACTATAGGCAGAATGTACGGAGCCATAGCGCATGGCGATATGGATGCCGCCCTTCGTTTGCTTCAGGAATTCCTCTCCACCATTCCTTATTGCGATAACACGAATTACGAGGGGCATTACCAGCAGTTGTTCTACATTATCTTCTCCCTGTTCGGGATGTACGTGGATGTGGAAGTCCGTACCCCGAAGGGACGTGTGGACGTGGTGATGCGCACTGCCGACACGTTGTATGTCATTGAATTGAAACTAGGCAAAGATGCCGATGCCGCCATGTCCCAGATCAATCTGAAGAACTATCCCGGACGTTTCGCCCTTAGCGGACTGCCTGTGGTCAAGGTAGGGGTGAACTTCAGTGCGGAAACCCACAACATCGAAAAGTGGGTGGTGGAGGAATGAAAAACAAGAAAGAAATTAGAACAAAAGGCTAAGACGGAACGCTACTTGTCCGCCTTAGCCTTTCGATAAAAATAAATTTACTTTTCCAGAAATCTGTATTCACTTTCCACATCAAAGCACGGGCACGCCTTCGGAATGCCTCCCGGCATATCCCGGTGTCCGCAGATTTTTGCGTCCGGAAACAGTTTCTTGAGTTTCATCAGTAACAGCAGCAGCTGTTCACCTTGTTCTTGCGTCCGTGTATCAGCAGGATGCCCTTCCGCATCCAGACCGCCCTCATAACAAATACCGATGGAGCAACGGTTCCAAGGGCGGCAGTGCGCGCCCACTTCCTTCAGCTTCCGGTGCTGGGTCACGATGCCCGAGCGGCGGATATAGAAATGATACCCGATGGTGCGGAACTTGCGTTGCCTGTGACAGCGCAACAGGTCTTCTACCGTGAAATCCCGGTTCTCGCGGGTGGCCGAACAGTGGATGATGATATACTTTACCTCCTGCATATACGGTCCGTCCTCGATGTCCTTCAGAAGCCCACGTTCGCTCATCACCTCTTCATCAGCGGTGAGCAAGGGAAAGGATTCTTCTACCATAGGCTAAAAGGAAATCGTTGTGCAGCTGGTGACGCCCAGTGCGGTGAGGGCGGCAATCGCCGCCTGAATGATGGCCTGGAGTACCTTCTGCCACGTGATTTTATGATTTTCGCTCATAATTTTAAAATTTTAGTTTGTAATAAGAATTTAGAGTAAATCGGGACGGACATATGGCCCGTCCCGATGGGGTCACACCTGTCCTTCGGTGGGTTTGTCGGCTTCACCTCCTCCCGTCAGGTCCACGGTGGTTTCGCCCGCCTTGATGCTCTTCAACAGGATCTTGGCTGCACGGCGCGAGGGCACGAGGTTGAACACGGCACTCTCCAGGAGGTTGCGGAAACGGTCGCCGGGTGTCCAGTTCACGTTGAGCTGCTCAATGTGGATGGCGGGGTTGAAGGCTTCCAGACTTTCCGCCCCCTGACTCTGGATGCTGACGCTGAATACGCCCAGGTCACCCATTTCGATGCGTTTTCCCTCCAGCAGCATCTCACGCATACAGTCTACGGTTTGCATCAGCACGGCATAGATGTCGGCGCGGTTGTACTTGGAACCGTGGCTGGCGATGTGCTCGGCAAACTTGTCCAGCGTCAGGATGTTGGTGTACTGGGACTTGGCGTAAGCCTTCTTGGGTGCGTCCTCGTCGAGTGGATTGGAATACATGGCGGTACTGTAATTGATCGACATAATGGTTTTGTTTTTAATGGTTATACAATCACTCCCGGCTGTGGCGGATTATCCGGAATATCCACCGGACCGGCAGGTCTCGGAAGAATGCGGCAGAACAGGCCCGGTAGGGGTTCTGTGCGGTACATGCCGTGCTTGTGCGCTGAACGTGCTAGCCTCGTTCGCAGTACAAGCTAAGCCGGTTCGCTGAACAGGCCGTGCTTGTCCGCCGCATCTCCTTGACGCTTGCAAAGGTATCACTTGGCAAAACCGCTGTGTCCGTCTATGTCCGTTTATGTCCGTCTACGTAAAAAACTTCTTGAGACGGGTGTAATCAGGATGCGTTTGTAATCAGGATGCGGTGGCAGGTTCGCCCAGATACTGGCGGATCAGAGTCACCTGCTTCCAGGTGAAGGTACGGTTCCGGCTTTGATAACCGGTCCCGGCGAGGGCTTGGGCAAGGGGGTAGCAACGGGCTATCCAGCGCGTCAGGTGGCGCACGGCGGTTTCGGAAGTGGCATCGGGAAAGTATTGCAGGGCGAGTTCTTGTTTGGTCATGGCTCTTGAATTGTCTTTATGTAAATACTTGAATATCAATGTGGGTGGAGGGTTTGGAAGTTTTTTTTATAACTTATATAAATAATATATTGATTCTTCTTTCCTTTAAAGGGAGATACATTTAACTCTCATAATAATAGAAAGTTGCCAAACAACTATCCAAACCCTCCACTAAGGGAGTCAGAAGGGCAGTTCGTAACTCTCCGCGGAAGGCTTTTCGCCGGGAGGAGCCGTCTGTTCCGCTTCGTCGGGCAACAGGTGCTGCACCTCTTCGGCGGTGCGCTCCACCACCACCCAATAGTTGGCGGCGGATGCTCTTACCTGCCGGAACCCCAGCTCGCGCATGGCACGTCCCGCTTTGGTGGCGGTGAGCCGCAGCGAGGTGTTTCCGAATCGGCTGATAATCTGGCTGATGGTGATGTATATACCCCGTTCCAGCCCCACCGGTTTGCGGTAGTAGGTCAGGATCAACTCGTACTCCGGACGGGGTACTTCAAACTGCTGTACATGCCCCCGCAACTGTTGGATTTCCTCATCGGTAAACCAGTAACGGAAGTTTACATCATGATAGAGCGCATACGTCTGGCTGTAGATACCTTCATAAGGAATCTCCGTTTCCCACGGACTGTCTATACTCTCCACCTCGAAGGGCAGCCAGCGGCGGTTCCCCGTGTCGTCGGTGAGGAACTGGAGGTTGTTTCCGGTGGCTACGAACGAGGCCACATGAGGCAGGTGCACCTTGTTGCGCCCGTATGCCCGTCGCTCGTCCACGTAGCGTTGCGTCACCATCGCCTTCAGCTGGTTCAGCTCCGAGGGAGGCATGGTGTCGATCTCCTCCAGGTTGATCACCAGGTTCTCGGTCATGGTGAACAGGTCATCCTTGGTCATGCGGCTCGAATTGCTCTTCGTGGTGTAATATTCGGACAATACGGGCGGCAGGATATGCTGCATGAACGAGGTCTTGTAACTTCCCTGCCGCCCTATCAGGGTGAGGATCACCTGGTTCACCACGGTCTCGTCCAGAGCGGCGGCAATCATGGACACCAGCCACCGTTTCAGGATGTCGGCAAAACGGACAGAAGCATCGGAGAGGTCGCGTGGACTTTCCTTTACATGCACCATTGCGGCCAGCCGACTGATGTAATCGGTCTTCCCGTCCCACGGGGGCAAGCCGTCCAGATAATTCTTTAACGGATGATATTCTTTTACGAAATCACTTCCGAGCAGCGTGTGCAGCTCGTTCAGGTTGACCGACATGCCACTGTGCTGCATGGCGCACCACAGGGAGTTTTCGATGTGGTCGGTGAGCCGTTGCCAGTGTCCGGCGGAAACTGTGGAAGGGCCGGCGGCGGCATCCGGAATCAAATGTGTTTCAATCTGATGGGTGAGCGCATTCATCCGGATTTCCATATATTCGTTGATGAATGTTTCCATTTCCTCCACGGTGGCCTTCCTGTGATGCGGATCATCGGCTTTCTCCTTTCTTGGGACGGAACGGGGCAGGGGGACGGTGTTGAACTCCGTCGTAAGCGCATAACAACTCTTTACAATGGGGAGCAATTGCTCGCGCGGATAATCGGGAAAAATCCGCAGGGCCCATGTTTCGGTATCCGCTTGCGGAACTCCGTAGCGGTTCATGTGATAGAAGCAGCGGCTGACATAGTCATTATAGCTGCCCGGAGTGTAAGTGATTCCTTCTTCGTCCAGCTGCGTCCGGATAACCTTGTAGGCGCGTTCCGCCGTTACCGTACTGCCGTGCTTCGGCTTTTCACGGGGTTTCATTTCGCTGACTTTGAAAGGGGTGGCTTCGGGGCGGAGCAGGGCGTCGGGGTCGTGGCAGAGGACCGACATGCGCGTGGCGTTCTTGCACTGTCCGTCAATCTCCACTCCGCACAGGCGGGCGTAATGGTCGTTGACCCACTCCCATACCATGCGGTAGTTGGCCTTGGCCACTCCGCCCTCCACGTGGCTGATGACCCGGATGCCGCATCCCGAGATGGTGGTGTACACCAGGAAGGAATGAATGTCCTCCTTCACCAGAGCCAGGATGGTGGTGAACCGCTCGGGGGAGATGCCGTCTATGTCCACCATGATAAATCCCGTGAATCCCTTGACATGGGCGTAGGTTCTCCCTCCCTCCAGCAGGACGGAGGGGATGAATGCCGGCTGTGCGTTCTTGAGGTTGCTCTTGGTGAACTTCCATTGCTCCAGCTGCTGCGCGTCGCCTGTCGCCTCGATGGCGGGCAGCGTGGCCAGATGGGTGCGGTAATGACGGGTGGCGGCGGTATGGGTGCTGTCGGTTATCTCCTTGAAAAGAACCTGCCAGGTGGTGGGTTCGGGCCGGGTGTCGCGCAGGGAGTAGAAGCGTGCGACAGGCTGTATAAAATTGTTTTTCTCCATTATCGGGTGCTTGTTTCATTTATTCGGGGCGCAAGGTACGGTCTTTGAAATTGGGGGTGGTTCAGTTTTCACGTGGGAACTGAACCACCTGAAAAATAAACTCAGAAAATAAACATTGTTTAACAGTAAAGTATGAATCACGAATCATTATTTCAACTTGCAGGCCTTCTGATAGAAGACATGCGGATTATTTGCGGATTGAGTATCAATCAGGTTACATCATCTATCAAGATGAATAAGCAGACCTATGCCCATATTAAAAAGGGGACTCGCATCGTTTAGAACTTTATCTCCGTCTCTTCCTCTTTTTGGTGCATAAGATGGACGACGAGGACCTCTGCCTTTGGGGCGCTAAAGCGGTGCAGAGACTGATGGACTGGAAAAAGAAAGAGACCCCCGAGGTATGAACCTTCCCATAGCCGGCAGTGGCCGGTATCTGTATCATGTATAGCACAAACGAACATAGCATAACCGAACATCTTCGCGACTACCAGCAGGAGATGAAGCTCCGCCTCTTTGAGGAGTGGGAGTTTCATCGGAATGTGAATGTGATGATACAGATGCCTACCGGTACGGGCAAGACACATCTGCTAACCGCCATTGTGAGGGAATTCCTGCACGCTTCCCACGCTCCGGTATGGATCATTGCGCACCGCCGGGAGCTGGTGGGGCAGATAGAGGAGACAGTGGCCCGCTATGGAATGGGAAATGACGGCGGCAGGACTCAAAAAGCCGGAAGGGTGAAGGTGCTGTCTATCCAGTGGCTGTCCCGTAACGGAGAAACCATGGACGAATCCCCAGGCCTGATCGTCATCGACGAGGCGCATCACGCCTTGGCGGAAACATACAGGGAACTTTGGAAAAGGTATCCGGAGGCAAGAAAACTGGGCATGACCGCTACGCCTTGCCGGTTGAACGGCAGGGGCTTCACGGACTTGTTCGACAGCCTGATCACCTCGTGGACGGTCGAAACGTTCATCGGGAAGGGATGGCTGTCGCCTTTCGATTATGTGTCCATCCGTGCGGACAGCAGGGAGCAGCGGCTCATAGACTCGCTGAAGAAACGGGGTGCGGACGGGGATTATCAGGTAAAGGAAATGAACGCGGTGCTGAACCGGGAGACGACTATCAAAGGGCTGTATGAGAGCGTGGAACGATATGCCCACGGAAAGAAAGGAATCGTATATGCCATCAGCATCGCCCATGCCCGTCGGATAGCGGCTTGTTATAACGCACACGGACTGGATGCCGTGGCCATCGACAGCCGGACTCCGGCTTCGGAACGCAAGAAGCTGGTGGATGATTTCAGGCAGGGAAGAATGAAAGTACTGGTCAATGTGGATATTTTCTCCGAAGGTTTCGACTGTCCCGATGTGGAGTTCGTGCAGCTGGCGCGCCCCACGCTTTCCCTGGCAAAGTACCTGCAACAGGTGGGGCGCGGACTGCGGAAGTCTATAGCCAAGGAGTCCTGCATACTGATAGATAATGTGGGGCTGCACCGCATCTTCGGCCTGCCTACCCGCAGGCACGACTGGACAGCGATGTTTGAGGGACGGATGATTGGCAATGCCCTGTCCCGGGCGCGGGCGTCGGGCGGACTGTCTCTGCCTGCTGCCTTGTCACTGACGGACAGCCGTGGGCAACGGGAGGAAGTCTGGGAGGTGGTGATGACCCACGGCCGGTTGCTGGAAGCCATCCGGAACGGGGAGGCTGCTGTATCCGGAGAGGAAGCGGAAAACGGAAAGGAATCACAGGCCGCCTTGAAGTCCTGCTTCGACCGGCAGAGCGGTTTGTGGGGACTGAAACATGGAAACAAAATAACGGTGACACCCTGTTATCTGCAAGTCTTTGACATTCAGGGAGACCGTGCGGCAGTCCGCTTGAAAGACGGGCGAACGGCCGTGGTGAACGCCTCCGGAGAACCGGAAATAATGTTCTCAGAACCGGAAATGAGCGGTGGGCATGACCGGAGACTGAAATTCCTGAAAGGGGAGCTTCTGGCCGTTACGGGTACTATAGGCACGGATTTCTATATGGACCTGAAGACAGGCCGCACGTACCGGGAGAAGCCGGTGGTGTTTTCCTATGGCAGTGTGGAACTGCTGAGGGTGGGAGAGACTTTCCACAGCCGCACCCGTAAACCGTATGCTTCCATGAACGGCCTGCACAAGGACAGCCTCTGCTTTTATGGTTTTTATCTGAAGATACCGGATTATCGCGTCCCGAAGTCCTGCCGGCTGGTGGATTCCGAATGGTCCACCGTATTTGATATATTCGCCTGTCTGCTGGCAGGGGATGACGAGGAGGTGTATTGGTGCTGCGGCCACCTGGCCGACCGGAGCATCGTGGTGATGGACGGGGCAGGAAAGTATTACCATGTGGGGAAAGGAACAGAGAAAGGAACGCGGAAACGCTACATAGCCTCCAATCTTCCCACCCCCGGCGAGGAGGACTTTGACACGGCGATAAAGAAACTGAAAGCGGAAGCCGGACAGCGTGCGGCGGAAAATGCCAGAAAGCGGCAACAGGACGAGGAAGCGAAAAGGCAGCGAAGGCTGAAAGAGATCAGGGAGGCCCTTCCTTACCGTATGGGGATGAAATGGGGCTTGAAACTGGGGGAACGTATCATCGTCCCTCCCAAATACAGAAAGATCCTGCCTCCGGTGGGCGGTTATTGTGCCTTTGAGGAAAACGCCTGCCAGTGGGGCGTGATGGCACTGGATGGCAAGGTGGTGGTGGAAGCCCGTTACCAGGAGGTAAATATAGAACCCGACGGCACGGTGCACCTGACCGTCATCCCCGGCAAGGTGAAGACCATCCAACTTTGAGCGCCTACGGAAACGGAACGCAAATGACACCCACGATGCCCATTAAAAAACAAGATAAATTTGTATCATCCGCGTCATTTGCGTTCTGAAAAAAGGCGGACCGTCTGCCTGAGTTCGCATATACATTCAGAAAGGTTTCTATTATTACAGAATTTTTTCCATAATAAGCGTCTAATCTTTCTTTTTTCACATTTTTTTTCTGTACTTTTGCGCTCAAATTTAAAAACCATTTTTTATAACCCAATATGGCAAATGTGATTAAATTACACAAAGGCTTGAACATCAACCTGAAAGGAAAACCCGCTCAGGAGTTCTTTGACGTGAAGCAGCCGGACATCTATGCGATAGTGCCCGATGATTTTCATGGCGTGACTCCCAAAGTCGTGGTCAAGGAGCAGGAATATGTGATGGCCGGGGGAACATTGTTTGTTGACAAGAACCACCCCGAAGTGAAGTTCGTATCTCCGGTAAGCGGTGTCGTTACCAGCGTGGAGAGAGGCGAACGTCGTAAAGTCCTTAGCATCTCTGTTGCAGCAGCAAAGGAGCAGGACTACGAAGAGTTTGGAAAGAAAGATGTTTCGACTCTGACAGGAGAGCAGGTAAAAGCCGCCCTGCTGGAAGCCGGACTTTTTTCATTCATCATCCAGCGCCCGTACATCGTAGTGGCTGACCCGAACGCCAAGCCGAAAGGCATCTTCGTTTCTGCATTTGACACGAACCCATTGGCTGCCGATTTCGAATTTGTGCTGAAAGGCCAGGAAAAAGACTTCCAGACAGGTTTGGATGCATTGGCCAAGATGGCAAAGACGTATTTGAATATCAGCGTGGAGCAGAAGAGCCCTGCACTGACCAATGCCAAGAATGTGACTGTAACTGCCTTCGACGGTCCTAACCCCGCCGGAAACGTAGGCGTTCAGATCAACCACATCAGTCCTATCAACAAAGGCGAAACTGTTTGGACGCTCCGCGCGGAAGAAGTGATCTTCATCGGACGTCTGTTCAACACAGGCCGCGTAGACCTTACCCGTACTGTCGCTCTGGCCGGATCAGAAGTAAAGAAACCGGCTTATTGCAAGCTGAAAGTAGGAGCCCTGCTGACAGATATTTTTGCAGGACGGGTGAACGGAGGTAAAAACTTACGTTACATTAACGGTAACGTGCTGACCGGAACTTTGGTGAAGCCCAACGGATTCCTGGGCGCGCACGCCACAAGCCTCACCGTGATTCCCGAAGGGGATGATCAGCACGAATTCCTGGGATTCATCATGCCGCGTACGGATCAGTACAGTGCCAACCGCAGTTATTTCAGCTGGTTGTGCGGTAATAAGGAATACACACTGGATGCCCGTATCAAAGGTGGCGAACGCCACATGATCATGTCCGGCGAGTATGACAAAGTATTCCCGATGAGCATTTTCCCCGAATATTTAATTAAAGCTATCATTGCCGGCGATATCGACCGCATGGAAGCACTGGGTATTTACGAAGTGGCTCCCGAAGACTTCGCTGTATGCGAGTTCGTTGACTCTTCCAAACTGGAATTGCAGCGCATCGTACGTCAGGGTCTGGACATGCTTCGCAAGGAAATGTGCTAAATAATTAAAAACTAAGAATTAAAAGTTAATGAAAGCGTTAAGAAATTATCTCGACAAGATAAAGCCAAACTTTGAAGAGGGCGGCAAACTCCACGCGTTTCGTTCGGTGTTCGACGGTTTCGAAACATTCTTGTTCGTTCCCAACAGCACTTCGAAAACAGGAGTTCACATTCATGATGCGATTGACAGCAAGCGTATCATGTCAATGGTGGTTATTGCGTTGATACCGGCACTGCTGTTCGGTATGTACAACGTGGGTTACCAGCACTTTCTGGCAGTAGGCCAGGAGGCAGGTTTCTTTGAAAAGTTTATTTATGGTTTCCTGGCTGTTCTGCCTAAGATTATCGTATCATACGTAGTAGGTCTGGGAATCGAATTTGTGGTGGCACAATGGAAGAACGAAGAAATTCAGGAAGGCTTCCTGGTATCCGGTCTGTTGATCCCGATGATCGTTCCGGTGGAATGTCCGTTGTGGATTCTGGCTGTCGCTACTGCATTCTCTGTAATCTTCGCTAAGGAAGTATTCGGCGGTACGGGTATGAATATCTTCAACCCTGCATTGATTACCCGTGCTTTCTTGTTCTTCGCCTATCCTGCCAAAATGTCCGGTGATGCCGTATGGGTAAGCACCGACAGCATTTTCGGTATCGGTGGCGGACAGGTAGTGGACGGTTTTACCGGCGCTACGATGCTGGGACAGGCTGCTACAGCCGCTCCGGGTGCAAGCGAACTGATTAATGTGAACGGCACTCCCGCTACTATGTGGGATATGGTTGTAGGTTTGATTCCGGGTTCTATCGGTGAAACCAGCGTTATCGCTATCGCACTGGGCGCCATCATCCTGTTGTGGACAGGCGTGGCCAGCTGGAAGACGATGATTTCTGTCTTTGCCGGTGGTATCGTGATGGGACTGATCTTCAATGTGTTCGGTTCTACAGATAACATGATGGCTCAGTTGCCTTGGTACGAACACATCGTATTGGGCGGTTTCTGCTTCGGTGCCGTGTTCATGGCTACCGACCCTGTGACTTCCGCACGTACGGAAAAGGGCAAGTTCATCTATGGCTTCCTGATCGGTGTGATGGCTATCGTTATCCGTGTGTTGAATCCGGGTTATCCCGAAGGTATGATGCTTGCCATCCTGCTGATGAACATCTTCGCTCCGCTGATTGACTACTGTATCGTACAGAAGAACATCACAGCCCGCGAAAACAGATTAAAATCAACTAACAACTAAAATATCGGACATTATGAATACTAATAGTAATAGTTATACTATCATCTATGCTTCGATAATGGTTGTTATCGTAGCATTCCTGTTGGCATTCGTGTCTTCTTCTCTGAAAGAGAAACAGTATCAGAATGTAGAACAGGACACAAAGAAACAAATTCTGGCGGCTTTGAACGTTTATGACGTGAAAGACGTGAATGCGGAATATGATAAATATGTGAAAGAAGACGATTTGATGCAGGCAGACGGTTCTTTGGTTAAGAACGAGGCTGCTTTCCAGACTTCTTATAAAGGTGAAATCGCCAACGGACGTCTTCATGTATTCGTTTGCGACGTGGACGGCCAGACCAAATATGTACTTCCTATTTATGGGGCCGGACTTTGGGGACCTATCTGGGGATACATCGCCTTGAATGATGACAAAGACACTGTATATGGCGTTTACTTCTCACATGCAGGTGAAACTCCGGGTCTGGGTGCCGAAATCACCACTACCAAGTTCCAGGATCAGTTCTTGGGTAAGCATGTAATGGAAAACGGTGCTGTAGCTTTGGGTGTTGAAAAACACGGCAAGGTGGCAAAACCTGATTATCAGGTGGACGGTATCTCAGGTGGTACCATTACTTCCAAGGGTGTAGATGCGATGATTAAGGATTGCCTGAGCATGTACAATTCATTTTTAACTAATAAATAAGAGGAGGAAAAATAGAATATGAGCGCATTATTTTCTAAAAAGAATAGAGAAGTTCTTTTAACTCCGCTGGGTTTGAACAACCCTGTCACCGTACAGGTGCTCGGTATCTGTTCTGCACTGGCTGTAACGGCTCAGTTGGAACCGGCTATCGTGATGGGTCTTTCTGTAACCATTATTACAGCCTTCTCAAACTTCGTTATCTCCTTGTTGCGTAACACCATTCCCAACCGTATCCGTATCATCGTCCAGTTGGTGGTGGTTGCCGCATTGGTAACTATTGTTAGTGAAATCTTGAAAGCATTCGCATACGATGTCAGTGTGCAGCTTTCTGTATATGTAGGTTTGATTATTACAAACTGTATCCTGATGGGACGTCTGGAAGCGTTTGCTATGATGAACGCTCCTTGGGAATCATTTCTGGATGGTATCGGTAACGGGTTGGGCTATGCCAAGATTCTGGTTATCGTGGCATTCTTCCGTGAACTGCTGGGCGCAGGCACACTGTTCGGTTTCCAGGTTATCCCGCAGGCTGTTTATGATTTGGGCTACTTGAACAACGGTTTGATGTTGATGCCTCCTATGGCGTTGATTATCTGTGCTTGTATCATCTGGTACCAACGTGCAAAACACAAAGAATTGCAGGAAAGTAATAATTAATCCCCGTTATAAAACGAAAAGAATATGGAATATTTAAGTTTGTTTGTAAAGTCCATCTTTGTGGACAATATGATTTTCGCATACTTCCTGGGGATGTGTTCTTACCTGGCAGTATCGAAGAACGTAAAGACAGCCGTAGGTCTGGGTGCAGCCGTTACTTTCGTGTTGATCGTAACGTTGCCGGTGAACTATTTGCTGGAAAATTATGTGTTGGCGCCTAATGCGTTGATTGATGGGGTAGACCTCGGCTTCCTGAGCTTCATCCTGTTTATCGCCGTTATCGCTGCTATCGTTCAGTTGGTGGAAATGATTGTGGAGCGTTTCAGTCCTTCACTTTATGCCTCATTGGGTATTT
Organism: Phocaeicola sartorii JCM 17136 = DSM 21941; assembly: GCF_054653615.1. Taxonomy (NCBI): domain Bacteria; kingdom Pseudomonadati; phylum Bacteroidota; class Bacteroidia; order Bacteroidales; family Bacteroidaceae; genus Phocaeicola; species Phocaeicola sartorii. The sequence continues at coordinate 2,429,266 of NZ_BAAIFW010000005.1, forward strand.
TCCTTCCGCTGATTGCCGTAAACTGTGCCATCATGGGTGCTTCATTGTTCATGCAGCAACGTCATTTCATCAACATTGGCGAGGCTACCACTTATGCTTTGGGTTCAGGTATCGGTTGGGCGCTGGCTATTATCGGCTTGGCTGCTATCCGTGAAAAGATGGCTTACTCTGATGTGCCGGCTCCTTTGAAAGGGCTGGGTATCACTTTCATCACTGTAGGTCTGATGGCAATGGCATTTATGTGTTTCTCTGGTTTGAAAATCTAAAAAGAAAGGAATAAGACAATGGATATGAATTTAATATTAGCAAGTATTGGAGTATTCCTTGGAATCATTATTCTGCTTGTTGTGATTTTGCTTGTTGCCAAAGGATATCTGACTCCGAGCGGCAAAGTGAAACTGACTATCAATGGAGAGAAAGAACTGGAAGTAGAGCAGGGTTCGACTTTGCTGAACACCCTGTCGGTTAACGGAGTTTATCTGTCGTCAGCTTGTGGTGGCAAGGGTTCTTGCGGGCAATGTAAATGTCAGGTTGTAGAAGGAGGCGGTGAAATTCTTCCCTCTGAGAAGGGACATTTCAGCCGTAAACAGCAACAGGATCATTGGCGTCTGGGTTGTCAGGTGAAAGTAAAAGGTGATCTGAGCATCAAGGTTCCCGAATCTGTAATGGGTGTCAAGGAATGGGAATGCGAAGTGATCAGCAACAAGAACGTTGCCACTTTCATCAAAGAGTTTATTGTGGCTTTGCCTAAGGGTGAACACATGGACTTCGTTCCGGGTTCATACGCTCAGATCAAAATCCCTAAATTTGAAATGGATTATAACAAGGATATCGACAAAGACCTTATCGGTCCGGAATATCTGCCCGCATGGGAGAAATTCGGTCTGTTCGGCTTGAAATGTAAGAATACGGAAGATACCATCCGTGCTTACTCTATGGCCAACTATCCTGCTGAGGGCGACCGTATCATGCTGACTGTACGTATCGCTACTCCTCCGTTCAAGCCGAAAGATCAGGGTCCCGGCTTTATGGATGTGAATCCGGGTATCGCTTCCTCTTACATTTTCACGCTGAAACCGGGTGACAAGGTGACGATGAGCGGTCCTTATGGAGACTTCCACCCGATCTTCGATTCTAAGAAGGAAATGATCTGGGTAGGTGGTGGTGCCGGTATGGCTCCGTTGCGTGCGCAGATTATGCACATGACCAAGACGCTGCACACTACCGACCGTGAACTTCACTATTTCTACGGTGCGCGTGCATTGAACGAAGTATTCTATCTGCCGGACTTCCAGCAGTTGGAAAAAGACTTCCCGAACTTCCACTTCCATCTGGCTCTGGACCGTCCCGATCCCGCTGCCGATGCCGCAGGCGTGAAGTATACTGCAGGTTTCGTTCACAATGTGATGTATGAAACTTATCTGAAGGATCACGAAGCTCCCGAAGATATTGAATACTACATGTGTGGTCCCGGCCCGATGTCTAATGCAGTCGTTAAGATGCTGGATAGCCTGGGTGTTGAGCCTTCTTCTATCATGTATGACAACTTCGGAGGATAATATCAGGATCTCCTTTTATTAATAATAAGAAAAAGCCCGGTAAAAGTTCACTTTTATCGGGCTTTTTCTTTACTTTTGTATAAAACGAAAATAAATATGATAGAGAACATACTAGCCCATTTGAAAATTGAGCGACTGAACCCGATGCAAGAGGCATCCATTGATGCATGGAAAGAAGGAAAGGATCTCATATTATTGTCTCCTACGGGATCTGGTAAGACGTTGGCTTATCTGTTGCCTTTGGTACAGAGCTTGAAGCCGGATGTGAAAGGTGTGCAGGCAGTAGTGCTTGTGCCCTCCCGAGAACTGGCTTTACAAATAGACCAGGTATTCAAATCCATGAATACATCATTCAAGGCCGTAAGCTGCTATGGCGGACGACCTGCCATGGAAGAGCACCGTACCATCAAAGGGGTGCAGCCATCGGTCATCATCGGTACGCCGGGGCGTATGAATGACCATCTTTCCAAACAGAATTTTGATGCAGATACGGTTTCCATTTTGATAATAGATGAATTTGACAAATGTCTGGAGTTCGGTTTTCAGGAAGAGATGGCAACCGTCATAGGACAATTGCCCGGTCTGCAACGACGCTTCCTGCTGTCGGCTACCGATGCGGAAGAAATTCCGCAATTTACAGGCTTGAACAAGACCATCAAGTTGAACTTTCTGAATCCGGAAGAACAGACTGCCCGACGGCTGCATTTATATAAGGTACTGTCTCCGGAAAAAGACAAATTGGAAACCTTATATAAACTACTTTGTACTTTGGGAAGCCAATCGACATTGGTTTTCTGCAACCACCGTGAAAGTGTGGAACGGGTAGGGAAGTATCTTCAATCCAAGAAGTTCCAATGCGGCATCTTTCATGGCGGTATGGAACAGGACGACCGTGAGCGCTCTCTGTATAAATTCCGCAACGGAAGTTGCCATGTACTTGTTTCTACCGACCTGGCTGCGCGCGGACTGGATATCCCTGAAATAGAGAATGTGGTGCATTATCATCTGCCAGCCAATGAAGACGGATATATTCACCGCAACGGACGTACCGCCCGCTGGGAGGCCGAAGGAAACTCATACGTCATCCTTCATGCCGAAGAAACAATGCCCGGCTATATAACCGGTGAGCCGGAAGAGTTCGTGTTACCCGAGGTGACACCCAAACCGTCTTTGCCCGAATATGTAACATTATATATAGGAAAAGGTAAGAAAGATAAAATCAATAAGATAGATATTGTGGGATTTCTCTTTAAAAAAGGAAACTTGAATAAAGACGAAATAGGGCGGATTGATGTAAAAGACCACTATTCTTTTGCAGCCGTATCGCGCAAAAAGATAAAGCAAACTCTGAATTTAATACGAAACGAGAAGATAAAGGGCATAAAAACACTTATTGAAGAAGCTAAATAATGACAATTTGTCAACTCTTGAAATAAAATGATAAAAGAATAATTCAAAAAGATATTTTTTTTATGCTTTAAATCATTGTTTGCTAGGGTTGTATTTACAAAATGAAAGCATAAAAATTCAGATTTAACTAATTTGAAAGAAAATTATGCGGAAATTCGTAAATTTATTAGCGATTTTTTTGGAAAACTGAAAATAATGTGTAATTTCGCCCAATGTAAGACATAAACAAATTGTATAACCAAAACAAACTTCAAATGAAAAAGCATAATTTCAATGCGGGACCATCTATCTTGCCTCGCGAGGTAATTGAGAAAACAGCACAAGCCGTTCTTGATTTTAATGGATCAGGTCTTTCCATCATGGAAATCAGTCATCGTGCTAAAGATTTTCAGCCTGTAGTAGACGAAGCTGTTGCTTTGTTTAAGGAACTATTGAACATCCCGGAAGGGTACTCGGTACTGTTCTTGGGAGGTGGAGCCAGCTTGGAATTCTGTATGATACCTTACAACTTCCTCGAAAAGAAAGCTGCCTATCTGAACACTGGTGTATGGGCTAAGAAAGCGATGAAAGAAGCCAAAGCTTTCGGTGAAGTGGTAGAAGTAGCATCTTCCGCAGAAGCGACCTATACCTATATTCCCAAAGATTATACGGTGCCTGCTGATGCAGATTATTTCCATGTCACAACTAATAACACAATCTACGGAACAGAACTTCATGAAGATCTGGATTCTCCGGTTCCTATGATTGCTGATATGTCATCTGATATTTTCTCTCGTCCTATTGACGTTTCTAAATATATTTGTATCTACGGTGGTGCACAGAAGAATTTGGCTCCGGCCGGTGTTACTTTCGTGATTGTAAAGAACGATGCACTGGGCAAGGTATCACGCTATATTCCTACTATGTTGAATTATCAGACCCACGTTGACGGTGGCTCTATGTTCAACACACCTCCTGTACTTCCTATTTATGCCGCTTTGCAGACTTTGCGCTGGATCAAGGCCAACGGTGGTGTGGCTGAAATGCAGAGACGCGCCAAAGAAAAAGCAGACATGCTGTATGCTGAAATAGACCGTAACAAAATGTTCCGTGGCACAGTAACCGATAAGGCCGACCGCTCTTATATGAACATCTGTTTCGTGATGAACGACGAATACAAGGAACTGGAAGCCGACTTTATGAAATTTGCCACAGAAAGAGGTATGGTGGGCATTAAGGGCCACCGCTCTGTAGGTGGTTTCCGCGCATCTTGCTACAACGCCATGCCGAAGGAAAGCGTTCAGGCTTTGATTGACTGCATGCAGGAATTTGAGAAACTTCATTAACTAATTATGCTCACCACAGATTATACGAATTACACAGATAGGAACAATAAATGGAATCTGTGATAATCCGTGCTAATCTGTGGTGAATCTTTTTAATACAATAAGACCATGAAAGTATTAGTAGCAACAGACAAGCCGTTTGCAAAAGTTGCAGTAGACGGTATCCGTAAAGAAATAGAAGCAGCAGGTTACGAACTCGTATTGCTGGAAAAATATGGTGAAAAAGCTAAATTACTGGAAGCTGTAAAGGACGTTAACGCCATCATTATCCGTAGTGATATTATTGATGCCGAAGTATTGGATGCGGCAAAGGAACTGAAAATCGTAGTACGTGCGGGAGCTGGTTATGATAACGTGGATTTGGCGGCTGCTACGGCACACAATGTATGTGTAATGAACACTCCGGGACAGAACTCCAATGCAGTAGCCGAACTGGCTTTTGGCATGATGGTGATGGCTGTCCGCAATTTCTACAATGGAACTTCGGGTACTGAACTGATGGGCAAGAAGCTAGGTATTCATGCATACGGTAATGTAGGCCGCAATGTGGCTCGTATCGCCAAAGGATTTGGTATGGATATTTATGCTTTTGATGCTTTCTGTCCGAAAGAAGTAATTGAAAAAGATGGTGTGAAAGCTGTTTCTTCTGCTGAGGAACTGTATGCGGCTTGTAATGTAGTGTCCCTGCATATTCCTGCTACGGCTGAAACTAAAAATTCCATCAACTATGAATTGGTTAACAAAATGCCTAAAGGTGGAGTATTGGTGAATACTGCCCGTAAGGAAGTAATCAATGAAGCGGAATTGATCAAGCTGATGGAAGACCGTGCCGATTTAAAGTATGTTACTGATATCATGCCGGCTGCCAACGCAGAATTTGCGGAGAAATTTGCCGGACGCTATTTCTCTACACCGAAAAAGATGGGCGCCCAGACGGCTGAAGCAAATATCAATGCAGGTATCGCTGCTGCCAGACAGATTGTAGGCTTCCTGAAAGACGGTTGCGAGAAGTTCAAAGTAAATAAGTAATCCAATAACCGCCGGGGCGGATTGAATCCGGCCGAATGCATACAGTTTATGTTTTCGGGCGAATGCAATTCGCCCCGGCAAGTAAAATCTAATACTTTTATTTTATGGCAATAATTAAACCCTTCAAAGGCATCCGCCCTCCGAAAGAATTGGTAGAACAAGTAGCTTCACGCCCATACGATGTGCTGAACTCTGAAGAAGCACGCGAGGAAGCGAAAGGTAATGAGAAGTCACTTTATCATATTATTAAACCGGAAATTGATTTCCCTGCCGGAACAGACGAACATGATCCCAAGGTATATGAGAAGGCTGCCGAAAATTTCCAGATGTTTCAGGACAAGGGCTGGTTGGTGCAAGACGGAAAAGAAAATTATTACGTATATGCACAAACCATGAACGGCAAGACCCAATATGGACTGGTGGTAGGAGCGTATGTTCCCGATTATATGAACGGGGTCATCAAAAAACATGAACTGACCCGTCGTGATAAGGAGGAAGACCGCATGAAACATGTCCGTGTAAATAATGCCAATATAGAACCGGTATTCTTTGCTTACCCGGATAATGCGGAATTGGATGCTATCGTTAAGAAATATACTTCACAACAGCCGGAATATGATTTTATTGCTCCGGGTGACGGTTTCGGACATTCATTCTGGGTGATCGACAAAGAAGAGGATATAACAGCTATCACAAAAGCTTTCGAGGCTATGCCGGCTCTTTATATTGCCGATGGGCATCATCGCTCGGCTGCCGCTGCCTTGGTAGGCGCCGAAAAAGCACAGCAAAATGCAAACCATCAGGGAAATGAGGAGTACAACTACTTCATGGCTGTATGTTTCCCGGCCAACCAGCTGACCATTATTGATTACAACCGGGTTGTAAAAGACTTGAACGGGTTGTCTCCGGAACAATTCCTGACCGCTGTCAGCAAAAACTTCGTGGTAGAAGAAAAAGGTGCTGAGGTCTATAAACCACAGGCTCTTCACAATTTCTCTCTTTATCTGAACGGTAAATGGTACAGCCTGACAGCGAAACCGGGCACATACGATGACAATGATCCTATCGGGGTATTGGACGTGACTATTTCTTCCAACTTGATATTGGATGAAATATTGGGAATCAAGGATCTTCGTTCCGACAAACGGATTGACTTTGTAGGTGGTATCCGTGGCTTGGAGGAATTAAAGAAGCGCGTGGACAGTGGTGAGATGAAAGTGGCTTTGGCTCTTTATCCTGTTTCCATGAAACAATTAATGGATATTGCTGATACCGGTAATATTATGCCGCCTAAAACAACTTGGTTTGAGCCGAAACTTCGTTCGGGATTGGTTATTCATAAATTGAGTTGATCAAAACATTATACCATTGACAGGGCAGACTGAATCCCATAGCCGTCCGGTTATGGGATTCAATTTTGCCTTATGGTTTGAAAAAAGCAAAAAACTTTGGGACCGTTACAGGCCTATAAATTCTTTTGTGTTTGTTGTATAGGTATAATCAAAATTAAATAGATGTCGGATTGAAAGAATAAAGCACTTTTCCTTTGTTTATTGCTGACAAATATCTAATTTCGCGCCGATTTTTAAGCGTGTAACAAAAACGATGACTAACAACAAAACTAAAGGATTTCTCCTTGGGGCAATCGCAGCAACCAGCTACGGCATGAACCCACTGTTCACCCTTCCTCTTTATAGTGCAGGAATGAGCGTAGACTCGGTATTATTTTATCGCTATGCACTGGCTATAGTTGTACTAGGTGTCATGATGAAGATGCAGAAGCAATCTTTTGCCATCAAGAAAGCGGACGTGCTGCCACTTTGCATCATGGGACTGCTGTTCTCATTCTCTTCCCTGTTTCTCTTTATGAGTTATAACTACATGGATGCCGGTATCGCATCCACCATATTGTTTGTCTACCCGGTACTGGTAGCTATTATTATGGCTGTAGTATTTAAGGAAAAAGTATCGCCGGTTACTATGTTTTCCATAGCGCTGGCCTTTGTGGGCATTTCTTTGCTTTGTAAAAGTCCGGGAGGACAGACACTCAGTCTGGTCGGGATTACTTTTGTCTTTTTATCATCCTTGGCATACGCCATCTATATAGTGGGTGTAAACCGTTCTTCCTTGAAGGATATGCCTATAGCCAAGCTTACTTTCTATGTCCTGCTTTTCGGCCTGTCTGTTTATGTGGTACGATTGAAGTTCTGTACCGGATTGCAGCTTATCCCTACACCTTTGTTATGGGTGAACGCCATTTCACTGGCTGTCTTTCCTACTGTTATCTCATTGGTGACCATGACAAAGGCCATACACTACATTGGTTCCACACCAACAGCCATTCTGGGTGCTTTGGAGCCTGTTACAGCCTTGTTCTTCGGAGTACTGATTTTTGGCGAGCAGCTGACTCCGCGCATTATTCTGGGCATTTTGATGGTGATTACTGCCGTAACTCTGATTATAGGAGGAAAAACATTGCTGAAAAAAAGCAAGATTCGGCTAAAGCATACAGGAAGATAAGGTCAGATTTTGTATCTTTGCCCTTGCAATTATAAATTTTCCCTATGAAAAAAAAACTGATGCAATGGGCAGGAGTGGGAATGTGGATGGCGTTTGGCCTGTCCGCATGTTCCCCTACAAAAACAGAAATCGGAAATCTGAATGTCATTCCGCAGCCCCAAGAAGTGAGTCAAGACATCCAAGCCCCCCCTTTTGTTATTAATCCGCAAACCGGTATTGTCTATCCGGAGGGCAATGAAAGACTGCAACGGACGGCAGAATTTTTAGCTTCCTACATTAAAGAGGCAACGGGAATTACCGTCCGGACAACAACTGAAGCCGCAAAGAAGAATTCCATAATCTTGGCGGTTGACAGTTCCATCCCCAACAAAGAGGGGTATCAACTGGAGGTAACTTCTGAGAACATTCATTTGAATGGAGGTAGTGAGTCGGGAGTATTTTATGGAATACAAACGCTCTATAAGGCTTTGCCATTGACCAAAAACAAACAGGTATCCGTCGCCATCCCGGTGGGAACTGTTAATGACTATCCTCGTTTCGGTTATCGCGGTTTCATGGTAGACGTGGGCCGCCATTATTTTCCGGTTTCTTATCTGAAACAAATCATTGACATGCTGGCACTGCACAATATCAATTATTTTCATTGGCATCTGACCGAAGACCAAGGTTGGAGAATTGAAATCAAGAAATATCCCAAACTTACGGAAATAGGTTCGATACGTCCACGTACGTTGATTGACCGTGAAACCCAGACCTATGATGAAACTCCCCATAGCGGTTTTTATACACAGGAAGAAGCAAAAGAGATTGTCAAGTATGCCGCTGACCGTTTTATTACTGTAATTCCCGAAGTTGACCTTCCGGGACACATGATGGGAGCTTTGGTTTCCTATCCGGAATTAGGCTGTACGGGAGGTCCATACGAGATTCCTTGTAAATGGGGGGTATTCCCTGATGTGCTTTGTGGAGGAAACGACCGGACTTTACAGTTTGCCAAAGATGTATTGAATGAAATTATGGACATCTTTCCCTCTCCTTATATCCATATTGGTGGGGATGAATGCCCGAAAGTACGTTGGGAAAAATGCCCTGCATGTCAAGCTAAAATTCGGGAATTGGGTTTGAAAGATACACCAGGACACAGCAAGGAGAACCAATTACAGACCTATTTCATGTCCGAGGTAGGCAAAGTCATTAATGACAGAGGGCGTAAAATGCTGGGCTGGGATGAGATGTTGGAGGGAGGACTGGCTCCAGGTGCCACAGTGATGTCATGGACGAGTGTCAAAGGTGGTATCGAAGCCGCCCGTCTGCACCATGATGCGATTATGACTCCTATTCAGTTTCTTTATTTCAGCAATCCTACTTACAACCGGATAAAAGGGACTAAAAGCCTTGAACGTGTCTATACATTTGAACCTGTTTCTGATGAATTGGCAACGGATGAACAAAAATATATCATCGGAACTCAAGGATGCATCTGGACAGAATGGACGCGTGACAGTTTGAAGATGGAATGGCAAATTCTTCCCCGTATGGCTGCTTTGTCCGAGATTCAATGGACGGAACCGTCACATAAAAATTTCGACAACTTTTTGAAACGTTTACCGGCTCTGCTGACTATCTACCGGGATAGAGGTTATGATTTCCGTCAGGACATTTATGATGTGAACATTGATATCGTTCCGGCTCCCGATGAAGGAAAAGCCAAGATTGCTCTTCATACTTTTGATGATGCGGAAATACATTATACGTTGGATGGCAGCGTTCCCGATGTGCAATCTCCATTGTATACCGACACTATACAAGTGAATAAAGATGCTATCATACAAGCCATTGCGATTCGTCCGCAGGGTATCAGTCAGATAAGTAAGAAGGAAATAGGGGCGGAGTAAATTCGCCTTCGGAGCAATAGCTTTCTAAAGAACAAATACTAAACAAGAAACGGACATTCTGACAAAAACAGATGTCCGTTTTCTTATCAATATGCCTTTCATGTATTCTCAAAATAAAAAGCTGTTCAAGAAAAAATGGCGACAGAGTGAATCTCTATCGCCATCATGTGATGTGGAATGTTTAATTCCTTATGCTTTAGGAAGTGCTTCTTTTACAACCATAGTACGGTTTACATATTCTGCACCGTTCAATTGCTTGATAGCTTCTTTGGCTTCGTCATCATTAGGCATTTCTACAAAAGCAAAGCCTTTAGAACGACGTGTTTCACGGTCAGTAATAAGTTTTACTGAAGCTACTGTTCCATACTCTTCCATTACACCTCTCAAATCACCTTCCCTAACATTATAGTTAAGGTTTCCAATATACAAATTCATAAAATAAAAATTGATAAATAAATAATTAAGTAAACTTTGAATTTAAAAATTTAGTTAGAAGAATAGAAACGGTTCAAGTGTGAGATGAATTGAGTCAATCGAAAAAACTATCTTTTTATATTCCGTTGTCAAAGGAACGATAAATAATTGGATTATCCACTATATTTCTCTTTTTATTTTGATATTTTTTTAACTGCTGACTCTTTTTAGTCTTTTCAGGCTGACGAACAGGGCTGAAATCCTTTCTTTGACCGGAAACCTAAAGAATAAATTTCTCTACTACCGCGGCTACACCATCTTCTTCATTAGAAAGGGTGATGTAGTCGGCGTTTTGACGGACTATTTCTTGAGCATTGGCCATTGCTACCCCCAATCCGGCATATTGTATCATGGAAAGATCGTTAAAACCATCACCAACGGCAATCATTTCTTCTTTTGTCATACCGATTTCTTTTAGCAATACGGCCAGTGATTGTGCTTTATCAATACCTTTAGGAACCAGTTCCAAAAAATAAGGTTCGGAACGGAATACCCCCATACGGTCTTTCAAGTGTTCGTACATTTCTTTTTCAAGCACTGCAAGCCGAGTAGGTTCACCTACAATCAGACATTTGGCAATAGGGAATTTTATTGCCTCCAGGAAATGATCCACTTTCTTGGGAGTCATCACATTCAGAATAGCTTCTTTCAATACATATTCGTCCTCCGGATATTCAGTCAATACATATTTTCCATCGTAGGTGACGATAGCAAAATGGTTGTCGGTGGCACATTTATACAGGTAGGGCAATACGTCCGGATCGAGCACATTCTCGTACATCATCTCACCGGTTTTCCAGTCTATGATCTCACCTCCGTTATACGAAAGTATATAACCTTCGTATTTCTGCAATTCTAAGATCTCGGCCAGTGGAGCCACACCGTATGTGGGACGTCCCGATGCCAAAACAATTTTTACTCCGCGCTCTTGCGCTTCGATAAGTGTACGACGTGTGTGTTCCGTTACCTCTTTCTTTTTATTGGTCAACGTTCCGTCTAGGTCTAAAACTAATAATTTATACTTCATATACTATTTAATGGAGTGCTTTTGCCAAATTCGCTGCAAATATAACGATAAAATTCATGGCTTTTTGCTACATTTGCTCAAAATAAACAAGAATCATGACAGAAATTTTATTAACCGTAATTATTATCCTGCTGATAATTAATATGGTAATCGCACTTACTAAAAACAATCGTCTGCAAACCGAACGTCTGGAAGGATTGCTACGCGAAGAAATGAAAGAAAACCGGGACGAATTGGGAAGAAATATCCGCGAACTGCGTAACGAACTGAATCAAACCTTGAATTATTCTATCCGTAATATGCAGGATACTTTGCATAAAAACCTGCTGACCGGTAATGAAATGCAACGGGAAAAATTTGAAGCAATGGGCAAACAACAGGAAGCCTTGGTGAAAAGTACGGAAAAACGATTGGATGACATGCGGCAAATGGTAGAAGAAAAATTACAGAAAACATTGAATGAACGTATAGGACAATCCTTTGAGATAGTACGTTCGCAACTGGAGAATGTACAAAAAGGGCTGGGAGAGATGAAGAGCCTGGCACAGGATGTAGGAGGATTGAAAAAAGTTTTAAGCAATGTGAAGACGCGGGGTACATTCGGAGAAGTACAATTAGGGGCCTTATTGGACCAGATGCTGAGTCCGGAACAATATGAGGCGAATGTCAAAACCAAGAAAAATGCAACGGAATTTGTGGAGTTCGCCATTAAACTTCCGGGAAAGGAAAATAGTGATGAAATTGTATATTTACCTGTGGATGCCAAATTTCCCAAAGATGTATATGAGCAATATCAGGATGCATACGAAGCCGGAGATGCCGCATTGATTGAAACTTCATCCCGCCAACTGGAAATCACAATCAAAAAAATGGCAAAGGATATTCACGATAAATATGTAGACCCACCTTTTACAACAGATTTTGCCATTATGTTTCTGCCATTCGAAAATATCTATGCAGAAGTGATCCGCCGGACCGCGTTGGTGGAAATGTTGCAAAAAGACTGGAAGATAGTGGTTACAGGTCCTACCACCCTGGGAGCTATCCTGAATAGTTTGCAAATGGGATTCCGTACACTGGCCATTCAAAAACGAACAAGCGAAGTATGGAATGTGTTAGGGGCAGTAAAGACTGAATTCGGAAAATTTGGAGGATTGCTGGAAAAGGTACAGAAAAATCTACAGAACGCAGGAGACCAGTTAGAGGAAGTTATGGGGAAACGCACTCGTGCCATAGAGCGTAAACTACGCCAGGTAGAAGCTCTTCCGGCAGAAGACAGCCAACGAATGTTGAGTTTGCCCGAACTGACAGATGATGAAGATGAATAAATAAGGAGGATTTAAGTATGAGCATGACATGGGATTTTATTTTAAGATTGTTTGTGGCAGGCGCTTTGGGTACTGTCATTGGTTTGGATAGGGAATATCGTGCCAAAGAAGCCGGTTACCGTACCCATTTTCTAGTATCACTGGGAAGTGCTCTCATTATGATTGTGTCACAATATGGTTTTATGGAAGTAGTGAAGATGGAGGGGATAGACCTGGACCCGAGCCGTGTGGCCGCACAGGTTGTCAGCGGTATCGGTTTTATTGGAGCGGGTACTATTATTTTTCAGAAACAAATCGTGCGCGGGCTTACTACCGCTGCCGGAATTTGGGCTACTTCGGGCATCGGTCTGGCCATTGGAGCCGGTATGTACTGGCTGGGAATCTCAGCAACAATCCTTACGCTGATTGGTCTTGAGGCTCTCAGCTATCTTTTTAAAAGTATAGGTATGAAAAGTTCCATGGTGGAGTTCTCTACAGACAATAAAGAAACACTGAACCGTATGGCCAAGAAATTCAATTCCAAAGAGTACAATATTGTTTCCTATCAATTGGACGAAAAGAGGTTGGGAGAAGTAACAACCTATTATGTTACAATGGTTATAAAATCTAAGAAATACAATGATGAAGGTATGTTACTGACATTATTACAAGACTTTACTGATATTACCGTTCACAGGCTGGAGTAAGCTTTTTCGGCTTGGTTCAAAAGCAGCAGGGGAGAGCGCTTATTGAAAGATTCTCTCCCCTGTGCTGTAATTATGCTTTTAACCGCATAACAAACGTACTTCCTTCTCCCAGCTTACTGTCTACTGTAAGAGTACCATTATGGGCCTCGACAAAATCCCGGGAAATAGACAGCCCTAAACCACTTCCTTGTACTTTAGTTCCGGGAACCCGGAAATAATGGTCAAAGATGCTTTTATGATAACGTGGATCAATCCCTTTCCCGAAATCCCGTACAAACATCTCAATGAATCCATCATCTGTCTGACGTGCCCCTATTATTACACGACCGTTTTCCGGTGAATACCGGATGGCATTGGAAAGAAGGTTGGTCAGCACCCAAGCTATCTTCTCACTGTCGGCAAACAGCCTGCTTATCTTGTCATCAGGGTATTCCACTTCTATTTGAATATTGAATTTCTCAGCTTGTACACGGTTTGCCTTTATTGCATATTCTATCAACTCTATAGGTTTGGTTATCTTAGGCTTCAACTGTAGTTTTCCTGATTCTACCTGGGTCATATTCAGTAATTCGCCGGTGATGTTAAGCAGCCGTTCGCTATTTTCTTTGATACTGTTTGCCAAATCTTCCTGTTCTTCATTTAAAGCTCCGATACGTTGGTCTTCTAATAATTGCAGACTCATCATAATAGCCGAGATAGGAGTCTTCAATTCATGTGAGATTGTAGAGATAAATGTAGTTTTGGCCGAATCCAGTTCCTTAAATTCGGTTATATTCTTCAACATAATGACATGTCCTTTTTTTTCCATAGTAACCCCATCTTTCCCCGGTTGGGAAATACTCATGTATTTTACTTGGAAAAAACTCTCTTTATTGTCCGCATAAATCTTCAGAGGTTCTTTCTTTTCTTTTTCCTTGTCTTTGACTGGTTCCCCAGGAATTTCCACCAATTCACGAATCAGGCGGCGCAACAAATCATTGCGTAGGGAAATGTCCTGTGCAGAATGTTTAATAACTTCTTCACGTTTCAGGTTGATCACATTCAATGCTTCATCATTGATGAACAGGATTTCCATATCATTATTTAAACCGATAATAGGCTCGTTGATACTGTTGATGATAGTCTCCATATATTTTTTAGATGCCATCATATCGGATAAAGTACTTGCATGATAATCTTCCAGGCGTTTGGCCATGCGGTTGAAATTTTTAGATACTTCTGAAAATTCTTCACTGCTGTTCAATTCCAAACGTTTCTCATAATTATGGTTTGCAATTTCCTGTATAGCGTTGGTCAGTTCTTTAATAGGATTATCAATCGATGCGGGAAGGCGCAACCACATACCAATACCAATACATATACATGCGGCACCAACAACATATATCCACAATAAAGCCCGCTGTAATCCGGGACCTGCTGCCGGACTGTCAGGCTCCGTGGCCGTGAGTATTTGCAAATTCACAACAGAAAGTACAACCAATAGTACAATCATTGCCACCAATATCCCTATGGCAAGGGTTAGTTTCGACTTTATATTCATAACTTTTATTTTTTATGCAAGTATAATCAAATCTATGTCCATTTCAGCTAAAGAGTTTAGAAATTTTCGATATTTGGAAAGACTCAATAATGCACCGGGCATTTTGAAAGCAGGATGCCCCATACAGACAGTTGTAATTCCACGTTGACGACAAGTTTTAATTATTTCTCCCAGAATATCGGAAGATGAAACTTGGATAACTTCACCGCCCAACTCGGTAACCAGTTTAAAATGGTTAAGTAAATGTCGCTGTGTTGCCAATGGAATACGTTCCGTACTTTCGGCAGGCGTTTGTACATAAAGGGCAAAAAAGACCGTATTGTACCGGGAAGCAAGCCGTGCCGCTTTACGGATGATATGTCGGGGAGTCCGTTCATTACTGCTGATACATGCCAAAAACTTCTCGTGCCGGATACCCTTTTCGCCTGTAACAATTTCATTTTCAACTTTCTTCTCGACTCGAAAGGCCACTTCTTTTAGTGCCAGTTCACGTAACTGAAGAATATTCTCTGTCTTAAAAAAGTTATTCAGTGCCAACTGAATCTTTTCAAGGCGATAGATTTTCCCGGCTTTCAACCGGTTTATCAGTTCTTCGGCGGTAAGGTCTATATTTACCACTTCATCCGCATCCTGCAACACCTTATCCGGAATCCGTTCTTTAACCTCTATACCTGCTATACCTTTTACGTCCTCATTCAAACTTTCTATATGCTGGATATTAACTGCAGAAATTACGTTTATACCGGCATCCAACAATTCCATTACATCTTGCCAACGTTTCTCATTCCGGCTGCCCTCGATGTTGGTATGTGCCAATTCATCTACTATAACCAGTTCGGGATGTAACTGAAGAATGGCATCAAGATCCATTTCTTCCACTTCCTTACCTTTGTAAAATATCTTTTTCCGAGAGATAACAGGCAATCCTTCCAACATAGCAACGGTTCCTGCACGTCCGTGCGTTTCAATATAACCTATCTGTACATCTACACCGTTCTCCAACATTTCGTGAGCTTCTTGCAGCATACGATAACTTTTCCCTACACCGGCTATCATTCCGATATAGATTTTAAACTTTCCACGCCGTGAACGTTTAATCAAATCTAAAAAATGCTGTACACTTTCTTCTCTGTCTTCCATTTGTTACTTTATCATATTGCTAATATAACAATTTTCCGCATATTTAATATCAGTCCTTTTATAACAGACAAAGAATATACCAATAAAACAAACGACTTAGCTACAATGCCATAAGCGTGTCATCAAAGACTAAAGCTTACCAAAATGAAAAGGGGGCTCTTTCAAAATGAAACACTTTCTTAATCACTATAATTATTGCCGTTAGATCTCCCAGAATAGTTTATTCCTGCTTTTCTAGCTTGTGTATGTTGAAATTGACGGGCTATTTTATATTCACGTTCTCCTTTTAGTAATCTGTATCCGGTTTGTTTAAACCAAAAGCTTATATTATTTTCTATACATTGCCGACGAATGTCCAATACCCAGTCATAATTACATATACGCGCTTCTTTGCCCGATTCTCCACCTACCACAATCTGTTCTACCCATGTACCGAGTTCTCCCTTGAAGTTTATAGCGGACAACAACGGTTCACAGATAATGATTTTATGCTTTACAGGAGCTGCTTTATAAAGAGGAAGACGGTAATCCACTCTGTCTTGATTTTCCATGGTGCAACAAATGGTAACATTATCATACCCGTCCCCCCAATCCGGAGGCAGACATTGGCCGAGCCGGTCTATGCGTTTAGTTATAAACAAGAAATGAAGATCGTATCGTTCCCGCATCATTTTCCATGCTTCTATACGCCATTCATCGGCTTCTTCTATCAGAAAATCGGAGGTAAAACAAGTATAGACGAGATTGCCGGAAGGGATCTTGTAAGTCTTATCCTTTTTCCGTCGCACGGGCAGATTGAATTGTCCGGTTTTGGTTATTATGGAACTGTCTTTCCCATGTTTACTATCTCCGCGATATACATAACAATGCCGGCAACCTGTACTTAGCTTATGGCAGCCATGCCAAGGATTCCATAGAGAAGACTCCGGACTTATTCTATTTTCCATTCTGTCTGAATAAAATTTATCATTTCATTATTGTCTGCAAAGTTAGCTAAAGTCTTTTCATCATTTACATAATTCATTCCTGAATTTCTTCAAAAAGAATGGGAGTGTTATAGTTAATGCAAATGGATTAGTGTACCTTTGCCGGTATAATCAATTAAGCCACTGACAAGAATAAATTTTATAATGTAGAATATAAAACAAAAAACTTATTATATGAGCACAGACGATAGAAAATGGGAGATTATTGAAAGTGAATATCTTATCCGCCGCCCTTGGCTGACCGCACGCCGTGACCGGGTTAAACTACCTACAGGAGTTGAAATTCCTGAATATTATATTTTGGAATATCCTGATTGGGTAAATGTAATTGCTATCACCAAAGAGGGTAAATTCGTATTAGTACGCCAATACCGTCACGGAATAAAAGAAACACGTTATGAAATTTGTGCCGGAGTTTGTGAAACCGGAGAAGAACCTTTGCTTTCTGCCCAACGCGAATTGTACGAAGAAACAGGGTATGGTAATGGAAATTGGACAAAACTTATGACCGTCTCAGCAAATACCAGCACCATGACCAATATCACTCATTGTTATCTGGCTACGGAGGTAGAACGAATCTCTACCCAGCATTTGGAAGAAACTGAAGATCTGACAGTGCATTTGCTGAGTGAAGAAGAAGTAAAAGCGTTGTTATTGAATGATGAAGTAAAACAATCATTGATGGCAGCACCGCTTTGGAAGTATTTTGCTTTATATTCTCATTCATAGTTCAATCACCCCAATACATTTTCAGAGAGGGCAAAATCCTCCCTGAAAATGTATTGGGGCTTAAAGGATAAAGTAATCTAGAACCACTTTGCCCATAAAATATTGGAGCTCTCCGGAGAATTGATTTTGACGGGTTATTCTAAATGTCTTTTTATCTGTTCCTTATCATTTCAACAGAGGTAATTGATTTAACATTTCTTTAATCCTGATAGCAATCCGTGGCATCGGTTCGGCAACGGTCAGACCTACTATTTCTTTTTCTTTAGCAATATCATTAATAACGCGGACCACTTCTGCCAATTTCATTCCATCGGGAACTACCCCTACGGCTGCTATGATTTCGGCAGGGTCGAGCACATCCATATCAAAATGAATTAACACGCGGGATGCTCCACATGATTTTAGCCATTCATATATAGCATTACTATTTTGTGCTACATCTTCCGGAGTAAGATGTTTTATACCATATTGTTTCTGGCGGACTTTTATTTCATCACGTTCCCAATCACGCAATCCTACGAGCAAAATCTTTGAGGGGGCTATTTGGGCCGGTAGCCTGGAAAGGATTTCCTTGTCGCCTTTCCCCATGCAGGCAGTAACAGCCATGGCATGGAATCCACAATACATATCTCCGGGAAGTGTTATATCAGGATGGGCATCAATCCAAATCATTGCCACATCATCTTTATATTTCTCTGCAAGGTAGGTAAACGGAACGACACTGACAGAACATTCTCCTCCAAGAGTTACTATTTTATCAGGATCACTGATACGCAACAAGTCAAGAGCAGCGTTAGTCTGTTTCACAATAATGTCGCGGTCTAGTACGCCGTCCTTTTTTATACGTTCTGTAATTTCTGTTGAAATGGGAACAGTCAGTGTTTCCTGACTGCTGTCGGGAGCCAGGAAGTTAAGCAATTCTGCCCCTAAGGAATATCCTTTTGATGCTGCTTCGGGATCTTTTATTTCAGTAATCCACCGGGCAATATCACCTCCTTGCCATTGCGGATAAATCAAACGAATTGTTTTTGTTTTCTTTTCCATACTTTGATTATTAATTGAATTTTTCTGTTGTGCATTAATAGAAATCACATTAACAGCCAGTAATACTATCAGAGATAACCACTTTTTCATTATATCATTATTATATATCCCATTATTCCTATATCTGAATCTGTCTGCAAATTTATAATTACCCGATGGTTTGCGCAAGTAGGGATAAATTAATCAGTATATGAATAATTTATCCCTATAACATGAAAAGAGTGGAAGCTATTCTTTCCATGTTATTTCAATATGATTAATTTTGCAGAAAAAAGAAGATTTATGTACAGAAAGAAAATACCTTTTGATATAGACTGCGGTGTGAAAATAGCGATGGAAGTGATTGGCGGAAAATGGAAAAGCTGCATTATTCAAGAATTGGACAAAGGCCCGAAGCGTCCGAGTGAACTTCATCGTTATTTTGATGATGCCAGCCCAAGGGTAATCAACCAACAACTGAGAGAACTGGAGATTCATGGCATGATACAGAAAAAGATTTTTTCGGAACTTCCTCCCCATACAGAATATTCCATTACAGAGCAAGGTAGAACACTGCTTCCCATTATTGAACAATTGGAAAAATGGGGAGATGGATTCCGACCGCAAATGAAGAAAATATTAGAAATGGAAGACTAAGTTCAACAAGTTCTTCATCAATTCGGCTTTCTGATTGAGAATGAATTACTTTTTCAATTAGAAAACGTTTTAAATAGAGGGTGATTGAACCATTGCTTTCTTTATATCTTTCAGTGCTATGGCATCTGGGATAATAATCTGTTGTAAGATAAATAGCCGTTATACTATTATCATAAAACAATTAAAAGCCTTATTGGCTGTAAAATTCCATTCATTGAAACGCCCACAAGAATATGCTTTGCTGCTCAATATCTCACCTGTTTTTCTGAATGAAGCGGTGAAAAAGACGACTGGGTATAAGTGCTTATGTACAGAAAAGTGCTTTAACAGAAATGCTTGATATATAAAAAAGCGAGTGCAGATACTCCTTGAACAGAATGTCTGCACTGCTTGAATATGTTTTAGAAGGTCACTTTACTCTTCTTTCCACTAATCTTGAAAAGGATTTATTTTCTTTGCTATAAAAAATGCATATCCATAGTATTCTTTATACTTACTATACAATTCAGCTTCATGGCAGATGGATGCCATCAGTTTTTCAGCTGTTTTATTCCCTGCATACTTCTTGATAAACATTTCTTTGGCTTTGGCCTGCGGAACATAATAATGTTCTGTCCAGCAATTCTCAGGAAGAATGAACGTAGCAACGGGAATATATCCCGCTTTTTGTATTTGTACTACTTTATTAGGAATTGTATCTATTTCCGTGTAAGCATTCATCCAGAAGTCATGAATCTCTGCCGGGCGGTGATCGGTAAACCAGACACTTTCAGAAACGGCAAGGTATCCTCCCGGTTTCAAATAATTACGCCACTCGTTCAATCCTCGTTCAAAACCGATATTATAAATAGCTCCTTCCGACCAAATCAAGTCTAGGGATTCTTTTTCAAAAGAAAGGGCATCCATTGAGCCGACTACACCTTTCACTCTATCCTGTAAATTTAACTTTTCGGCATTTCTGTTAAAGCATTCAATAAATTCCGGAAAGAAGTCGAGTCCTGTAATACTTCCCGATGTATGTTGTGCCAATACCATTGTCTGACCTCCTGTCCCACAACCGAGATCGGCGATAAGGGATTGAACAGTGAGATTATCTATAAAGCTTAGTGCTTTTAAGGTTGCTTCGGGACTTCCAGGACCTTGCCGGTTTGTGTTTAAAAAGAAATCACAAATTAAATTTACGTCGAATTCTTGGATTGTATTGTTATTATTATCGTTATTCATTATTGTAAAACATTGAGGCATACAGTGTTGAGAGATACAATCCCACTATTCGTATGCGGATTAAAAGATCAATTATAAATAATATAAAATTGCTCCCAAAAGACATTCTGAGAGTAAAAACAACTGGACAATCTATTCTATAAGAACAGATTGTTTACGACACCAAATCCGATATACGAGTTTTTAACATATTGCAAAGATACATTTATTTTATTGAATTGTAAATAGATTATTCATAAAAAGATTTTTTCTGTCTGATTCATTGAAAGTGATAGAAAATAATGTTTAAATTTAGTAAGGATTTGATCGTTTCCACTCTTTTAAAACCCTATTTTACGTTTCAAATAAATCATATCTTTTAGTAAAACCCCATTGTCAATGATAGGATGATCGTAATTCTCCGTGAAAAAATCTTTTATACAATGAGAATATTCAAAACCGCAACTTTTATAAAATGCAAGGGTGCCGGGAACATCTCCCGTTCCCACCATCATCTGAGTATATTCTTTTGAGTAATGGTTTATCAGGAAATTTATTAGTTTTCTGCCATATCCTTGTCGTTGGGCACTAGGGGTAACCGCTATATTCTTCAATTCACAAATTTCCGGACCTTCTTTTGTTACAACGCCAACAGCTTTTATCCCGTTATCTTCCAATACAAACAAGTCACCGCGCTCTAAATACCGGTCTATCATTGTTTCTTGTTCATCCCCAAGCAATAATAAGTCCAGATATTGCTTTTTATTTCTAGATATTTTAATGATGTGATAATCCATAATATTATATTTATTGCATTCTTGTCTTCATCTTCATAGATAGTACAAAAAACACTATTTTAACGATTCCTGACATATCGGTAAACAGCAGTCGAAATATCAGAAATTATTTTAGTATTCGTTTCCATATTTTCTTTTGAGTCTTTGACAAATACAGCTACTACGTATCGGCTTCCATCAGGTAGAGTTACAAAGCCAATGTCATTGATTCCAATGTATTCCCCCCGTTCATTCTTATCGGAAGTGCCTGTCTTATGTCCTATCTTGACTTCACTTTCGGGAAGGGGAGCAGGCAGTCTGTCTTTACCTGTCCCACACTCTATCATAATATGTTTTAGAAAATCTGTATATTCATTTTTCATGGGATCTTGAGTCATAAAAAGTTCCAATAGATTGGCTGCTTCCATTGGTGTTGTCCAGTTTTTGTAACAATCATCCATGTCTTGATGCATCTCATCTTCGGTAGCAGTTATGGAAACATCGTTTATTCCCAATGAATGAATGTATTCATCCACCACGTTTACACCACCTATATAATCGAATAAAATATCACAGGCTACATTGTCACTTGACTGCATTGTATAAACTAAAAGTTCACTAATCGGAAGTTCCAAATTACCTTGGGGATATTTATCACGCAAAGGACTGTATGTATCCGGTTTGAAATACCTTTTATCAAGATATAGGGAAGTGGAAAGTGGAATATGCTGTTTTTGCAGGTAATCACACACAGCCAATGCCTGATGAAACTTATAAACGCTCATCATGGGATATTTTTCGGCATTATTTACGGCCAGCGTATCTTCTCCATCCAGTATCAAAGCCACTCCTATAGTTGCTTTCTTATCTTTAATAATATGTCGAATTTCTGTTTTTAATGTTTTCAATGAATCTTGGGATTTATTGAAAACACATCCGCCAGACAACACACACCATATACATATAATAATATATGGACATCCGTTTTTTACTAAAGACTGCAAGATTAACCTTGGGCTCCGTTTTTTTGTTATACGCATTTTCCTGATTTTAATTGTACGAAGATACCGGATTATCAGTCATTCTCCAAATTTTTCCTTATTTAAAGATTAGCCTTTTATCTTCTTCCGCAAATAACACAGCAGTATTTACCAGTGCCAGATGAGAATAAGCTTGTGGGAAATTACCCAATTGTTCTTTTGTTTCGAAATCAATATCTTCACTGAACAGACCCAAATGGTTTGAATATTGCAAAATTTCATCGAACAGACAGCGTGCTTCGTCTTTTTCCCCGATGACATAAAGTGCACGGATCAGCCAAAAAGTACAGATGGTAAAGGCCGAAGAAGGACAGCCAAAATCATCATGAGTATTATAGCGGTACATCAATCCTTTGTGTAACAAGGATTTCTTGACGGCTTTCACTGTTTTATGATAACGAATATCATCAGCATCTATAAATCCATAAGGTTCCATTAACAGTAAAGAAGAGTCCAAATCCAGATTGCCGTATGCTTGTGAAAAACTTTGTATTTCTTCCTTCCATCCGTTTTTCATAACATCCACTTTAATTGCATCCGCTTCTTCTTCCCAACGTCGGCTATTCTCATATTTATTCAGAATACGTATAGAAAACGGAGAAGTAGTAGAATATGATAAAATCAATATTTCGCCCACTATCGGAAGAGAGGACGGAACTTTTGGCTTTGGATTTTTTGAGTATGACACAGATCTCTCCTTATTTATTGAAAATGCAGAAAAGGAAATACATAGAGTAAAAAACAGTACCGGACTTTCTTTTTCCAAGGACACTGCAAGAGCAGATGTCATCCGTTATTCGGCTCTGCCTTGGTTTGCCTTTTCCGAGATGAAACATGCCGGTTCAATTCAAACAGGAGATTCTATACCCAAAATTTCCACAGGTAAGTTGATACAAGAAAAAAAGAAATTTTTGCTCCCTATATCCATCAGTGTCCACCATGGCTTGGTGGATGGACGAAATGTTGCCGAATTTATACAGAACTTAAAAGACGGACAAAACAATACATTATGATATGATTGCCCCCTCTTCCTATTCTAATAATAAAATATGAAAAATAAAATAGAATTTATTGCTTTTGATGCCGATGACACTCTTTGGGAAAATGAACTTTATTTTCAAGAGTTGGAACACAAATTTTGTCATCTTCTGAGGAAATATTCACCAGCTCCTTCCGTATCAGAAGAATTGTTCAAGACAGAAATAAAAAATCTGCATATCTATGGCTATGGACTGAAAGGAATGCTGCTTTGCATGATTGAAACCATTTGCAAAGTTACTAATGGAGAAGGAGACCTCAATCTCGTAAAAGAAATCCTCCGATCAGGTCAGGAACTTCTGCAAAGACCAATCACATTATTGGACGGTGTGCAAGAAGTCATATCAGCCTTGTGCGAAAATTATAAATTAGTATTAGCCACCAAAGGTGATCTGTTCGATCAAAAAAGAAAGATTTCTGCATCCGGACTACAAGAATACTTTTGCCACATAGAAATAATGAGCGACAAGAAAAATGCGGATTATAAAAGATTGCTTGATAATTTAGGGTGCAAGGCAGAAAATTTACTGATGATAGGTAACTCGATAAAGTCAGATATTATTCCCATATTGGAACTCGGAGGTTATGCAGCCTATGTACCTCATCATATCACTTGGGCACACGAACAATATGAAGGCGAAGTAACGCACTCCAACTTTATAAAGTTGAATAATATTAAGGAGATACAAAACTATCTTTAGTTTTTGCCATATTCCATTCTCCACCTGGCACTCTTTGAACAAAAACGCCATGTCCGGCAAGAATCAAAAAAATAAGTCATTCTATACAACAAAAAGGAGAAATGCTTTGCATTTCTCCTTTTCATCAAAAAAATCACACATTTAAAACCCAATACTTAATCCGGCTATCAGATAAGTTTTGTCAAATGAGGGCGAAACAATAGCCTGTACAAACAAAGGCAAAGAAAAATGATCTGTAATATTAATGTTCTTGGAAGCTTTTAAAGCAATATCTGTAAAAGCAGCACCATCAGCATCATACATTCCTTTCCAAGGAGTGAAACCAACGGAAGGAGTGAGCGTAATTTCTGCCGGGCAAGCAATATTATAAGAAGCATTGATATAAGTGGAATAAGCACGATCACCGTCTTTGTTATCGTCTCCTCCCGCAAACATGGTAGACCAGCTCAAGGTCAGAGGAAAGTTCTCGCCGAAATTATAAGCTAATGTTCCTTCAAAATGATGATCATGTTTATAATCCCCGTAGGGCATGGTGATGCCATTCCACCAATAGTCGGTCACTGTAATACCTAAACCGCCAATGGTATAACTCAAATTGATGTCAAACTCTTGTGCACCGTCTGTCTTGGTCAGGCTCTGACTCCCCCAAGCAGACAAAGAAAGATTGCCGTAAGATAATCCTAATGTAGGCTGTACTGAAAATCCTGAATTCTGGTAAGCGCCACGCCAAATGTAATCACTTACAAAATCTGCCTTAGCCGTTACGTTAAATTCTTGTGCTTTTATCACTCCAGGCAACAGTAAAGCCAGCACCAATACCACTTTTTTCAAATTCTTTTTCATCTTAAAAAATTAAACTAATTAATACTCGTGTTTTACATATTTCTACTATTTCCTTCTTATTGTCTGAAAGGAAATATCCATTTTGAGTTTTTCTGAATCAAGATGCATCATTCAATGGGTGATGCACGTCAAAGATCAAGAATCCATGTTATCAAAGCAAAGAACAATACAATGATAGCCACAGCTTCTAGAGCCGACAGGCTCTCGGTATCCAGAGGGAACTTCTCTTTTTCATGACGCACATCTTCCTAATTTAATGACTATATATTTTTTATTATTTTGCCTTTTCTAAAGCAGTATTCAGTTTCAACACATTCACCTTCTCTGTACCGAACATGCCCATAAACGGTTTTTCCACAGCTTTATCTACAATAGCTTTTACAGTTTCCTCACTCATTCCGCGAGCTTTAGCCACACGTTGTACCTGCACGTATGCGCAGGCCGGAGTGATGTCAGGATCCAGTCCGGAACCGCTGGCTGTTACCATCTCGGCAGGTACTTCCTTACGGCTCAAGTAAGGATGATGCTTTAAAAATGTATCAATCCGCGCTTCTACTTCAGCCAGATACTCCTCATTGGTAGGACCTTTATTGCTACCGGCCGAATTAGCCGCATCATAACCTTCACCAGCACATGAAGGACGTCCCCAGAAATAGATATCTTCTGT
The DNA here is from genome assembly GCF_054653615.1 of Phocaeicola sartorii JCM 17136 = DSM 21941. Lineage (NCBI taxonomy): Bacteria > Pseudomonadati > Bacteroidota > Bacteroidia > Bacteroidales > Bacteroidaceae > Phocaeicola > Phocaeicola sartorii. Next base: position 2,454,862 of record NZ_BAAIFW010000005.1, read on the forward strand.
AAATAATTGTCCCACATTGGCTGCACCTACCACATTTTCATTAAGTTTCACAACCTCGGCATTGCCGGAATTAGGTCCGGCAAATTGAGCGAAAATCCATAAGATTAGTATATAGCATACTGAGAAAAACACACAAAAGACTAAGGTAAGTCTGAATGACTTTATAAAATTTTTCATTGTTATTTATTTGTTAAAAGAATAATCCTACTACTAAATCTATTAATTTAATACCCACAAAAGGAGCAATAACACCACCTATGCCATATATCAAAAGATTACGACGAAGCAAGGCGGAAGCTCCTATCGGTTTGTATTGAACTCCTTTCAATGCCAGCGGAATCAGAATAGGAATAATGATGGCATTGAATATAACCGCAGACAAGATAGCACTCTCAGGGCTATGCAACCCCATAAGATTCAATGCAGCCAGTTCTGGAATGGAAAGCATGAACAATGCAGGAACAATGGCAAAATATTTGGCCACATCATTGGCTATGGAGAAAGTGGTCAGTGTACCACGTGTCATCAGCAATTGTTTACCTATCTCGACAATCTCTATCAGTTTGGTAGGATCATTATCCAAATCCACCATATTCCCTGCTTCCTTGGCAGCCTGTGTACCGCTATTCATGGCAACCCCCACATTAGCTTGGGCAAGGGCAGGAGCGTCATTTGTTCCGTCACCCATCATGGCAACCAGTTTGCCGGCAGCCTGCTCTTTCTTGATATACTCCATCTTATCCTCCGGTTTAGCTTCGGCTATAAAGTCGTCTACTCCGGCTTTCTCTGCAATATATTTGGCGGTCAATGGGTTATCTCCCGTCACCATGACTGTTTTTACCCCCATCTTGCGTAAACGTTCAAAACGTTCCTGAATACCCGGTTTTATGATATCCTGCAATTCTATTACTCCGGCAATTTTCTTATTGACACTTACTACCAATGGAGTACCTCCATTACTTGTAATGGTTTGAATGATATCTTCCGTTTCTTTTGGGAAAGGATTTCCGGCAGACAAAGCTATCTTTCGGATCGCATCAAATGCACCTTTACGGATTTCTGTTCCATCCTTCAAGTTAATACCCGAGCATTTGGTTTCGGCGGTAAATTTTATCATATGGGCACCATCGGTATTCAAATTACGCATCCGTAAACCCGATTCACGTCCCAGTTCAATAATAGATTTGCCTTCCGGAGTATCATCAGATACAGATGAGAGCAGGCAGGCTTCGATGAAAGCATGTTCATCCACTCCCTGAGCCGGATAAAAACGGGTAGCTTTACGGTTTCCTATAGTTATTGTTCCTGTTTTATCAAGAAGCAACGTATCTATATCTCCGGCTGTTTCCACTGCCTTACCCGATTTGGTTATGACATTGGCACGCAAAGCACGATCCATCCCGGCGATACCGATAGCCGAAAGCAATCCTCCGATAGTGGTAGGAATGAGGCAGACAAACAAGGACAGAAAAGAAGCAATGGTAATGACAGTTCCCGTATAATCGGCAAACGGTTTAAGGGTGATACACACAATGACAAAGACCAATGTAAATGCTGCCAACAGGATAGTCAATGCAATTTCATTCGGTGTTTTCTGGCGGGATGCGCCTTCCACCAATGCAATCATCTTATCCAGGAAACTTTCACCCGGTTGGGTGCTTACCATTACTTTTATCTGATCGGACAATACTTTTGTACCTCCTGTTACTGAACTCTTGTCACCGCCTGCTTCACGGATTACAGGAGCGGATTCGCCTGTGATGGCACTTTCGTCAATAGACGCCAGTCCTTCGATGATCTCGCCATCGGCAGGAATTACATCTCCTGCCTCACATACAAAAATATCACCTTTCTTTAACCGGGAACTACTGACAGTTTTCAAAGTCCCGTTCACAATCAATTTGGCAGGGGTTTCCTCACGAGTCTTCCTCAGGCTATCGGCTTGTGCTTTTCCGCGCGCTTCGGCAATAGCTTCAGCAAAATTAGCAAATAACAAGGTAATGAACAGGATTACGAAAACCCATAAATTATAAATAAATGAGCCTTGTGAATCATTAACGATAGAGTAGAGCATCACCAAGAACATAATAGCTGTACAAACCTCTACCGTGAACATAATCGGATTCTTAATCATCACTCGCGGATTCAACTTCACGAATGATTGTTTTATGCTGTCAATGACTTGCTCCTTCTGAAATAAAGAAGCTGATTTATTATCTTTCATATCTTCTATTAATATCGTTGTCTGTTATCAGAATTATAAACTCAAGTGCTCGGCAATAGTGCTTAATGCATGTACCGGGAAGAATGATAGTGCGGCAACAATAAAAATAACCGCAAATGTCATCACACCGAATGTCACTGTATCGGTTTGCAATGTGCCGGCGCTTTCGGGAATAAATTTTTTCTTAGCCAGAATACCTGCTATGGCCACTTGACCTACAATCGGGACAAAACGTCCTAATATCAGCACAATACCACAAGAGTAGTTCCAAAACCATGTGTTATCACCCAGTCCTTCAAAACCGGAACCATTATTGGCGGCACACGAGGTGTATTCATAAAGCATTTCGCTCAGACCATGATATCCGGGATTATTCAGCCAGCCACCTTCACTTTCCACAAATGCAGGCGCATGAACAAACAGATAAGCAGCCAATGCCGTACCAACTAAAATGATAAACGGATGAAGTAGTGCCACAATGGAAGCAATCTTCATTTCACGTGCTTCTACTTTATGACCAAGGAACTCCGGTGTACGGCCTACCATCAACCCACTGATGAACACGGCGATAATAATAAATGTAAAGTAGTTCATCCATCCCACACCTACACCGCCAAACCATGTGTTGATCTGCATGTTCAGCATTTCCATCATACCCGAAAGCGGCATTGTTGAATCGTGCATACCATTGACAGAACCATTGGAAGTAACCGTAGTAGTAATACTCCACAAAGCAGTGGCAGCCGAGCCCAAACGTATTTCTTTACCTTCCATCGCGCCATTATCCTGCGCTATCCCCATTTCATCAATACGTGGATTACCACCCATCTCCTGACTCACATTGATACAAACTCCTACCAGATAAGCAAACAGCATGACACCATATATACTATAACCCAATTTCTTACGTTTCAGATAGAAACCGAATGCAAATGCCATCGCCATAGGTATGATAAGGATAGACCAACATTCCACCATATTGGCAAAATAGGTAGGGTTCTCCAATGGATGAGAAGAGTTGACACCAAAATAACCACCACCATTAGTACCCAATTGTTTGATAGGGACAATAGCCGCCGTAGGGCCTTGTGATACATATTGTGTAGCTCCTTCCATGGTGGTCACCTTCATTTTTCCGTCAAAGCCCATCGGAGTTCCTTGCACAATCAGGATAAAGCCTACGACCAATGAAAGAGGCAACAGGACACGGGTACAACTTAATACCAAATAGTTCCAGAAATTGCCAATAGTCTGAGTAGTCTTTGCAGCCAGCGCTTTCATTATACCTGCCATGGCAGCCATACCGGTAGCGGCAGTAATAAACTGAAAGAGCATGATGACGAATAACTGAGTAAAATAAGTCAGCCCACTTTCACCGCTATAATGTTGCAAGTTACAGTTCACCATGAAACTGATACAAGTATTGAATGCCTGATGCGCAGTCTGACCGACATTTCCATCCGGGTTAAGCGGCAGCACACCTTGTGTAACCAACAGTACCATCCCCCAAAGGAACCAAAATAGATTTACCACCAGCAAGGCTCTCAAAAACTGTTTCCAGTTCATCTCCTCATTGGGATTGATGCCACTCAGTTTGAACATAACCCGTTCAACGGGCTTCATAAAATCCGACCAAGTCTTTTCACCTTTATAAACTTTAGCGATATATTTGCCCAAAGGATAGCTAAGCACTATCAATAAGACAATTTGCGCTATAACACCTAAAATTTCAGTATTCATAACTCTTTATTTCTTAACTTACCTTTTTAAAACTTCTCCGGCTTGATGAGAACATACATCATATAGCCGAACATAATCAAACTAACTACAAATAATGCTGTGTACATAACTTGTTTTTCCTTTCTTTTTTAGATCTTCTCGAACCAGTCTATACATTTAAAGAAAAGCCAAAAGCAAGCTATGCCACTCAAGGTACAAACTACAAATCCGATTGAAAATAAATCCATAATTCCTTTTTTTAATTAATACTATTGTTAACTGCTACACTATATGCCAATAGTGTGCCATTACCGGCAAACAGGAGATAAGTGATTGATTTATATATAGATATAACAACAAGAAAAAAGAGGGAGCAAAAGAAGATCTTTTCAAAATGAAAAGGGAAGAATATCAAAACAGGAGGATAATTGATTTATTTGCTGCCAAACTGCATAATTTCCCAATTTATTATATAGCTTTGTATAGAGGTTTTAATACAGAAAAACAGAAAGGGAAAATGAAGAAAATAAATGTTATCGTAGCCGATATCACTACTTTAAAAGTAGACGCTATTGTAAATGCAGCCAACAGTTCGTTGCTGGGTGGCGGTGGTGTAGATGGAGCTATCCATCGGGCTGCAGGTCCGGCATTGTTAGCGGAATGCAAAACTTTGGGCGGTTGTCCGACGGGTGAAAGCAAGATAACCGATGCATACAACCTGCCATGCAGGAAAGTGATTCATACCGTAGGACCCGTATGGCATGGGGGAACGCATGGAGAAGCCGAAAAACTTGCATCATGTTATCGTACCAGTTTTATACTAGCGAGAGAGAACGGCATCCAAAGCATTGCATTCCCCTGTATCAGTACCGGCGTATATCATTATCCCAAGGAAGAAGCGGCACGTATCGCATTGAATGCCATCGGGGAAGAAATGGCACATGGCTATGAAGGAGAAGTGATTGTATGCTGTTTCTCGGAAAAAGATGCTGAAGTATATCGAGAACTCCTTTCTTGCTGAGGAAAGCCACAGGGGATTTCTAACATCCGTACTGTGTTGATTCCGTTTCCATTTTTGCTGAAACCATAAGGAAGAAACGGCTTAATCAATGGTACTCAACAACTAAATACCGTATTCCTCTATCTTTCTATATAAAGTGGTCAAACCTATTTTCAATAAACGTGAAGCCTCAGTCTTGTTTCCTTTAGTATGTTGCAGAACTTTAGCAATATGACGTTTTTCCATAGCGGCCAGTTCAAACTCCGAATAATTCTTGCCGGAATAATCTTCCTGTCGGGTATTCTGTATTTCAATAGGAAGATCTTGTAAGGTGAGCTGTTTGTCGCAGATAATCATACTGCGTTCTATCACGTTTCGCAATTCACGGATATTTCCTCTCCAGTCGGCAGCTTTCAAGGCTGTCAAGAATTCCGGAGTCATTCCTTCCACTTGTTTCCCCAGTTTCTTTGAAAAAAGTTGGATAAAGGTTTCCGCTAAAAGTCCGATGTCTTCTTTGCGCTCACGAAGAGGAGGGAGGTGTATTTGAAAAACAGAAAGACGATAATAAAGATCTTCACGGAAATTACCTTGTTCTATTTCTTTTTTCAGATCCCGGTTGGTAGCGGAGATAATGCGGACATTCACTTTCGTTGGTTTCGTGTCGCCTATCTTGATATATTCTCCCGCTTCGAGTACACGAAGCAATTTGGCTTGCAGCTCGAAAGCCATTTCACCGATTTCATCCAGAAAGATGGTTCCGTTATCGGCCGTTTCGAACAGCCCCTTCTTATCTTTCATCGCTCCGGTAAACGAACCGGCTTTATGACCGAATATCTCGCTTTCAAGCAGATCTCTGCTAAAGGCGGCACAGTTTACGGCCACAAAAGCATTCTCTTTGCGAAGACTGTTGCGGTGGATAGCTTGTGCAAAGACCTCTTTCCCCGTACCTGTTTCTCCAGTTAGCAAGACTGTGACATCCGTTGCCGAAACCTTTCGGGCTAATGTTACGGCTTGCTGCATACCCGCCGATTTTCCTTTTATAGCGTCAAAAGATATACGTTGGGGCTCCTCTGTTCTCACTTTATCCCCTATATTCTTTTTGGCTTGGGTCATAGCCCGGCTGATTAACGGAATAATCTTATTGTTGTCATCTCCTTTAGTGATATAATCAAAGGCTCCATTCTTGATTGCCTGCACACCATCCGGAATATTACCGTGGGCGGTCAATAGTATCACCTCCAATTCTGGATAGAGTTTTTTGATGGTTGTAACCATATCCACTCCATTGCCGTCCGGCAGAAATACATCACACAACACCACTTGGGGATTATGCAACTTCAGTTGTTTCAACGTAGATTGGCAGTCGGCTGCCTGAAATACTTCATAGCCTTCCAATTCCATCATACGCGAAAGAAGTTTGCGTATTTGCGGTTCATCATCAATGATTAAAATACTATCCATAGATTCATTCTGTTTTGCTTGGCAAACTTATGTAAAATCTCTGGAAAAGGCTAATAAAAAGGGCGAAAAGTCGTCGTAACGTCTGTTTATAAGGCGTTTGCATAGCCAAATGAGGACAGGCGAAAAAACGGGGTAACGCAAAGGAAAGCGGATTTATGAAGCAGAACGGTCTCCAAATCGTTACCCGCCGGATGGTGATTTTTAACACACCGTGTTGTATCTGGCAGCTTGTGGCACAGGTTGGCATATTAAGGTCTAACTCGTTGAGTGATAACTTTGCAAACAAAAAAAACGAGTATGGCAAGAAGCACATTCAAAGTGCTGTTCTATGTGAACGGCAGCAAGGAGAAGAACGGTATTGTCCCCATCATGGGACGGGTGACAATCAACGGGACTGTGGCGCAGTTCAGTTGCAAGCAGAACATCCCGAAGACACTTTGGGACGTGAAAGGAAACAGGGCGAAAGGCAAGAGCCAAGGGGCACGGGACATCAACCTTGCCCTTGACAACATCAAGGCGCAAATCATCAAGCACTACCAGAAACTTTCCGACCGTGAGGCGTTCGTGACGGCGGAAATGGTACGCAACGCCTATCAGGGAATCGGCAGCGAGTATGAAACGCTTATCCGGGCGTTTGACAAGGATTGCGCCAACTTCCTTAAACGTGTGGGCAAAGACCGCACCATCGGCACATACAAGGTAATGATGCGTGCGAGGAACTATGTGGCGGCTTTCATCAAGTCGTTTTACAAGCGTACGGATATGTCGATGCTTGAACTGACACCTGACTTCATCAAGGAGTTCGCGGCTTATCTTACTGCCGAACGGGGGCTGAAGAACGCCACGATATGGCTCAACTGTATGTGGTTGAAAGGCGTGGTGATGCGTGCGCATTATAACGGGCTGATACCGAGAAACCCTTTTGCACAGTTCCATATCAGCCCAAACGTGAAGGAACGGGAGTATCTGACGGAGGACGAGATAAAGACCATCATGACACACGAGTTTGAAAATTCCACACTCACACTGGTGCGTGACCTTTTCATCTTCGCCTGCTTCACCGCCCTTAGTTTCGTGGATATGAAGGAACTGACTACGGATGAAATCGTGGAAGTGAACGGCGAGAAATGGATAATCGGCAAGCGGCACAAGACCGATGTCCCGTTCCAAGTGAAACTGCTTGATATTCCCATGCAGATAATCGAACGCTACAAGAACCGTTCGGGAGACAAGTCCGTGTTCGGGAAAATCAACTACTGGACGATGTGCAAGCAGTTGAAAAAGGTTATCAGTGAATGCGGTATAGAGAAGCAAATCTCGTACCATTGCGCCAGACATACATTCGGAACGCTGGCTCTGACCAAAGGAATGCCAATCGAAAGCGTGAGCCGTGTATTGGGACATACGAATATCGTCACAACCCAAATCTACGCAAAGATAACCACGCAGAAACTCGACAATGACCTGACGATGTTCGGTGATAAATTGAGCAAGACGTTTAACGGGATAACGATGTCATGAGTATGGAAAGAAACATCATAACCATGAACGAATCCGGCAACATCATTGTGCCGGAAAATGTCGCCTGTATTTGGATGAGCGAGCCGGAATTGGTGGAACTGTTCGGAGTAATCGTCTCGACACTCCATGCCGCCATCAAAGCCGTGTATAAAAGTGGCGTACTAAAAGAATACGAGGTACAGAAGTATATCCGGCTGGAGAACGGCTATCATGCCGATGTGTTCAGTTTTCCGATTATAGTTGTGCTTGCTTTCCGTATCAACAGCTTCGGTGCGGAGCAGGTGCGCAATGCCATATTTGAAAGGCTGTACTTGCGAAAAGAAAAAACAACATTCTTCTTTTCGCCGGGTATTCACAATCTGAATATGTCTAATTATCAAGCATAAAGTCCAATGATATGGCGACATGAAATAGTGAAACCGACAAATCTTTATATGTCAATCTATTGCCGATAAAACGCATTATCAATAAAACGCACTGCTGATAAAACGTATTGGTGGTCAGTTGAACAGACGTATTGCCGTTTTACCAGCAATACGTATTACCAACAAAAGTCCGAAGAAGTACCTTTTTCGGGCTTTTGTCGTATGCTGTTAAGCCAAATCCAAGAAAATCTTACGTGGGTCACGTGTGAGTTGTCAATCCGTCTTGTTTGTATTGCCGAATTTTGCGCCAGACAAACATCCGACAATCATAAAATCAAGATGCCGATGAAGAAAGAAAATACAGAAAAGGAGGAGTTTATCCGTGTGGGTACGACCCTCTACAAGTTAGTGAACCAGCCCCGTCTGAACGGTGGCTATGTGAGGAAACGCATCGTGTGGAACAACGAGACGTTGCGGCAGGACTACGGCAAGGACTATCTCGCCACCGTGCCGAAGTATGACGGCTTCTGCACCGTCCCCGACCATGTGGACTACCGTCCCGTGGTGGACAAGTTCCTGAACCTCTACGAGCCGATAGGACACCGCCCGCAGCAAGGCAAATTTCCCTGTATCTGGTCATTGGTGCGCCACATTTTCAGTGAACAGTACGAACTGGGCATGGATTACCTTCAACTGCTCTACCTGAAACCAGTACAAAAACTGCCTATCCTGTTGTTGGTGTCGGAAGAGCGTAACACGGGCAAAAGCACGTTCCTGAACTTCCTGAAAGCCGTGTTTCAGAACAACGTCACGTTCAACACTAACGAGGATTTCCGCAGCCAGTTCAATTCCGACTGGACGGGCAAGCTGCTCATCGTAGTGGACGAGGTGCTGCTCAACCGCAGGGAAGACAGCGAGAGGTTGAAGAACCTCAGCACCACACTCTCCTACAAGGTGGAAGCCAAAGGCAAAGACCGTGACGAGATAGCCTTCTTCGCCAAGTTCGTGCTGTGTTCCAACAACGAGTATCTGCCTGTCATCATCGACGCAGGAGAAACACGCTATTGGGTACGCAAGATAAACCGCCTGCAATCCGACGACACCAATTTCCTGCAAAAGCTGAAAGCGGAAATCCCGGCTTTCCTGTATCATTTACAGCACAGGACGATGGCAACGAAAAAAGAAAGCCGGATGTGGTTTGCCCCGTCATTGCTGCATACCGAAGCCTTGCAGAAGATTATCCGCAGCAACCGTAACCGTCTGGAAATCGAGATGTGCGAGCTTATACTCGACATCATGGACAGTACAGGCACGGACACGTTCTCATTCTGCTATAACGATATTCTTCTTTTGTTAATACACTCGCAGGTAAAGGTGGAAAAGCACCAAGTCCGGAAAGTCTTGCAGGAGTGCTGGAAGCTCACACCTGCATCCAACGGACTGACCTATACTACCTACCAGTTCAACTATAATCGGGAATGTCGATATGAGCCGATAAAAAGAATCGGTCGTTTCTACACCGTCACAAGGGAACAGCTTGAATCCCTGTAATATCATTCTTTTTTGTTGAATTGATGAATAAGGATATGACTATGCTGATAACTAATAATATACACTCTCAACAATTTCTCAACAATCGAAAAGAGCTGTTGAGAGAGGAACAGCACCCATTTGTTGGTTCCTCTTTTGTCGAGTGGTTTGTTGAGAAGATGTTGAACAGCTATAATACTGTATATAAGTGTGCTATGGCAACCATTCATCAAATCATCGTTTTTACATTCATCACTAAATCCATTGTAAGATTATGACTACACAAGAAGCGAAACAAATCAGAATCGCAGACTATCTGCAAAGTCTGGGCTACACGCCCGTAAAGCAACAGGGAAACAGCCTGTGGTACAAATCCCCGTTCCGGCAGGAAACGGAAGCCTCGTTCAAGGTGAACACCGACCGTAACCTGTGGTTTGATTACGGGCAGGGCAGAGGCGGCAACATCATCGCATTGACGCAAGAGCTATATGCATCCGACTATATACCTTATTTGCTCAACAAGATAGCGGAACAGGTTCCACACATTCGTCCCGTGTCTTTCTCTTTTCGCCAGCAGGCATCTGAACCGAGTTTCCAACATCTGGAGGTGGGAGAACTCACGCACCCAGCATTACTCCGATACTTACAGGAACGGGGCATAAACATAGCTTTGGCAAAGCCGGAATGTAGGGAACTGCACTTCATCCATAACGGCAAGCCTTATTTCGCCATCGGTTTCCCGAACGTGGCGGGAGGGTATGAGGTGCGCAACCGTTTCTTCAAGGGCTGTATCGCTCCAAAGGACATCAGCCATATCCGCCAGCAGGGAGAGCCGAGAGGGAAATGCCTCGTGTTCGAAGGCATGACGGACTATCTTTCCTTCCTCACGTTACGGATGAAGAACTGCCCGACTATGCCCAGCCTTGACAGGCAGGATTACGTCATCCTCAATTCCGTTTCCAATGTTTCCAAAGCCATAGATGTGCTGCACGGGTACGGGCGCATTCACTGCCTGCTCGACAATGACGAGGCAGGAAGAAACGCATACCGAAAACTGGAAAGGGAGTTTGCCGGACGCATCCGTGACTTCTCCGACAACTACAAAGGACACAAAGACCTGAACGATTACCTGTGTGGGAAACGGCAAAATTTGACCGTCAATCCACCGCCACGAACCATCGTAAAACCGAAAAAGAAAGGATTGGGATTGTGACATTCCGAATGAGAAAAGCGGGAGCTGCCCGAAACTCATTCTTCGAGGATTGGGAGGTAGCAAGTTTGTGTTTCGGGTGTACCGAAACCGCTTGCCACCCACTTCCCAAGATTTGGAAGATGGCATCCCGTCGGTCTATACAGTATAAACAGTAACAGCATTGAAAACAGAAATATGGAACATAAGGGACGTAACAAGGGCGGTCGCCCGAAAAAGGAAACGGCAGAAAAACTGAGCTATCGCATCGGTGTGAAGATGGCGGCAGCCGACTACTTCCGTCTGCTGACACGGGCGTATGAGGCGGGCATATCGCCGAGCGAGTACATGAGGGAATGTTTCCGAAACGGATATGTGCAAGAACGGTTGTCGAAAGAGCACTCCGATTATGTGCGCCAGCTTTGCGGCATGGCGAACAATCTCAACCAGCTTGCGCATAAGGCGAACGCCGGAGGATTCTCGGAAGCCCGTTGGGATTGCAAAGTGGCGGTAGCAAGGATTCATGAACTTCTAAACAAGATAGGGATATGATGGCGAAAATCGTAAAAGGGAGCGACTTCAAGGGTGTGGTGGATTACATTCTCGACAAGAACAAGGAAACCCAATTGGTGGTGCATGAAGGCTTGTTCATGGAAAATCGGGAAACCATCGCCATGAGTTTCAATGCCCAGTCGCGGATGAACGGTAAGGTGACAAAACCTGTCGGACATATTGCATTGAGTTTTTCAAAAGAGGATGATCCACGCTTGACGAACCGCGTAATGGCAGGTATCGCACTTGAATATCTGGAAAAGATGGGAATCAAAAACACGCAGTTTTTCATCGCCCGTCACTTCGACAAGGAACATCCGCACGTACATATCGCCTTCAACCGCATAGACAACATCGGCAACACCATTTCTGACAGGAACGAGCGATTGCGCAGCACCCGTATTTGCAAAGAGCTAACCTTGAAATACGGCTTGCACATGGCAAACGGCAAGGATAATGTCAAACGCAACCGTCTGAAAGAGCCGGACAGGACAAAGTACGAGCTTTACGACATCCTCAAAGCGGAAGTCGGCAGGTGCGGCAACTGGAACGTGCTTGTCGCCAACCTGAAAAGTCAGGGAGTGGATGTACATTTCAGTTACAGAGGTCAGACTAACGAGATTCAGGGCGTAATCTTCACCAAGAACGGCTACCGCTTCAACGGTTCCAAGGTGGACAGGCGTTTCAGCTATTCCAAGATTGACGCAGCCTTGCAGCGTAACAGATATAATGAACGTATGGGCATGACAGCCAAAGTACATGATGTTGCCACGCCAAACGCACCGTCCGGTTCAGCGCGTAATGAGTTATTCAACGGTTCGTTGGGATTGCTGAACGGCAACGGCTCGTCTTATAACACCGCTGATGCGGAAGCCAATCAGGAAATGGCAGAGATGCTTCGCAGAAAGAAGAAAAAGCAAAGGCGCGGTATGGGATTATAAACTGTTCATAAATCGTTGTATATCGAACGTTGCTGTCTATATTGTGCTGGCGACATACCTGTATGACGGCGAAAAAATCGACTCAAATAGGATTGGTCTGGGAAATTAAGCGAGTATGCTAATTGTGTGATGGAAAGGGTTGTATCCAACAAATTCTCCTTTATTTCGGCAATTAGCTGTGTGTCTATAAGTTGTTTGGGGGTTCGTCCACAAGTATGTTGCCACACGATTTTATTAAGGTAACGTTGTGTTATATTCAATTTATCCGCATAATAGTCAGCACGGTGATGGCAGACAGCCTCTGCCTTGACCATACGAATAAAGCGATGTACAATCAATTGGGTATTGGAAAATCCTTTACTTGTTTCAACTCGTTCCTGTATTGTGCCAAAATTCCACATCCAAAAACCTTGTAGGAATGTTTTTTCTTGCATTTCTTGAAATTTTATGTCTGCTCCATCAGCAAAAAGCATCTTCGCCATATCCATCCATAACAACAGTTCATGCCATGTCCGCTGGCTGCGTTTGTCTGGCGTATGAATATAGGTTGGATGCGCCTCATTATAATCGAAGTAGATATGGTCTATTGGCAATGATATTTGAGTCAGCAGTCCAAAAGTATAGGTAAACACTCTCACACGGAAATCCTCAGAACGGTTTGAGCAGCGTATGATGCAGCCGGAGATAAACGATAGTTCCATTTGTGAAACAAGATAATAAGTATCTGTTTCTGTCTCCAAAGTGGCACTGCCGGAAATAATCGCCATATAGATTCCATGACGCAAACGCAATGGACGGTCTTCAAATTCCGAAAATACTGTCTCGAAATATCTTATTTGTAATTTATCAGATGGCTGCAATAACATATAAATTCAATTGTTTTGATTCTGACAAATTGCAAAATTTGTGATTATTTTGGAATTAAATACCGCTTGTTCCAAAAATGAAATACATCGGATAAATAATGCAATGGCTTCTCTACTATAAATCAATTAATTTTGCGCCTAAAATTAATTGATTATGGTAAGAGAAGAAAGGATAAATTCAAAATTGTTTCTGGAGGGCTTTCTCGGGCTGTTGAGTACATTTGGACCATTCGTGATGGATATGTATCTTGCCTCGTTCCCCCAGATAGCTGAGTTCTATAACGCCGTTCCGTCATTAGTGCAGATGTCACTGGCAACATGCACGATAGGGCTTGCTGTCGGACAATTTGTGTTTGGCATTATCAGCGACCGGTATGGAAGAAAAGTTCCACTATTGCTTTCACTGCTCCTTTTTCTAACCGTTACAATAGTATGTTTATTGTCACCCACAATAGAATTGTTCGTATTCATGCGTTTTTTTCAAGGACTTGCAGCGGCTGGAGCTGTTGTAATATCACGGTCGATTGCAGCTGATTGTTATAGCGGCATCGCTTTGGCTCGCATATTCGGAATAATCGGTATGATAAACGGTGTATCGACTGTACTATCTCCTATGCTTGGAGGTTTTGTTGCTGGAGCATACGCATGGAAAGCTGTATTTATAACATTGTTTATAATCGGATTAATAATGTTTGCTGGAACCATTCAGTTCAGAGAATCTCTATTGCAACACAACCGTATTTGCTTGAGTTTTACATTATTATCTAGTGAGGTAAAGAGAATTGTAAAGAATAGGTCTTACGTCATACCTACAATGCAATACGGCTTTGTTATGGCTATGATATTTGTCAACCTTGCTTCTGGTCCTTTTATTATGGATGAATATGGTTTTTCCGCAGAACAAATCAGCCTGACTTTTGGTGTGAATGCCATTGCTCTTGGTGTGACGGCAGGTTTGGCATCTCGTTTCAAGGATATGCACAAAGTTGTATGTTACTCTAATAATGGAATGATTATAGCTTCCATATTTTTGGTAGCAGCTCTATTTTTACATCTCAGCTTTATAGTATATGAAGTAGCTGTTTTCCTCTTATATCTTTTTGTAGGGGCTATGTGCACGGCAACTACGACACTTGCAATGGATTCAGAACGTAAAAATGCAGGAATTGCATCTGCGTTTTTCGGTGCGACAGGTTATATTGCTGGAGGTATCATTTCTCCTATTGTAGGAATTGGGAATATTTTTATCACTTCTGCTATCCTATTTATCGGTTTAGCTTTTGGAAATGGAATATTATCACGAATCCTAAAGGTTTAAAAACATATATGACAATATTAATAAACAAGAGGTTGTTGGGAATCGGAAATATTGTTATTGCCATTTTGACAACTGCTATTATGTACCTATATTGGGTAGAATGGGAAGAATTTAACAATATAGAAAAGAAAAACAATTATATAACAAATATACGTCAAGAATCAACAAAACTTTATAGTGAATTGACTGAATTGTCTTTTGTTAGCGAAACTATATTTGGGTGGAAGAAAAACGATATAATGAATTTCCATCAAAAACGTATGGAAATTGACAGTCTGTTGTGTCGTTTCATAACGATGTACCCGACTGAACGCATCGACAGCGTGCGTCAGCTTTTGGAAGATAAGGAACAGCAGATGCGCCGGATAGTTCAGGTTCTTGACGAACAGCAGACCCTCAACGAGAAGATAGCCCGTCAGGTACCTGTAATCGTGCAGAAAAGCGTGCAGGAACAACCGCAAAAACCAAAGCGAAAAGGATTTCTCGGTATCTTCGGCAAAAAAGAAAAAACCAAACCAACCGCTACAACTACGATGCTCCGTTCATTCAATCGGAATATAGTTGGCGAACAACAATCACAAAGCCGTCGTCTGTCGGAACACGCCGACAGCCTCGCCGCCCGTAACGCAGAACTTAACCGGCAACTGCACGGGTTTATCCGCCAGATGGACGAGAAAGTGCAAGCCGACCTGCAAAGGCGTGAAGCCGAGATAGCCGCCATGCGGGAACAGTCGTTTATGCAGATTGGCGGTTTGACAGGATTCGTACTCTTGCTGTTGGTCATTTCATATATAATCATCCATAAAAATGCCAACCGCATTAAGCGATACAAACAAGAAACCACGAATTTAATCGGGCAACTGCAACAAGCAGTGGCGCAAAACGAGGCTCTGATAGCCTCCCGCAAAAAAGCCGTGCATACCATCACCCATGAGCTGCGCACACCTTTAACCGCAATAATCGGTTATACCGCGTTGATGGAAAAAGGCAATGATACGGATAAAAAAGAGCGATATGTCCGTAATATCCGGCAATCTTCCGACCGTATGCGCGAAATGCTCAACACGTTGCTGAGTTTCTTCCGTCTGGATAACGGCAAGGAGCAGCCGAACATTTCTCCTTGCCGGATTTCAATAATCACGCACATTCTTGAAACGGAGTTTATGCCAATCGCCATGAACAAGGGGCTGGCTCTTACCATAACGAATCAAAAGGATACTATTGTCTTGACCGATAAGGAACGTATCCTGCAAATCGGCAACAACCTGTTGTCAAACGCCATCAAATTCACTGATAGCGGCGGTGTATCTTTGACGACTGATTATGATAACGGTATTCTGAAAATTACCGTCGAAGATACGGGTACAGGTATGACGGAAGAGGAACAGCAACGGGTGTTCGGCGCGTTTGAACGTCTGTCAAACGCCGCCGCAAAAGACGGATTCGGTCTGGGACTTTCCATCGTACAGCGTATCGTGTCAATGCTCGGCGGCACGATACGGCTGGAGAGCGATAAAGGCAAAGGCAGCCGTTTCACGGTGGAAATACCCATGCAGACAGCCGGGGAACTGCCGGAACGGATAAATCAGACACGGATTCATCATGACCGTACATTCCACGATGTCATCGCCATCGACAATGACGAGGTACTACTTCTGATGCTGAAAGAAATGTATGCACAGGAAGGAGTACACTGCTACACCTGCACCGATGCTGCGGAGCTGATGGAAATGATACGCCGGAAAGAATACAGCCTGCTTCTGACGGATCTGAACATGCCGGAGATCAACGGCTTCGAGCTGTTGGAGCTGCTACGTACCTCCAACGTGGGCAATTCAAAGACTATCCCGATAGTCGTGACAACCGCTTCGGGCAGTTGCAGCAAGGAGGAACTTATGAAACGTGGATTCGCCGGATGCCTGCTCAAGCCGTTCTCCATATCGGAACTGATGGAAGTTTCAGACAAATGCGCCATGAAAGGCAACCGGAATGAAAAGCCGGATTTCACCTCCCTGCTGTCATACGGCAATGAAGCCGTCATGCTGGAGAAACTGATAACGGAAACCGAAAAGGAAATGCAGGCAATCAGGGAAGCGGGTCTAAAGAAAGACCTTCAGGAACTGAACGCCCTGACACACCACCTGCGCAGCTCGTGGGAGATACTCCGTGCCGACCAACCGTTAAAGGAATTATACAAACTGCTTCATAGCGATGGTACACCTGACGATAAAACAATTGGCAATGCTGTAAAAGCTGTGCTGGATAAGGGTTCGGAAATCATCCGGCTGGCAAAAGAAGAAAGGAGAAAATACGAAAATGGATAAGACAAAAATCATCGTGGTGGAGGACAACATCGTGTATTGCGAGTTTGTCTGCAACCTGCTGGCACGCGAGGGATTCCGCACTGTGCAGGCTTTCCACCTATCGACCGCGAAGAAATATCTGCAACAGGCCGCAGACGGGGACGTCGTGGTTTCCGACCTGCGCCTGCCCGACGGCAACGGCATCGACCTTTTGCGCTGGATGCGCAAGGAGGGCAGGATGCAGCCCTTTGTCATCATGACCGACTATGCCGAAGTGCATACGGCGGTTGAAAGCATGAAACTCGGCTCGCTGGACTACATGCCCAAGCAGCTTGTGGAAGACAAACTCGTCCCCCTGCTCCGTACCATATTAAAAGAACGAAATATCGGACGAAGCCGTATGCCCCTGTTCTCGCGTGACGGCTCGGCGTTCCAAGCCATCATGAAGCGGATAAGGCTGGTAGCCCCCACCGACATGAGCGTGCTGATATTCGGGGAGAACGGCACGGGCAAGGAGCATATCGCCCACCTGCTGCACGACAAGGGCAAGCGGGCAGGAAAGCCGTTTGTGGCTGTGGACTGCGGTTCGCTCACCAAAGAGCTTGCGCCGTCGGCTTTCTTCGGACACGTAAAAGGAGCGTTCACAGGTGCGGACAGCATCAAGAAGGGCTACTTCCACGAGGCGGAAGGCGGTACGCTGTTCTTGGACGAGGTGGGCAACCTCGCACCGGAAACCCAGCAGATGCTTCTGCGCGCCATACAGGAACGGAGATACCGTCCGGTAGGTGACAAATCTGACCGCAGTTTCAATGTCCGCATCATCGCCGCCACCAACGAGGATCTGGAGAAGGCGGTCCATGAAAAGCGTTTCCGGCAGGACTTGCTGTACCGCCTGCACGACTTCGAGATAACCGTCCCGCCGTTGCGCGACTGTCAGGAGGACATTATGCCTTTGGCTGAGTTCTTCCTCGATATTGCGAACCGGGAGCTGGAGTGTGATGTCATCGGCTTTGACGGAGAAGCCCGCAAGACATTGCTGACCCATGCGTGGCCGGGCAATGTCCGCGAGCTTCGTCAGAAAATCATGGGCGCGGTGTTGCAGGCACAGACGGGTCTTGTCACGAAAGAGCATCTGGAACTTGCCGTGACAAAACTGACCTCACCCGTCAGCTTCGCCCTGCGCAACGATGCGGAAGACAAGGAGCGTGTCTTACGCGCGTTGAAGCAGGCGAACGGTAACCGTAAGGTTGCCGCCGAACTGCTCGGAATAGGACGTACAACGCTGTACAGCAAGCTGGAAGAGTATGGGTTGAAATACAAATTCAGGCAATCATAGCCGGAATTAGCTGAAAATGTAAGTAACGATTAAACCTGTATATTCAACGAAAATAAAAACGTCCTGTGATAAAAAATCATGGGACGTTTTTATGTGTTTCCGATTTTTATTGCTACTTTTGTACCAAGACGAGAGACATTGACAGCAACTCGCAGCAATGCGCAGAAACAGACACGGTTGCCAATTCGTTACCTCTATTTTAACCTTTCTCTCAAACCTCTTATAAATAAAGAGGTTATAAAAGTCTTCCAGAATTACTAAAAAATCTTGGATTTTTATGTAAGTTTGCAGCATAATAAAACATCTGTAAAAAAATGAATGCAATCAAATCAAAGTTTCTCTATCACTTGATAGCCATGGTCACTGTAGCTATCTGGGGCATCACTTTTGTTTCTACTAAAATTCTAATCCAACATGGATTAAGCCCTTCCGAAATATTCTTTTATCGTTTCACTCTGGCCTATCTCTGCATGTGGTGCATTTCTTATAAGAAACTATTTGCCAATAGAATAAAAGATGAATTGTTACTTTTATCGGCCGGATTATGCGGAGGAACGATTTATTTCATTACCGAAAACACAGCTCTCGGCATCACATTGGCTTCCAATGTGTCTCTGATAGTATGCACATCACCCATCCTGACCACACTGCTTTCTTATTTGTTCAGAAGAAAAGAGCCTTTCACCCGTCATCTTGTTTACGGATCGATCATGGCCTTGACAGGAGTGGGGTTGGTTGTTTTCAACGGCAGTTTCATTCTGAAGATTAATCCTTTGGGAGATGTCCTTTCACTGACCGCAGCATTGATGTGGGCATTTTACTGCCTTATTCTCAAGCAATTGGACAGCCATTATTCTGTCATATTCATTACCCGAAAAGTATTCTTCTACGGAGTACTGACCATTCTGCCCATGTTTCTGTTCCGCCCGTTTAATTGGGTAAATGACTTGATGATGCAACCCGCCGTATTCGGAAATCTTCTCTTTTTAGGAATTATAGCCTCCATGCTTTGTTTCATAGCTTGGAATGCCTGCGTCAAGGAGCTGGGAGCCGTAAAAAGTACCAACTATATTTATATCATCCCCTTGGTGACCCTTCTTACTTCAGCCATCATCATTGATGAGAAGATAACCTGGATAGCCCTTGCCGGCTGTATTCTAATCTTGTGTGGCGTATATTTGGCAGAACGGAAAACAAATCCTACATTTGAGGTGGAATATTAAAACCTTTTAATGATGAACGAGATAGATAAAATGCGTAGCAGCCAGCTGGCCGATATGGAAAAACCGGAAATACAGGCCAGTTTCATACATGCCAAAAAACTAGTGGCCAAATTGCGGATGATGAGTACATACGATGATGGTTTCAGGGAAGTGCTGGAAGACCTGGTGCCGGGCATCCCTTCCACTTCTGTCATCTGTCCGCCGTTTTACTGTGATCATGGACATGGCATCCGCTTAGGAGAGCATGTCTTTGTGAATGCCAACTGTACATTTTTAGACGGTGGATATATCACCATAGGAGCACATACATTGATAGGACCCAATGTACAAATCTACACCCCGCATCATCCGACGGATTACATAGATCGGCGCGAGCCAAAAGAGTATGCATATCCTGTAACGATCGGAGAAGATTGCTGGATAGGAGGAGGGGTTATTTTTTGTCCCGGAGTAAAAATAGGGCACCGCTGTATTATCGGGGCTGGAAGTGTCGTAACCAAAAATATTCCCGATAATTCCGTTGCTGTGGGCAACCCAGCCAAAGTGATCAGAAAGATTGATTAAGAAGAAAACAGATAATTATGAAAGTTTTGACTTCACATAATTATCTGTTTCTCAAATTCAGCCGATATAAACATTGACACTTAGAAACAAACAATCGTCTCCGCCAGAACACTCAAAGTCTATTTTATTCTCTCTGGCCAGCCAACCTATAGCAGCATTCAAATCTCTGTCCGACAGTTCTGATGCTATTTTTAAATCACAATAACTCCACCGCTTATTGTCATTCAGCAGTTGCCATACTTTTCCTGCATTTACTCCAATCTGATGTTTATCCATTTTGATGCTCAATTAAAAAGGTTAATAATAGAATGGTTAGTTTCTAGGTGGTAAATATAGCTTTTTATTAGAATAAAGAAAACTTTCCTGTGTAAAATTCATGTAAAGGACATAGTTATTTAACATTTGTTTCTGTCAAATTTCATGTAAATTCTCTTTTTATGAAGATATTTATTGCCGGACGAGCTATTTTTACAAATATTTCCTCTAACTTTGTAAGTTGATTAATCCTTTGATATGAAAAGAAATAAAAAGAACTGGAGAGTGTCCAAAGGTGTGGAGCTCACAGAATTAGATAAAAAGGTACTCTATTATCAAGATAGAGGTCATTTGGTGCCTTCACGTGAGCTGATCAAGACATCGGAGCAAATTGAAGGAATACGCCGTAGCGGTATTATTAATACCGGAGTGCTAGACCTTGTAGAACGAGAGATCCATGCCGGCATGAGCACCTTGGAGATAGACAAACTGGTTTATGAATATACGAAAGATCATGGCGGCATTCCTGCAACCTTAGGCTATGAAGGCTTTCCAAAAAGTTGCTGCACCTCTATCAATGAGGTTGTCTGTCACGGTATTCCTAATGAATTCGACATTCTGGAAGAAGGAGATATAATTAATGTGGATTGTACGACCATCCTTGACGGTTACTACGCGGATGCATCACGTATGTTTACCATTGGGAAAACCACACCTCAGAAAGAGAAGCTGGTACGAGTGGCCAAAGAATGTTTGGAGATAGGCATGGAAGCCGCAAGACCATTTGGCTTTGTGGGAGATATAGGACATGCCATTGAAAAGCATGCTAAGAAAAACGGATTCTCAGTAGTGCGCGATCTCTGCGGCCACGGAGTAGGGATAGAGTTCCATGAAGAACCGGATGTAGAACATTTCGGGAAAAAAGGAACGGGTATGCTATTGGTTCCGGGAATGGTTTTCACGATTGAACCAATGATCAATATGGGAACATGGGAGGTTTTCATTGACGAGGAAGATGGCTGGACTGTAGTTACCGAAGATGAACTACCGTCTGCACAGTGGGAGCATACCTTTGTCATGACAGATAACGGACTTGAAATTCTGACACATTAATATATATAATAAGGTATAGAAATATGGATACAATTATATTAGGTATAGAATCTTCCTGTGACGACACGTCAGCCGCAGTAATCAAGAATGGCGTATTGTTGTCCAATGTAGTGTCCAGCCAAGCTGTTCACGAAGCTTACGGAGGGGTGGTTCCTGAACTGGCCTCACGTGCCCATCAACAAAACATTGTACCGGTGGTGCACGAAGCCTTAAAAAGGGCAGGAGTAGCCAAGGAGCAACTAAGCGCTGTTGCATTCACCCGAGGACCCGGCTTGATGGGATCATTACTGGTCGGAGTATCTTTTGCGAAAGGCTTCGCACGTTCTTTGAATATACCAATGATTGATGTTAACCATCTGCAAGCCCATGTGTTAGCCCATTTCATTAAAGAATCGGAAGAAGACAACAACCAGCCTAAATTCCCTTTCTTGTGTCTGCTGGTGTCAGGAGGAAACTCACAGATAATATTGGTAAAGGCCTATAATGACATGGAAGTTTTGGGACAGACTATTGACGATGCGGCAGGAGAAGCTATCGACAAATGTTCTAAAGTAATGGGCTTAGGTTATCCCGGAGGGCCTATCATTGACAAACTGGCACGTCAGGGTAATCCAAATGCGTTTACTTTCAGTAAGCCACATATTCCGGACTATAATTATAGTTTCAGCGGATTAAAGACTTCTTTCCTATACTCATTGCGTGACTGGTTGAAAGAAGATCCCGATTTCATCGAACATCATAAAAACGACCTAGCCGCTTCATTAGAAGCGACTATTGTAAATATTTTGATGGACAAGCTAAGAAAAGCAGCCAAAAATCTCAAAATAAATGAAGTGGCAGTAGCCGGAGGAGTATCAGCCAATAACGGGCTTCGTAACTCATTCCGCGAACATGCCGGGAAATATGGCTGGAATATCTATATTCCGAAGTTCAGCTTTACTACAGATAATGCCGCAATGATCGCAATTACCGGTTATTACAAGTATCTGGACAATGATTTTTGCACTATAGACAAGCCCGCTTATTCACGGGTAACTATTTAATATTTAAAAACCGTTTTCAACATGTCAGTAGAAGGTAAATTTTTAAGTAAAGAGATTAACGATTTGTTTTGGAGAGAAGGCCTGACACTCGTTACTGCCGAGAGTTGCACGGCAGGAAGTGTGTCGGCTGCTATTACAGCCGTCGCCGGAAGTTCACACTTCTTTAAAGGTGGAATTATCGCCTATTCCAACGAAATAAAAGAAAATTTGTTGGGGGTAAATCATGAGACCTTAGAAACATACGGAGCTGTAAGCGAAGAAACCGTCGTCGAAATGGTAAAAGGGGCGATGAAATCGATGAATTCTGATTGCGCTGTAGCAACCTCAGGCATTGCAGGACCCACAGGAGGTACTCCCGACAAACCGGTAGGTACTATTTGGATTGCTGCCGGATGTAAAAACAAAGTGATCACACTGAAATTGGAAGGTGACGAAGGAAGAAACAAAAATATAGCTAATGCAACCCAAAATGCACTGCAATTGCTCCGAAAGTTGTTCCAAAACGAAGAAAATGAGCGGTGATTGCAGAATTATTTGCAAAAACTCTTGTTTTATACAAATAAAAGTGCTTATTTTGCACTCCGTTTGAAATAAGTATTGAAAAAAACTATAAAAATAAGATAGCAATGTCGAAGATTTGTCAAATTACCGGAAAGAAAGCCATGATTGGCAACAATGTTTCACACTCTAAGAGAAGAACCAAAAGAACTTTTGATGTGAACTTGTTTACTAAGAAATTCTACTATGTAGAACAAGATTGCTGGATTAGCCTGAATATCTGTGCTAACGGCTTACGTGTGATTAATAAAAAAGGCCTGGATGCAGCGCTGAACGAAGCGGTAACCAAAGGCTATTGTGATTGGAAAAGCATCAAAATTATTGGTTAATTAAAAAGGGAGAGATAGACTATGGCAAAGAAGGCTAAAGGT
Organism: Phocaeicola sartorii JCM 17136 = DSM 21941; assembly: GCF_054653615.1. Classification (NCBI taxonomy): domain Bacteria; kingdom Pseudomonadati; phylum Bacteroidota; class Bacteroidia; order Bacteroidales; family Bacteroidaceae; genus Phocaeicola; species Phocaeicola sartorii. The sequence goes on from NZ_BAAIFW010000005.1 coordinate 2,478,314, forward strand.
AATAGAGTACAGGTAATCCTTGAATGCACAGAAATGAAGGATAGTGGTATGCCGGGAACTTCTCGTTACATTACAACAAAAAACAGAAAAAATACCACTGAAAGATTGGAACTTAAGAAGTACAATCCGATTTTGAAAAGAGTAACAGTTCACAAAGAAATTAAATAATTATAACCCATGGCAAAGAAAACAGTCGCAACCCTTCAGACAGGTAAAGAAGGACGTTCTTATACTAAGGTTATCAAGATGGTTAAATCTCCGAAAACAGGAGCTTACGTCTTCGATGAGCAAATGGTACCTAACGAAAAAGTTCAAGACTTTTTCAAGAAATAATTTAGTCGGAAGACTAATGGAAAGTTCCTTTCATATATTATGGAAGGAACTTTTTTTATACCGGAATGTTGTATCATAATACATTATAACCAATCATTGTGACACTTTTTTTTGTCCGTGTAAGAGATTAGTTATATCTTTGTGGCATAAACAGATAAATCAGACTCCAATATGGGATTTTTTAATTTTTTCTCGAAAGAAAAGAAGGAAACTTTAGACAAAGGATTGTCCAAAACCAAAGAAAGTGTGTTTAGTAAGATTGCCCGTGCCGTAGCTGGTAAATCGAAAGTAGACGATGAAGTATTGGATAATCTGGAGGAAGTGCTTATCACTTCGGATGTAGGCGTTGAAACAACTCTGAATATTATTAAACGCATTGAAGAAAGAGTTGCCAAAGATAAATATGTGAACACTCAGGAACTGAACAAAATTCTCCGTGAAGAGATAGCGGCGTTATTGACCGAAAATAACACGGTGGATTCGGATGATTTTACGGTTCCGGAAGGTAAGAAGCCATACGTTATCATGGTGGTAGGGGTAAACGGTGTGGGTAAAACTACAACCATTGGTAAATTGGCATATCAATTCAAGAAGGCAGGTAAATCCGTCTATTTGGGTGCGGCTGATACATTCCGTGCTGCAGCCGTAGAACAATTGGATATTTGGGGAGAAAGAGTGGGAGTACCTGTTATCAAACAGAAAATGGGATCAGACCCCGCATCTGTAGCTTTTGACACTCTAAGCTCCGCCGTTGCCAATAATGCAGATGTGGTAATCATTGATACCGCAGGCCGTCTTCACAATAAAGTAGGTTTGATGAACGAGCTTACTAAAATCAAGAATGTGATGAAGAAAGTTGTCCCTGACGCGCCTCACGAAGTATTGCTGGTTTTGGACGGTTCTACTGGTCAAAATGCATTTGAACAAGCCAAACAGTTTACTTTGGCTACAGAAGTTACCGCTATGGCTATTACCAAACTGGACGGAACAGCCAAGGGAGGTGTTGTAATTGGCATTTCGGATCAGTTCAAGATTCCTGTAAAATATATTGGACTGGGCGAAGGCATCGAAGATATGCAGGTATTCCGTAAAAAAGAATTTGTAGACTCACTATTTGGAGAGACTGAATAATAAATGAAACGTAACACAATAGATATCATCACCTTAGGGTGTTCCAAGAACTTAGTGGATTCAGAAAAGCTGATGCGTCAGCTGGAAGCAAACGGTTATAAAGTAACTCATGATTCCGATAAACCGCAAGGAGAGATTGCGGTTATCAATACGTGTGGTTTTATCGGTGATGCCAAAGAGGAATCGATCAATATGATATTGGAATTTTGTCAGGCCAAAGAGGAAGGAAAGCTCAAGAAACTATATGTGATGGGCTGTCTTTCAGAGAGATATCTAAAAGAATTGGCTTTAGAAATTCCTCAAGTAGATAAATTCTACGGCAAATTTAACTGGAACGAGTTACTAACAGATTTAGGCAAGGCATACAAGTCGGAATTTGCCATTGAACGGACATTAACCACTCCTCATCACTATGCTTATCTGAAAATATCAGAAGGCTGTGACCGTAAATGCTCTTATTGTGCTATTCCTATTATTACAGGACGCCACATCTCACGTCCGATGGAGGAGATTATTGACGAAGTGAAACTGCTTGTGTCCGAAGGGGTAAAGGAATTCCAAATTATTGCTCAGGAATTGACTTATTACGGTGTGGATATATATAAAAGTCAAAAATTGCCCGAACTCATCGAAAGAATCGCTAATGTTCCCGGAGTAGAATGGATACGTTTGCACTATGCATATCCGGCTCATTTTCCGGAAGATTTATTCCGTGTGATGCGCGAGCACGATAATGTATGCAAATATATGGATATCGCCCTGCAACACATCAGCGACAATATGCTGGATAAGATGCGCCGATACGTAAGTAAGGCGGAAACTTACGGATTAATCGAAAGATTCCGTCGGGAAGTACCTGGTATCCATTTACGTACAACATTAATGGTAGGACATCCCGGTGAAACAGAAGAAGATTTTGAAGAATTAAAAGAATTCGTCAAAAAAGTACGATTTGATCGGATGGGAGCCTTTGCCTACTCGGAAGAAGAAGGTACATTTGCAGCAAAAGAATACGAAGATTCCATTCCTCATGAGGTGAAACAACAACGTCTGGATGAATTAATGGCGCTTCAGCAAGAAATAGCAGGTGAATTGAACCAAACGAAAATAGGCAAAGAATTCAAAGTTATTATAGACCGAAAGGAAGGAGACTACTACATAGGCAGAACTCAGTTTGACTCTCCTGAGGTAGATCCTGAAGTCTTGATAAAAGCTGATGACGAGTTCTTAAAAATAGGTGAATTCTATAAAGTGAAAATTACAAATGCTGATGATTTCGATCTATACGCCAGCATTTTATAAGCTTTTTTCCATATAAAGTTTGGATAATGTTTGTTTTTTTACTAATATAGCACCTCAATTAACATTTTAAGCCTTGAATAACAAAGAATTTATATCTGAATTAGCACGTAAACTGGGATATACGAATAAAGATACATCACAATTAGTATCCTCAATCATTGGCGTTATGGCCCAGGAATTGCAAGATGGCAACAACATTGCAATCCAAGGGTTTGGCACGTTTGAGGTTAAGAAAAAGTTGGAAAGAATTTCTATTAATCCGGCTACCCAGCAACGTATGCTGATCCCCCCAAAATTGGTGCTGACTTACAAACCTAGTGTAACCTTAAAAGAAAAATTTAAATAATAGTCTTTGATATATTATCATGAGCGAGAAAGTAACCATACAAGATATCATCGAACTTTTGGCCGAGAAACACAGCATGACTAAAAAAGATGCTGAAATCTTTGTCAAAGGTATGTTTGAGTTAATAGAGGAAGCTCTAGCTACTGAAAAGTATGTAAAGGTAAAAGGACTAGGTACGTTTAAACTCACAGAGGTAGAGAGCCGTGAAAGCGTAAACGTAAATACGGGAGAACGGATTGAGATACAGGGACATACTAAAATCTCTTTTACCCCGGATTCCAGCATGAAAGATTTAATAAATAAACCATTCGCTCATTTTGAAACGGTTATATTGAATGAATGCACTAAATTGGAAGACACCGAGACTGAAATAGAAGGAGAGGAGGGAGATATATTTGATGAAAACATGTCTGAACAAACTGTTGTAACAGAAGAGGTTGAATCCGTAGAAATTGAAAAGGCAGAAGATTCACCAAATAAGAACCTCATCACCACTGCAGATGCTATTCCAGCTATTAAAGAAACAGTTATTGAAGAACCCGCATCTTCTGTTGAAATAGCAGAGGAGGAGGTACGAATCTTGAAACCGGAGATAGTTTCGGAAAAGATTGTTACTGAAGCAGAAAAGGAAGTTGTTGTTGAAACGACTGTCCCCCAAACGGTTTCTCCTTTGGTGGAAACAACAGAAAAAAACGAAATAACAGACACTCCTCAAGAAAAAATTATGACTATTGCCGATGTAGCCATACTGGCTGCTCGTGAAACTTGTGAAGCCGAAGCCTCAGAAGCAATAGTGTCAAAAAAGGTGCCCCCATCAGAAAATACAGTAATAACTCCTGTTCCTTCTGATCTTGAAGAAGAAAAGAAAATAGAGAAGACTACAGAAGTACAAGAAACTTCAGGAGAGAAAAAGAACAAAACTCCTTGGAGAATTATTCTTGTTATCATTTTGGTTGTTTGCACTGCGGGTGGCATATATTGGTATTTGCAATCAGACAAGAATCCAGATTTACAATCACCGGCTGCAATAAAAAATACTCCAAAGCAATTGGAAGAGGATATTCCTGCAATTCCGGTTAATGACTCATTGATGCAAGGCAAAGATACCACAAACACATTGACGAATATCTCTGGAAAAGAAACCATAAGTCAGTCACAACAGGATGTTCCTGTAACAACGATAAAGAGTTCCGATAACACAACAATTAAAAATGTTGCAAAAGAAACTTTAGCTGACACCGTAGAATATGATATAACAGGAACTAAAACCAATTACACATTGCAAGAAGGGGAGAGCTTGGTAAAATTGGCAGTGAAATTCTATGGTACAAAAAAACTATGGCCTTATATCGTGAAACATAATAAAGACATCATTAAAGATGCCGACAAAGTACCCATAGGGACTACTCTGCGTATTCCGGAATTAACTCCTAAAAAATAAAATTTCATATTTTGTCTGCTTTTCAACACAAAGAAAGCGGACAAAATACTAAAAGCAATAAAAAGCGCGTTCAGCTGATATTCGCACGCTGCCAACCTCATCTTTATATTTTAAAATTCTTTAGCCCAATAACCTTTAAAAAGTAGAGATGTACTTTACTTTTTTAATAAAAATTAGTTGCCGCTGTTAATTAATTACCGTAATTTTGGCTGCGTTAAATGAACAAGGCTATTTATAAGCTCGTTATTAGATCAATAAAGAAACAACTAAATAAACAAAATTATGGCTGAAGCAATTGACATTCGCGAACTAAACGAACGAATTGAAAGACAAAGTGCGTTCGTAACCAACTTAATGACTGGTATGGACCAGGTTATTGTAGGTCAGAAACATTTGGTAGAATCATTACTTATCGGTTTACTGTCCGATGGTCATATCCTGTTGGAAGGTGTCCCAGGTCTGGCAAAGACTCTGGCAATCAAAACGCTTGCATCTTTGATTGATGCCAAGTACAGCCGAATTCAGTTTACTCCTGACCTGCTGCCCGCCGACGTTATCGGTACCATGATTTATAGTCAGAAAGACGAACAATTCATAGCAAAGAAAGGCCCGATTTTTGCAAACTTCGTATTGGCCGATGAAATAAACCGTGCTCCGGCTAAAGTACAGAGTGCTTTGCTGGAAGCCATGCAGGAACGTCAGGTCACACTGAGCAAAGAAACCTTTATGTTGCCCGAACCTTTTCTGGTAATGGCTACCCAGAACCCGATTGAACAGGAAGGCACTTATCCGCTGCCCGAAGCCCAGGTAGACCGTTTTATGCTGAAAGTTATTATCGACTACCCGAAATTGGAAGAGGAAAAGAAAATCATCCGCCAGAATATCACCGGAGAAAAAATCGAAGTCCGCCCCATCTTGAAAGCAACAGATATTATGGAGGCCCGCAAAGTGGTACGCCAGGTTTATCTGGATGAAAAGATAGAGCAGTACATCGCTGATATCGTATTTGCCACCCGTTTCCCTGAAAAATATGATTTGAAGGAACTGAAAGACATGATTGGTTTCGGTGGCTCACCGCGTGCATCTATTAATCTGGCATTAGCCGCACGCAGTTATGCGTTCATTAAGCGTCGTGGCTACGTAATTCCCGAAGACGTTCGTGCGGTTGCTCACGATGTGCTTCGCCACCGTATCGGCTTGACTTACGAAGCAGAGGCCATGAATATGTCTTCTGATGAAATTGTAAGCAAAATTTTGAATAAAGTGGAAGTGCCTTGATCAAAAGCGGAAACTGCAATCATTCCCTCGTTCTCTCTATAAGAACATATTGAATTCTGCCAATATATTGAAGGCGGAAGTTTAAGCAAATATAGTAAGTGAGAGTATAAACAGGCTAAGAAGCTGGGGGACAATGATAGAAATTGGGGCTCCCGCGATTATGGGGAACACAGCTTATAGTTGTGAAGAATACTCTTATAATCGTGCGGAGTATCGCTATAGTCGGGGGGGAACCAAACATATTGGTACAAGATATTTTTCTCATCATATAAGAAACAGGAAACCTGTACCTATGAAAGAATAAACAACATAGTACGAACAGTATAGTATGGAAACAAGTGATTTATTAAAACGGGTTCGCCAGATTGAAATCAAGACACGCGGACTTTCGAACAATATCTTTGCCGGACAGTATCACTCTGCATTCAAAGGCAAAGGTATGTCATTCTCGGAAGTACGTGAATATCAGTATGGTGACGATGTCCGTGATATCGACTGGAACGTAACCGCCCGCTACAACAAACCCTTTGTCAAGGTGTTTGAAGAAGAGCGTGAGTTGACGGTTATGCTCTTGATTGATGTTTCGAACAGCTTGGATTTCGGTACGGTGAGGCAGTTGAAGAAGGATATGGTGACCGAGATTGCCGCTACATTGGCATTCTCGGCCATTCAGAACAACGATAAAATCGGAGTTATTTTCTTTTCAGACCGGATTGAGAAATTCATCCCGCCCAAGAAAGGACGTAAACATATTCTTTATATCATCCGCGAACTGCTTGATTTCAAGCCCGAAAGCAAGCGTACGGACATAAAGATGGCTGTGGAATATCTGACCAACGTAATCAAAAAACGCTGCACCACCTTTATGATGAGCGACTTTATAGACGAAAACGACTTCCGTAACGCATTGACCATTGCCAACCGGAAACATGATATCGTTGCCATTCAGGTATATGACCGCCGTATGGCCGACTTGCCCGATGTGGGATTGATGAAAGTGCGCGATGCTGAAACCGGCCACGAACAATGGATTGACACCTCGTCACGAGCCTTGCGCCGCGCACACAATGACTGGTGGAAACAACGCCAGGGAGTGCTGAATGAAACATTTACCAAAAGTAATGTGGACTCTGTATCCATCCGCACCGACCAGGATTACGTGAAATCGTTGCTTAACTTATTTGCTAAACGAAATTAAAGGACATGAATATACTGAATACTAGCAAAAAGTTCTTGAAAGTAGGAGTTTGTGCAGCCATGCTGATGTCAGCCGGACAAGCACAGGCACAGCAGGTTACGGTAGATGCCAGTATCGACTCGCTGCAACTTCTCATTGGGGAACAGGCCAAGGTGAAACTGGAAATCAGCATGGATGCCAAGCAGAAACTGCAACTCCCATTCCTGCGTGATACGCTGGTAAAGGGAGTGGAGATATTGGATATAGCCAAGCCCGATACCCAAATGCTGAACGATGGAAAACGCATGCTGATAAAACAGGAATATACGATAACTTCTTTTGACTCTGCACTTTACTATCTTCCTCCATTCGAGATAATGGTAAACGGAGAGCCTTACCGGTCCAAAGCGCTGGCCGTAAAAGTATATTCCATTCCGGTGGACACGCTGCATCCCGAACAGTTCTTCGGACCGAAAACCGTTCGCGAAGTACCTATCACCTGGGATGATGTATCGGCCATCGTATGGCTTACCTTGCTGATGCTTGCTTTGGGCGGACTGGCTTACTATCTGTTTGTACGCTACAAGGATAACAAGCCTATCATCAAGAAGATCAAGATTGAACCGAAGTTGCCGCCACACCAGCAGGCGCTGAAGGAAATAGAGCGTATCAAAGGAGACAAAACCTTGCGTACAGCCGATCCGAAGGCCTATTATACTGAGTTGACGGATGTACTCCGCACCTATATGGAAGAACGATTCGGTTTTAATGCCATGGAGATGACTTCATCCGAAATTATTGATAAACTACAGGAAATCAACGACAAAGAATCTATCAAGGATTTGATGTATTTGTTCCAGACTGCCGACCTGGTGAAATTCGCCAAGCATTCTCCTTTGATGAATGAAAACGATATGAACCTGGTAAACGCAGTAGATTTTATCAACCATACGAAAGTGGAACCGGACCCGAATGCAAAGCCCGAACCTACGGAAATCACTGTAGAGGAAAAGCGCAGCAAACAGGGAAGAGTGATTCTGCTGGGCAGCATCGGCGTCATTGTTATTGCCATTGTGGTAATTCTGTACAAGGTGCTGAGTGGTATATACAACCTCTGGTTTTAACAAATAAATACTAGAAACAATGATTTTTGCAAATATTGAATATCTATTCCTGCTGGTTCTGCTCATACCTTATATAGTATGGTACGTCATGAAGCGGAAGAAAACCGAGCCTACGCTCCAGGTTTCTACCACACGCATGTACATGAAGGCACCCAAAAGCTGGAAGATTTACTTGCTGCATGCCCCGTTCGTACTCCGCACAGTGGCCATCATCATGGTAATTCTGATCCTGGCACGCCCTCAAACCACAGACAACTGGCAGAATACCGAAATAGAAGGAATCGACATCATGCTGGCAGTGGACGTTTCTACCAGTATGTTGGCCGAAGACTTGAAACCCAACCGACTGGAAGCTGCCAAACAAGTAGCCTCCGAGTTTATCAACGGCCGCCCCAATGATAATATCGGTCTGACCATCTTTGCCGGTGAAAGCTTCACCCAATGTCCGTTGACGGTAGATCACGGGGTGCTGCTGAATCTGTTCAACAGCATCAAAGGCGATATCGCCCAGCGCGGACTGATTGAAGATGGTACTGCCATCGGTATGGGCATTGCCAATGCGGTGACCCGTCTGAAGGACAGCAAGGCGAAATCGAAAGTGATTATTCTGCTGACAGATGGTAGCAACAACCGTGGAGATATTTCTCCGCTGACGGCTGCCGAGATAGCTAAACAGTTCGGTATCAGAATCTACACCATCGGTGTCGGTACAAACGGAACTGCCCCTTATCCGATGCAGACCTATGCGGGAACGCAATATGTGAATGTCCCTGTTGAGATAGACGAAAAGACTTTGACCGAGATTGCAGGTACGACGAACGGAAATTATTTTCGTGCCACCAGCAATTCCAAGTTGAAGGAAGTCTATCAGGAGATTGACAAACTGGAGAAAACAAAGTTGAACGTGAAGGAATTCAGCAAACGCGAAGAAGAATATCAGGTATTCGCCTGGGTTGCTTTCTTCTGCATCTTGCTCGAACTCTTGTTGCGCAACTCAGTATTAAAGAAAATACCTTAAAACAAGAAAGTCATGTTTCGATTTGCAGACCCGAACTTTTTATATTTGCTCATCCTGTTGCCGTTTCTGGTGGCGCTGTATTTGTACTCCAATTACCACCGCCGTCAGAATATCCGCAAATATGGTGATCCGGCATTGCTGAAAGGGCTCATGCCGACTATCTCCAAGTATCGCCCTGACATCAAGTTTTGGCTGACTTTTGCTGCGTTGACATTGGTTATACTGATGTTGGCCCGTCCACAGTTCGGCTCAAAGATGGAAACGGTGAAGCGAAGTGGGGTGGAAGCTGTCATTGCCTTGGATATTTCAAACTCTATGCTGGCAGAAGACGTAACCCCCAGCCGTTTGGACAAATCAAAGAAATTGATTTCCAGACTGGTAGATACATTCAATAATGATAAAGTGGGATTAATTGTTTTTGCAGGTGATGCTTTCACGCAATTGCCCATCACAAGCGATTATGTTTCCGCCAAAATGTTCCTGGAAACCATTAATCCGTCATTGATAACCACACAGGGTACTGATATCGGTGCAGCCATCCGTCTGGCCATGAAGAGTTTTACTCCGCAAGAAGGAGTGGGACGCGCCATTATCGTCATCACCGATGGTGAGAATCATGAGGGTGGGGCGGTAGAAGCAGCCAAAGAAGCGGCCGAAAAAGGTATGCAGGTATTTGTGCTGGGAGTAGGTTCGCCGGATGGTTCTCCTATTCCGGCAGAAGACGGCAGCAATAATTTCCGCCGCGATAAGGATGGAAATGTTATCGTCACCCGCTTGAATGAGCAGATGTGTCAGGAAATAGCCAAGGCAGGTAACGGAATGTATATCCGCGTGGACAATACTAACTCTGCCGAGAAGGTATTGAACAACGAGATTGCCAAACTGTCAAAAGCCGATGTCGAAAGTCAGGTTTATACTGAATTTGATGAACAGTTCCAGGCTTTGGCATGGCTGGTGCTTATCCTGCTAGTGGTAGAAATGCTTATTTTGGAACGGAAAAATCCGCTTTTCAAAAATGTCAGACTATTTAAATAAGGAATGCTTATGTTACAGAAAACCTATATCACTCTGTTGTTCTTGCTAGCGGCAGGCAGTGCTTTTGCCCAGAAGACAGAAAGAGATTATCTGCGCAGCGGAAACAAGCTGTATAACGACAGTTTGTTTATCAAAGCGGAGGTAGACTATCGTAAAGCATTGGAAATGGACCCGAAATCGACAGATGCCATGTTCAATCTGGGAAACTCGCTCCTGATGCAGCAAAAAGCAAAGGAAGCGATGGAACAGTTTGAATCTGCTTCGAAGGTAGAGAAGGACAAGGATAAACTGGCACAGATTTATCATAACATGGGAGTTATCCTTCAGTCGTCCAAGCAATATCCGCAGTGTATAGAGGCCTATAAGGAGTCTCTGCGGAACAATCCGAAAGATGATGAAACTCGTTATAACTTGGCTTTGGCGCAAAAGCTGCTGAAAGACCAGCAACAAAATCAAGACCAGAACCAGGATCAGAATCAAGATCAAAAACAAGATCAGAAGGACGACAAAAAGGATCAGAACAAAGATCAGCAAGAACAGGATAAGAAAGACCAACAAAACCAGAATCAGCAGCAACAGCAGCAGAACAAGGACGAAATGTCTAAAGAAAATGCCCAGCAATTGTTGAACGCTGTGATGCAGGACGAGAAGAATGTGCAGGACAAAGTTAAAAAACAACTGCAAATTCAAGGAAAGAAGTTGGATAAAGACTGGTAATTTCTTAATTTTGGCAAATAAAAAAATAATTAGATAGCAATGAGGAAAGTAATTCTCTTATTCATATTAATAACATCGGTACTCGGAGCATGGGCAGACGGAAATGTGACGTTTACCGCTTCTGCGCCAGATGTAGTAGTAAGTGGGGATCAGTTCCGGTTGACTTATACGGTCAACACTCAGAAAGTCAGAGATTTTCGTGCACCTAACATCAAGGGGTTCGATGTCTTAATGGGACCAAGCCGCTCACAACAGAGTAGTACACAGATTATAAATGGCAATGTTACCTCTACCAGCTCCATTACTTTTACTTATATTTTGATGGCTGATAAAGAAGGAACTTACACCATTCCTGGTGCTACTATTGTGGCAGATGGGCAAAGCAAAACTTCAAATTCCGTACAAATCAAAGTTCTACCGCCTGATCAAGCGAATGGTGTTGGCGGTGGAAACATTAGTGGTGGAAGGGCTTCTTCACGTAGTCAGGCTGCTGGAAGTAAAATAACCAATCAAGATTTGTTTATTACCGCAACAGCAAGTAAGACAACTGTTTATGAACAAGAAGCCATCTTGTTGACATACAAGGTCTATACTTTGGTAAACTTACGCCAACTGCGTGGTGACATGCCTAAACTAACCAACATTTACGTACAAGAAGTGGAACTTCCTCAACAAAAGAAATTCTCACTGGAACATTATAACGGAAGGAACTATAATACCACCGTCTGGAGTCAATATGTTCTTTTCCCCCAGCAATCAGGAAAAATAGAAATTCCGGCTATTACCTTTGAAGGCGTTATAGCTCAACAGGTTGCCTCAGATGATCCTTTTGATGCTTTCTTTAATGGGGGAAGCAACTATGTAGAAGTAAAGAAAAACATTGTTACCCCTAAATTGGCCATCAACGTGAAAGCATTGCCCAATGGCAAACCAGCTGATTTCTCCGGAGGAGTAGGGGAGTTTACTATCAGTTCGTCTATCAGTACAAAAGAACTGAAGACTAATGATGCTGTAACCATAAAGCTAATCATATCTGGTACAGGTAACTTGAAGTTGGTTAATACTCCGGAAGTAGCTTTTCCCAAGGACTTTGAAGTATACGATCCGAAGATTGACAATAAATTTACATTAACTCGTGAAGGTTTGTCAGGCAATAAGGTGATAGAATATTTAGCAATTCCAAGGCATGCCGGTAATTTCACTATTCCGCCTGTCGAATTCTCCTATTTTGACTTAAAAAGCAATAGTTATAAAACAATAAAAACAGAGGTTTATAATCTAAAAGTAGAAAAAGGTGCTGGAAATGCAGATCAAGTAATTGCAGACTTCACAAACAAGGAAGATTTGAAAGTATTGGGGCAAGACATTCGCTACATCAAAATGGGGGAAACGAATCTGACTCGTAAGGGAGATTTCTTTTTCGGTTCAGTAGCATACTATTTATGGTATATCATTCCATTGATTCTCTTCATTGTTTTCGTAATTGTCTATCGTAAGAAAGCTCTTGAAAATGCAAATGTAGCCAAAGTTCGTACTAAAAAAGCGAATAAGGTGGCTACTAAGCGTATGAAAAATGCAGGTAAATTATTAACTGAAAACAAACAAGAAGCATTCTATGATGAAGTGTTGAAAGCACTTTGGGGATACATCAGTGATAAGTTGAATATTCCGGTTTCTCAATTGTCTAAAGATAATATCGAAGACGAATTGACCAAATATGGAGTCGCTCCCGAACTGATAAAGGACTTCATCGGAACATTAAATGAATGTGAGTTTGCCCGTTATGCTCCGGGTAACCAGAATGAAGCTATGGATAAAGTATATTCTTCAGCTGTTGAAGTCATCAGTAAAATGGAGAATAGTATAAAACACTAAATCAAAGGAGATTATAACAATGAAGAAAATATATTTCATTTTGATATTCCTGACAGGTTTCATCACAGCTTACGCACAGAATGGCTCTGATACTGCACAGGTTGCTGTTCAAGTCGAAATGCCACAAGATGCTGCCATACAAGATCTTCTAACAAAAACAGAAGCTGATAGTGCATACATAAGGAACGATTTTGCAACTGCCGTAGAGATATATGAGAGTATATTAAAAAACAAGGGAGAATCTTCCGATATTTATTATAATTTGGGCAACAGTTATTATAAAATGGATAACATAGCCAAAGCTGTCCTCAATTATGAACGCGCCTTGTTGTTAAGTCCGGGAAACAGTGATATTCGTTTCAACTTAGAACTGGCTAGAGGCAAAACAATAGATAAGGTGACTCCTCCTAGTGAAATGTTTTTCATTACTTGGACTCAATCACTTATTAACACAATGAGTGAAAAGGCATGGGCATATACAGGTATTATCATGTTTATACTGATGATATTGGCATTATCTTTATTTGTTTTTGGGAAACAAGTAGTTCTGAAGAAAGTAGGATTTATTTCAGCAATCTTTTTCTTTTTAGTGACTATTTTAGCAAATATATTTGCCTCAGAACAAAAAAATGAGTTAATTAATCATGATAACGCTATTATAATGGCTCCTAGTGTTACAGTCAAAAGTACTCCCAACCAAAGTGGCACAGACTTATTTATTCTTCATGAAGGCAGGAAAGTGATGATTAAAGATAATACCATGAAGGAGTGGAAAGAAATTAAATTGGAAGACGGTAATGTGGGATGGGTACCTACCAGTGTTATTGAAATCATTTAAAACATAGTCAATCAATGGATATACAACAGTACATAGCAGCAGATCAAGAATTACTACTGAATATGAACGGAAGCCAATCTTTGTTTTGGGACGGATTCATGTGGGTAGCGACCAGTACGATTGTATGGGTACCTGTGGCTGCTATGCTGTTATATATCATCATTAAAAACAATAAGATCCAAGAAGCATTATTGACTATTGTTATGATCGCCTTGGTCATAACTTTGGCAGATCAAATAGCTTCCGGTTTCTGTAAACCATTTTTTGCACGTTTCCGCCCAACACAAGATCCCAATATTATGTATATGGTTGATATTGTAAACGGATATAGAGGAGGGCGATTTGGTTTTATATCCAGTCATGCTGCCAACACATTTGCTATTTCTGTATTTTTATCTTTATTAATTAAAAGGAAATCTCTTACTTTTATGCTTCTTTTTTGGGCAATGCTCAATTCCTATTCTAGGATATATTTAGGAGTGCATTATCCAGGAGATATTCTTTTTGGTACTATAGAGGGTTGCCTCACAGGGTATTTGATTTATCTTCTTTATAAGTTCATTCAAAAAAAATTCTTTTATAAACCACGTTGTATCTCTAATCAATATACTGCTAGCGGTTATTTAATTAGTGATATTAATTTATTTTACGTAATTCTTCTTTCTACTTACTTTTTCATCATTATTGCAGGTATAATTGTGACTCATACACTCAATCTGTAATTGACAAATTAACTACTACAAATTTACATGTAGACAAAAATAGCATGAAAATATTTGTTTTATGCATTTTTTTGACTAAGTTTATACCATGATTTAAGAAATTCACTTTTATAACTAAATTTAATACATTATGAGAACAATAACATTTAATGAACTGCGCAGAATCAAAGATTCATTACCTAGTGGAAGCATACACAGAATCGCAGATGAACTCAATATGACCGTAGAAACTGTACGTAACTTTTTTGGTGGACACAATTTCAAGAATGGTAAAAGTGTTGGAATTCATTTGGAACCGGGACCAGATGGTGGACTAGTAATGCTAGACGATACAACTGTTCTTGAAAAAGCCCTTCAAATATTGAGAGAAACTGAAGAAAAAATAACGCAAGAAGCGTAATATAAAATCCCGGTTGAATGCAACATTCAATTGGGATTTTTTGTTTAACTTGAAAATCACTTAAAATATAGAATTATGGAAGATAAATTGGTAACCTTGGCAATCCTCACTTATGCTAAAGCTCAGATTTTAAAGAATGTACTTGAGAATGAGGGAATTGAAGCGTACATTCATAATGTGAATCTTATTCAGCCTGTCATATCTTCTGGGGTAAGATTAAGAATTAAAGAAAGCGATCTGCCACACGCTTTGCAGATTATAGAAAGTTCTGCATGGCTTTCAGAAGATATAGTCAAAGGGAAGGAGAGTTCCTCAGAAAAAAACAAAGAGAAAAGAAAAGTACTTATCCCTGTAGACTTTTCAGACTATTCTCTCAAAGCCTGTCAATTTGGTTTCTCTTTTGCTCATACTATTAATTCAGAAGTTGTGCTTCTACATGCTTATTTTAGTCCTATTTATGTGCCTACGATTCCTTACGGAACTGATAATTTCAATTTCCAGATTGAAAGAGAAGAGTCTGTAAAAAGTATGATAGAAACAGTGCACAAAGAGTTGAACAAACTTTCCGAAACAATCAAAAAGAAAGTTGAATCAGGAGAGTTTCCTAATGTAAAATATACTTGTATTTTACGTGACGGCATTCCAGAAGAAGAAATCTTACGATATGCTAAAGAGCATAATCCTCAGATAATTATAATGGGAACGAGAGGAAGAAGTCAAAAAGATATAGACTTGATTGGCAGCGTTACGGCCGAAGTTATAGAAAGAAGCAAATCCTTTGTATATGCTATTCCAGAACATACAGCATTAAAGACATTCAATGATATTAAAAAGGTGGCCTTTGTGACCAATTTCGACCAAAGAGATCTAATAGCTTTTGACTCCTTGATAAATGCTTTTAAATCGTTCCATTTTGCTGTTTCCTTCGTTCATTTGAGTACAGATAATGATGCATGGAATGAAATTAAACTAGCAGGTATTAAAGATTACTTCCAAGAACAATACTCTCAACTGGAATTACATTATAATGTCGTGAAAGAAGATAACATATTAAGTAATTTGGACAAATATGTAAAAGAAGAAAATATAGACGTGATTTGTATCACAAACTATAAACGAAATATATTTGCCAGATTGTTTAATCCTAGCATAGCAAGAAAAATGATATTCCATGCTGATACACCTATATTAGTAATAAAATAAGAGATTAGTCGAAGGGCACAGGTAAATTAGCGGTATTTGTGTCCTTTGAACTGATAACATGAAGAATGAGAATGATTATCTTTGTTTATAATTAAACATAATACTGATTATACCTGTATTTATAAGCGATAATCTACAAGTAGATTGGGGCTTTCTTTGAAATAATAAAAGGGCTGAAATCTAATCTAATGATTCCAGCCCTTTTATTATTTCAAAGTTGTTGTTGTATTAATATCCCAATTCTTTTTCCAAAGAATCATATTCAGCTCTATTTAACTTCCAATAGATATTCAGCAAATAATTTCCCCACAAAGCTTTATTGTCAGGCTTTAATTCTTTTGCCTTTTCATAATATGGTTTAGCTTTTTCATACAACTCTTTAATCTTACTTTCGTTTTCATTGTATTTAGGATCATCAATAGCTAATTTTGCATTTTCCTCAACAATAATCTGAGCTGGGAAGAAATAACAATCACCAATCTTTGAATATGCTTCAGCAACTAAATCTCCATTATTCGAAATAATCTTGTTAAATGTAACAATTGCATCATCATATTGCTTTTTTTCATACAATAAGATACCTTTTACATAAAGATAGTACGGAGTTTCGCTAGTAGCAAGCAGTTTGTTGATTTGAGCCAGACCTTCATCAACCATACCTTTTTGAATGTAATAATCCATAATATTACCTACAAAATATTCTTGCTTAGGGAACAATTCAGTACCTTCTTTGATTACTTCAAGCCATTTGGCTGAGTCACCACCTTCTTTCTGAGCATATGTTTCAGCCAAGCACATCAACGCTCTATAACCTTCCTCTTTATGATTCTTACCAATGTTACCATATTTGATGACAGCTTGATTATCTTTCAGCATATTAGCAGCTAAAGTCGCATAGCAAGCATATAATGCATTCAATGTATCAGCCTTCAATGCTGCATCATCAGCAAACATAGGTTCGTTTACTACATCAACAAACAATCCAAAATACTTTAAAGCGTCAGCATAATCTCCTTTATTGTAAGCATCGCCACCACCATTAATCAAATTCAAACGTAAAGCCTTCAAAGCATCTGCATTCTTCTTTCTGAATTTCAGTTTCTTTAATTCACCACTTTGAACCTTAGCTTGCTCTATTTCATCGCATTTCAAGTAGAAATCATACATCTTAGCTAAACTGTTATAAAGCTTAGTTGTATCAGCTTGACCTCCAGGTAAATAAAGTTTCATGTTCTCTTCATCATAAATTGCTTTCTGAAAATCTCCGGCTAATTTCCATGTTTCCGGATCATTAGCAGTCTCAGGATTAGTTAAAGCCGGTTCGATAGCTTTTGCAGCTTCTTCAGGTTTGCTTTTCAAGGATTTAGCCTCCTTAACAACACTTACTTGTGCAGACACAAAGCAAGTTGTTAACAATAAAGCCACTGTAAATAATACTTTTCTCATGATTTTGTGGATTTAATAATACAATTTATTTTATTCTTCACTATTTGCTCCGGTAGTTAAATCTGAATTAGTGATATTACCACCCTTTTCTTCAGCTGTATTTTCAGGATCTGCATTTAAATTTTCATCCGTAACCTCTTCTTCTTCAGATGTCACCTTACATACAGAACCAATTTGGTCATTACGTTTCTCCAGATTTATCAATCGTACGCCTTGAGTTGCACGTCCCATAATGCGGACCTCAGCAACTTTCAAACGAATTGTAATGCCAGATTTATTAATAATCATCAAGTCATTCTCATCGGTAACAGACTTGATGGCCACTAACTTACCTGTTTTATCTGTAATATTCAACGTTTTTACACCCTTACCGCCACGATTAGTCTTACGATAATCTTCGATATCAGAACGTTTACCATATCCTTGTTCTGAAACCACCATAATTGACTCCGTTTCAGTGTCTTTTATACAAACCATACCGATAACTTCATCACCGCCATCTTCATCCAAAGTCATACCACGTACCCCCGTAGCCGTACGTCCCATAACACGAACTGTATTTTCATGGAAACGAATTGCACGGCCATTACGGTTAGCAATAATGATTTCATTATCACCATTAGTCATGCGAACTTCAATCACTTTGTCATCCTCACGAATTGTTATCGCATTAACACCATTTTGGCGAGGACGTGAGTATTGTTCCAGCAAAGTTTTTTTAATGACACCATTCTTTGTACAGAACAGTACATAATGACTATTGATAAACTCAGTATCATTAAGATTTTTCACACGTAAATACGCTGTAACGACATCATCAGAATCAATATTCAGCAAATTCTGAATAGCACGTCCTTTGGCATTTTTAGTTCCTTCGGGAATTTCGTAAACTTTCAACCAATAGCACTTACCTTTTTGAGTAAAGAACATCATAGTATTGTGCATTGTAGCCGGATAAATGTGCTCTACAAAGTCTTCATCACGGGTCTCACTTCCCTTTGATCCTACTCCACCCCTGTTTTGGGCACGGAATTCTGAAAGAGGAGTACGTTTGATATATCCCATGTGAGAGATAGTGATAACCATTTGATCATCAGCATAAAAATCTTCTGGATTAAATTCTTCTGAAGAATATACTATTTCAGAACGACGGGCATCTCCGTATTTATCTTTTACCTCTATCAATTCATCTTTGATTACTTTTTTACAAAGTTCGTCATTCGAAAGAATTTCTTCATAATAAGCAATCTGTTTCATGACCTCTTCATACTCTGCGTGAAGCTGGTCCTGCATCAGACCTGTCAATTGTCGCAAACGCATTTCTACAATAGCACGTGCCTGAATTTCACTCAGATTAAAACGTTCTATTAAACCTGCTATGGCATCATTAGGAGTCTTTGCAGCACGAATAATACGGATAACTTCATCAATATTATCAGAAGCTATAATCAATCCTTCAAGAATATGAGCACGTTCCTGTGCCTTCCGCAAATCATACTGAGTACGGCGAATTACCACATCATGGCGATGTTCTACGAAATATCTGATTAAGTCTTTCAGATTCAACATCTTGGGACGTCCATGAACCAAAGCGATATTATTTACGCCAAACGAGGTTTGCAAAGCTGTCATTTTGAATAGTTTATTCAATACGACACTAGCATTTGCATCACGTTTAACATCAATAACGATGCGCATACCTTCGCGGTCGGATTCATCGTTTACATACGAAATACCATCAATCTTCTTATCATTAACTAAAGATGCGATATTTTCAATCAATTCCTTCTTATTCACATTATAAGGAATTTCATTGATTATGATCTTGTCATGAGTAGTATGAGTTTCGATCTCAGCCTTAGCACGCATCACCACTCTGCCACGTCCGGTTTCGTAAGCATCACGCACTCCGCTTATACCATATATATATCCGCCTGTAGGGAAATCGGGAGCTTTTACATATTGCATAAGCCCTTCGATATCAATATCATTATTGTCAATATAAGCAATACATGCATCGATTACTTCAGAAAGATTATGAGTAGGCATATTGGTTGCCATACCTACTGCAATACCGGATGCTCCATTTACCAACAAATTAGGGATTCGTGTCGGCATGACAGTCGGTTCCTGCAATGTATCATCGAAATTATTCTGAAAATCAACAGTTTCCTTATAAAGATCCTGCATCATCTCTTCACCAATTTTCTTTAGCCTTGCTTCCGTATAACGCATGGCAGCGGGGCTGTCACCGTCAACAGAACCGAAGTTACCCTGACCATCCACCAACGGATATCTCATAGCCCAGTCTTGAGCCATTCTGACCAAGGCGCCATACACGGAAGAGTCACCGTGCGGGTGATATTTACCCAAAACTTCACCTACAATTCTTGCTGATTTCTTATAAGCTTTATCGGAGGTATTTCCCAGTTCGATCATACCATATAAGATACGTCTATGAACCGGTTTAAAGCCATCGCGAACATCCGGGAGGGCGCGCGCAACGATTACTGACATTGAATAATCAATGTACGACGACTTCATTTCCTCTTCGATGTTAATCTTTATAATTCTGTCTTGTTCTAGCATTTAAACAAATATTAATTATACATCTTTTTGGTTTACCAAAAACCACGCTAAAGTACTACTTTTATACGACATACGAAACAAAACCCATAAAAAAGTTAAGTCCATTAAATGTTTTTACTTATATAAGTAAAAAGTATCCCTATACCTTATTTAATAGTATATAACGATTATCCCTCCCACTCCTCATTTACTCTTATGAATAGTTTGATGACAACCCTTATTTATACTTAATTTTTAGCTTTTCAAATCATGGCATACATTTTGTTATGATAATATAAGTAAGAAAACAATGATATGCATTATTATTATGTGTATCTTTGCACAGTGGGAAATAAATACTATTTTAGGAGGACGATAAATATATGAACAATCAATTTACACAAAGAGTGTCCGATATCATCACGTATAGTAAGGAAGAGGCCAACAGACTACGGAATTGCTATATTGGTCCCGAACACTTGTTGTTGGGACTGATACGTGAAGGTGGAGGAAAAGCTATCGAGATTTTGTTTAATTTACAAATTAATTTACAGGATATAAAAGATCAGCTGGAAAACATTTTGAAAGAGGATGTGGAAGATGACACTGACTATGACGAGGATATTAACTTTAACGGCCAAGCATCCAAAGTGTTAAAGTTATGTATTTTAGAGGCTAAGTTGATGAGAAACATTGCAGCTGACACTGAACATATTTTATTAGCAATTATGAAGGTCAAGGATAATGCAGCTTTTGATGTATTGGAAAGCAGTGGCGTAACATACGAAAAAATAAAACTCACTTTACAACCGGACACCCATGCAGGTCTGGGCTTCAGTGAAGACGAGGATGAGGATGAAGACGAAGATATACGTCAGAATCCCAGTAGTAATAAATCAAGTGCGGCACAGCAGCAGGCACGCCCGGCACAAAAAAAACCAACCAATGACACTCCTGTACTCGACAATTTTGGCACAGATATGACAAGAGCTGCCGAAGAAGGGAAACTGGATCCTGTAGTTGGCAGGGTGAAGGAAATAGAGCGGCTGGCACAAATATTGAGCCGACGTAAGAAGAACAACCCTATTTTGATTGGCGAACCGGGAGTCGGCAAATCTGCTATTGTCGAGGGGCTTGCCTTGCGGATTGTGGAAAAGAAAGTATCACGCATCTTATTTGATAAACGCGTGATAGCCCTTGATATGACCGCCGTTGTCGCAGGCACTAAATATCGTGGACAATTCGAAGAACGCATTCGTTCCATTTTGAACGAATTGAAGAAGAATCCCAACATCATCCTTTTCATCGATGAGATCCACACCATTGTGGGAGCAGGTTCTGCGGCAGGCTCAATGGATGCCGCCAATATGCTGAAACCCGCATTAGCCAGAGGTGAGATTCAATGTATCGGAGCGACAACACTGAACGAGTACCGCCAAAACATAGAAAAAGACGGTGCACTGGAACGCCGGTTCCAAAAGGTTATTGTAGAGCCGACAACTGTAGAAGAAACACTTCAGATACTAAAAAATATCAAGGATAAATATGAGGATCATCATAATGTGAACTATACAGATGCGGCCCTTGAAGCCTGTGTGAAACTGACAGACCGATACATCACAGACCGTAACTTTCCCGACAAGGCGATAGACGCGTTGGATGAAGCCGGTTCGCGCGTACATCTTACTAATATCACTGTTCCCAAAGAAATTGAAGAACAAGAGAAACTGATTGATGAAATGAAATCTCTTAAAAATGAAGCTGTCAGGTTACAAAATTTCGAACTTGCCGCCAGCTTTCGTGACAAAGAGAAAGAATATACGAACCAGCTTGATATACTGAAAGAAGAATGGGAAAAAAATCTGAAAGAAAATCGGGAAACGGTAGGTGACGAACAAATAGCCGAAGTTGTCTCCATGATGTCAGGCGTGCCTGTACAGAGAATGGCACAAGCTGAAGGAATGAAATTATTAGGAATGAAAAACGATCTGCTTTCTAAAGTTATCGGTCAGGACAAAGCAATCGCCACACTGGTTAAAGCCATTCAAAGAAGCCGTATAGGACTGAAAGATCCTAATAAACCGATTGGCACATTCATGTTTTTAGGTCCGACGGGTGTCGGAAAGACCCATCTTGCCAAGGAGTTAGCGAAACTAATGTTCGGCTCTGCAGATGCACTTATCCGCATTGACATGAGTGAGTATATGGAAAAATTCACCGTATCCCGTCTGGTAGGAGCACCTCCCGGATATGTAGGTTATGAAGAAGGCGGACAACTGACGGAGAAAGTAAGACGCAAACCTTACTCCATCGTATTATTGGATGAAATTGAAAAAGCACATCCTGATGTGTTCAACATATTGTTGCAAGTGATGGATGAAGGCCGGTTAACTGACAGTTATGGCAGAACTGTAGACTTTAAAAATACCATAGTCATCATGACGTCCAATATTGGAACACGCCAACTGAAAGAATTCGGAAAAGGAATCGGATTCGCCGCACAAGTCCGTACAGATGACAAAGAATACTCGCGCAGCGTGATTACAAAGGCCTTGAACAAGTCTTTTGCACCCGAATTCATCAATCGTTTGGACGAAATAATAACTTTCGACCAACTCGGCCTGGATGCACTGACCCAGATTATCGACATTGAACTTAAAGGTCTTTACAGCCGTATGGAAAACATTGGTTACAAGCTTGTTATTGACGAAGATGCCAAAAAGTTTGTAGCCACCAAAGGTTACGATGTACAATTCGGAGCACGCCCATTGAAACGTGCCATCCAAAACAATTTGGAGGACGGAATTTCCGAACTGATACTTGGATCGGAAATGTCGGCTGGTGATACGGTCAAAGTAAACTATGACAAAGAAAAAGACACCCTTGTCATGACTGTGGAAAAGTAAAGAGTCCAAAGTTTCTCAAAAAAGAACAGACAAAATGTCAGATACCACCGTATCTGGCATTTTTTTTGCCCATCAACCAACAAAAAAACGATTTAAACGTATATACATAATAACTTAAAACCATAAATAGTATGCAAAAAGGAAATATTGGGGTAACCACTGAGAACATTTTCCCCATCATTAAAAAGTTCTTATACAGTGATCATGAAATATTCCTCCGTGAATTAGTTTCTAATGCAGTAGATGCCACACAGAAACTGAAAACCCTTGCATCTAAAGGTGAATTCAAAGGAGAAATGGGCGATCTTACCATTAAAGTAAGCTTAGGAAAAGACACCATCACCATCTCCGACCGAGGTATCGGACTTACAGCCGAAGAAATCGACAAATATATCAATCAGATTGCTTTTTCAGGCGCCAACGACTTCCTTGAAAAATATAAAGACGACGCCAATGCCATCATCGGACACTTTGGACTGGGATTCTATTCTGCCTTCATGGTAGCCAAAAAAGTGGAAATCATCACAAAATCCCACCAGGAAGGAGCACAAGCTGTGAAATGGACTTGCGATGGCAGTCCTGAGTTCACTATCGAAAACGTTGAAAAAGAAGACCGCGGATCGGATATCATCCTTTATATAGATGATGACTGCAAGGAATTTCTGGAAGAAGCACGCATCTCTTCATTGTTGACTAAATACTGCCGTTTCCTTCCTATCCCCGTAGCATTCGGCAAAAAGAAAGAATGGAAAGACGGAAAGCAGGTTGAAACCAATGAAGACAATGTGATCAACGAAACCTATCCCTTGTGGACACGCAAACCGGTAGAGCTGAAAGACGAAGATTATAAGAAATTCTATCGGGAATTATATCCCATGGCAGACGAACCTTTGTTCTGGATCCATTTGAATGTGGATTATCCGTTCAATCTGACAGGTATTCTGTACTTCCCGAAAGTGAAGAGCAACATTGAGCTACAGAAAAACAAAATCCAACTTTACTGCAACCAGGTCTATGTCACCGACTCGGTAGAAGGTATCGTTCCGGACTTCCTGACCCTGTTGCACGGAGTGATTGACTCACCGGACATCCCCTTGAACGTATCCCGTTCTTACTTGCAGAGCGATTCCAATGTGAAGAAAATCTCCACTTATATTTCCAAGAAAGTATCAGACCGCCTGCAAGCCATCTTTAAGAATGACCGCAAGGAATTCGAGGAAAAATGGGATGATTTGAAGATTTTCATCAACTATGGCATGTTGACTCAGGAAGATTTCTACGAAAAGGCTAATAAATTCGCTCTGCTGAAAGACACAGATGACAAATATTATACTTACGAAGAATATCAGAGTTTGATCAAAGATAATCAAACAGACAAGGACGGCAACTTGATTTATCTGTATGCTACCCATGCAGACGAACAGTACAGCTACATTGATGCAGCAAAGTGTAAAGGCTACAACGTATTGTTAATGGACGGCCAGCTGGACGTAGCTATGGTAAGTATGCTTGAACAGAAATTTGAAAAGAGCCGTTTCACCCGTGTGGACAGTGACGTGATTGACCGTCTGATTGCTAAAGAAGAGCATAAGGATGCCAATCTGGAAGCCGGCCAGCGTGACATTCTGTCTTCCGTATTCCGCAGCCAGCTGCCACAGATGAAGAAAGTGGAATTCAATGTAGAAGCACAGTCTTTAGGCGAGACAGGAACTCCTATCATGATCACCCAAAGTGAATATATGCGCCGTATGAAAGAAATGGCCAACATCCAGGCAGGTATGAGCTTTTATGGAGAAATGCCGGATATGTTCAACTTGGTTCTGAATGTAGATCATAAACTGGTAAAACAAGTTTTGAATGATGCGGACAACTCTTGCAAGGCAGCTCTTGAACCTATCGAAGCCGAAATGACCAGTCTGAACAAACGCCACGATGAACTTCACAAAGCCCAGGAAGGCAAAAAAGCTGATGAAATACCTCAAGCGGAAAAAGATGAATTAAGTGATGTCGAGAAGAAATTGGCCGATGAAAAGACCAAGAAAGAAGCAGTATTGGGTAAATATGCAGGTGGCAACAAAGTAATCCGCCAGCTGATTGACCTCGCTCTGTTACAAAACAATATGCTGAAAGGTGAAGCATTAACCAATTTTGTAAAACGCAGCATCGAATTGATTTAACCAATCTATCACATTTTGCTATCAAAGGCGTCGGAAAGTTCATTTCCGGCGCTTTTTTATTCCGAAAAACGATTGGAAACGAAGAATTCTTTCTATATTTGGAGCGGTACATACAAAGATCCGACATCCATGAAACATTATCTATATATACTTTTTCTTCTCTTTTTACTGCTTCCTCCCATCAATGCACAGAAAGTGGGGCTGGTACTGAGCGGAGGCGGTGCCAAAGGACTGACCCATATCGGTATTATCCGCGCGTTAGAAGAAAACGGCATCCCCATAGATTACATTGCAGGCACATCCATGGGAGCCATTGTCGGTTCGCTTTATGCCATGGGCTATTCTCCCGATGAAATGGAGGTTTTACTCAAATCCGATGACTTTAAACGCTGGTATTCAGGCAGCGTGGAAGAGAAATACATCTATTATTTCAAGAAAAACCCTCCGACACCCGAATTTATCAACATCCGCATCTCCCTGAAAGACTCGCTGAAAAATGTCAAACCTCAGTTTCTGCCTACCAGCATTGTAGACCCTATCCAAATGAATATCGTATTTCTGCAATTATTCGGTCAGGCAACCGCCGCAAGCAAAGCCAACTTTGACAGTCTGTATGTCCCCTTCCGCTGCATAGCTTCGGATGTGTACAACAAAAGAGCGCTGATACTGAAAAAAGGAGACTTGGGAGATGCTGTGCGTGCCTCCATGAGCTTTCCCGCCATGTTCAAGCCTATCGAAATAGACTCGATACTGGCATACGACGGTGGAATTTATAATAATTTTCCCGTAAATGTGATGCGTGACACCTTCCATCCGGATGTCATTATAGGAAGCGCCGTATCCGCCAATCCGGGCAAACCCAAAGAGGGCGACATTATGGGGCAGCTGGAAAATATGATCATGCAAAAAACAGACTACTCTTTGCCCGATTCTCTCGGCATCCTCATGACTTTTAAATATGACGATGTTAATTTAATGGACTTCCAACGCTTTGACGAGTTGCACGACATAGGTTATAAGCGTACTATAGAAATGATGGACTCCATAAAAAGCCGGATTCATCGAAGAATCAGCCCCAGACAAGTGGAAGTTAAGCGATTGGCGTATAAGAGCAATTTACCGGATTTCCGTTTCAAAAGAGTAAATATAACTGGTGCCAACGAACGGCAAAAGCAATATATACAAAAAGAGTTCCATGAAAACGACTCCGATACCTTCACTATGGAGGATGTCAAACGAGCATATTTCCGCTTGTTGTCCGATAATATTATATCCGAAATCATTCCTCATGCCGTTTATAATGAGAAAGACCGAACCTACGACTTGAACCTCCAGATCAAAATGGAGGCCAATCTCTCCGTCCGTGTCGGTGGTAACGTGTCTTCCAGTGGCTCCAATCAAGTCTATTTTGGTGCTTCCTATCAAAATTTGAACTATTATTCAAAAGAGTTTAATTTTGACGGACAGCTAGGCCGGGTCTACAACAACGTACAACTGGCAGCACGAATTGATCTTCCAACCAAACTGCCCACTTCTTACAAATTCATAGCCTCGATCTCTACCTTCGATTATTTCAAAGAAGCCAAATTCTTTTCCAACAAAGACAATCCGGCTTTCAACAAAAAAAGGGAAGAGTTTGTAAAGTTGAAAGCAGCATTACCATTCCTAAGCCGTAAGAAAGCTGAATTCGGTGTGGGGATAGCCCGTATGGAAGACAGGTATTTTCAAACCAACATCATTGACTTCAGCGAGGCGAAGCATGATAAAAGCACTTATTCTATCTTTGGAGGATCTATCGTATTGGAAGGAAGTACTTTGAATGCCCGTCAGTTTGCTACACAAGGAAGTCGTGAAAAAATGGCTGCCCAAATTTTCACCGGTACAGAACATTTCAGACCGGGTACATCAAAATTGACTAAAGACACGCCGGAGCCTTATAAAAAGGTACAATCCTGGCTTCAGGTTTCATATCAGAACGAAACATATCATAAACTGAATCCTAAGTTTACCTTAGGAGCATATCTGGAGGCTTATTACTCTTCCCGGAACTTCTCCAATAATTATACGGCTACATTAATGCAGGCAGGAGAATTCACTCCGACAGCCCATAGCAAAGTAACCTACAATGAAGCTTTCCGTGCCAACCAATATGCAGGAGCCGGTGTCATGCCCATCTATCAGTTGAGTGAGTCTTTTCAATTGCGCGGGGAGTTTTATGGATTCGTTCCCATCTTTCCTATCAAGAAAGATGAATATGGACAAGCATATTATGGGAAAGCTTTCACAAAATTCGAATATCTTGGAGAAATCTCATTAGTCTTTCAATTATCATTCGGCTCTATCAGCGCTTACGTAAATCACTATAGTTCACCGTCTAACGATTGGAATGTAGGTTTAACACTGGGCTGGCAGCTGTTTAATTCCCGTTTCATCGAATAATTTTTAGAAAAAAGTTTTAGTAAAACGCTTGCATTTTCAAAAAAAGTCCGTATCTTTGCACCCGTTAAAACGAAAGAACAATAAACAATGGCCGCGTAGCTCAACTGAATAGAGTAGCTGACTACGGATCAGCCGGTTACAGGTTTGAATCCTGTCGCGGTCACTACCAAAAGAAGTTTGATTAGTTTTACAATGGCCGCGTAGCTCAACTGAATAGAGTAGCTGACTACGGATCAGCCGGTTACAGGTTTGAATCCTGTCGCGGTCACAGCTAAAAATATTAAACAACGGTCGCGTAGCTCAACTGAATAGAGTAGCTGACTACGGATCAGCCGGTTACAGGTTTGAATCCTGTCGCGATCACAAAAAAGACTATCTGAAAAGATGGTCTTTTTTGTATCCCCCCTCCTCTTCTGGATCAGCCTATTCAGCCACGTCAGATAGCATGATTTGGCACGTACGTCCGCAGGGAGCCATGTATACGTATGTGCAGGCCTATGCATACGTACGTGAAATCATGAATTTTTAAAAACGTCTTGGTCTTTTTACCTGTTATACATAAAGTTGAGAGCATGAGTGCATAAACGCCTCCAACTTCTTAGTGAGAAAGACTGATTTTTAAAGACAATACATTTCAAGGGTTACTAACATACAGATCGACAAGTTAGTAACGTATCGGGTGACACGTTACTAATGTGTCAGACGGAAGATTAGTAATGTATCAGTTGAAAGATATAGGATCTTACAGGGATAACATATAGACCAAAGAATGAACAGGCGAGCATAAAAAAAGACTGGTATCCCTCATATCTGAAACACCAGTCTTATCTAGTTTAAAAGAATTCCTTTATCAGCATTTAATCTTCAATTCATCCAAGATAGCACGCATCTTTTCGAACGTTGTGATACGAGTCGGCACAAGCGGCAAACGCAATTTGTTTTCAATCAGCCCCATTACATTCAACATGGCTTTCACCCCGGCAGGATTGCCGTCTACAAACAACAGACTGAACAATTCCGTAAATTTATGATGAATAGTCAATGCATTTGCAAAATCACCTTGCAATGCCAGACGGGTCATGCGGCTGAACTCACGCGGAAACGCATTGCCAATAACCGAGATAACCCCTACAGCGCCCAAAGTAATCAAAGGAAATGTAATGCCGTCATCACCCGAAATCACATCAAAATTAGCCGGCTTATTCTTGATGATATCATCCATCTGAGTAATATTACCTGAAGCCTCCTTGATCGCGATAATATTCTTGAAGTCGCGGGCCAGACGCAAGGTAGTCTCGGCAGTCATGTTCACACCGGTACGTCCCGGCACGTTATAAAGAACCACGGGAAGATCCGTCGCTTCAGCAATCGCTTTATAGTGTTGGTAAATACCTTCCTGAGAAGGTTTGTTATAATAAGGTACAGCCACAAGTACGGCATCAACTCCTGTCATATCATCATTCTTCAGCGTTTCCACAACAGTACGGGTACAGTTGCTGCTGACTCCCAGCAGAATAGGGATACGTCCATTCACTCTTTCGATTATCAAACGTTTTATCTTGTCTTTTTCTTCTTTGGTCAAAGTCGGGGTCTCAGCCGTGGTTCCCAACACGCACAAAAAATCTGTTCCATTTTGAAGCTGGTAATCAACCAGACGAAGTAACGCTTCATAATCAACGCTATCATCTTCCTTGAAAGGAGTAATCAACGCTACTCCCATGCCTTTTAATCTTGTCTGTATCATAAATGAATTATAAATTCTTATTTAATAGCCTACAAAAGTACGAATATTTTCTATTTTAGCGATAAAAATCACGCGATTTTTACTTTATACTCACTAAAAAGTCATTCTATCATTTGCAGAAACTCCTCTTCGCTTACAATGGCCACACCCAGCTTACGCGCTTTCTCCAGTTTACTAGGGCCCATATTGTCACCCGCCAGAATAAAGCTGGTCTTGGACGAAATACTTCCCACGTTCTTGCCGCCATGTTTTTCAATCAATTCCTTATATTCGTCACGCGAATGATGGGTGAAAACCCCACTGATCACAATAGACTTCCCTGCCAGTTTGTCAGTGTGGTCCGAAATATCTTCTTCATCAGCTTCCAGTCTCACACCTGCCACACGAAGGCGCTCTATCATGTCACGGTTCTTCGGACTGGCAAAGTACAGCAGGATGCTCTGCGCTATTTTTTCTCCGATTTCATCGACATGAATCAAATCATCCAAACTCGCTTCCGCCAAATCATCCATCGATTTAAAGGCTTTCGCCACCTTCTTCGCCACAGTCTCACCCACAAAACGGATGCCCAACGCAAAGAGCACCCTTTCAAACGGCACTTCTTTGGACTGCTCTATACCTTTTATTATATTCTCGGCGGATTTCTCCCCCATACGTTCCAGATTGATAATATCCGATGTTTTTAAAAGATACAGGTCGGCAACATCATGTATCAACCCTTCCTGATAAAACTGATCTACTGTTTCCGGACCAAGCCCATCGATATTCATAGCCTTACGGCTGATAAAATGTTCTATTTTCCCTTTTATCTGTGGGGGACAAGCGACATCATTCGTGCAATAATAGGCTGCTTCACCTTCATAACGCACCAATTTACTGCCGCACTCGGGACAATGAGTGACAAACTTCACTTTGTCACCTATCATAATGCGGGCGTCTTTGTCCACACCTACAATCTTTGGAATAATCTCTCCACCTTTTTCTACATAAACCATATCACCGATATGCAAATCCAGTCCTTCTATGATGTCGGCATTATGGAGCGAAGCACGTTTCACCACGGTTCCGGACAACTGTACGGGATCCAAATTGGCCACCGGAGTCACAGCCCCTGTTCTTCCCACTTGATAAGTTACCTTGTTCAAGCGGGTAAGCGCCTGTTCGGCCTGAAACTTGTATGCGATGGCCCATCGGGGTGATTTTGCCGTAAAGCCCAAATTACGCTGTTGTCGCAGAGAATTCACTTTCAGCACTATTCCGTCCGTAGCGACAGGCAGATTCTTACGCTCCACATCCCAGTATTTGATGAAATCAAAGACTTCCTGCAATGTTTTGCATTTGCGGGTAAGATCGGAAATTTTAAATCCCCATTTTTCCGCTTCTTTCAGATTTTCATAATGACCGTCGCACGGCAAATGATCTCCAAGCAAATAATAAAGGTAGGCATCCAGCTTACGGGAGGCCACAATGGCAGAGTTCTGCAACTTCAATGTTCCTGAAGCCGCGTTGCGGGGATTGGCGAACAACGGTTCCTCGCGGGCTTCACGTTCTTTGTTCAGTTCCTCAAACACCATCCAAGGCATCAGAATCTCTCCCCGGATTTCAAATGATTCGGGATATCCCTTTCCATGCAGCACCAAAGGGATGCTGCGGATGGTCTTCACATTGTCTGTCACATCATCTCCCTGCACACCATCGCCACGCGTCACGGCGCGCACCAGTTTCCCGTTCTCGTAAGTCAGTGAGATGGAAGTTCCATCGTACTTCATTTCACAACAAATCTCAAAATCCTCGTTCAGGGACTTCTTTACCCTGTCGTAGAATTCGGTTACCTCCGCTTCCGAATAGGTGTTGGCCAATGAAAGCATAGGGTATTTATGCAGCACCTGCGTGAAGTTCTTGTTTATATCACTTCCCACACGCATACTGGGGGAGTTCTCATCTCTATGTTCCGGATGTTTTTCTTCCAGATCCTGAAGTTCACGCATCAGCTTGTCAAACTCCTGGTCTGTAATCTCAGGTGCATTCAATACATAATAATTATAGTTATGGCGATGAAGTTCCTCGCGCAATTGGTCTATTCTTTCTATTTCCGTCATATATAAAGGTAGTTTTCCGGCAAAAATAGCTATTTTTTGAATGAAAAACACCTTCCGGCAAAGAGGAATTTGCTACTTTTGCAAAAAATAACCGAATATGAGAATAGACATCATTACCGTTTTACCCGAGATGCTGGAAGGCTTCTTTAACTGCTCCATCATGAGTCGGGCGCAGAAAAAAGGAATTGCAGAAATACATATACACAATCTGCGCGATTACGCATACGACCGTTATCGCAAAGTTGATGATTATCCCTTCGGCGGATTTGCCGGCATGGTGATGAAGATTGAACCGATAGACCGATGCATCTCAGCTTTGAAAGCAGAACGCGAGTATGACGAAGTAATATTTACATCTCCAGACGGAGAACAGTTTAACCAGCCGATGGCCAACTCACTTTCACTGGCGAAGAATTTAATTATTCTATGTGGGCATTTTAAGGGGATAGACTATAGAATACGTGAACATTTCATTACGAAAGAAATCAGTATCGGTGACTATGTTTTGACAGGTGGGGAGTTGGCTGCCGCCGTTATCGCTGATGCAGTAGTCCGTATTATCCCCGGAGTCATTTCTGATGAACAATCGGCTTTGTCCGATTCTTTTCAAGACAATCTGTTAGCCGCTCCTGTATATACCCGCCCTGCAGAGTACAAAGGATGGCAAGTTCCCGATGTGTTGTTATCCGGACACGAAGCCAAGATTAAAGAATGGGAACTTCAGCAGTCCTTAGAAAGGACACAACGGCTAAGACCCGATTTGTTGAAATAAAAAATATAGATAAATAATAAAGAGGTAAGAGCTTTGTGGTGAGCATGGCTTTTACCTCTTTTCTTTTGCTTAAATCTCCCTTAAAGGATGTTTCCTCCTTAAAGGGCACCTATGCTCATCTTCCCTTCCCTTACATACTGACAAAGCTTTTCCAAGCGATTTTCCACCTTGCTTTTTCAAAAATGAACCATTTCATCGAGAAAAATAATTGAAGTTATCATTTTATACCCTTGCCATAAGTTGCAGCAGCAACTATTTTCCGGCTCATTCCATCTGGAGAAGGTTATAAAAAAAGCCCTGCAAGAAAGGCTTCGGTTTATTCATTTCCACTCTTGCAGGGCTATCATTTAAAAGATAAAATTATCAGACTTCCAATGCACCTATTATATCTTTTACAGATGTATATCCATGACGTTCCAGATAGTCATTTATCCCTTCTGAAACTTTGACAGTTATAGCCGGGTCTATAAAGTTGGCAGTACCTATCTGTATTGCGGTGGCACCTGCCAGCATAAACTCCACAGCATCCTTCCAGCCCATGATCCCCCCCAGTCCAATGACAGGAATATTTACCGCTTTAGCAACTTGCCATACCATACGCAATGCTATTGGTTTCACAGCAGCTCCACTCATGCCGCCGGTTATAGTGGAAAGTACAGGCCGACGCTTTTCAGCATCGACAGCCATCCCCAGCAGGGTATTGATCAGAGATACGCTGTCCGCACCGGAAGCCTCGGCTGCACGTGCTATTTCTGTGATATCTGTCACATTGGGAGATAGTTTTACGATCAGTGTCTTTTTATATACATTACGTACCGCTTTTACAACCTCGGAACACCCGCATGCAGAAACCCCGAAGGCCATACCGCCCTGCTTTACATTAGGGCATGAGATATTCAATTCTATAGCGGGAATATGATCCAGCTCGTTGATGATTCCGGCAGTCTTCACATAATCCTCTACAGCAGATCCGGAGACATTAACAATCATATTAGTATGAATATCCTTTATCTGCGGATAGATGTGTTCAACAAAATAATCCACCCCTTTATTCTGTAATCCTACCGCATTAAGCATCCCCATAGGGGTCTCCGCCATACGTGGGTAAGGATTACCCTCACGATGATGGAGGGTAGTCCCTTTTACAATGATGCCACCAATCTTTTCGAGGTCTACAAAGTCCTCATACTCTTTTCCGTATCCAAAGGTACCCGATGCTGTCATAACCGGGTTACAAAGCTTTAAATTGCCGATATTTACGCTTAAATCTGCCATAATAGTTTCTTTATATTAAATACAGGACCCTCTTTACAAACACACAAATGCCCTTCGTCCGTGTTCTCCACACAGCATAAACATGCACCGACACCACAAGCCATCCTATTCTCCAGTGAAACCTCACATTCTATCCCATGAGCTTTGGCGTATTTAGCTACCGAAACCATCATGGGTTTTGGACCGCAGGTGTATATCATGTCAAACCGGTCTGTATGCAGGATGCTATGCTGTGTCACATAGCCTTTCTCGCCCATACTTCCATCTTCTGTCGTTGTATATACCTTGCCTAACCTCTCAAAGTGTTCCAGCTGCAACAGGTCTTTGGATGAACGCGCGCCTAACAGGAAAGCAGGCTCACATCCCATTTTCACCAACTCAGCACCGAGCATCAACATCGGGGCGGTACCCACACCACCGCCAACCAGTAGCGGCTTTACCTTTGTCACGTCCCGGGGCATTGTGAATCCATTGCCGAGAGGCATCACCACATTGACAATATCTCCTTGTTTCACTGTGGCCAGTTTGCGAGTGCCGTCGCCGACTAATTGCACCAGGAACCAAACTTCATTGGTTGCTTTATCCACATAATTAATAGAAATAGGACGGCGGAGAAAAGTAGTATTAGAACCGTCAATACGTATCTCAGCAAACTGACCCGGCAGCATCTCGGGCAGCGGGTTGGCATGAGTTAATTTTATCAGAACATAATTGGCATGCAATTTAATGTTCTGTGTAACCACAAGGTCTAAAATATATTTTTTCATGAAATAAAATTGGGTAAATTCGTTTTCTCTGCAAAGATACACGAATTTACCCAAATCTTATTCTGCCAATCGGCATTTTAGCGGATTCTCGCCCTAATTTTCGGGCTTGAATGTTTCGTATGTCCCATTATCAAAAAATATTCTTATTTCAGTGATTTTCTTGGCAGGTATTTCTACATACTTAATCTCCTCACGCACAATCTCTTTAGAGGGATAAAGTGGTGCTTTAACCTCATTTTCCTTGCGATATTCCGGAGAAGCCGGACCTTCGGGCGTAAATAATGAATTCTCGTCAAACAAAGAAGGCGTATAGTGGATGTTATTGTCCGAGTCAACATCTGTTTCCATTTGTCCTTCACCATAGAGCAACCAGTCTAAACTGATATAGTCACACGCCTTGTGTATTTTCATGACGACTTCCAGGCTAGGATTGTTCCTGCCACTAAGAATATGGGAAAGAGAGGAAGGTGAAATTCCAATCTTCTCTGCAAATTGGGCTGCAGTCATATCTTCTTTTTGGATTATTTGAGCGATTCTTTCCTTCATTTACAAAAGTATAAGACAAAATTTACAGATGCAAAAGTAATTAATATAATTCATAAATGCAAATTTACAATACAGAAATGTATATTTTACAAAAGAAAAACACAAATATCCATTTGAAAATACAGAAGGGTTTACACACGTAAATCATGCCCAAGTACACTATAATTAATACTTTAATAATAATCATATAAAATACTGATTATCTATAATATATAAATAACAAAAACCTCATATTTACAAATAACCACAACTATATAAGCAAACAAAACGCATAAAAGTTATCAACAACTTTATTAACAGTAAATAAAACACTGATTCCCAGCGCATTATTACTACAAAATAAGGTATAAATAATTATTCATACACATTTATATATGTAATATTTACATCCGGCCACTACCCTATTTTCATTTGTAATATTTACATAAATAAACCTGCTGCACCTATAAAATCTCCTATTTTAAGTGAGTTTACAGATGTAACATCACAAAACTAAACTATAATTATTTCTAAAAGTGAATTTTTTCTGTATAACGATCCTCTTGATCCTATGAATATTTTGTTTTTCTATATCTCAGATATTCATATATTCATATATTTTCCATTGGCGAAGATAAAAACTCCCATCATAGTTCTTGGCTCATTCACCTTAGGAATTCATGGATACTGAAACCATGGAATGCAGGATCAAGCAGACAAACATGAATTCAGAATTTAAACTAACGTTATGAACTTACTCAATTAATTGGTCCTCTCTGTTTGTTCACTCCCCATCCGTATTCCTTCACATTTCCATTCTTCTTATTCACTTTACTCCCAAAAGGCCAAATACTGCCGTATTCATGTACAAACGGACATCCCCATTAAAATATACGATTCTAGAAGGGCATAAAACATCCTATCAATCTAGGAATAAGCAAGTTAATGTCGTTTTTCTCATCATACATCTCTTGTCATCTAGAAAAACAGAGAATAAAAGCACAACCAAGACATTAAATAAGGCAATAATAGAAGTATAAATGTAAAATATTATTCTCAATTGGATCATCAACAGGATTCCCTCCAAGAGAAAGAGAAAAAAGAATCCCGACGCTTCAAGAATAAAAGCATCGGGATAACAGAATCT
This sequence comes from Phocaeicola sartorii JCM 17136 = DSM 21941, assembly GCF_054653615.1. NCBI lineage: Bacteria > Pseudomonadati > Bacteroidota > Bacteroidia > Bacteroidales > Bacteroidaceae > Phocaeicola > Phocaeicola sartorii. The sequence continues at coordinate 2,514,119 of NZ_BAAIFW010000005.1, forward strand.
TTGTTTGGCCCATTAACTAATGAAGAATTTTATATACAAGTTCGCGCAGCAGATCTCCATCTCCCAAGGATGGATTGCCCACACCTTTTGATTTGGCATCGCAGTAACGAATTTCACCAATAATTTGCATCACCTTTACTCCGCTATATTTTCTCATAGCAGCCATATAGTCTCTAGACTGCCATGGTGATTTAAGTCCCAGTTGATTGGCAACACCTTGCTCCGACTTGTCAGGAGCATAATATGCAAGCATCAAATTAGCGAAGAAATTGAATAACACAGACAAAGTCATCTGCAAAGGATTTGTTTTGGGATTCTCCTCAAAATATTTTATTATTTGATTAGCCTTGAAAACATCCTTTGCCACTAAGGCGTTCCTAAGCTCGAAATTATTATAATCCTTGCTTATACCAATGTTACGTTCTATCTGCTCAGGAGTAATCCGCTTTTGTCCTCTTGGAAGCGTGATAATTAATTTTTCCAACTCTCCGGCCATACGGCTTAAATCCGCTCCAACAAATTCCGCCATCATTTCTGAAGCCTTCGGCTCTATTTCTACCGATTTACGTTTCAAGTAAGAAGATATAAAACCGGGAAGCTGGGCGTCTTTAATCTTTTTCGATTCGAAAAGGACACCTACTTTCTCTATTTCAGCTGCCAATTTTTTTCTTCTGTCCAATGTGCCATGTTTATGGCACAACACCAGAATTGTAGAGTCCAAAGGTTTCTGAAGATAATAAGTAAGCTCTTCCATATTCTTTATATTCTGAGCTTCTTTTACTATTACAACTTGATATTTGGACATCATGGGATAACGCTTGGCTGCATTGATAACAGTCGCTATATCTGTATCAGCCCCATAAACAATAGTCTGATTGAATTCTTTTTCATTTTCATTTAACACTGTTTGTGCTATATACTCAGATATCCGGTCTATGTAATAAGACTCTTCGCCCATTAGATAATAAACAGGCTTATAGATACGGTTTTTCAGCTCACGAGCTATTTCTTCGTATGTTGTTTCTTTTGCCATATATAGTAAAATTACCAGTCAAATTTTAAGTGTTTGACTGTCTTCTTTTCCTCAATAATCATCTGTAATGAAGCAATACCAATCTCCACATGCTCTTCTACATATTGCTGCGTCACAATACTGTCGCTTTTCTCCGTCTTCACTCCTTCAGGAATCATCGGCTGGTCGGACACCAGAAGTAATGCTCCGGTAGGAATATGATTGTAAAAACCGGTGGTAAACAGCGTGGCAGTTTCCATATCCACACACATGGCACGTGTTTTAAGAAGATACTTTTTAAACTCCTCATCATGCTCCCATATACGGCGGTTGGTAGTATACACCGTTCCGGTCCAATAATCGCGTGCATGGTCACGGATAGCTGATGAAACGGCACGCTGCAACATAAATGCAGGTAATGCAGGTACCTCAGGTGGATAATAATCATTGGATGTTCCTTCTCCACGAATAGCTGCAATGGGCAGAATCAGATCTCCTAACTTATTCTTCTTGTCTATGCCCCCACATTTACCTAAAAACAGACATGCTTTAGGCTGGATGGCCCCTAGCAAATCCATAATGATGGCAGCATTGGGACTTCCCATGCCAAAATTAATAATAGTAATCCCTTCCGCATGTGCCGATGTCATATTGGCATCGCGTCCTAATACCGGCACATTGAATTTGTCGGCAAAAAGTTCCACATATTTATTGAAATTGGTCAGAAGGATATATTCTCCGAAATCATTCAAGCTCCTTTTTGTGTAGCGGGGAAGCCAGTTTGCTACAATTTCCTCTTTTGTTTTCATAATCTTTTGTATTTTTGTATCGGTTATTACCGAGTTACACTTATGCAAATTTACTAAATGTTATCATTAAACTTGCCATCCTACGAAATTAAAATCGCGGAGCGAAATGGAAAAAATGTTATTTTCGACATGCTCCGCAAAAGATATGTCGCTCTTACCCCGGAAGAATGGGTAAGACAGCATTTTGTCCACTATCTGACGGATTATAAAGGATATCCGAAGGGATTGCTGGCCAATGAAATACAACTGGACTTAAACGGAACAAAAAAACGTTGCGACACCGTGCTCTACAACAAAGACCTAAGTGCCAAACTGATTGTGGAATACAAAGCTCCACATATAGAAATCACGCAAACAGTGTTTGATCAGATAACCAGGTATAACATGGTTCTAAAAGTTGATTATCTGATTGTAAGCAATGGATTGAACCATTACTGTTGCCATATTGATTACAATACAAAAACATACCGTTTTCTACCAGATATTCCCCGCTATTCAGAACTATAAATGTATAAAAAAACATTCTAAGCAAGATCTTGTAAGGAGATATTGCTTAGAATGTGATGAAATTCTTTTTCCACAAAGAAAAAGAAACTGTCTCAGGTGATATTATCTCTTGACTGTCTCCAAGTGTTGTTCAGCAATCACCCCAGCCAATTCGGGGTCAATCATGATACGACCACAATATTCACATACGATAATTTTCTTACGCATACGAATATCAAGTTGTTTCTGAGGCGGAATCTTGTTAAAGCAACCACCACATGCGTCACGTTGAACATATACAATACCCAAACCATTGCGAGAATTTTTACGGATACGTTTAAATGCCTGCAACAGACGCGGCTCGATAGTTGTTTCCAATACTTTTGCTTTCTCTCTCAGCTTTTCTTCTTCCTGCTTGGTTTCAGAAACAATTTCTTCTAGTTCGGATTTCTTCGCTTCCAAGTCCTTCTTTCTTTCATCCAATTCCTGATTGCTGTGTTCTATCTCCTCGCTCTTTGCTTTTTCCGCTGCAATATATTCCTTTATGCGTTTTTCACAAAGCTCGATTTCCAATGACTGGAATTCGATCTCCTTTGTCAATACGTCATATTCACGATTATTGCGCACATTATCCTGCTGAGCTTTATATTTTTCAACAGAAGTCTTAGCTGTCTCGATTTCAATTTTCTTAGTTGCAATGTTTGATTTCAGCTCCTCGATATCAGCTTTAATTTTCTCAATACGAGTGCTCAAACCGGCAACTTCATCTTCAAGGTCTTGAACTTCAAGAGGAAGTTCCCCTCTCAAAGTCTTGATCTTATCGATTTCAGACAACATGGTCTGCAACTGGTACAAAGCTTTCAGCTTTTCTTCCACTGTTAATTCGCTCGGGTCTTTCTTTGCTTCTCTAGCCATAGTTTTTTCTTACAAATATTTAATAGGATTTGTATTTACCCGGGTTATCTGGACTTCCAGCTCCGGAAACATTTCCTGTATGATTGAATAAAATATTTCTTTTGTATATTGCTCACTCTCATAATGCCCCATTTCAGCTACCAGAATATTATTCTCATAATTGAAATAATCATGATATTTCACTTCACCCGTGACAAACACATCTGCACCAGCACTTACCGCTTTGGGCAACAGGAATGCTCCGGCTCCGCCGCATAACGCTACTGTCTGTATCAGACGACCGGATAAACGAGTATGCCTCAAACAACCCACTTCGAATATTTTCTTGATGCACCTCAAGAAATCCAGTTCTGTCTCAGGCTCTTCCAATTCTCCAATCACTCCCGAACCTACTTGTTTCCATATATTTTTCAACGGATAAAGATCAAAAACCGGCTCTTCATAAGGATGTGCCGCCAATAATGCTTTTATCACCGCCGTCTTTTTAAAAGCCGGAAGAATCGTTTCTATACGTACTTCGGATTCCTTGTGCAATTCACCTATCTCCCCACAAAACGGACTGGCTCCTCTCTGCGCACGGAAAGTCCCCTCACCTTTCAGATTATAACTGCATGAATCATAATTACCTATACAACCGCAACCGACTTCAAACAATGCTTTTCTCACCCTGTCGGCCTGTGCATCCGGCACAAACGTTACAAGTTTTAATAAACATTCCTCTTTCGGTTCCAAGATGCGCACATTCCTGAGACCTATCTTTTCAGCTATTTTATAATTGACACCTCCGGACGCATTATCCAGATTGGTATGTGCCGAATAAATGACAATATCATTTTTAATGGCTTTCAAGATGCATCGTTCAATGTAGTCCCGACCGATAATAGATTTATATCCTTTAAATATAAGTGGATGATGCGAGACAATCAGGTTGTATCCCAACATGACAGCTTCATCCACAACAGCTTCAGTAACGTCCAGACACAACAAAGCCCCTGTTGCTTCCGCTTCTGTCAGTCCAACTTGCAATCCGGCATTATCAAATCCGTCCTGCAAAGGCAGAGGCGCGAACCTTTCAAGGGCACTTACTATTTCCTTAATTTTCATTCGTTCGCGAAAATTTGATTGCAAAGATAATCAATCCATCCGAATTAAAAAAGCAACCAAGCTATTTTTTATACTTTCTCCACTTTATCATTTTATTTTTCAAAGCATAGCGCTCGTCAACAACACGATCTGTCGGGAAAAAGGTAAGATGAATACGCCATCCATCCGAATGAAATGTAAATTTGCGGGCTGGTATCCCTGTTCCTATCAGAGCTAGTTTATCAATGATAAATGCTTTAATATCTACGGGGAATTCCTCCCCCTCATGCATTATATCCGCAGTGACAAAGAAACCGGGGGTTGGTAATTCTGCTATATATTTCCAAATATACTCATTCATATTTTTTTATTTTACTGACAGGAATGTATAAATGTACTACAAGAGCAAGAATAAGGACTCTATCTCCGTTTGGTATCCTTATGAACCTGTAGCAACCGGCCATAGCTGTCGAATGATTTCCGTGAAGCCAGAAAAATGGTCATCATGAGTGAAAGTATGGACGCCACCACGGTTATAACTACAATCATAATCTGATATTTGATAGCCACATGTGGCGAACTCCCTCCCAATATCTGTCCAATCATGGTTCCCGGTAATGCAACGAGCCCTGTTACCGCCATATTGGCAATGCCCGGACTGAATGCTTTGATTAGAGCCTGACGCACAAATGGGGCTATCGCCTCATTACGCGTGGCGCCATTACCCAGCAGATAATAATAAAGTTGCTGCTCCCGATGCAGTCCAGCATAATAAGTATTCAGTCCTATCACATTCACTCCCAACATATTTCCCATGATTATGCCAAAAACCGGAATAAAATACTGAGCACTGAATATGTTATCCAGCTTTAACACAAAACCAAGAAAATAAAGTCCGACAAGCACCACTGTTACAAAAAAACCGATAGAAATGGGAATCATCAAAATGCTACGTTTCAACCGCGTACGCGTCAAGGCTGTTTCAGCAGCCACTCCAACCATGATAACCACCCATAGAAAATTGATAAACGGATTGTTCCATTCAAACAGAAAACGAAGATAAGCCCCAATCAAAAACAACTGTACAGTCATACGCACCGTCCCTATCAAAACCGGTTTAAGCAAACCCGTCTTGAAGCGCCATAAAAAGTAAACCGGGATAAGCATCAGCAGCAATCCTATTCCCAGACTGCCATAGTCTATATCAATTGTTCCCATCCGTCAGATTATAAAGTAAATACCTTGTCGCACCCGGAAGCAAACTGTTTGTCATGCGAAACAGACAATATAGTCATTCCTTTACTGCATAAGGATTTAAAGAAATTGATCACCCGTAAGCATGATTCCGGATCTAGCGCCGAAGTCGGTTCATCCACAATCAGCAAAGGTTTGTCAAGCAAGGCTGTCACTGCCAGCATGATGCGCTGACGTTGTCCGCCGGACACCTCATTCACCCGTTTATCATAGAGTTCCGCCTCCAATCCTAATGAGATGAAATATTCCATCAGCCGTTCTTTGCTGAATCCTGCCTCACGGTTCGCCTTCAGCTCAAAAGGCATCCGCACCATTTCACTGACCCATTCCGAAGGGAGGGCCAGTTCTTGAGGAACCCATGCTATTTTTTTGCGGATATGATCTACTGTTTTAGGAGTCAGCACCGTTCCATCCACCTTTATGGTTCCTTCACTTAAAGGCACAAAACCTAGTATGGCTTTCAGCAATGAGGTTTTTCCACTGCCCGAACCGCCACAGATACACACACTTTCACCACAACAGACTTGCAAATCAAGTTCCCTGAAAAGAGTCAGATTACCAAAACTGATAGATATATTTTCTATATTAACCATTGCATCAAGATAAAAAAGAGTCGGGAGCATTCACTGCTGCCGACTCCTGTTCTTTTATAAAAAACGAAAAAATTTGTCGAAGTCGTTAATATGCTCTCGCAAAGAGAACACGGCGAGCAGATGGTTTTCCGGTTACCATACACTTGCCCGGAGTCAAGCTCTCTTCATCAGCTTCAAAAGGAAGACAACGAATCGTCGCTTTCGTTTCTTCTTTGATCTGGTCTTCTGTTTCCGGAGTTCCATCCCAATGAGCCAGAATGAAGCCACCTTTCTCTATTTGTTCTTTAAATTCATCGTATGAATCCACCTTCACAATATGTTCATTACGATAATTCAATGCTTTCTGATAAATATTGTTCTGAATATCCTCCAACAATTGTTGTACGTATTCTTCTATTCCATCGCAAGAACGGGTTTCTTTTTCCAATGTATCACGACGCATCACTTCCATGGTATTGTTCTCAAGATCACGGCCACCCATTACCAGACGAACAGGCACACCTTTCAGTTCGTAATCTGCAAACTTGAATCCCGGACGTTTGTTGTCCGCATTGTCATATTTCACAGAAATGCCCATTGCTTTCAACTTATTGACAATGCCTTCCACTTTTGCATCAATCTTCTTCAGCATTTCATCATTCTTATAGATAGGAACGATAACTACCTGGATAGGAGCCAAATGCGGAGGCAATACCAATCCGTTATCATCAGAGTGAGTCATAATCAACGCACCCATCAGGCGGGTAGATACCCCCCAAGAAGTGGCCCAAACATAATCCAGTTTATTGTTCTTGTCGACAAACTGCACATTGAACGCCTTTGCGAAATTCTGTCCCAAGAAGTGAGAAGTACCACATTGCAATGCCTTTCCATCCTGCATCAAGCCTTCGATGGTGTAAGTATCCAATGCACCCGCGAAACGTTCATTAGCCGATTTTACCCCTTTGATTACCGGGACAGCCATATACTTTTCAGCGAAGTCACCATACACATGCAACATTTTCTGTGCTTCCGCTTCTGCTTCCTCGCGGGTCGCATGAGCCGTATGACCTTCCTGCCACAAGAACTCCGCAGTACGCAGGAACAAACGGGTACGCATCTCCCACCGCATAACATTTGCCCACTGGTTACACAAGATAGGCAGGTCACGATAGGAATTAATCCAATTTTTATAGGTACTCCAAATGATGGTTTCGGAGGTAGGACGGATGATCAATTCTTCTTCCAGTCTGGCAGCCGGATCTACGATCACACCTGAACCGTCTTCGGCATTCTTCAGACGGTAGTGAGTAACTACAGCACATTCTTTGGCAAATCCTTCTACGTGCTCAGCTTCACGGCTAAGGTAAGATTTCGGAATAAGCAACGGGAAATAGGCGTTTACATGGCCGGTTTCTTTAAACATATCGTCCAACTGACGCTGCATCTTCTCCCAAATGGCGTATCCGTAAGGTTTGATCACCATACATCCACGCACAGGTGATTGTTCGGCCAAATCGGCCTTTACCACCAAGTCATTATACCACTGAGAATAATTCTCGCTTCTTTTGGTAAGTTCTTTTAATTCTACTGCCATCGCTATATCGTTATTTTTGTTTTTCCTTTTTAAGAGTTTGCAAAATTAGTAAAAAAGCATGGGAAAGTACCAACGATTTTGCAAAAATATAGAGTCGGAAAGTCTAAAAATAACTTATTGATAACGATAATACCACCAATAGGTATCACCGTATTCCCGCCGCATACGGTTTTTCTCTTCCACCGGTGAGGAAAATTCCTTCTGACGGTCAAGGAACTCGTTCAAACGCTGCACCATCAGCGTGTCCTTGATATCTCTCCCATATCCAGGATGAGTCTGTTTATAAAGCACCAATGCCTCACGATAATAACGCGGCAATGTATCTTGTTCGAAACAATATGTATCAACCGCCGATACAAATCTGTCCAGTTTCTTATCCAGCAGCAGTGCGCTCATATAATAATTCAAAGCGGTATGTCCGCCCACTTCATCACGACAGATACGGCCTAAGAAATCCACCGTTTTTTCTGCGATATGTGGCCTTGCGCCAAGATAAGCATACAGGCTGTCGGCATTCAAGCGCAACGTTTCTTGGGAATGAGGTTCAAACAAAAGTCCCTCCGCACCCTGATATTGAGGGTATTCAAACAAGTGCTCCCCCATTGTACCTTCCAAAGACATGGCATGCGCTCTAAGCGCAGTCAATGTATGGGTTGTTTCCAAAGACTTTACTCCCACCATCCGCGCAGCCTCATAACAATGATTACGGATAGCCTGCTCCACAGCCAGTTCATGATGAAAGTTCACATTCGTGTTTCCTATACCTACCGTCATCAGGCATAAAAGTGTCAAGACAGCCAAGTTAGAATTTATCAAAACCAAGATAGAACCTTCTTGGTTCAGCCATGCACGGAACACACGCCGTAAAGTATAGACAACACCTATATATATAAGTAAAAGCACCGGCAGCAGCCAAAGCCACTTATCCTCTATACTTCCTCCGTGGAAAATAGTCCGGTCCACATCCGTCAGCACTCCCAGCAGCAGGCAGGACGGGAAATAGGAAAGTGCCCGCACGGGACCCTTCAATCCCATCAATCCATTGATCCCCCAACGGAATATCAATAAAACCACTGTAATGATAATGGCTCCTGCCAAAGGAGAATAATGCGTTTTCCCTTGGGACAATGAGTAATGCAATGCCCCCACTACATCTTTCTGAAGTACAAAAAGATATACAAGACTAAAAATAGAGAAAAGAAGACCGCACGCAACCGTAAGGATGCGGGCGGCTCTTTTATAGGATAAGCTGTTGTTGCTGCTCATAAATCACTCTTTCACTTTTTTCAATACCACAGCCGAACGGGCAGGCAGATACAGTTTCAGCCATTCCTTCTTATCCCTTTTATAAAGAGGATCGAAATTAGTGAAATGACGTACACTGTCGTCAGCCAGACCATTGCCTCCAAAAACTGTCGCATCCGTATTCAATACCACATCATACGCTCCGACAGGTACCAGGAAACCATAGTCCGTAAATGACTTGGTAGGATTGAAATTAAACACAAAAATCAAATTCTTACGGCGGTAAGCCAGCACCTGGTCACCATCATTATGCCATACCTCAATGACTGGAGTGTCTTGAATATTCTTCACACTTTCAATGAGATGAACCATCGCTGAATCAAAATCGCCCAAGTAATGGTAACACAGGTTCTTATTATCAAACAGCCCCCACTGACGACGGGCATATTTATGCGACCATCCGTTACCTTCACGTGGAAAATCAATCCATTCGGGATGCCCGAATTCATTACCCATAAAGTTCAAATATCCTCCATTGATGGTAGAGGCTGTAAGCAAACGGATCATTTTATGCAATGCGATGCCACGATGAACCGTGTAGTTCTCATCCCCTTTCTGGAAATGCCAATACATATCAGCATCTATCAGGCGGAAAATAATTGTCTTATCACCCACCAACGCCTGGTCATGGCTTTCGGCATACGAAATAGTCTTCTCGTCCTTACGTCTGTTGGTCACTTCCCAGAACATGCTGCTCGGCTTCCAGTCCTCATCAATCTTTTCCTTGATCGTCTTAATCCAATAATCCGGAATGTTCATGGCCATACGGTAATCAAATCCATATCCGCCATCTTGAATCGGTGCCGCCAGTCCGGGCATACCCGAAACTTCTTCCGCAATGGTAATCGCTTTGGAGTTTACCTGATGAATCAACTTGTTGGCCAATGTCAAATAACAAATCGCATTATCATCTTGATTCCCGTTAAAGTAATCTCCATAATTACAGAACGCCTCTCCCAAGCCGTGGCTATAATACAACATAGATGTCACGCCGTCAAAACGGAAACCGTCAAAACGGAATTCATCCATCCAATACTTACAATTGGACAGCAAGAAATGAACCACTTCATTCTTACCATAATCAAAGCATAAGGAATCCCATGCCGGATGTTCACGACGGCTGCCTGGATAGAAGTATTGATTCGGATCACCGGCAAAATTGCCAAGTCCCTCCACTTCATTCTTCACAGCATGAGAATGCACGATGTCCATAATGACGGCAATTCCCATTCTATGAGCCGTATCAATCAATTCCTTCAACTCATCCGGCGTACCGAAACGGGACGACGGAGCGAAGAAACTGGATACATGATACCCGAAACTTCCATAGTAAGGATGTTCCTGGATAGCCATAATCTGAATGCAGTTATATCCGGCCTCTGCTACGCGCGGCAATATTTTTTCACGGAATTCATTATAAGTTCCTACCTTTTCTTCTTCCTGAGCCATACCGATATGGCATTCATAAATCATCAAAGGATCGGTCTTTGCACGGAACACTTTCTTTCTGAACTGGTAGGGATGCTCCGGTTCCCAAACTTGTGCGCTGAATATCTTTGTCTGCTCATCTTGTACCACACGATTTGCCCATGCCGGAATACGCTCACCTTCACCGCCTTTCCAACGGATTTTCAACTTATACAAGTCACCATGCCTTATAGCACTGCTTTGTAATTCCACCTCCCATACACCAGGAGAGTTTTTTACGCGGTACATTCTATAATCGCCATGCTCTTTCCAATCGTTGAAATCTCCGATAAGATATATTTCCTTCGCATTCGGAGCCCATTCACGGAACACCCACCCTCTTCTGGTACGATGCAAGCCGAAATATAAATATCCGGTGGCAAAGTCCGACAAAGTTCCTTTACCTCCGGTCAGTTCCAATTCTTTATCCAATGCATGCTGATGGCGTCCTTCAATAGCCGCCGAATACGGTTCCAGCCAAGGATCGCTTTCTATTATGCCTAATTTAGGAGTGGTATTTTCCATAATATGATTACTTGTAGTTATTCTCTTTTCAAACCAAAACTTTCACGATCACTTTCTTCACACCTTCAGGAGATACGCCCGGAGCATGAGCATCCTGTGGGAAGAAGATGGCAAACATTCCCGGCTTTACAGGAATATAGCTTTCGGCAAGTCCCGGATAGAATGAGATATCCTTATCTGCATCATAGTCAGCTTCGGGGAGGTCCTCACGTGCCGTATAGCCCATCACTTCCACCCCTGACAGAGGAATCTGTATATCAATAAACTGATTGTGAGTTTCTAATTTTGCTTCTTCTTTAGTCTTAGGCTTGGTCTGAGAAAAGTTTACTACCAGATCGTCACCCTGTAATTTTACTTTCCCTAATTCCTGAGCGTTCAAGTCTGTCGTCTTCAGAAATTCCATTGCCTTGGCAAACAAAGGGTTCAATGAAGCGTACTTTTCTAAGTTCTCTAATTTGTCTACTACCATAATTATTTCATTTTAATGGTTAAAATATTGCTTTTATCATTCAAAGTCGTCTATTGTGAAGTTTGTAAAATCGGCAAACCGCTTCAGTTGCCTGAAAACGTCTTCCACCTTGTCCAACAGGTCAGGAGCAAAGAAAAACGTATCAGGCACTATATAAGCACAGGTATAATCCTTGCATTTTAAATAATCTACATATTCAAAATCTTTCGGGAATCCTTTGGGAGCCGTTTTTAAATGATTTTCTCCGATAACAGGAAAATATTGCTTGAATGCAGGGTCTTCCACAATTCCTCTGTATTCATCTATATTGTCATAAACAGACTGGCGGACAGCTTTCAGCACTTTAGGTTCCAGACACCAGCTTCCACCAGCAAGCATACAGTTATCATGCTCTATATGAACATAGTATCCACAATGCTCCGATTTTTTCCCATGAGCGTTGATATAACCGCCCAAGTGTATTTTATAAGGAGTCTTATCGTTAGAGAACCGCGTGTCGCGATAAATACGGTATGTACAGTCCTTAGCCTGAATACCGACAATGCTTTCGTCAAACAATGAAATACGGGCGATGATTGCTGTCAGTAATTCCTCAAACTCTTTTTGAGCTTTCAGATATTCATCCTTATGTTTCTGAAACCACTCCCGATTATTGTTTGCAGCCAGATCTTTTAAAAATTGAAAGATAACAGATACATTCATGTTACATTTGTTCATGTGTTCACTTGACAAACTTACAAAATATATTTGTAACGAACTAGAAAAAAGTGAAGTATTTATTTTTTTCCCAAGATCTTGAGAAACTCATCATGCAGTTTTCCATTGGTAGCCAACACTTCACGGCCGGAATAAAAGTCTCCCCCTCCGCTGTAATCTGTCACTTTTCCACCGGCATTCATCAAGATTATCGAACCTGCCGCGATATCCCACGGGCCCAGCAGTCCTTCTATGCGGGCTTCAAAGCGTCCGGCAGCTACATAGCAAAGTTCTGCCGCAGCCGCTCCCTGCAGACGCATACCTCCCACATTCCCATATAACTCGTGCACAATATGTTCCGCCAATGGCTTATACTTTTGCGAATCGTATGGAAAGCCTAACGCCACAAACGCTTCGTCCATATCAGAGACATCTGATACATGTATTTCTTTGTTGTTCAAATAAGAGGGCGCTCCTTTATAAGTCCAGTAAAGTTCATTGCGGCATACCTCATACACCACGCCAACCAGCAGCTCTTCTTTATTGCGAAGGGCGATACTTACACAATAAGGAGCATTATTATGGATAAAATTGGTTGTTCCGTCCAGCGGGTCCACTAGCCAGCAATAGTTTTCGGTAGTCAGGCTGCCCGAACCTTCTTCGGCGATGAATCCTGCCTCGGGAAGCAGCTCCCGGAGTTGAGCCACAATACGGCGTTCGGACTCTTTATCCACATACGACACATAGTCATGAGCATTTTTCTTTTCCACCTTACTACGGTCAAAACCGCTACGTTCATTACAAAGAAAAGCACCCGTCCGGAGTGCTATTTCACGTACTTTCAACGTTATATTCTCCAAATCCAGCATTGTATTCTTATTTTTGTTCTGCATCCAGCGTTCCAAACTTATAAACACCTTTACGGATTACATTTCCATTCTTGTCAGTCTCCACGAAGGCACCGTGTTTCTTCCCTTGTTTGAAAAATCCGTCATAGCGCACCCCGTTCTTATCTTCAAGCACGCCTTTGCCGTCTTCCTTTCCTTTCACGAAATGGCCCTTATATTTGGTTCCGTCAGCAGTGCGCAAAGTCCCTTCACCATCGGCCATGTTGTCTTTCCATTCACCTTCATAGTCATCACCATTCGCCCAGATGTAGTGCCCTTTACCGCAGCGCTGGTTGTTCACCCACTGCCCTTCATACACAGCGCCGTTGGCCCAAGTGAAGGTTCCGGTCCCGTGCTGTTCGCCGTCCTTGAACTGGCCTACATACTTGTCGCCATTCTTGTGTACATAGATTCCCTGCCCCGTGCGTTCACCGTTCACGTAGTCACCTTCGTAACGGTCACCACTGTTAAAGTAATAAATGCCTTTGCCGTGCTGCACATCATCCTTCCAGTCGCCCACATATTTGTCGCCGTTGACATAATGAAATGTCCCCTTTCCGTCACGTGCGTCATCTTTCCACTCACCTTCATATTTGGACTGGTCGGGCCATACCATAACACCCTGTCCGTTTTTCTTGTCTTCTTTCCATTCGCCCTCATATTTGGCTCCTGCTTTCCAAGTATAAGTGCCCTTTCCACTACGTTTGTCCTGAAACCAGTTACCTATATAAACATCTCCGTTATAATAATACATAGTGCCTTCACCCTGCTGATAGTCGGCAAACCACATACCTTCATACCGGTTATTATTCATAAAATAATAGGTTCCGCTGCCGTGTTGCTGGTCCTGGAACCATTGTCCCACATACTTTTCTCCATCGTGAAACGTATATGTCCCGTTCCCCTCGCGTTTACCTTTTATATATTCCCCTTCGTAGGTATTTCCGTTCTTGTAGGTTGTCTTTCCCTTACCGTTTGGTTTTCTACCTTTCAGTTCTCCGGTATATTCGCCCCCATCCTTAAATGTATAATTTCCGATTTTTATCTGAGCGGTGGCCCATGTGCTGACCGAGGCCAAAAGCAATAATATATATACGTATTTCTTCATTGGTTCGTTACTTCTAATAGATAAGATTTACGCCAAAGATACGATTTTCTATCTTTGGGCGTGATAGGTTATTACACTTTTTTACCCGCAATGACCTCTATTAAGTTTTCTTTGCAGAAATACTTTTGAGCCAATATGCGTATTTCTTCTCTGGTAATTCCCCGGATAGCATCCAGCGAACGGATAAAGAAGCATTCGTCCAGTCCTGCCGTTTCTATATAAATCCAGGCATCAGACAAAGAAAAAGGCCCCTCATACGACCGGCATAAATCGCCCAGCATATAGTTCTTCACCATCTCCAACTCTTCTTGAGGGACAAGATCATTACACAGTTTGTCCATCTCCCGATAAACTTCTGTTATAATAGAATCCACATATTCATTAGCCGCCTCGGTACTGACAGCCAGTATTCCTGTTCCCGGATAGGACACGATACCCGCGCCGATGCCGTATGTATATCCCTTGTCTTCACGGATATTGGACATCAGACGGCTTCCGAAATAACCGCCAAACAAAGTGACCATGACACGCGTCTTTAAAAAATCCGGATGATGACGATCCATTACGAAACATCCCATTTTCAAGGAACTTTGAAGCGCATCCTCACGTTCTATAAAGATACGCTTTTCTTTAGCGGTAACCGGAGAAACAAGCGTTGTAACCGCTTTCTCCGTCACTTCCCCCCATTGTCCGCTTCCCAAGCTATCTTCTATGCAACGAATTATTTCCGATGTCACCTTTCCCGAAATATATACCGAGCAATTGCCAGAGTGATAGTATTTCTGATAAAACGAGCGGAGCACCTCCGGAGTGATCCGGTCATAATCTTCCGCCACAGCATAGCGCCCGAAAGGATGCTCCGGACCGAATAAAGCCTTGTTTAACTGTTTTCGAGCAATCATCTCCACCCGGGTGCTGTTCACCAGAAATTGCTGTTTGTTTGTATCGGCCACAACAGAAAGCTCCTTTGCCGGAAATGCCGGCGCCTTTATCATTTCAGAGATGACAGCCAGCGTACGAGCAAAATATTTATTCAATGAATAAAGTGTAATGAATCCATAATTTACGGAAGAAGACAATTCAAGCCACGCTCCGTAATAATCCAATCGTTCCGCTATTTGCGCAGAAGTGAGATTCCCCGCTCCTTCACGTAGCATCCTGTTGGTGAACATGGCCTGCAATGGCTGTTCCTGATTCCATTGTCCGCCCCCTATCAAAAGATCAAAACGTACAACATCCTCGTTTCCCGCATGAATGATATTCAGAGGCATCCCGTTCTTCATCGTCCTCCTGTCGGGACGGGTTATACTGAATTCGCTTAGTTGGCGGATGGGCGGTGGGGTGGTTCTGTCCAGCATTTACTCCCCCTCCCTCTGTTTTAGAAATACTTCGGCACGTGCCAGATCCTGAGGCGTATCAATGCCTATCGTCTCCACTTCACTGATTCCCACCTTTATAATATAACCATTTTCCAGCCAGCGAAGCTGCTCCAACGATTCAGCCAGCTCCAGCGAAGATTGTGGAAGTGAAGTTATTTCTTTCAGCACATCGGCCCGATAAGCATACAGCCCGATATGTTTATAATAGGTATGCCCTTTCAGCCAGTTGGCCTTTTCCACATTACGCTGGAAAGGAATGATGGAACGGCTGAAATACAAAGCGTCCATATTCTTACCGACGACCACTTTAGGGGAGTTTACATTTTCCAAGGTTTCGAACCCGTCATTGAAAGTGAAAGGTTTCACCAATGTCGCGATCTGTGTGACGGGGTTTTCAAAACAAGCTTTTACGGCTTCAAGCTGTGACTTTTGAATAAAAGGTTCATCGCCCTGGATGTTCACAATCACATCATATCCTTGTCCCACTTTTGTATAAGCCTCATAACAACGGTCTGTACCGCTTTTATGATGGACAGAGGTCATGACAACCTTGCCTCCAAAAGCTTTTACCGCAGCTTCAATACGCTCATCGTCCGTCGCCACGTATGCTTCATCCAATATGCCGACCACTTGTTCATAGACCCTCTGAATCACAGGCTTACCTCCCAAGACGGCCAAAGGTTTGGCAGGAAAACGTGTGGAAGCATATCTAGCTGGAATAATTCCAATAAATTTCATGGTATCATTTCTTTTATATATTCATGCAAAAGTAACAAAAACATTTCATACATTTGCACCATTAATGCAATTAAATGTTATGGACGAACACCATTGTCTGCTTTGTATGGGCTCTAACACAAACCGTCACGCGCAACTATCAGTCGCACGGGAGGCGTTGCGCGCCACATTTCCCGACATTCATTTCGGCGAGATGATGGAAACGGAAGCTGTCGGCAGCGGATTCCACTCCCCTTTCAGCAATCAACTGGCCAAATTCAGCACAACGCTTTCGCCCGATTCTGTCCATTATTTATTTAAGGAGCTGGAGCGACGCTGCGGACGGATTCCTGAAGACAAGGACCAAGGAGTAGTAAAACTGGATATCGACCTGCTGGTCTTTGACAAGAAGATATTGAAACCTGAAGATATGGAAAGAGAATATATCCGCCGCGGAATGTCTGTTTTTTTTTAGAACTTATACCTCATTATATTAGTCTTCATTCACCGTGAGGACAACCTGTCCCCATCCGCCCCTGCGGTGAACGATAGTGTTACAGAGAGTGCCATTCGGACGGATGGGATTGTTCCCTAATTTCTGGTTTGTGGAAGAAAAAGGTAAAGAATATCATCAGTATATAGAACACAGGAAATAAGAAAATGTAGAAATCATATTAAGCAGATTAAGAAAATGAAAAGGTTATTCATTCTCACAACCTTTCTTCTCAGCATCAGTCCCATTTGTTTGAATGCACAGGAACTCACGCTGGAAAAGTGTCAGCAGCAAGCCCGGGCGCATTATCCGCTGATTAAACGGTACGGGCTGATTGAAAAGACGAAAGAATACAACATCTCCAACATCGACAAGGGTTATCTGCCACAGGTTTCATTGTCCGCCAAAGCCAGTTATCAATCGAATGACCGCAGCTCTTGTTCCACCCGGTTGGTGCAGAAAGTGGGCGCTTCCGAATATTTTCATCTGATAGATATTTTAAACAGCTATCAGGAAGCGATGCAATGCATTGAGAAAGGAGACGTCGATCTTATTTTGGAGATTCCGCCACACTTTGAACGCGACTTGCTGAAGAATGGCATGGCGAAGGTACTGATTTCATCCAACACCGTAAACGGAACGAAAGGAACGCTGGGAAGTTTCTATCTTAGTAATATACTATGCCTCCGGAATCCAAACGTCCCATTCCGGCTCTATTTCTCCCTTCCCGGTAATAAATATAGATACCCAAGGACGTTTCAACCCCTATTTGGATTATAAGGTATTTATGGTTCCGGCATTGATGGCGCAATTGCTGATGATGCTATGCGGATTTCTGCCTGCTCTTAATATTGTGAGTGAAAAAGAATTCGGAACCATCGAGCAGATCAATGTAGTTACAAAAAGAATTCATAACAAATAAATCGGAACATTTGCTTGTTTATCATTGTTAATATCAGTAGCTTAGCAGTCTATTGCTAACCTGATTTTAAATCTCTAAAAGAAAAAGTTATGAAATTCTTTATTGACACAGCCAACCTGGAACAAATCCGTGAGGCAAACGCATTGGGCGTACTGGATGGTGTAACCACTAATCCCTCTTTAATGGCCAAAGAAGGCATTAAAGGAGTTGAAAACCAACATAAACATTACATCGAGATATGTAATATTATGGATGGAGATGTCAGCGCCGAAGTCATTGCCACCAATTACGAAGAAATGATTAAAGAGGGTGAGGAACTAGCCGCCCTTCATCCACACATCGTAGTAAAAGTTCCTTGTATTGAGGACGGAATCAAAGCTATCAAATATTTCAACAACAAAGGAATCCGCACTAATTGCACACTGGTTTTCTCTGCCGGACAGGCATTACTTGCAGCAAAAGCGGGGGCTACCTATGTATCCCCGTTCGTCGGCAGACTGGACGATATTTGCAGTGACGGCGTAGGACTGGTTGCACAAATTGTGGAATTGTACCAAACGTATGATTACAAGACACAGGTTCTTGCAGCCTCCATCAGAAACACCTTACATATATTACAATGCGCGAAAGTGGGAGCAGATGTAGTAACCTGCCCGTTATCCGCCATTAAAGGTCTGTTGAATCATCCTTTGACAAACATAGGCTTGGAAAAGTTCCTTTCTGATTACAAGAAGGTAAACGAATAATGAAAACATCCCCCCGTCGGTGTGAAGGCGGGGACCTATCCTTCCGTACCATGCACTGCAAGGACTTATTTGAACTTCAAGTATCCTATACGGGTATATTTGACTCCTTTACTCTCATACAGAGAAAGGACCTTAGCCGATTTTAAATACAGGCTTTCATGGGGAGCGAGCTTTTTGGTGTAGCAGCTCAATCTGTCCGGCGAGACGCTGGCAGCAGCCGCCTTTATAACAAAAGTGTAACGGTTGCCGTCAGCATCAGCGGCAAGCACATTCTGGTCTACATAATATCCGGTTGTTTTGTAAGTGTCCAGCTGCAATCTTGTCCCCAAGACTTCCAGCCGCAGATCGGTCAGCCTTTCCCCCGGAGAACCTATGAAACGGCTTCCGGCCGGTAAATGATATTTCCGGATGACTGTTTCATAATGCACAGTGGCAAAAGCCTTTGCCAGCATGGCCAACTTCTTGTCTCTAGGATTCCGGGCTTCAAACTTATGTGCCAGCCAAAGCACATAGTTAGGGTCAATGTAATAGACTTCCGCCAATCTTTTTCCACGATATTTTCCAAATGCGACAATATCATCGGACATTCCATAATAGGACTCAAAGAACGTATTATCCTTTATTTTCAGCAGAACATTACAGTTCTGCAAATACTGAAAGGCACGCTCCGCCGCATCATCAAAAGTAACAGCCAGCGATTGAATAAATAAAGGAGCATAGGT
Organism: Phocaeicola sartorii JCM 17136 = DSM 21941; assembly: GCF_054653615.1. NCBI lineage: Bacteria > Pseudomonadati > Bacteroidota > Bacteroidia > Bacteroidales > Bacteroidaceae > Phocaeicola > Phocaeicola sartorii. The sequence continues at coordinate 2,533,283 of NZ_BAAIFW010000005.1, forward strand.
ATCATCCGGGAATATACGCCACAAAGCGTAATATGATCGGTAAGGGGTAGAAACACTGATTGCATAAAATCCCACATCTTCTCTACGGCCTTTATTGAAGTTATCTATTTTTTGGAAAACTCTCTCGGCCATAACATCAGTTATCTGATACAAAGTCACATCTCTATCCATAATTACCTCCTGTCTTTATTAAGGTAAAGATTTTCTTTCTGTAAATATAGCATTTTTCTATGAAACGGCAAGTGTTTTCACCATTTTTACATAAATTATTTTCCATAATACCATGTATAGAAACAACCATTTATAAAAGTACAGCAATAAAAAAGTCTGTTTGCTTTCCTTCGCAAACAGACTTTTTTATTTATAGATTTTCCAATTACTCAAATATATTATCCAAGCCTCCGGTCTCTTCTACCGAGATTTCATCTATCAAGGTATCTTTGCAAGGATCAAAGTCATCGGGTATATTGAATTTCTCATCCTGAGAATATCCCAAGCTCTTGTCTTTATAGACTTTCTGCATATAAAGTCCCCAGATGGGAAGTGCCATGGCAGCTCCCTGCCCGTCTACCATCGTGTCAAAATGAATATCACGTTCTTCACCGCCTACCCACACGCCGGACACCAATGAGGGAGTGAATCCCATGAACCAGCCGTCTGAGTTACGGTTAGTGGTGCCCGTCTTACCTCCCATATCGGCAGTGATACCATACAGGCGGCGTACACGCCCACCGGTACCCTCATTGACCACAGCCCTCAGCATGACCAGCATCTTATAGGCACTGGTTTCGCTAATCACCTCATCCATCTGCGGAGTAAAGTTCGCCAATATATTTCCTTCATTATCCTCAATACGGGTCACAAATACCGGTGCTGTACGGATACCCCGGTTGGCAAATGCCGAATAGGCGCTGACCATCTCTCCTACAGAGATTTCACAAGGCCCTAGACAGAGCGAGACTACAGGATCTATCTGTTTGTTCTGTACACCGAATGAATGAATCAGACGAACCAACGCATATGGACTAAGTTTTCCCATCAGATAAGCCGTTACCCAGTTGTCGGAATTAGCCAGCCCCCATTTAATCGTTACCATTTCTCCATACCGCTTCTTGCTGGCGTTACGTGGCGACCATGGACGACCATTCTCATCTATCAATGTCTGTTCGACATGGCGAACCTGATCACAAGGTGAAAAACCGTTTTCCATAGCCAGTGTATAAACATAAGGCTTTACAGTAGAACCAATTTGGCGGCGGCCGACCATCGCCATATCATATTGAAAATAATTATAGTTAGGTCCACCTACATACGCCTTCACATGACCAGTTAAGGGATCCATAGACATAAATCCTGCTCTAAGGAAGAATTTATAATATTTCAAGGAATCCATCGGAGTCATAATAGTATCCTTTTCGCCCTCGTATGAAAATACAGACATTTCGTATTTAGTATTGAACGCCTTCTTTATTTCCGCTTCCGAGCATCCGGCTTCTTTCATGATACGATAGCGGTCAGTCTGCTTCATGGCCCTGGTCATGATGGAATTCACCTCCTCCTCTGTCAATTGGTTCGTAAACGGAGCAGTTTTCTTCTTCCGCTTTTCCTTGAAGAAACGGGGTTGGAGGTATTGTGCCACATGTTCATACACTGCTTCTTCCGCATACTTCTGCATACGTGAGTCGATAGTGGTATAAATCTTCAAACCATCTGTATAGATATTATAGTTAGTACCGTCTTTCTTCTTATTCTTGGCACACCATCCGAAGAGCGGATTGGTCTTCCACGCCAATGAATCCTCGTAATACTTCTGCATCTGCCATCCACGATATTCACTCTTCTTCGGCTCCTTGGCAGTCATTACGCCACGCAGATATTCACGGAAGTAAGTTGCCAGCCCTTCTTTATGATCCACACGACGATATTTCAAAACCAGAGGCAATGCCTTTAATGAATCGGCTTCCGCATCAGTCAAGTAACCAGCCTTCCGCATCTGGTCGAGCACTACATTACGCCGTCCACGTGAACGTTCATTGAAACGTTTCGGATTGTAAAGTGACGGATTCTTGCACATACCTACCAAAGTAGCCGCTTCCTCAACGCTCAAATCTTTCGGCTCCTTCGAGAAGTAAGTATTGGCAGCAGTTTTGATACCGACTGCATTATTCAGAAAATCGAACTTATTAAGATACATGGTCAGAATCTCTTCTTTTGTATAATAGCGTTCCAACTGAACAGCTATCACCCATTCAATGGGTTTCTGTAGCAGACGTTCCATCACATTATCCGCCGTAGGCGAATAGAACTGTTTTGCCAACTGTTGGGTTATGGTACTACCACCACCGGCATTCTTCTGCATCATCACCCCCCGTTTCACCAAAGCACGGACAAAAGCACGTGCATCAATACCGGAATGTTCCGCAAAGCGTTCATCCTCGGTGGCAATCAGCGCACGGATCAGATTCGATGATAGCTGATCATATCCTACGAATACACGATTCTCCTTACTAAGCGACCAAGTACCCAACATCTTGCCATCATCGGATATAATCTCGGTTGCAAACTTCAAATTCGGATTTTCCAATTCCTCAACAGGCGGTACATATCCAATTCTTCCTTTCGCTATCGCGGTGAATACGAGTGTTATAACTAACAGTACGCCGACAACAAGAGCCCAAAGCACGTATATAAATTTCTTCCTCATGACGTTTTCTTGTAATTAATGGTACAAAAGTAAGGAAAAACTTTGAAATAGAATGTGTTTCTAACAAAGTTCAACGAAATATCTTTTAATTCTTCGCTCATTTATTTTTTTTTCATACCTTTACACTCCGTATAAGATTGTAATCATAAATACAAACCCAATATGGAAAATAGAAGTTTAGTCACTATTGCCGAACACTCGAAGGAGAAAATCCTCTACCTTCTGGAGATGGCAAAAGAGTTTGAAAAGAAGCCTAACCGTAAAATTCTGGACGGCAAAGTTGTCGCCACTCTTTTCTTTGAACCCTCCACCCGTACACGACTTAGTTTTGAAACAGCAGCAAACAGACTGGGAGCCCGCGTTATCGGATTCACAGATCCCAAAGTAACCAGTTCTTCAAAAGGGGAAACATTGAAAGATACCATCATGATGGTAAGCAATTACGCCGACATCATCGTAATGCGCCATTTTTTGGAAGGTGCCGCAAGGTATGCCAGTGAAGTCGCCCCAGTGCCTATAGTCAATGCCGGAGACGGAGCCAACCAGCATCCTTCACAAACCATGCTAGACCTCTACTCCATATATAAGACACAGGGAACGCTTGAAAATCTGAATATCTATCTAGTAGGTGATTTGAAGTACGGACGGACTGTTCATTCCTTGCTGATGGCCATGCGCCACTTCAACCCCACTTTCCATTTCATCGCTCCGGAAGAATTGAAAATGCCCGAAGAATATAAAATATACTGCAAGGAACACCATATTAAATACAAAGAATATACAGATTTCAACGAAGAAACCATTGCCGACGCTGACATTCTTTACATGACCCGCGTACAACGCGAACGTTTCACCGACTTGATGGAATATGAACGTGTGAAAGATGTATATATATTAAGGAATAAGATGCTGGAACATACCCGGCCCAATCTGCGTATCTTGCACCCTCTGCCCCGCGTCAACGAAATAGCATACGATGTGGACGAGAATCCAAAAGCTTACTACTTCCAGCAGGCACAAAATGGACTTTATGCGCGCCAAGCCATCCTTTGTGATGTCTTGGGCATAACCTTGGACGATGTTATAAAAGATGCAAAAAAGTAAAAAAAGAATGAAGATGAGCGATAACAAACAAGCATTGCAGGTAGCTGCATTGAAAAACGGCACTGTCATAGACCATATACCTTCCGATAAATTATTTACTGTAGTCGCCCTGTTGGGATTACAGGATTCAGACTCTAACATAACCATCGGAAACAACTTTGAGAGCAAGAAACTTGGCAAAAAAGGAATTATTAAAGTGGCCGACCGCTTCTTTACCGATGAGGAAATAAGCCGACTTTCCGTAGTAGCCCCGAATGTGAAACTGAACATTATCCATGATTATGAAGTGGTGGAAAAGAAGCAAGTCCTGATGCCTCAAGAATTACGAGGCATTGTAAAATGCGCCAATCCCAAATGTATCACCAACAATGAGCCAATGACCACCCTGTTTCATGTAATTGACAAAGAACATGGAATCTTGAAATGTCATTACTGTGAAAAAGAACAAAGTAAAGAAGGTATCAAATTGCTATAATCATTATGAAACAAGACTGGAAGCCGGGGACTATGATTTATCCTCTTCCGGCCCTATTGGTAAGTTGCGGAAGTACGGAAGAAGAATATAACATTATCACAGTGGCATGGGCAGGTACTATTTGTACCAACCCTGCCATGTGCTATATATCCGTGCGCCCGGAACGCTATTCCTACCCCATTTTGAAACGGAATATGGAATTCGTCATAAACCTTACCACCAAAGACATGGCATTTGCCACCGACTGGTGCGGAGTGCGTTCGGGCAAGGATTACAATAAATTTGAGGAAATGAAGCTGACTCCGGGAAAAGCGAAAATAGTCAGTGCGCCCATCATCGAGGAATCTCCGCTCTGTATAGAGTGCAGGGTAAAGGAAATCATTTCACTAGGATCTCATGACATGTTTATAGCCGATGTGGTAAATGTAAAAGCCGATGATAAATACCTGAATACGGAAACAGGAAAATTCGAATTGTCCCAAGCTAATCCGTTAGTCTATGTTCATGGCGGGTATTTTGAATTGGGGCCGAAAGTCGGAAAATTCGGCTGGTCTGTAGAAAAGAACAGATCACAGACCAAAAGAAATTCTGAAGGCCTCCTATGATGAAAAAGCTCCTTTTATTAATCGCTTTATTGCTCCTTGCCCTGCCCATTACAGCACAAGAAACAAAGAAAGGCCCGAAAGAGGAGCCTAAAATAAATGTGGGAATAAAAGGAGGTTTCAACTCTTCCATGTACTTCACCAGCCGGTTAGAACTAGACGGGGAACGAATGGAAGATGTACAAAACAATTATAAGGTAGGCTATTTCACCGCCCTGTTTTTCCGGATACACATGAAAAGACATTTCATCCAACCCGAAATAATGTATAATGTTTATAAAGGTGAAATAGCTTTCAATAAAAATCAAAACAAAGAAAACACCCTCCCCGAGTTTGCCAAACTGAACAGCACCATCCACTCTTTGGAGCTACCTATATTATATGGCTATAGTTTTGTAAAAAGCAGGCCTTACGGCATGGCTCTTTTTATCGGTCCCAAACTGGAATATGTATGGAAACATAAAACCTTCGAAGAGTTTGAAGGATTCGGGTATTCCGATATAAAAGAAGAATTACACCCTATTAATATAAGCTCCATTATCGGATTAGGAGTAAATATCGCTAATATATTTTTTGATTTCCGGTATGAAATCGGACTTACCAATATCTCCAGATCAATTACTTATAAGGAAAATACAGATGGAATAAGATCCCGGGGAAAAGGTATCTCCATCAATCGCCATCGCAATGTGTTAAGTTTCTCGTTAGGGGTTATTTTCTGAAGCAGGAGTTCCTTTTCATGAAGTATCCGACTTATATCATAATGCTACATTTGTACGCTAACCTATCAAGAAAAGAGCCACCACTTTCAAGTTTTTATTCACTTTAGCGCTTACAACATAACAAAAAGAAATCCGTCCCTGTTTTTTTCTATAGTCTCACCAAATATTTTCTTCTAAATAATTTCCTTATATTCTAAAATTACTTAACTTTGTGAACTCAGAATCGAATATCGCACATAAACTTATTATAATAAAGAAATGAAAAGAGACGATTTGATTTTCGACATTATCGAAAAAGAGCATCAACGCCAGCTCAAAGGTATCGAGTTGATCGCATCCGAAAACTTTGTTAGTGACCAAGTAATGCAAGCCATGGGTTCTTGCCTTACCAACAAGTATGCTGAAGGGTATCCCGGCAAGCGCTACTATGGCGGTTGCGAAGTGGTAGACCAGAGCGAACAAATCGCTATCGACAGATTGAAACAAATATTTGGAGCAGAATGGGCTAATGTACAACCCCACTCCGGAGCACAGGCCAATGCGGCCGTATTCCTAGCCGTTTTGAATCCGGGTGACAAATTTATGGGATTAAATCTGGCTCATGGCGGTCACTTGTCACATGGCTCGTTAGTTAACACATCCGGAATTATTTATACTCCGTGTGAATACAACTTGAACAAAGAAACAGGCCGTGTAGATTACGATCAGATGGAAGAAATCGCATTACGTGAAAAACCCAAAATGATTATCGGTGGAGGTTCAGCATATTCTCGCGAGTGGGACTACAAACGTATGCGTGAAATCGCAGATAAGGTGGGTGCCATCCTGATGATCGACATGGCCCACCCTGCAGGGCTGATTGCCGCCGGACTGTTGGAAAACCCGGTTAAATATGCTCATATCGTCACTTCAACAACCCACAAAACTCTTCGTGGTCCTCGTGGAGGTGTCATCATGATGGGCAAAGACTTCCCTAACCCATGGGGTAAGAAAACTCCGAAAGGCGAAATCAAAATGATGTCACAGCTTTTGGATTCTGCTGTATTCCCTGGTATCCAAGGAGGTCCGTTGGAACATGTCATCGCAGCCAAAGCCGTTGCATTCGGTGAATGTTTACAACCTGAATACAAAGAATATCAAGCACAAGTAAAAAAGAATGCAGCTGTATTGGCACAGGCTCTGATCGACCGTGGTTTTACGATTGTTTCCGGTGGTACAGACAACCACTCCATGCTGGTAGATCTACGCACCAAATATCCTGATCTGACAGGCAAGGTAGCAGAAAAGGCATTGGTTGCCGCCGATATCACTGTAAACAAGAACATGGTTCCGTTTGACAGCCGTTCCGCTTTCCAGACTTCAGGTATCCGTTTGGGAACTCCAGCCATCACAACCCGCGGTGCAAAAGAAGACTTGATGTTGGAAATTGCCGAAATGATTGAAACTGTTCTTTCAAATGTAGATAATGAAGAAGTGATTGCACAAGTTCGTGCACGCGTAAACGAAACTATGAAGAAATATCCTATTTTCGCTTACTAATCAACGATTTCTATCAATACTCATAAAAGACTTTGGAGTGTTTTGAAAAGGTTTGGTCCTTCTTCAAGAACTCCAAAGTTTTTTTATGGAACATACAGAACATTTAAAAAGAACAATAGAAACGTATTTTTACCGGCAGACTCCACTGAAATCAGTATAAATTTCTACCTTTGCAGACTATTTATTGTTAATGACGAATGAAAGGAACTAAGAATCTGACTCAAGGCCCCATCCTGAAACAATTGTTTACTTTGGCAATGCCCATTATGGCCACTTCATTCATACAGATGGCATATAGTCTGACCGACATGGCTTGGGTAGGAAGAATAGGAAGTGAAGCAATAGCTGCCGTAGGTTCGGTAGGGATTCTTACGTGGATGTCTACATCTATCTCCTTGCTGAACAAGGTAGGTTCGGAAGTCAGCGTAGGACAAGCCATCGGGGCACAAGACGAACAAGCCACCCGAGCGCTTGCGTCACATAATCTTACTTTATCATTACTTATATCATTGAGTTGGGGAGCATTGTTATTCATCTTTGCCACTCCCATTATCAGCATCTATGAACTGAAACCCCACATAGCCGAAATAGCCGTGGAATATCTACGGATTATAGCAACCGCCTTTCCTTTCGTCTTTTTATCAGCTGCCTTTACAGGGATATTCAATGCCGCCGGACGAAGCAAAATACCTTTCTCCATTAACGGTATCGGACTGATTATAAACATGATATTAGACCCTGTTTTTATCTTTGGTTTAAATTGGGGGACTACAGGAGCCGCAATTGCCACTTGGCTGGCCGAAGCGACTGTATGTATGCTGTTTATCTATCAATTGAAACAAAAGAAAATATTATGGGATGACTTCCGGGTATTTACCAAACTGAAGAAACAATATACACGCCACATCCTGAAAATAGGACTGCCGGTAGCAGCACTCAATACATTATTCGCTTTCGTCAATATGTTTCTCGGAAGAACTGCCACAGAACAAGGGGGCCATTTAGGACTGATGGCACTCACTACCGGAGGACAAATCGAGGCCATCACCTGGAATACTTCCCAAGGTTTTTCTACCGCTCTCAGTGCTTTTGTGGCTCAAAACTATGCAGCACGACAAATCTCCCGTGTGCTGAAAGCCTATCGCACCACTTTATGGATGACATTTATATTCGGATCTTTCTGCACATTTCTCTTCATATACTACGGGAACGAAATTTTTAGTATCTTTGTCCCTGAAAAGGCGGCATACGAAACTGGTGGTGTATTCCTACGTATCGACGGATACTCGCAACTGTTTATGATGTTGGAAATTACTATACAGGGCGTATTTTATGGAATGGGGCGCACCATGCCTCCCGCTGTAATCAGCGTCAGTTGTAATTATCTACGCATCCCGATGGCATTGTTGTTCGTATCAGGAGGATGGGGCTTACCGGGTATTTGGTGGAGCATAAGTATTACAAGTACTATGAAAGGAATTATATGTCTGATCTGGTTTATGGTTATCAAAAAGAAAACTTTAAATTATCAGGCTGTTTAATGAACAATTTTTGCATTAAGTCATTAATATATTAAAATGAACATGATTATGAGAAAGACTAAAATTATGGCTTTATTACTGAGTGCTACACTAGTATTCAGTGGATGTGGTAACATGAATAATACCGCTAAAGGCGGCCTGATCGGCGGCGGTGGCGGTGCTGCCCTAGGAGCAATCATCGGCGGAATAGCCGGACATGGTAAAGGTGCGGCCATTGGTGCGGCAGTGGGTGCGGCAGTAGGTACAGGCGCCGGCGTGTTAATTGGGAAAAAGATGGATAAAGCGGCAGAAGAAGCAGCTCAAATCCAAGGTGCACAAGTAGAACAGGTAACTGACAACAACGGACTTCAGGCTGTAAAAGTTACTTTCGATTCCGGCATTCTCTTCAATACAGGAAATGCGGCCTTGAGCGCACAAGCGAAATCGGCTTTAAGTAAATTTGCAAACAACGTATTAAACCAGAACCGGGATATGGACGTATCCGTCTATGGATATACAGACAATCAGGGCTGGAGAAACAGTACTGCGGAACAAAGCATTCAAAAGAACCTTAACCTGTCACAGGAACGTGCTCAAAGCGTGGCTAGTTATTTGTTGAGTTGCGGTGTAAGTAATTCTCAAATCAAGTCTGTAGAAGGCTTGGGACAGGCAGATCCGATAGGTAATAATGATACCGCCGAAGGACGCCAGCAGAATCGCCGTGTAGAAGTATATATGTATGCCAGCCAACAAATGATTCAGCAAGCGGAAGCGGGCACATTGAAATAATACCGATGACATTATCCAATACCTCCGAGCCAACGGTCGCAACCTTGGAATAATACATAAAATAAAGTAAATCAATTTCGGACAGGAATTTCTGCCCGAAATTGATTTTTAATACACAAGCATGAAAAAGAAGATATTTAAATTCATCCGTAACCTGTTGATTGTTTTCTTTGGTTCTTCCATTCTCTCAGTCATCGTTTTACGCTTTATGCCGGTTTACTTTACCCCATTGATGTTTATCCGGACTTTCCAACAGATTATTCACGGTGAAGATCTAAAATGGGAACACACCTGGATATCTAAAGAAGACATATCCCCTCATCTGCCCATGGCCGTTATTGCCTCTGAGGATAACCGCTTTGCTGAGCATAATGGATTTGATTTCAAAGAAATAGAGAAAGCCCTAGAAGAAAACAAAAGCCGGAAACGTCCCCGAGGGGCCAGTACTATCAGCCAACAGACAGCCAAAAACGTTTTTCTGTGGCCAGCATCCTCCTGGGCCAGAAAAGGACTTGAAGTGTATTTCACCACCTTGATAGAACTGTTCTGGAACAAGGAACGGATTATGGAGGTCTATCTGAACTCCATAGAAATGGGAAATGGCATCTATGGCGCCGAGGCTGTAGCCCGCAAGCATTTTCACAAGAATGCCGGCAAACTGACACCGGGAGAATGTGCACTAATTGCTGCCAGTCTTCCCAATCCCCGCAAATTCAATTCGGGCAAGCCCGGCAACTATATGCTTAAAAGGCAAAAGAAGATTCTCTATCTTATGAAATGCGTCCCTGCATTTCCACCCAGACAGGATACGACTCCTACAAAGAAGAAAAAGAAATAACCCGCACACCCGTGTGGGCTTTTTTATTCTTAGAGTAATCAAAAAGACTCTGCGGATCCAGAATAACTTTCTTCATGACTGATGAAGCATGAAGCAAATGCAATTTGCCATCCATCCAACAAGCAAATCCTGTGTGCACCACATCCAACCCTTTTATATTGGTAGTGATCGCTATGATATCCCCATTCCTTATGTCCAATTCCTCAGGAGAAACATTCAGACAGCTTTTAGGAAGGTAAGAAACAGGAACATTCTTCCATCTTCCCTCTATTTCAATCATCTGGGATATTATAGAAGGATTATTTTTCAACTGGCGATAATTGTCTGGGTGCGTGGACATAAAATCCAGATTCAAAACTTGTGATACGGCAAGTCCGAGCTCTCCCGTACGTTCATGTACAATCCCTTTTTGTTCATTATCTTTAATCCAATCACTGAAATAATGCAAACGCGAGACATAACCGGCTTGCTTTCCATTCCGATAGCGAATACACTGTAACGCTTGTTTATAACTTCCAAAATCACTTTTCCCATTCTTATCAGTGAGACTCAATGCAAGTACCGTTTCAACAAATGTGGTACAATCCACCTTATCCAAATACACGACCAGTGCCTCTTCGTCCGTCTCGTCCAATGTATTCGCGACGTATGAAACTCCTAATAGACTTTTGGCAAAAAACAATATCCTACAGCTATCAGCCGGCAATAAGGAAGCCTTTTGAAGCAAGTCACCGACTTTTATACTGTCATTTTCTGACGCTGAGACCATGCAGGACATTAACCCTAAAATCATTCCCAGCAACCACGGGTGCAACTTTCTCATATACATTTTCTTATGTTTCTTCTACATGGCAGCAAAGATAGCACATTACCGGATGAAGACAAATTTTAAAAGAATGAAAAGACAAAAAACACATCCGCCATGACAAGTCCAGCACCTGCCATGGCGGATAAAAAACTATATTTCACCTTTAAATTATGCAGAAAATTCTGTTCTTTCCAAATAAGCTATAACGTCACCTTTATTAACAATAGCTCCCTGTTGGGCGCAAACCTCTACAATGCGTCCCGTAAAGTTAGCAAAAATCTTTTCGTATTCCCCCCACGGAGTAGAAATATAGCAGAACACTTCATCATGCTGGTATTTCCGTCCGACAAATGGTGCTATAGAAGGACCCTCCACAGAAACCTCCCATAAAATCTGTCCTTTATCCGGAGCAATGATAGGATCTGCCTTAGCACGTTTGTATTTCCGGATCGTTTCCTCATCAAAGCCACTTTTTGCCATGGCCGCATCTTGAGCCCGTTGTAAATCATCCATAAAGCGTTTCTTGGCCACACCCGATTTATAATCACGGTATTGCCGGTCATGCATGGCCAGTTCAAACAGTTCCTCCTCATCCTCACCATATTCCCAGCCATTTTCATCCATCTCTTTACGGTATTTTTCCAATTCATCAGGATAGTTCAGCTGAGGATCTTCATCTGTGAATTCGTAGCCTTTACTTTCCGCCAGTTCGATAATTTCAGGCGCCAGCGCACCCGGCAGCTTTCCGCTTTTTCCCAAAATCATGTCCCATGTATGGTTATCAATCATTGTCCATCTCTCCTCTCCCTTCACCAGCTGCATGACATTCATCAAAGCCACATTCTTCACATATTGACTGAACGGTGTTACCAAAGGAGGATACCCCAATTTCGGCCATACATATTCCACTTCTTCAAACAGCATCACTACCAGATCATCCAGACTCATAGGCTCTTTTCCCTGCCCTTTCAGAATCAGATTGATCCCCGAATGCACACCTTTCAAATCGGCCATCATAGACCCCATCATACCACCGGGAAGTCCGCATCCTAACAATAAGGAAGACATGTGCTTGTTGGTAGGATCCATGAAATATCCCAAAAAGTCATCCATAAACTCCTGCGTCATGCTACGTGCTTTCATATAAGCCTTCATATTGATTTCCGGGACCTGAAAGCCTGCATTTTTCAGCATGGCCTGTACAGAAATCACGTCAGGATGCACTTTTCCCCATGACAACGGCTCCATAGCCACATCAATGATGTCCGCACCGTTCTCACAAACCTCCAGAATGGATGCCATAGATAATCCGGGACCAGAATGTCCATGATATTGTACAATGACTTCAGGATGTTTATTTTTGATGTTTTTCACCAACTGCCCCAGCATTTCGGGACGACCGATACCTGCCATATCTTTCAGGCAGATTTCAGGTGCCCCCGCCTCTATCAGCTGATCAGCGATATGAGAATAATATTCCACGGTATGTACAGGAGAATAAGTGATGCAAAGAGTAGCTTGAGGGATCATCCCCGCTTCCTTGGCATATTTTATGGAAGGGATGATATTCCGAACTTCATTCAAACCGCAAAAGATACGGGTAATGTCCACACCTTGCGCATGTTTCACCTTGTACATCAGACGGCGTACATCGGCCGGGACAGGATACATCCGCAATGCATTCAAGCCGCGGTCCAGCATGTGCGTCTGGATACCCGCCTCTCGTAAAGGCTTGGTAAAAGTACGTACCGCCTGGTTCGGATTCTCGCCATACAGCAAGTTCACTTGCTCAAAAGCGCCTCCATTAGTTTCCACCCGGGCAAAACACCCCATTTCAATGATTATAGGAGCAATTCTGGCTAACTGATCAGCTCTGGGCTGGTACTTCCCTGATGACTGCCACATGTCGCGGTAGACCAAACTGAATTTGATTTCTTTTTTCATAATTGTTACTTGATTTAAAGGTGTCTTGTCCTTTTGCAAATATAACAAATGAATAAAAATAAAGTTAATATCCAAGGAGCTTTTTTAGCTTGAAAAAACATGTTTAATATCATATTGTAAATCCATTAAAGCAGCAAAGGCAGAAAGTAATCTTCTCTTCCTGCCTTTTTGATAGTTTTTTTTCCTGGATATTATACAAAATCACGGAGTTGTCCCTGCAATCGTTGTCTGGTAAAGAAGATCCGGCTTTTTACCGTACCTAGCGGTAATCCCAGTTTTTCTGCAATCTCACGGTATTTGAATCCCGACACATGCATGGCGAATGGAATGCGGTACTCCTTGGGAAGCAAACCCACTATACGATGTATTTCCTTCATGTCATAAGCCCCCTCGGTACTGTCAAAGCCGGAATCCTGCGGCAAGCTCAAATGGTAGAGATTGTCTGTGTGGTCCACAAATGTTTGGTCGCGCACTATTTTCCGATAATTATTTATAAAAATGTTACGCATAATGGTGTACATCCATCCCTTAAAGTTTGTGTCGGGGATATACTTGTCTTCGTTGTCCAATGCTTTCAATGAAGTTTCTTGCAACAGATCATTAGCCTCCTCACGGTCGGCAGTAAGTTTGTATGCGAATCGAAGTAACTCTTCTTGCACACCCAGCAGATTCTTTTTAAAACTAACGCTATTCATAAGTCTTTCAGTTTAGGTTTATATTCTTTATTCCATGATCTCGTGATGCAAGGATAGCGCATTTTAAACGGGTGTCAAAGAAAAAACTATCAAAATAGGGGGTAGAAACTGACAAATGACGATTTCTACCCCCTATTTTGATAGTTTTTAGGTGCTGTTTAACGCTGTTCCCCTTTTAAAATTGGTAAACAGATGCTATATTTAACAGCTAAAATACGTGCCAAGAAGACAGTACTGCCTCCTACTATCTGGCAAATAAAGGCTTCCAGACCGCACAGATCACATATCCAGTAGGCCAGTCCTCCCACAACACAGGCCATTGCATAAATCTCTTTACGAAAAATAAGCGGAATTTCATTAATAAAAACATCGCGGAGCACACCACCTGCGGCTCCGGTAATACTACCCATGATAATAGCCACCCAAAAAGGATATCCGAGGGCAATACTTTTACCCACCCCCACTACTGTGAACAGCGCCAGACCGATACTGTCGAACAGGAAGAAAGTGTTATGCATGTGAATCAAATACTTGCCGAAAGCAATCACCCAAAACAATGCCAGTCCTGTACATATTAAATATATGGGGTCGGTCATCCAGCCCGGAGTCACATCCAGAAGCACATCACGGATAGTACCTCCTCCGATGGCAGTCGCCAAACCCACTACATACGCGCCAAACCAGTCAAACTGTTTGGCAGACGCCAATCTGATACCACTGATGGCAAAGGCAAACGTGCCTATAAAATCTAAAACTTGAACAAATGTTAGCATAATGGTTGTTATTTGTCTGCAAAGTAACGAATAAATTCGATAAGAAAATGTATTTTTGTGTTCAGAAAATAGCTTAAAATAAGATGAAAGTAACAATTATCGCAGGCGCACGCCCCAATTTCATGAAAATTGCCCCACTAATGCGTGCTATCAGGGCTGCAAAGGCAGCAGGAAAAAACATCACTGCCCGTCTGGTCTATACAGGTTCGGACGAAGACAAAAGTCTGGAACCTTCTCTGTTTACAGACTTGGACATGCCGCGTCCCGATGTGTACCTTCATGTAGACGATACTGATTTTTTCCAGCGGATGGCAGGCATATTGGTCGCTTTTGCCCGCGAACTGGAACAACATCCCGCACAGATAGTGCTTGTCGTGGATGACCTTACTCCTACCATGGCGTGCTCTATCGTGGCCAAAAAGAAAGGAATAAAAGTAGCCCATCTGGTGGCGGGAACCCGCTCTTTCGATATGGACATGCCAAAGGAAGTGAACAGCATGATAACAGATGGCTTGTCCGATTATCTGTTCACGGCCGGAATGGTAGCCAACCGCAATCTGAATCAAACAGGAACCGAACAGACGCATGTGCACTTTGTGGGAAACATCCTGATTGATACACTACGTTATAACCGCACCCGCTTGCAGCGCCCGGTGGCATTCTCCATTATGAGACTGAAAGAAAAAGAATACCTTTTGCTAACTCTGAACAGACACTCACTGCTGAATAATGACAATGCGCTGAAAGCCATCTTCCACACCATGCTGGAAAAAACAGACAAACCTGTTGTAGCACCACTCCATACGTATGTAAGAAACAAGCTGGTCGCTTTGGGAATCACTTCCGAAAAGTTACATATATTGCCACCGCAACCTTATTTGTCATTCGGTTATCTGGTAAACCATGCCCGAGGCATCATCACAGATTCGGGCAACGTAGCAGAAGAAGCAACTTTTCTGGGAATCCCCTGCATAACATTAAGCACGTATGCAGAACACCCCGAAACGGTGACAATCGGCACTAACCGGCTGGTTGGAGAAGATCCGGAAGCTCTGGCAGACGCCCTCGACATACTGAATAAAGGAGAATGGCAGGAAGGCCGTCTGCCGGAACGCTGGGATGGACGAGCCGCTGAAAGAATTGTGCAAACGTTGCTGGGTGAACATCAATAAAAGTATAAAGCCACCCTACCGATAAAAACACAAGGGCATGTCAAAACCCAACATGAAGGATAAAGAACGTTTAATCTGAAACTTGGCGCCCTCCATCGACAATAAAAAAACCGTATCAACTCTACTTTTGAGTAATGATACGGTTTTTCTTTATTTATCAGTTAACTATTGCACCTTTCTCCCGGCTACCAAGTATAATTCAGACCGAAACTAAGCAATTCCTGCATCTGGAAATAACTCTTGTTATCTTCCGTCAGCTTCACACCGTCATCATAACGCGCATGAACAAACAACTTAGTAGACAAATAGCGATTCAACACAAAATTGAATGTATTTTCCCAACTGGCAATCACTGTGTCATAAGTAGTAAAATACTCCAGTTTTGACTCCCACACTATGCTGGGTATAATCTTCCAAGTCAGATTGCCTGTAAATTTCGAACCGAAGAGATTGGCAGTCTTATGCCCCTGCTCCACATTGAAAGCACCCGGATCAATGATCTTGTCATTGCTGATATACATAAAGGTATATGCCAGCGGAGAACCTAACAAAGACAACGAATAATTCTTCTTATTCTGCTTGAAGTCCATACCGAGCGTTATATCCAACTGCGCAGGAGACAAAAAGTTAGAAATCATATTATTTGTATTCGTCTTGTAATTTCCAAAGAACTGAGTCTTGAACTCACCCGCCAAAGTATAATACCAATTCTTGAACGCCTTCACTCCCAACTTACTGTTTAAGCGGAACAAGTCGGCATTCGTCTTATATTTATGTACCGTGTCTGACGGAGCAGTAATGAATCCCAGTTTTATTTCCAGTTTATTTTCAAGCTCCAGCCGCTGGCGGTCATCAAAATTAGCCTCCAGCACCAAGCCGGCCAGCAGGGCATTCGTACTCTCACCACCTTTATACCAGTTATCGGAAATGTAATGTTGCGTGAACTGCATATATCCATTTCCCTTGTGCGTCCAGAAGTTAGGACGTACTACCACCAGCTCATTATCCGTAGTCAGGCTTTCCACCGGTGTCTCCGGATGAAGGAAACTCTTAATTTTCTCTTTTCTCGGCCTTTTCACAATCTGATTGTCCTCCAACGGTTTCAGATCCGCCAGATAAAGTTCATTGTTCACCAGCCTGCCCGGATACTTTAAATAGTAATTCCTCAATATATTATTTGACCAACGGTCCGCAGCTGCCAAAGTCTCCATATCCGGCAGCTGATATATGGCGGAAGACACAGAGTCACGTTTTCCCATATACAACGAATCAACCGCTGTCATAGCCTTTGTCTCCGGACTCCATTTTATTTCAAATAGTTCTTTTATAGGAGCCTCATAATATGTGGGCGGAACAAATAACTTATAAAAAGCCGGATTAGGACGCACCCGCCGGGGAGCCGGAATATTTAAATCATCCCACATTCTGAAATAAGCAAAATAAGACGCACTTAAAGCTGATAAAGAATCGGAAAAGGCTTTCACGGCCGGACTCTCTTTCGTCTTAGCCACATCCTGCGCCGGTGCACCCAGACAGAACGCGGCAAACACTATAGCTAAACATATATTCTTTCTCATACTATTTTAGTTTTGTGCAAAAATACACTTAATTTTCCTTTTCCCAAAAAACTGTTTCCTTTATCATAGTAACGAATGATAATTTCAGTTCCATCAAATGATTTTTTAAAGCATATCCGACGATATTGAAAAAGATTTTGTAATTTTGCAACTTTGATAGATATTGCGATCTTGGTAATAAAGAAAATAACATTTAAAAATATTAAGTAGTGGGAGAAACTAAGTATATCTTCGTAACTGGTGGTGTTGCCTCCTCATTAGGTAAAGGTATTATTTCATCATCAATAGGTAAATTACTGCAAGCCAGAGGCTATAATGTAACAATTCAGAAGTTCGATCCGTATATCAACATCGATCCGGGAACTTTGAATCCATACGAACACGGTGAATGTTATGTAACGGTAGACGGACACGAGGCTGACCTCGACTTGGGACATTACGAACGTTTTCTGGGCATCCAGACAACTAAAGCCAACAACATTACGACAGGACGTATCTACAAGAGCGTTATCGATAAGGAACGTCGCGGTGACTATTTGGGAAAGACTATCCAGGTTATCCCCCATATCACCGACGAGATCAAGCGTAATGTGAAATTATTGGGAAGCAAATATAAATTCGACTTTGTCATCACCGAAATCGGTGGTACAGTAGGCGATATCGAGTCACTGCCTTATCTGGAAAGCATCCGCCAGTTAAAATGGGAAATGGGGCGCAACGCACTATGCGTGCACCTTACTTATGTACCCTATCTGGCAGCGGCAGGCGAACTGAAGACCAAACCTACCCAACATTCCGTAAAAGAATTGCAATCTGTAGGTATCCAGCCGGATGTACTGGTATTACGCACAGAACATGAACTGAGCGCCAATCTGAAAAAGAAAGTGGCTTTGTTCTGTAATGTAGATGAAAGCGCTGTAGTACAGTCCATTGATATGCCGACCATTTATGAAGTGCCTCTGCGCATGCAGGAACAAGGGCTGGACGTAACCATCCTCCAGAAAATGGGATTACCCGTAGGCGAGACCCCTACCCTTGGCCCATGGAGGGATTTTCTGGACCGCCGCCACAAGGCAACGGAAAAAGTAAAGATCGGATTGGTAGGCAAATACGATTTGCAGGATGCCTACAAATCTATTCTTGAAGCCCTGTCACAAGCAGCCACTTACAATGACCGCAAAGCGGATATCCACTTCATCAACAGCGAGAAACTGACAGACGCCAATGTAGAAGAGCAGATTAAGGAAATGGACGGTATCATTATCTGTCCAGGATTCGGACAACGCGGCATAGAAGGCAAATTCGTGGCCATCAAATATGCGCGCACACACAATGTGCCGACTTTTGGTATCTGTCTGGGTATGCAGTGCATGGCTATTGAGTTTGCCCGTAACGTGCTAGGTTATACAGACGCCAACAGCCGTGAGATGGACGAAAAGACTCCCCACAACGTGATAGACATCATGGAAGAGCAGAAAGCTATCACCAACATGGGCGGCACCATGCGCTTGGGAGCCTACGAATGTATCCTTGACCAACAATCTAAGACTTTCGAGGCCTATAAGAGCGAGCACATACAAGAACGCCACCGCCACCGCTACGAGTTTAACAATGACTACAAGCAGGAGTATGAGAAGGCGGGTATGAAATGCGCAGGTGTCAATCCGGAATCCGACTTGGTGGAAATCATCGAGATCCCGACATTGAAATGGTTTATCGGAGTCCAGTTCCATCCCGAATACAGCAGTACTGTATTGAAACCGCATCCGTTGTTCCTGTCATTCATCAAAGCGGCAATAAACAAATAAGAAACGAGAATTATAATATAATAAGGTAAACAAGTAAAAATGGACAAAAACACTTTAGTGGGATTCGCCCTGATTGGTGCAGTTGTGATAGGCTTCAGCATCTACAACCGTCCCAGCCAGGAAGAAATGGCGCGTGCCAAGCACTACCAGGATTCCATTCAGGCGATAGCCCAGAAAGAGGCCGAACGACAGGCACAGGCTGCCACGACACAGAGTCAGAACACAACATTGCATCTAGACTCTGCCTCCATGTTCTATGGCGCGAGCCAAGGTACGGAACAGCTGACAACACTGGAAAACAATGTAGTAAAACTAACTTTCACCAACAAAGGCGGACGGGTATGTGCAGCCACATTGAAAGACTATAACGGACAGGACGGCAAGCCCTTGATGCTGTTTGACGAAAAAGACTCGGGCATGAATTTCGCTTTTGAAGGAAAGAATGAGAACATCCTGACCGAGGACCTGTATTTCCAGCCTGCCAACGTGACAGACAGCACTGTAACCATGCGTCTGGCTGCAAGCAACGGCGGCTATATAGATTTCGATTACAAACTTTTGCCGGACGCCTATATGGTGAACTTCACCATCCGCGCGAACGGCATGCAAAACTTTTTCCCGCCTGCTCTGAATACGGTTCACATAAGCTGGAATCAGCGGGCACGCCAGCTTGAAAAAGGTTTCAGCTTCGAGCAACGCTATACTTCGCTCACCTACAAACCTGTAGAAAAAAGTTCAGACTACCTGAACGAGATGAAAGAAGCAAAAGAAGAGGTAACCGACCGTCTGGACTGGATCGCTTTCAAGAACCAGTTCTTCTCAAGCGTGTTTATCGCCGATCAGAATTTCGACAAAGCCTCCCTTACCTCCACCCCACAAGAGGAAGGAAGCGGATACATGAAGAATTATACTGCAGACATGACAACGTTCTTCGATCCTAGTGGAAAGCAATCTACCGACATGCAGTTCTACTTTGGTCCGAACCATTTCAAGACTTTGCTGAACAGCAATGATCTGAGCCTTTCCCAAAAAGACTTGGAGCTGGAAGATCTGGTTTATTTGGGATGGCCCATTATCCGCTGGGTAAACCGCTGGTTCACTATCAATCTGTTCGACTGGCTCTCGGGCTGGGGACTGAGCATGGGTGTCGTATTGCTGCTGATGACAATCATCGTCAAAGCGCTGGTTTATCCGGCTACCTACAAATCCTATATGTCCTCTGCCAAGATGCGCGTTCTGAAACCGTATATCAACGAAATCAACGCGAAATATCCCAAGAAAGAGGATGCTTTGAAAAAGCAACAGGAAACCATGGCGCTTTACAGTAAATACGGAGTAAGCCCCATGGGGGGATGCCTGCCTATGCTGATACAGATGCCGGTATTCATGGCCCTGTTTTTCTTCGTGCCCAATGCCATTGAGCTGCGTCAACAAAGTTTCCTATGGGCTCCGGACTTGTCCACATACGATGATATCTTCCATTGGAGCACCACCATTCCTCTGTTAGGCAACCACTTAAGCCTGTTCTGTCTGCTGTTCAGCATCACCAATATTCTGAACACCATGTACACCATGAAACAGCAAGACATGGGCCAGCAGCAGATGCCGGGTATGAAACTGATGATGTATATCATGCCGGTCATGTTTATCTTCATCTTCAACGGTTATTCCTCCGGTTTGAACTATTATTACTTTATTTCCGGGCTGATTGGTATCCTCACCATGGTGATTTTGCGTAAGACTACCGATGAGAAGAAGCTTCTTGCCATGCTGGAAGCACGGAAAGAAAAGAAAAGCCAGAAGAATGGCGGCAAACCAAGCGGCGGCGGGCTGATGGCCAAGCTGGAAGCCTTGCAAAAAGAGCAGGAACGTCTGCAACAGGAAAGAATGAACAAAGGAAAGAAATAACAAGTCTACATTTAAAATAAAATTTAACAAGTGAGGGTGCCTGTTTTTATTCAAAAACAGGCACCCTCACTCTTTTTAATAGTATGACTACTTCTCTCAGCAAAGAATGCCATTCACAGGCATACAAAGAAAAAAAACAAAAATGCCGGAACATTTTACATCACCGGCTTTTATACGTATTTTTGCAATCACTTAAACATCAAAAACAACATTAAGATATGAACAAATCAAGCGCAACCATCATGGCAGCAGCACTTATGCTAGCTTCCTCCTGTGCCGAAGTGAAGCAGGAAGGACAGGGCTACGAGCCCATTATCGGCAAGCAAGAGATTACCATCAAGGACGGCCGTCTTACCCCCGAAGCCCTGTGGGCAATGGGACGCATAGGCAGCCTGAGTGTATCACCCGACGGCAAACGGATAGCCTACACCGTAGCCTACTACAGTGTTCCCAAAAACAAAAGTCACCGTGTGATTTATGTAATGGATGCCGACGGACAAAACAACAACCTGCTTACCCAAGCAGCCTGGAACGAAGGAGAACCCCAATGGATAAAAGGAGGAACCAAAATCGCATTCTTATGCAACGAAAGCGGTGGTAACCAGATTTGGGAAATGAACCCCGACGGAACTGAACGCCGTCTCATCTCCGATTTCAAAGGAGACATAGAAGGATTCTCCTTCTCGCCGGACGGCAAAAAGATTCTTTTCATCTCACAAGTAAAATACGGCCAACGCACCGTAGATCTGTACCCTGACCTGCCCAAAGCCAGCGGTATCATTGTAAATGACCTGATGTACAAGCATTGGGACGAGTGGGTGGAAAGCATTCCGCATCCTTTCATCGCCGATTTTGACGGTAACATGATGGGAGCAGCCACCGACATCATGGAAGGCGAACCGTTTGAGGCCCCGATGAAACCTTTCGGAGGCATCGAGCAACTGGCCTGGAGCAACGACTCCAAGCAAATAGCTTACACCAGCCGGAAGAAGCAAGGACTGGCATACGCCGTATCCACCGACTCGGACATATACCTATATAATATAGAGGAAGGTACAACGCTGAACCTGTGCAAACTGAATGGAAAGGATTCGAATGGAACCGATGAGATGAGAGGATATGACACCAATCCGAAATTCAGTCCTGACGGCAAATACATTGCGTGGCAGAGCATGGAACGCGATGGTTATGAAAGCGACCGGAACCGCCTGTGTGTCTACAATCTGGACAACGGGCAGAAAACATTTGTCACAGAAAGCTTCGAGTCGGGCGTAGATGACTATTGCTGGAACAACGACTCGCAAAGCCTGTACTTTGTCGGTGTATGGCATGGAACCAGCATGGTACACAGCACCAATCTGAACGGCGAGGTGAAAAGACTGACGGACGGCATGTACGACTACGGATCAGTAGCCATGGCAGGCGACAAAGTAATTACCAAACGGCATTCTATCAGCGCGGCCGATGAAATCTACACCCTCACTCCCACCGATGGACAAGTGGCGCAACTCTCGCATGAGAACGACCATATCTTCAAACAATTGAATCTGGGTAAAGTGGAGGAAAGATGGACCAAGACTACCGACGGCAAGCAAATGCTTTCATGGGTGATCTATCCCACCAATTTTGACGCGAGCAAGAAGTACCCTACTTTATTATTCTGTGAAGGCGGCCCGCAAAGTCCCGTCAGCCAGTTCTGGAGCTACCGCTGGAACTTCCAGATTATGGCAGCCAATGATTATATTATCATTGCCCCCAACCGTCGCGGTCTGCCCGGATTCGGCATGGAATGGCTGGAACAAATCAGCGGAGACTACGGAGGCCAGTGTATGAAAGACTACTTGTCCGCCATAGATGACATTTCGAAAGAACCGTATGTAGATACCGACCGTCTGGGATGTGTAGGTGCCAGCTTCGGCGGATTCTCCGTCTATTGGCTCGCCGGACATCACGACAAACGCTTTAAAGCGTTCATCGCACACGATGGTATATTCAATATGGAACAACAATATCTGGAGACAGAGGAAATGTGGTTCGCCAACTGGGACATGGGTGGCGCATATTGGGATAAGAATAATGCAACGGCACAACGCACCTTTGCCAACTCTCCCCATCGCTTTGTTGACAAATGGGACACTCCTATTCTCTGCATCCACGGTGAAAAGGATTACAGAATTCTTGCCTCACAAGGTATGTCAGCGTTCAATGCAGCTGTGTTGCGCGGTGTTCCGGCCGAACTTTTACTATATCCGGACGAGAATCATTGGGTATTGAAACCGCAAAATGGAGTGTTATGGCAACGCACTTTCTTTAATTGGTTAGATAAATGGCTTAAATAATACCTAAATTACCGCAAAGTTATCCGTTATTGGAAATATATAGTAGAAGTTCCAATTTTTATATTACCTTTGTAGCATCAAACAAAAAATGAACATTAAGTGATATTTGTTAAGCTACCTTTTATTAGGTGAGTAGACAATAGCTTGTGAAAGTAGTTGTTTACAGTGTTAGTATATAAATAACTTTTTATTCCCCGTGCTTTGTGAGCGCACAAAGCTGGATGATTACAAAATAATAAAGTGATTATTTTCATGATGCTGGCTTGTGATAAGTCGGTATCATTTTTTTTATCCCCCCAAGGTAGCATCAGCCCCGGCCATGGTCAGACCTACAAATAAAAACATCCACCCGCCTGCCATAAACTGCAGACGGATGGATATGATTACTTTATTCCTTACCTCTCCGTTCAAGATAGAGGCAAGACGCTTTTATTCAACTCCAAGAGGACAGAATGTCTCCTATTTTTCCATCATCAATCCTTTGAACGCTGTAGGATAAGGAGTCTCGAACTCCATCAGTTCTCCAGTCACCGGATGATAGAAACATAACTTGAAGGCATGTAACGCCAACCGTCCCAAAGGATCACAGTTACTGCCATAGCGCTGGTCGCCGGCAACAGGATGCCCCAGATCCGACATGTGCACACGGATCTGGTTCTTACGTCCCGTCTCCAAGTCCAGCTCCACCAAGGAATATCCATTGGCACGTTTTATTGTTTTATAATGAGTGACCGCAAACTTACCCTCCCCATCATCTACAGGGCTGGAGCTGACATACAGTTTCCGGTCGGTCAGCCAAGACTCTATAGTACCGTAATCCTTCTCCATATCACCCGAAACGACGGACACATAACGGCGGTCTGTCACAATATCATGCCAGTTATCACGTAAAGTATTCTGGGTTTTCTCATCCTTGGCATACATCATCAGCCCCGAAGTCTCGCGGTCCAGACGATGCACCACGAATACGCGGTTGAGGCGATGCGAACGCTTTACATACTCATTCAGAATGTGTTGGGCAGTACGTTCCTTCTGACGTTCTGTACTGACAGAAAGCAACCCTTCCTTCTTTTCCACCACTAATATGTATGCATCCTCATATACCAGTTTCAGCATCGGATGTTTAAACTCACGGTTATTCTTCGCCTTGGACAGCTGCACTTTCATACCTGGTTTCAACGGGAAGTTATATTGGGTAGTAATCACATTGTCTACCAAAACCACACGGTTGGCAAGCAATGTCTTCACTTTGTTGCGACTGATTCCCGCCATCTTCCGCATCAGGAAATCCATCAGTTCTGCGGGTTCTGTCACATTATATATAGTATATTGGGCAGCGCATTTCGCCTTAGGCCTGCCGGAATCACTTTTTCTACCTCTTGACATAATTCAATTTACGGTTTTAAAATTTATAATTGAGTTGTCCGGATTATCCTCTTTTCTCCAGCAACACCACATTTTCCACATGGTGCGTATGGGGAAACATATCCACGGGCTGTACGGCCATCACCTTGTATTTTACATCCAGCAAAGACAAATCGCGTGCTTGGGTGGCCGGATTACAACTGACATACACAATCCGCTGAGGTTCGGCAAAAAGAATCGTATTAATTACATCATCGTGCATTCCGGCACGGGGAGGGTCAGTAATGATGACATCGGGACGCCCATGCCGGTTGATGAACTCCTGAGTCAGAATATCCTTCATGTCACCGGCATAAAACAAGGTATTGTCAATGCCATTGATCGCCGAATTCACTTTGGCGTCCTCTATCGCTTCGGGCACATACTCGATACCGATCACTTTCTTTGCCTGACGTGAAACAAAGTTGGCTATGGTTCCGGTTCCGGTATAAAGATCGTACACCAATTCGTTGCCGGTCAATCCGGCAAAGTCGCGTGCCACCTTATAAAGATTGTACGCCTGTCCGGAGTTAGTCTGATAAAATGACTTCGCTCCTATCTTGAACCGCAGCCCTTCCATTTCCTCGAAAATATGATCTTTGCCTTTGAACACCATTACATCCAGATCGTTGATGGTATCATTGCATTTATTATTGACCACATATAATAAAGAGGTGATTTGCGGGAAACGTTCCGCGACAAAATCCAGCAAGCGCTTCATCAAATCCAGTTCACCCTCTTCCACAATCTTGCACTGCAGCAGCACCATGAGTTCCCCCGTGCTCGAGGTACGGATCATCAGGTTGCGAAGCATTCCTTCTTGAGAGCGCAGATTGAAGAAAGAATAATTATGCTCGTATGCATAGTCACGGATGGCGTTGCGTATCTGGTTACTGATATCATCCTGCAACCAGCACTTTTCTATAGCCAACACCTTGTCAAATGCTCCGGGAATATGAAAACCTACGGCATTCATCTGATCGTACTTCACGTCCTCCTTTACCTCCTCTTCCGTCAGCCAACGTTTGTTTGAGAACGTAAATTCCAATTTATTACGATAAAATTCCGTTTTTTCCGATCCCAGGATCGGTGAGATCTCCGGCAGTTCAATCTTGCCGATACGGGTCAAGTTATCTGTCACCTGCTTTTGTTTGTACTTTATTTGTTCCGCGTATGGCAGGCACTGCCATTTACAACCGCCACATACGCCATAATGCTGACAGAAGGGTACTGCACGCACAGGAGAATACTCATGGAATTTCACCGCTACAGCCTCTGCATAATGATTTTTCTTACGCTTTACCTGTAAGTCCACCACATCGCCGGGCACTACGTATGGTACAAACACTACCAAGTCATTCACTTTCGCCAAAGCTTTTCCTTCGGCAGCCACATCTGTTATTGTTATCTTCTCTAATAATGGAAGTTCTTTCTTCTTTCTAGCCACTTTTCCGAATAAGTTAATTTGGGGACAAATTTAAGCATTTTCCCCGAATATCTCTTCATAAATCGGAAGATATTAAAATTGTAAAGTAGGAATTGCAATTTCTACTATTTTTTTTTAGTAAATCGTTTGGAGATAAATAAAATATGTATAGTTTTGCGATTACATTTTTTGAGCGAGTTAACTTTAAATACATTATTATGGATAAAAAAAGAGTTTACACCTTCGGCAACGGACAAGCTGAAGGAAAAGCAGACATGAGAAATCTGCTTGGTGGAAAAGGCGCTAACCTGGCTGAAATGAATCTAATCGGTGTTCCCGTACCTCCGGGATTCACAATCACCACCGAAGTTTGTAGCGAATATTATGAGTTAGGCAAAGATAAAGTAGTGGAATTGCTGAAAACGGATGTTGAGAAAGCTATCGCCAATATCGAGAATCTGATGAACTCCAAATTCGGTGATGTAGAAAATCCGTTATTGGTTTCCGTACGTTCAGGTGCCCGCGCTTCCATGCCGGGTATGATGGATACCATCCTTAACTTGGGTTTGAATGACGAAGTGGTGGAAGGTCTGAGCCGCAAGACCGGACGTCCACGTTTCGCATGGGATTCATACCGTCGTTTCGTACAAATGTATGGTGATGTGGTACTGGGTATGAAGCCGGTGAATAAGGAAGACATCGATCCGTTCGAGGAAATCATCGAGAAAGTAAAAGAAGAAAAAGGCGTGAAGCTGGACAACGAACTGGAAGTGGAAGATCTGAAGGAACTGGTTAAACGTTTCAAAGCAGCTGTAAAGGAACAAACAGGGCAAGATTTCCCGGCTTGCGCATACGAACAACTGTGGGGTGCCATCTGTGCCGTATTCCGCAGCTGGATGAACGAACGTGCCATTCTTTACCGCAAGATGGAAGGCATTCCTGCCGAATGGGGTACTGCCGTAAGCGTGCAGGCAATGGTGTTCGGTAACATGGGAGACACTTCGGCTACCGGTGTTTGCTTCTCTCGCGATGCAGGCAACGGTGAGGATTTGTTCAACGGTGAGTATCTGATCAACGCACAAGGTGAAGACGTTGTGGCCGGTATCCGTACTCCGCAGCAAATCACTAAGATAGGATCTCAGCGGTGGGCTGAACGTGCAGGCATTTCTGAAGAAGAACGCATAGCCAAATATCCTTCTATGGAAGAAGCCATGCCGGAAATCTACAAGGAACTGGATGCCCTGCAGACCAAACTGGAAAACCACTACTGCGACATGCAGGATATGGAATTTACCGTGCAGGAAGGAAAACTATGGTTCTTGCAGACTCGTAACGGTAAACGTACCGGAGCCGCTATGGTAAAAATCGCCATGGACCTGCTGCGTCAGGGTATGATTGATGAAAAAACAGCGCTGGAGCGTTGCGAACCTAATAAATTGGACGAACTGCTCCACCCTGTATTCGATAAGAAAGCATTGAAAGAAGCGAAAGTATTGACTCGTGGTCTACCCGCTTCTCCGGGTGCAGCTACCGGTCAGATTGTATTTTTTGCCGAGGACGCTGCCAAATGGGCTGCCGACGGCAAGAAAGTGGTAATGGTACGTATTGAGACTTCTCCGGAAGACTTGGCAGGTATGGCAGTGGCACAAGGCATCTTAACCGCACGTGGCGGTATGACTTCCCACGCTGCTGTTGTGGCCCGTGGCATGGGTAAATGCTGCGTATCCGGCGCCGGTGCTATCAATGTGGATTACAAGGCACGTACGGTAGAAATTGAAGGTGTGACACTGAAAGAAGGTGATTTCATCTCTCTGAACGGTACCACCGGTGAAGTATATAAAGGTAAAGTGGAAACCAAGGCAGCCGAAGTTTCAGGCGATTTCGCCGCATTGATGGATCTTTGCAACAAATATACCAAGTTGAATGTCCGCACTAACGCTGATACTCCGCATGATGCGGAAGTGGCTCGTGCCTTTGGCGCTTCAGGTATTGGTCTTTGCCGTACAGAACACATGTTCTTTGATGCTGAAAAGATTGTCGCTATGCGTGAAATGATTCTGTCACCGGATGTAGAAGGACGTAGAAAAGCTCTAGCCAAATTGCTTCCCTATCAGAAGGCTGACTTCAAGGGCATCTTCAAGGCTATGGACGGATGTCCGGTGAATGTTCGTCTGCTCGATCCTCCTTTGCACGAATTCGTTCCCCACGATGCAAAAGGTCAGGAAGAAATGGCCAAGGCAATGGGTGTGACCGTACAGGAAATCAAAAAACGTGTGGAAAGTTTGTGTGAACACAATCCGATGTTGGGCCACCGCGGTTGCCGTTTGGGTAACACTTATCCCGAAATCACCGAAATGCAGACTCAAGCTATCTTGGGTGCAGCAATCGAACTGAAGAAGGAAGGCTATGATCCTCATCCCGAAATCATGGTTCCGCTGACCGGTATCCTGTATGAGTTCGAAGCTCAGGAAAAAGTCATCCGTAATGCCGCAGCAGCATTGTTTGAAAAGGAAGGTATGGAAATTCCGTTCAAAGTAGGTACTATGATTGAAATTCCGCGTGCAGCTTTGACCGCCAACCGCATTGCCAGCCGTGCAGAATATTTCTCATTCGGTACCAATGACTTGACGCAGATGACCTTCGGTTATTCTCGTGACGATATCGCTTCCTTCTTGCCGGTATATCTGGAAAAGAAGATTTTGAAAGTAGACCCGTTCCAGGTACTCGACCAGAATGGTGTAGGCCAACTGATTGAAATGGCAGTAGATAAAGGCCGTTCAGTCCGTCCTGACTTGAAATGCGGTATCTGCGGCGAACATGGTGGTGAACCTTCATCAGTGAAGTTCTGTCATAAAGTAGGTTTGAACTATGTGTCTTGTTCTCCGTTCCGCGTGCCTATCGCCAGACTGGCGGCGGCGCAAGCTGCAATAGAGGGATAAACCTCATAAACCTGGCGAAATCGTTATTTTGTTTTTCTTTTGTTTGTCAGCGGATATTCAAAACACTAAGAATCAAAGAGGTAACGATGTGGCGCAGGCTGCAATAGAGGAATAATACTCTAAATAGATAATCTTTATATCAGGCTGTAATCTACTGTTTTAACGGTGATTACAGCCTGATTTGCGCTTGGACGGTTCGTACACTTGACCGCAAAAAATGAGCCAAATGAACGGAAATGTTTTCCATATGTTTACCCCGGAAATCACCATGTTTACCCCTGTTTACCCCGGATTATTTTAGAGTATTTACCCCTTAAAATTAAAAGAAGGATATGACGACATTAAAAGCAACGGTAAAGAAACCGCGTGGCGATGGCTTTTACACGGTTTACATCAGACTGACGCATCAGCGTAAGTCAAGTTACATCAAGACGAACAAAATCGTTGATGAAGCCCACATCGCAAAAAATGGTGAATTGACAGACCCGGTTGTCAATGAGTATTGCGCTATGCTCATTCGGCAATATACCGACCGGTTAAATCGAGTGTGCGCTGACCACTGGGATATAAAGGAGGTTATCGAGTATCTATTAAAGAATGATGCTGATGTATGTTTCAGCGAATATGCTCGAACCTTCATTGGTAAAATGGAAAAGAACGGACATGAACGGACGGCTAAGAACTATCATCTTGCCGTTAATCATTTGGAGCGTTATGTCGGTTCAAACCAGCTCATGTTTAGCCAGCTTACTTCTACTGTATTGAATTTATGGATAGAACAGTTGTCTAAGACGAATCGCGCGAAGGAAATGTACCCTACTTGTGTTCGGCAGATTTACAAGAAAGCCATCATGGAGTTGAATGATGAAGAACGTGGAATGATTCGCATTAAGTTCAACCCTTGGAATAAGATACAAATTCCAAAGTCTGATAGCACTGTTCAACGTGCCATCAGTGCCGAGGCTTGCCGTGAGTTCTTCAATCGCCCGCTTCCTCAAAGCAAGATGATTTCTTCTCTCCCCGAATTGGGTAGAGACGTGGCACTTCTATCTCTTTGCTTGGGTGGTATCAACACGGTTGATATGTATGAACTCAAAAAGGAGGATTACAAAGATGGTGTCATTGGCTATAAGAGAGCCAAAACCAAGCATAGCCGTCGGGATGAAGCCTACATCGAAATGCGAGTTGAACCATTCATCCAATCTACTTTTGACAAGTACCTGTCAGATGAAAAGGATGAATACCTGTTCAATTTCCATCAACGGTACAGCAACTCCGATAGTTTTAACGCAAATGTGAATATCGGCATCCGTAAAATCTGTATAGATATGGGGATGAAGAAAGAGGACTTCTACTGCTATTATACCTTCCGGCATACTTGGGGCACCATTGCCCAAAACGATTGTGATGCCAACTTGTATGAAGTGGCTTTCGGGATGAATCACAGTCATGGTCTTAACATTACCCGTGGGTATGTTAAGTTGGATTTCACTCCGGCGTGGGAACTGAATGCAAAAGTTATCGACTTCATTTTCTTTAGCAGCAAGAAGAGCAAGCAAGGAAAAGCAAAGGACATTGAAGCCTCAGAAGATAAGTTGTTCCGTATCTCAAAGAAGATGATGATTTATGGTCGTGCCTATTTCAAGGGGGATGTGGTAAGCGAACTTACGGATATAGGTTTCAGTAATGCGGATGAAGTCATTGCGGAACTTGTCAAACAACTACCCAAGGACATCCCTACAGGTTGCACCGTTCAATTTCGCCTGCTGAATTGCGATTCAAGAAAGGAAGTCGTTTATGAAAGAAGCAAAGGCAAAGGTTTTTAGCCGATGTGTTGTAGAAGCCAACCCTTAACCCAAGGGAAGAATTAAGCTCCACTCCCCTATGAGCCGTATCAGTCTTTTTGATTGGTGCGGCTTTAATTGTATCTGCCTCTATCGGTTTGATTGCGGTTGGCTACCATCTTGCCTACTACCAAACCGGTAATCAAGAGCAGTCCCTTCCACAGTAAAACAAAGGCAGTCTTGATAATCCAGATAGCCAGCCGGAATACGTTTACGATAATCCAACGAGCCGCCTTCAATAGCAACCCTATCAATAAGATGACCGGGAGCAAGTATATGAGGAATAGCAATTCAAACAACATAACTTTCAAATTTTAGCGTAAATAATGTAGCCAATCAAAGGCTATTCCTATATGTAAATATAGTGAAAATCAGTGATATAGCAAAGAGAAAGTGCCGCTTTTTATGACATCAAACGATACTTTTTTACCTTGCTTTCAAGCTTTTAGGTATCATTGAACAGAGGTTGTTCTAACCTTGAACACTTGGTTAAATTACCATTCTATCCCAATTATGTTGACCTCTTGATATGTTTATTGCTTGCTCAAATTACATCATATGATAACACTTTATTTCCCTATTGTCTTGGTAAAAGAACTCTTCTAACCACGATACCTTGGTTAAACGATACCTTGGGTATAGCATATCCACTAACCTTATTTACTTGGTTACAAGTGTCTATCGTATTAGGCTGCCAAAGAATCATGGTCGATTGGTAGCGTGGTTTGCTGATAGCAGTGTCTAAGGTTAATGAAACAATGTAACCTTGAAACCGAAGTATCACGTTACTTAAAGTATCATAGTTATTGATAACTCCAGTTCGATAAACCGAAGAATCTGTACTATTCGGCATCTTGGTTAAGTAATCAAGGTATCTCGGTTACACCGCATCAGGATGTTTCAGGATGCGGATAACGAGCTACCCTATATCTTTGGCTATCGGGTTAAAGTAACCTTGGTTAGAGAATACCACTTTCAGAAAAATCTGTTGCGTATTTCGTTCCGAGAGGAGTTTCAGCGGTAATTTTGTTGTAAAACGAACCTTGGAGGACATCGAACTGCGTTGCAGGATTTGTCAAGCAAGTTGTACCTTTGTCATTACAAAACTTCGTTTCGTCCTGAAAAGGTGACTTGCCGACTGCTGCCGCATCGGAGCGGTTTCACGCTGTTTCGCCCTGCGAAAGAAGGTTCAGAAAACCAGTTTTACCCAAGTATCATAGTAAGATGAAACGAAGAACCAAAGTTTATCAGTTACGACTGACCCCGGAGGAACAGTCCATGCTTAAAGAAAAAGCGAAGGGAAAACCTGTCGCTGATTACATACGTGCAGCATTGGCAGAGTATTCAGACACCGATGCCAGACAACGGTTAGAACTAATCAATAACCTCGGTTCGTTTTACCGGAAATTCCGGGATGAACTATCCTGGGCAGGCAGTAACCTGAACCAGTCGGTTAAGAGAGCCAATGAACTCTCGGTAGCCGGGTTACTTCCACCCAGCTATATCCGCGAGGTCTTGATGCCGGCTATCCTTGAAACCCAAAAAACACTGAACGAGATAAAGAGAAACCTTGAAACCGTGACACGCAAGGCTGTCAAACTATAGTTCAAGAGTTCACTTATACCTAATTATATAGTAATCCTGATAATGGAAACCGAATAACCGAGATACTGAGTAACCACGGTTACATCCTATCAGAACACCATAGTCACATTATCCAAAGATAAAGTTCCCCAAGTATGATAGCCACCATATTACCCGGAAGCACGAACTTCCACGCAGTCGGTTACAATGAACGCAAAGTTGCGAAAGGAGTTGCCCGTATGCTCGAAATGCGGAACTTCGGCACACTCGGTACATTCGGCAAGCCTACCCCGGAAGAACTGGTCACATACCTTCAGGAGTACACTTCCCGGAACACCCGTATTGAGAAGGCGCAGTTCCACGTTGCCTTTTCCTGTAAAGGGCATGAAATGACGGAATCCGAGTTGTTAGACTTCGCTCATCGCTATCTAACTGAAATGGGATATGGAGAGGAAGGACAACCCTTGTTGGTCTATTCCCATTATGATACCGACAACACCCATCTGCATATCGTTACCTCCCGCATCGCTCCCGATGGCAAGAAGATACAGCACGACCACGAGCGCAGACGTTCACAGGAAGTGATTGACCGCATATTGGGTAATGACAGAAAGCAAAAGGTAGAGAAAGACATAGATGCAGCCAAACAATACACCTTCTCCTCTTTTGCCCAGTTCAAAGCCGTAATGACTTCGATGGGCTACGAGGTCTATCAAAAAGACGGCACCGTCTTTGTCAAACATGGCGGCAAGGTACAGGAGAAAGTGCCTCTTACCGACATTGAGGCATTGTATAAGAAAGGCAACTATAACAGAGGACGTAACCGCCAGCTTCGGAGCATCCTTAAAAAGTATCGGGACGTAAGTTCCAACAAGGAGGAACTACAAAAGGAATTGAAAACCAAGTTCGGCATTGACATCGTGTTCTTCGGAAAGAAGGATGCGGCATACGGCTACATACTCGTTGACCACGCCAACAAGACCGTCATCCACGGAGCAAGAGTATTGGCTATTGATGAACTATTGGACTTCGCCACCCCCGAACAACGCTTTGACCGCATAGAGGATTTCATTGACCGGTTGCTTACCCTCAATCCCAAGATAACCCAAGGCGAGATATTCCATAAATTGAAGAAGCGTCATGCCTATATCAAAAAAGGTGTCATCTACTTCAACGGGGAATCCCGTCCCTTGAAACCGTTTATGGCAAAAGCCATAGACCGTAACAACCGCATCGAGCTGGTGGAGAAGTTCCGACCCACCACAGAGTCAGAACGTGATTTGCTTTGCAAAATCTATAAGGTGAACCGTCCCGACCTTGTTTCTCTCTCGTTGAAAAGACCACAATCTTGTACGGATGCCATCAATCGCCTGAAAGAAATCTTCGCAGATGAAACCGTTACCTCCGTCAGAAGTGCCCTTCGTGAGGAAGGATTCATCATCCGTCAAGAGGCGGATGCCACATACGCCATCAACTTCAAGAAGCATATCATCATCAACCTATCAGAAGAGGGCTTCGATCTGGAGCGACTAAAAAGAAAGCCGATTAAACAACTACACTCGAAGCACTCAGCCAATAAGCCACTCTCCCGTCATAACAAGATGCGTGACCACGGAGAAGGAAGCCACGATGAAAAACGGGAATGGGAAGTCGGACAGAAAGGCAACTATGACGATATAGACGACGGGCGTTCCTTGAAGCGATAAAACAGGGACGTGCTGCCGTCCACTTTTCGGGCGCATCAAACCGTGATACCCTGATAACACGAACCCTTGCACCCCGGTTACTTTAACCGAGGACATATAAGTGTTGCGTATTTCGTTTTCCCGGTTACACGTGCGATAATTTTGCCTTAAAATAATTCATCGCACGGAAAAATGATACAGACACCGGTCATCATCACATTCGCCAACCAAAAAGGAGGCGTGGGCAAAACCACCCTCTGCGTGACCTTCGCCAACTATCTGGTGACGAAGGGAGTACGTGTCGCCATAGTCGATTGCGACTTCCAGCACTCCATCATCAAGTGCCGCAAGGCTGACATCAAGAAATACGATGTGCAGTATGTGCCTTACGATGTGCTGTCATACGAGGCCAACGACAAGAAAGCGATTATTGCCCTTATAGAGAAAATGCACAACGATTCGAGCCTGGATGTCGTGCTGATGGATTCCCCTGGCAGCCTGCAAGCGGACGGACTGGTGCCGATGTTCGTAAACTCGGACATTATCGTTGTGCCTTTCCATTATGACTTGATGACCGTTCCCTCCACCGCCAGCTTCCTTATGTTTATTGACCGTCTGCGAAAAGCCGTTGGCGAAAATATGAAGGCACAGCTTTTCATTGTCCCCAACCTGCATGACGGCAGAGTGGGAAAACGTTCCGAACTGGTCATTTGGGAGAATACCAGAGAGACCTTCTGCAACTACGGAGTGGTAACGGGCAGGATTCCCAAGCGTGCCGACATGGAGCGTTTCAGTACGATGGCGGCTTTGGATAAACAGGCCGGTATCGTTACTCCCGTCTTTGAACGTATCTATTCCTACATCTTCGATACGACAGCACCCATCCGTGAGCCTAAATTGACGGGAATACAACTGACCGGGAATCTGGAGGTGGAATTAAAAGGCAAAGCGAAAGAGAAACAACCGGAAGAAAATGACAATCAATAATAACCATCAACATATACAGTAATGACAAAAGACATTCCCGAAATAGATGACCTCCTCAAAGGCATCAATGACCCCGACATAAGCCTGTCGGACGAAAACAAGCCAAGAGTTGAAGAAGAACATGAAACTGTGTTGGTTACAGGCGAAGATAACATTGGCGAGAAAACTGCTCCTGAAATTGAGCCTTCCGACTATTGGCAAGACTTCCTGTCCTATCTTGAAAGCGATACCCAAGAAGATAAAGGAGAAAGGATGATCTGCAAGTTAGACCGCGACCTTGCCGACTCATTGGACGAGTGCAACATCCATAACCGCAGCCGTTCCGACATGGTGAACGCCATTGTCCGCACGTTCTTCAAGACCTACCTGCCACAGCTTGCGAAGTACCGCCGTGATAACAAGTCGCTTTTCATCAACTATAAGGAGGCAAAGGCATGAGGACAATCCAATGGACTGACCGGATGACAACCCTCTTGACGGAACTGTACCCGGTGGAAACAACTTCCCATACCGCCATAGTATTGGGAGTAAGCGAGACCCTTGTCAAGCAGAAAGCCCGCAAATTAGGACTGGTAAAAGTTGCCAAGACGAAATGGATGGAGCGTGCCGACTATATCCGCAGGCATTTCCATTACAAGTCATTCACTCAAATGGCCCGCGATTTGGGAATAAGCCGGTCGAATGTATGCAACATCGCCGCCAAGTTAGGACTGAAACGCAGCCGGACGGAAACTTCCTATATCATATCCCAAACCCGTATTGAGCTAATCAAACGTGAGAGACGGCACGTGATATTCGGACTTGAACCGCTGACACAGATTAAGGTTGTTTCCAACCGTGCAAGGGTAAGGCTCCGCTCACGGCTCAAAAGCCTGGGGTATGTTGTATGCGGCGAGCGTGTCCTGCTATATGCCACAGATAACTTCGAGCGCAAGACCAAGCTGGAAAGCAAAGCCGTCAAGTTGGGATTGAGCTTCCTGCCAATTACAGGAAATAATCTACAAGTAGTAATCACTTTATAAATAACATAGCACCATGCAATACGGACAAATAGTATTCCTGCTCTTCATTGCCCTCCTGTTCTACTATGCCGCGTTGATAGTCCTTGACATCATGAAAGCCAAGGCTGCACAGACAGCAGAACTGGAATCGCAATCAGAAGAAGACATAGACATATCGGATGAAGCAAAGACCTTCAAGCCATTCAGAATCAGCCGGGATGAACCGAAGCAGAAAGAGGATAAACCGGAGGAAAAGGCAAATTCTGACTCTGAGACAAAATCTGACCGGGAACAGCCTGAATCCAACTCCGAAAAGCCATTCCATCGTCCCGGTTTCCGTGAAGCCATTATGACGGACGGCATCCTTGTGGAAGACCTCGTTGTGGAGGTAAATAATATGGTGGAAAACGGCATTTGCGATTTAGGTTCACTTATAGCCGACTGTGAGAATGCCAAATAGCAAGGCAAACTTACCCGACAAACCATATATACCTTCTTCTAAGAAGAAGCCCCCGTTTCTTTAGCGACCTCTGTTCCTTTGGTGATGAAATCAGATAAACAATTTCAAAAAATGCAATTCAAGAAAAAACTGAAACGTGCATATGACCGCTTCATGGCAAGCTCCTTCGCACAGAAAAGTGTGTTGGCAGTAGTAGCACTGACAATATCCGTAGGTGACATGATGGCGGCAAGCAAGGGCGCGGCCGGCTTCACAAAAGCCACTACTGAAATCAGTTCCTATCAGACCCCGGTTTCCAACCTGATGAAGGCAATCGCAGCCGTAATCGCCTTGGTCGGAGCTTTCAACGTGTATTTCAAGATGTCAAACGGTGACCAGGACGTGAAGAAGACCATCATGCTCACCATCGGTGGCTGTATCGCCTTCATCGCGCTTTCCGAGGCTCTTCCGTTGTTCTTCAAATAACAATGACGCAACAATAGAATGACGATGAATCAGGAGGGATTTCCCGTATTCAAGGGACTGCAAAAACCGCTGGAGTTCATGGGCATCCGTGGGCGTTTCCTTACGTTGGCGGCATTGGCCATCGGTATGTCGTTTGTCGGATTCATACTGTTCTCCATTGTATTGGGAAAGCTCGCCGGGTTCATCGCCATGCTTGTCATGGCGGTCATCGGGCTGGTGACCATCTTCATCAAACAGCGCGGAGGATTGCACAACAAGCGGAGAGACAAGGGCATTTATATTTACAACAAACTGAGAAAAAGCTCCTAATTATGGCACAAACCAAGAAAAAAGTCTTTGACGGCCTCTATGCCGGGTTGGAGGAAACGGACGGCAATGTCGTCCTTTTTTCAGCCAAGGGCGAGCCGTCCGTCATCTTCGAGATGACCAACCCGGTGCAGCAGCTTTGCACCGATGCCGGGCAGTACATACGCTTTCAGGATGTGCTTTCCAATGTAGTGCAGACCCTCGGCGAGGGCTATGCCCTGCAAAAGCAGGACATCCTCTGCAAGCAAGCCTACCACCATGACGTGCCGGAAGATGCGGAGTTTCTGACCCGGAGCTACTTCAATTATTTCGAGGGAAGGGAGTTCACAGAGATACGCACGTACCTGATAGTGACACAGGAGGCGCAACGCAGCCAGTTCGTGCAGTACGACCCGAAGACATGGCTGGACTTTCATACGAAGGTTTCCAAGGTGGATGACATCCTGACCGAGCGGGGCATCCGGCACCGCAAGCTCTCCAAAGCCGAAGCTGACGAGTATTGCCACCGCTTCATGGCATTCCAGTTCCGGCACGGGGCATTCTCCATGACAAACTTCAAGGCTTCGGACGAATACCTCAGAACCGGCAATCGCATCATTCGTTCCTACCCGTTGGTGGATATAGACGAGATAAACCTGCCATCAATCATCAAGCCCTATACGCAGACGAACATCAATGGTTATAATATCGCAACCGACCTGTTCTCGTTCCTGACCAACATACCTTTTTCGGATTGTGTGGTGTTTAACCAGGTAGTACAGATACCGAACCAACGCAAGTTACTCCGTAAGCTGCAAGGCAAAGCAAAGCGTCACGGCTCCATGCCTGACCCAAGCAACAAGATTGCCAAGGCTGACATCGAGGAAGTGTTGAACCGACTTGCCGTGGATAGTTCCATGTTGGTATATACGAATTTCAATATCTTGGTCAGTTGTCCCGTGGATAAAGTAACTCCGGTTACATCGTATCTGGAAACCAAGTTATATGAATGTGGCATCATGCCGTCAAGGACAGCCTATAACCAGTTGGAACTGTTCACGGACAGCTTTCCCGGAAACGCATACGCTTTCAATCCGGACTATGACCTCTTCCTTACACTCTCGGACGCAGCCCTCTGTTTCTTTTTTAAGGAACACTTAAAGGAGTCTGAGCAGACACCTTTGACCACTTACTATACAGATCGACAAGGGTTGCCGGTCTGCATAGATTTCACTGGTAAAGAGGGCAAAGTCAAAATGACAGACAATGCCAATTTTTTCTGTATCGGGCCAAGCGGAAGCGGAAAATCTTTCCATACCAATAGTGTCGTGCGTCAGTTGTTGGAACAAAACACGGATGTCGTTATAGTAGATACGGGTGATTCCTACGAAGGTATCTGTGGCTACTTCGGTGGCACATATATCTCTTATACCAAAGAGAAGCCTATCTCCATGAACCCCTTTAAGGTGACTAAGGAGGAATATGAATTAAACTTCGGCGAGAAGAAGAACTTTTTGAAATCTCTGATATTTCTGATATTCAAAGGTAACGAACTGCCCACGAAGATTGAGGATATGTTAGTGAACCAGACCATTGTGGAGTATTACGATGCCTATTTCCATCCCTTTGAGAAATTCACAGAGAAGGAACGTGAAGGCTTGCGTCAGAAGTTGCTGGTGGACGCAAAGATGGAAGAAGACTATGATAATTATTCCACCCGAATGGAGGACATAGACGAACTGATAAATACGGAAGAGCCTCCTTCCACTGTTGAGGAAAACCGTATGCTGATGTTGCCAACCGAGGCTCACAGGCAAAAGCTGATTCGTCAATACCGTTCCCTAAATGCACTTGCCCATGACCAAGGGGCTACCCAGCCAGAAAGGGAGCGTGCCTTGTGCATCATGGAGAAATTCAAGAAGGAACTCTATGAGAACTCTTTCCTGATAAAGATTGAGAAGCAGATTGATTACTTGGAAGTACAGAAACGTAGGCTAAGGGTAAAGGAACTGTCCTTCAACTCCTACTATGAGTTTGCCTTGGAGCGTATCCCGCAAATCACTTCACAGGAGAAAATCAGTTTCGGCATCCGGGACTTCGCCGCCATCTTGAAGCAGTTTTATCGTGGCGGTGAGTTGGAAACCACGCTGAACTCCGATTTGGATGTAAACCTCTTTGATGAAAGGTTCATCGTCTTTGAAATTGATAAGATAAAGGATGATCCCGTGCTTTTCCCTATCGTGGTGCTGATAATCATGGACGTGTTCCTCCAGAAGATGCGTATCAAGAAAGGCCGCAAGGCATTGATAATCGAGGAAGCGTGGAAGGCTATCGCTTCGCCTACGATGGCAGAGTATATCAAGTACCTCTATAAAACGGTCAGGAAATTTCACGGCATAGCCGGAGTGGTCACTCAGGAGTTGAACGACGTGATAGATTCGCCCATCGTAAAGGAAGCCATCATCAACAACTCAGACGTGAAGATATTGTTAGACCAGACCAAGTTTAAGGACAGGTACGATGAGATAGCCGCCATATTGGGACTGACCCAAATACAGCGGCAGCAGATCTTTACCGTCAACGCCCTGAACAACCGGGAGGGGCGCAACTACTTCAAGGAGGTATGGATATGCCGGGGACAGAACTCCGATGTCTATGGTGTGGAGGAACCGCCCGAATGTTATTGGGCATACACCACCGAGCGGACTGAGAAGGAAGCCCTGAAGATTTACCTTGCCTACTATGGCAATATGCAGGAAGCAATCACGAGAATCGAGGCGGACAGGAAGCAAGCCGGTGATGACAAGTATCTGGTATTCGCAAGAAAAGTCAATCAACAACAAAAAGTGATGTCGTTATGGTAAGAATTAGAATGATACTTGTGGCACTCATAACAATGGTGGCCACTCCAAATTTATTCGCCGCTTGGAAGGTAGTCATTGACAAGAACTGCATCAAGGTGGTATCAAGTAACCTTGCCTCTCAAAAGCTGATTGAGGGTCAGCACAACCAACGTCTGGATTCCATTGCCGAGAAAAAGAAGAAGGTGGAACTCTATA
Organism: Phocaeicola sartorii JCM 17136 = DSM 21941; assembly: GCF_054653615.1. Lineage (NCBI taxonomy): Bacteria > Pseudomonadati > Bacteroidota > Bacteroidia > Bacteroidales > Bacteroidaceae > Phocaeicola > Phocaeicola sartorii. Next base: position 2,573,739 of record NZ_BAAIFW010000005.1, read on the forward strand.
CTGTGAGCATGGCTACCATCAAGGAACTCTACAAGGTGACGATGCAGAATGTGTCCGGCTTCGGTACGGAGAGCAAATACTACAAGGAGATTGGACTGTGCGCCTACGACATCCTCAAAGATGTGCCGGAACTTATCAAGACGGTAAACAAGGCGAAGTTCTCCAACAAGTTGCTATGCCTGAATGAGCTGGGCAACCTTGTAACGGAAACCCAACAGTTGGTGGGCAACTTCGTGAATATCGTGAACAATGCCACGATACAGAATCCCCTTAAAGGACAAGGTACGGCAGAGAAGAAAAGCGATGGCTACAATATGCTTGACCGATACGAAAGGCTCTCATTGGCTAACAGTATCTATTCAGGATTACTGGAAATCCGCTACAAGGTGGAAGGTATGATACTGATGGCTCAGTATGCTACCGCTAATGACTTGTTCTTTGCCATTGACCCGGAGGGTTGGGCAAATGTGGTGACGATGAAGAACAATGTCGGCGGGCTTATCAATGACTGGAACAGGTTGGTGGCTTCCAATTACTAACATTAATCTGAGCAGATATGAAACGATATATTATCATAGCTATGATGCTTGCAACGCTCCTTCCGGCAAAATCTTTCGCCTTTGTTATCCCGAAAGACCTTCCGACCATCGAAGCCCTGATAGCCCTTCACAAAGCCGTGAAGAAGGATGAAGACCAGGCATTGAAACGGGTGGCTACCAGCTTCGGGGAGCAGTCGCTTGTAGCCAAGGGAGCCATTAAGTTCAACGATGTACGGACTACGCTTGATACCAAGTTGGACAATGCCCATTCGTACCTTGTATTGGCAGGTGCCATATCAAGCACCGCCAACTCGCTCTATCAGTTAGTCAAAGAGTATAAGGACTTTACGAGCAACACCTTCAAGCAAGTATCAAAGAAGCCGTTTGTCGGTTGGTACTATGCGGATGCCAATGTAGCCATATCAAGGGAGATAAGCCATTGTTACAAGCTCTATGCTTCTGTGGCTGCTTCGGGCATCAACCTGATGAAGGCGAGTATGGACGAGAAACTGAATTTGGTGATGACCCTCAAAACCTCCATCGACAGGGCACGGTACATCATTGACAATGCCAATCTGTATTGCTTTCTGATAACGGATTGCGGCTGGAAACCGGATTATATCTGGGAGATTTTGAACTCCAATGTCAAGGACGAGATAGCGAATAAAGTAATCAATAAATGGAATCAAGGATATGCAGGTTAGACAAATTTTAATATGCCTGTTTTGTGTCGCAACAACAGGTTTCCCTATAACGGTTAATGCCCAACGCCCGACCCGTGACAAGGAGAAAGAGAAACAATGGAAATCTATGGAGAACGGGCCTTGGAACTTCGCCCCCGACTGGTATTATTACTTCCTGCACAACAAGTATTCCGGTGCGGAAATGTATTGGAAATGGGCAGGCTTCAATTCCGGTTTCCGGGTTCGCTTTAAGGAAAAGGACTCTGATGTCAAGCGTATCATGCCTACCCGTGTGACGGCAGAAGAGACCCAGCGGCAGAAAGTAAAGAAGGTGGAAACGGAGCGCAAATACATCGAGGAACTATACAAGGAAGAGCTGGTTCGCGAGGCTGACAGGTCGGTTGATTTGACCTACGCCTCCTACAAGGACGAGTTTGACCGTATGCAGGACTGCATTACGGACGGGTTGCTCTATTGCATGAAGAAAAGTAACGGTAAGCTCAAATATCAGGTGGACGAGTTAAGCCGGCAGAATGAAATTCTTTGTTCCGGCATCGCCTATATCCACAAGACGGGTGTCGGCTACGGATTGGAAAATGCCAAACGGCAGCAAGCCTACGAGGAAGCCAAGACGAAGATGCAGAAACTGGTAAATCAGACCGCCCATCTGTGTGCTGTGGCAGCAACGCATTATTAACTGTAAAATAAGAATAACAATGAATGTATTATCAATTTTCCTGACCATAGGTTTGCCTGCCATTGACGAGAGTCTGGATAAGCTGTTGGTCGCAATGGAGACCTTCCCGAATGTGGCGGTGTTGGGTGATGCGGTCGGACTGGCACGTATCATCGGGCTGTTGCTTGCCCTCTGTGTCGGCTCTTACGAGTGTTGGATGATGATACTCGGACGGCGCGGCATGGATGTAATGAAGCTGCTCCGTATTGTCGGCATCTCCATCTGTATCTCTTCCTCGTCGTGGATTTGCTCCGCATTGCAAGTACCGGGCAAGGGATTGGAGTCAGCCACCAAAGCGATGGCAAACTCCAAAAACAAGGAGGTGGCTGCTTTCGAGCTGAAGGTAGCACAAAAGCAGAGTGAGTATTTGGACCGGCTGAGAGCCGTTCAGGATTCCATTGCAACCGCCAAACAGGTAGCTGCCATTGGTGAGGATGCCGCCTGGTGGGACAAGCTCATCTATAATGTGGAGAACTTGGGTAGCACTATCAACAACTATGCCCAACGTGCGGCTGTGGCTGCCGAGACAAAAGTCAGCGAATGGATTAACGATGTCATACGCTTTATCGGCGAACTGATATTCCAGATGTCCTATTACGGCATACTGGTGGCGCAACGGATATTCATCGCCATTATGATGATATTCTGCCCGATAATGTTCGCCCTGTCACTTGCACCGCCTTGGAGTTCGGCATGGAGCCAATGGATGTCTAAATTCCTTTCCCTCTCGTTATGGGGCTTCGTCACCTATATGTGCCTTTACTACATAGACTTCATCCTGCTTTATAACTTGCAGCAGGACATGGTAGCCTACAACCATCTCCTGCACGGCTCAGTCAATTCATGGGAACAGATTGGCGCATTGGGATTGCAAGGGATAGGCTCCAACTGCATGTACGCGATGGGTATGCTGGTGGGTGCCTACATTATTCGCTTTGTTCCCGAAGTGGCTTCTTGGCTGATTCCCGGTGGTGTAAGTTCGAGTGCGGCTTCCGCTGCAGGTTCTACTGTTACAGGCATGGCTGCTACGGCAGGTTCTATCGCCGGTGGTGCTGTCAGCGCAACGGCTGGTGCGGCAGGTTCGGTCATCAAATCCAAGTGAATGTAATCTTAAAACGAAACGATATGCTTATAGAATCTTTAGCACAGAAAACAAAACTTGCCATGATGACGGTACTCGCAACCATCGGAGGTTGCGCCGTTATCTGCGGCTTTACCATCTGGTGCTGCATCTCTTTAGTTACCAAGGAGCGGCAGCAGATATATGTATTGGACGGTGACATCCCTTTTTTGGCGGAACGGGCCAAGCTGGAAGCGAACTTCACCATGGAGGCGAAAGCCCACATCCAGCTCTTTCATCAATACTTCTTCAACCTGCCACCCGATAACGACTATATCAAGTGGACGGTCGGCAAGGCGATGTATATGGCGGACGGCACAGCCTTGAAGCAGAAACAGGCGATGGACGAGAACGGGTTTTATTCCGACATCATATCGTCATCGGCAGTCTGCACTATCATGTGCGACTCCATCCAATTTGACGAGCATGAACGGAAGTTCACCTACTACGGCACACAGCTTATCAAGCGGCGCACCCGTGACTTGAAACGGACAATGGTAACGACCGGGTATGTGGAGAATGTGCCGAGGACGAGGAACAATCCCCACGGGTTGATGATTACCAACTGGCGCACCATAGAGAACAAGGATTTGGATTATTAAAAACAGCAACAATGAAATCACTCAGAAAGACATTGCATGAAAGCCGCCTGAAGACCCACCAACAGGTTCGGTCATGGCTGCAACCCAAGATGGGGGCAATCGGTACGAAATATCGGTTGGCAGCAAGAATCCGTTTGGCTAACGCATGGGCGATAAAGCATCCCAAGAAGACTTTTGCCTATGTGGTCAGTTCTCTACTATTCTTGTTAGTGGGTAATCTTTGGATAAGTGGAACAAAAACCGACCCGTCTAATGAATTAAGCGAGTCCAATATCAGTATGGTTTCCAACATGGAACCGCTTTTCAGTGGCTTCCATACCATACAGGCAAACAAGGACATCCAGCGCAACACGCTAATTGATTTGGTAGCCCAAGGTCAGGAACTCCGTGAGGAATTGGATTCGATGATTGCCGTCCCCAATAAGTCAAGGATAGATTCCGCCCGTATCATCCAACGATACCGACAGCTCGAAAACATTGTAAAATCCCTTAATAATAATGAGAACAAATGATTAAAATCAATTTCAAACAACCCAAGTATATCTTCCCGCTGGTGGTGTTCGTGCCGCTGTGCGCCTTGATATACTTCGTGATGCAGACCTTCAAGGGTTCGGGCGATACCGAACAGTCGGTATCCACCGACCGCATCAACATGGAACTTCCCGAAGCCCAAGCGGAAGAAGCCGGAGATAAGATGTATGAGATGTCAAGACGTTTCGGTGACGAGGATGCCTTTACCGCAGTCGGTGCTATCGGCGAGGAAAAGAATGAGACCGAGGAACTGGAGCATGGTTATACCGAAGAGGAACTGAATCTGCTTGATGCAGCCGAAGCAGAACGCATCCGTCAGCAAAAGGAACTGGAGGAGTTGGAGCGTTCCCTTGCGGAATCCCGAAAGCATATCAATGAATATGCCTATGGCGATAATCCGACCAATGGTTATACCTCAAAAGATGAGTTTGCCCAAGATTTGGAGGAAATCCAACGCAGGAGCTATGAACGGCAAAAGGCAATCGAGAGCGGACTGGGCATAACCAACCCGGAACAGGAAGAAGCCCTGCAACGGCAACGTGCCGATTCCATTGCCAAAGTCAGACAGGAAGAGAAAGAACGCAACCGTCCCAAGTTGGTTATCAAATCCTCCGATACCAATGCGGACAAGTTCCACACGGTATCTTCTTCGGATGATGCGGTGGATGCCAAACTGATCCGTGCGATGATTGACCAGACCACCAAGGCGCGTGAAGGCACCCGGCTTCGCTTCAAGCTATTGGATGATGTGACGGTTGGCGGCATTAACTTGAAGAAAGGCACTTACCTCTATGGGACGGTGACAGGGTTCGGGCAGCAGCGTGTACGTGCGGCCATCACCAGTATCCTGATTGGGGATAAGTTCGTAAAGGTCAATCTGTCCGTCTTTGACAATGACGGCATGGAAGGCTTCTATGTTCCCGAATCCCAGTTCCGTGACTTCGTGAAAGATGCCGGCTCCAATGCGGTACAGCAGAATATCAATTTTGATTCGGGAAGCGGATATGAGACCGGCATATCGGCTGAAGCCGTCGCTTTGCAGACCTTGCAGAATATGTATAACTCGGCATCGTCGGCCATATCCTCCAATATCCGAAAGAACAAGGCGAAAATCAAATACAACACCATTGTCTATTTGATAAATTCGGATGAAGCAAGGTAGATTTTCTCAAACGTATTCAGATATTTTATAGTCAAACATCAATAATTTTCAGTATGAATTCCAAGATTATTCTTTTCATTCTCAGTGTTCTCTTTGTCATAGGCAACGCATCTGCCAACGAAAGGATCTATGTCAATAGCGGAGTGACCACCCACATTGTCATGCCGGAGAACATCAAATTGGTGGATATATCCACTCCCAAGATTATCGGCAACCAGTGTGCCGACAACATTGTACGCATCAAGCCTTTTCAAGAGAACGATTCCACTTCGGTAAGCGGTTATAAGGAAGATGAGCTGTTAGGAACGCTTACCTTGATTGGAGAACGGCATATCGCCCAATATGACATTGTCTATACACAATCCCCGACATTGGCGGCATCCATCTTCCAAGTTCCATACAGCGATACGCAATCCTACATCAACCCGGAGGTATCTATGCCCATGTCGGAAATGGCCCGCTATGCGTGGGCGGTTTATGGCAGTGACCGCAAGTTTAATCAGGTGGTGTCAAAGGCACACGGCATGAAGGCGGTGGTCAATAACATCTATGCCATCGGGGATTACTTCTTCATTGACTACTCGCTGCAGAACAAGACGAAGATTCCTTACGACATTGAGGAACTGCGTGTGAAACTGACCGACAAAAAGCAGAGCAAGGCTACCAACTCCCAGACAATCGAGCTGACTCCGGTGTTCTCACTCAACTATGCCAAGAAGTTCCAAAAGAACTACCGCAATGTGTTGGTGCTTCCCAAACTGACTTTCCCTGACGAGAAAGTGCTGCGACTGGAGATTTCAGAGAACCAAATCAGCGGCCGCGTCATCGTGCTGACCATCGAATACGAGGACATCCTCAATGCCGACGGCTTTGACTCGGACATCTTGAAGAACAGTGATTATTATCCTTACCATTACATCAAATACTCTGTCGAACAATGAAAAAGCTATTATTCCTTTTAGTATGTGCGGTTATGGCTATAGGCGCATCCGCACAAGATGCCAAGCTCTCAATAAATGCAGGCTTTCAGTTCCCCTCTACGTTGAACGCTACGGTCGGCTATGAACATCCGCTATCCTACGGCAATGCTGTGGAGTTGTATGGCGAGGTGGGCAACCATTGGAGGAAAGATGACTTTTGGAAAGGTTACTTCTGGGATGGTGGTATTGTTTACAAACAACGGCTTGCCCGATATAAGAACGGTATGCTTCGCTTCCGTTTCGGCCCACAATTTGGTGCGGTGGAAAGGAAATTCTTTCTCGGATTGGAAGCGGGCTTTGAATACAGTTACGTTTTCAGAAACGGCTGTGAGTTTGTGATAACCCAGAAGAATAACGTGAACTTCCTGCATGGTGATACATTCAGAAATGGTCTATTGCTTGGAATGAAGATTCCATTCTAAAGGAATGGCTATGTAAGATTCATTTTGTAGAAATCAATATAAAGGACTATGGCATTTGAAGAAACAAGGGAACAGCAGCAGATGTATAACTACTTCCGTAGCTGCATCTACATCTTTCTCATCATTGAGATTATTATGAACCTGCCCATTGCGGCAGATAACCGTATTACGCAGTTTATTCTTGACCTGTTAGGCAGATTCCCCGTGTTCACGTCCGTTTCGGGTTGTAAGATGGTGGAACTGGTCTGCATCTGTGTGGTCTGCATCGGTACAAAGGCGAAGAAAGCATTGAAGTTCAATGTCAAGACAATGGTCATTTATCCTGTATTAGCCGGTCTGACCCTTGTCGGACTTTGCTTCCTCTTTCACAAGATGGACTTCGGAATGAGTTGGATGGGATTCCCAGCCAACCGTATTCTTTATGCCGTATGTTCCGTAGTGGGCACCATGTTGGTACATCAAGGATTGGACGGCATTGCCAAGTATTACAACTATAAGGTTGGTGATGACCGTTTCAATTTCGAGAACGAGTCCTTCCAACAGTCTGAGGTACTTGCCAATAACGACTATTCGGTAAATATACCGATGATTTATTATTGGAAACGGAAGATGCACAAGGGATGGATCAATATCATCAACCCGTTCCGTGGCACGATTGTTCTCGGAACACCGGGTTCGGGTAAGTCCTTCGGTATCATTGACCCGTTCATACGGCAACATGCCGCCAAAGGTTTTGCCATGATGGTGTACGATTTCAAATACCCCACATTGGCGAAAACGCTATTCTATCAGTTCTGCAAGAATCGGAAAGCCGGAAGGCTTCCTGCTAACTGTGGGTTCCGTACCATCAACTTCACGGATGTGGAATACTCTGACCGCATCAATCCGATACAACGGAAGTATATCCCTGACTTGGCGGCAGCTTCGGAAACGGCTGCTACCTTACTTGCTTCCTTAAACAAGGGAGGTGGAGAAAAGAAAGGCGGTTCGGAAGCGTTCTTCACCAATTCGGCAGAGAACTTCTTGGCGGCTATCATTTATTTCTTCGTAAACTTCCACCCTGTCGGGTTCAGAAACGGAAAGAAACTGAAACGCTATATTTTACTGGAGGGAAAGAAATTGGAGATTGTCATTCGGAATTGGGATGACTTCAATGCCATAGACGAGAAGGGAAATGTGGTGCTGGACTTCGTGGATGAGAACGGCAATGATGTATCTACCGATGAAGATAGGATGTTTGTGGACTTGAACGGGTTTTCTTATAAAGACCGGACAAGAACACTTAGAAAAATAGACCGCTGTTGGTATGAGGATGAGCACGGAAACGAGGTTGAGCCGGACACCATCACAGGTGAGTTCTCAGATATGCCGCACGTACTATCATTCTTAGGCAGGTCATACGACCAAGTGTTCAACATCCTGATGCAGGATGATAAGATTGCATCCTTGATGGCTCCGTTCAAGAGTGCTTTCGAGAACAAGGCGAATGACCAGTTGGAAGGTATGGTGGGTACGCTTCGTGTCAATGCCGCAAGATTGGTATCTCCCGAAGCCTATTGGGTCTTTACAGGTGATGATTTTGACTTGAAGATTTCAGACAAGGAGCATCCGAGTTATTTGGTCATCGCCAATGACCCGGAAAAGGAACAGGTAATCGGTTCGCTGAACGCTTTGGTGCTGAACCGACTGATTACACGTGTGAACTCCAAGGGGAACATCCCGGTAAGTATCATCGTGGACGAGCTGCCCACCCTGTACTTCCACAAGATAGACCGGTTGATTGGTACGGCTCGCTCCAACAAGGTTGCCGTTACTCTCGGCTTTCAGGAACTTCCCCAGTTGGAAGCGGATTATGGTAAGGTGGGTATGCAGAAGATTATCACTACTTGCGGTAACATTTTCATGGGTGCGGCACGTAACAAGGAAACCTTGGAGTGGGCACAGAATGATGTGTTCGGTAAGGCGAAGCAGACCTCACGCTCTATCTCCATCAATGACCAAAAGGTATCTACCACAATCTCGGAGAAGATGGACTACCTCGTTCCGGCAGCCAAGATAGCAGACATGGCAACCGGTTGGCTGGCAGGTCAGGCGGCGCGTGACTTTACCGCTACCGATGACAAGATGTTGGACAACTTCGACATCGAGCAGTCGGAGGAGTTCAAGACCACGAAGTATTTCTGCAAGACCCACTTCAATATGAAGAAGATTAAGGAGGAGGAAGAGCACTATGTGGCTCTCCCAAAAATCTATGAGTTCAAGAATGACCGTGAGAAGGAGATTATGCTGAACCGCAACTTCAAGCGTGTCAATCAAGAGGTGGAGGATATGGTCAAGGAACTACTTGGAATGAGTTAAGTATGAATAGACTTGCGAAGATACCCACCTTTAGTGGAAGTACATTGAAGATTATCGCCATAGTATCTATGGTAATAGACCATTGTGCCTATTTCCAGATGAATGACGGCACACTACTTTATGATGCGATGCGTTGTGTAGGTCGAATCGCCTTCCCGGTGTTCGCCTTCTTGATTGCGGAAGGATTCGCTTATACACATAACAAGAAAAGATACTTTGCACAGCTTTTGGCTTTTGCCGTTATCAGCGAAGTTCCTTGGTATCTGTTGAACGGAACAGGTACGCATAATGTGATGTTCACGTTGGCTTTAGGTGTGGTGGCTTTGGCAATACAGGAGAAGCTGAAAGAGAATGGCATCCTTTGTGGGATTGCTATTCTCTCTATTGCCTGCTTCGCCACCTGGTTAGGAACGGATTATGAGTGGCGAGGGATATTGATGATTGTTGTTTTCAATTTGTTACGGAATCAGAATACCAATCTTCCTTTTCCCTATGGTCGGATAATGCAGATACTTTGCGCTTTTCCTTTGATGATACACTATGGTAGCATCGGTGCTTTGCTGGCTTGCGCAGTCCTATTCTTATATGATGGCACAAGAGGATTTATCAAGGGTAATGCTGCCAAGTATGGTTTTTATGCTTTCTATCCGATACACTTGCTACTAATATGGTACGTTATAACATTTTCAGCACACTGATAATTGCCGGAATATAATCAGGTGCTTCCGCATACCCAATCTTTTTTAACCAAAGCAGATAGTTCCCATCTTCTCGTTTGTACTTGTACTGCACCTTGGTATAGTAGGCGCGGACACTTTCCGACCAATGGGCAAACTCATAATACTTTCCGGTACGTGGATTGGTCAGCCCAAAGAGGTTGTGCCTATCCCTACACAGTGGTGAGGTAAACCATCCTGTTTCCAAAATGGCTTGTGCCAATACCACTTTCGGATATAGGATGCCGTTCTTCTTGATTTCCGTATAGAGGTTGGGAATCGTCAATTCAGGAAGATGCCCGTTTGATTTAACCCGTTTGAATTTTTGGGACGTCTTACCGTCCACTTTTTGGGTACATAGACGTTTGTATGTTCTAATATACGATTGAACTTTCAATGTATCTTTCGGTTCATTATTTGAGCCTATTTGTGTTGTATCCTTCTTATTATCAATAGCCTTTTCTTTGTCGTTTGCCCGAATCGACTCAATTCTTGCCTCTTTCGTTATCGTATAGAACTGTGCCGATGCCATGCCCGGCATCAGCATCAAGAACATCGCTGTCAGAATAGTGTTGCGCATTTCTTTTCCGGAATTTGATGTGGGTAATTTTGTGACATCCAAGCGGTAACGACACCGCAAAATTAATAGTTCAACATCATTCAAATGGAATTACACAACAGAAATTTATCCGAAATGCTGCCCTACGAGAAGTTGGCGGTATTGGGCATCGACCGCAAGAAAGCGGATTTGCTGCCCCAAGAGGTAAAGGAGAAACTGGCTTCCGGCGAGGTTACACCGCTGATGCAAGTTTCTATCAATACCCGCAATGGCGACATCATCACCTTGCCTGTTAAGTTACAACTTACCGCAGACAAAAACGGCAATCCGGCTCTTATCGCCTATCCGGTCAGAGCGGAGCTTGAAGTGGAACGTAACAAGGTTCTCCGCCTAACCGAGCAGGAAGCCATCCGGCTACGGAATGGCGAGGTGCTTCAAAAAGCTGTGGAGGTAAACGGCGAGAAGACAAAGCAATATCTCCAATTAGACCCTGAGACCAAATCAGTCATCCACCGTAAAGTGACGGACATCCAACTGGAGCAGAAACTCAAAGACATGGAGAAGGTCAATGACATCGAGTTGGGCACCCAGCAAAAGCAACAGGTTCGTGAGGGCAAGCCCATCGAACTCAATGTTGGCAGTGAGAAGGTTTCCGTGGGCGTGGACTTGAAAGAACCGCAAGGCTTCAAGGTCATCCAAGGCGATATGAAGGAGTGGGAACGGCAGCAGAAACTCCGTTATGACGAGCAGCATCCTGAATACCTGGGGCTGGTAATGACGGACAAGAACCGTTGGGAGTACCAGAAGGTCGTGGATGCCCAATCCAAGGAACGTGCCATTCACCTTAAACCCTCCCATGAAGAGAAAGCAAACAATATCCTTAAACGCTGACGGTCATGGCTAAGAAATCAGACAAAGAGCTGGATGCCGGACTCCTGAAACAATTTGACTCTCTGAAACAAAAGCATCCCGATGCGTTGCTTCTCTTTCGGGAGGGCGATTTCTACCGGCTCTACAAGGAGGATGCCGTCAAAGCCGCCTTGATTCTCGGCATAGCCACAGCAGACAAACTGACTTCAAGCATTGAGAAGAAGATAAAGACAGCCGAGTTTCCCACGGTCGCATTGGACACCTATCTGCCCAAGCTCATCCGTGCCGGAGAACGGGTCGCCATCTGTGACAGGCTTGAAGTTGTAGAGAAAGTAAGGAAGAATGAAGAACCAACCCTATCAAACAATACCGATATGGCAAAGAAGAGTAAAGAGAAGAAAGAGAAGGCTGTGCAGGAAGAGCCTGCCAAGACTGTGAAGAACGCAGCCGGGGAGAAACCTGCCAAGGAGAAGAAGGTGGAAGCGCAAGCGGAAGCCAAGAGTGAACAGAAAGCCGAGGTTAAACAAGAGCGTAAGCCACGCGAGCCTCAGATGGTAACTGCCGCCGGTGAGAAAGTGACCCACGGCCATGCTTACCAAAGCAAAGCCAATCCCGAAGAGTGGTATTTTACCGCCAAGATGGACGGCAAGCAGTTGAAGCCACAACGTATGGACGCTGCCGACTTAGCCGCTTACCAGAAGAAGGAAATGACGGTGCCTCAGTTGATGGAACGCTATTATCCCACCAAGCTGATGCCAAAGGTATCGGAAGAATCCTTCAAGATGCCCAAGTCCATTGCCGGACCGGAAGGCAATATCTCCGTGGAGAAGTTCAATGTCTATAAGGAGAAGGACGAGCAGCGTGCCGATTATGGCAAGTATAAGTTCTATGCGCAAATCGGTGACTCCAAGATGTCGGCTGTCGCTTCCCGTCAGGACTTGAACGCCTACTTCGACCGGGTGATGACACCTGCCCAACTTGTGGAGAAGAACTTCGGGGAACGCTTACATCTGAAATCAGCCTACGAGAAGTACCAGCTTCCCGAAGGCATAGACCCGAAAGGTGTGCGTGTGGCGAAAGACCGGGGTGACAACAAGTGGAAGGTGTCCGTGGATATGGGCGACAAAGGCCGCACCACCAAGCATGAAATCTCCTTCGATGACGGCTATTCCCTTTTCAAGGCGAAGACCGCCACACGGGAGCAGATTGCCGCCAAGTATCTCAATACGGAAATCACAGGTATGCTGGCGGCAAAGAGTATCAAGGTGGAGAAATCCGCATCCATGAAAATGTAACGTAATCAAACAACAGTTTAACGATAAAAGAAAAACAAGATATGAACAAAAAGATGAAGCATGAGGAGTTGGTGGAACTCCTTCAGGAGGGCAAAATCGGTTATCTCCGTTTTGTCCTGGAGGGTGAGAACGAACAGGATTATCTGGAGTGGTGCCGTGCCCACGGCACAGACCCCTCGGATGAATCCGCAGAGTTTTATATCGAGCAGACGGACATCGAGCAGATGGACCGTCAGGTAATGGATGACGAGGACTATGGCATCTGGAACTAGTTACAATCCGTCTGCTTCGGGCAATGCCGGTCAGGTCGCTCTGGATAAGTTCGCGGCGATGATGATTGACCGCATGGAGCAGATGAAAGCCTCCGACTGGAAGAAAGGCTGGATTGGCGGTGCTTCGGGTTATGCCGGCTTGCCGCAGAACGTGGGCGGCAGGAACTATTCCGGTTTCAACTCGCTATTCTTGCAACTACATACGGCGGCGAATGGGTATGACCTACCTGTCTATCTGACTTTCAAGCAGGCGCATAACCTCAAAGCCCACGTCCTGAAAGGAGAAAAGGCGTTTCCCGTGGTCTATTGGGATATGCTGGTAAAGGACAAGAACGGGCAGAAAATCAGTTCAGATGAATACCGTGCCATGAGCCGGGAGGAGCGGAAAGATTTGGAAGCGATACCATTTATCAAGGCTTTCCCGGTTTACAATGTGGCGCAGACCAATCTGGCAGAGATACAGCCGGAGCGTATGCAAAAGCTGTTGGAGAAATTCAAAGTTCCTGAACTTAGAGATACCGAGGGTATGTATGCCCATGCCGCCCTTGACCGTATGGTGCAGACCCAGGGATGGCTCTGTCCGATACAGGCGGACAAACGAGTGGACGGTGCTTATTATTCTCCCTTGGCAGACAGGATTGTTGTTCCCATGAAGGAGCAGTTCAATATCGGCAAAACTCCGGAGGAAGTCTATCGTGGCGGTATGGAGTATTATTCGACCATGCTACACGAAATGACCCACTCGACCATGACGGCAGACCGACTCAATCGTGAGATTGGTGGCAAGTTCGGAGACTCGAAGTATGCGAAAGAGGAACTGGTGGCGGAACTGACGGCTGCCATGATCAGCCACTCGATGGGATTTGATTCCAAGATAACGGACAACTCAGCCGCCTATCTGGATTCGTGGATTGGTGTCCTGAAGAAGGAACCTAAGTTCATTGTTTCCATTATGGCAGACGTAAACAAGGCATCCGACCTCATACTTGACCACGTGGACAAGCAACGGTTGGCATTGGACGAACAGCCTTACCTTGCCAAGAACGACCCTTTTGCTCCTTTGGGGCCGGATGAAGAAGTTCCCTTCAAGAACGCCGTCATCATCAAGACCCGTTCCGGCAATTATGCCATCCGTGCTTCATACGATGGTGTGGAGTTGGGATTGAAGAAAGTTACCAAAGACACGGCTAAGACGTTCTTCCAGTTTACCGACCAGAAGGACAAGACGGCATTCCTGAATATGACGGCACGCAAGACTTACGAGCCGGAGTTGGCTGTGATGCGGAGAAGCCAAAAGGTCAGTTCCGGGATTGGCTTGTAATCGTCCAACAAATCTTAGCGATTATGAGTGATTACAAAGTAAACTTTAAGGACATGAAATCCCGTGTGGGTGTGGATGACATCGCCTATGCGTTGGGGTATCGTCTGGACCGGAAAGCGGGTGTGGGTCGGTATATCGAGCTAGTGCTTGGTAAAGGCAATGACAGACGTGATACCATCATCATCAGCCATCCGCACAACAAGGCGGCCCAGACCTTCTTCCGCAGGGATGGCTCCAAAGGCGATGTGGTCACTCTCATCCGTGAGAATCTGAATTCATTTCTGGTATCGGGTAAGGACGATTGGCAGAAAATTGCCAAGGTGATGGCACGCTTCGCCAATATGCCCGAACCCGAATATCGGGAAGATAGAGAATATATTAAATCTGTTAGGCACGACGCTGTATTTGATGAATCACGCTATGAGGTCAAGCCGATTGATACCAACAAGATTCCGGGATTATTCTCTCAAAGGGGTATTTCAGATGATACTGTGAAAGAGCTTTCATCTTTTATTTGTCTTGTCAGGAACAAGCAAAATGGAAAATTTGAAGGTTACAACATCGGTTTCCCTTATACCAACGAACATAGTGACGAAGTCAATGGCTACGAGATTCGTGGCTATGGCGGTTACAAATCCAAAGCGGCTGGTACGGACTCTTCCTCTTCGGCTTGGGTAGCAGACCTGACAGGAGGCAATCGTGAGGCTGTCCGAAGCGTGTTCTTCTGTGAGTCGGCTTTTGATGCGATGGCGTTCTATCAGATGAACAAGATTCAACTGGGTACGGATGTGGCTCTGGTATCATTGGGCGGCACTTTCTCTGACAAGCAGATAACCGGAACGATGGTTCGTTTCCCCAGTGCGAGGGCATTTGACTGTTTCGATAATGATTTAGCGGGACGTATCTACGGATTGCGTATGATGGTAATACTGGAGGATATTCCGATGAAAATCAGTCGCACAGACAATAAACTGCGAGTGGAAGCCAAAGGCAAGTCCTTTGAATTGAATACGGAACGCTCCTTGACGGCACAGGTCAGCGAGAAGCTATCCATCCGTTACAAGATGGGGCAATGGCTACCTCCCAAGGCTTTCAAGGATTGGAACGACTGTTTGCTCAACAAGCCGATGGTTCCGATGCTCTCTCCGCATAAGGAGGAACGTGAACAGAACTTGACTGAACGCAGAAATGGTGGACTTAAAATGTGAAGTATATGCAAAGAATAAAATCAAGGGTAGCGGCATTGGCCATTCTGTCAGGTTTCCTGATGAACGGCTTGCCTTCTTTTGCCCAACAGACGGATCCGGCTTTGACGGGTGCGGTGATTGCGCAGACTGTGGAGTTGAAAAATATCCACAAGCAGCGTAAGAAAAGACAGGAACAGATTATCGCTGCCGAGACAGCCGTGACCTTGGCTCTCGACCGTGTTCACTCTGTGGAGAACAAGATGCTGGAATACCTCTCCAATGCGCAGGGTGCGATGCAGAACCTCTATCAGATTAAACGTGCAGGGGAATTGGTTGCGGTTGAGATACCCAAAAACTGCAGTCTGCTCACGAAGTCGGTTGGTCGTAATCTGAAAGGTACGGCTATTGCCGCCATCGTGTCGGATGAACTGACAGATGCGGCTACACAGATGGCAGCACTCTATCCCTTTATGAAGCAGTTGGTGACTTCGGGCAGTTACAATGTGCCCGGTGGGGATGGGAAGAACGAGAAGCACAAGGTGAACTTGTTAAACTCTTCTGAGCGATACTATATCGCCAATGAGGTGGTAACAAGGTTGGAAGCCATCAATACGGACTTGTTTATCCTGGCATGGCAGGTTCGCACCTTGTCTTGGAATGACCTTTGGTTCTCTCTTGACCCGGAAGGTTGGGCAAATGTGATGTCCGGCAAGAATATCATTGATGGTATTGTGTCGGAATGGAATCAAGGCTACTTGCTTAAATGGTAATTAGAATAGAATTGGAATGCAATTAGAATAATAATCGAACAACGTAATAATCAATAATCAAAGAGTATGATGACAACAGAAAAGAAAATTATAGGTAGCTGCCCCCTCTGTGGCGGTAACGTAGTGAAGACCTGCAAGGGGTATCGCTGTGAGAACAATATGGGAGAACATCCCTCGTGTGTGCTGAACATCAATGCCATTCTTGGCAACCGTAAGATGGCTGATAACGAAATAGCGGAACTGCTTGCCAATCGTTCTGTTCTACTGGACGGTTTCGCCAGTAAGGAAGGCAAAACCTTTCCCACCGTGCTTGAACTGGCTGATAACGGGAACATCAATATGCAGGCGGTTGTCGGTAAATGCCCTCATTGTGGTGGTGAAATTCGTGTGGGCAGCCGTGCCTTCAACTGTTCCAATTATGGCAATCAGGAAGCTCCCTGTTCGTTTGCCATCTGGCGGAACATCGGCGGGCATCAGGTGACTTTGGCTGAAGCCAAGGAACTTTGCGAGAAAGGCATCACTTCTGCAGAACTGGAGATGTACCGTGAGGACGGTGCGGTGTACCGCAAGCGTCTGGGTGTCTCTCCTGACAAACTCCAAATCGTGAAGATATGAGACCGGGGGCAAGATTAGCTATCATATTGGCTTCGATTATTCTGTTTTGGGGTGTCGTTGGTTATTTGGTATTCCGTGGCGATAATCCGAAGAAGCGTGCTGTCAAGGTGGCGGAACTGGCATTGAAAGCTTCGGTGGATAATCCGAAGTCTGTCAGGATTATCGGTATCAGCCAGCCGGATTCTGTGTTTGGCAGGGAGTATATCACGATGGACGAGAAGATGTCTATCTCTATGGCAATGATGAAAATCAACGAGAAGGTAATGAAACTTACTGACGGGTTGGAGAACTTCAATCCTGATGACAAGGAGATTTCCGTGTTGATGGAGCGGCAGATGGAGGCGATGTCGGTTCTCCGTTCCATGACTCCACAGGCTAATGATAATGTTGTAAAATCATTTACCGGTTGGAAGGTCAAGATTGAATATGAAGGTATGGACTTGGAAGGCAAGCCTTATCACTCCGAATACTGGTTCATATTAGACAAGGAGGGGCAATTTGTCATCAAGTCGTTTGAGATTCCTCTGATGTAAATCCATACAGCAAATACTTTATCCCCGGCATCCGGGAACCGCAAGGTTCAAGGTTGTCGGGGATTTTTGTGCCTGTTATCTTCATTCGGTCATCTGCGCTCCCGGTTCTATTTTCCGATACAAAGTAACAGAGGGCGGTGCCGACAGCAAATGCCGTTTCTCTTGGCTGCACGGAAAGCGGACGGAAGCCTTCCGCAATTTGTGCCAAATTGGGTATTCCGTCTCTTTCCGCTTGCCACATTTGCCTTACGCCCCTTGTTCCCTCCGTGTGGGTGGCATCGTAAAAATCACCCGGAAGCGAGAAGCCAAAAAGGCTTCAAACAAAAGGGAAAAAATTAGAACGTATGAGCATCACACTTAAAGACAGAAAGGAAACGGTAAACCTCAGAGGGAATGTTTACGAACTGACCCTATTGTGGAACAGAGAGGACATCCGCAGATGTGCTTTCGGTATGGCTCCCGATTATGCCCATATCCGCAAGGATGGCAAGAACTTCGCTTGCATTACTTGCTACTCCAATGATACAGGCTTTTCGGTGGAGAGTTTCCATCGCTTGCTGGTTAAGCCGGAGTGGGAAGTGTTGTTCCGCAGTGAGGACATCAATACCATTCCATTGAAGGAACTTTTGGAGAGGTTGCCGATAGGATAGTAAATGTATAACAACTTAAAGCGAACATATATGAAAGGAACAGAGCAATTCAAGGCGATTATCAAGAACTATCTTGACAACAGGGCAAAGGAGGATGAACTTTTCCGTGCCAAGTATGAAACCACCACACGCACCATTGATGATATTGTGAATTACATATTTTCAGAGGTACAGAAATCGGGGTGTTACGGTTTCGCTGACGAGGAAATTTACTCAATGGCAGTTCACGTAGTGGATGAACCCACATTGGAGATTGGCAAGCCGGCATCTTGTAATGTTGTCGTGAACCATCATATAGACTTGACAGAAGAGGAAAAGGCGGAACAGAGGGACATTGCCCTCAAACGCTACCAAGAGGAGGAGCTTCGCAAGCTACAAGTCAGAAACTCCCGACCCAAGCCGAGCAAACCCAAAGTTCCCCAACAAGCCGAGTTATCACTATTTGATTTTTAAGCATATGAAACCGAGAAACAAGTTTGAGAAATTGGTGGCAGCTTCCAATGAGAAGCTGACCGCCATCGGCTCTAAAGCCGTGGAGTGGGCAGTAAGAAACGTAGTGAAGCATATTGCATTCCGTACATCCGAGCATAAATGTACGTGTGGCGATTGCGGAGAGAAGTTTGACTATAAGGGAAAAGGCAAGTCTGTCCGTTGCCCCCATTGCGGACACCGTTTGCAAGTGGCTGATACGATGAAACGCAAGCATCAAGAAAAAAGCTATTTTTCTTCCCTTGAAGTTATCGGGGACTTACAAGTACAACGAGTATTTTTGCTGACCGTCCTATATAGCAAAGGGAAGCCGATGGAGTTTTACTATGATGAAGTATGCCGTCTGTGGCTCAATGCCAAAGGACAGGTGGCGGTTACTTCAAGAAAGAAAATTAAAGGCTATTATCAAGACAGCTTTAGTTTTGCCAGTCCGATAGAGTTAAGGAGATTGTCTGATGTCTATATGGTCATATCCGACACTTATACCTATCCCTACTATTCAGCCCTTCCCGAATTGAGACGGAACGGTATGAAAGGAAAATTGCCTAATTGCCACCCGTTCAAGTTGATTAAGTCTCTTTTATTTGACCATCGGATGGAAACGCTGATGAAAGTAAAGGACTACAAGGCGGTTGAATATTTTATCTATCACGCTTTTGACCTTAACAGCTGTTGGCAATCGTACAAGGTGGCTTCAAGGCATCATTACCGGATTGAGGATTTTGGTATTTGGTGTGATACCATCCGCTTGCTTGAAAGATGTGGCAAGGACATTCATAATGCCAAGTATATCTGTCCGATAAACTTGAAAACGGAGCACAACCATTGGTTGAAGAAAGCGGATGTCATTGAGCAAAAGCGTAGGGATATGGAGCGGATGGCAAAAGTCAAGACATACGAAGCCGAGTTTTACAAGAACAAGTCCTGCTTCTTCGGTATCGTCATTAGTGATGAAGATATTGAGATTTCTGTATTGAACTCGTTGGAGGCTTACAGAGAGGAGGGCAACAAGATGAAGCATTGTGTATTCCAATGTGAATACTATGCCAAGACTGACTCTGTTATTCTGTCGGCTCACGACCATTTGGGAAACCGCATTGAGACCGTGGAGTTCAGTTTGAGCCAGGGGAAAGTGGTACAGAGCCGTGGGGTGTGCAACAGCAACACTGAGTATCACGATAGGATTATCCGTTTAGTGAATGATAATGCCCACCGTTTCTTGGAGGCAAAAAGGACATCCGCATAAGTTCCTTTATATATGTTGAAACTCCGACTTCCGCCGTGAGGCGTGGGTCGGAGTTGTTTGGAATATAGGAGGCTATTATGATTATGTTACATATTCATAGGAAGAAATTGCAGAGGAAACAAGTAACCTTATTATATTATGATAGGAGAAATGCTATGGGAACAGAAAAATCAATGCTCTTTTTAGAGAGAATGATAATTCTGGAATTTTTCATAAACAGATATATTTTATAATAATAACAAGAACAAGAGCATAACTTCCAGCTAATATGTCGTCAAACATCACACCCCATCCTCCGGGCATTATCTGTTCTACTTTTCTACATCCTAAAGGCTTGAAGATGTCAATTATACGAAAGAGAGCAAATCCAATGAATGCAAGAATCCATGTATATTCACCGCATGGGGCTGCTAAAAGCGGAATCCAAGTACCAACATATTCGTCAATAACAACTGCACGTGGATCTGTGCCCCAATATTTTTCCATAACATTTGAAGTCCACACCCCAACAATAGTTGTGGTTATGATTAGAGCAAATGTAATATAAAAAAGAGTTGGTGGTAATAAGACAAGATAAAGTGCATACCATATCACTAATGCTATAAAGCCTGCGAAAGTACCGGGTGCTCCGGGAAAAAATCCGCTTCCCAACCCTGTGGAAACGATTATATGAAACCAAGGTGCTTTACCTAAGGGATGATTATTGTTATTACTCATGCTATCTTTCTTACCATTCTATGTTATTTTGAAAAGTATGGGTATGCCCTTAATAAGAATCAGGCATACCTATACATTGTTTTACTTTCTTGTTATCAAATGCCATACCTCATGTACCCAAAGTACAAGTGAAGAACCAAGGATAATAATTATCCAATCCTGCAGACTCAATCCACAGACATTGAAGAAATCTTGTAGAGGCCAATACTGAGTCCAAGACAGAGGCGTATTAAATAGTTTATGTAGAATTTCAAACAGATTTTCCACCATAAGTATTTGACCCAAGAATACAACGACAACTATCGTAAGCAGACCTTGACATCCTTTGAAATGTAATGCACTGCGACCCGTTTCAAATGCACGAGCATCGAAGAGGTAGAAGAAGTGAGTCATAACAAACGTGGTGAATATCATAGTCAATTCGTATGTACTCAATCCGTCACGCTCACCGATATGAAAGTTCAGCAAATCTACCATACTTGTATATTCACCATGCTCGAAGATATAAAGCATAGCTACAAGCAAGAAGAAGAAAAAGAATCCTACACCAAGAATGTTGATACGCATAGAATGACTGAGGATAGAGGCTTTTCTGTTGCGAGGCTTATCTTGCATAACTTTCTGCGATGGCGGAAGTGAAGCCAAAGCGATAGCTGCAAAAGTATCCATAATAAGGTTGATCCACAACATCTGGGTAACAGTAAGCGGAGACTCCGTGCCCATAAACGCGCCGACAAGTACGAGGAAACAAGCTGTCACGTTCACTGTAAGCTGGAACAACAGGAATCGCTGGATATTTTTGTAAAGAGAACGTCCCCACATTACAGCGTTGGCAATCGTAGAGAACGAGTTGTCTTGGATGGTCATGTCCGAAGCCTCTTTAGCCACAGCAGTACCGTCACCCATTGACAGACCGACGTCTGCGACGTTCAACGCTGGAGCGTCATTGGTACCGTCACCTGTAGCGGCAACAACGTGTCCCTTTTGTTTCAACAGTCTTACCAACCTTTCCTTGTCATTAGGACGGGCACGGGACAGAATCTTAATGTCTTCTACACGTGTAAGCAAATTCTCATCGCTCATGGCTGCAAATTCCACACCTGTCATGATGTTTCTGTCGCCATCTGTGTTATTCCACAGACCAATTTGTCTTCCTATTTCCTTTGCCGTACCAGTTGTGTCACCTGTTACAATCTTCACTTGTATTCCGGCATTGACACAATCTTTGATTGCAGCAGGCACTTCCTTGCGAACAGGGTCAGAAATAGCAAAGATACCAACGAAGGTAAGACTCTTTGTGTTGAGTTTGCCATCCTTGAAAATCTCTTCATTATTGTCAGCTTCCACATATGCCAGACCAAGAGTACGCATTGCCTTGTTCTGATAACTCTGCAACTCTTCGTTGTACTTCTGCTTTTGGGATTCACCAACAGTTGACATTGAGAGCAGAATTTCAGGAGCACCTTTCACATAAACCACTTTTTTATTCAAGGCTGCAGAATCAACAATCGTTGCCATATACTTGTTTTCAGTAGAGAAAGGAAGACGGTCAACAATCATAGACTTCTCACGTATGGACATATAATCCTGTCCTTTGCCGTTGAGCCACAACAAAAGTGCACATTCTGTAGGATTACCTACGGTCTTGACGTTGTTCTTATTTGTAAAGTCAAGGTTGGCAGTTGTGTTGAGTGCAATCATTTCTGCAAGCAGTTCATCGGAAACCTCGTTGAGGTCACTTTCTGCCACCTGCATTTTGTTCTGTGTTAATGTACCGGTCTTGTCGGTACATATCACAGATGTTGCTCCCATAGTCTCGCAAGAGTGCATGGTACGGGGGAGTGTGTTCTCCTTCATCAACTTGCGCATACTGAATGCTAGACTAAGAGTGACGGACATAGGTAATCCTTCTGGAACAGCCACAACAATGAGGGTAACGGCAATCATTACGGTGTTAAGTACATACGTGACAAATCCTATCCATCCATTGCCGGAAGAGAAGTCGGCATCACCCATATAGAAATAGATGAAGATACGTCCAACGACGATAAGGGCGGCAAACACATAACTTGCTTTTGTTATCAAATCCGCCAGTCCATCAAGTTCCTCGCTCAATGGAGTTGAACCTCCTTCTTCCACTTGTGCAGCCTCAAAGACCTTTCCACTCTCTGTAGCATCACCCACTTTCAACACTTTGGCCGTGCAATAGCCTTCAAGGATTATAGTACCCTTCATAATTTGATTTGAAGGATAAGTTGATTCCTTGTCAAATTCCTCTGGGGTAGTAGTCTTGTAAACTTGAAGTTCACCAGTAAGTGATGACTCGTTGACATTTAGATTTAACGCATCTAACAGTTCACAATCGGCAGGAATTTCCTCACCTGCTTCAAGCAACACAATGTCACCAACCACAATATCTTTACGTGGCACCTGACATACATTACTGTTGCGTATCACCTTTACGAGCGTGTCGTCATTCACTTCATTAAGGCTCTGGAATGTCTTTTCATTCTTTCTCTCCAAAACGAAAGCGATACTCGTTGCTAATATCAGAGCAACAATAATACCTATCGGCTCAAAGAAAGTTTTGAATCCAGCACCGACCCATATAAACTCATAAATGGAGATACCCATTGAAAGGACAAACGCCATTATGAGAATCTTGAAAAGAGGATCACCGAAACCTCCAAAGAAGCCAACAGCCAATATCATCACCGTTGCAAGAGCAATAATAGCAGGCATAGACCATACAATAGCCCCCAGACTACTGCTCAGCATCGCTGCGCCAATTACAGACAGAACCAAAAGAACCAACATCGATTTGGTTATCCAATGCGTACACGCTTCTTTTAGAGTGTCCCATAATGTTTCTTTCTCTGGTGGTGTCAGTATATTGACCCCATACTTCTTGCGGCTTTCGAGCACTTGGGCATCGGTCAAGCCTGTGTAATTTTTGTTTTGTAACATATGATTGATTTTAATTATTTCATAAATTCAGCTTCAGATATGGATACGGTTTCAAAATTATTCTGAAGACAACTATCTTTGATATTTATCTGTAGAACATAACTGATAATCGTAGAAGAATTTTTTTTGCCGAAATCAAACACGTCTATACTTTTATCATAGGAAACATTTGCCGTAAATTTCCCTTCTACAATACCGTTACCATTATCATATTCCATCCAGTCCTTCCCATAAGCTAATTTTAGATAATACAGTCCTTGAGGAATCATCTGAATGTTTGCAGTTGTATTTTCGGGCACGAACACATATCTAATACATTGTTCATTTGCCTTATTGACTATTTTTATTGCGACATCACAACCTGAGCCAATTTTAATGTCAAAATAGTTATCTTGTTGTCCGAATTTGCTTTTAACTCCATATTCCTTTGGTAATTCTCCGGATGGAATAGACTGGGGTATGTACCATCCGTCGTTAATAAGATTCTCCTGAACTTTAGAGATTTTTGTTGTATTCTGTTTAGTCGTTGATGTTCCGTTGTGGTTACAACCAATCTCTAAGGCTCCCAATACAATTGATGCTAATATGGCAAATCGACTAATTCTTTTCATGAGAATAGGAACATTATATAGTTGATTATTGATATGGCAATTATTACCATGCCAACAATTCGACACAGCATTGCAACAGCTTTTTTATAAGCTTTCTTTTTAATTGCATCATTGGTTAGTATTGGGACAACAAACCATATGATAAGACCAATTATGATTATAACAATATCCATTATTTTTAATTATACAGGTGAGGAAGTATCGTATAAGACTTCACTTCCTCACCTAATATACATTTGTTAGTTTTAGAATAGACCTTTTCGCTTCAGTTCATTTACTCGGTTCTGAATAGTTTGATATTTTTCACCAAGCTTATTCTTTCGTTCTTGGCCAACTCCATAATCGCCGCGAATAACCTTTATAGCTTCTGTCTCAACATCATTGGAAACATCAAACGTCTTAATATACGTGTTTGTAGTAACCGTTGTTGCAGTTTCTGTAGGCTTCGTAGATTCTACCGAAGTCGCTGTTTCATTAGCATTACTGTTACTTTTTTCAGCTAATTCAGATTCGACATCTCCTGCCTCTTCTTTTACTGTTTCACCAGAATTGGTGGTGTCGGACGGAACTGAAATGTTTTCAACTCCTGTTTTATCTTTTACAATGACTGGTTTTTGACTTCCATTATCAAACTTAGAGAGAAAAAAGTATCCAATAATGCATAGTAGTACAATGACTCCGACAATCAACCATGGATTTTTATACCCAAACTTTTTATTCGAAGTATGAGGCTCTTTGTCGAAATCTGCTTCTGTGAAGATTTTATTGTCTGCCATAATTAGTTAAATACTTCAGTTGCAAGATACATCATACCACCCTTATTGCCATCAGCCATTGGCTCAAAACTCCATAACATGGTATCGGAATCATATACCGTTTTACCAAAACACACGACATCTTTGCCAGGGAATTGTTGTGCGAGTTTATACTCTGCTAAAAGTTCATCGGTGTCAGCATCGTAAATATTCACAACGGGATTATGTGCGTCTTCAAATGTTTCACCAATTTGTATGCGATCTTTTGCAACAGCAGCTGCAAACACAATTGAAGCGTATTTGCGTGAGTCAACTTCATCAAGAAGTACATGCATCGTTTCTCCACATTCTGCATCTTCTTCATCGTCATCTGCCATGTCGTCCCATGAGCCGATAACAGAACCATCTGACGAAATGGGAAGAGTTGCTTCCATCCATTTACGTGGGTTCTTGAAGTTAGCACTGTCTTTAGCCCATGTACTAACTTCTCCTTCAAGAGGATTGAACTGTGGGTCATTGAAGTCTCTTTTGGTTTTCCATCTTAATTGAGAGTTGAAATAAACCAAATCAGCTTTGTCATGAATAAGCCCATCTTCTCCTAATAAGAAGGCGCAAATATCAAGGTCTGTACCTTTCCATACGAGGTCAAGACGTAGAGTTTTAAGATCTTGCTTGTCAAAGACAAGTTGGTCTCCAATACTGAGCGACTTATCAAAGTCCGCATCTGAAAATAGTTTTTTTGCCATATAATTATTTATTACGTGAAACTTTCGGATATTTTCTTATTGTCTCTATTTTGGGAGCATGATCAGAAACTGCATCATTTTTCGAGTAAGCCTTGTTTTTCTCTTGGGGCTTTGGAAATCTTTTTCTATTCGTCTCGTTTGTAATCTCAGCAGAAGAATCTTCAAGCAAAGTCTGAGGCATAGTTCTTTTACACTTTGGTCTTGGATGATTCTTTGCATTAGAGGTTTTATATACTTCCTCTGATATGGTTGGAAGCTGAGAAGACGATTTCTTGCGTTGAACTCGTTGAATACGAATTTGATTTCTCGCCAATTTTATTATCGAATTATTACTTGGAACCTCTCGTAATATTGGGTTGTCATTATAAATAGTAATTACTGTCGACCAATCCTCTGATTCTACGGCATTATTAAATTTTTCTTGTACTGATTGTATTTCAATAGAAAAATTTGCTTCAGACAAAATATTTTCGATTTCTGCATCTTTTTCAATCTCTAAATATTGTCGACACAAAGAATTCAATATATCCCATTCTTTCGTTTTGTATCGTTCTAAAATACTTTGTTTGAGATTGTTCTTCTTTTTATCATTTTCTTCTGACTTAATTCTGAGGGTTACTAATGATTCCTTTTTTTTTCTCCATTGGGGAGAATTATTCGTATCTTCTTCTATAAGCGACTCGCAAATACTAATCGCAGAAACATAGTCTTTTGCTTGTTCAGCTTCATTGATTTGCGCAATAAGTGTATTAATCATTTCTTTATGTTGAGCATGAACTTCAGAAACTTTTCTTTTTATTTCTTTCGCATCATGATTTGAAGGATCTAGACCAAGAATTTTGTTTACCTCTTTGAGTGTCTCTGCATATAACTTCTGCGCAAAAAAAACATCGGCACGATTCAAAAAAGTCTGGACTTTTTCTTTAACCTCCATTTGACGACGTGCTTCGTTTTTCAGGCGAGAAACTTCTTCAGAATCAGGCCTAATTTCAAGTGCCATGTCACATTGTGAAACGGCATCAGTCCATCGTCTTTCTGAAAAAGCTGTTTTTGCACGTAAAAGAACAGTGTTAAATTGCTTATTAGCTGCTTTTTGTTCAGCGTGGAGTTGGCGTGCTAAAGCTGCTTTTTCTTTTGCAAATTCATCGTTGGGTTTATTTGTCAAAGCGATCTCAGCCCATTCAAGCATTTCCTCATAATTATGGTCACTTTCATGACGTTCTATATTTTCTACGGCATTTTTATATTCTTGATTTGCTTTTTTTTGATTATCAATAAGTTCTTGCTGACGCCGTGCGTTTGCCTCTGCTTTCAACTTCTTTTCTTCCTCTTCTTTTGCCTGCTTATTTAGAATTTCCTGAGTTTTTGCGTCATTTAAGAAATTTGCAGTAGCTCCTCTGAACTGGTCGCAATCTATCTGAGAGTATACACTGACCACTTTAGGCAGCTCTTCTTCTCTATAAATTACAATCTTGTCATTATCTACAATAAATCGATTGTTAATTGCTCTTGTAAAAGTCTGATTCGTAAAGGTGTTGCCAATAAATACAATTCCTTTTATTTCATGTGGTTGCAACTGATTTTCTTTCACGAATTCAGCTATTTTTCGAACAATGTCTTCAACAATTCCATTAGTGCGATTATCTAACGCATTAGGGAAAATCTGTACTACCGTAGGATTATTAGGAGCAACTGCGAAAGTTATATTATCAAATGGAACTGGTATATATGGCTTGCTTTTTGCTATTTTGTCAAGCCACATAGAAGCAAATCGATCTTGCCTTACACATTCCATATCAATTTCCTCACGACTTTTCAATAACTTGGTGTTTTTGTTGATGTTTTCAACTATTGCTTCAACTAAAGCTCTGCGACGAACATCCAAACCGAGTCCTAATAATTTCCCTTCATTTTTACGAAGGAAAATATTGCCTTTATTCTCATAAAGTGAGAAATGGAAATTATCGTTGGTTGCTACTAATACAAGATATGTTCCAAGGTTTGTAAATACATTACGTTTTTTGCATTCTTCTAATGCAAGATGAGATATGCGCGCAACACTTTCAATGACCTTGAAGTTGGACTCTTCAAGTTCTTCGATGAAACGTAACCGAGCGACATCAGGGATGTCTGCCGAGAAAGATATATAAGTATCAATAGAACCATCTTCTTCTATTGCTTGATGAAGGTGATTAAAGATACCTGCAACCTTAAAGATTTCCCGTATATCTTCTCTCCGTCTTTCATATCGAGTGAAATAATGCTCTCCTTCCTCAATAAGATTGAATATGTCACCAAAGTAGTGCGGGAGTTTGTCTCTATAATTATTTTCAAATGACTTGCCGTACTCTACTCTGCTGTTGGCTATATCTTCATGGAAATATAGCCAAATCCTATCCTCTCCATTCGGAAGGGACAATGGTAACACATTACCATCGTAGTTGATGGCAACTGTAATAAACCATTTGTCTATGTATAAGGACAGTGATTTCATATTTTCCGATTACTACTGATTGAATACTTTTGAGATAAGGGACTTTAAGAAGCATGCACCTTCTGCAATAATAATAGGCTGATGATAATGGAATCCTTCACCATTTTTGTTGTTCTTCGATGCTTTTTTATACTCTGGGTCGTTTGTGCAAAAAGAAATTATACGAGTAGGAAGTTCACTGATTTCTTCTCTCAATGAATCTTCAGCTCTTTGATACAATTTGGTGTCCTTGCTTACGAACTTGATGAAAATATCCATAAATTTCTCAAAGTTTTGGACACCTGAAAAATCAAAGTAGCTCATATCGTCCGAGAATTGCTCTCCACTGATTTCATCATCGGGAGCGATGGATATAGTGTTGCCATCTTTTATAAATCGTACACCAGTCTCACCACAGATGTCACAATCATTTAGAGCATCAACTATTGCAAGCTCATTGTTTTCACAAAGTCCACGAGCAACCTCTGTCTTATTATCATTCTCGATTTCTTCGTGATACTTGATACTTACGGTTTTATCTGGAATTATCAACTGAAGTCCGGCATTTACACAATTGTTATAGAACTCATTAGTAGTTCGTGAACTTGATGCGTGACGAAGCCAATGGAATAATCTGCCTCCTTTACCAAATGGCATGAGCTCAATACGTTCTATATTTCCTAAACGGTTTAACTTGATTGTCTTTCCGATAAGCATTCCTGAATAGAAAAGCAACAAACCGCATACATAGGCTGGAATTGTAAAGACAAACTTTGCATTTGAACTTAGTGAAGCATAGAACGCATCGTAGTCGTCCTGATTCTTAAGTTGGTCAAAAATGCTATTAAGATAGTATGGAGCCTTATCCGGATGATCTATTATCTCTTTGATATTCTCTACATAGACAGCAGTATCATGTCCCTCATGAAAATCCACAAGAGCTTGTCGGTATTGCTCTGATTTTTTTACAGCATCAAAGAATACACCCGCCGCAAGTCGTACAGAACTTTCACGGAATAATGAGTATCTGTTATTATTCTGTGGGTTCTTTGCTATAAGCAGAATATCACTTGTACTACCACCTACGTCTATTCCAAGGAACATATTGTTGCTATTTAAGCCAAATTCTTGAGACATGGCATAGCTACATACAGCCTCGGCTTCGGTAACCAATTTGTTTGCCAACTCTGGTTTTCGTCCAAAAGGCGTAATTTTACATAAATCCTCAAAAATACCTTCCAATTCATCGCAATCAGAAGTCATCATTGAACCAGGATAACTCCAGAAGATTTCTTCAGGATGAACTCTATTTGTATATAGGAATGCACAAGCTTGAAGCCATATAGATTTCAAAAAGGCACGTTTCTTCTCACGTCCTTTATCATCATCAAGCCATTTCATATTATAATGCAGTATTCCTGCTTGCGTCTTAATTTCCCATTCATTCATCTCCTGAACTCTGACATTCGGACGATTTACTGGGACACCTCCAGCTACCTCTGACGATTGATTAGCTCCGACATAGCGAGAATCATGTTCATGAAGCCATGATTTTAGCTGACCATTTTCAGATGGATAGTTCGTGAAAAATAGTAATTCGTTATTCTCGGCAATTGCTTTTGGATTATTATTTTCCCTGCCAACAAGAACTGCACGGTAGTTCCCGAAAACAATTGGATTTGTTCCTCGATTGGGAGTATTATAATACATACAAGTATTGTTACTTCCAAAGTCGATACCTACTACCGCTTCACTATTAGTGCCAACCGTTGTTAAATCCCTAACAAGATCTTGACGTAACATTAAATATCCTGCACCAATGTTTTTGCCTGCAATTTTAACGATTGCAGACAAGCCACATATTGGTTTATTAGATGATATGATGTTGTATTTAGGAAGATTCTCACTTTGACCAGACGGGTAAGTCGCTAACTGTTTAATGTCAACGCGTCTTTCTTCTTCCGGAGTGGGTTTATACCTTGAAGTAAGGAAATTACCATCAATGGTCTTAACAATCTCACCTCCAATTTTGAAAATTGGGAAAAACTGCTCTGTATCACCATCTGTATATTCAGAGAAGAGATAATACTTATTCCATTTCTCTGAAACGAAATTAGGCCAAGCGATAACTTTTCCTTGGTTTTGAACCCATTGAATTTTGTATTCACGGTCATTTAGTGTTACACTTTCGCCATCAATCTCAACAACAAGAGAAACCGCAAGCATTCCTGCATCCGTAATATGTGCAGTAAGTTTGGTGTTGGCATTACCAGCATATTCAAGAATAGTATCAAGTTTATTTTTGAATATGTCAATTCCTTTCTCAGAAAGAGGCACACTAAAATATGCCGTATCTCCTGTTTCTATGTCTTTTACTTGAAGATAGTAAACAGGTGCATCGGATAGCTTGGGCCGCTGGCTTTGTGGCTCAATCCATCCAACAACATATTCATCAGAGCTGAGAAGTTCTTGTATGTCGCCAATAGTTTGATAGTCGCCATCATTTACATAAGTAAACGTAAAATCAGGCTTCAAATATACGGGAACATCGCTTTTGAACAATTCCATAAATGGCTGTTGTAGCGAACTATATCGAGCAACAGGACCTACAGTTCGCAAGTTATTTCCCCTAATAGCAAGTTCGTTTTCCCATTCTCTTGCCATACCTTTGAAACCAGACAAGTTAATGGATATTTTGCCATTTCGTTGAGAGTTTATCATATTCTCAAACTTAGCAACATTCTGATTGAGGTTCATTATAAAAAGATAAACCTTTTGAAGTTGCTGCGAAGTGAGATATCTGGTAGGGTCTTCAAACTTACCGTTTCTATACCAGTTAATATCAGAAGCTGTGTCTCCTAAATTTGTATAATTTACTCCTGTGAAAACACCTGTAAGAGGAGAAGTTCCTCCAACAAGTTGATTGCGATAATATATTAGGTGAATAAATGGCTGCGCATCCGGATTTTTGGCGAGATCCATTTGATTACACCAAACGTCCTTGTCATCAAATAACATTCGACCGAATGCCGATGCAATGTCATAATCATCACCCTTGATATTCATGTAAACAGGAGCAGAAAATCTGATTCTATCAGGATACAGGGCTATTGTCGCCAATAGGCCACGCCATTCGCCGTGCAATATCTGATAAAAATTCAGTAATCCTCCATTGTCAATATTGGGATTCGGATTATTAATAGTGTCAAGTGCATACTTAAAAAGTTTTGCTCTCGCCCAAGGAGAAGGGACACCTGAGATTAGGGCACTCAGTGTCTGAGCATTCACATTTCCAAGTATATCTCCAGTTTGTATGCCTTGGATATAGGAATTTGCCATATTGAGCTCATTCCAGTCACCTTGTATTCCGGTGGTTAGAGTTGTATAACTCTGTATGAGAAGTGCTTTAGACATAACCTATATCAATTAAAGTTGTAAAGTTTAATTAATGTATCATAGATGAGTTTGTACAATTGTTCTCCTCTATTGGTGATACCTTTGTTATTCTCTCCGTGTAGTTCTTGAAGGAACATCTTTTTGAAACTATTGAACTTGCTGCCAATTAACCCGGTAGAATATTTATTATCCTTACCAATGCCTTCATTCCGATAGATATTTTTATTCCAATCAAACCGCATAAGTTCCTTCTTTGTTTGAGGTGCGAAAAGTTTGGGATTAAGGAGGAATTTATCTCCACCTCCAGCAGAACGATGTAATTGACGAAGCCAACCTTCTTCTAAAACTCCGCTCTCAGTCATACGAGCAAAAAACAATCGGAAATAATCCTTGAGGTATTTTACCTGTGAAGGGTCTATCTCCTCAAAGCCAATAATTTCTTTGTCCTCTCCAGAACGCGCTTTTTCAACAAAATCGTCCTCTCCATTATTAAACAGAGCAAATGCGACAAGGCATCCGAGTTTCTTTGCGAACTCTGTCTGACGGCCTTTTCCTACAAAATCTTGGAAATCAAATTTGTCATTGTCTTCTACTGCACGATACAGATATTCTGTTTTATAATTGTCTTTGTTTTCTTGTAGCGTATCTTCATTACTATTCAGGAAATCCATAGCCGCACATGCTGCAAGTAATTCTATATAGTG
The DNA here is from genome assembly GCF_054653615.1 of Phocaeicola sartorii JCM 17136 = DSM 21941. Taxonomy (NCBI): domain Bacteria; kingdom Pseudomonadati; phylum Bacteroidota; class Bacteroidia; order Bacteroidales; family Bacteroidaceae; genus Phocaeicola; species Phocaeicola sartorii. The sequence goes on from NZ_BAAIFW010000005.1 coordinate 2,605,764, forward strand.
AGAATCGTTTTTTTGTGCAGCGCCTCCAGTTAATGTTTTATTAGTCTTTTGACTTTCACTTTGCATAGGATTCCAATTTAGACCACTTGTGCCCATCATATAGAAGCGCTGATAAATGCTTCTAACTGTAGCATCGTCATCATAAAACATCATTGCAACCTGCGAATTGAGAGCAAACTTATCACTTGTCGCAATAATTTTTTGTTGATTCAACTGACCGGCATCCGGTAGATTAAAGTTGAAATATGCAGTTAAAAGAGTTGAACCAAAATATGCGTTTTTGAGAATGTCTGCACTTCCATTACTGATGATTTGCGCTGCTCGTGAAAGGGCTTGTGGAATAATGGGGATTGAAGATGCTCCAGTTCCACCAAAGACAGAACCCAAAATAAATACTTTGGCTTTGCCTGATGTCGTTTCAGTGATTAAAGCACTGACAAATTCTTTTAATCCATTTGGTAATTTTGAATTAGCCGCTTCCACGATTGATTGATACATCATCATAGAACCAAGATGGGTCTGGGCACGATAACCATGTTGAAGATTAAACTCTTCAACATTACGGTCCAAAACCAAATCTGCTAAATCTGTTTCTTCCCGATGGTTATATTGTGTATCACCATATCCAAAGACTTCCTTAAAGGTACTTTTGGTTTCGTAGTTAGGAGAGAACTCGTAGTATTTAATGTTTGACGAGAAAAAAGTTTCTTTATGAGACACTCTGTTTTCAGCTTTAAGACCTTTGGTATTTACATAAGCCTCCTTCAACTCTTTTAGTCTTCCAAAATTACCGTTATTCTTATCGGTGTCAAGTGCAAGAAGATGAATGTCTGTATCATCAAACATGCCCATGGCACATAAGTGTATCAAACTTTCGATACACCTCATGCCGGTTCCACCTATGCCAAGTACGAAAAATTGTTTTGCCATAATAATTAATCTTTTTTCTTACCAAGGATGGAGCCTAATTTGGAATTTCTAAAACAGAACATTAGAAGTACGCCGACAGCTGTATAGCAAACAAATGATGCCAACAGAACATAAAGGTTTGTTTCCTTAAACATATTCTGGAATCCAGCATTCTGTATCTTCGGAACAATAACCTGCATGTTATACACCCAATATCCTAAAGGAGCAATAATCCCAATAGCAATAAACCATATTCTTCGCGTAATATAGTCCTTACGGTCGGATCTCCAATTAACGATATTTGCGACAAAAATTGCTATTGCAAGAGCGATTACAACGACAATCGCTCCATATACCCATGCGTCAGCCTGTGCTTGCTGAACCTGAGGTAGAGTTCTGATAACTGTATTCATAGAATTTAATATTTATCTGATTTAACGTATATACTATATAATACCTTCCCTTTTAGTTGGTTAATAAGTTCTGGATCAAAGACACAATTCTTCAAACTTTCCGAAATGGAAATATTAGTCTGTCCATCACTAGTAATAGAATCAAAGTTAAACATATCAATGTTGTTATCTATGATGTTCTCAAGACTGTTAATTACAATGTCGATTCTAAAATAATTGTACGGTTTACCAGTTAAATCATCGTTAGGTGCAAAGTTATTAATGTCAAAGTAAATGTCTGTCACACCATGCTTTTTGAACTCATCTTTATCTACAATTAAGAAGTTATCAATGGCAGGACCGGCATTCTCAATTTTTTCCGCCCTTTCGTTAGATTCTATGATATTGTAAAGGTTGAAATACTCATCATTTATATTTATAACTCTCACATCAATGTCTGAAATACGATAACAGCCAAACGCATTTTTATTGATTTTCAGACCGCCTATAAGTTTCTCTCCGTTAGGCAGCGGATTGCCTTTGTCATCATATGCGTTTACGATAAGGTTTATGATGTTTTTCCAATCTACTTGCCAATCTTGAATTTCATACGCCCCACAAGATGTAACATTAGCCGCTACAATTTCGTTGGATACGGAAATCTTTCCATTTTCAGGAACTATCCAAGGATAATTACCACTCAAATGAAACTCATCCACCTGTGGAAATTGTTCCATATCTACTATTTCTTTTATTCTATCGTAGATATTTCCCTGAATTCTATCGTCTGTAAAGATGATATAGAATCTTTTTTTGCTATATACTTTTCCATGATATTTTTCTTGAAATGGTTCTGCAATAATATGAATATCATGCCCTTTTAATAACCACTTCTTAAAAGCGTTGTGCATGTATGGATTGTTGGGATTGTTTTTGGTAGCAGTTTGTGTAAAAAATTCACCATCGGTTAGCATCACAGATTCACCGTCCCGTTGAGCCATTTGCTCTATAGCTTTATCAAGAGCTGCATAATTAACTTCTGCCACATTATTAAGGAGATGGTAAGTATCTCCATCTTCTTGAGTAATGGTATTACCTTTAATAGACCAGTATTCTTTCGTGGCGGCAGTTAATGGAGAAACCATTTTCTGATAAAACGAAGAAGTCATGCCGTTGGCAATACAATTAGAATAATCTACATATAACGCCAACTTATCATTGGTAATACCTATCACTTCTTCATTATTAGAAAGTCTATGAAAATCTGCAATGTATTTTGTGTCATACGGGACATTATCATTTTTGCATGATACAAGCGAGACACCAGCAATGATGACTCCCAATACTACTACAAGTAGCGATATTTTAGTATTTGTTATCATTTTCATTATAAATTATTGCTTTATTACCTCTCATCTCTTGGATAGAGATAAGAAGTACCTATTTGTATCTAATACAGAGTGTCTTGAAAGAAGAGAAATCTCTATTTGCTCAACAAATAGGCATAAATAAAATCATATAAGAGTGGATAATTGAATTTTTTGTCTTATTTCCTACAGATTATGGTGTGTTTTTCAGTTTTTCTTTCTACCTTTGTATTTGGATAAGTATCTCTATCCAAGAGATTTGGATAGTTGCTAAACAAAAAAGCCCCAATACCAATCGGTAAAGGGGCAATTATCAGAGGCTTTTAAGGATAAGGGAGTTGGCTTTATCAACAACAGAGGTATCAAGACTGGCAAGATAAATCTGAGTTGTGATTTCCGAATCATGTCCCATTCCTTCACTGATTACACTTATCGGAATACCTTTTGCTTTGGCGGCAGATGCCCAACTATGGCGGGCCACGTATAGCGTCAAGGGGATTGTTACACCTATCATTTTTGCTATCTTTTTCAGGTTATGATTGATGTTGTAGCCTATGTTGCGATAGGTGCATCGCTCATTGATGTCAGGATTACGAATTACAGGTAACAGATAGTCGCTTTTGTTTTCGGTGTACTTATCAAGAATCAACTGCATTTCCTTTGTCCATTCAATAATCAACTGTTGTCCGGTCTTACGACGACGGTACGTTATGTATCCGTTTTTAAGGTCTGTCTTTCTCAGAAAAGCCATATCAATAAAACTCATGCCACGGAGATAGAAACTCATCATAAACATATCACGGGCAAAGTCCAATGCTGGAGTTAATGACAACTCCAATGCTTTTATTTTCTTGATGACGGATAAAGGTAATGCGCGTTTTACCGTTTTATCAACACCCGTATAGACATGACGAAAAGGATTGCGATTTTCGATGATGTCATTCTCTACCGCCCGATTATAGACTGCCCTAAGAATACGGGTATAGAACGATATGCTGTTTGGGGCAACGCCCCGACTTTTATGCCATGCCTCGAAGTTTTCCATTACTTCGGAAGTGATGCAGTCAAGCATAATATCTTCCTCCTTACGGAACTTTTTGAAACTATTGAGAGTAGCCCTGTAAGTTTCTGAAGTTCGTACCTTGCCATTCTGTTTTAGTTTTGCAATTATGCTTTCCATGTAATTGAATAAAGAGTATTCTTTGGAATAACGGTTAAACTCGTCTATTACATCATCAGCGGTATATATCAATCCGTTAGCATCAAGTTTACGGTCAATTTTCGTCAGCCGTTCTACATCCCAGCGAATCCTCTCCCGAATTGAGAGAATTGTAGAACTACGCTCACTTTTCTGATTGGTAGTTACCATTGAGCGGTTTTCGTCCCATTCCGAGGATAATACTTTGTAATCTGTCAGGAGCTGTCGCACCTTTCTTTCATGGATAATCTGATAGTAGATAGTTCCCTCTCGACCAGTGACAGTTGAGGAACGGAATTTTACTTTAACTGTTGCCATATATTTAAATAAGTTCTCTTGTTTTACTCTAACGGATTGGATTTACTATGTAAATATATAGCTAAATAACCTGATAATAAATAACTTAAATATGGGAAAAATTGGATTTTTGTGTGATTTTATGGGAATGATTACTAAGAACACAAAACGTGTCTTGGAAAATTATATGAGTAGAATCCCAAACAGAAATCTTTAGTCATTATTGATAGCGTGTTAGGGCTTTTCTTGGTCAAGACCCATTTTCCCGTGCAAAGGTACTGCGGACAGGAGGAACGTCAAGTGACGCTTCGCTTTCGGTCGGAGGGCTTGCCGACAGCCTTCCGCAAATTTTCTCATTCTTCCAAAATTTGGGTATTCCGTCCGCGCTCTCTGACCTCACACTTGCCTAATCCTCCCTATTGCCCGCAGGGATTACCGCACGTAAAAACGGTTCTCCCGACCAAGAAGCCAAAAGGCTTCAAACAAAAGGGAAAAGTATTGAAACCTAAAAATATAAAGGATTATGCGAGTAAAAAGAATGACCATCGAGCAAGGTAAGCGAGTAAGAATAAACTGTTTCCCAAACTTCCACGCAACAGGAAGCATCAGAGGTATGAAACGACTGTTTTATGGTAACGATTGTTTATTGGTGCGTTGCGGTAACTACATCTATAATGTAACCACCCAACCACAAATCTATTATCAAGCAACTTTCTAAAATTTAACAATATGGACTATCAAGAATTATCAAGAGCAACGACCTCCGAAAGAGACAAGGCATTTGCCTTAGAGTTTGCCAACTTTGTGAATGGTGGTATGTCATCCGCTGACCAGACGGGCAGGGAAATGACCAGAGCACACCGATACCTACAACAACAGATGTTCAAAGTATTTGTTGGATTCATGCGCCAGTTGGCATACAACTATCAGAAAGGACGTTATGACCAACGTAATGAGTGGGCATCCAAACTTGCATCCGAGGCATACGGACATTTGGTTAAGTGTGAGCTTATCTATGACCCCGAATTTTCTAACCCTAAAGCAGAGTGATATGGACGAGAAAGACTTTCCGGAATATGGACGGCAATGTGAGCTGATAACCCCGTGGCGCGGTTATCATCGTGGTACGATAGTAGCCAAAACTGCAAGAGGTTTTACCGTACAGTTCAGTAGTGGCGCAGAGATAGATGTTTATGAGGACGAAATAGAATTTGATTGATATGTGCAGATTAATGACACCCCAATTAGTGGAAGCCTTGAAGGATTTTCCACTTTATTCCCAGGACGGCAAGGGAAGAGAAGCTGTTTGCCGTGCGATATTCGCTCTCGGTTCAATCCGGTGGTACATCCTTGAAGGAGAAACGGAGGGTAAGGACACCATCCTCTTTGGTATCGTTATCGGAATGATGGAAGATGAATATGGCTACATTTCACTGGACGAGCTTTCGGAAGTGGAGCTTGACTTAACGAGACAAGGCTTCGGCAAGTTGCAAGTCCGGCAACAAGAGGATTTCAAACCTGCCAAGTTGAGCCAACTAAAAGATGACAGGTTGCAACACTTCCTTGCAAGGTTTGAATAGTAACTAACCAGTCAGCCGTAGCAGATTCGTTACGGCTGACACAACCATTATATATGAGTATGAGCAAGAATAATACCATTGATAAGATAACCGAGTGTGCCGAGAGCAAAGGCTGGAATGTAGGCTTAGACACCCAACAAGAGAAAGGCATTTTCGTTTTTGAGTTTTCAAAATATACTCCTGCAGGGCAGGACTTTTCCTTTTCGGCAACGATGAAGGATAATAGTCTTGACTCTTTAGTGGCTGATATGGAGGAATACTATGAAGGCTTCGAAGTGGATTCGGAAACTTATCTGTGGTTGGATGATAACGGACACGGAAAGAATGGTGCGCCATATCGTATGAAGGATGTATTGGCAGATATGGAGGCAGCGAAGAAATATATTGAAAGTTTGCTTGATGCTATCAGAGATATTGATAAAGTATGAACAGCTAATGAAAAGACAAATGGTAGGCGAAATCTATGGTATCGCAGCCAAGAATGGCTGGAGTGTATCTATGAGTGTGAAAAACGGAATCCGCAGTTATGACTTTCAGCGGAAAACCCTCAGCGGTGTGGCTTTTAGCTTCACCGCTGAGGTCAAAGATGATAAGGTCAGCAGCCTTACGAATGAGATTGTATCTTTTGCGGATGCAATCCATCCCGACATTTGTGCTTGGGAATGGATGATAAAGTCCGGGGCGATGGGCTCGTCCCGGTATCTGCAAGCTGTGGCGGATATGGAGGACATTCGCACCCAAGCGTGGCTGTTGGCTTGCGACCTGTCTGAATTGTCGGGTGAAAAGCCTATTTGGTCTGTATTAACCAAGAATGGGCTTAACTGAATAGAAAACTGCGGGGATGCCTGTCAATGGGTATCCCCTTGTCGTTTGCGCCCTTTCTTCGGAAGACCGGCTGCTTTGTAGGCTATCAAATCGGCTCCACGGAAGGCTGTCTTGACTTTATCGGGTGACCTTACGAATGGCAAGGACTTTGTGGGATGATTGATATAGGCATAGATGGTACAGCGGTGGACACCGAAGTATCGTGCAGCCTCACTTACTGAGTAGGTCTGTTCCGGGATTATTATTGCGAAATCTTTGTGTATCATAGCTGTTTTTCCATAAAGGTAAACAGATTATGGCTATAGCACAAGACGTTAAACAATGGAATATCTTGTAATTCATTGGATTATGTCGTAATTTCTTGGATTCGTCTCAAATTCTCGGCAGTGTACTATGGTCAACGGATAAGAGTACAATTTTTCAGGAATGAGAAAGGCATATATTTGAAGGTTGACAGCGTTGACAAAAGAGCCAATGCCTGAATGTTGTAAAAATGAGATTCAAAAGCCATTGTAATACAATATATTATCTTTTTTTCTTCAATAAAAGGATAAAAAGTATATATACATACTTTTGTCAACGTATGGCACCTGATTTTAAGAGGAATGGAAAAAGTGGCTACGTTTGTCAACGTTTGTCAACGCAACATTTTTATATAAAGTCATTGATATAATGCGATTTATGCTTTGTCAACGCTGTCAACCGTGAAATGTGTACATATTATTTTTTGAAAATGCACAAAGAACAGGTCTATGATATGAGTATTTATTCGTTGAAATAATATGATGGGGAGGAATAGTCTGGTAAACACAGGCATACAGACATTCTTGTCGCATGGCAACAAGTTGTTATTTGCCAAGAACGACAGGTCTGCCTTGGACCGAACACGATAAGACCACAAAAAGATATGCAGGTTGATCGAGACTTCGCTACGGCACTTGCATATCTTCGCTTACGGCCATATCGTTATGGAGTTCGGTCAAATGTTTCTACAACCATTACACTATGGAGTGGGGGGCTTCCATTTCTTTGTATGATTAAATCCGGCTTACCTCTGCGGATATTCTTTTGCAAAGGTTCTGTCGGTATTACCAAACGGCAAACCGGGAACGGCAAATCCCCCTCAAACAAGTTGAGTGTATTTGCTGTTCCTTCATTTGCCTTATTGCATATTATGCCGGCAAGCCCAAAGGAGGCACGTATTATACGGTCAAGAAAGTCGAGAGGATGGAAATGAGTGTAGCCAACCTTTACGGCTAAAGGAGCAATTAGCCCCTTTGGTCGTAAAGTATTGTTTTTCTTTATAAGACTTCATATAGAGGATGGATAATGTGTCTTATCTGCTTTGTAAAAGCTTTTCAGGATTTTCCAATTCCCCTACCAGTACATCCACAGTTGTGCATGGCTTATGTTCTTTATAATCTTCGTCACCTTCAAAGAAAGAACGAAGTCGTTCTGCATACCGTTTGGCTAAATCTTCATTACCGATGGTAGTCAGCATCTTATAAACAGATACATCATTTTTCTTGTATTCATAATTCTCATATCCGGGATGCTTCCGTACTTCACCTTGTAATTTTTCAATGTAGTTATGCCGACTGATTCCTGCATCTAAATATTGAAAATGAAGCAAATACCAAAGTTCAAAAGCTTCATTTGTCCATGCGCTTTGAAACGAATAGGATGTCGCTAATTGGATTGCTTCATTGAAATCTGTAAAATCATCCTTGTCAAAAACCACCCAAACACGGTCAAATGGCAACTGACGTTTCCGCTCCAGCTCATCCTTGATTTGAAGTGTCCGTTTTACAAGTGCGCAAGTTGATTTACCTTCACCTACTATTTTTTCATCCCGGACTTCCGAATACCTGTCTCTGACTAATGCCTGAAAATAGTTTGGTTCGGTACGTGAACCTTCACATACGATCAAGAAACGTACAATTTTTGAGCGAGTGTTTTCTTTACGCTTCTTGGCTGCCTTGGCTTCCCGTTTCTCACGTTTGAGTGCTTCAATCTTATATTTTGGTAATAATCCCATAATAAAATCATTTTAATTCAGGAATGGAATGGCTCCATAACGTCCGTTAATATAGTCCTTTTGAACACTGCGGTCATTCCGAATTTTTGTGCCGTTTTCATCCTTGAATTCAAGCAAGGAATAAAGGTCAGTCGATTCGGTCTTGTCTTTCTCGGTAAACCAAATCTGGTCGCGACGCAGATAAGCAAGGTTGAGCAGATTGGTGTCGTGAGTAGCAAAGATGAGCTGGGCACCATGAGGGTTAGTCTCAGGGTTCATAAATAGCTGAAGGATGCTGCGAGTAAGAAGGGGGTGTAATTTGGCATCCAGTTCATCTACAATCAGTACTTTACCTAATCGAAGCGTGTCAAAAATGGGACCGGACATTTCGATAACCTTTTTTGTTCCTTCAGATTCCATTTCGTCCTTATCAAAAGTACCAATTCCGCTTACATTACCTTGTTCGTCATAGATGTTATGGGTCGTTTTGGCTTCCATTATTTTTTTACCCTTCAATTCTTCTACCAACTTGGAGCGTAATGCTTCTGGAATTTGCATCTTCCCTGAAATTGTTTCGTCCGAGAATGATTTTTCTGTAACCAACAACTCATTAAAACCGAGTTGGGTATGATGGAAAAATTCCAAAGCCTGTCTGCATCCCTCCAAATGGTTGCTGAACATCTGGAGTGTGAAACCTTCATATCCCTGGCTATCCATTCCAGAAAGGTAATTGCAGTTGTTGAACCAGTCCAAGATACGCATGGATTTTGCACCGTTTAATTGGGCCACCAATGAAACGAACAGGCGATTGGATGGAGTGGCACCCTCTTTGCCCATTCCTTCCGGGAAACGGGTTTTTGATACCTCAAATTCATTATCTACCCGTAGGAATAGATTGAACTCACGTTGTCCGGCACATTTTTCATATAGCCATTCCTTACAAATATGGGTTTTATCATAATCAAATCCATATCGATATTTTACATCGTCCAGCAGAAACTGGATTTCAAACGAAGTCGGAGCATTAGCCGAGGTCAAATCCAGTTTGAATGGCTGAAAATATAATTCATCGGTAGGGTTCAAACGGACACTGCCTAACAAGACACTCCTCATTGTCATTAAAGCCAATAGGACATTACTCTTTCCGCTGGAATTGGCACCATACATCACTGCTGCCGGCAATAAGCGATAAGATTCCTTTTGGATAACAGATTCTTTTAATTCCTTGATTGAACCTGCTTCCATACTAAGCGTTTTTTCGTCTCTGAATGAACGAAAATTCTGGAAAGTGAAGTTTACTAACATTGTATTCTTGTTTAATATCCGTACAAAGATAACGAATAAAAACGATTCTGATGTGATATTTTGTGAAAATCTCTCATTTATCATTATATGCAACTCTATTTTATCATTAAAGATAGCGTTATAAGTCAAATGACAGTTTTTATACACCTTCTGAATCTTGTGCGTCAGATACCATTTCCGTTTCCAGTTCCAAACCAAACGCCTCCTTTAATTGCAGATAATCGAAACATAATGCTTTCGGACGGTTTACTTTTACTTTCCGAATCTGTTCATTATTGACAATCTCAATCGAATAATCAGGCAAGCCACTTGGTAATAAAATCGTGAATCTGTCCTGCTTCAATCCAAGAAATGACGAATGGGATTTCAGATATGAAGTGATAGTGGACCAGTTGGAACGGTTTGCGGTGGCGTTCATATTCCGGCTATTGAACAAGGACGCCACTGCCGCCATATTCAAATAGAGGATTGGACGTGCCTCTTTGAACTCAATATCTTCTTTGACAGAAATGGGACGGAAGGATTTCATATAGCGGATGCGGTAATGTGCCTTATCCACACATTTCCCTGAAGTCTGGAACCCTTGCAGCATATTCCAAAAGTCAGCCACTTCGGAACTTTCCTGAGCCAGTTCGTTCTGACTGCGGACTCCCTTGACTGCCGTTTCAAATAAGTCTGCATAACTGAAAGGCATATCCAATACCGTTTCCAAAGTTCGGTAAGCAGCCAATGGGATGACCCAGTTCCCGAAAATACGGTCATGGATATTCCCATTCTCGAATTTTACAGCCAGTTCCCTCTTGGTGATGGAATAGATTTCCGGAAAATTCTTCTCGAACAGTTCCCGATGATTTAATATCTCTATCGTTAAGTGGGTCAGCCCCATATTGCAGAGCGCGACCAAGTCCTCATAGTTCCTTTTCTCCACCTGATTGAACGATGTCTTGGAGAATGCCAGGAATATGACACGGGTATAGAGTGCCATATCCTGCGTAGGCTTGTCCTGACCACAAAGGGCAACACCGGTACTTACAATGGTCTGTGCCGCCATTCCGTCCGTATTGGTGTTCTTTTTGGTCTGACCGCCACCACCCCAAAGCCCTTTGAGGTAGGCAATCTTGCGGATGTCAAGGTCGTTCTTATATTCATCGAGTACCACAAGCGTATTTACAGCTTGCGATACTCTGTCGTTCATAGCTGGAACGGAAGTAACACCAAGGTTGGGCGGATCCACTCCGTGCAGAAAGAAAGACTGGAGCGAAGTGGCCAAAGTGGTCTTACCTGTTCCTTTCTCACCGAAGAGGTTGAGTATCGGGAAATGCCGGGTGCGCCTGAATATAATGTCACGAAACAGGGTGGCAAGAAGATAACACAAGGCGATAGAGGCGTTCTCGCCGAACACCCCAATCAGCCTTGACGCGAAATCATACAGTTTTACGCCATTGCGGTTCTCATGAACCATCAACCGCTCAAACTGAAAGATTTCCTGGTTGTGTAGATAAATCTTGGAGGTCGCCGGGATATAGAACGCCTTGCCGTTGATGCCGCGGACAATACCCAAATCATCGACATTCTTGAATGAACCGCCATGCAATATGCCGTTACCGAAAGCAAAGAACTCTTCGGAGGCATTCCAGCCCAACTTACGGATACGTTCCGCCGTATCGGTCTTAGAGTATAAATACTCCTTAACCCGGTTGAGTTTGTCTATCTTCGCCAGCCATACATAGTTACCTAATGACCCGGCTTTCTGTTGGAAGTTGCTCAACGAACAGAGTTCCGACTCTTTCAGTTCAATGACCCGGCACACGTCATACATGTTTCGCATCCGAAAGATTCGGGTGGCGTTGTTCTCGTCCTCGATATGAAACAACGGTTCCATGATGAAGTTGGAGATTCTTGCCGGTTCTTCTTCCTCTTCGCCAATGGCATAATAACAGTTTTCCCGGATAAATAGCCCGAACTGGCGTAATAGTTCCGCTTCACGTTGCATTTCGTTCATGGACGAACCATGTTCCTGCTTTTTTCGCGCTTCTCCACGTGCTTGTGTTACAGCGTCGCGCCACAACTTGACCTTGCCGTGCAGTTTGGCCAGTTGTTCAATGCACTGGTCGAAAACGAGTTGGTCTTTCACGTAGCGTAACAGGTCTGCGATTTCAGCCACGTATTTTCGCTCTTCCACCAAAGAACCGGCTATGCAGAAGCGTTTCTGTGCCAGCCACACGATAAAATGTTTTTCCTTCAGGGAAGAATAGTCCTCCTTGCAATGGATGTAACTGTCCGCATCATTCTTTCCGTTTTGTTCCGCAAATGGCAGTTCCCTGACCGTCACGTGGAATCCTTTCTTTATTGCCGAAGCCCCGTTTGCCATGACCGCTTCAAATCCCGGCCCGTATTGTTTGCCATCTGTGGTGTCCGAGTCCGGTATGAAGCAAAGTGAAGAGGTAAACCTTTTCAGTTGTTCAAACTGGCTGTCCGTCCATGCCGTACCAAGAGCTGCCACGGTATTCTCATAACCAACGGACTGCATTCTTAGCACATCCGGCGCACCTTCTACTACAATGAAGTAGTCGGCATCCCGTTGCCTGCTTGCCCGGTCAATACCGAACAGGGTTTCACCTTTAGAATAAATAATGCTTGTTGAAGAGTTGATGTATTTGGGGGCTCTCTCATTGTTGCCTATATATCGGGCAGTGTAAGCGATGATGCGTCCCCATCTGTTACGGACGGGAATCATAATGCGTTGTCGGAACATGGCGTATATACCGCCATCCTCACTGCGCTTGAACATTCCAAGCTCGAAAAGAGATTCCTCATTGAGTCCTTTTACCCGGCAATACTTCATGAATGTATTGCCATCTTTGGGAGCATAACCGATTCCTGCGATGGAACAGAACTCTTCCGACCACCTGCCGTAAGCGTATTCACGGGCAGTCCGGCTTTCATCCGGCATTTCCATCCTCAGGTTTTCTACAAAGAAACGTTGCAGATGGTCAAGGATGACAAGAAGTGATTCTTTATGCCTAGCTTCCAACTGTTCTTCTCCACTGCGTTCTTCATCAGAATACTCTACCGGTATGCCGTTGTTCTTGGCGATAAACGTCACAGCCTCCATGAAGGTCAGGTTCTCTTTCTCCATGATGAAAGCGATGCCGTCCCCTCCACGGTTACAACTGAAACAGTGGAACAGATTCTTGCTTGGAGTGATCGCAAACGAACCTGTCCGTTCCGAATGGAAAGGGCAAAGCCCCATCAGCGTCAGACCTTTTCTTGAAAACCTGACGTAGGGTTTAAGGATGTCTTCAATGGGAAGATTTCTGACCTTGTTGATGGTGGATTCGCTTATCATAATGTTTTGAGAAGGTTCCAACATTCGATGATTGACTGCCCTGAGTATTTGGGGCGGCAAAGGTTTTGGGGATTAAGCGGCTTGATATAGCCATTATCCCTGTATTTACGGAGTGTCTTGTGGCTTACGCCCAGTTCCGCACATGTGCGTTTGACTGAATAGACACCTTCCGGGTCGCATGTTGGCTTTAATTCCTTCATCTGTCGGTACGCTATTGTTCTTGTTTTAGGTTAAAAGTAACCACATTATTGTTTATATCTTCTTCCTTTTCCTGTTATTGCCAATCTTTTCTTTTAATGGAGGCTCCATGTAATCTTGCACGGTACGCTGTAAAATGCGAAGGTCTGAAGTCCTGTATTCCACCTTTCCGGGTCTTTTGTAGGATTCAATTTTCCCTTGCCGCCTCCATCTTTCGACATTGCGCCTCCCAAACATTTCGTATGCCTTTCTTTGGCTAACATATTCGGGGTCGTTGCTGTCCGCTTTAATCATCCCGACAATTCTGGCTGCAAGGTCGTTTAAGAAGGCATCGTATGGAATCAACCGGTCTAATACTTGGAGTATTTTCATATCCATATAATTAGGTCGTTAATCAATACGTTTTACGGTGATAGTCATGTTCTCCCTGTTGGTTTGGGTCTTGTACTGCCGGTTATAGATGGCACCCAACTCGGAGGCTTGGGTACGGACACTTTTCAACTTGGAAATGGGGAAGGTGATTGATTCACCGATCTTGAGGGCGGTGAGAGCGGGACGAATTTTTACCACATTTTCTACCATAATACTTGGATGTTTAATGTTTAATGTTTAACTTTGCATATACTAATCAAGTGTATAACGCTTGCAAAGTAACATAATAATGTTTAGGTAGCCAAATAAATATTTGATATTTTTTGGTTTAATCTCTATTTAATGATTGAAACCTATGGAAATGAACATCAAACATGTGCATGTAGGTGCCGAAATCGAGAAACGGCGTGTCGAACTCGGACTTTCCAAATCTGAGTTGGGGCGCAGGATTGGTGTGCCGCAGCAGCACGTAAACCGCATCTTGGAGAGGGAAACCATGGAAACAAACCGTCTCGTTAAGGTGAGTGAGGCCTTGGATTGTAATTTCTTCTCTTTCTTCTGTCCCATTCCGCAACCGATTTCCGCCAATTGGGGAGCAGTCTCATTACAGGGAAACGCTCATAATATAATAGGTAATGCCGAACTTGCAGTTCAGCTGGAGAAAGAGCAATCAAATACAGAGAATCTAAAAGAAACTATAAAGCTCTTGAAGGAGCAGATAGATAGTTTGAATGCACAGATAAACCGTCTTGATTCCAACCTGAAGGATAAGGACGCCATTATTGAACTATTAAAAGAAAGGAGATAAAAATGTAACATCAAACAAAAACACTGTGGCAAATATGAGGATTTGCACAGGGTAAATACGGATGTTTACACCGGAACAGTAACCAACTGATTATAAAGATTAAATTGTTGTGGCGATTGCTTTTATTGAGGGAAGAGTCCTTCAAAGTTGATGCAAAATTGATATTCGTTTCCTATCTGTTTTCCACAAGTAACCAATCTGCTGAATATCAATATAGTATTAAAATGGCGCAAGCGGCAGTGGAAGAATAACACTCTAATATAAACAATCTTAATATCAGGCTGTAATTCACTGCTTCAGCGGTAATTACAGCCTGATTTGCACTTGAGCAGTTCGTACAAAAAATGAGCCAAAGAAATGTCCCCTACTTACTCCGGCAAATCTTTAATAGTGCAATAGCGAAGTATAACGCCAAAAACACATTGTCGCGCATAGTATCTACCAAGTCATATTGTTTGGAGAGGATATTATCTTCATCGAGAAAGAGGAATATCGGATTAGCGAGGGAGTCATGCAATGAACAAGCTTAGCTGGTACACAGAACACAGTAGCTTTGTGCACTGAACAGACTAAGCTGGTACACAGAACATGCTGGCATGTTTTAAAAAACATCTCGGCCTATTCAACAACAAACATAAGTAACGTGTAATCCTGCACATACATAAGCATCGGACTATACGTAAGTTGTATCGCACCCTGCTCCATCGGACTTTGCACCAAGCCCCGGTGTGCGTCTGGCACTGGACATCCGCGAGATTCACACACTTCCGGACAATAAAATTTGGAAACGTAAATGCCATTCTTTCCATTTTTATGGCATTTTATTTTTATAAGAAAAACATAGTTTATACATTTGCCTGTAAGACAAAATCTAAGTTTATATGAAAAACAAATGCCTTTTAGTATTACTGTTTGCTTTAGGCTGTTGCCATGTACAGGCACAAAAAAACAAAAAAGACCCTTTGCCCGAAGCACTCATCCAATTGAATCAGAAAGTGGATTCCGAATCGGTTTCCGGAGTAAAAAGACGTCCCCTGATTGGAATTTCCACCGATGTAAGCCCGAAACGGACAGCGGTAAACACAGCGTATGTACAGTCAGTCATTCTGTCGGGAGGAATTCCTTACATGATACCTGTAACGGATAATGTAGAAGTGCTGCGCCAAATAGTGTCCCGGCTGGACGGAATTGTCTTTACAGGTGGAGAAGATATCCAACCGATGTATTACGGAGACCTCCCTTATGAAAAACTGGAAGAAGTAAGCCCAGCCCGGGATACCTTCGACTTGATGGTGCTGAAAATGGCCGCAGACCGGAATATTCCCATATTAGGAATTTGCAGGGGACTGCAATTAATGAATGTCGCTTTCGGTGGAACTTTATATCAGGATCTGCCCACACAACATCCCTCAACCGTCAACCACCGCCAAAAAGAGTCCGGCACCACCCCCACCCATGCGGTATCCATCATAAAGGAAAGCAAGCTGGCGGAAATTACCGGACAAGAAGTGCTGCAGGTCAATACATTCCATCATCAAGCCATCCGGAAACTGGCACCCGGATTCAAAGTCACGGCTTGGGCGCCCGACAGTGTGGCGGAAGCCATCGAAGCTTATCCCGTACGACAAATGATAGGTGTGCAATTTCATCCGGAAATATTTACGGCTGCCGGAGATACCACCATGCATAAATTATTTAAATTTCTGGTGAATAAGGCTGACACATTTAATCTGGCCAAAGATATCCATAGCCGTATCCTTTCCATTGACACTCATACAGACACTCCTCTTTGGTTTAAAAACGGTTACAGTGTAGGCCTGAGAAAAGACAACATGGTCAGCATCCCCAAAATGGAGGAAGGCAAATTGGACGCACAGTTCCTAGCCGCATTTATATGGCAGGGGAAACGGGATGACGCATCTTCACAAAAAGCCGTAGAAAGCACCACCCGATTAATTCAATCCATTTATGACGAAGTAGAGCAATACAAAGATTTTTGTGGCATCGCCCTTACGGAAGAAGACTTGATACGCCTGAAGCGTGAAGGTAAAAAAGCTTTTTTTATAGGTATCGAGAATGGTTACGCCATAGGCAAAGACCTAAAGAATATAGCAAAATACAAACAGATGGGAGTCAATTATATTACTCTCTGCCATTCTTATGACAATGATATCTGCCATTCATCCACTCACACGGAAGATGCGACCCAAGGACTGACCCGGTTCGGACGTGAGGTGGTAAAGGAAATGAACCGCCTAGGAATTATGATAGATGTATCGCATGCCAGTGAAGGTACTTTCTGGGATGTTATAAAATATAGCACACAACCTATCATCGCCTCTCATTCCTCGTCAAAGGCGTTATGCGACCATGATCGTAATCTGACAGACGAACAACTCCGTGCCTTAGCGAAAAATGGCGGAGTGGCACAGTTATGTCTTCTTGATGCCTATATCAATAAAAAACCAAAAGCCGCATCCGTTTGTGATGCTGCCGAACATTTGGACCACATGATTAAGGTAGCCGGCATAGACCATGTGGGAATAGGTACGGACTTTGACGGCGGTGGTGGTTTGCAAGGATGCAATGGAGATAATGACTTGATTAATCTGACCGTAAAGATGATTGAAAAAGGATATACGGAAGAAGACTTAAGGAAGATTTGGGGAGGCAATCTCCTGAGAGTGATGAAGCAGGTACAGGAAGCACCCCTTCTCTCCTCCCCCAAACGCAAATAATATACAGACAAGGATAATCAAAAAGTATAGAGAAATTATCCTGTTGTCACTTTTTTGAAATTATCGGAGAGGTTGTGTCAAGATGCCGGCACAACCTTTTTTTGTGACTTACAGTTTAGAGGAATTTTCCTATTACAAATAGGGAAATTCTCCTCTACAAATAGGATTATTCTTTTTATTGTATCATTTTCCCCACCTACCTTTGTGACATAAAGAAAAGCAAATTTAAAAATGAACGGATATGAAAACAAGACTAATGAAATACTTCGGAATAGCAGTCGTACTGACAACAATGATCAGCCTCACTTCCTGTGAAGTATCCATAGGAAGCTGGTACGATGATGATGATTACAGCGAAATGTATTACAGAACCACACGGGAACTATGTAGCCGGACCTGGCAGGAAACTTGGGTACAAGATGGTGAATACTACACGCAACGACTGGACTTTTACGAAAATAGAACAGGCACAGACATTATACGGGTAGAGCACCGGAACGGCTATGTAACCGAAGACAGGTACCGTTTTGAATGGAGATGGGATAACAGTTCACAGACATGCATCCGTATGGTTTACAGTCCCAGTGATGTTTCATATTTTGAGAATGTATGGTTGGGCAGTAATTTTTTAAAAGGCGTACTGGATGACGTCAATGTAAATTTCACAAGAATCAGGTAAAAAGAAAAAGCGGGATGAAATCCAACACCTATCATCCCGCTCTCTTTTTCTACCTGTCATTCAGTCTTAATACTCTTCACCGGATTTTCATTCGCGATGCGCCAAGTCTTGACGATAACACAAGCCACCACCAAAACAATCACCCCGAGACACATGACCCCAAAATACAACGGATTCATATAAATGGCTTCAGGGAACTGGTCAAGCCATGCCCCGGCTGTAAAATAAGAGGCCACGGCCCCTATCAAGGCGGATGGAACAACCACATACAATATATCACAGGACAGCAACCGGAGAATAGTCGAAGCTTCGGCGCCATTCACCTTACGGATGGCTATCTCCTTGCTACGGCGCTGTGTTTCATCATTCACATAGCCAATCAACCCCATGATGACAATGAGCAGAACAAAAGTCGAAGTAATCCATACCGAATTACGAAAACGGTAAACATTGCGATAGATCTCCTTCAGCATGGTATCTATCGGGATAAATTCCAATGCCTTAGTGGAATGCACCTGCTCCATGTATTCGTTCAGCTTTTTCAAATTCTCATCGTATGGCTGCTTTAAACGTACATCAAAAGTATGATTGGTATAATTATTATAAACTAAAGCCACAGGAAACTGTTTGTAAAGAAAAGACGTATTTCGCACATTACGGAATACACCGACAATGGTTCCGGCTTTGTCAAAATCATTCAACCGTTTACCCACTGCCCCGTCTGTCCATTTCATCAGCCGAGCCACCTCTTCATTGACCAATACATCCCCCTCATTCTGCATATCTTTCCCTTCAATAATAGTAATTCCCATGGTTTCAGCATAATTTTTATCACAAGGATTATACATCAAAGTTTCTATGCGCTTGCCACTATTATCAATCAGCCCACGAGTCCAATATTCTCCCAGAACCCTGAGCATAGAACGGGTGGCATTTTCCACCATGGGTTGACGACGAAGATCGCTCACCATATTCTCCGCTTCTTCGGATGACATCCATGTCTCCGCCTCCACCAATCCGGAAGTACGGATACCCATATCACTATTAGCCAGATGATGATACTGCATCAAAGATACCAACAAAATCCCCATCACAAAGGATACCCCCATAAATTGCACAAATAAAAGAGAACGCTTCCATCCCTTTTTCCCATCTGTGTAACGGCGAAAAACCTGAGTGACAGGAATGCGCGAAAACAATCTTCCCGGCAGCACTCCGGCTACCATGAACAGTACAAAAATAATGAGTACCGGCACCCATAGAGTTTCCAATGTAAAGAGTGAGGATAATTGTACCGAAAGCAAATCCTCTATCAGATCTTTGGCGTTAAATATAATAAAGAGAGCCACTACGACGGAAATCAATACCACAATCCCTGTTTCAAAAAGGAACATGCTGAAAATATTGACCGCACTGGCACCGCTGCACTTGTGCACACCTATACTCTTTGCCCTGCGGCTCATGGTAGCAATAGCTACTAATACATAGTTCATGATCGCCACAAAAAAGATGGCAAAGCCCAAAAAGCCATAAATGTAAAGACGAGTACGGGTATTTGAATCGTCCAGATGAATTTCGGGCAACGGCTGTGCATCATAGAAAAATCTCCATTCATTATCAGCAGAATCAGGATGATATTTCTGCATGGCCTTGTATATCTGACGATTGATCTCTTCCCTGTCCACCCCATCGCGCAAGCGGAGAACAGTAAAATAAATATCATTACGTCCCCATGTTCCACCTCCTACATAGCCACCTCCGGCATAAATGGGAGCAACAAAATCAAAATGGTAGGCCGTATTTTCCGGAGTATCCTGATAAACACCACGGACTGTCAGTTCCTGCTGTTTGTCCAAAGACAATTTCTGTCCTACAGGATCCTGCCCACCAAAGACATCACGAACAAAAGTTTCAGAAACGAAAATGTTCCCCGCCCTTTGCAATTCTTCGGGATTTCCTTTCAATACCTTGATGCCGAAAGTACGGAAATAGCAAGTATCTACATAAGCGTAGTTTACATCTTTCAGCTTATGACCATCCTCCTTGAATACATTTAAGGTCTCAAAATTGAAAAGAACTGTAGCATTTTCAATCCATTGTGACAAATCACTGCGGAATGCTTCTGCCATCGGAGCAAACAAGGTATTATCATATCCTTTTCCTTTCTCTCCGGTCTTCACATTCTCTCTCCCTCCACGTACCAATACCAACCGGTCGGCTTCAGGATAACATTTTTCATAATTGAGTTCGAATGCTATTTGTGAAAAAAGCAGTACACCAATAGTCAGACCTAATGATAGAGAGATGACTTTCGTCACATTACTTCCACGGCCGTGCAATATCGTTTGTATTGCATAATAGATTTGTTTCATCGCAACTATCCTTTCATTATTCCTTTATGTTCGCTACCACACTACCATCAAACAAATGAATGATACGATGAGCAAATCCGGCATCATGCTGAGAGTGGGTCACCATGACAATACTAGTCCCCTCTTTGTTAAGTTCGGTCAATAGATTCATGACTTCGGCACCGTTCTTCGAGTCCAGATTACCGGTAGGCTCATCGGCAAGAATCAGTTTAGGATTGGTAATCACCGCACGGGCTATGGCCACACGCTGTTGCTGACCACCGGAAAGTTGCTGTGGAAAATGCTTTGCACGATGGCTCAGATTCATACGTTTCAATATTTCGAGTACACGTTCCTTGCGTTCACTGGCTTTGATACCCAAATAAGTCAGCGGTAACTCCACATTTTCGAATACATTCAGTTCGTCTATCAAGTTAAAGCTCTGGAACACGAAACCTATCACACCTTTACGCAGACGGGTGCGCTCCTTTTCTTTCAGATTGGCTACTTCGTTGCCTATCAGTTTATAGCTGCCCTCCGAAGGATTGTCCAATAATCCGAGAATGTTCAGCAACGTGGATTTTCCACAACCAGACGGTCCCATAATGGCAACAAACTCTCCTTCTTTCACCTCTATATTTACATGGTTCAACGCAATTGTTTCTACTTCTGAGGTACGAAATACCTTACTTAAATTTTCAATCTGTATCATAATAATAAATTTTAATTGTTTGTTCTATTGATATTTATTCTGATTTAATACTCTTTACCGGATTCTCATTGGCTATGCGCCATGTTCTGGAAATGACGCAACCGACAATCAATATCAAGACCACGATAGCTACACATATATAATAAGGAACAAGCGAACCTACAGTCACCGCAAACTGTTCCATCCATAAGCCACCTACATACCATGCCCCTAACGTACCTGCGACTACAGCCGGGAAAGAAATCCAAAGAACATCTTGCACCAACATTTCCAATATGGAAGATGCTTCAGCCCCATTCACTTTACGAATAGCAATCTCTTTCGAACGCCGCTGTAATTCATCATTAATATAACCTATCAGTCCCATCAAAGTAATAAACAAGATGGCAATTGCCGCCAATAAAGTCGCATTACGGAACACACGAACGGAATTATAACTATCCGCCATTTTTTGTTGCAAGCTTTCAAAACCGACTGTTTGATTGGGAAAAGCTTCGGCAGCATCACGGTTCAGTTTCTGAAGATTCTCACCGAAAGGTTCCTTCAGACGGAGATAGACAAGACTAGCCAAGTCTTTGGGATGATGATGCAGGACAAATGGTTTCATCTCTGAGTAAAATCCGTCAATATTAAAATCTTTAATCACACCTACTATTTTGACACGTCCTTCTTCTGTCCCGATACTCCTGCCCAACACATCTTTTCCCCAATGCATTCTCCGCACAAACTCCTCATTGACAGCCACCTCACCGGATTCACGCGGTACACGCCCTTGCTGTATGGTCATTCCCATAAAAGCGACATAATTCTCCTGAGTAAAATCATAGCGACTGGAAAAAAGACTCGTTCCTTTCTCATCCGGTATCATCTGTCCGCTATAGCCATTAGACGGATAGCTGGTTGCCGAAGTCAATGCCTCCACGTATGGAAGACTCTCATAAAAGTGACGGGCGGCAAGCCGGGCTTCAGCATCCGGTGCATTATTAATGCCAATCACTACCCGTTCAGGATTATAACCCGGATCTTTATTAATAACATAATGATATTGAAGCATCACTACACACATCAATCCACATATAAAAGCCACTCCTGCAAATTGGATAAACAATAACGGACGTTTCCATCCTTTTTTACCCTCTGTATAACGCCGGAAGACCTGTGTGACCGGTATCTTCGAAAAAAGTCGTCCCGGCAATACACCACCAATGAAGAATAAAAAAAGAGTCACTCCCAAAGGTACCCAAATACGTTCCACCGCAAAAAGGGACTCCAGTTTAGCAGCCGTGGTATCTTCCACAAAATCCCGGAAGTTAAACATTAAGAAAACCATCAAAAATAATGAAAGCAGAATAATAATACCGGTCTCCCACATAAACATACCAAAGACAGTCCCCGTTCCCGCTCCGCTGCATTTATGCACACCAATACTTTTGGCACGCCGGCTCAACGAAGAAATAGAAATCAACACATAATTCAATGCCGTAATAAACAAAATGGACAGCCCCAAAATAAGCATGATATTACGCATTCTTTTCACCTCATCATATCCACGGTACGTATCCCGGACTGGTTTGGCTATGACGGTGATTCCAAACTTATCACTTCTGGGAATATGTTGCTGAACCACCACATCAATACGTTTGTTCAACTCATCCAGATCAATGTCCTGCTTCAACCGGATATATTCTTTCCAACTGTCACCACCCTCCCATGAATAATTTCCTATCCGGCGGCTCCAGATAGAAGGCAAGGAAATGACGGCCTTCGGCCGCATAGTACAATTCTCAGGTAAAGTAGCATACGTTCCTTTTACTGTCAGCTCAATTTCCTTATTGAAACTAATAACTTTACCAATCGGATTTTCACCGCCAAACATTTTATCCGCCAAGTCTTTACTCAGAAAAATTACATCTTTTTGCTGCAATTCACGTACCGGATCCCCACTCAAGACCTCAATACCCATTGTCTGAAAAAACAATGAATCGGCAGTGACCTTAAAATCATCAAAGCGGACACTCCCGTTATAAATAGGTGCCGATACCGGCCACGAGCCTGTACTTGCCGCCGATTCCACAATTTCCGGCATTGCATCCAGTATGCCTCCGGCAGCTGCACCGATAATGAACTCACTCGGAGGAAAAGGCTCTCCATTTACTGTCCATATATTCCACAATTGGTATAGTTTGTCATGATCCTTAAAACAAGTATCAAAACTCTGCTCATACACCACTCTTGAGAAAAGTAAAATACTCATAGTCAGACCCAAGCCCAACGAGACGACTTTTATGATATTAGAACCTCGTCCATGTATCAAAGTCTGAATGACATAATAAATCTGTTTCATATTTCATGTTTTTAATTGTTATTATCTTAAAAGAGAGAAGTCCCGTTTCACAACGTTACTTCCCATAAAATGTATAAGAAACTAAAGTTTCTATAATTCGTTCTCAATAACAGAAATGCCAAAACCATGCCAAACAAATAAACTACTGATTAATAATATTTTATAGAAATCTTAGAAAAAGCGATCTGTCTAATTATTAGACAATGATGTATAATAATTAGACAGAACTCCCAAACAAACAGATAGTTCCATGCTTCAAATCCATTGAAATTTGCCTTATTTTACTATCTTTGCATATCTATTAATAAAAACAACAGATTATGAAACACATCCTTCTGGCAGCCTGCGCGGTTGCCATACTAAGCGGTTGCGGTTCGCAAGGGAAACAGGCAGACCCTACCGGAAATCCATTCCTTTCTGAGTACACAACCCCCTTCCAGGTTCCTCCTTTCGACCAAATCAAGATGGAACATTACAAACCCGCCTTTTTGCAAGGCATGGAAGAACAACAGAAAGAGATTGACGCTATAGTAAACAATCCCGAACCCGCCACTTTCCAGAATACCATTGCAGCACTGGATCAAAGCGGAGCGTTACTTCGTAAAGTCAGTACCGTATTCTACGGACTGAAAAGTGCCAATACCAATGATGAGATGGATGCACTGAGCCGTGAACTCTCTCCCCTGCAATCAAAACACAGTGATGACATCGCCTTAAATGAAAAACTTTTTGCCCGCATCAAAGCTGTCTATGAAAATCCCGGCGATTTGGACAAGGAACAAAAGAAATTGCTGGAAGAGACCTATAAAGACTTTGTACGCGGAGGTGCCAATCTGGATGCCGAAAGTCAAAAGAAATTGCGTGAACTGAATAGTGAGATTTCCATGTTGCAACTCACCTTCGGCCAAAATATGCAGAAGGAAACCAACGCCTTCCAATTGATCGTGGACAAAGAAGAAGATTTAGCCGGATTACCCCAAAACCTGATTGCCAGTGCTGCCGAAACAGCTAAAGAAGCAGGCATGGAAGGCAAATGGATTTTCACCCTGCACAATCCCAGTGTCATGCCTTTCCTGCAATATGCCGACAACCGAGACCTGCGCGAAAAGATCTTCAAAGGATACATTAACAGAGGTAATAACGGCAATGAATACGACAACAAGGAAGTGGTACGCAAACTGCTCAAAGCCCGTCTGGAAAAAGCCAAGCTGATGGGATACGAGAACTATGCTTCCTTTGCACTGGAGGTACGTATGGCCAAAACACCGGATGCCGTATATCAATTATTAGACCAGATTTGGACCCCTACTCTGTCCAAAGCCAAAGAAGAATTGGCGGATATCAATGCCGAAATAAAAAAAGACGGAAAAACCTTCACTGCCGAAGGTTGGGACTGGCGTTATTATGCAGACCGTGCCAAGAAAGCCAAATTCGACTTGGATGAAAATCAGGTACGTCCTTATCTGAAACTGGAAAACGTACGCGACGGTGTGTTCTATGTTGCCAACAAACTGTACGGCATCACTTTCGCCCAGCTGGATAATCTTCCCCTCCCTCATCCCGATGCACAGGCATTCGAATGTAAGGACAAAGACGGTTCTCATCTAGGTGTGCTCTATATGGACTTCTTTCCGCGTGCCAGCAAGAAAGGTGGTGCATGGTGCGGAAGCTATCGTTCACAAACCTACAAGGACGGCAAGAAAGTGGCTCCTGTAGTAACCGTGGTATGCAACTTTACCAAACCGGCAGCCGGACAACCCGCTTTGCTCAGTGCAGACGAAGCGAATACCTTGTTCCACGAATTCGGACACGCTTTACATAATCTTTTCAAAGATGTACATTATTATGGTGTGGCTAGTGTTCCGCGTGATTTTGTGGAACTGCCGTCACAGATAGATGAGCATTGGGCTTTTGAGCCGGAGGTATTGAATGTATATGCCAAACATTATCAGACAGGTGAAGTCATTCCTGCCGGACTGGTTGAAAAAATGGACAAGAGTGGCAAATACGGGCAAGGCTTCGCTACGACTGAATACTTAGCAGCTTCCCTGCTGGATATGGATTACCACGTATTGAAAGAAGTCCCCGATGATATGGACGTTGTACAGTTTGAAGCAGAAACATTAGGCAAGCGCGGATTGCTGAAACAAATTCCGTCACGCTATCGCACCACTTATTTCAACCATACCATGGGTGGTGGATATACTGCCGGTTACTATAGTTATATTTGGGCGGAAGTGCTGGATTGTGACGCATACGAGGCATACAAGGAAACGGGCGATATCTTCAATCAGGAAGTAGCAGAGAAGTTCCGTAAATATATCCTCACTCCCGGCTGCATTGACGATGCGATGGATATGTATGTCAATTTCCGTGGCAAAGAGCCCGGTATTGATCCGTTGCTGAAGAACAGAGGACTAAAGTAACCCTCTAACTCTAAATAGAAATCCTCCCCCTGCAAAAGACAAATGATTGTGGATCTTGCGGTGGGAGGATTCTCGTTTTGTAGTATGATTGCGGATAGTTCTTTTTTTGTTCCAAAACAATAAATAATCCTCAGAGAAAGCGTACCTTTGTGCCTGTCAAATCAAAAATTAAATTATGAATCAACCTATTGCTATGAATACCACAAGAAAACATGTGGTATGGCTGGACGTTGTCCGTTTGGTAGCCATGTTCACCGTAGTTTGCTGCCATAGTGCAGACCCGTTCAACTTTTACCCCGGCGAACCGCCAGCCAACATTGATGAAATCAAATTCTGGGGAGCCGCCTACGGAGCCTTTCTCCGTCCGTGTGTCCCACTGTTTGTCATGATTACAGGAGCGTTGCTGCTTCCCATACGTGGCGAAATATCCGCTTTCTACAAAAAAAGAATCAGCCGTGTATTCTGGCCGTTCCTTATCTGGAGTGTCATTTATAATTTATTTCCTTGGTTTACAGGACTATTGGGACTTAATCCCGAAATAATCCTTGACTTTTTCCCTTATAGCGGTGAAGAGGCCGCCCGTCAGTCACTCAACGTATCATTGGGTTATATAACAGAGATGCCTCTCAATTTCTCTTTATTGGACGTACACATGTGGTACATCTATCTGCTTATCGGATTATATCTATACCTTCCTATTTTCTCCGCATGGGTAGAAAAGGCCTCGGAAAAAGCCAAACTATGGTTTCTTGTCGCATGGGGAATAACCGGCTTGTTACCTTATTATTATCAGTTCGTATCCCCATACATTTGGGGAGGCTGTGCGTGGAACTCGTTCAATATGCTCTATTATTTTGCCGGATTCAATGGATACTTGCTATTGGGACACTATCTGCGCAACCACGACTGGTCGTGGGGCAAGACACTGTCAGTCTGTATCCCCATGTTTCTGACAGGTTACATGGTCACTTTCTTCGGTTTCCGCCACATGA
The DNA here is from genome assembly GCF_054653615.1 of Phocaeicola sartorii JCM 17136 = DSM 21941. NCBI lineage: Bacteria > Pseudomonadati > Bacteroidota > Bacteroidia > Bacteroidales > Bacteroidaceae > Phocaeicola > Phocaeicola sartorii. The sequence goes on from NZ_BAAIFW010000005.1 coordinate 2,632,623, forward strand.
CCGCATTGCCACAATGCACTGATGAAATGTTGGAACTGTTCTTCACCTATAATTCTTTGAATGTGATTATGATGACTATCCCCTTCTTCCTCATAGCCAAGAAAGTAAAAGTACGCTCCGAACTGATCCAGCGTATGCTGGCTAACTTGACCGTATGTGGTTTCGGTATCTATATGATACATTATTTTTTCACAGGTCCGGGTGTAGTCCTGATGCGCAATATCGGTGTTCCCGTGCCTTTACAAATTCCCGCTGCCGCTGTCGTGGCATTTGGCGTATCGTGGCTGCTTGTGATATTCATTCGTAAAATAAGCGGCAAGAATGCTAAATACATTGTAGGATAATAAAAACAGGACATACAAATATCGTTATATAAGAATAGCCGGAACTACTTTTTCCAAGTGATTCCGGCTATTCTTATAATGCTTTATCCACTAGAAATCAAGTCAGTTATTTGAGATGTAATTTAAAGAATATACCTCCGCTAAAATATTTACCGTCATTCAGTTCAGCAATAAGATTGATATGGTCTTTCCATATTGAATAAGTTCCACCTACATTCACAGTATAAGTTGCTGTATGCAGGTTTTCTGCATGTCCGGGACACACTTCCGCCATCAGATTAAATCCATTCAGAGCTTTCTGCCAGAAGCCTTCGCCCTTCATGCCAAAGTGAAAGTTTACCCCTGCAGCAGGACAGCTATAATGCACATCACTCATAGCTTTACCGATAACCCAAGCTACATGCCCCCCCACTGTACCTATTCCACTAAATTCAACATGTTTCGTTGCCGCCAGATAATAACGTGTCAAGTAATTGTGGTTTCCGCTACCGCCACCACCCCAATCTATATCTCCACCTCCATTTGAAGAATGACTTCCCGGATCATTCGTACCAATCACCACCTGAGGAGTCCAGGCCTTCCCCCACCCCTCCTTCCATGCCCTCAACCGGAAATGAAACGATCTGTCCTGATTGGTAAACCTGCCCCAAGTTTGCTGAGGCCAATAAGAAGAACCATGTATCCCCTTTACCAACGTACAAGTATAGGCTACTTCCAGCCAAGGAAACAAAGTACAATTAATATAATAGTTATAGGTATAGGGATGATATTCACTTCTCACCCAATATCGGGAAAGCGTATTCACATCCAGCATATTTCCTCCCAGCATAACGGTTTTATCTTTCTGCATAACGGCAGTAGGTGCATGAAGTAGTCCTGTAGTACCATAAAAAGCCTGCCCTTTGATAACATTCATTCCTCCAAAGAGTCCCCCCAGAAATATTAGAGTCCTTAATTTCACGATTCTATGAATTTTAATTTATATTTGCAGCATGAAAACAGATGTATTAAAAATACTCGGAAAAATTATTCCTACTGCTATCTTCGTCCTGTTGTTGCCATTCTCCATTATTTACATGGCAATAAGCAAAGTCAGCTCTTTCATCCGAAAATTCTTTCCCCGATAAAGCGTGCCGGAAACAAGAATGCAGCTTGCAGATATCTTGTACGTGTATGTTTCTCCTTATACATTCTATAAACGAAACGCAAATTCATCTTATCAACCCAGTCTGGATAATAGTGCATCCTATTCATTGCCGTTTGGTGAATAAACCCACCGCACGTAAAGCCGATGCCTTGGTAACCCATCTTTTTTACCTTAAGCAGAAACTTCTCCTGCATCAAGGCCCCCATACCTACGATCAGAAAATCCGGATTTAATTCGACTATATGAGAAGCTTCCTTGTTCATTTCCGCATCCGAAGAAAAATATCCGTTCCTGAACCCTGCAATGCGTAACTCCGGATACTGTTCTTGAAATATCTTCACAGCACATTCCACTTGTTCCTGACCCGAGGCTACGATATAGAGTGTTTTACGGCTTTCCATGAGGTAATTCAACAATTCGGGAGCAAGGGAAGTCATATCAAAGCTACATCTGGTCACTCGCTTTCCGTATACTAATCTTATGGCAGAAACCAGTAAAGAGCCATCGGCAAAAATACCATCGAATTGTTCAAATAGAGATTTGTTTTCTAAAGCGATAAGGTAAGAGACGGGGTTGAGAAAGGTGTAAATTCTGCTTTTCGTTTCGAAAAGTTCGGGAGGCGTCCATTGCTCTGTTTGCAAAATGTGATTGACTAAGAGAGATGTCATATTTTATACTACAAGTTTTTGTAAATTCTCATGAGGTTTTCCGCCTCTGTTTCTATATTATAACCCGCTTTAGTAATGAGTTTAATATTCCTTTCGCAACGTTCCTGACGAGACAATTCGTATTTAACGTTACCGAGATATTCCGCCCAATAGTCAGCACCTTTACTTAAAGGTAACTGAATTACATCTTCACCTATGTTTACCATTTTAGTTACAGCATCCGAAATAATACATGGTAGACCTGATGCCTGTGCTTCTACCACAGACAATGGCATACCTTCATAAATAGAAGGAAAAAGGAAAATATCCATTGCTTGTAACACATCTGGGATATCAGAACGCAATCCCGCCAATATTACACAATCATTCACTTTGTTTTTATCTATCGCTGCTTCTACAAGATGGCGCAGTTCACCATCACCAACTAGCAATAATTTTGACTTTGGCTGTAAAGCATGATATTTGGCAAACACTTCAATAAGAAAGGAGTGATTTTTTGCTTCCATGAATATACCGATATGGCCTACCACATATTCATCATCTTTAAAACCAAAGACACACCGCATTGTCTTTCTTTTATCTACATTGAATATAAAAGGTTCCACTTTGATAGCATTACGCAAAATAGTAAATTGTGTTTCACCATAAAGCCATTCACCAGCTTCAATAGAACAAGCTATAGCCTGAGTGAACGAACGCCTATATCCAGGCAACAATAATTTATTTAAAATTTTATGTTGGCAACAACTAGAATGATTATGTATAATTCTTGCCTTTATACCTAACCATTTTGCAATTTGTAATTCCAAAACAGCTGTAGCACTGTTTCCATGTATATGAACAATGTCATAACTTCCTTTATACATTATGCGACATAATGCCATTATATAACGAAATAATTGCTTCTGCCGATGTGGCAAATGAATGATTCCACACCCTAGAGACTTGAATTTATCTATAACATCATTGTTTTCTTGTACCGTTACCACTATATCAATTTTATAATCACTGTTTCGCTGTAAGACTGAAATATAATTGAATATATGAGTAGTTATGCCACCTAGATCCAAACCATTTAAATTCTCAACAAGTATTCTTGTCATTTTAGTTTCTGTTTTTCAATATTTTATAAAGTTTAAAGTATGGAAAAGGAATTTTAAGCAAGCATTTTAAAAAACCTATTTTCCATTTACTAGACAATAAATCATTTTTTAAACATCGAGGATTAAACACATAATAAATAAACGACTTACTAGAAACTAATGAAAAAGTCTCTCCCTCATCAAAAAATCTAAATTTTGCCAACATCTTTAAATCCTTTCGAGAGGGAGATAATCCCACTGCTTTTAAATTCGCAAACAACACATCTGGAGTAAAAGGAATATATTTTACAAACTCTATTGCTTCTATATCATTAATGAAATCTAGAGCTGCTGACTGGATTTTTTCTACAATATAATACTCCTCTTGTAATTCACCATTCATTTGATATTCATAATCATATCTCTCTGCCACAAGCCATTCATTTTTGTCACGAATATAGTTTTTTACAGACCCTTTTTGCTCTAAAAACAATGTTTCATAAAGTCCAACAAACGGACTTCGTTTATCCACACTGTTTACATTATTATAAAAATCGAACAAATATCCATGTAATGATAGTTTTCCATCATTCATATTTCGTTTATAATAATCAGCTACCCCTGTATAATAACCTAAAATTTCATTTTCTATACCTATTATTCCCAGTGACTTTTGAAGAAATCTCTGCATACCACCTGACCACCCTATATCCACAACTGCAAAACGTCCTTCAACGTGCATTTGCTTCATATATTCACACATTAAGACAAATTCTTTTTTTGAGTTTAAAATAATCTCATTCTGCAACTCATTATATAAAAGCATTAATCTATTTTCTTCCAATATGGTATTTCTATAGAAATAAGAATTTAAATCATATCCATATTTTCTAACTAAAGCTATATGATCAATAATATTTAATCCAACTCCATCAAATATTGACTTCAATGATATCCTTTTGGAAGGTGACAGCATGGTCAATAAATTAATAAATGATGGATCATTCCACAAAATGGGTACTCTTAGACTTCTTCTTGAAACTTCTAGATAATAACTTTTCAAACTTTCATCTTTGTTTACAATATCGAATGCTTTTTTCATGATAAGCCCATCACGAGCAAAAAAATAAATCTTATTAAGATCTTCTTTTTGAAAATTTTTAATTAGCCAATGAATATATCCCCATAATAAAGGGCCCAAACATCTATAGCCCAAATATTTAAAATAATCCTCTTTTGTTTGACACATATAATCAATGACATTATTTAATAGGGATAAATAGCTTGTATTATCTACTTTTGACTTTGTAAGAGTTATCATAGTTGTATGTATACCCATTATCTTTGGTCTAATAAAATCAGACTTTAGTGTGTCTCCAATATGAACTAATTGACAAGGTTTTAGATTTTCTTTATCTAAGATATAACGAAATAAAGCCCCTGTTCTTTTAGTTCTTTTTATAGATGAAGAAAGATAAAGTTTTTCATAACCTGTAATGCCACAATGACTTAAAATATCCTTTATTATATCTTCAGGAAGATACATATCTGATGTTATTATTACTTTTTTTCCATTCTTAAGGCATTCATTAAAAAGACCGACAATAGATTTATTGGGAATACAAACTTCGTACTCCGTCTTCAATTCTAGGTTTTTCAATTCTTCATTTATAGCTGGACTAAATTCTATAAAATTATAAATTTCATCGATTGAAACTTCTTCTATTATTTTTTTTCTAGCCTTAAGTTCGGCATTTATCCTCAATTCCTTAAAACCTCTTATTTTCTCATTACTGGTACCATGTAAACTGTTATACCTCAATTCAACTATATCAAACACATCTGTAGGCAAGGAAACATATCTTTTTACTAACGTATCAAATATGTCAAAAGATACACAATCATGTTTTAATATATATTTCAATTTATGATCCATATATAAGCCTCAATTGATTAGAGACCCTAATAAATAGGGAAATCTCGCTGATTAATATTTTGGGTTCTGACTAAGATTTAACAGATTTAAACAGCATCTTTAATAATAAAATGCATTTATATTTCAATAAAAAAAATACTATTCTATGCTTTAAATCCATTCGTTGATAAGGATAATTAGACAATAATTCTTGATATAGTTTTTCTTCTAATATTCTTTTGATCTTCTGATCTGTTTCACCAGCTAACACCATACGCATTACAGTATTACGAAGAAGAAAAAATACCGAGCGAAGATAATGCAAATAATATTTCTCTTCAGAGTAAATTTTTGCCAATCGCTCTTTTATTATCCGAGATAAATTTACCATTTTATGGTATTTGGCATCATCATAAGTATGAGAAAGCGAATATGGATTTACAACATAATAGTGCAAACAATCAGGCAGATAACATACACTCCTTACATGTGAAAGAAAATCAATATCAAAAATAATATCCTCGCTCACAAATTCACGTTCAGATACAAACTGTACTCTATGCTCCATAAAAATACTATGACGATATATAGCATGCCACACCGATATCATATAGCGAACATCATGATGATATTCAGGCAATGGAGCTATCATATCAAGCAAAAAATCATCAACAACTTCACGCCCTCTGAAGACAACCTCCTCCTCTACATCTTTTCGAGGATAAATATGCTTTTTATCTTTATAAATATTGCAATTACAATAAACAACATCAATATCCTTGGCCTTTGCTTTTAAATATAACTGTTCATACATATTCACATCTACAAAATCATCGGAATCCAGAAATGCTATATATTCACCAGTAGCTATCTCCAACCCCGAATTACGGGCAAAGCCAAGACCTTCATTAATTTTATGAATCACCTTGATAATCGGCCAATGCAAATTATCTGACGCTGATTCATAATTATCACATAATGCAGGACTATTATCCGGTGAACCGTCATCCACTAGAATAATTTCTAATTCTTTCAGCGTTTGCCCAAGAAGCGATTGCATGCAACGATCAAGATATTTCTCCACATTATAAACAGGGACTATTATACTAACTTTCGGCTGTTTCATTCATTTTTTGATTTACATATTGAATAAAATCATCATAAGACGAAAATTTCGCCTTATGAGTAGATAACCAATCACCATAAGCTATACTTAACTGAGACCGAACAGGCACACCTTGACGTTCATATTCCTCTACATTTGAGGCATCTACAAAATAGATGAATTCTTCATATAATTCATGAGGCAAAGGATCTCGACCAAAATTCTTTTGAAAAGCCTTAACATGTTCCACAGCTTCCTGCAATCCTTTGACTTTCCGTTTTTGATAATATTCATCTAATGAACACACTACACGACAAGGAGCTCCTACCGCTACACTATTGGCAGGGATATCATGTGTTACAACACTGCCAGCACCTATAACACAGTTATCACCAATAGTAACACCACGTAATACAATGACATTTGTGCCAATATAAATATTCGAACCTATTTCCACTCTTCCTGAAGAATTCACAAAATCATGATATTTATTCCTAAAAACAAAGCTAGCCCAGTCATGTGTCAATATCTGGAAATATGTATTCATATCAACATTACTACCAATGGAAACCAAGGCTGGTCTTGAAACATCGATTCTCGTAGTCAGCGGATCTCTAAAAATGCAACCATCACCAATTCTTATACCCAGTGAACGCAGATGAGCAATGTACGATCTGCTGTTTCGGCGATGCCAAATATCTAATATATGCGCTGTTATAGATGATAATTTTATCATATATTGAATTGTACAATGAATATTTAATATAAAGACCTATTAATATGTTACTTAGAGCATTTGAACATTGCCTATAAATTATACACGAATTTTTATCCATTCATTTGGCAAAGCTTCTAATTTTGAAAAATCAGTATTCACCCATCGGTCTGGAGTTATAATTATTTTTGCTGTCCTATTTAAATAAGCTGCCCAACATGAAAAGGTACTATTTGCCAAAATCATATTTTTAGCATGAGCCATCAGGTACATATCAAAGAAGCTGCGATCATCTCTATTATGTGATATGATTATTTTATTTCTTATATCAGCAAATTCTGTTTCCACATATAAACAATCATCAGAGAAAAAGAAAAAAAACGGTTCTTCTACCTCTTGTTCCATGAATTTAATTGCTTCCCGATAATATTTCGATGTACATATACCACCATAAATATGTATTAAATCTGTTTTCAAATAATCGCCACGACGAATATGCACTGAGATTGAATTACAGGTCTCCATTTTTTTAAGAAATTCCATGTTTTCCTTTCCTATAGGAAGTTCCGAGCGAAATTCAAAAATATTTATTTGTTTTATAATAGAATAATCTTGCCAATCTCCCCATTGAAAAAAATGTTTCATAGATTGAGGATAAACCCTATTACAAAATAACAATCTATAGCCATGATTATATAAAAAGCGATTCACACGATATAGAAGAATGCCCAATTTATTATATAAATAAGAAGTTGGAGGTAATTCTATATCAAACCATTTATCAATCTCTATCCCATTATGTGCCTTTAAACTATCAGGATATATTCCCAAAATTCTTTCTGAAGGATATTTCTTCTTCAAATATCTATAATAACTATACTGGAAAAGTTGGTTACCTAATCCTCCACCAAAAACAAAAAATTTCATTTCAATACTTCCATTTGTTCACCTATGAGTAGATGATATAACTATATTACACCACTTTAATTCAGAATCTCGACTCCAATAGTCCATTCTTAAAAAGATAACAACAAAAGTCATCAGAATATTTATATTTTCATCAATCGGAGCAGATAGAGATAAAAAAACAAAATATATAACAGGAAAAAGCACAGCAGTTTTCTGACATTTATAAATCAAAAAACAACATACTAATACAAGAAAAATAAACATTAAGCCACCCATTATTCCATAATCTATCAATAAAGAAAACCAAATACTTTCAGCACCTAATATTTCATAATTATTCTGTGTGGCAACATTCCACAAATATGAGCTCCCATTTCCCCATAATTCATTTTGCTCAAAAGCCCATAAAATAGATCCCCATTGCTCTAGTCTCATACCACTGCTACTACCTACGTCCATTTTGTTAGCAAATAAAGTAGAATAAATAAGAGTAAAATAGAATTTCCAAAAAAACAAACATGATACTAAAAACACACCTACTATTCTATAAAAAACTTTATACCTGAAAATGTTTACACTCAATAAATAAGGCAGTATACCAATAAGAATGGCAACATACCCAGCCCTAGTCCCTGTAAGAATAGTGCATAATGGAAGGAAATATAATAGCTTTGTTACTTTATTTTTATTCAATGGATAATTATAATACCGACTACAAAAAAAGTAAAGATAAAAACACATACAACAATATAAAGCAAAAGGCTGATAATAAGAAAATATAGAATTACTTCGTTTAAAACCATATCTTTCCGCACCTTGGGCTATATATCCATGTACATCAAATAAGCTCAGCAATACGTCCTGAATAATATTCTTATTAAAAAGAACTTCTATAATAGAATAAACACAGGCAAATAACATACATCCACTAAGAAGTTGCAAACAATATATCATATATTTTCTAGAATCCAATGAATACCATAAAAACACGGGTAAAATGAAAAAGAAATATATGTTAGCAAAGGTCAGCATGTTATCAGGAGGATATAATGCCAAATAATTAGAAATTAAATAGCTGATTGAAGTTAAGACTGAAATAAGAATTAACGATATGGGATATTTTCCTTTTTTTGATCTATATATAACTAATCTTCTTTTTCTGCATTTCCGATAAACAAAAATACAAATAGCCAAAACTGATGTCGGATAAATCAGGCGAAGACTCGTATTCCACAGAGTTAAATATATGAATATCTGCAAAATAACAACTATTTGTATGATACCTTTTTTCACATCTTTAAGAAGAACGAAACAAAAGTAGATGAATAGAAGAACAGATGGCATCTTTTTTTATTTATTGTCTATTAGGAACATAGAATAGGCCTTTTTTTTCTCTTTTACAGGATTGAATCTATACAAGGGAATTGAGAGCACAAAAAAAATTGCAAAAAGAATATCCCTATTATTTAAAGCTAATCGGAAACAACTCCAAAGTGCAGTATTATATCTTCTTATTTTACCATAGCACAAATATTGGTAAATTCTATACCTACTAGTAAATAGACTATACATTTTATCAAATGTTAGTTTAGATGTAGATATGTTTCCTTCCCGTGTATAATAAACATATATTTTATTTTTAATAACTTTTATATTAGTTGATCTATATCCAACTCTTACAGAAAATAAAGCATCATTTCCCTTTTCAATTTCCTCAAATTCTACATCCTCACAAATAAGTTCCTTTTTTATCATTTTATTCCATGGAGCCCATAAATAATACCGTATATTATTTATCATGTCTTTATGTCCTTCTAGATAAGATTTTATTTGTATAGAGATAATGTTATCACAATGTTCCATGGTCTTTTCTATGATATGATCACAGGCAAAATAAATTATATCATAATTACTATTCACATATTTATCCAAAACGTTCATTAAATCTGTTGTATAATGATCATCTGCATCAGGAAACAAAAACCATTTTCCCTTTGCATAAGTCAATCCTATATTCCTGGCATATCCCGCTCCCTTCCCTTCTTTTGTAAAATAAACCTCAACACATTTTTCATTTAAGCCTGGAAAACACTCAAAATTCACGATCTTAGGATCACTATTATCATCAACTATAATTATTTGGATATCATCACGTTTGGGAATTGAATCAATACATCGTTGAAGAAGATGTGGTACATTCCTATGAGGTATTATAAAAGAATAATTAATTTCTATTTCCATACGCACTAATACAAACTAAATATTAAATCATTTTTTTTGTTTATTTTTTCTCCGCTTTGATTCTAAAATGGTCACTAACTTTTGGTTTACCACATATCTTTCTGTTGATGAAAGACCGCATAAATAGGCAAGAGAAAATAAAATAAGTTCTAATATAAAACTTGAAAGAACAGCTGTAAAAAAACTATCCTGTTCCATCTTTTTATGTAAGATATAAACTATACAATAGGTGATAAACACAATAAGTATATTTTTGCTGAAAATATGTGTCACATAGTATCTAATTTCATAGATGGGCAAGATTCTACTTATTAAAACTATCCGAATAAGTACCCCCAATAATGTAACAAATAATGATGCATAGAGAACTGAATATGGCGGATATCCAATTGATAACAATAAATAAGCTATCGGTAATTCTGTCAGCATAACAATACAAATTATTACTTGAAACCATTTGATTCTTCCCGTGGCTTGCATGGCTGTTGTTAATGGACTAGATATAGCATACAAAAGATTGCATACAATCGTTAATATCAGAAAAATATCCGTATATTGTGGAACTTCTACCAACCATAAATTTAATATATAGGTAATATTAATCATTATAGGCAGGGAAATGACAGCTAACAAATAAAATGAAAATCTACAACCTGCATATACTAACTCTTTAGATCTGTATAAGTCTCCTACTGCATACGATTTTGTTATTTGTGGATTCATCGCCATCATAAAATTAGCAGAAAAACTATTTATTAGCGAACCTACCTGAACTGATATTCCGCGTGCAGCATTAACAACTGTACCAAAAAATAGATTCAAGAGAATATTAGATAATTGATCTTTAAAAGAAAATCCTAAATTCCCAACCAAACTCCAACCAGCAAAGGCAAACATTTCCCTAAATTGTTCAATATTAAAGCTAAAAGTATAATGACACTCCTCAAAATGCCTTTTACAATAAAAGCAATATAAGGAACGTAAAAGCAATGCAACGCAAAATACCAAAATTGAATATACAATCAATTTATCATAAGATATAAATAACAGCAAATAGGCTATTGCTAACTTCAAACTAACTTCGAAGATACTAATATATGCAAATGCGCTCATTTTTTCGTGTGCCACAATAGAAGCATTATAAGGAACACTGATTACATTCACAGCAAATACGAATATAGATAATTGGAGTGTCCAATTGGCAGCCATCATTCTATCTGATGGAATATTCAGTTTGGTATTGAGGAACCAAACTCCTATTACTTCCGATAAAACAACAATAATAAACGCAATAGCTATGTGTATAGTTAAAGTCGTACAAAAAACATCTTTAAGTTTATGTAAATTTCCCTTTCCTAACTCATATGAAATAAAACGTTGTGAAGTTGCAATCATAGCCGAATTTAAGAAAGCAAATATTGTAACAATACCACCAACAAGATTGTATATGCCATAATCCTCTATTCCCAAACTTTCAAGTACAATACGACTTGTAAACAAACCTATTCCCATACTGAAAAGCATACGAAAATAAAGTAATAGAGTATTTTTAGCTATTCTTTTATTATTTTGCTGAGATAAAGCAGACATTTTCAATTATAAAAAAGCACATTAAAATATTATGTCTATAATAGACAAGTCCCGTAATATGTATCCTGATTCTATTAATATATTCAAATCACTTGAAAGATATATATCTTCCACCTGTAACATTACTAATCTTACAGCCCACACATTAGTAACGTGTCACCCCACACGTTACTAATCTTCCGGCACGCACATTACTAACCTTTCAAAGGTCTTGTCCTTTTCCGAAAAGAACAAGGTCTTTAAAAAAAAGAACAAGACGTTTTCATTAAAAGAACAAGAGCTTTTTAAAATTTGACCTGTTGTTTTTTCCATAATGGCATCTACATGCCGAACCGCCTTACTTTTCCTTCAGATCTTTCAGCCATTCCGCAAACGTCCTGCCTGTCGGCATTCCGGCTGAAGGATATGCATCGTGAAATGTTTCAGCCGGAAAATATCCTTCAGGAAAACGACTCCCCAAAAATCGGAAGAAGATCAGTTCGGCTGAAACATTCCAATCCCCAGCTGAAGGATTCCCGAACCCAATCCTTCAGCCGGAATGCCCACGGGTAGGGCGTTTGCGAGCAGGATGAAGCTTTTGAAGGATTTTTCAGGGTATTTCCTATAGAACATGATCGATGACCATATTCCACTGAAAAAAGTAAGATATCTTCGTGAGCAAAGTAAGATATGTTCCCAAGCAAAGTAACACCACTTACTTGCCTCACGAAGTCCACATACTTTTCTTTACAACAAAAAAGACCTCACGGCCATCTCATGCCAGTGACGATAATCCCCCGTCGGTAAAGAATGCTCCAACCATACTTTCCGGTAAATTCCATCGTGCAAAAGGATGTACTCACCCAAACAGCCCTCCGCCTCATCGGCAGGAACGGAAGCCATCACCACATATTCCACACAACCCGGGACACGAAACAAAGTCAGCTCACTTTCAGAAAACAAACCGCTCAACCTACAGGCGGAACGTTCAAAGGCCACCCAATACGCACCAATGTCATACAGATGAATGAACTTATCATTATTCTGTTCCCTGGCTAAGATTTCCTTATGCTGATTCTGAATCAGCTGTTGGAGCCGGATGCCGGACGGCATGGATGTGGTTCTACACATTATTATATATAAGATTTATATTATCAGATCGTTTACTTTCCCATTAATCAAGGAATAAGAATGTTTAACGTAGCAAATGAAGTCATCTCTTCTTCGGCTCTTCTATCACTTCTATCAAGTCCGGCGAAAGCGTCGCCATGGCCATGGCTATCACTCCTTGCAGACTGATAACCACACGACGGTCTCTCGCACCTTTCACCTTTACAAACACCCCCTCGTAGCCCTCGAAGTCACCACCCGTAATACGGACTTTCGTACCTTTACGCAGGTTCACCTCATCGGGACTAAAGAAGATAAGATGCTCGTCATACGTTCCAGCCACAGCGATAAACTGCTTCATCTGATCATCGGGCACAATGATTTTCTGTCCGTTGCGGATATCAATCATGTATTGAAGATACGGAAGTTTAAACTTCACCTTCTGGAGTTCGGACTGGACGGCATGAACAAATATCAGATCACTGATAACAGGAACCAACTCACGCCTCTTGCGCCCGTTCCTTATACGAACTTCGTAACGCATGGGGATGAAGTTGTTGATTCCTTCTTTATCCAACAAAGCCTTGATCTGCATCCCCCGGCGATAGGTGGCACGCATGGCAAACCATTGCATTTTTTCACTTGAAAGCATAGTTATGGAGCTTTGAAGTACAGATATCTATCTGCAATTCAATCAATTACGAGGAGTTTCGTAAAATACAAGAGGAATCGGCCTCTTGTGATTAAGCTGACCGGAGAAAAGCTATTTCAACAAATGGAGGATAGAAATCCGCACGATGTAGATGCAGCCTGTCGGGTCAACCGATGACCTTCCGCAGATTCCCGAACCGGACGGTTCATATATGTTAAATCAGAAATTTGTAATACCTATATATAAAAAAAGCGCGGGAATCTGTACCTGTTACTCGTCCCACACTTCGAAGGCTTTGCACTGCCCATTGCTGTCTGAACGAGCAACGCAGAAGCCCACGCCGATATGTATAACAACACTTGAATACACCTTTGACCAACAAAGGCGCACCAAGGATATAAACATACCCCGCAGACATCCACTGTTGCTTTGTCTCTGACAGCAATTTCAAAAGGTGCAAATTTTCGAAGCGTCAAGAACAAAACGTCAAGTAAACGTCTTTTCTATATATGTATATTTCCCACCTCCCATAACTTCCCTGCGGAAGTATCAGCGTAGAAAACGTGGCAAAGATAGCAATTTAATAAATAGGACGAAAATATATTCCGCTATTTTTAGTGATGTTTCTTTATTACTTAAAAAGCAAACAAGAAACAGATTGTAGGTGTGCTTGCCTTGATGCAAACTTTTCTGAGCACATCATCGCTCTGATGGTTAAGATATAAGATACAGCGAACAAGGCTACCTGGTACTCGGTACACGCCTACCCTGTCTGCATCACATGCTTGCCCGGTTCTTTGTACGAGCTTGGCTTGTTCACCGCATCTCCCTGACGGATGCAAAAACGTCACGCAGCAACATAGCCGTATTTGTTTATTCTAGCCATATCTTCCTTATATTTAATTATCTTTCTGTTGAAACTATGATTGTGGAAAAATTAACATAAAAAAGGCGTGAAACCAAATGGAATCACACCTAAACTATTATTAAGAGATTAATCAAACGGCAAGTAATTCTTTTCCCAAAAGATGGAGAGCCTCTTTAATCTGCATCTTCCTTATATCACTCGGCTTTTTAATACCATAGATATACTTGGAAAGAAGACTCTTGTTTATTCCCATACTACGTGCAACCTCTGACACATTTAGTTGAGGGAAACGTTTAAATATCATTGCTATCTCATTTTCATAATCCGGCTCCGCTGTATCGAAAAAACTGGATATATGAATATCCTCATCCAATGATTCCCAACGAATATCGTCACCAAACTTTCCTATCTTGAAATCAAGGCGCTCTCTGTCACTTGCATCCTTCAGCAAAGGGAATGCCTCTAAGGGACGGCTGAAAGTTTCTCCACCATCCGTTTTCATATAAATGCGGTTAGCATCAAACCAAATGTCTTTTATTGTATCCATAACTTTCAGTTTTAATAATCATTCTCCATGATATTTTTAATTTTACTAATACAATATAGGGATAAATATTTATCCCCACAAATAAATAAGCAAAAAAATAGCGACAACTCTTTTCGAACCACCGTTCCATAACCTATGATGTACAAAGGAACTGATTTCCCTCCTGTTTTCCTAACAATCATCATCCGGCACACGGGTTCTTGCGTGTCAGAGCAGAGCTGCCATTTAATTGGAAAGATAATAATTATCTAAAGAATATATTTGTAGTTAAAAAGTTTCCTACACAAGAAACTTTATCTATTTTTGTGGTATGAATACGAATTTGCAAAAAATAGGAGAACTTTTGGCCCAATGCCGAAAAAACAAAGGATTGACACAAGAAGAAGTCGGGGTGATGATTGGCGTCCAAAAAGCAATGGTTTCCAAAGTGGAAAACGGTCTGTGTGTTAATTTTGGCACTGTCAACCGCATAGCGGAGGCGTTGGGTGTCGAACCGATAGTGGCGCTCAAGTCCAAAAAGAAAGCGGACAAGAACCTAATCGATTATGTGATGACGGTCATTGTCGAATTTGCGCGCCGTCACGATTTGACAATCCGGGAGGCAAGCAATTATATCAGACGTTTCAAAGGCATTGATTTTCTCACCGAATTTTACGATGTGGAACACACGCTTTCTTTTAACGACTGTGTGGATGACCTAACCATCGTCTGCCAAAACAATGGAGGAACATTGCGATGATACTTTACCACGGTTCAAATACGGCAATCGACGGCATCGACCTCAACAGATGCCGCCCCTATAAGGATTTCGGCAGAGGATTTTACCTGACCGACATTAGGGAACAGGCCCAAAGGATGGCCGCAAGAACAGCGCGGATGTTCAGCGGAAACCCCACTCTGACTATGTTTGAGTTTGACCTCGAAGAAGCGCAGTCGAGCGAATTGAAAGTCAAGGTTTTCAAGGAGCCAGACTGGGAATGGGCACGTTTTGTCATGTCGAACCGCGATATAAACACTACTCAGCCTTGCCACGATTACGATATCGTAATTGGCCCTGTTGCCGATGATACCATTGCGCGCTTGCTACGTTTATACACCGAGAATTTTATTAACGAAGAACAACTATTGCACGAACTGACATTTTCGAAAGTGACTTCACAATATTTCTTTCACTCAGAGGCAGCGATTAAAATGCTGAAACGACTATGAACACGAATACCGCAAAATTCCTCTTTGAAGGAATATCCGCCGATGTAGTCCGTTACTTGGTGGAACGTAATGATATGGATTTGCAGGAAGCCATCTCCACATTCCACAATTCGGAGACATTCGTCAAACTGGAAGACTTCTCCACCGGCCTGTATATCGAAAGCCCGGCATACGTCTATGACCTGCTGATGTCGGAACTGAAAAACGGAAAGCTGGTACAATAACAATAGGGCATTATTTATCTTCTGGTCATTTTATTCTTCAATCCATTCTACAATTTCCTGTGAAAGCGGACTGGTAGTAGAGCCGATTGAGGCAACCCATCTACCATTTTCATCAATCAGAAACTTATGAAAGTTCCACCCTATTTTAGCATCCGAAACCCCGTTTTCACTTTTATGCGTAAGCCATTGATAGAGGGGAGCTATATCTTTTCCCTTTACAGATATTTTAGCCATCATAGGAAAAGTCACTCCATAATTCAACGTACAAAACTCCTTGATTTCTTCATTCGTTCCGGGTTCCTGATGCAGGAAATTATTAGCAGGAAATCCGATAACGACAAAATCATCTTTTCCATATTTCTCATACAATTCCTCCAACTTGGCGTATTGGGGAGTGAAACCGCATTTAGATGCCACATTGACTACCAATACTTTCTTACCCTTGAATGTGGAAAGTGGCAAGTCCTTCCCGTCAATAGTCTTGACCGTAAAGTCATAAAAACTTTTTTGCTGTGCGCCAGCTACCGATGTGATCATGGTTACAATTATGCTTAATATAAATGTTTTCATTTGAAATGCTATTTTATAATAGAACAATTCATGAACTTGAAAAGTTTTCTCTGAAAGAAAAGATTGGCGGATACCTATCGGACAGCTTCCTCCATGTTACCAAAAAGAACCTTTGTTTTTTGGAGAAGCAGGGAAAAGAAAGTATCTTTGTATGCTATACATATCTCTTTTACCAGAGTTTATTCATAAAAAAACAATATAACTAATGGAATATGCACCTTCAAACAGGAAACGATTGCCATACGGCATGATGAACTTTGCAGACATCCGTTTCGACAATTATTATTATGTGGACAAAACCGCCTTCATCCCACTGATAGAACAGTCGGACCGGTTTTTCTTCTTCATCCGTCCCCGGCGATTTGGCAAAAGTCTGACCTTGAGTATGCTGCAACATTATTATGATGTACGTACCCGCGATAAGTTTGACGCCCTGTTCGGAGACCTCTACATAGGAAAGCACCCCACGCCGGACCGCAACAGCTATCTGGTGCTGAAACTCAATTTTTCCGGTATCAGCGGGGAATTGCACAACTACCGTCAAGGACTGGATGCACACTGCCAGACCATGTTCGACTATTTCTGCGATATCTATGCCGACTATCTCCCACAAGGTATCAAAGAGAAGCTGGATGAAAAATCAGGAGCGGTAGAACAATTGGAATATCTGTTTACGGAGTGCAACAAGACTGAGCAGAAAATTTATCTTTTTATCGATGAGTATGACCACTTTACCAATACCATTCTCTCCGATGCCGAAAGTCTGCACCGATACACTGAAGAGACACACAAAGAGGGCTACCTGCGCGCATTCTTCAACAAAGTGAAAGCCGGAACTGATTCCTGCATCAAGCGTTGCTTCATCACCGGAGTAAGCCCCGTAACCATGGATGATCTCACCAGCGGATTCAATATAGGTACCAATTACTCCCTCTCACCAGAGTTCAACGAAATGACAGGATTCACGGAAAAGGAAGTGCGTGAGATGCTGACGTATTATTCCACAAACAGTCCGTTCAACCATACCGTCGGCCAACTGATAGATATCATGAAGCCGTGGTATGACAACTACTGCTTCGCACCGGAATGCTACGGAGAAACCACCCTGTACAATTCCAACATGGTTCTCTATTTTGTCAAAAACTATATTCTGCGCGGCAAAGCGCCACAGAAAATGATAGAAAGCAACATACGCATAGACTACGAAAAACTCCGGATGCTGATTCGCAAGGACAAGGAGTTTGCTCATGATGCCTCCATCATACAAACCCTAGTAAGTCAAGGATATATCACCGGAGAACTGAAGGATAGCTTTCCGGCTGCGAATATTGTCGATCCGGACAATTTCGTGAGTCTGCTCTATTATTTCGGTATGCTTACCATCAGCGGAATGCACGAAGGGAAAAACAAACTCACCATTCCCAATCAGGTAGTGGAAGAGCAACTATACACCTATTTGCTGAATACATACAATGAGGCCGACCTTAGTTTCAGCAGTTATGAGAAAGACGAATTAGCCAGTAAACTTGCTTATCGGGGCGACTGGCAGGCCTACTTCGGTTACATAGCCGACTGTCTGAAACGTTACGCTTCACAACGTGACAAACAGAAAGGAGAGTTTTTCGTACATGGATTCACACTGGCCATGACAGCGCAAAACCGCTTCTACCGCCCTATTTCTGAAGCGGATACACAAGAAGGATACGCTGATCTTTTCCTGTGTCCTTTGCTGGAAATCTATCCGGACATGAAGCACAGTTATATCATAGAGTTGAAATATGCCAAATACAAAGATTCTGAAAGTCGTGTGGAAGAACTGAGGCTGGAAGGGGTCGCTCAGGCAAATCGTTATGCTGATTCCGACCGAGTGAAAAATGCTGTAGGCACCACACAGCTACACAAAATAGTAGTGGTCTATAAAGGAATGGAAATGAGAGTGTGCGAAGAAATAGCACCTTTGCATGAAACGTACAACTAAAGATATCTTAAAAGGAAAAAGAAGCTACAACGATTTATGAGCAAACAAGGAACCATCATTGTGGTAGATGATAACAAAGGAGTGCTGTCGGCAGTAAAGCTATTGCTGAAAAACCATTTCGAACATATTGTCACACTGCCCTCACCCATCACACTGCCCGCTGCGTTGCGTGAAGAAAACGCACAAGTAGTGCTGCTGGATATGAATTTCAGCAGCGGACTGAATACCGGGAATGAAGGTCTGTACTGGTTACATGAAATAAAGAAAATACAACCCTCCCTGCCCGTAGTACTTTTCACAGCATACGCTGACATAGACCTGGCAGTACGCGGCATCAAGGAAGGGGCGACAGACTTCATCGTCAAGCCCTGGAACAATGCCCGGCTGATAGAAACCTTGCTGTCTGCCTGCCGCAATTCCTCCAAGAACAAGAAGAGAGCGGAAGTCCCTAAAACCGTATCTTCTATGTATTGGGGAGAAAGCAATGCCATGAAGCAACTGCGGACGCTGATAGAGAAAGTGGCGCAAACGGATGCCAATATCCTGATTACAGGAGAGAACGGCACAGGAAAAGAAATGCTGGCGCGGGAAATACATGCGTTGTCTGCCCGATACCGGCGGGATATGATAACAGTGGACATGGGTGCCATCACCGAATCCCTGTTCGAAAGCGAATTGTTCGGCCATAAAAAAGGCTCGTTTACCGATGCCCATGCCGACCGTGCAGGTAAGTTCGAAGCCGCCCATGAAGGGACTTTGTTTCTGGACGAAATAGGCAACCTGCCCTATCACCTGCAATCCAAACTGCTCACCGCCATCCAGAGCCGAAGCGTGGTACGAGTAGGAAGCAACGAACCGATACCGGTCAACATACGTTTGATTTGCGCCACCAATTGTGATTTGGAAGAGATGGTGGCCAAAGGCAAATTCCGCGAGGATTTGCTTTACCGCATCAATACCATCCACATCGAGATTCCCCCTCTGCGGGAACGCAAAGAGGATATTATCCCTTTGGCCGAACGCTTTATAGACCGGTTCTGCAAACAATATGACAAAGGAACGATCCTTCTTTCTACCGGTGCGCAAGAAAAATTACGGACACATCCGTGGTATGGAAACATACGCGAACTGGAACATGCCGTAGAGAAAGCGGTCATTATCAATGAAGATGGTATATTGAGCGAGGAACATTTTCATTTTCCCCGAAAAGCAGCGGCTCCTGCGACAGAGACAAGTGTTTCAACTCTGGAAGAGATGGAATTGCAAATGATTCAGAAAGCGATAGAGAAATGCAACGGAAACCTCTCGGCAGTAGCGGCACAGTTGGGAATTACCCGGCAGACGCTTTATAACAAGATGAAAAAGTTCGGACTATGACCTATTTTTAAATAGGAACTAAAGAAACATCCAAACGAAACAATAAATAATCAAGCTGTGAAACAATTCTTCTTCCGCCTATTTACCGTACTGGTTCTAGCCATTGCCTGCACCCTGCTGATTCAGCAACGCAACTGGCTATGGCTATGTATCGTTATACCTTCGTTCCTCGTTTCCATAGGCTGGTTTTACCGCCTGTACACTTTTAATACTCGAAAAATAGCCTTTCTGCTCGATGCTATCGAAAATGATGACCCCGCCGTTCGTTTTTATGAACATGCCTCCCCCAGTGATTCCACTATGGTCAATGTCATGCTGAACCGCATCGCATGTATTTTGTACAATGTAAAGCAGGAAACGGCACAACGCGAGAAATACTATGAACTGATTATGGACTTTGTAGAAACCGGCATTGTAGTACTGAACAGCAAAGGCTCCGTCTATCAAAAAAACAAAGAGGCCATGAATCTGTTGGGACTGGATGTTCTGACTCATGTCAAACAACTCTCCCGCATCTCGGATGAACTGATGACTGCTTTGGAAAAAGCAGTTCCGGGTGACAAGCTGCAAATTCAGTTCAACACCGAACGGGGAACGGTGCATCTTGCCTTACGGGTGTCCGGCATCCGGATCAAAGACGAGGAACTCCGCATTATTGCCTTGAGTGACATCAACCGGGAATTGGATGAGCGGGAAATAGATTCATGGATACGCCTCACCCGCGTGCTGACACACGAAATTATGAACTCCCTGACCCCTGTGACCTCCCTCAGCGAAACGCTGCTGGCACTTCCCGGCGCAGAGAACGAAGAGATGAAGCAAGGATTGGAAACGATCCACACCACAGGTAAAGGATTGATAAACTTCGTCATGTCCTATCGTAAACTGACACGCCTGCCAGCGCCTGAGCCATCTCTATTTTATGTTCTTCCCTTCCTGGAACGAATGATAAAACTGGCACAGCACCAGCATCCGTGCCCCAACATCACCTTTTCCATCCTCGAAGCCCGGGAAGATCTGATAGTCTTTGCCGACGAGAACCTGATAGCCCAAGTCGTCACGAATCTGCTGAAGAATGCGATTCAGGCTATAGGTACTGCTCCTGACGGAAGGATTACCATAAAAGCCTATTGTGACCAACAAGAAAGTATCCGTATCGAAATAGCCAACAACGGCCCTGCCATTCCTCCCGATGCAGCCGAACAAATCTTTGTACCTTTTTTCACCACCAAGGATGAGGGAAGCGGTATCGGCCTAAGCCTGAGCAAGCAAATTATGAGACTGAGCGGAGGCACACTGACCCTGCTACCTTACAAGGAAAAGGGACAGGATACTATTTTCGTACTGGTCTTTAATTAATAATGTGCTTGGCAAATTGACAAATTATTTAAAATGAAACATTCTCCTGAATTATTAGTTTATAAAGCCTCTGCCGGTTCGGGAAAAACATTCACACTGGCTGTGGAATATATAAAACTGCTGATACAGAACCCACGGGCATACCGTAATATACTGGCAGTGACCTTTACCAACAAGGCCACTACCGAAATGAAAGAGCGGATTCTGAGCCAGTTATACGGAATATGGATAAAAGATAAGGATTCTGACCCCTATTTACAGAAAATCACAGAAGAGCTGCAAATGCCCCAAGAAGACATAAGGACAGCCGCCGGTACGGCACTGCACTACATGATACATGATTACAGCCGCTTCCGGGTAGAAACCATTGACTCATTCTTCCAGTCGGTGATGCGTAATTTGGCACGGGAACTGGAATTGGGCGCCAATCTGAATATCGAACTGAACAATATGGAAGTACTGAGTGATGCCGTGGACTCCATGATAGAAAAGCTGGACCGGAAATCTCCCGTACTCTATTGGCTGTTGGAATATATAGAAGAAAGAATAGCCGATGACAAACGATGGAATGTTTCCGGCGAGATAAAGAATTTCGGACGAAACATCTTCGATGAAGGATATATAGAAAAAGGAAACGGACTACGGGAAAAATTACGGGACAAAGACTGTATCAAGAACTACCACAAGACGCTGCAAGCCATTTTGGAAGAGGTGCAGGAACAAATGAAAGGATTTGCCGATCAATTCTTCGGAATATTGGATACAGACGGGGTGAAAGTAGAAGATCTGAAAAACGGCTCCCGAGGTATAGCCAGCTATTTTAATAAACTGCAATCGGGTAAACTGGATGACAGCGTCCGCAATGTAACAGTGGAAAAATGTCTGGACTGCCCCGACGAATGGGTGAAAAAAACTTCCCCCATACGCAACGCTATCATAGGCCTGGCAGAAAAAGAACTGATTCCCCTGCTGAATGAATCGGAAAAATACAGAAGCCGGAACAATATGCTGGCCAATTCCTGCCAACTCTCCCTACGCCACGTAAACAATATCCGTCTGCTGGCCAATATAGACGAGGAGGTACGCGAATTGAACCATGAGAACAACCGTTTCCTGCTGTCGGATACCAACGCGTTGCTTCATAACCTGGTAAAAGAAGGAGATTCCTCTTTTGTATTCGAAAAAATAGGAACGACCATACGCAACGTAATGATTGATGAATTTCAGGACACTTCGCGTATGCAATGGGACAATTTCCGTCTGTTGCTGCTCGAAGGACTGTCCCAAGGAGCCGACAGCCTGATTGTAGGAGACGTGAAACAATCCATCTACCGCTGGCGAAACGGTGACTGGGGCATACTGAACGGACTGAAAACAAACATCGAAGCCTTTCCCGTCAAAGTAAAGACACTGACCACCAACCGCCGGAGTGCCGCAAACATCATTCACTTCAACAACGAAGTGTTTACAGCCGCCTGCGAGGTGTTGAACAACATTTACAAGGAAGAACAAAAAAAGGAATGCAAGGAACTGAAGGAAGCCTACAGCGACGTGTGTCAGGAGACATACAAAGATCCCGGAAAAGGGTATGTCAAAGTGGAATTTCTGTCGGATACGGAAGACATGACCTATATGGAAAACACCCTGCACCACTTGGGAGAAGAAGTGGAGCGGCTTGTGGCGCAGGGTGTACAACTGAAAGATATGGCCATCCTGGTACGCAAGAACAGAAGCATTCCTTTAATAGCCGATTACTTCGACAAGAACACGTCTTACAAAATCGTATCCGATGAGGCATTCCGACTGGATGCCTCACTGGCGGTATGTATGATAATGGATGGTCTGCGCTGCTTGTCACAACCCGGAAACCGGATTGCCAAGGCGCAACTGGCTGCTGCTTATCAGAATGAAGTATTACATAAAGGAATAGACCTCAACACTCTATTGCTGAACGAAATAGATGATTATCTGCCATCCGCTTTTACAGAAGAACTGGAGCAGCTTCGCCTCATGCCACTGTATGAACTGATGGAAAAACTTTTCAATCTGTTTCAGATGTCCTGCATCGAACAACAGGATGCCTATCTGTGCGCCTTCTTTGATGCGGTGACGGAATATTTGCAAAGCAATTCTTCCGAATTATCCGCTTTTATCACCTACTGGGAAGAAAAACTAGGCAGCAAGACCATCCCTTCCGGCGAAGTGGAAGGAATTCGCATTCTCTCCATCCACAAGTCCAAAGGATTGGAATATCATACCGTACTGCTACCCTTCTGCGACTGGAAAATGGAGAATGAGACTTACAACCATCTGGTATGGTGTGCTCCCCGGCAAGCTCCGTTTAGCGATCTTGACATTGTTCCCATCAACTATTCCACAGCCATGCAGCAATCCATTTATCGGGAAGAGTTCCTGAACGAACGCCTGCAATTATGGGTGGATAATCTGAACCTGCTTTATGTAGCATTTACCCGTGCCAAAAAGAACTTGATTATATATGGAAAGGCGGAACAGAAAGGAACGGTATCCGAATTGTTAGGCAATGCCTTATCCGACATGACCGGAAAGAGCTATGCCACCGGAGAAGAAATATACGAACTGGGAACACTCTATCTCTCCTCTCACGAAGAGGAAAAACAAGTGTCCGGCAACAAGCTGCTGACTGTAGCCCGACGTTTGCCTATTCATCTGGAAACGCTGGAAACCAACATCGAATTCAAGCAGTCCAACCGTTCTGCCGAATTTATCCGGGGAGAAGAGGAAACGGAAGACAAATACATCCGGCAAGGACAGCTGTTGCATAATCTGTTCTCCGTAATCCGTACCACGGACGATGTGCCTCCCGCCATAGAACGCCTGCGTTTCGAAGGAATCATAGAGTCGGCACAACAGGAAGAACAGATACGAAAACTCACCGAATGGGCTTTGAGGCATCCGCTGGTCAAAGAATGGTATTCGGGCAGCTGGGAACTATACAATGAGTGTGCCATTATTTATCGGGAAAAAGGAGTGTTGCAAACCCGCCGTCCGGACCGCGTGATGATAAAAGACGGGGAGGTGATTGTGGTGGACTTTAAATTCGGAAAAAAACGGAAGGCTTACAACAAGCAGGTGAAAGAATATATGGATTTATTATCGAATATGGGATATGAGCATATCCGTGGCTATTTATGGTATGTATTTAACAACGAACTGGAGGAAATAGAATAATGGAAAGCTTTTTGAAACTGGTAGCAGCCGATTTATATAAACATACGGAAGGAAACCTGGCACATACAGCCGTGGTTTTTCCCAACAAACGTGCCGGACTTTTCTTTAATGAGTATCTCGCCCAAGAGTCGGACTCACCTATTTGGTCGCCCGCATACGTCAGCATCAGCGAATTGTTCCGTAGTCTTTCTCCATGGGAAGTGGGTGATCCGGTAAAACTGGTATGCGAACTTTATAAGATATTCCGACGGGAAACTCAAAGTACGGAAACACTGGATGATTTCTATTTTTGGGGAGAAATGCTGATCAGTGATTTTGACGATGCCGACAAAAACAAAGTGGATACCGACAAACTGTTTTCCAACTTGCAGGATCTGCGCAACATCATGGACGACTACACCTTCATTGACGATGAGCAGGAAGAAGCTATCCGGCAGTTCTTCCAGAACTTCTCCATCGAACGGAGAACAGCGCTGAAAGAACGGTTTATCTCCTTATGGGACGTATTGGGAAACATCTACAAAGGGTTCCGTGAATCCTTAGCCTCTCAAAACATTGCCTACGAAGGAATGATGTACCGCCACGTGATAGAGCATCTGGATGTGGACAAACTTCCCTACGAGAAATATGTTTTTGTAGGATTTAATGTGCTGAACAAAGTGGAACATACGCTGTTCACCCAATTGAGAGATGCCGGAAAAGCTGTCTTTTATTGGGACTACGACGAATTTTACAGGAGGGAAAACAGACAAGCCGTCACCCATGAAGCCGGAGAATTTATCCGCCGGAACTTACGCGACTTTCCTTCTCCCCTGCCCGATGAACTGTTCAACAATCTCTCGAAGCCTAAAGAAGTACACTATATCGCATCTTCCACTGAAAATGCACAAGCCCGCTACCTGCCTCAATGGATACGGAACAATCTGACCACACCGGAAAAGGAGACCGCAGTCGTATTGTGTAACGAAGCATTGCTTCAACCGGTCCTCCATTCGTTGCCGGCAGAAGTGAAACATGTCAATATCACCATGGGATTTCCGTTATCGCAAACTCCTGTATATAGTTTCCTCATCGCCTTACTGGAATTGCATACCCACGGATTTAATTTCAAAAGCGGCCGTTACACGTTTCAATCGGTTGTTACGCTGTTAAAACATCCCTATACCCGCCAACTCACCGGCCAGGCCGAATTGTTGGAAAAAGAACTGACCCGGGACAACCGTTTCTATCCGTTACCCGGCGAATTGGGCAAAGACGAATTCCTGACCCGGCTTTTCACTCCGCTTTCCGGAAACCTGAATCTGTGCATACGTCTGTCCGAGACTTTGCAGCAAGTGGCAGGTATCTACCAGACAAACACTTCCGGTACCGGGGACACAGATGCATTCAACCAACTTTACCGGGAGTCGCTTTTTAAAGCCTATACCACCATCAACCGTTTCCGCACACTGATAGAAGAAGATGAATTAACCGTACAGCCCGAAACCTTCCGGCGATTGCTGGTCAAGGTCTTGTCAGCGACTAATATTCCATTCCATGGCGAACCGGCCATTGGTATGCAGGTCATGGGGGTATTGGAAACACGTAACCTGGATTTCCGCCACTTGGTATTACTGTCGGTCAATGAAGGGCAGCTTCCCAAATCGGGAGGAGACTCTTCCTTTATTCCTTACAACCTGCGCAAAGCTTTCGGAATGACCACCATAGAGCATAAGATTGCCGTATATGCATACTATTTCTACCGTCTGCTGCAACGGGCAGAAAGGATTACCTTGATGTACAATACCAGTTCGGACGGACTGAACCGCGGCGAATGGAGCCGTTTCATGCTGCAATTCCTTATTGAATGGCCTCACCCCATCACACGTCAGTTTCTGGAGGCCGGACAGTCCCCCCAAGGCACCTCGCCTATCACTGTAGAAAAGACCCCGGATGTCATGCGC
This sequence comes from Phocaeicola sartorii JCM 17136 = DSM 21941, assembly GCF_054653615.1. NCBI lineage: Bacteria > Pseudomonadati > Bacteroidota > Bacteroidia > Bacteroidales > Bacteroidaceae > Phocaeicola > Phocaeicola sartorii. The sequence goes on from NZ_BAAIFW010000005.1 coordinate 2,659,365, forward strand.
CGGATGCAAAACCTGTTTGATGTCCGTGCCAATCCCAAAGCAAAATTTTCTCCATCAGCCTTGAACTATTACCTGGATTGTCCTTTAAAATTTTATTATAGGTACGTAGCCGGTCTCTCCGCCCCCGATGAGGTGAGTGCGGAAATAGACTCCGCCACATTCGGAAGTTTTTTCCATTACGCCGCCGAGCATATTTATAAAGACCTGACCACTCATGGCAAAGTCATTCATAAGGAGGCATTGGAAACGCTGCTGCGCAATGAAGTGAAGCTGCAAGATTATGTGGATGCAGCCTTCAAGGAATTATTCTTTCATGTGCCGCAAAACGAGAAACCGGAATATAATGGCGTACAACTTATTAACTCTGCCGTTATTGCAAGATATTTAAAACAACTTTTACAAAACGATTTACGTTACGCTCCCTTCACTTTTGTGGCGTCGGAAATAGAAGTGGACGAACCCATCGACATACAGACACCCAGAGGAGTCATCAAATCACGTATCGGGGGAATTATCGACCGTATGGACAGCAAGGATGGCACACTCCGCATTGTGGACTACAAGACAGGCGGTGACGCAGACACCCCACCCAACGTGGAGTCTCTGTTTGTTCCGGACAAAAAACGCTCCAACTATGTATTCCAGACGTTCCTGTATGCCGCCATTCTATGCCGCAAGCAGCCAACGATGAAGATAGCTCCGGCCCTTCTCTATATTCATCGGGCCGCCACAGAAACTTACTCTCCCGTTATACAAATGGGCGAGCCACGAAAACCCAAAGAAGCCGTGGAAGATTTCAGCAACTATGAAAAGGAATACCGTGAACGACTTCAAGGATTATTAGAAGAAATCTTTCATCCGGAAAAATCATTCACCCAAACAGAAACCATAGAAAAATGTGCCTATTGCGACTTCAAGGCCCTATGCAGAAGATAGCTGTAGCGGTTAGTGATTAGTGGTTAATACCTGCGGCATGACAGCGCAGCCCACTAACCACTGATCACTAACTACTATTCCCTATTTCCTATTCCAACGCCCTCTGTCTGCAAAAACATCCACAGAATTTATCTTCCACATTCTCTATCGGTGCTTTGAAGATGCCATAGACGGAAGACCCCGAACCACTCATGGCGGCATACACCGCACCCAAATCATACAATTTATCCTTTATGGCAGCAATCTCGGGGAACTTTTTGAAGACACTATCTTCAAAATCATTCTTCATACTGTCTTTCCATGTTTCTATAGGCTGCTTTACAATCTCTTTCAAAGAGACAGCCGGGCGCACAGGCTTTATTTCGGCAAACGCATCCCGGGTGGATACAAAAATATCAGGTTTAATCAGGATAATGTGATATCCCTTTAATGACAATTCCACAGGCTCGAACAGATTCCCGATTCCGGTAGCGAAAACAGGTTTGTTTTGAATGAAAAAAGCACAGTCCGCCCCTAGTTTTGCCGCATATTCCTCCATCTGTCCGGTGCTGAGCCCCAATGAAAATTTATCATTCAGAAGCTTTATCATACAAGCGGCATCTGATGATCCGCCCCCCAGTCCGGCACCCGCCGGTATATGCTTGTACATGTGTATATCTACCGGCAGCAGTCCGGGATAGTCTTTTTTTAATAACTTGTAGGCTTTTACTACCAGATTGTCTTCGGGCTCACCCTCCAAAGGAGATCCGCTTAGGTGTAAAGTGTATTCGTTGTCATTGTTTTCCCGCCGTGTCACTTCCAGAGCGTCTTGCAGGTTTATCGGATAAAATATAGTTTCCAGATTGTGGTATCCATCCGGGCGCTTTTCTATAATATTAAGTCCCAAATTAATCTTTGCATTAGGAAATGTAATCATATTCTGTTCTTTAAATAATTATTTTTAGTGTGTTTCGTCAAGATTGCTGCCCGTTCTACAAAGATGCACGCCATCTCTTTATCCGGACAGAGCGCCAAATATAGAACAAACTTTTCATTTTACCATATAAAAAAACCAATTACTGTCCAGATTGTTCATTTCTCTGTTGATCCAGGTTCATATTTCTTTTATTATTTTTGGGGATGGACGAGTGTCCAACTCAGCAAAAAGTTCTATCTTTGCCCTACTTTAAACAGATGACAATGGCAGAAACGAGAAAAACGACACGCACTCCCAGAGCTCCGAAAGCAAAACCTGTTGACGAATACGGACATTTGCAGCCTCAGGCACCTGAGCTGGAGGAAGCTGTATTGGGAGCTTTAATGATAGAAAAAGACGCTTACTCATTAGTAAGTGAGATTCTTCGCCCCGAATCTTTTTATGAACGCCGTCACCAGCTTATTTATTCGGCTATCACCTCGTTGGCTCTGCGCCAGCAACCGGTCGATATCTTGACAGTGGCCGAACAATTACGTAGCACCGGTGAACTGGAAGAGGCAGGCGGTCCTTTTTATATAACACAGCTGAGCGGCAAGGTAGCCTCTTCCGCACACATAGAATATCACGCACGTATCATCGCGCAGAAGTTTCTGGCACGCGAACTGATCACCTTTACCAGCAACATCCAGACAAAGGCTTTCGACGAGACCCAAGACGTGGACGACCTGATGCAGGAAGCGGAAGGAAAACTGTTCGAAATCTCACAACAGAACATGAAGAAGGATTACACGCAAATCAACCCTGTCATTCAGGAAGCGTATGAGATGCTTCAAAAAGCGGCGGCACGGACGGACGGTCTGAGCGGTCTGGAAAGCGGTTTCCATGCATTGGACAAAATGACCTCGGGCTGGCAGAACTCCGACCTGGTGATTATCGCCGCCCGTCCTGCCATGGGTAAGACGGCTTTTGTGCTTTCCATGGCAAAGAACATGGCGGTAAACGCGAAGATCCCTGTGGCTTTGTTCTCTCTTGAAATGTCCAACGTACAGTTGGTCAACCGTATGATTGTCAACGTGTGCGAAATTCCGGGTGAGAAAATCAAGAGCGGCCAGCTGGCTCCGTATGAATGGGGACAACTGGACTATAAGATAAAAGAATTATACGATGCACCGATGTATGTGGATGATACACCATCCTTGTCCGTCTTTGAATTACGTACCAAAGCACGACGGCTTGTACGCGAGCATGGAGTAAAGATTATCATCATCGACTACCTCCAGTTGATGAATGCCAGCGGAATGTCGTTCGGCAGCCGTCAGGAAGAGGTCAGTACCATTTCACGCTCGCTGAAGGGGTTGGCCAAAGAGCTGAACATCCCCATCATCGCACTGAGCCAGTTGAACCGTGGTGTGGAAAGCCGTGAGGGTATTGACGGAAAACGTCCCCAGCTCAGTGACCTCCGTGAATCCGGAGCCATCGAGCAGGATGCCGATATGGTATGCTTCATCCACCGCCCGGAATACTATAAAATCTATTCGGATGAAAAAGGGAACGACCTGCACGGTATGGCGGAGATCATTATCGCCAAGCACCGTAACGGTGCCGTAGGCGATGTGCTGCTGCGTTTCCGTGGCGAATTCGCCCGTTTCCAGAATCCGGACGACGATATCATCGTACCTATGCCGGGTGAGGCGCCGGGTATTATCCGCTCCAAGATGAACGGTGGCGGCAACAGTGTGCCTCCCCCATCTCCCGATACCATACCTGCCGATAACAATCCGTTCGGAGCACCTATGCCCGAAGGGCCTTTACCGTTCTGACACTTATTTATCCCTCACAGAATGAACACGGATTATTTCCCTCAAAGAAAAAATCTGTGTTAATCTGAGTAATCTGTGGTGGATAAATAACAGGATAAAAGAAAATAATTACTAAATTTGCAGGTCATTTTGAAATACATAAAAAATATCATATATGAATATCTCTTATAATTGGCTGAAAGAATACGTCAACTTCGATTTAACACCCGATGAAGTAGCCGAAGCGCTGACCTCCATCGGTCTGGAAACCGGAGGCGTAGAAGAAGTCCAAACAATCAAAGGTGGTCTGGAAGGTATTGTCATCGGCGAAGTGCTGACTTGCGAACCTCATCCCAACTCGGACCACATGCATGTCACTACTGTCAACTTGGGACAAGGCGAACCGGTACAGATTGTCTGCGGAGCCGCTAACGTAGCTGCCGGACAGAAAGTGGTGGTTGCCACACTGGGTACCAAACTATACGATGGCGAAGAATGTTTCACCATCAAGAAATCAAAGCTCCGCGGAGTTGAATCCATGGGTATGATCTGTGCCGAGGACGAAATCGGTATCGGAACCAGCCACGAAGGTATCATCGTACTGCCGGCGGATGCCGTTCCGGGTACTCCCGCCAAGGATTATTTCAATATCAAGAGCGAATACGTACTGGAAGTGGATATCACTCCGAACCGTGCGGACGCCTGCTCACACTACGGTGTGGCGCGCGACCTGTATGCATATCTGATTCAGAACGGCAAACAAGCCACCTTGAAACGTCCGTCTGTGGAAGCGTTCAAAGTGGATAACCATGATCTGGACATCGACGTCGAAGTAGAGAATACGGAAGCCTGTCCGCGCTATGCCGGAGTCTCCATCAAAGGGGTCACTGTAAAAGAAAGCCCCGAATGGCTGCAAAACAAGTTACGTCTGATCGGGGTACGTCCCATCAACAATATCGTGGATATCACCAACTACATCCTTCACGCCTACGGCCAGCCCCTGCACTGTTTTGATGCAGATAAGATTAAAGGCGGTAAAATCGTAGTGAAGACTGTGGCCGAAGGTACTGCATTCGTCACGTTGGACGAAGTGGAACGCAAATTGTCCGACAGGGATCTGATGATATGCAACACCGAAGAACCGATGTGCATTGCCGGCGTATTCGGCGGTCTGGATTCGGGAACAACCGAACAGACAGTAGATGTGTTCCTGGAAAGCGCTTATTTCAACCCTACCTGGGTACGTAAGACAGCCCGCCGCCATGGATTGAGTACAGACTCTTCTTTCCGTTTCGAACGTGGCATTGACCCCAACGGAACCATTTATGCCTTGAAAGAAGCGGCTCTACTGGTTCAGGAACTGGCAGGAGGTACTATCTCTTCCGAGATCAAAGACAACTACCCTGCCCCGACAGCCGATTTCACCGTAGAGCTGAATTATGAAAAAGTCCACTCACTGATAGGAAAAACCCTACCGGTGGAAACCATAAAGAGCATTGTCACCAGTCTTGAAATGAAAATTGTGAACGAAACGCCCGAAGGCCTGACTTTACAAGTCCCCCCCTATCGTGTGGATGTGCAACGTGATTGCGATGTAGTGGAAGACATTCTCCGTATCTACGGATATAATAATGTGGAGATTCCTACTACCTTGAAATCCAGCCTGACCACCAAAGGTGAAGTGGATTACTCCCAGAAATTGCAGAACCTGATTTCAGAGCAACTGGTAGGTTGTGGATTCAATGAAATACTGAACAACTCACTGACCGCCGCCGCTTATTACGAAGCATCGGAAACATACAAGAACGAAAATCTGGTGTACTTGATGAACCCATTGAGCAACGATTTGAACGTGATGCGTCAAACCTTGTTATTCGGTGGTTTGGAAAGCATCCAGCACAATGCCAACCGTAAGAACGCTGACTTGAAATTCTTTGAATTCGGTAACTGCTATTTCTATAATGCAGAAAAGAAGAACCCGGAAAAAGTGCTTGCTGCATATACGGAAGAATATCATTTAGGACTGTGGGTAACCGGCAAACGCGTCAGCAATTCATGGGCCCATCCCGATGAGAACAGCAATGTTTACGAGCTGAAGGCATACGTGCTGAACATCTTCACCCGTTTGGGATTGAGTTTCGGCAACGTGGTATTCGGTAACCTGACCAACGATATCTATTCAACAGCCATCAGCGTACACACACGTGGCGGCAAGTTATTGGCCACCTTCGGCATCATCAGCAAGAAGATTCAAAAGGCATTCGATATAGACAATGAGGTATATTATGCCGAAATCAACTGGAAAGAACTGATGAAAGCCATCAAGTCCGCTAAAGTCAACTTTAAAGAACTTTCCAAGTTCCCGGCTGTGAAACGTGACCTGGCTTTGTTGATTGACAAGAATGTGCAGTTCGCGGAAATCGAAAAAATAGCCTATGAGACAGAAAAGAAACTGCTGAAAGAAGTGGAACTGTTTGATGTCTATGAAGGCAAGAATCTGGAAGCGGGCAAGAAGAGTTACGCGGTGAGCTTCCTGTTGCAGGATGAAAGCGCGACACTGAACGACAAACAGATTGACAAGATCATGTCCAAACTGATTGCCAACCTGGAAAACAAACTAGGTGCAAAACTAAGATAACAATAAAAATAACCATTATAAAACTACAATCCAATGGGAAGAGCATTTGAATATAGAAAAGCTACAAAGCTGAAAAGATGGGGCCACATGGCCAAAACATTTACAAGACTGGGCAAACAGATCGCTATCGCAGTAAAGGCAGGTGGTCCGGAACCCGAAAATAACCCAACCCTGCGTGGTGTTATCGCTACTTGTAAGCGTGAAAACATGCCGAAGGATAACATCGAACGCGCTATTAAAAATGCAATGGGTAAGGATACCAGTGACTACAAAGGTATGACTTACGAAGGATATGGCCCTCACGGAGTAGCTGTATTTGTCGATACATTGACAGACAACACTACCCGTACCGTGGCAGATGTGCGTTCAGTCTTCAACAAATTCGGTGGAAACCTGGGTACTACCGGTTCTTTGGCTTTCTTGTTCGACCATAAATGTGTATTCACCTTCAAGAAGAAAGAAGGAATAGATATGGAAGAACTGATTCTGGACTTGATCGACTATAATGTAGAAGATGAGTTCGATGAAGATGAAGAAGAAGGAACAATCACTATCTACGGTGATCCGAAGAGCTATGCAGCTATCCAGAAGCACCTGGAAGAATGTGGTTTCGAAGAAGTGGGTGGTGATTTCACTTATATCCCCAACGATTTGAAAGACGTGACTCCCGAACAACGTGAAACGCTGGACAAGATGGTAGAACGTCTGGAAGAATTCGATGATGTTCAAACCGTTTATACCAATATGAAGCCTGCATCTGAAGAGGAAGAATAAAATGAAAATAACCTATAAGACGCAAGGCACTTGCAGCAGCCACATTGAAGTGGAAGTGGAAGATGACGTTATTCAACAAGTTTTCTTTTGGGGCGGATGCAATGGAAATTTACAAGGCATCAGCCGGCTGGTGAAAGGAATGAAAGTGGAAGAGGTCTTACAGAAACTGGAAGGTGTAAGATGCGGAAACCGCTCCACCTCCTGCCCGGATCAATTATGTAAGGCGTTGCGTGAAATGAAACAATAAAAAAGAGGCTGTCTCATCTTGCAGTTCAAGTGTGAGACAGCCTCTCTTATTTTTCCAATATCCTATCTTACTTCCGGATCATTGTTCCGTTTCATTTTCTGATTTCTTCAAGGCCCCTCAAAGGTTGATGGTCTTCACCTTACCCGGAATAATGGTCAGATGCACCGTTCCATCCTTTTCTATCTCCACCTTCTGATACCTGGCCTCCACCACCACTTTTCCATCCAGCGCCATCACTCCCCACTGGCAGGCATTCCCTTCAAAAGCACAATAACCGCCCACGGGAACACAGATATTCCGGTAACAGGGAGGCACTACGATGCGGTCGCCCCATTTCAACCCCCACTTCAGCCCCATCCGGAAAGGAAGCACATCTTTTATCTCATCCAGTCTCTTCCGCCTTTTCTCCTCCTCGTCCTGCTGCCGTTCCCGCTGTACACTCTCCGCACGCCGCACGGCCTCCTCCATCAGATCTTCCATCACAGAGGCAAAATCCGCCTCGCCTGCCTTAGGAGCATTGCAGGCTATATACCGCTTCCCCCGGCCTTTCTCCACATGATAATAGTTCCCATCACCGTCCATCACCACGATGCTCCGGTCCGCCAGACGGCCGCAGCACCAGTACACCTCCTCGTCATCACCGGCCAGCACACAGGCGAAAACATCAAACAGGGTAGTCCACACAGGATCGACCAGCCGGCAGGACTTCGGAACACGGTAATCCGGTATCTTCAGGTAGAAACCATGAAAACAGAGACTGTCCTTGTGCAAGCCATACATGGAGACATACGCCTTCCGCGTGCGGCTATGGAAACTCTCCCCCACCCGCAGCAGCTCTATGCCGCCGTATGAAAAGACCACCGGCCTCTCCCGGTAAGTCCTGTTTGTCCTCAAGTCGGTGTAGCAGTCGCTCCCGTCCTCCCGGGTGACAGCAAGAAGTTCCCCTTTCAGGAACCTCAACCTCCGGCAGCGGTCTGTCACCATCAGGGGAGTTCCGGAATCATCCACCACTCCTGCCCGGCCGTCCTCAAAACGGACGGCAGCCCGGTCCGCACAAAGATCAAACACTTCCCGGTATTGAGGGAGCACGGTGATTTTGTTCCCGCACCTCAAGCCCCACAAACCACTCTGCCGGTCACGACAGGCTTTCAAGGCCGTCCGTTGCTCCCCACCGGCCGGACCGTCCTCTCCCAGACAAACCAAGTCCCCGTTCCGGACAGCATCCAGCAGACGGGCGTGTGTCATCACGACCTCCAGTTCTTCATTCCGCCTGCCATCCTCCGGCAGCGGAACGGACACGGACAGCCCGCTGTTCTCCGTCCGTATCCGGGGCTGGGCATTTCCAGCCATCCGCCCCTCGAACATCGCCTCCCAGTCACGGTCACGGACAGGCAGACCGAATATCCGGTGCAAGCCCACATTATCTATCAGCACACACGAGTCCTTATCATCCGACTTCCGAAGCCCCCGTCCCACCTGTTGCAGGTATTTCGCCAGCGAAAGCGTGGGACGTGCCAGTTGCACGAACTCCACATCGGGACAGTCGAAACCTTCGGAAAAAATATCCACATTGACCAGTACGCTGATCCTGCCCCGTCTGAAATCCTCTACCAGTTCCTTACGTTCCAGAGCGGGGGTCCTGCTGTCGATAGCAACAGACTCCACGCCATGCAGGCTGTAATAAGCCGCAATCTGTCGGGCGTGTGCGATGCTCACGGCATAGACTATCCCTTTCTTCCCGGCGGCATATCGACGGACGCTCTCATACAATTGTCGGATACCGGTCTCCCGGTTCAGCACCGCATTCATTTCCTTCACCTGGTAATCCCCGTCCGCACCCCGCTTCTTCAACGAGTCAACCAGCCGCTGTTCCCTGCTGTTCGCACGGATGGACACATAGTCAAAGGACGACAACCAGCCCCTCCCGATAAATTCCGCAATGCTCCATGAAGTAATCAGGGTATCAAACAAATCCGTGAATCCCTTGCGGTTCAGCCGGCAGGGAGTAGCAGTCATGCCCAGTTTCCTTGCCTCCGGATATCTCTTCCAAAGCTCCCGGTAGGTTTCCGCCAAAGCATGATGTGCCTCGTCAATGACGATCAATCCGGGGGATTCCTCCCTATTCTTCCAGTTACGGGACAACCACTGGATGGAAAATACCCGCACCCTCCCGGATTCTTCCGGCATACTGTCTTTCCCCGTCCTTCCGTTCTTTGCCGATTTGTCCGGTTCTTTTCCCATTCCATACCGGGCTACGGTTTCCTCTATCTGCTCCACCAGCTCCCTGCGGTGTGCCACTATCCACACCCGCATACCGACACCGCCACCACAGAGAAACTCTTTCACCACCGCAGCCAGCAGATGTGTCTTTCCCGTGCCGGTGGGCATCTGTACCATCACACTCCGGTGAAGCTCCCACTCTTCAAAGAGGCGGAGCTTCATCTCCTGCTGGTAGTCACGGAGACCGTCGTTTCTTGCCATACATCATCCCTTATTTCAGATGTATCCTGAATACCATCCCTGCACTGGGATACTTACATTGGGTCAGTTCCACCACACCACCGATATAATCCTTCCAGAAGTTATACCCGATACCGCAATTCACCGAATAACTATCGTATTCCGCTATCACATTCAGCCCATTCACAGCCTTCATCCAAAAAGAGGTAGCCGGCAGGGCAAACTGAAAATTCACCCCCGCCACAGGTCCGTTCCGGTGATAATCCAGCCGCTTGTTATAGACATAACCGAAGTGCATCCCCAACTCCCCCACATTCTTCACCCCGAAGTGCTTGGTGGCAACTATGTAATAGCGGTTCCAGTGTCCGTTACCCACCGAAGACGTACCCGTAAAACCATAATCGTCCTTATCGGGGTCGCCCAGCACATCGTTGGTGGACGGATCGTTCGCCCCCACCACTATCTGCGGTGTCCACTCCTTCCACCATCCCTCCTTCCATACACGCAGCCGGGCGGAAAACTGGCGGTCCTGATTGCGGAACTTATATGAATAACCATACTGGGGCAATCCTATTTTGTGCAGCGTACAGGTATAGCCCACTTCCAGCCACGGAAAGAGGGTGATGTTTATGTAGTAATTCCACGTGTCATAATTCCAATGCTTCGGGGTAGCCGCCACTTGCAGATAGGAAAACCCGCACAGAAAAGTCTTGTCGCGCTGCATATCCGCGCTGGGGGCGTGAAGAAGCCCCGTGGTGCCATATACATATTGCGCTTTCGTTTGCTGCAAGCATACAACCATCAGTAACACTGTCCCGTAAATCAACTTCTTTATCATCATCCGTTTTATTCTTATTTCAACAAACCCTCATAAACTCCCATCACCTGCTTTGCAATCTTGTCCCAATCATACGGAGCCATGTCATACTGCACACTATGATAATCCTCGTCTATCACCTTCTGCAATCGAGCGGCAAGAGCACCCACATCTCCACAATGAAAATAGCAGTCAGAAGAAAGGCCTACCTCCAGATTGGCAGGAATATTACTCACCACCACCGGCAAGTGATAACTCATGGCCTCCAATAATGCAATAGGCAACCCTTCATGCGATGAAGGCAGGCAATAACAGCGAGCATTTGTCAGCAACGAGTGCAACTTACGTCCCTTCACGAATCCCGTCAGCACCACGCCTGCCTCTTGCGCCATCTTCTTCAACCCCAGTGAATATTCATCTTCAAAATCCGTATCGCCCGCCAGCACTAACTTACAATCTCCAGCTTCCAACTTCTTAAAAGCTTCTATCAGGTGATGGAGGTTTTTCTCCGGCACAAAACGACACATGCCAAGGATGTACTTTCCTTTCTCAATACCCAGTTCTTCAAAATAGTCGGGATAGTCGCAAATTTCAGGCTTCGGCACACCATTGTAAATCAGATGTACCCTCTCACGCCGATGGTACTTCCGGGCAATCAGATCCTGAATTACTTCAGATATGACGATTACATCATCTGCAAACCTGCATCCCAACCGCTCCCCCAGTTTCAGCACACTTTTGGCGGCAAAGCCCCACTTGTCACGGTCATAGTCGGGCCCGTGATGCGTGAACACCACCTTCATGCCGAGCATCTTGGCGTATGGCACTAATAGCGCAGGCCCGATGGCATGAATATGCACCACGTCCGCCTTCCACTTTTTCGCCAGGTTGATGGCACGGAATGTATGGACAATCGCTTCGTAAGATTTCTTTTTAGGCGCATCAATGTCCACCAGTTTCACACCCTTCCATTCCGTGAGTGAATCTCTCACGTAACTCCTGCGGCGGATTACGGTCGTATCCACATCCCTATCCGCAATGCGGGGAAACAGTTCCTCGCAATGCGTCTCTACGCCACCCATGATATCGGGGATACCACGGGTGCCGGTAACTACTAGTTTCATCAGAATTTAGATTATTATTAATGAAGGCTACAATCCGAATAGGACAGCCACAATGCATTTAGCCTCATTTCCTGATACAGGAAATGAGGAGATAAGTTTTATCGGTAAATATTAGTTATTAAGAAACCACGCCAAATCCCTCAACAACCAGACAAAGGCAACTTCGCCCCAATTATTTGGCTTTCTATAAAAAATTATTCAATTCTTCTACAAGCCTATAAACAGTAGTAGAAGACTCTTGTTGTGCCGGATTATTCCCATCAAATTGTTTCATGATAGTTTTAGCGTGATTAATGGCTTGTTCTTGTTTAAGAAATAAAGCATTAAACATTTTAGAGCTTACGCCCGACTTCTTTGTATAAGCAAATCCGAGCAAAGTACTCAACATTTTTTCATATCTGGAACGATGCAAAGCCCCCTGATACAGATTGAAGTGAAGCAAGAACCAAAATTCAAAAGCCTGGTTGCTATAAGCCACTTCAAAACCATTCTGGCGAGCTGACAGGATTGCGGAGTTAAAGTCATTTTCTGGAAAATCATCTTTGTCAAAGACCACCCAATTCTGATTGTATGTCCTTCCTCTTTGCCTTTCCTGCTCTTTTATATTGATAGCTTTCTGTACTAATGCTAATGTCCCCATGCCTTGACCGATAGCTTTCACAGTGGCAGAAGTCAAGCGGAAGGCATTAAAGTAGTCTGGTTCAGTATTAACCCCCTCGCAAATAATCAGAAATGTTTGTTTCACTTCACGCACACCACTGATACGGGTTATCTTTCTTTCGATACGCGGATTCATATTTTTCCTTTTTGTAGCCGCCATAGTTTATTTTTCTTGCGTATTAAACAAACGGGTTAAATCTCCGACAATTGGAATAGCTCCATACTTTCCGGACAGGTAATCTTTTTCAAACGAAGCATCATTACGAACTTTATACTCTGCCAATGAATAAAGTTCGGTTGCTCCATAACGGTCTTTTTGTGTAAACCAAATCTGATCTCGTCGGAATATATTAGCACTCAACAAGTTTGTATCGTGGGTAGTGAAAATCAATTGGGCATTTTTCGGATTTGTTTCTTTTGAATTAAACAAGGTAATAATTCTACACGTAAGAAGTGGATGCATTTTGGAATCAAATTCATCTATAATCAGACGCTTCCCATTATCCAAAGCATCAATAATGGGATATGCTAAAGAAAAATACTTTATTGTACCTTCCGATTCATTTTTCCTGAATGGGAAGGTAACAGCTTTGACTTCATTACCTTCATCATCGTATTGTGTATGCGTACTGACAATAGTATTATCAATTTTTTCAATATTTTCAATACCTAAATCAGCATAACGGGAAAACTCCACAATTCGCTGTTTCATTGTGATGTCATCCAGTTGGATGGTGGCGGTATTCCATATCTTCTCATCATTAGAACCTGAAATAATAGTGGTATCGTTCAACCATTTCATGATCTCCACTGCCGTCGGATCATTGAATTGTGCCGCAACAGAAAGTAATAGTGCATTTGCTCTCACCATTCGTTTACCTGCAAGCTCTTTACCAACGGCAAACTTGGTATGAATATCAAAACTGTCTTTTTCCCGGTAGAATAATTCCACCTCCTTAGCCCTTTTCTTATTAGCTTTTTGATAGAGCCATTCCGAATGTACCGATGAATTGTCAGCTTCAAAACCATAACGATATTGATTATCCTCATCACAGAATATGGCTTCAAAATAACCTGGTTCACCTGCTGTAAGCGAATTTAACCGGAAACTTTCTATATTGACACGTTCCCCTGCCTGAATATCCTTCGATGAATTTATCACATACCACTTGAAGAACTCAAATGCTTTAATGAAATTGGATTTACCGGATGCATTGGCACCGTAAACAACCGCACTCTTCATTAACAATAATCCGGCAGTCCCTACACTAAAGATTATATCTTCAGCCGGAACCTGTATTTCTTTCAAAGCCGATGCCGCTAATGACAATGTAGACTGTTCTTTGAAAGATAGAAAATTTCCTATTGTAAATTGAATAATCATACTTTAATCGCTTCATTCGAGATTTTATCACAAATATAGCTTTTATTTTTCATATAAGGATAACTATCAAGTGAATTATATTATTTTATGTCTAACAACATGTAACAGTTCCTCGCAATGCGTCTCTACGCCACCCATGATATCGGGGATACCACGGGTGCCGGTAACTACTAGTTTCATCAGAATTTCTCCCTTAAATCACCTTGCTCAGGATCTTGCCCTACATCGCACCATTTCGGTTCCAGACAAATATCTTTTCCTTGCAGTGATTTCAGTTTATTGACCAACGCCCACTTCAGCGGATACTTGATATATTTGTGCATCACAGGACTGGCAGTTCCCACCATCCAGCAGTTTTTGGGACAACGGCGCACCATGGCGCGAACCTCCTGTGCCTGCTCACTCTCCCATATAGTCATAAAGTCGGGAGTTTCATGAATGTTTCCCATCGACTTCTTCCAATACTTCTCTTCCAGCCCATTACAAGGATATACATCACCAAAGGGATCAATGAAGAAGTTAGCCGAACCGGCCTCACAAGGCAACATACGGCGACCGCCTTCAATATAATTTATCAGTCCCATATTGAACCAGGCACGGAACCAGCTCTTCGGATGACGCTCCTTCAGCTGCCATTCAATGAGTTGCTTGAAGTCACCACACACCTCATTTTTATTAGTGATTACATTGTCTTCTTTGTGGAAGTAGTACGAATTATGAAAAGCAGCTGTGGCGAACTCCATCCCCAAGCTCTTGCTCAGTTGGTAGAGCGAAAGCATGTCTTTAGAATTATTGTTAGACACCGTGCAGCCGAAACCGATATCTTTCAGCCCCATTTCCTTCAATGTCAGCAGTGTACGAAGTCCCTTGTCGAAACCTCCCGCATGTCCACGCAGTTCATCGTTCTTACAACTCAATCCCTCGATAGAGATGCGGATGCCGATATTTGGAAACTTCTTTGCCAGCGCCACCACACGATCCTCAAACCATCCGCTGGTCGAAATGACAATACGGTCGGTATGCCGGTAGCATTCCTCCACAATCTCCGCCAAATCCTCGCGGACGAAAGGTTCGCCACCCGTCAGGTTGATAAACTTCAACTTAGGCAGTGTTCTCAAATCACTCGCTTTTATCTCTTCGCTTTTGTTGGTGGGATTAAACCAGATGTTGCACATCTTGCACTTCATGGGACAACGATAAGTCAGGATGATACTTGCGTCCGTAGGAATAGGAACAGTTTTTTGATAAGCCATAAATATTATAATATTTTTACATTTTATACACTGTGATTATTTCATTATAATACCTTTCCGCATTATAACGCTTATGTGAAGCGACAGCAATCTTAGCATTGTTGAAAGTCCGACCGTACATCGCTTCAATTTTTTTCTTTAAGTCGGCCGTATGGCGGCTTTCGAAAGTCATGCCCGTTTCCTCTGATATCAATTCAGGGATACCTCCAATCCGGGCACCCAGCACCGGAGTACCCAAGCACTGAGCTTCTATCACCGAAAGCGGATTGTTCTCGTACCATTCCGATGGGATGACCGAGAAACGGGCTTTGCCCACCAAGCGCTTGATTTCGCTCCACTGTTTAAAGCCTGCCAGCTCAATGTGCTTGCCTGCCATAGACTTCAACTCGTCTTCCAAAGGCCCTCCCCCAATAACCACCAGTTTATGTTGCGGCAACGCATTGGCCGCTTCAATCAGAGTCTTGGCACCTTTCTCGTGCGAAAGGCGGCCGATAAAGCAATAATAATCATCACGTTGACTGTAATCATCGGCCACACATGGGGCTACATCGATAAAATTGCACAATGTGTGCAACTTTGCAGTAGCAAATCCACCCTGCTTCATCTTGTCGCGCATAAATTGTGAAGGACAGACGAAAGCGTCCGTGCAGTTCTCCAAGCGCTCCCGGTGCCATTTCATTGCCTCACCATAAGAGAGGAAACTTGCTACTTTCGAGTTTTTCATGCATTTATATTCCAACACCTTGTGCTTGTCTGCAAAGCAGGATTCACATACCGTTTCCCCATTTCGCAAACAATCGTATCGAGGGCACAGCAATTTATAGTCGTGCAGGGTCCACACCACCTTTATACCTCTTTCGTGCGCCATCTCTGCAATGACCGGCGAAAGTTGCGAATGGATGTTGTTGAGATGTACCACATCCGGATGGAAATCATCGAGCAGCGCATTGAACTTCCGCTGTACCTCCCGCGTGCCAAACGGTCTCATCAGTGCTTCAATCATGCCCGTTCCGAGTTTGAACTTCACCTCAGAAGGAAAATACTTGCTCCATTGAGTTTCCAGATTTTCAGGGTAGTCCATGGCAAACACAGCCACTTCGTGACCGTGCGCTTTGAGCAGTTGCTCCAAGTTGAGTGTATGGACACAGTCACCGCCCCGGCGGTAATAGAATTTATTAGCCAGTAAGATTTTCATATATCAACATTAATTATATGACCTGCAAGATTTTCAAGGCTGCAAAGCCTGATTAAGTTATTTTGTTATACACTTTAAGGGTAAAGAATATCGATCAATTCTCACATCTGACATTCGCACAACTCCGCCAGTTTTTCCATCGATCTCTCCCGCTCTCTATGCATTATCTCATTCTCTCCTCACATTATTTATCTGCGTACGAATATTCCCCGTGGACGTCCCCGACTTGAACGTCAGGAACTGCTGGAGCGCCTCTATGAAATCCTTGCTTACCATACGTTCGGCACTAAGGATGGTATGCTTATACATATCATTCACCACCAGGTTCGCCAGGTCCGACGCACTGCGGCAATCAGCTATGCGGCGGATGATATCATCCAGTTCCCAGTCATCAGAGTAGTAAATGCACAACGTGCCACGGGCAACACGCACTGCCTCATCCTCGTCTTTCTCCTCCATACCCTTGTTCTGTTTTCTCACATGGGCGAACTCAGCACCATAAAAATTTTGCACTACCTCTATAGCATTAGGCAGTATTTGGTTGTTACCACCATGAATGTTGATGACAACACTTGCTCTCGCAGTATTTTGAGATTCTTTAGTCTCGTTTTTCATTGTTGTTTTATCTTATTTTCTAATTATTCCCGATTATTTTAAATCATAGAGTGATTATTTTAAACCACTATTGTCCTCCTGAAAATTTACCCTGTACTTTGCAGACACAAAATTCTACGCTATACATTATGAATAAAGATTTTTTCAATTCAAGCAACCCGTCTCGCTTCCACTCCCTGCGCGACACCCGGCCCGAACCCACCACCTGGCAGGTTCTTTTCAAGGAGATAACCGACGACACCCATACCGCCGCCACCCGTCATTACCGCACCCATCTGGCCACGCTGCCCGCCATCGAGGCGACAGGCGACGCGCAGCAGCTGGAGCAATGGAAGCTCACCAAGAGCAACCTCAAGAACGCACAGCCGGCATTCATCCCCTCCGTCCTGCTGGAGGGAGGGAGAACCTACGCCCATGTCAAGGGATTCACGGGATTTATCATGGTGGACATAGACGGCATCCCCCCCGAGCGCTTCGCCGCCATCCTGGCTCTGGTAAAGGAGGATATCCATTCCTTCCTGGTGTACACCACCATCTCGGGATGCGGCATCCGGGTCATCAGCCACGTGGAGGGCGGAGTGGCCAAGGCCAACTACCGCATGGTATGGGAGTGGGTCAACGACCATTACGCCCGCCTGTGCGGAGTGGAGATTGACGGACAGTGCAAGAACGCCACGCGCATGTCGGTCCTCTGCCACGACCCCGAAGCCCTGCTCCGCCCCGAAGCAGCCTCTTTCCGCACCGGCGGAATGAAGCCCCGCGAGAAGCCGAAGCGCGGCACTGCCGTGACCGTGACCGCGGAACGTGCCTACAAGATTATCCGTGCACTGCTGGAGGAGGAAGGAATAGCATACGCACCGGGCAGCTACAACGACTATGTAAGCCGCTGTTTCTATCATGCCAACCGCTACGGTGTTCCGCAGGCGGACGCCGAGGCATGGGCGCTCCGGACTTTTCCCGATTATCCGAGCGGGCAGCTGCTGCCCATTATAAAGAGTTGTTACTCGCTCACGACGGAGTTCAACACCGTCCCCCTGCCCCGTTCCGTCCGGAAAAAGGAGAAAGAGAATGACTCCTCTCATAAGAAGGCCACCGTGGAGGAGATGGAGGAGTTTATCAACGGCTACATGAAGATCCGGATGAACATGCTCACCCATCAGATTGAGACACAACTGATTGTAGATACCGATGTGAATGCCGATTCCGATACGAATGCGAAATCCGAGCGTCCCGAAGCTTCCAGCTGCCGCCACTGGCAGCGGCTCACCGACCACATAGAGAACTCCCTGTGGTGCGCCATGCAGCACCATGGAATGGCGGTCAACCTGAACGAGCTTCACACGCTGCTCGGAAGTGATTTCGTCAAGGAATATCATCCGTTGAAAGAGTATCTGGACAGTCTGCCGCCCTGGGACGGAGAGACCGACTACATCGGCCGGCTGGCCGCCATGGTGCATGTCAGGGAAAGTCCGCACAGTCCGTTGCAGCAGGACAAAAGCCGGGGACGGGACGGCCTCTCCGAGGCTCCCGTCCGCTTTGCCGACATCCTGAAACGGTGGATGGTGTCCATGGTTGCCGCGGCTCTGGACGAGACCGTGGTGAACCAGGTGATCCTCACTCTGATAGGGCGGCAGGGAAGTTACAAGACCTCGTTCATGCAGCATATCCTGCCGCCCGCATTGTCCGAATATTACACCACGAAGAGCAATTCGAGCCGCATGACCAAGGACGACCTGTTCACCATGACCGAGAACCTGGTGATCAACCTGGAGGAGATCGACACCATGCCTCCCTCGGAGCTGAACCAGCTGAAGGCGATGGTGACGCAACGCTACGTGGACGAGCGCCGGGCATACGGGCGCAACAAGGTGCACCTGCCCCATGTGGCCTCGTTCGTAGCCACCGGAAACAACCTCCAGTTCCTGACCGACGACACGGGAAACCGCCGCTGGCTGCCCTTCGAGGTGGAGGGCATAGACAGCCCGTGGGAGGCGGACATCCCCTACGAGGGCATCTACAGCCAGACGTACGCGCTCTATCAAGACGTAAAATTCCGTTACTGGTTTAGCGATGAGGAGATACAGCAGTTGCGCGGCCATGTGCAGCAGTTTGAGGTGCCCCGTCCGGAGTATGAGCTGATCCTGACCTTCTACCGCAAGCCCGTGGGGCTGGAACGGGGAGTCTATACCACCAGCAGCCAGATCATCGGACGTTTCGGAAACACCTCGCTGCGGCTGAGCCTCCAGAAGGTGGGCCGTGCCATGCGCGAGCTGGGCTTCCGGCAGATAAAGGCCTCCAACGCCAACTATTGGGTGGTGGTGGAGCGCACCACCGAGGAGGTGCAGCACTTGCTGCCGGCCGAGGCGGAACAGCAGCTGTTGCCATCCGGAGAGGAACAGGCGGATCCCCCCGGCGGAAAGCCTTCCGAGGAGAGTGCCGAACTTCCCTTCTGACACACTTGGTGGAGGATATGGAGGATATTTTTCAAACTTTCCATTATATGGGAATAAGAAGTATCTTCCTTTAAAGGAAAGAATAATAAGTATATTATTTATATAAGTTATATAATAACCCTCCATATCCTCCACTGAAATTGATATTCAAGCATTTACAAAAGAAACAATTCAAGAGTCACTTAGAAAAGAAACAATTCAAGAGCCATGAACAAACAAGAACTCGCCCTGCAATATTTTCCCGATGCCACTTCCGCCACCGCCGTGCGCCACCTCACACGATGGATAGCCCGTTGCCAACCCCTGGTCGAAGCCCTCACCGGAACCGGCTACCAAAGCCGGAACCGAACCTTCACCTGGAAGCAGGTGACCCTGATCCGCCAGTATCTGGGCGAACCATCCGCCGCATCCTGACCCATTCCGAAAGAAATTTTTCCGTAGACGGACATAAACGGACATAGACGGACACTGCGATTTTGAGGGGTGATACCTTTGCACACGTCAAGGAGATGCAGCGGACAGACTAGGCCTGTTCAGCGAACAAGCTAAGCCTGTTCAACGAACAAGCTAAGTCTGTTCAACGGACAAGTTAAGTCTGTTCAACGGACAAGCCAAGTCTGTTCAGCACATTCTCCAAGACCTGCAGGCCCGGTGGATATTCCGGACAGTCCGCTACAGCCGCGCAGTGACTGAGTGTTTAACCATTAAAAACAAACCGATTATGTCAATCAATTACAGTATTGCCATGCTTGGCAACCCTATCGACGAGGATGCGCCAAAAAAGGCCTACGCCAAGTCACAGTACACCAACATCCTGACGCTGGACAAGTTTGCCCAGCACATCGCCAGCCACGGATCCAAGTACAACCGCGCAGACATCTATGCCGTGCTGATGCAGACCGTGGACTGCATGCGTGAAATGCTGCTGGAAGGAAAACGCATCGAGATGGGCGACCTGGGCGTGTTCAGCATCAGCATCCAGAGCCAAGGGGCGGAAAACCTGGAGACCTTCAACCCCGCCATCCACATCGAACAGCTCAACGTGAACTGGTCACCGGGCGACCGCTTCCGCAACCTTCTGGACAATGCCGTGTTCAACCTCGTCCCCTCGCGCCGTGCAGCCAAGATCCTGTTGAAGAGCATCAAGGCAGGCGAAACCACCGTAGACCTGACGGGAGGAGAAGGAGGAGGAAACGAAGCCGACCAGCCCACCGAAGAACAGGTGTGACCCGACTGGGACGGACATGTAGTCCGTCCCAGTAATTTCCCGAACTCTTATGGAAAACTAAAATTTAAAGAATAATGAGCGAAAATAATAAAATCACCTGGCAGAAGGTTATTCAGGCCATCATTCAGGCGGCAATCGCCGCCCTCACCGCACTGGGAATCACCAGCTGCACAACCTTTCCTCTTGGCCTATGATAGAGGAATCCTTTCCCCTGCTCACCGCCGATGAGGAAGTGGCGAGCGAACGAGAACTGCTGAAAAGCGTAGAGGACGGGCCGTATATGCAGAAAGTGAAATATATCATCATACACTGCTCCGCCACCCGCGAGAACCGGGACTTCACCGTAGAGGACCTGCTGCGTTGCCACCGCCGGCGCAAGTTCCGCACCATCGGATATCATTTCTACATCCGCCGCTCGGGCATCGTCACCCAGCACCGCAAGTTGAAGGAAGTGGGCGCGCACTGCCGCCCGTGGAACCGTTGCTCCATCGGTATCTGTTACGAGGGCGGTCTGGATGCGGAAGGGCATCCGGCCGACACACGCACGCAGGAACAATGTGAACAGCTGCTGTTGTTGCTGATGAAGCTCAGGAAACTCTTTCCGGACGCGAAGATCCGAGGACACCGGGACATGCCGGGAAGCATTCCGAAGGCGTGCCCGTGTTTTGATACGGAAAGTGAATACGGATTTTTGGAAAAGTAAATTTATTTTTATTGAAAGGCTAAGGCGGACAAGTAGCGTTCCGTCTTAGCCTTTTGTTCTAATTTCTTGCTTGTTTTTCATTCTTGCTTTTCATTCCTCCACCACCCACTTTTCAATGTTGTGGGTTTCCGCTAGTTCGGCAACAGGCTTTGCATCAGCCCCACCCTTATTTCACGGTTCGGGATATCCAGCGTATAAAGCTCCGTCAGCTTGTCATAGTCCTTTATCGTGATATAGCCGCTCTGATAGAGCAGAGGCACAATAGTTGTCATCCGCTCGGTAGGGGCATCAAAACTGGCAGCCATGGCCTGCATACTGTGCCCCACTTCAGAGGGAAGGACGTGGAACTTGCGCAGCATCTCTATCAGATAGGTGGGCGCGCCGCTGCCAAACCAATAGTTGTCTATCTTCCTTCTTTCCAAGGCATTCAGCAGGCTGAACGGGTTATAAATATCGGGCGAAGGCCAAGTGAAATGATAACCGTCATATTTCTCTTTCAATTTCAGCAGGATATCTTCTTTGCTCATCTCCTGTGATATGGCCAGGTGTTCTATATGTCCGGCCATCTGTTCCAGCATTTCCTCCTGAGTAATGCCACAAATGGCAGCGTATGGTTTCAACATACTGACATTCGAGATATTGTTCAAAGTGCCGGACATGCTGAG
This sequence comes from Phocaeicola sartorii JCM 17136 = DSM 21941, assembly GCF_054653615.1. Lineage (NCBI taxonomy): Bacteria > Pseudomonadati > Bacteroidota > Bacteroidia > Bacteroidales > Bacteroidaceae > Phocaeicola > Phocaeicola sartorii. Next base: position 2,681,232 of record NZ_BAAIFW010000005.1, read on the forward strand.
CTGCGCGAACTTGGTGACGCCGGTCAGGAACACAAAGCGCAGATAAGGGTCACACCCCTTCAGCGGACTGTAAAAATTATGCATCACATTACGAAGTGCGGGGAGGTTCTCTTCCTCGTGCATCACATCCAGCAAGGGCGCGTCATACTCGTCAATGAGGACTACCACCTGGCGGCCCGTCTGTTCACAGGCACGCTTTATCAGATCCGCCAACTGGATGTTAACCTCCGCATCATTGTTTTTCGTCAGGCCATATTTTTCATTATATCCCCGCAACTGCCAGACCAGATACTCATTCAGTTTCTCCTTGTCCACATGCTTGGCCCGGCTCATGTCAAAATGCAGCACCGGATATTCCGTCCATTCGTTTTCCAGCTTTTCTATGGCAAGCCCTTTGAAGAGTTCTTTCTTCCCGGAAAAATAGCTATGCAGCGTGGAAACCAGCAACGATTTACCGAACCGGCGGGGACGGCTCAGGAAATAATAATTGGAAGCACCGTATGCCATACGGTAAATATATTCCGTCTTATCTATATAAAGGTAGTTCCCCTCTATGACTTTCTCAAAAGTCTGTATCCCTATCGGGCATCTCTTCAACTGCTGCTGTTCCATGATTCATCGTTTAAATCCTAATAAAAAGGGTTATTTCTTTTCAGAGAAGAATTTAAACCCTATACAATCATATGTTCAAACTCCACACCGCCAATTCTAGCGCCACACAAAGAAAAACAAGAACTAGAATACATCTCTGGTGCAGTGATCATATAAACTTTACTTGCTAGCGAAATCATATATTGATCGAGGAAAGCCTTCAACACCTGCTCATGATTATTATTAAAACAAATATGACCGATGGTATCAGGATTGAGCGTTTCCACAGGCAGATCATCTAATGAATGTAGAAATATTTTGCTGTCTGAAAACACCAGCATCTTTTTGTGAGGATTGCAGGCAATTATCTTTCGAATACCAGCTTTACATCGTTCTATAAGGAGTTGCTTTTCACTTTCCGTTGAGAGTCTATTATAATGTCCTTCTTCAAAATCTTCCAAAGCATTCACAAATCGCAGGTGTATGGCGCAATAGCTTTGGGGAGGCATCCCCGTGTCATGGATGGCCCGTACAATTTCCTCGTTGGGTGTAAACAACTCATGGTAGAGTTCATGCCATTTATATCCCGTATTCTCAAATATCTCAGGAATAATATCGCCCGTATAATTATAGCAATGATATTGACACCCAGACGTTGCCGACAAATGCCACCCTCGTTTCTCATTCACAAACCGGGTTTTAAAGAAGGAATATTCCAAATCTCTAAAATCGGCCACCCAATCATTATCTATGCTTGTCGGATGTAAATAATCCTCCAGCACAAAAGGTTGCTTGAATACAATCTTGAAATGCAACCCATTTTTCTTTGCTTCATTATAACATGCGATTATTGCCTTCATACGGTCAGCAAGCCCGGGATGATTAAAGCGAGGATCTATTACGAAGAAAAAAGTGTCAATTTTTTTAACTTTTCCAATTCCCATTAATCTCACATAGAAAGCATTACGCATTATTCTACGAAACAACCGGTAAATACGAGTTATTCCTTTTAAGTGTATGCGAAAAAAGTATCTAATTCTATTCATGTGTGCATATTCATTATAGATGACATATTGAGGATATTCATACAACACATATTATATGAAATTCATTCAATATACTTTTATTTTTTTAGAATCTCATAATTCTGCAAGTAGGCCCGTGCCGTGACACTCACATCATACGTATTCCTCACATAATCCTTCGCTTCATCGGCCTTCGTCATCGCTTCGCCATAATGTTCCTTGATAAAGACTATCTGCCGCTGCAAGTCGTCGGCATCTCCATTGGCAAAAACCCAGCCATAGCGGTTGCCCTGTATCACCTCGGCAGGGCCTTGCCCCTCGCTGACCAATACAGGTACGCCTGCCGCCATAGCCTCCGCAACTGTCAGACCGAAACCTTCCCAACGGGATGGCTGCACAAAGAGGTCGTAGTCAGCCAGATGCGTTGCCACGTAGCCCTGCGTCTGCTTGCCCAGAAAACGTACATACGTTTCAGCATGCAATTCGGCAGTAAGCTGTTTTAGATATTCCATGCTGGAGCCGATACCGATAAAGTCCACCGTAACAGTTCCTTGCAACGCTGCCACTGCACGGATGAGCAAGTCCTGCCCCTTCTTGTCGTGTTCTAGACGGCTCACCATGACGATGCGCAACTGTCTGCCGGGCATGGTCTTAGGACGTGAGACAAAACGGGAGGTCACGATACCGTTGCATACCACCGTGCTCTCCACACCATAATTATCATGCAGTGCCTGCTGCACAGCATTGCTGATAGAGAATACTAGCGGCACTTCGTCGATGTTCACCACATTGCTCGATCTGGCGAGTACCATGTGGGCAAAGGGCACAAGGTTCATCAGACGCCCATGCCTTACCGATCCTATTGGTAAGTCGTGTAGCGTGGAACACGCTACACGACTTTGCTTATTGCACAGCAACCGGATTAATTCGCTACAATGCAGGTGAATCACATCAGGAGATAACCGGTCTAGAACACGGTTCAACTGATATATGAAACTCAGTGAACGCGAGTGCAGCTTGCGGTTGAGACAAACGAGTCTAACACGCAATGAGAGTGTGTCTACAAGCGACTTTTCCAGCCAGTCATTAATAATAATGATGCTCACTTCAGCCCCTGCTTTGGCTTGCTCGTTGGCAATATTGACAAGCATGGTCTCGATGCCACCGAAGCCGAGGCTCCAGAAGATATGGGTTACTTTCATTTTTTAGAAAATAAATATTATTTTTTATGCATAATCGCTTTTTGCAATCGAAGCAAAAACTTTGACACTACAACCGAAAAGCAATAAAGCCAATAAGCAGGTTTAGACACCCCCATATAATTCTTCATATAATAACGGGCACTTCTATAATTATGATCCAGAATGAACAAACTTGGTGAAAAAGAAGTAGTAGATGCCCCCAAGTGAATACATTTTAAATCTGTAAGAAGATAATTCCGCTTGCCTATGGATTTTACTTTTTGCCAAAGTATATTCTCTTCAAAGTACAAAAAAGTGTAGGGGTCGAAAAAACGCAAGTCAGCAAATAATTGTTTACGTATAAACATGCACGAACCAGAAGGTAGTTCAATAGGAATCACTTTAGTAAGAAGTGTCCCTTTCTTAATAATATAACGTTTTTCCACAAAAGGATTATCAGTCCCTATAGCCTTATAACAATAATGAAAAAAGTTTTCTACCAATTCTGCTTTATAGGAAGTGTCAAATCGCGCGCAATTGACATCAATCTCCTCCATGTCCTTCTTATATAAAAGGGGACTGACCAATGCGGCATCCTCATGGTTCTCCACAAAAGCTACCAACGCAGGAATTATATCCTGTATGAAAAGTACATCATTATTAAGAATCATCACATACTGTACATCCGCATCCTTCTCCAAAAGATGCAAGGCTTTATTGTTACCACGTGCATATCCATCATTAGATGAACTTTCAATAAATGTAATATAAGGCAAGGTTACCGATGAAGAACTAACTTTTACTGACAACTCTTCGTCATTGAGTCGCAAATTACGCCCTGCATACCTCCTCTCTACATATTGTTTCAAATTCATGACCTCATCACGATGTGTAGACCCATTATCTACCACGACCAATTTAACAGGAGCAGTATTATAATGTTCAACACTCCTAATACAGTTGAGAGTATCCTTATAATTATTGTAATTAAGAATGATAAGTGCTGTTACTTTCAATGTAAAATCGCTGTTCTCTGCCATTGATTATATTATATAAAGTAAGAAAATAAAATATCATATACAAGGTAAAAAATGAATAAGATATCCCTGTCAAACAAATGCTAAAAAGAAATGGAACGCACAAGGTATGAGCGCGTCCCTTCTCTTCTTTATTTATACACTTTCTCAACAGTCCCTTGTATAAACCGATATAGAAAATAAAGAAGAACACAGTACCCAAAATTCCACCATCTACAAGTTCCTCTAAAACTACACTTTCATAACCCAACATACCTGAATGAGTCTCTCCATAATTGCGTACGTGCCCTTCACCATATCCCATTAACAGCCTGTTATCAATCACTTGGAATGCATAGGTCAGCTGTTCTGTACGTCCACCTAGAGAACTACCATGCATTTCAGCCTTAGCAGCCGCTTTATCATTCCAAAACAACACAAAACCTTCCACTGTATCCTTAGTTTCTTTTGAAAGCATCGGATAACAAAAAAGCGCCAAAACAATGCCTACTAAAACAGATAACACGATATAAGAAGTTCTTTTACAATACACTACATATATTGCAATAGCTAGCAACATTGGCACTAATGCAGAACGTGATCCACAAAACACGCACATCAACATCAAGCCAACAACCAACGGCCAATATATAAATAACCGAGAACGATGCTCAAATTGATGTAGTGCATAACAAAAAAGTAATAATGAAGCTTGTCCCAACTGTAACGGGTGAATAAAAGTGCTGGATATTCGCCCTGCAATTAAACCACGGCTTTCTTCTTGAAAAACATTTGCCATATCAAAATTATCCGTTAACAAACTGATATAAGCAATATATGGATTGAAAAATGTGAAATAATTAAATAGCCCATAAGCAATAATTATAAAAGCACAGACTATTAATGATATATCTATGATCTTAATTGCCTTATCATCCAAGCTTATATAACACATAGCATAGGCAAACATCGTATATTCTACAGAAAACAATAGCATGTTCTTCAGATACTCTCCAATAGAAATTTCACCAAATGATGCTAAAAATGCACAGACAACAACATAGCCCCAATACCCTTTTATTATCTGGAAAATTCCTCGGAATTGTACTTGTTGATGCCTGCTATAAAAAAATAAAAGAGCACAAAAGATGAATATGCTTAAATTGAACACATTTAAATTCACACCTATATTAAACTTCAAAATACCTGGTACTAAAAGTAGTATAACTATTACAGCAGCCAAAGAATACCCTTTGTTGATAGGGAAAAATATGACCTCAGCAAAAAGTATCAGAATAATTACATTAAAAATATCCATATATAAAGCATAAAATGTCAGCCCCCGAAAAAGTACCTATATACTGAACGTAAAAAACGGCTGTCTATTAACTATCGACATGTCATCTACCCAATTATATCTAGCCGCAGATTGAAAAGATACTCCTGACAAACTTATCAAAACAGTTCTGAGCCATATTTTGTGCCTTAAATCTAAGTTTCTGATCTAAGCAAATAACATTTAATTTACTCCGAATCAATTCAATAGTCGCTTGCATATTTTCAGAAGAAATAAAAGTATCTACTATGTCCACCATCATTTCTTCCCCTCCTAACGAGCACAATAAACCGGACATTTTATGCTCGTAACTAAGAGATATAAATGGCACACCATTATTAATAGCAAATACAATAGAATGATAACGGGCACCTATTACACTCTGTGCACCAGCAATAACTGTTTGCTGAACATCTGAATTGTATTTATCACTAATAGACACTAATGGAGCATTAGGATTCCGACCCTTAATTTTTTCGAAGAACAAATAATCACACCAGCCACCAGCATTAAAAAGTTGCGGTAACATGACAATATTGTGACCGGGATAACGTTTAATCAATAAGTCAATAATGCTAGAATAAAATGTCAACAAAGAGTCATCAGAAACATGCCGATAAGCATAATGCCAATTAAGTTGATTGGGTACAAATACTACATAAGGTTTGTGACCTATAAAACTAAGTATTTCATCAGGTAATTCCAGCTTGGGAGAATCCAAAAATGCAGAATCTACTGTAGCTACATACCGAATGCCCAACTCCTGTGCCAAGGACTCAGACTTCTTGTCACGGATAGATAAAAAAGAAAAATAATGTAACATTTCAACACTTAATTTTTTAAACTGCCGATTACTTCGTGTTACAACAGGAAAAGGGCCAAACGAACGCCCATAATAAACCAAAGGTTTTCCTATATATTTAGCAAGTTGTAACATAAACAGATGCCACCAGTTCTGAAACCCTCCCATACAAATGCCTCCAGGTGCACACAACACCACATCCGATTCCTTATATAACTTCATTATATTGAAAATCATCGGATGTAAATGCCAAATCCAACGTACATTGTAAATCATACCCAATTTGGACAAACATCCCATTCCTCTCATTTCAGAAAGATTGACATAGGTCACTTGTGGTAAATGAACATCAAACTGGTGTATGCTGTCAGGATTTGCACCAATGAACAATACTGTCACACGTACATTCTTCTTTTCCTTGCAAACAGCTCTCAACAAAGCTTTATGAGCCGATTCGTCCCCACGATTGTTTAGAGGTTGATTTATCATTAAAATATTCATGACTTTATTATTAAAACATTCAAACCACTCAATCCTTTACCTTCTCTATAGCTCCTAATGGCTATTATTACCATAATAAAGTGAGTTGTTTCGCTAGATGATTATACTATTGGTCTTTGATTCAAAACGAAAGTATATATTTAAATATGAAATTCTAAATTGAGGACTCATACCAATATCATTTCTTTAATATGGATTTTATTGTGTTCATCCCCTCGTGTCCAAACAGGAATTTAACAACTTTCTTAGCTGTTCCTTTCAAACTTTTATCTATTTCGATATTCCACATTCTCTTTAACGCATCATTCTCATCTTTCACATGGGTAAAGACCTCAAAAATCATCGATTTTTCTGCTAATTCGGGAGTAACGAAACGAGGATAAACCTTATCAAACTCTTCCTTACTAGACGCAGACAAGTACTCGAATCCCAAATCCTCCGCATAATGGCGGACTAATACAGATGATTGGTTACCGAAATGGTTTTCCGCTGAAATATAAGACTCTATGTCATTCACACAAGTAATGATGTTTGTTTGCTTGAACAACAGAAATTCTGCCCCAAGAGAATTGTTAATCAACAAAACCCGCAGGTTGTTCCCAATATGACGGTTGCCAAGCGAATTAATGTCGTAAAAGAAAGACAAGTCGCCGACTACTCCAAAATAAAGTTTCTCAGGATGAATCAAAGAAGCACCTATCAAAGAAGAGAGGTTACCATCGATACCAAATCCACCCTGGTTGCAATAAATATCCACCGTGGGATGAAATCTGAAATAACTCCATGAACGCAAGGGGCTTAATATACCCAAATGCATAACTGAATTTTCAGGTATCTTGTCGTGTAGCCGAGAAGCCACATAGATATGAGAGAAAGGAAGTTCCGGCAATTTACCCAAAATCCGCTTCTCCATATTCAAACATGACATAAGATAGGAATCATCTCCATTTTCTTCTTTGGCCATTGCCACATAGTGGCTCCAAAAATCTCCTTCAGACATTTCGAAAACAGCGCTTAGCTTTCCATATCTATCAGACAATTTTCCGTCCTGACAAACCCTCCATACTTCTTTAGGGGTTCCTACCATTCCTGCCTCATCCGACATATCCCCGATGTGTATCAGTAAATCAGGATTTTTATTAGTGTCTGCTATGCTTTGGCAAGCAGGTAAATTATAATTTACACAATACTTTCCATGATAATTGGCAGTAGCATCACAAAACGCGACTGCATTGTATGCGTGGCAAAACGCCTCCAACAAAGCCGCATCCTCAGGCTTCCATTTCGAATGCGACCCAATATAAACAGCAGTCTTTCTTTTATGGATTGGTGGAAGTTTACCATGAGGCAAATAACGATGAATAACCTTCACGGATGGCAATTCTCTTATGGAAAAGTTATGGCTATAACGGGTTGTCAGATTAATGTGGACAGGCCCTCTTCCGTGGTGGTCAAGTTCCAAAATCGCACGGTTGGCTTTTAACGTTACATTCCATTCATCATCCTCATCTTTGACCGTTTGCAAATGTTCACTGCATTTCACGATGTCAGAAGGTTGCTGATGTCGGTCAATGACTTGCGGAATAAGGTGACCAATCTTGGACTCTTCTTGTGTGGAAGTGACCGCCAATATGGGCAATTTACGGTAGAAAGCTTCTGTAAGTGCTGGGAAATAATTACGCGATGCCGTTGCTCCCGTACAACTTAACACTACCGGTTCTCCGCTTTCAGCAGTCATGCCACAAGCCATGTAGGCAGCGGAACGTTCATCCACACAACTGTACATTTCAAACCAAGGGTCCTGTTGTAAACTCCCTACGAAAGTGACATTAGCCGACCCGGGAGAAGCGATCACCTGTTTTATGCCATGTGCTTTAAGGAGAGCTATGAGTATCTGCACATTACGCTCATCAGTATAGTATTGTTCCATTTTCCAATCTAATTCTTTAAAAGTTATAATTCACATCATCAAACGTAATCAGTCCCGCTCCACCCGTCATGCAAACAATGTCTCCTACCACTGTCCTTCCCATGTCACTAACCAAGAAGACAGCCATGTTGGCTATTTCCTCAGGCAAAGCATAACGACCCAATGGATTTCCCTCGAATAAAAGGTTACTACTTACATCTTTCAAAATCATAGGAGTGACTGTTGGTCCGGGAGCAATGCCATTCACCACAATGCCGTAAGGTGCGAACGATTTGGCAAGTCCCAGTGTCAATCCTCGCAAGCCCCATTTCGATAGGGTATAAGCCGATGCAGCCGGTCGGAAAGACGAAGAAGAAGCAATATTCAAAATATTACCTTTTATCTTATTTTGCTTCATGTTCCTTGCTACCATTTGCGAAAGGAAAAAAGTACCTTTCAGATTAGTATCTAATACAGCATCATACTCTTCCTCTGTAGCGGTGGATATATCTCCTCCAAGCAAACCCGCATTGTTTACCAAAATGTCGATCTTTCCACAAATATGCTCAGCTTCTTTTAACCTTTCGGAAAAAGACTGGACATCACGGTTGTCAAGTAAAAGAAAATGAATTTCATTATCCATATCTATTGAGCATTGGTTCTTCAATTTATGAATTGAAGCAACCAATCTTGCTTCATCGCGTCCCGTGATACAAACTGACGCCCCACTCCTAAGAAACACTTCGGCTATAGTATACCCAATGCCACTCGTGCCACCAGTGATAAAAGCCGTCCGTCCACAGAGTAATTTATTCGGTGGCAAAGTAACAATATTTGCTGTAACGTGTTGCACAGGTAATCCTGTCAACAGATAACGTCCTACTCTCTTTATATATTTCTTCAGTTCCATAATCTTCGTATGTTGATATACTTTAAAAATTCAAGTGACAAAATCTATTCATCAATACATCAATTTGAAAAAATCGACATTATCGGATTGAATACCCTTATACAACGATTTGAGAATATCAACTCAATGAATAAAACAACAAGAGATTTCATTCAAGCTTCTTACCAGCAAGCTTTGAAAACATCACTTTCACATAGTGCGGATATTTGTGAACCTTGACTATCCTTAACCATTTCCGAATAACTTTCATTTTCCGGACCCTTTTGAAATATCTCTTGTAACCTGTTTTTTTGAGCCAATGCAGCAACTTGTCACAATACGGGTAAACCGTGTCATCGTCAATCGAATCTATGATGTCCCAAATCCAACATGGATTATTCTCGTAATAGCGGTAGAAACGGACAAGGTGCGAAAACTTCTTTTCATCAAAGTTTACAAATCCCCAATCAACAGGTTTTTCTTTCACACAAAGGATGTTGAGCAATGTTCTCATACATTTATGGCACATACAACATTGCTCGGCATTGTCTTTACAACAAGCCCATATTTCAATTTTCTTACCATGAGCCGCACACCACGCAGCTATATTTTTCATTTTTTGGGAACGACGCATATATTGCCCGTCCTGCCCGGCAAAGGATATCCCGGCAAACTTTATCACATCGGACAGTTCTGGATTAGCCCCATCCTGATTGACTAACGGTTGATTTTCAATGGGTTCAAAAGTGCTTCCCATAATAAGAGTAGGTATGCCCATGGCATAAGCGAATGGTGCGGAAGAAAGTAGGTTACCCAAATATTTTATACCAAACCAACCGTCTGCCAGAAATGCCGCACTGTTGAGTGCAAAAATATGCCTCAAGTCATGCTGTATTTTTGAATCATCGAATATATCCATACGAAAATTATTCGTAACCATAAGCCAGTCACTTCCAGAAACAGCCGAGAACTCACGTATGAGACGCGATTTTGCCACAAGGAAATGCTGCCCGGAAATTTCTTTTGATGAAGACTCCGGACCTTCTATGCTAGGCACAGTTACGAGGACATTACTTTTTCCAAGATTGTTTATTCCGGCATGTACCGCATCAATACCCCCTGAAAAAAAGATAACATTATCGAATCGACTTTCAGGAATCTTATTCTCAACTATTGTTTTGGCCGTCACTTTGCCATGCCATTCTTCCTTAAAAGGTCCATAGATTTTAGAATAGGAATTGTAGATTTGGGGAAGTCTCTCATACAACCTCTTGTCTATCGATGGTACAACAAGTTCCACACCGTAAAACCATGTTACGGGAAGCAGATAAAGCGTTATAGGCAGTACCAATATAGATTCGGGCAATCCTTTTGCCGAAAATCCAAAACATTCCACATTATGGAATTTCACCCATGCTTCAACCTTCTGTTTTTTTAAAAGGCCCAGTCCCGTATTATCCCACAATTCATACCGTATGGTATCACCTGTTGTGGACACCTTTACTATTTCAATCGTTTTAGCCATTGTTGTGATAGTTTTTATTTATAAATATCATCTCTGGATCTGGCTGTAAATCCCGTGCCATTTCTCTTTCAATATTTTTTTGATGTAAAACCTTTCTGTCCGCGTCATACCCAGTGCATATACGGTTACACTGGTAAAAACCGTTATCACCAATGTCCTCATAAAAAATAGTCCGAAATCTGACGCCTCTTTTCCCAGCAGAGCAAAAACGAAAAGTGCAGAAACGGAGAATACGACAAGTGACGGAATAAGGCAACTTTTAAAGAAGCGGACGATGGATAAACCGTATTTTGAACGCGAGTGCAATAACAACGCAAAAAGCACGCATACCTTAAATACAATATTAAGCACAAAGACTGTTTCTACGGGCAAGCCATCCCTCAGGCACACGTATGATGCAATAAAATTTACCAGATAAATGAAAGTAAGCACGATTTCATAAGATTTTATATTCCCCTGCGCCAAAACACCTGTACAAAGCGGATTCACCCAGCAATCAACAAGTGAATACAAAAGAACAAGTACGATGAAATTAGCTGTATGGGCAGGTACATCGGAAAGCCATAATCCCAATACATAGTTTATATCCACGCATAGCGGAAGCAGGACTATCAGCAGAATGAAAAAGCCGAACTTTCCGCTTCGAATAATAAGAGTATGCATCTCATCCAAGTTCCCAGCCGCATAATTTTTGGTAATCTGCGGATTTGAAGCTTGCATGAAGTTGGCCACAAAACTGTACACGGAAGTATTCACCCTCATTGCAATCCCCTGCGCGGCATTCACCACCGGGCCACCGAACAAGTTCAAAAGCACATTACTACCCAGGTCTTTCAAGACAATCACTCCATTGCCTAAAAAAGCCCATCCGGAAAAAGCAAACATTCGGAATAGTAGTTTTTTATCAAAAGCCATTACAAAACGACATTCTGTAAAATGCCGCTTGCAATAAATGGCATATATGCTGCGCTGAATCAAGGCAACCACCACCATGAAGAGAGCATACAGCCACAATTTATCAAGTGGGATGATAATCAGCAGACCTACCACAGCCAATTTCAACACAGCCTCCACAATGCTGATATAGGCAAACGCTTTCATCTGCTCGTTGGCTATAATCAAAGCATTATATGGAACACTCAACAGGTTAATGAAAAAAGCCAATGCAGAGAACCATAGCACATAAAACGCAACGTCAAGTCTTTCAAACGGTATCACCATTTTGTTCTCTATAAACCAGACTCCAAATGTGCTTATCAGCAAGCAGACAGCAATTCCCATGCCAACCTGAATGAGCAAGGAAGCGGAAAATATCTGTTGTACACGAAAAGTGGTAACATTCGGTTGCCCCTTCTCATAAGTGATAAAGCGCGCAATTGCTATTGACATGGCTCCAGAAAGGATACTAAACATAGCTACAAAGCCACCAACAGCATTGTATATTCCATAATCTTCTTCACCTAATACCTCTAATGTCACCCGCACAGTGTACAGACTGACCGCCATGATCAGTATTTGACGCAAATAAAGGAATATGGTATTTTTAGCGATACGTTTATTATTAGTTGATTGGTTCATAATGTTTTAATAGGACACAAGGAAAAGTTCCTTTAAAAGATAGCTTCCCTATATAAAAGGGAAACTTCATGGCACTCATTATCATAATTTAAAAATTTATTAATTATAATGTAAAGGTAAGGCTATACTATTAACCGACTTAAAAAGGATTAGACGCTTACCTTATTACTGATGAGCCATATCAAATAGTTACCATATATGTCATTAAATGCATATTAATAAAAAAGCCAATGTATACATAAAATCTAAACATCCAATATTATAAATGAAATCCCTTATCAACATATTTTCGCTTTCCTTCCTTATCAAACTCACTCATCTCAATAGTATTCGACTCTGATGCTATATAAAAAAAATGATTTCCAATCTTGTATTTCTGAAAATAATCATTGGCTTCATTTACTAATAGTTCACCTGTCGGCTCTGCCAGCCCGAAAAATCTCATAATGCGATTAAATGCATCTCTTACATATTCTTCTTTTGGATCTTTTCTACCGCTAATATCAACAATAAAGTGGAGAGTATCTCTGACAAAAAGCTTCACCCTTTCCCTATTTTTAGGGTCTTCAAATGCCTCTCGCAACTCTTGCTCCATCTTTTCCCTGACACTCCTTTGATTTTTATCACTTAAATGTTTATCTGGAACTATATTTATCCCCCTGTCTGTATTTAGTGAAACCTTAACAGATACAGTTACAGGTTTTCCATTATATTTCGTTTTGCTCTTTTTATCTAAATGTATATCTTGTTTACTATCCCACTCAAACGGAAGGTTTTCATGATGATTATCTACTGTGATAAATTCACCTTTCAGTAACGCACTTATTACCATTATTCTAATTTTATTTTATAAGACAATACTTCACAAAGTATAGACCAAGTAAACATGAATTTTCACAAAGCCATACAACTCTTTTTAATCAAAGAAGAAACGGCTTGTCACTCCACCTTCTCAAACGGAAAAGCGTGAAGATAACTCACAGCCACCGTCATATTCCCAAAAGCAAACACCAGCCTTGTATTCCGATGCAAACGCATGATGCATCCTTCCTTCCCCCTGAAGATGCCACCGGTAATCCGGATGCGTTGTTTCTTCTGAAGATAATCCTCCAAAGGACGGTTCATCAACTCGATATTATAAGGCATGGATTCGTACAAATAGATAAATTCCTCCATCTGGCTTTGAGGGATTACCACCGCACGGTGCGTGTTATAGTCCGTCACCAAATACTGGCGAGGAAACATAGCAGACAAAATAAGTTCCAACTGATCCAAAGGAGCGCAGACAAACAGCCAGCCGTTGCCTTCGATTTCTTTCTCGTCCGTCAAAGCATTCAATTTCCGGGCGGAACCGGTGGCAAAGGCTTCTTTCACTACCCGGGCGGAATCACGACGGGCAGTATATTCCTCTTTAGTATAGGCGCATTGCTCGAAGCGTTTCCTGTGGTCCGTCGAGGTATAGGAGAATACTTTGAAACAAAAGTATCTTTCTTCTGCTTCACCTGATGGCTTACGAAGTTTTACGGACTTCCTGCCACTAAAAACGCCAATATAGCGCTTCAATTCTTTGTTAGGCAGATACAGATAGTACCAATTGAGTTCAGGATGTTCCTTCCCTATTCCCGCCAATGGCGTGACTCCCTTATTTGACCCCTGGTCTGAGACGGAAGCGATTGAACTGCAGAGCAGTAACTTAGGCGCTTCGCTCGCTATGTTTTGATTATTATAAGAGAGTGCTTCGGTTGCAAGCTCTATAGGACTTTTTATTTCCATCAAAACATCATAATTAAATTATTCTTCTAAAAAATGAGGCTCGAATAAGCCATCAATTTTCTTTTTTTGTTGGGGTTCTCTTAGTAAGAGAACCCCAAGTTTACTTAAATGCCTGATAGAGTGACCTATAGATATCGTCTTTCATAGTATTTTTGCAAACGATTGTCATTTATAAGCATACTTTGGGATACTTTTTTAATGCGGAAATTTCTGTATTAAGGAATTATAGCTATCTTTGCAGCAAAATGGGGTTCTCTTACTAAGAGAACTCCATTTTTTATTGAAGGCTTAAAAAGTGAAAAGTCTTATTTTCAATACATTACATTATTTATACAATCAGAATAGATTTTCCTCTCACAATAATTATGGTGGACTAAAATACTCAAAAAGAAAGAGGCTTCCGTTTCCGGTCGCCTCTCTTTTCTTTTCGGATAAACGCTTTTATCCGTAAGTGTACTGACTTTCACAAGCAAATACTAACTATTAATCTTAAATCTATTACTATGAAAAACACATTATATTAACACGCGAATCGCGTAGATTGTTCAACAAAAAGAGATAAAAAGAGTGTTAAATCTATATCGGAGGAATGTTCCAGTTATTTTTTTAATACAGGAACAACAATTAAACCTACTAAAAAGTTGGAGAAACCAAAACATAAAAGAAATATGGTTATTTCACATAATCGTGACACTAGTAAAATACAATGCAAATATAGAAGTATATAGCAAAAGTACAACATAAAAGAGAAAGGATGCCATCAGGACACCCTTTCTCATCGCTCATTTGTAACTATAGAGAGTCAGACTCTCATTAAAAACGCGGTAAAATTAATAAAATAATTTTAAACACAAAATTAGTTTTATAAAAAAAATCAAAAGGTATTCAAAGTTTAGATGAAAGAGAAATAATGGAACAGAACAGAGTTCACTACAGGACTACCCCCGGTTGACACAGGCTATTGCTCATAAACGCAAACAGGCATGAAAACCATAGCCGCTGATCTATATACCTGCATTAACCTGAGTAATCTTATAGTGAAACCTTCTTTATTTCTTTACCTTCAGTTCATAAAGGTCATGCCTGCGGTCACGCAAATTGCGCACACTGCCATACGTATGCAATTCATTCAACAGATTCAAATCAACATCCGAAACCAGAATCATTTCGGTATTCGGAGTCGCCTCGGCCCGTTTACCATCAGTAGGGAAAGCGAAATCACACGGAGTAAACACTCCGGACTGGGCATACTGAATGTCCATATTGTGCACGCGCGGCAAATTACCCACACTGCCGGCTATAACGACAAAGCATTCATTCTCAATAGCCCGTGCCTGAGCACAGACGCGCACACGGGAATAACCGTTCTGCGTATCCGTCAGGAATGGGACAAACAGAATCTGCATTCCCTGGTCGGCCATGATACGGGAGAGTTCGGGGAATTCCACATCATAACAAATCAAGATACCAATCTTGGCGCAATCCGTATCAAAGGTCTGCACCATCTTGCCTCCCGAAAGCCCCCAGCTCTTTATCTCATCGGGAGTGACATGAACCTTTTCATACATTTCGTATGAACCGTCACGCCGTACTAGGAAGCCTACATTATAAAGTCCTCCGTCCTCTTTCACGTATGGCATGCTGCCCGTGATGATATTGATATTATAACTGATGGCCAGATTGACAAACCGGTCGCGGACCTCTTCCGTATATTGTGCCAGACCACGGATGCTCTGGGCTTCGCCCAAATGGTTGAACTTGGCCATCAACGGCGCATTGAAATATTCCGGAAAAAGAACAAAATCACTCTTATAATCGGAAACGGCATCTACGAAAAACTCCACCTGCTCAAATACATCATCCAATGTTTTATAAGGACGCATCTGCCACTGCACCAGCCCTACACGCACCGTGGTTTTCTTATCCACATAATCCTGCGTAGGCTCCTGGTAATAAATATTATCCCATTGCAACAAAGTGGCACAATGCTTGGATTCCTCGTCATTGGGGAGATAATTCTTCATGACACGACGGACATGGAAATCATTGGAAAGCTGGAATGTCAATACCGGATCATAAATCTCACGGGAACGCACCTTGTCCAAATATTCCTTAGGACGCATCGTGTCCGCATACTTATAATAATTAGGAATACGGCCACCGAACATGATCGCTTTCAGATTCAGTTTCTCGCATAATTCCTTCCGGTACTCATACATACGGCGTGCCAGACGCAAACCGCGATAATCGGGATGGATAAACACCTCGATACCATACAGGATATTCCCCTCCGGATTGTGTGTGCAGAATGTCTCATTCCCGGTTACTTTGGCATAGGTATGATCTCCCTTCACCATATCGTAATCCACAATAATGGAAAGAGCACATCCCACTATCTTATCATCCACCACCGTCACGACTTGCCCTTCAGGAAAAATCCGGATCAGCGTTTCTATTTGCTCGTGTGTCCAGAACACATCTTTATCCGCATATACCCGCTTGAATGATTGTGATAACTGGATGTAGTCTTCGATCTGTAAGTTCCGGACCTCTACTTTATTGATTTTATGCATCGGTTCCATAATGATTTTTTTATTATATTTTAAAACAGTGGTGCAAAGGTAGGACAAATTATAACACAATGTTCTCCAAAACAGAAAAAGATAAAGAGAATATCACCCGGTATGAAAAATATCTATGAGCCGTTAATAGGATTTTCAGAAAACTTTTTGCTACCTTTGGAAAGTTAACCCAATAACAAACAAAAAACAACCAATTTTGCTATGAATAAAGAATTAATAATGAATCCCAATCAATTGGTGGCATTTCTAGGAAAGCCTTGCGCAGAGTTTACAAAAGAAGACATCAAGCAATACATTCAGCAGAATGGCATCCGCATGGTCAATTTTATGTATCCTGCCGGAGACGGACGACTGAAAACACTGAATTTCGTTATCAATAATCAAGCATATCTGGATGCTATCCTGACCTGTGGTGAACGAGTGGACGGTTCCAGCCTGTTCCCGTTCATCGAAGCGGGCAGCAGCGACCTGTATGTCATCCCACGGTTCCGCACAGCCTTTTTAGACCCGTTTGCCGAGATCCCGACCCTTTCCATGCTCTGCTCTTTCTTCAACAAGGATGGAGAACCGTTGGAAAGTTCGCCCGAGCATACGTTGCACAAAGCCTGCCGGGCATTCCATGAAGTAACCGGCATGGAGTTTCAGGCTATGGGAGAACTGGAGTATTATGTAATCGCTCCGGATACGAATATGTTCGAGGCAACCGACCAAAAAGGTTACCACGAATCGGCTCCATACGCCAAATTCAATGATTTCCGCACCCAGTGCATGGCCTATATCGCACAAGCGGGCGGACAGATAAAGTACGGGCACTCCGAGGTAGGCAATTTTACCCTGAACGGTATGATATACGAACAGAATGAAATAGAGTTCCTGCCTGTCAATGCCGAGAATGCGGCAGACCAATTGATGATAGCCAAATGGATTATACGCAATCTGGCTTACAAACACGGCTACAACATTACTTTCGCGCCTAAAATAACTACCGGAAAAGCAGGATCGGGATTGCATATCCACATGCGTATCATGAAAGACGGACAGAACCAAATGCTGAAAGAGGGGGTACTCTCAGAAACAGCACGCAAGGCTATCGCCGGCATGATGGAACTTGCTCCGTCCATCACCGCATTCGGAAACACCAATCCTACTTCTTATTTCCGCCTGGTCCCCCATCAGGAAGCACCGACTAATATTTGCTGGGGAGACCGCAACCGCTCCGTATTGGTACGTGTCCCCTTGGGATGGGCGGCTAAAACAGATATGTGCATGACAGCCAATCCACTGGAAGCAGAAAGTCACTATGATACCACACAAAAACAGACGGTGGAAATGCGGTCACCGGACGGCTCGGCCGACCTCTACCAACTGATAGCAGGACTGGCTGTGGCCTGCCGCCATGGCTTTGAAATAGAAAACGCCCTGGACATTGCGGAAAAAACTTACGTAAACGTCAATATCCATCAGAAAGAAAATGCGGATAAGCTGAAAGCATTGGCCCAGCTGCCCGATAGCTGTGCGGCTTCCGCAGCCTGTCTGCAACAACAGCGCGAGATATTCCAAAGACATAATGTGTTCAGCCCCGACATGATTGATGGAATCATCAGCAAACTGACAGGCTATAATGATCTGACCTTACGCAACGACTTGAAGGACAATCCGGAAGGTATGCTGGCATTGGTCAATAAATATTTCCATTGCGGATAATTTGACTAAAACAAGCGGGAGGAGGGCAGATCCATATTTTATTAATATGCTGTTGACCTCCTTCCGTTTCTCATATTTACACTATTATAAATAAAAAAGGTCAATGTATTCCTACACTGACCTTTTTCTTTTTGAGCGGAAAACGAGACTCGAACTCGCGACCCTAACCTTGGCAAGGTTATGCTCTACCAACTGAGCTATTTCCGCAAACCTCTAACATGGTGCCCAGAACAGGACTCGAACCTGCATGCCTCTCGACACACGCACCTGAAACGTGCGCGTCTACCATTCCGCCACCTGGGCATTTTCTTTTGAGCGGAAAACGAGACTCGAACTCGCGACCCTAACCTTGGCAAGGTTATGCTCTACCAACTGAGCTATTTCCGCAAATATCTTCCCTTCGTGAAGGAAATGAGACTCGAACTCACACGACATAACTGTCACCACCCCCTCAAAGTGGCGCGTCTACCAATTCCGCCATTCCTCCAGAAACGAAAAACCTTGTGTTTTAGTGCCCAGAACAGGACTCGAACCTGCATGCCTCTCGACACACGCACCTGAAACGTGCGCGTCTACCATTCCGCCACCTGGGCATTCTGTGTAACACTCTTGTTACAACGCACAAGATTTTATTTATGTGAGCGGAAAACGAGACTCGAACTCGCGACCCTAACCTTGGCAAGGTTATGCTCTACCAACTGAGCTATTTCCGCAATTTCCGCTTTCGGTTTCAACTATCTACTAGCTGTTTCCCGATTGCGGATGCAAAGGTAGTGCTTTTTTCTAAACTTCCAAAAGTTTTCTATACTTTTTATAGCACTTTTATTACATTATTTCAGCAATTTCCTCATAATCAATACAAACCAAAAGAAAGTTTTTTTCTTGTAATCAGGACATACGGTCACGGTAATCCTCATAGCGGAAGTCTTTATATACTTCCAAGGTATGGTCTGTATGCCAAATAGCGATAGAAGGGTGATGGATTCCATTAAACATGTTTGTTTTTACCATAGTGTAATGAATCATATCTTCCAGAACAATGCGCTCTCCTATCTGCAACGGATGGTCAAAACGCCAACTGCCCATATAGTCTCCGCTTAAGCAACTATTTCCGCCCAAACGATAGATATTTTCTTCCGCTAAAGCTGTTTTTACCGCATCGGCAGGTAAAGTTTCAGCACCACGCACTGCCGGCTGATAGGGCATTTCAAGACAGTCGGGCATGTGACATGTAAAACTGACATCCAGAATCGCAGTTTTTATCCCCCGGCTTTCCACTATATCGACAACAGAAGCTACCAAAGGTCCGGTCTGCCAAGTAAAAGCCGATCCCGGTTCCAGAATGATTTCCAGATGCGGATAACGGGCTTTCAAACCTTTTAATAAAGAAATGAGGTGCTCCGTATCATAGTCTTTACGTGTCATCAGGTGCCCCCCTCCCAAATTCAACCATTTTATCTGCGGAAACCAACGGGCAAACTTCTCTTCTATATGCTGCAAAGTATGTTCCAACTCATAAGAGCTGGACTCACAATGACAATGACAATGAAAACCCTCGATACCTGCCGGCAAAGTGTCGGGAAGCAAATCGGCCGTCACTCCAAAACGCGTACCGGGAGCACAAGGATTATAAAGTTCCACCTCTACTTCCGAATATTCAGGATTGATGCGGATGCCACAGGATATCTTTTCTCCAAAAGCCTCAACCATAGGATAAAAACGACGGAACTGACTGAAGGAGTTAAAGGTGATATGGCTGCTGCACTGCATGATAACCGGGAAGTCAGTCTCCGTATAGGCTGGAGAATAAGTATGAGCCTTACTGCCGAACTCTTCGTACGCCAAACGGGCTTCATATACGGAGCTGGCCGTAGTATAACGGATGTATTCCCTGAATACAGGGAACGATTTCCACATGGCAAAAGATTTGAAAGCCAGGATGATCTCAACTCCGGCCCGGTCTGCCACACGCTTTATCAGGCTCAGATTCTTTCTGAGCAATGCTTCATCCATCACATAGCATGGAGAAGGTACTTTATGGATATCTATCATTTTTATATCAGAATTCTGTTCGAAAATTTATCCCACAACTTTGAAACGGGCGAATTTCAGTAATAATTGTTTCTCTCCGGCATTCCGGAAACGGACAGTCGCCTTGCTGTTCTCACCGGTTCCTTCCACCTTTATCACATCGCCTATTCCAAAGCGTTCATGCTCTATCACCTGCCCTGCCTGCACATTTACCGGCAAGGTTCCCGCCGCGGACGGCTTTGAGGCCGTGGCAGGACCTACCTTAGTCAAATTACGCGGCACACTGGGACGGATAATCTCAGCCTTCGGCCTTTCTCCAGCCGAAAACGGTTTCTGACCAGACGGACTTGATGAAGAACGCCCGTAAGAAGGCTGTGAAGCAGATTCATCAAACAAGGAACGAGACGGACGTTCATTTTGTTCACGGCGGAAACGGCTGGCTCCCTCGTCTATTCTCCGGGCCATCTGCTCCTCCTGGGGCAGTTTCAGGAAATGTATATCAATATCTTTCAAGAAACGGCTCGGACTACTGAACTCCATCTTTCCATATTTAAACCGGCTCTTGGCAAAGGACAGATAGCAATGCTCTTCGGCACGTGTAATCGCCACATAAAACAGGCGGCGCTCCTCTTCCAGTTCCTTATACGAATTGAGTGACAAAGCACTGGGAAACAAGTTTTCCTCCAACCCTACAACAAAGACGTTTTTAAACTCCAAGCCTTTAGCAGAGTGAATGGTCATCAAGGTAATCTTCTCGGCATCCCCCTCTTTCTCATTATCCTGATCCGTCAGCAGAGAAACCTCCGACAGAAAATCTGTCAGCAGGATGTTCTCATTTCCTTCTTCCTCACGGGTCGCACAAAAATCGTGCATACCGTTTATCAATTCCTCAATATTCTCCTGGCGGCTCAAATTTTCGGGGTCATTGCTCTGATAAATCTCAGTCATAATGCCGGACTGACGGACTATCATCGCCCCCAATTCGTATGCATTCTTTTCCGGGACCTCCACGATGAAACTCTCTACCAGTTCACGAAAGCCCTGTAACTTGGCATGCGTGCCCTTGTTGATATTCAGGCCGTATGCCAACGGTTCTTCCAAGACTCTCCAAAGACTGACATGATGCTGTGTAGCCGCATCAATGACCTTGTTCAAAGTGGTATCACCGATTCCCCGCGCCGGATAATTCAACACCCGCTTAAAAGCCTCCTCGTCATTCGGATTCACCGCCAGGCGGAAATAAGAAATGACGTCTTTAATCTCCTTGCGCTGATAAAAAGAAAGCCCTCCGTAAATTTTATAAGGCAGACTACGTTTCCGCAAAGCCTCCTCGAAAATACGGCTCTGGGCGTTTGTACGATATAAAATAGCAAAATCATTATAAGAATAATGTTCCCGCGAGCGTAGTTTCACAATCTGGTTGGCCACAATCTCCCCTTCCTCCACATCACTGTAAGCATTGAAAACTCCGATAGGTTCCCCTTTCGCTTTTTCCGAAAAAACTTCTTTCCTTATCTGCTCGCTATTTTTCTCTATCAGGCTGTTTGCCGCACATACAATGGTTTGGGTAGAGCGATAGTTCTGCTCCAGTTTGAAAAGCCTGGCCCCTTTATACAGTTGGGTAAATTTCAATATATTGTCAATATTCGCCCCTCGGAAGGAATAGATACTCTGCGCATCATCCCCCACCACGCATACACGCTGATGCTCCCGGGTAAGCTGAAGCACAATGCTGTGTTGTGCGAAGTTGGTATCCTGGTACTCATCCACCAGCACATAACGGAACTGCTCCGCATACTTGCGGCAAATCTCGGGATAATCCCGGAATAACAGATAAGTATAGACCAGCAAATCATCAAAATCCATCGCATCGCTCTGGCGGCAACGTTCCCAGTACCGTCGGTAAATATCACGAGTGGCAGGTACTTTGGCATTCACATCATACTGATAAAGTTCTGCATTCGAGGCGTATGCATCGGGAAAAACCAGGTGATTTTTCGCATTGCTGATACGCGCCTGTATCAACCCCGGCTTATAGGTCTTATCGTCCAGTTGCATTTCTTTTACAATAGACTTGATCAAGCTCTTCGAATCCGAAGAATCATAGATGGTAAAATTAGAGGTAAAGCCGATGGATTGCGACTCACACCGCAGGATACGCGAAAAAATGGAATGAAACGTCCCCATCCATAAATAGCGTGCCTGATCGCCCACCTGACGGGCTATACGCTCTTTCATCTCACGGGCAGCCTTGTTGGTAAAAGTCAATGCCAGAATAGACCAGGGAGTATATCCCTGCTCCAGCAAATAAGCTATCTTATAAGTCAGCACACGTGTCTTCCCCGAGCCTGCTCCGGCTATCACCAAAGAGGGACCTTCGTTGTAAAGCACCGCATTGCGCTGGCTTTCATTCAATTCTTCTAAATAATTCGTCATAAGTTTCTTCTTTCGTCCGCAAAGATAGAGAAAGTTTGAGTTTATCAGAACAATTCGACGCTCAATAATGTTATTATGATAGAAGTTTAATTAAAACCTCAACTAAAAATGAATATATTATTAACCACTTTAATTTCATTAGTTATGACTTACGAAATGCCCAAACTCCCGTATGCAAACAACGGACTCGAACCTGTAATCAGCCAGGCTACTATAGACTACCATTATGGCAAGCACTTACAAACCTACGTAAACAATTTGAACTCCTTGGTTCCGGGTACGGAATTTGAAGGAAAGACCGTAGAGGAAATTGTAGCATCAGCTCCCGACGGGGCGATATTCAATAATGCCGGACAAGTATTGAACCATACATTATATTTCCTTCAGTTCGCCCCCAAACCCGGCAAGCATGAACCGGCCGGTAAACTGGCGGAAGCCATCAACCGGGACTTCGGAAGCTTTGAGAACTTCAAGAAAGAATTCAACGCCGCCTCCACAGGACTGTTCGGCTCGGGCTGGGCATGGCTTTCTGTAGACAAACAAGGGAAACTGCACATTACCAAAGAACCCAACGGAAGCAACCCGTGGCGTGCAGGATTGAAACCTTTGCTGGGCTTCGATGTATGGGAACATGCCTACTATCTGGATTACCAGAACCGCCGTGCAGACCATGTGAACAAATTGTGGGAAATCATTGACTGGGATGTAATAGAAAAACGTCTGTAAAAGAGTCCTTAACTATACATTATAACAGAACCGCCCCGCGCCCCTATTTATTCAGGGAGCGGGGCGGTTTTACATCTGTCTCCTTTACAGGGAAAGACACACCACGATGCAAGATTATCATAAAAAACAGTCTCCCGCAGAAAATAAAGCAATCTGTTGTAGCATTATTCATTTCTTTCTCCTATCTTTGCCATCGTAAAACAAAGGGGTGCCCCACGTAAGCAGCGGACGGGCTGAGATTATACCCTGTGAACCTGATGCGGTTAGTACCGCCGAAGGGATTGTTACTTCTTACCTCATGCCATCCGGTCAAAAAGCAACTCTTTGTATTTACAGGCAAATTCATAAACTGATATAGCATGAAACTGACAGTAAACAGCAAAGAAACCGAAGTAAAGGACGGATGCACCGTAGCCGAACTTTCCACCTTTCTGGCACTTCCCGAGAAAGGCATTGCCATAGCGGTAAATAACCGTATGGTCCCCCGTATAGACTGGGAAAAATGCGTGTTACAACCCAATGACAGTCTGGTAGTCATTAAAGCTGCATGTGGAGGATAAGGCCGTGGAACTTCAATTCATCACTCACTTCACCGACACATATTCCTATTATGATTCCGCACGCATGGCACTGGAAGGCGGCTGCCGCTGGGTCCAGCTACGTATGAAAGACACTCCCGTTGACGAGGTGGAACGGGAAGCCATACGCCTGCAACGCTTATGCAAAGACTACGGAGCGACATTTATTATAGATGATCACGTGGAGTTGGTCAAGAAAATTCATGCCGACGGAGTACATTTGGGAAAAAAGGATATGCCCGTAGCCGAAGCACGAAAAATATTAGGAAAAGAGTTCATCATCGGAGGCACCGCCAATACATTTAATGATGTAAAGATGCATTATGAAGCCGGAGCTGACTACATCGGCTGTGGCCCGTTCCGTTTTACCACCACGAAAAAGGACCTCTCGCCGGTACTGGGACTGGAAGGCTACCGCTCCATTATCCAGCAAATGAGAAAGGCGGATATCCATCTGCCCATCGTCGCTATCGGAGGAATTACTTTGGAGGACATCCCTTCCATCATGGAAACGGGGGTTACGGGCATTGCCTTGAGCGGAACCATACTCCGGGCGGAAGATCCGGTAGCGGAAACTAAACGAATCATGAATTTATAATAAAATCACAAAATATAATGAAGAAACTGATTATAGCTGGAAAAGAATTTAATTCCCGTTTATTTCTGGGAACCGGTAAATTCAACTCAAACACCGTAATGGAAGAAGCCATCCTGGCATCAGGATGCGAAATGGTAACCGTAGCCATGAAACGTATTGAACTGGACGATAAGGAAGATGATATGCTGAAACATATCATTCACCCCCACATCCAGCTATTGCCCAACACCTCCGGTGTGCGCACAGCCGAAGAAGCCGTCTTTGCCGCACAAATGGCCCGAGAGGCTTTTGGCACTAACTGGCTGAAACTGGAAATCCATCCTGATCCGCGCTACTTGTTGCCGGATTCTACCGAAACATTGAAAGCAACCGAGGAACTGGTCAAGCTAGGCTTCGTCGTTTTGCCTTACTGCCAGGCAGATCCTACATTGTGCAAACGGTTGGAAGAGGCCGGAGCAGCAACCGTCATGCCGCTTGCCGCCCCCATCGGGACAAACAAAGGCTTGCAGACACGTGACTTCCTGCGCATCATTATCGAACAAGCTTCCGTTCCTGTGGTAGTGGACGCCGGAATAGGTGCCCCCAGCCATGCCGCTGAAGCGATGGAAATGGGCGCGGACGCCTGTCTGGTCAATACCGCCATCGCAGTAGCCGGTCAGCCGGTAGACATGGCAACAGCCTTCAAGGAAGCTGTCATTGCCGGACGCCGCGCTTATGAAGCAGGCTTAGGAGCGGTAGGACAGAACTTGATCGCATCCGCCTCATCCCCTTTAACTTCATTCTTAGATTAAACAGAAATATGATGGACAAAAAGCAAGATCAAAAAGCATACGCTCATGCTGAAAAGGCATATATGCAAGGAACCCTGTTCCCATACATCAAAGTAGGAATGCAGAAAGTAAACCTGACTCCCACAGTGAACATAGTGAACGGCGAAAAGGTGACAACGCCAAATGCTCCCGTTTATATCTATGACACCAGCGGTCCGTTCAGTGACCCCAATATGGAAATCGATCTGAAAAAAGGACTTCCCCGTATGCGCGAAAGCTGGATTACCGGACGGGGAGACGTGGAACAACTGCCCTCCATCACCTCAGAATACGGAAAGATGCGCCGTGACGATAAAAGTCTGGATCACCTGCGCTTTGAACACATCGCCCTGCCCTATCGTGCCAAGGCCGGAAAGGCCATCACACAAATGGCATACGCCAAAGCCGGCATCGTTACACCGGAAATGGAATATGTGGCCATCCGTGAAAACATGAACTGCCGGGAACTGGGCATCGACACCTTTATCACCCCTGAATTCGTGCGTGACGAAATAGCCGCAGGGCGTGCCGTACTTCCCGCCAATATCAACCACCCCGAAAGCGAGCCCATGATTATCGGCAGGAACTTTTTAGTGAAGATCAACACGAACATCGGAAACTCCGCCACCACTTCCTCCATTGACGAAGAGGTGGAAAAAGCCGTATGGAGCTGCAAATGGGGAGGTGACACCCTGATGGATCTCTCGACCGGCGATAATATTCACGAGACACGCGAATGGATTGTCCGCAACTGTCCTGTCCCCGTAGGCACCGTGCCTATCTATCAGGCATTGGAAAAGGTAAACGGGAAAGTAGAGGATCTGAATTGGGAGATTTATAAAGATACATTAATCGAGCAATGCGAACAAGGAGTGGACTACTTTACCATCCATGCCGGAATACGCCGGCAGAATGTACACCTGGCCGACAAACGACTGTGTGGCATCGTAAGCCGCGGAGGCAGCATTATGAGCAAGTGGTGTCTGGTACATGACCAGGAAAGCTTCTTATATGAGCATTTCGATGACATCTGTGATATTCTGGCACAATACGATGTAGCCGTATCCTTGGGTGACGGACTTCGTCCGGGCTGTATCGCCGATGCCAATGACGAGGCACAGTTTGCCGAACTGGATACCATGGGTGAACTTGTACTCCGCGCATGGGACAAAAACGTACAGGCATTCATTGAAGGACCGGGACATGTACCTTTGCATAAAATCAAAGAAAACATGGAACGCCAGATCTCTCACTGCCACAACGCACCGTTCTACACCCTCGGCCCGCTGGTAACGGACATCGCTCCGGGATATGACCATATCACTTCGGCCATCGGTGCCGCACAAATCGGCTGGCTGGGCACTGCCATGCTATGCTATGTCACCCCGAAAGAGCATCTGGGACTACCCAACAAAGAAGATGTACGCGTCGGTGTCATCACTTACAAGATTGCCGCCCATGCGGCCGACCTGGCAAAAGGGCATCCTGGCGCACAGATCCGCGACAATGCTTTAAGCAAGGCACGTTATGAATTCCGTTGGCGCGACCAGTTCCACCTAAGTCTGGATCCCGACCGCGCTTTGGAGTACTTCAATGAAGGACGCCATACGGACGGTGAATACTGTACCATGTGCGGACCCAACTTCTGCGCCATGAAATTGAGCCGCGACTTGAAGAACGTGGGTAATTAAACGACCGATTTTGCGAAGACCATGGAAGATTTCAAGAAAGCACTTGAAGGAGCTTTAGGAAGGAAATATATAGACATCATAGTGGAGCAAGTAGCCGGAGCCCCCGGCCGCTTTGACTCCCTTTATGCCCTGACCCGGCATGAAGAAACAAAGATAGCCTGGCGTGCCGCTTGGGCTTGCGAAAAACTGAGCATCCTCCTCCCTTCCCTATTGATGGACAAAAGGGAGGAACTGATGCTGAGAGCCATGCAATGCCCTCACGGCGGAACCAGACGCCTGCTGCTGAATATCCTTCATCACCTTCCTGTTCTGAAGCCTGTCAACGCTACTTTCTTCGATTTCTGCCTGGAAGGCATGCTGTCTCCTGCCGAAAGCGCATCCGGACAAGCTGTCTGCATGAAACTAGCCTACGACATCTGCCTGGAAGAGCCGGAACTGACGGGAGAACTGGAAGCATACCTGGAAAATATGGAACCGGAATACTATACGGCTGCCGTGCAATGCGCCCGCAACAACATCCTAAAGAAAATAAGGAAATGAAGATATTGATACTCAACGGAAGCCCTCGCAGCCAAGGACTTATCAGCCGGATGCTGGACATCATGGCCGAAGAGGCCCGCATACGTGGCGCCGAAGTGGAAGCAATACCCATCCGTAAATTGCAGGTGCGTCCCTGTACAGGATGCATGGCTTGCCGCAGCCGGCAGGCCTGTGTCCTGCCCGAAGACGATGCGCAGCGCACGCTTCAAAAGATACAATGGGCAGACGTGCTGATTGTCGGATCACCCTGCTATTGGGGAAACATGAACGGACATCTGAAAGTAGTGTTCGACCGCATCGTGTACGGCATGATGGGAGAAAGTCCGAAAGGGATCCCCCAAGCGTTGCATAAAGGCAAGAAAGCAGTCATCGTAAGCACCTGCTCCACCCCATGGCCGTTCAATATCTGGTTTAACCAGACACGCGGTGTAGTAAAGGCGTTGCGCGAAATCCTGAAATGGAGCGGATTCTCTATCAAAGGCGTTATCCAGAAGGGAGGAACGAAGCAACATCCCGAACTGACGGAAAGCGACAAAAAGAAATGTAGAAAAATAATAAGGAACTTATAGCTTGAAACCTGTTTAAATGCCGGAAAGGTTTAAACAGGCTCTTATAAAAGCGAAATCATCTTATAGAACAATAACAAGAAAAAAAAACGATCATGTTTTCAGAAGAACTTGAAAAAATAGATTGGGAGAAAACCACCAAAACCATCTACTCCAAGACCGAAAGTGATGTGCTCCGCGCCCTTGGCAAGGAACATTGCGATGTGGACGACTTTATGGCGCTCATCTCCCCCGCAGCAGCAAAATACCTGGAGCCGATGGCGCAACTAAGCAAAAAATATACCGAAGAACGTTTCGGCAAAACCATCTCCATGTTTATACCGCTGTATATCACCAACTCCTGCACCAATTCTTGTGTGTATTGTGGTTTCCATATCAGCAACCCGATGGCACGTACCATCCTCACCCCCGAACAGATTGAAGATGAATACAAAGCCATCAAAAAACTGGGGCCTTTTGAGAACCTGTTACTGGTGACCGGAGAGAATCCGGCAAAAGCCGGAGTCCCTTATCTGGCTAAAGCTTTGGACATCGCCAAAAAATATTTCAGCAATCTGAAGATAGAGGTAATGCCACTCAAAGCCGAAGAATATGCCGAACTGAAAGAACACGGACTGAATGGAGTCATCTGCTTTCAGGAAACCTATAATAAAGCCCGTTATAATATATATCATCCACGCGGAATGAAATCCAAATTCGAGTGGCGGGTGAACGGCTTCGACCGCATGGGACAGGCAGGAGTCCACTCCATCGGCATGGGGGTACTTATCGGACTGGAAGAATGGCGCACCGATGTGACCATGATGGCCTATCACTTGCGCTATCTTCAGAAAAAGTATTGGAAAACCAAATACAGTGTCAATTTCCCCCGTATGCGTCCGGCTGAGAACGGAGGATTCCAGCCGAATGTCATCATGAATGACCGTGAACTGGCACAGCTCACTTTTGCCATGCGCATCTTCGACCACGATGTGGACATCTCCTACTCCACCCGTGAACCGGCACAAATCCGCGACAACATGGCAGGACTCGGAGTGACCACCATGAGCGCTGAAAGCAAAACCGAACCAGGAGGATACTATACCTACCCGCAAGCTTTGGAACAATTCCATGTAAGTGATGAACGTACAGCCGTGGAAGTGGAACACGCACTGAAATCATTAGGAAGGGAACCGGTATGGAAAGACTGGGATGTTTCTTTTGACAAGTTCACACCGATGCGATAGATTTTACCCTCACTTTTACAAAGAAAGGGGCGGTATCAATGATACGAAGCCCCTTTCCCAACTTAACAATAAACAACGTGGAAAGATATAACCGTCAAATCATTCTCCCTGAATTGGGAGAAAAAGGACAACAACGGCTCAAACAGGCCAAAGTGCTTATAGTCGGTGTAGGTGGTCTGGGATCTCCTGCCGCCCTGTACCTGGCAGGAGCCGGAATAGGCACTATCGGATTAATAGACGATGATGTGGTAAGCATCAGCAACTTACAACGTCAGGTACTTTATAGTGAGGCCGAGGTAGGTATGCCCAAAGCTATCCAAGCCCAAAAACGTCTCGAAGCCTTGAACCGTGATGTGCAGATCAATGCCTACCCCACAAGGCTTACCAAAGAGAACGCGGATGAAATTATCTGCGCCTATGACATCGTTATAGACGGATGCGATAATTTCGCCACCCGTTACCTGATCAATGACACCTGTGTGAAATGGGGAAAAGTCTATGTATATGGCGCCATCCGCGCCTTCGACGGCCAAGTGTCCGTCTTCAATTACCAGGGAGGCCCCGATTACCGCCACTTTTTCCCCGACGAAACGGAGATGCTGTCCATGCCCCATCCCCCCAAAGGAGTATTGGGTGTAACCCCAGGCATGGTAGGTTGTGCCGAAGCAGCCGAAGTGTTGAAGATTATAGGCGGATATGGTGAAGTGCTGAGCGGCAAGCTATGGATTATTGATTTGAAAACAATGGCAACCCATCTCATTTCTTTCTAACCAACCCCAAACGGTGCTCGGTTCAGCACCGTTCCCATCAGAAAGTCAGCATTCCCCGCTGTCCTTGCCCTATATCGCAAGACATCCGTATCTTCATTGTTTCCAAGCCGGTTCACAAACTCACCTAAAATAAATCTATGAATCCACTAGGATTATTACAAATAGGTTGCTATCTTTGCTTAGCAATTAGTCATAAGGTATGAAGTTAATTCTAATAACACCCCCCACTTATTTTGTGGAGGAAGATAAGATAATTACAGCCCTTTTCGAGGAAGGGCTGGACACACTCCATTTAAGAAAGCCCGACACTGCGCCTATGTTCGCAGAGCGTCTGCTGACTCTTATCCCCGAACAATATCATAAGCGCATAGTGGTTCATGGACATTTTTACCTGAAAGAGGAATACAAACTGAAAGGAATTCACCTGAACGGCCGTAATCCGAACTTGCCGGAGGGTTACAAAGGACATATCAGTTGCTCCTGCCACTCGCTGGACGAAGTAAAAGAGCACAAATCCGGCTGCGACTATGTATTTCTGAGCCCGGTATTCAACAGTATATCCAAGCTGAACTATAATTCGGCATATACGCCCGAAGAGCTCCGCGCCGCCGCCAAAGCGGGTATCATTGACAAGAAAGTCATAGCTCTGGGAGGCATTGACGAGGAAAACTTGCTGGAAATAAAAGACCTTGGTTTCGGAGGAGCCGCCATATTGGGCGCTCTTTGGAATAAATTCGACGCATGTACCGACCGCGACTACCAATGCGTGATAGAACATTTCCGGAAATTAAGGGATTTGGCCGACTGATTATCAATAGATTTAGAATAAAGGTCTAAAAAGCGAAGAATATGCATCAAAACAAGCATATTACTATAATGAGAAGTTATTTTTAATTTTCTATTTTTAATTTCTAATTATAATACGTACCTTTGCACGCAAATTAACAAATAGGTAATATCTATTACAAAATGAGCAAAACATCACCTTTTATGGTATTCTCAGGAACAAATTCGAGATACCTTGCAGAAAAGATTTGCAACAGCCTCGGTTGCGAATTAGGAAACATGAACATCATGCATTTTGCTGATGGTGAATTCGCTGTTTCTTATGAAGAATCAATTAGAGGCGCACATGTTTTTCTGGTTCAATCTACCTTTCCTAACTCTGACAACTTAATGGAACTGCTGTTGATGATTGATGCAGCAAAAAGAGCCTCAGCAAAGAGCATTGTAGCCGTTATCCCCTACTTTGGATGGGCACGTCAGGACAGAAAAGACAAACCCCGTGTTTCCATCGGTGCCAAACTGGTAGCCGACCTTCTGAGTGTGGCGGGCATCGACCGTCTGATTACAATGGATTTACATGCCGATCAGATTCAAGGCTTCTTTGATGTACCGGTAGATCACCTCTACGCTTCCGGTGTATTCCTGCCCTACATTGAATCATTGCAGCTGGAAGACCTGGTAATCGCAACTCCGGACGTAGGTGGTTCGAAACGTGCCAGCACTTATTCAAAATATCTGGGTGTGCCCTTGGTGCTTTGCAACAAGACCCGCCTGAAAGCCAATGAAGTGGCCACCATGCAAATTATCGGTGATGTAAAAAATAAAAACGTCATCTTGATTGACGATATGGTAGATACAGCTGGTACTATTACCAAAGCTGCCGATATCATGAAAGAAGCGGGAGCCATTTCCGTACGCGCCATCGCTTCCCACTGTGTAATGTCAGGTCCTGCATCCGAACGGGTTCAGAACTCCGGCTTGGAAGAAATGGTATTTACCGACAGTATTCCATACACTAACCGTTGCTCTAAAGTGAAGCAACTGACCATTGCCGATATGTTTGCTGAAACAATCCGCCGCGTGATGAATAACGAGTCTATCTCTTCACAATATATCATTTAATCTTTATAGATTATAGATCAAAAAAAGTCCGGGCTTAGAAAAGTCCGGACTTTTTTGTCTTACCTGCAAAAAGCAGGAAGCACCTGATAATGTGTTTTTTCATCTTTCTAGGACGTGCAAGCTCATGCGTACGTATGCAAAATCCTGCGCCCCTATACATCATTTTCTTTTCCTTTTCCGGTGATTCCTGCGACGGCGCTGCGCCTTCTCATGCCGGTAACGCTGAAGCCTCCTATACACAGTGAACACCACCATAACCCCGACGGATACCAGAATCACAATAACTACACCTACTCCCAAATTATCCCCCTTTACACGCGACCACATCTCCAGCACCAATTCAGTCTTATCACCGGAATCACGAATCATGGCACAACGTTCCACCACCTTACGGTCGGGATACTGCACCTTGTCTATAGGCAAACTATCGGCAGCAGGGCCGAAAAAATAACTCAAATCCGAAAAGTAAGATAAGGTAGTATCTATTTTCGCCTCCAAAATCTCGGGAGTCGCGACGGCACTCACATAGCCACAGGCATCCATATTACGTAAAGCCACATCGGAACGGCACAAATAATTGATGAAATAACTGGCAGCCTTCTTATTTTTAGCATACTTAGGAATCACCCATCCGTCATACCATACATTACTTCCTTCTGCCGGCACCTCATAATCCAGATTGACGCCTACTCCTTCAGCCTCTTCTATCGCCCATACCGCATCACCGCTCCAGGTCATGTTCAGCCATGCTTTACCCTTGGTCATCATTTCCTTGCCAAAATCCGCTTCCCAGCCGGCTATCAAGGGCTTCATCTCCTTCAGGTACTTCTCAACTGTGTCAATGGAGGCTTGCGAATAATCGTTCATCAACTCCTCTACCGTAACTTTGCCTTTTTCCAGATTCCCGGCATTGGCATAAATCAAGGCGGTGCCATACGCATCACGATAACTTTCCTTCATCAGAATCTTGTTCTTATATTTCAGATTCCAAAGACTGGCCCAAGTCCCGGCATCTTCGGCAGGGACATGATCGGTGTTAAAAAGGATACCAGCTGTCCCCCACATATAACCGACAGCATAATCCGAAGCACGATGCCCCGGCCGGCTCAACTTATCCAATTGTTCGCGAATATAAGGAGATTCATTATGCAGATAATTGGGAGTCTTTCCAAAAACGGTATCAATGGGAAGCAACAAACCTTTCCTCAGCATACGCTCTATGATATACTCCGAAGGACAGACCACATCGAAATCCTCATGTCCGCGCTCTATCTTGGTCAACATGATTTCATTGATGTCAAAAGTCTGATAAACAATCCGGATATCTTCTCCCGTCTGTTCTTTGTACCACTGGGGAAACTCCGCCAACACATCCTCGTCAATATAGTCGGCCCAATTATATATTTTCAGTACATTTTCACGAGACTCTGTATTATAGCATCCGGTCAAAGAGAATAATGCACAAGCACACGCCACCAGCCATTTATTTATTTTCCTCATTTTCTATGCCTCCTTTTTCTTGCCTGCACGGCGGTTGATGATAACCAACAATACCAGTACCAATACAAATATAATGGTAGAAAGCGGACGGAGTTCAGGCGTCAGCCCTCCTTTCCGTGCATCCGCATAAATATAGGTGGAAAGAGTTTCAAGCCCTTCGTTACCAATAGTAAATACCGTCACGGCAAAATCATCGATAGATAAAGTCACCGCCAGCATAAAACCTGAAATCATTCCCGGAAGAATCTCAGGGACAATCACCTTGCGGAGTGCCTGCATAGGGGTAGCCCCCAAATCAAGCGCCGCCTCATAAATATTCGGATTCATCTGTTTCAAACGCGGCAACACACTCAACACCACGTATGGAGTACAGAATGTGATATGTGCAAGCACCACAGTGGTGTATCCCTGTGGAATACCCAAGGATACAAACAGCAGGAATAAAGATATACCTATAATGATATCGCCATTCAGTATAGGGATATTATTGACAAAACTGATTGCTTTACGGGCACGGGTACGAAGATTGAATATGCCGATTGCCGTAATGCTGCCCAGCAAAGTAGATACGGTAGCTGCAATCAAGGCGATGCTCAGGGTGTTGATCAAAGCATTGGTCAATGAATGATGTGTACCCGCAACAAACAGGGATGAATAGAGTTTGGTGGAAAATCCGGTCCAGTTGCCCAGCACCTTTGCTTCGGTAAACGAATAGATCATAATGATAAAAATAGGCGCATAAAGCAATAGCAGAAGCAGCCACAAATATCCTTGGCATAAAATTTTCTTTACCATAGTCCACCTCCTTCGTTATGATCCTTATCGTCTGATGCAAGCAAGGTGGTCGCACCGATAAGGAACAGCATAATCAATGACAACGCTGCTCCATAATTCCACATACTATTATTAATATTTTCCTGAATGGTAGTACCAAAGAGTTTGATATTGTTC
The DNA here is from genome assembly GCF_054653615.1 of Phocaeicola sartorii JCM 17136 = DSM 21941. Taxonomy (NCBI): domain Bacteria; kingdom Pseudomonadati; phylum Bacteroidota; class Bacteroidia; order Bacteroidales; family Bacteroidaceae; genus Phocaeicola; species Phocaeicola sartorii. The sequence goes on from NZ_BAAIFW010000005.1 coordinate 2,715,974, forward strand.
ATTGTCAGCAGTTCGGCAATGGCGAATGTAGAGATAGTAGGCATGAACACCATCAATATACCACTCACAATACCCGGCATGGACAGGGGTAGCACAGCCTTGAAAAACACTTGCATAGGATTGGCGCCCAAATCTTGCGCCGCTTCCACATAACTTTTATCCAATTTCTGCAAAGTGTTGTAAATAGGATAAATCATAAAAGGCAGAAAATTATATACCATACCGAATATCAAAGCCCCCTCGCCTAGAGGTACGTTCATAAAGTCGAACAATGCCACCGTAGCCAGTGTACGTATCAAAATATTCACCCACATGGGCAGAATAAACAAGACCACTACCGTCGATGCATACTTCATCCGGGTCTGCGTCAGAATATAGGCGGCAGGATATCCCAATAAGATACACAGCACTGTCGTGATGATGGCTACGCCAATAGAATAAACAAATGTATTGATTGCCTCGGGATGGGCGAAGAATTTGGCGAAATTTCCCAAAGTGAAATGACCCGCATCATCCATAAATGCATAAACTACAATTAAAAGTAGCGGAAGAATAACAAACACCGCCGAAAATATCACGTAGGGAATCGTCCAGCTTTTACGTGAAGACAAGAAAAATCGTATTGTTCTGAGCACCTCTTTTCTTTATTATGATTCTACAACCTTGGTTACCTTGATACTTTCGGGCAGGATGCTGATACCTACATGGTCACCGTTGTCCCATACATCATTGGTATCAACAAAGATGTCCTCTCCCCAGTCCGATGATACGGTGAGGTGATAATGGTCTCCCTTATACAGGATAAAACGTACATCTCCGGTTAAAGTTCCGTCCTCTTCATTATCCTGCAAAATGATATCCTTGAAGTTCACCTGTACTTTCACTCTGTCCCCCGGCTCAATGTCAGCCACCGGCAGACATTCAAACGTACATCCCAGAAAGTCCACATGCGTTCTGTCTGTCAACTCTCCTTCAAACGTATTGCATACACGCTCTTTTTTCATAATATGAATATCGAAAGGTTTTACCAGCAAGCCAACCTGCTCACCCACTGCGAAGTGATGATAATCCTGTACGATGAACTCATAACCATTGGCCTCGACCACCATTTCATAATGCACGCCTTTAAAAATGGATGAGGTTACGATACCGGAAATCTGTGAGGCATCCGAATCCGGAAAAATATACCAGTCTTCAGGACGTACCACTACATCTACCGGCATATTTTCACCGAAACCTTCGTCCACACATTCAAACTCCACACCTGCAAAACGCACAAGTTTGTCCTGTATCATGGTTCCATTCAGAATATTGCTCTCACCTATAAAATCGGCTACAAACGAATTGATGGGCTCATTATAGATATCCACCGGAGTCCCGATCTGCTGTATTTTTCCTTCACTCATTACCACAATCGTGTCACTCAGTGTCAAGGCTTCCTCCTGGTCATGCGTCACATAAACAAAGGTAATACCCAATGTCTTGTGCATCTCTTTCAACTCCATCTGCATGTCTTTACGCATCTTCAAGTCCAAAGCAGCCAAAGGCTCATCCAACAACAGCACCTCCGGTTCATTGACAATGGCACGGGCTATGGCCACACGCTGTTGCTGACCGCCTGACAGGGAATTCACGTCCCGGTATTCATAGTCAGTCATTCCAACCATGCGGAGAGCCGCCTTTACTTTTTTCCCGATAATCTGCTTGGGAGTCTTTTTCAGTTTCAATCCGAAAGCAATATTATCAAATACATTCAGATGTGGAAACAGGGCATACTTCTGAAACACGGTGTTTACAGGCCTTTTGTGCGGAGGCGTCTGTGTAATCTCATTTCCGGCTATTTTTATCTCACCTTCCGAAGCAGTCTGAAAGCCGGCAATCAAACGCAAAAGAGTTGTCTTTCCGCAGCCGGAAGGTCCCAGCACGGTTACAAACTCACCTTTCTTTACGTATAAATTGATGTTATCCAAGACCATCTTGTCACCAAAAAACTTGGAAACACCTTTTACCTCAATTATATAATTAGATTGTTGCATACTCATTTTGTAATTGAGTTGCAAAAATACGCTATTTTTCAAGAATGAAGGACATAAATAAAGTAATATTTATTCATCCGACTAATAATTTTCCATTGTGCGTACTATTTCTCTTCTTTCGGCAGGAAGAGTGACAGGTTTTTGAGGAATCGTAAACCAGAAAGTGGAGCCTTTTCCCTGCTCTGAGTCAACACCGATCCGCCCTCCCATAATCTTGATGATACTGCTACAGATGGAAAGTCCCAATCCGGCTCCCTGCTTGAAGGTATCCAATTGCACAAAGCGCTGAAATACCTGTCCCTGCTTCTCTTCAGGAATTCCGCAACCTGTATCTTTTACATAAAAATACATTTCCTCCTCCCGTTGCTCATAACCTATGACAATGCTCCCCCGGGTAGTGAATTTCATCGCATTAGTGACCAAGTTGGATATAACTTGAATGAAGCGTTGCCGCTCGGTACGAATCACGCAGTCCTTCATACCAGGTACAAACCTGATCTCCACTTCCGGATTATTCTTGTTCCGTAATTGAAACACTTTCTCTAGATCGTACAACATTGCATTAATATTCACATCACTCCACACAAACTTCAAAGTTCCCGATTCTATTTTCGAAAGATCCAGAATATCACCGATCAACTGTAACAGCAAGGTGCTATTCTGTTCTATAATCTGTTTGAAGCTGTCAAAATCGTCCTTATTGTCAGCATTTATCAATAAATTAGAAAAACCAACTATTGCATTCAAGGGGGTACGTATCTCATGGCTCATATTCGCTAGAAAAGCAGACTTCAACCGGTCAGAACTTTCCGCGCTTTCTTTCGCGGCACGCAAGGCTTCCTCCGTTTGTTTCTGTGCATCAATATCCACATTCACTCCTGCCAGAACAATAGTTTTGTTCTCCGGATCAAAAATCTGCTGTATTAAATATTGTTTCAACCAACGATATTCACCGTCCGTCATAATACGAATATTACGTTCCAACGGCTCCATCTTCTCATAACGGGCTTTCCTTACATATTCAAGGAAAAGTTTCCGGTCATCAGGATGAATATGGTCTAAATTAGAAAAGATCTCACGCAAGTCCACGTTTTCCTTCACTCCCAGATTCTTTAAATATTCCGGAGTCACCAATTGCTCGCTCTTGAACAGATTGAGAGAACAGAAGCCTATTTTGGAAATAGAAGAAGCATAAGTGATCATCTCACGGAACGTGTTATTTTGACGAAGCGCCTTATGAATAAGCGTGTTCTCTACCCAAATAATTAAAATATTCTCCACTTCCCCTTCGGCATCCCGCATATAATTCACGATAAAGCGAAAATAGTGCACATCCTCATGATAGCTCCTTACATAATGCTTGTTTATTTTTTCATAATCATATTTCACTTCACCCGATACAGGAATACCCGCTTTCATCATCTCTTTAAATTCCGGATTAATGCATGGATTGGTATAAATATTAAGCTGATTCACAGCCTCTTTTTTAGAGGAAAGGCCCATATATTTTACATAAGTATCATTCACCTCCACCAACTTGCCATTCTTGTCACAAATAGCACATCCAACGGTCACATTATCAAAAAAACAAAGAAATTTCTCGTTGCTATGTTGCAAAGACGACTTCAACGCACGCTCTTCACTAATGTCATGCACGGTCAAAATAACGTAATTCTTATTTTCCATGGACAGATATCGTCCCGAAACAACCATGTTATAAATACCCGACGGCTGTGAAGCAATCTGCATGTCCATCACCAATTCCAAGTTGCTGAAAGAAGAGTGGTTCTCAAACAATTCCTTTACCTTATGCCGGATGAAACAGGAACCACACCGCTCATGGTTATTGCAATTTTTCTGCCCCCGCGCATACTTGCATTGCAGGATTTTACCAAAACAGATCCTGCCCTTTTTGACAGGTAGTTGATACAAGGTATAATAGTTTGTCTTCACTACGTGCAGGTTCTCGTCTATCAAGAAGATAAACTCATGCGCATTATTCCATATTGCATCATGAAATTGTTTCGCTGTTTTTATTTTACGACTCTGAACCCTCCCTTTTACAATAAGTCCGATTAATGCAAAAGAAAGTAATACAATCAGGATAATAGTCATTAGTAACATTGGCCGATAGGATTATACTTTTTATTCCATAGATTTGTGCAAATATAGCCAAAGGATTTGAATGTGTATGCATTATTTTCAAAAAAAGCAAAGCAAAACTATAGATTCTTAATTTCATTCTGAAAATAAAAACCTTTTTTCCTCAAACATATTAATTAAGTAGTTATCTTTGCGTGCAAATTATAATCATATTAAAATGAAAAAATTAGTTTATTTATTGGCTGCCGGAAGCATGGCTTTCGTTGCATGTCAGAATTCACCTTCTTATAAGGTTACAGGTTCAGTAGAAGACATCACTGATGGCGACACTATCTATTTACAGGAATATGCAGGGGGCGACCTTGTAAAACTTGATTCCGCTATCGTCAAAGGCGGAACTTTCGTATTCACAGGAAAACAGGATACTGCTGTAAACCGCTATATCACTTATATGAAAGGTGACAAGCGTTACTTTACCGATCTTTTCCTTGAAAATGGAAATATCAATATAGCCTTGGGCAAGGAAAGCAAAGTTTCGGGTACTCCTAATAATGACGCTTACCAGAAATTCAAAGACGGTTTCATGGCTTTAAGCAAGGAAATGAATGAAATGTACCAAAAAGCTCAAAGCGACACCAGCCTGACAAAAGAGCAGGTAGAAGCTATCATGGCTGAGATTGAAAAGAAAGACAGTGTAGGCATGGATATGGTTTACCAAACAATTGAAGCCAATATCACCAATCCGGTTGGTGTCTATCTGCTTCCTTCCTATGCAGGCGCATTCGAACTTGACAAACAAAAAGCATTGGTAGAAAAAGTTCCCGCCGCATTGGTCAATGAACGTATCAACAAACTGAAAGCCCATATTGAAACCTCAGAAAAAACGGCTGTAGGCCAGAAGTACATTGATTTCTCTATGCAGACTCCTGCAGGTGAAACAGTAAGCCTGTCCGATTTCATCAGCAAAAACAAATATACATTGATTGACTTCTGGGCTAGCTGGTGCGGACCTTGCCGTAAAGAAATGCCTAATGTTGTGGAAGCATACAAAGCATTCAAAGATAAAGGGTTCGGTATTGTAGGTGTTTCTCTGGACGAGAACGCAGACAAGTGGAAAGATGCTATCACTACTCTGAATATTACATGGCCGCAAATGTCTGACTTACAAGGTTGGAACAATGCAGGCGCCAAACTTTACGGTGTCAATTCAATTCCCGCTACCGTATTGGTTGATCAGGACGGTACCATTGTAGCACGTAATCTTCGTGGCGATGCCATCAAAGCCAAACTGGACGAACTGTTGAAATAAAAAGACAGCACAGATAATTCACTAAATAAAATAGCCGGTGTCCAAAAAGACATCGGTTATTTTTATATCTGTTTCTATCACTCCCAAGCATACAGCTCTTTTCATGGCACCTCTCCTAGAATGAAAATATTCAATGGGATTCTTGAACAACCACAATAGAAAAAGAACTGCCCCTCCTTTTCAAGGAAACAGTTCTTTAAATATGAATGTTATATTAATTCAAGGATTAGTTGAACCAACGCACATAGCAGAAATCCTGACGATGAGGAAGATCAACATTCTTCGGGAACATACGATATGCCACCTTGAAACTACCAGAGTTAGACAAGCTATGTTTAACTTGGAATGTATACAAGTTACCTTCTTTCTTAATCACTTCCATTGGTTCTACAGAATAGATATGCTCCTTACCTTCCGCATTGGTGAAAGTAGTAACCAATTCAATGCCTACAGCATCATCCAATCCCTTTTCATCAATAACGTAAGTAATGGTATATTCTTTTCCGCTTTCAATATTACCGCTAGTCAGTTCTTCTGTCTTTTCACATGATACAATTTCAATGGAATCCCAAAGTTCTGCTACTTTTTCTTTCCATGCAGCCAGTTCCTTAGCCTTTGCATAATCATTAGCTACTAATTCTTTAAAACGCTTTGCTTCTTTAGTATAGAACTTAGTGTAATAATCGTCCAACTGACGTTTCATTGTATAATGAGGGGCTACCTGAGCGATAGAATTCTTGATAGTCTTCACCCAACCTTCAGAGTATCCCTTACGGTTACGTGCATAGTACAATGGCAGAATTTCATTTTCCAGAATGCTATAAATGGTAGCAGCGTCCAATTGATCTTGATGATCCTGGTTCTGATAAGTACGTTTTTCCGTCAACGCCCATCCTGCACCTTCACGATAGCCTTCCAGCCACCAACCGTCAAGAACTGAGAAGTTTACAACACCATTCATCAAAGCCTTCTCACCTGATGTACCGGAAGCCTCCAAAGGACGAGTCGGAGTGTTCATCCAAATATCAACACCGGATACCAAACGGCGAGCTAACTGCATATCATAATTTTCCAAGAAGATGATTTTACCCAAGAATTCCGGACGACGGGAGATTTCCACAATCTTCTTGATCAATCCCTGACCTGCACCATCATGTGGATGAGCCTTACCTGCAAACAAGAACTGTACCGGATAATCAGGATTGTTCACAATCTTAGCCAAACGATCTATATCTGTGAACAGCAAATGTGCACGCTTGTATGTAGCGAAACGACGGGCAAAACCAATCAATAATGCATTCGGATTAATCTTTTCCATCAGCGATACAATGCGTGAAGGATCACCTTGGTTCTTCAACCAGCTTTCACTGAACTGCTTGCGGATATGGTCAACCAGTTTATGCTTCAAAGCCATACGAGTTTCCCAAATTTCTTCATCAGCTACATTATAGATAGCTTCCCAAATTTTCTCATTAGACTGATCTTCCAAGAAGTTAGGAGCAAAATGCTTGGCATATAATTTTTTCCATTCAGTAGCACTCCATGTCGGGAAGTGAACACCATTGGTCACATAACCTACATGACTTTCTTCGGGGAAATAACCTTTCCATATTCCAGAGAACATCTCCTGAGAAACCTTGCCATGCAACCAGCTTACGCCGTTTACTTCCTGACAAGTGTTACAAGCAAATGTGGACATACAGAAACGTTCGCCTGCATCACCCGGATTGATACGGCCCAAGTCCATCAGATCCTGCCAAGTGATTCCCATGCGCTGTGGGTATCCCCCCATATATTTACCAAACAAACCTTCATCAAAATAGTCATGACCGGCAGGAACCGGAGTATGAACCGTATATAGAGAAGAAGAACGGACTACTTCCAAAGCTTGCTCAAACGTCAAGCCATCTTCTACATAATCACACAAACGCTGTACATTGCACAATGCAGCATGTCCTTCATTGCAATGATAAACATCTTTCTTAATACCCAGTTTCTTCAGCAACAACACGCCACCGATACCCAACAAGATTTCTTGTTTCAGACGGTTTTCCCAGTCACCGCCATACAACTGATAAGTAATCGGACGGTCGAACTCACTGTTCATTTCATTATCCGTATCCAGCAAATACAAAGGAACACGTCCTACATTCACCTTCCATACGTATGCATGAACGAAATAATTCAAATAAGGAACATCAACCACCATCGGCTGTCCGTTTTCATCCATTACGCGTTCAAGAGGAAGACTACCGAAGTTCTGTGATTCATAGTTAGCAATCTGCTGACCATCCATTGAAAGGCTTTGGCTAAAATATCCATAACGATATAAGAAGCCAACACCGCACATATCTACATTACTGTCTGATGCTTCTTTCAGGTAGTCACCGGCCAAAATACCCAGACCACCAGAATAGATTTTCAAAACATGTGTCAAACCATACTCCATACAGAAATAGGCAACAGAAGGGCGTTTGCTATCCGGCTTAGTATCCACATAAGCTTTGAATTTGGCATATACGTCATTCATGCGCTTTACAATCACCTTATCCTGGGTCAATGCTTCCAGCTTTTCATAGCTCAAACGTTCCAATAAAGCAACAGGATTCTGCCCCACTTCTTTCCAGGTTGCAGGATCTAAATCTCTAAACAGATCTGTCGCTTCATAATTCCATGCCCACCAGATGTTACGAGCCATTTCCTCCAACTTCTTCAGTTCCTCAGGAATGTGTGATTTTACTGTAACCTCCTTCCAATTAGGAGTATTCGCATTACTTACTTTGATTTTCATGTCTCTCAAATTATTTATTAATAATTAATTAGCTATTCATAATAAGCCTTTTCTGTGCATTACGCAATGCCACATCATAAGCTTCATAATAATATTTGATAAAATGCTTCCACAATGCCTTTTCAGCAATCTCCGCCGCATTTTTACGCATAGTCTTGATTACATTTTCCGGTAGTCCCGAAAATTCCGATATAGTGTCCTTTATAACATCCGCTACTTCAGAATAGTTATAATCCGAGCGATGAATAACCTTCACACCATCCTTCAACTCACTATATCTGCCTTTCAACGAGTTTACCCACAAACCAAATCCGGCCAGATCAGTCGTGATAGTAGGCACATGGAATGCCACACTTTCCAACGGTGTATAACCCCAAGGCTCATAATAGGAAGGATAAACACTCAAATCATTCCCCAACACCAAGTCATAATACTCCAGATCCAAAATACCATCTTTTCCATCCAGATAACAAGGTACAAATATTACTTTTACCTTAGATTCCGCCGAATTGGACATACCCAAATATTTCATCATATCAAGTACCTGATCATGACTCATATTATGCAACCAATGTGTGATAAAAGGACATTCCAACGGAGTTGTAAAATTCTCTTTGCTTTTCAGACGTTCCACCAAATCCTCACGAGGATCTCCTACCCAACCCGGTACATTAATAAATGCCAGCACCTCTTTTTTCAAATTCTTATCTCGGGTCAGTCGGTTCAAGGATTCCAAATAAACGTTGATACCTTTATTTTTAAACTCATAACGACCGCTTGTGCCTACAATAAGAGTATCATCACTCATCGTCAAACCAAGCAATTTATTAGCCAGATTCAACATTGCAGAACGAGCTTTCTTACGCTTGGCAGTAAATGTACGGCCTTGCGGAACGAAATCATCCTCAAATCCATTCATCAGCACCACATCCGCTGGTTTGTCCAGCAACTCCTTACATTCATTGTTGGTAATTTCACTGACCGTAGTAAAACAGTCCACATGATGCGCAGTCTGCTTCTCAATAGAGTGCTTTGCCTCCATATTAAGTTCACGAGCCATCTGGTCGCCATTATAAGCGAATAAGTAATCGTAAAGAGGTTTATTGTTTCCGGCGATAGACCGGCCTATAGAAGTAGCGTGAGTAGTAAAAATAGTAGCAATTTCAGGTACCGATTTCTGCAAATAAAGGGCACCCATACCTGTCATCCATTCGTGTGCCTGATAAATAACTTTATCATTTTCAGTCAAATTGAAACGATAAAAGCTTTCAACCACTTTCCCGGCTGCATAAGAATACATAGACGCTTCATCATAATCTCCGTAAGCATGAAGTGAATCGACTTTGAAATCTTCCCACATCCGACCATATATTTCATTTCTTTTAGAGAAGAAAGGATAAAAATCCACCAATATAACAATAGGCTCTCCCGGAATGTTCCAGCGTCCTACACGCACTTTCAGTCCGTCTTTCTTCAACGCATGTTCACGCCATGCCGCACAAAGGTTCTCGTTTTCACTGAACAAAGGGTTTTCCTTTCCTGCCCAAAAATCGGGTCCTATGAAAAAGACTTTGTCTCTGAATGCTTCCTGCAGCGTTTTTGCCCTGGTGGACAACACTGTATAAATCCCCCCTACTTTATTACATACCTCCCAGCTTGCTTCAAAGATATAATCAGGGGCTAACAATTCTTTTGCCATCTATTAACTAATCTTAATTCGGGCGCAAAGGTACATATTTTCAATGAGATAATAAAGTTTTTTTGCAACTTTATGTTATTCAGACAGCTTCTGAATTAACATTCAATCATTTCGTTCTAACAATCGTCACAAAAAATACTGATATCGACTACAATAATAAACTTTTTTTAGGTTCTGTCTTACATTAGAATAATAAAAGCGGTTATTTCCATAAAACCAGGAAATAACCGCCTATATTAAAAAACTAATCTGATTATGCAGCCAATGCAGATCCCATCAAGAAGGTTGCAGCCAAAGCAACAATAGCATACAATTCAGGGAAAACAGCTAAAATCAATGTATTACCAAACACGTTATGTCCTTGACCAATAGCAGCGATACCATTCGCGCAAACCTGCCCCTGACGGATAGCAGAGAAAAGAGCGACAAGTCCCAAGGCAATACCGGAACCTAATACAGCAGCAGCTTGAATTCCTGTAATAGCCGGAGTCAGAACACCAAAAATGCTCTGGAACATGAAATAACCAGCAAAGCCATACAGACCCTGTGTACCAGGAAGTGCAGTCAACACCAAAAAGTTACCGAATGCACTATCGTTCTTTTTCAATGCACCGATAGATGCATTACCTGCGATAGTCACACCATACGCACTACCGATACCTGATAAACCAACCATAATTGCGATACCTACATAAGCAATCAATAAATTCATTTCCATAATTCTTCTATTTTTTAATTTTTAAATTCTTTATTTTATCAAACTCCTCCTAAAAAAGACTGTTTTGCCATCCCGAGGCGAAAGAACATCAAACAGTTTCCAAATACTTCATTTTATTCAAAACATGCCTTGATGAATAATCAATCCGGAAATCAGCAAAGTTCATGACTGTGCCAAATAACACTCAAAACAGCTTCCTTTTTTTATTTTTCAATTTTTAATCGCTGGAAAGGCTTATACTCCTTGCCTCCTCCTTCGTAACCCGAATTCTTGAAGAACTCTACGAAAGTAAGACGCATCGGGTGAACCATCGCCCCCAATATATTCATAAACATATTGATAGAATGACCGATCAAGAAGATCAGTACCATCACTATCGGACCTGCTATTGCGTTATCGGGACTCATTCCGGCAGCCAGGCTGTTGAACACGCTGGCTAGAATACCACCCGAAAGACCTAATGCAAACAGACGCACATACGAAAGAATATCCCCCAACAGACCGGTTGCCATGTTATAGGAATCCCACAAGCCCAAACCGATATTGAGGAATATATTCTTTCCGGGACTGTTGAACAAAAAGATCAGTACACCGGCAATACCTAAAATTACCAAATGAACAGTTCCTCCCATCGGCATCGTGTCGCCCAACAGGAACGCCAAAGCTGTACTTACCAATACAATAATCCATCCGATAGTTGACAATGCATATTTCAATCCAAATTGAATGGTTTGATTAGCCGCTTTCAATATCATACCGAAAATAATCTGTACTGCCCCCAGAATCAATGAAAGGTTGAACATCCACTGATTGTCAAGGAAGAACAAATCACGCATTTTGTTAAAGAACGGAATGTCATTACCATACAGATTGAATCCGAAGAATGTACCAGTCAACATACCACAGAAGAAAGTAGAAGCCCCCAGAATCTGTACCAAAGTCAGGATAGACTTCATGGAAGCACTGATATTCTTCGCCAACATACGGTAAACCGTCACCCCCAATACCATGAACAGCCCATAACCCGAATCGCCCAGACACAGCCCAAAGAAAAGCATGAAGAAAGGTGCGAAGAACGGGGTCAGATCCAGTTCATTATATTTAGGAAGCATATACAGCTTCATAATCGGTTCAAACAGACGAAAGAATCCCTTATTGTTCAACTGAATAGGTACATTGTCCTCCGACGTAGGGTCAGCTATTTCAAAGTACACTTCCTGTTGGTTCAGAAAATCGGTAATCTCCGGAACCTGCGTAGCCGGAGTCCAGCCTTGCAACAACATCAATTTGTTGTCCGCAGCCTGTTCCGTATTCAACACCACTTTAGAGAATTCTATCTGCGAATGGACATTTGCTTGTGCAACCTGCAAGGAAAGCAACTTCTCTCCAGCTATGGCAGCCAATTTATCATCCACATCTTTTATTTTTTGCTTCATACCCTCACATCGTGCCGCCAGCTGGCTCAATGACATCACCGGCAGTTTGGCTGATTCCACCTCCAGCTCGGGCAGTGAGCCTTTTCTGATAATAGTGATGAAATAAATGCGCGAGCCAATGCGATTAATCTCCGTAGCATGGTAGGCTTCCAGCCATTCCTGGTTAAAGTTCTTCTCTGAACAGATATAGAAATTCACTTGATACCCAGCATCTTGTAGTCTTGACACTGATGCAGGATCAAAGTCACCCCATACCTCCAGTGCAGCACGTTCCTTGTCACAAGCTTGTAACTGATGCTGCAACTGGGTCTTTTCCAGTTGAAGAGCTTCCACTTCCTCCAAAGCCTTCTCTCCACAAACTGCATCACCATTCTGTTCTTTCAGCTCAGCATTGAATGCCTGCAGGAACTTGATGGCTGATGTATAACGGTTAGACAGACGGATGCTCTCTTGAAGTTCGGTATTCTCTGCTGTCCCCTGTGCTTTCTCCGCTACATGGACTACCCCCAGGTCCCGGATGTTTTGCAAGAACCGGTCATACTCCTTATGATAGATAAGGAAAGTCAACTTCTTCATTTTTGTAATCATGCCTCTGCCTCCTTTCTTTTCTCTTGAATGGATTTCAGAATCTTCTGCGATGACTTGGACAAGTTCTCCTCATCCTCCATAAATCGTTTAATCTTTCGCAAAGCGTCCTGGTATCCGGGTATCTGCACCTTCTCAAAAAGATTCACTTTCTGAGTCGTTTTTTTACGCGCATGTTCCAGCAGGTTCAGTTTGGCAAGCATAAATTCCCTTTCAATAGCAGTCTGCGCCAGTCCTTTCAATAAATGTATTCCATCGGAATACCATTTCGGGCTGTTGAACAAACTATAGGGACGAATATCGAAATCCACGTTTTCCAATAACGGAACCCGTACACCGGCAATCTTCTTTATGCCCAAATGAACGTCACTCACTTTAATTAATGAAGCATCAAATTCATTCCAAAGTGCGAACATGGCCTCGTATGCCTGAATCTGTAGTTCAAGCCTTTCCTCCAACCCTGCAGCTTCCGTCTTGCATCTCTTCACTTCCATGCGAAGAGCGCTTTCCTTATTTTTAATAATAGGAAGCGTGCGCACACGGACCTTGAGCTGCTTCTCAAGCTGTTGTAGCGAGGTCTTGTTATATTGAAACTTTATTGCCATGTTTCTTCATTAATTTATTGTTTTTTCCAGTGCTGGTCAACCAATTCTTTCTTGATATTGACTTCTTCCGGCTTAAAGTATTTGCTGAACAATCCCCATGTAACATCCAACATTTCAGTGGTATCCAGATTCACATCAATAGCCAGCAATTGATTGGCATAATCCTTGGCAAATGCCAGAGTACGTTCGTCATAATTAGTCAGGTCGAAACCGTTCTCCATCTTTGTCTTAGCATTGGCTGCATCGGCATACAGACGTACCGCAGCATTCATTACCTGCGGATGATCCTTACGGGTTTTCTTACCACTAACGAGCTGTTTCAAACGAGACAATGAGCGGAACGGGTCAACGATAACCTTACCGATATCACTGTCACGGCGCAGGAACAATTGACCTTCGGTGATATAACCTGTATTATCAGGAACCGCATGGGTAATATCCCCACCGCTCAATGTTGTTACCGCAATAATGGTAATGGACCCCCCTGCCGGGAACTGCACCGCCTTTTCGTATATCTTTGCCAAATCCGAATAAAGAGAACCCGGCATGGAGTCCTTCGACGGAATCTGGTCCATACGGTTGGAAACGATAGCCAGCGCATCAGCATAACTGGTCATATCTGTCAACAACACCAATACTTTCTGGTTGTGTTCCACTGCAAAATATTCAGCTGCCGTCAACGCCATATCCGGAATCAACAGACGTTCTACCGGCGGGTTTTCCGTAGTATTCACGAAACTGATGATACGATCGAGCGCACCAGCATTAGAGAACACGTTCTTAAAATACAAGTAGTCATCATTGGTCATGCCCATACCGCCCAAAATAATCTTGTCGGTTTCGGCACGCAATGCCACATTGGCCATCACCTGGTTGAACGGCTGGTCAGGATCGGCAAAGAACGGAATCTTCTGCCCTGACACCAATGTATTGTTCAAGTCGATACCGGCAATACCGGTCGCAATCAGTTCCGACGGCTGCTTGCGGCGTACCGGATTCACAGACGGACCGCCAATAGGCACTTCCTGCCCTTCAATTTCCGGCCCTCCGTCAATCGGGTCACCAAAGGCGTTGAAGAAACGTCCGGCCAACTGTTCGCTCACTTTCAACGTAGGCGACTTGCCCAAAAATACAACTTCGGCATTGGTCGGGATACCTTCCGTACCCTCGAACACCTGCAAAGTCACTTCGTCACCCATGATTTTTACCACCTGGGCCAACTTCCCATTAACCATAGCCAGTTCATCATAGCCCACTCCTGACGCTTTCAGCGAACAGGTCGCTTTGGTAATTTGGCTGATCTTAGTATATATCTTTTGAAATGCTTTTGTTGCCATTTATTTATTTACAATTTAGCAATTTACAATTTACATTTTTCTCTTCTTCCCAATTACCATTCACAAATACACACCGAACGGCCCATAGTACATTGTGCATGATAAATGGTACATTAAATCAGACGCTTCTCTCGGCAACCAAGTCCTGCAACTGCTTCTTGAAATCCTCATACTGTTCAGATTTATATTTAGCATAGTTCATCTGTTTGCAGAGGTTGATCATCTTCTTGAAGTAATCCATCACTTCAAGAAACGTATCAAACTTGAATTCCGTATGACAGATATCGATAACCATGTTCAGTATATCTTCCTGACGTTCCATCGGAGTCACAGAATCTACTTCATCAAAAGCATCCTGTTGCAGAATTACAAAGTCAATCAGTTCTGATTTCCAAAATATTACGTGATATTCTACAGGTACACCGTCATCACCCAAGATATTAATCTGTTCGGCAATTTCCTTACCACGCAACAATCTTGTCTTGATTTCGTTCACCTTACCAATCCATTCGCCATTAATACGTTTGGCGATATATTCCTCAAATTCAGGATATTCCAGATATTTTGAATAAGAATCAATAGGATTCACTGCCGGATAACGCTTTCTGTCAGCACGTTCCTGCTCCAGAGCATAAAAACAACGGGCCACCTTCTTGGTGTTCTCGGTTACAGGCTCCTTCAAGTTACCGCCTGCCGGAGACACGGTACCGATAAAAGTAATGGAACCGGTTTCACCATTATTCAGATGCACATATCCCGCACGTCCGTAGAAGTTGGAAATAATAGCCGAGATATCCATCGGGAAAGCGTCCGGACCGGGTAGCTCTTCCATACGGTTGGACATCTCACGCAAAGCCTGCGCCCAACGGGAAGTGGAGTCAGCCATCAACAAGACCTTCAATCCCATGGCACGATAATATTCGGAAAGGGTCATGGCTGTATATACAGAAGCTTCACGAGCAGCCACCGGCATGTTCGAAGTATTAGCGATAATGATAGTACGTTCCATCAGCTTACGTCCTGTATGCGGATCTACCAGTTCGGGAAACTCTGTAAATATCTCCACGACCTCGTTTGCACGTTCACCACATGCTGCGATAATTACAATATCCGCCTCCGCCTGCTTGGAGATGGCGTGCTGAAGCACCGTTTTCCCTGTTCCGAACGGGCCGGGAATAAATCCCGTACCACCTTCTACAATGGGATTTACCGTATCAATGACACGGACACCAGTTTCCAGTAGCTTATAAGGACGTGGTTTTTCTTTATAATTAGTCATAGCCTTCTTTACCGGCCACTTCTGAATCATATTTACAGGAATGTCTTTCCCTTCCTCATCCGTCAGAACCACTACTGTATCTTCAATAGTGTAATCGCCTTCGGGTACAATCGATTTTACTTTATAGGTACCCATCAACTGAAACGGTACCATAATCTTCAACGGTTGGAAATTCTCATCCACCTGACCCAACCAAGCCGAAGGGCCCACTTCATCACCCACCTTCACCAACGGTACAAAGTGCCATGCTTTTTCTTTATCCAATGGATACGTGTATTGTCCACGTTTCAAGAACACTCCGTCCATTTTATCGAGGTCATTCTGCAGACCGTCATAATTTTTGGACAACATGCCCGGTCCTAGAGTCACTTCAAGCATGTGTCCCGTAAATTCGGCTTCGGCACCCACTTTCAGTCCACGTGTACTTTCAAACACCTGCACATACACATTGCTGCCTACCACCTTAATAACCTCCGCCATCAACCGATCTCCACCAGTCAGAATGTAGCAAATCTCATTCTGAGCCACCGGCCCGTCAACGGTAAGAGTAACCATGTTGGCAATTACGCCACTAACAGTTCCTTTTGTTGCCATATATCTTTAATCTGTTTATTATCTGAATTCTGCGGGAATCTTTACCTCGTCCTTCAGTTTGTCAATAATCTGACGGAACAGCTCGCTTCCCTTTTCCTTATCCATAGAAATCCAACGGCCAATCATTTCCAGTTTCAACAAGAATACGAAAATCCGTTCCACTGTAAAATAGTTGAAGAAGACAGCGTCTTCCATCCAGTTCCATTTCAACAAATCTATCTTCTTTTCCCTTTCCACCAGTTCTTCAATCTCGCTGATACGGAGTACCGGCTCAAAATATTCCAGCATCTCGGTCAAGCCGAAATCACGGGCATTCGATGTACGGATCATCTCACTCACATCCGTCTTGCCCACTACCGCCTGAGACACGTCCATTCTATATTTACGCGCAGCCAAGGCAGCCAGTATATTATTGATATTCAGATTAAATTCAAACCAAGAGGAAACAAATTGATTACCGCAGTTCATGGCATACGCATAATAATATGCAGACAACATATCTTCCGCACGATAAAGTTCCTCAGCGGAAAGAGCCAGGTAAGCAGTAATAAATTCATAAAGGTAAGATGGATATCTCTTATCCGGAGCATCGCCTTCACGCACTGAAGTGATAAGCGCCAATAACTCATCAGGGGAATAATTCCCTTCAGATCCTGTGACCGCTTCCTTATCTTTCAGCAGTTTCAGCAGGTTGGCGTTATCGAATTTCAGATAGAACAAGTCGATCAACTTTCTATCCTTTTCCGATAATTCCGAATAGATTTCCGATTTAAAATTGGCCACTGTATAGTTCAATTTGCCATCCTCCAACGAAAGATCCGGCAAACCGGCTACCAGGCAATAATAATTTGTCATAGTCCCGTTTTAAAACAACATTTCTACTAATTGAGGACGGAGGAAGTCTTTGAAATAATTTTCAAATTCCTCTTCACCGAAGTTCACTTTGTAAGAACCGTCAGCCGGTGAAATAGTAAAAAGTGCCTTCGTTCCATTCACTTGTTCTATTCTCACTCCTTTATCCAACAAAGCTTTTGCATTCGCTGCAAAATATTTCTTAAGTTCTTCGGCGTTTGTGGTAGAGATAACGATAGATTCGTTGGCAGACCATTGGGCAGCTAATGACACTATAAATTTATTCAGATACTCCTTGTCTGCCACAAAGCCTTTTACAGCCTTGCTTACAACCTCATTTGTCAGCAAAGTAGTAATTTCAGTCTTCAGTGCATTCACTGCTTGTCCGGCAAACAACTTAATCTCTGATTGTGTATTTTCGGCAGTTTCTTTTGCCGTTTTCCGAGCTGCAGCAAGAACAGATTCAGCCTCCTTACGGGCTTCCTCTACAATTTTCGCTGCTTCATCGCGGGCACTACTGATAAGTCGCTGTGCTTCTTCGTTTCCTTTTTCCACACCTTCACGATAAATCTTATCGGTAAGTTCCTGAATTTTATTTTCCATATTCTTAGAAGATATTTTTTGAGTTTAACACGTTCTTTCTTCAATAAATTCAAAAAGAATTGTCCAAAAGTACAAAAATCAATGATAGAAAAAGAATTTAATGATAGAATTTACACTAAAAGTACTACAAAAAAAGAAAAATGCACCATATTCATGTTACAAAACATAGGATTAGAAACGCCCCAAGCTTCCCGATGAAAAAGCCTGACGCATCAAGGGAGCTTCTAGAGATGAGTCTGTCCAAAGAAAAAGCAATCTTAAGAGAGACGGCCGTCCTCCATGATTTTGCAGGCGAGCCACTACCGATGGCTGTCAGGGAGTTGCAACCGTTAGATAATACTCATGTCGAACATACCATCCGTCCGGACAGCCTCCGGAGCAGGATGCAACGCATCCGTCCGGTGGGATTTTACCGGGCGTACATAACAAAAAAACTCCTCCGGAACTTGATTGTTCCGGAGGAGTTCTGTAAAACGGCGGCTACCTACTCTCCCACTGTGACGCAGTACCATCGGCGTGGTGAGGCTTAACTTCTCTGTTCGGAATGGGAAGAGGTGGAACCCTCACGCTATAGCCACCTGAATAAGGTTGACATATTGATAAGCTGTTATCGTAATTTCAATTCGTAGCAACAATGCTAAAGGTATACACCATCCACATATAAAGAAAGTGGACGGGCAATTAGTAATGCTCGGCTTTGATGTCTCCATCTTTACACCTGCATCCTATCAACGTCGTCGTCTGCAACGACCCTGAGAAATCTAATCTTGTGGCCGGCTTCGTACTTAGATGCTTTCAGCACTTATCCGATCCCGACTTGGATACCCGGCGATGCACCTGGCGGCACAACCGGTAAACCAGAGGTCAGTCCAACACGGTCCTCTCGTACTAGTGTCAGAGCCACGCAAATTTCATACGCCCACGATAGATAGAGACCGAACTGTCTCACGACGTTCTGAACCCAGCTCGCGTGCCACTTTAATGGGCGAACAGCCCAACCCTTGGGACCTTCTCCAGCCCCAGGATGTGACGAGCCGACATCGAGGTGCCAAACCACTCCGTCGATATGAGCTCTTGGGAGGGATCAGCCTGTTATCCCCGGAGTACCTTTTATCCTTTGAGCGATGTCCCTTCCATACGGAAACACCGGATCACTATGCTCTAGTTTCCTACCTGCTCGACTTGTGAGTCTCCCAGTCAAGCGCCCTTATGCCATTACACTCTCCCGGCGGTTACCAATCGCCGTGAGGGCACCTTTAGAAGCCTCCGTTACACTTTTGGAGGCGACCACCCCAGTCAAACTACCCACCAATCAGTGTCCTCGCATCACGAGTTAGAACTCAAACAAATGAAGGGTCGTATTTCAACAGCGGCTCCACAAATACTGGCGTACCTGCTTCAAAGCCTCCGACCTATCCTACACATCACGTGCCCAAATTCAATGATAAGCTATAGTAAAGGTTCACGGGGTCTTTTCGTCCCATCGCGGGTAATCGGCATCTTCACCGATACTACAATTTCACTGAGCTCACGGTTGAGACAGCGTCCAGATCATTACACCATTCGTGCAGGTCGGAACTTACCCGACAAGGAATTTCGCTACCTTAGGACCGTTATAGTTACGGCCGCCGTTTACTGGGGCTTCAATTCAACGCTTCTCTTGCGATGACGTCTCCTCTTAACCTTCCAGCACCGGGCAGGTGTCAGGCTGTATACCGGATCTTTCGATTTCGCACAGCCCTGTGTTTTTGTTAAACAGTTGCCTGGACCTATTCTCTGCGCCCTCTCTTGCGAGGAGGGACCCTTTATCCCGAAGTTACAGGGTCAGTTTGCCTAGTTCCTTAACCGTGAATCACTCAAGCGCCTTAGAATATTCATCCCGACCACGTGTGTCCGTTTACGGTACGGGTACCTTTACGGTATAGCTTAGCGGATTTTCTCGGCAGTATGCTTACGTGCGCTATTGCCTTGTCCCGGAGGACGCGGCATACTCTCAGGTTCGAATCACGTGGTGGATTTGCCTGCCACGATCAGCTTCTACACCCTTCAACCATCTATTCCGTCAGATGGCGGCACTGTCACTTCTGCGTCTCCACATCGCCCGTAAAGGTAGTAACGGAATATTAACCGTTTCTGCCATCGGCCTCGCCGTTCGGCTGAGCCTTAGGACCCGACTGACCCTGATCCGATTAGCGTTGATCAGGAAACCTTGGTCTTGCGGCGAGCAGGTTTCTCACCTGCTTTATCGTTACTTATACCTACATTTGCTTTTCCACACGCTCCAGAATACCTCACGGTACGCCTTCGACGCCGGGTGGAATGCTCCCCTACCGATCATTTACATGATCCCACTGCTTCGGTAGACAACTTCATACCCGATTATTATCCACGCCGGACTCCTCGACTAGTGAGCTGTTACGCACTCTTTAAATGAATGGCTGCTTCCAAGCCAACATCCTAGCTGTCATGGCAGTCCGACTTCGTTAGTTTAACTTAGCTGTCATTTCGGGACCTTAGCAGGTGGTCCGGATTCTTCTCCTCTCGGGCACGGACCTTAGCACCCATGCCCTCACTCCTGCGGTAGGACTGATGCGCATTCGGAGTTTGTCAAGACTTGATAGGCGGTGAAGCCCTCGCATCTTATCAGTCGCTCTACCTCACATCAGTAACCCGCAAGGCTGCACCTAAATGCATTTCGGGGAGTACGAGCTATCTCCAAGTTTGATTAGCCTTTCACCCCTACCCTCAACTCATCCAGAAGCTTTTCAACGCTTATTGGTTCGGTCCTCCAGCTGGTGTTACCCAGCCTTCAACCTGGTCAAGGGTAGATCACTTGGTTTCGCGTCTGCCACTGCCGACTCAGGCGCCCTATTCAGACTCGCTTTCGCTTCGGCTTCGGGTGTCATCACCCTTAACCTTGCCGGCAACGGCAACTCGTAGGTTCATTATGCAAAAGGCACGCCGTCACAGCTCAAGCTGCTCCGACCGCTTGTAGGCGCACGGTTTCAGGGACTGTTTCACTCTTCTGTTCGAAGTGCTTTTCACCTTTCCCTCACGGTACTGGTTCGCTATCGGTCTCTCGGGAGTATTTAGCCTTACCGGATGGTCCCGGCAGATTCACGCAGAATTCCTCGTGCTCCGCGCTACTCAGGATACTACTACGGTTCGGCTGACTTCAAATACGCAACTTTCATGCTCTATGGTTGAACTTTCCAGATCATTCTTTTCATCAGCTTTCGTCCGATATCGTAGTCCTACAACCCCACACATGCCGTAACATGGATGGTTTGGGCTCTTCCCCGTTCGCTCGCCACTACTTGGGGAATCATTGTTTATTTTCTTTTCCTGCAGGTACTAAGATGTTTCAGTTCCCTGCGTTAGCCTCCTACTAAGTAGGATAATATCCCTTCAGGATATTGGGTTGTCCCATTCGGAAATCTTCGGATCAAAGGTTATTTGCACCTCCCCGAAGCTTGTCGCAGCTTATCACGTCCTTCATCGCCTCCGAGAGCCAAGGCATCCGCCATGCGCCCTTGCTTACTTTCTTTATCCATTCGCTGACACTTGCATGTCGGCGGGATGATATATACTTCTAGCTCTTTACTACTAAAATTACTTTTTGCTTGTACAATATGTCATAGACCGTTTCTCTTTTCAGAGACTGTGGAGAATAACGGATTCGAACCGTTGACCCTCTGCGTGCAAGGCAGATGCTCTAGCCAGCTGAGCTAATCCCCCGAATCTTGAGATTCGTAGTCCCAGGCAGAGTTGAACTGCCGACCTCTACATTATCAGTGTAGCGCTCTAACCAACTGAGCTATAGGACTAAGTTCAACCTAGTCTGTATTAGACCCGGCTTCTTCTTTCTCTTCTCTGTATTTCTACAGTTATATGTTAAATAAACAACCAGCAGCACAAGGACAAGAACCTTTCGATCAGTCATCCTCTCCAGAAAGGAGGTGTTCCAGCCGCACCTTCCGGTACGGCTACCTTGTTACGACTTAGCCCCAGTCACCAGTTTTACCCTAGGGCGCTCCTTGCGGTTACGCACTTCAGGTACCCCCGGCTCCCATGGCTTGACGGGCGGTGTGTACAAGGCCCGGGAACGTATTCACCGCGCCATGGCTGATGCGCGATTACTAGCGAATCCAGCTTCGTGGAGTCGGGTTGCAGACTCCAGTCCGAACTGAGAGAGGCTTTCGGGATTGGCATCCACTTGCGTGGTAGCGGCCCTCTGTACCCCCCATTGTAACACGTGTGTGGCCCCGGACGTAAGGGCCGTGCTGATTTGACGTCATCCCCACCTTCCTCACATCTTACGATGGCAGTCTCCATAGAGTCCTCAGCATGACCTGTTAGTAACTATAGACAAGGGTTGCGCTCGTTATGGCACTTAAGCCGACACCTCACGGCACGAGCTGACGACAACCATGCAGCACCTTCACACTCGCTATTGCTAGCTATAACGTTTCCGCTATATTCGAGTGCAATTCAAGCCCGGGTAAGGTTCCTCGCGTATCATCGAATTAAACCACATGTTCCTCCGCTTGTGCGGGCCCCCGTCAATTCCTTTGAGTTTCACCGTTGCCGGCGTACTCCCCAGGTGGAATACTTAACGCTTTCGCTTGGCCGCTTGCAGTGTATCGCAAACAGCGAGTATTCATCGTTTACCGTGTGGACTACCAGGGTATCTAATCCTGTTTGATACCCACACTTTCGAGCATCAATGTCAGTGGCAGTTTAGTAAGCTGCCTTCGCAATCGGAGTTCTTCGTGATATCTAAGCATTTCACCGCTACACCACGAATTCCGCCTACCTCAACTGTACTCAAGGCTGCCAGTATCAATTGCAATTTTACGGTTGAGCCGCAAACTTTCACAACTGACTTAACAACCCATCTACGCTCCCTTTAAACCCAATAAATCCGGATAACGCTCGGATCCTCCGTATTACCGCGGCTGCTGGCACGGAGTTAGCCGATCCTTATTCATAAAGTACATACAAAAAGGCACACGTGCCTCACTTTATTCCTTTATAAAAGAAGTTTACAACCCGTAGGGCAGTCATCCTTCACGCTACTTGGCTGGTTCAGGCTCGCGCCCATTGACCAATATTCCTCACTGCTGCCTCCCGTAGGAGTTTGGACCGTGTCTCAGTTCCAATGTGGGGGACCTTCCTCTCAGAACCCCTATCCATCGTAGACTAGGTGGGCCGTTACCCCGCCTACTATCTAATGGAACGCATCCCCATCTTATACCGAAGTTCTTTAATCACGAGAAAATGCTGGCCCGTGATACCATCCCGTATTAATCTTCCTTTCAGAAGGCTGTCCGGGAGTATAAGGCAGGTTGGATACGTGTTACTCACCCGTGCGCCGGTCGCCATCAGTCTTAGCAAGCTAAGACCATGCTGCCCCTCGACTTGCATGTGTTAAGCCTGTAGCTAGCGTTCATCCTGAGCCAGGATCAAACTCTTCATTGTAAAAATATTCTTTCCACTATTGCTAGTGTTGTAATCTGCTCAAGGATCCAGATCTATCAATATATTAACTATTGACGGTTCTTGTTTTTCCATACATCATATATATAATGTATAGGCTTGTACTACTTGTTTGTTTATCTATAAGTCTTTCAAAGAACTCTTCTTCTTGTTGTGCTATCGGTTTCGAAAGCGGATGCAAAGGTAAGGGATTTAATTTTAACCACCAAATGTTTTCGAAAGTTTTTTTTTGAAAAAGTTTTTTTTCAAGGCGGCCGGTTGTACGTTCCGAAAGGTCTTGTCCGTTCTCGCTCCCTTAGCCACGCTAAGGTAAGATACCGGGTGCAGATCCTTATAAAGGAAAGCAACGCTCCTACGTTTGTATCACCAAGTCGGTCACACTGTTTTTGTCAGTGCCGCATCTCTCCCGATTGCGGTTGCAAAGGTAGACGGTTTTAACTTAACAGCCAAACATATCTTACGGTTTTTCCTGAACTTTTTTGAAACTTGTTTGTAACAGGCTGATACAGAGATGTGTTATAGGACATGTTTTTTAAGCGGACTCCGGAGGAGGGGAAAGGGACACACATTATAATATTCACGCGCGGGCGGGCGGGTGCGCATACAGGTGCGTAGACGGGAGGAGAAAAGGGAAAGAATGGGAAAGGAAGCGGATTACGGCAGCGGCAAAAAACATCAGGACCTTTTTTAAAAGGACCGGCATCTTTTTGGAAAAGACCATCATCTTTAAAAAAAAGACCGTTATCTTTTTATTAAAGACCGTCATCTTTTTGGAGAACGGCCTCATCCTTTTCCGAAAGGACAAGAACGTCCGGGCCGGAAAGGAAAGGGCATTTCACATACATATCCGGAGAATTCCGTGCACACCCGGACGATTCACACAAAACACCTGCAACAGAGTTTTGCAAAACTGCTGCCACTGCTACCACTCTTCCTACTGAAACCACGATGGACAGGGCCTCTCAAGGGGTGGTGGCACCACCTTTTTTTATGCGGAAAAAAGGGCTGCTGCCACCACTTTCACCTGTTTTTTACCCCGGAACGACCGGTGGAGGGGGAAAAAACAGGAGGCGGAGGAGGACCAAACGACGGGAAAAGGAGACGGGTACGGACAGACAGAAACCGGAAATCACGCCGGCAGAACGGAGCCTGATGAAGGACAAGACTTTGACCGCAACCTGACGGGAATCCGGTTGCGGACAGACAGAACCACGGTTGCATACAGACAAAGCCACAGTTGCAATCCGTCAAAACCACAGTAACAATACAGTGGAACTCTGGTTACATCTTGACGGAACTGAAGTTACAGCCGGACGGAACTGTAGTTTCAACCGGATGGAACTAAAGTTTCAGCCGGACGGAACCGGTTGAAACTCCTTGTCCGTATGCTCATTCATTGTAGCTTAACGCTTCAGGCTGACTACTACTTCATCTTACTTGTAAGGATGGTTGACGGAGTTAATACTTAGTTATAATATCAGTTGACTCTTTCTAATAAAAATAATTGCCGCAGAGATAGATACATAACCACTCTGCAGCAATTGTTTTATTGCAATATCCAAGTGCATCGATCTATTAATTGTTTTTTACCATCACCGGCACGCACTTCTATTTCATTGCTTCCTTTTCTGAGAGGAACGTCCTTGAACAAACAAACTTTCAATCCGTCCGGTTTCATCTTTCCACACAGACGTCCATTCACAATCAATCTCACTTCTTCTACATTCGAAAAAACCTGTACATCAACGAGCGGTTTCACCCGATCCACATTACGGCGCCCTGCAATATAAACCATAGGCTCCGGATTCCAATTGGCCCGGTAGAAATAATAGGCATCCTTTTTTATCTTGCGGTCATGAGTCACCAACCCCTTGTCATTAACGCCCGGGCGATCACCTTCCGTACGATGAGCCGCGCCGAAATCGAACATATTCCATACAAAACTCCCCCACACATACGGACGCTCACTAATTATTTTCCAATTCTGAATGTGATATTCCGTTTGCCAATTCTCAGGATGCCACCAGCTTCCAGGCACAGTCTGCACCAAAGAGTCCTGCTGATGATAGATACTGGCACCCGCACCATACTCGCTGATAGCGATTTTTATTCCGGGGTAGCTCTTATGAGTAGCATCCAGCCATGTGGCAAGCGTAGCCGGCGTAGCCCCATACCATCCGTCATAGCGATTCCAAGCTATATGATCCGTAATGAAATTCAACGCACCACCCTGATTACTTGCTGAAGTCGTAGGGCGAGTAGGATCTTCCCTATGTGCCATGGTATTCAACTCCTTTATATACTCTACAGGATTGTCTCCCTGTTCTTTTAATTCATTGAACAATCCCCAAAAACAGATACTGGGATGATTGTAATGCTGACGGATCATCTCCTTCAACTGTTCCTTGCCATTTTCACGGAAAGAAGGCTGATCCACAAAACCTTTATCAGCATATCCCCCCGGTCCTACAAATGGAATCTCAGCCCAAGTAACAATACCGTTCTTATCCATTAAATCATACATATAAGTAGCTTGCGGATAATGCGCCAGACGGATAGCATTCACTCCCATATCAAGCATGATACGAGTATCTTCCTCGTGATGTTCCGGATGAAGAGCATTACCCACTTCCGCCCTCTCCTGATGGCGGCATACACCATGCAATGGCAAATGTTTTCCATTCAAGAAGAAACCTTTATCGGGATCTGTGGTGTAATAACGTAATCCTAACGGCTGCTCCACCTTGTCCAACTCTTGTCCGTCCTTAATCAAGGTCACCACCGCCTGATACATGAACGGATCTCGTGTTCCGTTCCAAAGACGCGGATTCGTCAGTATGAACTCTATATCCTCTGCTTGTACATCTGTACGAGGAGTCATGCTCACTTCTTTTTCTGCTTCATACACTGTCTTTTCTCCATCATTAATCTGCAACCGGACTACTGCTTTCCGAAGTTCTCCCGTTCCATTAGAAAGATTGACGCGCGCACAAACAGCTGCCTGTTTGTCCGTTACCTGTTGCTGTATAAGATAAACACCAGACGATGCATAATCCAGCGGAGAGATACACAGGTTATCAGTCAGCAACAGATGTACATCCCGATAGATACCGCCATAAAAATTAAAGTCACCGACCAATGGCATCACATCCAACTGTTCACCATTGTTGACGCGTACCAGCAATGTATTCTCTTTTCCATATTCCACCTTATCGGTTATCTCGAAGACAAAAGCTCCATAACCGCCCCGGTGCTCACCTATATGTTTACCGTTCACAAAAACATTGCTCACACAATTCGCTCCTTCAAAACGTAAAAAAAGCCGCTTGCCCTTCCAGTCGGGACGGATGAATATCTTTTTAGTATAATTGCCTATTCCCCGTTTGTAATCTTGCTTCCCCCCCAAGGCGTCTTGTGCATTCCAAGTATGAGGCAAGTCTACTCTATGTGCCGCATTAGCATTTACCTGATGGGAAAAACGAAAACTCCAATCCTGATTAATAAGTTTGTCTTCTCTTTGCGCGAATGTCGGTAGGCTGAAAGCCGCAGCAAACCATATAGCAAAAGTTAGTCTAAGGTTTTTCATAAGTATTATTATTCATATTTTGATTTATGTTCTTACAGCAAAAATAAGCAAAAAAGTTGAAAGGCTGAGGAAAGTGCAGAAAAATAGTTAAAAACGAAAGAGGCAAGACCAGACTTTCTTTTAAAGAAAACAAAAATCCCCCCATGATCTGACCGATAAACCGATATCTCACCCTGGCAGTCAGCCATGCGGGGCAGGAACAGTATACTGAAAATCTTTTATGAAGGTTTACAATATGTCCCATTTCTTGTAAGGGATATCCGTAGATCATTAGAGCAACTGCAACGACTAAAGTCATAGGAGTCCACATTAAATGCTGCTATAATATTGAATGAATCGATATATTTGCAGTGCGTATCACTGCAGTACATTATTTTACCGTTGGATAGAATAGCAACTATTTGTTGATTATACAGATTGAATGCAATGTCAAGAATATCACCATCAATGATATGTCTGTTACCACGGAACTTGTTTTGTTCCCATAATCCTTTATCTTTTCCACCAGATGTCCATTCCTTAAAGAAACGCGTTTCCAAATATCTGCGTCCGTCTGTGCAGGCAATCAAGGGCCTTTCTTGATGGGCGACCATTTGTTTGGCATTCGTTTCTCCTGCTTCTTTAATCAGACATTGCATCTTGTCGTATTGCTTCCTCACCCCCGTGTGGTAAATTCGAATCTTTTGGTCGTTAGTAAATACAGCGATAAAAGGTTTACTTTGTATTGGTTGAATTGAAAGAATAGTGCTACCGTCCATATATTGTGACAGTAAATTTCCATCACGAGTGCTCCATAGATGAAGTGTTTGTCCTTTTTTATCTACAGCGGCAAGTGTTCTGTCAGGCAGGAAACACACCATACTTGGGTTTGGTGTAGGACTTTCCAGCCATTCCTCATTCCCACTTTTCAGATCGAACAGATATAGATCGTTCTCCTTTTTTCTAATCACTTTATCACCATAGGTTATCAATTTTCCCGTATGATTAGATACAAAGTGCTCTCCATACCATATTTCATTTCTACTTTCGCTATTCAATACCCATGTACTATCGTCTGTTTCTCCCATTAGCCATTTACCGTTTTCTGACAAATGTATGTTCTTCACAATAGAAGGACAAGCAAAGTCTGCTACTCTTTTTTCATTGTCCAAGTCCCATAATTGAATTTTCCTCTTTGTTCCGACACTATGAAAGCCTAAAGTCGCGGCACTCCTCCCATCACTGGATATTGCTGCATCCATTAGTAGAATCGCACCTCTGGAAAGTTCATATTGTTGCTCACCTTCACTTTCAACAATCAATCTGCCATCACCGTATGATATCGCCTGAAATGAATCATTCCCCACTTTCGACAGAATGTCTTTTTGTCGGGGACTATTATTCGCAGTCCAAGGTGTTGTTCTTCTTAAAGATGTAACATTTTCCCCTTCAATAGGATTCTCCCATTGTTTCCCGTCAATTGTATCCATTTTATGGCAATCTCGCAGATCATAGCGTACCAGTAGTCGTCCATTATAATAGAGATATAAGATATGATCTGCAATAATACATTTCTGCAGTTTATGAAATATATTCATTCCACCATCTCCAATTACTCCGGAATAATGCCATTGCTTGTCATCTTCCATACTGAACACATAGATACTGCTTGCAACAATAAACAACCTGTTGCCATGAAACTCCATTTTCCCCACTTTCTTATTCAACTCATGATTAAACACCATCATGCCGTTATCAAGAGAGAAAATATTGAGTTGTATTTGTCGTTCGCGTTCTTTAACAGCTATGGCTGCTAGAAAATCTCTTCCTTCCGACAGACAGAGGTTAGTGTATAATACAACATCGTCTGAAGACAATCCGACTGTCGTCTTATCAATTTCTGATTCACTCAAATCTATCTTCTCATCACCAATAGGGTTGTCTGGCAGTCTATGCCCTTTTAGCCATAGTTTTGAATAGTCAGGAGTACCGCTCGAAGCTGTTCCGGGAAAACAACTAAACAGATTATCAACAAGGAAGTGCGAACGATCTTCTATTATTCCCATACCTGCTTTATGTACATTACAAGCGATGCCGTTCTTCCAGTATTCTCCACTACCCCATCTGATGTGTGTCATTACGGAATATGGAATCTTCCTGCTATTCCATAATTCCATTATGTTATCTTTTATCTGGCTTTGACGGATAATCCATTGAGCCGACAGATAGTCACGATAAATCTAATGAGGAAAAGCCATGATAGTGTTGTCACGATGAAGCAATCGCATATCTTGTGTCAGGAAGTCCATTATTTTCGTGACATTAAGTTCTGGCATTTTTTCTTCCCTGTAGTGTTCTTGAATGGGTAATAGTTTATCATTGTCAACAATAATGTTTTGTAGAACCTCATTAAACAATGTCCTGAACTCACTAAGACTATAATTCAACCGACGTTTGCGCTCATACTTGTAGGCTATAGCAGGAAGAATGCAACTAATACACATTTTGGTTAGCAACATCCTCTCCCCGTCCGTGCCACTTCTTTTCATCATTAGAGCCATCTGTGCCACATAGTAATTATGAAACAAATCTGTGGAATTTTTTACAGGAAATCTCCAATCGAGAAACTCAACATCCATAAACTCAGCAGCCACCGAGCAGATTTCTTTATA
This sequence comes from Phocaeicola sartorii JCM 17136 = DSM 21941, assembly GCF_054653615.1. NCBI lineage: Bacteria > Pseudomonadati > Bacteroidota > Bacteroidia > Bacteroidales > Bacteroidaceae > Phocaeicola > Phocaeicola sartorii. The sequence goes on from NZ_BAAIFW010000005.1 coordinate 2,745,657, forward strand.
AATAGTTACCATCATCGGATTGCCTAACAGCTGATGCAATGCTCTTGTTCCTTTTATCCTTGCCCACTCTATATCATTAAAATAGCTGTATATCTGTGTATCCTCAAGCGGCTTTAGTTTTGTGCTCCGATAACCGGGCATACTATATCTTAATGTAAAATTCGAACGGGAAGTTACCACAATCCGCAGACCTTTTAGCATGTTCAGCCGTTGTATTTCCAATACAAATGACCGTTCATGTTTACCATCCACCTCGTTCAAACCATCTATGAATAATGTAAGTGTTGGCTTTGAATACCTGTTTTGAAGATTTTCACGGAATGTATGTATGTCGTTGTCATAAATGAACCTGGCACAATAATCCTCTATTCCAATCTTCAGTGCGACCAATCGTTCTACAGGTACATAAAGTATTGGTTCTGATGATTTCCGACAATATTCGAGAAGCATGGTCGTTTTTCCCATGCCACCATCAGCCAATATAATGATATGGTGAGTATTGCTGTCCCATGTTGTTTCCAGCAGTTGCTCAAATGATGTTATATTGCCATCGTCGTCAATGGAAGGAAGCAGACCTTGTTCAACTTTTTCTGGTAATCTGTAAAAATACTGTTTATTGGCATCTTTTGCAACTTTAGTCGTTCTTGACAATCCACCATCTTGTACAGTTAAAAGCAGACATTCATAGCGGTCTCTCTTCTTGTTGTCAAGATCTAATATCGGATATTGCGCCCATCCCTCCGGGAACCAAGTGTATGCCATAACCTGTACTTTCCCAGATATATGGTCGTATTCTCCTATTAAGAATGTAGCATTGGCCTTGTTTTCATACCTTAACTCACCAGCCTGCAATTGGTGCAGATAGTGTATCGGCTGCGCCACATGATCGTGTTCGTGACCTGCCAGCCATAGACGTATCTCGTTCTTTTGCAGAATACTAGAAATATATTTTCTCTCGTCTTGTAGCAAAGAAGTAATTGGGTAGTGTGTCAACAGAATCGTAGGCTTGTTCTTATTGACTTTATTTATTTCCTTATACAGTGCATGTGTACCAACAATCAGGTCATTAGCCTCTTGGTCTTTTGTATATGATATTGTAGTGTCAACATGAAGAATATTAAAGTCGGGAGTCTCAATTACAAAGTGTGGTCTGTCAGGATTACCATACATTGCAACTCTGTCTGGCTTGAATATTTTTAAAAGAAAATCCTTGAAATCGGTCTCTCCCTTCATTATATTCACAAGATCTGCACTGTCAATTATTCCTTTTGCAGGGTCGTAATATCCTTGTCGATGGAACATTAGTTTTTCTATCGATGATTTTCTTTCGTCCAGGTCCCTATTAACATCGTGGTTTCCCGGCACTATGAACAGCCTATCAGAAGATATGCCAACAACTTGACATATCTCTTTAATGTATATGGCCATATCATCCGTAAACCCACAGTCTTTTGGGCCGGCAGTCTTAATATCGCCAGTACAGAACACATAATCACATTTAAGCCCTTCTCTTGTAAGAAATTCAGGAAGTTCATCCCGCATCATATCGGTTGACATATCTGTACTCCCCAAATGAAGATCTGATAAATGAAGCCAACGTATCATATCAATCATTCTATTCTAACCTTAAATCCGCAACGCTATAGTTTTATAATACACCTGAACAAAACAACGATAAAATTAACTATAATATTCCAATCTGGAAATTTTATTGTCGTTTTTCTCCTTCAAAATAAAATGAGTTTAACAAAAAGCACTTTACTTGTGGTCCGAATTTACGGAAAGGGTGTATCCATTAGAAATGAGCGTATGCCTGTTACCCGTTATGGTAATATGGTTACGTATTAGTAGATTATCTACTGTATTATTCTTCCGCGCGTTGTGTAAAAATAAAAAAGTCCCGAAGTATAAGACTTCAAGACTTTTCTTGTTTTTGCTATCCTATCATAAGATAGCGGTGCGTACGGGACTCGAACCCGTGACCCCATGCGTGACAGGCATGTATTCTAACCAACTGAACTAACGCACCAATATATTAACGAACTGAAAAAAATTTTTGGCGGTGCGTACGGGACTCGAACCCGTGACCCCATGCGTGACAGGCATGTATTCTAACCAACTGAACTAACGCACCAATATTTCATTTTGTCTTCCTTTCAACGCTTTCTCTCTCGATTGCGGGTGCAAAGGTACGCATTATTTTTAAATGTGCAAGCGTTTTGGCAAAAACCATGCAAAAATATTTTCCAAGCACCTCTTCCATCTCTCCCCTCAAATTACGATATTGTTATTATTTTAATCTTTTTCTTAAACTTCTTGTTAGAATATTTAGCTTATTGGCAATAATTCGCTATTTTTGCGCACTCAATAGATTAAAATCGGAAATAAGGGAAAAAGATGAATACAACTGCAAAATTATTGTTGCACTGTCCAGACCAACCGGGCATTTTGGCAGAAGTAACAAACTTTATTACAATTAATAGAGGTAATATTATCTACTTGGACCAATATGTGGATCATGTAGAAAATATATTTTTTATGCGTATAGAATGGGAAATAAAGGATTTCTTTATTCCTAAAGATAAAATAGAAGATTACTTCGAAACATTATATGCCCAGAAATATGGAATGAAATTCCGTCTTTACTTCTCGGATGTAAAGCCAAAGATGGCCATATTTGTGTCCAAGCTGTCCCATTGCCTGTTCGACATGCTGGCACGCTACACCGCCGGAGAATGGAATGTGGAAATACCACTGATTATAAGCAACCATCCCGACCTGCAGCATGTGGCAGAACGCTTCGGCATTCCTTTCTATCTCTTCCCCATTACCAAAGAAAACAAGATGGAACAGGAAAAGGCTGAAATGGAGTTGCTGGCCAAACACAACATCAACTTCATTGTGCTGGCACGCTATATGCAAGTGATCTCCGAACAAATGATTGAAGCATATCCCAACCGCATCATCAACATACACCACTCTTTCCTTCCCGCATTCATTGGGGCTAAGCCTTATCATGCAGCTTTTGAACGAGGAGTGAAAATCATTGGTGCCACCAGCCATTATGTCACCACCGAACTGGATGCCGGACCGATTATTGAACAGGATGTAGTGCGCATCACACACAAGGACACCGTACAGGAACTGGTCAGTAAAGGTAAAGATTTGGAAAAAATAGTCCTTTCTCGCGCTGTCCGGAAACATATTGAACGAAAAGTATTGGCTTATAAAAATAAAACAGTTATCTTTAGCTGATGAAAATTGCTGTCGTAAAATATAATGCAGGAAATATTTACTCCGTAGACTATGCTTTGAAGCGTCTTGGAGTAGAAGCAACCATCACTTCCGACAAGGAAACACTGATGAGTGCCGACAAAGTCATCTTCCCCGGTGTGGGCGAAGCTGAAACAACCATGAACCATCTCCGGAAAAACCGGCTGGATGAAGTGATCAAAAATCTAAAGCAGCCCGTGCTAGGTATCTGCCTGGGAATGCAACTGATGTGCCGGCACTCTGAAGAAGGAAATGCCGACTGTCTGGGCATCTTTGATACAGATGTAAAATTGTTCTGCCCCACACGGCACGAGGACAAAGTGCCGCACATGGGATGGAACACCCTGACCCATACACGCAGCGACCTGTTCAAAGGGTTCATCAAAGAGGAATTTGTGTACTTTGTACATAGTTTCTACGTACCTCTGAACGAGTTCACGGCAGCACAAACGGATTATATCCTCCCCTATAGTTCGGCCTTGCACAAAGATAATTTCTATGCGACACAGTTCCATCCTGAAAAGAGCGGAGCCGTGGGCGAACGAATCCTGAGGAACTTTTTAGAATTGTGAACCGTTACATTATATATAATAATGTATAAGAAGAAATAGATATGATAGAGTTAATTCCTGCCATCGACATTATTGATGGCAAATGCGTCCGTCTTTCTCAAGGAGATTATAACACCCGGAAAGTGTATAACGAAAATCCGGTTGAAGTAGCCAAAGAGTTTGAGGCTCATGGCATTCATCGTCTGCACGTTGTCGATTTGGATGGAGCAGCTTCACACCATGTTGTGAATTACCGTGTACTGGAACAAATCGCCAGCCGTACTTCTCTGATCATTGATTTCGGAGGAGGGATAAAGACAGACGAGGACTTGGTCATCGCTTTTGATAATGGCGCACAAATGGTAACCTTGGGCAGTGTAGCTGTAAAAAATCCCGAACTTTTCAAGAAATGGCTGGAACAATACGGAAACGAGAAAATCATTCTGGGAGCTGACGTAAAGGAAAACAGAATTTCCGTCAATGGCTGGAAAGAGGAAAGCCAACAGGAACTGATTCCTTTTTTGAAAGATTATACCAAAGAAGGTATTTTCAAAGTGTTGTGTACCGACATCAGCCGTGACGGAATGTTGCAAGGGCCTTCCGTTGAATTATATCAGCAAATTCTGAAGGAATTTCCGGACATGCATCTGATAGCCAGCGGAGGAGTAAGCTGCATACAGGATATTATCAACCTGGAAATAGCCAAAGTCCCGGCAGTTGTTTTCGGAAAGGCGTTATACGAGGGAAAAATCACACTGAAGGAACTAAACCGTTTCATGTAAAAGCAAATTATGTTAGCAAAAAGAATCATACCTTGCCTGGACATCAAAGACGGGCAAACCGTAAAGGGAACCAACTTCGTAAACTTACGTCAGGCAGGTGACCCCGTAGAACTGGGACGCGCCTACAGTGAGCAAGGAGCTGATGAACTGGTCTATCTTGACATCACTGCCAGCCATGAAGGACGCAAAACTTTTACCGATTTGGTAAAACGGGTAGCGGCTAATATCAACATCCCCTTTACCGTGGGAGGAGGCATCAACGAACTAAGCGACGTAGACCGACTGCTGAGCGCGGGAGCCGACAAAGTATCCATTAACTCATCGGCCATCCGCAACCCGGACTTAGTGGATGAGATTGCCAAACATTTTGGTTCACAGGTGTGTGTGGTAGCCATTGACGCCAAGCAGACCGGAACGAATTGGAAATGCTACTTGAACGGTGGCCGGATTGAAACGGACAAATGCCTGTTTGACTGGGCCAAAGAGGTAAATAATCGTGGCGCAGGCGAAATACTCTTCACCAGCATGAACCACGACGGAGTCAAAAACGGCTACGCCAACGAAACCCTCTCCACTTTGGCTGATTCACTGACTATCCCTGTCATCGCATCAGGCGGCGCCGGGTGCATGGAACATTTCCGCGATACATTTGTAAACGGAAAAGCGGACGCTGCATTAGCTGCCAGCGTTTTTCATTTCGGAGAGATTAAAATTCCCGAATTAAAACAGTATCTTTGCAAGCAGGGAATTAATGTGAGATTATAACTTTGTTTTTAATCGCATCAAAATCTGTTCCCGTTGCCATCCCTAAACAAGATGAAGAACCGGCAAACGGTCTTCAGATACTCCATTCCACAGAGAATGACGATGCTGATGATTTTTTAAACAAGTTCTATACAACACGGATTATATAACAATAAAAATATAGGAAAATGGATTTGAATTTCGAAAAAATGAACGGGCTGATCCCCGCCATCATACAAGACAACAGCACTAACAAAGTACTGATGCTAGGGTTTATGAATGAAGAAGCATACCGGAAAACAGTGGAAACCGGCAAAGTCACCTTCTTCAGCCGCACCAAGAACCGTCTGTGGACAAAAGGGGAGGAAAGCGGAAATTTCCTGAATGTAGTTTCCATGAAAGAGGATTGTGACAAGGACACCTTGCTGATTAAAGCAAACCCTGCAGGTCCCGTATGCCATACCGGAACAGACACCTGCTGGGGAGAAGAAAACAAAGAGGACATCATGTTCCTGAAAGAATTACAGGATTTCATTGACAAACGTCATGAGGAAATGCCCGCTGGTTCTTACACCACCAGCCTGTTCGAATCCGGTATCAACAAAATGGCACAGAAAGTAGGCGAAGAAGCTGTGGAAACAGTTATTGAAGCCTGCAACGGAACCGATGAACGACTTATCTATGAAGGAGCCGATCTGATATACCATATAATAGTACTGCTCACCTCAAAAGGGTATCGCATCGAAGACCTTGCCCGTGAATTGAAAGAACGTCATAGCGCTACGTGGAAAAAACACTAAAATGATGGACGGGCCTCTCATTCGATATAAAAACGTACACATCAACCAACAAGAATTAAGCGTATTGGAAGATGTGAATCTGGAACTGGACAAAGGGGAATTTGTTTACCTCATCGGAAAAGTCGGCTCCGGAAAGACGTCATTGCTGAAAACGATTTACGGCGAACTGGACATACAGTCGGGAGAAGCCGAGGTGCTGGGCTACAACATGACTGACATCAAGCGAAAACATATTCCCGAACTGCGCCGCCGTCTGGGCATTGTCTTCCAAGATTTCCAGTTGCTGACAGACCGCACCGTACACGCCAATCTCAGCTTTGTGCTACGCGCTACCGGATGGACAAACAAAGCAACCATCAAGGCACGCATCGAAGAAGTATTGGACCAAGTGGGAATGACCGGCAAAGGATACAAAATGCCCAACGAACTGTCGGGCGGTGAGCAGCAACGCATCGTTATCGCCCGCGCCATCCTGAACCGGCCGGACATTATACTGGCCGACGAACCGACCGGCAACCTGGACACAGAAACAGGCCGCAAAATTGTAGAGCTTCTGAAATCCATCTGTGCCACAGGTTCAGCCATCGTGATGACCACCCATAATCTGCACCTCTTGTCAGAGTATCCGGGAGTTGTCTATCGCTTCGAAAACCATCATATTAAAGAAGTGACAAACGAATACTGCACTTTTTCTCGCTAAAATGCTGATTTTTGCAGTCTTATTTGTATATTTGCACGCTAATTATCAATATAGGAACAATTAAAATACGAAACGAAAAATGAAAGTTTTAAAGTTTGGAGGTACTTCGGTAGGTTCTGCACAAAGAATGAAAGAAGTAGCCAAATTAATTACCGACGGTGAACAGAAAATTGTTGTACTTTCAGCCATGTCTGGAACTACAAACACGTTGGTTGAAATTTCGGATTATCTGTATAAGAAAAATCCCGAAGGTGCGAATGAAATCATTAACAGACTGGAGGCTAAATACAAACAGCATGTTAATGAACTTTATTCTACTGACGAGTATAAACAGAAAACACAGGGATTCATAAAGGCACAGTTCGATTATATTCGTTCGTATACAAAAGATATTTTCACACTGTTCGAAGAAAAAGTAATCCTGGCACAAGGAGAGCTGATCTCTACCAACATGGTCACCAACTATTTACAGGAACAGGGAGTCAATGCTATTCTGCTTCCGGCACTGGAGTTCATGCGCACGGACAAAAACTCGGAACCCGATCCCGTATATATTAAGGAGAAACTGGCCGCACAGCTGGAGATACATCCGGATGCTGAAATCTATATCACGCAAGGATTTATCTGCCGTAACGCCTACGGTGAAATTGACAACTTGCAACGTGGTGGAAGCGACTATACCGCATCACTGATCGGTGCCGCTGTAAATGCCTCCGAAATCCAGATATGGACAGACATTGACGGTATGCACGATAACGACCCGCGCATTGTGGACAAAACTTCTCCCGTACGCCACCTGCATTTCGAAGAAGCTGCCGAGCTGGCCTACTTTGGCGCGAAAATTCTGCACCCCACCTGCATACAGCCTGCCAAATATGCCAATATTCCCGTCCGTCTGCTTAATACAATGGAACCAGCAGCTCCGGGCACATTGATTTCCAACGATACGGAAAAAGGTAAAATCAAAGCGGTTGCCGCCAAAGACAATATCACTGCCATCAAGATCAAATCGAGCCGCATGTTGCTGGCCCACGGCTTCTTGCGCAAAGTATTCGAAATCTTTGAGAGCTATCAGACTTCCATCGACATGATCTGTACTTCAGAAGTCGGCGTTTCCGTATCCATTGATAACACCAAGCACCTGAATGAAATATTGGATGACTTGAAGAAATATGGTACAGTAACCGTAGACAAGGATATGTGCATCATCTGTGTTGTCGGTGACTTGGAATGGGAAAATGTAGGTTTTGAGGCCAAAGCGCTGGACGCCATGCGCGACGTACCGGTACGTATGATCTCATTCGGCGGTAGCAACTACAATATTTCTTTCCTGATCCGTGAAGAAGACAAGAAAAAAGCATTGCAGTCATTAAGCGATCATTTATTCAACAATAAATAATTTCTACTGTAGGGGCGGATTGAATCCGCCCGAATGCATCTCACTGTATAAAGTAGGTGTTTTCGGGTGAATTTAATTCGCTCCTGCTCATAATAACAAAATACAATATGAAAGGAACATTCCCCGTAAACAAGTTCAGAGAGTTGGAGACTCCCTTCTACTATTACGATGTCAATGTGCTGCGAGAAACCTTGTCGTGCATCAATAAGGAAGCCGGCAAATACAATAATTTCTGCGTGCATTACGCTGTGAAGGCCAATGCCAACCACAAAGTTCTGACAATTATCCGCGAAAGCGGTCTGGGAGCCGACTGTGTAAGTGGCGGAGAAATCCGCGCAGCCATTAAGGCCGGATTCCCGACAAACAAAATAGTCTATGCAGGCGTAGGCAAGACAGACTGGGAAATTAACCTGGGATTGGATTATGATATCTTCTGCTTCAACGTAGAGTCTGTACCCGAACTGGAAATCATCAACGAACTGGCTGCCGCCAAAGGCAAGACAGCCCGTGTAGCTTTCCGTATCAACCCGAATGTAGGTGCGCATACCCATGCAAATATCACCACCGGACTGGCTGAGAACAAATTCGGTATCAGCATGGAAGATATGAACAAAGTGATTGATATGGCCGAAACACTGCCTCATGTAAAATTTGTAGGCTTACACTTCCACATCGGTTCTCAGATTCTGGATATGGGTGATTTTGTGGCCTTGTGCAACCGTGTAAACGAGCTACAGGAAAAACTATATGCCCGCCAAATCATAGTAGAGCATATCAATGTAGGCGGCGGCCTGGGTATAGATTACTCCCACCCCAACCGTCAGGCCATCCCCAACTTCGCGGAATACTTTGCCACCTATCACAAGCATTTGAAACTACGCCCCCAACAGACTTTACATTTCGAACTGGGACGTGCTGTGGTAGGACAGTGCGGCAGCCTCATCAGCAAAGTGATTTACGTCAAGCAAGGAACCAACAAACAATTCGCCATTCTGGATGCCGGCATGACCGACTTGATTCGTCCTGCCCTTTATCAGGCATATCACAAAATAGAGAACATCACTTCGGAAGAACCCATAGAAGCATACGATGTGGTAGGTCCTATCTGCGAATCATCCGACGTATTCGGCAAAGCCATCGACTTGAACAAAGCACACCGTGGCGACCTCTTCGCCCTCCGCTCAGCAGGAGCGTATGGTGAAATCATGGCATCGGCTTACAATTGCCGTACATTGCCCAAAGGATATACTTCGGAAGAGTTAGTATAAACCAACTGCTTTGGATATAAAGAAACGGCGGCGCTTTATGTATAAAGCGCCGCCGTTTCTTTATCTATCTCCCGGAATAAAATCTTCTTTTATAAACTCATCATACACACGTTGCGGATGATCTGCTTTGGAGAATCCATTATTACCAAAATTCAGTTCACGAAACTTCTTCAGTTTCAAGTTACCTTCCGCATACTCACGCAAGGTTTTCTGCTTACCTCCCAATATGGAACTATCCAGTACCTCGCATTCCAATAAATTTTCCTTCGGAGTAAAATATTCACGAAAGCATCCTTTTAACATTAAATTATAATTAAAATTGGACTTTTGAATAAATAAAGAATATTCACCCTGCCACAATTCAATTATTTGCTGTATTTTTGCACGTTTTTAATACAGATCATGCATGGAACTATTCACCATAGATACAATCTTACCGGCTGTTTCGGGAGTCCTGTTCACCGCACAGGCCATTTACCATTTAGGGCTATATAGCAAACTATACACTCACAGTAAAGAAACAGCATATACCACCGATGTAAAAACCGAAAATCCTCCGCTGTCTGTCATCATCGTAGCAAAAGACGCTGCCGGTGAATTACAAGAAAACCTTCCATTCATTTTAGAGCAAGACTATCCGGAATTCGAAGTGATTGTGATTTACGACCGCTCGGCGGATGATTGTGACGACACCTTGAAATTACTGGAAGACAAATACCCTCATCTCTATCATACCTTTATCCCCGAAAGCGCACGCTATATCAGTCATAAGAAGCTGGGAATAACAATGGGCATCAAAGCCAGCCGTCATGAATGGCTGGTGTTTACCGAACCCAATTGCCGGCCGCAAAGCAATCAATGGCTGAAACAGATGGCACGCAATTTCACACCTGCCACCGAAATCGTTTTAGGATACAGCAACTACGAAAAAGTACCGGGATGGCTGAATAAGAAAATCACTTTCGACACGTTGCTGAACTCGATGCGTTATTTGGGTATGGCCGTTTCCGGACATCCCTATATGGGTACAGGACGGAATCTGGCTTATCGGAAAGCGCTGTACTACAAGCAGAAAGGATTTGCCTCCCACCTGAATCTGCAACGCGGAGAGGATGATTTGTTCATCAATGAAACGGCCCATGCGCACAATACACGAGTCGAGTCCAGCCCCGAAAGCCTGATGCGAATCGCAATGCCCAAATATAAAAGAATATGGTGTGAGGAGAAAATAAGCTATGCGGCTACCAGCCGGTTGTTCAAGGGAGCAGCCCGTCATATCATGGGACTCGAAACTTGCAGCAGGCTGTTGTTTTATGCGGCCATCATCGCCACTATGACCGTCAGTATTCTTTCCCATCAATGGATTATTTTAGGTATTGCCGTTTTGTTGTGGGCAACCCGTTTCATGATGCAACTGATTGTTTTCAGAAAAACCGCCAAAGTTCTTGGTGAGCGGAAGTTCTGCGCATTACTCCCTGTTTTCGATTTTCTTCAACCCGTATGGAATGGGGTATTCAAACTACAACGCAAGTTCAGACGGAAAAATGAGTTTATGAGAAAATAAAAAGAGAATGAAACCAGACAATCAAACAGTTCCTCCTCCACATAATCACTGCCTGCAAAAGAAACGGAAGAGCATTCATTGCGAAATTTAACAGGATTACTCCGATTTCTATCCCCAAACGTTGCCGAACTCTTTTTATTTTACTATGTTTGCAACTATCGAAATGTACAGTTCCGAAATGGGCATTTCGGAACTGTACATTTCGATAATAGTTAAAACATTGATTATATGAAGTTCTATAACCGAGAAAAAGAAATTAAGTTGCTGGCTAAGATACAAGAAGCCGCAGAAGAGAATGCTCAAATGGTAACCCTGATGGGGCGCAGACGAATTGGGAAGACGAAACTTCTATTTCATGCCACCCAAGACACTCCTACCCTATATTTCTTCGTTGCCCGTAAAGCCGAGCCATTATTGTGCCGAGACTTTATAGATGAAATAACTTCAGTACTCCAGTTGCCCATTTATGGTGAGATTCAAGACTTCAGAACTATATTCCAACTGCTAATGGACTATTCTAAAACAATGAAATTCAATTTAGTCATTGATGAATTTCAGGAGTTTTATACAATCAATCCATCTGTTTACAGCGATATGCAGCATCTTTGGGATAGAAATAAAGACGACAGTCACATTTGTTTATTTCTATGCGGTTCCATCTATTCATTAATGCATCGAATTTTTGAAGGCAATCATGAACCGTTATTCGGCAGAGCCACCCAACAGATTTTCCTAAAGCCTTTTAGTACCATCACACTTAAACAAATATTATCAGAGAATAACCCCGGATACACTTCTGAGGATTTATTAGCATTCTATACCTTCACCGGTGGAGTAGCAAAATATGTAGAATTATTCGTTGATAACAAAGCTTTGACACATCATAAAATGATAAAATTGATGTGTCAGGAAAATTCTCCTTTCCTTTCAGAAGGCAAGAATATATTAATCGAAGAATTTGGCAAAGAGTACACCATCTATTTCTCTATCTTATCATGCATAGCCAACGGCTTCACAGCTAGGACAGCCATAGAAAGTTATTTACAACGTGAAATTGGAGGATATCTAACCCGTTTGGAAAACGATTTCAATATCATAAAGAAACGTATTCCCATGTTCAGCAAAGCAGAAAACCGCAATGTACGATACGAAATAGAAGACAATTTTCTCCGCTTCTGGTTCCGTTTTTTCTATAAATATATTCGCTATATCGAGGCGGGTGCATTAGAGAAACTACAGGAAATCATCATAAGGGACTATCCTACCTTCAGTGGTCATGCTCTGGAAGAATATTTCAAGTGCAGATTTCGCGAGAAAGGCGAATTTACCGCTTTGGGAGGTTATTGGAATAGAAAGGGAGAGGATGAAATCGACCTGATCGCTTTAGATGAAATTGAAAAAAAGGCAGTTGTTGCAGAAATCAAGCGGAACAGACAGAATATCAAGATGGATACATTGATGTTGAAAGGAACAGCTATTCAAAAAGAGTTGAAGGGGTATTCGGTAGAATATAGAGGATTGGATATGGAGGATATGTAGACAGCAAATCACCCTAATCATAGTAAAATCCCTTATTTATAGACATTCCGGCAAACATGTCATTTTTTGAAGGAGACGAAATGCCAAAGTCAGGAAAAAAGAGTCCAATGTTATCATTCATACACTGATTTAAATTATCTTTGCAGATAAGAAATCGTATTACAAGAGCATCTTGCAAATAGAGACAGACTGACAATATGAAAAGATCAATAAAACATTTGCCCAAACGCACGCAGGAAGAACTGGCGGTGCTACAGGAGTTGATATTGAAATATCTCGTGAATGTGCGTATGATTATCCTGTATGGGAGTTATGCGCGCGGAGAGCACGTCATCTGGGATGAAACATACGATGAACACGGAGTGCTTACCTACTACCAGAGTGATTTGGATATTCTGGTGATATGTGATACTGGCGATGTAAATAAAGCCGAGAATCATGCGCGTACCTATATCCTCCCAAAGTATGAGATGCGAATGGAAGGAAGGCGGCATCCGGCACCTCCGCAAATTATTGTGGAAAACACAGTGGGCATAAACCGGGCAATAAGGAAAAGCATTATTTCTTTTATGAGATAATAAAAGATGGCATTCTGTTTTATGACGACGGCATGTTCCAGTTTGGCAAACCGAAGAGGTTGCCGTATCGGGAAATCAAGCAATATGCAAGGGAAGAATATGAAGGATGTTTTGATATGGCAGAAAGTTTTTTAAAATCCGGTCATACCGCCTGCAAAGATAGTAATTTTAAATATGGCTCATTTGAATTGCATCAGGCCTGTGAACGCTTCTATAAAACGTATTTGCTTGTTCATAGCGCCACTCGCCCTAAATCTCATAAACTGGAGGTAATGGGAGCGATGGCAAAGAGCCGTTCACGAGAGTTCGCGAATGTGTTTCCAATAAATACCCCCGAGGAGAAAGAGGCGTTTGATAAATTATGTCGTGCGTATATCGAAGCACGATACAGCCGGGATTTCACCGTCAGCAAAGACCAATATGAGTATATGCTGACACGTACCGAGATGCTGCGCAAGGTGACTATCCGTGAGTGCACTGCACGCATGGCATATTATGACAAGATGATAGAGAAAGAGGAGAAAAGAAAAGGATAAAAATCAAAGAGAATCATCCGCATTCGTGGATAAAAAGAAAAGCATCTCTTTTTTGTGTTGATTTATCCGCAGTTTGCAAATAGTTACAATCATACGTTATTCAGTACTACGGCTGTTTTTGATGCTTATCAAAGGATTTGGGCAGGAGGTGTACTTGCTATGGACTTATATGGCCAATTCAATAGCAGCCACACACCCTGGACTTTGCGAGAGGAACTGGGTAGCGGAGCAGACCGGATGCGCGGCTACTATGGCGGTCGCTACATAGACTCCAATCAGATGACAGTACAGATGGAGTTAAGACAACACATCTATGGCAGACTGGGATGTGTGGCATGGATAGGCGGAGGCACAGTTTTTCCTTCATCCAGCAAGTTAAGGCTTGCACACATATTACCCAATTATGGATTAGGCTTGAGGTTTGAATTCAAACATCATGTAAATATCCGCATTGATTATGGTTTTGGAAAAGAAACCGGAGGATTTGTGTTTCAATTTGCAGAAGCATTCTGATAGTTGAAGAATTGGTGGAATTACCTATGAAACTATTCCAGATATTTTAATGGGAAAAAGTCACCGGATAAAATCAAGAAAAAAGTAAGTTAACTTCATGGGCAAAGTAAGTTAACTTCATTGCCCAACTAAGTTAACTTACTTTGCCCATGAAGTTAACTTACTTGCTTATTCAAAACGAATAGACTTTGCCGGATGAATACGCGTCACCAAATAGGACGGTCCGATAAGCATCAATACCGACACCAACAACGTACAGACATTCAATAGCAGATAAATCCAGATATTGAATTCAACAGGAACCCGATCTACATAATAAGTGGCAGGGTCCAGCTTGAGAAGATGAAATTGAGACTGGATGAAGCACAATGCCACCCCGATGATATTCCCCCATAACATCCCCCTGCCTATCAAAAATACGGAGAAACTGAGGAATATCTTACGAATGGCCAAATTATCAGCACCCAATGCCTTCAGTACCCCGATCATATTGGTACGCTCCAAAATGATAATCAGCAGACCCGATATCATGGTGAATCCGGCCACCCCCGTCATGAGAAACAGGATGACCCACACATTCATATCCAGCAAATCCAGCCATGCAAATATCTGAGGATTGGCTTCTTCCACCGTCTGAGTATAGTAAGTACCCCCGTATGCATCCACCTGCGTATCCACCCGGATACGGATTTCCTCTTTCACCGGCTCCAACCGACCATACTCATTCACTGCCAGTTCTACACCGCTCACCTGCCCTTTCCGCCAACTATTCAAACGGTTCACCGTATATAAGTCGGTTATCAGGAACAAATCATCGTATGCGGAAAAATTGGTCTGATAGATGCCTGCGACAGTAAGCCGACGGGCACGCACATTGTCCTCTATATAATAGGTATAGATTTTATCACCCAGCTTCAGATGAAGTTTGTCGGCAATGGTGCGGGACACCAGTACCCTATTGGTAGAGACCGTATCCGAAAAAGCCGGGATTTCCCCCTCTTGCAAATGATGCTTCAAAAACTTCCAGTCGTATTCATGAGCAACACCTTTCAGCACCATTCCCTGAAAACTGTCGTCTGTCATAATCATCCCCGGCTTGGTGGAATAGCGCTGCACGTGCTTCACTCCGTCCAGTGTCTTCAACAGATGGAGCAAGCTGTCGTTGGCAACGATGGGAACTGTCTGATAAGATTGCTGGGAGTCGAAATTGGTTATCATGATATCGGAACCCAAGCCCACCACCTTGTCGCGTACCTCATGCTTGAAGCCGATCACCACCGCTACCGACACAATCATGACGGCCAGCCCGATGGCTATGCCCAGCATAGCAATGCGGACGGCAGGCTTGGACACCTCTTTTCCACCCTCATTGCTGCGATAGATGCGTCTGGCAATAAAGAGCTTCCAGTCCATATCAGTCTTCCACTCTTCCGGGATATGCTTCCAATGCCTTACGCAGTACGAACAGCGCACGGACCAGATCCTCTTTCTTCAACACGTAGGCAATACGCACCTCGTTGCGGCCCGCACCCGGAGTGGTATAGAATCCGGCAGCCGGAGCCATCATGACCGTTTCGCCCTCATAGTTGAATTCCGACAGACACCATGCACAGAACTTTTCACTGTCGTCCACCGGCAATTTGGCAACCGTATAGAAGGCTCCCATCGGTATGGGTGAATAAACGCCCGGAATGCGGTTCAACCCATCAATCAGGCACTTACGGCGTTCCACGTATTCGTCATACGTCTCGCGTGTGTATTCTTCGGGGGCATCCAATGAAGCCTCGGCAGCAATCTGACCGATCAAAGGAGGACTCAGACGTGCCTGGCAGAATTTCATGACGGCATTTCTCACTTCCTTATTCTTGGTAATCAACGCACCGATACGGATACCACATTCGGAATAACGCTTGGACACCGAGTCAATCAGCACCACATTTTCTTCGATACCTTCCAAGTGACAGGCAGAAATATAAGGAGAGCCGGTATAGATAAACTCGCGGTAAACTTCATCCGAAAACAGATAGAGATCATACTTCTTCACCATGTCACGAATCTGGTTCATCTCGCGACGGGTATACAGGTAACCGGTCGGATTATTCGGATTACAAATCAGAATAGCTTTTGTGCGTTCGTTTATCAACTCCTCGAACTTCTCCACTTTCGGCAGGGAGAACCCTTCCTCTATGGTAGTCGTCACCGTGCGGATCACAGCTCCGGCCGAAATGGCAAATGCCATATAGTTGGCGTAGGCAGGCTCCGGCACAATGATCTCATCCCCCGGATTCAGACAACTCAGAAAAGCGAACAGCACCGCCTCCGAGCCTCCGGTAGTGATGATGATATCATCAGCAGATAAATTGATATCATACTTTTTATAATAACCCACCAGTTTCTCGCGGTAACTGCGGTATCCCTGGCTGGGACTATATTCCAAAACGGTACGGTCAATATTACGAATCGCATCAAGGGCCGCTCGCGGAGTGGGCAGGTCGGGCTGACCGATATTCAGGTGATAGACATGAATTCCTCTCTGTTTTGCAGCATCGGCCAGCGGTGCCAATTTGCGAATTGGCGATGCGGGCATCTCGTTTCCTCTGATGGATATTATTGGCATAATGTTATAAAAATTATTTAATCGAAGTGCAAAGATAGACTTTCGCAACCAACCGAGCAAACAATTAATTAAGAATTTAAATCTTTGTTATCTTAATGCGCATTTTTTAGGGTTATTAAAAAAAAACATGTAAGTTTGTTCCAGTAAAACAAAGCAAAATAACAAATGAATCTATACCTGATAACATTCCAGTCCGCCTTGAACAGAATTGAATCTGTATATGATTGCCATAAAGATTTATTTGTGGAAATCGAGAAGTTTTTCACGCTTCATCTGGTACCTTATACAGAGGCTGCAAGTATTCCGGCAGATGCCTACCGTATGGCTTTCATCGCTTCGGGCGGAGTAGAAAAGATAGTCACACAGCACTTCGAGCTACTTCCCTATCCTATCCATCTGCTGACCGACGGACAGCAAAATTCACTGGCCGCTTCCTTGGAAATCGCCACATGGATACGCAACAAAGGGATGAAAGTACATATCATCCACGGCACCATCCCCAACATGGTGAAGCAACTGATAGACCACCACAAGGCTTTTGCCGCCCAGCGAGAAGTGAGAGGGAAACGAATCGGAGTGGTGGGATATTCTTCCCCATGGCTGGTGGCCAGCAATGTAGATTATCTGCTTGCCAAGCGCCGCTGGGGAGTGGAATTCATTGATATCCCCATGGAGGAGGTGTACTGCCTGTTTTATCAGATAAAGGATGATGATATAGGATATGAGGCGTCCGTATTCGCCAACCGTGCCATTGCCTGCCGGGAAGGGACTCCGGAAGACCTGCTGAAAGCCATGCGGCTTTACCGGGCGGTGAAAATTATCTGTGAGAAGAAAAAGCTGGATGCAGTGACCCTCTCCTGCTTCTCACTGATTGAGAAATTAGGAACTACCGGATGCCTGGCGCTTGCCTTGCTGAACGACGATGGCATTCCGGCCGGATGTGAAGGAGACTTGCAATCCATTTTCACCCTGCTCATCGCCAAAACCCTGACCGGACAGGCAGGATTTATGGCCAACCCGGCATTCATCAATGACGACCTGAACGAAATAGTGGTAGCCCATTGTACGATTGCCACCCAAATGGTGGACCGGTTTATCATCCGGAATCATTTTGAGACGGAAAGCGGGATAGCCATACAGGGTATTCTGCATCCGGGAGGCATCACGATGATAAAATGCGCCGGAGAATGCCTGGACGAGTATTTCGTATCCACCGGCCAGCTGATAGAGAACACCAACTATATCAATGCCTGCCGCACGCAGGTGAGAATCAAACTGGACAAACCCGTAGACTACTTTATGCGTAATCCTTTGGGCAACCATCACATTATATTAATGGGAGATCATGAGAAGGTGATTCATGAGTTCATGCAATTGAACAGCTGCAAACTAGTAGAATAAAAAATGAGACTGACAGAGCCGGCATCAGCAGAGGGAAGGTAAAAGAATAGATATCAAACCTCACAGCCGAAAGTCCGAGTCCCTTGTTTCCTATCAGAAAGCATGAAGAATTTAAGTAAAATTGAAGACGAAGATTAAATAAATTGTATCTTTGTATCCAATTTAATATTCAATAAAACAATAAACTTTTATGATGCATACTTGGTTTGAATGTAAGATACGTTACGAAAAAGTCATGGAAAACGGCATGAACAAGAAAGTAACGGAACCCTATTTGGTTGACGCGCTGAGCTTTACTGAGGCAGAAGCACGTATTATTGAAGAAATCACTCCGTATATCAGCGGTGAGTTCACGGTTTCGGACATCAAACGCGCCAACTACAGCGAGCTGTTCCCCTCTGAAGAAGATGCGGCCGACCGCTGGTTTAAGTGCAAGCTGTTCTTCATCACGCTGGACGAAAAAAGCGGAGCAGAGAAAAAGACCTCCACTACCGTACTGGTACAAGCTTCCGACCTTCGCGACGCTGTCAAGAAACTGGACGAAGGAATGAAAGGCACAATGGCAGACTACGTGATTGCATCCGTAGCCGAAACCGCCATCATGGATGTTTATCCATACGAAGCCGAGCCGGATGTAAAACCTGAATTTCCGGATGCCGGAAAAACCGAATAAAGTCTGATTAAGAAATAGAAAGTATAACAATAATGAGCATTCAAGCAAACTTAAAAGAAGTTCTTTCCGAACTGCCTGCGGGTGTCCGTCTGGTGGCCGTGTCCAAATTCCATCCCAACGAGGCATTGGAAGAGGCGTATGCCGCCGGTCAGCGTATTTTCGGTGAGAGCCACGTGCAGGAAATGACTCAGAAATATGAAACGCTGCCCAAAGACATTGAATGGCATTTCATCGGCCACCTGCAAACGAACAAAGTCAAATACATGGCTCCCTATGTAGCTATGATACATGCCATTGACTCGTATAAATTATTGGCCGAAGTCAATAAACAAGCCGCCAAAGTCCATCGCGTCATCCCTTGTTTATTGCAGATACATATCGCCCAAGAGGAAACAAAATTCGGTTTCTCCTTTGACGAGTGCAGAGAAATGCTGAATGCAGGCAGATGGAAGGAGCTGAAAAACGTCCGTCTGTCAGGAGTGATGGGCATGGCGACCAATGTGGATGACGACGAACAAATCAAAAGAGAATTTTGTTCCTTAAATACATTCTTCAAAGAAATCAGGCAGAGCTATTTTGCTGATTCAGCATACTTCAAGGAAATTTCCATGGGGATGTCACACGATTATCCGCTGGCGGTGGAAGCTGGAAGTACGCTGGTCAGAGTAGGAAGCAGGATCTTTGGAGAACGAAACTATTAAAACTACTATTTATATGACTCAATTAAAAACCACCTTTGCCGGGTTGTCACTGCGCAATCCTATTATCATCAGCAGTTCCAGCCTTACAAACAGCGCTGAGAAGAACAAGAAACTGGAACTGGCAGGCGCCGGAGCCATTGTCTTGAAATCTGTTTTCGAAGAACAGATCATGATGGAAGCACATCACATGGCTACATACGGTTCTCCCGAAGGAGATGACTACTTGAGCACATACGTACGCTCTCATGCTCTGAACGAATATATTTCATTGATTGAACAGACTAAAAAACTTTGCACCATTCCTGTCATTGCCAGCATCAACTGCTTCAGTAACTCAGAATGGACGGACTTTGCCCGTACCGTGGAAGCAGCAGGCGCCGACGCACTGGAAATCAACATTCTTTCCCTGCAGACCGAAAAAGAATATCAATGCGGTTCTTTCGAACAACGCCACATTGATATCGTAAGCAGCATCAAAAAACAGGTTTCCATCCCCGTCATTGTGAAACTGGGCAGCAACCTGACCAACCCCATCGCATTAATCAACCAGCTTTATGCCAACGGAGCCAATGCAGTGGTATTGTTCAACCGCTTCTATCAGCCGGATATCAACATTGACACCATGACCTATTCTGCAGGCGATGTGTTCAGCACTCCTGCCGATTTGTCCAACGGATTGCGCTGGACGGCTATCGCTTCGGCACAAGTGCCCCAGATAGATTACGCTATCTCGGGTGGTGTGCACGATGGAAAAGCGATTGTCAAAGCAATTCTGGCAGGCGCTTCGGCCGTAGAACTGTGCAGCGTCATCTACCAAAAAGGCAATGAGGCCATTGCAGATATGACAAATGAACTGACTCAATGGATGGACCGTCAGGGACACAAAAACATCAGCGAGTTCAAGAGCTCGATGAACGCACTGTCCACCGGAGCCAGCAATCCGTTCGAACGTACACAGTTCATGAAATATTTCAGCAGTAAAGAGTAGGATGAAGTGGAGCGGTTAGTGATTAGTGGTTAGTGATTAATGTCCATGCGGCATCACAGCGCAACTCACTAATCACTAACCATTAACCACTAATCACTATTTTTTCCTCCAGTTTAATTTGTATGCTCCAAAGAAAGTCTTATATTTGCACATTTGATTAATGTTTGTGCAAATATAAACAAAAAGAGTTATACAATGGAGCAGAGTTTTATTGCCTTCCTGGAAGACAGCATAAAGAAAAACTGGGATTTGGATGCCCTGACAGATTATAAAGGTGCCACATTACAATATAAAGATGTAGCCCGCAAAATAGAAAAGCTACACATCATTTTTGAGTTAAGCGGCATCAAGCAAGGAGACAAGATAGCAGTCTGTGGCCGCAACAGTTCCCATTGGGGGGTTACTTTCCTGGCTGCCGTCACCTACGGAGCGATCATTGTCCCCATTCTTCACGAATTCAAATCGGACAACATTCATAATATAGTCAATCATTCCGAAGCACGCCTGCTGATGGTAGGCGATATGGTATGGGAGAATCTGAATGAAAACGCCATGCCACTGCTAGAAGGAGTCATCTTGATGAATGACTACACGTTGTTAGTGTCCCGCAGTTCCAAGTTGGACTATGCACGCGATCACCTGAACGAGCTGTTCGGAAAGAAATATCCGCGCAATTTCCGCCGGGAACACGTCAGCTACCGCCGGGACACACCGGAAGAACTGGCCGTGATCAATTACACCTCCGGCACCACCAGTTATTCCAAAGGAGTGATGATTCCTTACCGCGCATTATGGTCGAATACCCAGTTCGCTTTCGATGTCTTGAAAATGAATCCGGGTGACAAGCTGGTTTCCATGCTCCCTATGGCACACATGTACGGACTGGCTTTCGAGTTCCTTTATGAATTCTGCGTGGGATGTCATATTTATTTCCTGACCCGTACTCCCAGTCCGAAAATCATCTTCCAGGCCTTTTCCGAGGTGAAACCCAATCTGGTAGTGGCCGTTCCATTGATTATTGAGAAAATCATCAAGAAGAACGTACTGCCCAAACTGGAGACTCCGGCTATGAAGATTTTGCTGAAAGTCCCTATCATCAATGATAAAATCAAGGCCACAGTCCGTGAACAGATGATTAATGCTTTCGGAGGCAATTTCTATGAAATTATTGTCGGAGGCGCTGCCTTCAATCAAGAAATAGAACAGTTCCTGAAGAGCATAGATTTTCCTTATACCGTGGGATATGGCATGACCGAATGTGCCCCGATTATCTGTTATGAGGATTGGAAATATTTCAAGATGGGTTCTTGCGGAAAGGCGGCTCCCCGTATGGAAGTCAGGGTATTGAGTCCCGACCCCGAAAATATAGTAGGTGAAATCGTGTGCAAAGGGCCTAATGTGATGCTGGGCTATTACAAGAATCCCGAAGCTACCGCCGAAGTGATAGACAAGGACGGATGGTTGCATACCGGCGACCTGGGTGTTATAGACGCGGAAGGCAACGTTACCATAAAGGGGCGCAGCAAAAATATGCTGTTAGGCCCGTCGGGACAGAACATTTATCCGGAAGAGATTGAAGATAAACTGAATAACATGCCGTTCGTCTCGGAAAGTATTATCATACAGCAGGCAGACAGCAGACTGGCAGCCTTGGTTTATCCCGATTTCGACGATGCCTTTGCTCATGGAATGGATAACGATGCGATAGCACAGGCTATGGAAGAGAACCGCATCAACCTGAATACAGAACTTCCTGCATATTCACAGATAGCCCGTGTGAAAATCTATCCGGAAGAGTTCGAGAAAACACCTAAAAAGAGCATCAAGCGTTTCTTGTATCAAGAAGTAAAATAACGCTTGACAGAAAAAGAACCTGCCTGCAACATATATAATGTATAAGCCTGAAGATTATAGATGTTGCAGGCTATACATTATATAGGTTACAGATTATACCTCCGTATATATAGGCAGTTGGATCACGATACATGCAAGGGAGACAATACAAAACATATAAACTTGCCATTCTTCACACACCAAGTGCAATTTTACTCTTTCCCCCCAATCAATTCTCCTCATAATTCCCCCTTATATCTACATTTTTATTACATTTGTACCCAAGAAACTAAAAATGTATGAAAATGAATGTGCGTATAGCAGCAATGCTTCTCTTAGGATATTGTGCAGGTATGTCAACTCCTGCTTTTGCCCAGAAAAAGGACAAGCTTAAAAAGGGACCCAACATCTCCTTGAACATTTCCGCGAAGAAAGACAGTGTCAAAACCACTTATCTGAATATCGGTCTGCTTACAAATATCTATCAACTGAAAGGAATCGGCATCAACGCCGTGTCCAGCGTTGTGCAAAAAGACATGACAGGCTTCCAGATCTCCGGCCTGGCCAGCATTACCGGACGTCACGCCTCCGGTTTCCAACTGGAAGGGATTGCCAATGTGGCCGGGAGCAACGCCAATGGAATCATGCTCAGCGGGCTGATGAATGTGGCCGGAGGAAAAGCCAACGGCATACAATTTTCCGGATTAGGCAACATTGCCGGAAAAATATCGAGAGGGGTTACCATCGGCGGTCTGATGAATCTGGCCGGCAGCGAAGCCCAAGGGGTTCAGATAGCCGGCTTGGCCAACATTGCCGGAAAATCACAAAACGGTATCGCCGTCGGCGGACTGATGAACGTATCTGCCGAGAAACTGAACGGAGCGCAAGTATCCACCCTGCTCAATATCAGTGGCGGAGAAGCCAAAGGTGCCCAAGTTTCAGCCATTGGCAATGTAGGTGTAAACGTGAATGGTATGCAGTTCTCCGCCATCAGCAACATCGCTGCCGGAGAAATCAGAGGCTTGCAGCTGTGTGGCGCGGTAAATATCGCCGTCAAGACGGAAAACGCCCTGCAATTCTCAGGACTGACCAATGTGTGTCAAGGCAAGCTGCGCGGTGTGCAGTTCGCTCCCGGCAACTACGCCGGAGAAGTAAGCGGCGCGCAAATCGGTCTGCTCAACCTGTGTGGCGGAAATGTAAAAGGGATACAAATAGGAATCATCAACCATAGCAAGGATACTACCGCCCATAAACTAGGTTTGGTGAATATCACCCCTAAGACCCGTATCCAGATGATGCTGTATGCAGGCAACACCAGCAAACTGAATGCCGCCGTGCGTTTTAAAAACCGCTGGAGTTATACCATGCTGGGTATCGGTACACACTATCTGGATTTGAATGACAAGTTTTCGGGCTGTGTGTTCTATCGTGCCGGTCTTTACTATCCCATCGCCCCCAAACTGGAACTAAGCGGTGACTTAGGCTATTTCCACGTAGAAAATTTCGAGAATGAAGATGCGGAAACGCCGGAACGTATGTATTCATTACAGGCCCGCATCAATCTGGAATATAAATTCAAATCCAAGATCAGTTTCTTTGCATCGGGTGGTTACGGCATGACACGCTATTATGATAAAAATAAGTTCTACGAGAAGAAACCTATTTTCGAAGCAGGTGTTATCTTATTTTAAACAGCCGTCACACGAGTATAAACTAATTCATACAGTATGAAACTACAGCATATCGCATTAGTCTGCCTGCTGGCATTAAGTGCCGAAAGTGCCACAGCTCAAATACTGCATCGTCCCGATTCCATTTATACATTCACAGATCCCCGCCTGCAAAAAAAGCATCCTTGGCGTGCCGCCGCCGAGACTTTCGGCATGAATGTCGGAGTATGGGCATTCGACCGTTATGTAATGAACGAAGACTTTGCCAAAATCAGCATCGGCAGCATACGGCGCAATATCAAGCATGGTTTTGTATGGGATAACGACCAGTTCTCCACCAATCTGTTCGCCCACCCCTATCACGGGAATCTTTATTTCAATGCAGCACGCAGCAACGGACTGACTTTTTGGGAATCGGCCCCATACGCCTTTGCAGGAAGCCTGATGTGGGAAATAGCCGCAGAAGTGGAGCCTCCTGCCATCAATGACCTGATGGCTACCACCTTGGGCGGTATCGCCCTGGGAGAAGTAACGCACCGTATGTCTTCCCTGGTGCTGGACGATTCCAAGCATGGCTTCTCACGTTTCACCCGCGAGTTTCTGGGAACCCTGATCTGCCCCATGCGGGGATTGAACCGGATGATAACCGGCGAGATGTGGAAAGTAAAGCGTTCGCATTACAAATACCACGACTACGACCGCATTCCGGTATACTTTTCCATAGGCGCCGGCGACCGTTACCTGGCCGATGACAATCACCTGTTTCGTGGAGAGCACAATCCCTACCTCGAATTCCGGATACAATACGGAGACGCTTTCGATAAAGTGAACGACGGCCCATACGATTACTTCACCGCACGGGCCACTTTCGGCCTTTCCGGAAACCAACCTCTCATCAGTCAGATCAACCTGATGGGGAAGTTATGGGGAGTTCCCTTGAAAACCACTACCGGCATGGAAATGATGTTCGGTATCTTCCAGCACTTCAACTATTTTGATTCCGAGGAAGTGATTGACGGATCGGGGCGTATCCCTTACAAGATTTCGGAAGCTGCCAGTGTGGGACCGGGTATGATTTACAAATTCCCCCAAATGAACAGTCTGGTAAATTTGGAACAACGTGTATTCCTGAGTGCCATTCTGCTGGGTGGAAGCCTTACCGACTATTACAACGTAATAGACCGCAATTACAACATGGGAAGCGGATACAGCATCAAGAACAATACTATTCTGGACTTCGGCCGTTACGGCATGTTCGCACTGAATATGCATCTTTACCAGATTTTTACCTGGAAAGGATACGAGCATAAGGATTTGGAAACGGTAAACCCGCTTTATCTGAATGCACAAGGAGACAAAGGAAATGTAATGCTCGCTGTGGTAAATCCTATAATCGAACTGAATCTAAGTTCACACTTCAAAGCAAATATGGAAGTGTCCTATTACTACCGCCACACACATTATTCCTACCATGAGGACATAAAATACAAGACCTTCGAGACCCGGCTAGGATTGATTTATCAATTCTAAAGCAATGAAGAGCGGACACGGCTCAAGGTTTCGGGAGTCATCTGTAATAATGAAGCGATGTACACAAGAGGTGCACGCTTCAATATTTCGGGATGAAGTTGCAACAGCTTGTCATAGCGTTTATGAGCCGGTTCAAAACGAAGCGTGTCCGCCTTTATCTGAGACTCTATCAAAGAATGCTCGATAAAGCCGCGATAAAGCCGCTCTATATCACGATATTGATCTATCAGCTTCTCAACTTCCACACGGGGCAGTTCCCACACCACAGAGGTTTCCAATGTCTCTACCATCAGGCGGGTGGGTTCCTGTTTAAAATAACTCTCTATGCAAATTATCATTCCGTTCTCATAACCGATATGTTCTGTCAGATCTTTATCATACTTATAATAAAATTGTCTGAGCATCCCTTTCTCTATAAACAACATCGCTTTACAAACCTCACCGGCCTGCAAAACAATCTCCCCTTTACGATATTTTTTACAAACTAAGATTTCGGCTAATGCGTGAACACTTTCTCTACTGAGAGGATGGTTAACTTCTGCTATCCTTCTAGCTATGTCTATACTAGTTGTCATGTGCTCCCAATTTTTGTATTTTTTGCAAAAATACAAAAAAAGGCCGAATAAAACGGTATAAATAACAAAATTAAGCCGATAATGTTCTGAATAATAGTTTTTTTTATATACTTTTGAAACGTAATAGTAATATAACGACCTTTATGAAACTACTAGCCTCTTTAACAATCCTGGGTTTAGTCATGACACAAAGTGTCACAGCCCAAACAAATTACACGAAGGATCCGGAAAGCTGTACTAGCATTATGGTAGGAAAGAAAGCAACTACCGACGGATCAGTTATAACCAGTCACACATGCGACAGCTGGTACCGAACTTGGGTAAACATGGTTCCGGCAGAAAGCTATGAAAGGGACACAGTCATGAATATTTACGATGGCCGTATGCATACCGAATTTGCAGCCGACCAGACCAATGTAAAAATCAAAGGACAAATACCACAAGTACGAAAAACATACGCTTTCATGGATACATCCTACCCTTGTATCAACGAAAAGCAACTGGGCATAGGTGAAACGACCGTAAGCGGACGCAGGGATCTGGAAAACCCCAAAGGCATGTTTATGATTGAAGAATTGCAGCGCGTGGCATTACAACGTTGTACAACAGCCCGTGAGGCTATCCGCCTGATGGGAGATCTCGTAAAACAATATGGTTATGGCGACAGCGGCGAGTGCCTGACCATCGCCGACCCCAATGAAGTATGGCATTTCGAAGTTTTTGGAGAAGGAAAAGATAAAATTGGCGGAGTATGGGCGGCAGTCCGTATTCCGGATGATCATGTAGGTGTATCTGCCAATATCTCACGCATCAGTACGCTCAATTTGAAAGATCCCGATCATTATATGGCTTCCGAAAATGTATTTGACGTGGCCAAAAAGTTAGGGTATTGGGACGGGAAAGAGCCTTTTAAATTCTGGAAAGCCTATAGCGGAAAGAATTATTCCGGTCAACTGAAATCCTTCAGCACCCGCGAGCACTTTATTCTGAATGCACTGGCACCTTCCTTGAAGCTTGATTATGAGGCAGAAGAACTGCCTATCAGTGTAAAACCCGACAAGCAAGTATCCGTAACAGATGTTATGGCATTGCTCCGGGAGACATACGAAGGAACGCCGCTGGATATGACACAGAATCTGAAAGTTACGGTAAAAGATAGGAAAACCGGAAAAGTAGACACCATTATCAGCCCGAAAGCCAATCCGTGGATGCGTGGCGATGAACTGAATATGCTGAACGGAATTAAAAAGGGAGTTGTGAAATCAGTACGCAATATCGCCGTTCCGCAATGCGCTTATTCTACAGTCATCCAGTTACGTGGCTGGCTTCCCGACGCTGTAGGTGGTGTGGTATGGTTCTCTATGGACAATCCCGGACAAAGCCCGCGCGTTCCGGTATTCTGTGGCATTACTGATTTCCCTGCTATGTATAAAATCTGCGGTAACCACCGCTACCGCGATGATGCCGCCTTATGGCACTACCGCCGCGCCAACAAACTGGCTGCTGTAAGATGGGGAGCGACCCGCAAAGTAATGGAAAAGAATATCCGTCATTTCGAAGAAAAAGGGCAACGTGAACTTCCATTTGTGGAAACACAATACCAAAGCATCCTTCAATCCAAAGGAGAAGAAGCCGCCCGTACTTATCTCACAGACTATACGACAGACTTTATCGGTGCCACCATTCTTCGTTGGGACGAAATGGCAAACCAATATTGGATTGAATCACGCTTCGGCTTTTAATTGTCAACCTTATCATATTAAAAACAAACTTATGAAAACAAAAGTATTCACACTAGCCGCATTGCTATGCTGCGCATCAGCCATGTATGCACAAGAAAGCGGTTACAAATTCACAACTGTCGCATCACAGAAAGCAACTCCTGTCAAAAATCAGGCTTCTACCGGAACTTGCTGGTGCTTCGCCACCACTTCGTTCATGGAATCCGAACTGCTCCGTATGGGCAAGGGGGAATATGACCTTTCTGAAATGTTCATTGTACGCCAAAAGTACTTGAACCAACTGGAAGACAACTATTATCGGGGAGGCAATGGGAATTTAGGACAAGGAAGCCTTTCACACACGTGGAAGAATGCCTTCAACCAAGTGGGCATCGTACCCGAGGAAGTATATCACGGAATCAATTATAACTCGGAGAAACATAGTCATGGCGAAATGGTGAAATACATCAACGCCTTAGGAAGTACGGCGGTAAAGATGAAACGTCGCAGCCCGGAATACTACAAGCTGATCAACAACCTTTTCGACACTTACCTGGGAGAACTGCCTGAAAAGTTCACTTATAAAGGAAAAGAATACACTCCGAAATCTTTTGCTGAAAGTTTGGGGTTGAACATGGACGATTATATCGAACTGACTAGTTTCACCCACAAACCATATTACCAGAAATTCTCTCCGGAAGTACCCGACAATTGGGAAAATGAGCAAATGTACAATCTTCCGCTGGACGAAATGATGGAAGTCGCTGACTATGCTTTGACCCACGGATATACCGTATGTTGGGACGGTGACGTCAGTGAAAGAGGCTTTTCATTCAAAAATGGTGTAGCCATCAATCCGGTGGTGAAGAAAGCGGAAGATCTTTCGGGTTCCGACCGTGCACGTTTTGAAAAGATGGACCCTAAAGAACAAAGAGAGATGCTGGCGGAAGCCTACAAGTTTGAAAAGCCGTGCCCCGAAGTGAATGTCACTCCGGAAGTCCGTCAGGAAGGTTATGAAGCATTTGTTACTACCGATGACCACTTGATGCATCTTACCGGCATCACCAAAGACCAGAACGGAACCAAATATTATATCACCAAGAACTCTTGGGGTACAGAACGTAATACATTCGGCGGCTATCTGAATATGTCCGAAAGCTATGTGCGTGCCAAGACTATTTTCCTCATGGTGCATAAAGATGCCATTCCGGCTGCTATCAAACAAAAATTAGGAATCAAATAAAAAAGAAAAGAGCAGGCGTCCGTTTTTCTAAAATAGACGCCCGTTTTTTTGAAAACAGATGTCCGGACCGGAATCCCAATACATACTGGCATTTTCAAATGGACATTTGTCTTTTTAGTAAAAGATCTATGATTATGATGACAAAAAAAAACTTATTTGCATTAGTCTTATGCTTGTTCAGTCTCGGAACCACAACCCATGCGCAACGCATCCCCACACTGGAGGAGGCTGTATACGGAGGACTGATCAAGACAGAAGGCGGAAGCAACGTGAGCTGGATGAAAGATGGCGAACGTTATTCCAAAATAGAGAAAAATGCCGAGGGGGCATACGAAGTCACTGCCTACAAAGCAAAGGACAATTCCAAAGAAGTGCTGATCCCTGCCCGGCTGCTTTTGAATCCACAGACAGGAAAACCGATCCCTGTCCGCAATTTCATATTCAGCGAGGATAACTCCAAAGTATTGATCTACACCAATACCCGTCGCGTATGGCGTTATGATACCCGCGGTGATTACTGGGTGCTAAGTTTGAAAGACGGCAAACTGCAACAATTGGGCAAAAACTTGCCGGAAGCAACCTTGATGTTCGCCAAGTTCTCGCCGGATGCCAGCCGGGTGGCATACGTTTCCAAAAACAACATTTATGTAGAGAATCTGGCCGACGGTAAAATCAACCAGATAACTCAGGACGGGAATAATGAAATTGTAAACGGAACATTCGACTGGGTGTACGAAGAGGAATTCAATTGCCGCGATGGTTTCCGCTGGAGTCCCGACGGGCAATACATAGCCTATTGGCAAAGCGACACCCAAGGTACGGGATGGTTTGATATCATCAATAATGTAGATTCCATTTATCCCAAAATCCAACGTTTTCCCTACCCTAAAGCCGGAACTGCGAACTCCGCTGTAAAAGTAGGCTACGTATCCGCCGACGGTGGAAACACCACCTGGCTGAATCTGCCCGGTGACGCACGTAACCACTACATTCCCCGCATGGAATTCATTCCGGGCTGTAACGAACTGTTCATCCAGCAAATGAACCGTGCCCAAAACACCAATAAAGTATGGATTGCAAAAATAGGTGAAAATAACCCCGTCAACATCTTTACTGATCAAGACGCCGCATGGTTGGAAACCAATGACAATGTGCGTTGGCTGAAAGGGAACAAGTATTTCACCTGGGAAAGCGAACGTGACGGATGGCGCCATCTGTATCGTGTAAGCCGTGATGGCAAGGAAATCAAGCCCATCACCCAAGGAGCCTTTGATTATATTCAGGAAGTGGGTGCGGATATGGATAAAGGTCTGGTGTACTTTATCGCCTCTCCCGACAATTTCACCCAGCGTTATCTCTACCAAGCACGCCTTTTCGGCAATGGAGAAGTGAAGCGGCTCAGCCCGGTTGATCAAAGCGGACAACATCGTTATATCATGTCACCATCCGGCAAATGGGCAGTCCATACGTTCAGCAACTCGGAAACTCCCCCTGTGATCGACATGGTGTCTTTCCCCGGCCATAAAAGCGTACGTCTGATTACAGACAATGCGAAAGCCAAAGAGCAATACAAAGCCTTGGGACTGCAACCGAAAGAATTTGTAAAGACCCGTTCGGGAGAACTGGAACTGGATGCATGGATGGTCAAACCCGTCAACTTTGACCCTGACAAAAAATATCCAGTCATTATTGATGTATATGGAGAACCAGCCAACGCCACCGTGCAGGATGTATGGAGTGGAGGAAGCTTATGGCACCAGTACATGGCAAACCAAGGATACATCATTGTCAGCATCGAGAACCGTGGAGCCAATGCCCCCCGCGGACGCGAGTGGCGCAAATGCATTTATGGAGAAGTCGGAACCTTTGCCAGTGAAGATCAGGCAAGAGGCATCCAGGACCTGGCACGTCAATACTCTTTCATTGACGCCACACGTATCGGCATCACCGGCTGGAGTGGCGGAGGCAGCCAGACGCTGAACAGTATGTTCCGCTATCCCGATGTTTTCCACACAGGCATTGCCATTGCTTTTGTGGCAGACCAGCGTCTGTATGACACGATATATCAAGAACGTTACATGAACACTCCTCAAAATAATCCGGAGGGTTACCGCAAAGGGTCTCCCATCTCGTATGCAGCAGGACTGAAAGGCAATTTGCTGTTAATTCACGGTACAGGAGATGATAATGTCCATTACCAGAATTGTGAAATGCTGGTCAATGAACTGGTACGGCACGGCAAGATTTTCTCACAGATTTCTTACCCCATGCGTTCTCACGGAATTTATGAAGGCGAGGGAACCAGTTTGCATCTGAGAAAGACGATGGCTGATTACTGGTTGAAAAACCTGCCTGCCGGAGGAAAATAAAAGTCAAAAGTTCCGGATATAAAATGATTCCGGATCGTTTTATAGTTATGAAACATGTTAAGACACTACTGATATGATTGTGCAGCCTGCCACTCTGAACACTAGTAAAGTAAAATCTTTCATAAAGTTCAGAAGGGCAGGCTGACAAACCAACTTCGTTTTAACAAGTTTTACACTAGACCCAAACATATAAACTAGATGAGGAAAATACAACTATTCTTATTACCACTATCTTTATTATTCATGACTCGGCACATCCATGCCCAACTCCCTGCCCAAACAGAATATGCTGTTGAGACAGGAGGAACATCGGGCAAAGGAGCCTATGCACCGATGTGGCTTACCGCCAACAGGCAAGGGCTGTCTTCTGTCAATACCGAATATGGCTATTTACGGGCGGGAATTGCACACACGATGTCATTAAACCGGCATTTCTGTTTCAGTGCGGGAGTGGATTTGGCAACCGCCTACAATTTCACCTCTTCATTCATCATCCAACAAGCCTATGCAGACCTCAGTTACCACTGGTTGAATCTGAGTATCGGCAGCAAAGAACGCTTGCCCGAACTAAAGAATCCCAAGTTAAGCAGTGGAGGTATGGTAGAGTCAAATAATGCCCGTCCCATTCCCCAAGTGCGTCTGGAAGTGCCCGAGTACGTAGCCATACCGGGTACTCATAAATGGATTTATCTGAAAGGGCATATAGCCTACGGGCGTTTTACTGATGACAAATGGCAGGAACATTTCACTTCCATAGGAAACAAATATGCCATTGATGTACTTTATCACAGTAAATCACTCTTTGCCAAAGTGGGAAACCGAGATCATTTTCCGGTAGAGTTTGAAGGAGGAATACAGATGGCCACCCAGTTTGGCGGTGATCAATATATTGCCGGGCAAAAAGATCCTGTAATCAATATGCCTACCCGGTTCGTTGACTTCATGCGCGTGTTGATTCCTATGGCCGGAGATGATACTACGCCTGAAGGCGAACAAGTAAACATCTACGGCAACCATGTCGGCAGCTGGAACTTTGCCGCAACAGCCTACCTGAACCAATGGAAGTTAAAAGTCTATTACGAACATTATTTCGATGACCACTCTCAAATGTTTTTCCAATACGGACGTTGGAAGGACGGACACATCGGAGTGGAAATAACTTTTCCCAAAAACCGCCTCATCAATACTTTTGTATACGAAGGATTAGGAACAAAAGACCAGACCGGACCTATGCTGTATGATTCATTCTGGGGCGAATTTGAAGAACAAATCAGCGCCAAGGATAATTACTACAACCATTACCTTTATCAAGGATGGCAACATTGGGGAATGGGAATAGGCACCCCCCTGCTTCCCGGGCCTGTTTACAACAAGAACGGACAAATTACTTTTATCAGTAATCGTGTACTGGCGCATCATATAGGATTCAGCGGTTCCCCCTGCCATTCGCTGGGGTATCGTGTACTGCTCTCCTACTCCCGCCACTGGGGCACTTATGACAATCCTCTGAATGAGATAAAAAAACAATTCAATTCTTTGTTTGAAGTAACTTATGCTCCACAACGGCTGAAAGGATGGAACTTCACTGTATCCGGAGCTATGGACCGTGGCAGTATGCTTGGAAACAACTATGGCGGAATGCTGGTTATCCGCAAGCAAGGAATTATCAAATCAAGCTATAAATAAAAGTTTTAACCGTCAATCCCCAATCAACACATGAGACAAATCATATTATTCATACTCCTTGTAGTGGAAATCAGCAGTTGCGACAAGGCTCCCATCAATGACAAACTAGATGGCAGATGGCAATTGATGACTATAGAATATACAGATGGGAAAGTCGAGGAATGTAACCGCATTTATTATAGTATCCAATTACATTTAGTGGAAATCAGTGCCAAAGGTGGAAATGGAGGTACTCACATCGGACGTTTCTCTTATAAAGAAGATGAGATAACCATGAGTGAATTCCGTCACCGTGGAGATGAAGAAAAACTAACGACACTGAATGAATTGAAGCCCTTCGGACTCAACCAAGCCATTAATCATCTTCAAGTGGAAAAAGCAACAGGAAAGAAACTTATTCTGAAATCGGATTATGCACGTCTCACATTCAGAAAGTTCTAATGTTCATCAATAAAACGCAGCCGGCTACATTGGTTTATGAAGCCGGCTGCATGAAACAAGTCTTTTATCTCTGAATAATCTGTAATGATACAAACTTATTTTCTAGGCTTTATATCCAGTTTTACCGGCTTCAACATATTTTCCGGACTTAGAATCGTATCCAATTCTTCCTTGTTCAAGACCCCATGTTCCAAAACCAGCTCATAGACACTTCTGCCCGTTTCCAAAGCTTCTTTTGCAATCTTTGTAGAATTCTTATAACCGATTATCGGATTCAATGCAGTGACTACACCAATGCTGTTATGCACCTCAATCTTGCAACGTTCCGCATTGGCTGTAATACCTTCCACACAACGTGTACGCAGGGTTTCAAAACCATTGATCATCAAATCTACAGATTCAAAACAACACTGTGCCATCACCGGCTCCATAGCGTTCAGTTCCATTTGTGCAGCCTCGCCGGCCATAGTCACACATAGTTCATTACCCATTACCTTATAACAAATCTGGTTCATCACCTCAGGAATCACTGGATTCACTTTGCCCGGCATAATGGAAGAACCCGGTTGCATGGCCGGAAGGTTAAATTCCCCTAAACCACAGCGCGGTCCGCTGGCCAGCAAACGCAAGTCATTACAAATCTTATTTACTTTAACAGCTACCCTTTTCAAAGCTGAGGCATAACCCACCAGGCAAGATGTGTCCGAAGTAGCTCCCACCAAGTCTGCCGACAAGTTGAATTCAAAGCCTGTAATTTCACACAATGCCGCCACGCATTTCTCCGCATAGCCCGGCTCCGCGCAAATACCGGTACCGATGGCCGTAGCCCCCATATTTACTGTCAAGAAGTCCGCCGCCGCCTCATTCAAGTGGCGGATTTCATCTCTCAATATGCTGGCAAAACCATTGAATGTCTGACCTAAGGTCATAGGTACGGCATCTTCCAACTGGGTACGTCCCATCTTGATGATATGCGCAAACTCTTCTCCTTTCTTATGGAACGCACCAATCAGCGATTCCAGATAAGGCAGAAAACGAAGATGGGAATAATACATACCGATATGGATTGCAGTGGGATAAGCGTCATTGGTTGATTGCGAGCAGTTCACATGGTCATTAGGAGAGCAATATTGATACTCGCCACGTTTATGCCCCATAATTTCCAAAGCACGGTTAGCGATGACTTCATTGGCATTCATATTGGTAGAAGTGCCGGCACCTCCTTGAATCATATCTACAGGGAACTGTTCGTGATGCTCACCATTCAAGATTTCCTGGCACGCCAACACAATGGCGTCTTTTTGTTCTTTAGTCAGCAGACCTAACTCATAGTTGGCCATTGCAGCTGCCATTTTTGTGATGGCAAGGCCGTTGATAAACAACGGATATTCATTGAGATGGAATTTGCTGATTGGGAAATTTTCTATGCCTCTAAGAGTCTGCACACCATACAAAGCACTGGCCGGAATCTCACGGGCACCAATTAAATCACTTTCTACTCGGGTTTCTTCTGTAAGTTTTGTTTCCATAATAAGTTTATTTATCGGTTTATCATTTTTTATTTTATACAGCAAAGGTATAAACTAACATTTTGATATCAAAATATATTCTAATATAATTTTCAAATATTATTTCATACTTATTTTTGCAATAAAACCATCAACAAACTTACATTATGAAAGTTCGGTCAGTTAACAAAGTCTTATATTCTTTGGAGTTCATTCGAAAAACAGGCATAAAAAAAGGCGTCCATCCAGAACGCCTTTATTCTATTTTTTAACTTAAGATCCCTATTTTACCTTTATTCTATCAAACCCTTCACCAAACACACCTATGACGGCACTTTGTGATACAAATGCATTCGGATCGATATCTTTTATCAAACGGAATATGGTAGTAGATTCACGTTTTTTTGCCAGCACGAACATCATTTTCACACCCGCACCGGTATAACAACCCACTCCGTCAATAAACGTCACTCCTCTATGCAGGTCTTTATTTATGCGATGGCCTATTTCCTCATGTTTCTTCGAAATGATAAAGAACTGCACTGACTGACGGGCACTGTTTACCACTTGATCCAATACAAAACTGGATATAAACAAGACAACATATCCATATACCACCTTTTCCCAATCATGCAACACAAAATAACTGGAAGAAATAATAACCAAGTCACACATCAATATAACCCGGCCTAAAGTAATATCACGATACTTATTGACTATAGCGGCTATAATATCCGTACCTCCTGTACTGCCATTGGCAGAAAAAGCGACACCAATACCGCCTCCACAGAAAAAGGCCCCCAAGACACAAGCCATGAAAGGCTGGTCATGTATTAAAGACTCCCCTCCCGTCAAATCCTGTATGACAGGCAGAATAGAACTCAGCACAAATACGGCATAAATGGTTTTCACACTAAACTTCCATCCCAGAATAATCAAAGAAAGTATTAACAATGCTCCATTAATTCCCAAATAGGTATATTGAACCGGCAAGCCAGTAGCCCAATAAACAATAGAAGCAATACCCGGTACCGCACCCGAAGGGAGGTCATTGGGCAACAAAAAGACGGTCCATCCGATAGCATACATCAGCATGCCAAGAGCTATTAGCATATAGTCTCTTAATTCTCTGATAATCCGTTGTCTACGCGTCGTAATAAAGACTGAATCCATGTGAGTTTTCCTTTATAAAATCATATTGTCCGCAAAAGTACAAAAAGATTAAGTCACTTAGCCTTAAAAGGTGACATTTTTTCAAGCAAAAACCATGGAAAAAGCTTAATTAACTAATATCCAAGGCGTAAAGAGCAATAAATTAGTAACAGGTCACAAAACCACTGGATTCCAATGAATGCAAATCAGCCTTTTAAAGCCCCACAAGGCTTTACTGAGCCTGCCGCATTTAAAATTTCACGTTGCTTTTGGTCGCTTCAACAGCCTCTCATCCAATCGTCAGCTGAAAAATACCCATTTCAAGGTATTGTAAAGAGTGGCGCATATAACGAACTTTGCAAATAAAAACAAAAACGATATTCTGACGTATGCAAACGGCAAAAGACAGCCTGCGGCAACACGGACAGCCTGTCGGGTAAAAACAAAAAAAGGTAGTGCGGCATAAAGAACGATCCGAAAAGGATCTTGAATCTTTTACAGGCAGTATCTCCAATTCTCTACGAGGACTGGAAAAGACTCATGGATATATAAGGATTACAGTATGACAGAACAATTGAATCATCATAGCAACCCGATGAAAACAAACGGATACATCCGCACTTCTTCCTGTCTGGAATGCAAGCCCTGCGGAAACGACTGTACGATTGTGAATAATCGGATCTCTTTTATAACAGACTCCGAGAAAAAGCGTTTCAGCCACCTTCTGCTCGACTCCGCCCCCAAAGCCTGCATGGGCAGATGCGGCAAGTCTTGCCAGGCGGCATTACATTTAGTGCAAGAAGTGAAACACCGTACCATTCCGGCAGAACAACTAAAAATAATCAATATATGAGTATCACCAACATTATCAGTAACGATGAAGTTACACTTGTACAAGGAGTCAACGGAGTTTTTCTCTGCGAAGAATCGTGGACTACGCAAAGCCGGAAATCCGCCTTACACAAAGAAGATCTGAACACACCCGATATCGAAAGCCTGCAATCAGACTTACCGGAGTTAACTTAACCACAGGCAGATGCCCCCGTATTCAACAACCATTCATTCTATCGAATAAATAAAAAAGATATGCATACATCTCATTCCTGTCACTGTCATGAGCAAGATGCTCATAGAAAACAGAGTCATGAACATCATCATGTACCTCCCAAAGGTGAAAAACTACTCATCGTTACGCTGCTGAACGCTTTGATTACGGCAGTGGAAATAGTGGGCGGGCTTCTTTCGAACAGTCTTTCACTGCTCTCTGATGCCGTACACAATCTTGGTGACACTTTGGCCATAGCCTTTGCCTACATTGCCCGGCGCATAGGCAACAAACAGGCGGACATGCGCCACACCTTCGGTTACAAGCGTACGGAAATTCTGGCTGCTTTTGTCAATGCCTCCATGCTGATGGCTATCTGCCTCTTTCTACTGAAAGAAGCTTACGAACGTAGCCTGCATCCCGAACAGATACAGGGCAAAATGATGCTCATCGTAGCTGTCGTAGGGCTGGTGGCCAATCTTATCTCTGTGCTGGTTTTGCAAAAAGAAAAGGAGCACAACATGAACACCCGTGCCGCCTACCTGCACCTGCTGGGCGACACACTCTCGTCCGTGGCCGTGATAGCCGGCGGAATTGCCATCTGGCTGTACGATCTTGTTTGGCTGGACCCGCTTATTACGGCACTGGTCAGCCTGTACATCCTGTATCATACGTGGGGCGTATTACACGAAGCGGTTAGCATCCTGATGCAAACCGCTCCTGAAGGGGTGGACATCCCGATGATTATCCAAAAGATAGAAGTTCTTGAAGGCGTGCACGATGTACATCACCTGCACCTGTGGCAACTCAACGAAGAACAAATTCATTTCGAAGCGCACATCAAAGTGAAAGAGGGAATCAGCATAGAGCAGCTGGACGAGATGCGAAAACAAATACAAGAAATACTTTCCGCATACGGCATATACCACAGCACCCTTCAGATAGGGCACGATTGCTGCGAGGGGCATATCCCATTGATTGTCAATGAAAACAGGGACTGATATAGACATATCCTATTAGAAAGAGAAAACTAACAACCATATAAATAACAATGAAACAGAAAATACTATTCTCTCTATGGGCACTGACGCTCATGATCCTCAGCGTATCTGCCCAAACAGAGAAAGAGCGGATTACAGGCATAGTTATCGACTACACAAGCGAAGAGCCACTACCCGGAGCAACCATCTTTATCGAGGAACTGAAAAAGGGTGATGTGGCGGACAAACACGGTGAATTCTCTTTTTCAGAGGTTCCTTTCGGCACTTATACATTCACCGTGAAGTTTATGGGCTATCAAAAAGCTACCCAAAAAGTAACCGTGAGCAATGAGCGTGCAAAGAAAACCATTATCCGCCTGAAGGCCGAAGCCCAATTGCTGGATGAAGTAGTGGTGATGGGCAAAAGTGAAGCCCGCAAAATCCGAGAACAAGCCATGCCCGTATCGGTCATCAGCATGAAACAGCTGCAAGGGACAGTGAGCGATATACAAGGTATATTGGCAAAGACCGTAGGGGTTGCCATTCGTTCTACCGGAGGGGTGGGCAGCACTTCCCGATTGTCTGTACGTGGCCTGGAGGGTAAACGCATTGGCTTCTTTATTGATGAAACGCCTCTGAATGACCAATCCGATTTTATCGACCTTAATGACATACCGATTGATATGATTGATCGGATTGAGATATACAAAGGCGTGGTTCCTGCCAAGTTTGGAGGATCATCAATGGGGGGCGCGGTCAACATCGTCATAAGAGAATATCCAGATCGTTATGCCGATTTAAGCTATACCCGTGAGTCGTTTAACGTAAACAAGGCACAAACGGTATTCAAAAGGAACTTGAAAGATGCCGGATTGATAGTTGGCATAGGAGGAGGATATACTTATGCAGACAATGATTACACGATGGAATCTCCTTACGTTAAAGGATTAAAAATCAAACGTGACCACGATAATTTCAGGAAAATACTCGTAGGAGGAAGCCTTAAAGCCAAGAAGTGGTGGTTTGATGAAGTGGAGTTTGAACCCGCTTTTATCGATACCTACAAGGAAATACAAGGCATAGAAACCGATATCAGAAAAGCCCATACGAGATCGCGCCTTTATATGCTGGCCAATAAACTGGAGAAAGAAAATTTCCTGTTAGAGGGCTTGGACTTAGAGATGAATACAGCGATTGGCTATACGCAATACGGGCTGACAGACACCGCTAAAGTATGGTACGACTGGAATGGGGTTTCCTATCCTACCCCCTCGCTCCACGGTGGCGAGCTAGGTACACGATACGCATCCGAATCGGATAATAAGAAAACGACGCTGATGAATAAGCTGAATCTGGAATTCCTGATAGATAAGCATCATTCCGTTAGTTTTCATTCGGTTTTTACCTTGGCCAACGGGCATCCCTCGGACCCGGTCAAGGAAAAAAGTTTAGGAAAGAAAACGGATTTTGACTCGCGTATGCATAGCTGGACAGTAGGTCTGACCTACGATTACCGCACGGCAAACGACAAGTTTCTCAACTCGTTCACGTCAAGATATTATTGGTATTCGATGAATACATCCTATCAAAACATCTATGTGAACATCCCTGTAGAGGATATCCATCTGAACAAGAACAGCATAGGCTTCAGCAACGCCATGCGCTACCGCTTCACGCCCTTCTTTATGGCAAAGCTGTCGGGTGGATATGACGTACGCATTCCATCGGAGAATGAATTGTTAGGCGATGGTTACACCATCAGCCCGTCGGAGAGACTGTTGCCCGAGCGCAACCTGAGCGTGAATGCCGGTCTGCTCTACGATCTAAGCGGAATCCATCCGAGCAATCTGCAAATAGAACTGAGTGGATACTACATGTATTTGCAGGATATGATTCGTTTCACAAAAGGAATTTTCGGCGCTCAATACCAGAATTTCGGAGAAATGCGAACCCTTGGTGTGGAGTTTGAAGTGAAGGCTGACGTCTTTCCTTTTTTATATGCTTATGGCAATGTCACTTACCAAGATTTACGCGATGTAAGGAAACAGGAGGAAGGAAGCAATTTGCCCAATGCGACAAAGGGGAAACGGATGCCCAATATTCCTTATTTCATGGCAAATGCAGGCCTGGAGTTTCATAAAGAAAATCTTTTCGGCGGTAAAGGGCAGAACACACGGCTATTTGTCGATATGGCTTTTGTGGAAGAGTACCTCTACGACTTTGAGATGACCGAGAATGCCAAACGGCGTATTCCCCGAAGCACAACGATGGATCTCGGTTTTGAACACAGCATCATGAATCAACGTCTGTTCCTCTCGGGCAAAATAAAAAACCTGACCAATGCCACTGTATTGTCCGAATTCAACCGTCCCCTGCCGGGCAGAAGTCTCGGCGTGAAATTGCGCTATATTTTCAAATAAATAGAAACCAACCAGTAATCATTAAAAGATAAGAAAATGAGAACAGTTTTTAAAAGCTGGCAACTTATAGCCATGAGTGTAATGATGGTGTTTGCAACATCTTGTGAGAAAAATAACGGAGATGATCCAAGTCCCGGCAAAGTGTTGGGCGGAGAAGGCAATATCCTGATAGCAACCACAGTGAAGAATCCCGATGGACAAAGCGGACAGTCGTATGTGCAACAAATGCCTGAGCTATCGGGGACCTTGAGCATGAGCAAAGGCATTCAAACCGGTTTTGGAACCCCTATATCTATCGTGGGAAACGATGTCTTCGTCTTTCCAGAGTTTGGCGGCAAGGGCACACAAACCATCATCCGATATGCACGCTCTCAAAAAGGTTTGGAGAAAGCCGCAGAAATGCAGATTATTCCCGACTCCAACCCTAGCAACCTGACGCAAGTGAGTGCGGAGAAGGCTTATATCCCCACGTATGTTTTGGGGCGAATCATGATTG
This sequence comes from Phocaeicola sartorii JCM 17136 = DSM 21941, assembly GCF_054653615.1. Classification (NCBI taxonomy): domain Bacteria; kingdom Pseudomonadati; phylum Bacteroidota; class Bacteroidia; order Bacteroidales; family Bacteroidaceae; genus Phocaeicola; species Phocaeicola sartorii. The sequence continues at coordinate 2,786,953 of NZ_BAAIFW010000005.1, forward strand.
TAAACCCGAAGACCCTGGAAAAGAAAGGAGAAATAGACTTGAAACAATATGCGCATCATGACGCAAGCCCCGAACCGGCTCACGGCATCTTGCGGGAAGGCCTATACTACCTCCCGCTCAACCAGCTTGCCGAAAACTGGATGCCTTATGCTGACTACAGGCAGGTGGACGTAGTCATTATTGATACTAAAACCGACCAAGTGGTAAAAGTAATTTCCGAAAAGACGAGCGGTCTTTGTTTTCCTACCCGTCCTTTCCTCAAGGAGATGATATTTACAAACGAACAAAATGACATTTACATCGCTTGTGCAGGTTATTTCGGATATGACCCCACATACCTGAAGAATGGATTTGTCTGCATTCCGGCAGGCAAACAAGAGTTTGACGAAACCCAGACGTGGGATATAAGCGGCACAAGCATTGAGGGAAGCGCCTATAAAGCGGCATCCGTATTCAACTGCAAGTATATTGGACATGGAAAGGTTGCCGCCTATGCAGGTATTGTAGAGCTGAATGGCAACAATCCTTATACGGCACGCAACGCCATGGCGGTGCTGATAGACTTGAACAGCCGAACAATCAAGAAAATTGAAGGAATCCCCTATACAGATGGTTATAGCGTGGCAATAGAATATCATAATGGCGAGGTCTTTTTTGCCGCGTATGGTGTAGACGCTTCGGGAATCTTTGCATACAATCCCATAACAGGAAAGGTACGACAGGCACTGTCGGCAAGTGGAAATATAGCATATATGCACTTCTTCAACTAAGTAACAGCCCAAATACAAAAGGACAAAGACGAAAGTTGAGACACCGGCTTTCTCTTTGCCCTTTTTCATCGGATGCCTGATCATGGCACGAACGGCAATGATCAAGAAAAGAAACACTTCACCTTTTAAATAACCTCCTTATGAACAACCTCTCTCAGATTCTTAATTCCGCCACAATGGGACACCCCCGTCGATTGCGTCCGCTGATATGCTGGACCATTGCGGAATATTTATTCCGTGGCGCACCTTACGGAAGCATGCTTCTTGTGGTATGGGAAGTATTCAAGCCTCTCCAGCACCCCGGAACCACAATCAATCTCATGAATATAGCAGGGGCGTGCGCATTCCTCCTCCTCTCTCTCATCTGCCTTTGGCTCATCGGAAAGAAAGCCTATCTGGTAGCCTATCGTGACGGCTACGAAATATGCTGCGACGGCCGTCTGGCTGTAGTCAGCCACCTGCGCCGTCTGCCGATGAGCTTTTTCAACAGCCGAGACCCCGGAGACATCGGTGCATACATTGTCAGCGACTACAACAATGTGGAGATGCTCACCACACACCTCATCGGCCAGTTCTTCGGCGGTCTGGCTATGCCCGTTGCCGCTTTGATATCGCTCGCGTTCTTCAACTGGCAATTGGCTCTGGCAGCTGCGGCCGTCATTCCACTGGCATACCCCATGATGCTGCTCACCAACCATTTTGTGGCGACATTGGGCAAGAAACATCAGAAGATAAAGACAGATGCCGCTTCGCGTATGATTGAATATATACAAGGTATCCGGCTGATAAAGGCATTCAATCTGAGCGGCAACAAGTTTGAACGCCTGGAACGCTCCTTCCGCAACCTTAAGCAGGAAAGCATCCGCCTGGAAGCTGCGCCCGCACCGACCATCACACTGGCTTCCACGCTGCTGAACGGTGGCCTGGTGCTGCTGATGTTGCTGGGATTCCCGATGCTGCTGGACACTAAAATCTCCATGCCCGTATATATCATGTTCCTGCTGGCAGGATCGGTCATTTATGCCCCACTCATCAACGCGCTGGCCTTTATAGCCATCATCAACTACATGAAGTTGGGAGCCGAACGCATCAACACTCTCTGCAAAACACCTGTACTTCCGGAAGGAACGATAGAGCGCACTCCGGCCCCTACCATAGAGTTCCGTCACGTAACCTTCAGTTACAATGCCAATATCCCCGTACTCCGCGATGTGTCGCTCACCATTCCGGAAAAAGGACTGACCGCCTTTGTCGGCCCGTCAGGATCAGGCAAGACAACACTGACACGCCTCATCGCCCGCTTTTGGGATGTGGACAAGGGGGAAATCCTGCTAGGCGGACAAAATATCAAAGACTACACCGTACATACACTGATGCAGCAAATTTCCATCGTCTTCCAGGATGTGTATCTCTTTAACGACACCATCTATAATAACATCCGCGTGGGACGTGAGACCGCCACCCGTGAAGAAATAGAAGCCGCCGCACGCAAAGCCCGGTGCCATGACTTCATCACAGCCATGCCCGGAGGCTACGGCACGATGGTGGGCGAAGGTGGAAACACACTCTCCGGCGGGGAAAAGCAACGCATATCCATCGCCCGCGCCATCTTGAAAGACGCACCTATTGTATTGCTGGACGAGGCGACCGCTTCGCTCGACCCCGAAAACGAGGCGCATATCCAAGAGGCCATCAACGATCTGGTGAAAGAAAAGACCGTGGTCATCATCGCCCATCGGCTGGGAACTGTCGTTAACGCCGACAATATTGTGGTGATAGATAAAGGACAGGTGGTACAACAAGGAAGCCACCAAACGCTTCTTGAAAAGGAAGGACTGTATCGAAGCCTCTGGCAGGAACAACAACGGGTGAAAGGATGGAAATTCCAGCAATCAACTAAACAGCAAGACCATGAATACAGATAAACGTAAGACCGGGCTGGCACGATTGATAGAAATTGCCGGCACTAAACGTTGGCTGCTCATCGGATCGATGCTGCTGGCCGTCATCACCGCCATCGTACAGTTTGTACCGATTATTGCGGTGTACAATATCCTCATCGAACTGGCGGAACATGCGCTTGCCCCCTCATTGATTGACAAAGCATACATCTGGCAATGGAGTTATGCCGCATTGGGAGCTTTCTTCGTTTTCGGAGCGCTCACCTTCGCCTCACTGATGCTCTCACACATTGCCGCTTTCAATATCCTGTACGAAATACGGATGCAACTGGCACAAAAGATGGTCCGTCTGCCGTTAGGGTTCTTTACCCGCAGAGCTTCGGGCGAGCTGAAGAAAATAATGAGCGATGATGTGGAACGCATCGAATTGTTTATCGCCCATCACATCCCCGACATCGTAACCGCCGTACTTTTTCCGCAGATTCTTATCGGCTACATGTTTGTCGTAGACTGGCGGTTGGCTACCGTAGTTTTGGCAGTACTGGCGGCAGCATTCTATGTGATGGGGAAGATGTACACCGGAAAAAAAATCCGGGAGGTGTCCGAGCGGTATGTGGAGAGCCTGGGCAAGATGAATGCCGGCATCGTGGAATATATCCGAGGAATCCAAGTGGTAAAAACCTTTACAGAATCAACCGATGCCTACCGAAAACTGAATGACGATATCAAGGAGTACCGCAATTTTTCAAATGAGGTGAACTTGCAGTACGAACCTACCTATGTGGGATTCCTCACCATACTCTCTTCGGCGCTGCTCTTTATCATCCCTGTAGCTGTATGGCTGCTTGTCGGGAGTGCCTCGTATGCGGCTTTTGTACCAGTGGTGCTGATGTTCCTGCTTTTCGGCGTGACTGTTTTCTTCCCCGTCCTTAAACTCTTGTGGATAGGCAGCTTCTTGAATCAGAATAACATGGGCGTGCGGAAGATAGACGATATCCTTTATATGGATGAGATAGAAGAGTCTGCCACTCCCCGATACCCCCGGGATGCCTCGGTGGAGTTTCGCAACGTATCTTTTGCCTACGACACCACACCGATACTCAAAGAGGTATCTTTCATCGCCCTCCCCGGCACGGTAACAGCCTTGGTCGGTCCTTCGGGAGCCGGGAAAAGTACCGTAGCCATGCTTGCCGCCCGTTTCTGGGATGTTCAAGGCGGAGAAATTCTGATAGGAGGAGCACCCGTCAAAGAGATTCCCACCGCGGTGCTGATGAATAATGTGGCTTTTGTCTTTCAGGACAATATGCTCTTCTTCGATACTATCGAAGAGAATATACGTATGGGAAACAAGACAGCAACCTTTGAAGAAGTGGCACAGGCAGCCTGTGCCGCTCAATGTCATGAATTCATCGAGGCTCTGCCCAATGGCTATCAGACATTGGTGGGCGAAGGAGGCACGTATCTCTCCGGCGGGGAGGCGCAACGCATCGCCCTGGCCCGTGCCATACTGAAAGACGCCCCTATCATCCTGCTGGACGAAGCCACCGCTTTTTCCGATCCTGAAAACGAAGGCAAGATACTGGAAGCGTTCTCTTATCTCATCATGGGAAAGACCGTACTGGTCATCGCACACCGTCTGGGTACAATTACGGATGCAGACTGCATTCTTTATGTGGACAAGGGAGCTGTGGCCGAACAGGGAACTCACAAGGAACTGCTTTCTCTCGGAGGCTTGTATGCCCGTATGTGGGAAACGTATAACCGGACCAAAGAGTGGACGATCGGAGAAAAGAAATAGCCACAGAGACCGGACAAGAGACTTGAAAGGCAGGAAAGAAAATAAAGAAGAGAGCATAAAAAGTCCTGTCAAACTGAATGATCAGTATTCACAGGACTTTTCAGCACTCTACTGCCCCTCAGGATATAAAAACCAATCTTTATAATCCTTGCCAAAAGAATCCCTCCATTGTTTAAACTTGGGATAGTAGGTGGTAATAGATACTTTCTCAGGAGGCCACTTGAATTCAATGTTACTGATATTTATGGCAAAAGGCATGTTGTCTTCTGCAATATAGTACATTGGATTACCATTGGAATCCTGACTCAAATCACTACCTGTGCCACGTAAACTCTCATCGGCCACACTTGTCGGTTTATATCCTGACAAATGTACTTCATGGGAACGTTCATTTACAAAGACAAAAGGATTGTAAGGAGGATAAGCATCCATGTCACTTACTTTATCATATTTCTTAAACCCGATCACTACAGTCACAGGCTTTTTGAGAACGGGCTTTATATTGGGAAAAAGAACTAATACAGGCTTTTCCGTGTCCGGATCAAAATGATCGGCAATCACATTGCCATCTTGACTCACCCGCACCAAATCTATATGTTCTTTCCCCACATCATCCAACTGGAAGCCAAATCCATTGGTATAAGTGGCGCCATCATTCATCGGAGTAAAAGTTGTAGTGGTGCGTACCAAGGCGTTAGAAGATTTATCTTTCACTACCGTACTGGAATAATATATCACAACATCATTCATGTCATAATCATTCTTATCAGGCCAATTGTCCTCATAAGCCAAAGCCCCTTTGACTACATACGAAATTTCATCTTTATTTACTTCATCCGGTATACTGGGAGTAGACTCCACAGAAGAAGGAATAGATGCCATAATAGCAAACTGCACATCATTAAAGCGCATATCCACATTATCCTCCATAGCCATAAAGAAACAATTGTCAAGTTCAGGATCGCTTAACAGAACTGAACGTTGCTCTTTATTGTCATTATACGCGGGATTAGAATAACGAAGCAATGCACCTTTCTCTTTTCCGAATCCCATTCCTAATAAGACCCATCCAATATGCGTTCCTTTAGGGAACTCATCCTCATAGTTGCCATTTTCTTTATTCCAATATTTTAATCTTATTTGTTCACCGACTAAAGATTTAGGGGCATTCTTACCGGAACGAGGTATCAATATAGTCTTCTTTATAGTAGCTATATCTACAGTCTCCCCCTCTTTATACGTATAATAAGCGACCATATTCTCCCAAGCGGTAGAGGAGAAATCAAAATAAGTAGCTACCAGACCGGTAGCTTTAGTGATTACCATATCATTATTTCCTGATGTACGTAGTTCCGGAAATCTTTCCAACAGATTACGATTATCCACCAGTATAGAACGGCTCAAGCTGCTGCATCTTTCTAAAAAAGCACCAGGAATATCCAACTTCTCAGACAATAAATAATCAGGAACTCCATTTTCATCCCAATGCCCCAGCACATCATATCCATCAGGGTATCCCACTCCTCCCATTATTGCTCTAGAACGCCCTCCGGCAGACAATTGCGCTTTATAATCAGCATAATTAAAGGTTAGTCCGTCTGCTAGCAATTCCAACTCAACAGGTGATACGACCAATACATGATCCGTTACCAGCCATACCTTTTTCAAGTATGCCGGCAAAGATACTTTGGAGATAAATTTACCATTCACATCAGTCGAAGCAGCATAAATGGGATTTATATCTTTGAACTCCCACGTATTTCCAACCAATTCCATAGGATATTCATCATACAGATAAAAAGCAGTCTGTACTTTCATGCCATAGTCAATGACAAGTTGGCAATTACGTGTAGTGATAAAATCAAAAAAGTCGTCTTTGTTGATTTTTTTCTCCTCTTCTTCCCCTCCACCCGTGTATATATCATTCATATTACGCGAGCAAGCCACAAAGAAAATTGATAAGCAGATGATCCAATATTTTGTTTTCATAAAGTAATATGTGATTATTTCCGGCAAATATAGGAATAAATAAGCTCACCTGCAAAATCATAAGGGAGGAGTTTTGCTCGTAATGGATCATTTTGTTCAAACCGCTTCGTTGCTGACGGAATCGAATTTCTAAGAATTCTTCTTTATTCATTTTTCTCATAATCTTTTTTGCATAAAGATCAAGAGAATAAAGACAACGGGTATTTTATCGGGAGCTTACAAACAAGCTGAATCATATATCAATTTTTTTCAAGGATCCGTAATCCGGAGTTGCCAAAAGGCTACAGCAGCCGCAGCAGCCACATTGAGCGAATCCACCCCATGCGCCATAGGGATACGGACCACATAATCGGCTTCAGCGATTGTTTTGTGAGGAAGCCCCTCCCCCTCCGTTCCCATCACAATAGCCAACCGAGGTTCTGCCGCCAACATGGGATGATCTATAGAGACAGAATCGTCAGTCAACGCCATGGCAGCAGTACGGAAACCGAACTTGTTCAAATCGCCAATCGTACCATCCAACCATGTCCATGGGACTAAAAACACCGAACCCATAGACACCCTTACCGCACGGCGATTTAACGGGTCGCAAGAATTGTGTGTCAACAATACTGCATCTATCCCAAGAGCAGCCGCCGAACGGAATATCGCCCCGATATTGGTAGTGTCCACCACACCGTCAATGACTACAATCCGCCGGGCATCCCGGCAGATCTCCTCCATAGAGGGCAACACCGGACGACGCATAGCACATAGTACACCACGTGTCAGAACATAGCCAGTCAGCGTAGCCAACAACTCTCTGTCTCCCGTATAAACGGGCACATCACCACAACGCTCGATAATGTGGGCAGCACTACCAGAGATATGCTTGCGCTCACACATAAGAGCAAGAGGTTCATATCCTGCATCCAAAGCCCTACTAATGACATTGGGGCTTTCGGCTATAAACAATCCTTTTCCAGATTCCATACGCTGACGTAACTGAGCTTCCGTCAACGTGCAGAAAACATCCACTCCGGAATGTGTCAACGATGATATTTCAATAACAGGCATACACGCTTATATTTTACTATTTTCAATTTACATTCCAGTCTCCATTGTTACAGCTACCTTTATCACTCCATCCTGTCGGTTCTCAAAAATCCGGTAAGCCGTCTCTATCTGATCCAGCGGGAAACGATGTGTAATTAATGGAGTGGTATCTATTTTTCCCACCTCTATCAAGCGGAGTATCTCAGCACAATCACAACCATCTACGCCACCGGTTTTGAAAATCAAATTCTTTCCATACATGTCCGGCAGAGGAAGAATCTGAGGACGGTCATAAAGAGCCACCAAAACAACGACAGCATTAGGGCGCGCACATTCCCATGCCAAGCGGAATGTATCCTCCCCTCCTGCTACTTCAAAAACTACATCCGCACCACCGTGTGTGCTACTTTGCAATATAAATTCCTTACATTTATCCGGAGTGACAACTTCCACTTGCGGATAATGTTCCCTAACAAACCGGATTCTTTCGGGGGATTGTTCACAAACAACAATGCGCCGCGGCTTCCTCAGCATCACGCAAAGCAAAGTACAGATTCCCGTAGGTCCCGCACCAATGACAAGCACCGTGTCCTCTTCGGTAATCTCCGAAATGCGAGCAGCCCAGAATCCTGTAGCAAGGATATCTCCTACAAACAAAGCCTGCTCGTCAGTCACGGAATCGGGAATACGATTCAAACCTTGATCAGCGTAAGGTACGCGAACATACTCCGTCTGCCCACCATCAATCCGGCATCCCAAGGCCCATCCCCCATTAGGATCGGTGCAATTATTCACATATCCATGCCGGCAGAAAAAACATTCCCCACAAAAGGTTTCCACGTTGACGGTAACCCGATCGCCCGGCTTGACTAATTCAACATCACTTCCCGTCTGCTCTACAATACCCACCATTTCATGCCCCACTGTTATTCCGGGAACGGCACGTGGCACACCACCATGTTTGATATGCAAGTCACTGGTACAAATACTTCCGAGAGTGACGCGCACAATAGCATCACTCGAGTCTTTCAACTCAGGCTTCGGTTTCTCTATCAATTCAAATTTCCCCTGCTTAATATAAGTATATGCCAACATGGAATTTCCTTTTCTTTTTTAACGGTTACTTTTATAAAACAATGCAAAGATAATATACTGACATAAATAACAGCCACCATTTGCTGACAAAATGGCTTTCATTGTCACTTTGCCTCGCGTCTCAACTGCAAACAAATTCTGCAAAGGTTTAAAAGCATCTCGATATTTATTAAAATTATCTTCACAGATTTAAATTCATTTCACTTCCGGCTGACATTTTGCCATCAGGCATATACTTTGCAAGGACATCAGTGTATCGCCAAAAGCGACAAGATAAAAAGATTTAAAAAATCAATCTAGTAACAATTTAAAATATAGGAGATTATAATTATGATGCCGACTAGAAAGTATAACAATCAGAATTGGTTACCAAGTATTTTCAATGATTTCTTTGATAATGAATGGTTGACAAGAGCGAACGCTACCGCCCCTGCAATTAATGTCATTGAAAGTGACAAAGATTATAAAGTAGAGGTTGCTGCTCCGGGTATGACTAAAGAAGATTTCAATATCCACATCAGCGAAAACAACGAACTAGTGATCTCAATGGAGAAAAAGAATGAAACAAAAGAGGATGACCATCACAACAGAAGATATTTACGTCGTGAATTCTCTTACTCTAAGTTCGAACAAGCTTTGATTCTTCCCGAAGATGTGGTTAAGGAAAAAATCAGTGCCAATGCCAGCAACGGCGTTCTGACTATTGATTTGCCTAAACGCACTCCTGAAGAAAAAGCCAAAGTGAACAGGATCATCGAGATTCATTAATCACAGATTCTGAATAGTTGCAATCGGACAGTTTATAAGGTACATTTGCGATATACTATTATTTTGCATGATATAAAAGTGCCTTACTTCCGGAGTTTTACAAAAGTGCTGCCACTGCTACCACCTTTCCCACTGGAACCACGATGAACAGGACGTTCCAGAGGGTGGTGGCAGCACCTTTTTTTATGCGGTAAAAAGGCTGCTGCCACCACCTTTCTCTATTCTTTCCGACAGTGAGATACCTCGCGGCTATCCTGCCGGGGCGCACCTGTTGATACGTATGGCTCGCCTTGTTCATCCGTATGAACGTGTACACGGGCTACAAGTTTCAACCAGTTCCGTCAGGTTGAAACTTTAGTTCCATCAAGATGCAACCAGAGTTCCACTGAATTGTTACTGTGGTTTTGACTGTAGGCAACTGTAGTTCTGGCAGGATGCAATCAGATTCCCATTGTAGTTTAACGCTTTAGGTTGACTACTCCTTCTTCTTACTTGTAAGGATGGTTGACGGAGTTAATACTTAGTTATAATATCAGTTGACTCTTTCAACATCAGGCTACAGTCAGTGTTTTGTCCGCCGGTGGGTTCCATTCTGTCAGTCCGGCTTCAGCATTCTGTGGGTCCATTCCCATCTCCTTTTCCCGGCGTGTGGTAATCATCTCATGTATCTTCCCCTTCTTCCGTCCGTTTTGGGGTAAAAAAAAGGTAAAAGTGGTGGCAGCACACCTTTTTACCGCATAGAAAAAGGTGCTGCCACCACCCTCCGGAACGACCTGTTCATCGTGGTTCCAGTGGAAAAGGTGGTAGCAGTGGCAGCAGTTTTACCAAACTCTGTTGTAGGTGGATAAAGCATCCCGTGTGCACGGAATGCTCCGGATACGTATGTCATTTTCATGGATGGATCATCATAGAAGGATCAGCCGAAACGATGAACTGATATTCGCTCCGACAGAGGAAATGGTTAAATGGGTTACAATAAGATTACGATTGAGGAAAATTTAAACAGGAACTAAGGAAAGTGGGCTTCTTTTTTATTGCACAAGCATTAAAATCACAGATTTTTAGTAATTCTGGAAGACTTTTATAACCTCTTTATTTATAAGAGGTTTGAGAGAAAGGTTAAAATAGAGGTAACGAATTGGCAACCGTGTTTATTTCTGCGCTTTGCTGCGAGTTGCTGTCAATGTCTCTCGTCTTGTTGCAAAATTAGGAATAAAAAACGGGAATACATCAAAACGTCCCATGATTTTTTTATCACAGGACGTTTTTTATCTTCGATGAGTATATCCGATTCAATCGTTACCTCTATTTTCAGTAAGTTATCGGCTATGATTGCTGAAATTTATACTTTAATCCATACTCTTCCAGCTTGCTGTACAGCGTTGTACGTCCTATTCCGAGCAGTTCGGCGGCAACCTTGCGGTTACCGTTCGCCTGCTTCAACGCACGTAAAATCCGTTCTTTCTCTTCCGCTTCGTTGCGCAAGGAGAAACTGATGGGAGAGGTCGGTTTTGTCACAGCAAGTTCCAGATGCTCTTTCGTGACAAGTCTGGTCTGCGCTTGCAACACCGCACCCATGATTTTCTGTCGAAGCTCACGGACATTGCCCGGCCACGCATGGGTCAGCAATGTTTTACGGGCTTCTCCGTCAAATCCGATAACGTCGCATTCCAGTTCTTGGTTCGCAATCTCACGGAAAAACTCCGCCAACGGCATGATGTCCTCCTGACAGTCGCGTAACGGCGGGACGGTTATCTCGAAGTCATGCAGGCGGTATAATAAATCCTGCCGGAAACGTTTTTCGTTCACAGCCGCCTCTAAATACTCATTGGTGGCGGCAATGATACGGACGTTGAAACTCTTGTCCGTTTTGTCTCCTATCGGGCGGTATCTCCGCTCCTGTATGGCTCGCAGAAGCATCTGCTGGGTTTCCATAGCGAGATTACCCACCTCGTCCAAAAACAATGTGCCACCTTCCGCTTCGTGGAAATAACCTTTCTTGCTGCTGTCCGCACCCGTGAACGCTCCTTTGACGTGTCCGAAGAATGCCGACGGAGCAAGTTCTTTGGTGAGTGAACCGCAATCCACCGCCACGAACGGTTTTCCTGCCCGTTTGCTCTTATCGTGCAGAAGGTGGGCAATATGCTCCTTGCCCGTGCCGTTCTCCCCGAATATCAGTACACTCATGTCAGTAGGAGCCACCAGCCTTATTCGTTTCATGATGGCCTGAAATGCCGAGCCGTCACGGGAGAACACCGGCATACGGCTTCGCCCGATATTCCGTTCTTTTAAAATGGTACGAAGTAAAGGGACGAGTTTGTCCTCCACAAGTTGTTTGGGTATGTAGTCCAACGAACCGAGTTTCATGCTTTCCACTGCCGTATGTACTTCGGCATAGTCGGTCATGATGATGAACGGTTGCATCATTCCTTCCTTGCGCATCCAGCGCAAAAGGTCGATACCGTTGCCGCCGGGCAGGCGCAGGTCGGAAACCACTATGTCCCCGTCTGCGGCTTGTTGCAGATATTTCTTCACGGTCGAGAGGTGGAAAGCCTGCACGGTGCGGAACCCCTCGCGTGCCAGCAGGTTGCAGACGAACTCGCAATACACGATGTTGTCCTCCACCACGATGATTTTTGTATTATCCATTATTATATTTTCTCCTTTCTTCTTTTGCCAGCCGGATGATTTCCGAACCTTTATCCAGTACGGCAGTCACAGCTTTATGGATAGCCTCGTTATTTGATATGCATTCGCTATGAAGCAATTTGTATAGTTCCCTTAATGGCTGGTCGGCACGGAGTATCTCCCACGAGCTGCGCAGATGGTGTATAAGGGCTTCCAGTTCTTGAAAATCTGTCTTTTGTTCCGCTTCCCTAATTATCAGCATTTCCTTTTCGGTTTCCGCTATCAGTTTATCCAGCATAACGGTTTCATTACCGTAGGACAGCAGGGAGGTGAAATCCGGCTTTTCATTCCGGTTGCCTTTCATGGCGCACTTGTCTGAAACCTCCATCAGTTCCGATATGGAGAACGGTTTGAGCAGGCAACCGGAGAAACCACGTTCCATAAGTTCCTCCTTGCTGCAACTGCCCGAAGCGGTTGTCACGACTACCGGGATAGTCTTTGAATTGCCCACATTGGAGGTGCGTAGCAGTTCCAACAGCTCGAAGCCATTAATCTCCGACATATTCAAATCCGTAAGCAACAGACTGTATTCTTTCCGGCGTATCATTTCCATCAGCTCCGCAGCACCAGTGCAGGTGTCGCAGTGTATCCCTTCCTGCGCATACATCTCTTTAAGCATCAGTAGCAACACTTCGTCATTGTCGACAGCAATTACCTCATGATACGCCTCATTATGGCGGACATATCCTTGACGGGATTGTGCTGTCTGTTCATCAACTATCGGCATAAGTATTTCCACCGTGAAGCGGCTGCCTTTGCCTTTTTCGCTGTCCAGCCGGATTGTGCCGCCAAGCATTGCCACGATACGCTGCACGATGGATAAGCCCAGCCCGAAGCCGTCCTTTGCGGCGGCATTAGACAGACGTTCAAAAGCACCGAATACACGTTGTTGTTCCTCATCGGTCATACCTGTTCCCGTATCTTCAACAATGAGTTTCAGTGTACCGTTATCATAATTCGTTATCAGGGATATACTGCCGTTATCAGTGAATTTCATGGCATTAGACAACAGGTTGTTCCCGATTTGGATTATTCGCTCTTTGTCAGTTAGCACAACGGCATCACATACGTTCTTCACTGTCAGCGATAGCCCTTTGTTCATGGCTATTGGCATGAACTCCGTTTCAAGTGTGTGCGTGATTGCTGAAATTCGGCAAGGTGAAAGACGTGGTTGTTCTTTGCCATTGTCTAAACGGAAGAAGCCCAACAAGGTATTGAGCATATCCCGCATACGGTCTGAGGAGTGCTGTATGCTTTGAAGAAAATGCACATTGTTTCCATTGCTGCATTCCTTCCATAACAATTCGGTATAGCCGATTATTGTCGTCAATGGTGTACGCAACTCATGGGTAATAGTATGTACCGCTTTCTTTCGGGAGGCTATGAGTGCCTCATTTTGCTCGATTGATAGCTTCAGTTGCTCAATTAGATCTGTCGTTTTTCGTTTGTACCGCTTGATACGTTTGGCATCCCTGTGTATGATTATATAGGAGATAATCAAAAGTAATAGAACGAAGCCAGTCAGACCTCCAATCTGTATAAACGACTGCTCACGCATGGTAGCTATCTCTATGTTTCGCTTTTGCAAGTCAGCTTGTACTTTTTCATCCATTTGGCGAATTAGTTCTTGCAGTTGTCGGTTAAGTTCCACATTCCTTGCAGCAAGACTGTCGGCGTGTTCCGATAGATAGTGGCTTTGCGCCTGTTGTTCGGCTATCATATCCCGGTTGAGGGAATGGAGCATCGTGGTGGTTACGGTTGGTTTTGGTCTTTCCTTCTTGCCGAATATGCCAAGAAATCCTTTTCGCTTTGGCTTTTGTGGTTGCTCCTGTACGCTTTTCTGCACGATTACAGGAACCTGACGGGCTATCTTCTCGTTGAGAGCCTGCTGTTCGTCAAGTACTTGAACAATCCAGCGCATTTGCAGTTCTTTATCTGCAAGAAGATGGCGCACGCTGTCGATGCGCTCTACCGGATAAATCGTTTTGAAACGGCACAGCATACTGTCCATTGCCATACGCTGAATATGGTAACATTCTAAATCTTCATCATCCCATTCCAATACGCTTTCGCCTAAAAGAGAAAACTTTATCAGCTGGATATGGATAATGTTTATTTCCTTACGGAAACTCTCTATCTGCCGGTTCATAGTTTCTAGTCTCTCCATGTCCCGCCACTCGCTGAACCAAGTGTAAACGATACCGCTCACTAACAAAGCTATCAGCAGGTAACCCATGGCCGTCAGTGTACGGATATTTTTTATTTCAATAACTTGTTTCATGAGACATCATAAGACCGCTATGTTTTTAGTTGAACTCATATCATCAATAGATAAAATTGGCGATGTGACAAAGGACAAGGATAGGCATTATTATAAATTTCTTCTGACCCGTTTTAACAGTATCTTGCAGATTAACCTATGAAATGGTTTTATTATTGTAAAATAGAATTTTCCCATACGGTTATTGTATCTGACTTTTGTACAAACCGATAGATATAGGCTGTCATTCATACGCTTTTCGGTCATAAATGCAATAACAAAATCAAGGTGTTTGTTGTTTTTGCTTATTGTCGCAAGGCGATCGGATTCGACAATGACAAAATCCGATAAATTCTTCTCTCCTTTCAGACCAAAAGGTTTTACTATGGCATTACGAAACTTCATCAAGGCAGTAATCCACTGCGGTGCGCAGAAGAATCTATCAGTCAATTCTTCTGCACTTATCAGCCGTGTGGTATGGACTATCTCACTGTAATTATCAGTATAATCAAAATGCTTGTTTAGTTCCATGACGCGTAAAAAGATTTTACTATCACAAATTCTTCACCATATAGCGAATCACAACAGCTTTGACATTAGCTTCCGGGTATTTGTTTTGGTAATATGCCGTAAGGTCTTTATATAGCCATATCTCAACATTCTGCGGTGCAGGTGTTCGATTCTGAGCATATATAAACACATCATATTGCATTACAGAGTCTTCTATATCATCGCCTGTTACAAAATTAAACTCTCCATATCCGGAAACTTTACTTTCCGGCAGAAGGAGCTTATATGATTCAGGAAACTCTGTTGGTTCCTTGCCCCTGCTAATCAAAAAGCCTTGATTAACAATGTGCATATCGACATCCAATAAGAACCATTTACGTGTTCCTGTAAAAGCAATATAACAACGCAAGCCTCCGAATTTATAGGTTGCATCGGTTTTAAGGTCATTTTCAATCTCATCTTTTTGGTCGGCTTCAATGGCATAAGCAAATTCAGGATTGATATACGGACAACGTTGCTCAAAATACCAGTCCGGGATGAAATGAGGAGGTAAATTTTCAGAGTTCTTGCGTTCTTTCGATATGACTTCCAATAGCTCGTATTCAGTCCATGCCGGATCGCCCATATTATAATCCAGATAGCTCGTTTCACTGATGCGTATTTGGTACTCATATCCTTCTTCATATTCAAACTTACCGATGCTTCCATGAGCCTCCCAATCGGTGGACTGCTCGTTTTTTACAGCATATACATCTGCAAGTACATTGCTACCACTCGATGTTAAAACACCGGGGAGTTTTACAGAAGCTACCGTAAGCGTGTATTCCTTATAACCGGTTATCTTCCTACCTTCTTCATCATCGTCATTACACGCAGTCAGCCCTGCCATAGTAAGAATAGCTACCAATAGTATTGTGAAATAATTATGTTTCTTCATTTTATTGTTTCTTTATAGTAAATTCCACCTTTTGAAGACCTTTTTGGCAATAATTATATATTTCTCTCCATAGGGATACTTACAATCCCCTTATTAAGCTCTTTTTCACCCACTTTTTTGAAACCTAAAGATGCATAGAAAGTTTCTGCATAGGTTGAAGAATGAACTGTTATATAAGTAAAATTACATTCATTCATTACATAGTCAAATAGCGATTTTCCTATTCCTTGCCGATGATAGTGCGGCAAGACAAAGAAGAGGGATATATGTTGTTTTTCCCGATGTACACCGATTATTCCTATCAATAAATGCTTGTCAAAAGCTCCATATATGTCAAGTGCATTCATCAACGATGTGTCATACACGAAACTTTTAAAGGTTTCGATACCTTCTTGGGTGAAATCATTCCTGCCACATTCCATACATACTTGATAGGACAAATCGGCAGCATTGTTATATTCATCTTGTGTTAATTTGCGTATCATAATATTCATATCCTAAAATCAGCTTTTAGCAATTCATAACAGTGGCAATCTAAAAAATTCCCATTCTTGAAATAGGCATTACGATGTATGCCACATTTGCGAAATCCTATTTTCTCTAAAACTCTCATTGATGGCATATTACCAGCATAAACATTTGCATAAACACGTATCACATCTGTATAGGAAAAATAGCTACGAATAGCAAGTACTAACATTTGAGTCATAATCCCTTTACCCCAATAAGGTTCGGCAAGCCAATACCCTAATTCAGCATTGTAGCGTTCCACGTCAATGCCACGAGAGAAACTTATGTTGCCGACAGCCTCCTGATTTACTTCGATGCAATAATTATTTTGTTCGCTTTGATTTAAAACGAATCGGATAAATTGTTGCGCATCGCTCTCAGAGTAAGGATATGGCAGACTATCACGGCAATTATCCCATATCTTTTTATTATTAAGATATTTAGCCAAAGTGGAAAAATCATCTTTAAGCCAACGTCTTATTTTGCATTTATCCATATCTATTCCTTTTGTTTTATTACTGCGACTTTCACTAACGCCAAAATTCTTCGTGGATTTGCCCGTTTGTCCGATGTGGAACTTACGTTAGTTGGCAGGTAATAAATAAGCAAAGAAAGAGAAGGCCTGCCAATACAATGCAGCCTATGACTAAAAAGGCTCTATTGAGTTTCTTACGCTCCAATTCCTCCTTTTCCAATGTATTCTTTCGAATATCCTCCAATTGTTCCAACGAGAGGTGGGAGGAGGGAGAGGAGGCACTTACTTCGAGCAATCGGCGACGAGTTTCCTTCATCCGCTCACGCCCTATCTTGCGCAGTGCCCTGTTCTCCTTATCTCGCTGGAGCATATCGCTCACACAGCCTAATGTCCCCATTTTATAGTTAATATTTAATGTTCCAACCTTGATGTCTCAATTTCTTTTTGTAGAATCTCAAAGATACGTTCTAAATCATGCCTGTGCGGGGGACTGATTTGAAAAGTACCGCTTTCTATTCTTGCATTGACCATCGGGGCGGTAATAACTGTATCATTAAATACAAAACCTATCCGTTGCCCAATAGCTTGTTCTGTAGCATCTGCCCAGACTTTTTGTTTCTGCTTATTTACACTTCCCGATATAGCTCGGAGACCATAATCATCAGAAACAAGTTCTATCGCAGCAAAATCCTTGACGGTTACAATCGGCCTGCTTGCAAGACTATCCTTCTGTCCGTCTGTGATAAGATACCAACCGTTTTCCTGATGCAGCATCGAAGCCTGCTTACATGAGACCACAAAGATGAATAAACAGCAGCCTATTACTCTTATTGCGGTTTGTGCATTTCTAAAAGTTTTCATCATATCAATGCAGTTTGGTCAATGTCGCCACCGATTTTTCCGGACGATAAGACTGAAGTACAATGCGATTCTTGGACTTTTCAATAACTGTCCAATTGCCTACCAAAGCACTATTCTTAAAAGTAATGATTCTACCATCTATGCAATAGTATAAGTCCCATACAGCAGAAGGATCACCACTGCCCTCACCATTGATACTTTTACCTTGTGTTTCAGTGAGGAATTCCACAATCAGATATTCTTCGTTTACGACTTCTTTCCCATCTGCATCATAATCGCAAACACAAGCATTCCAGGTCGTTTGCAACAGTTCCGAAGCGGTCAATGTTGGCTCAGTATCATTGTCGTCATCACTGCAACTCGCCAATAGCCCAATACTTAGAAGCAATATCATACTCCACAATTTAAGTTGATAGTTCATATTATCCAATTTTTTAGTTTGATATTATACATGGAATTTTAATTATAACCTTCTCTTCGTCTCTGAACCGGAAGTTTTACGCTCATGGGATTGGGGTTGCGAGTACATCTCAATCCCACTTACAAATATAAATATGGTAAACAAAATATGTTTCATACCTTTATGATTGAATATTTCTGCAAAATTACAGGTATAAAACGAAACAACTCTCAAACTATTTTGAGAGTTGCATTACGGGCACTTATTTGAGAGTATTATTCCTTGCCAAAAGTAATTTCTTTGCGGATACGGCTAAGGTAGGTCGGTGTAATTTGCAGATAGGAGGCAAGTTCTTTGAGCGTAATATCTTGCAATATATTAGGACAGCGTCTTATCAACTCCCAATACCGTTCTTTGGGAGATTGCCGATAAAGATTGAGGTATCTGTCATGAGTTTGCCGAAATAACTCTTCTGCCATAACGCAGCGTAATTCTATATTTTCTTTCAGTATTTGTCTAAAAAGATTAGTGCTACAAACCCATACGTTTGAATCGGTTATCGCTTGAAGAGCCACCAATGACGATTCCTTCCGAATGGAACTATAGAAGTCTCCGGCTAAAGTATCGCACAATGCAAGCCCCGTGATATGTTCATTTCCATCAGTATCAATGATAGTATATTTAAAAGCACCGGATGTAATGAAACCGAAATACTTAGGTGTTTCTCTGCGATGAAGAAAATACTCTCCCTTTTTATAATGGCAAAGTTTACCCTCTTTGACGCAAAGTTCACGCCAAAAATTCAGGTCTATCTTATCTATATATGGGTTAAAATTAGCCTTGCTTTTCATCTGCTCTATTTTTCAAAAGTAATTTCTTTGCGAATGCGGCTAAGGTATGTCGGTGTGATTTGCAGATATGATGCCAATTCTTTGAGCGTTATATTTTGAAGAATATTAGGACAATATTCTAATATATGAATATAACGTTCCTTCGCAGATTGGCGATACAGATTCAAAAACCTATCATATGTCTGGTGAAAAAATCCGTCTGATATGACACAATGTAACTTAAAGTCTTTTTCAAAGAGTTCATCAACAATATTGCGGTTACAAACCAATACTTCCGCATCTGTAGCCGCTATAATATCAGTAACGGCTGGAGTTTTCAATACAAGACTTGAATAGTCACCCAATGGCGTGTCGCAAAATGAAAAACCAGTTATATGTGTATTACCTTCTGAATCGGTCACGGAGTATTTGAAATATCCTTTTTTGATAAATCCCCATACATTTTTTGTTGTATCTCCACAATGAAGGAAATAATCACCTTTTTTATAAAGGCATAACTTCCCCTCTTTAGCGCAAAGTTCGCGCCAAAAATTCATGTCAATCTTATCTATGTATGAGTTAAAGTCTGCCATTCTTAATCGTTACAACTATTTGCAAAGTTAAGCATTCTAATCCGAATAGTCCTTAATTCTGTTGAGCAATAAAGCCATTCAGAGCAAAGTTCACTCCAAATGGCTTTTCAAATCAATGAAAATTCTATATTTTCATACTTTTGTGGCGGTTTCCTTCTTTCGCATATAATCCCGGATGCCCGATGATTATATGGTCGGCAATGAAATTCCCTGACGGGCTGCGGTCTTTTGCCGGACTGCGTATCTGCGGTGGTTACAACCTCATTCCCCGTTTGCGTTTCTTCTTCCTGCGAAGTATTTCCGCCATTTCCTGATCGGTTTCCGCATCAGAGGCATTGTAAGATGAGCCGTTGCTGTTCAGCAGTCCCAACGAACCGTTGAACAATTCACTTTGTGCCGTTCCGAATGGTGCGCTCGGTGTAACTGCCTCATGTACTTTGGCTGTCATTCCCATACGTTCCTCATACCTGTTGTGCCGCAAGGTAGCATCAATCTTGGTATAACTGAAACGCCTGTCCACTTTGGAACCGTTGAAACGGTATCCGTTCTTGATGAAGACCACGCCCTGTATTTCGTCCGTCTGCCCTTTGTGGCTGAAAAGCACTTCCACGCCCTGCCGTTTTAGGTTGGCGACAAGCACGCTCCAGTTACCACACCTGCAGACTTCGGTTTTGAGGATGTCGTAAAGCTCGTACCTTGTCTTGTCCGGCTCTTTCAGGCGGTTGCGCTTGACATTATCCTTACCGCCAGCCATGTGCAAGCCGTATTTCTGCGTAAGATCTTTGCAGATACGGGCGCTTCGCAATCGCTCGTGCTTGTCCGAAATGGTGTTGCCGTTGTTGTCAATGCGGTTGAAGGCGATATGCACGTGCGGATGCTCCTTGTCGAAATGTCGGGCGATGAAGAACTGCGTGTCCTTGATTCCCATCTTTTTCAGATATTCAAGAGCGATGCCCGCCATGACGCGGTTAGTCAGGCGTGGCTCATCCTCTTTGGAGAAACTTAACGCGATATGTCCGACAGGCTTCGCAACCTTGTTGTTCATCTGCCATTGGACGTTGAAACTCATGGCGATGGTTTCCCTGTTTTCCATGAACAAGCCATCGGATGCGACAACTTGGGCGTTCTTGTCTTTGTCAAGTATGTAATTCACCACACCCTTGAAGTCGCTTCCCTTTACGATTTTCGCCATCATATCCCTATCTTGGTCAAGAGTTCGTGAATCCTTGCCACCGCCACCTTGCAGTCCCACTGTTCATCGTGGAACCCTCCGGCGTTAGCCTTGCGTGCAAGCTGGTTGAGATTGTTCGCCATGCCGCAGAGCTGGCGGATGTATCCGGCGTGTTCCTCCGACAGCCGTTCCCTCACATGACCGTTCCGGAAACATTCCCTCATGTATTCGCTCGGCGATATGCCTGCCTCATGCGCCCGTGTCAGCAAGCAGAAGTAGTCGGCTGCCGCCATTTTCACGCCAATACGATAGCTCAGCTTTTCCGCCGTTTCCTTTTTCGGGCGACCGCCCTTGTTACGTTTCTTATATTCCTTATGCTCCATTTTCTACTTTCAATGCTGTTACTGATTATACTGTATAGACCAACGGGATTCCACCTCCTGTAGCTTGGATGGTGGGTAGCAAGCGGTTTCGGTACACCCGAAACACAAACTTGCTACTTCCCAATCCTTGAAGAATGAGTTTCGGGCAGCTCCCGTTTTTGCTGTTTGGAATGTCATAGTCCCAATCCTTTCTTCTTCTGTTTTACGATAGTTCTTGGTGGTGGACTAACGGCTAAATCCTGCCGTTTGCCGCACAGGTAATCGTTCAGGTCTTTGTGTCCTTTGTAGTTGTCGGAGAAATCGCGGATGCGTCCGGCGAACTCTCTTTCCAGTTCTCGGTACGCATTTCTTCCCGCCTCGTCATTATCAAGCAGGCAATGGATGCGCCCGTACCCGTGCAGCACATCTACGGCTTTGGAAACATTGGAGACGGAATTGAGGATGACATAATCCTGCCTGTCAAGGTTGGGCATGGCCGGACAGTTCTTCATCCGCAACGTGAGGAAGGAAAGATAGTCCGTCATGCCCTCGAACACGAGGCATTTCTCTCTCAGCTCTCCCTGTTGCCGGATATGGCTGATGTCCTTCGGTGCGATACAGCCTTTGAAGAAACGGTTACGAACCTCATATCCTCCAGCCACGTTCGGGAACCCGATGGCGAAATAGGGCTTGCCGTTATGGATGAAGTGCAGTTCCCTACATTCCGGTTTTGCCAAAGCTATGTTTATACCCCGTTCCTGTAAGTAGCGGAGCAGTGCCGGATGGGTGAGTTCTCCCACTTCCAGGTGTTGGAAGCTCGGTTCGGATGCCTGCTGGCGAAAAGAGAAAGACACGGGACGGATGTGTGGAGCCTGTTCCGCTATCCTGCCAAGCAGGTAAGGCACATAGTCGGATGCGTATAGTTCCTGTGCCAGCGTGATGATGTTGCCGCCCCTGCCCAGCCCGTAATCGAACCACAGGTTACGGTCGGTATTCACCTTGAACGAGGCTTCCGTTTCCTCTCTGAACGGGGATTTGTACCACAGGCTGTTTCCCTGTTGCTTTACGGGCGTGTAGCCCAGACTTTGCAGATAGTCCGCGATTCTGATTTGTTTGGCTTCTTGTATAGTCATAATCTTACAATGGATTTAGTGATGAATGGAAAAACGATAATTTGATGAATGTACACATTATTTCACTGAATGACAGCATGGTACATATTCATCGTCCTTTCATCAAAGTACTCGCCAAAAGAGAAATTCATCATTAACGGTGACGGGCATAGCTTGTCAGTCTCATTTCTACTTTTCATCTTCGGAATACTTTTGATGAACATCTGATGAGGATGTAAACCTGTATGTTTCAGTATGGTTATATGCTTGTTCATCATTTCATCAAAATAATCAGAGAGTTGTCAGATATTCTTTTGTCACGGTATAGAACCTTCCGGTTTTCCGTATGGGCGAATAGTGACATTCACGGGTACAGTCCACTTGGTAGGTGGTATAGGTAAGCGTATTAGGTGCAGGCGTGAGTTTCCAACACTCTTGCAATACTTTCCGTACTTGGTGCTTCTCCACCTTTACCTGCGAGTGTACCAGCAAAAGAAGAACATCGTTATAGCAGAACGAGAACGTGTCCGTGCCTGTACTGTCCATGATGTCGAGTATAAGCTCGCACATCTCGATTTCCAGACGGTTGCGGTTGCTGCGGATAATCTTGCGCAAGGCTTCGGTATGCAGCAATGAGGGAGCGAACCACATCCGGCTTTCTTTTTTCGTTGCCATTGCCCTGTGCTGCAAATGATGCAGGAAAGCCGGGATTTCCGCCTTCAGCTTTTGCAGAAAGTCGGTATCATCTGATTGCAGGCGGTTTATCTTGCGCACCCAATAACGTGTTTCGCCCGCGTCAATGATGACAGGCAAATACTCGTTGTTGGAACACAGCACGAACTTGGCGAAGAAGGCTATCTCGTCACGGTCTTTGCCTTTGGCTTCCACCTTGTAGGAGAGTGTGGTGCTGAGGTTCTTCAACCGCTCGCTGTCCTCCCTGCGGTTGAGCAGCACCTCGTCCACCACGATGAGCAGCTTGCCCGTCCAGTCGGAATTGAACTGGCTGCGGAAATCCTCGTTGGTGTTGAACGTGACGTTGTTCTGAAACACGGCTTTCAGGAAGTTCAGGAACGTGCTTTTGCCTGTGTTGCGCTCTTCCGATACCAACAGCAGGATAGGCAGTTTTTGAACAGGTTGCAGGTAGAGCAGTTGCAGGTAATCCATGCCTAACTCGTACTGTTCACCGAAGATGTGGTGTACTAATGAAAGGATACAGGGAAACTCGCCTTGTTGCGGGCGGTGCTCAATCGGCTCGTAGAGGTTCAGGAACTTGTCCACTACAGGACGGTAGTCCACATGGTCGGGGACGGTGCAGAAGCCGTCATACTTCGGCACGGTGGCGAGATAGTCCTTGCCGTAGTCCTGCCGCAGCGTCTCGTTGTTCCACACGATGCGTTTCCTCACATAGCCACCGTTCAGACGGGGCTGGTTCACTAATTTGTAGAGGGTCGTACCTACCCGTATGAACTCCTCCTTTTCTGTATTTTCTTTCTTCATCGGCATCTTGATTTTATGATTGTCAGATGTTTGTCTGGCGCAAAATTCGGCAATACAAACAAGACGGATTGACAACCCACACGTGACTCACGTAAGATTTTCTTGGATTTGGCTTAAAAGCATACAACAAAAGCCCGAAGAAGTGCCTTTCTAATGGGTTTTTCTTCGGACTTAGTAGTACGTATTGTTGATAAAACGGCAATACGTCTGTTCAACTGACCACCAATACGTTTTATCAGCAGTACGTTTTATTGATAATGCGTTTTATCGGCAATAGATTGACACATAAAGATTTGTCGGTTTCACTATTTTATGTCGCCATATCATTGGGCTTTATGCTTGATAATTAGACATATTGTGAATACCCAGCGAAAAGAAGAATGTTGTTTTCTCTTTTCGCAAGTATAGCCTTTCAAAAACGGCATTGCGCACCAGTTCCGCCCCAAAACTGTTGATGTGGAAAGCAAGCGCGACTATCATCGGGAAACTGAACACATCGGCATGATATCCGTTCTCCAGCCGGGCATACTTCTGTGCCTCTTGCCCTTTCAATACACCGCTTTTATACACGGCTTTGATGGCGGCACGGAGTGTCGGGACGATTACCCCGAACAGTTCCACCAATTCCGGTTCGCTCATCCATATATCAGTGACATTCTCCGTCATGATAATATTGCCGGATTCATTCATTGTTATGATGTTTCTTCCCATACTCATGACATCGTTATCCCGTTAAACGTCTTGCTCAATTTATCACCGAACATCGTCAAGTCATTGTCGAGTTTCTGCGTGGTTATCTTTGCGTAGATTTGGGTTGTGACGATATTCGTATGTCCCAATACACGGCTTACGCTCTCGATGGGCATGCCCTTGCTCAACGCTAATGTTGCGAAGCCATGACGACTGCAATGAAATGAAATTGACTTGGTTATACCACATTCCTTTATCATCCGTTTCAGAGGTTTACAGACAGACCAGTAGTTCAAGCCGGGGAATATGCGGTTGTCTTTCTGTATCGGTCGGTAGCGTTCGATTATCTGTAAGGGAATATCCAGCAGCTTCACTTGAAAGGGGACTTTTGTCTTGTGGCGTTTGGACAATATCCACTTCTCGCCGTTCACCTCCACTATGTTGTCATTCGTCAGTTCCTGAATGTCCACGAACGACAAGGCGGTGAAACTGGCAAAGACAAAGATGTCACGAATGTATGCGAACTTGCTATCCTCGAACTCATGTGTCATGACCGCTTTCAGTTCATCTTCCGTCAGATATTCCCGCTCCTTTACATTGGGGCTGATATGGAACTGTGCGAAAGGGTTGCGTGGAATCAGTCCGTTGAAGTGCGCACGCATCACCACGCCTTTCAGCCACATACATTTCTCCCATATCGTCCCGTTATGCAGTCCGGCTTCAGTCGAGAGGTATGCGGCGAACTCCTTGATGAAATCGGGAGTAAGTTCCGGCATAGCCATGTCCGTACGCTTGTAAAATGACTTGATGAACGCCGCAACATAGTTCCTTGCCACCACACGTGAGCGGTAGGTAGCCATTGTACGGTCTTTTCCCACACGCTTCTTGAACACCTCGTTCTCACGGTCAAAAGCCTTGAGCAGGGTTTCATACTCACTGCCGATTCCCTGATAGGCGTTGCGTACCATTTCAGCCGTGACGAATGCCTCACGGTCGGATATGCGCTGGTAATGCTTGATGATTTGCGCCTTGATGTTGTCCAAAGCGAGGTTAATATCCCGTGCCTCGCGGCTCTTGCCCTTCGCCTTGTTGCCTTTCACGTCCCAAAGCGTTTTCGGGATGCTCTGCTTGCAACTGAACTGCGCTACAGTCCCGTTGATTGTAACCCGTCCCATGATGGGGACAATGCCGTTTTTCTCCTTGCTGCCGTTCACATAGAACAGCACCTTGAATGTGCTTCTTGCCATACTCGTTTTTTGTTTGCAAAGTTATTACTCAACGAGTTAGACCTTGATATGCCAACCTGTGCCACAAGCTGCCAGATACAACACGGTGTGTTAAAAATCGCCATCCGGCGGGTAACGATTTGGAGACCGTTCTGCTTCATAAATCCGCTTTCCTTTGCGTTACCCCGTTTTTTTTACCTGTCCTCATTTGGCTCCGCAAACGCCTTATTGACAGGCGTTACGAAGACATTTGTCCCTTTTTATTCGTTTTTTCCAGAGATTTTGCGTAAGTTTGCACGAAAATTCACCATGTAAAATAAACCAATAAAGAAAGAGGATGAAAGCATCAGTACGTTTAGTTCGTTTTGCTACGATAGGAACCTTAAATTATCTTATTACCATGTTAGTGATATGGATTGTAATGAGTTACTTCTCATTCAGAGGAAACTATATAGTAGCAAATATTATGGCATACCTCATCGCTCAGACTCATAATTTTATATGGAGCAAATATTGGATCTTTCCTTCCAGCAATCCCCAAAACAGTCTTGGGCAACAAATAATGCTCTTTTGTACCGCTTTCGGTATTGCCTATGGCATACAACTTCTTTTTGTAATACTGATGATCGAAGCAATAGGCCTCAAAGAATTTACAGCACAATTCATTGGAATAATAATCTATGGAGCTGTTAATTTTATGGTGAACAATAGAATAACATTCCGATAAATATATTTCAAAACTTATGGCAGACAATTATATAGAAAGACAATACGAGCAATATGAAGCCCGAAAGGCTGCATGGGAAAAAAGCCGCAAACATGGAAAGAAGAAAACGATCTCCGTCAAGCCTCAACCAAAGGAACTGACAGACAACGCTATCAGACTTCCTAGAAAAGCATTCATCACAGGAGGTGCCGATGGTATCGGGAAAAATATAGTGAAAGCTTTCCGCAACTCACAATACCAAGTCGCCTTTTGTGACAAAAATGAGGAGTTGGGAACACTGACGGCCAAAGAGACCGGAGCAATTTTCTATCATGTCGACGTAAGTGATAAAGAGTCCCTTGAGGAGTGTATGCACGACCTTTTTGAAAAGTGGGGGGATGTGGACATCATTATCAACAACGCCGGAATAAGCGAATTCTCCCCCATCACAGAAACCAGTGTGGAAGATTTTGACAAAATTCTATCCATCAATCTGCGACCTGTATTTATCACCTCACGCACATTAGCTTTGCATCGCAAATTCCAGGCAGAAAATCATCCGTATGGCAGAATTATCAATATCTGCTCCACCCGTTATTTAATGAGCGAACCGGGTAGTGAAAGTTATGCGGCTTCCAAAGGAGGAATCTATTCACTGACTCATGCGCTTGCTTTATCCCTTGCCGACTTCCATATCACCGTAAACTGTATTTCGCCGGGATGGATTCAAACTAATAATTACGAACAACTACGCCCTGAGGATCATGCCCAACATCCATCAAAACGAGTAGGAAAACCGGAAGACATAGCACGCATGTGTTTATTTTTATGTCAAGAAGAAAACGATTTCATCAATGGACAAAATATCATCATCGACGGTGGAATGACCAAAAAGATGATTTATCTAGAATAAAAACGAACTGTAAAAAATATATACAACAGATAAACAATCACCCATGAACATACATCATATCGCCATTTGGACATTTCAGTTGGAAAGGCTAAGAGAATTCTATATCCGTTATTTTAACGGAACGAGTAATGAAAAATATATTAATGTCCAAAAAGGGTTTGAATCTTACTTCATTTCATTTGAAAGTGGTGCTACATTAGAGCTGATGAGCAGGACTGACGTGCAAAATGTTCCGATAAAAGAAAACAGACTGGGATTGACTCATCTAGCTTTTTCTTTTGAAAACCAAGAAGCTGTTTTATCATTGACGGAACTACTACGTGCTGAAGGATACCATATCGTAAGTGAACCTCGCATTTCCGGAGATGGTTATTTTGAAAGTGTGGTACTAGATCCAGACGGGAACCGGATAGAGTGTGTTTATAAAAAAGAGCAGGAAAACACCCCTGTGAAAAACCATGTAATAGAAACGGACCGACTTATTTTACGTCCTTTTACAGAAAATGATACGGAAGCAGTCTTTAACTGTTGCCGAAATCCTAACCTAGGAAATAATGCTGGATGGAAGCCTCATGACACACCGGAGGAATCTTTGAAAATTCTTCAAACAATATTTATACCACAAAAAGACACATGGGCCATCACCAGACAGGAAGACCAGCTTCTGATAGGAGCTATAGGAATTCTGCCAGACCCTAAAAGAGAGAATTCAAATGCCGGAATGATCGGTTACTGGCTAGACGAAGCCCAGTGGGGAAAAGGATATATGTCTGAAGCCGTCTCTGCTGTTTTGGACTATGGTTTCAACAAGCTGGGATTAACCTTGATCAGTGCGAACTGTTATCCTCAAAACAAACGTTCACAACGTGTTTTGGAGAAAATGGGATTTGCATACGAAGGCATTCTCCATCAGGCCGAAGCAAGCTATGACGGCAAAATATATGATCATCAGTGTTATTATTTAGAAAAAAACAATCTGAAATAAATTTCTTAATCTTGTTAATCCTCAACTTCTCCGGAAGGATATATATACGTGCCTAAGGAACACTCTTTCAGAGGTAAAGCAATCGTTCTTGGACAAATGTCTTTTTGTCCAAAAACGATAAAATATACCTGATTCTCCTTCAGACATTATTTGAAAAAATCAATTGAAATAATACAGGAAGACAGCGATACCCTCAAGCGCCTTTTTCGGCTGGTCTTTAATTTCAATCGTAAACTTAATTTCGGCTTTGGCCACACCACGCAAATTCTGTAAAGAATGAAGGCTTGCTACCATACGGATACTCTGACCAGCCAGAACTGCCTGTCCGAATTTCATCTTGTCCATACCATAGTTAATCATCATTTTCAGATTATTCACTTCTATGATCTGGTTCCACATATGTGGAAGCAACGAAAGAGTCAAGTAGCCATGCACAATAGTGCTATGATAGGGACTTTCCACTTTAGCACGTTCTGTATCTACATGAATCCATTGATGATCCAAGGTGGCATCTGCAAAAAGATTAATCCGGTCTTGCGATACTTCCACATAGTCAGAAATACCAATCTGTCGTCCTAGCAGTTTCTCAAAATCCTCGTACGAATTAACAATAACTTTATCCATTATCTCTTTATTTTAAAGGTTATACACTAATTGGATACAAAAATAAGAAAAAATAGTCCTATATTTGTACCCTATTCGCACAAAAGCTTCATTACAGATGAGAATTATTGAAAGAGAACAACGTACCGCAGAACAAATGATCCGAATTTATTGTCGGTACAAGGAAGGCAATAAAGAGCTTTGCCCAGCCTGCCAGGAGTTATTGCAATACGCACATAACAGATTAGAGCACTGTACATTCGGTGAACAAAAAAAGACCTGCCGCAACTGTCCCATACATTGTTATAAACCAGAAATGAAGAAACGAATGCGAGCAGTAATGCGGTACGCCGGTCCACGAATGATCTTTTTTCATCCCCTAGCAGCTATCAGACATTTCATGCATAAATAACCAGGATGGACTGAGCACAATTTTACGAGGAAGCATATAGCATTATAAAAGCAATTCCTTACGATAACGTTTCTACTTACGGAGAAATAGATATCAGCCCCACAAGTGCAACGTGGTAATAATCGCTCACTAACAAAATATTCATCACTATCTATTTTTGTATTTACAGAAAAGTTCTCTCAAAGTATGAACCAATATCCGATAGCCAGCCCCATTCAGGTGCAAATCATCAATAGTCAAATCTGGATTCAATCTATCATTCAATAAAAATTTGTCGAACACATCCAAATATACAACATTGGTTTCCTCTTCTATCTTCTTTCTGATCTTCTCATTCAGTAAAGCTATAAAACGGTTCACAGCTGTGCTATCCATAAAATCATTACGTGGGAAAATACAAAACAAATAAGTACCACGAGAAAGAATGGCACTAACCGCCTTCACATACCTTTCCACATAAACATCCATGTTTTCTGTATTCAGATGATAGATATCATTGGTTCCAAACTGAATAACCACATAACTATCCGAAACATCTTCATGAAACCTCTCCACATAATCCAGCCCTTCCCCCGGAACACCATAATTGCGACATTCCCATTGGGGGAAATAAGACTCAAGCGGCCAATAAGCAATGTGGCTATTTCCTATAAATGCAAATTTAGTTTTTCCTTCCATACCTACCTCCTCACCAGTCTTTTAGGAGAACCGCTCCATGAGCACCCCAAACAATAGACTATAGTTAAATCAAACCCCTCCATATCCTCCTCCGGATTCCTCGGTATCACTCTCCCCTCATCCGATACATAAACCAACAGTCTCTCTTCCCTCCCGTTTTTAACGTATAATCCTGCAATTTTACATTGCGGACACAACAATTTTCCCATATCTGTATTCCTTTTTATCCAAAACAACAAATAAACATCCAATATTGCTTATAACTCATCAACAAAAGTAGGAAAAAAAATCAGATACATAGCATCTGTCATCAATTTGCACCACATAAAAAGATTTTTGAAAAGAAAATGCCTATCTTTGTCCGAGAATATAAAACCGCAAAATAAAAGAGTAGCTATGGAAATAAAATCCGATAGAAAAAAAGATTATATTACAAGATCTGATCACAAGGAACAAATAATGAAATACCTATCATGGAAAGTCAAACCTTTTGTTCTCTACCATGAAAGCTTTGAAACAAGCCGAGTACTTAGTTTTCCTCCGAAAGAGGTGGAAACCATTTTAAAAGAACTGGAAGAGGAAAACAAAATATTCCCATTACCAGCAGAAAGTTCACGAGACAGACACTATATATTGAAAGCCGACATCCAGCTACAACTTCTCATGGATATAAAGAAAAGTCCTCAGAAACCGGCTTTCATCACTTCTCCCAGCTATTCTTCTCCAAACAATTGGAGAAAAGAAGAGTGGATCACCGCCATTCAAAACTTTGTACTAGGGAAAAGAATGAAAGATCAAATCCCTGCTTATGCTGAATCCGGACCGATACGCTACATATTAATGTCTATGCCGTCCTTTCCCGAATGGATGCCTTTTTTTCAAAATATCCCCATACATATCATCGATACTCTTTTCCATGAATACAAATATGTATGGACATCAGGACTGCTTAAACCTGACATCACCTGTCTGACAAACGGATACTTTGAAAATAAGGAAATAGCACCAACAATCCGGGAAAAATATAAATTGGAGTTCGCTTTTTACCAATATATCCTACCCGGACGCATCAACGAAATTCCTCATAAGATTGCCGCTGATATACCCGAAGGCATGTGTCACCATGCCATTTACCATCAATATAGAGGTGATTTCAGCGAAGCCCTTGATCTCTATTCTCAATCGTTGAAAGGAATGAATGCAAAAAGCTTTGACAACGCGTTGATCAATCTCTTCTATATCATCGCCTTGCTAAACGACTCCACCATCGAGTCAAAAAGAACATTACGAATGCTATTTATAAAAGGTTATCTTCCATCAGAAATGATACCCGCCCAACTGCTTGCCCTCTATGCTTTAAATGAAAATATAGAACCGGTCATAAAACATATTCTCTATAGTTACGACAATTATCCACCGTTAATCAAAGTTCTGATCATGCTCATAACACGCCATTATCGGCTTCAAAAAAGAATAAAGCTGAATATCAGTGATGATAAGATACAACAGTTCATTGATGCAAACCATCTCAAATTATTACAACTGGAATGTTCTCAAGATTTCGCTCCCTACATTGAAAAAGCAAACGAGCTGATTCAAGAAACAGGTTTTTCCCCTCTACTCCCTCCTTATCAAAAAACAGACGAGTGGGAAAGGGTTCTTGCATTGCTCTTGGATAAATCCAAAGAGCTTCCATCCAAAAATAATGATAAAAAAGGAAAAGCCGACTCACAAAGCCGGATTATCTACCGTATAGACCAACGCAACAACATTAATCCATACCTGCAAAAATCAAAGGACGGCATTATTTGGAGCAAAGGCCGCATCATTTCACTTACCACCTTTCAGCAAGGTATGTCCGAAATGAATGAAACAGATCATGCATTGACCCTATGCATCAAAACCCTTTCCAGCGACTGGGAAGAAAAAAGCCGTATGCGCTTTCATAGCCCCAAATCCATCATGCAACTGGCAGGATATCCTTTGGTGTTCTCGGCCGAAAAACCCGAAAGACAAATTACAATCCGAAAAGAAGAACCACAAATAACCGTCACAAAAACAAGCAACGGTTTTAAAGTAAAAAGCAATATAGACACGGACAAAATAGAAGGAAACTATATGATAAAAAGAGAGACAGAGACGCTTATAAAAATAATAGAGTTCTGCAATTTCCAACGTGACACCATCCTAAGCTTAAACCGCGTGTCTGTCTTCCCGTTACAAGCTGAGGAACAGTTAACTGAAGTGTTACAGGAATTAAACAAAAACTTTATCATCCATTCCGACTTGCCCGTATAAGAGCCTCAAAAGGAGAACGAATCATTGTCAACTATATTAAAACGAAATATGCTACATTTTTTTAAGAATTCCATAGCCGCTATAAAGTTACCCGATAAGTTCACTTATCCTTTTCACTATACCCCTCATCCGCTTTGTATAATAGCGGCCGAAGAAGTACAGGCCTATCTTACAACCCAATTCCAATGGCAGGAAGAATTGCAAAAAGGAAAAATGTTCGGTGTCCTGATTGTACAAACTCCGGAAAACAGAACAGGCTATTTAGCCGCATTCTCAGGAATATTGGCCGGTAAAAATCTGCATCCTTTCTTCGTTCCACCAATTTATGATTTGTTACAACCTCAAGGATTTTTCAAAATTGAGGAAGAACATATATCTGCCATCAATGCACATATTACACGCACACAGAACGATCCCCGTTACCTGAACTTGCTCCGGCAAATAGAAACAGAGACAGCACAATCCCGGCAAGAATTGACAAAAACTAAAGAATTATTCAAAGCCGCTAAAGAAGCCAGAGAAACCCGGCGCAGGACAGGAACTCCCGATGCAGAGGAACTAGCCGCAATGATACGCGAGAGCCAGTTTCAGAAAGCGGAATTAAAACGCATGGAAAGAATGTGGAAAGAAAAAATCACTTCACTGCAAGCGGAGGCTGATGCTTTCACCACAAAGATAGAAGCGATGAAAGTGGAAAGGAAAAAACGTTCTGCCACTTTGCAACAAAAGCTATTTGAACAATTTCATATACTGAACGCCCGTGGAGAGACAAAAGATTTATGTTGTATTTTTGAACAAACTACACAAAAGTTCCCCCCTGCCGGAGCCGGTGAATGTGCGGCTCCCAAATTACTTCAATATGCCTATCAGCACCAATTAAAACCCATTGCTATGGCAGAATTCTGGTGGGGAGATTCCCCAAAGGCAGAAATAAGACATCATGGATACTACTATCCAGCATGCAAAGGAAAATGCGGTCCCATTTTGGGACACATGCTACAGGGGCTGGAGGTGGAAGAAAATCCCTTGTTGAAAAACCATTCTCACGAAACGCCTTTGGAGATCGTATATGAGGATGATTATCTAGTCGTAGTCAACAAACCGACAGGAATGCTCTCGGTGCCCGGAAAAGGAGAAACCGACTCAGTCTATCAACATATAAAAACACTTTATCCGAATGCTACAGGCCCTCTGATAGTCCATCGCCTGGACATGGCAACTTCCGGTTTATTATTGATAGCCAAAAACAAAGAAGTACACCAGCGTCTGCAAGCACAATTCAAAAACAGGACGATAAAAAAACGATATATTGCCTTATTGGATGGCAAAATTCCATTTAAAGAAGGAATCATAAAACTCCCTCTCCGTATGGATCCTCTTGACAGGCCCAGGCAAGTGGCAGACTATGAACATGGAAAAACCGCCATCACACAATACCAAGTTCTAAATGAACAAAACGAACGGACACTTGTCGCTTTTTATCCATTGACAGGAAGAACACACCAATTAAGAGTACATGCTGCCCATCCGGATGGATTACATTGTCCTATACGAGGAGATGAACTTTACGGACAAAAAGCAGACAGGCTTTATTTACATGCCGAAAGTCTGGAGTTTGTCCATCCTATAACCCAAGAACTAATTTTCGTAGAAAAGAAAAGCAACTTCTGACCAGCCCTCTACTAAACTTAATTACGCCTACTGTGGAATTTTTCTACAGCAGGCGTTCCTTTTCCACACTTTTCTTACCCACAAGACACAAGAATAAAGCACTGACTATAAGCAAGAAAGGCTATTCAGGCGCGTTTGGCACACTACTTGTATTTCTGCTGATGGCATCTTAAACATTAACAAAACGAAGGTATGAAGCTATTTTTTACACACAGAGAGATTGCGCTGAAGAGGAAAAGGACAGCGCTTGCAGTAATAGGTATCGGACTAATTATCGGGATTTACCTGATTGTTTCCCATCGACCGGCAAAAGTACCGGAACTTCCGGTAGTTGCCATAGCACCCGCCACACAAGACGATGTGGAAATATATGGTGAATATGTAGGACGCGTCCGTGCACAGCAATTCGTAGAGGTACGTGCCCGGGTAGAGGGATATCTGGAACAAATGCTTTTCGCTGAAGGTACATACGTCACTAAAAATCAAGTACTGTTTGTCATCAATCAAGACCAATACCGGGCTAAAGCCGACAAAGCGCGCGCCCAATTGAAAAAAGATGAGGCACAAGCACAAAAAGCGAAACGCGACTTAGAACGTATCCGTCCGCTATATGAGCAAAACGCTGCCAGCCAGTTGGACTTGGACAATGCTACTGCCGCATACGAAACGGCAGAAGCCTCGGTAGCTATGAGCAGCGCCGACCTTGATCAGGCAGAACTGGAACTAGGTTACACGATCGTTCGTTCCCCATTGGCAGGACACATCAGTGAACGTCACGTGGATTTGGGAACATTAGTAGGTCCGGGTGGCAAATCATTGCTTGCCACCGTCGTGAAAAGTGACACCGTATTAGTGGATTTCAGTATGACAGCTCTGGATTATCTGAAAAGCAAAGAACGTAATGTAAACCTGGGTCAGAAAGACTCTACCCGCTCCTGGCAACCCAATGTTTCCATTACTTTGGCTGATAATACCATTTATCCATACAAAGGTCTGGTAGACTTTGCCGAACCGCAAGTTGACCCACGCACAGGTACATTCTCCGTACGTGCCGAAATGCCGAATCCGGAACGGATATTGCTTCCGGGACAGTTCACTAAAGTAAAACTATTATTGGATGTCAGAGAGAAAGCTACGGTAGTCCCGCTAAAGTCCGTTATCATAGAAAAAGGCGGTGCCTATATTTATGTAATGCGCAAAGATTCTACCGCCGAGAGACGTTTCATTGAATTAGGACCTGAATTCCAGAATCAAGTAGTGGTGGAAAGAGGCCTGGCCCCCGGAGAAGACATTGTCATAGAAGGATACCACAAGCTAAACCCTGGCATGAAAGTGAAAGTAAGTCCTGCCGTAGAGAACAAAAAAACGGAGGAAGAAGATACGATCAGATAGTTTCTCACTCCCGAATACGAAGCAGTCCATCCCTACAGAGGGAAAGTTTACGCATTTAAAAAACAACAGGCATTATGAAAGTTAGTTTCTTTATAGACAGACCGGTATTTTCTGCTGTCATCTCCATATTAATAGTCATTGTCGGTATCATCGGTCTCACGATGCTGCCCATTGACCAATATCCGCAAATCACTCCGCCGGTAGTGAAAATCAGCGCATCCTATCCGGGTGCCAGTGCCCTGACTGTATCACAGGCTGTAGCCACTCCTATAGAGCAGGAGTTGAACGGTACACCGGGTATGCTCTACATGGAATCAAACAGTTCCAATTCGGGAGGTTTCTCAGCCACCGTCACTTTCGACATCTCGGCAGATCCCGACCTGGCGGCAGTGGAAATACAGAACCGTATCAAGTTGGCAGAATCACGTCTTCCGGCAGAGGTCATACAAAATGGGATCTCGGTAGAAAAACAGGCAGCCAGTCAGTTGCTGACCTTATGCCTTACCTCCACCGACCCGAAGTTTGATGAAATATACCTTAGCAACTTTGCCACTCTGAACGTACTGGACCTGATCCGCCGTATCCCTGGGGTAGGACGTGTATCAAACATCGGAAGCCGCTATTACGCCATGCAGATATGGGTACAGCCCGACAAACTGGCCAATTTCGGCCTGACCGTGGCCGACTTGCAGAACGCACTGAAAGACCAGAACCGCGAATCGGCAGCCGGTGTACTGGGACAACAACCGGTACAGGGATTGGACGTGACCATTCCCATCACTACCCAGGGACGTCTGTCTACCGTAAGCCAGTTTGAGGAAATCGTAGTCCGTGCCAATGCCGACGGTTCCATCATCCGTCTGCGTGATGTGGCCCGCATCTCGCTCGAAGCACAATCGTATAACACCGAGAGTGCCATCAACAAAGAGAATGCGGCGGTATTGGCCATCTATATGTTGCCGGGAGCCAACGCTATGGAAGTAGCAAAAAGCGTGAAAGAAGCCATGGAGGAAATCAGCAGGAACTTCCCCGAAGGAATGAGTTACGAGATACCTTTCGATATGACTACGTATATTTCGGAATCTATTCATGAAGTATACAAAACACTGTTTGAAGCCTTGATACTGGTCATCATCGTAGTGTACCTTTCACTCCAAAGCTGGCGCGCAACAGTTATCCCGCTTGTTGCCGTACCTATCTCACTGATCGGTACTTTCGGATTCATGCTGATTTTCGGATTCTCGCTTAATATCCTGACCCTGTTGGGATTGGTACTTGCCATCGGCATTGTGGTGGATGACGCCATTGTGGTGGTAGAGAATGTGGAACGTATCATGGAAGAGGAGAAACTATCCCCCTATCAAGCTACCAAGAAGGCTATGGAAGGACTTACAGGAGCCATTATCGCCACATCTTTAGTACTGGCAGCAGTATTTGTTCCCGTAAGTTTCCTAGGTGGAATTACCGGACAACTTTACCGCCAGTTTACAGTCACCATCGTAGTATCCGTATTACTGTCTACGGTAGTAGCTTTGACACTGAGCCCCGTCATGTGCTCGCTCATTCTGAAGCCGGAAGATCCGAGCAAGAAAAAGAATATCGTATTCCGCCGCATCAATGAGTGGCTGGCTATCGGCAATCATAAATATGTGGGCCTCATCAAGCATATTGTGAAACACCCACGCCGTGTACTGAGCACATTCGGCATGGTATTGATCGCCATCCTGCTGATCCATCGCATCATACCCACCAGCTTCCTCCCCATCGAGGATCAAGGTTATTTCAAAATAGAGCTGGAGCTACCCGAAGGAGCGACACTGGAACGTACACGCATCGTGACGGAACGCGCGGTAGAATATCTGATGGAGAATCCGGCAGTGGAGTATGTACAAAGCGTGGCAGGAAGCAGCCCGCGTGTCGGAACCAGCCAAGCGCGAAGTGAACTGACCGTTATCCTGAAGTCTTGGGAAGAACGTGACTCGCAGACCATTGACGATATTATGTCACAGGTGAAAAAAGACATGTCCCAATACCCCGAATGCAAGGTATATCTTTCCACCCCTCCCGTTATTCCGGGATTGGGTAGTTCGGGAGGTTTCGAGATGCAACTGGAAGCACGTGGAGATGCTACCTTCGAGAATTTGGTACAAGCTACGGACACCTTGATGTATTATGCATCAAGACGTAAGGAATTATCTGGTTTGTCCTCGGCTTTGCAGGCGGACATCCCCCAGCTTTATTTCGATGTGGATCGTGACAAAGTAAAATTCGCAGGAGTACCTCTGGCCGATGTCTTCTCGACCATGAAAGCTTACACAGGTTCGGTCTATGTAAACGACTTCAATATGTTCAACCGCATCTACCGTGTGTATATTCAAGCAGAAGCGCCCTACCGGGAACATAAGGAAAATATCAACCTGTTCTTTGTGCGGGGCACGGACAATGCCATGATACCGCTCACCTCGCTGGGCACCACTTCGTACACCACCGGTCCGGGCAGCATCAAGCGCTTCAATATGTTCAACAGTTCCGTGATCCGCGGTGAAGCTGCAGACGGCTACAGCTCGGGACAGGCTATGGAGATTATCGAACAGATAACCCGCGAGCACCTCCCGGAGAATATCGGTGTGGAATGGAGCGGACTCTCCTTCCAGGAGAAACAGGCGGGCGGACAGACCGGTATGGTACTGGCATTGGTGTTCATGTTCGTATTCCTGTTCCTTGCCGCCCTATACGAAAGCTGGATGGTGCCGGTTGCCGTATTGCTCTCTTTACCAGTAGCTGCACTAGGTGCCTATCTGGGTGTATGGGGCTGCGGACTGGAGAATGACGTTTATTTCCAGATCGGACTGGTGATGCTGGTGGGGCTGGCTGCCAAGAATGCGATTCTGATTGTGGAATTTGCCAAGGAACAAGTGGACAGAGGAGTAGAGGTAGTACAAGCCGCCCTTCATGCCTCGCAACTCCGCTTCCGCCCCATCCTGATGACTTCATTGGCATTCATCCTGGGCATGCTGCCTATGGTCATCGCCAGCGGACCGGGTTCTGCCAGCCGGCAGGCTATCGGTACAGGTGTATTCTTCGGAATGATCTTTGCTGTAACAGCGGGAATTTTATTGGTACCTTTCTTCTTTGTACTAATATATAAGATGAAAGCGAAAATGAAACAAAAATAAGGATATAAAAAGATGAAAGAAATGATGAAACATACATTATTATATATAGCCCTATCGGGAATGACTTTGCTGACCTCCTGCCAGTTGGGCAAACACTATACACGTCCCGACTTGCACCTGCCCCAACAATTGGACACGCTGCGGCAGCAGGACACATTATCCATTGCGGATATGCAGTGGTGGGAAATCTATACGGACACCACCCTGCAAAGCCTGATAGAAAAAACATTGGACAACAATAAAGACATGAAAATAGCCGCAGCACGTGTCAAAGAACTGGCAGCCATGAAGCGCATAGACTTTGCCAACCTTTTCCCCCAACTGAACGGAAGCGCTTATGCTCAAAAAGAAGGAAGCAATTATGGCGGTGATAACTATAAGAATGACCCCGAACTGGGTGCCAAACTCACAACAACCTGGGAATTAGATCTATGGGGCAACCTGCGTTGGGCAAAAGACAAAAGCATGGCACAATTCTTAGGAAGTATCGAGGCACAACGTGCCTTGAAGATGAGTATTGTGTCCGAAGTGGCTCAAGCCTATTTTGAATTGGTTGCATTAGACAACGAACTGAACATCGTCCGTCAGACACTCTATGCCCGTAAGGAAGGTGTACGCCTGGCAAAACTTCGTTTTGAAGGAGGGTTGACTTCAGAAACCTCTTACCAACAGGCACAAGTGGAATATGCACGCACCGCCACCTTGGTTCCTGAACTGGAAAGAAAAATCTCATTGAAAGAAAATGATATCGCATTCCTGGCAGGCGAATACCCGCACCGCATTCAGCGTTCCATTTTGCCCGAAGAAGTGAAACTGCCTGAAACATTGCCGATAGGCCTGCCCTCCACGCTGTTGGAGCGCCGCCCCGATGTACGCGAAGCAGAGCAGAAACTGATAGCAGCCAATGCCGGCGTAGGAGTTGCCTATACCAATATGTTCCCGCGGCTCAGCCTCACAGCACAATATGGCGTAGAAAGTGAAGAGCTCTCTGATTTCTTCAAATCACCCATTCATTATATCAGCGGCAATCTGCTTGCCCCCCTCTTCGCCATGGGAAAATACAAAGCAACCTTGAAAGCCAAGAAAGCCGTTTACGAACAGGAGTGCCACAGTTATGAAAAATCAGTACTCACTGCATTCAAAGAAGCCCGTAATGCCATTGTGGATTTCAATAAGATAAAAGAGATCTATGAATCACGTCTGCAACTGGAACGTTCCTCTAAAGCGACAATGGAACTGGCCCAACTGCAATACATCAATGGAGTAATAGGTTATCTGGATGTATTGGACGCACAACGTAGCTATTTCGATGCCCAAATAGGATTGAGCAATGCAGTCAGAGACAAGCAGATCACATTGGTAAAATTGTATAAAGCATTAGGGGGTGGATGGTAACCACTCCCTTTTCCGTATTTTTCTTTATCCGGAAAATCAAATTAGGATATATGCCTGATAGGCCGTACTGCCCTCTACCGGTGTAAGTGACAAGTAGCCCGATTTTACCTTTCCATTCTCCAGGCACAAAGGATATTTTTCCTGAAACGCAAGATGAGAATGCCATGCCTCACCGGGCTTTGCGTAATATTCTATGACATACCGCCCCTGCACGCCACGACACACATAGTTATCATATACCAAGCGTGCTACCACTCCCATATTCATGCGAAGATTTATTTCCACACACGGATGAATGGCATACCCGCCATCCTTGGTACGGCATATCATCATATCCACCCCCAGATAACCTTGATAACTTCCTCCTATCACTTCCGCCAGCTCCACCTGCAACACCCGCCCGACCTGCCGCAAGGTTTCCGCTGGAATATAGGCGGATATCCTTGCTTCAATAGCTTCATCCGTAGCCAACAAGTTTTCTTTATAAACACCCCTCTTGTCCGTTTCGAATAAGGAATACCCTATAAAACGCACCTGTCCACCCTCATCCGCAAGAAACTCCATGGCAAAGTCCAGAAATTTATCATAAAAAGGCTCTCCTATCACCTCATGCTGAGTGGTGAGTATATGCTGAGTCCACCCTTTCAGCGGAATGGGAAAACTACCAGAAGTATACTGTATCCCCCTCCCGCTACCAGACCATGGCGCCTTTAACAAAGCACGAGAGTGGGACAATACAAAAAGCTCCACCTCCTCTATCGAAGATAACACAAAGGCTTCCCCCAATGCAGGAATGTCCCCGCCTATTTGCCCATAAAGGTTACGTAACACCCTTACAGCCGTCTGACGTCCGGATAATTGACGGATACGCTTCATACGCTCTGCTGACGGATATGCCGTAACAGGAAATCCAGCCTCCTGCAAACGACGCACCAAAGACGGATTCCATCCCCAAGGTACCACCTTGTCACAAACAGGAGCGAATTCTGAGACCCAATTGACCGCAAGCGGCAAAAAGGATTGTCTTTCCATAGCCTCCACACGCTGAGGCGAATCCAGCCACACAGTACCTCCCTGTTCTGCATACCATGCAGGCAACACGGACAGCTCGGCTGCCATCCGCCGTGCATTGGCAGGCGCCATATAATAAGGATCACCACAAGCCAATGCCATATCATTTTCCGGATTAAATAAATAAAACGCTTCCATTTCCAGGCACAAAGATAAATGTTTTAGAGTACAAAACATTCCTCCGGTCCGTCCTTTAAAAGAAAAATAAATAATATTTTGCTATCTCCAGTTTGCAATTTGAATTAGTATTGCTATATTTGCAGCCGATAAAAAAGCAACCATGGAAACCTTTTACAGAACACACAGTTATCTGGTGGAACATACAAATGCTCCTGTCCGCCGAGACCTGATGGACGAAATAGACTGGAACGACAGGCTGATCGGTATCAAGGGTACTCGTGGCGTAGGAAAAACGACTTTCCTCCTGCAATATGCAAAAGAAAAGTTCGGAACGGATCACTCATGCCTGTTCATCAACATGAATAACTTTTACTTCTCCAAATACACGTTAGTGGAATTTGCCACAGAGTTCGTAAAACGCGGAGGGAAAGTTTTGCTGATAGACCAGGTGTTCAAGTATCCCGAATGGAGTCACGACCTGCGTGCCTGCTACGAAATGTTTCCGACTCTGAAAATCGTATTCACCGGATCATCCGTAATGCGGCTGAAAGAAGAGAATCCTGAACTGAGCGGCATCGTCAAGGTATATTACCTGAGAGGTTTCTCATTCCGTGAATATCTGAACCTGCAAAGCGGTAATAGTTTCCGCGCCTATACCTTACAAGAGATTCTGGAGAATCACGAACAGATAGCGAAGACCATCCTGCGCAATGTGAAGCCGCTGGATTATTTTCAAGACTATCTGCACCATGGCTTCTACCCATTCTTCCTGGAGAAACGTAACTTTTCGGAGAATCTGCTGAAAACCATGAATATGATGATAGAAGTAGACATACTTCTTATCAAACAAATTGAACTAAAATATCTCTCGAAGATAAAAAAATTACTATATTTGCTAGCTGTGGACGGGCCCGTTGCCCCGAACGTCAGCCAGCTGGCCACGGAGATTCAAACCTCACGTGCCACGGTGATGAATTACATTAAGTATCTGGCAGATGCGCGTCTTATCAATATGGTTTACCCCAAGGGGGAGGAATTTCCCAAGAAACCATCCAAACTGATGATGCACAACACCAATCTGATGTATTCCATTTATCCGGTAAAGGTCGAAGAACAGGATGTTCTGGATACATTCTTCATGAATACCCTATACAAAGACCACAAACTATATAAAGGCGATAAAGGCACTTCGTTTATGGTAGACAACGGGCTGCATTTCCGTATTTGCGCGGAAGGATGCAAGTTCAAGAATAACCCGAACGTGTATTATGCCCCACACAAATTGGAGTTAGGGCATGGGAATATGATCCCATTGTGGCTTTTCGGCTTTTTATATTAAAAGATAGAGAATAGATTTTATTACCTAATAATTAGTAATTGTATGACTAAACAAAAAAAATTCATCACTTGTGATGGTAACCAAGCAGCAGCACATATCTCGTATATGTTCTCTGAAGTAGCTGCTATCTATCCCATCACTCCGTCGTCCACTATGGCTGAATACGTGGACGAATGGGCTGCCGCAGGTCGTAAAAACATCTTCGGTGAAACAGTTTTGGTACAAGAAATGCAGTCAGAAGGCGGTGCAGCAGGTGCTGTTCACGGTTCTCTTCAGGCAGGTGCGTTGACTACCACTTACACTGCATCTCAGGGTCTGTTGCTGATGATCCCTAACATGTACAAAATTGCCGGTGAATTCCTGCCTTGCGTATTCCACGTATCGGCTCGTACATTGGCTTCTCACGCATTGTGTATCTTCGGTGACCATCAGGACGTCATGTCTTGCCGCCAGACAGGTTTCGCCATGCTGTGCGAAGGTTCTGTACAAGAAGTTATGGATATGGCTGCTGTAGCTCATCTGGCTACCATCAAATCCCGCGTGCCATTCGTCAACTTCTTCGACGGTTTCCGTACCTCTCACGAGATCCAAAAGATTGAAATGTTGGAGAACGAAGATCTGGCAGGTCTGATTGACCAGCAGGCTTTGGCTGAATTCCGTCAACGTGCGTTGAATCCTAACAACCCTGTTGCACGCGGTATGGCCGAAAACCCTGATCACTTCTTCCAGCACAGAGAATCTTGCAACAACTTCTATGAAGCAGTTCCGGCTATCGTAGAAGAATATATGAACGAAATCGGTAAAATCACAGGTCGTCCTCACGGTTTGTTCGATTACTATGGTGCAGAAGACGCTGAACGCGTAATCATCGCTATGGGTTCTGTAACAGAAGCTGCCCGCGAAGCTATCGACTACTTGATTGCTAACGGTGAAAAAGTAGGTTTGGTATCTGTACACTTGTACCGTCCGTTCTCTGCCAAACACTTCCTGGCCGCTGTACCTAAGACAGCCAAGAGTATTGCAGTTCTTGACCGTACGAAGGAACCGGGAGCAAACGGCGAACCTTTGTATCTGGATGTTAAAGACTGCTTCTATGGCATAGAAAACGCTCCGGTTATCGTAGGCGGCCGTTACGGTTTGGGTTCTAAGGACACAACTCCGGCTCAGATCCTCGCTGTATTCAAGAACTTGGCTCTGCCAATGCCTAAGAACCACTTCACAGTAGGTATCGTGGACGATGTTACTTTCACTTCTCTTCCTCAGGAAGAAGAAATTGCATTGGGCGGTGAAGGTATGTTCGAAGCTAAATTCTTCGGTTTGGGTG
Organism: Phocaeicola sartorii JCM 17136 = DSM 21941; assembly: GCF_054653615.1. Classification (NCBI taxonomy): domain Bacteria; kingdom Pseudomonadati; phylum Bacteroidota; class Bacteroidia; order Bacteroidales; family Bacteroidaceae; genus Phocaeicola; species Phocaeicola sartorii. The sequence continues at coordinate 2,830,514 of NZ_BAAIFW010000005.1, forward strand.
CTGACGGTACTGTAGGTGCCAACAAGAACTCAGTGAAGATTATCGGTGACAACACAGACAAACATTGCCAGGCTTACTTCTCATACGACTCTAAGAAGTCAGGTGGTTTCACTTGTTCTCACCTCCGTTTCGGTGACACTCCTATCCGTTCCACATACTTGGTAAACACTCCGAACTTTGTGGCTTGCCACGTACAGGCTTACCTGCACATGTACGATGTAACCCGCGGTTTGCGTAAGAACGGTTCTTTCTTGCTGAACACTATCTGGGAAGGTGAAGAACTGGCCAAGAACCTGCCTAACAAGGTAAAGAAATACTTTGCTCAGAACAATATCACTGTTTACTATATCAACGCAACTCAGATTGCACAGGAAATCGGTTTGGGCAACCGTACCAACACCATCCTGCAATCAGCATTCTTCCGTATCACAGGCGTTATCCCTGTTGATCTGGCAGTAGAACAGATGAAGAAATTCATCGTTAAGTCATACGGCAAGAAGGGTGAAGACGTAGTAAACAAGAACTATGCTGCCGTAGACCGTGGCGGTGAATACAAACAACTGGCTGTTGATCCGGCTTGGGCTGATCTGGAAGTGGAAGCTGCTGCAGCTAACAACGATCCTGCTTTCATCAACGAAGTAGTTCGTCCTATCAATGCTCAGGACGGTGACTTGCTGCCGGTATCTGCATTCAAGGGTATCGAAGACGGTACTTGGGAACAAGGTACTGCTCAATACGAAAAACGTGGTGTGGCTGCATTCGTACCAGAATGGAACGCAGAAAACTGTATCCAGTGTAACAAGTGTGCATACGTTTGTCCTCACGCTGCTATCCGTCCGTTCGTACTTGACGCCGAAGAACAGAAGGGTGCAAACTTCGAGACACTGAAGGCTGTAGGCAAGCAGTTCGACGGCATGACATTCCGTATCCAGGTTGACGTACTCGACTGTCTGGGTTGCGGTAACTGTGCCGATGTGTGTCCGGGTAACCCGAAGAAGGGTGGCAAAGCTCTTACAATGAAGCATCTGGAAGGTCAGTTGCCTCAGGCTGCCAACTGGGAATACTGCACTAAGAACGTGAAGAGCAAACAACACCTGGTAGATATCAAAGCCAACGTGAAGAACTCTCAGTTCGCTACTCCGTTGTTCGAGTTCTCAGGAGCTTGCTCTGGTTGTGGTGAAACTCCGTATGTAAAACTGATTTCTCAGTTGTTCGGTGACCGTGAAATGGTTGCTAATGCTACCGGATGTTCTTCCATCTACTCTGGTTCTGTTCCTTCCACTCCTTATACTAAGAACGAAAAGGGTCAAGGTCCTGCTTGGGCTAACTCTTTGTTCGAAGACTTCTGCGAGTTCGGTCTAGGTATGACTTTGGCTGACAAGAAACTTCGTGCACGCATCGAAGCTGCCATGAAGGATGCTATCGCCGGTGATACTTGTCCTGCTGAATACAAAGAAGCATTCCAGGAATGGATTGACGGTAAAGACGATGCAGAAAAGAGCAAAGCTGCTGCCGAAAAGATTATCCCGATGGTAGAAGCTGCTAAAGATAAATGTGCAAACTGCGCTACAATCGCTGAATTCAAGAACTACTTGATCAAGAAGAGCCAATGGATTATCGGTGGTGACGGTGCTTCATACGATATCGGTTACGGTGGTCTGGACCACGTGATTGCTTCCGGGGAAGATGTAAACATCCTGGTATTGGATACTGAAGTTTATTCTAACACCGGTGGTCAGTCATCCAAGGCTACTCCGCTGGGTGCTATCGCCAAGTTCGCTGCTTCAGGTAAGCGTGTACGCAAGAAAGACCTTGGTATGATCGCTACTACTTACGGTTACGTATATGTAGCTCAGATCGCTATGGGTGCTGACCAAGCTCAGACATTGAAAGCACTCCGTGAGGCAGAAGCTTATCCAGGACCGTCATTGGTTATCGCTTACGCTCCGTGTATCAACCACGGTTTGAAAGCCGGTATGGGTAAGAGCCAGGCTGAAGAGGCTAAGGCTGTAGAATGCGGTTACTGGCACTTGTGGCGTTTCAACCCGGCTTTGGAAGAAGAAGGCAAGAATCCGTTCATGCTTGATTCTAAAGAACCGAAATGGGAAGGTTTCCAGGATTTCTTGAAGAACGAAGTTCGTTTTGCTTCTGTAATGAAGCAGTATCCTGCTGAAGCTGCTGACCTGTTCGCTGCTTGCGAAGAGATGGCTAAGAAACGTTACGCTTCTTACAAGCGTATGGAAGCTATGAATTGGGGTGAATAATCTCTGATACATGTATATAAAAAAGGCTTGTTCATTGCTGGACAAGCCTTTTTTATGACCTTTTCCACACGTTAGTATGTGCGGGCTTATACGTTAGTATGTATAAGCCTACACATACTAACGTGTAGCTTCATACATACTAACGTGTAAGCCTATGCTGCCGTATGCACAAAACAAGGCCTCAATGTAATGTATCTCCGCTCTAACCATCACCATTCATAGCTCAAGGTTACCAAAAATTTCCTATCTTTGCCACATAACATTATGAAAAACCTATAAACATGAATATTCCAACCAACCTGAAATGTACACTGGCTGTCACAGCCGGATTGTGCTCATCTTTTGCATACGCACAAAAACATCCTCACATTATACTGATAATGACCGACCAACAACGGGCCGATGCCATGGGCTGTATGGGAAACGAAGCGGTCATCTCCCCTAGCCTGGACGCACTGGCTGCCGAGGGAACATTATTTATGAATGGTTATTCTTCCTGCCCAAGCAGCACTCCGGCACGTGCAGGTCTGCTGACCGGACTTTCTCCTTGGCATCATGGCTTGTTGGGATATGGAAAAGTATCTCCCGAATATAACTATGAGATGCCGCAGATGCTGAAAGACGCCGGATATTATACTTTCGGAATCGGGAAAATGCACTGGCATCCCCAACGGGTAAAGCATGGCTTCGAAGGCACTTTGCTGGATGAGAGCGGACGCGTGGAGGACAAGAACTTTACCAGTGATTACCGCCAATGGTTCCAAACAAAAGCTCCTGGTAAGAATCCTGACGCTACCGGCATAGGCTGGAACGACCACACGGCAAGCATCTATAAATTGCCCGAAAACCTCCATCCTACCTATTGGACAGGCGAAATGGCCTGTGAACTTATTAGTAACTACGATCCGGACGGCAAGCCCTTGTTCTTGAAAGTTTCATTCGCCCGCCCGCACAGTCCGTATGATCCGCCACAAAGATATCTGGATCTATATAAAAATGCCCCCGTGCCCGATCCTGCCATGGGTGAATGGTGTGGCAAATACGCCAAGAAACTAGATCCTGAAAAAGCGGCAAAAGACGCGCCATACGGTAATTTCGGCAATGAATACGCACGTAACTCCAAACGGCATTATTATGCCAACATCACTTTCATTGACGAACAGATAGGCAGAATCATCCAGACCCTGAAAGAAAAGGGCATGTATGATGACACACTGATTATTTTCGTTTCCGACCATGGTGACATGATGGGCGATCATTACCATTGGAGAAAGACCTATCCATACGAAGGTTCCACTCATGTGCCATACATCGTGAAATGGCCTGCAGCCGACCATATAGCACCGGGAAAAATAGACGCCCCCGTAGAATTGCGCGATATTCTTCCTACTTTCCTTGATGTGGCCGATGTAACCATCCCTGCTGATATGGACGGACGTTCTTTGTTACCACTGGCCAAAGGTACGGAAACAAACTGGCGCAAATATTTGGATCTGGAACATGCCACCTGCTATAGTGATGATAATTATTGGTGTGCATTGACCGATGGAAAAATAAAATACGTATGGCGTATCCACACCGGTACTGAAGAGTTATTTGATTTGACCAAGGATCCCCAGGAATTGCATAACGCCGTCAATGATAAAAAGTATAAAAAGCAATTGGAGGAAATGCGTAATGAAATGATCCGTCATTTAAGCGAACGCGGTGAGGAGTTTGTAAAAGACGAACAATTGGTAGTAAGGGAGAAGACGATGCTGTATGGACCTAATTATCCGGAGAAACAATAGAGCGGCAGCCATGGAAAATGATGTTCAGGTATCATCCGCTTAGACTCATGTAAAAAAGGCATGCAGCTGCGTCGGTCATCGCAAGAGGTTTCATCGGCCGTCACAGACGGCTGCGCTGACTGTTGCAGCTGGCTGCATACAAAGACGGAGTGGCAGTCTCACGACTACCACTCCGCTTCAAGCGACTTGAATTGAATCACTTCTTATAAACTTATATTCTAAAATTCTACAGCAAATAGAAACGTTCCTGTAACTCTTTTTTATACTTCTTGGAAACCTGCAACTCAGTAACATTCTCGAATGGAGGGAACATGACACAACGGTTCTCCTTAATCATCATCAAATAATTGACATTAATGATATACGACTGATGAATCTGGACAAAACACGAATCATACGCTTTTATATTATCTGCCGTTGTATTCTTCTTCAACAACAAGGGTGCCTGATTGTTGAGTGACACCTCCCACAATTTCCGATCAGAATTATAACGAAAGAAGCCAATATCAATAGAGCGTAAAATACGCAAATCATTAGTAGGCGTAGATATCATAAAAGTATGCTCACCGGTAGCATATACACGTGGAGGAATCACAAAAGAAGCAGATACCTCTTCTGCTTTTCTCGTAAAGCGCTCGATGATCCCTTCCAATTCTTTTCCGTCAATGGGTTTTAACAAATAATCGAAAGCAGCCCCACGAATAGCATCAATCATGTATCTATCATAAGCTGTATAGAACACAATCTGCATATTCCAAGTTATGTTTTCTTTTAACTGCTCTAATAGTTCCATCCCTTTCATATCCGGCAGCTCCACATCCAAAAACAATAAATCGGGATGTACTTTTTCCAATAGTTTCTTACCGTTCAGCCCATTACGCGCTATCCCCTCTATGAGCAACCGATTATACTTCTTCAATTCCAGGCAAAGATTATCAGCAGAAAATTCATCATCATCAATTATTATGACCCTATATAACTTATCCATTGTAAACAATCTATCTTTAATTATTAATAAGACAAAAGTATTTAAACATTTTTCAATGTACAAATCCAATACTTCGATTATGGGATCATAACGACTGTTTTAGGCACTATTATATAAAAAACAACAACTAAACCATCTTTTTCAGATTATAATCATAACCTTGAGGCAAGATGACAGTAAACTCACAACCTATCTCTCCTTCATCTAATTGTACATTAGCTATAGAAATGTCGAGATGCTTCTTATTATTAGCATTTAGTAATTGTACCGTTTGAAAAATAACTTTCATCCCCGTACCCGTACCATGATTGACACTGTTCACCTTATACCCTCCCCCATTATCTCTGATTTTAATGCAAATTCCAATTTCAATTCTCCTTATATCAATCCATAACCTTTTCATTCCTTCTTTATCCTTTAAAGCATGCTTCAAAGCATTTTCCACCGGAATCTGTATCATCATAGATGGAAGGATTTCCTGGTCAGGATTTATGGCTTCATCTATAAATATGGATAATATAAAATTATCTCCCAATGCTTTACGCTCCAAATTTATAAATGTATTGACGAAGTCCAGTTCCTCAGCTATAGTTACGCAGAATTGTCCCGTCAGCTCCAGATTCCTCCTCATTAACTTTACCAACCCACGCATATTTTCTGCCTGCTCGTCGGTATAACTCCCCATTTCACGATTCAATATATTAAAAATAAAATGCGGAGAAATCCGGTTACGAATGTTCTCCATGCGCAAAGCCGTAATCATGGTCCGGGTTCTCATTTGTAACAAATAATGCCGTTTTTTGTTATATACAATAATAAAGACAACAAGAAAAAGGACGCATATACAAACAGATATCCATATATAAAGCGTCTGGTTCAAAGCCAATACTTCATTCTCTTTTTGTTGGATGAAAATTTTCTGTTTCATCAATGTGGTGTCCTGACTGTATTTCAGATCTATTTCGGCTGTACGCATTTTAATACGCTCATTACGTGTGGAATCATCAATACGCTGATTTTCCATTTGGTAGTAATAGGCTTGTCTGAAATCTCCCGCCTCTTCAAAATAATGTTGCAGATAACGGTTACGGATATGCTGCATGTTCGGTTCCACATAATCAGGTTGGACAGCCTCAGACATACGTTTGCGCGCTAGAGGCAAATCATTCTGCTTCAAGGCAAGCTCTATCAATTGGGTATCCAAATAATAAAGAGCTGTCTGATTTTCAATAGAACGGAAAAAATCACCGCAAAGGTTTAAATAGTATGCTGCAGAATCAACCTGATTCATCAGAAGAAAAGTTTCTCCCAAATTCATTTCAGTCAGATGCTCCTCAAAAATCATATCGGGATAAGAACGGGCCAATACCAATGACCTTCTGAAAATTTCCAAAGCTTTGGGATAATCGGCACGAAAATAATAAGAATTACCGCGATTATTCAAATAGATATGTTTCTCAAATGGAAGCATCTTATCATAGTGCCGGGCAGCCAGTTCATAGTAATAATCACAGGAGGTAAAATCGCGAAGTTCCATATAGACTTGTGCCAATCCATAATAAGCAGGGAAGCGCTTTTCTTCAGGAATCTTCAACGAATCACTGTAAGACAAAGATTTACGATACCACATAGCACCTTTATCATAATGACCGGTACGGACAAAAGCATCAGCCAAATTGATGGAAATATCCGGAAGCACATCTCTGTTGCTGCCCTGCAAACGATAATCGAATGCTTTTTGAAAACAGATCACAGAAGAGTCGGCCAATCCTTGACGGGCACATACATTCCCCCGCATATTATAAATATCGGCATACAAGTCATTAATCAATGAAGACGGAACAGCTCCGTCACAAAATACTTCCGCTCTATTCATACTAAGTCTAGCCGAATCCATTTCAGACTTAAACATATATGCCTTTGCCAGAAGAACAAGATAATGGTAATACGCCACACTATCTGTGGTAACCGCCATTTGCCTGGCAGTACGGGCACATACATAACTAGGGTTTTCGGACAGTGAATCAATGATAAAGTCATAATACTGCATATAAATGTCCATCTGAGTCTTTTTATAAGTACCAGAACTTGTGCAAGATACTCCCCATATACAAACCAACACACTATACCATAAAAATTTAAACATCAAATGTATGTTCTTCATCGTATCCCTCCTTCATAGTTTATTGACAAACATAAGCAAAAATAAACATAACCACATCTTTTTATTGAAATTTATTTGATTTAAAAAGCATTTTGGATAAAATCCACATAAAGATGAAGATTCACTTTGCCATGTCATGAAACATCCCTACCTTTGAAAAAAGAACTTATAACTGAAGAAACATGGAAACACTATCTAATTCTGTCCTGACTGTACAAATAGCCGAGCATGGAGCCGAGCTTCAAAGCATCAAGAAGGATGGCAAAGAATATCTTTGGCAGGGCGACGCTAAATTTTGGGGACGGCGCTCACCTGTCCTTTTCCCTACGGTAGGCCGTGTGTGGGATAATAAATACCGTCATGCCGGAAACACTTATGAAATAGGGCAACACGGATTTGCACGTGATATGGATTTCAAACTGACCTATAAAGAAGATAAAGGAGCTGTATATTGGCTGGAAAGCACTCCTGACACATTGGGCAAGTTTCCTTTCCCCTTCCGCCTGCTGGTAGGATATTTATTGGAGGAAAATAAAATTACCGTAAAGTGGCGTGTGGAAAATCTGGGAGTCATGGACATGTATTTCCAAATCGGAGCACATCCCGCTTTCTATTTCCCCGAGTTCGACGCCGCTACAGAGGAGCGTGGCTTCTTTGTTTTTGACCGGAAGTCTGATTTAGAATATACCGTACCCACGGAAAAGGGATGCGTTTCACCGGAGCGCCATGCACTAAAATTAAATAAAGAAGGACTGATGCCAATTGATATTCATACTTTTGATTGTGACACCTATATCTTCGACAACAAGCAGCTGAAGAAAGTAACCCTGCTGGATAAAAAGAAAAATCCCTATATCAGTTTGGAATTCGATTCTCCGCTAGTGGCTTTGTGGTCTCCCACCAAGGCTCATCCCGACTGTCCGTTTGTCTGCATCGAACCATGGTATGGACGCTGCGACTCTGTGGGGTATTCAGGAGAGTTGAAAGATCGTGAATGGATACAGAAACTAGAGTCCAAAGAAGCTTTTGATGTAGAATATAAAATCATTATAGAGTAATCAAGAATAACGGGGTATGCACGCGATAAGCCATACCCCATTTTTTTCTTACCGGCTTCCCAAATACAGAAATATCATACCTATAAGTACCAGCGCCAAATCCACGGCCTTGCTTTTAAGATTCTTCTCACGGAACACCATTGCACCAAATATGAAAGAAACAAGAACACTGCCACGCCTCACCATGGATACAATAGAGATCATTGCCCCGTCCAAACTCAAGGCATAGAAATAGACAAAATCGGCTGCCGACAGAAAAATAGATATCAGAACAATACACCAATGCCAATGAAACGGAGTAGTAGATCCGCGCTTCGGCCACCATAACAGCATCAGGACACCTCCCATCATAAACAATTGATAGATATTATACCAAGATTGCACAATCATCCTATCCAGTCCGATACCTCCTTGATCGGCAGACGCCATGAGGTACTTGTCATAAAGCCCGCTGATTGCCCCCAGCACAGCCGCCATTACCACATAATAGATCCATTTATTATGCTTGAAATCTATACCTTCCTTCTTTCCACTGCGGCTCAGCATAAAAAAAGAGAAGACAGCCATCAGCACACCAATCCATTGGTACAGATTCAACCGCTCACCAAAGACCACTAAAGCCCCTACCAGCACCATCACCGGACGGGTGGCGTTTATAGGCCCCACAATCGTGATAGGAAGATTCTTCATCCCAAAATATCCCAACACCCACGATGAAAGGACAATAACCGATTTCAACACCACATAACGATGTACCTCCCATCCTGCAACGGGCACATAAAAAATAGAGTTTTCCAATGTTTCCGGCTTCCACACCGACCAAACAATAAAAGGAAGAAATATCAAACTAGAGAACAATGTATTAAGAAATAACACCGGAATGACCGCATTGTCCTTTAACGACTGTTTCTTAAAAACATCATAGAATCCCAGCAATGCTGCCGAGAGAAATGCCAGAAGTAACCACATCATATCTTTTACCTTATTTAAAACCGGGGACAAAGTTACAACAAAAAATAAACAAAGGAGTGCAGATTCTGATATAAATGGCATGGAAATAAAAAAAAGGGAAACGGAGAAAAACATCTCCATCCCCCTTCTTTTATTTATGAACGATATCCTCCGGGACTTTCGCCCGGCGGCTACCCTTGATTAAATTCCCAGCGACTTTCTTACGGCTTCCACTTTTTCCTCAGCAGCAGCATTAGCGGCATCGAAGCATTTGTGGCAACCCATCTCACCCTTCACTTCCACATAGAACTTGATTTTAGGCTCTGTTCCCGACGGACGGACTGAAATCTTAGTTCCATCTTCTGTGAAATATTGCAATACGTTACTGGTTTCCGGCATTTCGAGTTCTGTAACATTACCATTTCCGTCAGTAGCCTTCAATGTCTTGAAGTCCTTGGAAACAATCACTTTGGAACCACCAATTTCTTTTGGAGGATTAGCACGGAAGTTTTCCATCATCGCTTTTATTTCTTCAGCGCCACTCTTACCCGGTTTCACCACATTTACGGTAGTTTCTTTTGAGAAACCATATTCTACATAGATATCAAGCAGCACTTCGAACAATGTCTTGCCCTGGTCTTTTGCCCAAGCACAGATTTCTGCCAGCAATGTACAAGCGGAAACAGCATCTTTATCGCGGACAAAGTCTTCAGCCAAAAATCCATAGCTTTCCTCACCACCACCGATGTACTGCTGCTTGCCTTCACGCAAGCGGATCTCACGTGCAATCCACTTGAATCCGGTATAGCAATCCAACATTTCGATGTGGTTCTTGTCAGCGACCGATTTAATCAATTCTGTAGTAACGATAGTCTTTACAATGAAATCATCCTCTTTCATCTTACCCGTAGCAATGCGGTTCTTGATGATATAATACAAGAACAACAAGCAGGTTTGGTTACCATTGATCAGCACCCATTCTCCCTTGTCATTTTTGCAAGCCATACCTACGCGGTCAGCATCCGGGTCACTGGCCATCACGATGTCAGCGTCAATTTTCTTAGCCAGCTCAATAGCCATAGACAATGCCTCCGCATTTTCTGGATTCGGAGAGATAACCGTGGGGAAATCTCCACTCTTCACCATTTGTTCAGGCACAGTATGTACATTTTCAAATCCCCATTGCTTCAACGCACGCGGAATCAGCATCATACCTGTACCGTGAATCGGAGTATATACAATCTTCAGATCTTTCTGTCGCTTGATCACTTCAAGATCAATAGAGATTGACTTCACTTTATCCAAATAAACGCTGTCCACTTCTTCGCCCACAATTTGAATCAAGTCTTTGTTACCTTCAAATTTGATATCGGTAGCCGATGAAATCTTGTTCACCTCATCAATGATACCTTTATCGTGCGGAGCCAATACTTGTGCGCCGTCATCCCAATAAGCCTTGTAGCCATTGTATTCTCTCGGATTATGAGAGGCGGTAATATTGATACCACTCTGGCAGCCGAAATGACGAATAGCGAATGACATTTCAGGAGTAGGACGCATATCTTCAAACAAATATACTTTAATGCCATTTGCCGAGAAGATATTGGCAGAAATTTCCGCAAACAAACGGCTGTTGTTACGGCAGTCGTGACCTACCACTACAGAAATCTGATCGAGATCTTTAAAGTTTTTATTTAGATAATTGGACAAGCCCTGAGTAGCAGCACCTACCGTATAGATATTCATACGGTTGCTGCCCACGCCCATAATGCCACGCAAACCACCTGTTCCAAACTCCAGATCTTTATAAAACGCTTCAATCAAATCAGTCTTATCGGGATTCGCCAACATTTTCTTAATTTCAGCCTGTGTCTCGGCATCATAAGCAGGTGTTAACCATTTCTCTGCTTTCTCTGTCACTTGCTTTATCAATTCTTCATTTTCCATAATTTTTTGTTATTTATAAGGTTTATAATCATATCCGCTTTTTACGTGTTGACAAATGTAAAAGAATTAAATTAAAAATCCTAGAAATTTGGAAGAAGAAAATTAGAGATAATATGATTTTCAGGGCATATATATCCTATTTCATCTTATAACGTTCACCGGTGGCCTTTACCAGTTCTTCCAAAAATTCTTGAGGATATCCCGGACGTACCAAAGGAGCACAATGACCGGTTTCAGGACGAAGTATGGTTCCATCTTTTGCCATCTTTTTCATAGCACCGTCATTATACTTCACTATCAGAAACTCGCCCAGCTTCTTCCAGCTGTCTACTGCCGATTCGGCTGTCATGCAACTATAGTTAGTCAGGAACTCTTTTGCTTTTGCAGGATCTTTCTCATATAAACTCATGGCAGACGACTCAATACCTGCCTGTGCATTTGCATAAGTATCTTCCAGATTGTTTTGAACAGCACGCATATCATCAATCATCAGGCTATAACGTGGGCGAATCATATCGGCCACCCAATTATAAATCCAGAAAGCGGAATTCCATGAAAAAGTTACACAGTCTGCCTCCTTACCGCTATAGCAGTCGGGAATACGGTCCGAACAACAATATACGGGAGCGAACACTGTCATATTGGCATCATCTGTTCCAAACCATAACACCCCCCCTATCGCATCGGGCAATCCGGCACGCATCTGTGCCACAAAAGTGAAAGCCGTCTGCTGGGTAGAGATGGGGCGCTCGTTGAAGTATTCCTGATCCCCTACTTTAAAGCTCAAGGGTGACAGCCGATAAGGAGTTTTAAACGGGCCGGCACCAGGATCTTTGGTAATATCCAATGGAGTGCCCTCATAATGATCGCGCATAGCCGCTTGTACATCACGCACTGAAAGTTTACGTGAGGGCTTGATATAAAGAGGCATCGGTTCCTTACTTTCTCCCTGAATGTATGACAGATAGGTGTCTCCTACCAATTTATTAAACATATTATAGAAACTCCATACACGCGCTTCACAAAAACGTACGCCACCAAAGTCCAAAGGATTATATGCCGCGGAAAAACTGAAATCCTTATTCATACCGTCAAAATAGCCTTTTTCACGAGCGAAAGAAATCACATCCGGAGAATAAAGGCAATTATCCTTGTCGTTCATATTGAACTGATGAATGCGGCTCTGATTAGCATGTGCGGCAATACAATCATCAGGGATACGGACTGCCACCCATACAGCACCTTTCACACCGGGGCCTTTGCCGATCATCTCCAGAATCCAAACTTCATTGGGATCAGCGATACTGAATGACTCGCCACTACTATAGTAACCGTATTCTTTTACTAAATCCGTCATTACCCGTATGGCTTCTTTGGCTGTACGAGAACGCTGGAGAGCTACATAAATCAGACTTCCATAGTCCATAATTCCGGTAGAATCCACCAGTTCCTCGCGTCCACCAAAAGTAGTCTCGCCTATGGTTACCTGAAATTCATTCATATTACCTACCACATTATAGGTCTGGCGGGCTTCTTTTATCTGCCCTAAATATTTGCCCGAATCCCAATCATAGATATCACGCATAGCTCCTTTTTCATGCATACCGGCAGGATAGTGATACAACTCACCGAACATTCCGTATGAATCGGCGGAATAAGATACGATAACAGAACCGTCGGCAGAGGCTCCCTTGCCTACAATCAGATTCGTGCACGCCAAACCCTCTGTTATTGCCGCCAACAACAAGGCAGCACCTAAAATCAGTTTATTCTTCATTAAATATATAACTTTTTAATTGTGTATAATGCTTATTTTACCATCAAAACTCATATTCCTCTCTTGTTTCGTTCCCACAATAATCCGTCACCACCAATTCCAGTTTATGGGCGGCTCCTTTTTTTAACCGTTCCGGATGCTTCATCCACAATCTCGCATTTTTAGAGCTGAAACCAAACAAGGCAAACTCACCGTCTATCTTCACCTTATAATCCTTGACTCCCGTTTCCGCATCCCCTATTTTGAACTGAATCCTGCCCGTCTTCCATTGCGCTTTATTCAATGGAGTCACCCATGGAGACAAAGTATCTACCGCTACAGTATAGGTTCCCAATTCACGAATGGAAGTCTTCATCCAACCATTCTCATAAGTTCCTCCCGCTGATCCCGTCCTATTTCCCCACTTGCGGGCTACATAATATTTCGACGTATCCTCCACAGGAAGATGACGTACCCCGATCATCAGCGTACATCCGGCCTGCAAAGCCACCGGCTCATCATGCAACTGATATTCGTAAGAAATTGCGGCTGTATCTTTAACCACCTGACAGTTCAATGCCACATCCTCATACAACATCCCCCGGGGGATAACCAGTTCCATACCCGGTTCCTGAACCACATTCCCTTTATTCCAGGCCAAATAATATCTCACCTGCGGATGATATTCCTCTATCGGCTGCCTACGGCCACGCACAACAAAACGATAAGTCGATTTATTACCATATAAATCAGCCAATTCATAGCGAAAATGATAATCACGCTCTTCATCAATCGTAATCACCCCTCCCTTATCGTCAGCCTGTAACATGCGCAGACGGCTTCCGGGAAGGATTTGTGAGCGCATCACCCAATTATGCCTCTTTACATTCTCCTCATAATCCGTCCAGGCATTAATCATCCGGTTCTCTTCAGGCAAAACGCCATCCACCGTGCTGCGAAAAACTTCTGTCGTATCCACATAAAGTACTACGGAACGCACACCATAATTATTATGTGTACCATCCATATAGTCGTATGCCTTAATACCGGCGGCTATTTCCCCCCAGGCGGAAACCGGCTGTCCCAAAGAGGCGACAGGGATGGACTTTTTTCTTTGTGAACCTTCCACAACCCCAGCTCCCCGCTGCGGATAAAGCATAATCATTGACGCACGTGGCGGAGTAGTATCTTTAATTTTATCGGTATAGAACTGTAAAGGATCTATCAATTCACCGGTATCCGTACGGCGTATCTCCATGTGCAGATGCGGCCCGAAAGAATACCCTTCATTACCGCTTAAAGCAATGATCTCTCCGGCCTTGAAACTGATCTGATGAGGTTCGAATTCCAAATCCACAGCAAAAGTCTCATGCTCATATTGGTATTCCTCCACTAATTCCGCCACAGCCGGAGCAAATTTCAACACATGCCCATATACAGAAGTATATCCATTGGGATGAATAATATAGATAGCCTGCCCATATCCGCCGGGGGTAACCGACACACGGCTCACATAGCCGTCGGCAATGCAATGAACAGGTTTTCCCACTTCCCCCTGGGTTTTAAAGTCCACCCCTCCATGAAAGTGATTAGAACGTAATTCACCAAAATTACCGCTCAGCGTAAGCGGAAAATCAAAAGGAGGACGGAATACAGGAGCCGCCGGTTCTTCCTGTGCCTGCACAGCGAGCACACCACCCAAGGCTAATATCATTATATAATCTCGTAATGCCATTTCTTTATTTTTATGGAGATTCATCACCAAAAAATTGAATTCCTCCGCAAACTTACAAATAAAAAACAGAATATCCCTTAAAACAGTGTTGCTAAACATACATTTATGACAAAAAAAACAGATCCATACCAGACCTACTTTTCTGACATTTTGCTATCTTTGAGGCAGTCAAACCCCTTAAATCTGACGATTATGATAGTAGGAATTCCTAAAGAAATCAAAAACAACGAGAATCGTGTATCGTTAACCCCTGCAGGAGCACACGAGTTGGTACAGAGAGGTCACACGGTGTATGTACAACACACCGCAGGTATAAACAGCGGATTTTCTGACGAAGAGTATGAGAAAGTCGGAGCGCGTATTCTTCCTACTATAGAAGATGTGTACGCCATTGCTGACATGATTATAAAAGTCAAGGAACCCATCGAATGCGAATATAATCTGATACGTAAGGGCCAACTGGTGTTTACATACTTCCACTTTGCCTGTGACAAGGAACTGACGGAAGCGATGATGCGTAGTGGTTCTGTGTGTCTGGCTTACGAAACTGTAACCGACCGGCAAGGAGGACTGCCTCTGCTGATTCCCATGAGTGAAGTGGCGGGACGGATGTCCACTCAAGAAGGAGCACGTTTTTTGGAAAAGCCTCAGGGAGGACGTGGCATCTTGCTAGGAGGAGTTCCCGGTGTCAAACCAGCCAAAGTACTAGTATTAGGCGGTGGCATTGTAGGAACCAGCGCTGCATTAATGGCCGCCGGACTGGGAGCTGATGTCACAATCTGTGACATATCTTTGCCCCGTCTGCGCCAGTTGAGTGAGTTCATGCCCAAAAATGTAAAGACGTTATTCTCGTCCGGTCACAATATAGAACAAGAACTGCCTGTTACCGATTTGGTAATCGGGGCAGTTCTTATTCCAGGAGCCAAGGCTCCCCACCTCATCACACGCCCCATGCTGAAATTGATGAAGAAAGGCACCGTACTGGTAGATGTGGCCATTGACCAAGGAGGGTGTTTCGAAACATCCCATCCCACGACACATGCCGATCCTATTTATGAAGTGGACGGTATCATTCATTATTGTGTGGCAAATATTCCGGGCGCTGTGCCCTGCACTTCCACTTTGGCACTGACCAATGCTACACTGCCATACGCCGTCAAGCTGGCAGATCTAGGTTGGGAAAAAGCTTGCGAAAGCGATCCAGGATTGAAAAACGGCTTGAATATTGTAGACGGTAAGATTGTGTTTCCGGCTGTGGCAGAAGCTTTCGGCTGGAAAATTTAGTAAAAAAAGAAGGTGCGCAAACAGGCGAGGGCACTGAAAAAGTGATCTTTTTTAGCAACCAATCCTTTTTTTAGAAATTTCGGGAAAAGTTGTATGTCGAATGATGCATTTCATTCACATACAACTTTTTCTTATATTAAGGGTCATAACTCCACAATTTGCTTTAATCTAACTAAAAGAGAGTATTTTATTATCTTGTGTTCGTGAAAAAATAGTTTCATTATCTATTCGGCTATGACATAAGCATCCAATCCTTTCAAGGACTGACGAATGTCTTCCTGCATCTTCTCCATTTCCTTCCGGTTCATTTGGCGCATCTCTATGCCAGACTCCCTCAGGTTATTCCCCAATTCAGCCATCTGCTCATTGAACGAACCCCATTCTTCCGAATCGAGGACAACAGAATACACTTCCTTTCCATCCTTCATCGGACTGATAATGACCGTCATGCTTACATTGCCACTCTCATTAACAGTAAGGGTATAAGTACGTTTCTCATTATCCATCTTATAGATGAACGTAAAATTTGCTTTCTGCGCCTTACCCCTTCCCTTCGGCATGTCTTTAATGGCGGTTTCGGCATACTCCTCATCCTTTTCGAAAGCCTCAATCAATCTTGCGCCTATCTTCTCATCCTTTAACGAGAAACTTTTCACCACCTTCACCACTTTGCGGGTTTTAGAGTCACGCTTCGTTACAGAGTTGATTGCCACATCGTCCCGTTTCTCCAGTTCAGCCGCCATTTTATCAATATTCTTCTGGGCCATAACCTTGCTTGTTCCACCACACAGCAGTAAAAAAACCACCAATGTACTTCCTAAAATAAATCTTGTTTTCATATTTTATTCTTTATGTTTTTTTATTCACTTACCAATAATTCCTTTGCTTCTATCTCTTTCTCGGAACGACGAATTTCGTCCACCCGCTCCTGAGCCAGTTTCTCCACCCGTTCCGCCTTTTCCAAGGTTTCAATAATACAAGGCATAATCTGTCTCACATCCGAAATGCGCTTGCCTCCCACTTCCACATAACTACCTTCGTAACACGACCATTCACCACTTCCGCCTGCTTGGTTTTCCGAATAGAAAATCAAGCCTAACCCCAGCGCAATGACCATCATTGCCGCTATACCAGCACTCCAGACAGCTATCGGGATATGCTGATAAAAGCCTTCTTTTCCAGCCGGCGGCACCTTTTCCGATTTCTTTCCTCCGGCAATCTCCTCCTGTCCGTCTGTCTGCAATGTACCCGGTTCTCCCTGCATGCCCCCCTCATACCAGGCAAACATCGGAGCATATTCCATCAGATGAAAAGGTACGTTCCCTGTATGGAAGAAGCGATAAATAGCCTGCTCCTCGGCATTCGTAGTCTCCCCTTCCAAGAAACGGTTAATGTATTCTTCTATATTCCTCTTATCTAATTCCATACCTTACTGTGTATCATAAATTGTTCTTTTACTCTTTTTCTAGCTCTCGACAAATTGGTTCGTACCGCCACCGACGTACTTCCTGTGAGACGGGCTATCTCCTCTACTTCGAAACCTTCCAGGTGCTTCATGCGGAGAATAGACTGCTGCAAGTCAGGTAAAGTACTTATGACTTCCAGTATCTCCTGCATATTCTCTTCCTCTACCAGTTTCATTTCAGGGTTTTCACTTCCACCAATGCTGATGCCTTGCTCCAAACCGACCTTTTCTATCCGGATACCTCGCAGACGATTGATGCACAAATGCTTGGTTATGACAATGGCCAATGCATCCACGCTGCGGTATTGATCCAGACGGTCACGAAGAAACCAAAGTTTCAGCAATGCATCCTGCACCACATCTTCTGCCTCGTCGGAGTCTTCCAGATAACGGATGGCCATTCTTAGCAAAGCCGGCCGCATTCGTTTTGCCTCTATTTCAAATTTATTTTGTTCCATGTTCACTAGTATGACACATAGAGGTAGGGAAACGTTACATCAAAATAAAAAATAATTTGTTGACAGGCCTATTTGCTAATATTCCAAGAGTCCGCACGGACAATACATAACACTGATAATTAACAAATTATCCTGTCGGCAAATTATTCAAATTTATAAACCGTATGACTACGAAAAACCTCTCCCGGCCGGAGCACTGTACTAGGGAATCCCGGTTGATTGGGGCTATCTTGAAAATGCATCGTTTCAAAACATACCGCTGAACGGAAAGGATAAGCTACCCCCCCCTTACCTGTCATTTTTCCTTTCAGTCCATTACCGGTATAAATTTGTATTCCTGGCTCGGTGGTGAAGATCTCCATCTTACGCCCGCTTGCCGGATCATACACCCAGGCAGCCGGCTTTGTATCATCTCCTTTCGTATTCAACTCCCAAGTATGGTCATATCCGTTTACGACCTTCAATTGGGGATAATCCGCATCTATATGTTCTCCGATAGTATGCGGCATCCGGAAATCAAGGGGAGTACCGGCCACCGGAAGATATTTTCCTGTGACACATTTCTTATCATCGTATGGAGTAAAGCGATCCGCATCTACCCAAAGTTGCTGGTCCTCCACACTTTTCGTAAAATCTCCCGAGATATTGAAAAAAGAATGATGAGAAAGATTAAGTACCGTGGGCGCATCCGTAGTTGCCTCGTATTTCAAATCCAACACATTATCATCCTCACCAAGGCGATAGACCAACGTTACTTTCAGATTTCCGGGAAAACCATTTTCTCCATCAGGAGAGAGATAAGACAGACGAACCGTATGTGTATCTGCCTGTTCCACTTTCCATATTCTATCGGCAAAACCAGGATTCCCTCCATGTGATATATGCCCGGACTTCCCATTATTAGGGATCAGCTTATACTCTACTCCGTCCAGTGTAAAACGCGCATTCAGGATACGTCCTATATAACGTCCCACCGTGGAACCAAAATTCTGCCGTTGCTCCATATATGCACCAATCGTGGGAAATCCGCACACCACATCCTCCCGTTTTCCATTTCTGTCGGGTACAAGGATGGAAACCACCCTCGCCCCATAGTTCGTGATGCAGACCTCCATTCCCTTCTTGTTGCTCAATGTAAATAAATCGGTATGCTGCCCATTCACTTCTGTCTGAAAGTCCTTCCGTTGTAATCCTGAAGCAGTAATTTGCTTGCTGGTGTGACAAGAAGAGAGCATCATCAACAAGCCTATACAAACTATACCATGTTTTCCGTTCATATCATTCATTTTATAGGTTTTAAATTACCACAAATGTAAATCCTCCGATGGAAAATAAGAAAAGTCGGCCTTCCCTTTTTCAAGGGGTGACCAACTTTTCAACTATTTCAACCAATTTTTACCCGATTACTTCTTCTCTTTCAGCAATAAGGTAGTATGATGACTATCCTCCCATTCGGACATCAGCCGATGAAAATCCGCATAATCGGCGGGAGTTATCAATTGTTTGTCCAGTTGCAACGAACGGGTCACTTCCGTCTTATCCCCTGTAGTATGTACGGTTATTTTCAATTTCCCTACCGCATTGGTTATTTCTTTTGCCTTTTGCGGAGTACATACCTGCATATCCGACGGAACATTTACTACACAAATATAGGTCTCATCCGTCATACCAGGGAGCAACAGATTCGTAGTACGTTCTGTATTTCCAGAACCATAACCATTCATGGCTATTCCGGTTTTAGCATGAGGCAGTGTTATCAGACGATAGCCACCTGCCAATGTTTTCCCTGTTTCAGAAGTGACCGTTACCGTATCCGTTTCATGAACCGATTTATTTTTCACCTCCAAAACCGCCTTTTCACCATCCAACGTGTGGACAGGTTGATATTCCTGTCTGCCCGCTATGACAGAAGAATCTAGAAACAACTGACTTATAGCACTTAAGCCCAAACAATTATCCGGCGCTTTCACACTATATGCAACTTTCACTTCACCTTGTAATCCTGCCGCCTGCAACAATCCTGCAAGCAGATTTATCTTTTCCGCTTCCGTACCATACGCAGTACGGATTACTTCAGTCGCCGGACGAATCCGGTACCCCGTTTCAGGCAAAGATAACCGAGACGTGCCCAACCCATGTACATAGTTCATCAAGACAACCTCCTGTTCATCCACATTTTTCCCTTGCAATAATTTTTGTGCCAAAGTCATGACCTCTTTTTCATGAGCTGCCGTAAATTGAGACTTCAGCACTTTCAAAGCATCGGTCATCGACGGATACGTATTTGCCAGAATAACCGGTATATTTCCTGATAAAGCTGAAGTACTTTCCACAGGATAACAAGCAGGAATATTCTTCAGTGTCCAAGTGACGACTTTATTTCCATTCTCATTTTTTACTACCGGCGCAACTTTTCCGTTTACCAATGCATAATTCAAAGGCTTATCCTCCGGAACCGACACACTACAGATATATTCTTTGATGGGAGACAACTCCTCTACCGGCACATATACATCCAGCCCGGACAAATAACCGGGACGTGTAACAACTGAGTAATCCAAACAAATAGTCGCTCCCAACTCCAGTCCCGTATGTACCACCACCATCTCTTTCAGTCCATTATAGGCAGGGGCATCAGCCGCAGTTGCAGGAAGGACCTCTACAAATGCATTTCCGGGAGTCTTTACTATAGTCCCATCTTTCTGACGAGTATAAGACTCATGTATCTTCAATTCCTGATAGGCCGGATTATAAACAATGAAACTTTCACCATACAAGCCATTCATCGCTGTATGTGTAAACAAAGTCAACTCCTTATATATCCGCATTTCCTGACTACCGTCCTTATGCAATGTGTAAGTTTTAGCTAACTTTCCGAACTCCGCTTCAGAAGCCGCTTTTACCGGAAGAGCTGTCAGTAACAACACTCCCAAGCATACATATATATAATAAATCTTTTTCATATCACTTTACTTTTTAATCACCAAATAATCACCGTATGCCTTATGGGCTTCCACCGCTTTACGGAAGCTATCCCAATCCGACGCTTCGTACACACGTTTTTTCAAAGCCAGACGGTTATGCAGAACCACCCGGTTTCCTTTTTGCAGAAGTGAGCCCGCAAAATCGGCTCCCGTCCCCTGCACGGCATCCTCCTTTGACTCATTGATCAGCGTATAACCCGATGGCAATTGAATGGTTTCATCCAATTCCACCAAACGGGAGCAGGCATCTTTAAAACCATACTTCCGTTCCTTCACCTCTGTATTAATCCGTAGATAAGAACGCACCTGGCTATAAAGATTATTCATAACCAAAGGTTTGAACAACATTTCTTTCTCCCCTTTCATAGCATAATCCGGAATCTCATAGCGGAAAGTGATTTGGATAGGAGCAGCTTGATAATCTTTAGGATTCTTGCCATAATCCACACTCAGCAATCTGGCTTTAGGAGAAACAGCCAGCAGTTGTCTTTCCATAGTCACACGCCACTGGCTCTGAAAGCCCCTTGTGAAAATGCTGCGTATATTGCTGTCACTCTGCCCCTCGGCTTGAATGGTAAATGTACCACGCAAAGTACCATTAGCATCCAAACGGTTGTCCGCCTTAATGCGTACATAGTGATTTTCCGGAGCAGAAACAGGAGTCAGGCAGAGGTCAGAACCTTCGGGAACACCGGGCAGATAATTCTGCTGTTGTTCGGCGCTACTCCATAATTCACGACAGAAAGGAACCCACGTAGGGTCTAGCGGCATGTAAGTTCCATCAGCAAGTTTCACCACAGCCACACAATGATTGAAATGATCGGCAGGAATACTTTCGACACGACTGCCCGCCATTGTCATGGCCGGATAGGCCTCAAAACCCGCCATGCGCAGAAAAGAAACTAAGGTTCCTGCTATATCTTTACACACGCCGCAGCGATCCGTATAATTCATTTTAGTATTATGTAATGTATAGCCCTCGCCTTTTCCCATAGAGATACCTGCATAACGTATATTATCCGCCACCCAATGGGTCAGTACAGCTATTTTCTCCATTTCGGTTTTCTTTCCTTTTATCAATTCGTCCACTTTCTTCTGCGCTTCGGGCAGTGGAGCAAAGCTTCCATAGTCTTCATTTACTTTATTGAACCACAAAGACTTGTCTTTCCAATGAGAAGTAGAAGACATCATCAGTTTAGGGGCTGCATCAAACAAGTCCACCATATTCGGCTCCCGCCGGAAAGGCATCATGTCCTCCATAGCGAAAGTGTAAGCTTTCCGTCCGTCTTCATAACGCATGGATGATGCACATTCTCCTTGATAGAATTGAAATTGCATCTCTTTGTCCATAGGAATACTGACCTTGTACACTTTACGCACGGTAGGCTCACTGCTCCAAAATGGGACAATGTCATAGAACTGGCCATGCATGGGAGGTATGAACCGGGAATCATCCTCAGGAACAGCCCCTAGCAAAGCGTATGTAAAGCCCTTTTTCGCTATTTCATAATCTATGACATCATCGGGATTCAAAGCCCCCACTTCTATCATAATCTGTCGTGCTCCCCAATAAATAGCACGGGCCGGAGCCGCATAGTCACAGGTTTTCTTCACATCCACCTCATCAATCTGCCCGTCAGCATGATATATCGTAACACGTTTGAATTCGGCATGGGCCGTCAACGGATCATAATCATATTTAATCACCCGGTTGGCTATAGCTCCTTTAGGAGTCTGCACCTTGATAACCTTACATACGGCAAATGATCCCTGCCCTGTCGGTTGCACCGACACCGACGTACTGTCCAGCAACGCCACACAGTCAAACTTGGCATACGCTTCTCCTTTCGCAACTTCCTCATAAGGTTTCCACCCCTGCCCGTAAGCTGTGGCGGCAGTTAAAAGAAAGCAAACCAATGTTGCATAAAGTTGTTTTCTCATGTTTCTCATCTATTTTGTTTTAACCTAACAAATGTAGACAATTATCTTCTATTTCACATCTCTTTTCAGAAAAAACTCCTGTTTCCATACCGTCTTTTATTCTCCCACGTATCTTTATATCATGGATAGAAACGGAAAAGTGAACATAGGGCTATTACCCAAAAAGAGAAAATATAAGGAGTGGAAGAAAAAAACAGAGCAAATCTTTCTTTCGGGAAAAAGAAACTTGAAAAACGGTCTATAGACTATATAAAAAAGAAGGGTATCTATCCCAGACACCCAATCTTCATTAACCTTAAATCTAATACCATGAAAAACACAGTGCAAAGATAAACGGTTTTATGTTATCAAACATAATAAAGCTACAATTATTTGCTTTCGATTAACATCATTTAAACTTTAAAGGCGCTTTTACAGTTTCAAATCCTGCAAAAACGCCTTTATATTATATATGATAATACAAATCAATCGAATTATTCCACATACAGTACCAGCCCTTTCAAATATTCTCCTTCAGGATGGTAAATATTTACGGGATGATCTCCCGGCTGAGTCAATTGATGCAGAATACGCACACTACGTCCACTTTGTGCGGCGGCTGTAAATACCGCATTACGGAAACTCATCTTATCCACGACCTGCGAGCAAGAGAAAGTAAACAGAATGCCTCCCGGTTTGATTTTCTCAAATGCTTTAGCATTTAGTTTTGTATAGCCACGCAGTGCATTGCGGAGAGCATCCTTGTGCTTGGCAAATGCAGGAGGGTCAAGAATTATCAAATCATATTGGTCTCCCATACGGTCCAGATATTTAAAAGCATCCTCGGCATAAGCCTTGTGGCGAGTATCACCCGGAAAGTTCAGCTCCACATTCATATTGGTAAGATCAATCGCTTTCGAAGAACTGTCTACAGAATGTACCAAGTTCGCCCCTCCGCGCATGGCATAGAAAGAGAATCCCCCTGTGTAACAAAACATATTCAACACATTACGCCCTTTGGCATAACGCTCCAACAAATGGCGGTTCTCACGCTGATCCACAAAGAAACCTGTTTTCTGACCTTTCAGCCAGTCCACATGAAATTTCAAGCCGTATTCCATCGCTATGTTTTCAGGACTTCCTCCTTTGATGAAACCATTCTCCGGTCCCAAATCCGCCTTGAAAGGTAATGTGGTTTCCGATTTATAATAAATGTTCCGGACCACATCCCCCATCACCTCGGATAAGGCATCGGCTATCTCCATGCGGTAAACATGCATTCCGGCCGAATGTGCCTGCATTACGGCTGTATGATCATATACATCAATGATCAACCCCGGCAAGTTATCCCCTTCGCCATGAACCAGGCGGTAAGTATTGTTCACAGGATTACCGGCCAGCCCCAGGCTGTGGCGCAAATCGTATGCCACTTCCAGTTTATGCTTCCAGAATTCATGATCAATCTCATCCTCCTTGAAAGAGAGCACGCGCACGGCAATACTTCCTATCTGGAAATGCCCGCAAGCTATAAACTCTTTCTTCGAGGTGTACACATTCACTATCTCGCCTTCTTCGGGTTCTCCCTCTATGCGCTGGATAGCTCCGGAGAACACCCATGGATGAAAACGCTTTAACGACTCTTCCTTGCCCGGTTTCAGGTATACTTTCTTATAAGCCATTTGTATTTACTGTTGTTTCTATTGGTTCTTCCTCTGTTATCTCATAACTGCCCGTACGTTCCAATTCCGTCAGGCAATTGTAAATTTCCACACAAGCCCAAGCATCTGTGGCTGCATATAGTTTCTGCCCCTCACTGAGCACCTCCGCCTCCCAGTTGGAAAGACGCTGGCTTTTCGAAATCTTCTGACCAAACAAATTGGCGAAGATTTTTTGCAAACTCCGGTCAGCTATGCCGAATCTTCCTACATAATCCTGCAGCTCTATCCAGTTCCCCCGATCGGGATGCACATCCTCACGCTTCCGCAACGAGTTAAAATCATCTTTTAGCGACAAACCTATCTTCAAGGTATCACTCATCAAAAACTCTTGCAGAGAATCGGGCATACCTATCCGGTTCAGACGGAACAAGAAACAGGTATCTTGCGTAGATATTTGCAACAACGCCACCTTATGGGTAGTACCACGTTTAAAAGAAGGGCGTGTTTCCGTATCCACCCCCACTATTCGCTGATCTTTCAGGTAGGCTACCGCTTTCTCGGCCTCACTCTCGGTATAAATCACGAAAATGCGTCCCGGAAAAAGCACCTTGGGCATCGCTGCTATCTCGGCTTTAGTAATCGTTCTTTTTATTTGTTTCATAATAATGAATTCTCATCTTCCATATCTTCCTCCTCGTCATCATCGGCAGCACTGTACTTTACATCGTGCAAAGCGCGCATGGTGTTTACCAGACGCTGCCCCCAAAACTCTCTGAAATGTTCCTTGCAGACCACTAACGAGTCGTTCATCGTTTCATTCAGCCCCAATTGGAACACCCCGATAAAGTCCTTCAAATCCTGATAAATATCCGCCAAATCCTCCGAAATACATTTCTTGATGGGCGTGTCACTGTATGCCATATCCGGAAGGAACACTTCCAAATAATCGTCCTTAGCCCCTAACACGGCGGCTACAGTCCTACGTATCAGTTCATAATCTTCTTCAGTAACGAAAGTTTCGGGCTCGTCCTCTCCTATCGGCTCACACGGAGGCAACAAAGTCGCTTTCAAATAAAGCAGCGGAAGTATTTTTAAGGCAGTATCTACAAAATCATAGCGTTTCATATCACGGACACGTTCCAGAAAGCCACAATATTCAGCGGCCACCGTCACAAACTCTACTGTATTTTTGTCAAATATCACCTGACTGTACTTTTCCATAAACATTAAAATTGAATCGCAAAGTTAAGAAAAAAGAGATTAAATAAGGCAATAATTAATGTTTTTCATGTACATTTGCGAAATAATAAATAGAACGAAGACCTATGGCAAAGAAAAAATCAGATAAGGAGACAGAACCTAAAAAGGTATCTACCAAACGATTCTCCGCTTTTTTCAAGAATGAAACAACACATTTTGTTATCGGATTGATCAGTGTAATTTTTGCAGTTTATCTGCTGCTGGCATTTACCTCTTTCTTCTTCACAGGAGCCGCCGACCAGAGTATTTTGGATAACCAGCAGCCGGGTGAACTGATGCAGACTGCCAATCATGTAAAGAACTACGCGGGAGCACGCGGTGCACAACTTGCCGAATTCCTTATAAACGAATGTTTCGGCTTAGCCGCCTATTTTATCATCTTATTTCTGGCGGTAGTGGGTATGAAATTAATGAGGGCTTACCAGTTCCGCATCTGGAAATGGTTTATGTCCTGCTCTATCCTGCTCATCTGGTTCTCTATCACATTGGGATTCATTTTCGACGGCACCTTTGGTGATAGTTTTATCTACCCGGGCGGATTGCATGGACACAATGTCAGCAACTGGCTGATTTCACAGATTGGTATTCCAGGCTTGGGACTATTACTGTTCATTGCAGCACTTTTGTTCTTTATCTATTTAAGTAACGAAACCATACTGGTGATCCGTAAAGCGTTGCGCCCCAATTTCAGACGAAAGAAAAAAGAGGAACAAACAGCTCCTACAGCCAAAGAGAGCCCGGTTAAAGAAACTTTCCGAAAGGAAGAGGCCAAGAAAGAATTCTCTAACCCCGGCCCCGCTATTGTAGATTTCGAACTAGAGCAACCGGCAAAGAATGAGGAAGACGCGGAAGAACAGGTGCCTTTCCCTTTTGAAAACGAGCAGGCCACCGAACCGGAAATGGTACAGGAGCCTGCCTACGCAAACGAAGAAGAGGAAGCAGAAAATACAGATGAACCTGATTTTTCAATCAGTGAAGAGACAAATGAAGAAGACGAGGCGTACAAAGGTCCCGTACTTCCACCATACAATCCTCGTCTGGATTTGGAAAACTACAAATTCCCAAGTCTGGATCTGCTAAATGAATACGAAGATGATGGTCCCAATATTGACATGGAAGAGCAAAATGCCAACAAAGACCGCATCATCAAGGTGTTGCGTAGTTTTGGAATCGAAATCAGTTCTATCAAGGCAAGTGTAGGCCCTACCATCACATTATACGAAATCACTCCGGCAGAAGGAGTACGCATCTCGAAAATCAGAAACTTGGAGGATGATATCGCATTAAGCTTGTCGGCACTGGGTATCCGTATCATCGCTCCGATACCGGGCAAAGGTACTATCGGTATTGAGGTTCCGAATGCCAATCCGCGTATTGTACCGATGAAATCCATTCTGAATAGCAAAAAGTTCCAAGAGACCACATACGAACTGCCTGTGGCATTAGGCAAGACCATCACCAACGAAGTCTTTATGGTGGACTTGGCAAAAGCTCCCCACATGCTGGTAGCCGGTGCTACCGGACAAGGTAAATCCGTGGGATTGAATGCTATCGTGACCTCCTTATTATATAAGAAACACCCGGCAGAACTTAAATTTGTAATTGTGGACCCCAAAAAGGTGGAGTTCGCCATCTATGCTCCGATTGAGAAGCATTTTTTGGCCAAACTGCCCGATGGAGAAGACGCAATTATCACCGATGTTACCAAAGTGGTACAAACCTTGAACTCACTCTGTATAGAGATGGACAGCCGATACGACTTGCTGCGTAAAGCTGGTTGCCGTAATATTAAAGAATATAACGCAAAATTCATCAACCGACAGTTGAATCCAGAAAAAGGCCATCGCTTCATGCCTTACATAGTAATTATCATTGATGAGTTCGGTGACCTGATTATGACTGCGGGCAAGGAAGTGGAACTGCCTATCTGCCGTATCGCCCAGTTGGCGCGTGCGGTAGGTATACATGCCATTATCGCAACCCAGCGTCCGACAACGAACATTATCACCGGTACCATCAAAGCCAACTTCCCGGCACGTGTTGCCTTCCGAGTAGCCGCCATGATGGATTCACGTACCATTCTGGATCGTTCGGGAGCACAACAACTGATTGGTAAGGGAGATATGCTTTACCTACAAGGTAATGACCCGGTACGTGTGCAATGTGCTTTCGTGGACACCCCCGAAGTAGAGAAAATAGCCAATTACATCAGTAAACAGCAAGGATATACTACCGCATTTATGTTGCCCGAATATGTAGGCGAGGAAAGTGAAAGCAGCGTTGGAGAAGTGGACATGAACCGGTTAGACCCTATGTTCGAAGATGCAGCCAGACTGGTAGTGATTCATCAACAAGGCTCTACCTCGTTGATCCAACGCAAGTTCTCTATCGGTTATAACCGTGCGGGACGAATCATGGACCAACTGGAAAAAGCAGGAATCGTAGGCCCCACCCAAGGAAGCAAAGCGCGTGACGTGCTCTGTATGGACGAAACAGACTTGGAAATGAAATTGAACAATCTGCAACTATAAATTGTTTAATAAAGATATGATTAAAATGAAAAGAGCATATTTATTGGTATTTATTCTTTTCCTTTCGGTCAGCCTGTCTGCACAAAAGGACAAACAGGCACGGGAGATACTGGACAAAACCGCCAATGCCCTGCAACAGGCCGGAGGCATCCGTGCCACCTTTGGGGGAACAGGCAATGGGACTTTACTGTTAAAAGGTAACCAGTTCTATCTGAACAGTGGTGGCATACAAAGCTGGTTTGACGGAAAAACACAATGGAGTTATCTAGAAAGCAGCGAAGAAGTGAATGTGAGCAATCCTACCCCGGAAGAATTACAAACCATCAACCCATACGCACTGTTGTCCATTTACAAAAACGGATATAATTATAAGTATGCGGGGGCAAAAAGCCGTAACGGCAGACAAGGATTCGAAGTGATACTGACTCCTGAAAAGATACAGGATATCACCTCCATCACTTTGTTTGTTTCCCAAACATATCAGCCTCTGTATATTAAAGTGGAGCAAAGCAACAAATCGGCAAACGAAATTATAGTCACTTCTTACCAGACCAACCAACCGCTGGACAACGCGATGTTCAAGTTTGATAAAAAGAAATTTCCAAACGCCGAAGTGATAGACCTACGATAAGAAGTAAGAATCAAGATAAAGAGATAAATATTCATAAAATTAAACGAAGTAAAGAAATAAGTATTATGAGTACAGAAAAAGTTAAATGCCTTATCATCGGCTCAGGTCCTGCCGGCTACACCGCCGCCATTTATACAGGACGCGCTAACATTGCTCCGGTCCTATATGAAGGTTTACAGCCCGGAGGCCAGTTGACCATCACTACCGAAGTAGAAAACTTCCCCGGGTATCCCGAAGGTATCAGCGGCACCCAGCTGATGGAGGATTTGCGCAAACAAGCAGAACGCTTCGGAGCGGATATCCGCAACGGTATTGCAACTTCTGCCGACCTGAGCAAACGTCCTTACCACATCACCATTGATG
This sequence comes from Phocaeicola sartorii JCM 17136 = DSM 21941, assembly GCF_054653615.1. Classification (NCBI taxonomy): domain Bacteria; kingdom Pseudomonadati; phylum Bacteroidota; class Bacteroidia; order Bacteroidales; family Bacteroidaceae; genus Phocaeicola; species Phocaeicola sartorii. The sequence continues at coordinate 2,859,721 of NZ_BAAIFW010000005.1, forward strand.
ACGAAAAAGTGATTGAGGCAGAAACCGTAATTATATCCACAGGCGCCACCGCCAAATATCTAGGTTTGGAAGACGAACAGAAATATGCCGGAATGGGTGTAAGCGCCTGTGCTACCTGCGACGGTTTCTTCTATCGCAAGAAAACCGTAGCTGTAGTAGGTGGAGGTGACACAGCTTGCGAAGAGGCCATCTACCTGGCCGGACTGGCCAAACAGGTTTACCTGATTGTCCGTAAACCGTTCTTACGTGCATCCAAAATCATGCAAGCACGTGTAATAAACCATCCTAACATCAAGGTATTGTTCGAACACAATGCCGTCGGCTTATACGGAGAGAATGGCGTAGAGGGCGTTCACTTGGTAAAACGTCAGGGCGAATCCGACGAAGAACGTTATGATTTGCCTATCGACGGATTCTTCCTAGCTATCGGCCATAAACCCAATTCGGACATCTTCAAAGATTATTTGGACACAGACGAAGTAGGCTACATTATTACAGAAGAGGGTACTCCGCGTACGAAAGTTCCCGGTGTGTTCGCTGCCGGTGATGTGGCAGACCCGCATTACCGTCAGGCCATCACTGCTGCCGGAAGCGGCTGTAAAGCTGCCATAGAAGCAGAAAGATACCTATCTGCCAACAACTTATTATAATAAAAAATAAACTAACCCCACAACAAACACCATGACACATTTTCTAAGGAAGATGGCAGCTGCCTGGATCATTCTAGGCAGCGTGTCGGTGGGCTTTGCACAACAGCAAATGCCTCCCATCCCTACGGACCCTAACGTCCGCATCGGTAAATTGGACAACGGATTAACTTATTACATCCGTCACAACGAACTCCCCGAAAAAAGAGCCGATTTCTACATCGCTCAAAAAGTAGGTTCCATCTTGGAAGAAGACAACCAGCGTGGCCTAGCACACTTCTTGGAACACATGTGCTTTAACGGGACTAAGAATTTTCCCGACAAAGCCCTCATCCAATATCTGGAAAGCATAGGGGTGAAATTCGGTGAAAACTTGAATGCTTACACCAGCATAGATGAAACGGTGTACAATATTTCCAATGTTCCCGTGATACGTGACGGCGTTGTAGATTCCTGCTTGCTGATTCTACACGACTGGGCCGACGACCTGACACTGGATCCTAAGGAAATAGACAGCGAACGCGGTGTAATTCATGAAGAATGGCGTACCAGCACAAACGCTATGATGCGTATGTACGAAAAAGCCCTCCCTACCCTTTATCCGGGAAGTAAATATGCCTACAGACTTCCCATCGGCATAATGGAAGTGATAGACAATTTCCCTTATCAGGCACTACGTGATTATTATGAAAAATGGTATCGTCCGGACCAACAGGGTATTGTCGTAGTAGGCGACATAGATGTGGACAAAATTGAGGAAAAAATAAAAAAGATATTCTCTCCTATTAAAATGCCGGAGAATCCGGCAGAACGAGAATACTTCCAGGTTCCCGACAATAAGGAAACGATTGTAGCTGTAGAAACGGACAAAGAACAGGCAAACCCGGTAGCTTATTTATGCTACAAACATGAAGCGATTCCTAATGAACAAAAGGGAAACATGGATTATCTGGTAGTAAACTACATGAAATCCATGATAGAAAATATGTTGAACGCCCGTCTAAATGAACTAACCCAAACAGCCAATCCTCCTTTCATCTTCGCTCAAGTCAGCGATCAGGAATATCTGGTTTCCAAAACAAAAGATGCCTTTACAGGAATAGTAGCGAGCAAAGAAGACGGGATTGACAGTGCAATAACCGCCATTGTACGCGAAATAGAACGAGCACATAAATTCGGTTTTACCGCATCCGAATATGCCCGTGCCAAAGCCGATTATCTGCGTATGCTGGAATCTGCATACAACGAACGCAACAAAGTGAAAAACGGTTCATACGTGGATGAATATGTACGCCACTTCATTGACAACGAGCCGATTCCAGGTATCGAAAATGAATATGCCATCATGAATCAGATTGTCCCCAACCTGTCCGTGGAAATGATAAACAGCCTGATCCCCGCATTGGTTACCGACAGTAATCTGGTAGTAAACGTATTCTTCCCCGAAAAGGAAGGATTGAAAGTTCCGTCCAAGGAAGAAGTTTTGGCTGCAATCAACAAAGTAAAAGCAGAAACGCTGACTGCTTATGAAGACAAAGTTTCTGATGAGCCATTAATTTCTGAAATGCCTCAAGGTGGAAAGGTTACAAAAAAAGAAAATGGCCCGTTCGGTTCTACAGTCCTGACTCTGTCTAATGGAGTACGCGTTATCTTAAAGTCAACCGACTTCAAAGCGGACGAAATCAGAATGAGAGCTTTCAGTCCGGGTGGAAATTCCTTGTTCCCGAATGATGAAATTATCAATATCAGTGTCATGAATGATGTGGCAGGTATCGGCGGCTTGGGTAACTTCAGCAATGTTGATCTGGAAAAAGTATTGGCAGGTAAAAAAGCCAGTGTAAGCGCTTCTGTCGGTGGCAATACAGAAGGATTGAACGGAAGCTGCTCACCCAAAGATTTTGAGACCTTGATGCAATTAGTCTATTTGTCATTCACAGCTCCACGAATGGACAATGATGCTTTCACTTCATTCAAGAACCGTCTGCAAGCATCTTTGGCGAATCAAGAGGCCAACCCGATGACTGCCTTGCAGGATACACTGCAGAAGGCCCTCTATATGGGACATCCGCGTGCCATCCGTATGAAAGCCGACATGGTGGACAAGATTGACTATGCCAAAATTATGGAGATGTACAAAGACCGTTTCAAAGATGCCAGTGACTTTACTTTCATCTTTGTAGGAAATATCAAACCGGAAGAAGTGGAGCCGCTGATTGCAACCTATTTAGGTGCTTTACCCTCTGTCAACCGCAAGGAAACATTCCGTGACAACCACATTGAAATGCGCCAAGGTGACTATAAGAACATTTTCAACAAAAAATTGGAAACTCCTAAGGCCACCGTATTGGTAATCAACAACGGACAATGCGCATACACACTGAGAAACCAGATCATGATGAGTATGCTTTCACAAATACTGAATATCATGTACACTGAAAGCGTACGCGAAAAAGAAGGCGGGACATACGGTGTCAGCGCATTCGGCAGTCTGACCAAATATCCAAAAGAGAAAGCAGTTCTGCAAATCTACTTCGATACAGACCCTGCCAAACGCGCGAAAATGACAGATATCATTTTGAATGAGCTGAACCAGTTTGCCAACGAAGGGCCATCTGCTGAAAACTTGAACAAGGTTAAGGAATTCATGCTGAAGAAATATAAGGAAAATGCCAAAGAAAATAGTTATTGGGTAAATATGCTGGGTGAATATTTCTGGGAAGGGACAGATATGAACACCGGCTATGAAAACACAATAAACGGCATTACCGCTAAAGATCTGCAAGAATTCACCAAAGCCTTGCTGGATCAAAACAACCGTGTGGAAGTAAGCATGACTTCAGAAGAAACAAAATAATCCCATTCAAGCCTATGCTTCTCTCTATTATAAGACAGAATCAAAAACTTGCAGCCAAGCGGAATCCTGCATTCGACAGGAACCGCTTTGCCAAGTTTTTAATTTACTTTATGGTCGCATTTTGGGCAGCATACCTCATCTTCATCGGGGTCATGCTGTCCTTTGCTTTTGAAGGTATCTTCCCCAGCATGGAACCTTACCACATCATGAACCAGGGGTTGGTCTATCTTCTGCTACTTGATTTTCTGCTACGCTTCATGCTACAACCGGCCATGTCGCAAGAAATCAAACCCTATCTGCTTATGCCAATAAAGAAGAATAAGCTGGTGGATACCCTGTTACTACAATCCGGCATCAGCAGTTACAACTTCTTCTGGTTTTTCCTAATCGTACCTTTTGCCCTGCTTACAATAATTCGTTTCTACGGGTTCATAGGCATTCTATGCTATCTGTGCGGCATCTGGCTTCTGATGGTGATGAACAATTATTGGTATCTGATATGCAAAACTTTATTGAATGAAAAACTACTTTATATACTCCTTCCTGTCGGAGGCTACGGATTACTGGCTGCGGCTGAATTTATTCCGGAAGGGAATCCGGTTTCCACGTTCATGATGAATCTAGGAGAAGGATTTATAGAAGGAAATATACTCGCCTTTCTAGGTGTCATTGCAGTTATTCTGCTGCTTCTGCTAGTAAATCGAAAGCTACAGCTACACTTCATCTATAATGAAATAGCTAAAGTGGAAGACACCAAGATGAAGCATGTATCCGAATACAGGTTTCTGGACCACTATGGTGACGTAGGCGAATATCTGCGTCTGGAACTGAAGTTGTGTTTACGTAACAAGACCGTGAAAACACAGTTCCGCATGGGATTTATCATCATGTTTGCCTTTTCGGCATTGATTGCCTTTACGGACGTATATGACGGGACAGGAATGATAAACTTTATCTGCATATACAATTTTGCCATTTTAAGTATCATGACTCTAGGGCAAGTGATGTCCTTCGAGGGCAACTATCTGGACGGTCTCATGAGCCGCAAGGAGTCTATTTACAACCTGCTCCGCGCCAAGTATTACCTGAACTGCATCATCGTATTCATCCCTTTTCTGATTATGATGATCCCTGTAGCCAAAGGCAAGATTCCTTTCCTGATGGCTGTATCCTATATGCTGTTTACAGCAGGATTCGTATTTGCCATGATGCTACAGCTGGCGGTGTACAATAAAAAGACACTTCCGCTGAATGCCAATGTCATGCGGAGCAATCGGGGTAGCTCTCTGTTTCAGACCATCATCATCTCATGCGCCTTCTTCCTGCCCCTGATTATCAATAAAGCCCTGACAGCTTTCTTTGAGCAGGATACGGCCTGCATCGTCATGATGGGTATAGGACTGCTACTAATTGCTACTCATAACCTCTGGATAAAGAATATCTATAACCGTTTCATGAAGCGCCGTTATGAAAATATGGAAGGCTTCCGTGACTCACGTTAAAACGAATTGCGTATGAATATCATAATAAACCAATTACAAAAGAACTTTGGGCCGAAAGTGGCCGTAGATATAGAAAGTTACACCATTCAAAGCGGTGACATGTTGGGACTGGTGGGTAATAACGGAGCCGGAAAAACTACCCTGTTCCGCTTGATGCTGGATTTACTGAAAGCCGACGGAGGCAGTGTGCATATCGGAGATATCGATGTGAGCCGGAGCGAGGAATGGAAAAGTAGAACAGGCGCTTTTATTGACGAAGGTTTCCTGATAGATTATCTCACCCCCGAAGAATATTTCTACTTTGTAGGAAAAATGTACGGACTGAAGAAAGAAGAAGTAGATGAACGTGTCGCCGGATTTGAGCGTTTTATGAACAGCGAAGTTATCGGTCAAAAAAAGTTGATTCGTAACTATTCGGCAGGTAATAAACAGAAAATAGGCATCATCTCGGCTATGCTGCACAAACCGCAGGTACTGATTTTAGACGAGCCGTTTAATTTCTTGGATCCCAGTTCTCAGTCTATTATCAAGCATCTACTGAAAGCTTATAATGAAGAAACCGGAGCCACCATACTGGTTTCCAGTCATAATCTGAACCACACGGTAGATATATGCCCGCGAATCGTCTTACTGGAAAGCGGAAAGATTATCCGAGATATTGACAATAAAGACAATTCCGCCGAAAAGGAATTGGAGGACTATTTTAATGTAACAGAATGAAAAAATTACTCTCCCATCTGCTGATACTAAGTACGCTGGCAGTATTGTTGGACTCATGCGGTACTGCTGCCCCACGTTATAACTACAAAGAACTGGCACGTGCCTCCATACGTCTGAATATGGATATTGGCATGAAAGACAATCACCAACTGTACGTAGAATCAGCAGAATGGCTGGGAGTTCCCTACCGTAGCGGTGGTAACAGCAAACGAGGAGTGGACTGCTCCGGGCTGACCTCACATTTATATAAAAAGGTATATCACAAAAAGCTGAAACGTAACTCGGATGACCAACGCACCAAAGATTGCCATAAAATAAATAAGAGAAACCTGCGCGAAGGAGATCTAGTATTCTTCCATAACGGCAGAAAGAAACGGATTGCCAGTCATGTAGGCATTTATTTGAAAAATAATAAATTTATTCATGCCAGTACCAGTCAAGGGGTGATAATCAGCAACCTGAATGAAGATTACTACCGGAAACACTGGTTAAGTGGAGGCCGCCCTTGACGCAAGGTCCTTTCTGGCAACATTTTCATCACATTAAAACGAATTTAATTTGATACGAAATGAAATACACGACATACCTTTTTGACTTTGATTACACACTAGCCGATTCTTCACGCGGCATCGTCATTTGTTTTCGTAATGTACTGGAACGTCATGGACATACGGGCATCAGTGATGAGGCCATAAAACGCACCATAGGGAAAACACTGGAAGACTCATTCAGTATCCTGAGCGGAATCACTGCTCCCGAAACACTAACCGAATATAAAAAAGAATATGTAAAGGAAGCAGACACATATATGACCGTCAACACTTTCTTTTTTCCTGAAACGGTTACCGTACTGGAAACACTGAAAAACCAAGGTGCCCAAATAGGTATCATCTCCACCAAATTCCGCTTTCGCATCCGCGAAATGGTAGATCAACATTTCCCGAAAGATTTTTTCGATATCATTATTGGTGGAGAAGACGTGAAGAAAGCGAAGCCAGACCCTCAAGGTATAAAAAAGGCACTACGCCGGTTGCATCGCCAGAAAAGCGAAACACTCTACATCGGTGACAGCACCGTGGATGCTGAAACCGCCCAAGCAGCCAAAGTGGATTTTGTAGGAGTACTCAATGGTATGACAACTCGTAAAGAACTGACAGCCTACCCGCATCGGCAAATATTAGATGACCTCTCTTTGCTCCCGTTAATTCATAAATTCAATCCTTACGAACCAGAGAAACATTTTCTGGAAAAGCACATTTGAATGATATTTTTGATTTAAGTTACAAGGTGATCTTCATCTTATTTGTCTGGGACTACCGCCAACTGTTCGGACTCTCCTGGTGGAAAAGTTTCTGCCGCACGATAATCATGTTTTGGTATTGTTTCTTAGGACTGTTACTAGTCTGTTCCATCATTATAGGCATCCTTGTATTGACAGCCTACTTTATACAATGAGGCAACTAAAAACAGGGGCAGACAAATCTCATTTATACATTCCACCCGATGTATTACAAACAAAAAACATTGAATACAAGAAAAAAGAGGTGGATTTTCTTTGTCGATATAAATAAATATAGTAATTTTGTGCCCGATTTAGTCCGTAGAGGTAGAAAAGTGAGGGCAATGATGCAATCCACCTTACGGAGAAAACCGTTTAATATTATAAAAAGATGTACGTAATTGTAGAAATTAACGGTCAGCAGTTCAAGGCTGAAGAAGGCAAAAAGCTGTTTGTACACCACATTCAGAACGCAGAAAACGGCGCAACTGTTGAATTTGAGAAAGTTTTGTTGGTAGATAACAATGGAACAGTAACTGTAGGTGCTCCTACTGTAGAAGGTGCCAAAGTAGTTTGTGAAGTAGTATCTCCGCTGGTAAAAGGCGACAAAGTACTCGTATTCCACAAGAAGAGAAGAAAAGGTTATAGAAAACTGAACGGTCATCGTCAACAGTTTACAGAGTTAACTATTAAACAAGTTATTGCTTAATCATTTAAAATTTAAGAAGAAATGGCACATAAAAAAGGTGTAGGTAGTTCTAAGAACGGCCGTGAATCAGCAAGTAAGAGATTAGGCGTTAAGATATTCGGTGGACAGGCTTGTAAAGCTGGTAACATCATCGTTCGTCAGAGAGGTACAGAATTCCACCCAGGTGAAAACATCGGTATGGGACGCGATCACACTCTTTTCGCTTTAGTAGATGGTACAGTATGTTTCAAAGTAGGTCGTGATGATAGAAGATCTGTTTCTGTTGTTCCTGCCGTAGAAGCATAATCAGTTACAAATAAGAAATTTAAAAGCTCTTCATCCTCTTGAAGAGCTTTTCTTTTTTTTAAAAGCACCTTGGATATTAACACCTTACCCTCAATCCGGACGACAAAAAGAAAGGCAGTCGATATTTAATGAAGATAAGAGCCGACCAGTTAAAGAGCCATCCACCTCAGGAGAATTCATCTTTCTTACTCCTCATTTTCTAATCCGGAAACAAAAGTAACGGATAACTCATACACCTTACCATTTTTTTATCTATCTTTGTCCATTAATTCAAGAAATATCAAAAAAGACTGAAAAGATATGCTTACCATTAAACAAATTACAGACAACACGGAAGGAGTAATCCGCGGACTGGAAAAGAAGCACTTTACAGATGCAAAAGCAACGATAGAACAAGTGCTTGCATTCAATGACAAACGACGTAGCACACAGAATCAATTAGATAAAAACCTGGCAGAAGTGAACTCGCTCTCCAAATCCATCGGGCAACTGATGAAAGAAGGAAAGAAAGAAGACGCTGAAGCAGCTAAAGCGCGTGTAGCCGAAATCAAAGAGACCAGCAAGACCCTGCAGGCAGAAATGGACAAGGCGCAAGAAGATATGAACAACCTGCTTTACACCATTCCCAATGTCCCCTATGACAGTGTGCCCGAAGGTACAAACGCAGAAGACAATGTGGTGGAAAAGATGGGCGGTATGGAAACCGAACTTCCCAAGAACGCACTCCCCCATTGGGAACTAGCCAAGAAATACGATTTGATAGACTTTGATCTGGGCGTGAAAATCACAGGGGCAGGTTTTCCTGTATATAAAGGTAAAGGGGCACGTCTGCAACGCGCATTAATCAATTTCTTCCTGGATGAAGCCCGCGCTTCCGGCTACGAAGAAATCATGCCGCCGACGGTAGTGAACACAGCATCCGGTTACGGAACAGGACAACTCCCCGACAAAGAAGGACAAATGTATCATTGCGAAGTAGACGATTTGTACCTGATCCCGACCGCAGAAGTCCCTGTAACCAACATCTATCGTGACGTGATTTTGGACGAAAAACAATTGCCTATCAAAAATTGCGCATACACCCAATGTTTCCGTCGTGAAGCCGGATCTTACGGCAAAGATGTACGTGGTTTGAACCGCTTGCACGAATTCTCAAAAGTGGAGCTGGTACGCATTGACAAACCCGAACATTCCAAACAGTCACATCAGGAAATGCTGGACCATGTAGAAGGCTTGCTGAAGAAATTAGAACTTCCCTATCGCATTCTCCGTCTTTGCGGTGGTGATATGAGTTTTACAGCCGCGCTTTGTTTTGACTTCGAGGTTTACTCGGAAGCACAACAACGTTGGCTGGAAGTAAGCTCCGTATCCAATTTCGATACATACCAGGCCAACCGCTTGAAATGCCGTTACCGTTCTGCCGAAAAGAAAACAGAATTGTGCCATACCTTGAACGGTTCCGCATTGGCTTTGCCGCGTATTGTCGCAGCCTTATTAGAAAATAACCAGACTCCGGAAGGTATCCGTATCCCTAAAGCATTGGTTCCTTATTGCGGATTCGAGATGATTGACTAATAACGACTAATTACACATATTGAATGTCATTCTGAGTATTGTTCAGAATCCGATCTTTCCCGACAGATTCTGTCATGTATGCAGAATGGCATTCTTTTTTATTACTCTAACCTGATTACTAACTATTTAACCTATTATTATGAATACTTCACAGAAAAATTTCATGGTACCTCTTGCCTTTGTAGGCATGATGTTTTTTGCAATCGGATTTGCACTGGGTATTAACTCCTTCCTAATGCCGGTATTGGAACGGTCAATGGAAATGTCAGCTTCGGAGTCCAACCTCCTGCTTGCCGCCACATTTGTTCCATTCCTTATTTTTGGTATTCCGGCAACCAAATGTATTGAAGCCATCGGTTACAAAAAGACAATGGCTCTTTCATTTATCATTTTCGCTGTCGCTTTTGGATTATTCATCCAGGCAGCCGCTACAGAATCTATAGTTTGGTTCCTTTTCGCCTCATTCATCTGTGGTGCCGCCAACGCCGTACTTCAAGCTTCAGTAAATCCTTATGTGACTATTCTTGGTCCTATAGAATCTGCGGCAAAACGTATTTCCATCATGGGAATTTGCAACAAACTGGCTTGGCCTGCCACTACTCTCTTCATTACCTTAGTGATCGGTAAAACCATAGACGAAATCAAGATGGAAGATTTGTTCCAACCATTCGGCATCATTATCGGTATCTTCGTTGTATTAGGCGTTATCGCCTTAATGGCTCCGCTGCCAGAAGTGAAAGCCGCCGGAGAGGATGCCACAACAGATGCAGAAGAAGCAGTAGCATGCCCTTATGCAGAAGGCAAAACTTCCATCATGCAATTTCCTCATTTGTTATTAGGAGTGGTCGCTCTTTTCCTTTATGTAGGTGTCGAGACCATAGCCTTGGCAACTGCAACCGGATATGCCAAAGCATTGGAACTGCCGGGTGACAATTACGGATTCATTCCTTCCATCGGTATGGTAGTGGGCTACATTTGCGGTGCGACCTTAATCCCTAAATACCTAAGTCAGGCTACCGCAATGAAAATATGTGCCATCATAGCCATCATCGGTTCTGCCCTGGTAGCCATCATGCCTGCTGAAATCTCTATCTATTGCATTTTCTTCATGGCACTGGGATGTTCACTCATGTGGCCTGCCTTATGGCCTCTTGCCATGGCCGATTTGGGTAAATTCACCAAAGCCGGTTCTTCATTGCTGACCATGGCTATTGCCGGTGGAGCGGTTATGCCGTGGGTGCGTGGTGTGGTTCAAGATGCGACTAATTTCCAGGCCTCCTATTGGATCTGTGTTCCCTGTTTCCTTTTCATCCTTTATTACGGAATGATAGGATATAAAATCAGAACAAAGAAATAATCTCTTTTTCACATCGGCAACAAACCGCTGACAAAATCAAAGATTTTTTCATGACAGGATGAGCCGCCCCTTACAAAAGGGCGGCTTTTCTTTTGTCTTTAAAAAATATAATTCTAACTTTGCATAAATTATCAATTTGATAATCAACTCAGAAAAATAACTAACTTATAGTATAGCAAAATGAATAAGATTATTTCAAAAGAACATTTCTCGGAAAAGGTCTTTAAATTGGTCATAGAAGCGCCTCTGATTGCCAAGTCACGTAAGGCCGGACATTTCGTAATCGTTCGTGTCGGTGATAAAGGAGAACGTATGCCACTTACTATCGCCAGTGCAGATCCCGTAAAAGGTACCATCACACTAGTAGTACAGGAAGTTGGTCTTTCTTCTACACGTCTTTGTGAATTGAACGAAGGAGATTATATTACCGATGTCGTAGGCCCGTTAGGCAAAGCCACCCACATCGAAAACTTCGGAACCGTAGTATGCGCCGGAGGAGGCGTAGGCGTTGCCCCGATGCTTCCCATCGTGCAAGCTTTGAAAGCTGCTGGAAACCGTGTAATTACCGTATTGGCCGGACGTACCAAAGAATTAATTATCCTTGAAAAAGAAATGCGTGAAAGTTCTGATGAAGTAATCATTATGACAGACGACGGCTCATACGGACGTAAAGGATTAGTGACTGAAGGTGTGGAGGAAGTAATCAAGCGTGAAACGGTAAATAAATGTTTCGCCATTGGTCCTGCCATTATGATGAAATTCGTTTGTCTGCTGACTAAAAAATACGAAATCCCAACAGACGTTTCCCTGAACACCATTATGGTGGATGGAACCGGCATGTGTGGTGCCTGCCGTATCACTGTAGGGGGCAAGACACGTTTTGTGTGCGTTGACGGTCCGGAATTCGATGGCCATCAGGTAAATTTTGACGAAATGCTGAAACGTATGGGAGCTTTCAAAGATATTGAGAAAGAAGAAATTCATAAACTGGACGCCGAAAAGCCGGCTACCTGTGAAGCGACTAAAGAACCGGACAGCAGGGATGCGGAATGGCGTGCAAACTTACGCAAAGTCATGAAGCCTAAAGAACGTATGGCTATCTCTCGTGTGAAAATGAACGAACTGGATGCAGAATACCGTTCACATAGCCGTAAGGAAGAAGTCAATTTAGGCTTGAATGAGGAACAAGCTGTGACGGAAGCGAAACGTTGTTTAGATTGTCCCAACCCTACTTGTATGAACGGCTGCCCCGTAGGAATCAACATCCCGAAATTCATTAAAAATATCGAGCGTGGCGAATTCCTTGAAGCAGCCAAGACCTTAAAGGCAACCAGCGCATTACCTGCTGTTTGCGGCCGTGTATGCCCCCAAGAAAAACAATGTGAATCACAATGCACTCATCTGAAGGCCGGACATGAAGCCGTAGCCATAGGCTATCTGGAACGTTTTGCTGCCGATTACGAACGCGAAAGCGGTCAAATATCCGTACCGGAAGTAGCGGAAAAGAACAATACAAAAGTGGCTGTCATCGGTTCAGGTCCTGCCGGACTCTCATTTGCCGGAGATATGGCCAAACAGGGGTACGATGTCACTGTATTCGAAGCTTTACATGAAATAGGAGGCGTATTAAAATATGGTATCCCCGAATTCCGTCTGCCAAACAAGATTGTAGATGTGGAAATTGACAACTTATCCAAGATGGGTGTCAAATTCATAAAGGACTGCATCGTTGGAAAGACAATCAGTGTGGAAGATCTGGAATCAGAAGGCTTCAAAGGCATATTTGTTGCATCAGGTGCCGGACTTCCCAACTTCATGAATATCCCGGGTGAAAACTCCATCAATATCATGTCTTCCAACGAATACCTGACTCGTGTAAATCTAATGGATGCCGCCAGTGAGGACTCGGATACTCCTGTAACATTCGGCAAACGTGTAGCAGTAATTGGTGGCGGAAACACAGCAATGGATTCTGTCCGTACAGCACGTCGTTTAGGAGCAGAACGCGCTATGATTATTTATCGCCGTTCGGAGGAAGAAATGCCTGCCCGTCTGGAAGAAGTGAAACATGCTAAAGAAGAAGGAGTGGAATTCCTCACTTTGCACAATCCCATAGAATATATTGCTGATGAAAAAGGGCGTGTAAAACAAGTCATCTTACAGAAAATGGAATTAGGAGAACCGGATGCTTCCGGACGTCGTAGTCCGATAGCTATTCCGGGAGCGACAGAAACGATTGACATTGATATGGCAATAGTCAGTGTAGGAGTCTCCCCTAACCCGATTGTCCCAAGCTCCATCCCTGGATTGGAACTTGGACGCAAAGGAACAATTGCCGTAAATGAAAACATGCAATCGTCAATCCCGACTATTTATGCCGGTGGCGATATTGTGCGTGGTGGAGCTACAGTTATCCTTGCAATGGGTGACGGGCGCAAAGCCGCTGCTTCCATGCATGCGCAACTCTCTCAAAAATAACATCATCTCATTCTATAATTTGGAGGTGTGTCGTAATGCACGATGCACCTCCCTGTTTTTTAGAGCATCATGCGGAATTTATAACGTTCTTTTTGTCTATCGAGGGTCTTCCTAAGTCTTGAACAACCTCCCCCAAAATCCTTTCTTTTCATCTTTCTCTTCTTGATTCGTCCTTTTATACATCTCTTCATAACCCAGCCGTTCATGCACCATGCGGTAAATCACTCCCCACTCGGGCAATCCCCCCAGATTGCGGTCATCAATAAACAAATCGGCTTTCAGTTTGCGCGAATAATGTTTGTTTTCCTCTTTTTCTTCGGCATAATTCCTGTTTACCGCATAAAATTCCAATCCCCGCTTGCGGCAAAATTCCACCGCTTCCTCCAGCAGGCGGCCTTCGCGCACACTCCACAATATCAGGTAATGACGCTCTTGCTGCAATTGCTTCAAGGTATCTATGGCAAATGGAATCTCTTTCCCTATGGCAGGGTATTTATGCTCTACTATTGTTCCGTCAAAGTCTACTGCTATAATCATAATTAAATAGTACCCAATTTATTTCCTCAACATTCTTTTATAAAATATCTCCCTCATCCGGTTAGGCATCATTCTCGTTGTAAACCGAATCATTACATTCAGCACAAACCGCCTGTAATTTATATATCCTATGCGCAAAAGTTCGCATTGCAACGCCAGTTCCTTCATGGCATAGCTCCATCCGCCTCTGCGCCGAAACACATTCCTTGAGAACCGGAAGTACAATAAACTTTCCTGAATATTATAAAACTTACAACCGGCTTTCAGCATATATCCCCATAAATAATAATCCTCAGGGAATTTATGATACCCTCCCACTCTCAACACTGCACTTTTCCTATACATCACACAGGGGTGATTTATCGGACTTCTTTTCTTTCCATATTCATAAATCTCACTTGGCTGCTCCGGCAATTTACGAATAGAAGTCACCTTTGAGGTATCTCCTTCAAATTCTTCTATCCAAGCGCCTACCACATCCAATTCCGGATGCTCCTGAAAAATCTTTATCTGCTTTTCAAAACGATCCGGTTTCGAAATATCATCAGTATCCATACGGGCCACTAAATCATACGAGCAATATTTCAAGCCTTCATTTAGTGCTTTTCCCAGTCCTCCGTTCTTTGCTAGAGGGATTATTTTCAGTTGGGGATATCTTAGGGCATATTCCTCTATTGTTTCATCCAGTTTGGCCGTCAAAGGGCCGTCTTTTACCAATATTACTTCCGATGGCAATAATGTCTGCCTGAATATGCTGTCCAGACTTTGGCGCAGAAAGGCCGGGCTTTCTTTGTAATATAAAGAAAGCAATACAGAAAAAGGATTGGTCATTTGTATTCCAGAATAAGTTACTGTTCAGCAAGTAAGTTATTATAAATCTCCAGATATCTTCTATAGAAGCAATCAGGAGAATAAGCCTTTTCATACTTCAACTTTATGTTACAGGATAATGTCTCTTTATCCTGCAAAACACGTTTGATGGCAGTTGCTACACTTTTCTTATCTTTCAAATCAAACATGGCTATTTCATCATCCGTAAATATTTCCTTAAACACATCCAGATTGGAAGCTACAATGGGCTTGCCGAAAGCTGCCGCTTCAAGCATTGCCAGCGGGAAGCCCTCACTATGGCTGGGAATGGCAAAAGCATCAAAATAAGGAAGATACCTATAAGCCGCCTTTTTATAACCAACGAATAATACCCTATCGGCTACACCTAAATTTTCAGCTAATCTCTCCCATTCTTTCCGAACAGCCCCATCACCCACAATGCAGAATTTCACATCCGGACACCCCGGAAGGGCTTGCAACTGCCGCTTTTCATCCGCAGTCAAGTCTAGTGAATAATCACAAATCCGGGTATTATAGGCATAAGTAAGTTTCCGAGCCTTAAAAAATTTCGCGTAATAGCATTGTGCATCTTTTGTCAGAGCAACCACCTTATCCGCCCGGCTATTCACGCATAAATAGAGCATGCCATATAGAAAACCTTTAAACTTGCCATAGGTGAAGCTGAAATCATCGAACAGATAATTATGCATCGTTGTGACAAACTTTGCCTTAGCGTGCCACGGCCTGTGCAAGAACACATAGAGTTGTGGGCGATAACCATGCGTATGCACGATATCATACTCATCAAAATCAATCTTCCGGTTTATCACAATTCTTTCCGTATCACAGTCAAAGTCCAACTCTTTTATTTCATCGAAATAACACACTTTGCACTTATGCCCATGCCTCACAAACTGATGAACCAAATCATTGGCTACAAGTACTGGACCGGCATTTTTCAAAGACGGAACAATAAACAATATTTTCATAATCAATCCATTAAAACAAGATAGAACTATAGTGAAGCACTCCCGCAGAGTTCGTTGACAGAAAATAGAAAAAGAACACCGACAAAAAGAGGACAACTACATAGGGAGAAACCACCCTGTATGATTCTTTTACATTCGCCAGATAAAGCGGAAACAAAACCACTTCGACTACAGAAAAATAAAACACGACACGCAGCCCCAGTTCCAGCCGGAGCATTACATTCATCACCAGTATGGCCATAAAATAGAGCTTCATCCAGAAGTTCTCATGCAATTCCTCCTCTACGGTCTCGTACACATAAAGAAATAATCCGGTCCAATACACCGACAGAAGAAATGCCTGAAGTGTCCTGTCTTCTGTCCGGTATCCGTCCGCTTTATCCAAATAGCCTTCATAACTGCCTATAAAAGGAGAAATCATATCATTATTCAGCAACAATCCCACAAAGAACGAGGCTATTAATAAAATATATATCAGCAATCTGTCATCCAGTTTTATTTTCTTATAAAATAAAGCTATTAAAGCCACCATGGCAGTAGAATGAATCAAAGAGGCCACAACCACCCATCCCATAAAAGCATACGTCTTATTACGATTCAGCCAATAATAGGCATACAGCACCACACTTACCGCTATCATCTGCCGGTTTACGTTCATGGTGTAACAAATAAAGTAAATGGTCAGCAAGACGAACCACGAGAAGATACGGTTGGGGCTTTCCCTCCTAATGACGAATGCGTAGCAAGACAACATGAGCAGACTAAGCACCCATTGAAAAAAATGAAAATCGTTCTTTATCTGATAAATGAAGTATATTAAATACCCATACAGGGGTTCAGGATATCCATGATAACCACTTCTGCCAATTCCATGAAACATCTGATAATAAGCCCTTACATCTACCCCTACCGTTAAAGAACGAAATCCTATCAATACAGAAAAAACCAATAAAATACTCCAAAAAGAAATTTCATTCTCCTTGTCCCACGCAGCTACCAGAATCAGAAGCCACAAAATAAAAAATACCAGCATACTTATTTTATTTGTAAAAATTCAGATCAGCGTAACTTCAACTCAATCAACAACCTTTTTATCCTATTCACTAACGTACATAAAAATAAAGCTAACGAATGGCTTACATTCAGTGACAGAAAAACCAACAAAACACGATAGTCGGAACGCAAGGAATACAAATGCTTTGCATCTAAATTCAGCCCAAGTTCAGTCTTCTTGCTTTTAAGTTCTCTTATCCGGGCTTTTATCTCAAGCAATATGTACAACATCCCAAGTCCCTGCCAGTTCAACTCATTCTCAAGTTCCTGATAATCACGCAGCAAGCATTTTAAATGCTTATATACATCCTCAGACACTTTATAATATTCATACGTAATACTCCGCGTAATGGAACCACTATTTATAATCTGGTCATAATGATAAAATGCCCGGGGTAGATAAGCCACTTTTGTTTCTTGTATCAATATTTGCATATTCACCAAAAGGTCTTCACGGTAGTTGATGCCTTTTATAAAATGTACTTCACGTGTTTGGTAGCAAGTGGACTTGATCAGTTTGTTCCAAAGAGCGGCATGCAGTCTTTGAAACAAGTCTTTCATAAGTTGACGGGAGTCCAAAGAAGTGGGTTCCTGCTTCCTGTAAGTCGTTTTATGGGGAAAATCCACATAGTAGTCACAAATCACCATGTCCGCATCCGTTTCTTTTGCTTTCCTGTAAAGTTCCTCCAGCATGGTAGGTTCCACCCAGTCATCCGGATCGGCATGGATGGAATACTCCCCGCAAGCATGATCTATACCAAACTGACGGGTAGCCCCCACTCCCTCATTCGCTTTATGAAAAACACGGATACGAGCATCTTTTCGGGCATATTCATCGCAAATTTCTCCTGAACGGTCGGGACTGCCATCGTCTATCAACAGGATTTCAAAATCGGTGAAAGTCTGCGCCAAGAGACTGTCCACACAGCGATGCAGATATGCTTCCGCCTTATAGACGGCTACAATTACTGATATTTTTATCATTTCAATACTTCCACCCACTTACTCATAACATTGTCAATGGAAAAGCGCTGCACGTTCCTTTCCGCATTCTGTCCCATTCTTTTTCTCTCCTCGGGATGTTCAATCATGTAAATCATCGCCTTTGCCAAGCCTTCCACATCTCCCACTTTATCCACCAGTAAGCCGTCTTCGCCATGAGCGATAATTTCACGAGGACCACCACAATCATAAGAGACACAAGGTAAACCACATGCCATTGCTTCTAGTAACACCAAAGGAAATCCTTCATTCCGAGAAGACATAATGTAAAAAGAAGATTCCACATATTTATCAACAATATTTTTCACTGGATCATTTAATGATATAAAGTCTTTCACACCATTATCATTTACTAATTGTTGAAAATAATCCTTCCCTTTATCTTCATCCACTCCACCATAAATATCCAAATGCCAATCGGGATATTTGCGAGCAACCAGTGCCCAGGCAGCAAATAAAAAATCAAAACCCTTTTCAAAATGCAATCTTCCAACAGATATTACTCTTTTACTATTCAATTGTGATTTTACTGAAGGTATATTAACGGTAATAAAATTAGGGACCACAATCATATTAGATAAATTACCACGATTTACAACATCTTCTTCTGTCAAATCTACAATTCGATAATAGTTTTTGTATGTTCTGGATTGATAGCACTTTCTAAGTGACGCAATCAAACGATAGATATATCTACCATCATGCCCACCAACATTTAAAATCAAATTATGTATTTCATAAATCTTCTTACTCCCATCTTTCATCTTGGGAATGAATCCACAATGAATCAAAGTAGAAAGATAGTCACATGGATTTTCTTTTATATATTCCAACAATTTCTTTTTCAGCAACCAATGCCTTCTAAAACTAATAAAAATGTTTTTAAGGGATGAAAGGGCGTCTTTCCTACTTTGTTGCTTTCGTACATCAGCCAGATTATCTATATGCAATGCATACAGTTTAATCTTTTCCGATAACGGATAAAAGGAACAAATTTCCTTTTCTATAGTTGTCAGAATAGTCACTTCGTAACCATGTTCCACCAACCAGTTGGCCTTCAAAGAGACAACGCGTTCCGTACCGCCCGAACGGTTCAGACACTCTATCAGATAAATAATTTTCGCCATATATTTCGTGTTTTTTTTGCTAAATTCGCCAGGATATAATAGATAAATACAAATCTTTCGTGTTGGCACACGAACTTCACACAGGCAGTTTTCAAACTTCCATGATAGCCTTTAGAAAGAGCTAACAGACCGGAAATAAATTCTATATTCCGTACCTTTTTATTTTGCTTAAAAATACATCCGCCTATACCGGAAAACACAAATACCAAATATTCATTCCTACATTCATTCTCTAAACCATGGTCGGATAACTGTTTCCAGATGGCATTGCACAAACTAAAAAAAGGCTCCTCGTACACTTTCATGGTTCTACATACTGAATTCATATTATCCGGATTATACAGATAAACCACAATATCATCATAAAAGCCTATGCGACTGGAATTCAGGGCAGCTACAATATTCATATACAAGTCTTCATTATTCGTCACATTACGGGGCAGTTTGAATGCATTCTCATCCAGGACTTGTCTTCTAAATAATTTTGTAACAGGCCCACAAGAAATCTTATGAAGCAACATTTTTTTTATATAGTCTGTCTTTTCCCAAAGCCCACTTTGCAAATAATGTTCCTTTTGGGTTCTGTCACGATAGAGAGCAGCACAGCCCACGGTAATGTCCAAGTTATCTTTTACAGCCTTCCCCAATAGCAGGCTCAAAGCATCACCGGGCAAATAATCATCAGAATCGACAAAGGCAATGTATTCCCCAGAACTGGTCTGTACCCCCAAAGCCCGTGCCGCACAAGCACCGTGGTTCTCTGTATGAATGACTGTAATACGCCTGTCCTTTTCCCGATAGGCATCACATATCTCTCCAGCTTTATCTGGACTGCCATCGTCCACTAAAATTAGCTCCCAATCCGTAAAATCTTGGGATAATACACTTTCTATACATCTTGCAATGTAAGGTTCCGCTTTATAGACGGGAACAATAACTGAAATTTTAGGCATACTATTTTAATTACATATTTATATTCAGGAACAGTCCTGCTGAACTCATAATCCTAACTTCGGCAAACAGGAGGAAGTACTCCCAACTTTTCCAATCCACCCCTTATCAGATATTTCAAATAAAGATTCAATGGCAAGCTTCTTCTTTTTCTAACCGACAATCCTGTCAGTTTCAAGTACTTGAAAAAATCTTTTTTATAAGGGTTCCAACATTCTTTATGCCAAGGTTTCAATCCTGTGTAATGTACAATTACCGGATCTTTTGACTGTTCGCAAATAGTGGCATAGTTTTCATCCTCCATTATTTCTCGCTTAAGAAAAGTTGATTGTACATTGTATGCTATAGACATCTGTTTTTTCCGGTCTTTCAATACGGCATTCAATATATCTTGATCATGGTACTGCAATAAACCAATATTGTTATAAGCATACTCCAAAAGTTCATTTTCAAGATTATTTTCGCGCCAATAGGTCAAATTCAACAAGAGGACACCACTATTAAAATAACCATACCTTGTTTCATAACCCAATCTGAGACAATGTTCCTGATAATCATCCTGCACAACCGCCAGTGCAACCTCCGATATATTTTCATCAAATAATTCCTTGAGAGAATGACGAACTATAATGTCACAATCCAAGTATAAGACCTTAGTAACAAATAAAGGTAAAACGCTAGACAACAACAAGCGGTAATAAGCAGCTATTGTTATGTGGGATGGCTGTCCTTTTCCCTTTAAAGGAAGGCATTTTAATAAATCCGCATTCACTTGATAAAAAGAAATAGAAATGCCATACTTTTCAGCCAATCTACGCAACATACTTTTGCTCACTTCACTTAAACCTGAACTGACAATATAAAAATTAATATCAGAACCCATGTTATTTTCACACACAGACACTATTAAAGCACTGCATGGTATGATATAATTATCATCCGGACAACATACAATATCCATATTTAAATTTTCTTTTTTATGATACGAACAATAAAAACAAATTCTTTCCACTTAAAAAGAAAGGGTATAACCAAGTAATAAAAACAGCCTAAAACAATCCCTACCAACAGTTGCACTATTGGAGATTCAAAGAATCCTATTACCCAAAACACAACTCCCCCCATAGAAGAAGCCCATATAAACGTTGGAAATATGATTTTTAGTTCCTCTAGGAATCCACAATCGGGCAAAACACGTTTTATATACTGAGTAACAATGAAGATATCAAGAACTGAATAAAGAACAAGCCCCCAGCACATCCATTTAATACCCAAAGGTATGGTTAAAACCAAAATTATAAATGCTACTATTTTTTTTATTATTTCGGACTTCAAAGAATAATCACTTCTACGTTTTGCATTTAATAGTTCCCAATTTTGGCGCATTAAAGGTTCGAACATATAAGCAATACACATAATCTGCAAATAAACGACAGCCCCCAACCATTTATCGGTCAGAATAGTAATGATTAATGGTCTGGCTAAAGCACAAAGCAATATCATCATGGGAAATACAACGAAAGAACTCATCTTTATAAAGAAAAGAAATTTATCACGCAATAAATGATTATCATGTTGCAATTCACATTCTATGGGATATGTCACCCTGTTCACAATAGCCATGAAAAAAGAAGAAGGACTTTGAGCTAGGGAAAATGCCCTATTGTAATATCCTAATTCAACAACTGGAAAAATTTTTCCAATAAAGAGGGTATAAAGATTAGTATAAACCGTATGAATCACCCCGCCTACCAGTAATTTACTGCCAAAAGAGAACAATTCTTTAAACGATTTTACAGAAAAGACAAATAAAGGTCGCCAGTCAGACATTATCCACAAAAGCAAGGCAGATATCATAGCCATAGATAGGTTTTGACCTACCAAAGCCCACACCCCATAATTATTGTAAGCTAAGAGCAACGCAAGTATTCCACTTATTATTATTGAAACAAAAGAAATGATAGCCTGTTTTCTATAATCAAGGTCAATCATAATTTTTGCACGCTGCACAATAGAAAGAGAATTTATGATTAAACTCAACCCTATAATACGGACAATCTCTTTCAATTGCGGCTGATTATAAAAATCAGCAATAAAGCCCGAAAAAGAATACAATATAAAATAAACTGCAACAGAAACAATCAAATTAAAAAAGAAAGCGGTAGAGTAGTCGGTATCTGTCCTATCCTGCTTCTGTACAAGTGCAGCTCCAAATCCAGAATCTACTATATTCTGCGATATACTCATAAAAATAGTGAGCATTGCAATTAACCCATAATCAGCAGGAACTAGTATGCGGGTTATAAAAAGCAAAAGAAGAAAAGACAATAATCTGGAAGAGAAAATATCTATACTACTCCAATACAGACCTTTTAAAGTTCTATTCATAAGTTAGCACTCAATTTATGGCATACTCGTTTGAAAAGGCACATAAGTGTGCCCTAAACTGAGTTTTGTTAATTAATAAGTTTTGAGATAAATGAAGACCGTTACTTATACGGTTATCAATCCAGATACGAACAGGATTTATCAGTTCGGCTTCTTAATACACTTTGATTGCCTGTCTTAGGATCTTCATCAGTAGGAGTCCCATCGACTTTAACTTCAACGACCTTGCTACAAGTATCCTTATGCCATTTGTGAAAGATGTTACAATCTGTAAGCATATCTAATAATCAAAATCCTAAATATTGATTCAAAAACTTCGGAAATAGCTTTTTAAATATGACTACATTCATTTTCTAACTAATGAATACTTTGCATGAAGATTATATACGATTACGCTCATTCGCACCATAGCCTTCTCAAATAAATTCAATTTCCTTGCCGGAAAGAAGTTCAATGCTTCACACTCAGCTGATTCAGTTAGCAATCTCCCTATATAATGCAAAATTCTATTACCTCTAAAATATTTATCAACAATGGCTTTTCGCATATAAAAATTAAATGCGGCAAATCTATCAGATACTATCAACGATGTGTTCACTGCAACCCTACATACATGAAGGGGCTGATTTATTCTATAAATAGGTGCAAAAAGAAAATACTTCATGAGTAAAACAAAATCTATAGCTGGATAAAAATCAGGATTATACCCTCCTATTTTCAGCATTACCGATCTATTAAACATCTCTCCTACCCCATTGCTAAAATCCAGTATAAACAAAGAATATATATCGTTAAGATAATAAGATTTAGACTTCAACAATCCCCAAAATCGATCCTTACATATATCATCTTCACTTATCAAGTTTCCATCAGCATCTATTGCTCTGCTTCGTCCCAAAATGGCCGCTTCAGGCCCTACCTTCTGACGGAACGCCCACAAGTTTTTCAAAGTATCTTCCACCAGCATATCATCGCTATGACAAAACACGATATTCTCCGAACGGGCAAGCTCTATACATCTATTCCAATTGCCTGCCATACCAATGTTATCGTCATTACAGTAATACCGTATACGGCCGGACTTGAGACTCTTTACATACTCCAGAAGGTTACTGTTACCCGGATCATTTTCTACAATGACCACCTCATAATCAGGAGCTTCCGTCTGATGAAGCACACTATCCAAAGCCTCCTTTATATAGGGAGCCTTATAAGTGGGTATGACAACAGAAACAAGAGGGTCTTGGCTCTTTACATCCGAAAACAAAAGATTAGACTTTACATTCTTATATTTCTCAAAGCTGTTCACATATTCAAAAAAATCCTTGCTTTTAAAAGGATATTCAAATTTTATTGCCATATATAATTTTCATTACAAACTATATTTTTCATATTCTAGTAAAAGAGTATACT
Organism: Phocaeicola sartorii JCM 17136 = DSM 21941; assembly: GCF_054653615.1. Taxonomy (NCBI): domain Bacteria; kingdom Pseudomonadati; phylum Bacteroidota; class Bacteroidia; order Bacteroidales; family Bacteroidaceae; genus Phocaeicola; species Phocaeicola sartorii. The sequence continues at coordinate 2,883,418 of NZ_BAAIFW010000005.1, forward strand.
GAGTGGAAATAATATATAATACTATCCATTTTCATCATTGCCTTCTCTAATATATTGATATTCCTTAGGGGAGAGAGTCCCCACAACTCATCCTCAATTGTTTCCGATCTTAATTTTGCTATATGATATAAAATCTTATTACCTCCCCAATATTTATCAACAATAGCTTTTCGCATATAAAAATTACATGGGGCAAATTTTGCACATACTACTAAGGATGTATTTACTGCTATTCGAGTTAAACGAACAATCGAATTAATTCGATAAATGGGTGCGTTACAAAAATAGTTCATAAACATAACAAAGTCTATAGCAGGATCAAAATCTGAATTATACCCGCCTAACTTCAACATTACTGACCTATTGAGCATTGCTCCCACACCCGTATCAAAATCCAATCGAAAGGAAGAATGTCTATTGTTTTGATAATAAGATTTCGCCTTCAACAATCCAAAGAATCGATCTTTACATACACCACCCTTTATAAACTTTCCATCCTTATCTATCAATATATTCCGCCCCAAAATGGCCGCTTCAGGCCCTACCTTCTGACGGAACGCCCACAAGTTTTTCAAAGTATCTTCCACCAGCATATCATCGCTATGACAAAACACGATATTCTCCGAACGGGCAAGCTCTATACATCTATTCCAATTGCCTGCCATACCAATGTTATCGTCATTACAGTAATACCGTATACGACCGGACTTGAGACTCTTTACATACTCCAGAAGGTTACTGTTGCCCGGATCATTTTCTACAATGACCACCTCATAATCAGGAGTTTCCGTCTGACGAAGCACACTATCCAAAGCCTCCTTTATATAGGGAGCCTTATAAGTGGGTATGACAACAGAAACAAGAGGGTCTTGGCTCTTTACATCCGAAAACAAAAGATTAGACTTTACATTCTTATATTTCTCAAAGCTGTTCACATATTCAAAAAAATCCTTGCTTTTAAAAGGATATTCAAATTTTATTGCCATATCATATTTTTATTGAAAGATTTCTATTAAAAGTCTCCATCACATTTTTATAGGGATATATAATTGTCAATAGTTTACCTATGTCACACTTCAAATCCATTATTTCATTCTCCCTGTAAGGCATTGCACCATAATGCACTGCTGACGCAGAATGCAACTCCGATTTATATAATTCTATAATTGATTTCAATGAAATGCTGCTTCCACTACTCACATTCACTATCTCGCCTATACATTCCCTATAGTTCTCAAGCAAGCCGTGAATATCCTCTGCAAAGTCATCCACATAAATGAAATCGCGTTTCTGTTCGCAAGGAGAAACATTCAAAGGTTCGCCATTCTGAAGCTTGTCTATTACATAAGGAATAAACTTATTTTTATTTTGTCCCGGTCCGAACAGATTGCCCGGACGAACGACCATGGCCGGAAAGGCATAATTACGATGGAGCATCAAGGCTGTATTTGTTGTCAGTTGTTTTACCAAAGCATAAGGAGAATTGGGATATTCCCGGTTTTCTTCCTTGAATGGCGAACTTATTGAACCGTATTCCTCTGAACTGCCGAACTGGATAAAGAGTTTCAATGAAGAGGTATCCTTAAAACGTTCATATAAGTTCAGGAGAACTTTCAGATTGGATGATATCAATTCATCAAACAAGGACAAATCACGCTCGGCGGTCACTATAGAGGCCAGGTTGATGATGTAATCGGGAGCAATGATTTCCGATGGTATTTTATCTGCTACCAAGTCAAGTTGATATACATTTACAGAAAGATAATCTGCGAAAAAATCATGATCAATATACTTGTCAAAAACTGATATCTGATAATAAGGCGACAGACATCGTACCAGATTTTTTCCTATGAATCCACTGCCACCTATCAAGAAAAGGGATTCTCCACTCATCATGCCACCCTCCTTTCCGGCTCAAGGGAAGGTGTTAGAGGGATGATAAGACCTAATTTACCCCCCCGATAACTTTATTTAACATATTGATTATTTGTTTATTTGCTTTCCAATTTGGCAGGACATTCCCCACATAAGGTTTCATCACTTCTCGTTGCCGGTAGCAACGTCCTCCCCACTGAATATTCAAGTGTACATTATTCCGTTGCTCATACAAGTGTGCCCATTCTTTAAGCGAATAGGTCTGACCGGAAGTCAGGACATATTCTTCACGGAGAGCAACTGTATCATCCTGTAACATTTCTGCTAATTGAATGAATCCTGAAACCACATCGTCAATGTGAAGAATATCAAGCTGCTGCTTCCCCGGAGACATTGCCAGCTCTTTTCCGGATGTAGCAATCTCATCAAAAAGCGTGAATATTTTTCGTCGGGTGTCATCCGCACCGTAAGTATCACAAAGCTTCAAAGTACAAAAACGAAGCGGGGATGTTTCTGTATAATACTTTGCCACGGTAATAAAAGCCTGTTTACTGGCCGCATAAAGATTTACAGGATTATATTGATCGCTATAATCAGGAGCATTGTAATTCTGCCAAATGGTACCGGTATTCAGAAACCACTTCACGCCAGCCATCTTAGCAGCTTCTAATAAAGCTGTACCTAAATATAGGTTGCTGTCTATTATTGGCTTTATCTGTTCTGTCTTATGTTCGGCGACATAAAGCGATGCCAAATGAATGATTCCATCTATCTGTTCCTGCCGTAAGTAAACGGCCAAAGCTTCTATATTGTCATTAAACGTAAATATACGGCTTACGTTTATAGAGGAGCAGTCGGTGGAAGGTCTTACCAAAATATGAACTTCATGCGCACAGCATTTCAAGTCTTTCACCAGATGCTTGCCTACAAACCCGGTGGCTCCTGTTACCAGAATATTCATCAAAACGGAGATTTAAATTTATCTAATGGTTCAAATGCTAGATCACGCCCGGAAATGATTGGTTGATTTATATTCCAATTAAATCCTATCGAATTATAGGCTATGCCATAGTCATGTTCTTTAGAATACCCGGAAGTTTGGGCATAATTTACTATCGTATTATCTTCCAATGAAAGGAAACCATGTGCAAAACCTTTGGGAATGTAGAGATATTGTCCTCTACAAGCATCGAGTTCCATGGAAAAACATTTCCCATAAGTTTCAGAACTCTTACGGATATCTACCACTACGTCTCTAATTTTTCCCCGGCTGACATATACTAATTTCGTATGCTCAAAGGGAGGCAACTGAAAATGCATTCCCCGTATCACATCTTTATGCGATACAGAATAATAGAATTCTCTAAAGTCGGTATCCAATCCATTCCTTTCAAAGAAATCATAATTAAATGGCTTTTGAAAGCCACCACGAATCTCTTGGAAGTTTACTGTTTCCAAGATATAAAGTCCTTCAAAAGAAGTTTTCTGTATATTCATTCTTGCAAGTATTTTTCTATATGTTCTACACAAAGTGTATATGCATCCTCTTCCTTATAACGTTTATACCAGTCCACAACCAGCTGTACACACTTGCCAAGGCTCATCCTTGGTTCCCAGTCCAATTGAAACTTCGCCTTACTGATATCCAGCATCAGCAACTTCGCCTCATGCAAGGCATCCGGATCAGAAAGATCCTTCAACTCACCACTGCCGTAATTCTCTATCACCATAGAGGCTACATCCCACACATTGGTGATGCTTTCAGCCCTCGGACCGAAATTCCATCCTTCGCAATACTTCACAGGGTCATCCCACATCTTTTGCGCAAGAAGCATATAGCCACTAAGAGGTTCAAGCACATGTTGCCAGGGGCGGATTGCTTTAGGACTACGGATTTCTATCGGTTTACCTGCTTCCAACGCCTTGATGCAATCGGGGATGATCCTGTCCAAAGCCCAGTCGCCACCGCCTATCACATTTCCGGCCCTTACACTGGCAATACTCTTGCCGTGTTTTTCATACACTCCGGGATGAAAGAAGCTCCGACGCCACGAGGCTATGGCTATTTCAGCCGCACCTTTACTACTGGAATAAGGATCGTATCCGCCCATCGGTTCGTTCTCCCGGTAGCCCCAGATCTGTTCCCTGTTCTCGTAGCATTTATCGGTGGTTATCATCACGCCCACTTTCACACTGTCTGTAAAACGGATAGCTTCAAGAATATGGATAGTCCCCATCACGTTGGTCTGATAGGTCTCTACAGGAATGTCATAACTCAGACGTACCAAAGGCTGGGCTGCCAGATGGAACACAATCTCGGGCTGATACTGCCGGAAGATTTCTTTGATACGTTCACCGTCACGGATGTCGGCACGGATATCCGCCTTTATTCTCTGACCGATACCGGAAAGCACAAAATTGTCACGTTCAGTGAAAGGGTCCTGAGCCACACCGATAACCTCGGCGCCCAGCTCATGCAACCAGATGGAAAGCCAGCTGCCCTTGAAACCGGTATGGCCGGTGACAAGCACACGCTTCCCACGATAGAAATCATGGAAAATGTCTATCATGAATAATGGAGTTGATTAAAAAAGAATGATTAGTTATGCTTCATCATAGTAGCATGAATGGCCACTACATAAAGAGTTGTATTAGTATAACGATAAATAATCCGATACTTGGGATGGGAAAGGAAAGTATAGTATTTAGTCTTCGATGTGCTACGCCGTTCGTCCAATGTGCCCATGGTGGGCATTTGAGCCAACAAATCTATAGTATTCAAAATACCTTGATAGAATTTCACGGCGAATTGTTCTCCTCTTTCGTCCTGATACCATCGCAGGATTTGCAGATAGCGGTCAGTAGCCCTGTTGCTCCAAACTATCTTTCGAACCCCCATCTGGCAAATTTAGCAAGGACTTCCTGCTGAGTTATATATCCGCCCGCTTCAGACTGTCTGATTTCCTCATCCAGTTCCTCTTCTGTGAATGTGCAAGGCATGGAACTTTCATGCAGCAAGTCCCAACATTCCTGCAATTTCGCCTCGTCATTGATGCTGTCAATGGTACTTATCAGCCGGTTCTTCAAACCTTGAAGACCGGAAGCATTATAAGCTGTTGCAGGTTCTGAAACTTTCATTAGTATATTCCTATTCGTTTATGCAGGACAAAGAAAGATGTTTTATTTGGAACAAACAAATATTTTAATGATTTTCACGGTTTTATCACCAAACTTTCCAAGGAGCCTGTCCTTTGTCCCACATCCCATTCAGTTCCGTATTGTCGCGCAGGGTGTCCATCGGCTTCCAGAAGCCTGCATGGCGGTAAGCGTGCATCTTCCCGTCCTTTGCCAATTGTTCCAGAGGCTTGCGCTCAAATATCACCGTGTCATCATTTTCCGGTATATAATCGAACACCTCAGGCTCGCACACAAAATAGCCGGCATTGATCCAGTTGCGGTCACCGTCCGGTTTCTCCTGAAAGGACAAGACCTTGTCACTTCCCAAATCGATCTGCAAGGCTCCGAACTTTCCACCCGGCTTGTAGGCTGTCAGTGAAACGGCACAACCGGAAGCTTCATGTGCCCGGATGCTTTCCGCTATATTGATATCGGAAACACCGTCTCCGTAGGTCAGCAGAAAACGCTCGTTGCCGATATACTTCTGCACACGTTTCAGGCGGCCTCCCGTCTGGGTGTTCAGACCTGTATCAACCATGGTTACAGTCCAGTTCTCCGAATGGTTATCCAATACTTTTACACTATTATTGCTAAGATCGACTGTCATATCACAATTATGGCGGAAGTAATTGGCAAAATATTCCTTGATGACATACTGCTTATAACCACAACAGATGACAAAATCCTTAATGCCGTAATGGCTGTAAGTCTTCATGATGTGCCACAGGATGGGCTTCCCTCCGATTTCAACCATCGGTTTGGGGATCAGATTGGTCGCTTCGCTCAGACGCGTACCGAAGCCACCGGCAAAAATCACCGCTTTCATTTTCTACTGGTTTTGAATTTTACTTATGGGAAGCCACAAACTCCTTGATGGTGGAGATCATGTATTGCAACATTTCTTCCGTCATGCCCGGATAGACACCGATCCAGAAGGTATTGGTCATCACAAAGTCTGTGTTCTTCAGCTCACCGACAATGCGGAAACCTTCACCTGTGACACGCATCTCATCGAACGCCGGATGCTTCACCAGGTTACCGGCAAAAAGATTGCGGGTCTGGATTCTCTTGCTTTCCAGATATTCACTGAACTGGTTACGGGTAAATCCTGCATCCGGCTTCACCGACATCAGGAAGCCAAACCAACTGGGATTGGAGTTTTTCATCGGTTCGGGAAGAATCAGGCCTTCCGTTCCCTCCAGTCCTTCGCGCAGTATCTTGAAATTACGACGACGGGACTCTACAATATAATCCAGCTTCTCAAGTTGGGCGCAACCGATGGCCGCCTGCATGTCTGTCACTTTCAGATTAAAGCCAAAATGGCTATATACATATTTGTGGTCATAGCCTGCAGGCAGCTCACCGAACTTGCCTGTGAAACGGCACTTGCACGTATTGTCCACACCGCCCATACACCAGCAGTCGCGCCCCCAGTCACGGAAAGAGCGGACTATCTTGTCCAGTTCGGAATCATCTGTATAGACTGCACCGCCCTCGCCCATGGTCATGTGGTGGGGAGGATAGAACGAACTGGTGCCGATATGCCCCCATGTACCTGTCTTTTTCGTCACTCCGTCAATGGTATATTCCGAGCCTAAAGCGTCACAATTGTCTTCCACCAGCCATAGTCCGTGTCTGTCACAGAATGCTTTGACCGCTTCAAGATTGAACGGATTCCCCAATGAATGGGCGATCATCACGGCTTTTGTCTTGTCTGAAAAGGCTTCTTCCAGCCGGGTGACGTCCATATCGTACTCCGGAATCGTGATATCCACAAAAACAGGAACCGCACCATATTGTATAATAGGAGTTACCGTGGTAGGAAAACCACAGGCGACCGTGATCACTTCATCACCTTTCTTTATTCTCCTGTCTCCCAATTTCGGGGAGGTCAGTGCATAAAAGGCCAACAGGTTGGCACTGGAACCGGAGTTGGTAAGCGCACAATGTTTCACACCCAGCCATTTTGCCAGACGGGTCTCGAACTTATGAGCCCAAGGGCCGGCAGTCAGCCAGAAATCGAGTGACGAGTCGACAAGGTTCACCATCTCTTCATCATTGAAGTAACGGCCGCCGTAATTGACAAAACTCTTGCCCGGTTCAAACACTTTGGAAGTCTTATGGACTTCGTTATAATATTCACGCGTCAACTGAAGTATCTGTTGCTTCAGTTCTTCTTTTCTATCCATAATTATATAATCGTTTTATCATTGATCAAAAGCAAAACTCAAAAACAATCTCATCTCAAAAAAGGAGTGATTTTCTTTACCATTTCATTCCAAGACAAGCACAGGGGAAACCACTTTGCAGTGGCTTCCTCTTAAATAGTGTCAAAAGTTGGATTATCTTTTAATGTTTGTTATTGGCTATTCCGATGGTCATCGGCAATAAATTTTCGTAAACGGTGCAACCCGTCACTATCTGTTTGAAAAATTCTTTCAGATATTGCAGTGCGGAGATGCCTTGCATCATTTTTCAAACAAGTTTATATGGCAGCTTGTTTCTCAAGCCGGAATTCTATATGATTTTTATCTTTTCCGATACACTTTCAGGAAACGATAGCATACTCACAGTTGTTCTATCTCTTCCAAGGAAAGTCCTGTTACACGTGCTATTACATCCGAAGGAATCCCGGCAGCCTTAAACCCCTTAACCAAGGATTTCTTTTCTTCCTCACGTCCTTCCTCACGTCCTTCCTCATGTCCTTCCTCGCGTCCTTTCTCCCAGCCCTTCTCCCAGCCTTTCTCCCAACCTTTTCTTTCGCCGCTGCTGTAGAGAGTCCTCTCCACGCTGATGGCATCCCAGAATTTCTCGTATCCCTGCAACTGTGCAGGCGTAAAAGCTGATTCTTCCAAGGCTGTTACAGCCCTTTTAATTTCCGGATATTCCATTAGTTCGGCAGGAACTTTACGCGTTTTCTCGTCTATCTCGGTCAGATAGCGGAGCCAGAGTGCCTGCATTTTCTTTTCGGTGTAGGTGTGGGGGGTGAATTTGGGCAATTCCACAAATATAAGGTGGAGACCGTCTATCACTTTTTCAGAATGTTCTACATGCACCAATCTATAATAGTGGTAGTATCCTTCCAGCCCGGTCTCGAATATATCGTTTACCAGATTCAGGGAATAGACGGGTTGCAGCAACTCGTATTTATGCCCCTTGTCCAGCTGCCTCACATACGCCTTGGAGGCGTTGAAGAGTACGCGCTGTTTAAATTCGGGTGACCACACCATCTGCATCTCGACGATAAAATGACGCCCCCGACTGTCCTTGCAGCGCACGTCTACAATGCTGTATTTGCGCAAAGGATGCTCAGGAATCAGTTCCGTAGGCAAATATTCTATTTCGGTTATCTCTTCACCTTCCTCCAGGGGGAGCAGGGCATTGAGAAAACTCATCACGATGTCGGGATGCTCTCCGAATACTTTCTTGAAGGTCAGATCGGCCTTAGGATCCAAATAGGTCATAGTTTTATTTTTTTAAGGAATTGTCCTTGGTTGATGCAAAGAAACAATTTTCCAGCCACATTTCCTAACAAATCCCGGTCTTTCATTCCTCTCCCCCCATAATCTCCACTTCACCCAGTTCCATCCACAGCTTGCGGAATTCTTCTTTTGTCATGGCCTGGCGGAAATAGTCCAGAATGCGGAAATAAGAGTCGAGTCTTACACAGCCCCTTTTTCAATTTTGGTATAGGTAGACGCACTCATATCCAGTTCGCTGCACATCACATGGATATCAATATTCAGTTTTCTACGGACGCTGTCAATCAGTTCCCCATCGGAACGAAGCCACAAAGCAACATTTGTCAGTTCTTTCATCTTAATAAGTCTTAAAATACGTAAACATATATATTCAGATTACAGTTTCCTGTAATTCTTCAAAAAACAACAGGGTAATTTCACACCCCGATAACTTAACGCAAAAAAATAGAAACATGCAACAAAACGATCCATCCATGTCCGTAGCCGGACTGAAGAAAATGATGCACATCTGGAAAAGCCGTAACATTACAGATTCCACCACGACCAAACTACTGGAACTCTACCTGGGACTGACCGCCTATATGAACAGCCAGAAAATCTATCCGCAGGAGAACTTCTACGAGATACGAAATTCGCTCCGATTCTCCACCACACAGGCACTGATAGAAGCCATGAAAAGATCGCAAGCCTTCCCTTTCGTCACCGACCCCGAAACGGGAGCCGTCAAGGCCTTCTGGTCGCCGCTCTACCACGAAACGAATTCCGAAATCCATACAGAAAAAGACAACGGACCGGCATCACAAACTTTTGCGCAAACTTTTGTGCCGACAGATAATAATAATATTATTAATAATAATATTTATACTAACTCTACTAATGAGAGAACTTCTTTCAGAAGTTCTTCTCCTGAAAAGGATTCTCCGAAGGATGACTCAGGCAATCTTTCAGAGGAAAATTTCCCCGGACAGGGAAATTCCACGACAGACACGCTGCCCACCATAGCCGCAAAGGAATTCTTCCACCGCATCAATACCTCCAAAGAGGAAAAAGCCGGAATACTGATTCCGCTCATCGACCGCTTCCAGCAGCAGGAGGGAATTGACCGCCCCCAGGCGTGCCGGATAGTGGTTTGCCTGGTGAACGAGAAACTCATCCCCTACTTCACCGCACAAGTGAAGTTCCGGAAATTAAACCATTCCGGCAGGTTGGCGTGGCTGGGCAACCTGCTGAAGTCCGCGCACGGACAGAACCTCATAGCGCAGGCCATCCAGTCCCACCGCACGAAGCGCGAACAGGAAGCCCGGGAAAACTGCCGCAAACAGTGTAGCGAACTCCGAAGCTTCCATCCCGTCAGCCCCCACGAATGGAGCGACCGGGAATCGGGATCGAGATTCTATGACGACGCCACAGAAGGAACCGTCCTTATCCCCGCCGAAGCCGCACCGCGTCCCAGCGAAAAGGCCGTATGGAACGTGCTGTCGCACCTGTGGAACGAATAACCCTCCTCCATAGGGGCGGACACATGGATCCGCCCCTACGGAGGGGAACATGAATAATCTATTTTTAAATTTAAAGAAATGAAACCATTTTATCAACTTTCAGACTTTCCCGACCGTAAGAGTGCGGGAAAGAACTTTATCGCCGAGTGTCCCAAATGCGGGAAGAAACATCTTTCCATCGCCAAAGCCAACGGGATGTTCTATTGCTTCTACGCCGGATGCGGATTCCACGGCCAACTGCTCGACTTCCAGAAACAGCATCCGCTGAATCATTCCTACAGCGCACCTGCCGCCGGATATGCCCGCAGCCACAACACCGCCGCACGTACCCCGAACGACGGTGGAACACCGCAACCGCCCGAAGTGCCCATGATTCCCGAAGACTATACCCGTCTGACACCGGAAATCATGAAACGCATCCAGCCCTTGGACGCTGACCCACAGAACACAGACCCCGTGCAACAGGCAGCCCGACGCTACCTGGCCGACCAGGGCATCTCGCCCGCCACCGCCATCGCCGCCCGCCTGGGATGCCTCAAGCACCATTGTGCAGGCAAGGGCGACAAGAATACGTCGGGCATGGTGCATACCTGCATCGCCTACGTGAACTACCTCAACGGACAGCCTATCAATGCCAAGTACCGTTCCTGCGACCCTTCCAACCCGCAGCCGTCCCCTCAGGAGGAGAAGACGGAAAAGCCCGTCTACACCAAATGCTGGAGCCAGGATTCACCCACCACTCCATGCGCCCCTTACAACATTGACTGCATCAACCCCCTGCTGGTCACCACCGAAGAAAACATCCAACGGCTCATCATCACTGAGGGTGAAAAAGACACCCTCTCGCTGCTGGAAGCAGGCTATCAATATGTCATCAGCATGCCCAACGGTGCCGCCAGTGAGCCGGCGAAAGCCTTCGAAGCCTTCACCCCCTGGCTGAACCAGGTGGACGAAATCGTGATCTGTGGAGACACTGACCTGCCGGGACGCACCCTCGTCAAACACCTCTCCGATTATTTCGGGACACGCAGCCTGCACGTCGTGCTGCCCGGCGACTGCAAGGATATCAGTGATGTGCTCGCCGCCTATGGTGCAGAGGTGGTGCGCCAAATCATCGACTCGGCACATTCCATCCGGGCATCGGACATCATCACCGTGCACGAGCGCGAAACGGAAATCATGAACGTGCTGCATGGCGAATTCGACCACGGCTACCAGGTGGGACACGGCCCCCTGACAGACCACGTGCTGCACCCCACCGACCAGGGCGGACTGATCATCGCCACCGGAAAAGCCAATGCCGGCAAGACCGACTTTATGAACGACCTCACCTGCCGTCTGATGGCAAAGACAGGCCGTCACGTGTGTTACCTTTCTTTCGAGGTGCCGGACAAGAACAAGCATATCGCCCACTTGGTGCACCTCATGCTGGGCAAGGCGAACACCACCCATTACACCAGCGAACAGTTGCGCCCGCTGGTCAATTATCTGGATGCCCACACCGTGCACCTCGACTTTCACGAAGCGCCCCCCACGCCGGACAACATCATTGCCCGCGCCGAACAAGTGCGCAAGAAGATGCCGCTGGAATATCTTTACATCGACCCCTACCTGTTCATGGAGATGAACACCGCCCAGGGCACTACCGAGACGCAGGCCATCAAGTCCATGCTGACACAGATGCAGACATGGGGACGGAACAACAAAATATGGGTGATCATCGTAGCCCATCCCCGCAAGCTGGCCAAACTGACCGGCAAGAATGAGCTGGAAGAAATCGACATGTACACCATAGCAGGCAGTGCCAACTGGGCAAACCTGGCCGATTTTATCTTCTCCATCTCGCGCATCAATGAACCCGACCGCGCCTTTACGCGGCTGGATATGCTGAAGGTGCGCGACCAGGATTTGTGCCAGACGGGCACCGTGCTCTATGTGCGCCAACCTTGCGGACGCTATGACGAACGCGAATCCGAAGAACAGATCATGGCGGAAATGAACGGGCGGATGATGGCGCACGACCAAGCTCCGTGGACGGACCTCCTCGCCCGATGACGTACCTTCCGGCAGTGCGAATATTCACACCGCCGTGTGTGAATGTTCACGATGGCCTGCATGAATAGTCACGCAAGGGCACGTGAATAGTCACGTTTTCCCTTCCTGTCAGGGTCTCCCCAAATACCGGAAAATAAGCTCCACCTGCAACGAGGTGAACATGCGTTGGCGTACTTGATAGCCGGCCAGCAGCAAAGCCTCGTGCAGCGCCGCATTATGATGTATCCACAACGCCAGGCGGTTCAACGCCGAGGCGGGGGTGATATCGGGGGCATAGGCTATGGCAAGGTCGCGCTTGTAATAAGGGCGCAACGGCCATTCTTCCGTAAGGGTTTCTTTTGTGTTCATAAGTTCTTTTTCTTTCTGGGTTTACGATACACAAATGTAACTAAAAATCACCACTCCGGCTAATAATCGGAGGCCTTTAATTCATCATTTACCATAGTTTGTCATTCCCTGCCACACAGGCACATAGTTGCCCACATCCGGGCCTCCGCCCCGTAGTATATTTGCATTGTTCTTTTAATATTAACCCTTTAAAAAATTGACCATTATGGCATTAAATTACAGTGTCGCACTACGTGCGAATCCCATGGACAAGGATGCGGCCCACAAGGCTTACGCCAAGGCGCAGACCAACGGTGAACTTTCACTGAAACAGTTGAGCAAACGAGTAGCCTCACAAACTACCGTAAACCGTGCCGATGTGGTGGCGGTGCTCACCGCTACCGTAGACAACCTGCTGGATGCCCTGCAGGAAGGCAAGCAGGTGGACTTTGGCGAACTGGGCAAGTTCCGTCTCCAGATTCTGAGCCAAGGGGCGGAAACCCTGGCCGACTTCACCTCCGAGAATATTCAAGGTGTAAACATCCAGTATATTCCGGGCGAGGATCTGAAAAACATCTTCGCCGGACTGGAATTCCAGCCGGTAGCCAGCCGCAAGGCACAAAGCGCAGCGCTCCGTGCCGAAAAAGAAGGCAAGGACGTGGCGGAACTTGTGAAAACCGACCAGCCCTCTGAGGGGAATGTCTGATTTCTAAATGTCTAACTTTTAAATGAAATGTATGATGAGAAAATTCTCTTCCTCTACCTGGAGTATCATTTTCAAAGTGATTATCGCAATAGCTTCCGCTTTGGCGGGAGCACTGGGAATCCAGGCATGCCAGTAAAATCAGTCTGATTCCTAACTTTTTAAATCAGTTACTTACCATGACGTATCAAAACATCAGCAGTCAGTATCAAAACTATCGGCGCATTGCGCTGATCGCGATACATTGCAGCGCCACGCGCTGTGACCGAGACTTCCCTGTGGAAGCCCTCCGCCATGCCCATGTGCACGGACGGAACTTTGCCGATATCGGTTATCATTTCTACATCACCCGCGATGGTGTCATTCACTGCTGCCGTCCGGTGGACCACATCGGCGCACATGCCCGCGGATGGAATGACCATAGCCTCGGGGTGTGCTATGAAGGCGGACTGGACGAACACGGCCGCCCGGCGGATACCCGCACCATCGATCAGAAAATTGCGCTCATTGCCTTGTTGCGCCAACTGAGACGGGATTATCCGGATACGCGGATCATGGGGCACAGGGAGCTTTCCGCCAGTGTACGTAAGACTTGCCCGTGCTTCACGGCGAGTAAGGAGTATCAGGATCTGTAGATTCTTTAAATCCTTACCAGGAAACTTGACCACTTTGGATGTTATACCCATAGTGGTCTTGTTGCTTTAAATTCGTTTCTTATTAAACAGCCTTTTCAACAACGAACTGCGCGAACTGACATGCTTGCGTTTCCGTCCGCCATCTTCCGTATAGTAACCATAGCCGTAGCCATAGCCATACCCGTAACCATAGCCATATCCATAGCGTTTCCCTTTATCTTTCACATCATTCAGCACCACACACATATTATTGAATTTCTTTTCCCGGTGCAGCCGTTCCAGCTCCGTCAGGTAACGGCGGTCCAAGATGCCTTCGCGAATGACATACATCGTGATTTCCGCCACCCGGTTTACAATGGAGGCATCGGCAACCACCAGTGCCGGGACATTATCGAGGATGATGTAATCATAATGCTTCTTCAATTCCGCTATCAATAGTTCCAGCCGGTCGCTCATCAACAGCTCCGCCGGATTGGGCGGAATGCTGCCTGCCGGAAGTACATCCACATTGGGATGCAGTTGTGCCGGAATAATCAATTCGGAAATATCGGTATAAATGCCACTCAGAAACGTGGAAACACCCTCCTTGCACTTTGCACCCGAAAGTTTGCTCTGGGTGCGCTTGCGGATATCCGTATCTACCAGCACCACCTTCTTGCCCGTACCTGCCAGAATCACAGCCAGATTACGGGAAACAAACGTCTTGCCCTCGCCTGCCATCGTGGAGGTGAACATCAATACCTTCGCCCCCTTGTTCATGAAGTCCAGATTGGCGCGGAGCAGGCGGAAAGCCTCGGTGATGCGGTCGTTCTTATTCTCGGACACCACAATCTGTCCATCGCCCATTCCCTCCTTGCGGGCAGGGATTTCACCCAATACAGGCAAAGTAGTCATATCTTCCACATCCTTGCGTCCACGTACCCCTGTATTCCAAAATTCGCGCAAGCGGAAATAGACAAAAGGAATGACAAGCCCCGTTACCAGGGCAGCCAGCAAAATCATCATCCGCTTAGGGGCTACAGGCAGGCGACTGCCGAATGGGGCTTCCACCACGCGGATATTGGCCTCCGTCACCGCCAGTTGCATGGCCGTTTCCTCCCGTTTCTGGAGCAGATAGGTATAAAGCGTTTCCTTGATGGACTGCTGGCGCATTACGTCCAAGGCATATTTCTCCTGCTGAGGAATGTTTTCAATATTCTGATTCACTTTATTCTCCACTTTACGGGCATTCTGAAGGCGGAGGCGGATGGTACGCACATAGTTGTCAATGCTGCCGGCAATGGTCTTGCGCATGGCATCCAAGTTGCGGTTCATGTTCTGAACGACAGGATTGTTTTCGCCTGAATTGGTAACCAAACGATTACGCTGCAACATCATTTCATTGTAACTTTCTATCTGGCTCTGTACACCCACATCCCCCACTCCCGATACATTCGGAATCAAGTCGGAGCTTCGGGTCTTATCCGTTACATAGTTCTTTACAAACTCCACCACGTTCAGTTGCGCTTCCAGCTGGATGCTTTCCTCTTTTGCCTTGCTGCCTTCCTGCAAATAAAGATTGGCATTGGAGTTGATGTCCACAATGCGGTGTTCCTGTTTGAAGGTGGTCAGCTTATTTTCCACATCGCCCAGTTCCCGGCTGATAATGACAATACGCTCGTCAATAAAACGCGCCGTATTGGAGGCTATACGGTTCTTGTCCTCGACAATGGTTTCATTGTACACCTGCAAGATGGAAGTCAGAATGGCATCGGCACGGGCTATATTGACATCCTGGCAAATGATATTGACCAAGGTGCTTTGGGAAGCCAATGCGGAGGTCTGTATCCGTGCCATCACTGCATTGGTGGCAGATTCAAGGTCGGAACGGGTTACCCGGATCTCCTTTCCCTGATAATGTGGAATGGATTCGGCATGAGGCAGGACAAGGATGCGCCCTGCAGGAGTGGAAAGCGTATCATTGAATGCCACAACTTGCTCATAGGATGGTGCATTCCCATCTATTTCCAGTTGGGAAATCCTCACTCCCTTTTCATTGATAATAGAAACTGTCAACTCTGTAAAACCCGGATAAATATCAAGGAAACGGACTTCGAAGGGAAGATCGCCAAAAAGATTATCACGACGCAAACCGTCACGGATAGTATAATCCACATCCAGATGCAGGCGCTGGACCACATCATTCAATATCTGATAGGAACGCAGAATATAGACTTCATTTTCCACACCGCTTCCCCCCAGACCGCCACTCACTTCCCACATGGCGGAAATATCATTCTGCGAATTTTGACTGTCGCCCTTTACCAGCATCACGGCCGTACGCTGATACAGCGGAGGAGTGGCGGAAAGGTAAATCCATGCCATGGCCACGCAAGCCACGGCAGATGCCGCAAACCAATACCAGTTATTCAGGAATAGTTCTACTATATCGCGAAGGGTAATGACATTTTCCTTAGGAGAAGATGTTGTCGTTTTTTTAGTTTCCATCGTTTTTTTATCTACTCAGAGCTATGATGATTGATACTAAGGAAGCAACCATGGAAATCATACCGAAGGTGGAAGCCATGGTGCTCATGGTTCCGCTTCCCTTTACACGGATGGCGCTGTTGGGCTCTACATAAACCACATCGTTCTGTTGCAGGAAATAGCAGGGGGAGTTCAGCACATCATAACTGGAAGTCAGATCTACCATATAGCTTTTGCGTTTTCCGTCTTCTTCACGAATTACCATGATATTCTCCCGCTTGGCGCTGGGGAGCAAGTCGCCTGCCATGCCCAATGCTTCAAGAAGGGTGAGACGCTCGCCGGTGACATTCTGCACGCCGGGGGCTTTTACCTCGCCCAGCACGGTCACTTTGAAACTCATTATTTTGACGGAGACCTGCGGGTCTTTTATATAATTCTGGCTGATCAATCTGTTTTCCAATTCTTTGGCAAGTTCCATGCGGGTGAGGCCGGAGGCCTTGAGGGTCCCGAAAATGGGAAATTCGATATTGCCATCCTTGTCTACTTGAAAATAAGATACACCTGCCTGGGCAGAGTACTGGCTACTGCCACTACCTATCAGGGTACTATTGTTGAACGGCTCTATCAGTTCTCGGTCTTTGCTACTGATGGAGATGGCCAACTGGTCGTCGGACTGGATTTTCAATTCAAAATTCTCTTTGATCTGCTGCGGATTGTCCTGCAGATAGTCAGCGCCTTGCAAGTAAATCATTTTCTTTTGCGAGACACAGGATGCGCACGTCAGAAGGATAAAAAACAGAAGTACGGAAGTCAATAATTTCATGGATCGCTTGTTCTTAAAAAAATTAGTAGGAGTAAAGAGAAAGGATCGCCGCAGAGACACAGTGCACAGAGCCATTGTTTTGTGCACCGTGTCCTTCTGTGACGAAAAAGGGAATTCTTACGATAGAAGATTAATTCGTTGTACCCTGACCTCCACTGTGTCCCGGATTGTAAGTCACTGTGGTGTACTGATGGTCGGCTCCTGTATAACGCTTGGCCGATACACTGATGGTAACAGGCTGCCGGTTGTACATCACGTCGATTTTCAGCACGGTGGTACGTACCTTGGCATAGCAGACATAGTTCATCTGGGTATAGCCGTTCACATTCACCGTGTTATAGACACGCTCTGTGGAAGTCACTCCGGACAGGGAGCCCATCACCGCAAACATACGGGTTTTGACATAAGCTACCATCGCATTGACAGTGACTGTAGAGGCACCCGGAAGGGCGGCCTTTACCGTTTCAACCAGGTTGCCTTCGTAGTCCCAACCCGATTTTTCGGTATATTTCAGCACAATGTCGGTCAGGGCTTTCGCATTCTTCGTATTGTCACGGCTGTCCTCGCCCAGCACTTCATCTTTGACCACCCGGACGCCCGATACGGTATTCTTTACGGCACTCTCCATGGCATAGGAAGAGAAGTGGTAGATGGGAGCCTCGTACTTGTCGGTCTCCGCATTGTAGACCACGCCATTGTCTGTCGCTTCCCACTGGCCGTTGTCAGGATTCAGGTAAGTGAGCAGCATGTCGCCCGCCGCAAAAGTAACCCCGGGTATCGGATTGGCTACCGCCATGGTAATGGGCTTCTCGAAGGTCAGCCCGCTGGGTTCGAACTGGACAGCGGCAAGCGGAGTGCTTTTTTCCACTTCCTTGTTTTCTTCGGATGCATCCACTTTGGTGGACACCTCTTTCGGTGCAGGCACAAAGTTCGTCACACTGACATTGGCGGAACCGTCTTCGTTGATGCCGGTGCCCGACTTGGGAAGCGCTCCGGCAGGGATCACTACTTCCGCTTTGGTCACAGGAGCATCCTCCACTACTTTATCGGGTTCAGTCTCGCCCGGAGGGACAATCTCTTCATTGGTGGCGCTGTTGTCTTCCACAATCACCTCCTTGTCCGGTTCCACTTTCACCGGCTCACTCTTCTTGGTCAGTGCCAGAGCTACCGTCACCACACTGCGGTTTTCGGCACCGGCGGCTATTTCCACATTGGTCTTCTGGGGAAGATAGCCTGCGGGAGCCGCTTCAATGGCATAGGTTCCGGCTGCCTTTCCGGTCACGGTAAACTTGCCGTCGGCATCCGTGCGGACGGTTTCCGCATTGACTTTCACCTCTATGCCGGACAGGCCTTTACCGGCCTCGGTCACAGTACCCAGAATGTAATACTCGGTCTCCGGTTCCGGAGTTACCACCACTTCACCTTCTTCGGGCTTTTCGTCCTTGTCATCGTCACTACACGAAACCGAAAGGAAGGCAAACATGCCGAAAGCCATTGCGCCCAGGCATGCATAAAACCATTTGTTCTTTTTCATAAATTTCTACACAGTAAATTAATAAAAATCAGTTATTCTCGTTTTTCAAAGTCCTGATCAGGTAATAACGGATGTAATCCGGCTGATAAAAGCAGGAGTTTTCCGCCGATGTGGGTTCCGTATGATACGTTTCGCCCAAGCGGCGGCGCGCATAGGCATTGCCGCTGCGCATATCATAGCGGAAGGAGAAATAATCGGGAAGCATGATGCGGAAACCGTTTTTCCGGCTGCGCTTCTTCCCCGGAAGGGGAATGGAAAAATGAAATCCCGCATTTTTCTCGCCATCCGTGTACAGGGCATATACGCCCACTATATATTCACCGAAATAGCGCGAGAGGGTCCCCCTGACTCCATAGTCGCCATACAGGAAACGTCCTGCCTCGGCCTTCAGCTGCGTGTGGCAGCCGGGAAGGTAATAACCGGCTTTCAGCATGCCGTTATAGCGTTTCCAGGTCCCTAGGTGCCAGTCGCTGCCATATAAATGGGATACGCCGGTCACTCCTCCCGTCATTCCCACAGTCAATCTGCCGTCGGAAGACAAATAGCCGAATGACAGGGCGGCTCCCTGGCGGTCGGCCGAAAAGTTGCCTGCCGTCACCTCTCCCTGCCAATGGTCTCCCCAACGGAAACGCTGGCTGAGCGTGAGATAGCCCGGACGGATGCAGTCCCATTTGCCTTCTTCATTATTGACTAACGGAAGACAGACCTGGGCACGGATCAAGGCGCCTTTCCAGAGCTGCATTTCCAAAGCCGGCTGAAGTTCCACAGCATAACGGTATAGTTTGGTCCGAAGGTTGTTGGCCAGCATCACTCCCGGATATAACACCAGGTCGGTTTGGCCGAACGAACGGTAGTAGGAACGTGCGCCTTTCAATTCCCGCATGGCAGGACGGGTGGCAACCGTGATGTCCATGGTGCGGTAGAGATCTTCCAGACTGCATTCTTTCACTTGATAGGCTTTGACAAGCCCGGAGGGCAGCGTGATGCAAAGCTGCGGCACCGCATGGTCCAGCACCACCAGTTGCAGGGTAGGCAGTTCCGGAATGGCCGCAAGGCCGCGGATGGCGGCGTCTATCCCCCGGTAAACACCCCGGTAGGGCGTCGGCTCGAATGCCACGGTGACGGTGTCTCCTCTTTGCCTGACGGCAATGTTTTCCATATCCAGCCGCCTCAACGTATCCATGATGCGGACAGGCTGTGCGGAAAGCAAGCTACACATGGCGAGACAGGACGCAATGAATATGATCAATCTTTTTGACATGGTGCGAAGCATTAGTGGATCAAGGTACATTCATAACGCACCCCGGCGGATACACACGTAAATTGACGGGTAAACGCATGGAGGGTGAAATGCCTCCACAGCCGGACGGCCCCGCCCACGTTCCATCCGTGCGAATCATATTCGGCCATCAGCCTCAGCTCCCGGCAAAAGGCGGGAATATAACTGACACCGCCGAAGGGGCCTTTGTTGTAAGGATGGCCGCCCGCCGGAATATACCAGCCGGCGGTAACCGCCAGTGTGTGGCCGCCCCGCCAGTCGAAGTGCTTGGTCAGGACGCCATAATAGGCTCCCCAGAATTGGCTGCCGGCCTCTTCGGTAAACAGGTCGTCGATGCCGAATACCACTGCCGGAAGCAGACGGCTTTCCGCCAAAGGGCGGATGCGGATGGTATTGGAACGGTCCTGCTCGTGGTAGGTTTTCTTCCCTGACGCATCCGGAGTTTTCAATAAGGTCATCCGGTAATTCAGTTCGATGAATGAGAACAGGGTCATATTGACATAATAGTTCATGGTAGGATAGGAAAAATTGTCGGGAGTCACTTGCTCCGGCAGGAAATTGGCCCCTCCCATGAAGGTTCCCGTTTGCTGCATTTCCGCTGTAGGGATCAAGGATTGCCCGGTTACCCCCAAAGCGAACTGTGCGCGCAGGAAGCCGGAAGACAAACCGGCCAGCAGAATCAGGATATATATTCTTTTCATGATCGACAGTTTGTTCATCACCCTGCTTTAGCGGCATAATCCCGGGTCCATTTTTTTCGGGGGAACCGGCTTTCGTGCAGCGCGATGAAATGATTCAACACCAGATGCATCACAATCCATAACAGTATATCCAGCCCGCACAGCAAGGTGATATTCAGGTAGCGGACAAGTATTGCATTGAGCGCTATGAAGAACAGGCTGACCATGAGCAGGCCTGCCATAGCCCAGCGGATGCGCATGCCTGTACGCAAAAACTTATGATGAATGTGGTTCTTGTCGGGCAGGAAGGGGTTGCGGTGGTCACGAAGACGCGAAAGCACCACCCGTACTACATCGAACATAGGGACTATCAATGTGGAAAAGGAGACCAACAACATCTTGGGACGCGCCACATGATCCTCCGCCATGCACAAATGAAGGATAATGAAACTTAGGATATAGCCCAAGGTGAGACTGCCGGTGTCTCCCATGAATATTTTACGCCGGCGCTCCACCCTGCCATACACATTGTAGATCCAGAAAGGAATCAGGATGCCCACCACGGCAAAAGCCACCATGCAATGAATATAGTGCCCGAACCACAAGCAGATACCGCCCAATACACACATCGAGATGCAGCTCAGCCCCGAAGCCAGTCCGTCAATGCCGTCAATCAGATTGATGGCATTGGTGATGTACACCACGATAAACAGGGTGAAAGGCACTCCCACCCAAAAAGGGATATCGTAAATGCCGAACAACCCGCCCAATGAGTTCAGCCACAGGCCGGAGGCGGGAAACAGGCATGCGCACAATAGTTGTACAACCAGTTTATAAAGGTAGCTCACGCCCATCAAATCGTCTACCACACCAATGAGGTAGAGC
The DNA here is from genome assembly GCF_054653615.1 of Phocaeicola sartorii JCM 17136 = DSM 21941. Taxonomy (NCBI): domain Bacteria; kingdom Pseudomonadati; phylum Bacteroidota; class Bacteroidia; order Bacteroidales; family Bacteroidaceae; genus Phocaeicola; species Phocaeicola sartorii. Next base: position 2,904,838 of record NZ_BAAIFW010000005.1, read on the forward strand.
ATGGTCAATCCTGCCACCAGAAACATAAACTGGACAAAAACCGTATCCGGACTTACATGTTCGATGGGAAGATGGAATAAATAACGGATTCCCATGGCCAGGCAGATAGTGACCAGCAACACCGGGAAAAAAGAAATTCCTCCCAAACGGGGTACAGGAGAAGTATGGACTTTGCGGGCGTCGGGAACATCGAACAGCTTTTTTTTGTAGGAAACCAGCAGAATGCGGGGAATGATGACAGATGCCAGCAGCGCGGAAATGACAAATACAGTGACAATAAAAAAGTAGATCATAGTCTAATTTGTATCATGTTGAGATTACATTTTTCTTCATTTGACGGACGGACGTGGTTCCGGGTCCGACAGTATTTCCAACAGGTCGGGGTGCACTTCGGCGGTGGCTACCGCCATGGTGTTAGGCAGCAGCACCACTACCCTTTTGCTGCGCGCTCCTTTCACTTTCACAAAGATGCCTTCCACGTTATCGAACGTACCTCCATGAATGCGGACGTGAACGCCCTTGGACAGGTTGACCTCGTCGGGTTTCAAGAAGATCAATTTCTTGTCATGGGTATTGCAGACGGCCATAAACTGGTTCATCTGATAATCGGGAATGATAATTTTGTGTGATATTCCATCGATGGTCCAAGTGAGATATTGCAGATAAGTGGTATAAGTTTTGAACCATTTGAGACGGGAATCCGTTGTATGCACAAAGATCAGATTGGAGACGGCAGGAACTGAGACGACTTCTTTTTTACCTTTAACGGTCCGTATGTCTTGACGCATGGGAATGAAGCATTCCATTTTCTCTTTTTCCAGCATCTCTTTTACCTTGATTTCTCTCCGGAAGGGGGCACTCATGGCAAACCAATGCATGGGTTCTTCTCGTTTTTCTTCAAAAAGCGTTGTATTTTTCATCTTCCTTTTTACCTTTTTTGAAAGGTAAGGACATACTTTTAGCTCCGCGAAACATATTTAACTTTCTATATTCCAGCTGATTACAAAGTAGTGTTTTCTAATGTTACGTATAATGTTAGATCATAAAAGTACCACTTCTAAGTAAGAAGCGGTACTTTTATATATAATCCTCTATATCAATGGAATACAAAAAGGAAAATAAATCATTTTTCTAACTTTTCTTTCTTTTCTTACAAAATGCAGGTATATCATTGGAAGAGCTATGTAAATCATTTTTCCAATATACAATGGTAAATCCCTAAAAAGGCTTGTTTGACAAAAGAAGATAAAACACTAAAAATCAACTACATAACGACCTTGATATGTTTTTTATTATTAAAACAAATGTTTTTTCTTTGTGACTCTCATTTAAAATAACTACTTTTGTCGCAGAGTAAGTACCGCTTCTTACTTAGAATGAATCAATACGTATGAAATGGAGCTAATCTATTTTATTTGATTAATTGCGCTGTTTAATTTCTCTAATTCTTTGACCAACTCTTCAAATGGTACCGACTCACCATAAATCATATGCAATCGCATATTCTCATAATCAGCTTTCCATTGTTCAATAACAGAAGTGGGAGGAACTATATTGAGTGTTGCAGGATAAAGAGTATCATAATCAAAACCACGCAAACCGATGAATGTACGTCGGTGTTCTACCACCTGACGGTAAAGGTCTGCATCATTGATGGCTCGTTCTGCTATTGGAGTTCTCAACATCTGCCCGATGTCGTACATGTGTCGTGACATTCGCTCTACTCTGATTAAATCCTTTGACTTGGCAAATTCTTCATGAAGCAGGAATACTTTTTCAAGGAAAGTTCGTTCAGGAAGAACCGCTCGTACCATGAATTTCTGTTCAGCAAAAGGAGCTTTCGAATATATCTGGTCTATCATTGAATCAAGAGCAATCTCACTTACAGGCTCGCTCATTGACCTGCCGCTGACTTCCACTTTTACTTTTGGCAGGATATACTGGTTGCTATCCATGCCATCTATGGAGAAGGATAACACAGAATCATAGTTGATGTTTATGACTTCCGGGTCGGTGGTGGTGACAGGGGTAATGTCCACATTCACCTTGAACTTTTCTTTTGATATGCCGTTTTGGTATAACCGCTCTGCCAAATCGTATTGCATGGTTTTACGAACAAAGGAACAGGCAGAGCGGCGCAATTTGTCACTGATTTGCGTTTTGGATAAAGTTCCGCTGAAGCCAAGAAATTCTCGGTCGATGGCTATGTCTATATCTTCAGAGAAACGGTCAATCAGATGCCAACACTTACTCAGCGATGTACCGCCTTTGAAAGACAGATGATTGGCATACGGCAAACTGAACATTGCACGGAGTACTGCCGTCACCCACCAATCTTTTTCTATGACCTCACGTTGTCTTATATTCAACTCTGTGGAAACACGGTCAAGTATATCCACACGGTCTTCTGCTGATAAATCAATGAATTTCATCGCTGCAATATTGTTTTTATCCATGTCGGAGCAAGCACTATATCGTGATTAAAATCCTGTTCCGAAACATATTCTGTTATCATTTTTTTTATTATTTCCTTCTGGGTTTCTGTTATGGTTTTCTCGCCAATCTCACGCATGGCGAGAACTGCCAGTTGCATCAGTCGGGATTGATAAGCGAAATTCCCTAAGTCGTTACTATGTCGGAATGTGATACTCTTTCCCTCTCCAAACCTCATCTGCCGGGCAGAACCATCTGTTATGTAAATGATATTAGCCGGAACCTGTGTGGATAGTCCTAATTTGTTAAGCGCATAAGCTCCTGTCGGAATGACACGCGCATTGTCCCGTTGCGCTATTTTTAAGGCAATGGCATCTAAGGATGGCTCTCGTAGTGTACCATCCCACTTGTCATATATAGGTATATAGTAAATGCCTTTTGCAAAGCGACACAATTTCCCATTGCGGCACAAACGGCTTAATCCCGACCGTACTGCATCGGGAGTACCACACGTTGTGAAGTCATCAGGGATAAATATAGTCCCATCCTTTGCTTGTTCTACAATATCGTGCATTGCTTTGTAAGAACTGTTTGCTCCCATAGTTTATATTTTGCCACAAAGTTAATGCTTTTTTGTGTTATTCCACGATCCTAAATGGAATTTGTTTACTCTATCTTCCGATAGAATGAATCAATACGTATGAAATGGAGCTAATACGTATAAGGATTATCCTCTCATAGTTTTTCAAACACTTCCTCCTCCACAGATTCCTCCTGTTGTTTCTTCTCCGTCCGGCTTACAATCCAAATGCTGACTTCGTAGAGCAAATACATAGGCACAGACACCATCATCAATGTAAAGACATCGGATGTAGGAGTGATAATGGCTCCGACTATCAGAATGATGACAATAGCATGCCGACGATACCGCTTCATAAAATCAGCCGTAAGAAATCCCAGTTTGGCAAAAAGCCAACAAAGGACAGGAATCTCGAAAACAATCCCCATCATCAGGCTCATCATCATCAGCGTATCCATATACGAGGACAAAGTGATCGTATTCTCCACTTCCACACTCACCTGATAGGTAGCAAGGAAACGGAAGGTAAGAGGAAAAATCAAAAAGTAATTCAAAAGAACTCCCATCATAAAAAGGAAATAACCCCACCCTACAACCCGGGTAGAATATTTCTTTTCATTCTCGTATAAAGCCGGCGAGACAAAACGGAACAACTGATAAATAACATAAGGAGATGCCAGCAAAAGACCCGCATAAAAGGACACACTCATGTGAGTAATGAATTGAGCCGCCAATTGAGTATTGATAATCTTTACATAAAAGACTTCCGGGCATAAGGAAGGCATGGCCACGGCATCAGCCATCCGGCAAAAAAAATGATAAATAATAAAATCGGCATTCTTAGGCGCCAGAACAATAGCAAAGAGCTCATCCTTAAACAAGAATGCCACCAGCATTAAAAACACCACAGCCACCGCAATGCGGAACAAAACATGGCGCAGTTCTTCCAAATGATCCCAAAAAGTCAGTATCTTCTGCTGCTGTCCCATTATCTGTCACTCCTTCGTCTCCCCTTTCTTATCTTTCCCGTCTATATCATCCTCCAACCCGTTCATCCCTTCTTTAAAACTCTTGACTCCTTTGCCCAGACCTTTCATCAGTTCGGGTATCTTCTTTCCACCAAAAAATAAAAGAACAATCAATGCAATGAATAATACTTCCTGCATTCCTAATCCTAAAAATAATAATGTACCTGTCATTTTTTCTATGAACTATTAAATGATTTTTCTTATCTTTTTGCAATAGCTTTCAGCAACGCATAGCCACCAAAAATCTGGAGCAGCATGCCCGGAATTCCAATCCGGAAATCCTGTGCCGCCAGATAGAAATCACCGACAAGGGCCCATTCTATCAAACTACCCACCACCTGGTAGGCCATAACGACGCCCAGCAATGCAGGGATGGTAATCTTACGGAAACGTTCTGCCATATACCCCGCTGCCACCGCCAGCAATACCGACTTTACCAATATAGCCGGAAGTACGGCCACGGAAGGCATTCCAAACAAGACACTATTGGCAAGCGGAGAAAGAACAGCCGTCAACATTCCCACCTTGAAACCATATTTATAGGCACCTATTAATGTAAAGAAATAAATGGGCAACATAGCAGGACCACCCAAATGCACCAGATGACAAAGTTGGGGCAACACCATGTTACCCGCAATAAACAATAACGCAAACAAGTAAGTATTTGCGTTCGTGTAATTTAACGAATAGAATTTTGTTGTTGATTCCATAAATACTAACCTTTCATTTAATTTCTGCAAATATAATCATTTCATGAAGCAAGCTCCATCTTTTTTTTCTCTTTTCTTGTTTATATTATCAAATATTCCTCTATCTTCGCAATATTATTGATAAAACTCCAACCTATGAAATATTATAAATTCATCTGTTTTCTGGCCTTCGTCCTTGGAATGTCAACATGGGTACAGGCACAAAACACTCCTTGTACCGGAAGTGCATATAGTACAAACGCAGACTTCTTCCGTGCCTCGGCATCCGCCCAGAGTGGTGACGCCACCGCCTCCAAAAAGAAGGCGGTCATTACAGCCCGTACCGCAATAACCAACCAGATCAAGGCAAAGGCAGAAATGGCCGCCAAGTCTCAAAGCAAATTCGGCAGTGCAGAATGGGAACAATTTTCAGACCTGATCCAAATGGTTACCCGGCAAGAGGCTGCCAACTTAAAAGTAATTTGCGAGAACAGCCGGCAGAGCGATGGTAAATATAAGACAGACGTTGTCGTAGAATTGCCCAAAGCAGAAGTCCTGTCCGCTATCATCAACCAACTAAAAAGTGATGATAAATTAAAAGGTCTCTTTGAAGAAAGCAAGTTCAAACAAGCCTTTTAAAGCCGCCGGAACCCATTGGAGGAGCCGGTGCGGTTTAAACAGGAAAACCAATTATATCAACCGATAAAATATTTCATCTAAGCTGACAGGATGGGACTTATAGAGGAAGCGTTCTTTGACAGATTGGGAAACGGGAAACTTCAATCGTTGCATAAAAATTGTTGAGTATCAGCGTATAATTTTCCACTTTTATAGTGGAATTTCAAAAAAAGCAGTACATTTGCACAATAACATAATGATCAGCGATGGAAATCAACTTCGACAAAGAATACCTGCGGCAGTTGTATGAGGAAGGAAAGACAACAGACAAGAAACACCGCTTCCAACCTCATATCATAACACGTTATCAGTTGCGTGTCAAAATCCTGGAACAGGCACAAGGAGTGGAAGAACTCTATGCCATCAACTCTTTGCACTATGAAGTGCTGAAAGGCGACAAGGCAGGAATCTCTTCCATCCGGGTAAATGACCAGTACCGCATAGAGTTCACGGTAAGGCAGGTTTCATCGGAGACCATCGTGACGATATGTAACATATTGGAATTGTCGAACCATTATAAATAGGAGATATGAATATGGGAAAATATACATGCCAACGCCCCATTCATCCGGGCGAACTGCTCAAGGAAGAGATTGAGAGCCGACGCTTGCCGCAGACACAGCTTGCCGCACAAACGGGTATATCTTACAAGGTACTGAACGATATCCTGAACTGCCGCCGTCCTCTTACCACCTCCACTGCAATGCTGTTAGAGGCGGCTTTGGGGGTCAGTGCCGGACTGCTGATGCGGATGCAGCTTGACTACAATATGCAACAGGCCACTTGCGACAAATCTTTCATGGAACGGCTTGCCAAAGTACGAAAGTTCGCAGCCATGCTTTGATGCCTATATGCACAAGATGAGTTTCTCGGAGGTGTGTCAAAATACGCACCTTCTTTTTTTTAAGCACAAAGCCCCGACTTTCACACGCAACTATATACTTTATTGTACCAAATATTGTGTATAATACCTGCTTGCTCAAAAGTATATAATTGCGAGTGAAAATAGGAGGCGCATTTTCACTATAAATGCAGATCGTCGATTAGGACTGTCTGCTACTCCAAAAAGAGATGGTGATCCGGTGGGTACAGAATGCATCTTTAATTATTTGGGTGGTATTGTTGGACAACCATATACTCTGAAAAATGCAATTAACGATAATGTCCTTTGCCATTATTTTTATTTTCCACACATAGTTTCACAAAAAGAAAAAGTCCGTCCCTCCTTCCTTTTCTACAATTTCCCATTCTCATCTTTCCACCGCTCCAATGAAATCACAATTTCAGAATTTGCATTATCAATGAGAGAGTTATCCAAAGCAGCCAAATAAATTTGCGTTGTTTTTTCAGATGCATGTCCCATACCTTCACTTATAATGGAAACAGACACATGATGGCTTCGGGCAATACTAGCCCACGAATGGCGCGGAGTATACGAAGTCAGCGTAATTCCATCTCCCAATAAGGCTGCGATTTCCTTCAGACATTTATTATAATAACGTAATCCTGTCTGATATTGCGAATAAGCTTCCTTATCGTCCACCGAATGAAGAATGGGAAACACATAAGGACTATTCCGGGTACGCTCTGTATAGCTGTCTATAATTCTCTGCACACAGCCTTCTACACGGACTAACAATTGTTGATTGGTTTTCCGGCGTGCATAACAAATGTATCCGTTTTTTATATCCGTCTTATGTAAATAGGCCATGTCAACAAATGACATTCCACGGGTGCAATAACTGAAAATAAACAAGTCTCGGGCAAAAGCCAGACGCGGGCTGTCAGAAAGCTCCAGTCCCAGCAAACGAGCTATCAGTTCCTCACTGACCGCACGCTTTCGAGTCTTGTCAATACCAGTATATACATTCTGGAAAGGGTGGAGTTGCCGGATCCCCTGCTTACGTACCGCCTTATTATACATGGAACGAAGATTCCGCATATAGAAAGAAGAGGAATTGCGAAGTACCCCACGTTTCTCCAGCCAATCGGCATATTCCTGTATCAACGGCTCATTAAGCAAAGAAAACGGAATATCCTTTTCATTGAGGAAGGTACTAAAACTGGCCAAGGTACACTGATAATTACGTGCAGTACCCCGACTGCCTTTTGAAAACAATTCGTCAATCAAATGCTGCATAAATGCCAGTACTTTCCCCGATCCTTGTGAAATGCGGAAAGCATCAACGACATGTTGCAAAGTGAATTTCTTTTTCTGTATTTCATAAGACTGTATGATTTGCCAAATCAGAGCAATGTCGTTGTCTATCAACCGCTGAACAGCCGGCAAGCGCGGATCTTCCTGGATAGCATCATCCCGAAGGCGCTCCCCTCCTACATTCCACACTTCCGGCAATAAATGAATAGAAGTGTTTATCTGCTTCACTACCTTTTGGTGAGACAGCCGATAAAATACTGTCCCCGCTTTGCCCGGCACACTGGACAAGCGCAATTTAATTCTTACTTTTACCATTATCTTTCTCTTTTAAAATTCAAAGAAAATGTATTAACGCACTTCTAAAAACAAAGAAAAAGATATTGTGTTTTCAAAAAGGAGTAACGCAAAAATTTATACAGACTTCTCATAAAAAAACAAATGACACAAATCTTTATTGTTTGATTCATGTCATTCGTATCCTATAAATATCTTGAACGATTTTACCTGTATATCAAGATGAGTCCCTGTCAGAAAAGTAGAATATAAGCCAATGAGCTAATACTGATCACCGCCCAAAGAGCAACACCTTGGATCAGCGGTTTCATACCAACCTGCCTCAACACATCCATAGAGAGTGAAGCACCGATAAAGAACATGGTGATAATCAAACCCTTGCGCGCCAGTCCAGAGACAGCCTGACCGAATTGAGGCACACCATCCAGCACATAAGTATTCAAGAGGATAGCTACAACGAAATAAAGGATAAACCAAGGAATGCTTACTTTCTTACCGCTTCCCTTGAAAATGAAAGAAGTAGCGAACGCCAAGGGAATAATCCAAAGGGCACGAGTCAGTTTGATTGTAGTCGCCACTTTCAATGCCTCCTCACCGTATGCCGCACCTGCACCCACCACAGAACTCGTATCGTGAATAGCAATAGCCGCCCAAGTACCAAACTGTTGCTGGTCCAACCCCAACGTATGGCCTAACACCGGAAAAATAAACAAAGCGACGGCATTCAAGACAAAGATAGTAGCCAGAGCCACAGACATCTCGCTATCTTTAGCTTTCAGCACAGGCCCCACAGCAGCAATGGCGCTACCCCCACAAATTGCAGTACCCGAGCTGATAAGGTAAGCCGTATCACGATCTACCTTCAACAATTTACGCCCTATGAACATACCTATAATCATTGTACCGATTACGGAAATGATCGTGAACTCCATTCCTTCCTTGCCGGAAGCCAGAGAAGCCTGAAGATTCATACCGAACCCCAACCCTACCACAGAATATTGCAACAAATATTTAGAAACCTTTTTATTGAACTTGGGATAGGCCTGTCCGCAAACCAATGCAAATATCAACCCCAAAAATAAAGATACGGGAGGAGTGACCCAACGGGAAAACGGAGCCAATGCCGGAATATAGTCCATCAATAAAAAGACCGTTAATGTGGAAAGCACGCCTGCATAAATAGTTTTGTTGTTTTGCTGTAAAGCTGTTACTGAAATCATATATTTTTCTTTTTAACGTTAATTGCCTTTTTCCGGGGTGCAAAAGTACTATATATTTCAATAACAGTCTTATCGTTTTTAATTATAGGTTATAACTTTTCCTTATAATGATTGGCAAATTGCATGAACAGAGCCGGGAGCCCTGTGTCCTGTCCTTGCAATTGAACAAAATCAAATTCACGAAACATCACCAGGTCTTTTATATCCAGCACTTTAAACTTTCCTGAATACAATTCTTTATTGATAGAGCGGATAGACAAAATACCCATGCATTCACTATTTTCCAAAAATAATTTAATGCTCTCTGTACTCCCCAGATGCATACGGACAGTGAGGTCTGATAACTTTATGTTGTGTTTATGCAAAGCGGTAATCAATACATCCAGTGTTCCCGAACCTCTTTCACGAAGCACAAGAGGAATTTCTTTCAATTCATCCAAAGTTATCTCATCATAATCCATCCACTTGCTGCGAGTATGGACGATAGCCACCAGCTCATCTTGCAGAAAAGGAGTATATTTCAAATTAGGTTGCCGGGTATTGCCCTCTACCAGTGCCAGATCTATGCGATGTTCTTGCAACGCCTTTTCCACCTCAGAGGAATTTCCGCTGAAAAGTGACAAAGACACTTGCGGAAACTTCTCGATAAAACGGGCCAGCAAGGGAGGAAGCACATATTGGGCAATCGTAGTGCTGGCCCCCAAGCGCAGCTCACCGGTATGCTCATTACGTAATAAGTTCATCTCGTACTCCAAACGTCCGTAATCTTCCAAAATTTTCTCACAATGCTCCAACAACAACTTGCCCGCATCAGTCAACAAAATCTTGTTGCCCATCCGCTCAAAGAGGCGTGTCTGGTACATCGTTTCCAATTCCTGAATATGCTTGGTTATAGCCGGCTGACTGATAAACAGTTCCTGCGAAGCCTTCGTAAAGCTGAGGTTTTTCGCAACACTACTGAAAACTCTTAACCTGAAATCAGACATGTTTTTTTAATGATTATAGTTCGTCTGCTTTAATTCCTAACGATTGCAAAATAGCGAATCCAAACATCTCCCACTGATAAGCCACTTCACCGGCCGGAGGATTCATGCCGAATACCGTCATCTTTTCTTTTCCGTCCACCTTATTTAATATGGCAGGAACTTTATCACCATATTCTTCTTCGGCAGGGACGACAATCACCCGTTTCACCTCTTTCGCGTCAGCCACCACTTTCAAAGACTCCAGAAACAACTCTTCGCGACTAGCCATGTCCGACGGCTCGAAAGAATAAAGGGCGAACTCTCCCAACTGGCTCTTGAATGCCACATTATTTAATTCCTTTTCCAAATCCGACGGCTCGAGAGCACCCATTTTCTTACTTTCCTCGTCATAAATAAATAATACCTGAACTGCATTCTCCCCCAAAGGTATTCCACTATCCAGTGACAGACATTCCAGCAACACCGGCAAATCGGCTTTCGGCAACTTACGCCCCACCACTTCGCCAAAATGCCTGGATAAATCAGCCGCCACCCTATCTACATAGGCTACATCCATCAGAATTACAGTATCTGCAAACTTTATTTCATTTGTCATCTCGCTTCCATTTTATGATTTCGATGCTAAGATAGCAATTATCATCTGCCTACAAAAAGAGTTATCTGCCTTTTTGTGTACAATTCGGACTTTTTTTCATTTAGAAGCCGGCAATCCCTGTCAATTTGTCTGCTTATTTTACCTTTCAGGCTTTATTTTCCTTTTTGGCAAACTATTTGACGATGATCAAATGAAATCGCGAAAGCCATTGAACAAAGCCGTAGCGGTTACGTTTTCAATAGGTATTTGAATAACATTTAGAAAGGAGATACAATATGAATTTTAACAACTTCACAATTAAATCACAGGAGGCAGTGCAACAAGCGGTGAACTTGACCCAAGCCCGCGGACAGCAAGCTATCGAGCCTGTGCATCTGTTGGCCGGAGTACTGAAAGTAGGTGAAAATGTCACCAACTTCATTTTCCAGAAACTGGGGATGAACGCCCAGCAGATCGCACTGGTCATCGACAAGCAAATCGACTCGCTGCCTAAGGTTTCGGGAGGAGAACCTTACCTTAGCCGTGAAAGCAACGAGGTATTGCAAAGAGCCGTACAGTATTCCAAAGAGATGGGTGACGAGTTCGTTTCACTGGAAGCGGTCATCCTGGCTTTGCTGAATGTAAAGAGTACTGTCGCCACCATACTGAAAGACGCGGGCATGACAGACAAGGAGCTGCGCTCCGCCATAGCAGAACTACGTAAGGGGGAAAAAGTAACTTCACAATCCAGCGAAGACACTTATCAATCCTTAAGCAAATATGCAATTAATTTGAATGAGGCTGCCCGCAGCGGAAAACTTGATCCGGTTATCGGACGTGACGAAGAAATACGTAGGGTATTACAAATATTGAGCCGCCGTACCAAGAATAACCCGATTTTAATTGGTGAGCCGGGTACCGGCAAGACCGCCATTGTTGAAGGATTGGCACACCGTATCATCCGAGGGGATGTACCCGACAATTTGAAGAACAAACAAATCTTCTCATTGGATATGGGTGCGCTGGTTGCCGGAGCTAAATACAAAGGTGAGTTTGAGGAACGTCTGAAATCTGTTGTCAACGAGGTGATCAAGGCCGAAGGCAGCATCATTCTGTTCATCGATGAAATCCATACCTTGGTCGGAGCCGGTAAAGGTGAAGGCGCCATGGATGCCGCCAATATATTGAAACCCGCCTTGGCACGTGGTGAGCTCCGCAGCATCGGCGCCACTACTCTGGACGAGTATCAGAAGTACTTCGAAAAGGACAAGGCACTGGAACGCCGGTTTCAAACCGTTATGGTAGCCGAACCGGACACGCTGAGTACGATCTCTATTCTCCGTGGATTGAAAGAACGCTACGAAAACCATCACAAGGTGCGTATCAAAGATGAAGCCATCATTGCCGCTGTAGAATTGAGTAACCGTTACATCACCGAACGTTTCCTTCCGGACAAGGCGATTGACCTGATGGATGAAGCTGCTGCCAAACTGCGCATGGAACGTGACTCTGTGCCCGAAGAACTAGATGAAATCTCACGTCACCTGAAACAACTGGAAATTGAGCGTGAGGCCATCAAACGTGAAAAAGACGAGCCGAAATTACAACAGCTGAATAAAGAGATTGCCGAACTGAAAGAACAGGAAACCTCTTACAAAGCCAAATGGCAGAGTGAAAAGGAACTGGTCAACAAGATTCAGCAAAACAAGCAGGAAATAGAACAATTGAAGTTCGAGGCCGAGAAAGCGGAACGTGAGGGAGATTACGGTAAAGTGGCCGAAATCCGTTATGGAAAATTGCAGGCTTTAGAGAATGAGATCAAGGATATTCAAGAAGATCTGAAGCACAAACAGGGTGACAGTGCCATGATCAAGGAAGAGGTTACCGCCGAGGATATTGCCGATGTTGTTTCACGGTGGACAGGGATACCGGTCAACAAGATGCTGCAAAGCGAACGTGACAAATTGCTTCATCTGGAACAGGAATTGCATTTGCGTGTGGTAGGTCAGGATGAAGCCATAGCAGCCGTATCCGATGCCGTACGCCGCAGCCGTGCCGGATTACAGGATCCGAAACGTCCGATAGGTTCATTCATCTTCCTGGGTACTACCGGTGTGGGTAAGACAGAACTTGCCAAAGCATTGGCCGACTACCTGTTTGATGACGAGAGCCTGATGACGCGTATCGACATGAGCGAATATCAGGAGAAACACTCTGTATCCCGTCTGATCGGAGCGCCTCCCGGATATGTAGGTTACGATGAAGGCGGTCAGTTGACGGAAGCCGTCCGGCGCAAACCATACTCTGTGGTATTGTTTGATGAAATAGAGAAGGCACATCCGGATGTGTTCAACATTCTGCTGCAAGTGCTGGACGACGGACGTCTGACCGACAACAAGGGACGTACGGTAAACTTCAAGAATACGATTATCATCATGACTTCCAACCTGGGCAGCGCTTACATTCAAAGCCAGTTCGAAAAGATTAATGACGAAAATCGCGAAGTGGTGATTGAAGAGACGAAAAAAGAGGTAATGTCCATGCTGAAAAAGACGATACGACCGGAGTTTCTGAACCGTATAGACGAAACAATCATGTTCCTGCCTCTGAACAGAGAAGAGATAGAACAGATTGTGATGTTACAAATCAACGGGATCAAGAATATGCTGGCCGGCAACGGCATTACTTTGGAAATGACCGATGAGGCCGTCCGTTTCATTGCCGGCACAGGTTATGATCCCGAGTTCGGCGCCCGTCCTGTGAAACGTGCCATCCAGCGCTATCTGCTGAATGATTTGTCCAAAAAGCTATTGTCACAGGAAGTAGACCGGAGCAAACCGATTATCGTAGAAACTGCTGGTGACGGGTTGAAGTTCCGCAACTAAAATGTTACAGATAACAAAGTGTTATTCTTCCCTGAAAAAAGGTATCCCCGGTAAATGTTACCGGGGATACCTTTTTCTTTTAGTCTAAATTATTTTAAATGCACCCTGAACACAAGGCCACCGGAAAAATAACGACAGCGGCTTAACTCCACCACAGCATTTATATAGTCTTTCCAAAAATGATACTCCATTCCTATATTTACCTGATATCTCGGACCATCGGGATTAAATGTCAAATCGGATCTCACATCAGTATAACCCGGAACTATCTCCCCCATCAAATTCACACCATTGATAATCCTGAGCATCAACGCACCGTTCTCCTTCAGCCCGAAACGAAAATTAGCGCCGACCGCGAGATTATTCATTCTATTATCAAAACGCCGACTATAAATCCATGAAATATGTCCCCCCAACGTTCCGATATTTTCCAAACAAATATGTTTGGTTATAGCCAAATAGTAACGATTCCAAAAACCGTTCCCATATCCCTGTTCTGACTGACCGGACAATGATCCGCCATGGGCCGAATCGCCTATCACATCATTCGCACCTATCACTATCTGAGGAGTCCAGCACTTCCACCAGCCCTCCTTCCATACCCGCAAACGAAAATGGAAAGAACGATCCTGATTCGTAAACTTACCATACGTAGAAGGAATCCAAAAGCCGGAATTATTGCCATAATCCGTAGGGACAGCTTTATGCCCCGTACATAAATATCCGGCTTCCAGCCAAGGGAAAATGGTAATGTTAATGTAATAATTCCATGTGTCATACCACCAGCGGGGCACCGTGGCATGACGGTTCAACCAGTTACCTCCCACCATGAAGGTCTTATCACGTTGCATATCCGCAGTAGGCATATTCATCAGTCCTGTTGTGCCATAATTTATCTGGGCCTCAACAGCCTGAGACATGCACAGAACAAAGAGAAGCAAACCTGCCCGACGAACCTTCTTCATCGGATACCTTTCCGTCATTCCCTTTCTTTTATCCCTTTTCATTCGTTGAATTTGTTTTCCAGTTTATACCGCTTCCATTTCTTCTTCTCTTTATGTCTCATCATAATCAGCATCAGTTTCACATCCATAAACAGAAAATAAGTACCTGCTATCATCAGCGGCAGCCACCCATGGTATTCATGCCAGATGGTCATACCGTTCACTATATAATACACTCCCGCCAGCCCAAGCCAGAACAGCAAGGCAAGCATCAGCATACGCTTCCAAATAAGTTTCACCGCAAAATGATAAAGGCGGAAAGAAGGAACAATCATTTTCAGAATTTCTTGCCAAAGGCGATATTGAGGAAAGTCTTTACCAAAATCTTAAAGTCGAAAAGCCAGGAACGGTGTTCCAGATAAAACAAATCATAACGAAGACGACGGAGCATCTTTTCTATCGTATCCGTGTAGCCATTATAAAGCGTAGCGTATGAGGTGACTCCCGGACGGATTTGATAGAGGAACCGGTAACGCGAATCCCGCTCCATGATCTGGTCAATGTAGAACTGACGTTCGGGACGCGGACCAATAAAGGCCATGTCACCTATAAACACATTCCACAATTGGGGGAGTTCATCCAGATGATGCTCACGAAGAAATTTACCTATTTTTGTCAATCGCGGATCTTCTCCACCTTTATAAAGAGCTGGTCCCAACTTCTCCGCATCCAGCCGCATACTCCGGAACTTATAAATATAAAATGGCTTCCCGAAGCGGCCTATCCGCTCCTGCTTGAATATGGCGGGACCGCCATCCTCGCGCTTCACGGCAAGATAACAATATAAAAACAAAGGAGAAAAAATGATAAGCGCAATGAATGCTATCAAGCAGTCTCCCACCCGCTTGACATTACGCTGAAAGACGTTCATCCCATCAGGAATGAACGCGTCAGTCTGTTGTTTCATGTTGTTGATTTTTACAAATAAAGATATAGAAGGACAGCCTCATTACCGTGATTGGCCATGAGGGACTAAGAAATATCTGAAACAATAAGTTATTTAATTATGCGAACAGTACGATAAACAATTTCTGATTCATTCAGTAGCATCCGATCAGAGCTGTCACCACTCCAAAGTAATTCAAACTCCATAATAGTAACAATGCGGCAATGTTCAATCTTTGCAATGACCAACAAATCATTATCACCAGTTATTAAAAAATCCGCATCAGACTGAATTGCTAATTCCAACAAATAATCATCTTTTACATCCCTACACCGAGAAGGTATATCATGAGGTAATTCATAAACTCTACCAATCGTTTGCAAATACATCATAAACTCATCCACTTTATCGGATGCCGAAAAATACTTTGCAAACTTTTTCCGCTGAGTAACACAATATAATTCTGTTAATAATTCTTTAGAAAAGATAAATTGAATCTCAGGATGGGTTAAAACAGTCATCAAATGTGACATTTTCCGTCCTATCAAGAAACTAATCCAAATATTAGTATCAACAATGACCCTAACCTCTTTTCCGTTTTTCATAAAGTTCCTGTCTTACAGCATCCACTTCCTCCTGTATCTCTCCCATAGAAGGAAGTTCATCCACTGCTTCATTCCCTTTAAAAACACCTTGGAAATACTCTAATTTACTCTTTCTCGTTTGAGCAATCAATTCGTTTGCTAAACGAAGTTTATCTTCGTCTGACAACTGACCGACTATATCACGTATCTGATTATAGTCCAATTGGATATTAAAAGATGCACTTTCCATATTTACCCAAACGTTTTTAAGTTATACCACAAAAGTAGTGTTTATTTTATTACTGATTGAAGTTTCAGCTATTTATTTTCATCTATTAACCAATGATTCTATTACAAACAGTCACAACGCTATTATCAAAAACGCAACTTACACTTCATTAAATTCACAGCTTTAGGAAACAAGCGGATGATGGGATAAAAAGGAGAAACTGATACACCATTCTTTTTAAAAGCTTTTACAATATTTTTATTGCCTTTTATAATCTTTTCAATACTGCCTGTACTTTCACCACCGACTCTCATCCTCACCATATACCTATCAATGTATTTAATACGGATATGACATTTTTCTATCAGCCGAAGCATCAGTTCAAAATCTGCTGATACATCAAAAGTAATATCAAAAGCACCATACTTTTCATATACCTCACGACGCACATAAAAAGTAGGATGTGCAGGATGCCAACCTGTAGTAAAACTTTTATATGAACTTCCTTTCCAAACACGAACAATACGATTAGTATTATCCTGTCTCACAAAATATAAATTTCCATAAATTGCATCTGTTTCACAATCAAATGCTAATGCAATATCTTTCAATACATTATTATCCATCAACAAATCATCAGAATTAAGTATTCCAACAATATCCCCTGTAGCCATTTGAATTCCTTTGTTCATTGCATCATAAATGCCTTTATCAGATTCTGATAAAAACCGTAATTTACCTTTAAACAGGCGACTATACTCTTCTATAATCGAAACCGTATTATCTCCAGACAATCCATCAACCACTATATATTCTATATCTGAATACGTTTGAGACAGAACAGAAGACAATGTAGCAGACAATGTTCGACCACTGTTATAAGTAACTGTTATAAGAGAAATTTTCATTTTAATATTTTTTCAAACAAAGAATATATAAAATAAATCCGATACCTTATTTGGTAAAAGAAAGAATAGCTACTTTTTTCAGAAGATGGACTTGCATTATGGCCATGCCGCCTATATAGCATCAATGGTTTTTCAAGGAAATAAGAAGTTCCATGTAGTTCTACCATCAATCCAATCCAAATATCATGCATTGCAATATACCTTGGAAAAGGTAAAACATATTCCAAGACCTTCCGCCTAAATGCCATACAGCATCCCAAATATGAATTTTTGTATAAATTCTTCAATAAACCTTCACCAGATGACCTTTGCTTAAAAAATGATTCTAATATTATATTTAAATTCTTATCCACAACAGTACAATCAGAAACGACCAAATCATATAACTGTAGAGCATCAAACATCTCACTTACTTTATGAGGTAGCCAAATGTCATCTTGATCACATAAAAATACATAATCACCTATAGCGTTTTTTAAAGCATTCTCAAAATTATGTATCAAACCATGATTTTTATTATGGAACAGTTTGATTCTAGCATCTTCAAACTGTAAAATAATATTCAACGTATTATCACAAGAGCCATCATCCGAAATTATAATTTCATCATTTTGTTCTAATTGAGACAAAATACTCTGAATTTGTTCTGCCACGTATTCCTCACCATTATATGTGGCCATACATACTGATATCATACCGAATAAATCATCTAAGTAAAACAGAAGATAAACGAATCTTTTTATTTAGATTCAACAGTGAATCAAGACATAAAATCAATGGAACAAATAGCAAAAAATTAGTAACATCTGTAAAGCAACGCGGTGCATCCGTTTCAAAACCCACTGCTATTTTATAAAATAAGATACAAAATATTTTCTTGTACTCAGAAAGATAGTAACAGTTGAATATTCTATATCTCATTAACTTCAAAAAAAGACCTCCACAAAAAGAAAAAAGGATACTACCCCAATATCCTAAGCTAACATATCCAATAACATTATGCCTTGGGTTAGGACCTGCCAAAGCACCTACTGTTCCATTTGCAATATCATATAATTCATACCCCATACCTAAATACCCATTAGATGGAATAACTCGTATAGTCCTAAGAAGATCACCAAAAATGAAACTAAAACAGCCTTCGCTAGTCAAAGATTCGATATTAGCATTTGGATACGCCATATAATAAGTATCACCATAAGAAACAATTCTAAACAACATCAATGAAAACGCATTTTGCATAGAGCCTTGAGTTTGTACTATAATAACAACCAATGCCGCTAAAAAACATCCAACAAAAAAAAGCAAAGAATATCGTTTAAAAAAAAGAAATTGTCTATAGTACAAATCTCTATTTAAGATATAAAAGAGAAACAATATGGTCAACAAATTTAAAAAAGCACTTTTAGCACCAGACAAAAAAGAGACTAACAATATTAGCATCAATGAAAATAAAGCCACCCTCCTTATAAATTCATTTTTTGAAAACAAATAATAATAAGTAAAATAAATAACAAATATTTGAATAATAGACAATGCCCTAGTTACAATTCCAAAACCTCCACCTATACCAATAGCACCAAGCCTGTACTCTGCAAAAATTGGTATTCCTGCTGTTATATAGCCTATTAAGTTCAACAATAAATAGGAACAAACAAGTAGAACATAAATTCTGAAATACCGATATTTTATCTTAGATCTATGTAAAATCACCTTTATTTGTATCCTCTTATTAAACCAAAGAAAACCAATCCAAAAAGCCGTTTGAGTTAAAAGATAGTGGACATAATAATACCATTCTATTTCTTCTTGTATGTATAGTAACTGGACTACTGAAAAACCTGCTGTCGAAGCAAGAACAGATATTGTAAAAGGATCCCATATAGACAAATAATGCTTCCAAAATAAACAACCAATAAAAAATAGAGATAAAAAGAATATATAAATAAACAAATCCAAATTCTCCATTAAAAAGGTCGTAAAATCATAATATGACATACTGAATCATTTATTTTTTTATTATTTTCCGTACTATTTTCTTTACTATATTCTTCAAATAACCAACTATTAATTTCCCGATTGTCTTTTCTATTGATATTTCATTTAAACAGTAATCAACTACTATCTTTTGAAAACCACACCAATCTCCAGATGACACCCCCGCTTGATTACTAATAGATATATTAACATCTACTTTATTCATCTCACTTTTAGGTATCAATAAGAAAAACAAATAATCAGAAACAATATAATTTGGTGTAACCAGATAATTACCAAATCTTTCATGAAGAATCTTTTTATATATGACAGACTGGTGTAGTATGATTCCTTTTTCCCTACTTGCATGTACACATTCTCGTCTATTCCAAAAATTAGTAATGTAATAATCTGAATAAAGAAAGGTTATACCACCTTCCAATTCACTTGAAAATATTTTTTCCAAAACATTACTAGCAATAAACCGGTCTCCACTATTCATAAAATTAATCCATTCTCCTTTTGCCACCTTTATCCCTTTATTCATCGCATCATAAATTCCATTATCTGGCTCACTGATCCAATAAGCAATCTTGTCTACGTACTTTTTAATGATATTTACTGTTCCATCTGTACTACCACCGTCTATGATAATATACTCAACGTTAGGATAGGTTTGATCTATAACAGACAAAATAGTATCTTCTATTTCACCTATAGAATTATAGCAAACTGTTACTATTGATATTAATGGATTCATATTATTTTGAAATAAATATCAAAAAGGATTTTATTATTTTCCTTAACAAAAGAGGGAAATAAACAACAAATAAAAAATAAGTGTTATTAGACTTACCCCTTATCTGATAATTTTCACATAATGCTTGTTTGATATTACAACTCGACACACCACTGTAAGCATCATACTTGGAAATAATTTCATCTATGAAAAGAAAATTTACATTATTCATATACATAGAATAAAAAAACTCATCATCGGCCACTAATTTATAATTTGTATTATAAGGATGCATTTGCAACAATTGTAATTTAATAAAAGATGATTGATGACAAAATGGTAATCTTTTCTTAATTTTAGATATTGCAGGGGGTATCTCTATTGTACAATATTTTTCAAATTGCTTCATGGTTTTTCCATATATAATAGAAACATTATTGATGGTGCTATTTTTATTTAAAATTTTTTCAACTGTATCCTTTTCATATAAACAATCACCGCTATTCATAAAATTAATCCACTCACCCGTAGCAACAGCAACTCCTTTATTCATTGCATCATAAATCCCCTTATCAGGTTCACTCACCCAATAAGCAATTTTATCCGCATATTTCTTAATAACATCCACTGTTCCATCCGTGCTTCCCCCATCAATGATGATGTATTCAATGTGAGGATAAGTCTGGTTTATGACAGAAAGAATAGTCCGCTCAATGGTCGAAACGGCATTATAGGATACCGTAACGACACTTATCAATACTTGATCTTGCATTAGAGTTTATCTTTTAAAAGCATCTATCGTTATACTGGCAGCGTTGATCACGCCATCTTTACATGTAAACTAAATTAAATATACTTCCATATCTGTGCATCCCTATTAGTGGAGGATATGGAGGGTATATTTACAACATTTATAATACTAAGAATTATAGTACTTACCTTTAAAGGAAAGAATATATAAGTATTATATTTATATAAGTTATAAAATAAGCCTCTATACCCTCCACAGAACCGCACCGGAAAAAGGCAGATAGTTGTCGCAGCACAGTTTTTTTCCGCTAGACGGACATAAACGGACATAGACGGACACTGCGATTTTGTCGGGTTGCATCTTTGCAGCGTCAAGAGGATGCAGCGGACAAGGCAGCACTTTCCGGTGAACAAGCATAGCATGTACAGCGAACAGAATAGGCTTGTTCCAAGAACAGACTTAGCATGTACCAAGAAACCGTCCGGCTTACCCGCCGTATTCTCCCAGAAAAAATAGTTATTCAACCGATAAAAAAACGTAACCATTATGCATTTCAAACATACCCATCAGCATATACTCCCTTCCGGAAATCAGAACCAGGTGCTGTATCTACAGATAATTTTCAGCTCAATACAAACATCTATGATAATACGCTTTCAGTTTCTCAATATCACACAACAAATCCCAATGTTCCCGGAACCATTCCGGGGAATTATTCCACCATTTGATGCCAAGCAGAAAAAGGATAGTGTCTTCATCATAGCGGTATCTGACAACCTTAGCGGGCACACCACCGACTATGGCATAAGGTGGCACATCTTTTGTCACTACAGCACCGGCAAGCACCACTGCCCCATCCCCAATACAAATGCCCCCCACCAAAAAAACGCCTTCGCCTATCCAGACATCATTGCCTATTTCCACAGATATCGTTTTTTCCATATCAACAAACGCCAACTCATCAAACATTTGGCGGGTGGCAAAAGTAGAACCGCTCTGATTATGGTCTGGATTAAGCGAGAAAAAATTTGGCGAAGTAGTTGCAAAGGGGAACAGATAAGGATGCCTCCCATTGTTACAGCGTACATAAGGAGCAATGCTGGTAAACCGACCTATCCGAGCACTTAACCTGCAATTGTCACATATATAGGATCCCAATCCCAAAGAACCATGGAATACGGTATTTTTATAAATCCGACTCATTCCTTCAAATGTAGATCCAAACGAAACATCAGCAGAAAAAGGGAATCGCACCTTGTTCCAATACTGTAACCGAAGAATGACAAACTTTACTATTTTCTTAACAAGCACAATATTGTTTTTTATTAAAACGATTTACAATATTGGATATCATTCCGGCAGTCATCCAGCAATTGTTTTTCAGAACAGACCTTTTGTTCAGGATTTGCAGCAAACCATTTATTTAAATTAGACTCCATTTCTAACGAAAGAACTCTTGTACAATTTCTTTGAACTATCCTAGCCGGTGATCCGGCTAATAACAGATTTTTTTCTCCACTACCCAGCTCTCTATAATTTTTATTCAAGAAACTTTTAGATGCTATAACTGTTCCATCCGGAGTTTCCGTACCTTTCATGATTGTGGAGGTATTCCCAATCCAATTATAACGCCCTATAACAACAGGCGCGCTTTTCCTATGGACCTCACCAGACTCCATATGAATGGAATAATGATAATTCGTATCCATAAAGCAGCTTCCAAAAGGAATCCGGCAATAATCTCCGATAGTTATAGACTCTTCACAATATATCTTGGTATCACTGCCAAAGCCTATGTAGGATCCAATATTTACTACACCTTTTCCCGTAATTCTAATCGCATAATCCAAATCAAACATACAAGGTCCATTGAATATTAATTTTGTTTCGGGAGCAAGCAGAATCATACTGCATCCTTTAGAACCGGAGAAAAAACCCTGTTTGTATCCTAGCTTTATCATATTTCTTCTGACAGCACCACGAATCTCAATATTTCCGCCAAGATTATACAACCCTACAGGCCCATATATAACAATAGGGAACCTTACAGCCTGATAAAACGGAAGTGTCCTAAAGTTAATATACAAAGTTTTAAAAAAACGTATCCTGTTATGAAAACAGAACCGCTCAAACCGTGAGAACAGACGATTGACCAATTGTATCATATCACTTTACTAATTTATATTTTATGTTATAGATTATAGATTTTATACGTTCTTTTTCAGGCTGCTCTGCCCCGTAATGCCAAATAGATGCAAGAGATGCAACCATACAGGACATAAACGTGACAACCAAACGCATAAAACTTGATTCCAAAGAGCAGACGATGATTACTCCAATGAACAGAGTCAGACCAGTCGTTATCATAATAGGCTGTATCACCTTTTTGAGTACTGCATCCACAGATATGCCAACAATATATCTGGCCAAACCAATCCTGGCACACATACAAATCATTTCCTCACAAACCACCAGCCACAACACACTATATGCGGAAAAACCATAATACAATAATAAATAACCTACAGGAAGATTCAAAACATGCAGACATCCCAAACAAATGTACATCCACTTGATATTGCCTGTCGCATCAACGGCGGTGGACAATCCCGAAGTAATCATATATAACATGGTGGACAATAATACAAGCCTGCAAAAGCCTACTGTATATTCTGGAAGATTGTCAAGCCAAAGATGCAGCACATAAGGCATTTCCAATATCAAGGGAATAGAAAAAAGCGCACAAAGAAAAAACATATAACGGCAGGCTGTAAGTGAGAGTCTGCCAACCCGTTCCCTGTCGTGCGCTCCCTCACTTTTCATTATCTGAGGCCTTACGGACTGCAATATGGTAGTTGCAAAGAACTGCATCAGTCCATTCACCTGATTGGCTATCCCATAGGCTGCATTCGTTACCACTCCGTAAAAAAGATTAAGCAACACCTGCAAACCTTGAAATCTTCCTATGCTACCCAATGACGCAAACGTATACCATCCGGTAAAAAACATCAATTCTTTCACCAAACCAATATCAGTCAATGATTGCAAAGTAATTCGTGTTTCACGATATTTACACTGACATACAATAGCTTTCAGAATAAACGAGGTAAACATAATCGCAGCAATTACAGCCGCATATAAAATTAATCTATTACCCAGGTATGATAACAAAACAATCGCTCCCAACAATTTGAGGCACGACTCAACTGTTTCAAGAATGGAAAGCAACAACATATTTTCCCGACTGACAAGAATAGCTACATAGGGAACTGACAATATGGAAAAAAACACACTTCCACTTAAAAAGTATAACACTATCAAAGTCTCACCTCTCTTATCCGGATGAACGGACAATATATGTTGAATGCCATATCCACCTAAAAAAACGACCAGTAAAACCACCCCTACACCGATTAGAAGATGCAAAGCCAGACTATAATAAAAAACTTCCGATAAAAGTACCTTATTATTTTTCCCTAAAGAGATTGATAAAAAACGCTGAGTGGAAGTCGCCAACGAGGTATTCAAAAAAGATAACATAGACACAACCCCTGCCACCAAATTATAAATACCATAATCTTCCACTCCCAATGCTTTCAATACCAAACGGGTTGAAAACAGCCCTAGCAGAATAGAAAGAACCATTTTCACATAAAGTATCAAGGTATTCAATATAATTCTATTTCCCGACCGCATAATATATCTGCAACATTAGTAATCATTCACCTGTAACATTAGTAATCTTATAGTCCACACATTAGTAATATGTGGGCATACATGTTATTAACCTTTCAAACGTCCTATCCTTTTCTGAAAAGAACAAGAACTTTTTAAGATTTGACCTGTTTTCTTTTCATAACGGCATCTACATGCTAAAACGCCTTATTTTTCCTTCAGATGTTTCAGCCACTCCGTAAGCGCCCTGTTCATCGGCATCCCGGCTTAAAGTTATGCACAATGAAATGTTTCAGACGAAAAATATCCTTCAGGACAACCACTCCTCCGAAAACCGGATGAGCACAGCCCCGGCTGAAGGATTCCGGAATGCCAATCCTTCAGCCGGAATGCCAATGAACAGGGCGTTTGCGAGAAGGCTGAAACTTTTAAAGGATTTTTTCGGTTATTCTCCATGAAGCATTATGAATGACCATACCCCACTGAAAAAAGTAATATATGTCCGCAGGCAAAGCAAGTCCACATACTTTTTTTACAACAACACAGACTCCACAGCAGACTCACGCCAGTGACGATAATCCCGCATCGACAAGGCATGATCAGATTGCACTTTCCGATAAATCCCGTCACGTAAAAACTTGTTTTTATAAAAATACCCCTCCACCTCACCGGAAGGAACGGAAGCCATCACCACGTACTCCGGACAGGCAGGGACACGGAAGAGCGTGATTTCACACTGACGGAAGATGCCACTCAGCCGGCAGGCGGAACGCTCGAAAGCCACCCAATACGCGCCAATGTCATACAGATGAAGAAACAGCTCGTTCTGTCTTTCCCTGCTCAGTATCTTGATATGCTGATTCTGAATCAATTGCTGAAGACGGATGCCGGACGGCATGGATGTGGTTCTACACATTATTATATACAGGGGTTTGTTTAAATCACTTCTATCAAATCTGCCGGAAGCGTTGCCATGGCCATGGCTATCACCCCTTGCAAGCTGATAACCACACGGCGATCTCTCGCACCCTTCACCTTTACAAACACTCCCTCGTAACCCTCGAAGTCACCGCCTGTAATACGGACTTTCGTACCTTTACGCAGATTCACCTCACTGGGACTGAAAAAAATAAGATGCTCGTCATGCGTTCCTGCCACGGCGATGAACTGCCTCATCTGATCATCGGGCACAATAATTTTCTGTCCGTTGCGGAAATCAATCATATATTGAAGATAAGGTAGCTTGAACTTCACTTTCTGAAGTTCAGACTGAACAGCATGGACAAATATCAAATCACTGATAACAGGAACCAGTTCACGCTTCTTGCGCCCGTTCTTTATATGAACTTCAAAACGCATAGGAATAAAATTATTGATTCCTTGGTTATCCAATATTTCTTTGATTTGCATCCCCCGGCGGTAGGTGGCACGCATGGCAAACCATTGCATTTTTTCACTTGAAGACATAGTCATGGAGCTTTGAAGCACAGATACTTATCTGCAATTCAATTAGTTACGAATAGTTTCGTAAAAAACAAGAGGAATCGGCCTCTTGTGATTAGGTCGACCAAAAAAGCTATTTCAATAGATGGAGGATTGGAATCCGCACTATGTAGATGCAGCCTGTCGGGTCAACCGATGACCTTCCGCAGATTCCCGAACCGGATGGTTCTTATGTGTTAAATCAGATATTTATTATACCTATATATATAAAAAAGCGCGGGAATCTGTACTTGTTACTCGTCCCACGATTCGAGGCTCTCGCATTGCCCATCACTGCTGAACGAGCAACGCAGAAGCCCACGCCGATATGTATAATGACACTTGAATACATCTTTGACTAGCATAGATGCACCAAGGATATAAACATATCCCGCAGACACCTACTGTTGCTTTATTCTGGCAGTGATCAAAATTTGCGAGATTCCGAATCGCCAAGAACAAAACGTCAAGTAAACGTCTTTTCTATATATGTATATTTTCCACCATCTCATCGCTCCTTTACAGAAACTTTGGTTTGGAAAACGTGACAAAGGTACGGATTTATTAATAGAATAGAAAATTATTTCTTCATTTTTTGAAAAAAGGGCATATTTTTAAAAGGAACAACGATTGAGTGCAAGATAGTTTTGTGACTGCTAAAAAGGTTTATGAACGTTATAATGGCTTCGGTGACGATTTTCACACATTGGTGGAAATACTCAATATACAGATCGAAGACTACTAAAAATGTCCTTTCCTCTCGGGCATCTTTCTTAGTTGATAGCCTATCAAGGCAACCACACAGGCTATTAGCAAGAAACAACCATATATCGCTATTCCAGAGAATAATCCGCTCATTTTAAAGTTGCTTTATGATTTCATTTTCTCCTTTTGCAACGCCTCTTTCCACGCAATGATCCGGATGAATATCAATCGATGTTCGAGAGTAGTCTGATGTACGCTTCATTGGGTATAGCGTTACAATTCGGGAAATGACGGAAACTAGAATTTCAGCGTCTTCATGCATAGTAGAGGGTGCTCAAAAGTAATATCTGCTATCATTTTGCTATACACGGGTTGCCCGTAGCCGCCAGGCTAAGAGATAAATCACGCTCTCGTCCACTGTAGTGGCGCATTGAATGCGCACAATAACACTCTGAAAAGTGTATTTGTGGATGCATTCGGGTGACTGGATGTCGCCCCTACAGCAAATGGTAATACAATGCGTACAAAGAATAGCTTTCAAGGGGGAAAGCTACGAAAGTACAAAGAGGGGCACTTATCAATTATTCATTAATGATATTCTGGTGTATGTAGAACCGCTATCATTAAGTTGCGGGTCATGCCGTGAAAGCGTTACTATACCTAATGTCTCAAATTCAGGACCACGCCACATTTTATTTAGGGCTGGCCAAAAAAATTATTGTATCGGAAGTATGAATAAAAGCAAGTTCGTGATAACAACACAGACAATGCGCTGGGACTCCAAAAAGTCATGCGTCTTCCCAACTGGCGGAGAAACAAGATGCCGGAACCGCTAAAGATTTTATTTAAACAGGATAAAAAAAGCCCGTCAGGTTCATAATCCACCTGACGGGCTTTTTCTTATAACGCTTTGCTTCAATTATTCAGCAGCTTTCTCCTCTTTCGCTTCATCAGCAGATTCAGCCGGAACTTCTTCTACAAATTCGGTAATGCCATTGTTTACCAAAATATTGTACCATGAAATAAGTTTCTTGATATCTCCGTTATGTACACGGTCACGGTCATAGTTCGGCAGAACTTCTGCAAAATAAGCATGCAACTCATTGGCTGATGCTTTTTTATAATTGATAGAAGCAACCGCTCCATTCTCTTTCTTCTTTACCGCTTCCAGCACTTCGCTCAAAGGCACCTCTTCCGCATCGGTGTACATAGCAATATCCGCCAATGAGATAACTTTGTCATGAGCATAAGCAGGAACTCTTTTCTTAGCCGCGTCGACTGTTTCTACAATCAACATGTTCTTTCCTTGAGAAATCAATTTATATAATCCCGGTTTACCCGCGATTGATAAAATGGTCTTTAACATACTATTCTATTTTATATTTATGGTTTGAGGGAACAAAAGTACAATTCACCAATGAAACTCCCAAATTTATGGTACGAATTTTTCGGTTTTTAATTGTTCCACTATCTTGTTCAACTGGGGTATGAGCAATTGCACTCCGTCATTCACCACCGTGAAATCGGCCCGCCGGCGCTTTTCTTCATCATCCATCTGGGCGGCAATACGGGCCCGGACTTGCTCCTCGCTGGCTCCGTCACGATACATGGCACGTTGTATGCGCAGATCCACAGGTGCATAGACCATTACTACCGCATCTACCGTATCCTGAAAACCGGCCTCATACAGAATGGCCGATTCCATGCCCACTATCTCACACTTTTGCTGACGTTCCACCCATGCGGCAAAATCTTTCCGCACCCGGGGATGGATAATAGAATTGATTTGGAGCACATGCGCCGGAGCGGAAAACAGATAAGAAGCCAGCAACGGCTTGTTCAACAGGCCGCCCTTGTAAACATCCTCACCCAACAACGCAATCAGTTCCCCACGAATGCCGGCATCAGAAGCCGTAAGGCGTTTCGCCTCATTGTCCGCATTATACACAGGGATATGCATATCCTCCAGCAAATGGGAAATGTATGATTTTCCACTGCCGATGCCACCGGTAACCGCTATCTTAATCATTGAATTTAATTCGTTGTTCTATCAAATAATCCACCTCCTTGGGATTCAAACGGACGTGGTTCACATATCGGGGAATGGATTTGAGATTGACGGGACATTTCTCTCCCTTATTATTCAACAAGGACTCGTATGTCACCCCGATAAAGAAATCCTCGGAAGTGATGGACTTGAAATGGCTCAAGCCCACCTGAAAAGTCACCTGTACCTTGGAAGGAAAAGTACGAAGCACTTTGTCGGGCGGAAAATTGATGCCACGTATAGGCACCTCCACACTTTTCTCGGCGTAGATATCTATCAACAAAGTCACATCATCAAAAGAGGGAATGAATTTCGCTCCGCGCACATCGGCCAGATTCACCCTGCGGCGGATGGTATCTGTCACATCCTCAAAACTCAATGCCTGTGTATAAGCAGCCGTAATGGTGTCCAAAATCTCCTGAGGAGCATAGACCATGACTGAATCCGGCGAGTAAATGATATCCGAGATATAATACTGGCGGTCCAGAGCTACCTTGCCCTGCAATCTTACGGGCACCTTCTTTGCCTTTCCTTTTGTATAAATGAACTCTACGGTATCCGGCCGTATGGTCAGCAACTTCGTTGTCTGGTTCAACTGGACCGAGATCTTTTTCATCAAGGCCGAAACCGGAATCCCGACACGGTTCCCCTTATCCTCATAGTCCTTGAAATCCACAACAATGGGATAAAATGTCTGTCCCAGCATATAGTTAACCAATACGGTTCCCCTGTCTTTCACACCGATACGCAATTCATCAGGAAGTTCGGACGTCAGCACCACATCACTGGGTACATTCTTCAACCGTAACGGAACGGAAAATTCCGTTTCATAGTCATCATTCAGCACCTGAAGCAGCCAGAAGCAGAAAGATACAAATACAAAAAACAAGAAAATCAGGAACTCCCTGCTATTACGGCTAAGCAGGAAGCTTCTGATTCTCTCTAAAGTCTTTAAATAGTAAACGCGTATGTTCCTTTTGTCGAACATGTTGTTATGTCATTTACTTCTGTTGATTGGATGCAGCATTGGCGAAGATAGAATTTCTATCAATTTTAATCTTAACGCCTGATGCTATTTCCAGAACAACTGTATTATCTTCTATTTCTTTTATCTTTCCGTATATACCACCGGCAGTAATCACTTCCTGACCCACTTCCAGATTCTTGCGGAAATTAGCAATTTCTTTCTGTTTTTTATTCTGAGGACGAATCATGAAGAAGTACATAATAGCGAAAATGGCTACCATCATAATCAGGAAAGAGTAATCTCCTCCAGCCCCTGCCTGCAGAAATACAAATAATAAGTTCATACTTTCTATGTTTTTTAGTTTATAATGTTGTTATTCTTCAATAACAAACAAAGATATTAATTTTTTGTTAGTTTATTCTCTTTTTTCAATGAATTAACGATTCCGTCCAACGTTCCGTTAATAAAGCCACCGCTTTTCGGTGTGCTGTACAGTTTGGCTATTTCTACGTACTCGTTCAGTGAGACGCTGACCGGGATGTTGGGGAAACTCAGGATTTCAGCCAAAGCGATCTGCATAATGATCACATCCATGAAAGCCACACGGTCCAAATCCCAATTCTTTGTATTCTCACTAATCAGATGTCGATAATAATCGGCATTCAATATAGTACGACGGAACAAACGGCGTGCGAAGTCCTGATCTTCCTCATCCTTGAATTCCGGCAGCAATTCCTGCTTTGCGCCATTCTTTTCATCGAAACGCTTGATGGTCTTCAGCACAAAGGTATCCACTATTTCCTTGTCATCATTCCAATACAGGCTTTGGTCTTCCAAAACTTGATCCAGTTCGACATTAGTGAAAATAATGTTCTTGTATAGCTTGCGCCACAATTCACGGTCTTCTTCATACGAAGAAGTTTCACTGGCCATATATTCCTTATATATATCGCTTTCAAAGATTTTATCACATAAATTCTTTACGAAATCTGTTTCGTTCTCCCAAGTTTTCTTCTGATTGTTCGAGAACTCCAGCAGTTGTTTGTTCACCTCCAGCTGTGCAATAAAGCGGTTTTCTACAAATTTAGTGTTGGGAAACAATTCTTCCTTAGTAGGGATCAGTTTGTTTTTCGCAGCATTCAGTCGTTTGTTAGCTTGTTTAGTAACCTCTACCATTAAAAGGAGCAGATAGTTGTATAAGTCATACGCTTTAGAAAGGCTGAAAAATAACTCTTTTTCCGCTGTATCCAAGTTTTTGCCTCCGTTCTGATAATAAGCATAGACTATCTGAACTATCTTAAGACGAATAAGAACTCTATTTATCATAATTCACATAAAATTATTTAGGAGTTGCAAAAGTAGGTATTTTCATTGATTTCACATAACATAATTACATTTTTTAATGTAAAAATTACATCGGACTATCGAAATCGCTTTTTTCATCGAAGTTTATCCGCAAATCCTTTGTCCATTTAAAAAAAATGTCCAATTTTGAAGCCGATTTATAAAGATATTCAAGTTATGGAAGATTATAAAAAGAAAAGTGTAGTGGATGGTGACAAAGAAATTGTTTTCTCAAAAGCAATTAAGGCCGGAAAGCGTATTTATTATTTAGATGTGAAGAAGAACCGGAAGGATGAAATGTTTTTGGCTATAACCGAAAGCAAGAAAATTGTTTCGGGAGAAGGTGATGACTCGCAAGTAAGCTTCGAAAAACATAAGATTTTTCTATATAAAGAAGATTTTGAGAAGTTCATGAGCGGCTTACAGCAGGCCATACAGTTCATTGCCGAAGAGCAGGGACCTATCGAACCGCATCACACCGAAAATGAGGAGGAGGAAACGGCCGAAGACGCACACAAACCGCTCAGTCCGAATGAAATTAAAATAGATATCGACTTCTGATTCCAACGGATAAAGAAAGCACAATGATAAAAAACTTGTGCTTTCTTTTTGTCAAGTCGAAAATAAGCAGTAATTTTGCACCGCTTTTTCAAGCTCATCGTGTGATATACCACATCGTGTGATGGCGAATTAAGCAATCAAATCAACTTAATTTAGAGTAACACAAAAAATTAAAAAACAATGAAATCAATTGAAATTAAAGGTTCTGTCAGATCAGACGTAGGAAAGAAAGCAACTCATGAATTGCGTAAGAACAATGGTGTTCCTTGTGTATTGTACGGAGTACAGAAAGACGAAAACGGTTTGCCCGTAGCCACTCATTTCTCTGTTCCTACCGAAGGTCTCCGCAACTTGGTATACACACCGCACATCTACGTTGTAGATTTGAACATTGACGGCAAAATAGTAAACGCTATCTTGAAAGATATTCAGTTCCACCCTGTAACAGATGCAATCCTTCACGTTGACTTCTATCAGATTGATGAAGCTAAACCTATCGTTATGGAAGTTCCTGTCCAGATGGAAGGTTTGGCAGAAGGTGTACGCGCCGGTGGTAAACTGGCATTGCAGTTGCGCAAGCTGAAAGTGAAAGCTTTATACAATGTAATTCCTGAACGTCTGATTATTGACGTAACTTCTTTGGGCTTGGGCAAAACCATCAAAGTGGGCGAATTAAGCTATGAAGGTTTGGAATTGATCAACGCTAAAGAAGCTGTTGTTTGTGCAGTGAAATTGACTCGTGCCGCTCGTGGTGCTGCTGCAACTGCCGGCAAATAATTAATAACCCTTTAATCCTTATCAATGAAATATTTGATTACAGGACTGGGTAATATAGGTGAAGAATACCGAAATACCCGTCACAACATAGGATTCACAGTATTGGACGCCCTCGCAAAGGCGTCCAATCTTGTTTTTACCGACGGACGTTATGGAGCTACTGCCACCCTCCCGCTCAAAGGACGCCAGCTTATCCTGCTGAAACCGTCCACTTACATGAACCTGAGCGGAAATGCGGTGCGCTACTGGATGCAGAAAGAAAACATTCCGTTGGAAAATGTGTTGATAGTAGTGGACGACCTCGCCCTTCCTTTCGGTACATTGCGCCTGAAGGGAAAAGGCAGCGATGCCGGACACAATGGTTTGAAACATATAGCTGCTACGCTGGGCACACAGGATTATGCCCGTCTACGCTTCGGCATCGGAAACGATTTCCCCCGTGGCGGACAGATAGATTTTGTATTAGGGCACTTCACTGATGAAGATTTGAAGACCATGGACGAACGCGTAGCGATGGCTTGCGACATAATCAAGAGTTTTTGCCTGGCAGGCATCAGTATAACAATGAACCAATACAATAAAAAGTAATGGCTGAAGCAAGAATTGATAAATGGCTATGGGCCTCACGTATTTTCAAGACCCGCACTATTGCCGCCGAAGCATGCAAGAAAGGACGGGTTTTTATCAACGGCACTCAGGTGAAGCCATCGAGAATGATAAAACCGGGAGAAGTGATACAGGTAAAGAAACCGCCTGTCACATACTCTTTTAAAGTTTTACAGGCAATAGAAAAACGTATAGGAGCCAAATTGGTGCCTGAAATACTGGAGAATGTAACGACTCCGGAACAATATGAATTGCTGGAAATGAGCAAAATCAGTGGCTTTGTTGACCGCGCCCGCGGAACAGGACGTCCCACTAAAAAAGACCGCCGCAGCATGGAAGAGTTTATTACTCCTGAATATTTCGGTGACGATGACTTCGACTTTGAATTCGATTTCGAAGAAAAAGAATAAATAGGGATCAATGGTTAGTGATTAACGGTTAGTGCCTGCGGATGTATGCAGCTGCTATTAATCACTAACCATTAATCACTATCTATGAATGACTCCGCTACTACAGATTTTTCTTGATGGCCTCAATCATCTCTTGATATTCCGCATCTGTCAAATAAACTTTTCCCGGATTCATCTGAAACACACCTCCATAATCTGGCCCGTCCACATACTTGGGAGCCAGATGAAAGTGCAGGTGAGAAAGTTTGTCACTATACGCTCCGTAATTTATTTTTTCAGGATGGAAAGCCTTGTCCATGGCACGAGTCACACGGGCAACATCCGCCATAAATGCGTTACGTTCCTCATCACTCAGCTCAAACAAGTCGTTTACATGATCTTTATAAGCTACAAGACAACGTCCGCGATAGGTTTGTTCCTTAAACAGAAATACACGTGAGACACTCAATGGTGCGATTTCAATCATTAAATTGTGCAATGTTTCATTGTTCTGACAATACAGACAATCTTTAGGATCACTTTTCATGGTTTTCTTATTTATTAAAATTAATTATTCTTCCTCTTTCTCTTTTTTTCCCAATAAACGGTACACATCATCCCGTTCGCCTACTACCCATACCACATCTCCTTCCATAAAAGGTACATTGATATCAGGGGTCATCAGTGTGCTGTCTTCTTTCTCGACGCCTACCACCAGGCATCTGTACTCATCCCGGATACCACTTTCTCTGATATTTTTACCCAAGAAGAGCGAACTACGATCTATAACGAACTGTTTCAGACTCATTTCACGCTTTTCCAAGTCTTCCTCCTCGGCAGCAGAGGATACTCTTTCCGCCTGACGGGCAAACTCGCCCAATTGCTCATCCGTACCGATCACCTGTATGGTATCACCGGGGAACAGGCGTACATTCGCCCCGGGTATATTGATACGGTGCATGCCACGGATGATAGATGCCACATGCACTCCGTACTTATGCCCCAAATTCAATTCTCTTAATGTATGTCCCGCCCATAAGGAATCAGCAGGTATCTCGAAATCCGAGAGATGCAAATCGCGGGATAACAAATGTCCTTCATACTCAGGACGTTTCTGCCCTGTAAACTCGGCATGTACATCTCTGAAACGCAGATTCTGAATAAATGTACGCTCCATAAAGATAGATTGTTTCTTCAGCCATCGCGAGAACATCATCAGACCTACCAGGACGACGGCTATACCGACCAGCAAAGTTGTGGAAGCTTGAAAAAGTTTCTCTATGACAAACATCACAAACATCACAGCTATCATTATACGGAGCAGAATGGTAGAGATTAAAGGAGCCCGGTTGAAACGGTTATCCTGCCATAACATCTGAAACTCTATAGAGTGATTTTTCTTCATGATAATGGCACGCAGAAAAGGTGCGATGCAGGCAATAGTAAAAACAGCTCCTGCCAAATTCGCCCAAAAGACAGGCAGACTAGCCCGGAACAATGGAATAATGAAATGGAACGAGAGCGTAATCACAGCTATACACAGCACGGAATAAACAGCCACAATTCTGGCTATGGCAACCAGCAGCTTCTTCCAATTATTTTCATGGTTCACCGTCTGCGATCCCGACGAATAACGCTCAAGCATTTTCTTCCACTTGTCCGGCAGGTGTCTCTCTACTGTATTATAAGAAGGTATCGCCAGACGTATCATATACGGAGTCAGAAATGTGGTAATGACCGAAACAGCCACGACAATAGGATACAGAAAATCACTGGTTACTTTCAGACTTACCCCCAGCGAAGCGATAATAAACGCAAATTCACCTATCTGGGTCAGGCTGAAACCGCATTGCATGGCAACCTTCAACGGCTGCCCCGACAAAATCACGCCACCCGTACCAAAAATAACCTGCCCAAGCAGAATGGCCAACGTGATGATCACAATGGGCCATGCATATTCCACAATCATGGCAGGATCTACCATCATTCCCACAGATACAAAGAAAATGGCTCCAAACAAATCCTTAACAGGAGCCACCAGCTTCTCTATATTCTCGGCTTCCACCGTTTCCGCCAAAATGGAGCCCATTATAAAAGCTCCGAATGCAGCCGAGAATCCAACCTTGGCCGCCACAACCACCATACCGAAGCACAATGCCAGCGAAACGATCAGCAATGTTTCATTCGCCATCCACCTGCGGGAACGCTTCAAGAAGGTGGGGATGATATAAATACCTACCACAAACCATAATATAAGGAAGAATAATAGTTTAGCAATGCTATATACCATCTCACTGCCTTCGAAATTCTGGCTTACCGCCATTGTGCTCAGCATAACCATCAAGACAATGGCCAATATGTCTTCCAAGATCAGAATACTGAGAACCAAGCCGGCAAACCGTTGCTGCCTCAGCCCCAAATCATCAAAAGCCTTATAGATAATAGTCGTGGAGGACATGGCCAGCATACCTCCCAAATACAGGCAGTCCATGTGTTTCCATCCGAAAGACCACCCTACAAACATCCCGACCAGTATCATACAGAATATAATGGTGCACGCCGCAATGACCGCCGTCCCCCCTACCTTCACCAATTTCTTGAAACTAAATTCCAATCCTAAAGCGAACAACAAGAATATCACACCAATCTCCGACCATGTATGGATATTGGCCACATCAATGACCGACGGAGTAAGAGGAACATGGGGACTTGCCAGGAAACCGGCTACAATATAGCCGAGAACAAGAGGTTGCTTCAACCGTTTAAAGACGAGCGTCATGACACCGGCGCAGATCAGAATCAAAGCCAAATCACTTATCAATGGAGCCAATTCAGACATAGCTAATAGATTTTTGATTGCAAAATTAAGAATTATCTATGTATCACGTCCTTCATTCTATCATTAATTTTGCATTAAAGGCTGTTTTTTGCGGAAATGAAATGACAGTAAATGTATATGATTTTTATATCGGCCGGTCATATTAAAGGAAACGCGGGTATCCATGAAATCTGAATATCCGCGTTTTTTCGTTATCAATGTTCTCTTTTCCGGCTTCCGATTTATTTTCTGAACGGTGCCTTTACTACCACAGCTTTCAGCTTGCGTCCACGCACATCAATAAATATTTCAGAACCCAATGCTGTGTAAGCGGTCTGGACATACCCCATACCGATACCGATCTTACGTATCGGAGACATGGTGCCGCTGGTTACTTCACCAATTTTCTCTCCATCGGCATTGACCAGCTCATAACCATGACGGGGAATACCACGGTCTACCATTTCAAAAGCAATCAGTTTGCGTTTCAGGCCTTCGGCTTTCTGCTTTTCCAGTAAAGCGCGTGAAGTGAAATTCTTTCCTTCAACAAACTTGGTAATCCAGCCCAATCCTGCTTCTAACGGAGAAGTGGTATCACTCAAATCATTGCCATACAGACAGAAGCCCATTTCCAAACGTAAGGTATCACGCGCACCCAGTCCGATAGGTTTAATTCCTTCGGGAGCTCCCGCTTCGAAAATCGCTTTCCAGATAGCCTGACCGGCTTCGGGATAAAAATAAAGCTCGAAGCCACCTGCACCGGTATAGCCGGTATTCGAAATAATCACATCTTTCTGACCGGCAAACTCACCTGTGGTAAAAGCATAATAAGGAATTTCGGACAAGTTGACCGGAGTCAGTTTTTGTAACACCTCCATAGCCTTTGGCCCCTGAATGGCAAGCTGCGCCATACGGTCGGATGCGTTTTCCAATTCCGCACCCACTGTGTTATGACTGACACACCAGTTCCAGTCTTTCTCAATATTGGCTGCATTTACCACTAACAAATATTTTTCGGGTTCATAGTGATATACCAACAGGTCGTCGACAATGCCTCCTTCCTCATTAGGGAAACAAGTATATTGCGCTTTACCGACAGGCAAAGTTGCCACATTGTTTGAAGTCACTTGCTGCAGAAACTCCAACGCATCGGGACCTTTCACCCAAAATTCGCCCATGTGGGATACATCAAAAACACCTACGGCATTACATACGGTGAGATGTTCGTCAATAATTCCCGAATATTCAATAGGCATATTATAACCTGCAAATTCGTGCATTTTCGCCCCCAGGGCAATGTGTGTTTCGGTAAACGGAGTTGTTTTCATGTTATTGCTTTACTATTTTAAGGTTAATAAATTCTACTTATCTTGCTACCAGTTCAGCGATTTTTACCACCACTTTCATGGCCTTCTCAATAGACTGGATGGGCGCAAACTCATATCTGCCATGAAAATTCAAGCCACCGGCAAAAATATTGGGACAAGGCAGTCCCTTGAATGAAAGCTGCGCACCATCCGTTCCACCACGGATAGCCTTCACCTTAGGTGTCACGTCCGCCTCTTCCATAGCCTTGAAAGCGATATCAATGATATGCATCACTGGCTCAATTTTCTCACGCATATTGTAATACTGGTCCTTCAGTTCCAATGTAACGGTGCCTTCTCCATATTTTTTATTGATGATTTCCACCCATTTTTTCATATTTTCCTTGCGTGCCTCAAACTTGGCACGGTCATGATCACGAATGATATAAGAAATGACAGTCTGCTCCACTTCACCCGTCATGCCAATCAAGTGATAGAATCCCTGATAACCGTCAGTACACTCGGGCACTTCATCTGTAGGCAGCAAAGCTACAAACTCATTAGCCACACGCAAAGAGTTGATCATTTTATCCTTGGCGTATCCTGGGTGCACGTTGCGTCCCTTAATAATCACTTTTGCAGAAGCGGCATTAAAGTTTTCAAACTCCAGCTCTCCCACTTCACCACCATCCATCGTATATGCCCACTCGCATCCGAATCTCTCCACATCAAATTTATGCGCACCCAAGCCTATTTCTTCATCTGGATTGAATCCTACACGAATTTTTCCATGCTTGATTTCAGGATGTTCCTTCAGATATACCATAGCTGAGATGATTTCGGCAATACCTGCCTTATCGTCAGCTCCCAACAATGTTTTACCATTGGTTACAATAAGATCCTCTCCTTTATGATCCAGCAATTCGGGGAATTGTTGGGGTGAAAGTATAATGTTGTCTTCCTCACATAGTATAATATCCGACCCGTCATAACCATAGACAATGCGTGGAGTGACTCCCGCGCCCGTCATATCGGGACTGGTATCCATATGGGCAATAAATCCGATGGCAGGAACCGGCTTATCCGTATTGGCCGGCCATGTAGCAAACAAGTAACCGTTCTCGTCCAAAGAGATTTCCTGAAAGCCCAATTGCTCCAATTCTGATTTTAAATATTGTGCAAATACCATCTGCTTCGGCGTACTGGGGGTAACTCCGCTATTCTCATCAGACTGAGTATCGAAGCTTACATATTTTAAGAATCGTTCTATTACTGTCATATTTCTTTTTGTTTTAACATTCATACTTGCCTGTAAAAATAGGAAAAGAGCCGTGAATTGCCAAACAATTCACGGCTCTTTTTCATTAATATTTTATTATTTTGCTATCAGAAGCTGCTGGAACCATCAAAACAATGGGTACAGACCTTACACTTTGGTAATCCTATCGCCTCGACCAACGTTTCCAAAGTATTGAATTTCAATGAGCTCAATCCGAATCGGTCAGCAATCATCTGTACCATTTTCTTGTATTCCGGCGAGTCTGTTGTCGCATATTTCTCCAGATTCTTATTTTCATCACCTTCAATCTCCTTGATCATCCGGCGGGTAATCAATTCCAAGTCGCTTTTTGATGAAGTGAAACCAATGAAAGGACATCCATAAATCAATGGAGGACAAGCTATGCGCATGTGAATCTCTTTGGCACCATAATCAAATAAGATTTTCACATTATCACGAAGCTGGGTCCCGCGCACTATAGAATCATCACAGAACAGCACGCGCTTACCTTCCAGCATAGCACGATTGGGTATCAGTTTCATTTTCGCCACCAGTGAACGCATTTCCTGATTGGCAGGAGTAAAACTACGGGGCCATGTGGGTGTGTACTTGGCAATGGCACGATGATAAGGAATTCCTTTACCTTCAGCATATCCCAGTGCCATACCTACTCCCGAATCAGGGATACCGCAGGCACAATCCACCTCCGAATCGTCCTTCTGCCCCATTTTGTAGCCACTCATAAAACGGACTTCTTCTACGTTCCTGCCTTCATAGCATGAAACCGGGAATCCATAATATACCCACAAAAAAGAACAAATCTGCATTCCCTCGTTCGGTTTGCGCATTTGTTCCATCCCGTCGGCACGCAAGCGGATAATTTCGCCCGGTCCTACATATTTCTCTATTTCATAATCCAGATTCGGCAAACTGCTCGATTCACTTGTCGCAGCATACGCACCCTCTTTTTTACCTATCACAATCGGAGTACGCCCCCATTTGTCCCGTGCAGCTATAATGCCGTCCT
Source organism: Phocaeicola sartorii JCM 17136 = DSM 21941 (assembly GCF_054653615.1). Taxonomy (NCBI): domain Bacteria; kingdom Pseudomonadati; phylum Bacteroidota; class Bacteroidia; order Bacteroidales; family Bacteroidaceae; genus Phocaeicola; species Phocaeicola sartorii. The sequence goes on from NZ_BAAIFW010000005.1 coordinate 2,944,425, forward strand.
CCGTCAGTATCAGCATGGAGCATGATCCCTTGATTTTATTAAAGACATTCTCGATACCATCTACAAAATTTTTTCCTTGCACAATAAGCAATGCAATCAGCTCCGTCTGGTTCGTTTTACCAAGACTCATTTCAGAAAAGTGCATATTAGCTGCCAGCAAATCGCGTTCCAATTCCGTAATGTTATTGATTTTAGCTACTGTGACGATGGCGAACTTGCCTAGATGCGAGTTAATCACGATAGGTTGCGGGTCTGTATCACTGATGATGCCGATACCCGAGTTCCCTTTGAACTTCGGAAGTTCAGATTCAAACTTCGTGCGGAAATAAGAACTCTCCAAATTGTGGATAGAACGCATGAAGCCCTCTCCCTGGGCATACGTAGCCAAACCACCTCTTTTGGTTCCTAAATGTGAATTATAGTCCGTCCCGTAAAATAAGTCGGTGACGCATTCAGCCTTTGAGACTGTTCCAAAAAAACCACCCATTCCTTTTTGCGTATTTTTTGTTTAGGGTGCAAAATTAATAAAAAAGTTTGGCTCTGAATGAATAATCATTGCTATTTTTGCATCAAAATGTAACATTTATGAAATCTCTATTATTCATCTTTTTGGGAGGAGGTACAGGAAGTGTGCTCCGCTACCTGCTGACCATTAGTATTTACCGCCAGGGAGCAACGAATTTTCCGTGGGGTACTTTCGCGGTCAATATCCTGGGCTGCATACTTATCGGGGCATTTTATACCCTCACCTCACGCATTCATATCAGCAATGATATAAGACTGATGCTCACCATCGGACTTTGCGGCGGCTTCACCACTTTCTCCACTTTCAGCAATGAAAGCTTGCAATTACTGAAATCCGGACTCTACCCCTCTTTTTTCACCTACGTCATTGGCAGTGTGGTACTGGGTATCCTCGGAGTGATGCTAGGAGTATGGATGAGCGAATAAAGCAAAATAAATATCCCTCCGGCTCTATACCACATAGAACAGGAGGGATTGAAATTGCACCTCGCTATAAAACCTTACTTTAATCTCAAGACACTTCGTCCGGCTGCAATGGCTGCACTGCTTGCAGGAGTCGACTTACGGGTACAGTAATCAAACTCCGCCGTTTTCTCCCCGTTAAACGATTTCCATTTTAATGTCAGTTTCACTGTTTTTCCTTCAGTGTCAGGCAAAGCATCCAGATTAAATGCCACCAGCCCGTCGGCAGTTTCACCGTACACATCACCAAAAGCATTATGGCGGAATTCTACCTCATAAGGATTCTCAGCATTCTTGCTCATCAGCAAATTGACAAAATGAGCCTGGCTACGATCCCCCCACACGGTCCTGAAACGCAAGGTCAGATAACCATCTTCGGCAATCGTTACCCAATCGTTAATCATATCTACAGGATCAGTGCCATACACTTCATCATTTTCATCTCCCAAATCAGCGGCAATGGGTTTTGTAAGGATACTGTCTATCCAGTTGATATGTACAGCCTTGTCATACTCTCCGCTTGACTCATTCACCTGTTCGAAATTTACAAGGGCTCTCACTTCCTTCTCACCATAAGGAGAATTTTTCATATTGACAGGCAGCAGTGTCGTACTGTCATCCAACTGCATAAAAAATGAATTGTCGGCCAGCGGCTTCACAGTAACCAGCGCATTGGGCTGCGCATATCTGTAATAACCATTATCATCATCATCCAGACAGGATTGAAAGATCATCACAGAAGCAATTACCGCTACAGACGCAAGCAATTTATTAAAACCAAAAAACTTTTTCATCACGTTTTCCTTTATTAGTTAATTATTCTAGTTTATAAGTCCTTTCTATCGATAATAATGCAGGGCATAACATAATGCTGCACGACGTTTTGTTAAGAAAACATAACCACGCTGGCAAAGAAAGAAATGACTTTAACGTAAGTATAATCAAGTCAAAACTTAGTTTGAACAAAATTCATCATGAACGCATTAATAAATAAGGCAAGAAAAGAGTACTTTTGAAGCATATTAATAGACAGACTTATGATAAGAAAAATTAAAACGGTGGCAATTATCACGTTCTACATAGCTGTATTGCTTGTTATCGCAGTATATTTGCAAAACGGAAACGGAGCCTTCTCCCATTTTTTCGAGAATGCAAACCTATATATACGCAACTTACGCAATGTACACACTCCGGCATTCCATCAAACATACGACAATTATCTGCAACTTTTCCCACTCATACTTCTGCTCGGCCTGAAATTGGGAGGAATAAGGGGTAGTTTCGGATGGAAACGGCTGCTCACTTTCATAGTCCTGGCAATCATACTGACGCAACTGGTAGTAAACGGATTGAAACTCACCACCGGAGTACTCCGTCCGGATGCCACAAATTATTTCTCTTTTCCATCCGGACATACGGCAGCAGCCTTTATGGCAGCCACCTTATTTTATAAAGAATATGGGTTCAAAGGATATTGGGTAGGATTAGTAGCATACGCAGCAGCTATAGTAACAGGATTTACCCGCATTCTGAACAACCGTCACTGGCTGTTTGATGTCATCATTGGCGCGGCTTTGGGAATACTGCTTACAAACTTAGCATTCCGTCTGGTACAACTCATATTCAAAGACCGGGGACTTATCCTACATAAATAGATACCATAAACCGGATAGCACCCAAGCGTAGGGTACCATTCCCCGGACAGATAATTGGAAATTATTCAGGCTATATGAATAACCACTCGAATAATTCCTCTATATTTGCACTCTTTTAAACTAAAAAAAGAAAAAAGATGGGAATGGTAATAGGTATAGATGTAGGTGGAAGTACTACCAAGATAATAGGTGTGGACAAAGAAGGCATAAAACATCCTATGATTGTAAAAGCTGAAGATCCAATCACTTCGTTATTCGGTGCTTTCGGCAAGTATATATATGATAATGGAATCAGCCTGAACGACATTGAAAAAGTCATGCTGACAGGAGTGGGAAGTGCTTACGTGAACCAACCGCTATACGGACTTCCTACCGATCATACGGATGAGTTTCTGGCAAACGGTCTGGGAGCTCACTATAATTCCCGACTGCAGGATCTTATCGTAGTAAGTATGGGCACCGGCACTTCTTTTGTAAAAGTAGAAGGTGAAAATATCTCCCACATAGGTGGCATAGGTATTGGCGGAGGAACCATTCAAGGACTATCGCGCCTATTACTAAAGACGCAAAATATTCATCAAGTGGTGGATATGGCTGAAAAAGGTATAATAGAAAATATTGATTTACAAATCAAGGATATTTGCAACACTCCTCTGCCCGGGCTTCCTTTGGATGCCACCGCTTCCACATTTGGTAAAGCAAACTCAAACGCCTCTATGGAAGATGTAGCGGCCGGAATCATTCACATGGTATTACAATCCATAGGGCAATCTGTCATTTTAGCTGCACTGAATAGTCATATCAAAGATTTTGTCCTGATAGGTAATTTGACAAAAATGCCACAATGCAAAGAAATATTCCCGGTTATGGAAGAAATGTATCAGTGTCATTTTTGGATACCCGAATATGCTGAATATCGCACGGCATTAGGAGCAGCGCTCGCTTATACCCATAAATAAGAAAAAGGATTTACTGCCGTCATTTTCTTGTTTATCCTCATGCCGTATGGCATATATTATCAACCGAAAAAAGCCTCCGGACTCATGTCCGGGGGATTCTGCCGGGCGTACATAACAAAAGAACTCCTCCGGAACCTGATTGTTCCGGAGGAGTTCTGTAAAACGGCGGCTACCTACTCTCCCACTGTGACGCAGTACCATCGGCGTGGTGAGGCTTAACTTCTCTGTTCGGAATGGGAAGAGGTGGAACCCTCACGCTATAGCCACCTGAATAAGGTTGACATATTGATAAGCTGTTATCGTAATTTAATTCTGTAGTAAAAACTAAAGGTATACACCATCCGTTTCATAAAGAAAGTGGACGGGCAATTAGTAATGCTCGGCTTTGATGTCTCCATCTTTACACCTGCATCCTATCAACGTCGTCGTCTGCAACGACCCTGAGAAATCTAATCTTGTGGCCGGCTTCGTACTTAGATGCTTTCAGCACTTATCCGATCCCGACTTGGATACCCGGCGATGCACCTGGCGGCACAACCGGTAAACCAGAGGTCAGTCCAACACGGTCCTCTCGTACTAGTGTCAGAGCCACGCAAATTTCATACGCCCACGATAGATAGAGACCGAACTGTCTCACGACGTTCTGAACCCAGCTCGCGTGCCACTTTAATGGGCGAACAGCCCAACCCTTGGGACCTTCTCCAGCCCCAGGATGTGACGAGCCGACATCGAGGTGCCAAACCACTCCGTCGATATGAGCTCTTGGGAGGGATCAGCCTGTTATCCCCGGAGTACCTTTTATCCTTTGAGCGATGTCCCTTCCATACGGAAACACCGGATCACTATGCTCTAGTTTCCTACCTGCTCGACTTGTGAGTCTCCCAGTCAAGCGCCCTTATGCCATTACACTCTCCCGGCGGTTACCAATCGCCGTGAGGGCACCTTTAGAAGCCTCCGTTACACTTTTGGAGGCGACCACCCCAGTCAAACTACCCACCAATCAGTGTCCTCGCATCACGAGTTAGAACTCAAACAAATGAAGGGTCGTATTTCAACAGCGGCTCCACAAATACTGGCGTACCTGCTTCAAAGCCTCCGACCTATCCTACACATCACGTGCCCAAATTCAATGATAAGCTATAGTAAAGGTTCACGGGGTCTTTTCGTCCCATCGCGGGTAATCGGCATCTTCACCGATACTACAATTTCACTGAGCTCACGGTTGAGACAGCGTCCAGATCATTACACCATTCGTGCAGGTCGGAACTTACCCGACAAGGAATTTCGCTACCTTAGGACCGTTATAGTTACGGCCGCCGTTTACTGGGGCTTCAATTCAACGCTTCTCTTGCGATGACGTCTCCTCTTAACCTTCCAGCACCGGGCAGGTGTCAGGCTGTATACCGGATCTTTCGATTTCGCACAGCCCTGTGTTTTTGTTAAACAGTTGCCTGGACCTATTCTCTGCGCCCTCTCTTGCGAGGAGGGACCCTTTATCCCGAAGTTACAGGGTCAGTTTGCCTAGTTCCTTAACCGTGAATCACTCAAGCGCCTTAGAATATTCATCCCGACCACGTGTGTCCGTTTACGGTACGGGTACCTTTACGGTATAGCTTAGCGGATTTTCTCGGCAGTATGCTTACGTGCACTATTGCCTTGTCCCGGAGGACGCGGCATACTCTCAGGTTCGAATCACGTGGTGGATTTGCCTGCCACGATCAGCTTCTACACCCTTCAACCATCTATTCCGTCAGATGGCGGCACTGTCACTTCTGCGTCTCCACATCGCCCGTAAAGGTAGTAACGGAATATTAACCGTTTCTGCCATCGGCCTCGCCGTTCGGCTGAGCCTTAGGACCCGACTGACCCTGATCCGATTAGCGTTGATCAGGAAACCTTGGTCTTGCGGCGAGCAGGTTTCTCACCTGCTTTATCGTTACTTATACCTACATTTGCTTTTCCACACGCTCCAGAATACCTCACGGTACGCCTTCGACGCCGGGTGGAATGCTCCCCTACCGATCATTTACATGATCCCACTGCTTCGGTAGACAACTTCATACCCGATTATTATCCACGCCGGACTCCTCGACTAGTGAGCTGTTACGCACTCTTTAAATGAATGGCTGCTTCCAAGCCAACATCCTAGCTGTCATGGCAGTCCGACTTCGTTAGTTTAACTTAGCTGTCATTTCGGGACCTTAGCAGGTGGTCCGGATTCTTCTCCTCTCGGGCACGGACCTTAGCACCCATGCCCTCACTCCTGCGGTAAAACTGATGCGCATTCGGAGTTTGTCAAGACTTGATAGGCGGTGAAGCCCTCGCATCTTATCAGTCGCTCTACCTCACATCAGTAACCCGCAAGGCTGCACCTAAATGCATTTCGGGGAGTACGAGCTATCTCCAAGTTTGATTAGCCTTTCACCCCTACCCTCAACTCATCCAGAAGCTTTTCAACGCTTATTGGTTCGGTCCTCCAGCTGGTGTTACCCAGCCTTCAACCTGGTCAAGGGTAGATCACTTGGTTTCGCGTCTGCCACTGCCGACTCAGGCGCCCTATTCAGACTCGCTTTCGCTTCGGCTTCGGGTGTCATCACCCTTAACCTTGCCGGCAACGGCAACTCGTAGGTTCATTATGCAAAAGGCACGCCGTCACAGCTCAAGCTGCTCCGACCGCTTGTAGGCGCACGGTTTCAGGGACTGTTTCACTCTTCTGTTCGAAGTGCTTTTCACCTTTCCCTCACGGTACTGGTTCGCTATCGGTCTCTCGGGAGTATTTAGCCTTACCGGATGGTCCCGGCAGATTCACGCAGAATTCCTCGTGCTCCGCGCTACTCAGGATACTACTACGGTTCGGCTGACTTCAAATACGCAACTTTCATGCTCTGTGGTTGAACTTTCCAGATCATTCTTTTCATCAGCTTTCGTCCGATATCGTAGTCCTACAACCCCACACATGCCGTAACATGGATGGTTTGGGCTCTTCCCCGTTCGCTCGCCACTACTTGGGGAATCATTGTTTATTTTCTTTTCCTGCAGGTACTAAGATGTTTCAGTTCCCTGCGTTAGCCTCCTACATGGTAGGATAATATCCCTTCAGGATATTGGGTTGTCCCATTCGGAAATCTTCGGATCAAAGGTTATTTGCACCTCCCCGAAGCTTGTCGCAGCTTATCACGTCCTTCATCGCCTCCGAGAGCCAAGGCATCCGCCATGCGCCCTTGCTTACTTTCTTTATTCATTCGCTGACACTTGCATGTCGGCGGGATGATATATACTTCTAGCTCTTTACTACTAAAATTACTTTTTGCTTGTACAATATGTCATAGACCGTTTCTCTTTTCAGAGACTGTGGAGAATAACGGATTCGAACCGTTGACCCTCTGCGTGCAAGGCAGATGCTCTAGCCAGCTGAGCTAATCCCCCGAATCTTGAGATTCGTAGTCCCAGGCAGAGTTGAACTGCCGACCTCTACATTATCAGTGTAGCGCTCTAACCAACTGAGCTATAGGACTAAGTTCAACCTAGTCTGTATTAGACCCGGCTTCTTCTTTTCTCTTCTCTGTATTTCTACAGTTATATGTTAAATAAACAACCAGCAGCACAAGGACAAGAACCTTTCGATCTGTATTCCTCTCCAGAAAGGAGGTGTTCCAGCCGCACCTTCCGGTACGGCTACCTTGTTACGACTTAGCCCCAGTCACCAGTTTTACCCTAGGGCGCTCCTTGCGGTTACGCACTTCAGGTACCCCCGGCTCCCATGGCTTGACGGGCGGTGTGTACAAGGCCCGGGAACGTATTCACCGCGCCATGGCTGATGCGCGATTACTAGCGAATCCAGCTTCGTGGAGTCGGGTTGCAGACTCCAGTCCGAACTGAGAGAGGCTTTCGGGATTGGCATCCACTTGCGTGGTAGCGGCCCTCTGTACCCCCCATTGTAACACGTGTGTGGCCCCGGACGTAAGGGCCGTGCTGATTTGACGTCATCCCCACCTTCCTCACATCTTACGATGGCAGTCTCCATAGAGTCCTCAGCATGACCTGTTAGTAACTATAGACAAGGGTTGCGCTCGTTATGGCACTTAAGCCGACACCTCACGGCACGAGCTGACGACAACCATGCAGCACCTTCACACTCGCTATTGCTAGCTATAACGTTTCCGCTATATTCGAGTGCAATTCAAGCCCGGGTAAGGTTCCTCGCGTATCATCGAATTAAACCACATGTTCCTCCGCTTGTGCGGGCCCCCGTCAATTCCTTTGAGTTTCACCGTTGCCGGCGTACTCCCCAGGTGGAATACTTAACGCTTTCGCTTGGCCGCTTGCAGTGTATCGCAAACAGCGAGTATTCATCGTTTACCGTGTGGACTACCAGGGTATCTAATCCTGTTTGATACCCACACTTTCGAGCATCAATGTCAGTGGCAGTTTAGTAGGCTGCCTTCGCAATCGGAGTTCTTCGTGATATCTAAGCATTTCACCGCTACACCACGAATTCCGCCTACCTCAACTGTACTCAAGGCTGCCAGTATCAATTGCAATTTTACGGTTGAGCCGCAAACTTTCACAACTGACTTAACAACCCATCTACGCTCCCTTTAAACCCAATAAATCCGGATAACGCTCGGATCCTCCGTATTACCGCGGCTGCTGGCACGGAGTTAGCCGATCCTTATTCATAAAGTACATACAAAAAGGCACACGTGCCTCACTTTATTCCTTTATAAAAGAAGTTTACAACCCGTAGGGCAGTCATCCTTCACGCTACTTGGCTGGTTCAGGCTCGCGCCCATTGACCAATATTCCTCACTGCTGCCTCCCGTAGGAGTTTGGACCGTGTCTCAGTTCCAATGTGGGGGACCTTCCTCTCAGAACCCCTATCCATCGTAGACTAGGTGGGCCGTTACCCCGCCTACTATCTAATGGAACGCATCCCCATCTTATACCGAAGTTCTTTAATCACGAGAAAATGCTGGCCCGTGATACCATCCCGTATTAATCTTCCTTTCAGAAGGCTGTCCGGGAGTATAAGGCAGGTTGGATACGTGTTACTCACCCGTGCGCCGGTCGCCATCAGTCTTAACAAGCTAAGACCATGCTGCCCCTCGACTTGCATGTGTTAAGCCTGTAGCTAGCGTTCATCCTGAGCCAGGATCAAACTCTTCATTGTAAAAATATTCTTTTCAACATTTAAGTTGATAATCTGCTCAAGGATCCAGATCTATCAATATCAATTATTGACGGTTCTTGTTTTTTCTATAACACCATATATACTATATAATGTATAGGCTTGTACTACTTGTTTGTTTATCTATAAGTCTTTCAAAGAACTCTTCTTCTTGTTGTGCTATCGGTTTCGAAAGCGGATGCAAAGGTAAGGGATTTAATTTTAACCACCAAATGTTTTCGAAAGTTTTTTAAAACTTTTTTTCAAGGCGGCCGGTTGTACGTTCCGAAAGGTCTTATCCGTTCTCGCTCCCTTAGCCACGCTAAGGTAAGATACCGGGTGCAGATCCTTATAAAGGAAAGCAACGCTCCTACGTTTGTATCACCAAGTCGGTCACACTGTTTTGTCAGTGCCGCATCTCTCCCGATTGCGGTTGCAAAGGTAGACGGTTTTAACTTAACAGCCAAACATATCTTACGGTTTTTCCTGAACTTTTTTGAAACTTGTTTGTAACAGGCTGATACAGAGATATGTTATAGGACATGTTTTTTAAGCGGACTCCGGAGGAGGGGAAAGGGACACACATTATAATATTCACGCGCGGGCGTGCGGGTGCGCATACAGGTGCGTAGACGGGAGGAGAAAAGGGAAAGAATGGGAAAGGAAGCGGATTACGGCAGCGGCAAAAAACATCAGGACCTTTTTTAAAAGGACCGGCATCTTTTTGGAAAAGACCATCATCTTTTAAAAAAAGGCCATCATCTTTTTGGAGAACGGCCTCATCCTTTTCCGAAAGGACAAGGATGTCCGGGCCGGAAAGGAAAGGGCATTTCACATACATATCCGGAGAATTCCGTACACACCCGGACGATTCACATAAAACACCTACAACAGAGTTTTGCAAAACTGCTGCCACTGCTACCACCCAACCCTCTGAAACCACGATGGACAGGGCGTCTCAAGGGGTGGTGGCAGCACCTTTTTTTATACAGAAAAAAGGGATGCTGCCACCACTTTTATCCATTTTTATCCCAAAACGTCCGGAAGAGGGGGAAAAGACAGGAGGCGGAGGAGGACCAAACGCAGGGAAAAGAAGACGGGTACGGACAGACAGAAACCGGAAACCGGACCGGCAGAACGGAGCCTGATGAAGGACAAGACATTGACCGCAACCTGACGGGAATCCGGTTGCGGACAGCCAGAACCACGGTTGCATACAGTCAAAGCCACAGTTGCAATCCGGCGGAACGGTAGTTTCACTACTGACGGAACTGAAGTTTCAGCCGGATGGAACTGAAGTTTCAGCCGGATGGAACTAAAGTTTCAGCCGGACGGAACCGGTTGAAACTCCTTGTCCGTATGCTCATTCATTGTAGCTTAACGCTTCAGGCTGACTACTACTTCATCTTACTTGTAAGGATGGTTGACGGAGTTAATACTTAGTTATGATATCAGTTGACTCCTTCAAGGTGAACAAGGCGGACCGTACACATCAGCAGCACCGGACACCAGCACCGAAAAAAAACAGCCGGAAAGCACCGGGCATCCGAAAAAAAATGAAGAAAAGTGGTGGCAGCAGCCCTCTTTACCGCATAAAAAAATCATCACAGACAGACGAAGGCTTGCAGTTGAAAATTACCGCCAGAGAAAATGAGACTGAGAAAATGCGAAAGGAAAAGGTTGTACTGACTGTACAGGAGGACATTGCTGCCGAAACACGAACTGTGAAACTAAATCAGGATGCCGCCACTATAGAATACGATTCATACAAAATGGATTCGTACTCCCTTTTGTTTTATCCATTGATTGGCTATGAAAATATTGTTTACGCTGTTATCCGTTGTTACAAGGAACTAATCCAATTCTTTTTCCAGGATTTTCAGTGTATTTCCGAAGAAGCCATTGGACAATACAACTACCCGGCCTTCATCAACCCAAAAGAGTCCTATCTTTATACTTTGCTTTTTTTATATTATAACGATAAACCCGGCAAGCCAAAACAAAGTATATCGCACATTGTATCCATAAGATAACATATTGCTGACTGATTTCAGACATCCCTGCTCCCATAGAGGTTATCTTAACAAAAGCCAAAGTTCCGGGAGCTGCAGGAATTATATAATGAACCCATTGCCAATACCAAGGCATTAACTCCAGCGGATAAGATACTCCGGACAAGAAAATCAATCCTACAGAGAAAAAAGCCACCAACAACAATGGAGCATCACTATCACTAAAGAATAACGAACAGGCCAGTCCCAAAAAGCTGGTAGCAAGAATATAAGGTATCATAAGTGACACTATTTTCCACGGATGCGCCAAATGAGGCAATTGGAAAACTAGAGGAAGAAGCCCTAGTAAAAAGATGGAAAACAAGGCATAAAAAACTAAATAAGTAAATGATTTTCCGATTACCACGGACGCCATACGTGAAAAAGAAAGATCGCTCCCTTCTGGACCTGCAAACCTCAGTATATCTCCCGTTTCACGTTCCTTTCCACTCAGCATGCTGATAACAAATATCAACGTCTGAAAAATAACAACCATCAATACGGCAGGTATCAAATAAGTGCCATAACCATCGGTGTAATTATACAGAGCAATCCCCACCACATCAATGGGCCTTGTCTGAACTACCGGCTGTATATCATTCCGGGGCAGAAAAACCACTTGCCCGGGACGGACATCATCATTCACAGCAAGCATGGCTCCAGCAGACGCCTCCTGCATGGAAGCAAAATATAGAAAAGCTGTAGTAGTGCTATACATGATATAGATCGCTTCTTCCCCACGCCCCACACGAGCATCAAAATCCGATGGAATGTAAACAATACCTACTACTTCATCACATTTCATCAATTCCTTGGCAGCAGGCAAATCAGCATTGTTTGTCAAAACTTGTGCCTGCGGAGTGGCATCCAGCAAACGGATGTAACTGCGGCTCAACGGAGTGCGGCTCATATCCACGACCGCCACCGGAGCATTGCGCACCACATTGGGGGCATACATATAGTTATAAAGTAATCCATACACAAAGATGCCACCGCTGAGTACCAATAAAATGGAATAGCGGGTACATATCACACGGAACTCGCGCCAAGATACAGCTAGTATATTATTCAATATCGTCATATTTCCTACTGATTAAAGATCGTTTCAAATGAGGCAACAACAATAAGGGAGGAATAAGGAACAACAACAGACAGGCTACGTTGCCCCACATATACGCATAACCATAGTTGCCATAAAGGAGATTCTGCCCAATCTCGACAAAGTGACGGACAGGGAAAAGATAAGAGGCATAATGCACCGGTGCAAACATGTGAGGAACCGGAAAAGTAACCCCGCCAAGGGTAGCGCCCAACGACCCTACCATAGAAACAATACTGATAATAATACTCAACGCAGGAAAAAGAGAGAACAGAAAAACAGCCAGCGCCTGCGTAGCAATGACCAACAGTATCGAAGTAAGATTCAACGCCCAAAAGCCACAATCCATCGGTATGTGCATAACACCAAAAAAGACATAGTTTGCCAGAATGCTCATAGCGATGAAGATAAAACTATATGGAAGCAACTTGGCAGTGACCGCCACCCAGATATTCCCATCTGCCACCGCCAGCCAGTTGGCTGAAGTATGAAATTTCCCTTCACTGCCAATGGAATATGTGGTGACCAACAATAAGATAACTTGCAGAAAAACGAAAAAGAATGGCTGCGTAAGATAAACCGAATAGTCCATATCAGGATTAAATAACGGATGATTCTGTGTGGCGACCGGTAACAGAAAAGATTCTATCTCTTCCTGATTTATACCCAATGCTACAGCATGAGTGACAATGGGAACTACCGAGATATTTTTCAACAAACTTTGAAATGCTCCGTGAATCTCACTTCCCACACTCATCAATGCATAATGGTAATAATAAGTCAGAGCTGTTTCCTTACCATCCATCACCTTTGCTTCAAAACCAGATGGAATACTGAGGTATCCATAAATATTTTTCCGCTGCACATCTGCCCGGGCTTCTGCTTCATCGGCATAATGCCGGGTGATGCGAAAAGTAGGAACAGCCTCGGTCATACGAATGATCTCACGAGAAGTAGCCGTATTATCACCATCCACAACACCCACTGGCAGATTCTCCATCTGTCCGTTACCAAAAATTGTAGCCATAAAAAAGATCGAGAATAAGGGCAAGACGATACACGACGCAAAATAAATGCGCCGGGAAACCATACGGTCCAGTTCACGTTTCAATACCGCTATAAAAGGAGATTGTTTCATTCAAGTAGTTCATTTATATTTACCATTCGCTGCAATCAGAATAACACCGTTATCCTTTCATCATTTCAATTCATCCAGATTTACCAAGACGGACATACCCGGTCTTAATCCCTCCATCGGCTCTACAGGCAGCGCATGAATTTCAAAAGTTTTCATATCGTACGTCCCCGTCTGCTTGGTGGATCGCCAAGTGGCAAAACTCCCCAACGGGCTGATGTAATTGATCTTAAATGCCTTGTTTTTTACATCAAGAGCCGGAATATCTCCAATGAAATTCTCGTTCATGCGGAAATAAGGCATATAGTCCTCACGGACATTAAGCACGACATGGCAGTCATCTAGTACTACCAGACTCATAATGGGAGTCCCCGCTCCTACCAGTTCCCCGCGCTTGGGATAGATGGTTGATATCTGCCCGTCTTCGGGAGCTGTGAGGCGGGCGTCCATCAACAAGGCCTGGACCTCATTCACAGTGCCCCGAGCCGCATCCACCAGGGAGCGGGCACTCTCTTTATCCTCTTTCTGCGCTCCGTCCTTCACTAACAAATATTGTTGATGCGCCGCCCGTTCGGCGGCAACAGCAGCTTTATACAAGGCTTCCACTTCATCTTTCCGCTGGCTGGTGACCACGCTGTCTTTGTAGAGCGCCTGAATACGGTCGTACGTCACCTTGGCCAGTTGCAAGTCACTCTTTGACTTGTTCCACAATTCTTCCACCGAACGGACGATCTGCCGACGTGTACCGTCGTCTATTTTCTTGTTCTGATATTTCGCAATATCTTCCAAGGCATTCACCTGCTGGAACTTCGCCCAAGCCTCAGGACTGTTAATCACTACCAAGGTGTCGCCCATCTTTACAAACTGTCCTTCCCGGACCAGAAAGGTATCAATTCGACCGGGCAGTTTTCCTGAAATCCGTATTTCGGTAGCTTCTATCTGCCCCTGTAATACAACCGGTTTATTGCTCATAGCTATAATCCCGATGGCAGACACCATAACAATGGCCACAAGAATAACGATAAAAGCGACTCCCAACTGTTTCTTCTCTTTTTCCATATTGTTTTCTTTTTTTATTATTTTTCGAATATAAAGTTCTCGGTTTGTCCGGTACGGCTATACTGCCAGAAGCTTTCGGGCATTCCACAGGTAGAGAGCAGGGAGGCCAGTGCCACATCATATTTATAATAAGCCAGCAAGAAAGCAATCTGCACCTTGGACAACATGGTTTCCGCATCAATCACATCGGTAGAGGTAGCCATACCTTCCTGAAAGGACTTTTTACGGATACGCACCAGTTCACGGCTCATCTCAATCGTGGTATTGAGTGTGGCCACATCATCTTTTGCCTTCTGAATCTCGCTATACAGCTTGTCCACTAGAACTCCCAAGTCATTCTGCGCCTTTTCACGCCCCAGTTGCAAAGTCTGTTTGGTGAGACGTGCCTGGCGGATATTGGCTTCACGGTTCAGTCCGTCGAATATATTCCAAGTAAACCCCACCCCTATCAAGGTACGGGGCATCAGGTTTTTCGGAAGATTATCGGCATAAAGTGTCTGTTTTCCAAACAGTGCAATGGTAGGTATATACGCACTTTTACTGATTTTTAACTGATTGTCGGCCATCACCTCCTGTATCCGCAATTTGCTCACCACATAGTTACCGGTACCTACCAGATTCTTGAAATAAAGTTCATCGGGCAGGTCATGATTCATAAACAAAGGAGAACTGGGATGGATGGAAGTGGCATCTTCCACATTCAACAAGACTTTCAACGCATTTTGCGCTACGTTCAAATCTGTCCGGGCAGATTCCAGCTCACGTTTGGCTTCATCCATGGTGACCTGGGCAAAGAGGCGTTCGGCCTTGTTTATCATACCATTCTCCTCCAGTTTCATAGCATTACGATAATGTTTCTGAAGGCCTAGAAAAGTTTGCTCGCGCACATCCACCACTCTTTGAGCCAGACGCAAGGCATAATAAGTCTCCACCAGTTCCGATTGCAAAATGGCTCCCGCCTCTTCCCTGCCTACCTCAGCTAAATCCACCATACGGTTACCGATACGGGTCGCAAAGATTCGTTTCCCTCCTGTAAAAAGCGGCCACGTCACATTAGCATCTATGGTCGTCAGGTTACGTTCCAATAAAGGAAAAGTAAGGGTATGCGCACCTATGTTATCAAGAATGGAAGAAATAAATTGATCATCGGGCACAATGGAATGCACAAAGTCTTTTGCCGGATCGGTAAATTGCTTTAAAGGCTCCTTAACCTCAATCTTGTTGGATAAATGAACGTATGCACCCGATGCGTTCAAAGACGGATACCAGAAAGCATTCATCTTTTGTCGCTCACTACGGGCTATACCCACAGCCTTATCCGCCATTTGCAACGTGCGGTTACCCTTATTCATCAGGCTGGCAGATTGTTCCAATGTCAAAGATAATTCCCCATTCTGAGCTGATAATGAAACCGGGAACAAAAGAACACCTAAAAATATTTTGTAATGCATACACTGTTTAGTTTCTGTTATGTTGTAATAAACAGAAAACTAAACAGATTGTTTGAACATCCGGTTTTCAATAAAGAGAGTCTGATCAGCATGCCATATCTTGTACCTCATTACCGAAAGGTTTTATTCATGGTGTTCTGAAGCTTACACTTCCACTCACTAAAATGAGAGAAGCGACAATAAAATCTCCCATCCCCGTTCTATGCTGTTTTTTAAGAACTTCAAAGCCTTTCCCATGTGTATCTCCACTGTCTTTGGACTGATGCCAAGCCTTTCGGCTATTTCTTTATAACTTAAGTTCTCTTCCCTGCTCAGTAAAAAACACCTCTTTTGCTGTTCGGGAAGTGAACCAATCAACTTATCAATAAAAACGGCCAGCTGAGATGCGCAATACTCTTCCTCCACACTATTCGAATTATAATTACTTTCATTTCCGAAAGCTGAAAGAACGGAAGTTTTAAACAGATTCTCATTCACCTTTTTTCTGTTTCTACTGAAAACGATGTTCCGGGTAATAATAAAAAGAAAGCCTTTGAAACTCTCATCTTCTTTCAGTAGATGTCTGGATTCCCATAACTTCACAAACACATCCTGAACAATTTCCTCAGCATCGGCAACCCTACTGATATACAACCTGCTAAAGTCATATACCTGCCCCCAATAGTCATTGTATAATTCCACAAAAGCCTGATGATCACCATATTTTACAGCTATTACTTTTTCTCTCTCGCTCATATCTGTACAAGTATTAATGGCGTCAAAGCTATGTATTATTTCAAGAGAAACAAAAATAAAACACTTTTTTTTTAATGGTATAGGGGTAAGAGGCACATAAAGCGTATTTAGTGCATAACCCGATAAAAAAGAGAATTTTATGAATGCAACAAATCTCATTAATACTATAAAAAGGATGCTGACGGACAAATTAACCGCTTCTGAAAGAGAACAGCTTCTCAACGAGAAGCCCATGATCCGCTTCCAGGCCCGGCAATGGGAAAAAGCTCCCAAAAAACATTGGGAAGAAAATGTATCTTCACAAACCATACTCCATAAAGTGATGGCAAGATGCCACAGTGCCAAACAGCCGGTATCATACAACAAAAAATATTTCCGGATGGGATATTCCATTGCCGCTACTATTGTACTTTTCATTGTCAGCTGCTGGTTGGTCAATAACCTGTCATCATCATACATCAAAATCAGTACATATACCCAGGAAAAACGCGTATTCATGCTCCCCGACAGTTCGGAAGTATGGCTTAATGAAGCATCCGAAATCTGTTATCACAAATCCTTTTCGGATAACAGAAAAGTCTTTTTAAAAAAAGGAGAAGCGTTCTTTAAGGTTAAAAAGAAGCAAGGGGCACCGTTCAGCGTTTTTTTCCACCAGTCGCATGTCGAAGTGACAGGAACTGAATTCAATATCAAATCGGGAGATTCCGAATCGGAAATCACCTTATTTACAGGTTCCATCAAATTTCAGGCAGAGAAAGGACAGGAAGAAATACCAATGAGCACCAATGAACGGATCATATACAACATGCATACAAAATCAGTGGTATGTACCAATATAGATGCCAACGAATATGACTGGCGATCAGACAAATACCATTTCACCAACAAACCTTTGCAGGAGTTCGTAGAGTTTATCAACCGCTCCCATGACACGCAGGTCATCATCAAAGGAAAAGGCCTGAAAGAATTGCGTTTTAACGGGACCATACATAAAAACGAGCCGTTGAAAGACATCATAGAAAAAATATGCATCAGTCTGGATCTGCAAATGAAGACTGAAAAAGATTCCATTATTTTGTTCTGACAAGTACCTAAATTAATTATTCATAATATTCATTTCTAACCTTTTTAAAATCATGAAAAATATGTATTCTTTTAGCTGCATATTAAAATATGCAGTCTTGCTGTTTTGTTTCCTGCCACCGACAATACACGCTCACAACACAGGACAAAGCAGGAAAATTATTCTCAAAGGAGAAAGTATAACCATGCAAGAAGCGATTCAGATCATTGAAGCCAACAGCACGTACACATTCTTCTTTAAATCAGGTATGCTGTCCGAAACAGAAAAGAAAGACTACAATCTGGAAGGAGACATCCATGAGATCCTGAAAGGGGTATTTACCGGCAGCGGCATTACCTACGTTATCAAGAACAATGAAATTATCTTGAAAGGCACAGCAAAACAAGCTCCCCAGCAATCCAAACAAAAAGAAAGAAAGACGGAAATAGTGGGCGTTGTAGCCGATGCCGATACAGGCGAGGGCATCATCGGGGCTTCTGTACAGTTGAAAGGCACTTCTACCGGAACAATTACCGATTTAGACGGGCAGTTCAAAATAATGGCTTCCCCATCGGATGCCATTGTCATCTCCTTTATAGGCTATATATCTCAGGAAATAAAAATAGGATCGCACAAACTGTTCTCCATCGAGTTGCACGAGGACAGCAAGCAACTGGACGAAGTGGTTATCACCGCCTATGGTACCGGACAGAAAAAGGCAAGCATGGTAGGATCGGTAGAATCCATCAAACCATCGGAACTGCAAATACCTTCCACCAACCTGTCCACCGCATTTGCAGGACGCTTGGCAGGAGTTGTCGCCGTGCAACGGAGCGGACAGCCGGGTGCCGACGGAGCGAACTTCTGGATTCGAGGTGTTTCCACCATGAACGGAGTCACCAACCCACTTATCATTCTAGACGGAGTACAAGTCAGTTCCAGTGACTTAAACAATTTAGACCCTGAAATCATAGACAACTTCTCTATCCTGAAAGACGCCACCGCCACGGCAATGTATGGAACCAGAGGAGCCAACGGTGTAATGATTGTAACCACCAAATCGGGCATGAACCTAGACAAACCTATTATTAACTTCCGCATGGAAGCGCAAATGTCTCAGCCTACCAGTACACCCAGATTCGTAAACGGCGCCACCTATATGGAGCTTTTCAATGAAGCGGTAAACAACGACAACAGTGGCGACGTACTATACAGCGAAGAAAAAATAGCCGGCACACGCGCCGGATTGAATCCTTACATTTATCCGAACGTAAACTGGTATGATGAATTGTTTACCAACCATGCCTTCAACGAGAAGTTTAACTTCAACATACGTGGCGGAGGTAAACGGGTGAACTATTTTTCCAGCATCTCTGTCAACCACGAGTCGGGAATGCTCAAAAACCGTTCGAGAGACTTCTTCTCTTACAGCAACAACATTAACATCATGCGCTACAACTTTCAGAACAACATTAACGCCGAGCTAAGTAAAACATCAAAATTATCTTTACGGCTGAATGTACAGTTGCGCGACATGACCAGTCCCAATCAGGGAGTAGGCGCCATTTTTACCAATGCCATGGATACTTCACCGGTAGAATTTCCGGTTTATTTTCCGGATGACGGTAGTACTCCTTATGTCAAATGGGGATCTACGGAACGTATCAATGCCGATTACCAGACAAACCCTGTAGCTCAAGCCGCCACCGGATACAATAAAGGCTTCCAAAGCACAGTAATCGCTGCACTGGAGTTTAACCAAAAGTTAAATTTCATCACAAAGGGATTAAGTTTTAAGGCACTGGCTTCATTTAAAAACTGGTCGTCTTCCAATAACATGCGCTCGGGACATTGGAACAAGTTCTCGTTGACAGGCTATGAAGAAGATGGGAACGGAGGTTACAACTATATGACAAGCCGGATCGGAGATGAATACCAGACCAACCTGTCCGCCAGCAATTCAACCTCAGGCAACCGTCGCTTCTATATAGAAGGTATGCTCAACTACAGCCGTACCTTTGATAAACACGATGTAAACGCTATGATAATCTATAACCAGGATGAGCTGGTCAATAACGTACCGGGCAATGGCAACTTTATCGGTTCGCTGCCTCAGCGCAAGCAAGGCCTTGCCGCACGTGCCTCCTACACGTATGCGGGAAAATACCTGGCTGAAGTAAATGTGGGATACAATGGTTCGGAGAATTTCGCCAAAGGACACCGATTCGGTTTCTTTCCCTCTGTAGCCTTAGGCTATAACATCAGCGAGGAGCCTTACTTCAAGCCTTTGAAAAACATTGTCTCCAAATTGAAGTTACGTGGTTCATGGGGACTGGTGGGTAATGACCAGATAAACGGCAGCCGATTTATCTATATGTCACAAATAGACCTGAACGGAATAGGTTACACAACAGGAATCAACCAGAATGTCACCTACAACGGTCCTGTTTATCAGCGTTACGCCAATGAGAATATTACGTGGGAGGTCGGTGAAAAGCTAAACTTCGGAGTAGATTTGCAATTATTCCGTTCATTAGACTTGACTTTTGATATCTTCCGCGAAAACCGGCGCGACATTTTCCAGCAAAAGCAGACGATTCCTACCTATATGGGCACAGCCAGTACGAAAGTATATGGTAACCTTGCCGCCATGCGTAACCAGGGCTTTGAATTGGCAGCCAATTATAATAAAAAAATAAACAAAGAATGGTTTGTCAGTTTCAAGGGAACCTTTACATACGCACACAATAAAATCACCAAATATGACGAAGCTCCCAAATATCCATGGCAGTCCAAAATAGGAGTCAGTGCCAATACGAATGGAATTTACGTATCCGACGGACTCTTTATAGATGCCCAAGACATTGCACACCATCCTCAACAACTAGGAATGATTATCAGCCCGGGCGACATTAAATACATCAACATTTCAAAAGACTGGTACGGGTATGAGGACAACCTGACCGATACAGACGACTGGGTATGGTCCAAATATCCGGTTATACCGGAAATAGTCTATGGATTCGGCCCTTCCATCAAATGGAAAAACCTGGATTTCTCCTTCTTCTTCCAAGGAGTCTCAAGAACCTCCTTCATCCTCAATAATTTCCATCCTTTCGGTGACAATATGCTACGTAATGTGCTGTCATGGGTGGCGGACGAACGCTGGAGTCCCGACAATCAAGACACCAACGCAACGTATCCGCGCCTGTCACGCAAGACCAACTCTAACAACAACAAGAACTCCAGTTATTGGGAACGCAATGGAGCTTTTCTGAAATTGAAGAACGCAGAAATAGGCTATACATACAAACACATGAGACTATATATCAGCGGTTCCAACTTGCTCACATTTGCTCCGTTCAAATTATGGGACCCTGAACAGGGAGGCGGAAACGGACTTTCCTATCCTACCCAGCGTGTTTTCAACATTGGATTTCAAATGACTATCAATAACAAATAACACCTTAAAGCCATGAAAAAAAATACACTATATTTATTTGTACTACTACTGATTACAGGCTTGAACACCTCCTGTAATTATCTGGATATTGTGCCCGATGAAACAGCTACCGAAAAGGATGCTTTTGCCAATCCCCGCGCTACCTTGCGTTACCTGTATTCATGCTACGGCTATTTGCCTCAATCCAACAAAGTCCAATCATGTATGGATTTCACCGGAGATGAGACCATCAGTCCGTTCGCCGAGAAATATGTAAAATTCGCAGAAGGTTCTTATGACTCCAGCAATACCATCATCAGCTATTGGAATACCCTGTTCCAAGGCATACGTCAATGCTATCTGCTGAAAGCGAACATCGCTTCCGTTCCCGGAATCAACCAAGAGGATATCGACCTCTATACAGCAGAAGCCGATTTTCTCATCGCATACTTTCATTTGTTGCTGGTCAAATGCTACGGTCCCAGCATTCTGGTCAAAGAACTTCCTCCATTGGACACTCCGGCTGCCAATATGCTGAGCCGCCGTCCATACGATGAGTGCATAAACTGGATAGCCGACTTGCTGGACGACGCGGCCTCCAGACTGCCCGCCACGCGCAATAGTTCAGACTACGGACGCGCCACCAGCATCATCGCAAAAAGCCTGAAAGCGCGTATGTTGCTTTATGCCGCATCCCCTCTTTTCAACGGCAATCCCGACTATACAGATTTCAAGAATCCGGATGGCGAACAACTCATGCCCGCCAAGTACTCGGAAGAAAAATACAAACGTGCGGCAGATGCAGCCTGGGATGCTATTCAAGCCGCAGAACAAGCCGGTCACGAACTTTATGAAGCCACGGCAAGCAGTGCTTACCCCGAACCGGCAGATATCACGGAGCGTTCACTTCGCATGACTTTCATCGACAAGGAAAATTTCAAAGAGATTATTTATCCGGAAACCCGTAAAGCCGGTGTCTATAGCATCCAACGCAAATCCATACCCTTCTTTCCCCGTGGTTCATGGAACGGTATTGCCCCCACTATGGTCATGATTGACCGTTTTTACACCTCAAACGGGCTACCTATTGACGAAGATCCTGCTTTCAACCCAGAAAACAAGCTGGACATTGTCACCATTCCGGCAGGTACGACTTATGCCGAACCGGGAAAAAGAACATTGTATATGAACATGAACCGTGAGCCCCGTTTTTACGCATGGATAGCCTTTGAAAACGGCTACTATGAATGCCGTACGAATGATAAAAGATATGCATACCATAAATTATGGAATGCCGAGCGCTCCGACGGCAATAAATGGGTAACCGGATTTCTGGCAACAGAGAACTGCGGTGTAAGAGCCGACGACGGAAAGGTAATCACTTCGGCGCGTAGCCAGAATTATTCCAAAACAGGATATCTGAATAAAAAAGGCGTACACCCCGGAATAGAAGCCAGCGTAAATAGTGTGGAACCAACAATAGAATATCCATGGCCCGTAATACGTCTGGCAGAGCTTTATCTGAACTATGCGGAAGCCTGCGTAGGATACGGAAAAGAAGGATATCCTGAAAAAGGAATGCTTTATCTGGACAAAGTGCGCAAACGTGCCGGAATAAAACCCGTACTGGAGGCTTGGGCGCATGCCAAGCACCCTTTAACCAACTATGAGGGACAATGTGGCCCGGACGGAAGAGTCATGAATATAGTCAGACAAGAACGTATGATTGAACTTTATCAGGAAAATCACAATTTCTGGGATATACGCCGCTGGAAAATGGGAGATACTTATTTCAATGTCAAGGCATGCGGCCTGAATATCCTTGCGAAAAACCTGGAAGACTTCGCTAAAATCGTAGAGATACAAGATAAACGCACATTCGACGCTCCCCGGCAATACTTGATGCCTATCCCGGCAAGTGAAGTAAGCAGGAATCCGAATATGGTTCAAAACCCGGGATACTAACCCGTCACATGAATAATAACCTTAATAAAATGAATGAGATTATGAAAAAGAAACTTACAGCAGTATGCTTGATAGGAGGAGCGGTTATTCTTTGTTCCTGCAACGATGACAAGTCATCCTACCCCATCCCCAGTGATATAGAGAACCTGAAAGCTACTTCCGCCCCGGGACAAATAATCTTGAACTGGACCAACCCCACCGATGAAAATCTATATTATGTACAAGCTGAATATACCATCGAAGCCACTGGAAAGTCTTATAAGAAACAAGTCAGCCAATACACAAACGAGTTGATTATAGACAATCTGCTACAAAAATATGGAGATATAAACATCACCGTACAGCCTTTTAACAAAGGCTATACGGCGGGAGTCATTCACCAGATAACAGCCCGTTCCGAGAAAGCCAATCCGACATTCGGCACTCCCGTAAAGTTGAAGTTGGACGGTAAAAAGATATGGACTAACGCCCCCTTTGCCGCCCACCCGGCAAAGGATGTCGCAGATGGAAGTACCGCAACCTTCTTTCATACACAGTGGCAACAGAAAGTGGAAATGCCGCATTACCTCATTGTCGATTTAGGCGAAGAGGCAAGCGCACTCAAATTCCGCTTTACCAACAGCCCACGTGCGGCAGACAGTTCCTGGAAAACCGTCAATTTATATACAAGTGACAGTTATGACCCTGCCCTATGGTTTGATGGAGTGAAACTCATTCATGGAAACAGTGTGGACATCGCCAAAGGAGGGACACGTAAAGAAACAACATTTACCGATCTTCCTGCAGGAGCCGGTAAAGTGTACAACTCCGATATAATCCCCCTGTCAAAGCCTTCCCGGTTTCTTTGGTTCGAAACAACCGAAACGACCAGCGGTACCGCTTTCTTTACTTTAGCGGAACTGGAAATATATGCATGTTCAATGATTATACCTGAATAATACAGCCATGAAAAGAAATATATACTCCTTACTTATCATTGCATTTCTATCCTACTGGCTTACCGCCTGCTCTGATAAAGACCGTTCGCAAGAAGCCAGTTTGGACATTGACAAAGAATCGGTTGATTTCAGCAGCGACTCCGGCAGCCAGCGGATAACTGTCACAACGAATATCGACAACTGGACAGCCAAAGCAGACAAAAGTTGGTGTCACCCGTCTGCCGAAGGAAAAGCACTGAGAATTGACGTGGATGAAAGCGAAGAGCGATACGTGCGCCAAGCGACTGTTACCCTCACCGCTTCCGGGCAAATAAGGAAGCTTACCGTACGCCAACTGGGGTACGAAGCCTCCATTCTGGTAGACAAATCCGCTTTTAAAATAGGTGTTGCAGGAGGAGAAATCCGTTTTGCAGTAACATCCAATGTCAATGTAGCAATCAGTTTACCCGAATGGATTACCTCTAAAGCCGCCCCACGTTCACCTGCCACAGTCACTACCACATACAGCTACATGGTAGAGGCTACAAAGACAGACAATCAACGGCAAGGATCTATTGAAATAACAGAAATACTAGCCGGTTCTAGTACAAAAGATGGACAATCCGAAGAGGTGACACCTAAAAGTACCTCTATATCCGTTATCCAGAAAGGACTCAATGAGTTCGCCGAAGGAAGCGGAGAAGACGTTAACGGAGACATTAAAATAAAAGTGACAAGTGGAACCGCTTCTTCATTCCAGCCCGGCAGCAATATCGAAAAATCTTTTGACGAAGATTATTCCACACTGTATCACTCTAATTGGAATAATACTGCCAGCAATTATTTCCCCATCACGCTGACCTATAACTTTGGAGCACTAACGGATGTCGATTATCTGGTTTATCATCCGCGCAGCAATGGTAATAACGGCCGGTTCAAGGAAGTGGAAATAGACTATTCAGCAGACGGACTCACATTTACCAAACTTCTTGACAAAGACTTCCAAGGCTCAAACCATGCAAGTAAAGTGACGTTTGACCGGAGTGTTCAAGCCAAATCCTTCCGTTTCATTATAAAAAGCGGTAGCGGAGACCGACAAGGTTTCGCATCGTGCGCCGAAATGGAATTCTTCGCCAAGAATCCGGCTAATTTTGATTATTCAACCTTATTTACCGACGGCAGTTGTAGTGAACTAAAAGCCGGCATAACTGATGATGACATAGCCCGTTGCGAATATCCGTTCTTTAAAAACATCGCTTACTATATGATGAGAGGAAAATATCCCTCCGAATTTCGCATCAATGAATTTAAAGCATACCCTGATCCGGATATTCAGGCTAGCACCCACAAGACTTATCCATACAGTTTACTGGACAATCCAACCGGAATAGCTGTCAAGGCAGGCGAAAACCTGATTGTTCTAGTAGGAGACACACACGGATATGACATCGGACTAAGAATTCAGAATCTGGATGCCCCCAACGAAGATGGTTTTGGTGGAACCGCTTATTTATTGAACCAAGGAATCAACAAACTAACCATCAACGAACAGGGATTGGTCTATGTGACGTACCTCACCAAGACGCTGGACGATCCAAATGCAACTCCCATCAAAATACATTTTGCTTCGGGAACGGTAAACGGGTATTTCGATTTACAGAATCCGGCACACACCGGGCGCTGGACTGAATTGCTGGGCAAGGCAACCAACCGGTATTTTGACGTATTGGGAAAATATACCCATCTCACTTTCGAGACAAACGACTTCAGAACCTACACAGGTTCCGATGGAGAAGAACTGATAAACATTTTCGACCAAATAGATTACAACGAACAAGTGATGCTGGGACTGGAGAAAGAAAACAAAATGTTCAGAAACAGACTATATCTGAATGTGATGTATAAAGCTTATATGTATGCCACTTCCTATCACACAGCTTACAACCGAATTGTCATGAAAGACATTTGTAACCCTGCCAAATTGAAAACAAGCTCCTGCTGGGGACCTGCCCACGAAATGGGACATTGCAACCAAATAAGGCCGGGAGTAATGTGGGCAGGCACCACAGAAGTGACAACAAACATCATGTCCGAATACATACAAACCGTCATTTTCGGACAGCCCTCCAGATTGCAAGTCGAAGACATGGGGATAGTTTACAGAAACAGGTACTCTAAAGCATGGAACGCAATCATTGCGGCCGGAAGCCCACACTCTGATTTCCGGGACATAGAGAATCATGCTGATGACGTATTCTGCAAACTAGTGCCTTTCTGGCAATTGGAACTCTATTTCGGCAAAGCACTAGGCAGAACTCCATTGAAACAAGCAGACAGAGGAGGTTTTTATCCCTCGGTATATGAATATGCCCGTAACAAAAACTACTCCGGAATGAGCAATGGAGATATTCAACTGGACTTTGTATATGCCTGCTCTAAAATATCGGGCATGAATCTGCTTGATTTCTTTAGCAAATGGGGCTTTTTGACTCCTGTCAATAAAGAAGTGGATGACTATGGAATAAAACAAATGACCGTGACACCCTCTATGATAGAAGCCCTTAAACAAAGGGTAAACGCATTGGGACTCCCTACTCCGGATGTAGCATTAGAGTACATTTCGGACAATACAAGCGAATTATATAGAACAAAAGCGGAAATAATCAGAGGAGGGAATGCAACTCATTCTCCCAGGACATTTACCGTAGGTTCGGGTAAGAACACAGTCACTTACCATGGAGAAACCATAACAATACCCGACTGGAAAAACGTAGTGACCTACGAAGTAAAAGACGGCACCGGCAAATTCATTCTGATCAGCAGTGGTGAAAACGCCCCATCACCGACAGATACATTTACCATACCAACAGGCTGGAAAAACGGCTTCAAACTCTATGCGGTTTCAGCAACGGGAAAACGAGTAGAAGTCCCGGTAAATTAATTGTTTTCAGGTTTATTTTTCAATTTGATGAAAGCCTTGTTCTGCATATTCTGCCAGAACAAGGCTTTATTATATCATCGAAGCAAACAACATTACTTATTAAACAACTCGAAAGTGAATTTAAAACCAAAGGTATCAAATTGCCCGTTGATAGTGCTTACAAAAGCCCCCACATCAAATATATGCGTGCCGATGCCATACCCCAACTCGATATACGGATTAAGATGCGGCATAAACAGAATACCACCATACAAGCGCTCCTGCTGGACTAACCCCAGCCAACGGTTTAAGGGTTTCAAGAGAATAAAAGGAGACTCGTAAGTGAAATTCCCCCGCCAGTATTGGCGTGAGGAGTTATACCAACGTCCGTCCAGCAATTGAAAAGTGCCACCAATATCATCATTCCATCCTTCGGGGAGATTACGACGGGCAAAGTTGGCAAAATCCACGAAATACATATCTTCCTGCTTGGTAAACATCCCCCCCCCGATACGATAACCGATACTCCGGATTCCGCTTAGCTTCAAGTTTTGCTGTATATCAAACTCCCAACGTTCATGAGCACCCGTACTCTTGAATACACCTTTAATGCCCCGTTCATAATCCAGCATAAAAGTAGGCATACTAGAGCCTACATTCATCTTCCGGCGACCGTTCATGTAATAATACATGCCAGGAGTCCATTCAATACGGACACGAGGTGCAAAACTATTGTATTCTGATCTGATGCCCCGCAATGCCGCCCAATCCTTATCGGGCAACGGCTTTTCAAGAATGACCTTCGAATTATTTATCAGATACCTCCAATGTACGGACACACCCGCTTTAATAAACAAACCGTTCACTATTTCGATATTATGGAACAGATTGAGATACACATCCTTGAAATAGTCCAACTCCAATTTGTCAAAATTAAAGGTGCTATCAGGCAATTGTTTTAGCTGGTCCAATACGACACTACTATATATGCGGTTACCATTACCCACACTGACCTCGAACCCAGCCTGCTTTTCCGGCCAATATTGCCAATCGGCATCCGCCTTCACATAAAGTTCCTTATGTGTAAAATTATAACCTATCTGCGGAGTGACTCTAAGCACACGTCCATCATGAAAAAGCCGGCTGTATTTAAACTTCTGCTTGTATGAAAAACCTCTGCTGTGACTATAATCCAACAACACCGGATTTATAAGTGGAGAACAACGCACACTTCCCATGCTGGACAGGTTCACACTGTAACTGCTGATAAGCATATCGCCCAGCTCTCCCCAAAACTCCAGACGCTCGTTCTTCTTCTTTTTCGGTATATGCAGAAGCGTATCCCGACGTAAAGCATAACTTCTGTACAAAGAATCCTCCAAAGCGGACAACGGGATGGGCCGCAATTCATTGAACTTTTCCTTGTCCGTTATCAACTGTTCTGAATCGCAAGTCAACTTATAGGACTCCGTAAGGTCATGATGATGTTTCTTTTGAGATCTACGCCGGGCAGCCCCTTCATAAAATTCAATCTCATTGTACTTTAACCAAGCTCCCATATCCATTTCCAGATGGTTGCCCAGAAATTTGAAAACAAGATTCAGATCAAACTGCACCGGCAGAAACTCCACATCACCCTCATCTCCCATCTTGACACGAACCTTAAAACGGATCACATCATAAACGCCTTCAATATAAAGTTCACGAATAGTCCACGTCTGATCACTGACCCACATATATCCACTGACCAACTGCGTACCACGGAATTTGGGAATAATGAGTATTTTATACCGCTGGCAGTCGGGAGGGCCGGTTATAGAATCCAACAAATAATTATAATATTTGCTGGATTTCTTATCCAGTGGAGAAAGAAGTTTATCGGACATCAATGAAGAAGAATAGATATTCATGTTCAAATAATCCATCACATCCGTTATCTGTCCCTTATTACGCGGAAACGTAGTAGATACCGCTTTTATTTTACGGTCGTATATATCCGGAGCCGTATAGTGCAACTCACTAAGAGACTCCATCAGATAATCATTGATGTGCTTTTCAAAACGGAACATGGACGGCACATAGCGGATAAGATGATTGCGCTTGTGTACTTTCACCTTTCCTTTCATATATAAATCGGCCTTATACTCATCAATGATACGGGAATAGAACGGAGAAAACTGAAAGATGCACTGAAGGATGGAGTCGGACACCACCGGCTTGTCGGGCATATCAACCTTTTCCCTCTTAGCCTGAACAGCTAAAGGCAACAAAAGGCAAAGTATAATCAGTCTGACAATCCGTATATAGTGCATCAATGTACTCTCTTTTCAGCGTTTGGAAAGCAAATATAAGCAAAAACCAACAGGCTGATGCATGATAATACTTAATTAACATCCTTAACAGAAATGAAAAATGACTAGCTATATAGCGAATTATTAATCAAAAAGCAGTATTTTTGCAGCCAACAACCAGTAAAAGAAAGACAAGATGTCCAAAATGAGATTTTTTGCTCTACAGGAGTTAGCCAACAGACGCCCCGTTGAAGTTGACTACCCCTCTGAGAAGTTAGCTGATTATTACGGCAACCACGTGTTCGACCGTAAAAAAATGCAGGAATATCTGCCTAGTGAGGCTTATAAAGCAGTAATAAACGCAATCGAAAAGGGTACCCCCATCAATCGTGAAATGGCTGACATGATAGCCAACGGCATGAAGAACTGGGCAAAGACCTTCAACGTTACCCACTACACTCATTGGTTCCAGCCCCTGACCGACGGAACTGCCGAAAAGCACGACGGCTTTATAGAATTCGGTGACGAAGGAAATGTGATAGAACGCTTCTCGGGCAAACTGCTTATTCAACAGGAACCGGATGCTTCCAGTTTTCCCAACGGTGGTATCCGTAACACATTTGAAGCACGAGGCTATACGGCATGGGATGTCTCTTCTCCGGCTTTCATTGTGGACAGCACACTTTGTATTCCTACGATCTTTATCTCGTACACAGGCGAAGCGCTCGACTATAAGACTCCTTTACTAAAGGCATTAGGCGCTGTAGATAAAGCTGCAACGGAGGTTTGCAAAATGTTCGATCCAAACGTAAAACGTGTATTCGCCAATTTGGGCTGGGAACAAGAATACTTTTTGGTAGACACCGCACTGCATAATGCACGTCCGGATCTTTGTCTGACCGGACGCACCTTGATGGGACACTCGTCTGCCAAAGACCAGCAACTGGACGACCACTATTTCGGTTCCATCCCTCCGCGTGTAACCAACTTCATGAAAGAACTGGAACTGGAATGTCATAAACTAGGTATTCCGGTAAAGACACGGCATAACGAGGTAGCTCCCAACCAATTTGAACTAGCTCCCATTTTTGAAGACGTAAATCTGGCCAACGACCACAACCAGCTGGTAATGGACTTGATGAAGCGCATCGCCTCCAAACATAATTTCACCGTACTGCTCCACGAGAAACCATTCAAGGGAGTAAACGGATCGGGCAAACACAACAACTGGTCACTCTGTACTGACACGGGTATCAATTTGTTCTCCCCCGCCAAAACCGCAGAAGGAAATATGCTTTTCCTGACTTTCATAGTCAACGTACTGATGATGGTCTATAAAAACCAGGATTTGCTACGTGCCTCTATTGTCAGTGCCGGAAACAGCCACCGCCTGGGAGCGAATGAAGCGCCTCCCGCTATTCTGTCTATTTTCCTTGGGCGTCACCTTTCCCACATGCTGGACGAAGTCGTGGCACGTCTGAACGACGCCGAGCTGACTCCCGATGAAAAGAAAGCCTTGCAACTGGGCATCGGCCGCATACCTGCCATCCTGCAAGACAATACAGACCGTAACCGCACCTCTCCTTTTGCCTTTACCGGAAACCGTTTTGAATTCCGCGCCGCAGGCTCGTCTGCCAACTGTGCCGCATCCATGATTGTTATCAATGCAGCTATGGCACACCAGTTGAATGAGTTCAAAGCCCAGATAGATGAATTGGTAAACGGAGGCATGGAACAGGAAGAAGCTTTATACAAGGTATTAAAAGAAACCATTATCGCTTCACAAAACATCCGCTTTGAAGGTGACGGCTATTCGGAAGAGTGGAAAGCAGAAGCCGCGCAACGCGGACTGACCAATATTTGCCATGTGCCCGAAGCCATCCTGAAGTTCAACGACGAGCAATCCCGCTCTGTACTGATAGGTGAAAAGGTATTCAATGAAAACGAATTGTTCTGCCGCATAGAAGTGGAACTGGAAAAGTTCACTAAAAAAGTACAGATTGAAAGTCGCGTACTAGGTGACCTCGCCATCAATCATATTGTTCCCACAGCTGTAATTTATCAAAACAGACTGTTAGAAAACCTTCGCGGCCTGAAAGAAATATTTCCCGCCGAAGAATACGAAGCACTGACCGAAGACCGGAAGAATCTGGTGCGCGAGATCCAAAACCGCATACTGGCCATCAAAAAAGCTGTGCACAGCATGACAGAAGCCCGAAAGGTGGCCAACCATTTGGGAAGCCAAGTGGAAAAAGCCTTCAGTTATGAAGAGCAAGTGCGTCCATATCTGGAAGAAATCCGCGACCATATCGACCATTTGGAACTGGAAATAGATGATGAGATTTGGCCATTACCTAAATATCGTGAATTACTGTTCACCAAATAAAATCTCACAAAAAAAAGAAAGGATAGGCCATAAGAACCTATCCTTTTGTTATTTTTTGAAGATAAATTGATAATATATCTTTCTTTTTTCTTCTCATTACTTCTTCCTTTTATTTTTTCTTCTTATATTTGTGCTCTATAACACGGTTTTATAGCACGTTTATGGTTAGAAAAGAATTATCAGAAACTGAGATTGCTGAAAGCATACCAGACTTGTGGCAACCTTTAACGCAGGAACAAAGAGAGTTCTTGGCTCAGAACTTTACAATACAGAAGTATAAAAAGAATGAGACGATATACTGCGAAGGAGAAACTCCGATGCACCTTATGTGTCTTCTTAGTGGAAAAGTCAAAATCTACAAAGAAGGCGTGGGAGGACGTAGCCAGATTATCCGCGTATTAAAGACGAAAGAATATTTTGCATACCGCGCCTTTTTTGCCGAAGGAAACTTCGTAACAGCAGCTTCTGCTTTCGAGCCCTGCACAATCTGCCTTATTCCCATGCCGGCCATTATGAAACTGATAAAAGACAACTCCGAATTAGCGCTGTTCTTTATCCGCCAACTTTCTATAGACTTAGGTATTTCTGACGAGAGAACCGTAAATCTTACTCAAAAACATATTCGCGGGCGATTGGCAGAATCGCTGTTGTTCTTGAAAGATACATACGGAGTAGAAGAAGACGAATCCACACTAAGTATTTACCTTTCACGAGAAGATCTGGCAAATTTATCGAATATGACAACTTCGAACGCAATCCGTACGCTTTCTAATTTCGCCACAGAAAAACTGATCACCATCGATGGTAGGAAAATTAAAATCATTGATGAAGAGAAACTAAAAAAGATCAGTAAGATAGGATAAGATCCAATATCAATCATATACCTCACACACAGGCGTCTGCTTTTCCATAACAGACGCCTTTTTTCCCTACTTATAAAAACCTTTTCCATCACCAGCTGTTATTAAGAGAAAACTAAAACAAAAAAACTATGAGTAAAGGTAAATTATGGGGAATCATCCTCCTTATTCTATTTGTGCTGGGGTTCGGAATCTGGCTTTATACCAGTTCAGATGTAAAAAAAGAGATAAACCAGGAAGGTGTAGAGGTATTAGATGACATGACTATACCCGCAGCAGACTAAATTATAATAAACACTAACTTAAACTTTACATTATGGCTGAAGAAGAGGAGCATGAACAAGATTTGCAAGATTACTTGAATGATATAGCCCGCATGAAGGCTTATATCCTAAAAAAATAATCCACATCTGCCAATGTGCTTTCTTCATCCCCACTGAAGAAAGATAAGGCCGGCTCCTATGACAAGAACCGGCCTTATTTTTACGCTATTCAAGCAAGTTAAGTTACTTGGCAAAGTAACTTAACTTCATGGGCAAAGTAAGTTATGTTAAATGGCAAAGTAAGTTAAGTTACTTGGCCAACGAAGTCCCCAACGAGTTCTACCTATAATGCCTGACGGATTCTCACCAGTTTGGTCAACAATCCATCCAGCAAATCCAGTTTCAACATATTTGCCCCGTCACTCTTAGCTACAGAAGGATCTTCATGGGTTTCCATAAACAAACCGTCCACTCCTACCGCCACCCCGGCCTTGGCTACCGTTTCAATAAGTTGCGGCATACCGCCCGTGACGCCTGTTGTCTGATTAGGCTGTTGCAAAGAATGGGTTACATCCAGAATCACAGGAAAACCAAAAGTCTGCATTTCCGGAATACCCCGATAATCCACAATCAAATCCTGATAGCCGAAAGTAGTGCCACGTTCTGTCAGCATAACCTGCTCATTACCAGCTTCCACCACTTTATCAGCCGCAAAACGCATGGCACCCGGTGACAAGAATTGTCCTTTCTTTATATTGACAATCTTTCCGGTACGGGCCGCCGCTACCAGCAAATCAGTCTGGCGACAGAGGAAAGCAGGAATCTGCAACACATCCACATATTCAGCGGCCATAGCAGCCTCTCCGGCACTATGAATATCGGTTACTACCGGTATATCAAAAGTTTCCCGTACTTTGCGAAGTACTTTCAAAGCTTTTTCATCACCTATTCCCGTAAACGAATCCAGACGGGAACGATTAGCCTTACGATAAGATCCTTTAAACACATAGGGAATACCCAGTTTATCTGTTATTTTCACAACACGGTCCGCTATTCGGAGAGCCATCTCCTCTCCTTCTATCACACAAGGGCCAGCTAGTAAAAAGAAATTATCTTTATTTCTTAAATCTGAAATTGTCATCATCTTTATATTCATTGAGATACTTACTCCGCTTTACATGTTTAAAGTGAGAAATAAGTATTTATATTTTCAATTAGGAATAATCAAAGTTATAGCTTCCGGCTGGATCGTTATTTCCAAAGGGAAATGACGGTCTAAAATACGCCCGTCCAAACTGACCGAAGCATTCTGCGCACGTAGTACTTTTACTTTCCGCGTACGATAAGGTTTCACCATCTTATGATTTAAAATACGTCCCTGCAACAGCATCCACAGCCCCGAGAAAAGTTGCATCAGCTCCGGACGATAAATAACCGACACATCCAGCCAACCATTATAAGGAACTGCACTAGGTGTCAAACCGTACCCACGGGCACTCCCCACACACACTGTCATGATTCGTCCACGAACATGTTCGCCATTGATGCGAAGATGCGTACGGTACAGTTTACGCTCAAACAACAAAAGAAACATAGAAGCGACAAAAGACAACTCACGTATTCCCCAAAAGCGGCGGGTACCATCTGAAATCTGTACAATACGCGCACCTAGACCTATATATATGGCATTCAGGAAATAACGGGAAGTATGTTTCTCGCCATCAAAATAATTACAACACCCCACATCAATCTTCCTCAGACGACGATTGATAATCCAATCCACCGCTGCTTTATAATTATCCTCATCCAATCCCCAATATTTGGCAAAATCATTACCAATGCCATTAGGAATGATTCCGAAAGCGATATTTGTCTTATCCTCCACCATAGAAGTCATAATACCGTTAATAGCATCATTGATCGCTCCGTCTCCACCTACAATCACAATAGTACGATAGCCATTATTAGCCAAGGTACGGGCGAGACGTTCCACCGATCCAAAACCTTCGGACTGTACGTAGTCAAAAACCACCTTGCGGCTTTCCATATAGCTACGTATCTCATTCCAACGCTTCTGAGTCTTACGGCTTCCGGCTTTCGGATTATAAATAATCCCCCATCTGTTTGGTTCTACAGCCATAACATTTAGTTTTTAGTGTGTAACAAATTAATAATTTTTTCCACCTTATCTTCCATAGGCAGGCAGGCATCCAACCAATATATAGTGAATCCTCGCCGTTCCATGCCTCTGAACCATGTCATCTGCCGCTTGGCAAATTGATGGATTGCTATTTCCAATTGATGGAACATTTCATCAAAAGAAAGTTCACCCAAAACATATAAAGTCAAATACTTATATTCCAATCCATAATAAATCAAATCCTCGGAAGGAATGCCACTATCCAGCAAAGCTTTTACTTCGTCCACCATCCCTTCGTCCAAACGCTGTTTCAAACGGCGGGATATTTTCTCACGACGTAATTCACGCTCTATATCTACTCCGACAATCAGACTATTGATTTGCGGAAACTCACGGTATTCCGGTGATTGCTGTTTGTAATATTCTTCTATCTCAATGGCGCGGATAGCCCGTTTTACAGTATCCACATCCGTAGAGTTATGAAGTTTCTTGTAAGTGGACAGCAACCGGGTAAGGTCCTCTAATGATTTACCCGCCAATGAATCCCTGAGTTCCGGATTTTCGGGAACAGGAAGCAGTCTATATCCTTTCAGCACGGATTCAATGTACATACCCGTACCTCCGCATAATATCGGGAGTTTTTCCTTCAATCTCACTTGACTATATGCATTCAGGAAATCACGCTGATATTCGAATACATTATATTTGTATCCCGGCTCTACAATGTCTATCAGATGGTAAGGTATTTGCCGCCCATTCACGGTATAGTCTTCCAAATCTTTTCCCGTGCCCAGATCCATCCGGCGATATATCTGCCGGCTGTCTCCGCTGATTATCTCGGTGTCCAACTGGTAAGCTAAAGCCGCTGCCAAAGGAGTTTTTCCTGAAGCGGTAGGTCCTAATATCGTTATCAAATCATACTTTTCCATCCTAAGTTTTTGTAACAGTCGCACAAAGATAACGAAAATGTGCAACTTACCACGCAAAACTCCATAAAAAAAGCCGTCTGAAGTAATTCAGACGGCTTTCGCTATATGGTTTTTAACTGATTAGCAGTTTACAGAAGCCATGTGAGCGATCAAATCCAATACTTTGTTAGAGTAACCGATTTCGTTGTCATACCAAGAAACCACTTTAACGAAAGTATCAGTCAAAGCGATACCAGCTTTAGCATCGAAGATAGAAGTACGAGTGTCACCCAAGAAGTCAGAAGAAACAACTGCATCTTCAGTGTAACCCAATACGCCTGCCAATTCACCTTCAGAAGCTTCTTTCATAGCTGCACAGATTTCAGCGTATGTAGCCGGTTTAGCCAAGTTAACTGTCAAGTCAACTACAGAAACGTCCAAAGTCGGAACACGCATTGACATACCAGTCAATTTACCGTTCAGTTCAGGAATAACTTTACCTACAGCTTTAGCAGCACCAGTAGATGAAGGGATAATGTTACCAGAAGCAGCACGACCACCTCTCCAGTCTTTCATAGAAGGACCGTCAACTGTTTTCTGAGTAGCAGTTGTAGAGTGAACTGTAGTCATCAAACCGTCAGTGATACCCCATTTGTCATTCAATACCTTAGCAATAGGAGCCAAGCAGTTAGTAGTACAAGAAGCGTTAGAAACAAACTGAGTACCTTTAACATAAGTTTTTTCGTTTACACCGCAAACGAACATCGGAGTATCATCTTTAGAAGGAGCTGACATAACTACATATTTAGCACCAGCTTCGATATGAGCCTGAGCTTTTTCTTTAGTCAAGAACAAACCAGTAGATTCAACTACGTATTCAGCACCAATTGCATCCCACTTCAAGTCGGCCGGATTTCTTTCAGCTGTTACGCGGATTGCATTACCGTTCACAATCAATTTGCTATTTTCTACGTCAGCTTCGATAGTACCTTCGAATTGTCCGTGCATAGTGTCATACTTCAACATATATGCTAAGTAATCAACCGGGCAAAGGTCATTGATACCTACGATCTGAATATCGTTTCTTTTCTGAGCTGCACGGAATACAAAACGGCCGATACGACCAAATCCGTTAATACCTACTTTAATCATTTTGTTTAAATTTTAAAGGTTTTATAATATAGCTTTTAAACACTCTACACTGGAATGTTGTTAAACATTTAGTATTTATTTCCTAAACGCGGTGCAAAAATAAGAATTTGTTTTTATATTCGCACATAAATTCATATTAAAATAAAAAAAAATGGGAAAAAGTAGCTTCTTGCAAGATTTTAAGGCGTTCGCAATGCGCGGAAACGTCATTGACATGGCAGTCGGTGTCATCATCGGTGGAGCCTTTGGTAAAATAGTATCTTCCATTGTAGCCGATGTTATTATGCCTCCCATCGGATTACTGGTAGGTGGAGTGAACTTTACAGATTTGAAACTACAGCTGAAGCCGGCTGAAGTGGTGGACGGAGTTGAAAAAGCTGCCGTGACATTGAATTACGGCAACTTCCTACAAGCCACCTTCGACTTTATCATCATTGCTTTTTCTATATTTTTATTTATAAGATTACTTGCCAAACTGAACCGCAAGAAAGAAGAAGCACCTGCCCCCGCCGCTCCACCCGCCCCCAGCAAGGAAGAGGTGTTACTTACAGAAATCCGTGATTTGCTGAAAGAACAGAACGACAAAAAATAAGATCTTATCCAAATAAAAACGGGCTGTCCTTCAAACGCTTGCCGGACAGCCCGTGACTTACATAACCAGCCGGCATTTTCCAAACAGACCCATCTTTTTTTGCCTATTCCCCTACAAGAAAGCAGGAAGAACTAAGTTTTTTCAATTCAATTATAAAAAGCCGTAACAGCATGACGGATTTTTATTTTTTCTGAGTATCTTTGCGGCACGAAATCATTTACATATCTTATAATATATGCAAGAAAAGATCATTATTCTCGACTTCGGTTCACAAACCACACAGCTCATAGCGCGTCGCGTTCGCGAACTGAATACTTATTGCGAGATTGTGCCCTACAACAAATTTCCACACAATGATCCGTCCGTTATCGGCGTTATTCTTTCGGGAAGCCCTTTCTCTGTTTATGATGAAAGCGCCTTTAAAGTCGATTTGAGTGACATTCGCGGAAAATATCCTATTTTGGGCATCTGCTACGGCGCACAGTTCATGTCCTATACCAACGGTGGAAAAGTGGAACCGGCCGGTACACGTGAATACGGACGTGCGCATCTTTCCACTTTCGACCAAGAAAACCCACTATTGAAGAATGTCCGTGAACACTCACAAGTATGGATGAGCCACGGAGATACCATCACCGCCATTCCCGAAAATTTCAAAATTATCGCTTCGACAGATAAAGTAGCCATCGCTGCCTATCAGATAAAGGAAGAGAAAGTATGGGGAGTACAATTCCATCCGGAAGTGTTCCACAGTGAAGATGGAACCCAGCTTCTGAAAAACTTTGTAGTCGATATTTGCGGAGGGAAACAGGACTGGAGCGCTGCATCCTTCATTGAAACGACTGTAGCCGAACTGAAAGCACAACTGGGAAATGACAAAGTAGTATTGGGACTAAGCGGCGGAGTAGACTCATCTGTAGCAGCCGTATTGCTGAATAAGGCGATAGGCAAGAACCTTACCTGTATTTTTGTAGATCACGGCATGCTGCGTAAGAATGAATTTAAAAACGTACTTCATGATTATGAATGTCTCGGGCTGAATGTAATCGGAGTGGATGCCAGCCAAAAATTCTTCAGCGAGCTGGCTGGTGTGGAAGAACCTGAAAAGAAGCGTAAGATTATCGGCAAAGGCTTTATCGACGTATTCGATGAGGAAGCCCATAAGATTAAAGATGTGAAATGGCTGGCACAAGGCACCATTTATCCGGACTGTATCGAGTCATTGAGCATCACCGGCACTGTAATCAAAAGCCATCACAATGTGGGTGGATTGCCTGAGAAGATGAATCTGAAACTATGTGAACCGCTGCGCCTGTTATTCAAGGATGAAGTACGGCACGTAGGTCGTGAACTGGGTATGCCGGAACATCTGATTACACGCCATCCATTCCCCGGACCGGGACTCGCCGTACGTATTCTGGGCGATATCACCCCCGAGAAAGTCCGCATCCTGCAAGATGCCGATGATATCTATATCCAAGGATTGAGAGACTGGAAAGTGAAAGATGCGGACGGAAACGAGACCTCCCTTTATCATCAGGTATGGCAGGCAGGCGTAATCCTGCTACCGGTACAGAGTGTGGGAGTAATGGGTGATGAACGTACATACGAACGCGCCGTTGCCCTGCGTGCCGTAACCAGCACGGATGCCATGACTGCCGACTGGGCTCATCTTCCCTACGAATTCATGGCCAAGGTTTCAAACGACATCATTAATAAGGTGAAAGGTGTGAACCGCGTATGCTATGACATCTCGTCCAA
The DNA here is from genome assembly GCF_054653615.1 of Phocaeicola sartorii JCM 17136 = DSM 21941. NCBI lineage: Bacteria > Pseudomonadati > Bacteroidota > Bacteroidia > Bacteroidales > Bacteroidaceae > Phocaeicola > Phocaeicola sartorii. The sequence goes on from NZ_BAAIFW010000005.1 coordinate 2,983,383, forward strand.
ACCGCCTGCCACTATTGAATGGGAATAAGAATAGATAACCAACTAATAACTTAAAACAACATAACGGAATGAAACAAGATATGATTGTTATTCTGGATTTGGGAAGTACTGAAAACACCGTGCTTGCCAGAGCAATTCGTGCCTTGGGTGTATATAGTGAAATTTACCCGCACGATATCACAGCCGCCGAGCTGAAAGCATTGCCCAATGTAAAGGGCGTCATTATCAATGGCGGTCCCAACCATGTGATTGACGGAGTAGATATTGATGTGCTTCCCGAGGTTTACGAAGCAGGATTCCCCGTAATGGCTGCCGGTCATGACAAAGCACGCTGCGAAGTGAAGCTTCCCCAACTGACAGATGATGTGGAGGCAATAAAGAACGCTGTCAAATCGTTTGTTTTCGATACCTGCAAGGCAGAAGCCAACTGGAATATGACAAACTTTGTCAATGACCAGATTGAATTGATCCGCCGCCAGGTAGGCGACAAGAAAGTGCTATTGGCACTTTCCGGAGGTGTGGACAGTTCTGTGGTAGCGGCCCTGTTGCTGAAAGCCATCGGCAATAATCTGGTATGCGTACATGTAAATCATGGATTGATGCGTAAAGGCGAATCAGAAGCTGTGATTGAAGTTTTCAAGAATCAGTTGAATGCCAATTTGGTTTACGTGGATGCTACAGACCGTTTCCTGAGCAAGCTGGAAAATGTAGCCGATCCGGAGCAAAAGCGCAAGATTATCGGTGGTGAATTCATTCGTGTGTTTGAAGAAGAGGCCCGTAAGCTGAATGGCATCGACTTTTTGGGACAAGGTACAATTTATCCCGATATCGTAGAAAGTGGTACCAAAACGGCAAAGATGGTAAAATCCCATCACAATGTAGGGGGCTTGCCCGAGGATTTACAGTTTGAATTAGTAGAGCCTTTACGTCAGTTATTCAAAGACGAAGTCCGTGCCTGTGGAGTGGAACTGGGCTTACCATACGATATGGTCTATCGTCAACCGTTCCCCGGTCCCGGTTTGGGAGTACGCTGCTTGGGCGCTATCACTCGTGACCGTCTGGAAGCTGTTCGCGAATCGGACGCCATCTTGCGTGAGGAATTCCAACTGGCAGGCTTGGACAAGAAAGTATGGCAATACTTCACCGTAGTGCCCGACTTCAAATCAGTAGGCGTGCGTGACAACGCCCGTTCATTCGACTGGCCTGTTATTATCCGCGCAGTCAACACCATAGATGCCATGACAGCTACTATCGAACCGGTGGACTGGCCTATTCTGATGAAAATCACGGACCGTATTCTGAAAGAAGTGAAGAATGTCAACCGTGTATGTTATGACATGTCGCCCAAACCCAATGCCACCATTGAGTGGGAATAAGAAAATTATTTCAAGATGATAGAATCCCGAGGCCTTGGTCTCGGGATTTCTTTTACACCAACATGCCATCAGGACGGTTCCTTTTTGCTTCTGATTCAAGATACATCAGGCCGCCTAAGCAAAGATACAATCCACAACAACAATATAGCTCCCACAATAGAGGTTACAAGACTGCCAATAATACCTGTTGCTGCAATACCGAACAAACCGAAGACCCAACCTCCCAAAACACCGCCAACAATACCGACCAGCAAATTAATAAAGAGTCCGAAACCTCCTCCCCTCATCAACTTACCGGCAACAAAACCAGCAATGATTCCGATAATAATGTACCAAATAAAATACATACGCTTTGTTTTTAAAAGTTTATAATTAATCATCTCACTGATAAAAAACAGCTATTCTGTATAAAAAGTTGCTTGAATATATCTTTTTTTACTTCATGGACAAAGTTATTCAGGCCGTGTTTTTCCTTTTTCCGATCCTGTTTTTCCGGCTTCGGCATCTTCTCCCACCTCCACTCCCCTCCCAATTCTTACTTTTGCCACAAATTTAAAAGACAAGATATGAAGATAAACGTACATTCCATGCTATTAGCAGGGCTCGCCGCACTACTTTCCGCTTGTGCTGCCGGAGACCATGAAAAGAAACAAGACTTTATTGTAAAAACAATACAAGCTGTCCCCGTCTCACACCACAGTGACAAAGAATTCTCCTTCATCGCCCGGCCTTTCCGCACTTCCGAACTATCCTTCCGGGTAGGCGGACCCATTGACCGTTTAGAAGTATATGCAGGTAACCGGTACAAACAAGGCAGCATCATAGCCGAAATAGACCCGCGCGACTTCCGCATCCGCAAAGAACGCTCCGAAGCTGTCTTCCATCAGGCAAAAGCAGAATTTGACCGTATACAAAAACTCTATGATAAAGGCAATATCTCCGCAAGTGTTTACGAAAAGGCAAAAGCAGACTATATCACCGCCAAAACAACTTTCAACACAGCTTCATACGAACTGGAAGACACACGCCTTATCGCCCCATTTAATGGATATGCAGGCGAAGTATATATGGAAAAATTTCAAGAAGTGAAAGCTGGCGAACCTGTCATGTCTTTCATTGACATAGACCAACTTAAACTGGAGATTTATGTCACTCAAGACATTGCCCGTACAGCCCAGGCACTAGATACAATACAAGTACGATTCGACACCCAGCCCGATAAAGTATATGAAGCACGGATTGTGGAAGTCTCAAAAGGAACAACCCGCAACAATCTCTCCTATCTGTTGACCGCCTTGCTCCCCAATAAAGAAGGGAAACTACTGGCAGGCATGTCCGGAAAAGCAAGGCTAAACAATCCTTCCATAGCAACAGACACCCCTAGTGGAGTGGCCGTTCCTCAAACAGCTCTTTGTCATCGGCCCACAGAAGGCGATTACTTGTGGATAGTAAATACCGACACCCGGCAAGTGAGTTTAAGGAAAGTAAAAAAAGGAGATTTGTTGCCGAATGGCTACATAGCCATCACCGATGGTTTACATCCCGATGAAACCGTAGCTACAAGCGGACTCCGCTTCTTGTCGGACGGAATGAAAATAAGTGTAGAGAACGAATAAAATCAAAGAAACGAGCAGACATGAAACTAGTAAAATATTTTCTACAAAAGAAAGCAGTCACTATCTTGCTGTTGATATTGATATTGGCCGGCGGCCTGTTCTCCTACATCAAAATGGGAAAACTGGAAGACGCCCCCTTTACCATCAAACAGGCACTCGTGCTGACTCCCTATCCCGGAGCATCCCCCTCCGAAGTACAATCCCAGGTAACCGATGTTCTGGAAGAATCCATTCAATCCATGGGTGAGCTTTATTATCTGAAAACAGAGAACCGCTCCGGACTTTCCAAAATAACCGTTTACGTAAAGAAGGAAATCCGGGCAGACGAAATGCAACAGCTTTGGGACAAATTACGCCGCAAAGTAAATGATGTGCAAGGCAAACTTCCTGCAGGAGCAGGGCCTTCTGTCGTCAACGATGACTTTGGAGATGTACTGGGCGTTTTCTATGGACTTACCGGAAACGGCCATACCTATCGGGAACTGGAGGACGAAGCCAAGATCATTAAAAATGAGCTTCTGAAAGTAAAAGACGTAGCCAAAGTAGAAATCTACGGTATACAGACACCCACTATCGACGTATCAGTCAGCCCGTCTGTCATGGCACAAAGCGGAGTCACGATTTCGGACATAGCCCGCGCTTTCGAAGCGCAAAACAAAGTGGTGGATGCCGGAGGTATTGACGCCGGACAAAACCGCCTGCGCATTGAATCTACCGGAAATTTCTACTCATTGGATGATATCAGCAACCTGACTATCGTCTCACGCTCGGGCGAACATTTCCGCCTTGCCGACATTGCACACATAGAAGAAAGCTATCAGACACCTGCCAGCAATCTGATGCGCATTGACGGTAATCCGGCCATAGGTGTAGCCATCTCCACTGTTCCGACCGGAAATGTGGTAGATATGGCCAAAGCCGTGAAAGACCGCATTGACGAACTGTCCCAATCCATGCCCGAAGGATATGAGCTGACCTCTATTTACGACCAGGGATATGAATCAGACGTTGCCAATCAAGGATTCATCTTGAATCTTATCATTTCTGTTCTAACTGTTATAGCCATTCTATTATTTTTCATCGGATTCAAGAATGGCATCTTGATTGGTAGCGGACTGATTTTTTCCATCTTCGCTACCCTTATTGTCATGATGGCTTGCGGCATCGCACTTCAACGGATGTCACTGGCCGCCATCATTATCGCCATGGGAATGCTGGTAGATAACGCCATTGTCGTTTCAGACTCGGCTTTAATCAATATGGAGCGCGGAATGCGGAAACGTGTCGCCATCATGCGTGCCTGCTCGGCTACCGCCTTGCCTTTATTGGCGGCGACCGTCATCGCTATTCTTACTTTCCTCCCCATTTATTATTCACCGCATATCACGGGTGAGTTGCTATCTTCATTGGTAGTGGTTATCGGAGTTTCATTGATGTTCAGTTGGGTATTCGCTCTGACACAGACTCCTTTCTTTATACAGGAATTTGCACGTCGTCCCCGTCCGGAGGAACTGAAGACATCTTTATTCGATGGAAAATACTACAACCATTTCCGTAATGCCCTGCATTGGGTGCTCCGCCACCGGTCAGTCACCATCAGTTCATTGGTCGTTATGCTGATACTCTCTGCCTGGAGTTTCAAATTTATTCCCAAAGTATTCGTGCCAGCTCTGGACAAGCAATACTTCACCATAGATATGTGGCTGCCCGAAGGAACGAACATCAATGAGACAGACCGTATGGCAAGCAGCTTGGCCGATTATATCCGCGGCCACAAAGAAACGGAGATGGTCTCCACCTACATAGGCCGTACTCCGCCCCGTTACTATTTGTCCAATGTAGCTTTCGGTCCTCAGTCCAACTACGCACAGATATTGGTGAAATGCAACTCCTCTGAAGAATCAAGACAATTACATGCTTTGTTGCAAGACTCCATCCGTCAAAAATATCCCGAGCCTCTGATAAAAGTAAACAAGTTTGAACTGAGTCCCTTGACAGAGGCGGTTATCGAGGCCCGCTTCCTTGGACCGGATCCTGCCGTATTGGATTCACTGGCCGGAAAAGCCATAGAGATTATGAGACGTAATCCCAAAGTAGCGGACGCCCGCAATGAATGGGGAAATATGAATTTAATGATCCGCCCCGTTTACGACCCCGTAAAAGCCGGTGCGCTAGGCATCACCAAAGCACAAATGATGAAATCCGTCAAGTCCATCAGTGACGGAACTCCCGTAGGTATTTATCGGGATAATGAAAAGAAAGTACCCGTATTGCTGAAATCGGAAAGAGTCCATATTACGGACGCCCAGTCTTTAGGTGATTTCTCTGTCTGGAACGGAGAGCATTCGGCTCCCCTGTCGCAAGTGACGGAAAAGATTGAAACCACCTGGGAATTTCCGCAGATGCGTACCTACAACCGTCAGTTGTCCATGGCAGCCATGTGTGGAGTAAAACCGGGACACACCATGGCCGAAGTACACGGAGAAATACGGAAAGAGATAGAAGCGATAGAGTTGCCCAAGGGATATACCTTCTTTTGGGATGCCCAGCACAAAGACCAAGGTGAAGCCATGCAGGCCATTGCCAAATTTTTCCCTTTGGCTTTCTTGATGCTCATAGTGATCCTGGTGGCATTATTCGGTAATTTCCGCCAGCCGGTCATTATTCTATGCGTACTTCCGCTCTCCCTTATCGGTGTTGCCGCAGGGATGCTACTTACCGGATTTGACTTCGGCTTCTTCCCCATTGCCGGATGGCTGGGATTACTAGGTATGATTATTAAAAATGTAATTGTACTGCTGGATGAAATAAATATACAGCGCCGGAGTGGAATCGTACCTTATACCGCCATCATAGAAGCCACAGTGTCAAGAACAAGGCCTGTCCTGATGGCAGCTACCACCACGATTCTGGGAATGGTACCGCTATTATTCGATATAGCGTTTGGAGGCATGGCGGCAGCCATTATCTTCGGACTGACGTTCGCCACATTGCTGACGTTATTCGTAACCCCGGCACTATATGCCATGTTTTACAAGATTAAGTAACTGATTATATGTATCCTATGAAAAGAATTGATATACTGTTCATCTTTATTTTTAGTATTCCGTCCGCTACTTTCGCCCAACAAAGTGATTTATTGGAAAAGTACAGGTCGATGGCTGTAGCATACAACCACGACCTGAAGGCGGCGGATAAACATATCTCGGCAAGCCTCGAGCTGGAGAAAGCCGCCCGGAAAGATTTGCGTCCCAAGCTCTCGGGTGACGCCAACTTCCAATACACCGGCAATCCCATCCAGCTCACTCTGGACTTACCCAGTATGCAGAACCCGCTGACATTCGAAGGCAAGGACATGAAATACGGTGCCTCACTCAGCCTGTTACAACCGGTCTATACAGGCGGACGGCTGTTGGAAACCATCCGGATGGCAAAGCATCAACATAGTCTGGCAGCACACCAGGCAGAATACTTCCGCTCCGCCGTGTGCTATCAAACCGATATGCAATACTGGAACACTGTAGCCCGTGCCGAACTTCTGCAAGTAGCCACCGACTACCGGAATTCCATCGCCTCACTGACTAACACCATCCGGGAACGGGTGGAAGCAGGTCTGATTGATCCACAAGACCTGCTTATGGCAGAAGTGAAACTGAATGAGGCCGAATACCGGTTGCTTCAGGCAAAAAGTAACCTGGAAACAGGAAGGATGGCACTTAACTCACTCATCGGCATGGAACTTCATGAAACAACAGAAGTGGAAGATACCATTCCTTCCGTCGTAATGAATGAACAGCTATGGGAACAGAATGGCTCCAACCGGCCGGAATTAAAAATGGCATACGACCAAATAGGTATAGCCGAAAGCTCAAAGAAACTGACTGACTCCAAATATAAACCGCAACTGTATGTCGGCATAGAAGGAAGCTATTCCTCACCCGGATATAACTTCAAATCCGACCTTGATCCCAACTATGCCGTTTACGCCAAGTTGTCTGTACCTATTTTCGAATGGGGAAAACGGCGAAATGAAAAACGGGCCTCTTCCTTCCGGATAGGTGCCGCTACCGATAACCTGCACCAGACAAGCGACCATGTGAACCTGGAAGTACAGACAGCCCGCATATCGTTATCACAAGCAATGGAACAAGTACAACTGACCGGAAGCTCACTGGAGAAAGCCCGCGAAAACGAACGTATGGCATTGGAAAGATATACGGAAGGAAAGGTGTCAGTAGTGGAAGTGATAGAAGCCCAGAACTATCGGCAGGCCTCACAAACCAACCATGTACAAGCCAAGGTTTCCGCACAAGGATACTATTCCGCATTACTGAAAGCATTGAATAAATACTAAAACAAAGTCCGGAAACCATGAATGACAGTATCGCATTGTCATGGCTTCCGGACAGATATCCTCCCTACGGGTGAATGGAATATATTAATTTTATCTCCCTTCACCCTGTTATTATTCTGTAAAATATCGTAGCTTTGTTCACATGAAATGGAATGTCATACTATACGGCCTCTTGTTTTCAGGATTAGGAGTTTTTTCCTATCTCCTGCTAGCCAATTATTCCGAATTATCCCCCCAGGTGGCAGATATACTCTATTCCAAAGGCGCCTTTATCTTTTTCGTCACCGCCTTCAATGTCCTCGGTTACTCCACCCTGCGGCTCAGTTCATGGTTAAACAACCAGTACGCACTGAATCTCCGCAGACGCTGGAAAATCATCCTTATCTATATAGCCGTAACGCTGCTGTTCTTTCTGCTGAACTACAGTTTACTGATTGTCGGAAAACTGCTGGTAGGTTCTTATAACATCTTTATTTTCCCCAATGGCGGTTGGCGGATTCTCATTTTAGTGTGGCTGGTAGAATTAGTCATCGTAGGGCTGCTTCTGTCCAACCGCTCCATTCAGAACACATTGAAACTACAACAGGAAACCGCCGAACTTCAAAAGGAGAACAATACAGCCCGCTATGCCGCCCTGCAAAGCCAGCTCAATCCGCACTTCCTGTTCAACAGCCTTAACACACTGATTGCCGAGATAGAATACAATCCAGGCAACGCTGTCCGTTTCACCAAACATTTGTCCAGCGTTTACCGCTATGTACTTCAAAGCCAGGACAAAACCTTAGTACCTTTAAATGAAGAGCTGGACTTTATGACCTCCTATCTCTTTTTGCACGAAGTACGGCTAGGAAACTGCATCAGCTGTGAATATTCCATCTCCGATGATTATTCCGACGCCATGCTCCCCCCCCTGACTTTGCAACTACTGGTGGAAAATGTCATCAAGCATAACTCCATCACCTCTGCCAAGCCCATGCGGATCCATATCGGGATAGAGTCAAATTACCTGACAGTAAGTAATCCTGTCCAACCTAAAAAAAGCAATGACTCCCTTTCCGGGGTAGGACTGAAAAATCTCTCCAACCGCTGCAAATTGATGCTTGGCGAGGAAATCATTGTCATCAAAGAAAATAATTTATTTACCGTAAAAGTACCTTTAGGATATGAATAAACTAAACGTAATCATTATAGAAGATGAAATACCCGCAGCACGCCTGCTACATTCCATGATTACCCGTCTGCGCCCGCAATGGACAGTGACCATCGTACCGGGCAGTGTGGATGAAGCCGTGACCTGGTTCAAAGAAAACCCACAACCCGACCTTATCTTCCTCGATATCCAGCTGGCAGATGGAAACGCTTTCGATTTCCTTTCGGCCGTACACCCTTCCTCTGTCATTATTTTTACGACCGCCTACGACCAATACGCCATCCGTGCATTTACCGTAAACAGCATAGATTATATACTGAAACCCATTGACGAGACACGCCTGCTTGATGCCATCATCAAATACGAGACTTTGCAAAACAAAGGCCTCCCCCAACCCCATGAATATCTGGATACCCTGCTAGACACCCTGCAACATAAAGACAGACGTTACCGCACCCGCTTTCTCATCTATGGAGCCGACCGCTTCTGGTCTCTTCAAGTAGCAGATATCGCCTATTTCTATTCTGAGAACAAAATAACCTTCGCCGTTACTAAAAAAGGACAGGAACACATTATCGACCTGTCTCTGAACAAACTGATGGAACAATTGAACCCCGGACAATTCTTCCGTGCAAACCGTCAGATGATTATCAGCATTGATGCCATAGACCATGCCGAACCTTACTTTAACGGCAAGATAGTAATCAGTGTCCTCCCTCCTTACAAATCACCCATCACCATCAGCGAAGAAAAACTTTCCTCATTCAAACTTTGGTTGAATTACTGAAACCGGATCTGCCAGGTTTGCTTGCGCCTGCCCTTGCAACATGGCAAGGAAGGCGCAACAAACAGCATGTTCCATAATCTTATTTTCCTTCGCTCCATGCCACCGCGGGCACAGCTGTCACATGCAGATAAAGCATGAAAGAGACTTTACAAACCTTTCCAAATGTGCGAATCATAAAGACAGGATCTTTTTTTCTCTCTCCAAATCATTCTCATTCAGTTGGGGAGACGGCACCATGCAGGTACGGATACAATCCCCCTCCTGACAAGTATAGTCATAATACTTCTTCTGTAATTCCGTCAGCATGTCAAGCGATACCAACTCCCCTTTCAGTTCCAGGAACTCCTCCATGTCCGTACTATCCCCTTGCTTTACAAACAAAATACGACGCGCTATCGGATTTCTGTTGTAATCCAGACTAAGATACAAACCTTTAAGGAACGGTGGAAAATCATACATCGGCAATTGCAGATAAATACTGAACAAAGCCATTTGCGGTGACTCACGCTCGTTAAAGAAAATATACCCGTTCTGATGATTATTAAACAACCCCACCCCCCGATGAGTTGTATTATAAGCACTCATGTGAGTCACCTTCACATACGCATTATCTTCGGAAGCCTCTATCAGATAAGGTTCCACTTTAAGGCATTGACACGAGGAAGAAAGACTATAGCTCAGATAACTTCCGCTATAATTATAAACTTCCTGTACGGAACGTTGCATCTCGGCAGTCATCATCTCCATAAAAGGATGGGGCTTTGCCTCACCATTGGCAGGTTCCAAGTTGAAAAGCAGCTCTTTGATACTTGCCAAATTACCCAACAGGCGTTTCTTTGAAACATTATTGACCTGCGCCAAAGCTAAATCCAATGAATCTTCTTCAGTATGTCCTTGTTTCAATGAGGTTACATAAGTGGGCAAGACACTGGAATAAAGAGCGGACAAGACACTGGGAGCCATATCCACAAAATCCGCTATTTCCTTCATTTTCAACCCATTGTTACGGAGATATTCTATTCTTCGGTATATTTCAATCAAATCATTCATCATTACTTGTTTCTTCATTGAACTTGCAAAATACGAGTTTTTATATGAACATACAATGACATACACATTACATTAATATTACAACAGGCAACGGGTGGAATATGAAAAATATTAATCATAAAGATTCATTTTTTCTCTCTCGAAAGCCCTCTACTTTTGCTTCCGGAAACAGCAATCCAAGGATCTGAGGAATGAGGTCTCTACAAAGAAAAGAAACAAATAAATTAGTCAATATCAATTATTAGAATGGAAGCAAAAAGCGAAACAAACAAACAGATATCCAGTTTCCTGTTTATCCTATGGGCAGGAGGGGCGGCACTACTATCATACTCACTGGTGTATGCCCTGCGCAAGCCTTTTACGGCTGCCACCTTTGACGGAATGGATTTCTTCGGGATGGATTATAAAGTGGTCACTACCATCATGCAGATTCTGGGTTACCTTATTTCAAAGTTCTTTGCCATCAAGATTGTTTCAGAATTGAAACGCGAAAGCCGGTTGAAGTTCATGGTATGCTCCGTAGCCCTTGCAGAACTCGCTTTAGTATTCTTCGGACTGTTCCCCCAACCTTTTAACGTGTTTGCCTTATTCTTCAACGGGCTGGCATTGGGATGCATGTGGGGAGTCATCTTCAGTTTCATAGAAGGACGCAAAGTTACAGATATATTAGCCAGCTTGCTGGGGGTAAGTATGGCGGTGAGCTCAGGAATGGCTAAATCTCTGGGATTGTTTGTAGTCAAGACCTTGGGTGTCACAGAATTCTGGATGCCCGCCCTGATAGGAGGTTTAGCCTTCCCGCTCCTTATCCTTATGGGGTGGTCGCTCAACAAGTTGCCACACCCCACAGACGAAGACCGCGCTCTTCGTTCGGAACGTGTCACCCTGAACGGAGAGCAACGCAGGCAACTGTTCAAGAGCTATATGCCTTTACTGATCATGTTGTTCTTCGCCAATCTGTTTATCACTATTTTACGCGATATTAAGGAAGATTTTCTGGTCAACATCATTGATGTCAGCACCATTTCCTCCTGGTTGTTCGCACAAGTGGACGGTATGGTGACGCTGATTATTCTGGGAATCTTTGCCATGATGTCATTAATAAACAGCAACTACAGAGTATTGCAGGTGCTTCTGGCCATGGTCATTGGCGGAGCGGCCACCATCAGTTATCTGGCTTTCAATTATGACGCGTTACAACTGCCTACCCTCTACTGGTTGTTCATCCAAAGTCTGAGCCTGTACATCGTCTATCTCAGTTTCCAGACCCTGTTTTTCGAGCGTTTCATCGCCTGTTTCAAAATTAAAGGAAATGTGGGATTCTTCATTGCCACCATCGACTTTATCGGATACACGGGAACAGTCTGTGTGCTGCTGTTCAAGGAATTTTGCAGTCCGGATATCAACTGGATGGAGTTTTATAATCAGTTCTCGGGATGGGTAGGCATCGTGTGCTGCATGGCATTCATCGGTTCGGCCATCTATCTGGTGCAACGGTATAAATTAGAAAAGCAACTGAGAAAAGAAGAAAAAGAGAAAAAGATAATCATAGCACCGATAGCGTTGGCCGATTTAAAGGAATAAATGTATAACTAAATAAACAACAAACAAAAAGATGAAGAAAATTGAATGTGTTATTATGGACTGGGCCGGAACGGCTGTAGACTATGGATGCTTCGCTCCAGTAGCCGCTTTCCTGAAAGCTTTTGCCGAGCAAGGACTGACAGTGACAATGGAAGAAGCACGAGGCCCCATGGGTATGACCAAAATAGACCATATCCGTGAATTATTCAAGTTAACAAGTGTGACAGAACAATTCAAGCAAAGCTATAACCGCAGCTGGACAGAGGAAGATGTGGTATCCATATACAAAGAATTCGAGAAACACCTGTTCGCCTCCCTGGAAGAGTACACGACTCCTATTCCCGGTGTAATCGAAGTAATCGGGAAACTGAAAAAAGACGGCATCAAGATAGGCTCCACCACCGGATATACTACAGCCATGATGGACATTGTGCTGCCCGGTGCCGCCGCCCATGGCTATACCACAGACAACTGTGTGACTTCCAACCACCTTCCGGCAGGACGTCCGCACCCCTACATGATTTACCAGAATATGATTGATCTGGCCATCCCCTCCGTTCAAAGTGTAATAAAATACGGTGATACGATAGCCGACATCAAGGAAGGTGTGAATGCCGGTGTATGGACTGTCGGTGTGATTCTGGGCAGCAACGAAATGGGGCTTACCCAAGAAGAGACAGAGAAACTGTCTGCAGAAGAATTGAACAGACGCATGGCAGCAGTCAGAAAACGTATGTATATGGCAGGTGCGCATTATGTAGTAAACACCATTGCCGAACTTCCCGAAATTATTGAAATTATTAACCATAAAATGAATTAAAGAATTATGAGACCATACTTACTTTTAACCCCCGGCCCTTTAACCACTTCTGAAAGCGTAAAAACAGCCATGATGACCGACTGGTGCACATGGGATGAAGACTATAATGTCCACATCGTAGAAGAAATACGTAAAGGATTAGTACAACTGGCTACACAAAAAACAGATGAGTACACCAGCATCCTGATGCAGGGAAGCGGTACTTATTGCGTAGAGGCGACCTTAGGAAGTGTGATTACGCCCAAACACAAATTATTGATTCTGAGCAACGGTGCCTACGGAGACCGCATGGGAAACATTGCAGAATATCATGGCATGAACTATGACATGCTGGCCTTTGATGAAACAGAACAGGTATCAGTGGAGTATGTGGACGATTATCTGGCACACAATGCAGAAATCACGCATGTGGCAGTGGTACATTGCGAAACCACGACCGGTATTCTGAACCCGTTAAAGGAAATCGCCCACATGGTAAAGATGCATGGCAAAAAGCTGATAGTGGATGCAATGAGCAGCTTTGGCGGCGTGCCCTTGGATGTAGAGGAATCAGGTATCGACTTTATGATCAGCAGTGCCAACAAATGTATTCAGGGAGTTCCCGGTTTTGGTTTCATCATTGCACGCAAGTCTGAATTGCAACACTGTAAAGGAGTCTCAAAGAGTCTTTCTCTAGATATGTACGACCAGTGGGATGCGATGGAAAAAGGCCACGGAAAATGGCGTTTCACCTCTCCCACCCATGTGGTACGCGCCTTCAAGCAGGCCTTGGACGAACTGGCAGCCGAAGGGGGTGTGGAAGCCCGGTATGCACGCTACTGCCGTAATCATGATGTGCTGGTAGAAGGCATGCGGTCATTGGGATTCCATACTTTACTGAAAGATGAAATCCAATCTCCTATCATCACTTCCTTCCTTTATCCCGACAAGGAGTTCGATTTCAAGGAATTCTATCATCAATTGAAAGAAAAAGGATTCGTCATCTATCCGGGAAAGATTTCCCAGGCAGATACTTTCCGCATCGGAAACATCGGTGATGTGTTCCCCGAAGATTTCAGCAGATTGATTGAAGCTGTCAAGACCGTCGCAAAATAAAAAATAAATATAGCTTTATGGCTCGGGCGCAATAATTGCGCCCGAATTTATTTCTACCCTTCCTCCATTACAAGATCATTTGGAACCGGAGCTGCAAGACACTGAAATCCTTATCACTAATCTCCTTTATATGCTTCCCCGGCATCACCCAGCTATAAGCCAGCTTCATCCCTATATGCTTATTCATGTAATAATTCACGCCCAATGAAAAATCCTTTTGAGCCCCTCCACACACACCGGCTTCCTCATTATTCATATCAAGCATATTAAATCTTCCACACAACTCCAATGCCCGCCCCACAGGTCTGCCCGGACAAGCCAATGCTTCATCATACCCATATTGCCTGCCTGTCAGCAACCAGGAACATTGCACATATCCGCCATGTCCTGTATAATTTGTGAAATCCTGTTCACGCTTCACCATCGTCCGTATATATTCCCCTTGCAAAAAGAACTTTTGATGAGCGATCATCAATTCCACCCCTTGTTTCAACTGATACTTCGCATGATCCACCTTGGCGTAAACAAGATTCCGGTTATCAATAGTGCTCACCCCCGGAGATTTATAAATAAACGCATTCTCGTCTTCATCTTCCGGCAACGCACCATCAGGAGTACGATACACTACCGCCGCACCGATGTGCAACAATTTCCCCTCCTCGTTCACAGGACGATATACCAAACGCCCGTCTATGGCATATCCTTGTGAAATGTTTTTCACATTGCCAAGATCACTGTCCGTAAAGAAACCGCCGGAAGCATAATAATGTTTTCCACTGTAAGTATAGGAAGTCCCCATCCGCCTGCTATTGGTCAAGGCCAGCACGATTCCCGGTGACTGGTGAAAACGAAGGTCGTACGTACTGCATAGCATGTCCAATGTGAAAGGTTCATAGAATTGTCCTACCTGAATAATATGTTTTCCTGAAATATAAGCAGCAAAAGCATCCTTTATGGAAACCTTATTTCCTACATAACCCACTTCCATTTTCATGCTCCACTGCTGATAGGTCGCTTTCACCCCTAGCCGCAGGTCATTGAACTCCGTACCGTTACCAAACCGGTTATCATTCTTTAAATACACACCGCCATCCATCAGCATACGTCCGGTCAGTTTATATTTCAAATCTTCGGCAACCTCAGAGTGCTGCGCATAAGTCACCAAAGCAGCAGAGGGAAATAACAAGCACATCAACGCTTTAGCATAAGTCATTCTTTTCATTTTTTCTTCTGTATTTACTTTACAACAAATGTAAGAGGAATTGACTATACTAAAAATGAATATCCATTAATTTGATTATGAAGTTATTACCTACAGAAAGCAAGTAATATTCATTTCATATTCATGCAACAGAATTGTAACTTACATTTCCCAGTAACGTTCACAAAGATTCAAGTATTCCATCTCGGGTTTATTGCCGAACACCAATCCGAAGAAAGAGGTCTTCCTCCGCTTAATCACTTTGACCTGTTCCATTAAATCGCGGGACAAAGGCGGCATCTCGAAATCTGAGATCAATACGATATCCGACTCACGGAAGTCATTTCCGTTGATGATATGCGCAGCTTCCCGAAGAGCCGGCTCTATATCCGTTCCACCGTCAAAACGTTTATTCAGGAACTCCGCCAGCTTGGGCATATCCCGCCCCAAATCTTCAATCAATAACGATACGGCCTCATCCGAAAAATTGATGACATAGCATTTCCGATGGGTTTTCTCCGTCAGTTGCGCTATGGCTAGAATAGCCGATTTGGACAAGATCTCCCTGTCCCCCTGCATGGAGCCGGAAGTATCTACACAGATAATGTAAGGCCCTTGTCCCGAAACTTTATGCTTGTCATCCTTTACCGGTTCCGTTTCCTTGGACTGGTAGTCGAACAGTTGCAGTCGCTTCTCGGCATATCGTTCCATAAATACGGCACGCAGCGCATCATCCGCCAGATAGCAATACTCGACGGGCAGCAAACTGTTCAAATCATTTCCCAAAGTCACCCCCGTGATATCACTATGCGGAGAATGCCTGATCAGTATCCTCTTATCCACTCCCGACAAAGAATCATATTTTTGCTGGTCCCGATGCTTTTTACCCAGCAGATGCGCCAATTGCCGGATAACCGGGTTACGCTTCATCACCGTTTCATACGGAAGCATCCTCCGGTACAAATCAGGATAATTATGAAGCAGCCACTCCATACGCGATCCCAGCAGTTTGTTTCCCGATTCCTTTCCTTGTTTCCGGATCAACAAATCAAAACCCTCGCACAAACTGTTTATATGCATGTACTGATAGTCATACTCTTTGCGGGTAAGCAACTGATGCCATTTATCCAAAAAGAACTCCTTGGCCCGGGTTCCCTCTCCGCTCCATAAAGAAGCATTCTCCAGCAGACTTATATAATAGTCAATATTCAGTTCAGTCAGTTCATACCTCTTTTTGAAAGCACCGCGCATCTGCTTCAAGTATGGCAGGAATGCCATATCCGGCAGATGTTCCGAAGAGTAGAAAGCCTCCCACTCCGGAGTGTAGCGGGAATAATATTCCTGCAAAGAAGGTGTGGTACGCCGATAGTACATCAACACTTTCTCTTCCAGTTCGCGTTGGCGTACCACCCCGTTGCTCACATCCTCCTCGTATGCTTTGAATGTCCTATCTTTCAGTTCCTGAGAATAGATCATTTTCAGATCTCTCAACCTTATATTCCTGGTTCTCTTTTCGGTACGCATCTGCCATTTCGTTCAAATCATTCTTATATCGGTCTATGGTATTCTTCTGGTGGCGAAGCATCCTCCGCATGGAAGCCCGCTGCTTTTCGCTGAGAAACAAATGCTTCTCATAATATTCCGTTTCCGCATCCAATAGCCCGGACCAATCCTTCTCCACCCTGTCCAACGCTTCGGCCACCGATTTATATTTGGCTCCGAAATCCTCCGGCTCGGGTTCGGGCGGTGGTGGAGGACAATCCTCATAGCACATCAAGTGATATTCATAATTATTGATATAAATGGAACGAAGCCCTTTTTTCAACGTATATATTTTATTACGCGGAACTTTGGCATGAAGTATGGCATCATATTTTTTCAGAATACAGCAGTTGGCTTTGTACTTGTCCTTATGCAGATAAAATAATTTACCAGTCTGATCCAGATGTTGATAGTCGGCGGCAAAAATAAGGAGGCGTTCTTTCATCCGGACGCCCTCTACCTGATAATAGTAAGTATCGATGACCTGTATGCCCGGATCGTTCACTTCACGCAAACTGTGTTCGGACGACTGTCGCTCTTTCAGTTCTTCCATGTCCTGTTCCAGCCCTTTTATATTCAGCAGATAGCCTTCGGCACTTTTCTGAATGGCAGCGTTCACCATCTCCTCTACAGCCTCCATCTGATCCATCTCACTCCAAAGACAATAAGACAACAATGTACAGTCCGAAAGGCGGATAGTGTCCGATCCATTCAGGAAAGCGGAAGCTTTCAGCAGCTTCACCATTTTCTTCCACCGGCGGTCCGACACATATAGGGGAGACGACACACCCCCTTCATTTTGTATCTGGAGGTTATATTGCTCTATCCGGTCCTTCAAGGCATGGATCACTTCGAAAATGGAGTAATGGATTTTAATGGCAGCCATCTCCTTTTCCCACCGGATGTATTCCTCATCGGTGATTTGCAGCGGCTCATCCACCACCGGTTCCGTTTCATCTGTAGAGGAAATCATCCGGTCAAATTCCCCCATATCCTCAATGCCGCCCACCAGACAGCGAAGCAGGAAACGATCCCACAAGGCCTCCAGTCCCTGCCCTTGGGCAGGCAGCTCATTGGAAGCGGCAATCAACCCTTTCAGAGGAACCCGGATGGAAAACTGTCCGTTACGGTATATTTTTTCATTGATAATGGTGAGCAATGCATTCTGGATAGCTGGTCCGGCTTTCCATATCTCGTCCAGAAAAGCAATGGTGGCAGAAGGCAGATAGCCATCTACCATACGCTCATACGTATCTTCGTCTTTCAGTTTGGAAATGGAAACAGGGCCGAATATTTCGTCCGGCGTGCTGAATCGTGACATCAGGTATTCAAATGCGGAAGCGTTGCGGAATGCCAGTTTCAACCGGCGTCCTACCATACTTTTAGCTACTCCCGGAGGGCCTAAAAGAAAGATGCTTTCTCCTGCCACAGCCGAAAGCAAAGCCAAGGCCACAACGTGCTCTTTCTCAAAAACTCTTTCATTCAGTTGTTGTAACAGAGATGCTATACGAGGTTTCAATGTATTCATTTGTAAAAGTTTGCACAAAGATAAGCATAAAAAAACAAGCAAGCTTTACAGCCTGCTTGTTTTTATACTTTTTCATACTCACCATTTATGTTCCACTCCGGAGACGCTCATAGTTTGATTTCCTTCACCTTGCCGGGAATGATGGTCAGGTGCACCGTGCCATTGTGTTCTATCTCCACCTTCTGGTAGCGGGCTTCCACCACTACTTTGCCGTCCAGTGCCATCACCCCCCACTGGCAGGCGTTTTCTTCAAAGGCACAATAAATGCCCACCGGAGGCAGGATCTTTCTGTACTGGGGAGGAACGATGACACGTTCCCCCAGCTTCAAGCCCCATTTCATCCCCATACGGTAAGGAAGGACATCCTTTATCTCCTCCAGTCTTCGCTGTCTTTTTCGTTCCTCGTTCCTTCTCTTCTGCCGGTCCGTTTCCTCCGCCCGCCGTCCGGCTTCCGCTTTCAACTTCTTTATCACCGTGTCAAAATCCTCCTCGCCGGGGGTGGGAAGATTGGAGGCTATGTAGCGTTTCCGCGTTCCTTTCTCTGTTTCTTTCCCCACATGGTAATACTTTCCTGCCCCGTCCATCACTATGATGCTCCGGTCGGCCAGGTGGCCGCAGCACCAATACACCTCCTCGTCATCCCCTGCCAGCAGACAGGCGAATATATCAAATACGGTGGACCATTCGGAATCCACCAGCCGGCAGGACTTCGGGACGCGATAATCCGGTATCTTCAGATAAAAACCATAAAAGCAGAGGCTGTCCTTGTGCAGGCCGCGCATGGACGCATACGGTTTACGGGTGCGGCTGTGGAAAGTCTCCCCCACCCTCAGCAGTTCCACACTGCCATAGGAAAACACCACCGGCTTCTCCCGGTACGTGCGGCCTGTCTTCAGGTCCATATAGAAATCCGTGCTTATAGTATCCCTGCCTATAGTACCCGTAACGGCCAGAAGCTCCCCTTTCAGGAATTTCAGTCTCCGGTCATGCCCACCGCTCATTTCCGGTTCTGAGAACATTATTTCCGGTTCTCCGGAGGCGTTCACCACGGCCGTTCGCCCGTCTTTCAAGCGGACTGCCACACGGTCTCCCTGAATGTCAAAGACTTGCAGATAACAGGGTGTCACCGTTATTTTGTTTCCATGTTTCAGCCCCCACAAACCGCTCTGCCGGTCGAAGCAGGATTTCAAGGCGGCCTGTGATTCCTTTCCGTTTTCCGCTTCCTCTCCGGATACAGCAGCCTCCCCGTTCCGGATGGCTTCCAGCAACCGGCCGTGGGTCATCACCACCTCCCATACTTCCTCCCGTTGCCCACGGCTGTTCGTCAGTGACAAGGCAGCAGGCAGAGACAGTCCGCCCGACGCCCGTGCCCGGGACAGCGCATTGCCAATCATCCGTCCCTCGAACATCGCCCTCCAGTCGTGCCTGCGGGTAGGCAGGCCGAAGATGCGGTGCAGCCCCACATTATCTATCAGTATGCAGGACTCCTTGGCTATAGACTTCCGCAGTCCGCGCCCCACCTGTTGCAGGTACTTTGCCAGGGAAAGCGTGGGGCGCGCCAGCTGCACGAACTCCACATCGGGACAGTCGAAACCTTCGGAGAAAATATCCACATTGACCAGTACTTTCATTCTTCCCTGCCTGAAATCATCCACCAGCTTCTTGCGTTCCGAAGCCGGAGTCCGGCTGTCGATAGCCACGGCATCCAGTCCGCGTGCGCTATAACAAGCCGCTATCCGACGGGCATGGGCGATGCTGATGGCATATACGATTCCTTTCTTTCCGTGGGCATATCGTTCCACGCTCTCATACAGCCCCTTGATAGTCGTCTCCCGATTCAGCACCGCGTTCATTTCCTTTACCTGATAATCCCCGTCCGCACCCCGTTTCTTCAGCGAATCTATGAGCCGCTGCTCCCTGCTGTTCGCACGGATGGACACATAATCGAAAGGCGACAGCCATCCCTTCCCGATAAACGTTTCGACTGTCCACGAGGTGATCAGGCTGTCGAACAAGTCCGTGAAGCCCCTGCCGTTCAACCGACAAGGCGTAGCGGTCATGCCCAGTTTTCTTGCCTCCGGATACCTTTTCCAAAGCGCCCGGTAGGTTTCCGCCAAGGCGTGATGCGCCTCGTCGATGACGATCAGGCCCGGGGATTCGTCCATGGTCTCTCCGTTACGGGACAGCCACTGGATAGACAGCACCTTCACCCTTCCGACTTTTTGAGTCCTGCCGCCGTCATTTCCCATTCCATAGCGGGCCACTGTCTCCTCTATCTGCTCCACCAGTTCCCGGCGGTGCGCAACGATCCATACCGGAGAGTTGGAACCATGCAGGAACTCCCCCACTATGGCTGTCAGCAGATGCGTCTTGCCCGTACCGGTAGGCATCTGTACCATCACATTCCGATGATAACCCCACTCTTCAAAGAGCCGGAGCTTCATCTCCTGCTGGTAATCACGAAGATGTTCGTTTTTGCAATACATTACGCGGATGCCGGTCGCTACCGGCAACAATGGGAAGAAAGGCTACATGCTTTATTGCATACAGCCTATATAGCAAAAAAAATTATTGATTAATATCAAAAAGAAAGGTCGAGTACTTCAATTTATCTTTCCTCAAAGCAAGTCCTGCACGGAACCAGCATCAACATCATCCTTAATCTTTAAAATAACAGAATGTAATTGGGGTAAATGGATTTTGACAATTCTAAAAATCTCAGCCGGATCTATCGACAAATATTCGTGAGAGATAATATTACGTAAACCTATGATACTTTTCCATGGAACATCACTATAGCCAGCCAACAAATCATGATGAGTCAAATTGTCTATATTCTTTACAGCTTCTCCAATAGTTTGCAAACGCATACATGTAGCATCAAAAATATCTACTTTATCAGGAGAGTATAAAAAATCATTGACCGAAACAATGCCACTGCATCTTTCAATAGTCAATGCAATACGCTCTTCCACAAACAGAAGCATGTCCAATATGTCAGCTTTAGATATAGATTGCATCCTTTTCTATATGATTCCGAAACAGATTACGCATAATTGCAGTCAAAGAGACGACATCCACCTTTACTTCAAAACGCTGTTCCAAAGATTCTTTTATTTCCATTCTGGTGAAATAATCCGGATTTTGAAGCTGCACACAAATATCAATATCGCTATCTTCTTTTTGTTCACCACGAGCCACAGAACCGAAAATCCCCAGCTTCTCAATTCCATACTTCTCTCCAAATTCTTCCTTGAACTTACGGAGGATAGCTATTATTTCATCTTTTGTTTTCATGCGGATAGATATCACGTTACCTTGCAAATATTATAATTTATACTGAAACAAACAAACTATTGGTTGATTTTATTCCAATATTTAACCAAGTTTCCAAGTTCACGTTTCTGAATCAGATTCTGACCAACCAATAAGAGGGCCTGCCGTCTGATTCAAAATCCTCTTTAGAAAATCTAACCGGAAATTCCTGACCGGACAAGTTTTTTTATTATTTCAGATGCACTTTGAGTACGATCCCCCCCGAGAAGTAACGGCAGCGGTCCAGTTCTACCACGGCATTAATGTAATCTTTCCAGAAGGAGTACTCCATACCTAAATTAATCTGATATTTCGCCCCTTCGGGATTAAATGTCAGATTCTCCTTTACGTCTGTATATCCGGGGACAACTTCCGCCATCAGGTTCATGCCATTGACCACCTTGTCCACCCAAGAACCGTTTTCTTTCAAATGAAATCGGAAATTCGCACCCATAGCCGGACTATTCAACTTGTTATCAAAACGGTTGCTGTATATCCATGATAGGTGCGCGCCCAGCGTACCCACGTTCTCAAATTCGATGTGTTTGGTGACAGCTAGGTAATAGCGGTTCAAGAAACCATTGCCATAATTCAATTCCGAAGGTTTAGACAATGAACCACCATTCCACGAATCACCTATTGCATCATTGGCTCCAATCACTATCTGGGGTGTCCATTCTTTCCACCAGCCTTCTTTCCACACCCGCAGACGGAAATGAAAGGAACGGTCCTGATTGATGAACCTGCCGTATGTGGAGGGTACCCAATAACCGGATTGATTACCATAATCTACAGGTACCGCTTTATGACCTGTACACAGGTAACCGGCTTCCAGCCAAGGAAAAATAGTGATGTTGATGTAATAGTTCCATGTGTCATACCACCACCTGGGAACAGTGGCATGATGGTTCAGCCAATTGGCTCCGGCCATGACGGTTTTATCACGCTGCATATCGGCGGTAGGCATGTTCATCAGGCCGGTGGTGCCGTAGTTGATTTGAGACCTTCCTAGTTCCGCAAGACAAACAATAAATAAAAAAATCAGAAAGAACCTTCTCATTTCAAACATTGCTTGCCATTATCCTTAAACCAATCAGCTATAGCCTCTTCAAATGTATAATGAAACTTATAACCTGAGTCAGCCAATTTCTTACCACATATATTAGTCGAAACCATCAGTTTCTTAACACGTGCCGGACATATTCCCATAGGAGCACCCAGGCATCCAGCTACAGCAGCCGCAGGCATTAATATCCAAGCAGGTATCAATGGAACAGCATGCTTCATGCCTGTCACCTTTTTCATTGTATCAACAATCTGCTCAATAGTATAAGCCGGTTCAAATGTACAATTATACAATTCCACCCCTTGTTCGTGGTGCTCCAGTCTGTATAACATAAAACGAACTAATTCCTTTACATAAATGCAAGCTTTTATTGTATCTTTTCTACCCGGATACATAAATTTACGCTCACGTATCCCCCAATAAAGACGGGAAAAATTTCCATTTTCTCCTTTACCGAACACCACACCGGGACGAACAATTGTCAACTGTCTTTCCAAAGAGTTCTTTGCTTGCCAGACCATGTGTATCTTTTCAGCCACTAGTTTCGATATTCCGTAGGGAGTATTAGGCATTGGAATTGTTGTTTCTTCTTTCAAGTCCTCAGCTGCTCCATAAGGAGCTATGGAACTAGTAAAAACAATCTTTTTGATATTATATTTCTCTGCAAATGCCGTCACATTCTCCGCACCAAGAATGTTGGTTTCAAAATAGACCGGATCTGGATGTCCGGGAGTACGGTGCACAGCTGCAAAATTAAAGATGATATCATCTTCAGTAATAGAAATCCCTTCCATAGCAATAGGTTTTCTCACATCACAATAAATAAAAGTCACCTTGCCATTCTGGTTATTCTCCACAATATCCAGATTATAAATATTGCACTCAGGACAGATATTCTTAAGAAGATCTGTCAAATGGGTTCCGATAAAACCGGAACCACCTGTTATAAAGTAGTTCATTAGGAAAATATTTTAGTTATGATATTTTGCAGCACTTACACTCTTGTAGATTTCATCATATTTTTGTGCCATTAAGTCTATATTGTAATTTTCTTCAACATCCTTCGACGCACGCTCGGAAAAAAGAGCACCATCCATACTTCCATTGACAATACCACGCACTGAATCAGCATATTCATCTGCCGAATTACAAATCAGTCCATTCACACCATTTTTTATAACATCACGATTACCAGTCACATCACTTACCAAACAGATTTTTTTCAAATACATCGCCTCAAGCAACGAGATCGGAAGACCTTCCCATAACGATGGTAAAATGAAAAAGTCCATATTTTTAATAATATTCAGCACCTCCTTCCTCTTTATCCATCCGGTAATATGAATATTGGGCGAAGTAAGTTCTGTCTTCAACTCTCCTTCACCTATCCATGTAAACCGAGCCTCGGGAAGTAACATCGCTATTTCATTGAATAGCTTGGGATTTTTCTGATAAAGGATTCTACCACTGGTACATATTTGGATAGGACGTTGAATATCCCGACCAATTGGCCGGACAAATGTTTTCAAGTCCGCAGTATTGATACCATTATTTACATAAGTCGCGTTTGGAGACAGTTTCTTCGCCTCTTTATACTCTCCCTCACTACACGCAATGGTCATACAAGGTCTTTTTGCCGAAAGATATTCTATCAACCAAAATAAGAAACGTTTGAACACTGCCCCATCTTTCATCAAAAATGAATATCCATGAGGTGTATAAAAAGCCGGGATATTCTTACAGGGCAACGCCCACCTGCCAATAAAGCCGGATGCCGATGAATGAAAATGAACTATATCCGGCTTTATTCCTTTATACCATTTATACACATCATAATAGGCTCTTAAATTAACCACTGTGCCTATCGCACCTTTGAAAGAGTCTATCCTCATGAGATGCACACGTTTGTCAAACAATTGCTCTACATTCTCAGGTGTCAGCGGACGAATACCATAGAGTATATAGACTTCATAATCTTCAACTTGACGCTTCGTTATATCTATAAGGAAACTTAGGACACCTGTTGCAAAAGGTTCCGCCACATGCATTATTTTCTTCATAAAAAGTACAAAAGGGATTAGGGCCGCATGCTTTTCAGCTCACGACCGATAAGAAAAAGAATAAAATAGATTTGTATTTAATCAATATACGGTGTCCTATTTTTCAAAAGACACATACATGTATGTACGGGAAGACTTTTACAGTTAGAAAAAGCATACCACAGCCATTCACCATAGCCTGGAAAATGATATTCTGCCCCCCTTAACGGAGAGTTGGGCAGAACAGGTCTCTTTCAACTTTCGATTTTCAACAGAGTTAGTTATACCTCCTCCATCCTCACCAGATCCCATCCTGAGAACTGCATCACAATCTTATGCAATTGCGTGCCCTGACGCAACGCATCCACCCTTGGCGCACGGGCATAACCGTCTATCTGCTCCACAGCTTGCCGCCACTGCTCCTCGGCCTTCGAGTCAAAGTCCTTTTTCGGCAGGTATTTCAGCTCCACTATGTAGCTATGCCGGGACTGATAATGCGTCAGGTTGGGCAGCAGGAAGAAATCACAATACCCATGGTTCAATTCCACTTCGGGAGCGGTGATGTAATAATCGTTCAGACTCAAGTAAGCCATGAAGAAGCCCTGGATGCTGCGCTCGCCCTCTATGGAGTCGCGGACGGAGGACAGGTTACGGTAAGCGTCTGCGATGTATTGCAACGCCTCACGCCACTGACCGTCGAAGGACATCCGGGTGAACAGCGTCAATAAGGAAGATATTTGTATTCCGCTATATTCGCTGTAGTTCTCCAACAAATACTCATAATACTGCTTGCGCACATTGTTGTTCGGTATGCACAAAACCAACTGAGAGCCATACGTACCCTTTATGGTCAGCATCCCATAATAAAACAGCAGACTAGGGAAAATGTCGGGATTCGTCAAGTCACGGGCCGGAAAAGACTCTTCCACACCGGCTATCAGCTGTCCCTCCTCGGCAATACGGCGGATGACGCCTCTGCGGTCACCGTCCAGACGGTCCAGCCGCAGCAACTTTTTCAGTTTGTTGTAATCGGTTTTCGTATTGGGATCAACCATCCGTTCGGGAGAGTGACCGCTATCCATGTACTGGCGGAGATAATAGAGCACCATGTCACAATTGAATACACGTTCCTCCTGCTTCAGGCACTCCTTGGCGAAACAATAGTTGTCATACCACGGC
Organism: Phocaeicola sartorii JCM 17136 = DSM 21941; assembly: GCF_054653615.1. Lineage (NCBI taxonomy): Bacteria > Pseudomonadati > Bacteroidota > Bacteroidia > Bacteroidales > Bacteroidaceae > Phocaeicola > Phocaeicola sartorii. Next base: position 3,009,082 of record NZ_BAAIFW010000005.1, read on the forward strand.
TTCATCTCCGCTATTATCGCCTCCACGTCGCTTTCGGAAGGAAGCATCCCCGCCTCTTTATAGTAAAGGAGCATGGAACGCACATCCTCGGTACTGAAGCCCAGCATCTTGTCGAACTTGGGGTTCATGGACAAGTGCCAGCCGATGTTGAATCCACTCGTCAGGTCGTCCAGGGTCACGGGGCTCACTCCCGTCATGAAGATACGTTCGAACATACCTTTGAACTTTTTGAACACATCGCGGTAGAAACCGCTGGCATGGGTGATGGCGTGATACACCTCCTCGCCATTCTCGTTGAGCACGATATTCGTGAAATTGTCGTATTCGTCGATGATGAGGTAAAGGGGGATGCGAAGTCTTACCGCACTGTTGCGTATCAAGTCCAGTTTATCGGCCATCTGCCGGGTCTCGAAGAATGCTTTCACTGTTTCATCAGGATATTCATCACGATAAGAGTGCATAAAGTCATCCAGCATCAAACTGCAATAATCATTAAAACGTTCAGAAAGTCGGTCGATGTCTCCGCCCACCTGGGAGAAGTCCAAATAAAGCATCTGGTACCGCCCCCTGAGAGGCGTGGGGTGTTCATGAACCCAAAGCCCACCGAACAGGGAGTCGAAATTAGCAGCCATCGCCTTGTCGTAATAAGCCCTCATCATGCTGATGAACAGACTCTTTCCGAACCGGCGGGGACGGATGTAGAACACATTTCGAGGCTGCTGCTCCAGTAAGGACAAATACATAGTCTTGTCCACATAATACAGATTTTGTTCCCTCACCGTCACGAAGTCGGACACACCGTAGGGCACTTGCTTTATCTCTTCCATAACTTTACTCCATATTTATATCGCCACATTGCTTATTACAAAGTTACATAAACAATTCCATCCGGACAAAAGTTTCAGGCGAATTTACTTAATATCCCATGACTATCTCAGACCTGACGGAATGAAGTCCCCCCCCCCGGGGGGGGAGACAATTCCACCATTAATAATCCTCAATCCACTTTCCTCGACTTCCCATAACCAACGAACAAATTCACCAGCCACACCCCAGCCAAGGACAGCAGACACGCTGCCCGCGCCTTTCTCCGGGCTTTTCCATCAAACAGCACATGTATTCTTTTCCGGCGGATAATTTCCAAAAGACTACGACGCATCTCCTTTTCTTCCTGCGGAACCTCCAACAGAATGTGAAAGGCGAAACTTACGATACGGCAGTCCAAAGCCCGTCTCACCCGTTCCGGCATCCGCACCTTGTCTGCTTCAAGCTGACGGATTATTCTCATACAGCTCTCATACTTCAACGGCTTGAACGGAGTTCCCTCTATACTGGTACTACGAATCCGATAAAAATAGTTACGATAATTACCAAACGCTATATAGTCACACTTCATCATCAGACGATAAGTAGTGGGTAAATCTTCATACAACCACCCTTCAGGATAACGAATGCCATCAGAAAAAAGGGAGCGATGATACATTTTGCCCCATGCAGTTGTGTCAAATGCCTGCTGATAGAACATACAGGCCAACCCCTCATCCTGACCTACCGACTCCGAAGCCACCGGACACGTGCGGATTTCCACGGACACGGAGGCACCATCCTTAAATTCCTGATGCCGGCTCACTGACAGCTTCACTCCATACTCCTCCATCAGTTTGTAAAGATATTCCACATAATCCGCCGCCACATAATCATCACTATCCACAAACGTGACATACTCCCCCTTCATAACGTCCAACGCCACATTGCGGGCATCACTAAGCCCCCCGTTTTCCTTATGAATCACCTTGACACGACTGTCCACGGCAGCATATCCGTCACAAATCTCACCACAGCGGTCCGGACTGCCGTCATCCACCAGAAGTATTTCAAGATTACGATATGTCTGGTTCAGAACACTCTCAACGCACCTCGGCAAATACTCCTCCACATTATAGCAAGGAACGATCACTGATATCAAAGGTTGTGTCATACTATTTCCGTCCTTTTGCATCATCATTTTTCATGATTTGAATCCTTTCCCCCTTTCTTTATCCCGAACATATCCATAAACTTCCGAATATGCTGACGGATATTGTTCACGCTGCTTCCCTTGGTAAAATGAACAAATGCCAGCAGCGCCTCTATGAAGTGAGCCTTGACAACAATGCCACCATTCATGATGGTATGCTCCATCATTTCACCCACCACCAAGTTGGCCAGATCGGAGGCATCCTTGCAGGCACCGACACGGATAATAAAGGCATTCAGCGAAACATCATCCGTATAATAAATACGAAGTTCGCCCTCGGCCAGCTTCAAATCATCAGCCTTCTGGTCAGAAGACTTCGTTTCGACCGGAACCGGCTCTCTTTTTTTTACACTTTCCATTCCGTGCTCCTTCATTGCATCCATTTCGGAACGATCTACATAAAAGTTCTGAACTACCTTCGTAACGTTAGGCATAATCTGGTTGTTACCTCCCGTGATATAAAATACACAGGCATTTTCTTCTTTCTTTTTTTCCATAATTTCTGAATTAAACAATTCTTTTCCACACAATAACAGCTCATTTCTGAACGCTATTGGAGGCATGACGCGCAAAGCGTAACTTCGCTGTCAATATTACTTATATACCTATTAAAAAATTAAACAAAGTATGAGACAAAGCATCGTCACTTTTTTCAACGCTCCCATCACCAACAAGGTGCCGGACAGCGTATGCAGCCTTCAGGCTCTTCATGACTATATTGTAAACAACACCCCGCTGGCGGAGAAAACCGGCCGGGTGCGCACCGCACTGACCGACCCGAAACAGTTCCGCCAACTGAAACAGCAGCTGCTGCCGTACGTCACTCCGGCAGGAATCTTTACTTACTGCCGCGAACAGAGTCTGCTCATCCCCAGCGGAGACTTCGTGATTGACCTGGACCATCTGGCATCCGCCGATGAAGCCCGGGAATTGCGCGACCGGCTGTTCGACGACGATTTCCTCCTGCCCGACCTGGCTTTCGTATCGCCCAGCGGAACGGGGGTGAAACTGTTCGTCCCCTACCGCCTGTACACCGACAAAACAGTAAAAGAATCCTTCCGCATGGCCATGCAAAACGCATGGGAATACCTGCACTGCAAGTACGAACTGCAAATAGACAAGTCGAACGCCGACCTGTGCCGCGCATGCTTCATCTGCCACGATGAAGAAGCGAAACTGAGAGAAAAATAATTTTAGCGGTTGGTGATTAGTGAGCTGCGCGCGGAGGTCTGCATAGCATTAATCACGAACCATTAACTACTAATTTATCACTAATTAATCACTAAAAAACATGAACAATCCGATTCAAAGTCTGGAACAACTCGTTGACGCCATCGAGCGTGCGGGAGCGAACATCGCCCCCTCGTATCAAGAATACATGCCCCTGGCCTTTGCCATAGCCAATGACTGCGGCGAGGCCGGAAGAGCATATTTCCATCGCATCTGCCGCCTGTCCGGAAAGTACCGTCACGAAGATGCCGAAAAAATGTACACCAACGCCATCGGAAACGGGCACGGCAAGAACACCCTCGGCACCGTGTGGCACCTGGCCGAAATGGCGGGAGTGGACGTGAAGAAACTTTCTTTCACCCCTTCCCCCCTTTCACACGTACACGATACTTATAATGCACCGGGAAAGACGGCCGTACAACAGCCAGTGAATGCATCCGTACAACAACCCGGGAATACTGCCGGCATCGGAACTCCGGAACACTTGTCCGGAGAAGGACAGGAAGAGCAGCCACTGCCCCCTCCCTTCCCCGAATACCGGTGGCCCCGCTTCCTGCAACAAGCCGTGGACTGCGGCGAGTCCAAAGCCCAACGGGACATCCTGCTGCTGGGAGCCATCACCGTGCTGGGTGCCACGCTCAACAAACTGGTCTGTTTCAACTATGGCCACAAGGACCATTACCCGTGTCTGCAAACTTTCATCCTGGCTCTCCCCGCCTCGGGCAAGGGAGCTTTGGCATGGGTACGCCAGCTGGCCGAGCCGATCCATCAGGAGATGCTCTCCGCCTATCAGCAAAAGATGAAAGACTATCATGTGGAAAAAACCAAATGGGACTATATGGGCAAGGAACGGACCAAACATACCGAACCCGAAATGCCACGGATGAAACTTTTCTTCATAGCCGGTGACAACTCCGGCACAGGCATACAGGAGAACCTGATGGACAACAACGGCGCAGGCATGATTTGCGAAAGCGAGGCCGACACGGTAAGCACCGCCATCGGCACCGACTACGGCCACTGGAGCCATACCCTCCGAAATGCGTTCGACCACGACCGTCTGGCCTACAACCGCCGCACCAACCACGAGTACCGCGAATGCGGACGGTTGCTGCTCAGCCTCCTGCTCAGCGGCACCCCCGCCCAGCTCTGCCCGCTCATCCCCTCGCCCGAGAACGGGCTCTTCTCCCGCCAACTGTTCTACTATATGCCGCCCATACAGGAATGGGTCAGCCAGTTCGACACGTCCGGAACGGACTATGCACAGCAGTTCCACCAATGGGGCGGACAATGGAAAACAGTACTGGATGCCGTAAAGGCCGAGACCAACGGATTCCGTCTGCAACTGTCCGCCGCGCAGCAGGACGCGTTCAACCGCCGCATGGCACAAATATTCAGCCATGCCGGCGCCGCACACGGCAGCCACATGCGGAGCACGGTGGCACGTATCGCCATCAACGTATGCCGCATCATGAGCGTGGTGGCATGGCTGCGCTCGCTGGAAACAATCATAGATTCCCCGGAGTCAGCCCGTTCCATGAACGAAAGACTGCGTGCCTGTCCCGGTCTATCTCCTTGTGCCCATACTCCGCGCGAGAACATAACGGACAACATAACCCCCTCCTTCCTGCTCACCATCACCCCCGAGGATTTCGAAGCCGTGATGAATCTGGTGGAGCCGCTCTACCGCCACTCCTGCCATGTGCTGATGTACCTTCCCGCCGCCGGAGTGCCCGGCCACAAGGCCTCGCCCCAGGAAATCTTCCTGTCCTCCCTCCCCATGACGTTTACCCGCAAGGAAGCCATGGAAGTGGCACACCGGAACGGCATCAGTGAGAGCACTTTCGACACCCTGCTGAGACGCATGGGCGAAAAAGGCACGATAGAAACCATCGGCAGGGGCCGATACCAGTTCACCTCACGCGTACGTGTGAAGGGAAAAGGGCAATGAAAGAAAGTTTTTAATCCTTTAATTTTAAATTTTTCATCAAACATGATCAAGACTTATACCAAAAGCAGCCTGGCGCTGGAATATTTTCCGGAATACGTCCACCGTCCGCGAACTGCCGTCCAGCACCTGATGCGCTGGATCAACATGAATCCCGAACTTTGCACCCGTCTCTATGCCACGGACCCGGGCTTTCGTTGCCGGCGCACACTCACCTTCAGGCAGGTGCTTCTCATCAAAGAATACCTGGGAGAGCCGTAAAGCTTCAGAAGTCTTCAAAGGTACTCAGCGTCCATGCGGCATGTGGTATGTTTGCAATGTCAACGACAAGGGAGCCGGCACGTTACTAACCTCCGGCCTCACACGATACTAACCTGCGGGCCCATACGTTACTAACCTTCAGCCCTACACGTTACCTTCGTGCAGCCCGCGGGAAGCAACGTTCCCTCCTCCCCTCGGCGACCAAACGGAATATGTTAAATTTTAATTCTTAATTTTTAATTTATGATTAATTACAGTACCTGTATGCGTGGTAACCCCACCGACAAAGACGCTGCCAAAAAAGCGTATGCCAACGCCCAGTATTCACAAGTGATGACACTGGACAAGTTCTGCCACCACATCGCCAGCCACGGCTGCGTGTACTCGCGTGCCGACATCCAGGCCATTATCATCCTGGCCGTGGACTGCCTGCGCGAACAGCTGCTGAACGGACAGCAAGTCCAGCTGGGCGATTTGGGTGTATTCTCCAACAGCCTCCGGAGCTACGGTGCCGAGACATTGGCCGATTTCACTGCGGACAACATCACCGCTGTGAACGTGATCTGGACTGCGGGCGAACGTTTCAACAATCTGCGTCAGGATGCCGAATTCCAACTGGTTCCCACCCGTAAGGCAGCCGCCGAGGTGGTGAAAGCCTTGAAGGCCGGAAAGACTACGGTAGACCTGACGGGCAATTCTGCAGATGATGAGGAAGCTGCTACTTCCGCTACGGCTATTGCTGTTGATGTTGCCGCTATTGCTTCTTCTGATATTTCTGATGCTTCCACTGTTTCTGCTGATGATAACGCGGAAGCCTCCGGAACGGCCGCTTCTCCGGACGGGCCGGCAGACGGAAACATCTGATCCGGTTCCCCGGCTCCTCAGAGGTAGTATGATGTGATTATGGGACACGGACGACACGGAGTTTTTTCACTCCTCCGTGTCCGTCTGTTCCGTAATCTCCTTATTTCATTTACATTTTAAACTGATCCCCAAAACTGATATTCCCATGAATGAATCCAAGCAAGAATCCAAGAAAATCACCTGGCCACAAATCCTCCGGGCAATTATCCAGGCAGCTATCGCCGCCCTCACCGCCCTGGGCATAACCAGTTGCGCATCGCTCATTTAAAGAGTGGTCACAGCCTTTTTCTATTTTCTATTCTTAATTCTCAATTTTCCATATTATTATGATACAAGAAACATTTCCTATAATTATCGGTGAGGAGGAGGTGCTGAACGAGCGCCAGCTTCTCACCATAGAGGACGGACTGATGATGGCCTCCCCCGGTGCCGTGAAATACCTTGTCATCCACTGCTCCGCTACCCGTTGCGACCGTGACTATACTGCCGAGCAACTTCTGCGCGACCACAAGGCGCGGGGCTTCCGCACGGTGGGTTACCATTTCTACATCCGTCGTGACGGCAGCGTGACCCAACACCGCCGCCTGCTGGAGGTGGGCGCTCATTGCCGCCCCTGGAACCGTTGCAGCATCGGCATCTGCTACGAGGGCGGACTGGATGAGCAGGGACATCCCGCCGATACCCGTACACCGGAACAGACGGAGCAACTGATCTTGCTGCTGATGCGGCTGGTGAAACTCTTTCCCTGTGTCCGGATTCGCGGACACAGGGATATGCCGGGAAGTATCCCGAAAGCTTGCCCTAGCTTTGACGCGGAAGGGGTGTTCGGGTATTTGGAGAAACATTAGGGGTTCCATTGTCTTTTCATTCTTTTAAGCCATAGTTTCACCCCCACCGGCATCCTGTCCTTGATTCTTTGAGTCAAGGACGGATGTAAGGGAAAACGGGCGGCAAAATACTCCTCTACTTCCATACTGTTAATCCCATCATAAATATAATCCCGAATCTTATCCGTCCTAATGGTAGGTGACTTCAAGTTCTGATTTCCCTTAACCGCATACTCAAGCTTACTCTCTTGACATACAAAATCGCATTCCACCTGGTTCCAAAAGCATCCCCCTTTACGAGTATTAACTAGCATCAATGAAACGCCCTTCGTACTGTAAAAATCCGGATGATACTTTTCTACTCCCCAATAGTCAGCTATAGTGATATCACCAGCCCGCTCTGTACACGCATAATGACAACGATAGCAGCACTCTCTATAAGTATATCCTTGCAAAAAGTAGGCATAATAAGGATTGGAAACCGCAGTACCGTACTTATGAGTATTTTTATATTTATATTTATATCCTAGTCCCCAGCCTCCACGCTTGTCACGAAAATCATATTCGTCAATATTTGCGCCATGCTTCTTACGGAGAAGTTCCAAATAACGACTGAAAAGTAATGGAGAAGGCACACCATGGCAAATCAAATCCACCAAAATCAAATTATCGTAATCCTTTCCCAAGAAACTGCGTAAAGCAGCTATTTGGCATCCTGTTCCACTATAAAGTACCAGCCTTCCCTCATTTAATAATTTTCTAACCTCGGCAAACGTATTTCCTGTATCGCTCTGCACATACTTGGAACTAAGTAGTGGCTGTAGTTCTTCCCATGTTTCCACTTTAACATGAACAGCACGCATTTTTTCATTATATTTTACTCCGAACACCGCACCGCTTTGACTTATAACAAATGCCGCCCATCCGGCAAAAGCGCCACCGGAGGCACTCCTATAGAGCGTATGTTCGTCTTTCAGCCGGACAGCCCATGTAGCAAGTGATTTTCCATGAAGCAGATCCTTACGGTTCTGAGGACAACGTTTCGCACACAATCCACAATCCACACAGAGATTCCCGTCAACAGTCGCCATGAGAAACCCTTCCCTATCGGCAACCATCCGGATGGCCTTCTTCGCGCACAACTGTTCGCAAGCCCTGCATCCTGTACAATATTCGGTTATCCGTTCCATTCTATTGCCCACTTTATAAATTCAACGCCTTTCGCTCTCTCCTCATCAAGTACTTTGTTGGCATGGGTAAAATCAATGGGAGCCGCATCCACATACGAAAAATCATCGTATGCAGACAGATGCCTGTCCTCCAGCCCCACCAACTTCAAGACACTTCCCAAACGACTGCTATAATCATTCGGATAAATGCTGATAAACTGAGTGTTGACATTGATACTGAAAGCCGTGGCATGAAACGAATCGGTTATCACATAATCTGCATGAAAAATATAGCGCACAAAGTCAAAAACCTCAGGCACGACCACACTTTTCCCGCATTTCAGAATCTGGTCTATACGAGTACAGAATCTTACCAGCAGTAATCCCTTACGGCATGCAAACTCTTTAGCGTAACGGTCAAATTCCTTATTTGTATTCAACTGATAAATAAGTACGTATCCTTTTTTAAATGGTGTTTTCCCTGCATAAGCGCTCCAAAACGAGCGGTCAAGCTGTAAAGTTGGGTCTAGCACATGAACTACATTATTAATCCCCAAGCTATTACAAATTTTCACTCCGGCACTCTCTCTTACCGAAACAGCCTGATAGCGGTTGAGCAAATTCTGTGTTTCATCCTTTTCCCAATCATCCAATCTGTCCTTTCCAAAACTAGCCGAATAAGCTATTTTCCTGATATGTTCTGGTACAAAACCGAGAAACAATTCGGGAAGAACCCCCTCATTCCACCCACTATTCCAAGTCTGATCGGAACCGGTGCAATAGATATCGGATGTAAGTTTTAGTTTCTTAAAATCAGTCATCGTGGTACATATTTCTTTCTGCACATTGAGGTACTTTTCCAGAAACCGCTTAAAGCGTCTGTCCTGCAAAAGAAAAGTAGGATAAAGCAAAATACCCATTATGATCTTTACCGACCACGATTTTGGTTTTGTCCATGCCTTTACCCTGTTCCACGGAGTTGCGTTGTTGCTGCGCATATAATTGAAGAAATCGACCTTGCATCCCCAAGTTTCAAACATTTTTTGAGTGGCCCAAGCTTGCAGGACTGATCCATAATTACGGACGTTCTGAAGAGTTATTATTGTAATGGTTTTCATAAATTTCAATTACCTTTCATTCTAATATAAATCAGATAAAAAATTATTTTAGGGGTATTCACGCTCAGCTATAATCTCCCTTCTTTTTGTCATTAGTGCTATAAGTAAATAATAGCTACTAATTGCTATATAAAACATATTCAAGGATACTAATGTATACGGAATTGTATCTTCAAGATTATCTACAGATATAGTCATATAAAAAAACAAATAGAAAACTATTAAAGCGAATTTCAGCACTCTATTTGAGGTGGAGAATTTAGTTAGATATAATCAAATACAGACTGATATGGAAAATGGAGTTCCGGATAAAAATAAAAGTGCTTCCAATATCTATACAAATAATAGCAAATGAAAGCCAGAATGGACAGCAACTTGATTTTCTGATCTTTCAGATTTTGGAAATAGAAAGATACCAGCAATGCAAACGCAAATCCGAAATAGGAACTCAACCTGCTTAATGGGGGAATAGTTCGCAAAAACAGCAAATTGACAGTAATCGAAAACACATAAGCGTTCATCAACGGATAAATAAACCTATTATATTGTTCATTTCCCTGATTTTTTCTGATGAGTGTAAAATAAAACAAGCATAAGAAAAAGCAGTTGATGATGAATGCAGGAAGAGGACTATCATTCACTGCTCCGCCATTCATGGAAGAATCGCTCGATTCGAAATATCTTAATACAACAAAGGCCAACTGGCTGCTTACCATAGATATGACGTTAATCACAACCGGAAGTATGATAGGAACAAATATTTCTGAGAAAGCAAGAGCCAGCATCCAAATCAGTAAATAGTGCCATAAACTGAATTTCAAATTTTTCAGCGCCCCATACAGAGGTAGTAACACAGCAGAACTGCTATGTATCAATACCGCTAATCCATTCATCACAAAATACCGCATCTTATTTCCCAGAAGCAAATAGCAAAAACCCAGCGCATAGATGACATTGGCCAAATCTTGACGTACGGGAAAAAAGTTTTCTGCCTCAATCATTGCTACAAAGCCGAATACAGGCTGTCTGGTCATTTTTACAAATACCAAATAAAGAATACTCAAACGCAATAGATTAGAAAAAAGAAGAAAAGCAGTATATGTGCCAAACATATACTTGCACACCATGAGCATAAACCCCCAACCGGATTCAAGTATTTTTGTCCCCTCTTCCGTTTCCATTGTCAAATAGCACCAAAAGTTGGTAACATCAATCTCATTAAACGAACGTTCATACCAGCCCCAATCTGTACCCAAATCCCATCTTAACCCCCTGAACAGTGTTAGCACGATAATCCAAAAGACCATCACTTTCTTTTGCTTATCAAGACTCTGTACAAAAACTGAAAGGAGCAACGGAATGTAGATAAGACTATATATTGAAAAGAAGTTCTCAGTCATTTTGTGTTTTTTTTCCTTTAAACGTCCAATACAGATATTTTGCAGTCACAAACATAGAGGGAAGTCCGTAGCCGAATGCTTTTCTTGCATAAGACCACCCGATGTTTTTATAGCCCCCTTTCAGCAGCCCGAGTGCCAGCATCTCATACTGGCATTTATAGATTTCTTTCCACCTTGGCATTTGCTTGAGATCCGTTTCATATGTCCGAAGAAACTTTTCCTTGTATTCTATACCCTTTAAGGGATTTAAGGTCATTACATTAGGTGTGTTATATTTGACAAGGAGAGACTCTTTACAGGTACAGACTTTGTAGTAGCGGAAGAAACGAATGCATAACTCCCAGTCTTGGTGACGCCGAAAGCTTTCATCGAATCCATTAATAGCTTGAAATGTTTCTTTACGGAATAACACATTTGAGGTGTTAAAACGGACTTCTCCCATCAGTACTTCCTGCGCCAAGTTTCCCTCTTTGGTAACATGAATCGTGAACGACCGGTTGAAACCTACAATATGCGTGTTGCAAACACAGGCACCGAACGTTTTGTCGTGTCTTGCCAGACACTCCATCTGTTTTTCAATCTTTGTCGGTTCGAACACATCATCGTCATCCAAAAAGTTCACGAATGCTCCCTTTGATACCGCAAATCCCGTATTCCGGGCGGCTGATCCGTTCTTATTCACTTCGTGAACGATATAAAGGATTGTATTATCCTCTATCAGTTCATGAAGCATACGTTGGGTAAACTGTTGCCATTCAGTACCCATTCCATTATCGTCTACTACTATAATTTCAATATAGGGATAGGTTTGGGCCTTTACACTTTCTATGGCCCGCAACAGGTTCTCCGGTCTTTTATAGGTAGGGATTACAACCGATACTAATGCTTTTTCCATTTATAGCTCTCCGAGTCCTTACTAGACATAACATACTGTCCGTCAACATCAAACAATAATACAGTCAATACCGTCATAAAAACAGAAGCCATTGAAAATATATTTCAGAATGATTGGGCTAAGACTATTGACTGATAGTGTTGAAGCACTGCTTGGGCAACAGTTGCCGTACGCCAATGCTTCTCTGCATATATTTTATTTTTCAATCCTTTCTCGTTTTTGCACAATTCTTGCGCCTTCTCTATAGCCAACAAGATAGTCGATGTATTTTGAGGATCAAAAGTAGGATTACCGGTTTCCGTAAGGATGCGTCCCACATTTCCCACGTCAGGACCCAGCGCTACTTTCCCCGCGGCAAAAGCCATTGGAAGATTGCCTGAATTCAGAATGGATAGCCGCTGGATAAGTACTATATCTGCCGCACAGAAATACCGGACTGTATCAGCAATATCCACATAATTCTTTTGAAATTTGAAACCTTGCAAACTATATATCAACGTTTTATAGATGCGTTGCGGCAATTCCGTCAAGCGTTTCGTGAGAATGCGTTCCCGATAGAATCCAGGAACAAGGAATTGGATGTGATGCTTGTCAAGCCGTTTGGCGAGACACTGAATCATCTCACGCTCTGCATCAGTACGAAACTCTCCAAATGATAAAATATTGAACTTATTACCGGGTATATCCAACTCTGTACAAGCTGCCGACCTGTTTTTGTCAAATCGATAGATGCTGTCATACAAATGATGCGGCACAATGACATGTTTTGCTTCCGGGTATTGCTTCTGTAGCACTTCTTGACTATACTGTCCCATATGAAAGAACAGATTGCAGTGTGAATAAATCACATCATACAGAGCTATTACATTTCCATCTCCGGTTAAATGCGGTTTTAAGTTATGACAGGTAATAGCTATCATAACCTGCATACTTTTAATTTTATCCAATTGTTGAGCCACATTCTCCAATTGCTTTTTAGTTATACTACGTTTCCATAAATAAACTGCTTCCGGCCACTGGAAATGAATGAGGTCGTAAGCTTCCGGATTATTCCAAAAGTCATCTATGCTAATCGTGCAGTCAACACCGAGGTTTGTAAGCTCCTCGGCAATCGTAACAACAAACGGATTGGATACCGTTTGCGAGGCAATGGGGTATAAAACTTTCATCATGAATTTCTATTCTGATTAGAATCTTGTCTTTCTTTCAGCTGGTGCCGATAAAGCGAAAATGGCGCTACAAAACCTTTATTGATTTGCTCCGTGTGAATGTATTTATCAGAAAAATCCTCTGTATGGTTGTCTATGGTAATATAATTGGCACCACTATATCCCATAATATATGTTTTACAGAAAAACGAATAAGTGGGTGTATGAGGTACATCATTGGAAATCACTGAAGAGACAAAAAATGGCTTAATAGACTTTAGCCGTAAGCAATTGCCTAACTTTCTCCTCAATGTCAGTACATTGCTATGATAAGTAAAATAGAACAGTTCGGATGCACCATTATACCCATCACTAAGTATATTCCAAAATACATTTTCACGTGCTGCACTGGGTACATTATATGAAGCACCGGCTCCTTTTATACCTCGAATACCTGTACAACACTCAAATAAATTTTGCATCGGAGGACTGAACGGCCCTTCCGAGAATCCATGAAAATCAAAGTCTGCATACTTATTTTCCGGATTCAGATAATGCACACCGCTAAACACATTTCCATAAGAACAAGTCTCACCACCAATAAAGTCGGCATAATGGTTATAGAACGTAACATTACTAAACAGATTGTCGCAAGCATGACCATAAAGTTTCAATCCTTGATGCCCATCGGCTCCTTTAACCACTATATCTTCCAGTGTAATGTTTCTGGAATCTTGGACATAGAGCGGATTGGAAAAATTGTCAATTATTACATTGCTAATGGTGCCATGAGCCACACGTTTCATATTGACGGCATTCCATCCATAATCCATTTCCTGTGCAAAATCCATACTGTAATAACCCGTTTCACCATGGTGCCTGAACAGACCAGACCAAGTACTTTTGATAACTAAATCCTTAAAGCCCACATGCTCCAACATTTCCACATTAAACACTTCCGGACTACATTCCATGCCAATATTCCATCGCAAAGGCTGCTTCAAAACCACTTTATGATTGTCTATAATCCGGTCTATTTCTACCAGCCACTGCAAAGAAGGGGCTTCTTCATCTCCCGCTCTCAGAGCTGTGCCCCATGAAGGCAATAAATCATCATGATTCAGAATTTGTTTTATCAAACGTCCTTCATGGTTGGTATTGTATGCCACTATCAGAATATAGTTCGATTTAATCTGTAATGCATCCTTTACTTCTATCACTTTATCCCCTAAAAATAAATCACTCGTTATTTTAGTAGCCCATTCCGGTTGAAGCAATTCTCCATCACTTCCAGGATCCGTCATGGATGCACTTTTAGTGACAATGTCTTTCTTATGCTTGAATTGTACGCCCCAAAATATATTGGAACGTTGAATACGCTCGCCTGTTGTGAAAAGAAACGGTGAAAGCCAAGGATTCTTTTCGCCTCTTAATGTAGGTGAATCTGAAATAAATATAGTCTGGTGCTTCCCATTTTTCATTTCTCCTTTCACAAGCACGTTGGAATAATCCAGCGTAATATAAGAGCACTCCTCGCAACTTCTCATATGGTAAGTTCCCGCTGGGAAATAAGCTGTGCCTCCTCCCCTTTTCCCTACTTCATCAACAAATTGTTGTATCTTTATTATCTGATTCTCCCCATTACCAGGCAGGATGCCGAAATCGGTAGCATTGAATACAACAAAAGCCTCTTCATCAAGTGACTTTTCGCCATACATATATCCAGCATACGAAAAATCTGGCAGATGGTGCAAATCACATTTCACATTAATAGAAGGATATTGTTCAAAATGGTAGATAACATGATTCTTCAACTGATAATAAATGGAAAACGAAAAAGACAAAACCGTCAATAGCAGAGTGAATGAGAAACTATCATATCGGTAAAAACTATATATGGCAAAAGTGAACGCTGCACAATATACAGTATAAGGCGACAACATCACCTGCTTCATGCGCTTGATATAATGATGTGAATAACCTGTATTTCTTAATAAGAAATAAAAAATAAACAATGGAATAAATGCCACCGTCAACTGTCGGACAAAATAACTAATCCCTACTAAGGCAATAGTTACAAGAGCTAATACCAATACAAACGTATGTACCTTCAGGCAAACTTTTACACAATATTGATTCAGTCTTTTGAATAAAAGCAGAATCAACAAAACTGGCAATAAAAGCGCCCAATAGATAACGGTGTGGTTATCTATCGTTAAATAAGTTATACCTATAGCGGAAAAAAAAGAAAGAATGCTTTGTGCCTTCCAAGCGCTTGCTTTTTTCTTTCTTACAGTTATAGCTTCTAACAGATCTGATAGATTGGTGGCATATCCCCAAAAAACAGCCAACAAAATAGAAGTTATTATAGTCATTCTCTCAATGATTTATTTAAAAAGGACAAACCGCGACTACGTTCTTTGCTGATCAAATCATTTATATGTTTCCAATCAATGGATTCAGAAAGTAATGAAGACGAAAACTGTTCCATTGAATCAATATAACGGGAAGTCAATTCCAAAGCATTAAGAAGCGTTTTGAAACGGCTTATACCTCTTGACTTGTTTCCATAAACAATAAACGGCTTATTAAACAGTATACTGAACACACATCCATGGAAAGAATCAGTTATGATAAATTTAGAGGTAATTATTGCTTTTAACCAGCTTTCCACCGGAGGTATAACGCATGAACTGTCGTTCTTCATTCCGTCTGGTGTCAATGTATACGATTCAAGACCTAATAGATTCTCCGTTTGTTCCACCAATTTCATTTTGCCTAAATTTTCATCAAGAATGTAGATGAATATTTTATTCTCTTCACTATATTCACCAATCATTTTCATGTATTCATCTATAGTGAGTAGCATGGTAGGGTCTATACATCTTGTTACTTGATTATTAATATGGAATATGCTTTTCACCTGATTGATTCCATCATCTTCTCTTACAGAAATAGCTTTAAACGATGATAATAAGCCACTGCATAATCGAGCCTGTTTTGCCGAATATTCGTTTTGACAGGTACCGAATGAAGCAGCGTAAGCTATTTTCTTTATTTCAGGATTCGTTATATAGTCAAGGAAATAGCGTTTTATTCCTTTGGTATACATTGGACGCCATACTTGATCTGAGCCTACAATTATTGCATCATACTTCTCATTTGTCGCCGAAAAATCAGCGTATGGCATTATATATACCTCTTTAGAAAGAGGTATATATTTTTTCTTAAAAGCTGTGGTATAAATAGTTGTTTTAGAATCAGATCTCATAATCCGGCTTTCCAAATCCAAAGGAGTCCATTCCCTTTTAATTATATTCTTAATGATTCGCTTCAGATATGTCCAATACTTCTGTGGCCCTTTGTATCTCAAATCCCATACGATATTGAGCGTCTCCACTTCATGTCCCAAATCACTTAATACTTTATTAAGTGCATAGTTTTGTAAAATACCTCCATAATTTTTATGAAGGCGTAAAGTCATAATTCCGATTTTCATAAATGGATAACAGTAAGCATCCAACCTCTATGGCAATACTCCTTAGTCTCAGCATTAGCTTGGATTTCAGGGCTATAGTAAAATTGGGGTTTTATTGATTTTATTTGTTTTTAGTTGAGCCTACTAAAAAAAATGGACTCAATTAATAATATTTTCTTCAACAAATGTTTTAGTAAATATCATGGCACCTTTACGATTCATAAAGAAAGAATTAATATAGTAATCAGAAGATTGGAATCTTTCATCACGCATATAGTCCACCAAATCTACATTATAATTTTCTGTAGCCAGCTTTACATATGCCGTCATTTGACTCTCTACATACATTGAAGAGAAAAAGTTACCAAGTTCTTTTGTTAACGGCAGGTAAATTGTTAAAAGACGAAAGCCATTATCCTTGCAGTACTGAGCCATTTCACGGACTATTCTGACATTTTCCTCCACTGCCCGTCTATTACGTTCTGACAAAGGTTGCATATTTTCTATGTCAATATCAAACTCAGAATTCCAGCAGTTATATATCCACCATTTGGCATCCTTCTTAACTCCTTCAACATCTAAAAGGTTTTTATATAAATTCATTCTCAAATCTTGAGGAATATCCTTTATCAAGTACTTGATACACTTGGGATGGTAGAACAACGGATATTTGTATTCTTTTATATATTGTTTTTTACTGTATTCAGGAAATTCATCTTGAGAGAGAATACGATAATATTTTGTCAAGTTTGACTGATTTAAGAACTTATAGAAAAAAAAATTTCCTGGACATATAGGCCAAACAACAGTAGCTCCAAATTTCAACTTATGAGCAAATTTACGGAACAGAATGAAATCATACTCAAATGTTTCTGGGCCAACAGCCCAATTCTCACATGTCAAATATTTAATTTCAGAAAAATCAAAAGCAAACTTAGGTGCATTGCTACCCAATACAACTACATCTATTGACTGATCAGACTGAGTGGAAAGATATTTAAACTTATCTATGTCAATAAACTGATTGCAATAAGCATTGGTGTGCTTATACATCGCATTAAAGAACAACCCGGTAACAACAACTAACAACAGAATTGAACAGACTAATACCATAAGCTCTATTTATTAATCAAACTTTTAATTTTATCATTTATTATCACTCTCATATTGGCAGTAATACCAAAACAATAGATTAATATACCACCTAATACAGTAGAAATGGACATATTAACAAGAAATCGGATATACCCTTCGTTCATATAACTAGAAATAACAAGCAACGGAATACACATTATTCCACCAATCAAAATAATAATCCCATAAGACTGTATATAAAATTTTCTTCGAGATAGTCCGACATATTTCTTCATTAATGTAAGCTCAATGAAAGTCTCGATAAACCAAGGTAAAAGGGTTATAACCATTACGATTTCTAAAGATATGCTCATTTTAAAAAGTACAAATGAAATAGGCAGTGACAATAACAAAGTAGTTCCTGCCAACAGATTCACCATTTTCATCTTTCCAATAGCATGAATTCCCATTACTACAGACCTTGACATTGATGCTATAAGTGTTTGAATAAGAATAATTCTTGTCAAAAAAACGGTATCATCAGGATATTTTCCTAGCCAAAGAGACAACAGAAAAGGCAGTTCAATCATAAGAGGCACCATAATATATAAAATCATCAGTCCTGAAAAACGAGCATTGTGATAAATGAGACGATTCATCCTTTCAATATCCTTCTCTGCATAATATTTCACAATCTGTGGATTTACTGCCGTCTGGAAACTTCCTACAAATTGTGAAGCTACATTATTCACTTGATTAGAAATGCCACGAGCCGCATTAAGCACAGGACCATAAAAGATATTGAGTAAAATATTAAATCCTTGATTGTTAAATAAGACCGATGTACATCCAAATATATTCCAACTGGAGAATTGAAGAATTTCTTTTGCCAATGGCTTATCAAACCGAACTTCAAAATGACACTCCTTGTATTTTCTTATGCAATGGTATCTATAATAAAATACATCACAAACCTGAACCAAAGCTATCAATACCGCATATAACTTCATTTTATCCACATCAACAATAACCAATGCATAAGCCACACCTAATTTGGCTACTGCATCAAATATGCTCATATAGGCATAAATACTCATATCCTCATGGGCTATAATAGAAGCCATATAAGGCACTTGGGTAATATTAAGCATGACAGTTAAAACAGAGCAATAAAACACCCAATAAGCAGCATCCATTCTATCGGCAGATATTACCAATTCTTCTTTTAAGAAATAAAGTCCCCCTACAAAAATTGCTATTCCTATAATCAAAGATAAAATGATATGTATGATTAAAGTAGTAGAAAATGTTAATTTCGATTTCTTGAAATTGTTTTCTCCAAGTGAAAAAGTTATGAATCTCTGTGTTCCAGTAGCCAAAGTTCCATTCATGAATGTAAACATGGATACTAGACCTGCAACCACATTATAGATACCATAATCCTCCACTCCCAATTTTTCCAACACAATTCGGGACGTAAAAAGAGAAACCGTCAATGTGATAAACATTCTCACATAAAGCAAAAAGGTATTTTGGGCTATGCGCTTATTGTTTTGTGATATATTTCCCATTATTTCCAATAAATTTCTTCATTGATTAATTTTGCAGGGACTCCACCTACAACTGTATGAGGAGCGACATCTTTAGTAACAACAGCTCCAGCAGCTATGACTGCCCCCTCTCCAATAGTCACACCCTTCAATATGGATGCTCCTTGACCAATCCAAACATGATTACCGATTTTAATGGGTTCTGATATACTATAACCTTCCTTTAATATAACATGACCATCATAAGAGCGAATTACTACATCCCTGCCTATCGCACAATCCTTACCAATCTCAATGGTAGCTCCACAGGTTATCTGTACATTTTCGTTTATAAAACCTCCGTGAAGAATCAAATGACCTCCCTCGGCTACTCGTACATATGCCCCTGAATACATTGTAAAATCTCCATAAACAGTCATAAGTCCACCCTTTTCAAGCCATATTCTTGTTTCTTTCTTCGAACCTTTCACTTGTACTGTACCGATAAAAAGCTTTCCTCTTAAATTCAATTTTGAATCTTTATCCAACTGAATTATTACCTGTTTACGCAATAAAATGGACAGTTTATAAAACGAATGGACTTTTCGACAAAAGAAATTATAATAAATAACTTTTCTCCATGCCGATATAGAAAAGCCTATATATCTTATCCGTTCATATATTCTTTTGACCTTACGCAACAAATTCTTTATATTCAAATGTAATCTATTAGCCATTGTAGGAAGGGGGAAGAATTGTTTTGCAACTTTATCAAAAGAGCATTGATCAACTGCTTCAAAAAAGGCTTTTCTATTGTCAGAAGCTGCTTTTAAAGATGAATCTATAGCAGGATTGCCATTTTGAGCATCTGCCATACTAAATTCCTTCCAAACGACATTCTTCTTTATAGCCTCAAAAAGTTCTAATCCTCTCTGAGAATTAACCATTACCAATGACGTTCCCTTATCTTGATCCATAGACGGGTCAACATTTTCTATTCCCCAAAAGTCAGCTAAAGTAATGTCTGCCTTTTGAGGGAATCCTTTAAATTGACATTCATAACATGAAGGCCGTGCAAAATTTCCACTTTGGAGATAGCCTATGAAATATAAATCATGCCATCTGTCCTTGCAATATTGTTTGCCATTAGCAAAGTCCACCCGAAGTGAAAAATTATGCCATCCCCATTTCTTATTCTTGAATTTTATTTCGGTTGCTTTTGCACCATATTGTTGTTCCAACATATCCATATATGAAAGGAAAACTTTAGGTGAATTCACTCCCCGGCAAATGAAGTCACAGGTGATAAGATTAGGATTATCTTTTCCAAGAAAGTTATACAAGGCATGCACTTGGCATGGAGTACCACAATAAAAAACTGACTTTTCTTTACGCAAAAGTTCACGGATTTGCTTAAACTGGCCTTCCATTGAACTTTGTAGATATTTTGAACTCCGTATTTTAGGAAGCAAACTTCTATCAGGAGATGTAAAATGTGAAACAGTATAGTCTTTATTATATATGGCTCCACAAACATAAGCATTCCTTTCATACATCACATTAGCAAAAGCAGAATGAATCCCCCCCGAAGTGCTATCCAATCTGACTTCTTCGTCTTTATTGTATGCAGCAAAAACTTTTGCAACATTAAACCTTTTCGCTGTGGCTTTACTTATAATAGGACATATTTTTTCACAAAGTCCACAATTCGTGCATCTATCTTTATCCACTTTCGGATACCAAAAGCCTTCAATATCCGTCTGAAATGTTATGGCTTTATGAGCACAAACATCTCCACAAGCATTACAGCCGCAACACTTAGCCTTATCTGTAATTTGAATCATCTATAATTAAATAAATATGGTCGAGTAAGGAGAGGGACTTTCACCCTCCCTTCTCACATTAATATTTTTAGTTCAACAGTTGATTGTTAATACTCAATTTAGGGCATACCCTTTGTATAGACACTTTTGCTAGTGCCTATATATTGAGTTGTTAAAAATTTGACTTGTTTGTTAACTATTGGCATATTGCCAATCCGATTTTATCTGGGCGCAGACTGAAAAAATCTCTGCAACCGTTAAATATTTTAGTAAAAACTTACCTAGATACTCCCAGGCAGACCGTCCCTGTATCTTTACCGTACTGATGATGCTGTAGTAGGCAGCCGCCATCTCCGCCCCTTCGTCACTGCTGAAGTGGAGCATCGCGTTGCGCCAGGTAGTCAAAGGGTGAATCGCACGTTGTTGAGTAGACCAAGGGAATTTCACCCTCAACCTCTCTCGGAACCGTACGTGAAAGTCTCCCTTCATACGGCTCTTCGCATTAGAATCATTTCTTTTGACGTGCATAGGGTACATATCCTACTTGCCAATGATAAAACAGATTGGGTTCTTTCTGAGCTATATAGGCTAACCAATAATGAGCAGATATGACACCACCACGACGAAGACTTTTATATTTCGTCTTTGCCCAATAGGCAATAGAGCGATCTACGGAGATTCCCTTGGGCATAGCCTCCGTTTGGGTACTGGAAATAGAATCGTTCCAAATCTGCGTTACTGTACATAATATAATGTTTAAATGTTCAGCTGCAAATGTATAACTTTAATATTTAAGCCCTAATTTGAGTACTTACCGAATTTGGCAACCAACTAACAGTTTTGTTCCAATAAGGGAATTACATCTTCGCTTGCAAAATCACAAGCTACCACTGCTTTTATGTCTTCCTTGCTTAAACTCATACCAACTGTATCCCTTCGTCTTTCACATTGTGGTAAAAAGGAGTGAAATGATGATTCATCCAGTCCTTAAACGTATAAAGTACAGGACTGATGCATTCATTAAGCGACCATCCCAATTCTACCAACGGATAAGATACATTATCATAATCGGCCGCTTCAATCTTAGTTTTATCCAACAAAATAAGTACATCCCAATCAGAATCGTGACGTGCATCACCACGAGCACGAGAGCCAAACAAGATGGCATGAGCCCCCGAGGGAAGTACCTCTCTCAACCGTTCTGTTATAGATTGTAAAATATCTGTTTTCATTACCTGTTCTTTGTTATACGCTTTATACAAACTATATGCAAATATTTTTCTGTTTTTCCTAACATTGTTTTTAAAAGGTTCCTCCAAGAGACAGAATTTCAAAACTAGTCCACCTTCTCAAACGGAAAAGCATGAAGATAGCTGATAGCTACCGTCATATTTCCAAAAGCGAACACCAGCCTAGTATTGCGATGCAGACGCATAATGCATCCCTCCTTCCCCCTGAAGATGCCACCGGTGATGCGGATGCGTTGCTTCTTCTGGAGATAAGCATCCAAAGGCCGGTTCAACAGTTCAATGTTGTAAGGCATGGACTCGTAAAGGTAGATGAACTCCTCCATCTGACGCTGGGGGATGACCGCAGCACGATGGGTAACGTAGTCCGTCACCAGATACTGTCGGGGAAGCATGGCAGACAGGATGCGCTGAAGTTGCTCCAAAGGGGCACAGACAAACAGCCAACCGCTACCTTGCACTTCCTTTTCGTCCGTCAAGGCGTTGAGTTGTGAGACAGAACCGGTGGAGAATGCCTCCTTCACCGCCCGGACAGATTCACAACGAAGGGTGTACTCCTGCTTCGTGTAATCACACTGCTCGAAACGTTTCCGATGACCTGCCTCGGTATAAGAAAATACTTTAAAACAGAAGTAACATTCCTCGGTCACCCCTTCCGATGTACGGAGTTTTACAGCTTTCCTGCCACTGAAAACTGCAATATAGCGTTTCAGTTCCTTATAGGAAAGATACATATAGTACCACGAGAGTTCAGGGTGTTCTTTCCCTATTCCAGCCTGCGACTTGGTTACTGTATTTGACCCCGGGTCTGAAGCAGAAGCGATTGAACTGCTGAGCAGTAACTTAGGCGCCTCGCTCGTTATGTCTTGATTGTCATTCTTTATTCCCATCAAAACATTACATTTTATTATTATTCTATCTGAAAAAAAGGAACATATTTATCTTCAGATTCCACTGTTTTCTTGGGGTTCTCTTAGTAAGAGAACCCCAAGCCTATTAAACTCCTGATTATATGTGCTATATAGATTAATGACATGAAGTTTTAGCAAACAAAAGTCATGTTTAGGCTGATTTTGGGGTATTTTTTATAATGGGAATGCTTCCATATTAAGGAATAATAGCTATATTTGCAGCGGCTTGGGGTTCTCTTACTAAGAGAGCCCCAAATTTTATCAAACATTTAAAGCATAAAAGTTTAAATCCGACACGACGAAACAGCCTACCTATTTGGAGAACAACGACATTTGTTTTCAGTATTCATAAGCCTTGAAAATGACAGGATTACAGTGACCTCCGCCATTTATTTTATTTAAAGAGAAACGCGAAAAATGTCCTTCTTGATATAACAGAAGATTATTATAAACCCGTTGGCGGAATTACATTAGCGCATATTTAATTCTGCCAACGGGTTAGAACTCATCATTTACAACTAGAGACGCACTTCGATCATCATACAATCTTATGTCTCCCCCCGAAAGCACTGTCCAGTATTTAAATTGATAACCAGAATCAGGCGCTCCCGTTACTGTAACCGGCGTATCTCCTAATCTGTACGTGACACTACTCCTGTTTATATCGTCCCCGCGGTCTGCATCGAAATAAAAAGTCTTAGGTGAACTGGATCGAGAGAAGTTCGCTGTCAAAGTACTGTTCGAACTACTTTACTGTATAATAAATTGTTTTGTTAACAATATCATTTTCCATTATTGTTATTACAGATATTTTGCTTACATTTGTAGAAAAAAGGAGCTATATGGGTGACAAGAATAGGATAATCCGTTTTGATTGGGCCGCCAAACGACTTTTGCGTAACAAGGCAAACTTTGGTGTGCTGGAAGGTTTTCTGACAGTACTTCTAGATGAGAAAATCACCATCGTTGAAATACTGGAGAGTGAAGGCAACCAGATCCATGCTGACGACAAGTTTAACCGTGTGGATATCAAGGCACGCAACAGCAAGGATGAGATAGTCATCATAGAGATTCAGAACACCCGCGAGTCCTGGTATTTAGAACGCATTCTTTACGGTGTGGCAAAAACTATAACTAAGCATATCAGCCTGGGAGATAAATACAACACAGTAAAGAAGGTGTACAGCATCAATATTCTATATTTTGATTTGGGTATTGGTCTTGATTATCTCTACCATGGTCAAAATTCCTTTGTCGGAGTGCACACAGGTGATAAACTGATCGTAAACACACGTGACGAGGATGTGCTTATACAAAAGAAGCCTGAAGAAATCTTTCCCGAATATTTTCTTATCCGTGTAAATGAGTTCAATAAAGTTGCCGTAACTCCATTGGAAGAATGGGTAGCTTACCTGAAGGACGGTGTAATAACCCCGGGAACTTCCGCTCCCGGACTGGAAGAAGCACGCCAAAAACTACAATATTACAGTATGAGTGAGGAAGAACGGCATGCCTATGATGAACATATTAATGCCATCATGATACAGAACGATGTGATCAGCACTGCACATTTGGAAGGGCGTGAAGAAGGGCGTGAAGAAGGACGTAAGGAAGGGCGCGAAGAAGGACGTGAAGAAGGACGTAAGGAAGTAGCCCGTAAAATGAAGTTGACCGGTCTTTCGATTGAAATGATTGAAGAAATGACAGGACTTACAAAGAATGAAATAGAGAATTTATAGTTACCCCATAAAAATCCCATAGAAAAGTGAAATTTCTATGGGATTTTTTATGGGAGTGACAGCTGTTCCTGTTTGATAATTTTATACCAATATCTAATTAAGAAGCTGTTGTATCAACAACCAGTTGAGCCCCCCTGCTATCATGAATATTTGCCTCATGAATTGCAATTGCCATTTAATAAATTGTTTTGTTAACAAACTCATTTTCCATTATTGTTATTACAGATATTTTGCTTACATTTGTAGAAAAAAGGAGCTATATGGGTGACAATAATAAGATAATCCGTTT
The DNA here is from genome assembly GCF_054653615.1 of Phocaeicola sartorii JCM 17136 = DSM 21941. Taxonomy (NCBI): domain Bacteria; kingdom Pseudomonadati; phylum Bacteroidota; class Bacteroidia; order Bacteroidales; family Bacteroidaceae; genus Phocaeicola; species Phocaeicola sartorii. The sequence goes on from NZ_BAAIFW010000005.1 coordinate 3,034,049, forward strand.
TGATTGGGCCGCCAAACGACTTTTGCGTAACAAGGCAAACTTTGGTGTGCTGGAAGGTTTTCTTACAGTACTTCTAGATGAGAAAATCACCATCGTGGAAATACTGGAGAGTGAAGGCAACCAGATCCATGCTGACGACAAGTTTAACCGTGTGGATATCAAGGCGCGCAACAGCAAGGATGAGATAGTCATCATAGAGATTCAGAACACCCGTGAGTCCTGGTATTTAGAACGCATTCTTTACGGTGTGGCCAAAACCATCACCGAGCATATCAGCCTGGGAGATAAATACAACACAGTAAAGAAGGTGTACAGCATCAATATTCTATATTTTGATTTGGGTATTGGTCTTGATTATCTCTACCATGGTCAAAATTCCTTTGTCGGAGTGCACACGGGTGATAAACTGATTGTCAACACACGTGACGAGGATGTGCTTATACAAAAGAAGCCTGAAGAAATCTTTCCCGAATATTTTCTTATCCGTGTAAATGAGTTCAATAAAGTTGCCGTAACTCCATTGGAAGAATGGGTAGCTTACCTGAAGGACGGTGTAATAACCCCGGGAACTTCCGCTCCCGGACTGGAAGAAGCACGCCAAAAACTACAATATTACAGTATGAGTGAGGAAGAACGGCATGCTTATGATGAACATATGAATGCCATCATGATACAGAACGATGTGATCAGCACTGCACATTTGGAAGGGCGTGAAGAAGGGCGTGAAGAAGGACGTAAGGAAGGGCGTGAAGAAGGACGTAAGGAAGTAGCCCGTAAAATGAAGTTGACCGGTCTTTCGATTGAAATGATTGAAGAAATGACAGGACTTACAAAGAATGAAATAGAGAATTTATAGTTTCCTCACAAATGAAAGAATTACAGTAACCTCCGCCATTTATTTTATTCAAAGAGAAGCGCGAAAAATGTCTTTCTTGATATAACAGAAGATTATTATAACCCAAAAATAGAAACTTTCTCCACTGAACTTACCTTTGCGATGAGTCCTAAAAATGTAGGGAAAGACAAAGGACTTTTAAGTATGAAAACTTGTAAAATAAATGGCCGAATGCTCATTTATCTGAAACAATAAACAAAACTCCAAATGAAAACAAACTTGCTTTCACCCGATAAAGACCCGATGGGAACTGCCATCGCCGATTATTTCAACCATCACAAAGCAGATAAGTTACGTGTGTTTTCCTCACAGTTCGAGGAAGACGAAATTCCCGTGGATCAATTATTCCGTCCTTATGACAAAATGCCGGAACTGGAACAGATTGCCTTACAAATGGCCGAAGGAAATATTCTGGACGTAGGAGCCGGAAGCGGCTGCCATGCACTGGCCTTGCAAGAGATGGGAAAAAAGGTATGCGCTATCGATATTTCCCCGCTTTCGGTAGGGGTGATGCAAAAAAGAGGGATAAAGAATGTCCGTCAGATGAATCTTTTCGATCCACATTTTCTAGAAACATTCGATACAATTATCATGCTGATGAACGGATCGGGCATTATCGGGAAGTTGGAAAATATGGCAGCTTTCTTTCAAAAGATGAAACAACTGCTTCGCCCCGGGGGATGTATCTTGATGGATTCCAGTGATCTCCGCTATCTTTTTGAAGATGAGGACGGGAGTTTCCTTATTGATCTGGCAGGAGATTATTATGGCGAAATAGACTTCCGGATGCAATACAAAAATGTAAAAGGAGATTCTTTCGACTGGCTTTATGTCGATTTTCAGACACTCAGCCTGTATGCTGCCGGGAATGGATTCGAAGCGGAACTTATTAAAGAGGGGGAGCACTATGATTATTTAGCCTGCCTAAAACTAAAATAACTCTTTAGAAAGAAAACCTTTTAGTTTGCTCAAATGAGAATGCAATATGATGAATGCAAAAAACTATTTTTTAGCTACGTTTAAAAGAATGTTGAACTGAAAAACATTATATTTGCATATACTAGAAGTAAAAATATATTATTCGGCAATATGGAACAACTTATAGAATTATCACAGACTGAAATCAAGCTGGCTTTTGTGGCCTCTTGCATTGAAGGAACAGCCCGTGCCTTAGGTAAGCCCTATCAAGAAATCTTTGAGAGAATGAAGCATGTCGGAATGATCCGGAATTATATCTGGCCTAATTATGAAATGCTTCATACCGAAAGCCGTGAAAATGTTACAAACAATATGATAGAATGTCTAACAACGTGGGAGGCCGGAAAATGAAAATCAAAGTCTATCATGGAGGTATAGAGACCATAGAAAAACCCGTTTGCGCGTTTGGAAGGAAGAATCTTGATTTTGGCCAAGGTTTTTATGTAACAGACATGAGAGAGCAGGCAGTGAAATGGGCTGTTCTGACAGCACAAAAAAGGAAAGGACAACCTGTCATAAACCGTTATCTTTTGGATAAAGACGCTTTGAAGAAAGAAGCAAGATTTAAAATCTTTAAAGCATACGATACAGAATGGCTCGAATTCATTGTAGCCAGCCGCCAAGGTTTCAATCCATCGGCCAGATATGATTATATTGAAGGAGGTATAGCTGATGACCGTGTTATAGATACAGTAAACTTATATATATCAGGCTTGATGAGTGCGGACATCGCATTAAAACGTCTTGCCATGCACCAGCCCAATAATCAAATATGTTTGTTAAACCAGTCACTGACTGATAAATATCTTGAATATGATAGAACAGAATCAGCAGAATGATCCGGTCAAATCTCCGGAGATTCAGGAGATGATTATAAGTAATCGAATTGGTCAAATTTCTGCAGAATTGGCAAAGCGACTGAATATAGCTCCGGAAAGAGCGTTAGAATTGTTTTATGAAAGCAAAACTTGTGCGGACTTACATGACAAGCGTACAGGACTTTACATGTACAGTAATCTGTATGTTGCTGATGAGTTTATGAGAGAAAAGGAATATTAAAATAAGAGCAGGAACTTTGCAAAGCATAATTCCTGCTCTTCATCTGATTTATGCCATTGAACCGCCTACTATATCCAACAATTCATTGGTAATAGCCTGCTGTCGGCTCTTATTGTACATCACCGTCAGATCCTGCAACAAATCATTCGCATTATCTGTAGCAATCTGCATAGCCATAGTACGGGCAGCGTGTTCGGCGGCATTCGAATCCAATAATACTGTAAACATCTTCATACGGAGTACCTTCGGGAGCAATTCCTCCATCACCACATCTACAGACGGTTCCACAATATAATCGGGTATCCTGCCTTTGTCCTCCTCTTTCTTCTCTTGTGTCAAGTCTATCGGAAGATACGTTTCACGCGTCAGAACTTGTACGGCTGTAGAACGGAAATGGTTGTACAACAACTCCACCTTGTCTATGTCACGATGCAGGAAATGCCTCATCAAGTCCTCTGCCAAGGCAGCAGCTTCCTGATAGGAAGGTTTATCCGCCATGTGCTGGAAATCGCCTTCGGCCTTGAATCCCAATTTCTTCACACCTTCCGCCACCTTCCGGCCTACCGGATACAAAAGCACATTCTCCATACCCAGGGACTTGTATTCATCAAGAATAACCGTCAGATGCCTGATGATATTCGCATTGAACCCACCACACAGACTGGTATTGGAGGCAAACACGACGATAGCCACACGCTTCACTTCACGTTTCACAATGAAAGGAGACTCCACCTCACTGTCCGCACTCAGAAAGTTGGTCAGGATGTGATTCAGCCTTCGTTCGTAAGGAAGCATGTTTTCTATGGCAGCCTGCGCCTTGTGCAACTTGGCAGAGGCCACCATCTTCATAGCCGAAGTAATTTTCCGCGTATTATTTACTGAGGCTATTCTTCCTTTTACTTCTTTCAGTGATGCCATGACTATTCGTTCACTTTAAATGGTTGAGCCGTATCGGCTGCTATTTTCTCTATAATTGCAGTTACATCCTCATTTATCACACCGCTTGACAATACATCAAGTACATCTTTCTGATGGTCGGCACGCATCATTTCCAGGAATGATTTCTGGAAATCGGGCACCTTATGCAAGGGTACATCACGCAGCAAACTATGTGTACCACAATAAAGGATGGCTATTTGTTCTCCGACAGGCATCGGACTGTACTGCGGCTGTATCAGCAACTGGTTATTCTTACGTCCCCGGTCGATAGCCATTGCCGTTACAGGGTCCATATCACTGCTGAACTTGGAGAAAGCCTCCAGTTCGCGATATTGTGCCTGATCAATCTTCAATGTACCTGCCACCTTCTTCATGCTCTTGATCTGGGCACTACCCCCCACACGGGATACGGAAATACCCACATTGATAGCCGGACGGAAACCCTGGTTGAACAAATCGGTTTCAAGGAATATCTGACCGTCTGTAATGGAAATGACATTGGTTGGAATATACGCTGAAACATCACCTGCCTGTGTCTCGATAATAGGCAATGCAGTCAGTGAACCGCCCGCCTTTACCTTGCCTTTCAAGCTGGGTGGAAGGTCATTCATCTGTTCGGCCACTTCCTGCTGGTTGATAATCTTCGCCGCACGCTCCAACAATCGTGAATGCAGATAGAAGATATCACCCGGATAAGCCTCACGACCGGAGGGACGACGCAGAATCAAGGATACTTCACGATAGGCTACGGCTTGCTTTGACAAGTCATCATACACTACCAAGGCATCCCGGCCGGTGTCACGGAAATACTCTCCGATAGCAGCTCCGGCAAACGGAGCAAAATACTGCAAGGCAGCCGGATCGGCAGCAGTGGCAGCTACCACTATGGTATAATCCATCGCACCGCGTTCACGCAGCGTATTCACCAAACTTGCCACGGTGGAACCTTTCTGACCAATGGCTACATAAATACAATAGACAGGTTTCCCTGCTTCATAGTTGGACTTCTGGTTCAGGATTGTATCTATAGCGATGGAAGTTTTTCCCGTCTGGCGGTCCCCAATGATCAACTCACGTTGTCCACGCCCGATAGGGATCATGGCATCCACAGACTTCAAACCTGTCTGCAAAGGCTGATTCACCGGCTGGCGGAAAATCACTCCGGGAGCCTTACGCTCCAAAGGCATTTCGCAAAGTTCTCCGCCAATCTGTCCGCGACCATCCAATGGTACGCCTAACGGGTCGATGACACGCCCCAACATACCTTCGCCCACATTGATAGAAGCGATGCGTTTGGTACGTTTCACCACCATTCCTTCCTTGATCTGATCAGTAGGACCTAGCAATACCGCACCTACATTGTCCTCTTCCAGGTTCATCACGATAGCCATGATACCGTTTTCAAATTCCAGCAGCTCATTGGCTTCCGCGTTGTTCAGGCCGTAAATACGTGCCACGCCATCGCTCACCTGCAGCACAGTCCCCACCTCATCAAATTGCAGGTGGGTGTTGATGCCTTTCAGCTGCTGAAGTAAAACTTCGGATACTTCGCTGGGTTTTATATTTTCAGACATTTCTTTCTAATTTTATACTATTCTTCTATTCTTTGCTATAAACTGCTGCTTTACCCGCTTTATCTGGTCAGCTACGCTCGCATCCAATCTGTAAGTCCCGATCTCAAAGATAAAACCACCTTCCAGTTTCGGATCTGTCTTGGTTTTGAACTCCACAGTTCCATGAGTTTTCTCTACGACCAATGCCCGTATGCGGTTGACTACCTCCTCCGCTACCGGACAAACAGTCGTGATTTTACCGGCGCTGATATTCTTCTGTTTCCGATAGAGATCAATGTACGACATGATCATAAACTGCAAGAATTTCTCTCTTCGTTCCTCCAAAACCAATTCTACAAAGCGTTTCAACTCTTTACTGACCTTACCTCCTCCGGCAGCCTCACAAATCAGTTTCAGCTTTGTTTCGGCGGGCAATACAGGATTATCCAACGCCTGCCGGAGTTCGGGCACTTTCGAGAAACTGTCCGCCAGTGTCCCGGCCTCCGCATAAACAGTATCCGCTGTCCCGCTCTCGTCGGCATAGGCCAGCAAAGCCTTGGCATAACGCATTGAGATGACTCCTATATACATGACAATCAGTTTTTAGAAACAGTTAATTCATCCAGCAAACGGTCAATCATCTCCATTTGCTCTTTCTCGTCATCGAGGTTCTTGCGCAAAACCTTCTCAGCAATGTCGACAGACAGCACAGCTACTTGGCGGCGGATGTCGCTGATAGCGCTGTCTTTTTCTGCTTGAATCTGCCTTTTGGCTTCATCCAACAGCTTCTGTCCTTCAACCTGAGCCTGTGTTTTGGCTTCCTTCAGAATGCGTTCGCGGGTGGCGACCGCCTCATTCAGGATGCGCGCCTGCTCCTCGTGAGCCTTAGCCAATATCATCTCACTGTCCGCCTTGATGTTTGCCAGTTGTTCATTGGCTTCACGCGCGGCAAGCAGTGACTTGTCGATATATTGTTTCCGCTCATCCACCATTCCGATAATCACCGGGAAACCGTACTTTGCCAGAATGACAAAGACAATTCCGAATACGATGACCATCCAGAATAACAGACCGCTATCAGGTGTTAATAATGACATGCTAAATTAATTATAAGAACAAAGTTAATAAACAAACAATAATGGCGATCAGAGCCACACCTTCTACCAGCGCGGCAATGATAATCATGTTCATACGGATATCTCCTGCCGCTTCCGGCTGGCGGGCGATCGCCTCCATGGCTGAACTTCCGATTTTACCGATACCGATACCTGCACCGATTACTGCAATAGCTGCTCCAAGTGCAGCACCTAATTTTCCTAAACCTGCCGCAGCAGCGGACTGTAATAAAACTGCTAGTAACATAATAGTTTGTTTTTGAATTAATTATTTAATTTATTTCATTTCTTTTTCTTCACGCACTTCTTCTGTACGGGACAATCCGATAAAGACGGCGGACAACATGGTAAATACGTATGCTTGAATAAATGCGACCAATAACTCCAACGCTGTCATAAAGATGCCGAACGCCACCGCGACAAATCCCATGGAACCATTGATCAGCGGCCCCATATTCGCCGTAATAAAAATAATGGATATCAAACTGAGAATAGCGGCATGACCGGCCATCATATTGGCGAACAAACGGATCATCAATGCAAACGGTTTGGTAAAGATTCCGAAGACCTCAATAATCGGCATCATCGGGAACGGGGCCTTCAACCACCAAGGCACATCGGGCCAGAGAATCTCTTTCCAATATTCCTTGTTACCCCATACATTCACAACTAAGAATGTACAGACAGCCAAGACAAAAGTAATGGCAATATTACCTGTAATATTCGCACCACCGGGGAAGAAAGGAATCAATCCCATCAGATTATTGATCAGGATAAAGAAGAAAGCCGTGAGCAGATAAGGAGCATAACGCTTATAATCCTTGCCGACACAACCTTTTATCACATCATCATTGATGGCGAAAATACAGGCTTCCATCATTCCCACCATTCCTTTCGGGGCTTCCTTTTCCACCGGATGCTTTTTATACCAACGGGCACAACTCAACACCAGAATCACCAGAATGGCACTATTGATAAACAACCCGGCAACATTCTTTGTAATAGAAATGTCCAAAGGCTTTACTTCGTTGCCACCGGCATCCTTTTCCACTATCTTGCCTTTATACTCACCATCTTTAGCAATATACAGGCCTTCATACTCTCCGTCTCCCTCCTCGAACCTGGAAGAAAGAAAAGTGTGCCATCCTGTACTGCTTTTTACGATTACCGGCAGGGGGATAGCTATAGGTGTATCTCCTATGTCAGTGATATGCCATTCATACGAATCACCTATATGTCCGAAAACGATTTCATTTACGTCCACTTGCTGCTCTTTATTGTCAGTATCCGACTCTTCCCGGGCATTGGCTTCTTGCAGGAAAGCGACCAGCAGCACTAAAACCGTTCCTATATATCGTAAACTTCTCATATTACTTATACTTGTACCTATTACTTTTATGTTTTATCTCAAAATGGAAAAAGAAGCGGGTCTCAAAAATCAGAAAGATAATATAGAAGACCATGTAAGTCCCTATAAATGACAGTACCTGATGTGCCACCGCCACTGCATAGACGGACATAATCAGGATGCTCAGCATCATCTTCGTCACTTTCGCCACCAGGTAAACCGCCACCATTTTCTGCGGGCTCACCCGGTAACAGTATCCGAACATAACTATGTAAAAGAGACCGAAAAGATAAAAAAATATCGGTATGGAGGGATACCAGGCAAAATAATACTCCGGTAACAAGGTGTGAAACACCAAGGCTCCTCCCCAACTCAACACGACCATCAATAGGGTCAACGACAGGATAAATTTTCTCTTTACGGCTAACAAAAACATAATTATGTATTAGATTTCCACACAGGCTGAAACTATATTGTCCCTCACCTCAACGAACCCACTCGATATTCCAATTGATTTCTCCAATTCGTCCTCCGTGTATTTTATCTCCCCTTTTACCAGTGATGATATCAGCGGAGCATGGTCATACAAGACAGAGAAAGAGCCCAATTCCCCCGGCAGTGTCACTATTTCCACCTTGCCGTCAAACAAAGTACTTTCCGGAGAAACCACTATCAAATGAAGATCTTCATGATGTTCCATACTTACTTTTATTTCTTATGGCTGGCAGCATCCAGCAACTTCTTTCCCTTTTCTATTGCTTCCTCTATCGTTCCTACATTCAGGAATGCCTGTTCAGGCAAGTAATCCACCTCGCCATCCAGAATCATCTTGAATCCTTTTATCGTATCTTCGATAGAAACCATAACACCCGGCACACCCGTAAACTGTTCGGCAACGGCAAACGGTTGTGACAGGAAACGTTGCACCCGACGGGCGCGGTTTACGGTCTGGCGGTCTTCATCGCTCAGCTCGTCCATACCCAGGATAGAAATGATGTCCTGCAATTCCTTGTTGCGCTGCAAAATCTGCTTTACACGCTGAGCCACATCATAATGTTCCTGCCCTACAATCAGCGGGTCGAGGATGCGTGAAGTTGATTCCAACGGATCTACAGCCGGATAAATACCCAGTTCGGTAATTTTACGACTCAATACGGTTGTTGCATCCAAGTGGGTGAATGTAGTAGCAGGCGCAGGGTCGGTCAAGTCATCGGCAGGCACATACACAGCCTGTACAGAGGTGATAGAACCATTCTTGGTAGATGTGATACGCTCCTGCATCTGTCCCATTTCCGTTGCCAGTGTCGGTTGGTAACCCACGGCAGACGGCATACGTCCCAACAAAGCCGAAACTTCGGAACCAGCCTGAGTGAAACGGAATATATTATCAATAAAGAACAAAATGTCACGTGGTCCGTTGCTGTCACCGTTCTTACGATCACGGAAAGATTCGGCAACGGTCAGCCCCGAAAGGGCGATGGAAGAACGTGCGCCGGGAGGCTCGTTCATCTGTCCGTACACTAGTGTGGCCTGTGACTTTTCCACTTCATTATAGTCTACTTTGGAAAGGTCCCAATGCCCTTCCTCCATGCTTTTCTTAAACTCTTCCCCGTAGCGGATTACGCCGGACTCAATCATTTCACGCAGCAGGTCGTTACCTTCACGTGTACGTTCACCGACTCCGGCAAAAACAGAAAAGCCGTTGTGTTTTTTGGCAATGTTGTTAATCAACTCCATGATGAGCACGGTCTTGCCTACACCGGCTCCACCAAACAATCCGATTTTACCACCCTTTGAATAAGGTTCCAGCAAATCAATGACCTTAATACCCGTGAAAAGCACTTCTTGCACAGTAGATAATTCATCAAATTTAGGCGGCTCACGGTGAATGGGAAACGCCCCCTCCTTACTCAGCGGGCGCATACCGTCCACAGCCTCACCTACTACGTTCATCAGCCGGCCTTTTATCTGGTTGCCCACCGGCATAGTAATAGGATGCCCTGTCGGAATTACTTCCATACCACGTTGCAGGCCGTCTGTGCTATCCATAGCTACAGTACGCACCGTGTCTTCACCAATGTGTTGTTGAACTTCCACGACCAGAATTCTGCCGTCATTGCGTTTGATAGTCAATGCATCATGAATGCTTGGAAGAAGCAGATCGGTGTCGATGTCTTTGCCCTCAAAGTACACATCGACTACCGGTCCGATAACTTGTGAAATATGTCCGATAATCTGTGACATAAGCTTCAATTTACTTTTATTTTATAATTTACCCTTGCCATATCAACAATCTTGCAAGGTTTTTGTTTACCTACATTTTGCTTTATATGCACAGCAAAGGTATAGATAATCTTAGTAGATTGAACTCAAGCTAACATTTTTTACACATCAAAACGACATTATTCCACTAAAAGAAGAAAAAAAGAACAATTTTGCTACTTTTTGTGCATTCCCTCACGAGATAACTGTTTACTTAAATTAGCAATTCCCAAGGCAACCACCGCTGTTACTGTAGCTGCATGTTCCTGGTATTCGGGTATGTTTTTCGTATAAAGGTCACGCTCCGTATGCCATATTTCCCCATAAGAGAAGTTATATCCTTTTATGTCTTGTGTATTGAAGCCAAAAGTAGGCACCCCTTCCACTGCAAAGACACTAGCATCCGTACCACCGCTTTGAGTAGGACGTTTAAAGGGTTTCGCCACCTTTACCTCAAACGGATAATCCGCACGGATTTCTTTCACAGGTTTACATACTTCCACAAAATCATCATACATAGCCTGGGGAACAGAAATTCCCACCGGAGGAGTCGGCCCTCCGTCCCGGTTGAACAGATTGGCAATCTTTCCCAACTCCTTGGCATGAGTCTTGACGTATGCTTTTGCGCCCAATAGTCCGAATTCCTCTCCAGCAAAAGCGACAAACAGAATGGTACGTTTGGGTTTTGCTCCGGAAAGTGCAATCATACGGGCTGCCTCCATCATGGGACCGATGCCTGTGCCACAGTCTATACCACCGGTTGCCACATCATAAGCGTCAAGATGTCCGCTTATGATCACATATTCATCCGGATATTTAGTACCTTTAATAGATGCCACGACATTATGATATTTCACAGGACCCAGCTTAAAATGATTACGAATATCAAATTCCAGCCAGAAATTCCGGCGTTCTTTCACCATCTGTTTGATAATTTTATATTGATGCTCATCCAATTTGATATCACAGACTTCGGGCAAATTATCAAATGTGGTGTTCGGATCATTCAACAAAGCACGGTCATACAAAGCACGTAAAGGTACAGCTGCCGACTGAATAAAGCCCAATGCTCCTGCCTCACACATTTCTTTATAGAATAGTCCCGGCATTTCACGCAGAGGCTTCATGGCATGTTTGGTTCCTTTACTCCAATTCTCTTCCATCAAGGCGGCATTCTGCTTTTCAATCTCTATATTTTCAGCTTTAATCGCCGCCCTCAAAGAATCACCTTTGGCTGAACGATCCATAGGCCAGCCTGTATTCTCACCGGACACCAGCACCCAAGCACCTTTCAGCTGATGTTTCATACGGTCCAGTTCCTCCTGAGTACGGGGCTCTATCAAGACATGCCCGCGCTGCAGACCTTTAGTACCCGAAGTGTAGGATGGAGTTACAAAATGCAGATCCATTGCCTGATCACCTCCAATCAACCGACCGAACCATGGCCCGCGGTTAAAACCTACTGGCAATTCTCCAGCTTCCTCCAAGTGTGCCTCAATCCCCCACCGTTTATATTCACGCATCATCCATTCGGCTGCGTTCTCATACGCGTCCGAACCTATAACTCTTCCCCCGAAACGATTCGTGAGAATATCCAACTGATGCATCACCCGGTTGTCTGTCTGGCCCGTTTCAATAATTTTTTTTACGGCTGCAGGTTGGGCGAAAGTAGTCCCTGCACACAAAGAAGCAGCCAAGATAGCTGCCATGCACATTTTGTTCATCATGATATTTTCGTTTGATAGTTGTTAACGATTGCAAATATATAGCAAATTTTGGAACTTCAACTATTAATTCCCAACAATTTATCAGATAAAAACGAATATTTTTGATGCCGTACCACACAAACAGTATTAAAATGAAAGTTTATTCATTTTTTTACTTTTTCCTCAAGACTTTTGGTCTACAGATTGTCTATGGGACTGTAGGACAATCTGATGGCATTTACAACTATGACTTGAAGAGATTTTTATAAGAAAATCAAATAAATTCTTCGACCAAATACATCTCATTGAATAAAGTTTGTGGATAATTGGAAGAATCATTCTCCAATAAATTCAACAAAGTATATTCAGCCCCACGTACCCAATACACAAAATCACGATTGGGATGGTAATCCTCCGCAAATTCCAGCAACTGTTGCAAACTAAAATCTGAGGAAATGATACCCGCACCGCTCTTTGAGGCATCGTATGCATTACAGTCCTGCTCTATATGGGCAGGAACCATCAGAATGGGCTTGCCCAGATACATGGCCTCGCACACCGATTCAAATCCGGCAGTGCTGGCATAAGCCTTGCATCCCGCCATCTGTCTCAAAAATTCCACATCATCCAGTTGATAAAAGCTCAATGTATCGTCCACCCTCTTCACCGGTTCCTCCTCCCACTTATCCCAGAAGAAACGAAGCGGTATGCCGGGATGTTTCCTGTGCCATTTCATAACATTTTCACTGAAACCCGCATTAACCATATAGCCATGTATATAGTCACCGGAATAAGGTTCATGTAAAGTCACTTCCTTACGCAACAAAGGAGGAATCACACGGATATGATTCTGAGGATCATCGTTCATGTGACGGAAAGAGAGGGCCAGACGTTCCTTTGCTCCCAAGCTGGTCAATGCGGTAAAAAACTTCAAAAGAGCCAAGCTTACTTTATCAGCCTTTGGAAATTCAAAACTTTTATGCAAGAACAGATATTGATGTCCTATACAGATTTGCGGAACAGAGGGACGGAACAAGAAATAAGTCAGCCCGGTCAGTAATTCATAGAAATTGATAACCCTGTCCGCACCACTGACCTTGATACGCTGACGGATGTAGTTGATGCTATTCATGTACACAGGGAGTTTCATCAGATTATAGGCTACGCTCCGCATCAAGCTCACCCGTTTGTTGGCGGGTGTAGGCAGAAAATTAGGACTGACAAAACGCTTCACCGGAGCATGAATACTACGGTTAAAGAATCCCGGCAAACGGCGCGAGCTGCTCTTTCCTACCAGCACTTCCACCACTTCGTGACCGTTGCGGCGCAATATTTCCTCCAGCGTAATGGCCTGGGTAAGATGTCCTCTTCCCTCACCCTGTACTATAAATAAAAATTTCATGAGGCAGTATGTATTAAAGTTAATCCTTTATTATCTTCATTCTTATTAGCCAACATATTATATTCCCAAATGTTCCAGTTCCCAGATGCATATTTCTATTTTTTACCGATACAAAGGTCTATGTAATCCATTACAAGATAGTGTCGTACAAATTACTATTCTGTTAAAATCAAAAAAGGCAAGCCGTCTCTTCGTGTAACAAGAAACGGCCTGCCCAGCTTCAGTTTATTCCTATAAACCCACTTCAGATCTATAATCAGCGGTCAATATCAATCACATTAAACTGCATATCAAACTTTATCTCCCAACCATTAGAAAGTTTCACTTCATAATCATGCTTGTCCCTCTCAATCTTGAGCATCTTGGCTTCGGGATAATTCGTAGTGACATACTTCTGTATCGCCTCAGGAACCACAGCTACAGGTACAGCACTGTATTTGCAGTTCACTTCCGTCCAAACACCTTTCTTATCGAACTCCAGTTTGTCTCCATTGGTAAAAATCACATCATAGCTTTTATCAAACCAGTCTGTCTCCATTTTAGCCATCGCCACCTTATTATGAGGGAAATGAGTTTGGATAAAAGTTTGTGCAGTCTGAGGCAATTGGTTTACTTGAACAGGTTTGTCATCATCCGCCCATACCACTGTTTGCAACGTAAATAAGCACACTAACAATAATAATACCTTTTTCATAATCGTCATTTTTTATTTGGTTCTACATTCTGTTTTCTGATGCAAATATGAAGGGAGATTCTGAAAAGAATTTGAAATTCTGAAAAAAGCACAATCTTTTTTTCATTGATTATGAGCGGATGTGTAAAGTATAAAACAATGCTCCCCACTCTTATATTCATAGCAAAGCCTGAGAGCCTGCATTTTACATATCGTGTCTGCTATTGCCAAGCCTAAACCGGTAGAGCCTTCTTTTTTCTTTCCTTGATAAAAACGTTCAAAAATACGCTGAGCATCCAGTGGCTGTGCCACCCCTGTATTGCAGAACATCACACGGTGGGAAGTAATAACAATCCGAATGTGTCCACCATCCATATTGTGTACAAAAGCATTCTTCAACAAATTTGTAAGCAACACCACTGCCAGTGTTTCATTAATCGTAAGATAGAAAACACCCTCTTCCTCCACCATTGTTATGATCTCACGATATTGATACACCTCTTTATAGTCTTCCAAATATTGTTTCAATAATTTATTCACTTCTACTTGGGACGTATCTGCAAATTGCCCGTTCTCTATTTTCGAAAGCAGCAGCAAAGACTTGTTCAGCTTCGTTATATGCTCCAAAGTCCGGTGAGTTTTCATTAACTCCTCCAATTGGCTTTCCGAAAGATTTTCATCCTCCATCAACATCTCCAACCGGTTACGGCAAATAGCCAGCGGTGTCTGCATCTCATGAGATGCATTACCTATAAATTGTTTTTGCTGTTCGAACATCCGCTCACTGCGCTCTGCATAACGAACCGCCGCCTCATTCAATTTTCTGAATTCTGAAACCCGGGTCTTATTCTGCAAAGGCTCATTCCCCTTGCCGATACGATATTTATCCAACCAATGAAGCAACACATAAAGAGGGTGCATGTTCCGATAAAACACCCACACATTAATCACAATTATAGTCAGCAACAAAGTTATATAAAGAAAAATCATCCAACCTGCCATGGCATCCTTCAAATCATCCTTTTCTATAGAAGGAGCCGCTACCGTCAATTCAAAAAACTTTTCGCCATCATCCTTAAAAATGGTGGTAAGGATCCGTGCAGGTTCTGTTTCATCTTTTTCAGGGATATAGACCATAGAATCCTTATAAAGGATATCATCACGAGATTCCGCATATTCCTTCGTCACTTCACGCAAGAAATACTGATTGTTGGAAGCGGTATTTTTAGAAGGAAGTTCCTCTCCCGCCAATGCACGGATGATGATAATTTCCGAATAATTCTCCAATGAGTCATCCACTTCATCATTCACTTCATCCATTATGGCAAAATAGAAAAAGACGGCCCAGACGGTCAATAATACCGACAGCACTAACGATATACGGATGATAACATAATAAATCAGTTTCATTTATTCCACGATCATTTTATATCCGAAACCATATACAGCTTTCAATTCAGGAGTAGCCCCCGCCTCTTTCAGCTTCTTTCGCAAATTCTTTATCTGAGCATAGACAAAGTCAAAATTATCGACTTGATCTATATGATCGCCCCATACAGATTCGGCAAGCGTGTTTTTATTGACCAGTCTGCCGGGCCGGTTCATAAAATAGGCTAGAATATCATATTCCTTACGGTTCAGTTCTATTTTTTTTCCTGCTACAGTCACCCCATATTGATTGGGAAAAATTTCTATGTTTCCGTATTTAATGCTGTTCTCCCCTCCTTGCTGATGACGGCGTATCACGCTTTTGATACGTGCATTCAGTTCCACCAAATGAAAAGGTTTAGGCAGATAGTCATCAGCACCCAGTTCTAATCCCAGCACTTTGTCCTCTATGGAGTCCTTGGCCGAAAGAATGATGACATTTTCCCGTTTATGCATTTCCTTCAACCTTTCCAACAAATCCAGACCGCTACCGTCCGGCAACATGATGTCCAGCAGAATACAGTCATAATCATAATCCTCTATCTTTTGTAATGCGGTACGGTAATCGGCTGCTATTTCTACCACATAACGTTCTTTTTCCAATGAACGCTGAGTTACTTCACGCAAATTAGCATCGTCCTCCACTAACAGTATTTTCATAAGTCCAACTTTTGGTTCTTCAAGGCAAAGAAACAAGATTATTCTGAAAAAATACTGAAATAAGGAAAAAAACAAAGCAACCATACCGTCTTTTCCCCCCCCCAACCATACAATAATAAATTTCAGGCCGAAAACCGTTACCGGCCATGTACAATCAGCCCCCTGCATCTACCACAACAAGACGCAAGGGGCTACACACAACTCTCTCTTAATCAATCCCTAATTATTTAATCTCCATTTGAGAAAAATCCATCCGACTCATCCCTGTAGGCGACGGTGTATCCTTCAAATCAAAAGTGATTTCCTTCTCACCATTTTTAGCCGAGTTTATTTTTACCTTTATACCTTTTGTTTCCGATGTTATTTCCAAAGAACCCAAGCTAAAGGATACCGCGCCATTTCTCCAATAGCCGGTAGTATCACCATACGTGTTGTAACGGTATTCCAAATGAATATAACCATCTTGTTCGGGTGTAATTGTCGTATTCTTCACCAAACTAACCAGATGTTTCACTTTAGAAGGCATGTTCTGATTAAAAACAATATTTAAGTAGCCACCATTGATCCACATATTACCTTCAAATATATCCACAGGATCATTACCAAACTCTTCCTCATTCTCTGCTGTCAGCTCCTCGATAGGTTTAGTCAGAATTTCCTTTATATTCAGCACTTTGACAGAACAGTCATAACCTTCCGGATAATTGTCGTACAGGGGATTGAAATAAAGAATCACCCGTTGTCCGTCTATCGGAGAATACCAGAAATAATCAGTGGTTGCAGGCCATATTTTCCCCCATCTGTCACCGGTAAAATCATATACATGGGCACCTTTCACATTTACTGTAGCCCAATCCACTGCCACATCACCCAGAGAGTAACCGTCACCGTCATCACATGACTGGAAAGTGACTCCCATAACTGCCAGAAAAGCTAATAATAAAAAGGTTAACTTCTTCATAACTATAATGTATTAATCTATTTTCTACTCTTAAAAGTAGAAAAAGAAACAAATACTGCACTCCCTCCCTTAATATTAACTTATTTTCAGCAAACGACTGGTAGAAAGACTGGATCCACTAAGAAAAAAATAAAAAATCTCATAAGATGCAGGATGCCATTTTACCTAAGAGAAAACCATTATTTCTTTATTTTCCCTTCGTTCACCAGCTCAGACAATGCCCTGGCCAATGAGGGTCGGGTAACTCCCAACCTTTGCGCCACTTCCTGCTGATTATGAATAACGGAATGTGTTTCCAAATATTTCAGCAAACGGTTTTTTAAATTCAGCAAAGCGAATTCATTCAATTTCTTACTTAAAAAAACACTCCGGTCTGAAATATCCTTCAAAAAATTCTGCATCATCAATGGGTGCAGATGCATAAATTCTAAGAATCGTTCTTTACCTATTATAAAAACCTCACAAGGTTCTACCGCCTCTACATTAACCGGGAAACGATTTTCTGTGGCAAAAATAAAAGCCGAGGCCAGCAAACTAGGAGCTTTCATCTCTTCCACCGTCAATTCCTTCCCCTCGTCATTGATCATCCCCGCCCGTACACTCCCTGAAGCCAGAAGGTATAAACCCTTACATAAGTTACCTTGCCGGACAATGACATCACCCGGCTCAAAGCATTTCAAACTATTCGGAGAACCGAATAGGAAAGCAACCAATTCTTCTTCTTTCATTCCCTGAAAAGGAGCTATTTGCAATAATCCTGTCAGTTCCATCCTACTTTCTTTTAACTGTTATTTATATCCGCTGTAACACATGGTACAACTTAAAAGGTAAAAACCATCTACTTTTGCACAAAAGTAATAGAAATCATTAAAATGAGAAAAGATATGGAGAATAACATGTTTTGTTTCCAATGTCAGGAAACAGCCAAAGGTTTCGGTTGCACCTTAAAAGGTGTTTGTGGAAAAAATGCAACCACAGCACGTACTATGGATTTATTGCTCTTTGTAGTACGAGGAATTTCTGTTGTGGCAAATCAATTGCGCCAACATTCTCTTCCTGTTGAAAAAGATGTGGACAATTTCATTGTAGACGCCTTATTCTGTACCATTACCAATGCCAATTTCGATAACGAAAGCATTATGAAACGCATTGATAAAGGATGGGAAATACGTGATGCCCTTAAACATCAGGCTTCCGCCCAAAATATTCCTCTGCCGGAAGCTGATGAGTTGAATTGGAAAGGCAGTCACAATGACTATGACGCAAAAGCCGCAACTGTCGGAATATTGCGTGAAAAGAACGAGGATCTACGCTCTTTAAAAGAACTGATCATATATGGTCTGAAGGGAATGGCTGCTTATCTGGAACATGCCATGAGGTTAGGACATAATGACGAAAGTATTCATCGTTTCATGCAGAACACCATCGCACAAATTACAACAAAGTCCTTATCGGCGGATGAACTGACTGTATTAGCACTGAAAACAGGTGAAATAGGCGTGCGAACCATGGCTTTGCTCGACAAAGCAAATACTTCCAGTTATGGCAATCCGGAAATTACCCGTGTAAACATCGGAACAGGTACCCGACCCGGCATTCTGATAAGCGGACATGACCTGCATGATCTGGAAGAATTGTTGGAACAAACCAAAGATAGTGGCGTGGATGTATATACTCACGGTGAAATGCTCCCTGCACATTACTATCCGGCATTTAAAAAATATACACATTTTGCAGGAAACTATGGAAATGCATGGTGGAAACAACGGGAGGAATTTACCTCGTTCAATGGTCCTATCCTGTTCACCACCAACTGCATCGTTCCTCCTCTGCCCAATGCCACTTATAAAGAACGCATGTTTACCACGAATTCTACCGGATATCCCGGCTGCAAACATATTACAGCAGACGAGAAAGGACATAAGGACTATACTGAAATTATAGAAACAGCCAAACAATGTGCCGCACCGACAGAAATAGAACATGGAGAAATCATAGGTGGTTTTGCCCATAATCAGGTATTACAACTGGCAGACAAGGTGGTAGAAGCCGTAAAAAACGGTGCTATCCGCAAGTTCATCGTCATGGCAGGTTGTGACGGACGTATGCGCAGTCGCGATTACTACACCACTTTTGCCGAGATGCTTCCCAAAGACACAGTCATTTTAACTGCGGGATGTGCTAAATATCGTTATAACAAACTAGGGTTAGGTGACATTAATGGCATTCCGCGTGTTTTAGATGCAGGACAGTGTAACGACAGCTATTCATTGGCAGTCATCGCCCTCAAACTGAAAGAAGTATTCGGGCTACATGACATCAATGAACTGCCCATTGTTTACAATATCGCCTGGTATGAACAGAAAGCGGTAATCGTATTGCTGGCATTACTCAGTTTGGGAATAAAAGAGATTCATCTCGGCCCCACCTTACCCGCATTCCTCTCACCTGATGTGACGAAAGTACTGGTCGATAACTTTGGAATAAGCGGCATCGGTACTGTAGAAAGTGATATGAAGAAATTTGGATTAATGAACGAATAAACGGCATAATTATGAAACAAGAAAATTACAATTCATGTACAGTCGGACAAATTGTAGCCGGCAACTTTGATACAACCAAAGTGTTCTCCCGTTACCATATTGATTTTTGCTGTCATGGCAATACTCCGTTTGCAGAAGCCTGCCGGAATCGCGGTATTGATCCTGAAGTAATAGCGCGTGAATTAAATGAACTACAGGAGAATACGGTCAGTAATGCTCCTGACTTTGCCGGATGGCCCATCGATTTATTAATAGACTACGTATTGAAGATACACCATCGGAGAATCCGTACCAAAGGTCCGCAAATAGAAGCATTATTAACCAAAGTAACCGAAGTACATTCAAAGAATCATCCAGAGTTGCTGCAAGTCCAGGCGCTGTTCCGCGACTCGCTTCTTGATCTGGAAAATCATTTATCAAAAGAAGAGAATGTACTATTTCCTTATGTTTATGAAATGTTCCAAGCCAAGGAGGAAGGCTTGAAAGTAGCTAAATTCCATTGCGGCACCATTCTGTATCCCATCGAAGTGATGGAAGATGAACATAACCACGAAGGAGAACGTTTTGAAAAGATCTCTTCATTAACCAACGGATTCACCGCCCCTGAAGATGCTTGTGCCAGCTTCCGCTTGGTATTACAACAATTGAAACAATTTGAGGAGGCATTACATGAGCACATCCACCTGGAAAACAATATCATTTTTCCCAGAGCATTAGAATTGGAAAAAGAGGAAGCCATCTGATGACGACACCATAACACTTCCATTTACAAAAGTGCCCAAAGTGAAATAAGACAAAAATCACTTTGGGCATCTTCATATACTATAATCCACGCTCCACTATATAGTCTTGTCCTTGTTCCGTCATCAAGTCATACTCATATACCTTATACAAAGCAGGGTATTGCGGATTTATCTCCTTGGAAACCAAAGGCTCTTTGATCTCTGCCTGCATATAATATTCATTCGGGTTCTCACCTTTCGCCTCTTTTAATCCAGCCCCACGCAAAGGAACATACGAACGTAAACGCAAGTTACCTCCCAAACGGGAATGAATCTTCGCTTTATTCAACTGTACGCCATTCCAGCTCATATCCACCACAAACCCTCCACGGGCAACCAATCCTTGCACACTTCCTGCGGCCCAGGCATCCGGAAGAGCCGGAAGCAAATGTACAGCTCCGTCATGACTCTGCAACAACATTTCAGCCACACCGGCAGTGTAACCAAAGTTACCATCAATCTGAAAAGGCGGATGGGCATCAAACAGATTAGGATAAGTCCGTCCTTGCGGATAAGCCTCTTTCACTTCATCTCCAGGCAACAGCTTCAACATATTATTAATAATCTGGAACGCATGATTACCGTCCAGCAAACGGGCCCACAGATTAACTTTCCAGCCAATGGACCAACCGGTAGCTTCGTCGCCACGCTGCAACAACGTATTTTTAGCAGCCTGGAAAAGCAAAGGATGAGTGTAAGGAGATATCTGATTACTAGGGAACAATCCATATACATGAGAAATATGGCGATGCTTGTCATTCGGATTATCCAAATCCTCCAGCCATTCCTGCAACTGATTGTATTTCCCGATCTGCATCGGGGCCAGACGGTTTAACATAGACCGCAAAGAATCTTGATAAGAAACGGACATCTTCAGAATTCGTGATGCATGCAATGCATTGTTAAGCACATCGAATATTATCTGATTATCCATCGTACAACCTGCAACAATCGTTGAAGCTTTTTTAGTATCCTCTCCCGAAGGTCCATGTTCCGGAGACATGGACGGAGCAGTCACCATCCAACCGTATTCAGGATGTTCAGTTAAATAATCAAGATAAAAATCAGCAGCTCCTTTCAATGCCGGATAAGCTTCGGAAAGAAACAGTTTGTCCCCGCTATATAAATAATGTTGCCACAAATGTGTCGTCAGCCAAGCCCCTCCCATGGGCCATGTACCATAAAACGCTTTATCCACCGGACCGGTAGCACGCCATATATCTGTATTGTGATGAGCCACCCATCCGTTGCAGCCATACATAGTCCGTGCCGTTTCCCGGCCGGTAACTGATAATTCTTTCACCATTTCAAACAAAGGCTGGTGTGTTTCACTCAGATTGGTCACTTCAGCCGGCCAATAATTCATTTCCGTATTAATATTGATGGTATATTTTCCATCCCATGGAGCAGCCAGTTTATTATTCCATATACCTTGCAAATTGGCAGGCTGGCCTCCCGGCTGGGAAGAGGAAATCAGCAAATAACGTCCATACTGAAAAAGCAACACCGCCAAAGAAACATCCTTACCCTCATTGAACAGTTCGATGCGTTTAGTCGTTTCCAACTTAGCCCGCTCACTGGTTCCCAAATCCAGTCTTACACGGTCAAACTGCTCTTTATAAAGAGCTACATGCTCCTGTAAAATCTGGTCATAAGGGTGTTTCAATGCCGAAGACAGATATCCGGCCGCCTTTTTACTCTCATCGCCACCTATATCGTGATAATTAATAAAATTCGTACCCGATGAAACATACAGAGTAGCACTGTCTGCTCCTTCCACTGTAATGTTTTGGTCATCAATTTTCACCTTACCCCCATCCACATCAGCCTGCGTCTGTGTTTCCATACGAATCAATCCTTTCACTCCCTCATGATCCCTACCTTTCCCGGTCAGAACCAATTTCTTTCCTTTCCTGCTGACTTTATGCTCCAATGGCGACACATATCCAACCTTAAAATTCAATCTTCCCGGCCGGTCTGCTGTCAACCGGACCACTACCACCTTATCAGAAAATGATGCAAAAACTTCACGTTGAAAAGTCACGCCATCCACTTTATAACGGGTAGTGGCCACCGCACGCTCCAAATCCAGATCACGATAATAATCGGTTACCGTTTCATGTCCGGGAGTTTCTATGATCAAACTGCCGATGGTCTGATAGGGCATACCGTGCTTTCCGGCATAAAAGTTCTCCTGGATCAAGTTCTGAGCCTCCATGTTTTTCCCGGCAAAAATCAGTTCACGCACTTGGGGCAGACTTCCCAATGCCTCCGGCTTATCATTCCGGTAAGGGCTGCCTCCCCACATGGTTTCATCATTCAGTTGGAGTTCTTCACGAGCCGTTCCGCCATACACCATCGCTCCCATCCGGGAATTGCCAACCGGAAGTGCCTCCACCCACGTCCCGGCAGGTTGCTTATACCACAATTTCAGGTCACCCGCCTGAATGGATAATGAAAAAGACAATAAAATGCCTGCTAATAATGAATATGTTTTCATGGTTAATAGATATTGTATAATGTACAAATATAGCTCTATTAACCATACAAACGAAAAGACAGAAGCATTTTATCGTCTAAAAAACAATTATGATAAAGAATAGACCAAATTTTACAACTCCTCCCTGTCTGATCACCATGTTATTATTCAATATCCCTCCCGGCAGGTTCCTCTTTTCCATATTTACTGGGACTCACCTTAAAATGTTTCTTGAATACTTCACGGAAATACTTACCATCACAAAAGCCGGTCATTTCAGCCACTTCGGATACAGACCTTCCACCCTCCTTCAATAATTCGGCCGCACGGTTCAAACGTATCAGCCGGATATAATCGGCCGGCGCCTGTCCGGTCAATGCTTTCAGTTTGTTATAAAAACTGGAGCGGCTCATATTCTGCAACGAACAAAGCGAATCGACTGTAAAATCCGAATTATCAAGATTATTCTCCACATGCTTACGCACTCCCGATATAAACTTCCAGTCAAGAGCATTCAAACAATTCACCTCCACCGACTCTTTTGACAGATCCGCATCCATGCTCAAAGAGGCGAACTTCTCACGCAACAATGCTCTGTTTGCAAGCAAATTAGTAATTCTTGCCCTCAAAATCTTCAGATTAAAAGGCTTCGTAACATAATCATCCGCACCTACCTGTAATCCTTCCAGAATATTCTGTTCATCCCCTAAAGCCGTGAGCAGCAAGACCGGAATATGAGACGTTTCCATATCACTCTTCATCATCATACACAATTCATCCCCTCTCATTCCGGGCATCATGATGTCCGACACAACAAGATCCGGCCCATATTCCTTTACAACACCCTGCGCCTCTTTCCCATCGCAACACGCCCGTACCTGATATATATCCGAAAGAGAGTCCATCAGATAAGTCCGTAACTCATCATTATCCTCGACAACAAGAATACGTGGCAAAGCGCTGTCAGACGCGACTTCAGGATTCCCCTCGGTCTGAACCAGACCGGCGGCTTCTATCTGCCCGTCCCCACTTATATCCCAATTGGGTGCGACCTCTGTGAATTTATGGAAATGCTCCTTACTTTTCGGAAAAACAATTCTTACTGTTGTTCCCTGCTGTTCCACACTTCTGACTTCTATCTTCCCTCCATGAAGACGTATCAGTTTTCGTGCCAGCATAAGTCCGATGCCACTCCCCACAATTTTCGAATTAATGGCATTCGCTCCTCTAAAGTGCATCTTGAATAATTTATTATGCTCTTTTGATGCAATTCCGATGCCCGTATCCTTCACCTCCAATCTCCATGTGTCTTTAGTTTCCTGCACCGAAACACCCACCGCCCCATATTCAGGTGTATATTTCATTGCGTTCGAAAGCAGATTCTTCAGAATGGAATCCATTTTCTCTTTATCAAACCACACTTTCAGCCCTTCCTCCACATTACAATCACACGTGAAGTCCAAATGTTTAAAGGCTGCATACGAACGGAATATATCACAGATATCCTGCAAATAGGTGTTCAAATCGTATGGAGCGACAAACAACTCGGAAGAATAGACATCCGTCCGTTCAAAATTGATCAAATTGGTGGTGAGTCGCAAAAGCACATCCACATTCCTCAAAGCCACCCTCATCCTCTTCTTGCCACGATCCGTGAAAGTCTCTTTTTCAAACAACTCCTCCAGAGGAGCTTTTATCAGTGTAAGCGGGGTACGGATATCATGAGCCGTATTGATGAAGAAACTAGTTTTCTCGTCCGATATCTTTTTCTGTTTCTTTAAATTCAAGATACGGAAAATAATGATGAAGATAGACAGCACGAAAACCACATAACCCAATATGGCCCAAAAACTCAGCCACAGAGGGCGGGCTATCACAATCCTCAGTTCCCGTTCTTCAAAAACCAGTTGCTGCTCTTCCTTGGAAACAGCACGGATATGCAGTGTATATTTACCGGGACTCAAGTTAGTATAACGTATGAGGTTGGCAGTCCCCGGTCTGCTCCATTCATTGTAAAATCCATCCAGTTTCCATGAAAACAACACATTCGAGGGATAATCATAATTAATGGAAGATAACACCAACGAAAAAGTATTCTGGTCATAATCCAGTCTCAGCACCTCCGTCTCATTTATATCTTTCTCCAATGGAGAACCTTCGTCCCCGGGATAAACCGGCTGATAAGATATCTGGAAATCGCTTAATATCATTTTATTGTAGATATAAGCAGGAAAGGTCAAGTTATCCGGAAATTCAACAGCACCGTCCGTACTGCCCAGAACAAATCCCCCATTCCGGCACAATGTTCCGGACGACGGATTGAAACAAGCCGACAAAAGCCCCTGCTCACTGGTCCGGTTATGAAACGTCTTGTTCTTTATATGAAAACTGGTGATCCCATTTTCCGTACTCATGATGATACGTCCGTCCACCTCGGGCAAAATGGCATATATGTTATTGGACACCAAGGCACAATTATCTGTATAGTAATGTTCGAAAGTCTTATTGCGCGAATCATAGACCAGCACTCCCGACCCATTCGTCCCTATATACAACAGTCCACCGGCCGACTGATACAATGCATTGACATAATTAGACTCCACAGGCAAGCCGACATACTGGTAACTCCCAGTATTCCGATCCAGCAGATAAAGCCCTGTAGCAGTACCAATCCACATAAAATCACTGTCTTTTTCCGCAATGGCAGTTATAGAGTTCACCCCCGGATACAAACGGACACTATTGTTTTGGGTATTAAAACATTTCAAGTTGTAAAATCCTCCAGACCATATATATCCTTTTGAATCTTTTATCATGCCACGAATATATTTATCCGGTTGCATATTGACAGGAGTAAGCAAAAAAGGAGAAAAATATTCCACAGACAATGCCTGCTTATTAATCTTATATATGCCCGAAGTGTATCCTCCCGCCCATATCACTCCGGGAGACACCTCACACAAGGTAACAAAGACATGGTTCTTGTCTTTCAGATGATGATCAACAGAGCTCAAGAATGAATGCCACTTCTGTGTCCGCCTGTTATAAAGACTTATCCCGTTGCTGGTTCCAAACCATAAGTCCCCCTCGCTGTCCTCAATAACCGCATGCACCTGATCATTCACCAAAGACTGACGGTTGCCAATGGAATGTTTTATCCAATCATAATTCTTATACCGGGCATCCACTACCGTGATACCCTCAAAATAGTTGGCCAGCCAGATACGTTTTTTCTCATCAACATAAATATCATTAATATTATTTCCATTCATGCCATTATTACTTTCATAATCTGCAATAATATAAGGTTGCATGACACACGTATTGACATCCAATTTATGTAATCCCATTCCTTCCGTGCCAACCAACAGTTCCGCTTCATTCAACGGACAAATACTTGTGATATTTACATCACTCAAATCCATAGACGAACGGATGATCCGGTGAGTACGCATATCGAAGGCAAAAACTCCCTCCTCGAAAGTTCCGACAAACAGTTTTTGAGAACCCGGATGAAAATAGAGCTCATTTACTTGTGAGCTGATACCGCATAAAGCCTCAATAGGAATCACTCTTAAGTTGTTATTTTTCAATTCGGTATAGCGTATGCCCCGTTCAGCAGCAATAAAAAAGTGGCAACTGTCCACCTGCTCCACCATCTGGATGTTGGCATTCATCACATTGGGCAGACTGTGTTTACAAGTATCCTTTATATCATACAGTTTTATGGAATCCTGAGTACATAACCAGACAGTATGATTGTAATCCATATATCCACAGGTCACATCATCCGAAGTATCAGACAATTGATAGACCATCTTGAACTGATCGCGCAAGGTATCGTAGTGGAAAACACATCCCTTCTTACCAATCACCCATAAGTCGCCCCGATCTTCCTTATACAACCATCCAAGATGTATATTTTTACTCTTACCCAGCAATTTGTAATGTTTTATCTCTTTACCATCATAGCGGTCCATCCCCTCATTGGTCAGAAACCACATATATCCTTTGGAATCTTTCTGGATATCAAAGATCCTACGGTTGCTAAGTCCATCCTCTACCCCTATATATCTATATGTTTGCGCAAAAGAGAGTAAAGGAATAAACATCAATATAAAACAAATGTTTTTCATCTCCAAATGTGCGTGTGTCTTTATCTACAAATTTACGTTAATGCAATGGACTACAAAATTAATAATAAGTTACATTAAAACAAAAGCGAGACATCTTTATTAAAAATATTCCTACGGTAAAAACGCCTTTCTATCAAACATTAGTGACTATTTTTCCGCATTTATATCCATAAACAGAACAAAACACTAGTTTACACTATATTTTACATACGACAACTTAGAGGAGTTATAGACACGTCTTAATTAGTTGACACAAAACAAAAAGGAGCAACATAAGTTACTCCCTTTTGCGGTGCGTACGGGACTCGAACCCGTGACCCCATGCGTGACAGGCATGTATTCTAACCAACTGAACTAACGCACCAATATATTAACGAACTGAAAAAAATTTTTGGCGGTGCGTACGGGACTCGAACCCGTGACCCCATGCGTGACAGGCATGTATTCTAACCAACTGAACTAACGCACCAATATATTATTTTTCTTTATACTGCATCTCTCTCGATTGCGGTTGCAAAGGTACGCAAAAATTCGATATCCGCAAGCTTTTTGCGAATATTTTCTTGAACTTTTTTACATCAACTCTGATTATAAGCCATTTAAGATACAAGAAAAATAAAAATACAAAAAAAAGAGACCACTTCATGCTTTTTTAAAATATAATCTCTATATTAGTAGGGTATAATAAAAGGAAACGAAACTATGGATATGCATGTTTTTCAAGTAGAATCAAATAAAGTACTTCCACAACAGGGAAGCATCCTTATATCCTCCCCTTTCATGAACGACTACCACTTTACAAGAGCAGTCGTGCTTCTTATCGAACACAATGACGAAGGAAGTATGGGTATCATCATGAATAAAGATTTCCGTTATCACATTCTGCTCAACGACCTCATCCCCGAATTGGAATTCGCACAGCGGATCCCGGTATACAAAGGCGGGCCGGTGAGCCGGGAGACCCTCTTTTTCCTGCACACGTTAAAAGATCTGGAAGGCGCACTGCCTCTGGGGAACGGACTTTATCTAAATGGCGACTTCAATGCCGTGCAACAATATATACTGGACGGGAAGCCCGTTGAGGGAGTGATCCGTTTCTTTGCCGGTTATGCAGGATGGGATCATGGACAACTTGACAAGGAAATAAAAGAAAACTCATGGCTCATTGGAAAAGCCGGAAAAGAAACATTGCTCAACCAGCATTTCCGCGACTTATGGCACAACAGTCTGAACGAAATGGGAGGCAAATACGCCATCTGGGCCCGCTATCCCCAATACCCCTCCCTCAACTGAGATTCAGTTTCTGGACCACCAGCACATCCGCATAGCCACCGCCAAACGTATGCGCCCAGTCTTTCAACACCGCACTCTCTTTGTACCCGCACGCCGCAAAGAGCCTGCGGCAAGGAAGATTCTCCACGGCGATATAGGCAAACAGCTGATGAATTCCCAGATAGCGGAAACAATGCTCCTCCAGCAAAGTCAAGGCATTACGCCCTATCCCCTGCCTGCGACAGGATTTGTCCACCACAATTCCCACCTCGGCCCGGTTGTGCAAAGGATCAAATGAACATACATCCACAATCCCCACCACCTGCCGGTTCCCGTTTTCTATCATCAGGCGCAGCTGGCGGTCGGCAAACAAATCATTCTGGGCCTGCTCTATATATTGCTTCAACTGAAAACGCGAATATGGACCTGTGGTATTGCTTATCTCCCACACATCCGTAGCGTTCTCAAAACGGAACATGACTTCCAGGTCTTCCGGCTCCAGCGCACGGAGCCTTATCCCGTTCCCTTGAAAATGCCGGTCACTCATCATAAAGCAGGCTCCTCATCCTCCTCTTTCACCAAATCCAACTCATCCAGCATCCGCTTGCGGGTAGGGACACAGAACAGGGAAGCGATCAACGCCATCATGGCACACAATACGCCCGTATTGTTCAGAGTCAGATAATAAAATGACAAGTTCACCAATACAGGAACCAGCAGCATCCCCGTCCTTATCTCACTCCAGCGGCGATAACTTTTCAAAGCTTCCGGCAATGAACGCTGCTTCACATTCTTTACCAGCGAAAGACTGAACAGCCGGAGCGATAAAGGAATCAGCCCCACCGTCAATAAAATCCCTACCGTCTGCAAGACATAATCCATACGGACATCGCCCGCATAAGCCCCCTCGGTCATCACTCCCGTTTCATAAAGAGCCGCCAGAAGCAAAGGCAATACCCACACCGATACATATTCTATCTGCAAGTATCGCAACAATTGTTTTATCTTCTTTTCCATCTTTTTCTGTTTTTCTCCATTTATGCCGTTCCCGTAAACAAAGTACGATTTATGATGGAACGTCCCAAAGTCACTTCATCCGTATATTCCAGCTCATCCCCGATAGAGATGCCACGCGCTATCACACTCAGCTTCACGTCCATGCCTTCCAGCTTGCGCGAGATATAGAAATTCGTCGTATCCCCCTCCATCGTCGAACTCAAGGCAAGGATCACCTCCTTCACCCCACTGCCTTTCACCCGTTCCACCAGACTTTCTATCTGCAGATCGGAAGGCCCTATGCCATCCATAGGCGAAATGACGCCCCCCAGTACATGGTACAGCCCTCTGTACTGCTGCGTGGCTTCCACTGCCATCACATCACGGATACTCTCCACCACACAGATCGTGGAAGCATCCCGCGCCGGATTGGAACAGATACGGCAAGTCTCCGTGTCCGATATATTATGGCACACTTTACAGTATTTCACTTCATGTTTCAAGGTAATCATCGCATTACCAAACGCCTCTACCACAGCCGTATCCTGTCTGAGCAGATGCAATACCAGCCGCATGGCGGTCTTGCGTCCCACCCCCGGCAACTTGGCAAACTCTCCAACCGCTTTTTCCAGCAGCATGGACGGATATTGTTGGTTCATCAGTTATTTTTATATTATAATGAGTGCAAACTTACGCAATTTCAACGATTTTGAGTACATTTGCACTCAAAAAATTGAAATGAACGGAATTTATATTCTGCTGACCATACTGCTCTATTTCGGAATGCTGCTGCTCATAGCCCGCCTTACCGGCCGTCATTCCGACAATGACGCGTTCTTCCGCGGCAACCGCCGTTCTCCCTGGTATATCGTTTCTTTCGGAATGATCGGAGCCTCCCTTTCGGGAGTCACCTTCGTTTCTGTCCCGGGTATGGTACGCGGCATCGACATGACCTATATGCAGACCTGTTTCGGCTTCTTCATAGGCTATCTCGTCATCGCCCACGTTCTGCTGCCGCTTTATTACAAGCTGAACCTGACCTCCATCTACACTTATCTGGGAGACCGGATCGGAAAGCACGCCTATAAGACAGGGGCCTCTTTCTTCCTTCTGTCCAAGCTCATCGGAGCCGCAGCACGCCTCTATCTGGTATGCCTCATCCTCCAGCATTATGTATTCGACGCCTTCCATATCCCTTTCGCCGCCACGGTGGCAGGAATTGTCATACTGATCTGGCTGTACACCCGCCGTAGCGGCATACGCACCATCGTATGGACGGACAGCTTGCAGACACTCTGTCTGCTGCTGGCGCTGGGATTAATACTTTATGAGGTTTCCGGCCAGCTGGATCTGGACTTTCCGGGACTGGTACATACCATCCGGGAAAATGAGCACAGCCGCATCTTTGTGTTTGACGACTGGCACAGCAAACAAAACTTCTTCAAGCAGTTCTTCAGCGGCATCTTCATCACGATTGTCATGACAGGGCTGGATCAGGATATGATGCAGAAGAACCTGTCGTGCAAGAACCTGCGTGAAGCCCAAAAGAACATGTATTGCTACGGCATCTCATTCGTTCCGGTCAATTTCCTGTTCCTGTCACTCGGAATCCTGTTGTTATTGTTCGCCTCGCAACTGAACATTCTCCTGCCGGCAGCCGGGGATGAGATACTGCCCTTGTTTGCGGCGGAAGGCCGTCTGGGGTTCGCCGTACTGATATTCTTTACCATCGGCATTATTGCAGCCGCCTTTTCCAGTGCCGATTCGGCATTGACCGCCCTCACCACCAGCTTCTGTATAGACATAGCAGGCATAAGCCATTTGTCCGGCAAAGAAGCGGAAAGACGAAGGAAGATCGTGCACTTCTGCATATCAGTCCTCTTCATCGGAATCATCCTGCTGTTCAAGGCAGTAAACAACAAGAGTGTCATTGACGCCATCTATACCATCGCCTCGTACACTTACGGCCCGTTACTGGGGCTGTTTGTATTCGGGCTATTTACCCAAATGCGGCCGCGCGACCGTTTTGTTCCTTACATCGCCATCGCCTCGCCGCTATTATGTTATGCCACAGACCGGCTGGTGTCCACCTCCACCGGCTATCAGTTTGGCTATGAAATGTTGATGTTTAACGGCTTCCTGACTTTTATGGGGCTGACTTGTTTAAGTATAAAGACAAAGAATTATGGAAATACTCAGTGCAGAATTTGTAGTAAGTAACACAAAAGTAGAAAAATGCCCGCAGGACAACCTGCCCGAATATGCATTTATCGGCCGTTCAAATGTAGGTAAATCGAGTCTGATAAATATGTTGACCAAACGCCCAAAGCTGGCAATGACTTCCTCCACTCCGGGGAAGACCTTGCTGATCAATCATTTTCAGGTCAATAAAGAATGGTATCTGGTGGATTTGCCGGGATACGGATATGCCTCTCGGGGCAAGAAACAGGTGGAAAAGATCCAGCAGATTATCGAAGATTATATTCTGGAACGCGAACAAATGACCAATCTGTTCGTCTTGATCGACTGCCGTCTGGAACCTCAGAAGATCGATCTGGAGTTTATGGAATGGCTGGGAGAAAATGGAGTACCTTTCTCCATCATCTTCACCAAAGCCGACAAGCTGACAAGTGGCAAGGCCAAGGATAATGTAAACAAATATCTAAGAAAACTGGCAGAACAGTGGGAAGAGCTCCCTCCTTATTTCATCTCCTCCTCTGAAAAGAAAACAGGAAGAAATGAAATTCTGGACTACATCGACAGTATCAACCGGTCACTGAAGATACAGGATTCATAAAGGCTGTCTATTTTTTCCCTTACAAGGAGAGGCCGGTGGTATTTTCATCACCAGCCTCTCCTTTCTTTTTATAACCAACAGGGAGTTTATACGCTTTTGAGTTTTCTAAACAGATATTAAAATTCCTCCAACTCTCCGAACCATCCTTTTTCACCAATTGTTTTTTAATAAAAGACAATGACAAAGCGATTTATTATCTACGTACGATCATCACTATCCGACAGATAATATAACGCGTGCGACATTTTATTGTATTACCATTAATTTATTTTTAATTATGAAAAGATCTATCTTTGTTTTAGCATTAAGCATGGGCGTCTTTACCATGCATGCGCAAAATGACCGTACCGCCCTTGAAGGCACACGTTTGGGTGACAACTGGTCTATTGAACTGAAAACCGGTGCCGTGACCCCTCTTACCCACAGTGCGTTCTTCAAAAATGCCCGTCCGGCTTTCGGATTCGGGATAGGAAAACAACTCACCCCCATCTTCGGTCTGGGTATTCAAGGCATGGGCTATGTAAATACCTCGGCCAGCAAGACCGCATTTGACGCCTCCGAAGTAAGCGTGCTCGGCAAAGTCAACCTGATGAACCTTTTCGGAAGCTATACAGGAGAGCCGCGCACCTTTGAAATCGAGGCCTTGACAGGCATCGGATGGCTGCATTACTACCAGAACGGACCCGGCGACACAAACTCCTGGTCCACACGCCTGGGCCTGAACCTGAATTTCAACTTGGGTGAAGAGAAAGCATGGACATTCGGCATCAAACCGGCCATCGTATATGACATGCAGGGAGACTTCAACCGGAACAAAAGCCGTTTCAACGCCAATAACGCCGCTTTTGAACTGACTGCCGGATTAACCTACCATTTTATGTGCAGCAACGGTACACACCATTTCACAACGGTGAAACCCTACGATGCAGCAGAAGTAGGAGAACTGAATGACGCGGTGAACAATCTGCGGTCACAATTGAACGACAAGGACATGCAGCTGAACAATGCCATGCAGCAGGCAGACAATCTGCAACAAGAACTGGCCGACTGCAGAAGTCAGGCTGCCAAGATAGAAACTGTGGTGAAAACCAACCGCATCCCCGAGTCTGTCATAACCTTCAGACAAGGGAAATCGGTAGTCGACGCCTCCCAACTCCCCAATGTGGAACGTGTGGCCACCTACATGAAAAAGCATCCTGAAGCCAAGGTGATCATCAAAGGATACGCCTCACCCGAAGGTAACCTCGCCTTCAATGAAAAACTGGCGAAGGCACGTGCCGAATCCGTAAAGACCATCCTGGTAAAAAGATACAAAATCAGTGACACCCGCATCACTGCCGAAGGACAAGGAATCGGTGACATGTTTTCGGAACCGGACTGGAACCGCGTCAGCATTTGTACCATCGAAGAAGGTAAATGACCTTCAACCACAAATGGGAAATAAATTCAAATAAAATAACTTTTCTATTTTCATCCCCCTCATTTCCTGTTTTTCAACAGGAAGTGAGGGGGTAATAACAAATATAGGACTTACAGTCTGAATTACCCTATTGAATCATCGAAAATTCCCTATGGGACTATTTTCATCCTTTGGAAAAGGATCTGTCAACAGATGTTGTCATTGTAAGTTCCGGCATAACGGGAGCCTTGATGGCACATGAATTGTGCCGTGCCAGCATAAAATGTTGCATAGTTGACAAACGCAGCCGTATTTTCGGCTACGAAAGAATCGAAAAATATGAGTAAAAGAAATACACCGGCCACTGTCAATGACCGGTGCATTTCTTTGTCTCGGGATATCATCATACAATCAATATAAACAGTTATACAACCATCAATACCTTTCAATACCTGTTCCCAACCACTGTGTCATACATTTTCACATGTAAGGTTTACTACTAACAAAATAATAAATCACAAAAATCAGTCAAGTTTTTTACTTGCTTCCTTTTTGACTTCATTATATCCTTTTTTTATTTCCTTTTGAGCCTTCTCAGCCCCTTGTTTGACATCTTTCTTCGTATCTTTCCATGCATCCTTTACAGCATCAGCACCGTCTTCCACTTTATCGGAAATCTTGTCTGCGGCATCATTGATGTCTTTTTTCACTTTTTCCACCTGGTACTTTGCCCGGTCCTGTTCTCTCTTGTCCCGACAGGACGTAAAAGACACTACAAACGTCAATACAAAAACAGCCAACAATATTTTTTTCATATCCATACTATTTTAATGATTAAAAGACTGTCCGGAAACCGGATTCCCGGACAGTCCATACAAATTTCAAGGTTTCACCCGCTTACTTCTTCTCCGTTTTCTTGCATGAAGCAGAAGATTTACATTCTTGGACCTGGGCACTCTTTTTCGTGCTCTTTGCCTCTTCCTGTTTCTTTTCTGTTTTCTTAGTCATAATTCAAATGGTTTAGGGTTAATAATTACAACGGCTTTAGACCGGTGTTTTTTTTCAAATCACTGATACTTGCACCAAGACATTTCCTTCTTGGAAGTAGCCGCCAGCACTTGCCCGCTACGTTCCTTAGACAATCGGGCTTCTTTTCTGGCAATCTCTTTTTCCGACCGGTCGGTACCTTCCGGTTTTCTACAAACAGTCTGCCACAACGAAGCCTGTATGCCTCGAGAGCTTTCTTTCCTCGTTACATCCTTCGGCGTATGCCAACAGACATATCCGGTACAGTTGCTCATCATTTTCCCATCTGCCATTAGCCGGCAATTGATGTTTCAAATGTTCCTCCCATTTCATAAGCGTATGAATTATCAGCAAGTTATCTGTTCCGATTTATTTCTTTGCTTCGGAAGCCATTGCATGCATTTTGTTCTTAAAATCGTCTGTTTTTTCAGCAAAGCCGAATGCCTTGTCAGCCACCTTGTCTGCTACGTTTTTTCCGGCATCCATCGTTTTTTCTTTGGCCTCGTCCAACACATCTTCCACCTGGCCGGTTATTTTATGAAAAGTGTCACATACTTTTTCCTTCAGTTTCTTGGCTTTTGAAGTACGTGAAAAGCGGTAAGCTAAAGCACCGATGACCGAACCTATTCCCAGACCGATCCATAAGTTAGAATTTCTATTTTCCATAATTAAGTTGTTTTTAAAAGGTTAAAATAATTAAAGTTCAATTCTCTTTTTGTTATTAAACAATGAAACAATCCATAACAAAACGACAGCTCCCACAATCGAAGTTATCAGACTGCCCAATAAACCTGTCGTTGTGATTCCAAGCAGACCGAACACCCATCCACCCAAAACACCGCCAACAACACCTACCAGCAGATTAGTAAACAGGCCAAAGCCGCCACCCCGCATGAATTTGCTGGCAACGAATCCAGCAAGAATTCCAATAATAATGTACCATAGAAAATACATAGGCTGATTTTTTTTAAGTTATACACTTGGTTTAAATTTACATGTAAATTATATAGATTGATATATCATCACTTTATCCGTCTGGGGGGACTTGAAAATAAACAAGCTATTGCCCTGATAACAGAACTGACTATCAGTCTGGCCCGCAAATCAAAACTTAGATTTTTCATGGCTATAAATTTTAACAATAAAACAATTCTGATATTTTACTATCTCAAAACAATGTGATTTCAATCAGTTACAACAAGCCGAACACCATATAACCCATTTTCATAAACTGGAAATTCAGCATACAACCAATTTAACCCCCTGTCATATACTGAAAAACAAAGCATTAAAAAAAATAGTTCAGGACATAAAAACGGAATTAACATCATTTCCCACTTTACAAAAAATTAAAAAAGAACGCTCATATTAGTACAAACATCTCATGCACATGTAACTATATATATCAAACAAATGTAACCAAACATTTGTTGTTTACTTCAAAAGAGGTTTACCCCCTCTTTTAAAAAAAATATTTTATTAACTAAATGCCTTAATTATGAGAAAATTAATTTTTCTGGCTATGATTGTACTAGCATCAGTGGGCATGAATGCCCAAACAGTTAAAGGAGAAGGCTCCTTGATGGGAAATGTCGGTTATCAGACCAATTATGAAAGATTCGGTCTGGGAGTACAGGGACGCTATGCGATAGCGAATAATCTTCGGCTTGCTCCGGATGTAACTTTCTACTTTCCTAAAGACAAAGTTACCGGCCTGGATGTAAATGTGAATTTCCATTATGTATTCAATTTCAAGGAAGACGGGCAGGGATTTTCTGTCTATCCTCTTGCAGGCATCGGTATGCAAAACAATTTCTACGGAAAAAAGAGTGTGGAAACAAACGGAAAAGAAGTGGAAATAGACCGAAGCAACTCTACCAAATTCGCTTTCAACCTGGGAGGAGGTATCACATTACCCATTTCCAAGCGCAGTTATCTGAATGCTGAAGCGAAGTTCATGTTTGCCAAAGACGACAATGCATCCATCATGCTAGGCTATGGATACAGGTTCTAAAAAAACAAGAAACAGACCATTTTCACTTCTTTTATTTTTAAACTATAAATAACAACAAGGGGCTGCCCGAAGAAAAATCGGACAGCCCCTCTATCACTATAATCCTCTTGTCTAATTTCCCTACTCCATCCGTTCAAGACATTTATATCATTCAAAATGAATCATAGTTTTATCGTCTTCACCTTTCCCGGAATGACGGTCAGACGCACCGTGCCATCTCCGTCTATCTCCACCTTCTGATAACGGGCTTCCACCACCACCCGTCCGTCCAGAGCCATTACTCCCCACTGGCAGGCATTTTCCTCGTATGCACAATAATATCCCACAGGAGGCAGGATTTTTCTGTACCGGGGAGGCACCACAATGCGTTCACCCGACTTCAATCCCCATTTCATCCCCATCCGGAAAGGCAATGCGTTCCTTATCTCCTCCAGTCTTTTCCATCTTTTCCGCTCCTCTTCCTGCAATTGTTTCTGCCGGGCCGTCCCGGCACACCGTCCGGCTTCCTCCTTCAGGCGATCCATCACCGTATGGAAATCCGCCTCACCCGGACGGGGAGCGTTACAGGCCACGTACCGCTTTCCCTTCCCTTTCTCCACCTGATAATAATTCCCGTTCCCATCCATCACCACAATACTCCGGTCGGCCAGACGGCCGCAGCACCAATACACCTCCTCATCATCCCCTGCCAGCACGCAGGCGAAAACATCAAACAAGGTAGTCCACACAGGATCCACCAACTGGCAGTCCTTCGGAACACGGTAGTCCGGTATCTTCAGATAAAAGTCATAAAAACAGATGCCACTCCGGTTCACCCCGCGCATGGAGACATACGGCTTTCCGGTACGGCTGAAAAAGAACTCCCCCACCTTCAGCAGCTCCACTCCGCTGTATGGCAGTTCCATACGGCCGAATGCCAGCACCACGGGTTTCTCCCGATAGGTCCTGTTTACCTTCAGGTCGATGTAAGATTCATTGCCCGCACAGTCTGTCACGGCAAGAAGATCCTCTCTCATGAACTTCATTTTCCGGCAGCGGTCCAGCTGTATTCCGGGCTGTCCGGCCTCATTCACCACGCCTGCCCCGCCATTTCCGAACCTCACTGCCGCCCGGTCTCCACAGACATCAAACACTTCCGGATACTGGGGCCTTACCGTCATCCTCTCCCCGCGCCTCAATCCCCAAAGACCGCTTTGTCTGTCATAATAACTTTTCAAGACAGGCTGTGTTTCTTTCTCCGGTGCGCAATCCTTCCGGTCTATAAGAGACTCCATCAGCCGGTCGTGCGTGATCACCACCTCCAGTTCATCCTCCCGCTGCTTTTCATCCTCCGGCAATGACAAGATCCCGGGCAGGGAAAGCCTTCCTTCCGTCCGTGCCCGGGACAGCGCGTTACCGATCATCCGCCCCTCGAACATCGCCGTCCAGTCATGGTTCCGGACAGGCAGGCCGAAAATGCGGTACAGCCCCACATTGTCTATCAATATGCAGGACTCCTTCTCCCCCGACCTCCTCAGCCCGCGCCCCACCTGTTGCAGGTACTTTGCCAGCGAAAGCGTAGGGCGTGCCAGCTGCACGAACTCCACATCGGGGCAGTCAAAACCCTCGGAGAAGATATCCACATTGACCAGCACTTTAATCCTTCCCCGTCTGAAATCCTCCACCAACTTCTTGCGTTCCAAGGCCGGAGTCCGGCTGTCGATAGCCACGGCATCCAGTCCGTGTGCGCTATAACAGGCCGCTATCCGGCGGGCATGGGCGATGCTGACAGCATACACGATTCCTTTCTTTCCGTGGGCGTATCGTTCCACGCTCTCATACAGCCGGCCGATACTTGTCTCCCGGTTCAGCACCGCGTTCATCTCCTTTATCTGGTAGTCCCCGTCCGCCCCCCGCTTCTTCAGCGAGTCTATCAGATGCTGTTCCCTGCTGTTCGCACGGATGGACACGTAATCGAAGGATGACAAATATCCTCTTCCGATGAACGCTTCGACACTCCACGAGGTGATCAGGCTCTCGAACAAGTCCGTGAATCCCTTGCCGTTTAGCCGACAAGGTGTGGCGGTCATGCCCAGTTTCCTTGCTTCCGGATACCTTTTCCAAAGCGCCCGGTAGGTTTCCGCCAAGGCGTGATGCGCCTCGTCGATGACGATCAGGGCCGGAGTTTCGTCCATGGTCTGCCCGTTACGGGACAGCCACTGGATGGACAGTACCCTCACCCTTCCGTCCTCTTTTCTCATCCCGTACCGGGATACGGTTTCCTCTATCTGATCCACCAGTTCCCGGCGGTGCGCCACAATCCATACCGGAGCGTGGGAGCCATGTAGGAATTCCCTTACGATGGCGGCCAGCAGATGCGTCTTGCCCGTACCGGTGGGCATCTGTACCATCACACTCTGATGAAACTCCCACTCCTTGAAGAGGCGGAGCTTCATCTCCTGCTGATAATCACGAAGATTGTCGGTTGTATAATACATTATGCGGATGCCGGACGCTACCGGCAACAAAAAAGGGAAGGCCGCATGCGTCATTGCATGCAGCCTATAGTAAATATCCTATTCTTTACGGATTAATTCTTATCGAAAACCAAATTATCAATAAGCCCTATAAAAGCACAGACTTTAGGATACATTTCCTGAGTCGCTGCTAAATCAAAGTTCTTAAAGTCTTCATAATCGGCAGCTGAACGATTATTGAACAAAATAGAATAAAAGCGTCCCCATTCTTTAGGAAGCTTACCTGTAAGAATAAAATGCTGGCTGAATTTTTGACGGACACCTTCGTGGCTCTTGACTCCGTCTATTTCCGATTGCAACAACAACCCACTCACAGCATAAAAACAGGCATAATACATCCTATTCATTGCCGTATTGTAATAACCACGCTCTATATGATCTTTTATTTCATCTAACAATGATTTGGCTGAATTCATCCTATATAACACAATATCAAACCGCTGTTCCGGAGTCATAACAATATCCCCTCCTTCATTATATTCTCATAAAACGGAGTGAAACGTTTTCCCCATTCTTTCATCGACTCTATAAACGGATTGATCTGAACACCGGTTTCTAACTCAATGTCATATAAAGGAGCAGTTAAAAGCATCTTGTCCTCCAAAGTAACCACATCCTTATCTATCAACAGCAACAGGTCTATATCACTATCACTACGCGCATCACCCCGCGCCTCACTTCCATAAAGTATCACCTTTATACCAGGAGCAACCTTATGTAAGGCATTTTGTATAGATTTCACAATTTCAGGACGCTTCATACTCCTTATCTTTAGATTGAATTTGTTGTTAACTGTAATCAAGCTTAATACAAAGAACGAAATTTTTCTTCAAACAAACAAATATTCAGCATCTTAATTGATATCATATCGAAAAGTTTCTGCTCCATTATTTTTCGCTTTTACCGTCCTTGCTATGAAAGAGTTCTTACATATACAGTCTATTCTTCTATGATCCAATCCCCCAAGGTGTGTTTCTCCACATCAAAATTGATCCCCACCCTCACCACTGGCAGTCCGCCGAGCGCATACTGTGCCCTAAATCGGACGGAAGAAGGTGGAACTTTCGCAACATCTCTATCAGATAAGTGGGCGTGCCGCTGCCAAACCAATAAGCGTTCAACTCATCATTGGCAAAGGCATTTAACCTGCCATCTGTTCCTGCATTTTAGCATTACCGCTACGAAGATAAACAAATTCCGCCACTTCCGGTTGCATTTACCACAAAATTTGGTTCCTTTTCCTTCCGGCAAAGATTTCCCATCAATAAGTTTCAACACAGCTCCATAATCTCCCTCACCTTTTTCTTCCAAGCCGCCAGTTCATGTTCCACCTCGCGCGACAGGGGCGGATTGACATATTTGTAAAACTCGATACGCTTCTCATAGTGTTCTTCTATAATCGCCTTCACCTCGAAAAAAAGAAGAAGCGTCATGTTATTTTTTCCCTTTTAGGCTTGGGTAAAGAAACCATGACTTACATGGAGCTTACGCTCCAACTCCCGTCTGTGCAGATTAAGCTGGTCCAGACGTTTCACTACCTCAACAGCCAACTGCTGAGTTTGAATCACAGGATTTGAATGTTCCATCGGATTAAAATTATATTTTTTTAAGTTATAATCATTTACGTGTCCCCATTCAGGACAGAAACACATATATATCAATTATTATGACGAACTTTGACACATTGAAATCAATCAGCCGGCCCTAAAAAGACTAGCGGTTGCAAAATTAATAAATAAAAACGTATGAACCAATTTAAAATGTCTCTGTTTCTTCCGCCCATATCGCCGGTAAAGGACAGTGCCACCGGACGGACCATCCAGCCGCCCACCTTAACACCCTACAAGGAAACCACCTTGCAGGAAGTCTACGAACTGATTACGCACAGCGAACGCCTGAGAACACTGACCGAGGCCGTGCGGGGAGCGGCGGAAAGCGGAGATGAGAAAGCCTATCGCATGCTCAAGCAGCAGACGCTGCCCTACGTCACCCCCTGCGGCGTCTTCTCCTACCGCAAAAGCGACAGGCTGACCGAGCCGTCGGGGCTGATCGTGGTGGACATAGACCATCTGGACTCCTGTCAGGAAGCGGAAAAGTTGAAAAGAGAACTGTTCGACGACCTCCTCCTCTGCCCTGTACTGACATTTACCAGCCCCAGCGGACATGGAGTAAAGGCGTTCATCCCATACGACCCGGCACGCATACCCGATACCCGGCAGAATGCCTCCGAAAATATCTACTGGGCGATGAACTACATAGAAGCAGTCTATGACTCACACAGCATCCACCCGGACAAGGAAGCCCTTAAAAAGAGCCATCCCGACAAGGGCGTGGACCGTTCCGGCAAAGACCTGGTACGGGCATGTTTCCTCTCGTATGACAAAGAAGCATTGATGCGCGGGGAAATTTAAACTGAAAAATTAAACAGTTACTAAAAAAATAAAAATCATCATGAGAATGAACAATCCTCTGGAAGACTTGCAGCATCTGACCGAAGCCG
Organism: Phocaeicola sartorii JCM 17136 = DSM 21941; assembly: GCF_054653615.1. NCBI lineage: Bacteria > Pseudomonadati > Bacteroidota > Bacteroidia > Bacteroidales > Bacteroidaceae > Phocaeicola > Phocaeicola sartorii. Next base: position 3,075,488 of record NZ_BAAIFW010000005.1, read on the forward strand.
TCCGTATGGCAGGTGCGGATATCGCCCCCACCTATATCGAATATGTACAACTGGCTTTCGCCATCGCAAACGATTGCGGAGAAGCGGGACGAAATGATTTCCTCTCCCTTTGCTCCCTTTCCTCCAAATACAACGAGCGCAATGCACAGACACTGTTCTCGAACGCGCTTCGTGCCGATAAAGAAGATATACATCTGGGAAGCGTATTCCATCTGGCCGAACAATGCGGCGTGAAGATTTCCGGCCGCTCCGGCTCTCGTCCGGTAAAAACAACGGGGACAGCAGGGACAGCCCCGGATTTCCCACACACGTACGCGCGATATAATAAGGAGGACGATAGCCTTTCCGATGAAACTAACGGGGAGGAACAACTCACCGAAGGTTCCGATCCCTACTCCCCCCTGCCTACCTTCCCACAGGACTATGTATGGCCGGAGCTGCTGGAAAGAATCATCTCCTTCGGTAAAAAGCCCGAACAACGCGATATACTGCTACTAGGAGCGCTTACCGTACTGGGCTCCTCCCTCTCGCACACAGTGCGGTGCCAGTACGGCCGGAAATGGCAAGCCCCCTGCATGCAGACCTTCATCGTAGCCCCGTCCGCCTCAGGAAAAGGTGCATTGACGTGGGTCAGGCTTCTCATCGAACCTATACACGACAAGATACGCGCCGAGGTGAAAGAGGCGATGAAAACTTACCGCCGGGAAAAGGCGAGCTATGACTCCCTGGGCAAGGAACGGAAAAATCAGGAGGCTCCCGTATTGCCCCCCAACCGGATGTTCCTCATATCGGGAAACAACACCGGAACGGGTATCCTGCAAAATATCATGGATTCCAACGGCACGGGCCTCATCTGCGAAAGTGAGGCGGACACCGTATCCACCGCCATAGGCACCGAATTCGGCAACTGGAGCGACACACTGCGCAAGGCATTCGACCACGACCGCCTGTCCTACAACCGACGCACCGACCGCGAATATCAGGAGGTGGGAAGAAGCTATCTCTCCGTACTGCTTTCGGGTACACCCGCACAGGTAAAGCCCCTGATCCCCACGGCGGAGAACGGCCTGTTCTCCCGTCAGAACTTCTATTACATGCCACGCGTCACCCAATGGGCGGACCAGTTCGACGAGGATGAGATAGATGTGGACGAGGAATTCCGCCTGATGGGCAAAGAATGGAAAAGCACGCTGGACAAACTGACACTCCAGGGTTTGTTTACCCTGAAACTGACCCATGACCAGAAAAAGCAGTTCAACCAGCAGTTTGACCAACTATTCCATCGTTCCGGCAAGATAAACAGTAACGAGATGAACAGCTCCGTAATCCGCCTTGCCGTCAATACGTGCCGCATGATGTCGATAGTCGCCATCCTGCGAAGCCTGGAAGATGCTTCGCTGGTGAAACCTGACGCACATCTTTCTCCTGACAATCTGAAGGACCATATCACCCCGCGCTGGGACATGGTGATCACAGACAATGATTTCCATGCCGTGCTCTCCTTGGTGGAACCGCTTTATCTGCACGCCACACATATTCTTTCGTTTCTGGCTTCTTCCGTTATCAAGCGCCGGGGCACAGCGGACAGGGAGATGCTCTTTGCCGAAATGAAGGATGAGTTTACCCGCCAGCTGCTGCTGGAAAAGACGCATGAAAGGGGGATACCCGAAAGCACCGCGCTTACCTGGCTCAAACGGCTCACCAAACAAGGGGCGCTGGTGAGTGTGGACGGCAAGGGGACGTATCGCAAGAGCTAACCGACGTATGTGTGCGAGTGTACGTGTGTGTGAGGAAAAGAGGGGGTGTCCCCATTGTCCCCACGATCCCCGTGCTCCGTACTCCGTGCTTCGTGCCCCGTGTTCCGTCGGTACGTCCGATACGTCACTACGTCGTTCCGGCCTGCACCCGGCCGATTTCCCCGGATAGTCACCATCGTTTATGTCAGTTAAAGTTGACCTGTTCAGCAAACTCTACATAAATCCAGTATGCTATCCCCTATAAAAGTCAACGTTAAACCCATATAATAAAATAATTAAGAAACCCATTATGAACAAGACCCAAACAGCCCTTCTTTATTTTCCGGACAGCACGCCGAAAGCAGCCGTGCGCCATCTGATGCGCTGGATCGCCCGTTGCACCCCGTTGCTCCACGACCTGGAAGCTACGGGATACCGTTCCAGTCAAAAATTCTTCACCTGCCGCCAGTTGCAACTCGTCTATCTCCACCTGGGAGAGCCGTAATTGCGCCGGCAATGCGCCAAGGTGTCAAAAGGAGACAGAAAGGGTCACGCCGCACGGACGTGAAAGTATCTTTGCACTGTCAAAAGGAACAAGCCGCACCCCGGCACAAGATTACAAAAATCTTGGTACAAGATTCCGCGGATCTTGTACCAAGTTTCACCGAATGTTGCAGCAGCGTGCGCCTCGCTCCTCCCGACGCTTTTCCGATAATAATAACCCTTTAAAAACAAAAAACGATGATCAACTACAGTATCTCCCTCCGTGCCAATCCCAGTGACAAGGATGCTCCCAAGAAAGCATACGCCAACGCCCAGTACTCCGAAATCATGACACTGGACAAGTTTGCCGAACACATTTCCAATCACAGTTCCAAGTACAACCGTGCCGACATTCAGGCGGTGCTTATCCAGGCGGTAGACTGTATGCGCGAGCAGTTGCTGGCCGGACAACGCATCCAGATGGGAGACCTCGGCACGTTCTCCGTCCACGTCAACAGTATGGGAGCCGAATCGCTGGAGACATACAATCCCGCCATCCATGTAGAGAATCTGGATGTACGCTGGAAACCCGGCACCCGTTTCCTCAGTCTGCTGGATGAAGCCACCTTCAATCTAGTGCCCACACGCAAAGCTGCCAAGCTGGTAGTCAAAGCCCTGAAGGCGGGAAAGACCTCTGTAGACTTGACGGGAAAGGACTCCGAAGCGGAAAACAATCCGGAAGAAAACGTCTAGGATTCCCGGACTTCTGAGGTACGGAAAGTATCTTGTCCTTTCGGTAAATGAGTTGTCTATTCTGGAAAATGGACTGTCATTTTGGTAAATGGACTATCATTCCCGTATATGGACTGTCATTTTGGTAAATAAACTGTCATTCCGGGACAAGGCTGAGGAATCTGAATGCAATCGCCCTTTTTTTTAGGGTCACAGATTCCTCTCCTTTGTCCGAAATGACAAAAAGCAAATCCTTTAAAACAAATATTCTTATGAACCATTCAAATAAAATCACCTGGCAGCAAATTCTGCGCGCCATTATCCAAGCCGCCGTAGCTGCCCTCACTGCCTTGGGCATAACCAGTTGCACCACTCTCTTTTAAAAAGTCCCCTAACCCATTGCATGACACTTTTCAATTTTTAATTCTTTATTTCAATTCAACTATGATTCAAGAAACTTTCCCTATGATAATCGGTGAGGAAGAGGCCCCGAACGAGCGTACTCTCCTCACTCTGGAGGACGGTCCGATGATGGCTTCCCCCGCTTCTGTAAAATATATCGTGATTCATTGCAGCGCCACACGCTCCACCCGGGATTACACCACCGAGCAACTGCTCCGTGACCACAAGACGCGCGGTTTCCGCACGGTAGGGTATCATTTTTATATCCGTCGTGACGGAAGTGTGACGCAGCACCGCAAACTGCTGGAAGTGGGTGCGCACTGCCGCCCCTGGAACCGTTGCAGCATAGGTATCTGTTATGAGGGTGGTCTGGATGCGGACGGGCATCCGGCCGATACCCGGACACCGGAACAGACGGAACAATTTATCTTGTTGCTAATGCGGATGGTGAAAATCTTTCCCGGTGTCCGGATTAGAGGGCACAGGGATATGCCGGGAAGTATCCCGAAGGCTTGTCCGTGTTTTGATGCGGAGGGGGTGTTCGGGTATTTGGAGAGATGAGAAAGAAAGTGACAATCACCATGCAGTTTCTTCTTTGGGGGAGGCTGCATGGAGGATGCCCTTACGTATGATTTGTTTTGCTTCTCTTCAGGTCATCCAGCATCTGTTTTATCACTTGTTGCAATTGCGTAAGATCTTCTTGACAAATACGATAAATTTCATCAGCATCTACATCAAAATAATGATGTACTATTATATCACGTATACCCATTACATGCTTCCATGGAATTTCCGGATATTGAACCAGCAGTTCTTTATTTGTCTGCTTATCCAGATTTTTAATGCTTTCCCCGATTGCAGTCAGTTTCATGCAGATACTGTCCATTTTCATCATGCCACTTTCACTCAATAGAAAATCATCCGGACACGAGATACCCGAAAAACGGATACTTATCTTTTCTAAAGATTCCTGTATCAGTTCCAATATATGAAAAGCAATCAAGATATCATACATAAATACCTTCTTTTTGTATCCTTTCACGTAAAAACGAATCCATCTTATCGCGCAAGCGTACAATATCCACCTTGCAGCCCAGCAACTCTTCCAACTCTTGCTTTATACCTGCCAAAGCAAAAAAGCCATGGAGCCGGCCTTCCACACACACATCCACATCACTGCTCTCGGTCTGTTCGCCACGTGCCACAGATCCGAAGATTCTCATGTGGACAATGCCATATTTATGAGCATTCTCAGCCATATATTTACGTAATATTGCAATGTATTCAGATGTTGTTTTCATATTGCTCCTCCCAGTAGGTTTTCGCAAATATACGATTTATTTTTCTTTGTACAAGGCTTTTGCAATAATAAATTTACTAAAGGTGATTCCTATCTGAAACAGCAGAGTTCCTAATCGGATAATTTTATTTTATTATTTCAGATGGAGTTTGAAGACTAAGCCACCGGAAAAGTATTTGCAACGATTCAGTTCTACTATGGCGTTGATGTAATCTTTCCAGAAGCTGTACTCAAAGCCGCAATTTATCGATTTGCTATCGTATTCTGCCATCAGATTCAAGTTATTTACTGCTTTGTTGATAAAGGAAGTCGGGGGCAGAGAGAAGCGGAAGTTGGCACCGATGGCGGGACCGTTTAACGGGTAATCCTTCCGTCTGTTATAAACATATGCCAGATGCAAGCCCCACTCTCCCACCTCCTTCATGGAAAGATGCTTGGTAACAGCCAGATAATAGCGGCTGTAAAAACCATTTGCCGTAGCCGAACTCATTTCAATCTTGCTACCCTCCGTCCACGAATTATTAAGAGCGTCATTCGCACCCAGTACAATTTGCGGGGTCCACGGTTTCCACCAGCCTTCCTTCCACAGCCGTAAACGTACCGCAAAATTACGGTCCTGGTTGACAAACTTTCCATACGTGGAAGAAACCCAAAAGCCCGGACCGTATGCAGGATCAACCTCCATGGCCTTGTGCAATGTACAAATATAGGATACTTCCAGCCAGGGGAAAATAGTGATGTCAAGATAATAATTGAAAGTATTGTAGGTCCAACGGGCAGGAGTGGCATGTTTCTCCAGAAAACCACCTCCAAACACGAACGTCTTGTCACGCTGCATATCGGCAGTAGGCATATTCAGCAGCCCTGTAGTCCCGTAGGTGAACTGGGCGTGTACCTCACCGATCATTACAAAGAACAAAAGAAAAAGTATCAGCCTCCTCATTGCAGATACAGGTTACCATTATCCTTGTACCAGTCTGCCAACGCCTCTTCAAAGGTGTAGCGGAAACGGTAGCCCGAAGCGGACAGTTTTTTTCCGCAGATATTCGTGGAGATCTGCAACTTTCTCACCCGAGCCGGACAGATGCCCATCGGAGAGCCTAACGCTCCGGCTATACCAGCAGCAGTCATGATCAGCCATCCCGGCATGAAAGGAACTTTTACCTTCATATTTGTCACTCTTTTCATGGATTCTACGATGTGCTCTATCGTATAGGCGGGCTCGTAGCAGCAATTATACAGTTCCACCCCACTGTCGTGATGTTCCAATCTGTAAAGCATGAACCGCACCAGTTCCTTCACATAGATACAGGCCTTGATGGTATCCTTGCGCCCCGGGTACATAAACTTATGCCCCCGAATGCCCCAATACAGACGCGTAAAGTTTCCGTTCTCTCCCCGTCCGAACACCACACCGGGACGAACAATGGTAAGCTGGCGGCCTTCACCTCCTGCCTGCCAAGTCTGATGAATCTTTTCCGCAACCAGCTTGGATATGCCGTATGGGGTGTTGGGCATAGGCAGCGTGGTTTCCTCCTTCAGTTCCTCGGCAGCACCGTAAGGGGCTATGGAACTGGTGAAAACTATTTTCCGGATGCCATGCCGTTCAGCAAAGGCACATACGTTCTCCGCACCACGGATATTTGTTTCAAAATATGCAAGATCGGGATGACCGGGAGTGCGATGAACGGCGGCGAAGTTAAAGATCACATCATCGGGAGTGATATTTACTTTTTCCAGCTCTATCGGCTGGCGTATATCACAATAGATGAATGTGGCTGCATGTTCCTCCCCTTTTCTTAAAGCCGGTTTATAATTTTTTACTGTCGGTAATGGAGTACCCGGCTCTACAATATCCAAGTTGTAAATTCTTGCTTCGGGATGCACTTCGTGCAAAAGACTGGCGAGGTGGGTACCAATGAAACCGGTACCCCCTGTAATAAAGTAATTCATTATAGAAAATATTATTTTTTATATCCTAATTCTTCCAATAACTTTCTGTTCCAAGCAGAACGTTCTTTATCAACTATCCATCCCCACTTATTGAAATACTTAATCATATTAACCATATGAATCTTCAACATTTTCTTATTTTTGTAAGATGCTGCCCGATGAGCATGTACAATGGTCACACTAGGAACAAACATAGTTCGATACCATCTGTGCATTCTCCTAGTTATATCAATATCTTCAGGATACATGAAGAATCTTTCATCAAACAATCCTACTTTTTTAAAACATTCCAAACGAAAAAACATGAAACTACCTTGATGATAGGGCACATTCATTTCTTTCTTATGGTCATCAAATTTTAGTTGATAACGTATATTCATCTTCTCCACCATTCTCTTAGGTAGGAAACGTCGGAAAATCAGATTGGCAGGTGTGGGAAGAAGACGACAGGTATATTGCTGCTCTCCATCAGGGTATACTACATTGGGCTGTACTTGTGCTACATCCGTATGTGCATCCATATATGCTGCCAGAAATTCCAAAACCGAAGGTTCAAAATATACATCCGAATTAAGAATCAAATGGTATTTCCCACCCGAGTTGAGTACCTGTCTCAATGCTTGATTATGCCCTGCTCCATAGCCTACATTTTCACTACCAATATATACCACATTGGGGTATTGCTGACAGAAATCTGCAATATACCGCTCGTTGGAATTATCGACAATATAAATTTGGGAAACAAGAGAAGAGATTAGTGACTGCAAGCATTTGGACAGTTCTTCTAGATTCGTCTTGTAGGTGACGATAGAAACTGTTATCATTGTATTATATGCAATTATAAATAAGCAATAAAGATCTCCTGCACTAGCCGATACACGCTAAGCGCGAGATGTAATATTCACATAGTATTATAATATTTTTCTCATTGAATAAGAACCAATTCTAAACAGAAAGAAATATATCGGTAAGATTACATAATATAAATGTACCTGATTCAAAAAAGCCAATACACCTACCCCAACTATTAAAAGCAAATAAAACTTTAATCTAAAGAGCTCTCTCTTATTATAACTCCCAACAAAGAATAAAGCCCATTTTTCACATCTCCCTCGTTTCTCTTTAGCACATATTTGAATAAAAGTCGGAATAGGATAAGATATAATTATCAAAAGTAATAAATAACAGTTCCAACTAAAATGAGTATATAAGAGAAAAGGAACACCATATCTATAGATCATTAAAAAAAGAACCAAATACTGATTAAGTCTGTTTCTCATACTATTATATAAAAGATATAATGGAATGATCCCCCACAATACAGGTAATAAAATGCAAATAGGAATGCCTTGCTGAATATAATACATTGAAAAAAGAATACCTAATACGCCTCTTGTCATATATATATTACACTTATTTCGCTCATATATTTTCAATTCATCTTCAGATAACCTCAAAGTGGGATTCTCCTCTTTTTTTATTGTTTCACAATCATTTTGAATGTACCCGATTTCATAAAAACAATATACACAGACAACCGACAAAAGCATTTGAAAAATAGATATCGGTTCAATATTTGCCAACAATAATGACAATAATACGGGAAACAGATATTCAGCAAACCAAAAAAATATTCCCAGTTTTGTCCTTTTTAAGAAACGTGTTCTTATAGCATACAATACAGGTACATAAAACATCAATACTCCAACATAGCTACTTCCCATTTCTTTTGCGCTATTAACTTTATCCATCGTTTTTGAGTTTTAGGATAACAGACAATATTTTTTATCTCAGAATATTCCAATACATCGGTATCGGTCAAGTCATCCGTAAAAAAACTTTTTATCTGGTGTAAAATTCCTTGTTCATTTAGAAACATGCATTTGTTTCCTAATAAATCTTTCACCATTTTGCCAGTACAAACACCGTCTTTATATTCCAATGCAGTACTATAATATTGTTCACAATGCAATGAATCGGCAACTGCTTCTGCTACTACATCAATAGTAGCAGATACTAGTATCACTTTCGATTTATCTATTGATATAAGATGTTCAATCGTATTATAAATTTCAATATTACGCACTTGAGAAAGATAGACTTCAGTAAATAACTTTGCTTGTTTACTAAGTTCACTATAAGAAGTTCCTTTCAAAAATCTAAGGGCCAAAGTTCTTGTCAAATCATAATGCAGCCAACTCCTTAAAGCTCGATTAATAATCTTCCAAAAGAAAGATTTATAGATAGTTCTATAAAGTTTAAAACGTTTATTTTCTTTCAAGTAAAACTCCAAAAAATCAAATGTCGTATTAGAACGATAAATAGTTCCGCAAATATCAAATAAATATAAGTTTTTCATTTAATCAGCAATTAACAACTAGCGTAAATAAATATAATTTTTCAACCATAGTATTATTACTATAACTCTATTTATTCAAATACACAGAAATATGAATATACCGCCCATTACATTTTATTTTCCTTCCTCAAAAGAATTTCTATTAATCTGTACCCAAAATGTATCAACAAATAAAACCATCCATAATGTTTCATTATAACCTGATACCATTCTTTTCTATTATTAGTAACTGTTGAAATTCCATTCCACAAATGATTAGCAACACAAGGCATAGTGTATATCTTAACTATAGATTTACTCTTATATAATTTTTTATTAAGATCTGCATCTGCAAACACTCGATATGAGATATCATAAAAATCAATATTTCGACGATAAAATGTTCCTTGATGGTGAAGCGTATTTTTAAATCTCATCCTCCAATTCCAAGAAGGATAGAATACATCCTTACCATTCATCAATACAGGAAAAGATAAAGCAACTACATCAGAGTTATTTTGCCATTTCAACAAAGTCTCAATGGGAATATCCAACAAATAATCTCCTGAATTTATATGTAATATATACGTTCCTGATGCCAAGGATACACCCTTATTTATAGCATCATATATACCTTTATCAGTTTCACTTAATATTTTTATTCTATCTGCATATTTTTGTATCAATTCACGTGTTCCATCCGTAGAATTACCATCAACAATAACAGCTTCCACTTTATCATTTAAAAATGGAATGATTGACTCTATTGTTTTAATAATATTTTTATCATTGAAAACAACAGTAATAATACTAACCAATGGTTTCATCTTCCTTCAAAAATAGATCTCACAAAACGAATTTTATCACCTACATTTCGACTTCCTAAATACATCCTTATTTTAATTAAAAAACGTATTATGCTAGATTGTCTATATTCTGCTAATTCACAAAAAAGGACATCGTAACCTTTAAATAATGCTTTCCTTATTTCTCTTTGTTCTTCCATGTATTTTAGTGGCATCATAGAGCTAATGCCATCCATCATAAAATTTGCGACGTCTATGTTACAATATCTAATTTTTTCTTGATTAATTCCTACAACTTTTAAGAAAAAAAAACCAATCAGATGCCAATTTATATTTTTCATCATATAATCCATATTTTTCAAAGAGTTCCCTTGATATAAACGCTGCCTGATGGTTTATCATATTCTTATAGAAATCAATAATATCAGGATGAGATGATACTATTCCAAATGTTCTTTCTTTTCTTCTATCATAACATTTTAAAATATTACCATAAATTATTTTATCTCCCTTTTCATATCTTTCAATAAGCCTTTCAATTGTAGTAGATGTAACGAAAGTATCACCAGAATTCATAAAATTCAAAAAAGAGCCATGAGCCTTCAAAATGCCTTTATTCATTGCATTATAAATACCTTCATCTGCTTCACTTATCCAATACGATATCCTATTTTCATATCTTTTTATAACATCCAATGTACCATCTGTACTACCACCATCTATAATTATATATTCAATGTTATTATAACTTTGATTTAATACTGATTGAATTGTTCTTTCTATTCCGCGAATGTTATTATATACAACAGTTATAATACTTACTCCAATATTTTTCATATTGATTTTCTATGTTATTTAATTATAGGACAGACTCATAAATAGCAGATAAACGATTCGCCGAATCTTTCCAAGAAAAATATTTTAATCGCTCTCTCCCTCTCTTTCTCAACATACCACTGTATTTCTCCTCATGTTTCAAAAAATCCATTAAAACCGGAGAAAGAGTATTTTCAAAATCATCCAAACAAAAATATAATGCAGCCTCTCCTGCTATTTCAGGAAAACAACTTTTTTTATTCAGCAACACAGGACATTCATTCGTAAATGCTTCTAAGATAGGCAAACCAAATCCTTCATATAAAGAAGGATATATGAAAGCTGTGGCATGTTGATATAAATTACACATTTGGGAGTCATTAACAAATAAATGTATGACCCTATCATAAATATTCAATGACTTCATAAGCTTCATCTCTTTTTTAGTAAAAGGCTCACCGGTAAATACGACTTTTAAGTCTAAATAATACTGTGATATTTCAGCAAAGCTTTTAATAAACAAGAGAAAATTTTTATAAGTAAAACGTCCTCCTACATATAACAAGTATTTACCTGAAATAATAGCAGGAAAAAATTTCCCTCTATTAATGGGTGAACCATGATATACTACAGATATCTTATCATCTGGTATATGAAGGATACGAATCAAGTCTTTTTTTGTTTGTTCGGAAACTGTTATTATATGGCTTGCCTTCTGAGACAAAAGTCTTTTATTAATAATTTGCCCATCATTAGTAGAATAATATTGTGGAAATAATTCAGGCATCATGTCATGAACAGTTAAAACAAAAGGCTTATTTCCTAATACATTCAGGAAATAAGGATCAAAGAAAGTAGGATGAAATACATCGTAGTCAGTCTGTTTAATCAATTCTATAGCATAATTTCTATTTATATTTAGAGAAGAACGATAAAAATGTATATTTGCATTAATCCAATTAAAAAGACGGTTCTTCCCTCTAAAATTATGATTGAATATAAAATTATTTACCGTCTTACTACATTTACATAAATTGGGAACTAAGCCACTTTCTTCCAAATAAATATTATCACTTTCCCTTATCCCAATTTGAAATTGAACATGATCAGGCAAATTAGAAATAAGTTCCACAAAACATTTAGAAACGCCACCATGAGATTGCATTAAAAAAGCCTGATAATCATACAAAATTCTCATATTTGTAAAACTATAAAAATTTAATTAGTAGTCATTATTAAAATAATCTGGAGTAAGATATGAAATTGCTATAAAATTCCATAAGACAAAATACTCTAAATTTAATTTAGGCGTACCTGATGGATACAACCAAACAAAATGAAAAATAATATAGACAATAACGCTCAAAGAAAAATAAGAATCCTTTCTTCGAGCAACATTATTTATTACTGAATAAAGCAATATAATAATATAAGGAAATAGCAAAAATAATCCTCCATGTAATATAATATTCAGGTACCCTGTTTCAATACCCCGTCTATTCATCGTATCTAACTCTGCTACAGATGGACTACGATAAGTTCCATCCATTCCTCGACCAAAAAGCCATTCTTCAACACCTTTAAAGTCCCTAAAAAAATCATCTTCCACCCCTGATCTTGTATCTGCATCTATCCTATCAAACAAAACCACAAAGGTGTCTTCTAATGTTTCTAGCAAATAATCCATTTTTATGTAAAAAAGCGAAAGGAAAAGTAACATTAAAAACAAAAATTTCATTTTCTTTCTTCTTAGATATATAATAATAGAAATTAAAACAAAGAAAAGCAAACTTGCAGCTACACTTCTTCTACCTGCAAACAAAGCAGCACATAAAGCCAGTATAAGAGTAACGACAATTATCATTTTACCAACATTATTTATATTCTTCCATGAAAAAAAATATATACATATAGGCAGTGCTAACTGACATGGTATTTGAGGCCTATTCAATACATAGCTTTCCCAGCCAACCATACTATTAACAATAGCTGTAGCATCTATATAAAAATCTTGAAAATTATATATGCAAAAGCATAGTGCTGTTATTACATAAATAAGACACCATTTATACAGTATCTCAAAATAATTTCTAGGTATTTTCAAAAAGACAGCAAAAGGTAACACATATTGCCAAAAATACTGAGGAGAAATTATTAAATCTCCAATTTTACTCTGAAGAGCTCCTCTAAATATTGTAATCAAGCTAACACATATATACAAAATTGCAATTATACAAATACCAGGATTTTTGCTAAATGGAAGTCGTTTGGGGACACATATAAAAGAATACATCAAAATACATATCCCAACTAAAGACATTAACCTACACAAATAATTATCCCTAAAAATAAACTCATAGAACATATTTCCCATTTCAAAAACATAAATGCCTAGAAACATTCTGTTCCAATGAGCAATAAGAACATTATTTACATTAAAATGGACATCTCGTTCTTGTACTATCACTATCTTACTGATATAATTTTACGAATATATTGAAAAAACTCATTTTCGAACTGTCTTATTCCATAATTGTGTTCAATATACAATTGACACTTACAACTCATCTCTTCTATCTTTACAGGATCCAAAGTAAGACTCCATGCAACTCCCATAGATATCGCATCTATACTCCAAGTATCCATCAAAAAACCATATTCTTCAATACCATCAAAAGCAGCCCATGGAGTAACAATAGGAATTAATCCTTTTTTCATAGAATTTATAACTGCACCAGGGCATCCTCCTTCTGAACCTGAAGGATATATTAAAAAATTACATCTATCAATTATCGCAGTCAATTCATCACTATTAATATCCATAAATCCCCATAATTTAATATTGGGGCTAATTTTTCTTTTCATTGATCTATAAAATAATTTATCTATAGGTCCTACAATATTTATAGTACGTTCAGGATGGTTATAAAAATATTCTATAAGTAATGAAATGCCTTTCAATATATTACCTCCACTAGCCATACAAAAATATTCATTATCACATGCATATTTCTTCTTTAAATAACAATCTTTAGATTGAGAGCTCTGATGTATAAGCTCTATTTTAGATTGACAAATAGGAGGATATGTAAGAATTGTATAACTACTCCCAATCTGTAAAATATAATCAGCTAATTCTATGGATTTATGAGGAGTCACTAACCGTTGGTATGGAATATGAGCATCATAAGTTACATTTACATAATCAGTCATTTTTTGTATTTGCTTATTTTGATGTTCATAATAAGCCCCTGTAGCATAATAAATTTTAATAGATTGAGGATTCGCTATACAAGCATTGCAGAAATTGGGCTCCAAACCAAAAATAATGGAGAACTTTATTTTCGGTATTTCTTTTTTTGATGCATGATCCTGAATATAAATATTAAATCCTAGCTGGTTAAAAACTTTGGCTATAATCAAAGCTTCTCTTCTGTTTTGGTGACTACTCAATAACCGGTTATCATTAGGATAATAGAATATATCCGTTAAATATGATATATATACCCATTCAGCCGTATCACTAATTTTCCAAATAAAAGTTGAATGCCTTTTTCTATATACGTTCTTTATTCTATTGAAGATTCGTATTATTACAATATATAAAGTTCTCATCATCCAAAACTGATAAAAAGTTTTTTGATTTTTTTCGCAAGCTGTCCAACTTTCGATTGACAGAATGCCATTCTATCTTTTTTGATAGAATATATATAAGATCTGATTTTCTATAAATTATCCTTTCTGTTAGGCCCAATAAAGTCAACAAGTCTGTCACTCTATTATTCCCTTCACTATATGCACCTCCTAGCGGAAAAAAGACAAATTCTCGATTAAAAATTATAGACAAAGCCACTCCATGAAAAGAACTAGTAATCATTATCTGAGAATAATAAATCAAAGAAAGCCATTCCTCAATTGTTGGATATAAATATCTGCACCCACTAAAATGTATTCTTTTATTATTGTATCCAGATGCGCTAGTCATATATATCGCATAATTTTGTTGATGCAAATACTTTTTTACTTCTTTCCAATATATATTCTCTTTACTATTAATATTTACAAAATAGACAAAAACATAAGGGCTTGAATTTTTATTTTTTAATTTTAAGGATAAATAATCACTTTGCTCTAACAGAAAAGTTGGATCCAGTACCCAACTGACATTATAACCTAACTCTTTACATATCTCAACGCCACTACTTTCTCTTACAGATATTGCACTAAATATGGATAACTTTTCTTTTAATTTTTTTTTAAGTTCTTGAGGGTAAGAAGTCATTGCAAAACTCGCTGCATACGAAATTCTTTTTATCTGTGACGAACCAAAATTTAAGAAAAAGCCTTCATTATTAATATTATCAAGAAGTTGAGCCCATACTTGATCACTTCCTGTAATATAACAATCTGCTTGAGGAGGATTTTGTTGTATTTTTGTCAAGCCATAATATACTATATCAGTACTTTGTATATGCTTAGCTTTAAATTCATCAAATTTTCTTTTTTTATCCACAAAAAAATTATATCTATTTCTCAAAATCGAGTATAGTTTTATAATCTTAGATACTAAAGTATAAACCCTAACAACTCTTCTTAGCCTCTCTTTTTTTTGACAAACAGCATTTACATCGTATCTGATAAGAAAAGGATTATGGCCTTGCATTTTAAGGTAGTGCTGTAATGCCCAAAGCTGCAAAAGCTGACCATAATTATTATTCGATTGCCAAATAGTTATAATACCAATCTTCATAAATACTAAGCTTTTTGATTGTAAGAGTTTATTCTATTCAATAATATAAGTGTTATTCCTTGTATAAAATCACTAGGGCCAAAAAGTTCTGAGAATCTAATCATTCCACAAGTTTCTCCACTACAATAAATTATTTGCCCTCCTCTATCTGTCATTTTTTTTAAAACTTCCAAAATATCAACATTAATATCTAAATAACTTTTAAGAAGTAATATGGGTATAGTTGCAGAAGAATCAATATCAAATGACTCTCCCATAAATTGAGCCCATGTATTATTTCTCAATTCTAGTTTTTCTAATGTTTTCAACAACTGATATGCTATATTTAAATAATATGAATCTATCTGTATAAATTCTATTAAAGCTAATATAAACCAAGCACATCCACGCCCCCAACTATTTATACCCAATCCGATATTATTTTTCACATTATAAAAAGGTAAACCTGATTTATCTAAACCGTAATCTATCCAATAATCCAGATTTTTCTTTGCTATTGCATAAGCATTCTTATCATCAAATTCTTTTGCATATCTTACTAGAAAAGGGACATACATTCCTAATTGATCAACAAAATAAAAATCTATTTCACTTTTTGTATTAGCAAAATAAGGCAATAGACCATTCTTATCTTGCCAAGAAAGTAATTTATTATATACATATCTACAAAATATCTCATATTTAATCTCTCTCGTTTGTTGAAATAAAGATAATGCAGCAAGAGCAAAAGGTGTTTGATGGACATTTATAAAATCAAATCGTGGTGTCCCATTTTCTTCTATATAATATTTATCGAAATATTTTTTCACATCATCTATTTTTATGTTACCATAGTAAGAACTATCTGTTAATCCTATAAAAAGAAAACCTTTATTCCAACCATATTTCCAATTATCATTTCGATAACTACGATACATTTTCCTCTTAATCATTCGAAGCATTTTTTTTATTTCTACAATAAATATATCGGGCTTTTGTAGCCTCATATATACACTTCTCTTTTTTGCCATTTTCAATGCTGCCAAATACACGCTTTGAAAATATATTTCATCGTTGACATTTCCTATTAGCTTTATCTTCTTAATGAATTTAAATCTTATAATTTTCACAATATCAATATATATAAACACTAATAGCACACACAGTAAAAAAATGGTACACATACGATAATATTTTTACATAACAACACAAAGTATAATCTATATATTACGAAATTCTTTAAACCGATTCTTTAAAAAAATTACTTTTTTTTCAAAATACACTTTTTCATTAACTGTTAAACCCACAAAATATGAAAATAGCAGCATCATAAAAACACAAATAACACAAATGAAAATATTTACTACGAAAGTATTAGGTAATACATAAAACAATACGATTGGTAAAGGGGTTGCTAATAGCAATACCCACAAACAGCGTAACACAACTTGATGAAAATAGCGATAGAGCGATAAATGTATCATAGAACGAATTATAAGCAAACGTATTATAAAAGCAAAAATGCAAATACAAAAATGGACCACAAATACACTCCAAGGTGCCGCTCCTAACCTTAATACTATATATGAAATAGGTACAATGAAAAGTAATACACCACCTACCATCGATTGATAAAAACGAATACGTCCAGTAGCTTGAGCAGCCACCATAAGTGAACCTGCCATTGCATCTATAATAGTGATTCCAAGCATCAATCTGACAAATGCCACTGTATAATCAGGAACTATTTTAAGCCATACTCTCAATATCATATCCGTTTCAAGTATAAGAGGGAAAGATATAGTAGCTAGTAATAAAAACGTAAATTTAGAACTGCGAAAAATAAGGTTATGCATATATATAAAATCCCCTATTGCATAAGATTTTGTTATTTGAGGATTTAAAGCTGTTTGAAAATTAGTAGAAAATTGAACAACTGCTCCCTGTACTTGTACTGCTACTCCACGAGCAGCATTAACAACGGGTCCAAAAAACATATTCAATAGGATATTCAAACCTTGAGTAAAAAAAATAAAAGCACACCCTCCCCATAGATTCCAGCCTGCAAAACCTATCATCTCTTTAAACAGCTTAGAATCCCATATCCAATCATAACATGTTTCCTCAAAATGATGCCTACAATAACAATTATAAATTATGCAAATTAGAAGCTGCATACCACAAAGAAGAGCTGTGTAAAATATAAGTTTATCATATTGTGTTAGATATAATAAATAAACAATGCCTAACTTCAATAAAACTTCTGCCAATGATATATAAGCAAAAGCCGACATCTTTTCATGTGCAATAATAGTAGCATTATATGGAACACTTATAATCATAACCATCATATTAATAACAGAAAACTGATAGACCCAAAAGGCAGCATACATTCTAGCAGGAGGAATTATCATTTTCTCATAAAGAAACCAAAGACCTACTGTTTCTCCTAAAATCAAGATAAACAGTGCTATCAGCAAATGAATATTCACACTAGTTCGAAAAACTTTATGTAACTGTCGATGATCCTCTTTACCTAACTCAAATGTAATATAACGTTGTGTAGAAGAAGACATCGCACTATTAAGAAAAGAAAACATAGTAATAATTCCTCCCGCTATATTATATATACCGAAATCTTCCACTCCTAATGCGTTCAATACGACCCGTGAAGTATATAAACTCACAATCATCATAAACAACATTCGAAAATAAAGCAACAATGTATTTTTTGCTATTCGAGTATTATTTGCTGAAATATCTGTCATAAAAAGAAATATCAAATCCTTTTGTAAGCAGTTAGCGTCCAATATTGACGTTACCCCAAAGAAAGCCGCTATAAGGCGGTTTCCTAATAAATAACGTCAAAAAGGATACTGATTTTTAAGTTTTGTTGTTAGTTCAGCCCGATTGTCAAGGGTAACAAATGTTCATAATCCCTACTTCCTTTAACAAATTAGCTGAAAAATCGCTTGAAATAATCCAGCACAGACACACCCTGTATCTTACATGTGGAGATGATGGTATGATATACCGCTGAGACACGGACTATCCTGTCACTTCCGAAGAACAACGAGTTCTGCCACTCACCAGCCAATAGGCAGATAAAACGTTCGGCAATGGAATTATTGATTGAATAAGAACTATCATTCAAATAAGCAAATACATTATTTTTGAAATGACTGCTCACTTAGATTTTGATATTATTTATTATCTCTAAAGGCAATTCGCTAGCTTGTGATATCACTTCGGCCCCCCAAAAAACGAAGATAATTCTCAGCATCCTCCAATTTACCTTTCTCTATACCTTCCTTCGGCCATGTCTTTCGCCATACCTTTACGTTCAGTGGTTCTTACCACATTGATAAGAACCGGTTCAGACTCTCCTCATAACTACGCTGTTCCACAGGATTGTAATGGGCTATCTCAGCCGTGGAAAACGCTTTATCGAATATCCTGCTCTGAAGTTTGGCAGGGCATCTGTCCAATACCTCCATGTGGCAAAGAAGTCATGATTTTCTGTTTCTATTTTTAACTCCGGTCACAAAGGAATAAATTAATTTCCTTAATCCCAATTGTTTGAAAGAAAGCTTGGCTACCGATAGACCACTACTCCACCTTCTCAAACGGAAAAGCCTGAAGATAACTAATAGCCACCGTCATATTACCAAAAGCAAACACCAGCTTGGTATTCCGATGCAGACGCATGATACACCCCTCCTTCCCTTGAAAGACACCACCCGTAATACGTATCTTCTGCTTTTTCTGAATATACTCCTCAAGAGGCTTATCCATCAGTTCAATGTTATAAGGCATGGATTCATACAGATAAATAAATTCTTCCATCTGTCTATGGGGAATAACAGCCATGCTATAGGAATTGCGGTCTTTTGCAAGATATTGCCGGGGGAACAGATGGGCAAGGATGAGATTCAATTCATCCAACGGGGCACATACAAACAGATAACCATCACCCGTGATTTCCTTTTCATTCGTCAAAGCGTTCAACTTCTGTACAGAGCCTGTCGCGAAAGCCTCTTTTACGGCAAATGCGGACTCCCGATGGGCTGCATACTCTTCCTTGCTATAAGGACACTGTTCAAAACGTCTTTTATGATCAGCAGAGGTATATGAAAACACTTTGAAGCAGAAATGCCTTTCTTCCTTTATGCCAGACCGGGTATTAATAGTCACAGCCCTCCTGCCGGTAAAGATTTCGATATAGCGTTTCAGCTCTCTGTTGCGCAGGAACATATAATACCACTTGTGGTCAGGATATTCTTTCTCTTCCCCCGTCTGTGACGTGGTTATCAGATCTGACCCCTGGTCTGGGCAGGAAGCGATTGAACTGCATGGCAGTAACCTAGGCGCTTTACCCGTTATGTTTTGATTCTGCGGAAAGGAGTATTCAGTACCCAAATCCGCATCATTACAGATTTGCATCAAAACATAAATTATTTATCATTTATACTTCTAAAATGAAGGCTTGTTGAAGCTTCATTTTTGGGGTTCTCTTAGTAAGAGATCCCCATTCTTCTTTAATTTGCTGATAATGTGAAACATACACATCGCAATTCATAACATTTTACGAACAATTCTCATACATTTCTTGTTAAAAGCATTTTAAAACAACAAAAGATTTCCATTTATTGGGAATTATAGCTACTTTTGCAGCCAAATGGGGATCTCTTACTAAGAGAACCCCATTTTTTATAAAACGAATCATGCTATCAAACAGCTGATTTTCAGATTTATCACACTTGTTCATGATAAAAAATAAATTATCCTAAATTAGATATCACACGAAGTCACACAGTATTTCTCTATTGTACAGCCAGCCCGCATGATATTCTACATCGCTGTTTCGCCAGCAATGTAGAATTATTTTTTCTTGAACAAAATATCCTGAGATACAAATAAAGTTACAACCCTTTTAAAATGATCTGATTGGCTCTGTCTATCTGTGAAGTGGAGATGGAGGCCAGATAAATATGAGTGGTCTTTTCATTATCGTGCCCCAGCCCTTCGCGGATGATGTCTGTAGACACCTTCCTGTCCTGCGCTATGCTGGCCCAGCTATGGCGCGCCACATAGAAAGTCAACGGCGCCTTTAATTCCAGCCGCAAGCCTATTTTATTCAAGCCCCGTCCTATCTGCTTGGCCCTCAGTTTATATTGCTTGCGGTCATTTATATCACAATACCGCAAGATAGGCAGCAGGTACTCGGAACTGTCATCCTTGTATTTATCCACAATCTCCTGCATCAGCTCCTCCCACAGAATAGTCAGCCGCTGCCCGGTCTTTTTCCGGCTGTATGTCAGAATTCCATTCTGGAGATTGCTCTTCTTCAAGTGTGCCATATCAATAAACGACATGCCCCGGGTATAGAAACTGAAAAGAAATATATCCCTTGCCAGCTCCAGCTGGGGTTCGAATGATAAATCAAGCTCCTTGATCATTTTGATGATTTTAAAGGGAACGGCCCGTTTTACAGTCTTGTCTATGCCGGTATAGACATGTTTGAAAGGTTTCTTGTCGGTGGTGTAGCCTTGCTCTATAGCCAGGTTATACACACTCCGCCAGATTCTCATATAATAGGAAGTACTGTTCTTTACCAATCCCTTCTCTTTCAGATAGGCTTCATACATCTCCATCAGTTCCGAATCAAAGGCTTCAAAACTCAAGTCCTCATTCTTTCTGAATTGGATAAAGCTGTTCATTGTCGAGGTATAACCTTCTGCCGTCCGTCCCCTTTTCTGCCGCTCCAGTTTATTGATACACCGTTGCATGAATTTGAACACACTCTCCATAGGGGGGATTTTCCGGAAAAAAGCCACGATATCATCAATGGTATATTCCACTCCGGTTCGCTCCAGGTCATTGATAATACCTTGTAACCGCGTCATCTCCCAATTCGTATGGTCACGTATCAGCAGAAGACGCGCTTTACATTCAGACTGTGTTGGAATAAGCAGACTGCCGGTGGAGTCGTCCCACTCGAAGGGCATGATCTGATAAGAAGTCTTGATGAGCCGTGTCAGTCTGTAATGAATAATTTGATAATTTAATACGCCCTTTTTTCCTTTTACGCTCGATGGGCGGAATTTCAATTTAATGGATGCCATATTTCTTTAAAATATTATGGTTTTGTTATTCAAAACGAATATAGCAATATGGCATCAGGTACACTGTTGCACCTCCGGTTATTCTATCCTTCTATCTCGCTCAATTCCAACCAGCGCATGGTCTTTTCATCAATCAAATCATTCAGTTCCGGCAATCGTTTGGACTTCTCCGTCAGCTCCTCCACTCCCAGCGTACCGCTGCAAAGGGCGGCTTCTATATCGGCTTTCTCCTGCTCCAGCCCGGCTATTTCCTGTTCCAGCTGTTCGAACTCTTTCTTTTCCTTGAAGGACATCTTCCGCTTGTCATTCAGGCGCACGCGGGCGGTCTTTTCCTCTTTTGGTTTTTCCGCCTCTTTGTCGCGCTGCTCTTTCGCCTCACGCCAGTCACGATAATCGGAGTAGTTACCCGGAAAGTCACGAATGTCTCCCTGTCCCTTGAATACCAGCAGGTGGTCTACCACCTTGTCCATGAAATAGCGGTCGTGGCTTACTACGATGACACAGCCCTTGAAGTTCTGCAAGTATTCTTCCAATACCTGGAGGGTGATGATATCAAGATCGTTGGTAGGCTCATCCAGCACCAGGAAGTTGGGATTACGCATCAGCACCGTACACAGGTACAGGCGGCGGCGTTCCCCCCCACTTAGTTTATATACATAACTGTGCTGCGTCTCGGGGGTGAACAGAAAATGTTGCAGGAACTGGGAGGCGGTCAGTTTCTTGCCATTTCCCAACTCGATGACTTCGGCAATATCCTGCACCACATCGATGACCTTCATTTGCTCGTCAAACTTCAGGCCGTCCTGAGAATAGTAACCGAAACGGACTGTCTCACCGATATCCAGTGTTCCACTGTCCGGCTTCTGTTCGCCCATCAGTATTTTAATGAATGTGGACTTTCCCGTACCATTGTTTCCCACGATGCCCATCTTTTCATAACGGGCAAAGATATACGAGAAATCTTCCAGAATCTTCAAATCACCGAAACGCTTGTACAGATGATCCGCCTCAAAAATCTTGGAGCCGATGTAGGAGGCTTTCATATCCAGTTTCACATTGCCGTCGTTGAAACGCTGCTTCGCCACTTTCTCCAGTTCGTAGAAAGCTTCTTCCCGATAACGCGCTTTATGTCCGCGTGCCTGAGGCATACGGCGCATCCATTCCAACTCCGTGCGGTACAGGTTATTGGCACGGGCTATTTCGGCATTGGTCGCCTCGATACGCTCCTGCCTCTTTTCCAAGTAATAGCTGTAGTTCCCTTTGTATGAATAGACCTGCTGATTATCTATCTCGATAATTTCAGAGCAGACGCGGTCCAGGAAATAACGGTCGTGCGTCACCATGAGCAGACTGATGTTCCCCCGGCCGAGATACCCCTCCAGCCACTCGGTCATATCCAGATCAAGATGGTTGGTAGGCTCGTCCAGAATCAGGAAATCGGGCTCGGTTATCAGCACATTCGCCAGAGCGACCCGTTTCAACTGGCCTCCGGAAAGATGCTTGATCTGCTGGTTGAAGTCACGGATTTTTAACTGCGAAAGGATTTGTTTCGCCTTCCGTTCATAATCCCATGCCTTTTCGTGCTCCATCCGTGCCAACAGGTCTTCCAGTCCCGGATTGCCTTCGGTTTCCATGCAGCTTTCATATTCTTTGATGAGTTCCACCGTGCTGTTTCCGTGATAGAAACAGGCTTCGAGCACGGTCAGTTCTTCGGGATAATGGGGATCTTGCTCCAAATAGCCCACACGCAGATCACGGCGGAAGACGATGCTTCCTTCGTCATATCCTTCCTTACCAGCTATGATATTAAGTAAGGTGGTCTTGCCTGTACCGTTCTTTGCTATCAGGCCGATGCGCTGTCCTTCGGCCACTCCAAATGAAATCTTCCGGAACAATACCAAGTCACCGAATGATTTGGTAAGCCCGTCTACTTGCATATATGGGGTCATTATCTGTCTATTTATTTAAATCATCCAACACTGCTTCCGCCTCACGCTTAATTTTCCTGAATTCAGATTTCAAGGTGCAGGGAAGTCCCTTTTTAGCTTTCTCCCATACCAATGCGGCAGGATCCAGCACCATGTCCGAACGCATAAACTGCAAGGCGGGATATTCTTTCCGGCCCTCTACAACGGTCACCCATTCCAGACCTTCCATCTCATTCACCAGAATGGTTCCGAAGGCAATACCGAAGTTCTCCCATGCCATACGCTGCTGCGTCTGGAAACGTCCGCTGTCCATCACCTGCTGTATGCTGTCAATATCGCTCTCCGATGCAGTGAAATCCTTGGTGAGTTGCTTTTTAATCGTGGCAGAAGCCCACTCAAAAGCGGTGTTCACCTCCCCTATTTCCAAAACACGGATCGGAATAATCTCACGCGGGTGGCTGACACCTTCTTTGCGGATCTGCAAAGACCGGATGATTTCTTCTGCCGGATGCTTGTCTCCTCCTTTGGACACGGTAAAAGAACATTCGAAAGAGAGATCCCCCTCTCCTGTCACCCAGATATGAGTGGTGTACCAGGCGCCTTCTTCCTGAAAAGTTTCCGCGCTATAGGCGCAGTCCCACTTGCCCACTTTCACCAGAGCGGAAGAGGTGTTTTCTTTCAATTCGTATGCGATGCACTGCGAACCATAGTCAGCCGCTTCATCCTTATAAGCCGATATGCGGAAATTACCGCTCCACCGGTCGGGATTATAGAATAAAAAACTCTCTTCTGTATCTTCAAACTCGTGCCAGCCCATCGGGTATTCCAATGAGAACCAGCCACCGGGAGAAATGTATTTCATAGTCTCTATCTTTTTAATTCATTACTAACGGAAACGATTGTTTTACTTCACCGGCAATATCTCAATCCAGTAATCATCCGGATCATTGATGAAATACAAGCCCATAGCGGTGTTCTCGAAGCAAACGCACCCCATTTCCTTATGGAATTTACGAACTTCGTCATAATCACCCTCCACACGCAGGCACAGATGGCTTTCGTTCTCACCCAATTCGTATGGCTGGGTATGGTCGCGCAGCCAGGTCAGTTCCAACAAGAAGCTGCTGTGGTCATCGGCCATATACACCAGCACGAAGGAACCGTCCGAAGCTTCCTTGCGATGAGACTCATGCAGGCCTAATGCTGTTTCATAAAACTTGATACTCTTGTCCAGATCAGTTACATTGATATTGAAATGGTCAAATCTTCCTTTTATTTTCATATTGTGTTACTCTTTTGTTATTCAATCTCTATTTTTTGTCCGCGATGCGTCAATGACACAAAACGCACTCCATGCGCTTCGGCAAAGTCGCGGAAAGCATTTGCCCTGGCATACTCCGGTGTGAAATGCATGGGTACAAAGATATGAGTTTTTATCTTTGTTACAAACTGTCCGGCACCCCGCATATATTCTTTTCCCAAACGGGGATCAACGGGAAACAGGGCCACATCCACTTCGGGCGTATAGGCGTAAAGATCGTCCAGTTCATGCAGGAAATTCTTCTCGGCTCCCTTCCACTCCGCCTCGGTACTCTCGTCCATCCAATGCCAGTTGTTCAAATCACCGGCATGAAAAATCTTCTTTCCACCTGCTTGAAGCAAAAACGAAACTCCCACATCCGTGGAACCGAAAGCACGCACACGTAATGTTTCATCCTTATACTCTTCTCCCTTTTTCAACCAAATAGCATCTTCTTTCTGCGCCCTGCGATGACGCAAGATGTCTTTCGAGAAAATAAAGACGATATCCGGCCGCTGTTCACGCCATTGCAATACCTCTTTATTAAAATGATCCGGATGAAAATGGCTGGCCAGCACGTACAGTTTTCCGGGACGCCGCAATAATTCGCCGTGTACGATTCCCTCCGGCATCCCGGCCTCTTGATGGCTGAAAGTCCCATCCATCAGCCGGTTCAAATCCGCCTGCGCCTGTCCATCCTCCGAATCACGGTAATAATCCATGATTACGGTAAAGCCATCGCCCAACAAGGCGAATCCACTATGATATATATAAATAAGTTCCATATCCATACAACAAATTTATTTACCGATAGGTTGTACCTGCGCACGGGTCTTTTTATCTATCTCCAGGAACATATAATTCACTTTACCCGAATGTATCAGGGAGTCATTCTCCCGGTATTTCCTCGTAGCGTATTCCTTTGATTTCTCGTAGGTCAGTTTCGACATCTGGTTCTGGGATTTGCCTACCATGGTAGAATCGAGCTTCTCGTCCGGAAAGAAATCATCCAGATTCACATCCCCTATCATCGTGGTTTCCAGAAAGTTCATATTCTTATGCGATTTGTCTGTGTAATAACCCACAAACATGTGTCCCGGAATACGCACCAGGATCGGATTGATATTGATGGCTTTCATCAGTGAAGCCAGCAACACGCTGCCGTCCACACAGTTGATCTGCGAGGATTCCAACGCATCGTCCAAAGTACGGACGCGCTGTGTATAAACCACATTGGACGAAAGACTGGTATTGGTGGTGGAGCTATACTTAAAATTCCGCTTCTGCAACACATGCCACAATGCATAGACCTGTTTGTCCACATTCTCCGACTGGCGGGCATTACCTTGATACCCAAGAAAGCGATTGACGATACGTGTATCCAAGGCCTCACGCAATAATTTGTCAATCTGCGGATGCTCCTCGTTGACATAGGCTGCAAAGAACTCTCCCGTATCGTGAAACTTCATTTTATCGTCCACGTATCCCAAAGGGCACTCGTTAATACTGCGCATCGAAATGGTTTTCAAACGCTGTGGAAGCTCTTTCTTATTCAATTCCACCTTGACGGAGATGCTAACGGGCACTGCCTGATTATTATCACGCAAAGCCTGATAGTTCCATATAATATCCGGGAAAACCAGATATTCTTTCCCCGCCCGGGGTAAAATAAACTCGGATACGGACTGAGAGAAAAAAGGAGTCTCGGCCACTTCTATACGCAATTTGCTATTGGCATAACTGTTCTTCAGCCGGATGGCGATACAGGATTTAGGATTTCCGATATAATCGGAATCGGCCGGTACGATTAAATTGGCATCTGTGGTTGCGGTAGAAAGAATGGTTGCAGGGAAAATATTACCCCCCAGCTGGTCGGTAATCTCGAATCCGGATTTAAAAGGCTCATACCGATAAATAAAGACTGAAAATGCCATTACCAGTATAGCAGATAATATTAATGTGGACCATTGCCACTTGTCCAGTTGTTTCATATTCCACTTTTCTACGCTATCTGTCAATCAGTTGTTTTTATGATTCCCCCTCCACCGTCACTCGCTACAGACTACACTGATTGACACAGGTTCCATATAAAAGACATTGATCTTCAATAGAAACGTTCTGTATCAATCCGTGCAATCTGTGGTGAGAGACTCATTATCTCACTGCAATGCTCTCAATTTCCACCAATGCTCCTTTCGGCAAAGCCTTAACAGCTACAGCAGAACGGGCAGGGAAATCCCCTTCGAAATACTTGGCATAAACAGCGTTCATTTCAGCAAACAAAGACATATCTGCCAAAAACACGGTTGTTTTTACGATATTAGCGGTAGTCAGACCGGCTTCTGCCAATACATTCTTGATATTCTCAAAAACCTGGGTAGTCTGTTCAGTCACTCCGCCCGGAACAAATTCACCGGTAGCAGGATCAACAGGAAGCTGACCTGAAAGGAATACCATACCATTCACTTCAACTGCCTGACTGTAAGGACCTATAGCGGCAGGAGCCTTTTCTGTAAAAATCACTTTTTTCATCTTTTCTCTATTTATAGTTAAGTAAAAATCAAATTTGACGGGCTAAATTAGTACTTTTTCCGCTATTTCATGCAGACTCTACTGAACAATCTGATCTATTTTTACGTTCATTTAACATCAGGGTTTTCACAGACAGAAAGGATGTTTCCAAGCGTCGTTTTTTTTATTAATTTCATTAAATTCGGCAAAAAAACTTCTGTAATATGCATGAGATTAAAAAAAAATATCTACTTTTGTCCTCGGTAAATACGTCTGCCCCCTATCCGGGAAAGTCTGTTTACTTCCTGATAACAATCAAAACAACATCAATCCCATAATCGTAATTATGAGTGCATTTCCCTCTTCTAACACATTTTTGTGTAGATTGCGCTCCTTAATTATACCATTAAAAAGATTATAAAGAAATATATTACTAATAACTATACTCTATGTATAACATTATTCAATTAAACGACAAAGACTTGTCGGAATTACAATCGATTGCCAAAGAGTTGGGTATCAAGAAAACAGACTCTCTAAAAAAAGAAGATCTGGTTTATAGAATTCTGGACGAGCAAGCCATAGTCGGAGCAACCAAAAAAGTAGCGGCGGAAAAAGCCAATGAAGGTCAGCCACGCAAAAGATCACGTATCAACGTTAAAAAAGAGGGTGACAAAGTATATACTGCCACCAAAGACAAGGCACAGAAGCTGGAGGCCAATACCCCGCAACCTGCCTCCGCAACTGCCGAAACGGTAAAAGAAGCTGCTCCGGCAGCGGTAACACCTCCAACGGAAGCCGTGGCCGAGGCAAGCGCGGAAGAAAAAACACCTAAAAAAAGAGGACGCAAGCCGGGTAGCAAGAAAGTAACAGCCAAGACAGAAGAACAACCTGCAACGGAAACAAAAGAAACCGTAAAAGAGGAAGTGAAAGCTGAAGCACCTGCGAAACCGAAACCCCAAAAAGCAAAAAAAGAGGAAACACCGGCTACTCCCAAAGAAAAAGAAGTGATTCTTCCCGAGCTGGAATTCAGCGGTGAAACAGAGGATTTTATTCCCATCGAGGATCTTCCTTCAGAAAAAATAGAACTGCCTACTGAATTGTTCGGCAAATTTGAGGCTACCAAAGTAGAAACACCGGCTCCGGTACAGACACCGGCCCCCAAATTCCAACCACGCCAGCAGCGCGATCAAAATCAGAAGTATAACAATCCGCGCAACAATAATTATAACAACCCGCGTCAGGCAAATAACAATAATAACAATACGGCAGCTGAGGGAGAAGCACCTGCCAACATTCCTCAACAACCGGAACGCAAACAGGTGGAAAAGCCTTACGAATTTGAAGGCATCCTGACCGGCACCGGAGTATTGGAAATCATGCCCGACGGTTATGGGTTCCTCCGTTCCTCCGATTACAACTATCTTTCCTCACCCGATGACATTTACGTTTCACAGTCACAAATCAAACTGTTTGGTTTGAAGACCGGCGATGTAGTGGAAGGTTCTATCCGTCCGCCGAAAGAAGGTGAGAAATATTTCCCGTTGGTCAAAGTGGAAAAGATAAACGGTCTGGATCCCGGACTGGTACGTGACCGCGTTCCGTTTGATCACCTGACCCCGCTGTTCCCCGATGAAAAGTTCAAACTTTGCAAAGGGGGATATAGTGATAACCTTTCCGCCCGTGTGGTAGATATGTTCTCACCTATCGGTAAAGGACAGCGTGCTTTGATTGTGGCACAGCCCAAAACCGGTAAGACAATCCTGATGAAAGACATCGCCAACGCCATCGCAGCCAACCATCCGGAGACTTACATGATCATGCTGCTTATTGACGAACGTCCCGAAGAAGTGACAGACATGGCGCGCAGCGTCAATGCCGAAGTAATCGCCTCTACTTTTGACGAACCGGCAGAACGCCACGTAAAGATTGCAGGTATCGTACTGGAAAAAGCGAAACGTATGGTAGAATGTGGTCACGATGTGGTAATCTTCCTCGACTCTATCACCCGACTGGCACGTGCATACAATACCGTCTCTCCCGCTTCCGGCAAGGTATTATCCGGTGGTGTGGATGCCAATGCCCTGCATAAACCCAAACGTTTCTTCGGTGCTGCCCGTAACATTGAAAACGGTGGCTCGCTGACCATTATCGCAACCGCACTGATTGATACCGGTTCCAAGATGGATGAAGTGATCTTCGAAGAATTTAAGGGTACAGGTAACATGGAACTCCAGCTGGACCGCAACTTGAGCAACAAGCGTATCTTCCCGGCAGTAAACATCGTTGCATCCAGCACCCGCCGCGACGACTTGCTGCTCGACAAGACTACTTTGGACCGTATGTGGATCCTTCGCAAGTATCTGGCAGATATGAATCCTATCGAAGCGATGGATTTCGTAAAGAGCCGTCTGGAGAATACCAAAGACAACGAAGAGTTCCTGATGAGCATGAACTCATAAGAAATAAATCTTTTTTAATAAATGACACAGGCTGTACCTTTTCATCAAGGTATGGCCTGTGTTTTTTATAGTAAGAGAATAATACTTGGGTACAAAAGCAGATTCCTTCCGTCTGATTAGAAAGACCTTTAAATCTGGAGAACCCATGAAAACAAAAATGATCTGCTTTATCGCATTTATCAGTTATTCCTTTTATTTAACCGCTGGAGATATTTATGTTTCTCCTTACGGTAACGACAAAGCTGCCGGTACACGCCAATCTCCCCTCCAGACTCTGGAACAAGCAATAAAAAAAGCGCGCGAATGGAGAAGGCTGCAATCACCCGAAATAGCAGGAGGAATAAATATCATCCTGGAAGAAGGAATATACCAACCAAACAAACCCCTGTTTATCCGTCCCGAAGACAGTGGGACATCGGAATCTCCCACCATCATTACAGCTGCTCCCGACGCCCGCGTAATCCTAAGCGGCGGCGTACCTGTGACAGGTTGGAAACAAGGATGCGAAGATACCAGAATACCAGAAACTCTTAGAAAAGAAATATGGGTAGCCGAAGCTCCCCGTATGGGAAACAGGATATTGGAAACCCGACAAATGTGGGTCAACGGAGCAAAAGCACAGCGGGCCGCACAGTTTCCCGACGGAGTAATGGAACGCATGATTGATTTTAACCCTGAAGAGGAGACGATCACCATCCCCACTCCACAAACAGCAGGGTTGAATGCCGCTTCACAAGTAGAGATGATCGTTCACCAACGTTGGGCCATCGCCATACTGAGAGTGAAGGAAATGATTGCGGAAGGGACAAATACAATCGTCCGTTTTCATGAACCCGAAAGCCGGTTGGAGTTTGCCCATCCCTGGCCTCAACCGGTCATTGACGGAGAAAAAGGAAACTCCTCCTTTTGTCTGGTCAATGCTCTGGAACTATTGGACCAGCCCGGAGAATGGTATCAGGATTATCCTTCCGGACGCATCTATTATTACCCGCGTCCTCACGAAGACATGACGAAGGCGCAAGTCATTATTCCCGCTTTAGAGACTTTACTGACTATAAGCGGAACATTGGAACGCCCGGTAAGGAATATACGTTTTCAAAATATATCTTTCGAACATACTTCATGGATGCGCCCCTCCTATCAAGGACACGTTACATTGCAAGGAGGTTTCCATCTGCTGGATGCATACAAACTACAAATACCGGGGTTGCCCGAAAAAGCCGAACTGGAAAACCAGGCATGGATAGGCCGACCGGAAGCAGCGATACAAGTGAAATGCGGCAGTCACATCGACTTCGACCATTGCACGTTCCAGCACTTGGCGGCTACGGGAGTAGACTATGAACGGGCCGTTTCAAATTCAGTGATCGAGAACTGTCTTTTCACGGATATAGGCGGCACGGGATTGCTGGTCGGCACCTTTCCCGATGGAGGATTTGAAACCCATGTGCCTTATAAACCTTTTCATGAACAGGAATTATGCACGGGAATCACCATACGGAATAACCTGATTGAGGAAGTGACCAATGAAGATTGGGGAGGTGTAGGCATCGGTGCCGGATATGTAAAGAATATCCATATCGTACATAATGAAGTCTGCCACGTCAATTATTCAGGTATCTGTGTGGGCTGGGGATGGACCCTGCTGGAAAGCGGAATGAGCGGCAACCGGATTGAAGCCAATTACGTCCATCACTTTGCCCGGAGGCTGTATGATGCAGGAGGACTTTATACCCTCTCCAACCAACCCGGTTCCGTGATGCGCAATAACCGGATTGAACAACTGATTAACGCGCCCTACGCTACTAACGACCGTGCGTTTTACATCTACTTCGATGAGGCGACGGATGGCTATACCGTAGAAAATAACTGGTGTCCGTCCGAACGTTTCGACTCCAACCGCCCGGGACCTCATAATGTATGGAAAAAGAATGGGCCGCAAGTAGATGAAAGTATCAAGCAAAAGGCCGGCAGAGTCGCTGTAGGTGGGGTGTCACAACCAAGAATCATTATAAAAACGAAATAACAAAAAGAGAATGAAACCAACCAATTACCACTTATTCGATTTTCTGGACTTTGATCCCGATCTGTCAAGAGACGAATCATTATGGAAAGCATACAAACCCACCTCTGTCTATGAAAAAGACGGGGATATCTGTATAAACGTCCCTTTTCAAAAGCAAGTGCTCTCTAACGATATGGCGCCCGATACGGCATCGCCCCGTGAAGAATATACGCTGGTTATCCGTCAGTACACCTCAGGTATCACCCGGCTCTTTATCGGATTCGGTGAAGAAAGCATGACGGACCAGTCGGAAATGCTCCAATTCAGTGACCGGGTAAAGAAACTCCCTTTGCAAGTGGCACAAACAGAAGGCGAATGGGTGATCTCTACCCAAGACGGAATCCAACGGGCACTTATCCATGTAAAGTCCCCGGTACTGGACCGTTGGAGCGAACTCCTGCCCGATCCTCAAGAGACCTTGGATCTTCGCCTTTACCCCGACGGCAAACGTGAAATCCGTCTGGCTGCCTACGACCACTTCTCCCCTCCCCGTTACGATGCGCTGCCACTGGCTTTCTGCAAACGAAACGGAGTGAAGGAACGTGCCACCCTTTCCTTTGAATCAAAACCCGATGAATGTTTTGCCGGAACAGGGGAACGCTTTGCCAAAATGGACTTAAGCGGACAAACTTTCTTCTTAAAGAACCAGGACGGCCAAGGCGTGAACAACCGCCGTACCTATAAGAATATTCCTTTCTACCTCTCCAGCCGGATGTATGGAACATTCTATCACACCTGTGCCCACAGCAAACTGTCACTGGCCGGGCAGTCCACCCGCTCGGTACAGTTTCTGAGCGACCAAGCCATGCTGGATGTCTTCGTCATAGCAGGCGACACCATGGAAGAAATCCTCCGGGGTTATCGGGACCTGACCGGATATCCTTCCATGCCTCCCCTCTGGAGTTTCGGCATCTGGATGAGCCGCATGACTTATTTCAGTGCTGATGAAGTAAATGAGATATGCGACCGGATGCGTGCCGAGCATTACCCCTGCGATGTCATCCACCTGGATACCGGCTGGTTCAAGACCGACTGGCTCTGCGAATGGAAATTCAACGAAGAGCGCTTTCCCGATCCCAAAGGGTTCATCCAAGGGCTGAAGAAAAAAGGATATCGCGTGTCCTTATGGCAACTCCCCTACGTGGCAGAGAACGCCGAACAGATAGACGAAGCACGCCAAAACGATTATATAGCTCCTCTGACAAAGAAACAAGATTCGGAAGGTTCCAATTTCTCGGCTTTGGACTATGCCGGAACCATTGACTTCACTTATCCCCAAGCAACCGAATGGTATAAAGGACTGCTGAAGAATCTGCTGGATATGGGCGTGACCTGTATCAAAACCGATTTTGGAGAAAACATACACATGGATGCCCTCTATAAAGGCATGAAACCCGAATTGCTGAACAACCTGTATGCATTGCTTTATCAGAAAGCTGCCTACGAAATCACAAAAGACGTAACCGGTGACGGCATCGTATGGGCACGCTCGGCATGGGCGGGATGCCAACGCTATCCCCTGCATTGGGGAGGCGACTCATGCAGTTCATGGGATGGAATGGCAGGCTCGCTGAAAGGCGGCTTGCATTTCGGGCTTTCCGGCTTCGCCTTCTGGAGTCATGATGTCCCCGGATTCCACACATTGCCCAACTTCATGAACTCTATAGTGGACGATGACGTATATATGCGCTGGACACAATTCGGTGTATTCTCCTCCCACATCCGTTATCACGGGACAAACAAACGCGAGCCGTGGCATTATCCCGCTATCGCACCCATGATAAAAAAGTGGTGGAAGTTGCGCTATACGCTTATACCTTATATTGTAGAACAAAGCCGGAAGGCCATCGCAAGCGGAGCTCCTCTTTTACAGGCTCTCATCTATCATCATCCCGAAGACAAACTGTGCTGGCACATAGACGATGAATACTATTTCGGTGACGACTTTCTGGTAGCCCCGGTCATGAACAGCGAGAACCGACGGGATGTCTATCTGCCCGAAGGAAAATGGATAAATTTCTTCACAGGTGAACGCTTGGAAGGAGGACGCTGGCTGAAGAATCTGGATATCCCCTTGGACGAAATGCCCGTATATGTACGTCAAGGAGCGACCATCCCCGTTTATCCGGATGAAGTGGAATGCACGGACGAAATGGATTTAAGCAAAAGCACCGGTCTGCACATAGGCCCTCATTTTAAAGGAATATTTAAAAACTGACGAATATGGAAACTTGGAAAACGAATTTAGACGAAACAAAGAAACGATATATAGATTGGTGGAACCATAAAGGAATCATACTGAACATGTGGGAGCACTTTCAGGAAGGTGTGAAACCTCATGCGGATATCCCTGCACCCTCCCCGGCAAAAGACCTGAATCAGAAATGGTTCGATCCGCAATGGCGTGCAGAATACCTGGACTGGTACGTGGCACACAGCAGCCTGAAAGCAGATATCCTGCCGGTAGCCAATACCCAGTTAGGTCCCGGTTCATTGGCCGCCATCTTGGGCGGCGTGTTCGAAGGAGGGGAAGATACCATTTGGATTCATCCCGATCCCGATTTCAACGATGAAATTGTTTTCAATCCCGAACACCCAAACTGGATATTGCATAAAGAATTGCTGAAGGCATGCAAGGCGAAAGCAAACGGCCACTATTACGTAGGAATGCCCGACTTGATGGAAGGACTGGACGTACTGGCCGCCTTGAAAGGTACAGACAAAGTTTTGCTGGATACCGTGATGCAGCCCGAAGTGCTGGAACAGCAAATGCAACAAATCAATGATATCTATTTCAAAGTCTTTGATGAACTTTACGACATCATCCGTGAAGGGGACGAAATGGCTTTCTGCTATTTTTCTTCATGGGCTCCCGGTAAAATGAGCAAATTACAAAGCGATATTTCTACCATGATCAGCGAAGATGATTATCGTCGTTTTGTACAACCCTTTATCCGCGAACAATGTCAAAAAATAGACTATACCTTGTATCATCTGGACGGTGTGGGCGCCATGCACCATCTGCCCGCCCTTCTTGAAATTGAGGAACTGAATGCCATTCAATGGACTCCGGGCGTAGGTGAGCCACAAGGGGGATCATCCAAATGGTACGACCTTTACAAGAAGATCCTTGCCGGAGGCAAAAGTATCATGGCTTGTTGGGTAACCTTGGACGAACTGAAACCCTTGCTGGACAATATCGGTGCGGACGGTGTGCATCTGGAAATGGATTTCCATAACGAGAGAGAAGTGGAACAAGCGATGCGCATGGTCGAAGAATACTCCTCTTCTTCCTCTGACGTATCCAAAGAAGACCTTTCGAAAGAAGAAGCCACTGCAACAAAACAAGAAACAATCGTCGTCAAAGACTCCGCGACAGCCGGGAATGAAGCCTTGAAACCTTTGTTCAATGCCATTGTGGACGGAAAGCTGGAACCGGCCGTAGAAGTAACCAAGAAAGCCATCGCCGAAGGAGTACAGCCCCAGGAAATTATCAACAACTACATGATAAAGGCTATGGGCGAAGTGGGACAACGCTTCCAGGACGGAAAAGCGTTCGTGCCCCAACTGCTGATGGCAGGACGCGCCATGAAGGGAGCTTTGGAACTGCTGAAGCCTTTACTGCAAGGGAGTGCCTCGACCACCATAGGCAAGGTGGTCATCGGGACCGTGAAAGGCGACTTGCATGATATCGGCAAGAACCTGGTGGCTTCCATGCTGGAAGGTTGCGGCTTTGAGGTAATCAACATAGGCATAGATGTATCTTGCGACAAATTTGTGGAAGAAGTCAAGAAAAACAAGGCAGACATCCTGTGCATGAGTGCCTTGCTGACAACAACCATGACTTATATGCAGGAGGTGATCAACGCTTTGGAAGCAGCCGGTATCCGTCATCAGGTAAAAGTAATGATAGGCGGCGCTCCGGTAAGCCAGGGATTTGCCGATGAAATAGGTGCGGACGGGTATAGCGACAATGCCAATACGGCCGTAGCGGTAGCCAAGGAACTGATGGGGCTTCATCAATAAACGGAATATTCATCTTAATCTGATACATGAATTATGCACGCTAATTATTTAGATACGTTAGATTGGGGCATTCTTATTGCCTACTTTCTGATTCTTATAGGCATCGGTATATGGGCCAGCCTGAAACGCAAAAAAGGCAGCAGCCTTTTTCTCGCCGAGCGTTCCCTGAAGTGGCATCACATCGGTTTCTCCATGTGGGGAACCAATGTAGGGCCTTCCATGCTGATAGCCTCTGCCAGTGCCGGATTCACCACCGGCATTGTTTCGGGCAATTATGCCTGGTATGCGTTTGTTTTCATCTGCTTGCTGGCTTTTGTCTTTGCCCCCCGTTATTTGGGAGCGCGTATCACCACCTTGCCGGAGTTCATGGGGCGGCGTTTCGGACAGTCCACCCGCAACATTCTTGCCTGGTACACCATTGTGACAATCCTTATCTCGTGGCTTGCCCTGACCCTGTTTGCCGGAGGTATCCTTATCCGTCAGGTTTTCGATATTCCCATGTGGCAGTCGGCATTGATCCTGCTCGTTATCTCCGCATTCTTCACCATGGCCGGAGGGCTGAAAGCGGTAGCCTATACCAATGTATTCCAAATGCTTCTGCTTATTTTCGTATCGGCCACGCTTACTATAGCAGGGCTGTACAAAGTGGGTGGAGTCAGCGCATTGGCCGAAGCGGTTCCGGCCGATTACTGGAACCTGTTCCGCCCGAATGACGATCCCGCCTTCCCGTGGCTGCCCATTATTCTGGGTTATCCCATCATGGGAGTCTGGTTCTGGTGCACAGACCAATCCATGGTACAGCCTGTATTGGCTGCCAAGAATCTGAAAGAAGGACAAATGGGTGCCAACTTCACCGGCTGGTTGAAGATACTGGATGTTCCTCTCTATATCCTTCCGGGTATCATCTGTCTGGCACTCTACCCGGGCTTGAAGAACCCCGATGAGGCCTACATGACTATGGTCACTAACTTATTTCCTGTAGGCATGGTAGGGTTGGTACTGGCCGTATTGACCGCCGCACTGATCAGCACTGTCGGCTCTGCCCTGAATGCGCTGAGTACCGTCTTCACGATGGACATCTATGTCAAGAAATTCAGACCGCTTGCCAACCAGAAAGAGATCATCCGTACGGGGCATGTGGTTACAGTGGCGGGAGCACTGATTTCGGTGATCATCACCATTGCCATAGACAGTATCAAAGGATTGAATCTGTTCAATGTATTCCAATCGGTACTGGGATTTATCGCACCGCCTATGGCAGCTGTTTTCCTGTTCGGCATCTTCTGGAAACGGACTACGACCCGGGCAGCCAATGCTGCGCTTACAGTGGGCACGGCGTTCAGCATGGGAGTGGGTATCCTCTATTTATGGGTATTCCCTGCGGAAGAATATACGGCATGGCCTCATTTCATGATGCTGTCTTTCTACCTGTTCGTTGTCATCAGCGCAGGCATGATCCTGGTATCCTTATTGGATAAACACCGGCAGGAATGTACATTAAACATGAAGAAAGTCATGGAGAAGCCGGCTAAATCCGTTCTCATTGGATGGGCGTTGCTGATTATTGTCATGACAGGACTTTATATCTTCTTCAATGGATATTAAAACAAGCACCCCCTGCCTATATAAAAAATGATTTCCAACGCCTGCCGGATATGCGTCCGGCAGATGTTGGAAATGCATCCGGCACTTGCCGGACATGCGTCCAGCGCCCGTTGGACGGTGGGAAGACGAAGCTTCGCAGAGCAACTTGTCTAGTCGTATCGCCTATTTCTATAGGATGCATAAGCCATCCCACCAGCACATCATCCCGCCAACAGATGATGGTTCTGTTTATATCGGACTGATGATATTTACGTGTCACCGAAAAGCATAGACGGGCACTATCCTTTTCCTCCCCCCCGCTGCTTCCGCCTGTAACATTTATCGTACGTACAGAGACCGCAAGTATATTCCAGCTTACGGACATCCTCCCCCAGCCCTATTACTCCACTGACCGATTTTATAGGAAGCATCAAACTGGAATCTGTCAACCGGATGCCGCAAGGTTCCGCCGAAGGGAATAAGGGAAATAATTTCTTTTGTTCCGACACATGCCAGCCGCAATATCCGGGACTGAAACGGTTGGTATGCTTCCATCCCCTGTTGCGGATGTATTCATCCAAAGCGATTTCCATACAATCCGCAGTCTTCTCGGCTATGATACTTCCTATGGCATCCGCTATATAAATCTTTACCATATCCCCTTCTTGCTGCAACGTATGCTGGAGCCTTTCAAAACCGGTTCCGGCAGTCGCGGCAAAGAAAGCGAAGGATTCCGAACCACGCAGCTGCCGGGTGATTATTTTGCCTACACTGAAACACGTATCGCCGACAGAAAGCGAGTCTTTCGATTCATCCAACTCTCCACCGGATATGAAAAAACAAAAACGGGGAGAAGTAACTGCCTCCACCCGTTCCAGTACCCCACGAACTTCTTTTTCCACCGCTTCATCGGGCACAGCATCTGCATATCCCATCGCCTCATAGAGTTCGGACAATGGGACAGGCAGATCAGCAAAAGACAGTTCTTTTTCAAGCATTATTAAATTCATTTAATGCGGCAAAGAATGCATCAATATTTTCAGCCGGCGTATGAGGCGGTGTGTCACATCCGCTGGAAAGCACGAAGTTGGGATAGGACCGGGTAGCTTCCAGCAAATCGAGTGTGGCTTTCTTCATCTCCTCCGGAGCAGCCGCCTTGAACAGACTCACCGGATCAAGATTTCCCATTGCAAGGGCATCGCCAGGGACTTCTTTCAGCGCCTCCACCATATTTATCTTGTTCCCGAAATGATAAGCGGCGGCACCTGTGGCTACCATCGCCCGGGTACAATGTCCGGTATTTCCACAATTATGCAGAATGACCGTGAAGTGATCGTCCTGCACTTTCTCTACGATCTCCTTAATGAAAACAGACGAGTATTGCGTGCAGTCTTCATCAGACAATAGTCCGGCAGCCGGCTCGGCCATCACTACCCCATTCACTCCTGTGGCCTTCAGTGCCATGCAGTAACGGAGAATGAAATCCGAACATTTCTTCAACAGCGAATGGGCTGCTTCCGGATTGATATAAATAAGCATCATGATTTCAGACATGTCATACAAACGTCCTGCCAATGAGTAAGGACCGATGCAGCCGGCAAAGACGGGCCGGTCCGTAATGGCCTTGGCTGCCAGCATATTTGCTTTCAGGTACTGGGGGATTCTTCCTTTATTCAAGGCAGGGATTTCCAGTTTGTCAATAGCTCCTTCATCATTGAGAAGACGCCCCACCACACTGGGAACCTCATTTTCAGGGAAGACAATCTCCGCTCCAAAAGCCTCCGCTTCTACCGTCAGATCCATAATCACGGTTGCGGCGGCTGTGGGATATTTCTCACTCAATGCCTGGATGGCGTTGTAATGCACTTGTCCGTCAGTAACCGCATCGCGCACCGTTTTCCCTATCATCTCTATGCCCGGATGGGTCATGATGGGCATCGCCACCACTTCTTTCTTTTGGATAATTTCGTTTATCCACTCTTTCATATTCAGTTTACTCATGGTCTTTTTATATGTGTTCTATACTTACAAAGGTAAATCTTTTCTTGGAGAATCCATTGTGCAAAATGCTCTTTGTTATTCAAAAAACGGTATAAATCCCGTTATGATATTACAGGGATTTACACCGTTTTTCATTTGATAGACTTATGGCAATTTATACAAAAGATGACACCTGGAAATTAATTATATCCCTCATTCTGGCCGAATTCATCCGGATTCAAGATAGAGTCCAGGAACATCTGAGGAATAGGACGCCATGCGTGATGCGGTTGGATCAAAGGAATGTCCGGATTATGGGCTTTCACATATTCCACCAGTTTTCCGGTTCTCTTCAAATCAAACCAGCGCATAAACTCGCCACAATACTCGCGTGCTCTTTCTTCCAAAATAAAGTCGATCGTCATCTTGTCCGCTCCTACTTCCATTTCAGCTTCCTTACCCGGAACTGCCGCACGCCGGCGTATGTCATTGATACGTGCCCGGGCTATCTCCTTGTTTCCGCCGGACTTCATCATCTCACATTCGGCAACGATGAAATACATTTCGGGCAAGCGCATGGTAATCACATCATTTGCACCAACCTGCGAATTGGTGGGCAAGCCTCTGGATTCCAGACTTGCATCTTCGTACTTCAGCAAGGTCGGGAAGTGAATGTTAAAGTTGGCACTCTTGCTGACACTTCCATCGGCTGCATAGGTATCATCGATATCGACGACTGCGTATGGCAAGTTACGTTTGTCGGCCATCTTCTTCTTGGTGAAAAGCAACGCTGTTTCTCCCGGCTGAATAACCTGACCAACCATAGAGGAGGGTTTTTCAAAATAGTCCAACTGATCCTTAGTCCAGGCATAAGCTTGGGGGGTATTCAGTTTATACTCTTCACGGAACCAGGCATTGTAACGGGCATCTATATTCTCATTATACAATTCCAACAAATAACGGGTAGGCATCATCGCCATACTGCCCGACTTGGCATTCTTGTCATTTCCATATTCGTAATCCTGCACCATGCCTGCTCTTGCCGAATAACTGGCATGGAAGTACATGTGCAGACGGTTCGGATTTTTAGCCTGCATGTTCAATGATGACTCGGTAGAGTGAGTCACTACAAACATGGCCTCCTTATTCGTCTTGTTATTATTCGGGTCAAAGACTTCGTCAGGAGTATCATACAAGGATACTTTCAATGCGCTCTGATTATCAATCACATATTGAGCCGCATCCTCGGCCATTTTATAATATTTGTCTTTGTCCGACTGACTGTCACAATAAGAGACACGCGTCAGTGCGATACGCGCCAGCAAGCCGTAAGCCGCTTTTGAGGTGGCACGCCCTACGTCTTTAACAGGATAAGGATCGACGGGCAGATTATCCACCGCATTCTGCGCATCAGTCAACATTAAATCATACAAATCTTCATAGCTGCTGCGATGACAGCTCATTGAAAGGCTTTCGGCAGAAGTTTCTTTGGTTCTAAGATCCACATTACCGTAAATTTCAACCAAATGCCAATAAGCGTATGCACGCATGAAACTTAATTCACCAAAGCGGATGTCTCTCAGTTTTTTATCTTTGAAGTTCACCCGGTCAATCCGTTCCAAACCGGCATTACAGTCGTTTATAATTTCATACAGACGATTCCAAGTGTTCTTTATCTGACCCACCGAAGCCGTCAGCTCTTCGTATTTGGACATCTGGCGTCCGTAACCGCAATTGGCAATATTGATCCAAAGGTCGCCACCACCATTCAGCAACAACACAAAATCTTCACGTCCATAAAACTGACCACCCCAAAAAGCATAAGCCGAGTTGACGAGAGCATCAAAGCCCGCTTGTTCTTTGTACACATTATCCGGAGTACTTCCGGCAGGATTGTATTCCTCCAAATCACATGACTGCACGCCCAATAACAGCGCGGCACATGCAGCAAACATATATTTTTTACCGTATTTCATGATAGTTATTTCTTTTTTATTTGTTAGAAATCAAGATTCAAACCAAATATGAACTGACGCTGCAATGGAGCCTTGGCTGATCCTCCGCGTTCTGCATCGTAATCCTGAATCAAATGATTCTTGGCAAAAGAGAAGAGGTTATTGGCAGTAACATACGCACGAAGTTTGGACACGCCCAATTTGGAGATCCAAGATTTGGGGAACGTATAACCCAGTGATACAGTCTTGATCTTCCAATAAGAACCGTCAATGTAGTTCAACGACTCATATCCCAGATAGTTATAGAAATTGGTTTGAGCCGGACGTGGGAAATCGTTAGACGGATTCTCCGGTGTCCAATAATTCAAATAAGAAGGGAAGTTTCCTTTTCCTTGGGGATCGTACGCTCCTGCCAATTCATAATCAATCATCTGTCCCCAACGGGCGATAATATATACGTTCAAATCGAAATTCTTGTAACTGAAGTTATTGTTAAACCCTCCGGTCCACTTCGGTGAGTTACTGCCAATGTAAGTTTCATCCTTGTCATCAATAATATAGTCACCATTTAAGTCTCTCAACCGGATATCGCCTGG
The DNA here is from genome assembly GCF_054653615.1 of Phocaeicola sartorii JCM 17136 = DSM 21941. Lineage (NCBI taxonomy): Bacteria > Pseudomonadati > Bacteroidota > Bacteroidia > Bacteroidales > Bacteroidaceae > Phocaeicola > Phocaeicola sartorii. The sequence goes on from NZ_BAAIFW010000005.1 coordinate 3,117,315, forward strand.
TTTGAAGGGCTGACTTTTCTTTGAGTCTTTAAAATATTTAGCAGCTTCCGCAGCTTCGGACTCCTGCCAGACACCTTCATTAATAAAGTAACGATAAGAACGTAAAGGACGACCAATCAACAAACTTTCAGTAATACGCTCAGCACCGATGATATCCTTACCATCAATCAAATCGGTAATTTCTTCATGATTGGCAGCAAAGGTAAGGGTGGAGTTCCACTTAAAGTTTTTGTTATCTACATTGACGGTATTTACCGATACTTCAATACCACGGTTCATGGTTGCACCGATATTTTGATACATCTTGAACGGAGTTGCATTACTACCTCCCATAGAAGTAGGCAAAGTACGGGGCAACAGGATATCAGTTGTCTTTGTCTGGTACAAATCGACAACCGCCGAAATACGATTGTTGAACAAACCGATATCAAAACCTAAATCCCAGGTGTTTGACATCTCCCAACCTACATTCTCATTACCTACATATTCATTGTATATATAATAGGTATAGCCATTGTCCTGGAAAGCAGAGTTTGTTTTCGGAGTCAAGCCCGACTGCGTTCCGTAAGCCATGATACCCGAGTTACCTGTCTTACCCCAACTCAATCGCAGCTTCAAGTTGCTAAGGGCTTCCACATTCTTCATGAACGCTTCATCACTAATGCGCCATGCAGCAGCTACTGAGGGGAAACTTGCCCATTTGTTGCCTTTTGACAAACGTGAGTCACCATCCCAACGATTGGAAACCGTCAGCATATAGCGACCTTTATAACTATAGTTGAAACGCAAAGCATACGAGAAAGTCTGATGCTGTATATAATCCGATCCGATGACATAAGAGCTTTTATCATTAGCCCCCAGATTATGCCATAAGTAAGAATCAACCAGCTGGCCTTCACCTTGTGCATTCACTGATGTATATTTGGATTGCGTCCACGAAGTCAATGCAGTGGCGCCCAAAGTATGATCTTTGATGGTTTTGTTATAGCTGATGATATTATCCCAATTCACAAAGCTCTTTTCGGAAGACTTGATTCTGGACTGTGAAGATGAATTCTGTCCCAAACGGTCTATAGAGCTTGCTCCTTCAAAATCCTGTTTACGATAGAAAGCATAGTTAGTACCCAGATTAGAACGTAAAGTCAATCCCTCAATGGGCGTAAAATCCAAATACCCATTGGCTATCAAATTGGTTTTCAGCACATGATGCCTTGCAACTATTTCCGAAGCCTCGTCCACCAACGGACTTACCTGTCCATTCTTTCCCAATGGATATTCCACCACTTTGCCATCTTCATCATACGCTTTACCAAGAGGTGCATTAGTTGCGGCACGCCATAACACATTCTCGGCACGCTCATCCTGTGCATAATGAGTGATTTGTGTGGTCGCTCCTACTTTCACGGTCTTGCCCAACTTGTGTTCAATGTTCATACGCAAGTTGTACTTATCCATTTTATCATTTTTGAAGGAACCTTTTTCCTGATAATATCCGGCAGACAACATCGCGGTTGTTTTCTCCGTACCTCCCGACGCTGTAACCTGATGGCTTTGGACCAGACCTGTATGAAGCACTTCGTCCACCCAATTGGTCCAGTCACCGTTCTGAATGGCCTGCCACTCTTCTACCGTGAAAAGCTTCTGGTCATCAGCGGTAGAACTCCACTGTCCGCCGGTACGGGCCGCTTCACGACGCACCTGCATATAGTCTTCCCCACTCAGCATATCAGGATATTGCGCCCAACCGTTGACACCAAAATAACCGTTGTAAGAGAATTTGGTCTTGCCTTGCGCACCTTTCTTGGTGGTGATAATGATTACCCCATTAGCACCTTGCGAACCATAAATCGCCGTAGAAGAAGCATCTTTCAACACTTCGATAGATTCAATATCGGCCGGAGCAATATCCGAGAAATCACCTCCCTGCATACCATCAATGATAAATAGCGGAGCATTGGCAACATTGTTACCAAACTCATCTTTCACATCGGACAGTGAACGCTGGCCACGAATATTAATAGTAACCCCCGAAGTAGCCTTACCTGAATTACGTACAATGTCCAAACCCGGAACCTGCCCCTGCAATGCCTCCATGGCATTAGATGCCGGAGATTTCACAATATCAGCCGCCTTCACTGAAGCAATAGAACCTGTAAGGTCACGTTTCTTCATCACGCCATAACCTACCACAACCACTTCATCCAAAGCCTGCGTATCGGCCTCCATTTTAATGTTCAGTTGATTACCTTTTCCCACCGTTACATCCTGCGTCTTATATCCTATATAAGATACGACCAGCACATTCTTACCTGAGGGAACTTCCAAAGAATAATTACCGTCAAAATCGGTAATCGTACCTACTGTTGTACCTTTCACCAATACGGAAACACCAATCAACGGCTCCCCTGTATCGTCTATGATTTTACCTGTAACAGTACGTCCCTGCTGGATAGACTGGACTAATTCACCGGCAACGGGGTCACTTGCATTTGCATACGAAAATGCAGACGGCATACATAAGGCCGCCGATAACCCTAAAATAATGGGAGTACGTCTGATAGAACTTTCCCAATTTTGTTTCGGACTTTTTTTCATGCTTTTTATTCTGTTATATTAGTTAACAAGTTTTTATTTTATCTCATTTATTTAAATGACGCATGCAAAAAGCCCCTGTACTCAAGCTTAATTATAAAAATACATTAAAACAAAAGTTTATTTTCTTTCGTTTTGTATTCATTTTAGCTGAATCATAAAAATAAATTTATTCCATTCACATAAAAAAGGGCAAAGTACTGTCGGAACTATCACCGACTTCGATGGAAACTTCGTTTTGGACGTTCCTGCGGGCAAGGGTATACTTGAGGTATCATATATCGGGTATAAGACTCAGGAAGTGGTCGTAGGCAAGAACGCTCAGATCACCATCAAGATGGAACCGGATACACAGGCGCTGGATGAAGTGGTGGTGATCGGTTATGGTACCGTCAAGAAAAGGGATTTGACAGGTGCGGTAGCGTCTATGAAAAACGAAGATGTGACAGTAGCCCCGACAACGAATGTAATGGAAGCTTTGCAAGGAAAGATTGCGGGTATGGATATTGTGAAGTCAAGCGGACAAGTAGGAGAAGATGTTTCTATTACATTACGTGGCTCTCGTTCTATTTACGGTAATAATGAGCCACTATTCATTATTGATGGTGTTCCTGGAAGTTATAACCAAATCAATCCTTCGGATATAGAAAGCGTGGATGTATTAAAAGATGCTTCTTCTACGGCCATCTATGGTTCAGCAGGTGCTAATGGTGTTGTTATCATTACAACCAAACGTGGAAAGGAAGGCAAGGCGACTGTGAATTTCGATGCCTATTATGGCTTTAGCGGATCGCCCAACTACAAGCATGGTATGACAGGAGATGAATGGGTTACCTATCAAAAAGAAGCATATAAATATAAAAATGGAGAATACCCATCGGATATGTCGGCACTATTTGGCAACCAAGCTTATACAGATGCCTATAATAATGGAAAATGGATTGACTGGGTTGATGAAGCCTCAGGGAATACCGCCACTACGCAAAAATACAGCCTGTCTGTATCAGGCGGCAGTGAAAAGACTAAAATATTCGCTTCCACGTCTTACAATAGAGAAGAAGGTTTGTTGAGTAATGACAATTTGAATAGATATTCGTTGCGGTTAAATATCGACCAGCAGATCTTCTCATGGGCGAAGATTGGTTTTACTTCCAATCTTGCTTATCAAGACAGGAATCAAGGCGTGAAGAATACCTTTACCAAAGGGCTTTCATCTTTCCCCTTGGGAGATGCTTATGATGAAAACGGAAAAATCAACCATGAATACATTTCCGGACAATACTCCCCACTCGGAGACTTTATTGAAGACCAATTCGTGAACAACACTCGTTCCACCTATCTGAATGTAAGCGGATATTTAGAACTTAACCCGATTAAAGATTTTACTTTTACCAGCCGTATCAATGGAACATTAAGCGATTCTCGCCAAGGACAATACTGGGGAAATCAGTGTAATGCCAATCGTCCCAGTTATGCGGGCTCACCACACGCTGCAATTACCAATAAAAATGCTTGGAATTATACTTGGGAAAATGTCCTTTCGTACAATACGACAATTGCCAAAGATCACAATGTCGGAGCATCGTTTATTACTTCATGGAACAAGAATCAAGATGAAAGCAGTCTGGCTGCCGCTAGCGGGCAAATGGTAGACCGTTGGTCGTTCTGGCGTTTGACTTCGGGTGCTTCGCAACATGTGGAATCTGATTTTGCGCAAACACAAAAAATGTCTTTTGCGGTACGTTTTAACTATTCTTATAAAGGCAAGTATTTATTCACCTTCTCGAATCGCTGGGATGGTGTATCACAATTCTCCGCAGGCCATAAATGGGATTCATTCCCTGCTGGAGCCGTGGCATGGCGCATATCGGATGAACCGTTCATGAATTCTACCAAAAACTGGTTGAGTAATTTAAAACTTCGTATCGGTTATGGTGTTACCGGAAACTCGGGTGGTGTAGGTGCATACGGAACAACGACTCAAGCTTACGTATATACAGGAAACGGGTTGACATTGAATGGAAATAACTCTTCGTTTACCCAATATACAGGAACTTATGGTAGCAAAGATTTAGGTTGGGAAAAATCCTATAACTGGAATGTGGGCTTGGACTTCGGACTGTTGGGAGGCCGTTTGGATGGCTCTATAGAATGGTTTAAGACAAAGACCGAAGGGCTGCTGTTTAAACGGACTTTACCTATTACCAGCGGTTTGACAGGATGGGGCTCTCCGCTGTCCATCTGGCAGAATATAGCAGAAACAAGCAATCATGGTGTGGAAATGACAATCAATTCTCACAACATCAAAACGAAAGATTTCAGCTGGGATACCACATTGTCCGTTACTTGGAGTAAAGAACAGATCGAAGAATTGCCTACCGGAGACTTGATTTCTGAGAATTTATTTGTCGGACAACCCATTAAGTCCATTTATGGATACAAGTACACAGGAATCTGGGGTACAGACACTCCACAAGATATACTGGATACGTATGGTGTAAAACCTGGTTTTATCCAAATTGAAACGTTGGAGAATGACGGTGATGGCGGAGCACATAAATACAGCACCAATGACCGTCAGATTTTAGGTCATACAAACCCCGATTGGATTATCGGTTTGAACAATACGTTTGCTTATAAGAATTTTGACTTGTCGGTCTTTGCCATGGCACGTTACGGACAAACGATCAACAGTAACCTGCTGGGCTATTACACCGCCGAGCAAAGTGTAACCACCAATCAGCTGGCAGGTGTGGATTATTGGACAGAGAGCAACCAAGGAGCCTATTATCCCGCTCCCGGTACTGGTTCCGAACAAAGTACAGTCTATTCGGCTTTACGTGTACGTGATGGTTCATTCATTAAGATAAAGAATATCACGTTAGGATATACTTTACCCGTGAAGGTGTCACGTAAAGCTCTAATGGAAAAATGTAGAATTTATGCGACAGCATATAATCCGTTCATTTATGTGAAAGACAAGCAATTAAAAGGTACTGATCCTGAAACAAACGGTTCGGATGCTTTCCCTACTTTCAGACAGTTTGTATTTGGAGTCAATTTAACTTTCTAATCATATAGCAGACATATAGATATGAAAAATATATTCAGAAAACTATCTTTATATTCAGTAGCTTTGGCTACTGTCTCTTTCGGCTCCTGTTCGCTGGAAGAGTATAATCCGGCAGGTTTTACAAAAGAAAATCTAGCCACTTCCATTGAAGGTTATGAAACCTTGATAAATCAGTGCTATTTCGCTATGGAACGGTACTTCTATGGAACAGACAGTTGGATGAGCCTGACGGAAGGGGATTCTGATCTTTGGACCTATCAAGCCAATCAGTCTACCAGTTATACTCAATGGTTTTGGTTCTTTGCCGGTGCAAGTGCCAACACAACCTATACAAACAATTGGTGGAATGGAACTTATGATGGAGTCGGTTCTTGTAACGAAGCCATTGCTTTAGCCGGCAACGCTCCTTACAAGACAGAAGCAGAACGCAATGCCAAAGTGGCGGAAGCCCGTTTCTTACGTGCCATCTATTACTTTAATGCTGTTGAACAGTTTGGCGGTGTGGTTATGTTGACAGAACCTGAAACAACAGTCAACTATACTCCCCAACGTACCGACCCTATGACCATTTATAAAGAAGTGATCATTCCCGACTTGGAGTTTGCCGCTGAATGGCTGACCGTAGGAACAGATGCCACCACCACTACTCCGACTAAAAAAGCCGCTTTAGGTTTCTTGGCAAAAGCTTGTCTGCAAACTTATGAATATGGTTCTGAAGAATATCTCCAAAAAGCGTTGGATACAGCAAAAGAACTAATAGCCGACTGCGAAGCAGGCGGTGGAAAGTATAACACGCACATGTATCCTACTTACGAGGAAGTTTTCAAAGAAGCTAACAACTGGGAAAACAAGGAAGCCTTGTGGAAGCATAGATGGTATGCCGGAGCAGACGGGCATGGTTCCAGTAATGGTAATTACAAGCTGAACAGAAATAACGAATATTTCTTATGCAATGTCAATAAATTCGGTGCACGCGAAGACAATCAAGAAACCCGTTTGACATGGGAAGGATGTATTTCAGGTATATTCATGCCGACACAACATCTCTTGAATCTTTATGTACAAAATGACGGTACGCTCGACCCTCGTTTCCACTCATCATTCACCACAGAATGGAACGCGAATAAAGACTATACATGGGATGCAAGTGCTGTGAACATGTACGACAAAGACGCTTCAGTGGTGGGGCAATCTCTGAAAAAAGGGGATCTGTCTATAAAGTTCATTATGCCGCAAGATGCAGAGTATACTCAAGAAAAAGCAAACAGACATACATCCGATTATTTATTGATAGCGTATGAAGATGTGTACAATGACGGAGAGCGTAATGTAAACATGCAATACAAAGGAACGGAAAATCAATTCAGATATTTCTATCCTTCTTTAAACAAACATAACAGCAGCCGTTATTACGTAGCTAACGCTTCCAAGAAACGTAATGGTAACCTGAATGCTACTTTCATGATGCGTATGGCTGAGGTTTATCTGATAGCAGCGGAAGCTGATATTTATGTAAACGGAGGTACTAATGCCATGGGATATATAAACAAGGTACGTACCCGTGCCGGAGCAACTCCATTAACAGGGACAGCGACAGTGCGTACAGTCCTTGATGAAAGAGGCCGTGAACTTTGTGGTGAATACTGCCGTTTCTATGACTTAAAACGCACCGGCATGTTTAAGAATAAAAACTATCTGGAAGAAACGCATCCTGATTTGGCACAGTTCTTCGATCCGAATTATGCATTACGCCCTATTTCAACAACATTTACCGCAACGATAACCAATGGTGCGGAATTTCAGAATCCGGGCTATTAAAGTTCAACGAATGAGGCTTCCTTGAAGGGGCTGGTTTTATAGAAAATAAAAAAGAAGGATTGTTTTCCATCAAGGGAACAATCCTTCTTTTGCAAACTATCAAAAAATGATATTAATAGCCATTAGTACCGTATTCAGCCGAGTTCTCAATCTGATTCAGGAATGTATATGAGATAGGACGTAAATAGTTCTTCTGGCTAAAGCTGACTGCTGCACGAGGATTATATTTAGGCAAGCGCGTTTCAAAAGCTTTATGACGTTTCAGCAAAGCCCAACGGGTAAACTCGCCACACAATTCACGAGCATATTCATCCAGCACATCGTCTTCAGTAGCAGTAGTCAATTTCATATTAGCTTCGAAATCAGCCTCGTTACGACAAGCACGCTTACGAAGGACATTCAAATATTCAGCCGCTTTTGCGCCATTACCCAAACGTTCTTCCGCTTCAGCCGCAATCAGATATACTTCAGCCATACGCATAATAAACATGTCGCCTGTCTTACACTGCAAATTACTTCCATAAAAACCTCCCTCGAAATTGAAATTAAACTTATTCAATGAAGGAAACAAGGTATAAGTATTTGTCTGCTGGGCATCAATGAATGTTTCCTTGTATTTACCATCCGCAGCAAACAAATCATCAATATTCACACAAATATATCCTCGTTTTGCTTTTTCAGCATCACTCAAATACTCTTTTGACAAATAAACGATAAAACGATCTTCATCCTCTGCTAATGGATAAGGATTCACATAAGGATTCTTCACTTTAACCAGTTTGTTTACATCACCTGAATACTCCCCTTTGGGCCATACACTGGCAACATATTGATTACCACCATTAGATCCCAGATTAATAGCATCAACATCGACATACGGATATATCTTCTTTCCTGCAAATTTAGCATCAATGCCATACTTAGCGCACAAATTTTCAGTTAATGTAATCGTTGCATTCTTATCATTGTATGTGCGCCATCCGGCCTGTACCATGGAGAACAGAGAAAAAGCCGTTGTGAATGAGTTTTCCCAACGTTTATCATAACGTGCGTCAAAACAATCCACTAAATACTTAGAAGGTGCATAAAAATTATTATTCACACGACCATAGAAGTAATTTTGCTTACTGCCCACAGGATAAATATCACTCAGTTTATTAGGATCACAGAAAGTGAAAGTAAATAATTTATTCGCTCCATACGAACCGTATGTAAAGGCATCAGTTCCTGCCTGAGGTCCTGAAGCTATAAACAAAGCTTCTTTATTGTTGCGGTTGTTACTTTGTGCCCATACATCTTCCACATCATCATACAAATATGCATTATAAGAAGACATGTTGGCAATCAAATCTTCTGCTACTTCTTTAGCACGCTGCCAATAAGAAACACCATTTTCACTCAAGCCTTCACCAGCTCCTTGCGCATAAGCTCTGGCTAACAAACCTAAAGCAGCTTTTTTTGTTACTCGTGCATAATTGCCGTCCATAGGAGTGGTATTCAAATCGGCAGCCGCTTCTTGCAAATCAGTTATAATAAGATTGTAAATCTCCTCCTGAGATGAACGAACGGGATTCATAATTTTAGTATCTGTTGATTCCGTAGTTACCAAAGTCACATTGCCGTAATTGGTAACAAGTACCAGATAATAATAAGCACGCAAGCATTTCGCTTCAGCGACTACCACTTTCAGCACATTCTTATCCCCTTCTGTTACATCTGCTGCACGATTTATTACTGCATTACAAGTATTAATACAAGTATAAGCCTGAGAGAATAGTTTGTCTGTAGCATTAGTACTGGTAGTCAGCCCCTCATAATAGAACAATTGCTGCAATGTTGTTTTATTATTCTGGGTAAGCCATATATCTGTACCTGTTTCTGCTACAGCCAAATAATCGGAAGCAGAAAACATTTGGTCATAAAGTGGAGAATAGCAATAAGTGCCCAAATTTTTCAACCCTTCTACAGTTTTCAACTCTCCTTCTCCAGATGTATCGCTAGGATTATATTCATCCAAAGAGCATGAGTACATAGCAGCTGCTGTGCAAATGGCCAAAGCCATATTATATAATGATCTTTTCATCTTTTTTTGTCTTTAATGTTTTTGTTAGAATGAAACATTCACACCAAATACCAGTTGCTTGGATAACGGATACTTCAAAGCACCATTCATTTCGGGATCATAATCTTTCAATAAATGACTTTTAGCAACGGTTAACGGGTTTGTAATAGTAGCATATAAACGGCATTTACTGATACCGGCATTCTTCAACAGACGTTCCGGGAAAGTATATCCTAATGTAATATTCTTTATCTTAAAGAAGGAACCATCCACATAGTTCAAACTACCATATCCTATATAACTTTTTGTTTCACGACTAGCATTCAATGCCGGAAAATCATTGGAAGGATTAGATTCTGTCCAATAGTTAAAATAAGTAGGGAAGTTACCCTTACCTGTTGAATCATACCAACCTAACATTTCATAATTAATCATCTGTCCCCAACGGAAATAAGCGTAAACTGTCAAGTCAAAATTCTTGTATGTGAATGAGTTCTGGAACCCCATTGTCCATTTGGGAGCATTATGGCCTAAGACTTGCGAATCAGCGTCACTGTAAGTATATCTGTTATCTTTGGTATAATAGATAACATCTCCATTCTTGTCAGTCAGTGGCTGACCATCATCCCCTACTTTATAGAACTTACCATCGGCTTCTTTAATCATTCCCGGTACATTAATTTTAATATCACCGGGGGCACAACCAAATGCTACCGCATCTGTTTCCTCACCTAGCTGCCACATACCATCAATCTTTGGAGCATAGAATGAATTTACAGGATAACCTATAGACAAGTAATAATCATCATTCTTAACATGGTCTGCCGTACCGCCAATCAATGATTTAACTTTCTCATTATTCAGAGTGAAAGTCAAAGCGGAGCTCCATGTGAATTCTTTATTCACAATATTACGTGTATTCAAGGTTAATTCCAAACCATGATTCTGTGTCTTTGCAATGTTCTTGCTCATATAATACAACTTAGAAGCATTGTATGCACCATTGACAACTGGTAAATTCTGCTTCCAAATTACACCATCCGTATTTGTTATATAATAATCAGCAGTTAAATCAATACGGTTATTGAAGAAAGATGCATCCAAACCAATATTCCAGTTGTGAGATCTTTCCCAAGTCAAATCAGCATTAGCTACGTTTTCTGAAAATTTATAGCTGTTTGTCTTATGACCGCCCAAACTATAATATCCGTCCAATTCTACAGTCGCAACAGAAGAATAGGGGTCAATAGATGCAGCACCAGTCACACCATAACCCAAACGAAGTTTCAAGTTATTCATCCAGTCACTAGTTCCCTGCATAAATTTCTCATCCGACATTCTCCATCCTAAAGATACAGCGGGGAAAGTACTCCATTTATTACCTTTTGCCAGTCTTGAAGACCCATCCTGACGAACAGATGCTGAGAATAAATACTTACCTAAATACGAATAATTGATACGTCCTACCAAGCCTAACCCTTTAGACATGGTATAATTGGAATAAACAATTCCTGTACCATCCATATTATGCCATAAATACGAATTATTCTTAATATTGTCCTGCTTCTGCCAAGACTTATCTGTTTGATTATGATCCCATGAAGTCACTGCTGTTACAGTAAATTCGTGTTCATTCTTGATATTAAAATTATAAGTGAAAATATTCTCCCATTTATAATTATAGTTTCTATTCTGATCAATCTGAGCATATACACTGGCAGAAGTTCCAGAAGCATTCGGACCATCTGATGCATAATATTGATATGAACCAATACCTTGGAAGTAATTCTTTTTATCGTATCCCAGACTGGCATTCAACCGTGACTGGATAGTCATTCCTTTAAAGGGACGAATCTCAATATAAGGATTCAAGAACAACTTGAAATTTTGATTGTTATCACGGTATACGCTCTTGTCTCGATTCAACAAAAGATTAATCGTATTTCCATCACCCGGAACCGGAGTAACATTGACACTTCCATCTTCATTGTAAACGGATCCCAAAGGAACAGATACCAATGAATTAATGAATCTGGAGTATGCTTTATTTCTATGTACATAGGATCCTTGCATATTCACACCCACACTCAACCATTTTTTTATTTCATGGTCAATACGCATATTGGTAGAATATACTTTATAATCATCTCCTGTAAATTGTCCCTGCTCATCAGAGAAATTTAAAGAGAAATATGCTTTTGTTTTTTCTGTACCTCCGGATACCGACAAACTGTAATTTTGTGTGACACCAGTCTGCAACAGTTCATCAGCCCAGTCTATATATTGTCCGTTCACATGCGCCTTATAAGCTTCGGGCGAAGAAAACAGCGCCTCATCTGTAGAATATGTTCCGGCAATTTGATTTGCTTCACGAAGTACATTGATATAACTGTCACCACTACGCATCTCTGGAACCGTAGCCCATCCGTTGAAACCAACATAGGCATTCAGATTGATATTAATCTTTCCCGCCTTACCACTTTTAGTTGTAATGATAACAACACCATTGGCACCTGCCGCACCATAAACAGCTGTAGAAGAGGCGTCTTTCAAAACTTCAATGGACTCAATATCATTAGGATTCAACGTAGAATAATCACCCGGCATACCATCAATAATAAACATCGGGTCACCACTAGCTGTAAATGAACGTGTTCCGCGCAATTGCAGTTTAGGTCCCTCACCCGGTTGTCCTGAAGCCTGAGTAATATCCAGTCCGGCAACACGTCCTTGAAGCGCCTGCATAGGATTGGTAGCAGGTGTCAAAGTAATATCCTCATTTTTAACAGAAGAAACAGCACCTGTCAAATCCCGTTTTTTAACCGCACCATAACCGATCACCACCACTTCATCCAGCGCCTGTGTATCCGGTTCCATCTTGATGGTGATCTGAGCGTTCTTGCCTACGACCACTTCCTGAGTCTTATACCCGATGTATGATACCTCAAGTATACCCTTGCCCGCAGGAACGTCCAAAACGAAGTTTCCATCGAAGTCGGTGATAGTTCCGACAGTACTTTGCCCTTTCACTATCACAGACACACCAATCATCGGCTCTCCTGTTTCATCTACGATTGTACCTTTGACTGTATGCGTTTGCAAAACAGACTGAACCGACTCACGATCCACCCTTTCACCAACATTTGCATACGAAAAAGCAGCCGGCATACACAATGCGGCTGACAGTCCCAAAACTATAGGAGTACGTCTGATGCCGTAACCCAAAGTCTGATTCGGACATTTCTTCATGTCTTTTCTCATTTTTCTATGGTTAACAATTAATTAATAATCCCTGTTATTTATCTCTAATGTAGTAAAAATACGCTGTTTTAGTTTTCTTTCTTCAGACAAAGTCATCACCTCCGCTGTTTCATCGGAAGCCAATAAGGCATCTTTGGCCTCTTCAAAGACTTTCAGCAGTTCTGCGTGCTCCTTTAAAAGCTTATCCCAATAAAAAGCCATTTCAGGAGCATCATCCAGAACATACTTGATAAAGTCGTCATCCTTCAAAAAGTCTTCCACCTTGCTATAATACACCTTTTTTGTATCCACGTTACAATCATTTTTCATTATGACGGACAGTGGCTTAAAGTTGTACTCACCTGAAAACTTAAAATATTATCCTACCAATTCCCTTAACCTTGTAATACCTCTATGCATCAAATTTCGTACCGATTGGTAATTCATATCCATAATGGTACAAATATCTTCGTATTTTCTCTCTTCTATATAATATAAGGTCAGCGCTTCACGTTGACGCGGAGACAACTGGGCCAACAAATGTTTTATCTTCTTATTTTCAAAACAACTTTTTTCCTTTTCCAGATATTTATGCTCTACATCATCACCTGCTACGGGATTCAGTTCCTCAACAGCCGTTTCCGACATGAACATCCGTCTGCGAAGCTCATCGCATAACTTGTTTTTCAAGGAAATGAGGAGGTATGATTTGAAGTTGTCAATGATACCCAGCTCGGCCTTCTTTGTATACAATTTTACAAAGACATCATGAATGCAGTCCTTCAACAATTCTTTGTCTGTAGTCAACTTACATCCATAATTAAACAGAAGATTGATATGCATATCGTATAATCTAGAAAACGCATTTACATCTCCCGACTGGAAAGCGGTTACCAAGCAAGCTGTCTTATCATTTAAGTTTTGTTCCATCACAGTATATTAATTATAGGTTGTTTTGATGATGGTGCAAAACTAGGGAGGATGCACTACTTTTTTAGGTAATATTTGATTATTGGACCGAAAAAACAGATAACCTGCTGAAAAACATATATGCTAAATATTACAGTTTTTCATTAAAAAGGAGAACCAAAACGACTCCGGTTCTCCTTCCATATACTAATTTCTATGAAACCAATAAATACAATCTTTGTCTTTATCCACTTTAAGCATATATACATCCTTAATATTCAGACGCTTACCAATCACCGTTATTACTCCGGTCTTCGGATCGACAGACTTCAATATGTATTTCCCGGGCGATAAATGAACAGGAATATCTGCTTCGGAATGGGAATAAATGATACTTCCGATACCAGATTTTACTAATTTCCGGTACTTATTTGTACCAGTATCCTCCACATCCATGGCAGCCGCATCATTTAAAAAGCCTTCATCGGCAACAGGAATTACGGGACAAGATCCACCGGCCATGAAGACCGCCCATGCCATATCCGGATAATTCTGCGCGTAGTAAGTAACCGCTTTTTCGGGGAATTTCTGACGATATTCACTCACCGCCCGATAAGCCTCATCGAAAGTAACCTTACCGACTTTCATTTTACGGGCATGCTGACGGGGAGCCAGGTTCTTTCCACCTTCGGGAGCATAAAGACCATCCACCTTATAATGCCAGTAACGGATATCAATGATGTCAACTAATTTCGCACGACGAACATCATTCAGAATCGCATCCTGAACATCCTTTGTCGTACTCAATGCCACAGTCGCTTTCTTACCGGTCTCCTTCTCCCACTCTCCTATCACATCCAGCCAGAACTGTACGAAATGCAACGGGCCGGTATATTCCGCACTGATCAGTTGCACCACATTGGCATCATCGGCAAAATTGTCCAGGCATTGACGGATATACTTTCTATGAAACTCACGGCGCACAGGATGGCTGATATCATAAAACATATCCGCTACAAAGATACGTTTGTCACCGGCAAAGGGCACCGGCTCCGGCATATCGGTCTGATTGATATTATTGACCGACCGCCAGGGAGAGTCCACCCAGTGTGCTCCCGCCTCCAAGATGTTATGCTGGAAGTAGTTCTCATGGAAAAGCAGCAGACCTTTCTCCGCCCCTTTCTCGGCAAACTGCTTCAAGCGGCTCCAGTACCATGCATTGGGACGGTTCAAATCATACTTGCTCAATCCTTCCCAAGCAGTGCCTTCCCCGCTACGGGCAAACGGCTGTTCATAGAAAGGCCCCCATGCATCTCCGTCACGACGGCGTACACGCTCATGGTCATCCCGGCGGCGTTCGTACCACAAACCGTAATTATGATCCAGTACCAGCAGCCGGTTCTTTACCATATAATTGACTGTAGAGTCAATCCTGTCCGTCAAGCCCAGTCCTTCGCGTCCCGGAACAAAACGGGTGATATGCGGTTTCGCTTTAGCGAGGTAGCTGGTTCTCAACTTGCCATTCCACCAGGGGACTTCCTGCCGTCCGCCTACCAGCAACCGGCCGTCCATCTGCATCCGTCCATTCATAATGGCAAACAGATGCTTCTCTTTTTCCTTCTGTACAGGTGTCTTAAACTTCAAGTCCTCCACAGATTTCAGTTTTCCGAAAGACACACAGGCGGTATAAGGCGCATCCTCAATCCATTTCCGCATGGTCAGGCGAGGAGTATACGCCTCTTTCGCCATCTTCATAGCCGCCTCTACGGTAGGGCTGCTGGTTGCATTCGTAGCCATGGGCAAAATACGTGCCTGGGCGGAACAGTCCTTATCCAAGCGCGCTGCCAACTGTGCATAAAACAAGCTACGGGGATGCACATGATTATTTGATTCCGCCCACTGGCCGTCGCCCGAGAACTGCGCCCAGCAACCGTATGCCCGGTTCACCGCATCCTTTGCCGGAGAAAAACATTCTATCCCGGCAGCCGTACATTGCCAGAAAAGGCTGTTGGCCGTATTCCAGCCGGCACCATTCTTGTCCTGTCCCAAATTCTTAAACACCAGATCATGGCCATCAATGTTTACCACGTCAAACAACAACCCACAGGCCCAGGAATCAATGGCACCGCTGAATCCCAACGACTCCTCCGAGTCACATTGTACAAAGGCATTAGGACCCGCCGCACAAAATCCGGCTGAGAAATCATGAATACCGTGCTTGGAGTAACAACGCTGGAAAAGCGTCTGCTGTCCCATGGTATAAAACGTAGTGCGGCGCATGCCGCCTGTCTCTGATACAGGTTCGGTAGAGATACAATCCTCCACGGTTGTTTTAGAACCGGTACGTTGTATGATGACAGCACTTCCTGCGAAATGCTTGAAGTTCACCCTGCGCACCCAACAGTTTTCGGCATTCTCTATAGACACCCCTGTCCAGCAATGATCCTCATCTTTAGGATACTTCTTATCATAGTCAGAAGCCAATGTCAGATTTTCCAGCCCCGCTTCCGCGATTCTTCCCGGCCAGCTATAACGCAGCACCTTAACAGTTCCCCACGCATTATCCAAAGCCATTGTCAAAGGAGCGTCCAGTGTCAGTTGGTTTCCATCCACCTGACTGACCGATCTGTCCCAAACCAAGTCCATCTCTCCTGCTTTCCAGCCCAAAGCGGAAATACCTCCGCCAAAAATATGGCAACCGATGGAGGCAATCCATTCCTTCGTGGCAGGGCGGAGAATCCGGATCCGTTCTCCGGAAGCCAACTGTACCTTATCGGTTACCTGAAAAGTACACGTATTTACCGGAACGTATGGGGTCAGCACATCCAATGTATCCGTAACAGACAGATCATTCCGTCCTTCCATATAAAGCAAAGCTCCCCGGTCCACTCCCTTTTTCAACAGCACAGTCTGCTCCTTGTCACTGCCACGCAGCACCACTCCCGACACGGAGATACGCAGACTCTCCTGCAAATCAAAGGTTCCTTTATCCAACAAGACCGCTCCACGGAACCCGTTTTTATCCGGAGCCAGTGAAGACACATAGTCAATGGCACGCTGGATACGGGAAGAGTTATCCCCGGACTGCCATGGCACAAAAACCACATTCGCTACATCAGGTATAGCCTGTTCCGAGTTACGGTAACCGCAGGAAGAATAATCAAGGATACGGTTTCCACGCTCATCAGTCACATAAGTCAGTTTATCCTCCTTTACCTGTAAAGGAAAGGTTTGCGCAGAAATCCGCGCAAACCCCAAACTTAAAATTCCAAACAATAATAACTTATAATTCATTTTACATCAAACTTTTACGTTTTGCCAATGTATCGTGATTGTTCTTTATATCCGTCCAATCCACTTTCTTAGCAGGATCTATGCCATTAATGTATTTCTCAATATTGGTATATCCGTCGCCATTACAATCTTTCACCGCATCACTCGGGTCATTAGGATTGAGTCCGTATTTTACCTCCCAAGCATCCGGCATACCGTCACCGTCCGTATCAACCACAGGCGTTCCTTTATATTCGGGCAAGCCACCCACCTGGCGAGGGTCTGTAATGATACCTTGTTTATAAGAGTCAACCGGAAGACGTCTTTTCACGTACGGGCTGGTAAATTCGGGAGCATTTTTCACATAAATGGCCTTTCCTGTCTTCACCGTCTTCATTACACGGACATCCACCGCATCCCGTTTGGGGAATGTGGCTCCGGCATTTTCCAGCACATAGTCATAAGCCTTGCGGGCGTCCATGATGGTCACATGAGGCATCGGGAACGGCTCGTCCACGCGGATCTGGTCTGTGAACTTGCCGGCATCCGGCATATTGTACACCTGTACCCCGCCATCCCAGTTGTTCTTTGTCACACGCGCATTTCCCTCTACCACATTACCTGTCACGTATGCTTTTCCGAATGTATCGGGTTTGCTCTTGTCACGGCTGGACTCAGGCTTCACAATGCGGTGAGCGATAGGTTTGTCCTTGGGGGTGATGGGTCCGGGCTTGAAATAGTTGTTGATGATGTTCAGACGGCTGGTCTCATCCCCTCCGTCCACCGAACGGTTCCACCAGTTAAAAGTCACGTTGTTCACCAGATTAAAATCTTCGTCCATACCGATGGAGCAGTTACGGCTGATATTCGATGCGAACAAGTTACGACAGAACATGCTGTTGTGTCCTCCGATGGTTGCTCCAAAAGCATGGTTATAACAGTCCAGCGCCTCGGAGAAGATGGAATTCTGAATGGTAATGTTCACGGTAGGAAGCTTCAGCCCATACCCGTCGGATGCCCGGTTGTACACATGACGGTAGAGCGACATATTCTCATCCAGCCCCCAGCTGGCCGAACAATGATCCATGATCACATTGCCCACACAGTTTCCTCCCAACGCATCATCCCGGAAGAACACATCCTGCTGGCCACGGCGGAAACGCATGTGGCGGATAATGATATCGTGCGTATCGAGCAAGAAAGAAGCTCCCGTCACACAAACTCCATCACCCGGAGCTGTCTGTCCCGCAATCGTGATATACGGAGCACGGACATTGATCGGTGTCTTCAGCCGGATCACGCCCGCCACATTGAACACCACAATACGCGCACCGCCCGTCTCACAAGCCTCACGCAACGTACCGGGACCACTGTCCTCCAATGAAGTCACCACAATCACTTTTCCGCCACGTCCGCCGGGAGTATAGGCGCCTCCCCCTTCCGCACCGGGGAATGCGGGTATATTACTCTTTATCAAATCCTCCGGTTTGGATGCCCACGGTTTATAAGGACGTCCTTGAGTCGCCTCGGACATGACCACAGGCAACGCTTTTGCCCATGCCTCATCCGATTTCCGGTCTATCTCCTCTTGTTGTTTTCCTCCTCTGATCTTTACCGAATCAGGGATGACAGGATACTGTGCCGCCACAGGCAACACACAGGCAGTCAATGCTGCCACTGCAAATAGTTTCTTTAGATTCATTTGATTGCTAAATTATTATTTTTTCTATAACTTCGTAACATATTATCATGCTTTTAACATGATTCAAACACATCTTGCGGATATTTCTACCTAAAAGACGGAACAGAATGCCCGTTGTACTCTCTATCCACACATAAAAAAGAGCCTGACACCGTTTTACCGGGCAAGCTCTTTCTCCTGATTTTTAATAAAAACTTATATCTTTCCTCCACGTGCCTTGATACGTTCATACCAAGCTTCGCGTTCTTTCTTCAAGTCATATCCGCGTTTGGCCAGATAGTTGTTAATACGGCCTTTGTATTTGCCGAAAGCCGCATGTTTCTTGTTCGAGTTCTCGGCATCGATGGCAAACTCACGCGCCTCTACCAGCCATGCCATAATCTGCGCCTTCTCCTCCTGGGTAAGCGTGGGAATCATATCCACATGAGAATTATAAGTCACCATCAGCACGCCATACGTCATCCCGTCCTTCACCGCATCTATTTGTTTGCCGTCCAGATAGAGCGACAAGGCAGCCGGAAACTCAAAATGACAGCGATACAGTGCCGCATCCTTCTCATCCTCTGCCGCTTTGACCGCCTCCTGCTTGGCATCACCGGTCAAGGTCTCTTTGGCCTGCTTCACTTTGGCGTCGCGCACCTCGTAGATGTCATTCAACTTAAAATAGCGGTTGGCAATGATATGTGTCACATGCTGCGCCATCTCCGCATCTTTCAGTTCCAACTTGTCCACAATCTTCTGCGAACGCTTTACAATAGATTCCACATAAGCAGGGTCACGACCCTCGCGATCCAGATCCACTGCTCCGGCGGTAAGAATTACCGCCATGAGCAACAGACACATTACACCTAACCTTTTCATACTCAAAAATCTTTCCTTCCTATCCATGTTACATCAGCTTTCCTTTTGCCGCCAACGTATCAAAATTATTCTTCAAATCAGACCAGTCAATACAGTTTGTCGTACTGATGCCGTTGATGTATTTCTCTATATTGGTATATCCGTCACCGGTACAATCCTTGTTGGCATCAGAAGGATCATTGGGATTCAAGCCGTTCGCCTTTTCCCATTCATCGGGCATACCGTCGCCATCTGTATCCACATACGGAGTTCCTTTGTATTCGGGATATCCACCCATCTGACGAATATCGGTGATGATACCCAGTTTATAAGAATCCTTCGGCAAGCGGCGGTACTTGAACAATCCGTCCTCATCCTGCGATTTCGGTGACAAGCCCCACTTGTCTCCGTAAGCATCCTTGGGAAGTTTCTTTTCATAATAAGGAATACCGGTTCTCACCTCTTCCACAATACGGGTGTCCACGATATCGCGGCTGGGGATATTGGCTCCCACATTGTCGAGCACATATCCGTAAGCATCTTTGGCCGACATGATATGGACATGAGGCATGGCGAACGGCTCATAGCTGCGCATCAGTTCGGTATATCCGTCGGTATTGGGCTGTTCCTCCACCTGGATACCACCGTTCCAGTTATCCTTTGTGATTTCGGGATAACCTTCCATAATGTTTCCATCGGCATACACACGTCCGTACACCTTGTGGTCCAGCTTGCTTCGTCCGGCTTCCGGTTTCAAGATACGATGTCCCACATTGGTATCCTTGGGCGTGGCAGGTCCCGGTTTGTAATAGTTGTTAATCATGTTGAACATTGCCGTGTAGTCTCCTCCGTCCGACGAGCGATGCACCCAGTTGAAAACCACATTGTTCACAAAGTTAAAGACCCCGTTCCATCCGATAGACGGGTTACGTCCCGAGTTGCTGGCCCACAGGTTACGGGCAAAAGCACAGTTCTCCCCGCCCAGCGTGCTTCCGAACGCATGGTTGTACGTATCCAGCGCTTTGGCCGAGATGGTATTCTGTATGGTTACATTGACAGTAGGCAGTTTTCTGTCTTTCGTCTCATATTGTCCTTCACTTTCGTCGTACATGTGGCGGTAGAAAGAGATATTCTCATCCAGTCCCCATGTGCAAGAGCAGTGGTCAATCATGATATTTCCCACGGGATTTCCTCCGAAAGAGTCGTCACGGTGATGTACTTTCGTCTCGCCGCGGCGGAAACGCATGTGACGCACAATGACATCGTGCGTATTCACCCAGAAGGACTCCCCTGCTATGCAGACTCCGTCTCCCGGAGCGGTCTGTCCGGCAATGGTCACATAAGGAGCGCGGACAATGATGGGAGATTCCAACTTGATGATGCCCGACACATTGAACACAATGATACGCGCCCCACCGGTTTCGCAAGCCTCACGGAAAGATCCGGGACCACTGTCGTTCAGGTTGGTCACGGTAATCACCTTCCCGCCACGTCCGCCAAAGGTAAACATACCTCCCCCTTCAGCTCCGGGGAATGCGGGGATTTTTGCCTGTGGCAGATCATACGGGCGGGAAGCCCATGGTATATACGGACGACCTTCTCTTGCCTCTTTCTGAACAACAGGCAATGCTTTTGCCCAAGCTTCGTCTGAACGGCGATACAGTTCTTCTTTCATCTTAGCGTAGGTTTGGCTGGCTTCCGAGGTCAACTGCGGATACTGCGCTTTCACTCCCGTAGGGGCGATGAAAGCTGCCAGGCAAACTCCTAAAAACAAATTTCTTTTCATACTTTCTTTGATTTAATTATATCTGCGTGCTAGTCAAGTTTATTTTCTAGTCTTATTTTCAGTTTTTATTCTTAATTTTCAAAAGATTCTTTCTAAAGACGTCTTTATTCTGATAATGTACCCAAGAAAGAGGGCATATTTCATCTTTTTATCCATCTTTACATGGAAATCATCGCACAGTCAATTGTATATCTCTCAAATCTTCATCTCTGGAAGAAGAGCCCAGCATCAGGGTAAAAGTGCCTTTCTCTACTCCATAATTCATTTCCGCGTCATCATACGCCAGCAAGTCAGGAGTAATCTCAAAGGTAACCGTCCGGGTCTCTCCTTTCTTCAAATGAACCCGCCGGAATCCTTTCAATTCTTTTACAGGACGGGTTGCCGAACTATAATCATCACGTATATAAAGCTGAACAATCTCATCTCCGTCTCTGTCACCTATATTACTGACATCAACAGAAACCGATGTGCTTCCGTCAGGAGTGATGACCGATTTTTCAAGCTTCAGATTATCGTAACGATAGTGTGTGTAACTTAGCCCGTAACCGAAATAAAACAGCGGGTCACTATTGCCTAATGCGTAAGGAAACCAGGTATTCGCTGATTTATGATTGTATACACATTGCAGCTGCCCCACGTGGCGTGGAACAGTGACCGGTAACTTTCCGGACGGATTGACTTCTCCATACAAAACCTCGGCAACAGCTTGTCCGCCCATAGATCCGGGCTCCCATGCCTCCACTAAAGCAGACACATGATTTGCGATCCATTCCACGCCCAACTGACGTCCATTCACCAGCACCACAATGACAGGAATCCCCGCCTTATATACCTCTTCCACCAATTCCTGCTGTAATCCCGGCAAATCAATATCCGAGCGATCCATGTTCTCGCCACATGTCTTGTCCAGCCAATGCTCGCGCATGGAGTTCTCTCCTACCACAATAATCGCAGCATCCATCCGCCGCGCCATCTTGCCGGCCTGCACTATTTTGGCAGCATCCATCTTACGAATATTGAATCCCATATCCAGAAAGTGAAACGCCGTAGAGGGAGACACTTTTTTCAATCCATCCAGTATTGTCACCATATTGCCTTCCGGCTGGGGCAATCCCCAGTCTCCCAGAATGGCATGTGAATCCGCATTCGGACCTGCCACCAATATGTTTTTATACTTGCGTTCATCCAAAGGAAGAATCCCTTTATTAGTCAATAATACCATAGATTCTCTGGATAACTGCAAAGCCGTCTTCCGGTGCTTGTCGCAGAACAGCACTTCCTTGCTTTTCCCCTCATCATAAAACGGGTCTTCAAACAATCCCAGTTCAAACTTCGCTTTCAGAATCTTACGCACCGCATCATCCACCCGTTTTCCAGACACTTGTCCATTCTTTACCGCATCAATGATATGCTTCATAAAACCCGGTCCATGCATGTGCATGTCTATCCCCGCATTGACAGACACCACGGAGGCTTCTTCAGGAGTTTCCGCCGTACGGTGCTGTCCGTACAAACGCTCTATATCCATCCAGTCACTCACCACAAAACCATCAAAATGCCATCTGTCACGAAGGACTTCGGTCAGCAGGAATTTATTTCCATGACACGGAATTCCATTCAATTCATTATGGGCAGCCATCAATGTAGAGGCACCGGCTTCCACACAAGCCTTGAAGGGAGGAAAAAAGATTTCATCCAACATACGTTCCGAAGCATCAAAAGGCGCACAATTCCTGCCGTTGACAGACTGCCCGCCTCCTACCAAATGTTTGACACAAGCTAATACATGCTCCGATTTATCGGTTTTATTTCCTTGTAATCCCCGGACAGTCGCCACTCCCATAGCCGAAACCAAAAAAGGATCCTCGCCGTATGTTTCGCCGGTGCGTCCCCAACGCGGATCCCGTGCAATATCCACATTGGGAGTAAACGCCCAATGCGATCCGGTGGCGCGTGTTTCGAAAGCAGTTTCCTCAGCAGCCTTTTTCACCAACAGCGTATCAAAAGTAGAAGCCTGTCCAATAGCTGTCGGGTAGATCGTTGCCCCATAACAAAGCCCGTTGCCATGTATGGCATCTATGCCTATCAGCAAAGGAATCTGTAACCTGCTTTTCCGTGCCAAAGATTGCAGGTAGTTAGCTTCCTCCAAATCGGTCACATGCAAAAACGAACCGACCCAACCTTGCTCCACCATTTCGGCCACTTGCGAAGAATGCAGATCTTTATAAAAACCTTGAGCATGATTCTTCTCCAGTTCTTCCAGTGAGAGGTGCTTTTCAGAGTTCCGCATGTGTTTTAATCCTACATACTGACACATTTGCGCTACTTTTTCCTCCAAGGTCATCTGACTCATCAAATTATCCACCCGTTCATCAACCGGACGATCCGGATCTTTATATAAATCCGGACTATCGGAACAACTGCTCATTCCAATTGCCACACAGGCATATAAAACAAATAAACTCTTTTTCATTCTGCAATTTCTTGTAAAGATTCTATTAATTTAAGCAAACGATGAGGGTATTCTTCCTATGAACACCCTCATCCCATATATAAAAGCTACAACAGTAATACTTCTCTTTATTATTCAACAAAAGTCTGAATACGAAATGGACGTCCTTCTCCCTCATCTGTAGTTATCCATATAAAAGTATCTGTCATAAAGCCAGAAGCTCCTCTAAAATTGATCTTATAACAAGAACAATCCACATTGAAATCTTCAACTTCCGCAAATGACTTCTCTTCGATTCTTACGCCATACTGAGGGTTATTAGTAATATTATCATATCTATTCACAAGTGGTTCATAAGAGTAATTCATATCATAAGTAGGATATTGACTATCAAAATTCCCTCCAGTTTCCCAATCAATATAGTGGTCACCTACTGTTGAAGATGCTTGCCATTGTAATGTTCCCGTCATTGGACTAGGAGGCCCGCTGGTTAGACAAGTCCTAATCGTTTTTAACGTTTGACCAAACTCATCTACAACATGCCCTTCCACATCATATCTTATCCCTGCTCCTTTTTTAGTATTAGGAATTTCAATACTTTGTCCTTTGTAAGTCCTAACAACCTTAGTCACTGTAGTATTCTCATCATTTAAAGATGGTTCTACATAATTTGATGTAACCACCCATTCCATATCAAATGGTTCAGGAACACTATAAGAGATGGGACAAGAATCTTTAAAATGATTTCCGCTAATTTCTTCTTCAACTTCACCAAACTTACTCACCATCAAAGTCAAATAAGCATCAACCAAGCCATGTCCTATTTTATTATGAGTATTTTCCGGTAATTCTCTACAAGCATCAACCATATTCCAATACACTTCAGAAGCTGTAGCTTCAGAATCTAAAGATAGTAATAATGCCGCAATACCAGAAATCATAGGTGCAGCCAAAGAAGTTCCATTCAAAACATCATATTCCCCATTTAGTATTGTTGTCCATACATTTACTCCCGGAGCAACAAAGTCTAAATTTTCTCCATAATTTGAATCCGGATCATGCAAACCATTTCTATCAATAGAGCCTACAGCTATCACCCCTTCAACATTTGCAGGATATCCCACACTAGATTGTCCTTGATTGCCACTAGCGGCAACAACAACACACCCTTTCCCATTTCGTCCCTTTGTCAAAGCATTTTTTATTGCATCAGTCATTTTATCATTAGGACTACATGTCAAAGACATATTAATCACATCTGCTCCGTTTTGCCACGCCCAATTTATAGCATCTGCCATTTGAGAGCCGTTCAAATTTCCTTCAAAATCTAAACTAATGGGCATTATTTCAACGTTAGGTGCTATTCCAACAATACCTATTCCATTATTACGTATAGCACCTATAACTCCAGCACAACACGTCCCATGCTTATCATAAACTCTACTAGGTGAAGTACCAGTCATTATATCATAACTTAACGATGATATATTATCACTTAAATCTGGATGCGTTTTATCAACTCCTGAATCTATAATGGCTACTTTTATTTTTTTACCATCTGCCCAATTCCATGCTTTTAAAGCATTAACGTCAATACCATTAGAATTTGACAAACCCCATTGCAAGGAAAAAACAGGATCATTGTATAGAGCACTTCGAGAGCCAATGGATAAATCAGAAACTGTTCCTTTTTCTAATTTGGGTACATCTATCTTTATATATCTTTCTCCTCGTTCCTCCTCTTGCAACATCTCCTCTTGAACACAAGACGAAAATGAAAACAAACTGACCAAAGCAAAAAATATCCATTCTTTATTGTTTTTCATAATATTAATTTATTGTTTAATAACCAGATATCCACAGAGCCTATGCTATTTTATTATCAACAAAGGAACTCTGTGGATACCAAAAATCTCAAAAGTCGAATAAAATGTCAGAAAGAAACATTCGTCTATTTCTAACCACTTTTATTCATATTTTCTCTTCTATTTCAAAGGATCAAATGTACCTTCACTACCATAGTAATCTTCCCAACCTATATTCTGATATAAATAAGAAGACTGTTTCATTACATTTTCTTTCAAACCTATAAAATAATATTTGTTTAAGAAAGTAATTTCAAAACGTGGTGTAGACGTGCCATCTATCTGATCATTTTCATGTCGTACCAAATTCATGTCATAGAATTTATCCAGTTTCTCAATTTGCGACATAAATTCCTCATCTGAAGAACTAGGATCCAAAGCAATACCAGCACGAGTAACCTTTGAAGCGTCATAAGCCTTGCTAGCAGGATTAAAGATATCATAATCCTGTCCGGCCTTTGTTTCAACATAAACAGATGGCTTCACTGCCAAGAACATGCCATGACGACGTTTTCCATTCAAAGGTTCCACCCCTAATCGGGTACAGGTTCCAAAATCATCATTCCACAACATCCAACGACGCATATCATCAAATCGCTTTCCTTCATAAGCTAATTCTATCTGGCGCTCATACAATATAGCAGAAAACAATTTATCACGATCTGCTTTTAATTCAGCAACCGCCAATCCACAATCTCCTGTATAACCTACTCTTTCACGAATATCTTTCAATAATTCAACAGCATCATCTTTCTTGCCAATACCACAAGCCGATTCAGCTAAATTCAAAACGACTTCTGCAAAACGAATTTCCATATATGGAGTGGCACTTAAATTGAATTTATTCGCATTATCCCATTGTGCTTCAGGGTTTGTACGTTTACGTACGAATATACCAGAGTTGACATCCCCTGAATATTGAGCTGAATTACCAGGCTTTCCACTTTCAAAAGAGTCTTCATCTTTATACCATTGATAGTTCCACAATGTATAACCATTGTCCATCTTATAAGGCCAAACTACTCCATTAAAAGCAAAAGTACGGTAAAAACGCGGATCTCTGTTCTTATAGAATTTCAGTTCATCATAATCAAATGTACTTTCCCCCGGTTTTTTACCATCTGCCATCGGGAACAAATCAACCATTTCAGCAGTAGCAGCCATTCCGCCACCTCCTAAAAGTTCTTTAGGACGAGCCATCTGCTCCCAACTATTGTTCTTTTTATAATCATTAGTCAGAGTATTAAACAAAGTGACCATTACCGCCTCACAACTTTGAATCTGGCTAAACATCTTTTCCCAGTTTTCAGCACGATTGCCTTTTCCATCAGCCAATCCAAATCCATTCTGAGTCAACAAATCATAAGCAGCCTTATTAGCGTCATAAGCAGCCTGCCATCTTGTCTGGTCATCATTACGATTGAATAACGGACTAGCATAAGCTAACAACAAACGTCCTTTTAATGCTGCCGCCGCACCTGAAGTAATACGTCCCCAATTATTATTGTCCCATCTTCCTGGCAACAGGGCTATAGCCTTATCCAAATCTCCGCAAATAAAGTCAATACAATCGGCCGTTGAACTGCGCTGCACTTCTAATTCATCTTTAGAAGAGCCATCACCTAAAATAGCATTTTGAGCGGTAGTTACAATGGGAACTCCACCATACATCATAACCAACCGGGTATAAATCCAAGCCCGCCAAAAATAGATCTGTCCTTTTAACTTGTTTCTATCTGCTTCCCCTAATGCCCCTTTGTCAATATTATCTAGAAAAATATTGCATTCGCGGATGCGCGACCAAGGTCCATCGGTGTTTTTATTATAAAAATAATCAGGAACATTCGAACTCAGAATCTCAGCCAATTGCGTAAAAGCAGTAGAACCTGCGTATTCTTCTGTCGATTGAGAGAAAGCATCGGCACGTCCTGTACAAGGGTTAGAATGACCAACTCCCGATGCCGTTGTAGGCAGACAAAGCCCATACACAAAATCAACCTTTCCGGTAGCCAATGCTATATTATCATAGATTTCTTCATTAAAACCATTATAATCTTTTTTATCTTGCAAAAATTGGTCACTACATGAAGTCATAGCAGCTAATGCCATTGCAAAGAAAGTATATCTCAATATCTTTTTCATATTTTTTATTAGAATGAAATATTAACACCTAATGAAACATTTCTCAAGGTAGGATAAGCCCCATACACACTCAGCGGATCACAGAAATTTTCCGGATACGGATTGAAGAAACTTAACAGGTTGGTACCGGTCAAAGTAAAACGGCATCCTTCGATATTCATCTTCCTCACCCAGTCGGATGGTAATTTATACCCCACTGTCAATGTTTTCAAAGTCATACGTAATGAATTGATTTTCCAAAAATTAGAAGACTCATTATTCACAGAAAAGCCCATATTAGGATATTTGGCATCAAGATTTTGATATGCCACAACATTACCTTGATCATCAACTACATCTTCCGGAACAAACACATCGTTCCAAAATACAGGAGCATTAATATAATTCAGCTTCTTAGTACTCATGTCTCTTGCAGCAGATGGAATTTCAGCCCATCCACCCCATGAAGCACTAAGTTGCGCACTCAAGCTCAAACCTTTCCAGTCACCACCAAAGTTTAAACTAAATCCATAAGGATTACTATTTTTCTTACTCAAACGGATTCTGTCGTTTGAATCAATAATACCATCAGCAGCCTCCCAACTTCCATCGGGATTCTGTTTACCTCTAACATCACGATAGATCAACATACCCGGCTTTATTTGTTCAGGATTCATTCCCATATATTTAGTGACATTATTTTGTGTCACAAACTCATCAATTTCTTGTTGAGTACGAAACATTCCGATACAATCATATCCCCATTTTCCTCTATCTGTCGGACCACCTTTATATATATCACCCAGACCTATAATATCCGGCCAATCATGTTTACGGTATTTAGTGCCTGTAAATGCAGTATTCAGTTTAACGAAATAATTAATATCACCTACTCTATCTCTCCAGCCGAAAGAAAGTTCCACACCATAGGCATCTATAGCATCATAATTCTCAGCAGCCAAGGCACCACCAATTGTCACAGGAACCAAGCCGTCTCTTTGAACCAGCATTTCTGTATTCTTATCCAAATACGCATCCAAGCCAAATGACAATCTGCCATCCAAGAATCTAGTATCAACACCGAAATTAAATTTATAACTCTTATCCCAATGCACATCAGCATTAGGAGCCGCACCCATTTTCAATCCCATACCTACAGGGTTTTGATCATTAGTGCCAAAAACAGCTCCTTTATTTGCCTGATATGAATAATTCTGACGCCACAGCCATGCCTTAGTATTATCCTTACCCAGCATACCTACCGAACCTCTGACTTTCAAATATTCGAGCCATTGTATTTTTTCTTTAAACCAACTTTCTTCAGATACGACCCAACCCAATGATAAAGAAGGAAATACCCCCCAGTAATTACTAGGTGAGAATTTAGTAGATGCATCCGAACGAACAAGGAATTCCATCATATACCGATCATCGTATGAATAGTTCACACGTCCAATATAAGACAACAATCCAGACTCAGAACGTTCTGTCAGTCCATCCATTTTACCTGTTGCCGTATTCCATTCACCATTATTCACTTCTAACGGATCCTCTCTATAATAGCGTACATACTCATAATTTCTTTCTGAGCGTTCGACAGAAAACAAAGCTCCTATCGTATGTTTGCCAAAAGTACGATTATAGTTTGCAACAAAGTTCAACTGATAACTATCCGTACGATTCATGGTTCTCCAAATCTGATTTCCATTTTTAACTGTCGTTTGTTGCAAATTAGATTCATTAGTCAAATCATCACCTATATATAAGTGATTACCTGATCCACCACGTGTTTTGAAAGAATAAGCAGTATATTTAGAGCCGACACGACTATTTTTATCTGTACTTATACTTTTAGAATAAGACATTTTCAATTTAAGTCCTTTCAATGTTTTATTCCAGTCAAAGTCATACTCCACAGAAGCATTCAAACGCATATTTTGAGGATCATTCTTTGATATATTACCCAAATCTTCCAATGCGTAATAATTATATTGCTGGATATTGTTTTGCTGACTATTTGAAAATCCATAACGTAATAACGGCAATCCATCCATATAAGCCGGAATATAGTGAGGGGTCAACAATAATGTATTATAATCATTCTCATCATTTTCACCTCCGACTTTATTAAATGTCTTTTCACTTTTTCCATAGTCTCCCGAAGCTTGCAGCCCCACTTTAAAATGAGATGCTAGTTTAACATCCACACCTGCACGATAATTCCATCGTTCATAATCCAGTGTCCCTAAGTTACCACTCTGCGTATAATAAGATACCCCTGCAAAGTAAGTAGCCTTTTTGGTTCCACCGCTTAGATTAAGATTATGCTTCATACTGAAAGCACCCTTCCAAGCATCATCCAGCCAATCATAATTGATATTACGCATAGCTTCCAATTCATCTGCCTGAAAGAGGTCTTTTTTGTGATCCTTTATAGCATCATTACCATTAGCAGCAGCAATAGCATTATAGAACAATCCATACCGATATGAATCCATCATCTTGGGACGTGCTATCTCATCATTGTATCCGAACTGTCCGCTATAAGATATACGAGGCTCGCCCTCTTTTCCACGCTTAGTTTTTACCAATATAGCACCTTGTCCACCACGAGCACCATAAACAGAAGCTGCTGCATCTTTCAAAACTGATATATTCTCTACCTCATTAGGATCCAAATTATTAAACGTTGTCGCATCCACAATAAAATCATCAACAACATAAATGGGATTTGTGTCTCCACCATCTTTAGATAGAGTCATAGGCTGGCGAATAGACAGGCTGGCAGCAGCACCAGGACGGCTTTGTCCTCCGCTAACACTCAAGCCTGTCACCATACCTTGTAAAGCTGCTCCTAAATTTCCTACCGGCAAGTCTTCTATTTCTTTAGGATTTACAGTAGAAATTGCACCAGTAACATTCTTAGCCTTTTGGGTACCATAACCAACAATAACCACTTCATCCAAAATCTTAGAATCTTCCTTTAGCACCACTTTAAAGTCTTTTCCCTGTTTAGGAACAATCGTTTGCGATATATACCCCACAAATGAAATGACAACCTTCTTGCCCGAAGGAACTTGCAAAGCGAATTTTCCGTCAAAATCAGTAATAGTACCGTTTGTTGTCCCTTCCACCAGCACACTGGCACCAATCACCGGTTCACCAGTTTCATCAACAACCTGTCCGGTGACAGTTTTGGTCTGCTGCACCGATTGGGATATAGGGAATCCCGCCTCGGCAAACGCATCCTGAGCAGAAACTCCCGTCAGAAACAGACTGAGACAAACAACCTGAGTCAAGCTGCCAATCTTATCCAGTTTCTGAAGAAATGCTTTTTCTTTCTTCATAGAATCATTTTTAAAATTAAAATATTATCTTATTTTTCCTGTTGAAATATCTTTTTCAGGTAAGAGACATTCGTCCCGAAGTTTTTCTTCACATTACGGACTTCATCCTTATTCCGCGAGCGTTCGATAACCAGCCATCCGCTCCACCCCATTTTATCGAGCGTACGCTTCACGGCATTCATATCCAGACGTGTGTTATAAGGAAGGGTAACCCCGTCCGTATCCGTACAATGAATCTGACAAATCCGGTTCTTTCCCAATTTCTTCAGCTCTTTACACAGATCGCGCCCATTTTCCAGCGCATTCTGAAAACTGTAATAAATCTTTATACCTTCCGAACCGATCTCTTTCAATAGCTTCCTGTCTCCTTTGGCATCCAACGGAGTACGGATACCTATCACCACTCCTTCTTTCACGGCCATTTCTCCCACTTCGTGCAGGTGGCGGACCAATTCGCGGCGTGCGTCACCCGCTACTGTCCAATCCTCTTTGATGCCTCCTAAAGGAAGGAAAGCCACCCGGGCGCCCATCACGTTCATGGTAAACAGACAATCCTGCACCAGGGCTTTGTAATTATGATGAGTCAGGAAAGACTGCCCGAAGAATCCGGACATTGCCACGGAAGGAACTTCCATACGCTGTTTCTGTGCTGTTTCTTTAAATAATTTGCAAAAATGAGGCTGGTGGAACTTATTGTCAAACGTATCCCGTTTTCCCAAACCACCCATGTCCATTTCTACACCATCACCTCCCAATTCCCTCATTAATTGAAAAGAACCGATCTTCTGACGTTTTAGCATCATCCAGTCACATGCTGCTATTTTATAACGCTGTTCCCCTTCTGGATTCTGTGCTCCCAAAGGCAGTAACATAAACAGGAGCATGATTAAACTGATAATTTTTTTCACATTCATCGCAATCTAGTTATTGTTTAGAATTAAGACGAACCATCTCAAAGTATGTAATCACCAAATCTTAATAAAAAACAAAATAACTTAGCAGATAAACAAGACAATCCCGCAAACATGACGCCCGCTTGCGCCTGTTTACGGGATTCCGGTTCTATAAAAATCAGGGGTCAGCCTTTACGCCATTCATTCATATACTCCCTCGGAGTCTGGTCATACTTCTTACGGAAGCATTTGCTGAAATAGCCGGAGTCCTTGAAGCCCACGGCAAAAGCGATTTCCGAGATACTCATATCCGAGTTCTTTATCAACTCAATGGATTTGTTCAGACGGATTTCTTTCACCAGATCCACCGGAGCAAACCCGGTGAGGCTTTTCAGTTTCTTAAAGAAAGCCGAACGGCTCAGCCCGATAGTCGAGGCGATAGTATCTATATTGAAATCACTGTTATCCAAATTCTCCTCGATGACCTGATGAATCTTCTCAATGAACTGCACATCCTTCTTCACCAGGAACTGTTCGTAGGTATCCTGTTCCTCCTTCTGTTCTTCGGGCTGCTGCCACACACGCTCGCGGAACAACTTGCGTTCATTCAGCAACTGCTCGATACGCGCCACCAGATAATCTTTGCTGAACGGCTTGATGATATAGGCATTCGCTCCCATGCTGATCGCCTTGGTCTTGGCCTCGTCATTTCCTTTGGCTGTCAGGATAATCACCGGGATGTGGCTGATCTGGAAATCCTTCCGGATGCGCTGCAACATCTCCATGCCATCCATATTCGGCATCATCTGGTCGGTGACCACCATGTCGGGATGATAGAGATGCACCTTCTTCAGCCCTTCCACGCCATCATTGGCCATATAGATATTGAATTTGTCCTCCAACTGCAATTTCAGCATATTGCACAAATCTTTATTGTCCTCCACAATCAGCACGGTAGGCAAAGACGAGTCTATGGGCTGTTCCAGCTCCTCTTCCTTGCTTGCAGAGGCGGAAGCGGATTCTGTTCCGGAAGCGTCCATCGTCTCACCGCCCATATAGAAATCCACCTCCGACGGTTTGTAGTGCTCCTTGCCCAGTTGCAGCTCGATCATAAAGATAGCCCCTTTCCCCTCGGGACTCTCGGCATAGATCTCGCCATGATGCAGGCTGATCAGTTCTTTAGACAAAGCCAGCCCGATACCTGTCCCCTGATAATAAGCGCCGCGGACGTTATCTGCCTGCGAGAAACGTTCGAAGATTTCGGAAAGCTTGCTGGCGGGAATCCCCACACCGCTGTCTTCCACCCGGACATAGCAACGCTTACCATCCTCCGTCACGCCCATCGTGACATAAATGTTCCCCCCGGCAGGAGTGAACTTGAATGCGTTCGAGATAATGTTGCGGATCACGATGGCCACTTTCTCCTTGTCGGCCCATACCATGATATCCTCGCCGGCCAGCTGGAAGGTGAAACTGACTTCATTCTCTTCGGCCATCACCCTGAATTCCTTCTCAAAGGAATCCACCATCTCATTCAGGTTGAACAACGACACGTGCAGACGCATCTTCCCGTTCTGTATTTTACGGAAATCCAGAATCTGGTTGACCAGTTGCAGCATCTGTTTGGTATTCCTCTCCATCAGATCCACATATTGCATTCCTTTCTGAGATAGTTTCTCCTTTTCTCTCAGTTCCTGGATGGGCCCCTGGATCAGAGTCAGCGGAGTGCGCAACTCATGCGAGATATTGGTAAAGAACTTGATTTTCAGTTCGGACAACTTTTGTTCGATATAGACATCATTCTTTACCTTTATCATGAAAAGAGACAATTTTATGGCCACCAGCAACAAGGCGACGGCTATAATCATATAGATGACATACGCCCACCAGCTAGCCCACCAGGGTGGCAGAACGACAACGGTCAGTTCCCGGAAGGAGTCCAGACCGGGATTCGCCTCATCCAGTGTCTGCACCCTGAACAGGTATTTTCCAGGAGGGACATTGGTATAGGACGCGATGCGGTTCTTCCCGTTATAGTGCCATTCCTTCTCATATCCTTCCAGAATATACTTGTAGGACACCCGGTTCTGATTATTATAGTTCAACGCCGCAAACTCCAACGTGAACATAGACTGGTTGTGATTCAACGTAATCCGGTCCGTATAGGTAATGGAGCGGTCAATAATGGGCTGATCTGTATAACTGCGTATATCCCGGTTGGATATCTGGCATCCCACAATGAACGTGTTATAATCAATTTTCCGTGTTTCCAGTTTGTCGGGGAAAAAGGTCAGTATCCCCTCTTTGCACCCCAGCCAGAGTTCTCCGTCCAGCGTCTTCAAGGTGGTGCTTTCCTCCATCGCCACCGGAGGAAAGCCATCGTATTTATCATAATTACGGACCTGGCTTGTCGTCCTGTCAAAGCAGGAAAGCCCTTTTTCCGTGGCAAGCCAAAGGGAACCGTTATCATCTTCTATGACAGACATCACCACATCATTATTCAACCCGTCTTCCCAGCCATACAATTTAAATGAAATCTCATGTGTTTTCTCATCATATCCCAACAATTTGCTCAGTCCTCCCCCAAACACGCATACCCATATCTGCGAGAGCTCATCCTTATAAAGTGCATACACATCGCTGTCGGCATAATTTGTCCGGTTGGTGCCACGATAGGTCTCAAACTCTATCTGCTCCACCGAGGCAAAGTCATTCTTAAAAGACATCAGCCCGTCCATCGTGCCTACCCACATGCGCCCGTCCTTATCCTCTATCATATTCCTCACTTCCATATAGAGGCCATACGTGGGATAGTTCTTGAATCCGTTGTATTTGTTCTTGAAGGTGATTTCCCCCTCCTCCTCCTCGCATAGCAGGTTCAGTCCTCCGTCCAAAGTACCCACCCAGATGCGTTTCCTTTCATCCTGATAAGTGAAATACACATCATTTCCGCTGATAGACGACAAATCGGACAAACTGTGCAGGAAGCGTTTGAAACGGAAACCGCCCGCGGCCTTCTCATCGGGAACCGCCTTCACCAGTCCGTCGCCTTTGGTAGAGAACCAGAGATTCCCCTTGTCGTCCTCCATGATATGATATACATTGCCTATGCGCTCGTCGCCCGTAGAATAAACATGTCGGGTCGTAC
The DNA here is from genome assembly GCF_054653615.1 of Phocaeicola sartorii JCM 17136 = DSM 21941. NCBI lineage: Bacteria > Pseudomonadati > Bacteroidota > Bacteroidia > Bacteroidales > Bacteroidaceae > Phocaeicola > Phocaeicola sartorii. The sequence goes on from NZ_BAAIFW010000005.1 coordinate 3,152,436, forward strand.
CGTTCCGGTCCATCCGGTAGACACATTGCCAGCGGGTGCCCACCCAGATGTCGCCATTCTTTGACTGGAAGAGAGCCCTCACTCCTGCCACATAGCTTCCGGCCGACTGCGGGGACAAGGGAAGCAGGTTGAACTGCTTCTTGGGGAAATTCATGCAATACACCCCTTCATCGGCGGACGAAAGCCACAACACTCCGTCATCATCCAGCATCAGATGATAGAACTGCTGATTGGGCTTGTCGTTAGAGAGTTGTTTCAACTGATTGATATAGACCATCTCGGCATGCTCCCTGTCGAACAGCCAGGCCTCTCCTGCGGGAGACAGGAAAAAGAGCCCCTGCTCGCCGGCATCTTCCGAATACAGGGTGGTTATCTTTCCGAACATGGTGAACGGAAACCGTTTCGCGGTATGGTTCAACGGGTCATAATATATCAGCGCCCGCTCATTTTCGTGAAACCATATTTTGTCATACTGGTCTATGAATGCGTGGGTCACCATCGCGTCATTCATTTCAGTATTTATCTTTTGCAGCCTGCGCTCGGCCAGATCATACTCGTATGTACCCTGCCCCGCCACACTGAGATAAACGCATCCTGACGGCGTGACCAGCAGATTGCTGATGGCTCCCTTAATCTCGGACAGCAGATATCGGTTCACCAGGCCTGTCCCCACGTCAATGCTGTAAAAAACACCCGCACGGTCTCCTACCCACACCTTCTTACCATCTTCAAAAAAACAGGTGAAACTGTCCTTGTCACCGGAATTGATCTTACTGGTTATAAAATCGGCCGGGCGGGACGCCAGTTCCTTCCCCTTATGCACGGCGGCCACCTTGTAGTCGGTGCCTATCCAGCTGATATACTCCTCCGTCTCGCACAGGACATGGTGTTTCAGCGTATAATCATGCTTGTTTATCTCATGCTGCGAGTCGAACAGGATCTTGATAGTGACCTGCCCTTTCTCATCCACACCCGCCAGCAGCAAATTTTTATCTTTGGTCAGCAACAGCACATCCCCCTCGGCCGTATTCTGTAATTTTATCACCTGGATATTCTCCGAATAGTTCTTCATGTCATCGTAAACAGCATGAAAACATTCGGTCACTTTATTGAACACATACAATTTCCGGTCGATGGTCTTCACCCATATATACCCGTTCTTGTCCTCGACGATGCGCTGGATCTTGCGCGGAGGCACATCCGAGTCATACTCCTGCTTGTTGAAAGTTTTAAACTTCACTCCGTCAAAACAACATAAGCCATACCAGGTGCCGAACCAGATAAAGCCATCCCTGTCTTTCAAGGTACAGTTTACGGTGTTATTAGGAAGCCCTTGATCCACAGAATAATGTTCCACAATCATATTCACATTATATGACCACGAAGGAAAGCTTGTCAGGCAACAAAGTATAATTAGTATATATTTCTTCATAAGTATTTAGTTTTCTTCAAACCGAGGTCAAAGATAAGAAAAAATCCGTTGGTAATTAAATTGAAATTAGTTAAATACCCATCTATTGATCAGATTGGAACACAAATAACGCAAATGACACAAATTAATAGCTGCACAGCATGGATATAAACCTGCCGGAAGGTTAAATTTGTGTCATCTGCGTCATTTGCGTTCCCATTATAATCGACAGAACGAGAGCAATCCGCGTGCTATATTACTTCTCCGTACCAAACTCCGTTTGCTGTCTCTCCACCTCCATCAATACTTTTTGCCTTTCCTCTTCTGTCAGTACAACTTTCCCCGCCATTCTTTCGGTCCCGACAGGGCTTCCGGCGGTTCTTGCTCCGGCCGATTGGAAATCCGTTTCCTCCTCCGTGTAGCAGAAAGGAAGCTTCGATGGAACACTCTCCAGTTCTACCTCGGCAGAAACCGGGGCGTTCGTCCCTTCAAACTGCACACGAGCTTTCACCTTTATCTTGCCGGGCTTGCGGGTAGAGCGGACCAATACGGGAGCAGAGCCGAATTCCACCGTGCGCGGATTGGCATTGATAGAGGCATCCCCGATAATTCTCCCCTCACCTTCTACAGTAAACACGATATTTTCTTTGGCCAGGCGGCGCACATTGCCGCTGTCGTCCGTCACTTCGGCCACCACTACAATAAAATCCGAACCATCCGCCACCAATTGTTTTCCTTCCGTATCCACATACATGCGCAACTTCGTGCTGCGGCGCGACGGCATCCGCTTATAAGTGCAGACTACTTTACCATCTATGATCCCTTCCGCCACCATATTTACTTTCTGCCAGTTTTTCTGCTTATAACTGTACTCGCGGGCCTCCCAGAAATCCCATACCTGCTTGAACACCACCGGAGCGTTGGGCATGTGTCCCTGCTCGTGAACCACCGGAAGCGTCCAGCTTTTGGTACCGTCATAGACGGAGAGGCGGACTGAGTCGCAATTGCTGAACACCACCACATCGGCATCCGAGAAAGGAGACATTTCATGGGCGATAAACACCATAGGGCCACTTTCCGCCACAGGATGCTTCAACCTAGCCGGCGACTGGCTGCGGAAAGCATAATAAGCATATTTAGGCTGACGGAACGCATCATAAATGCCTCCGAAATACGGATCAGGATGATATCCACGCTGATGGTCGAACGGATGCCATTGCGCCCCGCCGACAAACTGCCCCGTGGTGCGGTATATTTCATCATAGCTCTTAGCCAATGACAAAGCCTGTACCAATAGCGGACGTTCCCCCCAGCTGCGGCTGGCACGATTGTTGTTATTATGCGCATACCAGTCGTCCACATTCTCACCAAACTCACGGGTAAAGATACATTGCTTGGGACGGTCCGCCTTCTCGTCATCTCCCGGCCATCCGTACACCACATCATAATTTTCCGCCACTCCTTTCGAGTGGACATCGGCTGCCGCCACGGGGCGTCCGGGATAAGGGAACTCCTCCCGTGTGATCCGTAACGCCTCCAGTGCGAAATCGCGCGGATAAGGTGTCTCATTCAGAATAGGCTCCCACATCAGCACGCTGGGATGATTGCGGTCCCGGCGTATCATCTCACGGGTATTTTTATGAACCAGCTTGGCAAATTCGGGATCTTTATTCCAATATTGCCATCCCGGAGTAGCCACTATCACAAACAGTCCCAGCTCGTCACAGGCATCCATGAACGCCGGATCTTGCGGATAATGGGCCACACGGATAATGGTACATCCCGCATCGCGCAAGCGTTTGGCATCCCGCCATTGCTGGCTGTTGGGCAGCGCATTTCCCACGTAGGCAAAATCCTGGTGACGGTTTGCTCCGACCAACTGTCCGAAAGGCTTGTCGTTCAGCCAGAAGCCGTCCTGTCCCTTAAATTCCGCTTTGCGGATTCCCACACGGGTCACTCCCCCGTCCAGTGTCTCACGTCCCGCTTTGACACGGGATTGTATCCTATATAAATAAGGTGAGTCGGGCGACCATAGTTCAGGATTGCGGACGGTAAGCTGCTGGCGTACCGTTTTCGACTCCCCCGGTTGCAGTTTCACCTGTTGCGAAGCCCTTCTTACGGGAGCATCACCGGCATCCGCCAGAACCGTCTCCACAGTTACGCTACGTGCCTGTTTTCCACTATTATGTACTTCCGTATTCACATACACGTCCGCTTTTTTCTCGCTTATATAATCAAAATGCACAAACACACCGCCTCCGGCCACCTTATCGGCTTCCAAGGCATCCGTAATGGCCACACTTGATTTTCCGATCATCCACACATCCCGATAGATTCCTCCATGATAGGCGAAGTCCAAGGTATATTGGCGCTTTCCCGGAGGAAAATTCTTATCATCACTGTTGTCCGTCATCACCGCCAGCAGGCAACTGTCTCCGGGCTGCACTCCCTGCTCCGTCAGTTGCACCGTGAAAGGAAGATATCCCCCCAAATGCTCCTGCACCTTCCTGCCGTTCAAGTAAACTACCTGTTTGCCCATGGCTGCCTCGAAATGAAGCGACACCTCTTTTCCCCTCATATCCTGGGGAATCACAAAATGTTTCCGGTACCACGCCACTCCCTGATAGTTACGACAACCACTTGCCTCGGCGGGCATCAGTTCCACAGAATGCGGAGTGGATACCACCTGCCAGGCTGTATCATCAAATTGCACGGCTTCCGCTCCTTTTATATCTCCGCGATGAAAACGCCATCCGGGATTGAAATTATATACTATTCTTCCGCTTCCGGATAAAGGGATGAATCCGGCCACGGAAGTCTCCATTTGAGCTTGTGCCAACATAGGCAACAGACACACAAGTAAAATAAACAGTTTCTTCATAATTATTACAGTATCTGAAAAGGAAGACGGATCAGCCGCCCGTTTGTACCCGTTCCCTTTGGGAAAAAGACCTTGTTGTTTGCTATAAAGATGAAGGTGTTTTTGTAAAAGGCCATTATCTTTTGAGGGAAAGCTCTTGATCTTTTTTAAAAAGATGGCGAGCTTTTTGTAAAAGGTGGAGGTGTTTTCAAGCACAAAGACGAATATTTTCATCCAGACCCGCACATCCGCATACGAGGGCATTGCCTCTTTCCAACAATAGTCAATGAATTTTACTTCAAGAAAAAGAATGATCAAAAACGGATACGACCTCATTTTTCTCTCTTTCAGGGTCCACAAGGTCCAGGGTCCATCTATGCGGTTATTTGAACCCAAAAGAAGTCATCAACAAGGCATTACTCAACTAACAGTCAACATGTTACAAAAGCATAAAAGCAACAAATAAATATTTGGGAAATAAGAAGAACAGATGCATGCAAACTTAGAACGTCCAACACTATGACCGGATTTCACAAGAGATAGTATGTATAAATAATTCTAAGAATAAAGAATCCGAGCACCCCTCCAGGCCGGCCCGTAACAATCCATACCGACCATCAAAAAGACCTGACAATCACTATCAAAACACCAATCCGCAAGCCTACCGATGAAGCTCCATCAACGACTTTTTACCAAACATAGGAGGCCCAATTCCCGCCTATGCACTTTGTTTGGTTCAAAACTCTATACATCAACAACTTAGTTATCTCCCCAGGGTCCAGAAAACCGCATAGATGGACCCTGGACCTTGTGGACCCTGAAACACCCCGTTCCGATTCTTTTCCTTGCAGAAATACACCCGTTTTATACGGTAAACCCAGACCTTTTTTATACCTTTGCACACTAAAAGAAAACAACAAAACATGGAATTATTCAATAAAATGATTGCCACGGCCCTGAAGGTTTCCGTACATCAAGTAGATAACACGTTATCCCTGCTGGCCGGAGGAGCCACCATCCCCTTCATAAGCCGGTACCGCAAAGAGGCGACCGGAGGACTGGACGAAGTACAAATAGGCGAGATAAAAGACCGCAATGACAAGTTGTGCGAACTGGCCAAACGAAAAGAAACCATTCTTTCCACCATAGAAGAGCAAGGCAAACTGACCGACGAATTGCGCAAACGCATTGAACAAAGCTGGGATGCCACCGAAGTGGAAGACCTATACCTGCCCTATAAGCCGAAACGGAAAACCCGCGCCGAAGCGGCACGGCAAAAAGGACTGGAACCGCTTGCCACCTTACTGTTGCTGCAACGCGAGAATCATCTGGACAGCCGCCTCTCTGCTTTTGTGAAAGGAGATGTGAAAGACGAAGAGGAGGCACTGAAAGGCGCACGAGACATCATAGCCGAACAAGTAAACGAGGACGAACGCGCCCGCAACCAACTGCGCAACCAGTTTTTCCGACAGGCTGTCATCACCGCCAAAGTGGTGAAAGGCAAAGAGGAAGAAGCCGCCAAATACCGCGATTATTTCGATTTCAGCGAACCCTTGAAACGCTGCTCCTCCCACCGCCTGCTCGCCATCCGCCGGGGAGAGGCGGAAGGACTGCTGAAAGTGAGCATCAGCCCCGATGACGAAGAATGCACCGGACGGCTGGAACAAATGTACGTCCGCGGCAACAACGAATGCAGCCGCCAGGTAGGCGAGGCGGTGCGCGACGCATACAAACGGCTTCTGAAACCTTCCATCGAAACCGAATTCTCGGCCTTGAGCAAGGAGAAAGCCGACGAGGAGGCTATCCGTGTCTTCGCAGGAAACCTGAGACAGCTTCTGCTGGCTCCCCCTTTGGGACAGAAACGGGTGATGGGAGTCGATCCCGGCTACCGCACCGGATGCAAAATAGTCTGCCTGGACGCCCAGGGCGCCTTGCTGCACAACGAGACCATTTATCCGCACCCGCCCAAAAACGAATACGCACAGGCATCGCGCAGCATCGTGAAACTGGTAGAGCAATATCAGATAGAGGCCATCGCCATAGGCAATGGAACCGCCAGCCGCGAGACCGAACAATTCATCACCTCACAACGCTATGACCGCAAATTGCAAGTATTTGTCATAAGCGAGGACGGAGCCTCCATTTACTCGGCCTCGAAGACCGCCCGCGACGAGTTCCCCGAATACGATGTGACCGTGCGAGGAGCCGTCTCCATTGGCCGCCGGCTGATGGATCCGCTGGCCGAACTGGTGAAAATAGACGCCAAATCCATCGGAGTGGGACAATACCAGCACGATGTGGATCAGACTTTACTGAAAAAATCATTGGACCAGACGGTGGAAAGTTGCGTGAACCTGGTAGGCGTGAACCTCAATACCGCCAGCCACCATCTGCTGACTTATATATCGGGACTGGGCCCCACCCTGGCCCGGAACATTGTGGACTACCGCACCGAAAACGGTCCCTTCGGCTCACGCAAGGAGTTACTGAAAGTACCCCGGATGGGAGCGAAAGCATTTGAACAATGCGCCGGATTCCTGCGTATCCCACAAGCAAAGAATCCGCTGGACAACTCGGCCGTGCATCCCGAAAGCTATCCCATAGTGGAACAGATAGCTCAAGACCTGCACTGCACCGTGGACGAACTGATCAAGAATAAAGAACTGCGCAGCCGCATCGACATCCGGAAATACGTCACCCCCACAGTGGGCCTCCCCACCCTGACAGACATCATGCAGGAACTGGACAAGCCGGGACGCGACCCGCGGCAGCAAATCAAAGTCTTTGAATTCGACAAGAACGTGAAGACCCTGGAGGATCTGACCGAAGGAATGGAACTGCCCGGCATTGTGAACAACATTACAAACTTCGGCTGCTTTGTGGATATAGGAATCAAAGAGAAAGGACTGGTGCATGTATCGCAACTGGCCGACAAATTCGTGAGCGACCCCACCACCATAGTCAGCATCCATCAGCATGTACGGGTGAAAGTGATGGGCATAGACCGTGAACGAAAACGTATCCAACTCACCATGAAAGGAGTAGATCAATAAATGCAACAAGGTAAAAAGAGAAAGAACATGGAAGAGAATATAGAAACCTGCGGCTGGTTCGTTTTTTACAAGGACCAGCTGCTGATCGAGAAAAAGAACGGAAAATACACCATACCTTTCGGAACGGAGCCACCCATGCCCGTTCCGGTGGGAAGCACCATCCACACCATCGGAGAGATAGAAGGACACACCGCCCGGACTTTCTCCGTACACGCCCCGGTGCCCGGCAGCGAAAATGACCGCCACCTGATGATGGACCTCCGGAGTTCATACGACGTACTGCCTTGGGAGGAATACAACCTGGGCGGAAAAGCCTTCCAGATACTGAACTGGGACAAGAACAGCCGTTACTGCCCCATGTGCGGCGTGCCTACCGTGCAGATCTCGCCCATCGCGAAGAAATGCCCGCAATGCCGTCAGGAAATCTATCCGCGCATCTCCCCCGCCATCATCGTACTGATACGCCGGGAAGACAGCATACTACTGGTTCACGCCCGCAACTTCCGGGGAACTTTCAACGGCCTGGTAGCCGGCTTTCTTGAACCGGGCGAGACCTTGGAGGAATGCGTGCACCGCGAGGTGCTGGAGGAAACAGGACTGCACATCAAAAACCTGAACTATTTCGGCAGCCAGCCGTGGCCTTATCCCAGCGGAATCATGATAGGCTTCACCGCCGATTATGAAAGCGGAAACATCAAGCTACAACAAGAGGAACTGAATGCCGGCGCTTTCTATACCAAAGACAATCTGCCGGAAATACCCAAGAAACTGAGCCTGGCCAGAAAGTTGATTGACGCATGGCTGGAGGAGAAGAAATAATTTATAGAACGAGATAAATAGCGTCCCATCCATAAATCCCTATTTATCATTTGCAGAACTTAAAAAAGTACTATCTTTGCAATATGGAATGGTTAAATAGCTTATTTTTTGAACATACGCCTTTACAGGCGGTTGTCATCCTCTCGATTATCATTGCCGCCGGGCTTGGCTTAGGCAAAATCCACCTGTTTGGCATTTCATTGGGAGTCACCTTCGTCTTTTTCGCCGGTATTCTGGCAGGACACCTGGGATTCTCAATCAACCCGGACATGCTGAATTATGCTGAAAGTTTCGGGCTTGTACTTTTTGTCTACGAACTAGGGCTACAAGTAGGTCCCGGCTTTTTCAGCTCATTCCGTAAAGGCGGTGTACAGCTCAATATGCTGGGCATGGGCGTCATTCTGACAGGTACGGTCATGACGGTACTTTTCAGCAAGTTGGGAGGCATACCGATGAGCGACATGGTGGGCATCCTTTGCGGAGCCACAACCAACACCCCGGCCCTGGGTGCCGCCCAACAGACACTGAAACAAATGGGCGAACCCTCCAGCGGTGCCGCACTGAGCTGCGCCGTAACCTATCCGCTGGGGGTGGTAGGTGTTATTCTGGCCATGCTGCTGGTGCGCAAGCTGTTCGTCCGCCCCTCGGACATCGACACCCACGAACACGAGGACACCAACCAGACATTCATTGCCACTTTCAAGGTGCACAACCCCGCCATTTTCAATAAAAGCATAAAAGAGGTGGCCTTATTGAGCTATCCCAAATTTGTCATCTCCCGTTTGTGGCGGGAAGGCGCGGTGAGCATCCCCACTTCGGAAAAGATCCTGAAAGAGAACGACCGCCTGCTGGTCATCACCACCGAGAAGGACGCCCCCTCGCTGACCATTCTGTTCGGCGAACAGGAAAGCCAGGACTGGAACAAAGAAGACATAGACTGGAACGCTATTGACAGCCAACTGATTTCCAAACATATCGTTATCAGCCGCCCCGAAATAAACGGGAAAAAGCTAGGTTCCCTGCGCCTGCGCAACAGCTATGGCATCAACATCAGCCGGGTGATGCGTAGCGGAGTACAATTGCTGGCCACACCGGGACTGGTCCTCCAGCTGGGCGACCGGCTGACCGTGGTGGGAGAAGCCAAAGCCATAGAGAATGTGGAAAAAGTGTTGGGCAATACGGCCAAGACACTGAAAGACCCCAATCTTGCCGCCATCTTTATAGGCATCGTGCTGGGGCTGATACTGGGCTCCATCCCCGTGGCCATCCCCGGCATCAGCACTCCCGTAAAATTAGGTCTGGCGGGCGGGCCTATCGTAGTGGGAATCCTCATCGGATGCTTCGGCCCCCGCTTCCATCTGGTGACCTATACTACCCGGAGCGCCAACCTGATGCTGCGCGGCATCGGGCTGTCCCTCTATCTGGCTTGCCTGGGACTGGACGCCGGCGCACATTTCTTCGAGACCGTGATGCGCCCCGAAGGAGCCATCTGGATAGCAGCGGGCTTCGCCATCACCTTTATTCCGGTAGTCATCATGGCATTGGTAGCGCTCCGCATGAGCCGCCTCGACTTCGGCACCACCTGTGGCATGCTGTGTGGAAGCATGGCAAACCCCATGGCTTTGAATTATGCCAATGATACATTACCCGGCGACAATCCGGCGGTGAGTTATGCCACCGTATATCCGCTGTCCATGTTCAGCCGGGTCATTATAGCCCAACTAATACTCATGTTTTTTATATAAATCACAACCATGAACGCTTATAATTCAATTACCCCGGAAACCATACAGGAAGACATGCGATACCTGCAACTGCTGTCGCACAGTTTCCCCACTATAGCCGATGCCAGTACGGAAATAATCAATCTGGAAGCTATCCTGAACCTGCCCAAAGGTACCGAGCATTTTCTGGCCGACCTGCACGGAGAATACGAGGCATTCCAGCACGTGCTGCGGAATGCTTCCGGCGCCATCAAAAGAAAGGTAAACGAAATATTCGGCAACACGTTGCGCGAAAGTGAGAAGAAAGAACTCTGTACATTGATTTACTATCCGGAGCAAAAGCTGGATCTGGTGAAAACGGTGGAAACGGAGCTGGACGACTGGTATGTCATTACCTTGAACCAGCTGGTACGTGTATGCCAGAATGTATCTTCCAAATACACCCGTTCCAAAGTACGCAAGTCACTTCCCAAAGAATTCTCGTACATCATTCAGGAACTATTGCATGAAAGTTCGATGGTTCCCAACAAGCAGGCGTATATTAATGTCATCATCAGCACCATTATCTCCACACGCCGTGCCGACGACTTTATCATCGCCTTGTGCAACCTCATCCAACGGCTCACCATAGACACACTGCATGTGCTGGGTGACATATTCGACCGTGGCCCCGCCCCCCACCGCATTATGGACATACTGTGCGATTACCACAATTTCGACGTGCAATGGGGAAACCATGATATACTGTGGATGGGAGCCGCAGCCGGCAACGACTGTTGTATGGCAAACGTGCTGCGCCTGGCCATGCGCTATGGAAACCTGGCCGCCCTGGAGGACGGATATGGCATCAACCTCCTGCCCCTGGCCACCTTTGCCATGGAAACATACGCCGACGATCCCTGTACCCTGTTCGGACCGAAAGTGGAGAAAGAGGACTGCACCTACAACGCCAAGACACTGCGCATGATAGGCCAGATGCATAAAGCGATCAGCGTTATCCAGTTCAAACTGGAAGCGGAGATTATCAGACGCCGCCCCGACTTCGGGATGGACGACCGTATGCTGCTGCACCGTATAGACTTCGGACGCAAGGTCATAACCATGCCCGACGGACAGGAATACGAACTGAAAGACAGTTTTCTTCCTACAGTAGATCCTGCCGATCCTTATAAGCTGACTGACGAGGAACGGGAGATCATGAACAAGCTCCACCGTTCATTTGTCAGCAGCGAGAAATTGAAAAAACACATCCGCTGCCTGTTCCGTTACGGATGCATGTACACGGTGAGCAATTCGAACCTGCTGTTCCACGCCTCCATCCCCCTGAATGCCGACGGTACGCTGAAAGACGTGTCCATAGCCGGAAAAATGTATAAGGGGAAAGCCTTGCTGGAAAAGGTGGGACACCTGATCCGTACCGCCTTCTTCGCTGAAGAGGACAACGAGGACAGGCCATTTGCCGTAGACTACGTATGGTACTTGTGGTGCGGCAAAGACTCCCCTGCTTTCGACAAGGACAAAATGGCTACTTTCGAACGTTATTTCTTAAAAGAGAAAGAGTTGCACAAGGAAGTGAAGGGCCACTATTACAGTCTGCGCAATGAGGAAAAGGTATGCGACATGCTGCTGGACGAGTTCGGAGTGATAGGTGAACACCGCCATATCATCAACGGACATGTACCTGTAAAAACCATCCAAGGTGAGAATCCGATCAAGGCAAACGGCAAGATGATGGTCATAGACGGAGGATTCTCCAAAGCGTATCATTCAGAAACCGGAATTGCCGGATATACGCTGGTGTATCATTCGCGCGGATTCCAACTGGTACAGCACGAACCGTTCACCTCGATGCAAAAAGCCATTGAAGAAGGACAGGATATCAAATCGAGCACCCAGATAGTGGAAATGAGCACCCAGCGCATGATGGTAAAAGACACCGACAAGGGACGGGAACTGGTGACACAGATCAACGACTTGAAGAAACTGCTGGTGGCTTACCGGACAGGACTGATCAAAGAGAAATCCATCTAAAAAAAACCGCAATCATCCGGTGGGATGATTGCGGATAACAATAAAGCCCGTATCAGACTCCCGTCTACCGGACTTATGGATTACCGAACAAAAAAAATATCCTTATACGATTCTGTTCATCGCCGAATCGGGGAAAACCACCGTCGGCTTGAACGATTTCGCTTCTTCAAAATCCATCATGGCGTATGACATGATAATCACAATGTCACCCACCTGTACTTTCCGGGCGGCAGCTCCATTCAGACAAATACATCCCGAACCGCGCTCGCCCTTAATAATATAAGTTTCAAATCTCTCACCGTTGTTATTATCCACAATATGCACCTTTTCACCGGCAATCATATTGGCGGCATCCATCAAGTCCTCGTCAATCGTGATACTACCCATGTAGTTCAAATTGGCTTCCGTCACACGGACACAATGGAGTTTCGACTTTAATACCTCAATCATCATAATTCGAATGGTTAACGATCACTATCCCTTATACTTTATATTATCTATCAAACGTACCTCCCCGCAAAATACCGTAATGCAGCCTACCGCATAATCCGTCTCTTCCCAGTCCGTTATTTTCTGAAGAGTAGCGCCATCTACTAATTCAAAATATTCCAGACGCAAGCCCGGAGCAGCGGCAATCGCATCTTCTACAAATTTTTGAGTCTCAGCGACTGTATGAGATTTTGCAAAGGTACAACTTTTAAATAAAGTCTGCGAAATATTCAGCGCATTTTTTCTTTCCACTGCGGAAAGGCGTGCATTGCGGCTGCTCAATGCCAGTCCGTCTTCCTCACGCACGATAGGACAGCCTACAATCTCCAGTCCGTTGAACCCCATCTGTCTCACCATTTCACGGATAATGGCCAACTGCTGGAAATCTTTCTCGCCGAAATAAGCACGGGCAGGGTTTACAATCATAAACAGCTTGCTCACTATCTGGCATACCCCATTAAAATGTCCCGGACGAAAACGGCCTTCCATCACTGTATCCAAAGGCGCATAACTGAACTGCCGGGTATCGGGCTCAGGATAAATCTCTTCCACAGACGGAGCAAAAACAAAAGCCGCCCCCACCTTCTCCAACAATTCACAGTCGGCCTCCAGCGTACGCGGATATTTCACCAGGTCATTTTTGTCGTTAAACTGGGTAGGATTCACAAAATCACTTACCACCACTACATCATTTTCCGCAACAGCACGTTTCACCAACGAAGCGTGTCCGGCATGGAGCGCACCCATCGTAGGCACCAGACCTATCGTCTTTCCCTCACCGCGCAGGGCATCCAGCTCCGATTGAAGCTCTTTGATTGTTTGAACTAACTTCATCTTTTTATCTCTTTTGTTTGAGTAGTTTCATTTAAAACGGCTGCAAAGTAAACCATTATTTGGGAGATAACGAAGAAAAAAAAGAATTTTAATTAGGGACGACCGGTTGGTGACGAGTGGCCAATGCCCTGCGGATATGGTGCGACGAACCCTCATCGGCTACCGGCCAACCACCTGTTCTCCCCCATTTTCCGCTTGATTCCGCAAGGCATTAACCACTCACCAGCAATCACTAATCCCTAATTACCAGACTCTTAACAAATCATAAGGAATTATTATTCCCCGTTTTTTGCCACTCTCATCTATTTTTTTTATATCTTTGCAAAATGATTATGAGCAACAAAAAGTTAAGATGAAGGCAAATAAAGTTTTATTTATTACACAAGAGATTACCCCTTACGTTCCCGAATCCGAAATGGCAAATATGGGAAGATATCTCCCTCAGGCTATCCAGGAAAAAGGCAGAGAAATCAGAACTTTTATGCCGAAATGGGGCAATGTCAATGAACGCAGAAACCAATTACACGAAGTCATCCGCCTGTCCGGCATGAATTTAATCATAGACGATACGGACCATCCGCTGATTATCAAAGTGGCATCTATCCAAGCTGCACGTATGCAGGTTTACTTCATTGACAATGACGACTATTTCCAGCACCGCCAGATGGTAGCTGACGAAAACGGTGTAGAATACAAGGACAATGACGAGCGTGCCATTTTCTATGCGCGCGGTGTATTGGAAACAGTAAAGAAACTACGCTGGTGTCCGGACATTATCCATTGCCAAGGATGGATGAGCGCATTTGTGCCTCTTTATATAAAGAAGGCTTATCAAGACGAGCCGTCATTCAGAGACTCAAAAGTGGTATTCTCAGTGTTTGAAGATGATTTCAAATCGGACTGTGAAGGCAATCTGACCGAAAAACTCATGCTGAAAGGCATCGAAAAAAGTGATGTGGAAAGTATCGTCAAGTCTCCGGCTAATTACGAGGAGCTTTGCAAACTGGCCATTGCTTACTCCGACGGCGTGATACAGAACAGCGGGAAAGTGAACGAAAATGTCATGAAGTTCGCGCGTGAATCCGGTGTGCCTGTGCTCGACTATCAGCCTGCCGATACCTACGTAGATGCTTTCAATGAGTTCTACGACAAAGTATGGGAGTTTGAAAAGAAATAACCCACTAAGAATAATAAAGATGAAAATCAAATACTTATGCGCATTGTTGTTGGCGGCACTGATTTACAGTTGCGACGACTCTACAACCGGCATCGGGACTGACCTTATCCCCGGCGGAGATAAAATTCCGGCAAATACAGACAGTTATGAGTTCACCACCCAGTCCCTGTTGGCCGACTCCGTTTATGCACGTACCAGTACTGCATATTTAGGACGATACACCGATGAGCAATTCGGAGAATTTACTGCCGACTTTATAGCACAGTTCACCTGTATGGACAACTTCAAATTTGAAGAAGAACTGACCAAAGTCATCGGAGTAAATATCAGTTTGCAATACGGATCTTTCTTCGGCGACTCACTGAATGCCATGCGCTTACAGGTTGACACATTGGACAAGGTTATTCCTGAAAAAGATTTAAGTACCTTCTATACCAGTGTGAATCCTAAGGATTATTACAACGAGAAAGGCAAACCGATAGCCGCAAAAGCCTATTCAGCCGTAGGTCCGTCTACAAGCAAAGATGAAACCACGACCACAAACGACGGGAGAAAACAGCGGACCATCATACAGACGATCAAATTGCCCAACTCACTAGGTGATCATATTTTCAACAAATACAAGGAGAACAAAGAGTACTTCAAGACCCCCGAGAGTTTTATCAAGAATGTGCTGAAAGGAGTTTACATCCGCTGCACCCATGGCGACGGAACGATTTTATACATTGACGCCATAAGCTTGAACCTCAGTTTCGAGGCCTTGATAGAAAGTTCTTCCGGCCAACGGGATTCATTGGTTTACAAATCCTATTTCTTCGGTGCGACCAAGGAAGTGATACAAGCCAACCACTTCAGCAATGGCGACAGACTGAAAGATTTGGTGAAAGATCCGGACCGTACCTATATAAAGAGTCCGGCGGGTATTTTCACCGAAGCCACGTTCCCCATTACAGAAATTTACAACGAGCATAAAAGAGATACGCTGAATGGCGTAAACGTGTCGTTCACCCGCTATAACGAGAAAGCATCCAAATACCCGATGGGCATCCCCCAATATGTATTGATGGTGAGAAAGAAAGACATGTTCTCGTTCTTTGAAGAGAACAAGATTACTGACAACAAGACTTCTTTCCTGAATAGCTCATATAGCAGCAGTAACACATACACCTTTACCAACATCGCTCCTTTAATCACTTATTGCATTGAGGAACGGAAAAAGGGGATCATAGCCGCTGGGGGAAATCCTGACAAGGAAGAAGACGGCAAAAAATGGGAGGCCGAAAATCCGGACTGGAACAAAGTAGTCATTATACCGGTCAAGGCTGTACGCAACTCTAATAATGAGATCGTTGAAATATCCAACAGCTTAAGCATGGAAAGCGCGGCTCTGAAAGGAGGGACCAATCCGGCCAACAAGTTGAAAATGCAAATCTTCTACACTACATTTTAATTTTTTTCATGTTTCTATAATTTGACAAGAAACAGGTGGAAACTACAGCAATGTGATTTCCACCTGTTTTGATTTTATCCCTACCATAACCGCCACCGGATGACAGAGGGGAATAAATGGACAGAAGACGGAATCATCAAAAGAAAGAAAGCCGGCAGCATCCTTTTTACGGACGCTACCGGCTTGTACTTTTCTATGGAAACTTCCCTGTTCTTTAGAAGGGCAGATCATCCTTCTCGTCTGTTGCGGCAAAATCTACCGGAGCAGCGGGAGCTGCATTCATGGGAGGAAACGGAGCATCCGGTGCGGCAGGACCCTGAGCACCCACACGCTCTACTTTCCACGCACGGATACTATTGAACCAGCGGCCATTCCACTCACGGGCATCCACGTCAAAAAACACATTCAACTCCTCACCCGCCTGAATATTAAATTGCGCTATCTTGTCTGCTCCAAATACGTCAAAACACATCTTTTTAGGGTATTGATCATGCGTTTCGATTACGTATTCCTGCACCTTCCATTCATTTCCTGTCTTTGAAACTCCTCCTCTCGGTTCGAGGACTGCTATTACTTTTCCTGCTAATTCCATATTACGTTATTTTAATTCGCCACGAAAGTACACTTTTCCTTGCGAGTAAACTAATTTTTTCGCCATTTTTTGCGCTCGAACCATAATCTTTTCGTAACTTTGGCAGTTAAATGAATGTAGAGATATAGAATATAAATATAATAATATAAAACTATGAAGTTCATCGTTTCAAGTACTGGATTATTCAGTCATTTACAAGCTATTAGCCGAGTTATCAACTCCAAAAATTCGTTACCTATTCTTGATTGTTTCTTGATGGAACTGACTGACGGAACGTTGTCACTCACTGCCTCTGACAGCGAGACTACCCTGTCCACTTCTCTGGAAGTAAATGAAAGTGACGGTGACGGTCGTTTTGCCGTTTCTTCAAAAACCATACTCGAAGCCCTGAAAGAAATTCCCGAACAGCCACTGACGTTCCTGGTCAATACAGAAAATCTGGAAATCACCGTAGAATATCAGAATGGTAAATACAGCCTGATGGGACAAAACGCCGACGAATATCCGCAGGCTCCCGCATTGGGCGCAAATGCGGTACACGTAACGATGGGCGCTCCGGTGATGCTGGCAGGTATTAACCGTTCCTTGTTCGCTACCGCCGATGACGAGTTACGTCCGGTAATGAATGGTATTTATTTTGATATCACCACCGAAGACATTACTTTCGTAGCCTCAGACGGACACAAATTGGTGCGCAACAAAACATTCATGGCACATGGAGATGAAAAAGCCGCTTTCATTCTGCCCAAGAAGCCGGCAACCCTGCTGAAGAACCTGTTGCCGAAAGAACAAGGGGACGTACAAATTGATTTCGACGACCGCAACGCTACGTTTACATTAGAAAACTACAGCATGATATGCCGCCTTATCGAAGGACGCTATCCCAATTATAACTCAGTGATTCCGCAGGATAACCCTCACAAGGCCACCATTGACCGCATGATGCTGATCAGCGCGCTCCGCCGCGTATCTGTATTCTCATCACAAGCAAGCAGTTTGATCAAGCTCCGTCTCAGCGAAAATCAAATCCAGATCTCCGCACAAGATATCGACTTCTCCACCTCGGCAGAAGAAACACTGACCTGCCAATATGCGGGAAGTCCCATGAGCATCGGCTTTAAATCGACATTCCTGATTGATATTCTAAACAATATCTCAGCACAGGAAATACTTTTCGAGCTGGCCGACCCTTCACGGGCGGGCGTGATCGTCCCCGTAGAACAGGAAGAGAAAGAAGACCTGCTGATGCTGCTGATGCCCATGATGCTGAACGACTAAAAAAAACGACACGCCACCCTGTGGTGAAAACAATAAATAATACAAGCTGAAAATGAAATTGAACTTGAAGAACCCTGTTGTTTTTTTCGATCTGGAAACAACGGGAACCAATATAAACACAGACAGAATAGTGGAAATATGCTATCTGAAAGTGTATCCGAACGGCAACGAAGAGACCAAGACCATGCGTATCAACCCGGAAATGC
This sequence comes from Phocaeicola sartorii JCM 17136 = DSM 21941, assembly GCF_054653615.1. Lineage (NCBI taxonomy): Bacteria > Pseudomonadati > Bacteroidota > Bacteroidia > Bacteroidales > Bacteroidaceae > Phocaeicola > Phocaeicola sartorii. Next base: position 3,170,360 of record NZ_BAAIFW010000005.1, read on the forward strand.
ACATCCCCGAACAGTCTTCCGCCATCCACGGCATTTATGACGCTGATGTAGCAGACTGCCCCACTTTCAAGGAAGTGGCAAAAGAGGTGGCACGGGACATTGAGGGATGTGACCTGGCAGGCTTCAATTCCAACCGCTTCGACATTCCGGTTCTGGCAGAGGAATTCCTGCGCGCAGGAGTGGACATTGACATGATGAAACGAAAATTCATTGACGTGCAGGTGATTTATCACAAACTGGAACAACGCACCCTGTCCGCCGCCTATAAATTCTATTGCGGCAAGAATCTGGAAGACGCCCATACAGCCGAAGCCGACACACGCGCCACATACGAAGTGCTGAAGTCCCAACTGGACCGCTATCCGGAAGTATTGCAAAACGATATGGCATTTCTGGCCGAATATTCAAGTTTCAACAAGAATGTGGATTTCGCCGGACGCATTGTTTATGATGACAAAGGCGTGGAAATTTTCAATTTCGGAAAATACAAAGGGATGCCGGTCAGCGAAGTGCTGCAAAAAGATCCGGGCTACTACAGCTGGATTCTGAACGGTGACTTTACGCTGAACACTAAAAATGTACTGACAAAAATCAGACTACGTGAATCGGGAATGATGAAATGAGCATGAAAGGAAAAAAAATCGTACTGGGTATAACCGGAAGTATAGCCGCCTATAAAGCGGCTATACTCATTCGCGGACTTATCAAGAAGGGAGCGGAAGTGCAAGTGGTGATCACTCCCGCAGGCAAAGAGTTCATCACCCCTATCACGTTGTCCGCATTAACAAGCAAACCTGTCATCAGCGAGTTTTTTGCCCAACGTGACGGAACATGGAACAGCCACGTAGATCTGGGACTGTGGGCGGACGCCATGATTATCGCTCCGGCCACCGCATCCACTATTGGCAAAATGGCCAACGGAATAGCGGACAATATGCTGATCACGACTTACCTGTCAATGAAAGCCCCCGTATTCGTAGCTCCGGCCATGGATCTGGATATGTTCGCACATCCTTCCACCCGGAAGAATCTGGATACGCTCCGTTCTTACGGCAACCACATTATAGAACCTGCAGAAGGCGAACTGGCAAGCCACTTGGTGGGAAAAGGCAGAATGGAGGAACCGGAAAAGATAGTGGAAACATTGGAAGTCTTTTTTGCCAAACAACAAGACTTGGCCGGAAAGAAAATAGTCATCACCGCCGGCCCCACCTACGAGAAAATAGATCCGGTACGCTTTATCGGCAATTATTCTTCAGGAAAAATGGGATTCGCACTTGCCGAAGAATGCGCCTCACGCGGAGCGGAAGTTTCACTGATCAGCGGCCCGGTAACGATTCAGGTGCATCACCCTAACATCCACCGCATAGATGTGGAGAGTGCCGGAGAAATGTACGAAGCAGCCACCCGCGAGTTTGCCACCGCTTCGGTCGGTATCCTGTGTGCGGCAGTAGCCGACTTCACTCCGGAAACCGTAGCCGGCCATAAAATAAAAAGAGAGAAAGATGATTTAATACTGCAACTAAAACCCACACAAGACATTGCCGCCACACTGGGAAGCCGGAAAAAGGACGGGCAGCTATTAGTGGGATTTGCCTTGGAAACAAACGATGAGACAGAAAACGCACAAGGAAAACTGGAACGCAAGAACCTTGACTTCATTGTGCTGAACTCATTGAACGATCCAGGAGCCGGGTTTCGTTGTGACACCAACAAAATAACGATTATAGACCGTCAGGGCGCAACTCCTTATCCGCTGAAAAGCAAACAGGAAGTAGCGAAAGATATTATCGACAGGCTGGCACATTATTAAAAAAAGTAAGAATATGCTGCAATCTATCTATATACAGAATTATGCATTGATTGATACCCTGGATATCAGTTTCACCCCCGGCTTCTCTGTTATCACCGGAGAGACCGGCGCCGGTAAATCGATCATCCTAGGCGCTATCGGCTTGTTGCTGGGACAACGGGCCGACATCAAAGCGATCAAGAAAGGCGCCAATAAATGTATTGTAGAAGCACGCTTCAACATCTCCGCCTATCAGATGGAGCCTTTCTTCACCCAAAGAGATTTGGAATATGACCCGGATGAATGCATTATCCGCCGCGAATTATATGCATCGGGCAAGAGCCGCGCATTCATAAACGACACCCCGGCCTCACTGGCACAGATGAAGGAACTGGGCGAGAAACTGATAGATGTACACAGCCAGCATCAAAACTTGCTGCTCAACAGTGAGGGATTCCAATTGAATGTATTGGATATCCTGGCACAAGATGATCAGGAACTTTCAGCGTACAAGCATATTTATACCGAATACAAGAATATATGCAAGCAGCTGACTGACTTCATAACGCAAGCCGAACAAAGCCGCAAGGATGAAGATTACATCCGGTTCCAACTGGAACAACTGGATGACGCGAACCTTCAGGAAGGAGAACAAACCGGACTGGAACAGGAAGCCGAGACCTTGAGCCACGCCGAAGAAATAAAAGCGGGCCTGTACAAGGTGGACCAAATAATGTCCTCGGAAGATGCCAGCCTGCTGTCCGCTACCAAAGAATGTATGCAAACCCTGCATAACATAGCGAAAGTGTACACACGTGCCCAGGAGTGGATCAGCCGTTTGGACAGCTGCTACATAGAACTGAAAGATCTGTCGCATGAAATAGCAGGCGCACAGGAGGAAGTGGAGTTCAACCCCACCCGGCTGGATTATGTAAACGAACGCCTGAACTTAATCTACTCCCTGCAACAGAAACATCACGTACAAACAATAGAGGAATTGATGGCCGTACAAACCGACTACCATGAGAAACTGAACGCCATCACTTCTTTTGACGACCGTATAGCAGAACTGACCACCCAAAAAGAAATGCTATATGACAAAGTGATAAAGCAAGCCGCCATACTGACAAAGCTTCGCTCCCAATCAGGCAAGAACATTGAAAACCAGATGCAAAGCCTGCTGGTTCCTCTCGGTATGCCCAATGTGCGCTTTGTGGTGGAATTGAATCCGCGCAAGGAACCGGACAGCAAAGGGATGGACAGTGTGTCCTTCCTGTTCTCGGCCAACAAGAACGGGACATTACAGAATGTAGCTTCCGTAGCGTCGGGCGGTGAGATTGCCCGTGTCATGCTTTCACTGAAAGCCATGATAGCCGGAGCCGTGAAACTGCCTACTATCATTTTTGATGAAATAGACACCGGAGTCTCCGGCTCCATCGCCGAAAAAATGGCACTCATCATGCAGGAGATGGGAAAACAAAACCGTCAGGTCATCAGTATCACCCACCTGCCCCAGATTGCAGCACGCGGCATCACTCATTATAAAGTATATAAGGAAGATACGGAGACAGGCACCAACAGCCACATCCGCCGCCTGACTGACGAAGAAAGAGTAAAAGAAATAGCCAATATGCTAAGTGGAGCCACCTTGACAGAGGCGGCCCTGAACAATGCAAAGGCGCTGATAAGAGGGTAGCGACAAGGGATTAACAGACCGTCATATTGCAGGCATTAATCACTTACCACTAACCACTTGTCACTAACCATTAACCACTAATTAAACATGTTAGAAAAAAATGAAATGATTTTCGGTGTACGCGCCGTTATTGAGGCCATACAAGCCGGAAAAGAGATAGATAAAGTATTGGTGAAGAAAGATATACAGAGCGAATTGTCCAAAGAACTGTTTGCCTGCTTGAAAGATACCTTCATCCCTGTTCAACGTGTACCAGTAGAGCGTATCAACCGCATCACCCGGAAGAACCATCAGGGAGTTGTAGCATTCATCTCCTCTGTCACCTACCAGAAAACAGAAGATCTGGTGCCTTTCTTGTTTGAAGAAGGAAAAACGCCCCTATTCGTCATGCTGGATGGAATTACCGATGTACGTAACTTCGGAGCCATCGCCCGTACCTGCGAATGTGCCGGTGTAGATGCCATTATTATCCCCTCGAAGAACAGTGTCAGTGTCAACGCAGACGCGATGAAAACATCAGCAGGAGCTCTGCACACTCTTCCCGTATGCCGCGAGCAGAGTTTGACCGCCACCATCAAATATCTGAAAGACAGCGGATTCAAGATTGTAGCAGCCACCGAGAAAGGAGACTATGATTACACCAAAGCAAACTACAAAGACCCCGTATGTATTATTATGGGAGCTGAGGACACAGGGGTTCCCTACGAGCATCTTTCCCTATGCGACGAATGGATCAAAATACCATTAATAGGTAAAATAGAATCATTGAACGTATCGGTTGCCGCAGGTATTCTGATTTATGAAGCCGTGAAACAACGTGGCTTCGCAGAAGACAAGACGGCATCCGCTTTATAAATACCGTATCATCGTTAACAAACAATTAACTATATCATGAAGAAAGTACTTTTGATACTGGCATGCGGCATAGCTGCCCAGATAAGCTATGCACAAGCAACCCCCAAGTGGGCCGACAAAGCTAAAAAAGCCGTTTTTTCCATCGTTACTTACGATAAAGATAACAAAATAAAGAATACAGGAAATGGATTCTATATCAATGAAAATGGAACGGCATTATCTGACTACACCTTGTTTGAAGGAGCCGGACGCGCGGTAATCATCAATGCGGACAGTAAAGAATTACCTGTATTGCGTATCCAGGGAGCCAACTCCATGTATGATATCGTAAAATTCAATACCGAAGCCGACAAAAAGACCGTAGCCTTAAAGCCGGCCTCACAGCCGGCCTCAGTGGGTGAGACAGTCTATCTGCTGCCCTACTCGACTCAAAAAGCGGCAACCTGCCAGACAGGAACCGTCACTAAAGTAGACACCATCGGCGACAAGGCATATTACTACACACTGGCTATGACCACCAATGAAAAAACAGTAAGCTGCCCTATTATGAACGCCAACGGAGAAGTGCTAGGCTTAATCCAGAAAAACGCATCGGATGAAGCCAAGGAAAGTTATGCCATCGGAGCGACATACGGCGCCTCCCTGAGTATTACCGCCCTTTCCATAAACGACATGTCACTGAATAAAATCGGTATCAAGAAAGGACTACCCGAAACCGAAGATCAAGCGCTGGTATATCTGTTCATGGCCTCCTCACAACAAAGCCAGGATGAATATGTCACCACATTGAACGATTTTCTGGAACAATATCCCAACAGCGCAGACGGATATGTGCGCCGCGCCACTACCTATATGGGATTTAATGATGACGAACACAACGCTTTGGCAGACGCTGACCTGAAGAAAGCATTGGAAGTGGCCACCAACAAGGGTGAGACACAATACAATATCGCCAAATTAATTTATTCGTATACCATCTCCTTGGGTGACAAGAAGCCATACGGTGACTGGAGCTACGACAAAGCCCTCTCTATTATTCATGATGCCATGCAAGCCGACAACCAGCCCATTTACACACAATTGGAAGGGGACATTCTGTTTGCTATGAAGAAATATCCAGAGGCATACGCCGCTTACGAGAAAGTGAACCAGTCCTCCATAGCCTCTGCAGCTACATTTTACTCGGCAGCCAAGACCAAACAACTGATTGAAGGAACAGACATGAACGAGGTGATCGTCTTGATGGATAGTGCCGTGGCGCGTTTCACCAAGCCTTATACATCGGAAGCCGCTCCTTATTTCTATGAACGGGCAGAGATAAAAGCCCAAATGGGCAAATACCGTGATGCGGTAATAGATTATGATACTTTTCATGATGCCATCGGCGGACGGGTTACAGCCGCCTTTTATCTGCAACGCGAACAGGCGGAGATACAATGCAAGATGTATCAGCAAGCGATCAATGACATTAACAAAGCGGTAGAAATGACTCCCGAGGATGTAGCCATGTGGGTGGAAAAAGGTTCGGTGCATCTACGTGTGGGACAACATAACGAAGCGATAGAAGCCTTGGAGAAAGCTATCTCTTTAGATCCGAAAGCCGCAGCCGCATATCGCATGCTGGGATACTGCCAGGTGCAATTAAAGAAAAACAAAGAAGCCTGCGCAAACTTCGCCAAAGCCAAAGAACTGGGCGATGAAGTAGTAGACGGATTGATGCAGAAGTATTGCAAGTAATACTGGAAAGCTCTACCAAAAATCCGCGAATCCTGCTACATGATTTCTGAAATCTTGTTGCATGATCCGCGGATTTTTGCTACAAGATTTCAGAAATCATGTAGCATTTTTGAAAACCCTGGAAAGGAAAAAAATTCTACTTATCCTGTAACTGCCGTATAATCAGCACCCGTTTCGTATCTTCCGTCACCCGGAAACGGTCATCGCTACGCTCTCCTACCAGCCATACAATCTGGCCGACAGAGCAAACCACGTATTGATTTTCCTTCTGGAAAAGAGAAAACTTACGGTCTGTCAGATAATCGCTGACCTTCTTTTTCCCCTTCATGCCAAAAGGAACAAACTTATCCCCCTGCCGCCATTTACGCACCGTGAGAGGCTGCTCCACCTTGTCCGCATCCAAACAGGCCGTATCCTTATCCTTTGGAATGACAAAGTCCGGCATTATTTCCCGCGTTTCCATTGCAAGCCGGAACGGAGGTACATTTTCCTCCGCTTCCTCATCCGCCGACTTCCTCCTGCGAATAATCAGCTCTGTCCTGTCACGCAGCACCTCCCATCCGGCGGAAACAAACCTTTTTCCCGACTGGCCGGACAAACTGCGGAATACATCTCCCACCTGGACGGAATTGAAACCTAACGGATGAAGAATCTCAAACAGCAAAGCCGCCGGAGCACTCTCTTCCATCAAACGGGAAATAAGAATATGACCGGACTTTTCCATCACCCGTTCTTTTCCCGCCTCTATCTCCTTATTATATATAAGGGAAACGTCAGTCAGACGTCTGGATGTTTCAGCTATACTTTCACTGACAGAAGGATTCAGCTCACACAACATCGGAAGAATATTCAGACGGATCTTATTACGCATATATTCATCTTGCAGATTGGTACTGTCTGTAACATAACCTTGATGCAAACAACGCAAGTAATCCAAAATATCCAGCCGGCTCACCTCCAGCAAAGGCCGTACAATGCAGCCATTATGCGGACTGATACCTTTCAAGCCATTGATTCCCGCGCCACGTATCAAGTTCAGCAGAAAAGTTTCCACACTATCGTCCCGATGATGGGCTACGGCAATAACAGCCATCCCCCTCTCCTTACGCAGTTGTTCGAACCAAGCATAGCGCATTTCGCGAGCTGCCATCTCAATAGAGACATGATGCTGTGAGGCATAAGTGGCCGTATCAAAATGAGTGACATGCAAAACCACTCCCAACCCCTTACACAACTCATTGACAAACCTTTCATCCCGGTCGGATTCCTCACCACGAAGGTGAAAATTACAATGGGCAGCCTCACAATGATAGCCTAAGACAAGCAAGACACGCAACAGAGCTACGGAGTCCGCCCCGCCACTTAATGCCACTAATACCTTGTCATGCAAGGTGAAAAGTTGCCTCTCCTCTATATACTTCTGAATATTCCAATGAAACATGGCACAAAGATAAGGGTTCTGCAAGACAAAAACAAAGCGCCCGTTCTTTATTTAAAAACAATCTAAATAGTTTGCATACTTCTAAGTAATAACTTATCTTTGCGGAAAATTTAAAATAAAATGCGTTTATCCGAATTAAATACAGGAGAGAAAGGCGTAATAGTCAAGGTTTTAGGTCACGGTGGTTTCCGCAAGCGCATCGTTGAGATGGGTTTTATCAAAGGAAAGACCGTAGAGGTAATCCTGAACGCTCCCTTGAAAGATCCTATAAAATACAGACTACTGGGTTACGAGATCTCCCTCCGAAGACAAGAGGCAGATATGATTGAGGTGGTAAGCGAGCAGGAAGCACGCACGATGCAAAACCCTTACCATGGTTCCATAACAGAAGATGTGCCTGTGCCCGAATCGGAACTGGTGGCACTGGCAAAAGGTAAACGCCGTACAATCAATGTAGCCTTGGTAGGGAATCCCAATTGTGGAAAGACTTCGCTATTCAACATCGCATCCGGCGCCCACGAACATGTAGGGAACTACAGCGGTGTGACGGTAGATGCCAAAGAAGGTTTTTTCGACTTCCAGGGTTATCATTTCCGTATTGTAGATTTACCCGGCACTTATTCTCTTTCAGCTTATACTCCGGAAGAACTTTATGTACGCAAGCATATCATTGAAGAAACTCCGGATGTGATTATCAACGTGGCAGACTCTTCTAACCTGGAACGCAATCTCTATCTTACCACTCAATTGATTGACATGAATGTGCGTATGGTCATCGCGCTGAATATGTACGATGAACTGGAAGCCAGCGGAAATAAATTGGATTACACCAAACTAAGCCAGCTGACCGGAGTACCGATGGTACCTACCGTCTGCCGCCGGGGGGAAGGCATAGACAAACTGTTCCATGTGATCATCGGCATTTACGAGGGAGGGGATTTCCTGTCACAAAAAGGCGAAATACGCTCTGAAATTCTGGAAGAGCTGAGAGACTGGCACAAAACCTACGTACCCGACCACGAATTCGGGAGTCATAAAGAAGAGGAAGAGGCCCGTCCACGCGGATATATGCGCCATATTCATATCAACCATGGGCCAGAACTGGAGCGCAGTATCGAAGAAGTCAAAAAAGCAATCAGCCAAAACGAAAGCATACGCCATAAATATTCCACCCGCTTCCTATCCATCAAATTATTGGAAAACGACAAGGAAATAGAAAACTTCATCTCCACACTGCCCAACGGCAAAGAAATTATAGCGATACGCAACAAAGAAGCACTACGTATCCGCAAAGTAATGAACGAAGACAGCGAGCAAGCTATCACGGATGCTAAATATGGTTTCATCACCGGAGCTTTGAAAGAAACATTCACCGACAATCATTTGGAAAAAGAACAGACTACCCGCGTGATAGACAGTATTGTGACACATCGCATTTGGGGATATCCTATTTTCTTCCTGTTCCTTTACATCATGTTTGAGGGAACTTTTGTATTGGGCGACTATCCCATGCAAGGTATTGAATGGCTGGTAGACCAATTGGGCAACCTGATACGAAACAACATGGCCGAAGGCCCTTTGAAAGACTTACTGATAGATGGCATTATCGGTGGAGTGGGCGGTGTCATCGTTTTCTTACCCAATATCCTCCTATTATACTTTTTCATCTCTATACTGGAGGATTCGGGATATATGGCACGCGCCGCATTTATCATGGATAAAATAATGCATCGGATGGGACTGCATGGCAAGTCCTTTATCCCGCTGATCATGGGATTCGGTTGTAATGTACCTGCCATAATGGCGACACGTACCATAGAAGACCGAAAGTCCAGACTAATCACCATGTTGGTGAATCCCTTAATGTCCTGTAGCGCGCGTCTTCCCATATATTTAGTGATGATAGGTGCTTTCTTTCCTAACTACGCCAGCTTTATGCTGCTTTGTATCTATACGGCAGGCATTTTATTGGCAGTAGTAATGGCCCGCATTTTCAGTAAATTTCTGGTGAAAGGAGAAGATTCTCCATTTGTGATGGAGCTTCCCCCCTATCGCATGCCTACCTCTAAAAGTATCATGCGCCATACATGGGAAAAAGGAGCACAATATCTGAAAAAGATGGGAGGTATTATCATGATTGCCTCAATTATCATCTGGTTTCTAGGGTATTATCCGCAGCATGATGCGTATGAAAGCGCGGCCGAACAACAAGAGAATTCATATATCGGACAAATAGGCAAAGCAATAGAGCCTGTTATCAAACCGCTAGGATTTGACTGGAAGTTAGGAATCGGACTTATTTCAGGTGTAGGCGCCAAGGAATTGGTAGTAAGCACACTGGGGGTTTTATACACCAATGAGGGAGATATGGAAAATGTGAATCTTTCCGACCGTATCCCCATTACTCCGCTGGTTGCATTAGCATATATGCTGTTCGTATTGATTTATTTCCCCTGTATCGCCACTTTTGCAGCAATCAAGCAAGAATCCGGCAGCTGGAAATGGGCTATATTCACTGCAGGATACACCACCGGAGTGGCATGGTTGGTTGCATTTGCCGTATTCCAAATAGGAAATTTTATCGTTTAATAAACCTAAACCTCAAATTATTTGTTTATCAAGTATGGAATTACAACAAATCATAGTCATTGCAATCGTATGCCTCTGCACGATATGGACAGGCATACGTATCTTTCTGTATTTCAAACGCATAAAGAGTAATAGCAATCCATGTGAGTGCTGTAGTTCGGACTGTGCCATAAAGTCCATGCGCAACAAACAAAAATGTGATTACGAAAAAAGTGCAGAGAAAGGACGAAAAAATTAGCAGAATATTTGCAGATTAAAAAAAATGTTGTACCTTTGCAACCGCAATCGAGAAACAAAGATTGTTAATGACAAGGTTCCTTGGATGAGTGGCTTAGTCAGCGGTCTGCAAAACCGTGTACGGCGGTTCGAATCCGCCAGGAACCTCCAAAAGCAAGAAAGGATTAGAATGAAAATTTCTAATCCTTTTGTTTTTCAACTACTTACGTTCTTTGCAGTGAAAGAACGGGAAGAATTCTTTTTATTGCGAAAACTCCTCATAATCAGAACTAAAGCATACACTTTTTTGTTGAATAGAAAATCAAGAATAGCAAAACGACTTGCTACCAATGCATAAACTATTTAATCAAATAATGATTGACTGTCTATGAAAATCTTATTAATAGGAGAGTATAGCAATGTACATTGGACTTTGGCAAAAGCCCTAAGAATTATAGGGCATAGAGTTGATGTATTATCCCATAGCAATTTATGGCTGGACACCTCTGACAATCTCTGCCCAAATCAATCATCAATCCGTTGGGGAATTCTTAAAAACACTTTCAATTTACTGAAAGCCCTTCCCCAACTCAAAGGATATGATGTAGTACAACTTGTCAATCCCTACTTTTTAGAATTAAAACCCGAGCTACTCCAGTATGTATTCCAATATCTCAAAAAGAATAACAAGAAGATATTCTTAGGAGGATTTGAATATGACTTTTACTGGATTTACATGTGCTTGAACAAAAACACCCTCCGATACAGTGATTTTTATGCCAATGGTATTTTTCGGGATACCATCGACAACAAAATGACAATCATAAATTGGATGCATGGATTCAGAGGAAAATTAAACCGCATTATTGCGAACAATTGCAATGGAATCATCACCAGCCTTTATGAATCCTATTTAGCCTATCTGCCCTATTTCTCCGGAAAAACAAAATACATTCCTTTCCCGATAGAATCATTCCCCCATCCACATCCCCCTTCTAAAAAAACAGAAAAAGTGAAATTCTATATCAACCTAAAACATCATCGTGAAGAGTGGAAGGGCAAAGACGAACTCTATAGCGCCCTCTATAAATTATATTACAGACATCCATCAGCATGCGAAATTAAACAAACAGTCTCCCCCTCGTATGATGAATGTGAATATTTTATGGACGGATGCGATGTGATGTTAGACCAACTTTACTCTTATTCTCCAGGATTAAATGCATTATATGCCATGAGCAAAGGAATTGTTGTTGTGGGAGGCGCGGAAGAAGAATACTATAACCTGTTAGGCGAAAACAAGCTCCGTCCTATCATCAATGTACGTCCCGAAGAGAATGACGTTTATAACAAACTAGAGAGTTTATTAGCCAACAAGAATAAAATCCACCAGTTATCTGCCGACAGCATTGAATATATTAAAAAGCACCATTGTCCAATAAAGGTAGCTAAAGAATGTTTGGATTTTTGGGAGAAATATTAATTTCAACTATTAGCACCTCACTATCAGCATCTTATTATTTCATTAAAAAAATATATCTAAAAAAGATAGCAAAAGGTTTGCACAATTCAATTTATCCCTTTATCTTTGCACCGCGTTTGAGAGATAACGCTTCTAAAAGAAAGGAAGTTTGGGTGAGTGGCTGAAACCACCAGTTTGCTAAACTGACGTACGGGTAACCGTACCGGGGGTTCGAATCCCCCAGCTTCCGCGAATAAGTCGTAAAAATTATTTTACGACTTATTTTTTATCCCTCTTTTTCAATAGTTTTGGATCAGCCTTACCATTCCGGGCCGTCATTATTCCCTAGGAATCACGTTTACATCTATATTCCCCTATTTTCACCGGAGATTAAAATCCAAGACTTCCCTATTCGTTTTCGGGGAAGACCGTAGACAATCCGGTTTTCTTCAGATCTTCAATTATCTTACCACATAAAATAAACAGATGTTTCTTCATAGAAATCAAACTCCGATTTTATAGCAAAAGAATAAAAAAAATCACTTTTTATTTTGTAGATTAAAAACAAACTTCTAACTTTGCAGCGTCTTAAGAAAAGAAGTTGAGACCAACTGATGGCGGTATCGTCTAGTGGCCTAGGACGCGGCCCTCTCACGGCTGAAACTCGGGTTCGATTCCCGGTTCCGCTACTTTAAAAGCTAATTGATTTATTGATAATCAATTAGCTTTATTTAATTTAAAATGGAACAACAATCGGAACTGTCCTAAAGTAGACGCATAGTAATAAAGTCCCCTTATTTTTTCATTTATTGACCACTTTATACTTAAAAATGCACAAGTATTCGCATTATACCTACTAATAGTGATGCATAGCTCGCAAAAAAGGACTACCTTTGCAGCCCTAAATCTCTTAATGGAATAACAGTATGGAAATGAACAAAGTTTTTAAGGATGGATTGTGGAGTAAGGAAATCAATGTTTCAGACTTCGTACAGACCAACATTACCCCTTATGAGGGCGATGCCTCATTCCTGGCAGGCCCCACAGAGCGAACTAAAAAAGTGTGGAACGAATGCCTCAAGGCACTGGAAGAAGAACGTGCCAATAACGGAGTTCGTTCCCTTGATAATGTAACAGTATCTACCATCACCTCACATAAAGCAGGATACATTGACCGTGAAAACGAACTGATTGTAGGTCTTCAGACGGACGAGCTTCTGCGTCGTGCCATCAAGCCATACGGTGGTATCAAGGTGGTAGAAAAAGCCTGCCATGAAAACGGTGTGGAAGTAGATGAAAAAGTAAAGGATATCTTCACCCATTATCGCAAGACCCATAATGACGGTGTATTCGATGCTTATACCGAAGAAATCCGCTCTTTCCGTTCTCTCGGTTTCCTGACCGGCCTGCCCGACAACTATGCACGCGGACGCATCATCGGTGACTACCGCCGTCTGGCACTGTATGGTATTGACCGGCTGATTGAAGCAAAACAAGAAGATTTGCGCAATATCACCAGTCCGATGACTGATGCCCATATCCGCCTGCGTGAGGAAGTGGCCGAACAAATCAAGGCGCTGAAGGAAATAAAAGTGATGGGGGAATATTATGGACTCAACCTGAGCCGTCCCGCTACCAATGCACAAGAAGCGGTTCAATGGGTTTATATGGCATATCTTGCTGCTGTGAAAGAACAAGACGGAGCAGCCATGTCATTGGGTAACGTATCTTCATTTCTGGATATTTATATCCAGTATGATCTGGACCACGGTAAAATAGACGAATCATTCGCTCAGGAATTAGTTGACCAGTTCATCATCAAGTTGCGTATGGTCCGTCATCTGCGTATGCAGTCATACAATGACATCTTTGCAGGTGACCCAACCTGGGTGACCGAATCTATCGGCGGACGCTTCAACGACGGACGCACCAAAGTAACAAAGACTTCTTTCCGTTTCTTACAGACACTGTACAATCTGGGCCCGTCACCCGAGCCTAACATGACTGTACTGTGGAGTCCGGAACTACCGGAGGGTTTCAAGGAATTCTGTGCACAGGTTTCAATTGACACTTCTTCCATACAGTACGAAAATGATACACTGATGCGCGAAGTACGTAATTGTGACGATTATGGTATTGCCTGCTGCGTATCTTACCAAGCTATCGGCAAACAAATCCAATTCTTCGGAGCACGCTGTAATCTGGCCAAGGCGCTACTGCTGGCTATTAATGGCGGACGTTGCGAAAATACAGGAACTGTAATGGTGAAAGATATTCCTGTCTTGACAGGGGATTTGCTGAACTTTGAAGAAGTATGGTCCAACTATAAGAAAGTACTGATGCAAATTGCACGTGTATACAATGATGCGATGAACATCATTCATTATATGCATGACAAGTACTATTATGAAAAGGCCCAAATGGCATTCATTGACACCAACCCGCGTATCAACCTGGCATACGGTGTAGCCGGTCTGTCCATCGCTATTGACTCATTGTCTGCCATCAAATACGGCAAGGTACGTGCCAAACGTAATGAGATAGGTTTGACTGAAGGCTTTGATATTGAAAATGCATATCCTTGCTTCGGTAATGATGACGACCGTGTAGATCATTTAGGAGTAGACTTGGTTTATTTCTTCAGTGAAGAATTAAAGAAACATCCGGTATACAAAAATGCCCGTCCTACCCTGTCACTGCTGACTATCACCTCCAATGTAATGTACGGCAAGAAAACAGGCGCCACTCCTGACGGCCGTGCCAAAGGGGTCGCTTTCGCTCCGGGCGCCAACCCGATGCACGGACGTGACAAGAACGGCGCCATCGCCTCATTGAGTTCTGTAGCCAAACTACGTTATCGTGATGCTCAGGATGGAATCAGCAACACATTCTCTATCGTACCGAAATCACTAGGAGTAGACCGGGAAACCCGGATAGAGAATCTGATAACCATGATGGACGGTTATTTCACCAAAGGAGCACATCATCTGAATGTAAATGTGCTGAACCGTGAAATGCTGGAAGACGCGATGGAACATCCTGAAAAATACCCGCAACTCACCATCCGTGTGTCAGGTTATGCTGTAAACTTCATCAAATTGAGTCGTGAACATCAGCTGGAAGTAATCAGCCGTTCTTTCCACGAAAGAATGTAACATCCCATATACATTCATCGTAAGGGCGGGTTTTGAACCTGCCCTTACCAGTTTAAAGACAAACCATTATGATCAGAGTACATTCTTACGAGTCAATGGGGACATTTGACGGTCCCGGCTTACGCTTAGTCGTATTTTTACAAGGATGCAATTTCCGATGCCTCTATTGTGCCAACCCCGACACAATTGACACCAAAGGGGAAAGTACGGAAACGACAATAGACGAAATCGTACGTATGGCTGTCAGCCAGAAAGCTTTTTTCGGTAAAAAAGGAGGCGTGACTTTCAGCGGTGGTGAACCTACCTTACAAGCAAAAGCACTGGTTCCGTTATTCCAGCGGTTAAAAGAACAAGGCATCCACATCTGCATAGATACCAATGGCAGTATATGGAATGAGGAAGTAGAGGAACTGCTGCAATGGACAGACCTCGTATTATTAGACATCAAGGAATTTAATAATGTGCGCCATCGGCAACTGACAGAACGCAGCAACGAACAAACCATACGTACCGCCGGATGGCTTGAAAAAAACAGGAAACCTTTTTGGTTGCGCTATGTATTAGTTCCGGGCTATAGTTCCTTTGAAGAAGATATACGGGCATTAGGAGAGCACTTCAAGAACTATCAAATGATTCAAAGAGTGGAAATACTACCTTATCATACATTAGGGGTACACAAATACGAAGCCATGGGAAAAGAATACAAACTGAACGGAATAAAAGAAAATACGCCAGAACAGTTGGAAACAGCCCAAACTTTATTTAGTGAGTATTTCAATACCGTATATCTGAACTAGACAAACCCGCTCCGGTCTAACAACATTTATAAATATTAGGAGATGAGTTCCTTGATTTTCAGCTCATCTCCTTTATATATTAGAAGAAAAATACATTTATATCAGCACCACCATCACATCCCGTGCTCCATGAGCACCCATTACCAAAGCCTGCTCAATATCGGCCGTCTTTGACGGACCGGAAATAAAGGTTCCGAAACCATATCCGCCTGTATCTATCAGCTTATATGCTTCATGCATATTGTTCACAATCTTATTCTTATCCAGAAGAATAACCAATTTTTCGGCAATAAAATAAATGGCACGCTGCTTTACATCCTGTTCTATCCATACCGCACCATTCTCCGCAACCCCAATCTTTCCATCTATAACGGCCAGATCCGTCCCATTCAGTTCTGCGGGATCCTCCACATCATCGGGATTAAATGTCGCACAAGTAATACTCTTCAGATTAGAAGCGATGCGTTTGGCTTCCGGATAAGCTTTTTTAATGAAATCATTCACATCCTCCTCTTTTTCCAAAAGAACGGCCTCCCCTCCCACCTGCTTCATGATGAGATAAAACTGTTCTACCTTACCGGGATAAGTCAGTGCCATATCTTCCAACGGCTTTAAATCCGGTCTCTCATATTTTACATGTGTAGCACGCCGGATGCTCTGCAATATATCTTCTCTGCTGCTCATAATTACTTCACTTTACCTTTCTTCCACATTTCATTAAAACTCTCCTTGGAAAATTTCGGCATTTCACGCCCTTTACCCCAGTCGTTCAGTCCGTTATAAATAAGGAAACGAGGCATTCCGTTTGCTAATGGCGCCCATTTTAATGCCATATTGAATACCGAAGGACGGTTCATCATGTATTTCATGCCACCAGACATCACTTTCTTCATCCGGTCTGCCTTACCCAACTTATCCAAATCCTGGCGCCACAGATAAATCTGCTCCGCCAAATCCACCTTGGCCGGGCATACAAACGAGCAGGAATAACACAAAGAACAAGCCGACACGTTATCATGATAATGCAACGGTGCCTTCAGCATGCCCAAATTAATCCCTATAGGACCCGGAATAAAATAAGTATAAGAATACCCCCCACTACGTCTATATACAGGACATGTATTCATACAGGCTCCACAACGGATACAGTTCAAAGTCCTGATATGCTTTTGGTCGGCCAGTATCTTGCTACGTCCGTTATCTACAATAATAATATGAAATTCTCCACCCTCACGAGGCTTGCGGTAGTGGGAAGTGTATGTAGTAATGGGCTGTCCTGTAGCCGAACGGGCCAACAAACGGGTGAACACCCCTAATGATTCACGGTCCGGCACTATTTTCTCCATACCAAAAGCCGCAATCTGCAATTTGGGCTGGGAAGTACCCATATCCGCATTTCCTTCATTGGTGCATACCACAATCTCACCCGTAGAAGCTACAGCAAAGTTAGCACCTGTCATAGCCGCCTCAGCATGAATAAATTTCTGGCGGAGACTCTTCCGGGCTGCATGTGTAAGGTAAGTAGGGTCAAAGTTTCCTTTCTCCGTACCCATCTCTTTCTCGAAAAGCTCACCCACCTGTTCACGTTTGATATGAATGGCGGGCAATACAATATGGCTCGGTTTCAGATGCATCAATTGCAAGATACGCTCTCCCAAGTCACTTTCCACTACTTCAATACCTTTGTTTTCCAGAAACGGGTTGAGTTCGCATTCTTCGGCCAACATGGATTTGCTCTTTATAAAATGCTTTACCCCGTGCTGGTTCAGAATATTGTAGACAATATTGCAATACTCGTCCGCATCCTTCGCCCAATAGACATGGGCTCCGTTAGCACGCGCATTGTTTTCAAACTCCACCAACAACTCATCCAGATGGCTGTTACTATATAGTTTGGTAGCACATGCCATATCACGTAATTCCTCCCATTCGGGAACTTCTTTACTCAACCTGTCACGCTTTGCCCTGACCAGCCAAAGGGTTTCGTCATGCCATGCGGCCTGTTTCTTGTTTTTCAGAAACTCCGCAGCCGCTTTTGAATGTTTCGTACTCATAATCCTGCTGCTAAAATTTCAACAATGTGCAATGTCTTGATAGGAAGCTTGTCACGGGCAATGATGCCGTTCTGATGCATCAAACACGAACTGTCGGCCCCCACAATGTATTCGGCACCGGTAGCGATATGACGCATCACCTTGTCATGCCCCATCTGCACGGATACCGCATCTTCCTCTACGGCAAACATACCGCCGAAACCGCAACATTCGTCTTTGCGTTCCGGTTCCACAACTTCCACCCCTTCCACCAAAGAGAGCAGATCACGCAGTTTGCTGAAGTAAGGAATATTAAGTTCGCTGGCAGAAGAAAGTTTCATCAGTCTCACTCCATGGCAACTGTTTTGCAGACTTACTTTATGCGGGAACCTTGCTTTCAACGAAGCAGGTCTAACTATATCATGGATAAACTCACAGATATCATATATCTTACCTTCACTGGCACACCGATGCTTGTCCTCCTTCAAAAGACGACCGTAGTTATCACGTACAAATACGGCGCAACTAGCTGAAGGGCCCACTATGTAATCGTAATTTTTGAACTGTTCGTCAAAACGGCGGGCCAAATCTACCGCTTCATTCTCAAAACCTGCATTCGCCATCGGTTGACCGCAACAAGTCTGATCGAGCGGATAATCCACATCTACGCCCAGACTTCTCAGCAGTTTGTACGAGGCTATCCCTACCTGCGGATATACCGCATTGATATAACAAGGAATAAATAAACCTACTTTCATTGTCATTAGTTAATATATGTCCTATACTGGATAACAAAGTTAGAGGATATTTGTTAAGAAAGCAACGGGATTTCTAACGAATTATGAAGCGAAGCAAATAAAAAAGCATAATATTGTGAGTAGAGACTTCACTAATAAAAAAATACTCCCCACGAATCACTTCGTAGAGAGTACTTTCAACTAATAACTAACTTTGTGGTTTACGTAATTTCTATATGACTAACTTATAGTGCAAAGATAGAGGTTAGGACGCACCCCCACAATCACTTCTTTCAGGTATTCTGCCTCTTACCACTCACTATTTATAGGTACTATAAGCTCATCTTCACCTCGCTTAGTTCCACCAGTTTGTTTACGATAGCATAAATAGTCAATCCGGCAGGTGAATGTATCTGTAGCTTGCGCGCAATATTCCGGCGGTGAGTTATCACCGTATGAATGGAAAGGAACAATTTTTCCGCCGTTTCCTTATTCGTCATTCCACGTACCACACAACAAATAATTTCTTTCTCACGCTGGCTCAGTGTTTCCTGTTCACCATCTGTCTCATCCACACCCAGATTCATCAGATCCACTAACTTTTTATTTAGAACTTCAATATCATCATACAGCGCGATACCCTCATCGTATCCTTTCAGCAAATTGGAGTCCGTGACTGAGCACAACAAAGAGACACACCTGGTAGATGCCCGTGGATAGTTCGATTTAAACTCATCCACATTAAACCACCCTCCGAATGCAGGATTTATAATTAGAATATCCGGCTGACGTCCCTGCATACAATTCTGCAATCCTTCAAGGGAAGTTATTTCCACCGGCTGTATTGTAAGATCAGGCATGCGCCTCAGCACAGCCACAAGTCCGCTACGCACAATGACTGAAGTTTCGGCCACCGCAACGTGCACTAGTTCTGTCCGTTTCATTTCCCCTCCTTTTCCAGCCTGCGCACAGCAGGCACAAACAAGTAATCCTCTACACGGCAATGGGATGCCAAATCTTGCTCACAACTGAATATATCGAATAATACGGCGTTCAACAAATGATTATTTCCTTTAGCCGGATAATATTTAATAATGATGTTTTTTAGCTCGGTCAGTGTCGCATCTATCTGGTCATGCCTGCGGGCAAACTGCGAGATACGAAATCCTCCCGTTTCCCGTCCGGTCATCAGATTCTCTACGTAAGTAAACACATTCACATCTTCATAATCCATGTGTTTACGCACCTCTCCGGCGTACTGGTCGAAGAATTTCAAAATGAGGAACGCAACCTCGTTTTCCGTAGAGCAGTCTATAGCTTCTATCAGTTTACGGCGTATGGTAGGCAGACAGAAATCAAGGAAATAATGATGTGCCTGTTTTAAATAACTCATCAGTGAAGGCATAGAAATATCCTTCACATCATCCTCCATCCGGTCGCTATCTTCAATCATGAAGTTCACCACCGCAAGGAAAGTACGACAGTCCACTCCATTTTCACGGCACACCTCCTGTACTGTCTTGTCTCCAAACCCCAACGAAAGATCAAAACGACTCATTACCTGTAGCAATGTATAATTATCGCAGATAAGATAACTCATTTTGTCCGCCGGAGTATATTTACTTGTTTTATACATAGTTATGTTTTTTGTTTCTCTTTTTGGGCACAAAGTTACGGAAAATCATCAGGGTTATCAATCACTATAAATAGGTATTTTCTTTTGTATTCCGCAATCTCCATTCAAACCGGTCAATGCCCCAACCCACCTCCGGATTTGTTGCAGAGACAGCCCCCATACAGGCACCTAAAAAACGTGCTCCCATTCGTTCGCTTACGATGGGAGCACTTACAACACAAAAACTAAACTAGACTTAACTAAACTATTCTATTAAGAAGTTTCACAACTTCCCTTGTCTATGCTGCAAATATAAAAAGATTATTTCTTTTTAGCAAAAAGATATCGACAAAATATCTACTTTTATCGTTCAAATATCACATTCTTCAAACAGAATGACCGCTCAAGTACGTCTGCAGTTCCTGCTTATAACTATCAGAGACCGGAATATACTCCTTACCGAAAACAATCCGTCCCCGGTCAATCACCTTGATCTTACTCTTTTGCACTATAAACGAGCGATGTACGCGAATGAAACGACTGGAAGGAAGCTTCTCTTCCATAGCTTTCATACTGATCAGTGACAAGACAGCTTTCGGCTCATCCTCCACATGGATTTTAACGTAATCTTTCAACCCTTCTATATACAGTATCCGGTCTAAAGCAATCCGAATCAGTTTGTAATCACTTTTTACATATATACAATTCTCCGATTCATCGGTACCAATACCATTATCCGCCTTTTGTTTCAGTTCATACCATTGCATCGCCTTGTTCACTGATTGTAAAAAATCGACATAGCTGACTGGTTTCAACAAATAGTCCAAGGCATTGACTTTATAGCTGTCCAAAGCATACTGTCCGAATGCGGTCGTAAAAATAATCCTTGTTCCAGGGCTGACCATACGTGAAAACTCCAAACCGTTCAACTCAGGCATTTGAATATCAAGGAACAAGATATGCACCTCCTCGTGAAGAGGGATTTCCGTCATAGCTTGCACCGCACTGGAGTACCTCCCTACCAATCGGAGGAAAGATGTTTTTTCCACATAGCTTCTCAGCAATTCCAAAGCCAGCGGCTCGTCATCGACAATAGCGCAATTCAGTATCATAAGCTTTTATTAGTCTGTATGGTTAATATAGAAGAATATACCTGTCCGTTTTCACTGACCCCTTTTATCCATTCGTAATGTCCCGGATAAATCAGTTCCAGCCGTTTGCCCACCTGTTCCAACCCCACTCCGCTTCCGCTTTTATCTTGTCCGGACTTCGGATAGTTGCTGTTAAGAATCTCACACCTCACCATACCGTCCGCATGTCCGGAGATAGAGATGCTGATAAAACTGCCGGCTGTGGGGCTGATGCCATGCTTGAAGGCATTTTCTATCAGCGATATGAAAATAAGGGGAGCAATCCGCAACGCACCACCGGAGTCCGCCTCCAGATTCACACTCACCTCTACCTGCTGTGGCAGACGGATACGCATCAGTGCTACATAATTACGGATAAAATCAAGTTCTTTTTCAAGCGGAACAAAAGTCTGCTGATTGTCATAGAGCACATGGCGCAACAATTTACTCAACTCCTGTACCGCCTCTTGCGCCTTATCACTGTTAAAAGCAATCAGAGCATAAATATTATTTAATGTGTTGAGCAGGAAATGAGGATTCAACTGGTTCTTCAAGTTTTTCAGCTCCGCTTCCGTCTTTTGTCTCTCTGTTTCTATCAACCGTTCTTCCGCCTGACGCCAGCGCAGACTGGTACGGATGGCCGCACCCAATCCGGCGACAAAAATCATCATCCCCATATCCCGCACATAGAATATCCAGCGAGGTGGAATATGACGCGCAAACTCAGGGGGCGGAGGCGTACTTATACTTTCCAGAAATACATGAAGAAGTATACTCAGACAAAGTATCAGCACGGCATCGCTCAGAATATACTTACGCATTTCGTCCATGAACATATAGCGGGGAACCAGCCATAAGTAATTGACATAGAAGATAATAAAATAGCACAAAGGAACACAACTATGCCTCAAGAATTGGGCTGGATTGAAGCCACTTCCACGCTCCATGAATACAAGCGGAAAGCCAAAAATGAGCAGCCAGCTGACAATATGGATACTCAGTTCTAAAAAATGTCGCTGTGAAAATAAATGTTTCATACAGGCAAAGATAAGAAAGATTAGATTATAAATAAGATTTCCATGCCTCTTATTCCATAAGAAACTGTTGAACAGGAATCTCCTTTTCATCCTTATTCATAACGCAAAGCGTCTATCGGATCAAGGTCTGCGGCCTTCTTTGCCGGATACCATCCGAAGAACACACCGGTAACGGTACATACCAAGAATGAAAGCAACACACTCCAAGGCTGGATAAATACAGGCCAATGCGCTATCGCCTTAATCATAAAGCTGGCTCCGCAACCGATAATCACTCCTATCAAACCACCCGTAATGCTGATCAGGATAGCCTCTATCAGAAACTGGCTCAGAATATCGACTCCCCGCGCTCCGACCGACATACGCAGACCGATCTCACGAGTACGCTCCGTTACAGATACATACATGATATTCATGATACCGATACCTCCGACTACCAGAGAAATGCCGGCAATACAAGCCAACAGCGTGGTCATCAGGTCTGTTGTAGTATTGAGCATACTGCTCAGTTCCTGCTGGGTGCGGATGGTAAAGTCATCATCATCCGTTCCTTTCAGTTTATGTTCACGGCGCAGAATGGTCGTAATTTCATCTACAGCCTCATCGGTCATATCTTCTGTCAGGGCCGAAGCGAAAATTCCACTCAAGTAAGTCTGTGCCAGCAATCGTTTCATCACCGTACTGTAAGGAGCCAGCACCACATCATCCTGGTCCATACCCATAGAATTATACCCTTTTGACTTCAGCACACCGATTACCCGGAAAGGGATCTGGTTGCAACGGATCACTTTCCCTATCGGGTCCGAGCCGTCGGAAAAAAGATTATCGACAATGGTTTTACCGATGACACAGACCTTGGCTGCCGTACGAATGTCATTCTCGGTAAACATCTCCCCCTGCTCCACAGTGAGCTGACGTATGGTAAGATAATCCATACTTACCCCACTCACCGAAGACGGGTAGTTGTTGGCCCCCGCAACGAGTTGCCCCGAGGAAGAAACATTGGGACTGATGCCGGAGAGGTACGTACACTCTTCGCTCAACTTCTCATAATTTTCCAGTTTCAGTGTCTGCATGGCTGAAGGGTCCTGACGGACACCTCCACGCATCTCCGCCCCCGGATGAATCATAATCATGTTCGAGCCCATCTCTGAGATTTGTTGCTGGATGCTCTTTTTAGAACCCTGCCCGATGGCAAGCATGGCGATGACCGATGCCACACCGATGATGATACCCAACATGGTAAGGAAGGCGCGGAGTTTGTTGTTGACAAGCGCCCGAAGAGCTATTTTAAGTAGATTTGTTCCGTTCATATTAATTCTTTTTTAATGGTTAGTCCTCATCATTCTTGGGCAGGGCAGCCAATGTAGCAGCAGCCGAAAGGATTTGAGAATTGACAGCGTCTTCCACTACATGCCCGTCACGCAAGCGAATGTTACGGCTACTGTATTGGGCTATTTCGGGATTGTGTGTGACGAAAATAAGCGTACGACCTTCGGCGTGCAACTTCTGGAAAAGTACCAGAATCTCGAAAGAGGTACGAGTATCCAGATTACCGGTCGCCTCATCGGCTAGAATAACGGCAGGATTGTTCACCAAGGCGCGGGCAATGGCCACACGCTGCATCTGTCCGCCGGACATCTGGTTGGATTTGTGCTCCAGACGATCGCCCAGCCCCACGGCGATCAGTGATTCAATGGCACGTTTCCGTCTTTCGGAAGCCGGAACGGACGAGTTGTACATCAAGGGAAGCTCCACATTCTCTACGGCTGTCGTCTTAGGCAACAGATTATAGTTCTGGAACACGAAACCTATCTTACGATTGCGCAGCACGGCTCGCTGAGGTTTGCTCATGGTACGCACGGACACGCCATCCAACAGATATTCGCCGCTGGTAGGAGTATCAAGGCATCCCAACGTATTCAGCAAAGTGGACTTGCCGGAGCCGGAAGTACCCATAATAGTGACGAACTCTCCTTCATAGATGGTGAAAGAGATGCCACGCAGAGCGTGAACGGTTTCATCGCCTACCTGGAAATTCCGTTTTATGTTTTGTAATTCGATTATCTTTTTCATGTGATTTATTCTTTCAATGTAGACGGAAGCATTACCTTTTATTATTTATTCTTCTTTTTATTACCTCCCGGAGGCCCCGGCATGAACGGATTTCTTTCACCTTCTCCGGCAGACGGTTCTTCCATTCCAGGCATACTGCCTCTTACCACCGTTTCTGTCACTACCCGTGTATTCTCAGCAATGCCACTTACGATTTCAGTCCTGCTGCCATCAGTAATACCTATTTCCACAAAATGAGCGGTAAAGATATTGTTATCCAGTGTCCACACCTTATGGCTGCCCTGGCAGTCGTTTATCTTACGCCCTCCCACTATGTCTTTGTTGGGAGTGAAGCGCAAAGCCTTGTTGGGGACAATCAGCACATTGTCCCTGGTCAATGTATAGATGGTAGCATTAGCGGTAAGACGCGGTTTCAGTTTCAAATCGGGATTATCAGCCGTTATCACCACCTCGTAAGTAACCACAGTAGTACTGCTGGTTGTCGAAGAGCTACTGTTGGTGCTGTTCGTACTCCCCAAACGAATCTGTCTGACTACTCCTTCGAACACGTCATCGGGATAAGCATCCACAGTAAAGGTCACACGGGCTCCTTCCTCCACCCCGGCAATATCTGCTTCATCCACATCGGCCACTACCTGCATCTTAGTCAGGTCGGCAGCGATAGTGAACAGTGTCGGAGTCTCGAAACCGGATGCTACGGTCTGTCCTTCTTCCACATCACGGCTAGTCACCACTCCGTCGATGGGCGAGGTGATTGTTGCGTACGACAGGTTACGTTCGGCTTTTGCCAGAGCCGCCTTACTCTGTTCCCATGCGCTTTGGGCACGTTGGAAATTATAGACAGTTTCCTCATAGTTCGTATCGCTGATTAATTGCTTCTCGTGCAGTTTACGATTGCGGTCATACAATTTCTTCTGATAGTCGTACTCGGCCTTATTTCCATCGTAGGTGGCCTTTGCCGACTGAAGTTCACTTTGCAACGTCACCTTATCCATCTCGGCTATCAATTCCCCCTTCTTTACCACGGAGTTGTAATCCACATAAATTTTGTCAATGATACCGGATACCTGCGTACCCACTTCCACCTCTGTCACCGGTTCGATGGTTCCGGTAGCAGTGATGAAATTACTGACATTGCCTTTCGTTACGGCTTCCGTCGCGAAATCGACCGTACTTTTCCCCTCCGGTCCGCCAAGTATCCAAAAACCGCCTGCCACAACTACTACAGCTGCCACTGTAGTGAGAATCATTTTTTTCTTTTCCATAATAGAATATGTATAGCATTATTATTATAATTTCAGATCGCGGCCTGCATAGAAGTTCAGTAAAGTCCGGTCCAGGATAGCCATGTACTTGGCCTGGATACGTTGCT
Source organism: Phocaeicola sartorii JCM 17136 = DSM 21941 (assembly GCF_054653615.1). Lineage (NCBI taxonomy): Bacteria > Pseudomonadati > Bacteroidota > Bacteroidia > Bacteroidales > Bacteroidaceae > Phocaeicola > Phocaeicola sartorii. Next base: position 3,196,100 of record NZ_BAAIFW010000005.1, read on the forward strand.
GCTGTGCACTGAGCAGGTTATTCTTCTCGGTAAGCAACTCCACGGTATTCTTCATCCCCAGATTGAACTGCTCGCTGACCATCTCATAACTGGCCCGGCTGCTTTTCAGCTTGCTTTCGGCCGCCGCATATTGCTCCTGAGCATTTGCAGCGTCCAACCACAAGCTTTCTATATTCTTATAGAGTTCCTTTTGCTTGTTTATCAAATCGAGCAGACTGCTGTCATATTGCAAACGCGCCTTCTGTACGGCACTTTTATTCTGCCGGTTATCAAAAATCGGGATGCTCACGTTCAATCCTATCATATTGTTCCAGCCATATTTCATTTGCTTGCTCCAGCTATTGTCACTGCCGCTGTTTGTCATACTCCCCGTAGACGCACTCAGACTGATGGTAGGCAGATAACCGGCTTTGGCCACCGATATGTCCAGTTTGGCATTCTCTATACTCAACTTGCCGCTTTGAATTTCCGGACGTGACGCCAGAGCTTGCTGATAGATATCCTCCTGAGCAGGCAACGGCTGCAACACATGCTCATCGGCCAGCTCGGGAAGAACCAAATCCATTTCTTCCGTACCGTCCAACTCCAACAACTGCTTCAATTGTAATTTATAATCGCGCAAGGAACTTTCGGAGGTCACCAACTGGTATTTGTCACTGCTTACCTGTGACTCCAGCTGCGCCAAATCGGCTTTCGAGATACTTCCTTCATGAAAAAGCTCCTTTCCTCTGTCGTATGTGACCTGAGTCACCTGCAAGGTATTCCGGTTAATCTTCACAGACTCGTCGGCATAAAGTATCTGGATGAAGATTTGTGCTATCTGCTCTTGCAGAGAGTTTTCTGTTTCGGCTACGGTAAGCCCTGCTATCTGTTGACTGGTCTTCTTTTGTTTGATAGCATTCAACCGTTTGTTACCATTCCACAATGTCCACTGTGCATTCAGACCATAGTTCCCATTATAAGTAGTTTTACTGTCACTACTGATGATTTCCGTTCCGCTTACCGTGTTACTGTTTTCCTGATACGGACGGTTCGTCACATTCTGCCCTGTGCTGAACGACAGACTGGGAAAGAGGGCTGCTCTAGCGGTTTTCACATCTACCGAGCTTTCTTCCAATGAAATTTTGTTCTGTTGTAATTGGATATTCTTCTCCAATGCATAGTCTATGCAGTCGTCCAGCGTCCACTTTCTGACCTCTTGGGCGGAAACCGAAGTGACCACGGCCCAAATCATTGCAAAATATACTGTTCGTTGTCTCATCCTTTTTACTGTTTAATTTGTTACTACAAAAGTAGAGGGTCGTGAATATTTTAGCAATAACTATAGATTTGTGGAAGATTTCCATAGATAAAAACTTGCTTTTTACCGATAAAGTGTTTTTCTTTGTAATTATTACAACTTTAAGATAAATTTATGAGTGATTCTTTGTTGACACGCATCTGGATATTCTATCGCGACGGTTTTCGCGAGATGACCTTGGGACGCACTCTCTGGGCGATTATTCTTATCAAACTGTTCATCATGTTCTTTATTCTGAAACTTTTCTTCTTCCCCTCTTTCCTTGGTGGGAAGACAACAGAAGAGAAACAACAATATGTAGGTGAGGAGTTAATAGAACGGGCAAATCCATAAACATTTAAATAAATCAGAAAGTTATGTTTGAAAACATTGACACTTCATTAATTGACTGGTCAAGGGCGCAGTTCGCTCTGACGGCCATGTATCACTGGCTTTTCGTACCTCTCACTTTGGGGTTGGCTGTGATAATGGGACTCATGGAAACCTTCTATGTGACAACAGGTAAGGAATTCTGGAAGAACACAGCTAAATTCTGGATGAAACTGTTCGGAATCAATTTCGCCGTAGGTGTTGCCACCGGCCTGATTCTGGAATTCGAGTTTGGAACTAACTGGAGTAACTATTCCTGGTTTGTGGGCGATATCTTCGGAGCTCCGCTGGCTATCGAAGGGATTCTGGCATTCTTCATGGAAGCCACTTTCATTGCCGTTATGTTCTTCGGCTGGAACAAAGTGAGCAAGCGTTTCCATCTGGCCTCCACCTGGCTTACCGGACTGGGGGCAACGATCTCCGCCTGGTGGATTTTAGTCGCCAATGCCTGGATGCAATATCCCGTAGGGATAGCGTTCAACCCAGAAACAGTAAGAAATGAAATGGTGGACTTTGCAGCTGTCGCCCTCTCCCCCATGGCTGTCGCCAAGTTTTTCCATACAGTGCTAAGCAGTTGGATACTGGGAGCCGTCTTTGTAGTAGGAATAAGTTGTTGGTATTTGCTGCGCAATCGTCAGAAGAAGTTCGCCCTAAGCAGCATCAAAGTTGCCGCCGCCGTAGGTCTGTTCGCCTCTCTTGTCACTGCATGGACAGGTGATATTTCGGGAGTACAAGTAGCCAAAGTACAACCCATGAAAATGGCTGCCGCCGAAGGATTACACGATGGTGGAAACGGAGTGCCCTTCACCATTGCAGGCAATTTGAAAATTCCCAAAATGCTTTCCATTCTTGCCACTCACGAGATAGACGGGTATGTGCCGGGTATCAACAATCTGCTGGAGGGTGGTTATCAGATGCCCGATGGCACAACCGCTTTATCGGCCGAAGAGAAGATTAAACGTGGACAGACTGCCATTGCCGCCCTGGATGCATTCCGCAAAGCGCATAAGGCAGGTGACGAAGCAAGCGCTGCCGTAGCCCGCAAGACATTGGACGAAAACGTGAAATATTTTGGTTACGGATATATTAAAGATCCCGCCCATCTGGTTCCTAATGTAGGACTTACTTTCTGGTCATTCCGGATCATGGTGGGGCTGGGAGGTTATTTCATCCTGTTCTTTATTATAGTACTGATTGTATCGAAAAAAGAGAAACTGGCCGATATGCGATGGTTGCAACGAGTGGCTTTGTGGACTATTCCACTAGCCTACATCGGCAGTCAGGCAGGCTGGGTGGTAGCCGAAGTGGGACGCCAGCCATGGGCTATACAGGATATGTTGCCTGTAGGGGCAGCCATCTCCAAATTGCAGACAGGTTCCGTACAGCTTACTTTCTTTATCTTCCTTCTATTGTTCACTGTTCTGCTCTTTGCAGAAATAGGCATCATGCTGAAGGCCATCAAGAAAGGTCCCGAGGGAATAAAGAATTAAAAATTAAGGAATAAATGAGAAAGGTGGAAATAATTCAGGCTGCGCAATGAACGGGCTACATACAAATAATTAATTCCACCAGCAAGTCATTCTTTTTTAATTCAAGTTTCTCTAATTCTATTTTTCAATATTCAATTCTCAATTTTTAATTTAGAATATTATGGACTATATATTTCTACAAAATTATTGGTGGTTCCTGGTATCGTTACTAGGTGCTTTGTTGGTGTTCCTGCTCTTTGTGCAGGGTGGCAATTCCTTACTGTTCACGCTTGGCCGAAATGACGAAGAGCGTGCATTGCTGGTAAACTCTACGGGACGCAAATGGGAGTTTACTTTTACCACCCTTGTCACTTTCGGTGGCGCCTTTTTCGCTTCTTTCCCGCTGTTCTACAGTACCAGTTTCGGTGGTGCTTACTGGTTATGGATGATTATTCTTTTCAGTTTCGTATTGCAGGCTGTTTCATACGAATTCCAATCCAAACTGGGCAATCTGCTTGGAAAACGTACTTACCAATGGTTTCTGGTTATAAATGGTATTGTGGGACCTCTATTGCTGGGAGGTGCGGTAGCCACATTCTTTACCGGCTCCAATTTCCTGGTCAATAAAGGAAATATGGGTAATGAGCTGATGCCTGTCATCAGCAGTTGGGCAAACGGATGGCACGGACTGGATGCGCTGACCAATCCTTGGAATCTAGTATTGGGATTTGCCGTATTCTTCCTGGCCCGCCTTTTGGGCAATCTGTATTTTATCAATAACATCCGAGATAAAGAATTGATCCCCCGCTGCCGCCGTCAGCTTATAACAGATGCCATTCCTTTCCTTATTCTATTTCTGGCATTTGTGATCCGTACTTTATTGGCTGATGGTTTCGCTGTAAATCCCGAAACAAAGGAAGTTTATATGGAACCTTACAAGTATTTCATCAATCTGATGGATATGCCTCTATTACTGGTATTGTTCCTGTCAGGAGTTGTCGGAGTACTTTGGGGCATCGGAAGGGCTGTCTTCAGCAAGACTTCAACCAATGGTATCTGGTTTACCGGAACAGGAGTTGTACTGACTGTATTGGCTTTATTGCTTTGTGCGGGATATAATAATACGGCTTATTACCCGTCAACAGCCGATTTACAAAGTTCGCTGACTTTGGCAAACAGTTGCTCCAGCGAGTTTACCCTGCGCACCATGGCATACGTTTCCATTCTGGTACCTTTCGTACTGGCATATATCATTTATGCATGGCGTGCTATAGACCGTAAGCCCATCACAGCAAAGGAACTGGAACAAGACGGACACGCTTATTAAAGAGTCTTAATGAATCATAGATCAGACACTCTGTTTTGCAAATAGCTGTAAACAGGGTGTCTTTCTATGTTAAATAACATTGTTTCAACCTATAAAATAAAGGGAAGTTCTTGCAAATTTCCGAAATATACGTACCTTTGCAATGTGTTTTTCATAGTATTAGATTTAAGGTTAACAAAGGTTGGAGCAAGGCGTTGCTCCTTTTTTTATATCTATAGAGCACATAGCATCCATAGTTACTTCATTTCCCCATCTTGAAAGTTATTTTCGTTTGAAAGCTTCTTCACCTAAAAGAAATATTATGATACAAGTGATGCATACAATTGTGGATTACGTGCATGATGCCAGATATAGGACGCTGGATAGACCTCTTCCTTATTTTTATCAAGAATTTCTTTCAGAATACTGCATTTGTTCTCGCCCGTCACCAAAAAACAGGTATGCCGAGCTTCTATCAAGGGAAATCCCGTCATGCATATACGCACGGTTTTATTATAAGGATTGACGGACACACCATACGGTTCCCCGACAGTAAGAAGATCCTGACGGTCGGGGAAAATGGATGATGTATGTCCATCCTCTCCTATCCCTAATAATACAAAATCAAAAACAGGCACACCATCCACGGTCGGAACAGTAGTCTTGACTATGGAAGAATATTGTTTGGTTTCTTCTTCAGGAACACCCTCACCCACAATACGGTAGTAATGACTGGATGGAATCTCTATTTTACTAAGCAACAGACGGTTTGCCAGGCCAAAATTACTCAGCTCATCGTCAGGAGGCACGCAACGCTCGTCCACCCAATAGAAATAAATACGGAACCAAGGAGTATATGCGGCATATTCACGCTCCCAAACCTCGAAAAGTGTGGCAGGAGTAGTTCCTCCGGAAAGAGCAATGGTAAAAGGACGTTCAGGTTCTTCATCCATTGCTTCCAATATATGAGTTATCAAGGCTTGCGATGCTTGTACAGGCGATGCATACAGGTTACGGTCAATCATGCTATTTATCACTTAGAGTTTGCTGTTTAAAACTTACTATCCACAACTTACAATTTACAATATAGATTGGAATGCGTCAGATTCTTACACGGATTCGTCCATTCAGCATGACTACAGTTGATCAACACGTCCGCTTCTTTCGGCCCCCATGTTCCTGCGGGATATCCGTAAAGAGGAGTATCGGGATGCTTTTTCCAATAATCCAGTATTTTGTCGAAATACGTCCAGCTCTCTTCCACAGCATCGGAACGGGTAAAGAGTGTAGGGTCACCCGCCAGACTGTCCTCCAGCAGGCGGACGTATGCGTCACCCGTTTCCTGATCGTGCTGGTCATAGCTGAAATCCATCTCCATGGTTCCCATATAAAATCCGGCGCCGGGTTCCTTCATGGCTATGCGCTGAAGAATTCCCTCATCGGGCTGAATACGGATAATCAGTTCCTCACCTTTGTACAAGCCTTCCTTCATTTGGAACATCTGCATAGGAGCAGGTTTGAAATGAACCACAATTTCGGTCACCTTGGTAGGCATCTGCTTTCCGGTACGGATATAAAAAGGCACTCCCTGCCAACGCCAGTTGTCCACATACAGACACATCGCCACATAGGTATCTGTACGGGAATCAGGACGAACATTCTTTTCTTCACGATAACCGATACGGTCATCACCGGCAATATATTGTCCGCGGATGACATTATCACGAATATATTCATCAGTCAGCGGACGAAGGGATTGGTAGACCTTGATCACCTCGTTACGGAAACCATTCTTATCAAATTTGGCCGGCGGTTCCATGGCAGTAATGGCAAGCAACTGCATCAAGTGGTTCTGTACCATATCGCGCAGAGCTCCCGCCCCGTCATAATATCCTCCGCGAGTACCTATACCCATATTTTCCACCGCAGTGATTTCTACATAATCTATATAGTTACGGTTCCATATCGGTTCGTAAATAGTACTTCCAAAACGAGTCACCATAATATTCTGCACCGTTTCCTTGCCCAGAAAATGGTCGATGCGGTAGATATCCTCTTCTTTAAAATAAGCGGCATAAATCTTATTCATTTTCTGAGCGGAAGCCAAGTCGTATCCGAAAGGCTTCTCGACAATGATACGCTTTAATCCAGGCTTTTTCAACAAGCCCGCATCATGCAGACATTTCGGAATCAATTCATAAAGCAAGGGCGGGGTTGCCAGATAGAACAAATAGTTCCCATTATTCTCATATTGAGGCGAAAGCTCCTTCAAACGGTCATTCAACAGAAAATAAGTGGTTTCGTCAGCCGGGTCCATGGACTGGTAATGAACAGTAGAGAGAAAATCGTCCAATGTTTCCATTTCCTCTTTAGTAAGAGAACCGGATTTTATCAGTTCTTCTTTCAAATAGGCACGATAGGTTTCGTCCGTGTATGCAGTTCGGGCACAGCCAATAATGGCAAAATGCTTAGGGAAGCGTTTCCCGTTATGGATCTTTATCAAGGCAGGCATCAGTTTGCGCCGGGTTAAATCACCGGATGCACCGAAGATAACCAAAAATAAGCTATGTGGTAAACTCATGATTCTTTCTTTTAAAATGAATGTATAATGCTTTGCGTTGCAACGTATCAATAGTTGTTTTCCCAATGTTCGTGGAAAAATTCCCCCCGCGGACTGTCCACACGCTCGAAGGTATGGGCTCCAAAATAATCACGCATTGCCTGAATCATGTTGGCTGGGGAATGATGGGTAGTCAGGCCTAGAAAATAATTCAATGCAGCGGAAAGCACAGGTACTGCCATCCCCTCTTTCAACAGGACACCGATGTATTTCTTCCACGCGGGCAGGGCTTCCGCCACTTCCCTACCGAAACGCTCGTCCAGCAACAGATGTGACAAACCCGGCGCACGGCGATAGGCTTCGGCTATATCGTTCAGGAAAGCAGAACGGATAATGCATCCGGCGCGCCACAACAGAGCGATGGTGGAAAGATTCAACTTCCAGCCATATTGCTCGCTGGCCGTGCGCATCAGAGCAAACCCTTGCGCATAACCTGTCAGACGAGCTGCATACAAGGTACTCTCCAATCCGGCCACCGTATCCTGATAGTTATATACCGGATGATTCTCTACATGCATATAATGTTTGGACATCAGCACACGCAAGTTTTTCTCCGCCGACAGATTACGGGCAAAAACAGCCTCGGCAATCACGTCCAGCGGTGTATTGAGTTGCAGGGAGTTAATGACACTCCAGCGCCCCGTCCCTTTTTGTCCGGCAGCATCCAGAATGCTGTCGAGCAAATATCCGCCTCCTTGTTCTTTGTGACGCAGAATGGCCGAAGTAATCTCTATCAGATAACTATGCAGGCGTCCTTTGTCCCATTGTTCAAAAATATCCGCCATCTGCTCATTCTTCAACGCCAGCAACTGCTTCATGGCGAAATAAGTCTCGGCTATCAGCTGCATATCCCCATATTCTATGCCATTGTGCACCATCTTCACATAGTGACCTGCACCACCGGGACCGACCCACTCGCAGCACGGAGTACCGTCCCCGGCTTTTGCCGCAATACTTTTCAGCATCGGTTGAATAACCGGCCATGCTTCCTGCGCCCCGCCGGGCATGATAGACGCTCCATGCAAGGCACCCTCCTCGCCTCCTGAAATGCCGCAACCTACAAAGTACATCCCTTTATCATAAAGTTCTTTCACACGGCGTTCCGTATCTTCATAATAGGAGTTCCCTCCATCAATGATAATGTCGCCTTTATCCAGCAAAGGGCTCAGTCTGTCTATCAGATCATCGACGGCAGGCCCCGCCTGTACCATCAACAGAATGACACGAGGAGTTTTCAGCGCTTCGACAAAATCTGTCAGTTCATTACTTCCTATGATGCCTTTGCCCCTGGCACGGTTGGCTATAAAGTTATCTACTACATTTTCCTCTTTTCCAGGGACGGTACGGTTCCATACTACCACCTTCCATTCCTTACTGGCGAAATTCAGAGCAAGATTCTGCCCCATCACGCCCAATCCGATTAATCCGATATCTGCCTTTTTCATAAATTGTTCTTTTAATATTTAACAATTTGATAGGTTATTTGTTCAATAATTCTATCTTTGCAATCTGAATAAGAACACATTATCATGAAAAAGTTAAAAATAGGGTTATTAGCCCGGATTATCATTGCCATCGCATTGGGTATAGGATTCGGAAATGTTCTTCCCGGCGGACTGGTCAGAGTTTTTGTAACTTTCAACGGGATCTTCAGCGAGTTCCTGGGTTTCATTATTCCGTTGATTATTCTCGGGCTGGTCACTCCTGCCATTGCCGATATCGGCAAAGAAGCGGGAAAGATGCTGGTGATAACGACACTAGTGGCATACAGCGCGACGCTGTTCTCCGGTTTCCTGTCTTATTTTACCGGAGTGACTTTTTTCCCTTCCATGATAACCCCGGGAGCACCGATAGAACAAATCAGCGAAGCGCATGATATTTCCCCGTTCTTCACCGTAGCCATCCCTCCGGTAATGAATGTAATGACTTCCTTGATTCTGGCCTTCACATTAGGTCTGGGCATCGCACATCTGGAAAGCACGGCGCTGAAAAACGTATGTAATGATTTCAAAGATATCATAGTCAAGACCATTCAGACGGTTATTCTTCCCTTACTGCCTATTTATATATTCGGCATATTCCTGAATATGACTCATTCCGGACAGGTATATAATATTCTGATGGTATTTATCAAGATCATCGGGGTCATTTTCCTGCTTCATATCTTCCTGCTGGTTTTTCAGTATTCCATGGCGGCCCTGTTTGTGCGCCGCAATCCGTTCAAATTACTGGGGCGAATGATGCCTGCCTATTTCACGGCATTGGGCACACAGTCATCGGCAGCCACCATTCCGGTAACTTTGCGACAGAGCATCAAGAACGGGGTTACGGAGGATATAGCCGGATTTGTCATTCCTTTATGTGCCACCATTCATTTGTCGGGAAGTACATTGAAGATTGTTGCTTGTGCGCTGGCGCTGATGATTATGCAGGGAATGCCTTTTGATTTCCCCATGTTTGCAGGATTTATCTTCATGCTGGGCATCACGATGGTAGCCGCACCGGGCGTACCGGGAGGGGCCATCATGGCCGCATTGGGCATCCTGTCTTCCATGCTGGGGTTCGGAGAAAGTGAACAGGCTTTGATGATAGCGCTCTACATTGCCATGGATAGTTTCGGGACGGCTTGTAATGTGACGGGAGACGGGGCTATCGCATTGATTATTGATAAATTTTTCGGGAAGAAGGATCTCCGACCCATACAATAAACAGGAGAAAACTCGCCCCCCGAGAACAGATAAAATAAGAAAACTCTGTAACCTATTCAAGAAGAATTACTGCAAGCGACCAGCTGATTTATAATGTGTACGATGAAAAAGTGATCGTTTTAATGCTGAATTACCCCTGCTACAGCTGTATGTGGCAGGGGTAATTCTTTCTAAAGCATGAACTAGAATACAGGCATCTGCCAAATGAATCCCACTGACACGTGATTAGTACTGAAATTATCCTCACCCAGTGCCTTCGCACGGTCAGTATATTTATAAGAACGCCCCACGTACGCCAGGAAGAAGTGCAGATTGCTCTCCATCGGATAAAATTCTATTCCTCCTGTATATCCCCATGCCGTACGATATTTCCCTTTTTCCACTTCATCGCTTGCCTTATAAACAGAAGCGGTTTCATACATTCCTTTTGCAAACAAATTCCATTTCGGAGCAAAACGATAATTCACATGCAACACATAGGACATATATTCGGCATTAAAAGCATTGTGTGCCTGATTATCAGTCCCTACTATGTTAGTTATAATCCCTTTACGGTCTACTCCTTCACGAGAGTACATCCAATCAAAATAGGCATGCCATTGGGGATTGAAATTAAATTCATTACCCAAAGCGTAATAATACATCTTCTCGCCCTTCGTTTCGTTCATCACAGAGGCAGACCAACGGGTCTTAAAAACATCCAGAAAATTTCCGTTCCAGTTCAAGGTATAGACTAACGGCAATTTGGTACGTTCCAAATCTCCATACATATCTTCGGACGGTCCATTCAGACTATTCAATACCTGAAATTGTATCTGCTGGTGAGGATTATAGTTGTACGCCACATTCAAACCGGTCATAAAGTTGCTCATGTGCTCTATCATGTCACTGTATTCATAAATCTCAATCGGATTCAAGTCAAATTCTATACCCCCATACGAGGCACATTGCTTTCCGGCAAAAAATGAAAACTTATTCAGTTTGATACCTACTCCTGCCCAATCTATGCTGGTAGGCACATTATCGATATTTCCGGAGCCATCGTTTCCACGATTCAAACGCTGACGGTAACGGTAGCTCAGCCAGTCATTGATATCTCCCTTCATCTCGATACGGAGCTGCTTCATTTCGAATGCTCCCTGGTCAAACCCGGAATCATTCCACTTCATGTTGAAATCGCCATGCATGTTGAGGTAGAGATTGAACTTGTCCGTCTTCTTCTTGATACCGGTGACTTCTTCAAACAAGCTCTTGCCATCGGCCATGAAATCACTCCGGGAAGATTGGGCACATAGAGGGTGGAAGCCTGATACAGCAAGGGCTGTCAGGCATACTAACATTATTCTTTTCATAAGTCAAAGTTTTAGGTTGTCATGTATTTTTCTTTTGTCCGCACAAAAAGAAAAAATGAGTGAAGGCTATCCGGGCATACTATGGATACAATCTCCTGTCAGTCGGTTCACTGCCCACTTGAATAATGGGGATACGTTCTCAGTGAGATGAAGAATCCGGCTACATCTGTTTTTTGTCTACAGATTCTCCATTGCATTCAGAAGAATAGCACTACAAAAGGATAGCAAAAAATAGTTTCCGGACAAGCCGGGAAGGCTTGGTTAGTACACGTTGAAGTATTCCTGAATCTCCTTCCAGTCTTTTGTTTTAGTCAACGCCAGCATCAACAACACACGTGCTTTCTGAGGATTCAAGTCCTGTGAAGCCACGAATTGGTATTTATTATCATCCACCTCGGCATCCAATGTGGTAGGTCCGGTAGGGACACGACTGGAACGCACGACCAAAATACCTTGCTGACGAGCCTTTTCCAACATCGGGAACAAATTCTGATGAATGTTACCATTCCCCACACCGGCATGAATAATACCCTGGTAACCATTGCTCAGGAAAGGAGTCATGACATCGGCCTCCACATTGGAATAACTGTAAACGATACCTACTTTCGGTAACTTGTCAAGGTGAGTCACATCAAAATCGGAACCGGTGGTATGGCGCTTCAAAGATTCCATATTATAGAAAACCTTACCATTCAACACATATCCCAGCGCACCGGAGTTAGGAGACTGGAAAGTCTGTACATCCACCGTATTGGTCTTCATGGCTCCGTGAGCTCCCAAAATCAAACCATTCATGGCTATTACAACGCCTTTGCCCCGTGATTCCTTGGCAGCGGCAGTAACCACTGCATTATACAGGTTCAACGGTCCGTCCGCACTCATGGCCGTAGAGGGACGCATGGCTCCTACCAATACAACGGGTTTGTCACTTTTCACAGTCAGGTTCAAAAAGAAGGCAGTCTCTTCCATCGTGTCAGTCCCGTGGGTAATTACAATACCGTCCACATCTCCACGGCTGAAAAGCTCGTTAATACGCTTGGCCAACGTCAGCCATACGGCATCATTCATGTCCTGGGAACCGATCTTTACAATCTGCTCTCCTGTCACATTGGCTATCTTGTTCACTTCGGGAACCGCTTCCAGCAACGTACTGATAGCCACCTGTCCGGCAGTATAATTTGTTTTAGTAGCCGAAGCTCCTGTTCCGGCAATAGTACCTCCTGTAGCCAATATATGGATATTGGGCTTTTGGGCGACAACGGTCAATGCGGTACATACCAGCATTGCCGCCATAAGGCTGAGTTTTCTTAATCCGTTCATAATCTTTTCAAGTTTAGGTTTTATTATAATAATAGTTATTGAGATATTTTGTTCACAGACAAAAGGGGAAAATGATTCACTGAAGATATATATGTGTACGGTGAATCATTATAAATGTTATAGGTGGAAGATCTGTCATGTTACCAATGAAAGATTACTAATCTTCATGCTTGACCGCACCTACCCTTCTCCTTTCTAGAACACCTGTATCAACAGCAGACCCACCACAATAGAAACAATGGTAGCCACCAGCCCGGGCATCATGAACGAGTGATTCAGAATCCATTTTCCAATACCCGTTGTTCCTGTACGGTCAAAGTTTATAGCTGCCACCACCGTAGGGTAATTAGGAATAAAGAAATATCCGTTGACGGCAGGAAACAAAGCAACCAGCATCATCGGAGAAATACCCAGTGCTATTCCTAATGGTACAATGGCACGCACCGTAGCCGCCTGGCTATAAAGCAAAATAGACATGACAAACAATGCCAGCCCGAACAACCAGGGCATCTGGCGCACAATCCCCTCAATAGAGCCTGTCAGTTCCGTAATGTTTCCATTGATGAAGGTATCTCCCATCCATGCAATACCAAAAATAGCGATGACCGCCTGCATTCCGGCTGGAAACACACTGCCTTGTGTCGCTTTGATTCCATCGGTACGCGAAATGAGGAGAATGACAGCCGCCGCACACAACATCAAAATCTCAATAATAGCAGGCATATCCAAAGCCGTACCATTAAACACAGGACGCATGGCAGGAATAGAACCGAACAACACGATCAACAGCGTAGCGGCAATAAAGATGATCACCGAGATACGGGCGTGAAACATATTCTTCACATCGTTCAGCTCCACATGTTTTGTATCAATCATTCCGGCTTCCAAGCGGCGCAGGTATTCGGGGTCTTCCAATAACTCTTTACCCACCTTCTTTGAAAGGAAAGCCCCCACCAGCACACCGATTAACGTAGCGGGAATGGTAATCTTCAGAATATCAAACAGAGTGATGTCAAATCCTGTCAGCAATCCTAGCAACGCTACGGTAGCTGCAGAGATAGGACTGGCGGTAATAGCCTGCTGAGAGGCGATAACAGCAATGCCTAAAGGACGTTCAGGACGGATTTTGGTTTCCGTAGCCACCTCGGCAATGACAGGAAGTACAGAGTAAGCCACATGCCCCGTACCTGCGACAAAAGTAAACAGATAAGTAACCAATGGGCTCAGGATAGTCACTTGTGAAGGGTTACGACGCAACAACCGTTCTGCTAATTTCACCATATAGTCCAGTCCGCCGGCAGCCTGCATACAAGAAGCGGCAGAGATAACGGCAACAATCATCAACATCACATCAATAGGGGGAGCGGTAGGTTGAAGTCCGAAAACAAAGGTCAATATGGCAAGGCCCACACCTCCCATCACTCCCAGTCCGATACCTCCCAGACGGGCACCTACAATAATAGCGACAAGTACAAATAGCAGTTGTAATAACATGGTTTTTATCTATTTATAAATATACAATTTTAATTCCGAGAACAAAGATAGACCATTTCTGTTCTACAAACCTTAAAATTTCTAAGAATTTTTCCTTTTTTCACTACTTTCTCCCTAAAACATTCAATAAAAGTTCGTTGTTTTGTATAATATGCTGATATGCTAATTTGCCAATATGCTAATTAGCTGCGCTATATGCCACACGGTTATCAACACATCAGCAAACTGACAAATTATTAAATGATGATATATGAACAGAATTTGCAACCTTTTTGGAATAAAGTATCCCATCATACAGGGAGGAATGGTATGGTGTAGCGGTTGGCGGTTGGCATCCGCAGTAAGTAACGCCGGAGGACTGGGACTGATAGGAGCCGGCTCCATGCATCCCGAGACCTTGTGCGAGCACATACGGAAATGTAAAGCGGCGACAGACCAACCTTTCGGAGTAAACATTCCGCTGATGTACCCCGAAATAAACACCCTTATCAATATGGTCATAGAAGAAGGGGTGAAAATAGTGTTCACCTCTGCCGGAAATCCAAAGATCTGGACAGAACATCTGCATGAGCACGGCATCCTTGTGGCCCATGTAGTGGCAAGCACCAAGTTTGCCGCCAAATGTGAAGAAGCAGGCGTAGACGCCATCGTAGCCGAAGGATTCGAGGCAGGAGGGCATAACGGACGGGAGGAAACAACCACCTTATGTCTCATTCCGGCCGTCAGACGGATCACCACTGTGCCGTTGATGGCTGCCGGAGGTATCGGCTCGGGAGAAAGTATACTAGCCGCTATGACATTGGGGGCCGACGGGGTGCAGATAGGCACACGCTTTGCATTAACCGAAGAGAGTTCCGCTCATTTCACATTCAAAGACCGTTGTCTGCGATTGAACGAAGGAGATACCCAACTGACATTGAAACAGCTATCTCCTGTCCGGCTGGTTAAGAATGATTTCTTCAAACAAGTGGAAGAAGCGGAAGCCCGTGGCGCAACAACGGATGAACTACGCGCTTTGTTGGGAAAAGGACGTGCCAAAAAGGGAATCTTTGAAGGAGATTTATTCGATGGGGAACTGGAAATAGGACAAGTCGCATCCTGCATACATAAGTTACAGACGGTGAACGAAGTGATGAAAGAACTGGTGGAAGATTTCAATACAGCATTAAACAGGGTCAATGAACTGAACAGATTTATCAGCTAAAGCGGACTATAAAACGATGAATAAGCCGGAACGTTAATCAAAACCAAGATGAGCATTCTAAAAATTACAACTTGTAACCGACAAATACAGAAAAGCCGTATCATTATTCAAAAGTGATACGGCCTTCTTATTGTCGATGAAGAGTTTCAAATTTCAGATAAAAAGTTCTTTTCTATAAAGTTGAGTTTTGACATTCATCATGCATAAAATAAGTTATTCTACTTACATCTTCTCTTATTAAACAAATTAGCACTCAGGAATCCCACCAAGAATATCAGCAACGTCCCGAACACGATAGCCAGATTGGCATGTACAAACGGTGATATCACAATCCAGCAAACCAGAATCACTCCACATACCACTCCCAGCACCGCATCAAATTTACGTGCCTTCCTCGAAATATATCCCAGCAGAAACAATCCCAACATGCCCCCGCTGAAGATAGACGCCAACGCCCACCAGGCATCCAGCGCACTTTGCACGCTCATAAAGGCAAAAGCCACCAGAATCCCTGCCACTCCCACTCCAACGCTAGAGAGTTTCAGCACCAACATCCGTTCCATGTTTCCGGCATGTTTGCGGAAATGCTGATAATAATCCGTCAGAATGATGGTAGACGAACTGGTGACACTGGTCGCAATGGTACTCATGCCCGCAGCAAAGATAGAGGCTATCAGCAGACCTGTCAACCCCACCGGCAACTCATTGACTATAAAAAATGGGAAAACATAATCCGCTCCCACTCCATCAGGCAAGACACCCGGATGCACTTTATAGAACGCATACAGTCCCGTCCCTATCATAAAGAAAACGGCCGAGACGGGAATAAACAAATACCCTCCGAACAGAGCCGAGAACTTGGCTTCTTTCTCACTCTTGGCCGTATGATAACGTTGCACATAACTCTGGTCTATCCCATAGTTCTGCAAATTGGTAAATACACCATAAATCAGACACACCCAGAAAGTAGACTCACTCAGACTGCTTCCAAAACTTCCCATGCTGAATTTGCCATCCTCCATGGCGATGGAGAAAGTCTGCGCCGGGCCTCCGGGCATATCAAAAAGCAAAATGAACATACATACCAACGCACCGCCAATCAGAATAATTCCCTGTATGGCCTCTGTCCAAATGACAGCCTTCATGCCACCCAACATGGAATAAAGCACAATAGCCACACTGGTTACAATTATAATGGTCTGGATATGCCATCCCAACAATACATTCATGGGCAATGCCAACAAATACAGAATAGACCCGGTACGTGCTATCTGAGTGAGCAAATAACAGGACGAAGCATATATACGTGCCCAAGGACCGAAGCGGTTTTCCAAAAAGCTATAAGCCGATATGCTGTCCTGGCTCCGGTAAAAAGGTACAAAGTAACGAGCCGCAAAATAAGAAGCGATAGGAATAGAAAGACTGAATACAAACGCATTCCAATCTCCCGAAAAGGCCTTTCCCGGATATCCCAGATAACTGATACTGCTGACATACGTGGCGAAGATGGACATCCCCACCACCCAGCCGGGCAAACTTCTTCCGGCAGAAGTGAACTCCTCGGAAGTGCCTTTCTTTTTAAAGAAAGAACAACCGAAAGCCACAACTCCGCCGGTAAACAGCAAAAAGATGATTATATCAATGATATGCATACAGCTCAGGCATTTAAGGTTTCAACTCCGGACAAAAAGGGAGTGCCTCCAACGCCTTACGTATCTTCTCCCGTTCCGGAGTATTGAAACGATGGAAAGGAGCCGCAACAAAATCATTACAAACACCCAATAAAGACAAAGCACACTTCAATCCTTTCAAATAACTGGAGCCATGCTGTCCCACGGTATAAATACTGCTGCTGATCTGCATCACCAAAGGTTGCAAGCGGCTTACGGTTTCCATATCACGCGTCACCGCAGCATGATAAAGATCTACATATAATTCCGGAAACATATTGGCACCTCCGTTGATTCCCCCATGTCCACCCAGCAACACACACTCTGCCGTAATTTCCTCCGGTCCCACCAACATGGCAAAGTCCGGCCGTTCCTTCATGGCATACATCACAGACTGGAAATAAACGGCATTAGCCGAACTGTCCTTGAATCCCACCACCTGAGGATTACGGGCTATGCGCTGAATGGTAGCCGGAGCAAAATTCACTTTCGTATGCGACGGCATATTATATAAGAAGATAGGCAACGGCAACTGAGGAATCAAGTCCTCATAAAATTCGGCCAGTTCGGGCTGTCCCGGAGCAAAGTAGTAAGGGGGAGCGGAAACTACAGCCGAAGCACCACACTCGGCCCCCACACGTGCCAGATGGATACTTTCTACAATTGATGTATCGGAAATACAAACCAGCACCGGAAGTCTTCCGGCATTGATACGGCAAGTTTCCTTTATCATTTCATGGCGGAGCCGGTAACTGATGCTCTGCGCCTCTCCGGTGGTACCCAGTATGAATAGTCCGTGCACTCCTCCTTTTATCAATCGTTCTATCAGTCTTTCCAAACCGGCAATATCCAGTTTGTCATTGTCCAGCAACGGAGTTACCAAAGGAGGAATAATGCCTGTCATAGGCATCTTTAATGTGTTTTCCATGATTCGTTTTCTTTTAAAGGTTTTAATACTATATTTATAAAACGAACAGTTGAATTATTTGTACTCAGTCCGGTCCCCCACTTGTCCGGAAAGCGGAAGGGCACTATCATTTAACCTGCCAACTTCCGCCTGTCCGGAACGTACCTTTTGAAAAAGATCTTTTAGTTCCGCTTCAAGAAAAGAGAATCAGTTATAGATACGGGCAGCTCTTCCTGATAATGTGTCACCATAATCATGGTCTTGTCCTTACGACGGCAAAAAGCTTCTATCACATCTTTCACCAAACGGCGGTTGTACAAGTCCAACCCATGCAAAGGCTCATCCAAAATAAGCAGCTCAGGATCTTTCACAAAAGCACGCGCCAACAACACCAGACGCTGCTCGCCACTGGACAACTGCAAGAAATTCCGGTCTTTCAAATCTGCAATGCCAAAAATATCCATCCACCATTCACAAGCCGCCATCTGTTCGGGACGCGGACGTTTGTATAACCCCACAGAATCATGTAACCCGCTTGCCACAATATCTATGGCAGGAAGGTTCTTCAGATAAGCGCGATGCATCTCAGGACTGACATATCCTATATGCTTCTTTATCTCCCAAATACTTTCTCCGGAACCGCGTTTCCTGCCGAACAAGGTAATATCACAAGCATAACTCTGCGGATTATCCGCACAGACCAGGCTCAGCAACGTGGACTTTCCCGAACCGTTCTCTCCACTCAACGCCCATTTCTCGCCGCACTTTACTGTCCAGTCCAAGTCTTTCAAGATGGTACGTTCGCCATAACGAATGCTTACCTTGTTCAAATCCACCACGTGCTCGGTGTGATACAAGTCACTGTTATAAGGCAAATTCAAGATCCGTGCCTCCTTTTCTTCGGAAAGCATCCGTTCCGGCACCGGCTTACGGACGGCCAGATACTCCTGCAAAGTTACTTTTTTACCACATATCCTGTCCTCCACAGGAATAACATGAGTGATAAAGGACGGAATATCATCGGACTTAGACAAGATAAGGATTACCTGCAAATGGGTCACTTTAGTCAGTTCGCCCAACAAGACATGAAGCAGATCCCGTGTCTTCGCATCCAGTCCGATAAAAGGATTATCCATAATCAGCACACGCGGATTGCTCAGCAAAGTCTTTGTCAGTTGAAACTTACGCAGCTCACCGCTGGAAAGCAGAATAATATGTTTATCCAGCATACTTTCCATACCAAACAGCTCATACAAAGCCTTTTTCAGGACTGAGTCGGCCGCTTCGGGCAATAAATCACGTACCAGTGGGGTTTCATCCAAATCATGGGCGTTCCACCGTTGTTGATAATAATAATTTCCATCGGCATCTCCGTATGAATCACGAAAAGCGATATATTTTATATTCTCGTATGCCATCTTAGAGGAAGAGGGAGAAAAATCATACTTCACCTCGTTCATCAACAACGGCCACCGGCCTGTAATCGTATCTATCAATATACTTTTTCCTGCCCCGTTTCTTCCCACAACAGCTATATGTTCTCCGGTGGCAAGCGTCATATTCACCGGTTCCTTCATCCGGTACTGTGGATGGCGGGTCACACCATCCTCTATCGCAATAATATTCTGCATTACTAATCTCGTTTTTATCCAACAGGGTACAAAGTTAACAAAATAATATGGGAACACGATAATAGATTGTCATTTTGTTATTCCAATCCTTTACCTTATTATTTATAACACTAACCATACAGCACTGAATAACCAACAGAAATTATATGTTTCATAACAGAGTATGAAACCCACAAATTACAATTAAGAAGAATACAGCCCGACTTTTATTTCAGTTTGAAAGAAAATACATAAAACCACTTTCTATTTATCATCAAAATGAAAAACAAATAAGAATAGAGACAGCATCCTTATCTACACAAGATCAAAAAGATATATATTTGCATCAAATTAGAACAAAAGGAAATAACAACAGAAAAAGTTATAGACAAAATGGCAACAACAATCAAGTTCACGAAGATGCAGGGAGCAGGCAATGACTATATATATATAAACACCCTAGAGTATCCCATAGCAGATCCCGTAAAAACCTCCATCAAATGGAGCTCTTATCACACGGGAATCGGTTCCGACGGACTGGTATTGATTGGAAAATCAGCCCTAGCGGATTTCAGTATGCGCATATTCAATGCAGATGGTTCTGAAGCCATGATGTGCGGCAACGCTTCCAGATGTATAGGAAAGTATGTATATGACAACAAATTGACTCAAAAAGAAGTCATCACGCTGGAAACGCTCTCAGGAATCAAGATTCTGAAACTACATACGGAGAACGGTCTGGTAGAAGAAGTTACAGTAGACATGGATCTTCCCCTACTTGCCAACTCCAGCCAAATAAATACTCCGGACGGCAAAATGTTGGCAAAAACAATCACTGTAGACGGAAAAGAATACAAAGGAACATTTGTTTGTATGGGAAATCCGCATTTAGTGATTTTCATAGATGATATAAAAGATGTAAATTTGCCGGCAATAGGTCCGAAACTGGAGAATCATCCGCTTTTTCCCGAACGAACCAATGTGGAATTCGCAGAAGTATTGCCGGACGGTTCCTTAAGAATGAGAGTTTGGGAAAGAGGCTCGGGCATCACTATGGCATGCGGAACAGGGGCTTGTGCCACCGCCGTAGCCGCATACCTGAACCACAAAACCGGAAGAAAATCACGGGTAAGGATGGATGGTGGTGATTTACAGATCCATTGGAACGAAAAAGACGGGCACGTGTACATGACAGGTCCCGTAGTAAAAGTTTTCGATGGTGAGATAGAAATTTAACAGAAATAAAATATCAGTAAAGACAAACTATAAAACAACAGCAATTATGGCATTAGTAAACGAACATTTTTTAAAACTGCCCAACAATTATCTGTTTTCGGACATTGCCAAGAAAGTAAATGCGTTCAAGGTCTCCCATCCCCAAAAAGACCTTATCCGTCTGGGCATCGGAGACGTGACACAGCCGTTGCCCCGGGCGTCCATAGAAGCCATGCACAAGGCGGTGGACGAACTAGCAAGCAAGGACACCTTCCGCGGATACGGTCCCGAGCAAGGATATGATTTTCTAATCGAGGCTATCCTGAAAAACGATTATGCCTCACGCGGAGTACATTTGGAATCCAGCGAGATATTTGTCAGCGACGGAGCCAAAAGCGATACGGGAAATATCGGGGATATCCTCCGCCACGATAACAGCATCGGCGTGACAGACCCTATTTATCCGGTATATATCGACTCTAACGTCATGTGCGGACGGGCAGGAGTGCTGGAAGACGGAAAATGGAGTAATGTGGTCTATCTGCCCTGCCTGAACGAAAACAATTTCATTCCCGCCATCCCCGACCGTAGAATAGACATTTTATATCTGTGCTACCCCAACAACCCCACCGGTACGGTTATCAGTAAAGCAGAATTAAAAAAATGGGTGAATTATGCACTAGAGAACGACACGCTGATTCTTTATGACGCTGCCTACGAAGCCTATATTCAAGACCCCGAAATCCCCCACTCCATCTACGAGATAAAGGGAGCCAAGAAGGTAGCCATAGAGTTCCGCAGCTTCTCTAAAACCGCCGGATTTACCGGAGTGCGTTGCGGATATACCGTAGTGCCCAAGGAACTGACCGCCGCCACACTGGAAGGGGAACGCATCCCGCTGAACCGGTTGTGGAACCGCCGCCAATGCACCAAGTTCAACGGAACCTCGTACATCACCCAACGCGGTGCGGAGGCCATTTACAGCCCTGAAGGTAAAGAACAGATAAAAGCCACTATCAATTATTATATGACTAATGCCCGTATCATGAAAGAAGGGCTGGAAAGCACCGGACTAAAAGTATTCGGTGGTGAGAACGCACCTTATTTATGGGTGAAGACTCCCCGAGGAATCGGTTCGTGGAAGTTCTTTGAACAAATGCTGTACGAAGCCAATGTGGTAGGTACTCCCGGAGTAGGATTCGGTCCCAGCGGAGAAGGTTACATACGACTGACCGCCTTCGGTGAACGCGCAGACTGTGAAGAGGCGATGAAGCGAATCAGAAGATGGATACTATAAGTAGCATTTATCACACAACAAGCACAATCCATTATAAAAAAACGAATACATACGAGATACAACAAACTCACTATTATGAATTAAAAAGGTAAAAAGCAATGAAAAAGAGTTTTAAAAAAGCAACATTTCTGTCGGCTCTGGCAATAGTCGTTCCGGCAATGAGTATGGCTCAGGATAAAGTGGAAGCCAGCGTAGGAGCCGACCTCGTAAGCGGATACATCTGGCGGGGTCAGGACTTGGGCGGAGTCAGCATCCAGCCCACGTTGTCAGTTTCTTACAAAGGGTTCTCATTGTCTGCATGGGGGACAGCAGGTATCGAAAAGGAAGATACAAAAGAGATTGACCTTACATTAGGCTACACCACAGGAGGGTTCAGTATCTCCGTCACAGATTACTGGTTCAATGGAGGACCGGGGTATTTCCATTACGGTTCACACAACACCAACCATACCTTCGAGGCACAGATAGGCTATGACTTCGGACCGCTGGCCTTGAACTGGTATACCAACTTCGCCGGAACCGACGGAGTGAATAATGAAAGAGACAGAGCCTATTCTTCCTACATCTCGGCTACCGTACCTTTCACACTGGCAGGACTGGAATGGACAGCAGAAATAGGGGCGACTCCGTGGGCGACAGACTTTTACAACTATTCCGAAGACCCTGTATGCAACGGTTCCAACGGCTTCGCTGTATGCGATATCAGCCTAGGAGCCACCAAGGAGATAAAAATCACCGATTCATTCTCCATACCGGCTTTTGCAAAAGTCACTGTAAACCCACGCACTGAAGGAGCTTATTTCGTTTTCGGGCTAAGTTTTTAATTATAAAGGCCATAACATATATACAAGGATAGCAATAAGGTACTAGTTTTTTAGAAGGTAAAAAGATTACATTATATACAAAATACAAATACAACAATGAAGAAAATTGAAGCTATTATCCGTAAAACCAAATTCGAGGACGTAAAAGAAGCGTTGCTCGAAGCCGAGATCGAATGGTTCTCCTATTACGACGTAAGAGGCATTGGCAAAACACGTCAAGGACGCATTTACCGTGGAGTGGTTTATGACACCAGTTCCATTGAGAGAATCCTGGTCTCCATTGTAGTCCGCGAAAAGAATGTGGACAAAACCATTCATGCCATTCTCAAGGCTGCCCATACCGGCGAGATCGGTGACGGTCGTATCTTCGTCATACCCGTTGAGGATGCCATCCGCATCCGTACAGGAGAACGTGGAGATATCGCCTTATACAACGCGGAACAAGAGAAATAACTCATTACGCCCTTCGGGCAGAGGTACTCCACAAAATTAAAATAATATTACAACTTAAGCGAAAAAGATTATGGATACAACTGATAGAAAAGGTATGGACAAACTATACCTGAAAGGAATCTTTATACTTTTATTTCTGTTTCCAGTCAGCCTTTGGGCACAAGACACACTATCGGAAGCTCCCGTCAGAGCCATGGACACAGAAGCCATCAATGAAATTGCAACGGGTCTGAATACTGTATGGATGCTACTGGCAGCCATGCTGGTATTCTTCATGCAACCGGGATTCGCTTTGGTGGAAGCTGGATTTATCCGCACCAAGAACACCGCCAACGTACTGATGAAGAATCTGATTGACTTTATGTTCGGCTCCCTCCTCTTCTGGTTCATCGGTTTCGGATTGATGTTCGGTGTGGGAGGTTTCGTAGGTACGCCACATTTCTTCAACCTTGACATAATGGACAAAGTCATTGACAACGAACTACCCATTGAAGGGTTTCTGATCTTCCAAACCGTATTCTGTGCCACTGCGGCAACCATCGTATCAGGAGCTATGGCAGAACGTACTAAATTCTCCATGTACTTAGTATACACCATCTTCATCAGCGTACTGATTTATCCGGTATCAGGACACTGGACGTGGGGTGGCGGATGGCTGATGAATGGTGAAGAAAATTCTTTTATGACAAACATATTCGGAACCACCTTCCATGACTTCGCCGGTTCCACTGTCGTTCACTCAGTAGGCGGGTGGATTGCTCTGGTAGGTGCTGCCGTTCTAGGACCGCGTATCGGTAAATATGGTAAAGATGGCAGGTCTAAGGCCATCCCAGGACATAGCCTGACACTAGCTTGCCTGGGTGTATTCATTCTTTGGTTCGGTTGGTTTGGTTTCAACCCAGGTTCCCAACTGGCAGCAGCTACCGGTACTGATCAGACTGTTATCTCTCACGTATTCCTGACCACTAACCTGGCAGCATGCGCCGGTGGCTTCTTCGCTTTAACAGCAAGCTGGATAAAATATGGAAAACCTTCTTTGTCATTAACATTAAACGGTGTATTGGCAGGACTGGTCGGAGTCACTGCCGGATGCGATCTCGTTTCCCCCTTTGGAGCTGTCATGATCGGTGCCATCTGCGGCATAGTCATGATTTTCTCGGTAGACTTCATTGACCACGTATTAAAAATAGACGATCCGGTCGGGGCCTCCTCTGTACATGGTGTTTGTGGTTGCCTCGGTACCATTCTTACCGGACTTTTCGCCACAGAGGAAGGACTGTTCTATGGTGGCGGTTACAACTTCCTGCTAGCACAGCTGTTCGGTACAGTAGTAGTAGGTTGCTGGGCAGCAGGTATGGGATACCTCATCTTCAAAGGATTGGACAAAATTCATGGTTTGCGCGTCCCGAACAGAATTGAAGAAGAAGGACTCGACATTTATGAACATGGCGAATCTGCATACAACTAAAAGTCATTTTGAATCAAAATAATAAAGAGAAAATCATTCACTCTAAATAAATTAACAACTAAACAAATTTAGGTATTATGTCAAAATTAAGATTCCGAGTAGTGGAAACAGCTTTCAAGAAGAAAGCAACAGCAGTGGAAACACCTGCCCAAAGGCCCGGTGAATACTTTGCCAAGTATGTATTCAACCGTGAAAAAATGTTCAAATACCTGCCTGGCAATGTCTATGCCAAACTGACGGATGCTATGGACAATGGCGCTCCTTTGGACCGCAGCATCGCCGACGAAGTAGCCGCAGGCATGAAACGCTGGGCAACCGAACTGGGAGTGACCCACTATACCCACTGGTTCCAGCCGCTGACCGAAGGAACCGCCGAAAAACATGACGCGTTTGTAGAACACGATGGCAAGGGTGGGATGATGGAAGAATTCTCCGGCAAACTACTTGTACAGCAGGAACCCGATGCTTCCAGTTTCCCTAATGGCGGCATCCGCAATACCTTCGAGGCACGTGGCTACAGTGCATGGGACCCCTCCTCCCCCGTATTCGTAGTGGACGATACCCTGTGCATCCCCACTGTATTTATCGCCTACACCGGCGAGTCCCTCGACTACAAAGCTCCTCTGTTGAAAGCGTTAAGTGCTGTAAATAAAGCAGCAGTGGATGTGTGCCATTATTTTAATCCCGAAGTAAAGAAAGTAATGGCCTATCTGGGATGGGAACAGGAATACTTTCTAGTAGACGAAGGCCTGTACGCCGCACGCCCCGACCTATTACTGACCGGACGTACCCTGATGGGACACGAAGCCAGCAAAAACCAACAGTTGGAAGACCATTACTTCGGAGCCATCCCTACCCGTGTGGCAGCTTTCATGAAAGACCTGGAAATCCAAGCATTGGAGCTGGGCATTCCCGTAAAGACCCGCCACAACGAAGTAGCTCCCAACCAATTCGAACTGGCTCCCATCTTCGAGGAATGTAATCTGGCCGTAGACCACAATATGCTCATCATGTCACTGATGCGCAAAGTAGCCCGTAGTCACGGGTTCCGTCTGCTGCTACACGAAAAGCCATTCAAGGGAGTTAACGGATCAGGCAAGCACAACAACTGGTCATTAGGTACAGATACCGGTATCCTACTAATGGCTCCCGGAAAGACAGCCGAGGACAACCTGCGTTTCATTACTTTTGTCGTCAATACCCTGATGGCAGTTTACCACCACAATGGATTGCTGAAGGCCTCCATCATGAGTGCCACCAATGCACATCGTCTGGGAGCCAACGAGGCACCTCCCGCCATCATCTCTTCTTTTTTGGGCAAACAGCTGACACAAGTGCTGGATCACATGGAAGAAAGTGCGAATGATGACCTTATTTCGCTGGCAGGCAAACAGGGGATGAAGCTGGATATCCCTCAGATTCCCGAATTGCTGATTGATAACACAGACCGCAACCGCACCTCTCCTTTCGCCTTTACAGGCAATCGCTTTGAATTCCGTGCAGTAGGTTCGGAAGCCAACTGTGCCAGCGCCATGATTGCACTGAACACGGCAGTGGCGCACCAGTTGACAAGATTCAAAAAAGACGTGGATGCATTGATTGAAAAGGGAGAGCCGAAAATCTCCGCCATCGTGGAAATCATCCGCCAATACATCAAGGAATGCAGACCTATCCGGTTCGATGGTAACGGCTACTCAGACGAATGGAAAGCTGAAGCTGCCAAACGCGGTCTGGACTGCGAAACCAGTTGTCCGCTGATATTCGACAATTACCTGAAACCCGAAAGCATCGCCATGTTCGAAGCAACAGGCGTCATGACGCGCAAAGAGCTGGAAGCCCGCAACGAAGTGAAGTGGGAAATGTACACAAAAAAAATCCAGATCGAGGCTCGTGTTCTCGGCGACCTGGCTATGAATCACATTATTCCCGTGGCCACCGAATACCAGAGCAAATTGATTGACAATGTATATAAAATGAAAGAATTATTCCCAGCAGAAAAAGCGTCCCGACTATCTGCAGAGAATATGAAACTTATTGAAGAGATTGCAGAACGTACCATCTTCATCACCGAGCATGTGGAAGCCATGGTGGAGGCACGTAAGGTGGCTAACAAGATAGAAAGTGAACGGGAGAAAGCAATCGCCTATCATGACACGATTGCTCCCATGCTGGAAGAGATACGTTATCACATTGACAAGCTGGAACTGATTGTCGATAATCAGATGTGGACATTACCTAAATACAGAGAATTGCTTTTTATTAGATAATTGCCCGAAATTATCTATTTCTTTTGTTGGTTGTTTTAAGTTTGCATGACAGGCTTTGTTGCGAAACAAGGCCTGTCTTTTTATCAGGTAGACACATCATAAACAAGAAAGATGAATTACAAGCAAGGCACCTTCACAAATGCCGTATCCGGGAAATGCTTCTCTATATAACGACAAATATAAGCCTCTGTATCTGACTGAATGATTTTATCTTCTCCTTCGGGAAACAGATTGTACATCACTGTATGAAGCTTTATCCCTCTCCGCTCTATAGCCTCAAAACTCAATAATGTATGGTTGATACTTCCCAATCGTCCCGAAGTAACAAAAACTAAGGGGTAACCCGATTCCTGAATATAGTCTATAGTCAGGTTCTCCTCTGTCAACGGCACCATCAGCCCCCCGGCTCCTTCTACTAAAACAGCATCATAGCGCTCACTCAACACCTCCGTGGCATGCTTTATTTTATCAAAATCAATGGCACGGTTATCTATTCGTGAAGCCAAATGGGGAGAAGCCGGATAAGAAAATATTTCAGGTTTGGTAAGTCCCTGCTCATCCTCAGGCAAATACTCCGTCTCCATCAGACGACGATGCAACTCAATATCCTCCGAATAACCTTCCGGATTTCCTGTCTGTATGAATTTTTGAGTAATAGTACGACATCCTTGTTTGTTCCAAAGATGTGCCAGATAGGCCGTAGCATAACTTTTCCCTATATTTGTATCAATACCACTTACGAAAAATACATTCTGTTTCATGATTCTTTTTATTTCTATTGTCTTTTCTTTGCTATAATATAAATAGGATGATAAGTCAAAGTCACCGAATGACCATCACTGAACAAACGGGCATACTTGTCACAGAAGTCCTGCAAATCCCTTTTAGTCCACGCTTGTTGCCTGACAGCAGCCACCCCGGTGTGTTTCAAGTGATAAAGCACTTCAAGCGGAGTGCCAAAAGTCAGACAGATACGTTCCTCATGAGTCTTCACGATCTCATAGTGTATGCGCAACGCTTCTTCTAATTCCTCTAAAGAACGATAGTGAAGACCACTGCCGGTGACCGATGCAACTTCTTTCAGATTATCCCTGCCGAACGTAGTAAAAGCAAAATATCCTTTCTGCTTCAACAAAGTATTACAACGTTCAAAAAACAGCTCGGGAGAAACAAACCACTGTAATGCCGAGCATGATACAATTAAATCCTGTCCTTTTGGAAAAGGAAGGGACTCGGCATCCCCTGCTAGAAAGGTAGTCCGCCCGTTTCCCAACAAATCGGTGAAACAAGTACTCATTTCCTGACAAATATCATTCAACACCAGTTTTTCAGGATGGAGGGTTTCCATTAGCCTGCGGGTAAGAAAGCCCGTCCCGCTACCAATTTCCAATATTTGGCCGCACGGACGGGGCAAATAATGATTTAGCATATCACTCATGCGGTATGCAATCTGCTTTTGTGCCAACGCTTCACGGTTATAACTCTCTACAGCGCGGGAAAAGCGACGGGTTATCAATTGCTTATTAATCATACGTTTTCATTTTAAATGACAGACGGACATAACAAATCTCTCATTATTTCTTCTGAATAATGAGGAATATCATACTCTGCCACTTCCGTCCCGGTCCATGCATTTTTTTGGTTGACCGCCGTAAAAATCAAATCATTCTTGCCTATAACAGCCCGTTCCCATGCAAAACTGGGAACAGCACAAGATTTTACCTGTTCTCCAATCCTCCGAAGCTCTTCTTGCAGTTCCTCTACCGCACGTTGCGGACGTTTCGACAAGAATGTTTCCAAATTCTCCTTTTTCAAACACATCCTGCGGATAAACTTTTCCAGTGTAACCTCATTCAAGCCTTCCAGGGTTCCTTCAAAAACTTGCTGCGGAATACCTTTCAAATCATCGACAGGAGTTACCGTGCCATTCAAAGCAACACTCTCACAAATGGGCAAGTCCATATCCTGCAATACCATAGACGCGACCCATACTCCCATAGACCAGGCTAGCAGACGAATCTCCTGATAACCCTGCAACAGCGTGAAATCAAAATCCAGCGAACGATAATCATAACAAACCAACAGATCGCTATTTTCGGGGCAATAATCCATGAAAGGACATTCATCCATTCCCCAACCGGCAAAAAAAAGTGTCAATCGGGGAAGATGCTTTTGCTGTATAAAATAATGTTTCATATCAATTCTATCAGGCTTTTTATTTCTTCTTCAGTAATATCCGCTGTCAACGAAAAACGGATACGCGATGTTCCTTCAGGCACAGTAGGAGGACGCACCGGCAACGCATAAAAACCTTTACGCTGCAAGAAATCGGCCTTTAACACCGTATCACCGCTATCGCCTATCGTCATTGGCAGAATATGGCTGGTAGAAGGACAAGCGTATCCTTTCTTTACCAACGTGTCTTTCAAAAGAGAGGATATTTTTTTCAACCTTTCCCTCCGGAAACTGAAACTGTCCAAATGCTCCAAGATAAAGAATGTCCATAGCAAATTGACAGGAGGAAGAGCCGTTGTAAATATGAATGTACGCATTTTATTGACCAAATAATCACGGATGGTCTTCGAACAAACAATATATCCTCCTACCGAGGCTAACGCTTTACCAAAAGTTCCACATAAGAAGTCGATGTCAGCCACACAATCCTGTTCTTCCGCACACCCCAAGCCATGCATTCCCCGCACCCCTACAGCATGCGCTTCATCCACATATAGCAATACATTATCATATTGTTGCTTCAAAGTGACCAAACGGCGAAGATCGGCCTCATCACCGTCCATACTGAAAATACTTTCGGTTACAATAATTATTCTATCATACCCGGCATGATTGGAAGCCAGCAACTGTTCCAATTGGTCGTATCGGTTATGCCGGTACCGGATACACTTGGCCGCCGATAAACGAATGCCGTCAATAATGCTGGCATGTACCAGTTTATCGGCAAGAATCAATGTACGAACATCGCTCACTGCAGGAAGAATACCGGCATTCATGTGATAACCACTATTAAAAACCAACGCGCTTTCCTTCCGAAACAGTCGGGCAAGCAAATCCTCTATCTGAACATAGATATCAAAATTTCCTGTCAGCAGGCGAGAGGATGAAGAGGAAGGAAGAAAGGTATCGGGAGTAAGACTTTGCAAAAATTCCGTACGTAATGGCAGGTAAGCAGCCAATCCCAGATAATCGTTGGATGAAAGGTTAAGCATCACTTTTCCATTCACCTCCACCTCTCTTCCCAAATGGCGGATAACAGGCAGCCTGCGAAGATTACTTTTATTTTCAAGCAGGGCTAATTCCCTTTCCCAGTCTGTTAATGAATTCATTTTTTCTATTTTTCCCAATACTATCACTTATTCTTTTAATTCTCCTACTATCTTTACCAGTGAATGCGTCAATTTGCTCAATTCTTCCGGCTGAATTATAAAAGGCGGCATGATATACACCAGTTTTCCAAAAGGACGTACCCATACTCCTTCTTCGACAAAACGACGTTGCATAAAAGCCATATCTACCGGTTTCTTCACTTCAATAACCCCGATAGCTCCCAATACACGCACATCAGCCACCTGCGGCAATAAAGCAGCGGGGGCCAGCTCCCTCTTCAACTGTGATTCAATAGCCTTTACCTTTTCCTCCCAACTATATGAAAGCAACAATTCCACGGATGCTTTCGCTACGGCACAAGCCAACGGATTTCCCATAAAAGTAGGGCCGTGCATAAAGACTCCCGGATAACCGCCGGAAATGGTATCAGCCACATCATCACTGGCAAGGACAGCAGAGAAAGTCATGTATCCACCGGTCAGTGCCTTACCTATGCACATGATATCGGGCTGGACACCCGCATGCTCCCAAGCAAACAGTTTCCCCGTTCTTCCGAAACCTGTCGCTATCTCATCAAAGATTAACAACAGCCGATATTGCCTGCAAAGTTTCTCTGCCTGACGTAAAAACTCAGGATGATAAAAACGCATTCCGCCCGCCCCTTGTACAATAGGTTCCAGAATCAATGCGGCCATTTTTTCATGATGCTGTTCCAATATTTCCTTCAAGGGTTCTATATCCTCTTCATACCAGATTCCGCCAAAGCGCGACCGGGGAGCAGGAACAAAATAACGCACAGGCAATGTAGGGCCAAAAATATGATGCATACCGGTCACCGGATCACAAACAGACATGGCATTCCACGTATCTCCATGATATCCGGACTGAATAGTTACAAAATTATTTTTCTTTTCCTTCCCTTGCGCATACCAATATTGCACGGCCATTTTCAGTGCCACTTCTACCGCAACCGAACCGGAGTCAGCATAAAATATTTTCTGCATACGGGGAGGAACAATCTTCAGCAACAACCTGCCTAATTCGATGGCCGGATCGTGTGTCAATCCGCCGAACATGACATGGCTCATACGGTCTATCTGTTTCTTGAGCGCTTGGTTCAATACCGGATGATTGTATCCATGTACCATGCACCACCACGAAGACATCCCTTCTATCAAACATCTTCCGTCCTCCAATTCTATATATACTCCATCCGCCCGTCTTACTTTATAAGTGGGTAGCGGATGAGTAGTCGATGTATAAGGATGCCATAAATGCTCCCTGTCAAAATTTTCCATATATTACTTCCTTATTGTTATAATAACTTTATAATGTGTCAAAGCGAATACCCGACCTCTTCTATCAATATTTTATCTTCTGATACTTTGGAACCTAATGTAGTCAGCAAATCTCCCACAATGGCAGAATTAATACCGATATACAATGCTTTCTTTACAGCTTCCACACTCATCTGTGAACGCCCTCCGGCAAAACGAAGAAAGGCTGTGGGATTGATAAAACGAAATAAAGCGATGGTTGTCAGAATCTCCGCCTCTGCAAGACGATCCATTTTTTCCAATGGAGTGCCGGGTATAGGCTGCAACAGGTTTATAGGAATAGACTGTACTTCCAATTCCCTCAGTGTAAAAGCAAACTCAATACGCTGTTCCATTGTTTCGCCCATGCCGATGATTCCTCCGCTGCATACATCCATCCCCACCCGGCGTGCTGCCTGCAACGTTTCTATTTTCTGTTCTTGTGTATGAGTAGAACATAGAGATGAAAAATAAGAGGGAGCCGTTTCCAGATTACAATGATAACGGGTGATACCTGCCTTAAACAGCCGTCCCAATTCCGCCTCATCCAGCAATCCTAAAGAAGCGCATAACCGAATATGCGAATGCGCACAAATATACTCTGTTGTCTCACATAGCCGGTCCATGTTACAGCTACCCGGTTTCCTGCCACTGGTCACCAAAGAAAAACGGGATACTCCCTGCGCTTCGTTATACAAAGCATGGCGCAGACATTCTTCCTTCCCAACCAAATCATAAACATTCGTTTTTGTTTTATAATGTGCAGACTGTGCACACCATTTACAATTCTCAGGACATTTACCGGATTTAGCATTGATGATGGAACACATATCGAATTTCCGGGAAGCCAGAACCCGTGTTATCTCATGAGCCGCATCATACAAGTCCTGTTTCTCTGCCTTGCAGGACAGCCAACGGGCTTCTTCTACGGTAATCTTCTCACCGCCCAACACTTTGTTTCTTATTTCATTCAGCATCATATACAGTTCATATTAAGACAAAAAAAGCCGAAAAGATGCATGGCACATCTTTCCGGCAAACAATATTTATTTAAATAAAAAAGACAAATCACATCAGCCACCTGGGGTTGAGGCAGTTGGATCCGAAGCATTTGCAGCATAGATTCAACAGGGACCATTCCTTCTTCATATTCCTCTCCAGCATCCTCTTTCCGTGCGGAAGAGCAAACAGAGAATGCCGTGCAAACATTTGCCTGTTTACCCAACGATACATCGGCAATCTCCTTTTTCAGATTACCAATAGTTACACATTTGCCCAAGCTATAAAACATAGCGTACTTCTTCCGGCTCCAATAGCGGAAACGTATCGTATGTTTATTTTGGCACAATTGTTTCATGTTTTTTCGTATCTGAGATTGGCAAAGGTAAATAAAATATTCAATGCGGCAAACTTTTATATAGAAAAACACCGTTCCGCCTCTTCCAACCTTAAAACCAGTTTTCCGAAAGCACAACGGTGAATTCTTAAGTCCTTTATACTATTTCTGTTATTCTTCTTTCTTCGAAGCAGCTTTCTTGGCAACCGGCTTCTTTGCCACTGGTTTCTTTGCCGCCACAGGTTTCTTGGCAGCAGGTTCTTTCTTTACGGCAGGAGCCTTCTTACCTTCAGCTTTCTCCAGTTTAGCCTGCAATCTTTCCACTTCCTTATTCAAAGCCACCAATTCCTCGCCCTGGTTCTTAATGGTAGTAAGCAATGAATTTAATTCTTCGTTATCCATATCCACCGGATACAATGAATTCACACGACTTATAAAATCACCCAAAATATTCATGTAATTGGTGAAAGCATCATACGGAGAATCATAGATTCCACGATTCAACCAAATACCAGTATTCTTAGTGGTCATAAAGCGGAAATTATTACTTGCCTGCAAATAATCCCAATCCTGCTTAATACGACGGTCATCGCACAAATGAACACGTTCCGCCACACTATAAAGTTTATTGAAGGCCTCACGCTGCATCACATTACCTAACCACGGACTGATATCGCGTTCCTCGTCTACCCATGACATGGGATAAGGGACATCCACCTGATCCACCGATTTCAGTTTGGTAATAATGTCGGTCGGAGTAGAGAAAGTAACCCCTCTTTCTTTTGCACAGACAGGCAGCGCTTTCATAAATTCCAAAATATTGGAAGACAATGGCTGGGCGATGCCCAAAGCAGAAAGTTCCATGAATATATTGATAACTTGTTCCTCCTCCGGCAAAGCTGCGATCCAATCTATATATTTGTCGGCAAACAACGGATACTCACTCCATTCGGAATTAGAGAAACGCAGACTGATGTCATCAGACAGTTTGAAATCGCGAAGCAGTAACTTCAAGTTCGGATTCATGGCGCAATGATACAAATAGTGCGGACTCTTCCAACCCAAAATGTGTTTTGCACCTTCAGTCAACATACCTTTAAAACCCATATCAGCTACCGTAGCGCCAATCTCATTCGAATAGATCAAACTAGAGTTACGGAATACTTTCGGCTCCTTGCCAAATATTTGTTTGATCTTGGTACGCATACGTTCCACCTCTTCGCGGAAACAATCTTCATTAGCCAAAGAGGAAAGACCATGAGAATAAGGCTCGCACAAGAATTCACAACATCCGGTCTCATTCAACTGATGCAACAACTCGATCACACTGGGCGCATGTACTTCCAACTGTTCCAACGCCACACCCGAAATAGACAAAGCCACCTTAAAAGTATCACTGTAATTCTTTGCCATTTCAATCAAGGTACTCAACGCAGGAATATAGGAACGTTCGGCTATATCACTGATACTGCGTTCATTTTCATAATCATCATAATAATAATGATCACGGCCTATATCAAAACAACGATAGCGTTTCAGATGGATAATTTGATGTATTTCAAAATAAAGACATATTGTTTTCATATCCTAATTATTGTTTTATTATTTACCATAGTTTTTTAACACCTGCTCATAGAGGGCACGGATTCTCAAACCGACTTTCTCCCATGTAATACCATCCACCTCTTTCTTTCCTTCTTCCTGCAGATATTGGAAAAGGGAAGGATTCGTACAAATTGAATAGATGGCATCGGCCATTGCGTTGATATCCCAATAATCGGTCTTGATTACTTTATCCAAAATTTCACCGCAACCCGATTGTTTTGAGATGATAGAAGGAGTTCCGCACTGCATAGCCTCCAAAGGAGCGATACCAAAAGGTTCTGACACGGAAGGCATTACGAACACATCACTGTTTTTATATGCTTCATAAACCTGACGCCCACGCTGGAATCCCGGGAAGTGAAAACGGTCTGCAATACCTCGTTCCGCAGCCAGATTGATCATAGCGTCCAGCATGTCTCCTGATCCTGCCATTACAAAACGGATGTTGCGGGTACGCTTCAAGACCAATGCGGCAGCTTCCACAAAATACTCGGGTCCTTTCTGCATCGTGATACGCCCCAAGAAAGTCACCACTTTTTCTTTCGAATGATCAGGACGAGGAATGTCCAGCAAATCTTGCGAAAGCGGATAAACGGCATTGTGCATGGCAAAACATTTACGCGGATCTTGATGATATTGGTGAATAACTGTCTGTCGGGTCAGCTCGGACACACACATAATACAGTCGGCATGATCCATGCCATTCTTTTCCATAGCATATACTGTAGGATTCACCTTACCGCGCGAACGGTCAAAATCAGTAGCATGTACATGGATACACAAAGGTTTGCCACTTACCAGCTTGGCATGCACACCAGCCGGATAAGTCAGCCAGTCGTGCGCATGGATAATATCAAATTCTTGCTGGCGCGCAACCACACCGGCAATAATAGAAAAATTATTGATCTCATCATGAAGGTTTCCCGGATAACCGCCGGCAAACTCCATACACCCCAGATCATTGACGTGCATATACGAGAAATCAGAATAGATATGATCACGGAAAGCATAATACTGTTCCGGAGTCGAAGTCGAAAGGCGTGACTTTAAGTAATCATAATTCACATCACGCCACACAATGGGCACTTGGTTCATGCCTATAATGTTCAGAAACTTTTCTTCGTCACCGCAAGGTTTGGGCAAACAGAAAGTTGTTTCCATATCACCTTGCAGACTCAAACCTTTTGTTATACCGTAAGATGCTACAGCAAGGCCACCATATATTTTGGGAGGAAATTCCCATCCAAACATTAATACTTTCATACAGGTCCCTCCTTTCAATAATTGTATTTACTCAATAAATATAACACCCGCAATATCTCTGCCACATTCATAGCGAATGATACAGCTCCACGACCTTTGAAAGGCGGGTTACCATCAAATAGTTCAGGTATAGAGCCAATACAATGAGAAGTCATTTCGTCTTCGTAGCCTATCAGCTGACGTTCTACAAATCCTACACCACTCATCTTATAAATACGGAGGTAAGCCTCGAAATAGAAGCCTGCCAGCCAAGGCCATGCGGTACCTTGATGATATGCATAATCACGCTGCATCTGAGGGCCTACATAGTTCGGATTATAACCACCGCTCTTCGGGCTGAGCGAACGGAGTCCTTTCGGTGTAAGCAGTTCTTTAGTCACAATGTCCAGCACCCCTTTCTTCTGACGAGTATCAAGCGGAGAATAGTCGAATGCGACAGTAAATATCATGTTCGGACGCACGCTCCAGTCCATCATATTGCCATCCACATAATCCAATAGATAACCATACTCATTCAAGAAAGTATCCACAAATGACTTTCCAGCCTTTTCGGCCAATACATTCAACGCATCAGCCAAATTATTGTTTCCACCCTCGCCCAACAAATCACCGGTAAAGCGCAATGCATTATACCACAAGGCATTGATTTCTACAATATAGCCTGTACGAGGAATCACGGGACGTCCGTTTACGGTAGAATTCATCCATGTGATAGCCTTCTCTGTTCCGTTGGCATAAAGCAGACCGTTAGAGTGCAAGAAAAGATTCGGATGATTCTCCCGGCGAAGATACTCCATCATGTCCTGCAGCAATGTACCATATTTCTCACGGCACTGGTCACGCGACACCATCTTGGCATATTGCTGAATACACCACACCGCCCAAAGCAAGACGTCAGGATGCTCCATTTCGTACACTTTAACATCATCAGGCTCATCATTGATAAAGTCATGGATCGCCTTACGGGCCGTTTCCATCACCATCTCAAACTTGGCCACTTCATCAATCGCCAATGTCAGTCCCGGTAAAGAAATGAACATATCGCGGGCACGGCATTTAAACCACGGATATCCTGCCAGGATATAAGATTCATTTCCCTGTTTATTCAGAAACTGATGGGCAGCATTTATCAGACAGTGCTGGAAATTATCACGCGGAGTACGTTCTTCCACCTCCTCTTCAAAAGTTTTCTTCAATGTACGGGTAGTGGACTCGGACACACCTCCTGAGAAGACGATGCTTTCGCCTTTCTTTATGTCCACCTCAAAATAACCCGGAACGTACAAATCTTCATTAAAATCATAACCTCTTTCCTGCTCTTTGGGATATTCAATACCCCGGTACCAATCCGGCTGATAGTGGAATTCATTCTTCTTGTTCAATTGCATATATAATTCGGGATAGCCCGGATACATACATGTCTTGATTCCATTATCCACTTCCTGATAGTCGCGGCTGGCTTGTGCATTTTCATGAGTGTACTGACGTACGCTGCGGAAAGCCAAAAACGGACGCAAACGCAACGTAGTGGCTGAATGTGCCTCCAGCAAAGTATAACGGATTAAAATTCTATTTTCATGATGAACGAAAAGCTTTTCCTTCTTCAAGACCACACCACCTACCCTATATATGGTAGTAGGAACTTTCTCACACTCGAATTCACGGATATACTTGTGTCCCCTGGGGCTGTAGTTGTCGCCCTGATACTTATGAAGCCCCAGATTGAATTCAGCTCCGTGTTGTATCACTGTCTCATCCAACGACGATAACAATACATGGTTTTCATCATCCAGCTCAGGTACCGGAATAACGAGCAATCCATGATATTTTCTCGTATTGCAGTCAACAATGGTTGTACAATGGTAGGCCCCTGAACGGTTTGTGCGGAGAATTTCTTTCGGCAATGATTCCCCGAGGTTCGTCATAAGAGTCTTGTCAAATCGTAAGTAACTCATAGTTGTTATTTTAAGGTTATAAATCAAATTTCCATTTCAATTTATGTCACATATTATTTTTGTATGCAACGCTCAAAATTAGTAATTAAATGAATAAAGCAAAATTAAATAGCAAAATATTTTTCTTTTTTCGCTCAAATATCCGTAGTATTGCACAGAAATCAGCATAATTATGACAAAATGAAACTTGAAATTCAAAAAATTCTATTGGCTTTTGCTCTTCCGTTATTACTTCTTTTCATTCTGTACACCCTGCGTACTATGGAAAGTGTCATGAATTGGGATTTTATCACCTGGGGCATATATCCTAGAGAAACCAAAGGAATAATGGGGATTTTCACTTCTCCGTTGATACACGCCGATTGGGGACATTTATTTGCGAACACTCTTCCTCTTCTTTTTTTATTATGGTGTCTGCTCTACTTTTATCGTGATTTGGGCATTGGTATACTTTTTTTCATCTGGATAGTCAGTGGAATACTTACATTTATAATAGGCAAGCCGGGATGGCATATAGGTGCCAGCAGTATAATTTATTCACTCGCCTTTTTTCTGTTCTTCAGTGGTATTCTCCGCAAACATGTCCCTTTAGTAGCCCTGTCGTTGCTTGTCACCTTTCTATATGGCAGTCTGGTATGGAACATGTTCCCGCAATTCGCCTCCTCCACCACTTCTTGGGAGGGACACTTAGGGGGCACTGCGGCCGGAATAGCCGCAGCCATATTGTTCAGACACAAAGGCCCCCAACAACCGGAACTTTTCATTGACGAGGAAGAGGAAGACAACAGGAGTCATCCGGAAGACGAAGAAGTTATTACGAATCCGGACCAAGAAAAAAAGAATTACTAAATCAATCTTTCCGCCACCATGGAGTTCAAAAGACCGGAAGGGCTGGCTGACGACACACCTTCTTTATCTTTAAGCATCAGTTTCAATCATGACTTGTTAATCAATCTATAAAACACCTGCTCCCCTGTCTTTAATAAAAAGACATTCACTTTTTCAATTCAAATCCTAACATTAGCCCGTCATAAGCTTCAGCCACACTGTTGAGAGTGGCAGCCGTGGAATTTACTTTGGAAGCCGCTCCTGTAATCACCTTTAGAATGGACATCAACTTATCGGCATTGAATACAAGACTCATACTGTTGCCTGTCACTGTCACATAAGCTACCGTCTGTATGCCCAACTTGCTTTTCATAGTAATCGTCTTAGCTTCATCATCAAAAACGTAAGTGCCATTTACCGTACGTTTTTTTAATATATATGAATAAGTGCCATCCTCCTTGAAAGTGTACTTAATGCCAGTCAAACCTGTCTTATCATATACAGTCTGTAGTTTTTCTTCCACTTCCTTGGCTGCCACCTCTCCACCAGCCTTTGCCAGCAACTTATCACTCGCGAACTGACATTCGGGAGCCTGATAAGACCACGTACCCACAATAGAACGAGCCGTAGTAGCCTTGTCACCAATTACCGCCTTTGCCACTCCTGTCAGTATAGACTTCAAATCCTGCGCCTCAACATGGACAGAACACATACACAACAACAAAACGACTCCCCACCATTTAAAAACATTCTTTTTCTTCATATACTTATGTTATTACTTATAATATTCAGTGACAAAGATAAAACAAAGAGATGAAAAGAGAAATAACACCACTTCGTAATTTAACAAAATATGCCACATTATGAAATAAAACATATATAACAGCATACAAACGACAAAGGACAAGTTGCAGCCTTATCAGCCACATACTTGCCCTTCAAGAAAATACCTTTTTACAATCTCTTACCTCATCACAGTTATATTGAAAATAACAAATCAACCATTCTTACTTCCATTCACTATGTTGCTCCAACATCGGATTCGTGTCTATTTCACCTTGCGGAATAGGCCAGACCAGATCTTGCGCACCACGAAGGTTGCCTCGCGGAACTACTCCGAAGCCATAGAACGACTGATCTTTCTGCATACGTTTTTGAGCACTTTCAAACTCGCCCCAACGGTAAAGATCAGCAAAGCGTAAATCTTCAAAAGCCAGTTCCACACGGCGTTCGTGACGCACAATAGCGCGCAATTCTTCTTTATTCAAATTAGTTCCTTCCACTGCTTCTACCGCCGGCATACCGACGCGAGCACGAACTTCATTGATAGGTCCTGTCACTTCCGCCTGTGGATAGCCACCTTTCTCAATCATAGCTTCAGCAAGTGACAAAAGCACTTCTGCATAACGGATTACATAGAAATCAAGACTACCGTCATATTCATTGGCCGTATCTTCCGGAGTGTACCATTTACGAATACAACAGGTAGAACTTGCCGGCAAATTATTAGTATACAACTTTCCGTTCCATTCCATGCCCGGCAACATCAATGTGCCTTTCATACGAGGATCACGATTCTCATAACGTCCCATATCCGGATTAGCCTTCGTGTGAGCTCCTTGAGCAAGATTTCCCTTAAATAAAGGTGATTTGTCGATAGGCAGCCCATCTATACAGTAAAAATCATCACACAAGTTCATAGAACCTTCAATAGCATTCATCGGAGCAGACCAACAAACCCCAAAGCAGCTTCCTTCACCCAATCCCGGACCTTTAAAATGAACACTCAGTAACACTTCCTCAGCCGTTTCATTTTGCTCTTTAAACAAATCAGCATAATTGGCAGCATAATCAGTTCCATCGCCCGACTTAAACAGCTGTACTTTTCCTATTACATTTTTATAAGCAGCTATCGCCTCGTCCCAACGTTGATTAAAAAGAGCGATTCGTCCCATAATGGCATAACCCGCCTCTTGGGACATACGTCCCTTTTGAGCCTTCCCTATAACCGGTATTTTAGGAATCCAAGTCTTCAGATCCTCCAACAAAGACGAAACAATCTCACTACGTTCCGTTTTAGGAGCCTGTGCTTCGGCCAAGGTTAAAGGTCTCGTCAAATAGGGAACATCGCGGAACACGGAAGTCAGATTACAATACATCAAAGCCCGCAGTGCTATGGCTTCCGCCTTGTATGCATCTATCTTTTCTGCCTCCATCGGAATACGCTCCACATTCTCCACCAACATGTTGCAACGCTTAATTACCTCATAATTGGCATTCCAATACATAGAGAAACATTCATCAGTAGTAGAAGACGCACATTTCGAAATAGAACTTCCCAGCATCCAGTCACCCCATGTGTGGTCTCCATTGTCCGTACTGGTTTCACGTCCCAAAAATCCAAACTTCCAGCCATCAATGTTGTCGTCATATAAATTCTGGCTCTGCATGGCATCATAACAGGCTGTCAAAGCCATCAATGCATCCGATTCGGTCTGCCAATAAGTGGTCTGAGAAGGCTGATTCGGAGAATCCGTCTGCAAAAAACTATCTGAGCATGCACTGGTAACCAATAACATTCCAGAAAAAAATAAAACTCTGCATATATTTTTTGTATTCTTTACCATAATGTATATCCTCCTTATAATTTAGAATTGAATATTTAACCCAAATGAATAAGTGCGCATGTTGGGATGTACGTCGTTTCTGGCATCACCTGATGTTTTTTCCGGATCCCAGTTTTTCAAAGACGTAAATGTCAAAAGATTACTTCCGGCAAAATAGACACGGATACTGGAAACACCCACTTTGGCAAGCCCCGGCTGACGGAATGTATAGCCGAACTCCAAGTTCTTTAAGCGCAAGTAACTGGAATTCTCCAACCAGAATGAGGAATAGGAATCATTCATCGTATTGCCTAATGCCGGCATGGAAGCATTTACATTGTCGGCAGAATAACGATCCAGCCAGCGTTCGGTTAAGTTACCACGGATATCGGTAGAAGTCTCCCAACTGTAACGGTAAATACCTCCTACTCCCTGCCAAAAAGTAGACAAGTCAAAGTTCTTCCAAGAAGCCCCCAAGTTGAAACTATAAGAGTATTTAGGAAAAGGATTACCTATAATGTCACGGTCATCTGCAGTTATGTTTCCGTCATCATTTAAATCAGCATACATGATATCGCCCAATTTGGGAGCCACACCATTTTGTTTAATGACTTCCCCTTTTGAATTAGTACGCTGTAGATCAGCCTCTGTACGGTAAATACCAATTGCTTTATATCCAAAATAAGCGCCGATAGGATTACCAATACGATTGATTGTTTGCCCGCTTATTGTTTCTTCCAGACCGCCCATCTCCAGAATTTCATTCTTCACGTGTGACAGGTTGAACCCTGCATTCCAAGCCCAGTCGCCTTTACTATCCGAGTAATTCACATTCCACTCCCAACCACGGTTGCGGACAGCACCCACATTCTGATAAGGAGCATTAAGAGAGCCCAAGAATATGCCCGGCATAGCTAACTGCATCAAGATATCAGAAGTTTTCTTATCAAACCATTCAAAAGTAGTCTGTATTCTATTATTAAAAAATCCAAGGTCAAGGGCCACATTGATAGAACGAGTCGTTTCCCATTTGATGTTTTCATTCGGGACAGAAGTCTGTACCATACCGGCCTGTTTGTCTCCA
Source organism: Phocaeicola sartorii JCM 17136 = DSM 21941 (assembly GCF_054653615.1). Taxonomy (NCBI): domain Bacteria; kingdom Pseudomonadati; phylum Bacteroidota; class Bacteroidia; order Bacteroidales; family Bacteroidaceae; genus Phocaeicola; species Phocaeicola sartorii. The sequence continues at coordinate 3,238,291 of NZ_BAAIFW010000005.1, forward strand.
TTCTGGTCGAAGAAATAATTTCCGCTTGCACCCAAAGTAGCCGCATAAGCATAATTACCGATTTCCTGATTACCCAGCTTACCCCATGACAGACGTAACTTTCCAAGGGAGAAGTTTTTATAGTCTTTCATAAACTCTTCATTCGAGAACACCCATCCTCCTGATACGGAAGGGAATGTAGCGTAACGGTTGGCTTTAGGCATACGTGACGAGCCATCGTGGCGAACATTGAACTCAAACAAATAACGGTCGTCGTAACTATAATTCACACGGCCAAAAAATGACTGGAGTTTATATTCTTCCGAATTGCCTTTTGCCCCCGGATTAATTGTTCCTCCATCAAGCTCATAAATATTTTCTGTAGGAAACCCTTGTATGGAAGCAGTTGTTCTATAAAAGCGCGAACCAATGACAGAGTGTCCCAGCAGCACACTAACATTATGCTTGTCAAATTGCTTGTTATAAGTCAACAAGTTCTCATTTGTCCATGTCGCATTGCGGTACCAATAATCCTCCTCCTTATTCGTTTCTCCCGCTGCTTTTCTAATATTTCCTTCTGCATCATAACGGGCTGGAGATTTGGGAGAGTAAGATTTCGTTGCATTCAAATCAAAAGCATAAGCAAAACTGGTCTGGAACTTCAATCCGTCCCACAAATCAATGCCGGCAAACGCCTTACCGTTAAAACGCCAATACTCGTTGCTGCGATGCCCTAAAGACATTGACTCTACGGGATTCTTCATCAGTTCGGCACTCAATGACGAACCATCTACATAACCGTAATGCCCGTTAGAATACATCACCGGCACAGTAGGACGAGTGAACCAAGATACATAACGCATGATTCCGCCTTCACCGGAAGGTGCTACAGCAGGTGCGGTCACATTATTCTTATTACCGGATAAGTTCAATCCAAAAGTAAAACGTTTGTAACGAGTATCAATATTCGAACGGAATGAAAAACGTTCCACTCCTGTCTTCATCATGATACCATCCTGATTGGAATAGGCCACCGAAGTCATAAAATGGGTATTCTCATTACCTCCTGATACAGACAGATGATGCTGATGCATACTAGCATTGCGCAATACTGCGTCCAGCCAATTGGTATTTGCATAATGATCCGGATCGGATCCGTCTTTCAACTTTTGCAAAGCTTCCGGTGAGAACGTTCCGGAATTCACTTCATTCTTCATCAAAGCCCAATTATAACTATCCACATAGTCGGGAACAATACCAGGTGTCTGCAAAGTATAACTACCTGAGTACGAAACCTTCACCTTGCTTGATGCTTGTCCCCGCTTGGTAGTGATCAAAATAACGCCATTGGCAGCACGTACACCGTAAATAGCTGCCGATGCCGCATCTTTCAGTACAGAAATGCTCTCAATATCGGCAGAAGGTATCTCTGCTATTTGTGAAATACTACCTTCCACCCCGTCAATCAACACCATCGGATTATTATTACCAAAGGTACCAATACCACGGATTCTGATTTCCGGGTTATCATTACCGGCTTGCGCACCGTTTTGAGTCAGTACCAACCCCGGCAGTCGCCCCTGCAACAAAGTAGTTGTATTGGCCACCGGAATATCCTGAATATCTTTTGCCGATACGGAAGCGACAGATCCTGTTAAATTCACTTTCTTCTGAGTAGCGTATCCTACCACCACTACCTCGTCCAGCTTTTTAGAGTCTTCTTCCAAAATAATTTTAAAATCATTTTTATTTCCTACCGGCAGGATCACATCTTTGTATCCCAAAAAGCTAATCACCAAAGACTGGGAAGGTTGCACCTTCAACTGAAAAGCACCGTCCATATCTGTTACCACTCCCTGCATAGTACCCTGCACCACTACACTGGCTCCTATAATAGATTCACCGGATGAATCATACACCCTACCTGTCACCGTACGCTCCTGTGCATATGCCATAAAAGAAAACAGCATCAGGACGCCCGCTAAAAACACGCGAAATAATTTTTGCCTTTGTCTTTTCATAATTTCAAATTTAATTGAGTTAATAGGTTATTTATCACTAATATCATCATAATTACAAATACCAGAATTACTTCATTTCCATTGATAATGACGTACCCAGTCCACTTCCATCTCCACAGGTAAATCCGTAGAATCCACAGGTCCTACCCAAGTACCTCCTAATTGCATATCAATCAGTAAATATTGAGGAATATCAAAAGGGAACTGCCCTTCTTGCTCTGTTTCGATACGAGGATAAACGAAATGCCGTTTTCCGTTCACATGAAACACCAAACTGTCCGGCCAGAAATCCACCCCATATATATTAAAGTCCTCAGGATTGATAGACGTAGTGCTTCCATGTTTCGGATTATTCTCTATTCCCAATGTATAAGTATAGTGTGAATGCACGGTTTGATAAACAATGGAATCATTGTTCAGGCGTTCCATAATATCTACCTCCCCTCCCATAGGCCAATCATATTTATCGGTTTCATAAGGCAAAGTCCATATAGCCGGCCATGCCCCTTTCGCCCCATGCAATCTGGCCTTCACTTCAATACGTCCCCGATGAAAAGCGTGCTTGTCTTTTGTCCACAATCCCCCAGTCAGATACTTCGCCGTATCTACATCCATATTATCATTCACAATTCCCTTTAATATTAAAAGGCCGTTACGCATTTCATAACAACGGTCATCGAACGACTGAGTATTTTGCCAATCAGGTTTGCCGCGAGGTATGCGGCTCCATATTGTGGTATCGGGCTCCGCACCATCAAAGTTATCCTCCCACACTAATTCCCACTTTGGCGTATGGGTACAAGCAAACATACCACATACAGACAATAATAAAAGTATAACATTTTTCATACTACATTAATTTTGGTTCACAAAACTTATTTCAAAAATTTAACTGCACAAACTTAATCTATTTACCAACTGGAAAGGTCAAAAATTGTATAAATCAAGTCCAATCCTGTCTAACAAGGAACTATTTCTCAATTTTTTGATAAAAAACATCTTATTTTCTTATTGCTTCATACTGAAAAAACAACCTCCCAATTCTTATCAAAAGAAAAAAAATGTATTTTTGCAGAAAATAAAATTACAATGTATCGGACCTTAATTATCATTTTATGCTTATGGACAGAAACAAAACTGTTCTCCTCCGAACACAATGTCCATTATTCATTCACCCAGCTCTCCATAGAGCAAGGACTTTCTCAATCTACCGCCCAATCCATTCTGTTAGACCATAAAGGTACTTTATGGATAGGAACTCAAAATGGATTGAACAGTTATACTCAAGAAGGAATAAAAACCTACCAGCATTATTCGGACGATCCCCATTCTCTGCCTAGCAATTATATCAATCATCTGACCGAAGATTCATTAGGAAACCTTTGGATAGCAACTCCAAAAGGGTTAGCCCTCTATGATGACGAACAAGACCGATTCACAACCGCCATCCCCCAAGCTATCTATTCTTCTATCAAAATAGAAGGCGGAATATGGTTTGGCAGTGAAAATACCATTTACTGCTACGATTATCACAGCAGAAAGGCAAAGACCATTCACCTTAAACAAAAAGGGAAAGAAAACATCAACGCGGTAGATTATAGAATTCAAAAAATGGTCTATCTCGATAAAAGCAATATTTTAGTAGGTACCCGAAAAAAAGGAATCTACTTATATAACCGTCAAACCCAACAATTCAGTCTTTTTATTCCAAGCAGCTCCAACCTGCTGACATCGTTATATACAACCCTTGACCAGCATATCTACACATCCTTTTACGGATCTGGACTTTATTGCTATGACTCAACTGGAAAAATCCAAAAACACTATACTCAGACAAATTCCGGATTAAACAACAATTATATTTTAGATATAACAGAACACAACGGCAAGCTATGGTTGGCAACAGACGGAAGCGGTATCAACCTGTTTGATCCCCATACTCAACAATTCTCACAACTTCAACACATAGTGGGAGACTATTCTTCACTGCCGGTCAACTCCATTACCTTGCTCTACAAAGACCAAGAAGAAAACCTATGGGCAGGAAGCGTACGAGGAGGCATATTCTGTATTAAAGAAACATACATCAAGACATATAAAGATGCCGTCTTAAACCATCCCAGCGGACTCAGCGAAAAATCAATCATCAGCCTTTACGAAGAGAAGAGCGGAAAAGTCTGGATTGGAACCGATGGAGGAGGTATCAATCTATACGACCCGTCTACTGACAAATTTACTCATTTCCCCTCAACCTACGGAGATAAAGTGATCTCCATTGCTGAAATATCCGAATCCGAATTAATGGTTTCCTTATATACCAAAGGCATCTTTCTGTTCAATAAAAAGACACAGCAATATCGTCCTTTCACCATTATAGATAAAGAAACCAACTATAAAGAATGTTTTTATGGTCATCTTCCTCTAGCCAATCAGGTGGCAGACAACAAAATATACATAATCAGCCGTAATGCCTATGCATACAATACACATAACCATACATTTTCAAAGATGCAAACAGACCGTCACTACGACTTCTCTAATAATGCACTTTGTCTATCATACTCCAATGACAAATTCTCTCTCTTAAAATACGCTCACCAAGCTTTTTGGGTAGATCAGCAAAATGACAGCATCCGATTACTATTCGAGTTGGAAAAAAATGAGACCATCACTTCCATGTCTTACGACAACAATCATATAATATGGACCGGTACCGACAAAGGACTTGGATTCTTCGATCTGAAAAGCCGGAAATACCACCGCATACGTACCAAGCTATTCAACAGCATATCCTTCCTCATAGCCGATGGAAAAGGGCGTCTATGGATTTGTGCGCAAAATCAGCTATACTCTTATATCATCAAAGAAAACAGATTTACTATATGGAACAGTTCTGACGGTTTCCCATCCAACGAAATTTTATTCGCATACCAAAAACAATCTAATAAAAATCACATCTATCTAGGTGGATCTGAAGGATTGGTTAAAATCAACACAAACATTCCCGATACTGATACCCAGATGCCAGAAATATACCTGTCCGACATTCTTCTTAACGGCAGCCCTTGCTTAAAGAACATCAAAGAGAATACGATAAAAGTACCCTGGAACTACAATTCTCTTTCCCTCCACCTTCGAATAAAGAACAGAGACATATTCCAAAAATACCTGCTTCAATACATAATTGAAAGCAGAAGCAAACAATTGATTGAAACTTACGATCCTACACTTAATTTATCCTCTCTATCCGCAGGTAACTACACAATATGGGTTTCTTGCAATACCAAAAACGGAAATCATACCCCTCCCCAAAAATTGATAAACATAATCGTTACTCCTCCTTGGTATAAAACCAACTGGTTCATCGGCATAGCAGCTATCCTGTTTATAATTGCCACAGCCGGCATAGGCTACATTTATTACCAACGAAAAGAACAACACATGAAAGGCAACATGAACCATTTCCTGCAAGCCATATTAAACGACATTTTAAAGAATAAAGAAGAAAAAATACCCATCGAAGAAAATATTCCCACAACGGCATCATCATCCAATATGCCGATAAAAGAAACAAATGAAAAAAGCACAGAAACAGAACAGACTCAAAGGAAGAACAGTAAAGAAGATGAAGAGTTCATCGCCAGACTCAATATGCTTATTAATGAAAATATGGCCGGAGAGGAACTTTCCATTAAATTTCTGACAGACAAAATGGCTATGAGCAGAGCGTCTTTATATAATAAGGTAAAACTCCTAACCGGATTGGGCGTCAATGACTATATCAATAAACTACGCATAGAGAAGTCGGTTTATCTGCTTACAAATACCAATATGAATATCAACGAAATATCCTACGAGGTAGGTTTTTCTTATCCGAGATATTTCAGCACCTCCTTTAAACAAGTAAAAGGAATGACGCCTACCCGGTTCAAAGAAGAAAATAAAAGAAACGAATGCCAATAACACAAGTGACACGAATAGATTTTAACTCTATTCGTGTCACTTGCATCGTTCACATTTCTCTTAACAAGCCTTGAAGCTCATATCCATTCCTTTTACAGAATGAGTCAACGCACCAAAAGAAATGAAATCCACTCCTGCCTGTGCATAAGGTAACATGGTGTCGTAAGTAATACCACCGGAAGACTCGGTTTCACAACGGCCACCTACAATTTCTACCGCTTTACGAGTATCCTCGGGTGTAAAATTATCAAACATAATACGATCCACTCCTTCTGCCAACGCCTGATTCAATTCGTCAAAGTTACGCACTTCCAGTTCGATCTTCAAATCCTTTCCCTTTGCCTTGCAATACTCTTTGGCACGAGATACTGCATTGTGTATGCCTCCTGCAAAGTCCACATGATTATCTTTCAACAAAATCATATCAAACAAACCAATACGGTGATTGCATCCTCCTCCGATCTTGACAGCCATCTTCTCCATGATACGCATACCCGGGGTTGTCTTGCGGGTATCAAGCACACGGGTTTTCGTACCTTCCAGTTTCTTCACATATTTATTGGTCATAGTAGCAATGCCACTCATACGCTGCATGATATTCAGCATCAAGCGTTCTGTCTGAAGAAGTGACTGAACCTTACCTTCCACCACCATGGCCACATCACCCGGTTTCACGTGAGTCCCATCTTGAATAAACACCTCCACCTTCATCGTGGGGTCAAAACGGCGAAATACTTCTTTAGCCACTTCAATGCCCGCTAAAATACCTTCTTCCTTAATCAACAACTTTGATTTTCCCATTGCATCTGCGGGAATACATGACAAGGTCGTATGATCCCCATCACCTATATCTTCAGCAAAAGACAGGTCTATCAGTCTGTCTATTAAGTCTTTCACTACTAATTCGTCCATAATGTTATCGTTTTTTTATGAATTGATAGGCAAAGGTAGAGATTTTCCGTATTTTTGCAAAGTAAACCAGAAAAGAACGTATGAAATTTACATTATTAGTAGTAGGACGCACTGTCGAAAAACATTATATCACCGCTATCAATGATTACGTGGAACGTACCAAGCACTTCATTTCTTTCGATATGGAAGTCATCCCCGAACTCAAGAACACCAAAAACCTGAGCATGGAGCAACAAAAAGAGAAGGAAGGAGAATTAATTCTGAAAGCTTTGCTGCCGGGCGATGTCGTGGTCTTATTGGATGAACATGGGAAAGAATTCCGTTCCGTAGAATTTGCCAACTGGATAGAACGTAAAATGCACACTGTAAACAAACGGTTAGTATTTATCATTGGGGGACCATACGGATTTGCGCCCAAAATATATGATGCAGCCCAAGAAAAGATCTCATTATCCAAGATGACCTTCTCACATCAAATGATACGCCTTATTTTCGTAGAACAGCTATACCGGGCTATGACTATATTGAATAACGGTCCTTATCATCATGAATAGGAATATATAGTGATTAGTGATTAATACCTGCAGCATAATAGCGCAGCCCATTCATCACTAACCACTAATCCCTCTCCCTATTTTCCGATTTCAAAGTCCACACATACCGGCAAATGGTCGCTATAACCACCATGATATTTCTTTCCCCAGTAAGTACGTGATGGGATATCCCCACCATATTTTTCATCTTCTTCCAACAGGAACGGATATTTTAAAATCTGCGCCTTGTCGTATGAAGTGCGCATACCCTCGTGTCCCTGCAACAGGAATCCGGAAACAATCAGCTGATCAAGCACGCCCCATTCACCGCGATAACGGTAAGTACCTTCCTTTCGTCCGTCCATCAGATTATACAGTTTTTTAGCCTGCACCTCACCTTTCGGAGCCACAGCACCCAACACTTTAGCTATTGAATTATTAGTGGGATAGTCATTAAAATCACCCATTATCACCACATTGGGATGCTGGCGAAGATTCATGATAGAATCCACCGCCATATTCAATATCTGTGCAGTGAAAAGACGATATGGCTCACTCTTTTCCTCACCGCCGGAACGGGAAGGCATGTGACATACAAACACATCCAATGTATCACCGGAAACCACCTGCCCCATCACATGAAGAATATCACGCGTAGGACGGCGTTCTATTTCCTTATAAGGAACAGGAATACAGTTTTGTCCTAACAACTTAAAAGTACCCCGCTGATAAAGCAACGCCACGTCAATGCCACGCTCATCGGGAGAATCAGTCATGACATAACGGTAACCGGCCTCACGTAAAGGTGAATTTTCCGTCAAATCTTTCAGGCAATGGTCATTTTCCACTTCACAAAGTCCCACCAAGTCGGGAACATTTTCCTCACCAGTGGCAATAATAACTTTGGCTATCTTAGCCAGTTTATCATAATAACGCGCATACGTCCATCCTTTCGGAGCATCCGGTAAAAATTCATAATCATTTTTCAACGTGTCGTGCTGACAGTCGAACAAGTTCTCTACATTGTAGAACATTATCCGGAACGGTTCCTGTGCATACGTCACCCCAACCAGGCAGCACAAACAAAGGAATAGGATTGTTTTCTTCATATAACTTATTTTGTCGGTATATTAACCAATACATCCAGCAAATGACGCCAGAATTTATCCACTGTTGGAATCAACATACGTTCATCGGGTGAATGGACACCACGCAAAGTAGGTCCAAAAGAAACCATATCCAGTGACGGATATTTTTCAAGGAACAAACCACACTCCAATCCTGCATGAATCGCTTTTACTTTAGGTTCCACGCCAAAAAGTTTTTTATAGCTATCTACCGCAACTTTCAAAACAGGAGAAGCCGGATTCGGTTTCCACCCTGGATAACCGTCACCTGTCGTTACTTCAGCACCTCCCAACAGAAAAGCAGAGCGAATCATCTCGGACATATCCTTGCGTGATGAAAGAATGGAACTGCGCTGGCTAGTCACTATTTTAATCTTGTTTCCCTCTACCTGTTTGATAGAAGCCAGATTGGATGAAGTCTCCACCAGTCCCGGAATATCCTGGCTCATGGCATACACCCCGTTGTGCACAGCGTAAACCGCTCTCAGAAAATGCCTGGCGGTAGCCATATCTATCGCTTCCTTGCAAGGGGATTCAGAAGAGAGTTCAGTTCTCAAGTTTGGTTCTGTCACAGCATATTCATTCTCCAGTTCAGCAGTATAGATATTCAAATCCACACGAACCGATTCCTTATCATGCATAGGTACCGCACACAAAGCCTGTGCCTCACGAGGTATGGCATTATGCAGATTACCACCATCAATCTCACATAAATATAAAGTATATTTAGAAGCCAGCTGAGTCAGGAAACGATTCAACAGCTTATTGGCATTCGCTCTACCTTTATTAATATCATCACCGGAGTGACCACCTGTCAGTCCCTTGACCGCTACACGGAAATAAAAATAATCCTGTGGAGCAGCAACAGGCTGATAAGTAAATTCGGCTGTAGTGTTTGCGCCACCGGCACAGCCGATAAACAATTCTCCTTCATCTTCCGAGTCCAGATTAATCAGAATATCACCAGTCATAAACCCTGGCTTCAATGCAAAAGCACCTGTCAATCCGGTCTCTTCATCCACGGTGAAAAGACACTCTAACGGACCATGCTCTATGTCAGTAGCAGCCAATATAGCCAGTTCTGTCGCCACACCGATACCATTATCAGCCCCCAATGTAGTACCTTTGGCTCTCAGCCATTCACCGTCCACGACTGTTTCAATAGGATCAATCAGAAAATCATGTTCCACATCACTGTTTTTTTCACAAACCATATCTATATGAGACTGTAAAATCACAGTTTTCAAATTCTCCTTACCTGGAGTAGCAGGCTTTTTAATCAATACATTACCGGCTTCGTCTGTCGTAGTTTCCAAGCCATGTTCTTCACCGAATGCTTTCAAATAAGCAATTATTTTCTCCTCTCTTTTCGAGGGACGGGGTACCTGACATATCTCTTCAAAATAATGAAAGACAGATGCCGGCTTTAAATCCTTTTTATTCATAATCATGTTGTTGTTTAGGCAAATTCAGCTCTTGAATCTGCAAAAATTAGTTAAATAACTCTTTCAAACAGCATACTTCCTCTTTTTTAATGGGAAAAGAGAAAGCTAAATCATTGCAAAATTCTATATTTGCTCCGCAAAATTAGTCTGTAAACACGAAATGCTTCAATAAATTTGGCATTTCCCTTACCTTACACTAACTTTGCACCACAAAAATAATAGAAATGCTTGATACTATCCTTATAACTGTGTTAATAGTTGCTATCTGTATAGCATTATTATCTATCGGAATCTTTCTGAAAGGAAAGTTTCCCAATACACATGTGAGCGGTAACAAGGCACTCCGCAAAAAAGGAGTGGGATGTGTGCAATCACAAGATCGTGAAGCGCGCAAGCCTAATAAAAACGCCATAGCCGAAGTTGAAAAGCCAAACAAAAACGGATAATAATTAATAAAAACAATACGTGAAAAAGATTATGAAAAGAACAAATTTCATCCTGAATGGATTTCTAGCACTGGCCATCGTGTTAGTGTTTGCACAATGTAGCGACAACAGCAACAACGCTGCAACTTCCTCCGCTGCTCCGGCAGCCGGTGTTGCTGGTTCTTCAAACATGAAAATAGCATACGTGGAAATCGATTCACTGTTGACTAAGTACAATTTTTGGAATGACTTAAACGAAGTGATGATACAAAAAGAAGAAAATATCCGCACTACTTTGAATGAAAAAGCGAAGAAGCTGGATGCTGACGCTAAAGAATTCCAACGCAAACTGGAAAATAACGGCTTCGCCACACGTGAACGCGCTGAACAGGAACAGATGAGACTGATGAAACAACAACAAGAATTGCAAGCACTGCAACAGAAACTAAGCGACGAGCTGGCTTCTGAAAATCAAAAGAACAGCTTACAGTTGCGCGATTCCATCAACTCATTCCTAAAAATCTACAATCAGAACAAAGGATATGATCTGATTATCAGCAATACAGGATTTGACAACTTGTTATACGCTAATCCGGCATACAACATCACACAGGAAATCATTGACGGGCTGAACGCACGTTATACTCCCTCTTCTGTAAAGAAATAACAGTCATCAACCTTATGATATGCAAAGCCGAAACAGTTTACACTGTTTCGGCTTCATTTTTTAAACAAAAACCACTCTATAAGCGTTTTTACTATAATAAAAATAACGAAAGGAGAACATTATGGAAAGATTTGAAGATTTAATCACCTCAAACATCCCTGTATTAGTCGATTTTTTTGCTGAATGGTGCGGGCCTTGCAAAGCCATGAAGCCTATTCTGGAAGAACTAAAAGGAATAAAAGGTGAAAAAGTAAGAATTGTCAAAGTAGATGTGGACAAGCATAAAGAAATTGCCGCATACTATCAGATTCAATCGGTTCCCACACTGATGATTTTTAAGGATGGCAAACAGTTGTGGCGGCAAAGTGGTGTGATGCGTGCCAATGATTTAAGCACGATCCTATCCCAATATGAGTAAAACATGAAGAAAGCAATAACATGCCTTCTATTAGCTGCCGGATTAACGGGACATCTCAGCGCCCAAATTCCTGTCCAGAGTCAGTCAGATAAAAATTCAGGAAAAGTCATCCGAATGGACAAACAAATGTTCCTGGATAACATATTTGACTATACCTCCGGTTCCACTGACTGGAAATACAAAGGGGAAAAACCGGCAGTTATTGATTTCTACGCCACATGGTGCGGCCCTTGCCGTATGGTTGCCCCTCTGCTAAAAAGTCTGGCCAAAGAATATCAAGACCAAATCATAGTTTACAAAGTAGATACAGACAAACAAAAAGAATTATCTGCCGACATGGGGATACAATCACTGCCTACCATCATTTTTATCCCCAAGACAGGCCAGCCACAGATCATTGTAGGGGCAGCCAATAAAGCTACTTTCAGGAAAGCGATTGAAGAAGTACTACTGAAAGAATGAGAAACAAGCCCCATATATCTCTAAATATAACTAAGAAAAAGAGAGTGCCGCAATAATAATTGCAACACCCTCTCTCCATTTATACTACAACAAATCGTATATTATTTTTTGAAATATCTGTTGTACAAACCTTCAAAGCCTTTACCGTGACGAGCTTCGTCCTTAGCCATTTCGTGAACTGTATCGTGAATAGCATCCAAGTTCAAAGCCTTTGCACGAGTAGCAATGCGTTTCTTATCGGCACAAGCACCTGACTCAGCATTCATTCTCTTTTCCAGGTTAGTCTTTGTATCCCATACACAGTCACCCAGCAACTCAGCAAATTTAGCAGCATGTTCTGCTTCCTCCCAAGCATAACGTTTGAAAGCTTCAGCAACTTCAGGATAGCCTTCACGGTCTGCCTGACGGCTCATAGCCAGATACATACCCACTTCTGTACATTCACCCATGAAATGGTTGTTCAAATCCTTAATCATTTCTTCGTCGCAACCTTTTGCTACGCCGATAACGTGTTCGTCAACAAATTCCAAGCCACCTTCAGTTTCTACCATTTCGTTGAACTTAGAAGCAGGAGCTTTACACAACGGACATTTTTCAGGAGCTGCATCACCTTCATGAATATAACCACAAACTGTACAAATAAACTTTTTCATAATTCCTTTTTTTATTAGTTAGTCAATATTTTATTTATTAGTTAATCATTTACTCTCTATCCCTCCAACTTCTTTCTTAGCCTTCTTTAGCACAAGCAGGACATATACCTTTATAATATTGATGAATTTCATCCACCTTGAATCCATTCATATCAATCTGCTCTACTTGCTTCACTTTGTTACTGTATGGCAAATCGAATATCTTACCACATTTCTTGCAAAGGAAATGAGCATGCAGGGAAGTATCACCATCGAAACATGCATTCTTTTCATCAATTGTAAGCATTAAAGCTGCTCCATGCTCGACAAAGAGCTTCAGTGTATTATACACTGTAGTCTTGGACAAAGTTGGAATGTCCTTACATAGTGCCAAATAAATCTCATCAATAGAAGGATGAGTTTTGTGTGCCAATAAATAATCCATAATAGCTATACGCTGTACGGAAGGCTTAATGTTATAACTGATAAGATAATCGTAACTCTTCATATATTCCCTTTTTGTAACTATTACAATTTTATTTCACGTGCAAAGATAGATAGTTCTTTGCAACAAACAAATAATTCACGCACTTTTTTTTATTTTTTTTATTTAGGAGCACAAATCAAGAAAGAATGATTAATTTTGCAACTATATATAATAATGGAAGGTATAATATGAAATACGGTTTTGTAAGAGTGGCGGCTGCCATTCCGGTAGTGAAAGTGGCCGACTGCAAATTTAACGCACAACAGATTGAGACCCAAATTGCCATAGCAGACGGGAAAGGGGTACAAATCATCATTTTTCCCGAACTAAGTATCACAGGATATACTTGCGCTGATTTGTTCGGTCAGTCTTTGCTACTGGAAGAAGCAGAAATGGCTTTAATGCAGATAATGAATAACACCCGGCAAATGGATATCATTTCTATTGTAGGAATGCCCGTCGTTATGAATTCCACATTGCTGAACAGTGCCGTAGTTTTCCAAAAAGGAAAAATACTGGGCATTGTTCCCAAAACATATTTACCTAATTATAAAGAGTTCTATGAACAACGCTGGTTTACCTCTGCTCTAAACCACCCAGATGGTAATGTACGCCTCTGCGGACAAAATGTACCGGTCAGTGCCAACCTGCTTTTCGACACTCCGGAAACTTGCTTTGGCATTGAAATCTGCGAAGATATGTGGGCACCCATTCCGCCCAGTTCTGCATTAACACTGAAAGGAGCGGAAATCATCTTCAACATGTCTGCCGACAATGAAGGAATAGGCAAGCATAATTATGTCCGTTCATTAGTCAGTCAACAATCAGCACGCTGTCTGGCAGGGTATGTATTCAGCTCATCCGGTTTCGGTGAATCCACCACAGACGTTGTTTTTGCAGGCAACGGACTGATATATGAAAACGGCACATTACTTGCCGAATCTGAACGTTTCTCACTCAAGGAACAATTGGTCATCAGTGAAATAGACGTGGAGCGTCTTCGTGGCGAACGGTTGACCAACACCACTTTTGCCGCCAATATCGGCAACTGCCCGGGACGTCCCGCCATCCATATCAGTACAGAATTTGTCAACACACGCGATCTTAGTCTGACGCGCAGTATAGAAGCCCATCCTTTTGTTCCCCAAGGCAAAGAATTGGATGAGCGTTGTGAAGAAATCTTCGCTATCCAAATAGCAGGACTTGCCAAACGTCTGGTACACACTCACTGCAAGACTGTAGTAGTAGGCATTTCCGGCGGACTGGATTCCACCTTGGCACTTTTGGTCTGCGCCAAGACTTTCGATAAATTAGATCTGCCACGAAAAGGCATCATCGGCATCACCATGCCTGGTTTTGGCACTACCGACCGTACTTATAACAATGCTCTCCATCTGATGGCTTCACTAGGTGTCACCATTAAAGAAATCAGCATAAAGGAATCGTGCATCCAACACTTTAACGATATTGACCACGACATGACCGTACACGATGTGACTTACGAAAACAGTCAGGCACGCGAACGGACTCAAATTCTGATGGATGTCGCCAACCAACTGGGCGGTCTTGTCATTGGTACGGGAGACCTTTCAGAACTTGCCCTAGGCTGGGCTACCTACAATGGAGATCACATGTCCATGTACGGAGTCAATGGAAGTATTCCCAAAACATTGGTCAAATATCTGATAAACTGGGTGGCTTTGAATGACATGGATAATGAATCACGTATCACTCTGCTCGATATTGTAGACACTCCTATCAGCCCCGAACTGATTCCTGCTGATGAAAACGGCAACATCAAACAAAAGACTGAAGATTTGGTAGGGCCATACGAACTGCATGACTTCTTCCTGTATCAATTCCTGCGTTTCGGGTTTCGTCCCGCCAAGATATTCTTCCTGGCAAGTATCGCTTTTCGTGATATCTATGATGAGGAAACAATCAAAAAATGGCTTACTACATTCTGCCGCCGTTTCTTTCAACAACAATTCAAACGCTCCTGTCTGCCCGATGGTCCCAAAGTGGGGTCTGTATCACTCAGTCCCCGAGGCGACTGGCGTATGCCGAGCGACGCCAGTGCAGTTTCATGGCTGAAAGAATGCGAAGAGCTATAAGCCATAAAAAAAAGTAACTTAACTTCAAAGGCAAAGTAACTTAACTTACTTGCCCAACTAAGTTAAGTTACTTTGCCTTTGAAGCTAACTTAAATACACCCTTTGCTTGAAGGCACCTCAAAATGATAAATATCCCTTCGGACAGCCATTTTCATAGCACGAGCCAAAGCTTTGAATATTCCTTCTATCTTATGATGCTCATTCTGTCCTTCTGCCTTGATATTTAAGTTCATACGAGCAGCATCGCTCATTGATTTAAAGAAATGAAGAAACATCTCGGTAGGCATCTCCCCTATTTTCTCCCGATGAAACTCAGCATCCCATACCAGCCATGCACGACCACCAAAGTCCAAAGCCACCTGACAAAGGCAATCATCCATGGGCAGGCAATACCCATAACGCTCAATGCCACGCTTGCTGCCCAATGCCTGATAAATACATTCACCTAAAGCGATAGCTGTATCTTCAATAGTATGATGTTCGTCCACTTCCAGATCCCCCTTTACTTGGATGGTAAGATCAATACCTCCATGTTTTCCTATCTGCTCCAGCATGTGGTCAAAAAAGCCAAGCCCTGTAGAGATATCACATTTCCCACTTCCATCCAAATTCAGGCTTACATAAATATCTGTCTCTTTAGTGGTGCGGCGGACTTCTGCCATACGTTCTCCAGCAAAAAGGAATTCGGCTACCTTATCCCAATCTGTAGTTGCCAGTACACAATAGGATTCCAGCTTCTTTTCTTTCAGGATATCCATATTATCTTGCAGCAAGATAGCCTTACAGCCCATATTCTTAGCCAGTTCCACATCTGTAGCACGGTCACCAATAACAAAACTGTTAGCCAAATCATAATCACCGGTAAGATATTTTCCCATCATTCCTGTTCCAGGCTTACGGGTAGGCACATGGTCTTCCGGAAAACTGCGGTCTATCAAGATATCATCAAAAGTGATGCCTTCCCCCTCCAATGTCTTCAACACCAGGTTGTGCACCGGCCAAAAGGTATCCTCAGGAAAAGAAGAAGTACCGAGGCCGTCTTGATTGGTAACCATCACAAATTCAAAGTCGAGTTTGCTACGGATAAATCCCAGATTACGGAATACCTTAGGATAAAACTCCAATTTATGGAAAGAATCCAATTGATAATCCACCGGTGGCTCGATGACCAACGTACCGTCACGATCTATAAATAACGCCTTCTTCATACTTCAACATTCATAATTTTTCAATGCCTCCAACAACATGTCATTCTCCGGACGTGTGCCAATAGTCACACGCAAACAATCACGGCATAAAGAAATATTGGTACGGTTACGCACTATGATACCTTTGCCTACCAGATAATTATATATTTTCTTGGCATCTGTCACTTTAGCTAGAAAGAAATTAGCATCCGTAGGATAGATTTTCTCACAACAAGGCAGTTCTACAAATTCATTGACCAAACGCGTCCGTTCTTCCAATAACGACTTTACCCAACGTTCCACCTCATAATGCCGGTGCAACATCGTAACCGCCTCTTTCTGTGTCAGCAGATTCACATTATACGGATATTTAATCTTACTGAAAATAGAGATGATTTCTTTAGACGCAAAGGCCATGCCCAAACGGATGGCAGCACATCCCCATGCCTTTGAAAAAGTCTGAAAGACAATCAAGTTAGGATATTTATCCAAATCGGCAAGGAAAGACGGAGCATCAGAAAAATCGGAATAAGCCTCGTCTATAATCACCAGTCCCTGGAAAGCATCCAGTAATTTTTCCATTTCCCTACGCTCCAGGTTATTACCGGTAGGGTTATTGGGCGAACAAAGAAAAATCAGTTTGGTGTGATCGTCCGTTGCCGCCAATAGTTTATCGGCACTGAACTGATAGTTTTCATCCAATAGCACCTTGCGATATTCTACATCATTGACATCGGCACATACCTGATACATACCGTATGTAGGGTCAATAGCCACTACATTATCCACTCCCGGAATACAGAACGCGCGATATACCAAATCAATAGCCTCATCACTGCCGTTCCCCAAAAAGATCGTATCGGGATCTACCTTTTTGATAGGAGCAATCATATTCTTCAGTTCCCGCTGCATAGGATCAGGATAACGGTTATTAGGCGTATTGTACGGATTCTCGTTGGCATCCAGAAAGACAGATGCTTCCGCTCCATTATATTCGTCACGTGCCGATGAATAAGGTTTCAAAGCCCAAATATTCGGTCGTGTCAATTCTTTCAAATCTTTCATCTTTATACTGTTTTTAATCTTACGGTTACTGCATTCTTATGCGCACCCAGTTGTTCATTAGCTGCCATCACCTCAATAGCAGGACCGATATTCTGAATCCCCTCGCCGTTAATCTCCTGAAAAGTGATTTTACGAATAAAACTATCCAGACTCACCCCACTATACGCTTTGGCGTAACCATTGGTAGGTAAAGTATGATTGGTTCCGGATGCATAATCACCGGCACTCTCCGGAGTAAGTGAACCTAGAAATACAGATCCGGCATTGACAATACGCTCCGCCTGTTCCATATAATCCTTGGTCTCGATAATCAAATGCTCGGGAGCATATTCATTCGTCAAGTCAATTGCCTCATCCATATCCCTCACTAGAATCAATTTGCTGTTTGCCAACGACTTTTCAGCTATTTCCCATCTGGGAAGCAAAGCCAACTGGCGTTGCACCTCATACTCCACCTCCTTCATTAATTTCTCAGAAGTAGTTATCAGCATGGCCTGACTATCGACTCCGTGCTCCGCCTGTGAAAGCAAATCGGCTGCCACAAACACAGGATTAG
This sequence comes from Phocaeicola sartorii JCM 17136 = DSM 21941, assembly GCF_054653615.1. NCBI lineage: Bacteria > Pseudomonadati > Bacteroidota > Bacteroidia > Bacteroidales > Bacteroidaceae > Phocaeicola > Phocaeicola sartorii. Next base: position 3,256,284 of record NZ_BAAIFW010000005.1, read on the forward strand.
CCGTCTCATCGGCCAGCACTTCGACTTCGGAAGGACCGGCAGGCATATCTATCGCAACATCACGCAAAGAAACTTGCTGTTTGGCAGCCGTTACATATTGGTTACCCGGACCGAAAATTTTATAAACTTTAGGCACACTTTCCGTCCCGTATGCCATGGCAGCGATAGCTTGCACCCCTCCTGCTTTGAATATCTTATTTACCCCGGCCAATTTTGCCGCATACAAGATAGCAGGATGAACCTTTCCTTCTTTATCAGGAGGAGTGCAAAGTACAATTTCCTTGCATCCGGCAATCTGTGCCGGAGTAGCCAACATCAATACGGTAGAAAATAAAGGCGCCGTGCCTCCGGGAATATACAAGCCCACCTTTTCAATAGCAACCGCCTTCTGCCAACAAGTTACCCCGGGTACGGTCTGCACCTTTTTCCCTTCAAACCGCTGAGAACGATGAAAAGTATGAATATTTTTCTGTGCCAGCATGATAGCTGCCTTCAATTCAATAGGCACCCCCTTTTCAGCTTCGGCAATCTCCGCTTCAGTAACTCTCAGTGAATCCAGTTTCACCTTGTCAAAACGCTCTTCATACTCCATCACCGCCTTATCCCCTTCTGTTTTCACCCTATCCAGCACTTCTTTTACTGTTTCGCGCAACATGTCCGTATTCAATGCCGGACGACGGAGAATTTCCGGCCAGTCTTTCTTTTCGGGATATATTATTTTCTTCATACATGTATTCTTTTATAAATGAACAAATCTCGTCCGACGTATGAGCCGGCTATAATATCATTTTCTCAATGGGCAATACCAAAATACCTTCCGCGCCCAATGCCTTCAGTTTTCCGATGATCTCCCAAAAACGTTTCTCGTCAAGCACTGTATGTACCGAACTCCATCCTTCTTGTGCCAATGGCATCACCGTAGGACTCTTCATGCCCGGCAGCACTTCGATAATTTCTTTCAGGCGTTCTGTCGGCGCATTCATCAAGACATATTTCTTGTCTTCGGCAGCCTTCACCGCTTCAATACGGAACAAGAGTTCGTTCAGAATCTCCTTCTTCTCCTCAGACATATTCTTATTGCCTATCAGCAACGCCTCACTTTTCATCACCACTTCCACTTCCTTCAAGCTATTGCTTACCAAAGTAGATCCCGAACTGACAATATCAAAAATAGCATCAGCCAGACTGATTCCCGGAGCAATCTCCACCGAACCGGTAATGACATGAATATCCGAATGAATACCATTCCGATCCATAAAATCTTTCAGAATGCCGGGATAAGAAGTAGCAATCTTGCGTCCTTCAAACCAAGACAAGCCTGGATAATCCACATCTTTAGGTATAGCCAATGACAAACGGCACTTGCTGAATCCCAAGCGTTTAATCACCTCGGCATCCTCTTTTCTCTCTACAAACTCATTCTCGCCTACGATCCCCAAATCAGCCACTCCACCGGCTACAGACTGAGGAATGTCATCATCGCGAAGAAAAAGGACCTCGATAGGGAAATTGGATGACTGGACTAAAAGGATTCTTTTAGAAGTGGAGATTTTAATATCCGCCTCTTGTAATAATGCCATTGTCTCTTCAAACAAACGGCCTTTTGACTGTACTGCAATTCTAAGCATGATTCTATCTGTTTCTAATTATTAATCGGCAATAAAAAAGGGCTTACCGTTTTCGGCAAGCCCTATATCATTATACTACAATATCACCTTAGCCCACCGAGTTATTCGTTAGGAAAATGATGATGATGTGTAGCTGTTCTAACCATAGTCTTTTCTTTTTATTTGCGACAAAAGTAAAGTTTATATTTGATATCAGCAAATAATTATCGCAAAAACTTTATTTTTTCTTTCAAATTAAAGGAATTATCTCTTCCGGTTCTACCTCGCAGCTCAAGAAATGCATTTCTTCCTTCGCCTTCTCCTGCGGAAAAGTGAAATAAGTGCACAGCGCCTTGGTGCAAAGTTCCTCCTTATTATTATAAATAGCCGCTTCTATAAATACGATATTGCGCTTACTCTCCTTTATGGAAGCCTTCAGTACAATATGCGAATCGTTAGTATTCACAGGCTTCATATAGCGGGTTTCCATTTTGGAGGTAACCCCGGTAGTCTGTAGTTTACGCAAAACGACCCATGCACAAATCTCATCCAGCAGCACCGCCTGAATCCCTCCATGCAACGTATCAATCCACCCCTGAAACTGTGGCTGAGGTTTCCATATACTGATTACCTCATCCCCGTCTTCATAAAATTCCATCTTCACCCCGGCTTCATTGTTGGGAGCACAGCCGAAGCAATTATATCCTTCCATCCCTTTCCAGGGATTGATTATCTTTTTCATAGGCTATCTTTTAAAATTCATAATCCACACAGGCCCGATCTGCCTTGACTTCCTTTAAAAGGCCGGCAGCCGCTACATGATCCGGATGAACGGCATAGGCACTGACATCTGCCAGTGTATCGAATTCACTATCCAGACAAATATCCCATTTTTCAGCAGGATTGGCATTCAGTCCCACAAATATATGACGGATAAAACCTATCTTGGCCGGCAAAGCTTCAATAGCCGCTTTAAAATCATTCATCACTTTCCATTTTTCTTCCTGTGAAAGAGTTTCTTTCAATTTAAACAAAACAATGTGCTTAACCATACTTGATATTTTAATTAATTATCCTACTTTTGTAATTGACACAAGGCTAAGGTATTTAGCCTGATGCAAAAGTAACAGTTTTGTTTTAAAATACAGTCTATTATTATGATAATTATTGGCATAGCCGGCGGAACCGGTTCAGGAAAAACCACTGTAGTTAGAAAAATCATAGAGAGCCTGCCCCCAGGTTCCGTTGCAGTCATTCCACAAGACTCCTATTATAATGATCAGTCATCCATTCCCTTGGAAGTACGTAAACAAACCAATTTCGACCATCCCGACGCTTTTGACTGGCAGCTCTTTGAAGAACAGATTGCCGATCTGCGCAAAGGACATCCCATTGAGCAACCCACCTATTCTTATATAGTATGCACACGCTTGTCCGAGACCATTCATGTAGAGCCCAAGGAAGTCATCATTGTGGAAGGTATCATGAGCCTCTATGACAAAGAGTTACGAGATCTGATGGACTTGAAGATTTTTGTGGATGCCGAACCGGACGAGCGTTTGCTGCGTGTGATTACCCGCGACATGGTGGAACGCGGCCACCCCTTGGAAATGCTGATAGACAAATACCGGAACATTCTGAAACCGATGCATGACGAATTCATAGAGCCTACCAAGCAATATGCTGACATTATCATTCCCAATGGAGGCAACAACCAAAAGGCCATTGAAATCCTTAAACTATATATTGAAAAGATTTTAGGAAAATGAAAAATGTCTGGCTATTAGTCCTTGCCTGTATATGCATGATAGCGTGCCGCAACCGGCAACAATCTGCCGAAGTGACAAATTATGATTTGCCACAGATAAAAGACAGCGGAGAATTAGTAGTCCTGACCTTGAACAGTTCCACTTCTTATTTCGATTATCGGGGCGAACCTATGGGATTCCAGTATGAGCTGGCCGATCAGTTCGCCCGTTCACTGGGCGTAAAACTGAAAGTAAAAGTAGCACAGAATGCCCGTGATCTGGTTCATAAGCTATTGCAAGGAGAAGGAGACCTGATAGCCTATAACCTGCCTGTTACCAAAGAGTTTAAAGACAGTGTAGAGTTTTGCGGAGAAGATATCATCACCCATCAGGTATTGGTACAACGTAATACTCAAAAAAAGAAGAAAGCACTGAACAATGTGACAGAATTAATCGGGAAAGAAGTCTATGTAAAACCGGGAAAGTATCTGGAACGTCTCATCAATCTGGATAAAGAACTGGGTGGCGGTATATTGATACACGAAGTCGATAATGACAGCATCACCACCGAAGATTTAATCATGCAGGTTTCCAATGGTGAGATAGATTATGCCATCTGCGACAACGACCTGGCCAAATTAAACAAGACTTATTACCCCAATCTGAATATCAACCTGGCAGTCAGTTTTGACCAACGTGCCTCATGGGCCGTACGTAAGACCTCACCGCTACTAGGTGAAGCGGCTACTAAATGGCATCAGGAAAATATGACTTCTCCCGCCTATCAGGCCAGCAGCAAGCGTTATTTTGAAATAAGCAAACGGACACCTCACGGTTCCATCTTGTCCGTCAAGGACGGAAAGATTTCACACTTCGATGCTCTGTTCAAGAAATATGCGAAAGAAATAGACTGGGACTGGCGTATTTTAGCCTCCCTGGCCTATACGGAATCAAACTTTGATACGACAGCCGTATCATGGGCCGGCGCGAAAGGATTAATGCAGCTCATGCCCCGGACGGCACGCGCTATGGGAGTTCCTCCCGGTAAAGAACGGGATCCGGAAGAGAGTATAAAGGCCGCCGTGAAATATATCGCTGCCACGTCCCGTTCTTTCAATGCGATAAAAGATGAAAACGAACGGATGAAATTTGTCTTGGCGGCTTATAACGCCGGAATAGGACACATACTGGATGCCATGGCGCTGGCTGAAAAATATGGCAAGAATAAATATGTATGGGACAACAGCGTAGATGACTATATCCTGCTTAAAAGTAATGAAGAATATTTCAATGATCCGGTTTGTAAGAACGGATATTTCCGAGGGGTAGAGACTTACAATTTCGTTAAGGAAGTTATGAGCAGAGGAGAAGTGTATAAAAAGAAAATCAAAAACTGACAGCCACTCCTTTTATTATTTCAGGTGGATTTTAAAAACCAGTCCGCCGGAGAAGTAACGGCAGCGGTTGAACTCTATCACGGCATTGATATAATCTTTCCCAAAGCTGTATTCAGCACCTACATTCATTGTACGGGCGTCATATTCAGCCATAAGGTTCAGTTTATTAACGGCTTTCATCAAAGGCTGACTGCTGGAAAAGTGGTGATTGGATTCCGTGCTTAATTTCGGTGCTTAAAGTATCGGGTGAATTAGTATCACCTTTGATAGCATCGAAGTCATTAATTAGGGGTGTTGAATAGAAGTTCTGAGCCATAACTTACAGGTAATTAATGCTTTTAGGCACAAAAAAAGAGGAACAAAGTATTAACTTCATTCCTCTTACCTGGTGATCCGCTTGGGGCTCGAACCCAAGACCCCAACATTAAAAGTGTTGTGCTCTACCTGCTGAGCTAGCGAATCAATCCTTTGCTATTGCCATTCTTCCGAATTGCGAGTGCAAAGGTATGGTTTATTTTTGTATCTGCAAACATTTCTAGGATTTTTTTCTAAAAAAAGTGCATTTTATCCATTTTCCATTCACATCGTTCGAAATGTCCATGTATTTCTGCCAACTGCTTCCAAGCCCTCACACTATTTCACAACAATCTCTTCTATAGGCTGTTTCAACTCCTTATCCAATGGATACGATTGATACTTCACTTTATCAAAATCAATCTTCTTCATATTAATACAACGAATATTGTTATTATATGCCGTTTTATAATACACTTTCCTGTTTGTCAAATCAATAGCCGAAGTCCATTGTGTGGCACTGGGAATATCAGGCACTTTTCCTGACGCATGTTCTATACCGATAGGGATATCAAAATTATTCAGAATATGAAAGCTTTGTAATATAGCGTCGTACGCTGTAGGACACGCCGGAGCCGTTGCCTTATAAAACGCAACACGAACAAAACGGGAAGGAGGAGTCACATCTCCCGGAATGCCATGAAATCCGGCACCTGCGCCAAAAGGCGAAATAATCACCCCACTCCATTGTTGTGGAGTGACAGCTCCCGGATACAGATTTACATAATTATTCAAGTTAGTCACCTGCCATGGGAAATCGGGAGAATTGGTGAGTACTCCTACCCTGTTTTCATAAAAATGAGGAATACCATCTACAAATTCCAACACCACTTGATTTCCTTTAGCATCACCAATACGCCAATGTACCGTAGAACTTTTACCGGGTTTATCAAGAGAAACCACCTTCACCCCTTCTATAGCTGCTCTCACTTCGTCTACAGTAGCAAACTGGGAAAGCATCCAATTTACCACCTGCAAGTCCGACAAAGTAGTTGCATTTTGAGCCTCATCATACTCTTCATACTTCCCATAATGAGGAAAATAAAACAATCCGGCCGAAAGGCCTACTTCATTCAATCCTTCAGCCACAAACTCCTTCTGGATGATAGCCAGTCCCACTATGCCGTATTTACTCCGGAACCTCAAACCATTCACACCTGTCGGAGTATAAGACACCAATTCTTGTCCTCTGGGAACAACAACATACTCACTCGGAAGGTAACTATCCCCCCACTCTATGGTACGTGCCTGCACATATCCACCATCTTCGGCCAAGAATGAAATACCAGTACATGCCGATCCGCTTGCAATGCCTGTCAGCAACAAGGCCAAAGCTATTAAAATCTTTTTCATAACCATTTTGAATCTATTTATGATATTAAGAACAAAACATCAGACATTTTGGTTCTTGTTTTACACGACAAAGGCAATCTAAGCCGTCAAACAATGTCCGGCACTGATTGCCATACAAATAGACAAGAATGGAAAAATGAAAAGAATGACAGGTTCCGAATTTGGTTATATATAAAGAAAAAGGAGATGAATCTAAAAGAAACCCACCTCCTTAACCCTAAATCATTTATTCAGTAAACAATTTACTACATCTCTCTCCCGTTCTTCAGGGTGTACAGTTAAACCAACCACTGTCCCCCCTTTTAAAACAGCCTCTACAGTGGTTTGTCCTGTAGCATGCAATTTGAAATGCACATCCCAATCTTTGGGCCAAGCAGGAAATAATAAGATTTTTCCATCAGCTTCCTGCAACAGCATTTCCTGCATACCTATCATACCGCTACCCCCCCAGTTATGGTCGGGAGTCCAGTCGTAACCCGGTCCCCAAAAGGCGGGAAAACGATGAGGACCGTTCGCCATTTTCTGTAAGGTAAGTTGTGCAGCCTCCTCGGTCATACCCAGACAGGCAGCCCAGATATTATCTTGTTTCCATCCGGTATGTGAACGGAATTTCTGTGCATCGGGATCATATAGATAGGTGTTACGGGCTATTTCCAGCCCTTCCTTGCCCACTCCATACATACGCCAGGGAAATACAGCATAAAGCTGGGGAGTTTCTATATTGTTTACCCGTTCCCAAGCCTGTGCCGGAGCAATCATTTCCTTACCATCTACTACGCGTAAAGGAATCTCAGGAATACGTGCCAGCATGTCCGGTTTACGTCCGTAGGTTTGTAAAACAGAGCGCAGCGCAGCAATGGTTGAGGATGGATTATAAGCCATCTTATAAGTTTCACAAGCCGATCCCGGATAGATCACCAGTTTGCCGTTGCCATCTAAATCCTTGCGGCCGCGTTGAGCTGCCAGTTGACGATAATGCTCATCAAAAAAATTAAGTGAACTTTCTATCAAAGGGATATAACGGCTGATATCCGCCTCATTATAACGTGCCGTCTCCAGTATCATCTGACAAAATTCAAGAACCGTATCCCATTCGTATTCCAGCCATGCATTATATTCCAATCCCTTGTCATAGCTTTCAGGACGTTTGAATCCATACTCGGCAGGATTGGGCAGACCGAAGTTCTCCATCTGTTCGGTGAAACAGGCACCGGCATGTCCCCAATAGGTACGGGTACGTGCTTCGGCTGTCGGCAACAAACGCTGATAGAACTCGAATTGCGGTTTCATCAGATCAAAGTCACCGCTTTTCAGCATGGGCCAATAAACCAGACGCTGATTCTGTGCAGTCATGGTTCCTCCTCCCCATTTGCGGAAATCAGGGGTAAATTCCATTTTCTGATCTACATACATAGGATCAAAAGTAAACAGTCCCCCGTTAAACTTGGTAGGCCACTGACTATAGGCATTACATCCCAACATATAGCGGAACAGTGTATAGTTACGGATAGCATCTCCCGCTTCACCTTCCCCCTCAATAAAACTACGTTTCCAAAAATCATTCCACCAACGGCGAGTAGCCTGTTTGTCTTTGGATACATTTATTTCCTTCTCAGTGCGGGCCAAGGATGCTTCCCATGCAGGAACCGTACTTTGTTCCGTATTCAAGACAATCCGTGCAGACTGCTTATAAGTAGGTTTCTTACTTTTGTACATCCATGCCAGATACTCAGTACCTGCATAATGTCCGCGGCGTGTACCGTTATAAACCAGATTGTCACCTGATAAACGGCCCCCAAAAATCAAATTCTTCAGAGGATTATACAGTTGTTCTTTCACCTCATTCATTCCCTGCTGGTCCACTACCACATCAAAAATAGTACGTTCAGGATTGCGATGGAAAAAAGTAAAGGCACCATCGCCCACACGTACAGAATCGCGCGTAGTCATGAGTCCGGCAGGCACAGCCCACTTGTAAGAACATTGCTGGCCTTCCCCCTTCCGCACCGGACGATCTTCGTAACGCCAGCTTTCAAAATTTACACGCATGGAAGTTAACTCTTTCGTTTCAACCTCGACATGTACCACGGGATGAAATACATCTGCCCAGATAATAAGGGTGGCATTATCACTACTTATACTTATATAGCCATCATTCAGATGCAAGGTCTGCCGGAAGGAAGAAACTCCGGCAAAAGGATTCGGAGTAAGACGGACACGGAACCGCCCCTGTTTCAACAGGCAGTTGTTTTCATCAAACGAACCACTGCGGCTGAGGTAGAACAACACATCGTCATTCTCCACCCATACATTCATGCCGATATCACCACCCCCGCAGGGCATAGACTCTGAAGCATTCCGGCTTTGAGTATCCCAAACCAAATTGGCAGGCTGTCCCCATAAGGACTGCCCGCCAATAAATACGAATAACAGAAACGTAAAGATATTCTTCATATTTTCTTATTTTTACCAATCATCGGAGCGGAAAGACGAGACCGGTAAATCTTCACCAAACAAGTCTCCTTCCACATAATTTTCAAAGCCATAGCGAACGGCTACCGGATGAGGCACTTTCTCGCTTTTTACAAGCATCTTACTCCTCTCTATCCATGCTTTGGCGGGATGAAAAACGCGGTCTTTACCTGCTACCTGAAAGTTGTGAGATTCAAAACGGTCTTTGCAGTTTATCCACATCGGAGCCCGATTGAAACGGACAATTACCGTGTCATTCTTGACCTCCATTCCTTCATAACAGGGACTTTCGGCTGTTACCCCTTTCATACCGTAGGTTTTTACCAACGCCAACCGTGCCAACCGCTCTCCTGCCACCCGCTTTTTACCCGGATGAATCCCCGTTTTCATTCCGGCATCCAGCAATACAGCCATACCGCTATTTCCAACCCGGTGTTCTACCATAGCTTGTTGTTCGCGAAGATAAGCCGAATTTATCACATTCTTGCCCGGTTCAGTAATAATTCCATAATCATAGGGCGCAATTTGACAATAATAGAAGGGAAACTCGCCTTGCTGCCATTCTTCGCGCCACCCGCGTATCAGTGTACTGAACATATCGGCATAAGTAGAAGCCCGGTTATAGTTATCTTCCCCCTGATACCAGATGACACCACGCATGGCTAATCCGATGAGCGGATGAAGCATACCGTTATAGAGTACAGTCGGAGTACGGTTCTTTGACTTGATATCGGCTTCCGATTGAGGAATCTTTGCTTCGGGAAATGCCTTCAACCAATCCGGATGCATCCAGGCTTCACAGGCAGAACCTCCCCAAGAAGCCACAATCAAACCCACAGGTATATTCAACTGCTGTTGTATCATCCGACCGAAGTAATAAGCAGTAGCACTAAACTCACGCACGGTTGCCGGAACAGCTTCCTGCCAGGTTCCCACCACATCTGTTTTCGGAGTAAACGAGGAAGTGCGCTTTACGGTGAACAAGCGGAGTTGCGGATTACGGCTGTTCATCACATCTGTATTGCTATTCTCCACCGGCTGGTTTTTAAAACCTTTCATGGGCATTTCCATATTACTCTGACCGGAGCATAACCATAATTCCCCCATCAGGATATCACGTATTTCGGTCAGCTTTCCATCATCAAAAGTGATCGTGTAAGGGCCTCCGGCAGAGGGGGTGGATAAAGCAAGTTTCCACGCGCCTTTTGCATCGGCAGTAGTTTTATAGGTTTGTTTATCCCAACTTGTTGTAATCTTTACCGGTGCATTGGGAGTAGCTGTTCCCCATAAATTGGCACGAGTCTGCTGTTGCATCACCATGCCGTCTGAAAAGAAAGCGGGCAATTTCACTTCCGCATTTGCCGACAGGCAAGTCAACCATGCCCAAGCAATGCCCAGTAGTAGTTTCTTATTTTTCATGTTATGTGTAATTACCATTATTCTTTAGTTTTAAAAAACTCGCAAGGCCCCATCCATCCGGCAGGCAATAAATCATCTCCGGGCAGACGGAATTTTGCATTCGTCCATATCCCCTCAAAAGGTGCTTTATCCTGATCTGCCCCACGGAGCGCATTCGCCCAGGTATTCACCACCTCCACTTCCAAAACATTGGTTCCGTTACGAAGCGCATCGGTAATGTCCACTTCATAGGGAGCTGTCCAAGCCGTACCGCATGCAATACTGTTGACACGTACAGTCGCTACATTGGCTACTTTACCCAACCGAAGAATAATTCTTCCGTCCTGTTCATTCTTCCATCTGAATAACCCTCTGTAAGTGGCATGTCCGGAATAATATCTTATTTTTTCATCCTCTTCCTTACTCCAGTCAAATAATACCGGACGAGTGACAGTTTTGCGCACGGAAGGGAATGTTACTGTCCATTCCTTGATCGATATGGATACAGGTTCCCTTTCGGTCCGTTCCGGAGAAACTTCTGAAGATTCTTTGGGGAATACGACAAATACAGAGCCATTGGCGGGTAAAGACAAAGCGACTTCGGTACGGCCGTCCGCTTCTTTCCATTGTGCCGGACGGGTAATGGTTCCTGTTACCGCATTCCATAATTCAGGCGTGCGTCCTACAATCCGGAAAGAAGCATTGAATGTACGCAAACTGTCCACTTGGTTAGCCACAAAATAAATCTCATACTCTTCCCCGCTCCGATGAGTATATGCCACATCAGCAGGAAGAAGTACATCCCGTTCCACACCGAAAGAAGAAAAATCATCTTCCCGATAAGGCAATTGCGGGATAATGACACCTGCCGCGCGGAGTTCCTCTACTTTTGCCTGTGCCTCAGGAGACAACGGCAGGTTATCAGGATTCATAGGACGGGCTGTAGGAAGCACCAATACTTTATAAGAAGCTCCTCCCGGAAGTACCATTCTTCCATTCTCCGCTTTTGCCAAACGTAACAGAGCGTCTTTGTTGAAAGAATCGTAGGCATAGCCACGCATCGGGTTCACCCAGTCTTCGGGATCGGCCATGTTTGCCGAATGGGTAACACCGACAGGACGCACACGGGTGGGTTGACCTTCATTAGCCAGCCGAATCCGTTCGCTTTCCACCCGTTCGGCTCCATAGATACCGGGAAGCATCGAAACTAACCGTTCGGGCAAAATGGAACGTCGCGGCATTTCTTCACCGGTAAAGACGGCGATATCAGCCACCGGATGACCGTATTGCAACAAAGTCTGGCAACGGGTGATGTAATCTACAAAAGATTTTCCTTCCTCCCACCAGGTCTGGTCGCGCTGGAAGAAGAGTCCGATGCCGTCCAAGGTCATACCGGGACGGCGGTTCATCCAGGGATTATGGGTATAGACATGAAAGAAGAGTTTATTGATACCCAGTGCATAGTTACGGTCCAGCAAAGGTTTCAGCATGGCAGGGTCTTCATCCCATACGCCACGAATTTCAGTAAAGCCTTCGGCCTGGATAATATTCTTTCCATAAATATGCGCGCCACTGATGGCATCCAGCATATCATTGGGTTTATCATGAGTAGGACTGTTCAGCCAAAATTCCCCCATAGGCAGATCCACTTTCTGATAATGCATCAATCCGTCACTGACCATAGTAGGAGCTACGCACTCGGCAGAAAAACGACAATCATATTGACGGGCACAGTCAGCCAATACGGTGTAGAACACATCAGTCACCAGTTCTCCGATGGTGGTACGGACATCCCGCAATATCTGTTCACTGCGGGCGGCACTTTCCATCGGAATACCTGCCAGCAAAGGAAGATAAGGCATCAAATCATATCCGCGGCGTTTCTTAAATTCCGCCGCGAAGTTATCACTCCAGTTCTGACTGCCACACTCCCAACTGTCTACGTGCATATATTTCAATACACGGCGTGCCACGGCTTCATCCGTCTTTTTGAACATTTCCGCAAACCAGTTCGAGAACTGTTTCTGAACAGCCTTGGTGCTGAACTTGTCGCATTCCAATCCTTTACCACCTCCGGCAGTAGCATTCACATGTCCGGTTGCCGTATGTCCCATGCGGAGAATACGCCATTTACCTTCGGGTAAACGGGCGGTCAGCCTACCCTGATACAAAGGGAGATTGATCAATTCATCCGGTTGCACACAAGCCGCATCGGGTATTTCCGTTGAAGTAGTAGCAGTAGCCACACGCCATACCAGTCCTGCTTTTCCCTCCCACTGATGAATACGTGGAGCCGTATGAAGGACTATATCATTGATTTTCAAATTCGGTTTCCATTTGGCTGCATCCAGATCCTCACTACCCGGTTCGCTTCCCACGGGAGTCCACTCAAAACGGAAGTAACGGGCGGTAACAGGAGGGATGGCATGAGTAGACTGGAAATCCGTATTCTGCCATCCCTGCCGGGCAGGGACCAGTTGCTTCACTGTTTTGAACGTCCGTCCGTCCTCACTGGCCAATACTTTCAGGCGATGTGCCTGGTAGTTATTTCCTCCCAAAATAATTTCCACATTGCTGCAAGTCACAGGTGCTGCATATTCATACTGAATCCAACAAGGATAAGAGGAACGGAAGACTCCTTTCTCATCCCTGTTCACAGCCTTGGATTCATCTTTGATAACGGCCTGTTTCAAATTGCCGAAAGTTACCTTCGGCTTCAATGAAGTATCCTCAGGCTGACGCTCCAATGGAATGGCGTAGGTAACGATATCTTCATAATAGCCATCCAGTGCTTCGGGCATGGGCAAAGTGAGATTCCGGATATTTCCACCGTTCACAATGGTGTCACTCCATACCACTTTTTGCATGGATTCTTCGGGAGTAATCCAAGGTCCTCCCGCCAAGGCAAAGCCGTCACAGATGTGCATTCCCAGTTGCATTCCCAGCCTGTCGGCCTCTTTCATACTATGAGTGACCATACGCCACCATTCGGGGGTAAGCTGCTGGGCTTTTCCTTCGTATTGAGGTCCCTGCTCCACTCCCTTGATGGGCATCAGATAGGCTCCACCCAAACCTACACGGTGCATAGCTTCCAGATCGGCGGTAATACCTTCGGGAGTTACAGCGCCAAACATCCAGTACCAGAATGTCCAGGGACGGGCTTCCTGTACGGGAGTTTTTGTAAATTGTTGTTGCAGGGCGGTTTGCGCCGTAACAAATTGTAATCCGGCTGCAAACAGCACAGAAACAAACAGATGTTTTATCTTCATAAGCGATGAATCTTTTCGTAAAGAAACGAATTATTTAGGAAATTGTACTCATAAAGAGAGTATAAAAACGCCTCGGTTCTTGTTTAAGTTCAATTTCACAAGCTTAGTCTGTTCCATGAACAAGCTTAGTCTGTTCCACGAACAAGCTTAGTCTGTTCCACGAACAAGGCAAGCTTGTGCAATGTGGCAGGACAGCCTCTCCCCAAAAATAACTTAACTTGCTTTGCCAACGAAGCATCAGGTTGCCTTGCGGAACAAAAAAGAAGAAATGTTTGTTTGGGGAAGTAATGGAAAGAGTGTATCTTTGCCTGCACGTCATTCAAACGTGAACCCCTAAAAACTTGAATTATGGAATATATAGTACCAGACAGGAAGCGACTCCCCTACGGCATGATGAACTTCAAGGACATCCGTCTCGACAATTATTATTATGTGGACAAGACTTCTTATATCCCTTTGATAGAACAAGCAGACCGGTTCTTCTTCTTTATCCGTCCCCGCCGTTTCGGCAAAAGCTTGACTCTGAGCATGCTGCAACATTATTATGATGTGCGTACCCGCGACATTTTCGATGACCTGTATGGTGACCTCTACATAGGAAAGCATCCCACACAGGACCGCAACAGCTATCTGGTACTCTATCTCAACTTCTCCGGCATAGAGGGCGGACTGCATAATTACCGTCAGGGACTGGATGCACATTGCCAAATCTGCTTCGATTACTTCTGCGATGTTTATGCTGATCTTCTGCCACAAGGTATCAAGGAAATATTGGACACAAAAGACGGAGCGGTCAACCAGTTCGATTACCTTTATCATGAATGTGAGCGCGCCCACCAAAAGATTTATCTCTTTATTGACGAATACGACCATTTCACCAATGCCATCCTCTCCGATGCCGAAAGCCTGCACCGGTACACGGAAGAGACACACAAGGAAGGCTATCTGCGTGCATTTTTCAACAAAGTGAAAGCCGGAACTTATTCCAGCATCAAGCGGTGCTTCATCACCGGAGTCAGCCCCGTGACCATGGACGACCTGACCAGCGGATTCAACATCGGTACTAACTACTCGCTTTCACCGGAATTCAATGAAATGATGGGATTCACAGAAAGTGAAGTGCGCGAAATGCTGGCCTATTATTCCACCAACAGCCCCTTCCGCCACACCATTGACGAACTGATAGAAATCATGAAACCGTGGTATGATAACTATTGCTTTGCGCAAGAATGCTACGGAGAAACCACCATGTATAATTCCAACATGGTACTCTACTTCGTAAAGAACTATATATTGTATGGCAAAGTACCCCGCAATATGATAGAAAGCAATATCCGCATTGATTACGAAAAGCTGCGTATGCTTATCCGCAAGGACAAGGAGTTTGCCCATGATGCCTCTATCATACAGACCCTGGTAAGCCAGGGATACATTACGGGAGAATTAAAGGATGGATTCCCGGCAGTCAGCATTGCCCAACCGGATAACTTCGTGAGCCTGCTCTATTATTTCGGCATGCTCACTATCAGCGGTGTGCATAAAGGCAAAACCAAACTCACCATCCCCAACCAGGTGGTACAAGAACAACTGTACACCTATCTGCTGAATACCTATAACGAAGCCGATCTCAGCTTTAGCAGTTACGAAAAAGACGAACTGGCGTCAAAGTTGGCTTACGATGGGAAATGGAAATCCTATTTCGACTATATTGCCGACTGCCTGCATCGGTATGCCTCGCAGCGTGACAAACAAAAAGGCGAGTTTTTCGTACATGGTTTCACCTTGGCCATGACGGCGCAGAACCGATTCTACCGCCCCATCTCGGAAGCGGATACACAGGAGGGATATGCCGACATCTTCCTATGTCCGATGCTGGAAATCTATCCAGATATGGAACACAGTTACATCATAGAATTGAAATACGCCAAATATAAAGATCCCGACAGCCGCATAGAAGAGCTTCGCCTGGAAGCTATTGCACAGGCTGACCGCTATGCCGATACTGAAAAGGTAAAGAGTGCCGTGGGCAGCACGCAACTGCACAAAGTAGTGGTGGTATATAAAGGAATGGAAATGAGGGTGTGCGAAGAAATCGGACTGAACTAAATAATTCGCTAATATATCAATGTGCTAATATGCCAATTGGCTGCGCAATATTCCGCATGGTAATTGGCAAATCAGCACATTGATTCATTCTTATATCTGTTATTCAAATTTCAGTGTGATGCCACCTCCATATTCTCCGTCTGCCCAAAACGCTTGCGATGACGGGCCTATCAGATCAGTAGTATTCACCTTATTACGTACCGGAGGAATTACTTTCATCAGACTGATGCCGGTAGCCGGGAAAGTATAAAGCAATCCGTCACGACCGTCGCGAGGCTGGTAAACCCCTACATAATTCTGAGGAGTACGGTTACAGATACTTATCGTTCCTTCCTGTGTTTTCAAAGTCATCCATTGCACATTAGCAAAGTACCCTTTAAATTCGGGATAAGTAAAGCTTTCAGCAGGAATGGGATCATTATACTCATTTTCCCATACGCCCAACTGCGGGCCATGCAAACGGTTCTGCCATACACGGTAAGGACCGTCACCTACCCAACGCTTGCTCAATACTTTGTCTTCCGGATAATCAAACATGACTCCCATCAAATCCACCACACCGCTGAAGTTGTATGTAAAGTCTATAGCAGCGGTACCGTCAGGAGCGATCGTCCATACAGCCTGATCAAAACATCCCAGTTTGTAAGTAGCGGTAACCACTATGTTATTGCCTTCTTCACGCACGGCAAAGCCTGTAAAACGACCGGCATCATCAAATGTAGTGTATTGGGTTTTCTTCTTTTCAGCCTCTTTGTCATCATGGTTATAGAACTGGTCCATAGAACGGTCCGAACGCTTGGCGGCAATGAAACGGGGGCCATTCGTCAGGCTGATGGTACGACTTCCCATCTTCACCCCTTTCAGTTGTCCGTCTTTCTGAGAGAAAGTAAATGTACGTCCTCCGGCATCCACCGTCAATGCATCGGCAGTTTCTTTATAAGAAGGTTTATTGCCGGCAGAAGCCTGCTGCAATCCGGCAACATCGTCCAGTTTATAACTCCACGTAAAGAGGTCATTCCCCTGCTTATCCGTTACTGTCAGCATCAAAGCATTGGCTCCCTTGACAGCCGCAGGAATGGTCAGTGTACCCGCACCATGAGCAGGAATATCGGGACAGTTCACTTCACCCTGTTTCATCACTTTCATTCCCCCCTTATCGGTTACAGAAGGCAATTGTACATATTTATAAGTGAAACGGCATGTATTCGCATTCAGGAAATCGTAACGGTTCTCTATTTTCAGTTTGCCGTCAAACTGGCTGTCAAGGCTATCGGTCATGATTTGAATAGGACACCACACCTGCTTGATGGTAAAGTAACTGCCCTCTTTTTCGTGGTGCGGACCTACAATACCATCGGCTCCATAATTGCCGCAGTTGTCAATGAATCCATTCATATCCACACGCTTCACGCCCTCATCGGCCAGTACCCAAAGGAAACCTCCGGCACAACGGGGATGTTTGCGCATCATTTCCCAATAATCATACAGTCCGGCTCCGTGTCCTCCGTCGTACAATCCATGCAGGAACTCGGTCGGCATAAATATTTCGGGCAGACGCATATAGTTCTGGCTTTCTCCGTAAGAACGATAGTGCATGGTTTCATAGCCACTGAAGTTGCCTTGCGGATGAAGCACCGGGCGCTTCTGAGGGTCGTATTTGTGAAATTCACCATCCAGTTCGGTATTCCAACCTTTTTCGTTGCCGTTGCTCCACCAGATGATACATGGATGGTTCACATCACGGGTAATCATTTCTTTTACCAGCTTCTGCCCGTTGATGGTTTCGTGCTTGCCATGCCAGCCGCTTAACTCATCCATTACATAAAGCCCCAGCGAGTCACAAGCTTCAAAAAATTCGGGATCGGCAGGATAATGACTCAGGCGGACGGCATTCATGTTCATGCTCTTGATCAGCAATACATCTTCAATGTTCTTTGCCTTGCTCAGTGTACGTCCGCTTTCAGGACGGAAACTATGACGGTTCACCCCTTTAATCATCACACGCCGACCGTTGATATACAATCCGTCACTTTCACGTGTTTCAATGGTACGGAAACCAAACTTCTGATTTTCAACATGTAGTGTTTTTCCTGCTTTATCAAGCAGTGTAAAGGTAGCCTGATACATGGCCGGAGTTTCAGCCGTCCATAATTCCGGAGATTTCACAGCGATATTCACCGAAGCACGGTCGCTGCCCGTACGGACATCCGAGGTATTTTCGGCCACTTTCTTTCCTTTGGCATCTGTTAAGACGGTATGCACTTTAGCACCTTCTACAGCCATATTCAAGAAACAATCTGCATAGAATTTCCCATCCGCCTTCGCGTCTATGGCCAGACGGTCTATATTTTGAGCCGGTTTCGCCACGATAAATACCGGACGGAAAATACCTCCGAAGTTCCAATAGTCACCACGGCGCTCGGCCAAATTAACCCCTGCATTCGCACTTTCCTTGCTCACGGTTACTTCGAGCACATTCTTTTTATCCGGACCAAAGAATACCCGGTCACTCACATTATAAATGAAGCGATAAAAAGCGCCCTGATGCATGGAGCCGGCTTTACGACCGTTTATCTTTACCTGCGTATCAGTCATAGAGGCTTCAAATACCAATTCTATCTGTTTACCATTCCATTCGGCAGGCAACTCGAACTCGTATTTATACAAGCCTTGTTCATCGGCTGCTCCTTCGGGAAAAGCCTTACCATAGAATTTCATACCATATTGATAAGTACCGAATCCTTGCAGTTCCCAGCAAGAAGGTACTCCGATCTTCGTCCATTTTCCAGAGTTATTGCCACCGGTACACATGAAATCCCATTGCACCATATCATCACAACCACGTCCTGACAGGTATTGGCGTTCTGTCTTTACGGATGGCTGCGCCCACAAACCTGCCGATAAAGCAAGGAGTGATAAAAAAGCTGTTGTTCTTTTCATTTTTATAGTTGATTTTTAATTAGATTCGATATTTTCTTACCTCTACATCATTTAATGAGGCTGAAGCGTACCCGCAACGTATGAGGCTTCTGCTTATCAATGGCATACTTCTTCAGTACTCCGGGACCGCAACTACTGTTTCCTAAACCTAAGACCGCAGCATCCAAACTGAGAATAACTTCCTTTCTCGGTTTCAAGTCACAATCATGAGTGGTTTTATAAATATCATCTACTGTGTAATGCAAGGCCGAAAATGAGAACGGCCGGTCTATGGCCGTCACCCGGATACCTTTCCCCTGCTTATTGGTCAGAATCACCTCGGTAACATCCTCGTGATTGCCGCTATCCTGAGGACGGGGGTAATGTGTGTACTGTTCACTCACCTTGCTGCTCCATCGACCTATCAGACAGGACGTCTTACGGTCGGGATAGTTTTCCCAAGGGCCACGACCGTACCAGGAAAGATTTTCGTATTCTTCTCCCAGTACAAATGCACTGCCCAGACGAGGCAATTCCGGCAATTCTCCTTGTGGCAGGTAAGTCTGTTCCAGATCTACCGTTCCATCCGCATATATTTTATACCGGGAAGAGACACGGATGCTACCCTTGGCATAACGATATTCTACTACCGATTTCTTCGATACGGTGTCATCCGTTTCCTGAGTTTCCGTTTCGGGAGTAATCACCTCTACTTGAGGAGCATCCAATCCCTGATTCTTCCAATCCTTGGCCAACCAGTTACCGAAACTTTTATCATTATCCGTCGGAGCACGGAAAGCTTGAAAATAACTATCTTTCCATAAATCCAAAGCAGAAACCTTACTTTTACGTTTACCCGGTTGTACGCCGTCAGCCACCGCCATCAAATGATCATTCAAGGCAAACTGTTCCTTTAAAATCTCATGCCCGGCCTTCGCCCATAAAGCATCTTCTTTCAATACCATACTTACATTCAATCGAACATCAGCCTGCTTGTTAATCTTGACATCGGGCAAAGCCACCGTTCCCGTTTCACCGGGGACCACTGCCGGAAGAGCCAATTCCCCTTGTTTCACCTTTTTTCCATTCTCCATCAACGTCCACAGACAGCGATATCCTTCCAATCCCACATGGTGGTTGCGGTTCGTAATTTTTAATTTTTCATTTTCAATTTTTAATTGAACCGGGGCATATACTTTCTTCACCTCCCAATATTTGGGCGTAGTTTCACGGTCACTCATCACCACTCCATTAAAACAGAAAGCCTTCAAATTGGGCCTGTCGCCAAAATCACCGCCATACGCCACCATCCGGCGGCCATCCGGCAATGTCTTGTAAATACCTTGATCCACCCAGTCCCATATAAAGCCACCCAGCATACGTGGGTTACTGTACATCTCATCCCAATATTCCTTGAAATTACCTAAAGCATTTCCCATGCAATGTGCATATTCGCTGGTCATCACAGGACGGTTATCATTCGTGCGTTCCGCTATTTCCAACAGGCGTTCCCAACGTGCGTTCTCCGCCCGTTCCTTGTCTTCCCCTTCGGGAATGCCGGGATTCAGATACTCCTGTTTCACACGGGTATAGAAACGACTGATTACATCCACCGTTTTCGGATCGGGTTCTCCGTTCACTCCCTGAGCTCCTTCATAGTGTACGGGACGGGTAGGATCAAAATCGTGCAACCAAGCGGAGATCGCCGCAAAATTAGGTCCGTAACCACTTTCATTCCCCATGCTCCACATCACTACGGAAGGATGGTTTTTATCGCGTTCCGCCATACGTACCGCACGATCCAGAAAAGCAGCGTGCCAATCGGGTGTACTGGCCAATGTTCCACGCAATCCGTGCTCTTCTATATCCGCCTCATCCATCACATACAGTCCCAAGCTGTCGCACAGTTCATACCAACGACTCACATTGGGATAGTGGCTGGTGCGGACCGCATTCACATTGGCCTGTTTCATCAGCAAGATATCCTGCAACATCCTCTCCTCACTCATCACGCGTGCCGTACGCGGATCGTGCTCATGGCGGTTCACTCCGCGAAAACGGACGGGATTACCGTTGACCAGCAGTTGCCCGTCTTGTATTTCTATGCTGCGGAAACCTACCGGCTGTTCCACCTGCTCTATGGTTTGTCCTCCGGCATTCTGCAAACGAAGCTCCAGTTTGTATAAATAAGGAGTCTCGGCAGTCCAGCGCTGCGGAAATTTTATAACGGCAGACATACGTCCCATCTTGCGCGGGCCACGCTGAGGATACCACTCATTCATCCGTGCCGCTTTATGTTCCAAGTCCAGTATATCTTCCACATTTCCCGTCATGTTCACTACTTCTCTTCCATCGGCATCCTTCAGCACTGCCTGCAACGTATAGCCTTTACCGTCCATTCCCTGATAAACGCTGAACTGCGGATCAATCAGCAGCCGGAAATCCTGATAATTTCCCCGGTCAGCAGGAAGTGTACGCACTGCATAGTCACGGATGCGGACATCCTGGGTATGCACCAGATGAATGCTGCGATGAATCCCACCGAAACGCCAAAAGTCCTGATCCTCCAGGTAAGATCCGTCACTATACCGATAAACTTCCAGAGCGATTTGATTCTCTCCCGGTTTTAGCCACCGGGTGATATTGAACTCACTGGGTTCCATACTTCCCTGGCTATACCCTATGCGTTCACCGTTTATCCATACATAGAAAGCGCTCATCACTCCTTCAAAACGAAGAAAAGTCTGTCCATTTGCCTTCCATCCGGCGGGCAGCGTGAAAGTACGCCGGTATTGCCCCACCGGATTACGTTCCTTGTAGGTGGTATACGAGGCTTTAGGCTCCCCCATCACCCGTGGAGGATCTATTTTAAACGGATATCCTGCCGATACATAGATAGGCGTTCCGTATCCGTTGATTTCCCAATTGGCAGGAACCGGAAAATCTTTCCAATCCTTGTCATTAAAGTCCGTGCGGTAAAAATCCACTATCCGTTCGGAAGGTACAGGCGTCCAACGGAATTTCCATCTTCCATCCAGACTCATCGAACAGTCCCCCTTCTGCTTGGCAAAAGGCACAAAAGCAGCCCTTGCCGGTTCCCGGTTTATCTGAAGTACATGCTGATTTTCCCAATCATTTATGGGTTGGGCCTGCAAAGACGCCGCCATCCATCCGCACAATAACAATCCGTATATTCTCATATTTATGTTCTTTCTTTTCAGATGAAGACGGACGAAATATGATTTTGTACCGTATAAATTGTAAAAAGAAAACCCTTCCCTCCGATATTGTCATCGGAAAGAAGGGCTGTTCGAATCCATAGCCTGAACGGCTATAATCAATATACCGCCGAAGCGATCACCTGTATAAACAAGATAAGGAAAACCATTGCAATGGGATACACCGTAGCGTATGCAACACTCGGAATATTACTGTCCACCATGGAATCGGCGGCTGCAAGACCGGGCGTACTGGTCATACCACCGGTGATGGTTCCCAGCAAATCCAGCAAACTGATTTTAAATACCAGCCGGCCAACCACAACAGCCGCCAGCATAGGCACTACAGTGATGGCCGCCCCTACTCCGAACAACAACAAGCCACTTTCCTGAAAAGTAGCTACCAGATTCTTACCGGCGGAAGTACCCACCTCCGCCAAAAACAGCAATAAGCCCAACTGGCGCAACAACTGATTGGCAGGACCGGACATAGACCACAATATAGGCCCCGTCTTTCCCACGGCACTCAACAGCAATGCCACCATCAGCACCCCTCCGGTCAGTCCGGGTGAAAAAGAGACACTGTCTGAAAATGAAATATTTATCTTACCGAACAACACGCCCAATACGATCCCCATAGCTATCGGGAAGAAATCAGTATCGGACAACTGCTTGGCATTATTCCCCAACAAACGGGCTACGCCTCTGAGTCCTTCCCGTTCACCGACCACCATCAGCTTATCACCGAATTTCAAGGCCAGATCCGGAGAGGGCGACAAGTCTATACCGCTTCGACGGATACGGGTTACCGTACAGCCAAAGTTACGTTGCAAGTTCAAATCTCCCAATTGCTTGTTTATCATATCTTTTTTCGTCAGCAACAAAGACTCAATTTCCTGTGTCTGGTCCAGAGGCAATTCGCCTTCCTCCCGTTCTCCAACCAATACGGCAAACTGGTTCAGCGCCTCCTCACTTCCCACCGCCTGCACATAGTCCCCTTCCAGCAACATGGTATTCGCCTTGGGCATCAATATAGCATCCTCATGCTTTACCCGCGAAATAACGGCCCCCGTCATGGCACGCGCATTGATTTGTGCCAAAGTACGTCCGAATACCGCTTGATTAGTCACTCTGAAAATGCAAGTTGTCAGTTCCGGAAAACCGCTACGCCGTTCCAGTTCCAACCTGCGCGCTTCTTTATCCAGATCCACCCGCATGATCTTGGGCAACAGCTTCACAAACAAAATCACCCCTATCACTCCAAACGGGTAAGCGATGCCGTATGCAATGGAAGCCAACGGTGAATTTGTACTGTCTATAGCTACCGCCAGACCGGGCGTACTGGTCAATGCACCCGCTATCAATCCCACCACGCTGGGCGTATCAATGTCAAAAGCATACTTCAGCCCTACCACCGTCAGACAAGCAGAGCAAATAATAAGCATGGTGATGAGAATCAGTGTTTTTCCTTTGCTCCTGAAAGAATCGAAAAAACCGGGACCCGCCTGAATACCGATGGTAAAGATAAAAAGCACCAGACCGAAATTCCCCAATTCTTTAGGAATGATCACACCGAAATGTCCGAAAAGCAAGGCTATGAAGATAACGGCCGACACATCCAGCGACAAACCTTTTATCTTAATCCTTCCGAGCATAAAGCCCAACGCTACAATAAGGAAGAGCGAAAAATAAGAAGAATGCAGTAAATCAATTAACATATTTTTTAAGAGGTTAGTTTCAGCGCACAAAGATATGTAAAAAAGCTAAATGCTGAAACTTTCCCCTTACTATTTGCAGAAATCATCCCTCCTATTGCACATCCAGCGCATCCAGCGCCAGCCCCTCCATATCCGGAGCGGAAAGCACCACCTTATAATAGCCGGCATTGATATACGTACCCGTTGTCGTACTCAGCATGCGCCATTTTCCGGGAGTCTCGGCAAAAGTCAGATGATCCTCCTTCAGCACCACCCCTTTGGAGTCAATGAACTGCATACGCACCCTCATAGGCTTCCCCGTAGCGTTCATGTATTTAAAACGAAGGGCATAGACCTGTGCCAGACCGGTAGAGATATTCCAGGTAATACTGTTTTTCTCACCTTTACCAAAGAAGACACCGGTTTGTTTCTTGACCTCTTTCTTGATAAACTTGCCTTTCAGCACAGCGTCCTCGGCTTGATAAGTCACATTAGCACGGGCATTTTTATCCTCAGGCAATAATTCCTTGGGAGTTTTTTCCATCACCTCCTTGTCTTGTGCAGCCCAGCTGAAACTTACATTCCGGTCATCAGCCCCTTGATTGGCAACAGGCTCCACAGAAGCGGCCGAAGCTATCGCAATGCCACAAACCAGAGCCTGTCCCGCTTTCACCTCCGGAAAATCAATCTTCAGAACCCCACCTTTCACCGTAGCATTCACCACCTTCTTGCAAGCACCGTCATGACCCGCTTCAGCCCATAGATCCAAGTCGTCCAGAACCACTTTATCGTTTACCGCCACATCAAAGATACGCAAGCCTTCACAATCCGTCTGTACACCGCCTCCCGTACCGTGCCAAGGCTCGGTAAAGTAAAGTTCCACACGGTATTCGCCATCCGGAACGGGGAATTGGAAATTCAGTTTGTGACGTCCGAAGCGGAAAGTCTGGAACAGCTTCCAGTCCCGGGTGCCATGAATGGGATCATTCGTGGTACGCTGGCTCGCCTGATAAGGGCTCAACAACTGTACACTATCCGACGGATGGATAAACGATTCCGCCCACGAATGAGAGTAACGGCTGTTATCCTGCGCCCATACCTGACCATACGTATCCGTATAAGCGTCTCCTCCACAATTCAAACGATAAAGATATGTATATCCCTCAGCACCTTTCAACAACGCTGTTCCGTTCAACCGATCGGCAGCAACAGGCACTATAGCAGAGCCACGGTAAAGAGCCTCAAAATGAGGCGCATTTTCCAGACCGTCCAGCACCAGCACATCTTCCGCCACCGGGTTTCCTTTAAAGTATCCCACGGCACGAAGCACATTGTAACGGATATCGCGGTTCTCCCACATGAAATGGGTACCCACCCCATGATTCAATTTCCGTCCCAAGAATTCAGCATCCACCGCATCATTGTACAGCAACACACTGTCACAATTGCTATACGCCTCAATGGTAGCCCGTCTGCGGCCTGTCGCAAAACGGTCCTCCCACGTGTGGGATGCCAGATAGACCATCGGATCTTCAGAAGCCGGTACATAGTTGGCACGATACATATAATATACATCCAGCGGTTCTTCCCACGGAGTCACCAATCCTTTATAATTAAACGGTCCCACCTTATCTATCCGGCGATACGCTTCGTCCGGCTGGCGGCGTCCCGGGTTATCATGACTGCTGAATATCCATTGGAACTGTCCGCATACACTATCTTTAGCCTGTTCCGCCAGCCGTATCTTGGTTTCCATCAGCTGGCACATACGTTCCTCACTCCATACGCCCTTCGCGTCAAAGGCAGCCGGTTCGGTATGCAACCCGATGCTGCGCCATGCGCCATACTCACCATTCAGCAGTTGGTTCTTCTGCGACAATTCACGGCCATACTTATTCACATCACCGCCGTATGTACCGCTCCAGTTCTGAATAACATTCCAATCCGTCCCGTCACCACCGTTACACGTAGTGATCACACGCATGGTACGGGCGGTAGGATCCATTTCCCGGATAATCTCACTGCATTCCTCGGCAAACTCCTTAGGCAGCGTGCTTTCGTTCTGCAATCCCCACATCACCACACTGGGCGAGTTACGGCGTTCCTTCACCCATTGGCGAAGTAAGTTTTTGAAATTCTCACGAAATTCCGGAGTATCATACCACACGTGAGCCGAGAACTGAGTCCACCACAAGATTCCTTCCTTGTCCCAATATTTCTGATAATCCAGGTGATGGGGCTGATGAGCGTCGCGGAAAGCGTTGAAACCTGCCGCACGGATCTGTTTCACCCGAGCTGCCACCTGCTCACGGCTGAAAGCATGGCTTTGTCCGAACTGGTGTTCATATTCACACACTCCATTGATAAAGACAGGCTGTCCGTTCAGATAGAACCGTCCGTCACCGTCCTCCCGTTTCACCGGCCAACTGATGGTACGGATACCAAAAGGTGTACTAATCTCATCCGTCGTACTCTTGCCACGCTTTATCATACTCGCCAGTTTATACAAATAAGGATTCTCCGTACTCCATAAGACAGGATTCTGCACCGGCGATTGCTGCTTCACCACTTTCCTCTCGCCCGGCTGCAAGGTCACTTTCTGTGTCAGACGGAATACCTGCTTACCATCCGCGTTGCTGAATTTATTCACAATCTCTACTGTTTCAGCAGTCTTCCCGTAATTTTTCACCTCCGTTTCCACGAAGACCGTTTCCGCCTTATCATCATTCCAAATATGCACTCCGAAAGGTTCGATGCGTATTTCATCCGTCGCTTCCAATACTACAGGACGGAAAATGCCCAAAGGCTGGGAACCTTCGCTGAATCCCCATTCCGATGAACAGCCACCGCACACCCAAGGCATATCGGCTATCATTTCAGGATGCTCCGCTTTCACTACCAGCCTGTTCTCTCCCTGCTTCAACGCCTCTGTCACATCCAGTGTCAGCGTAGTACGCCCCACGGGATGACGGCCGAAGTCCTTTCCATTCAATGTGATAGTGGCATACGTTCCCACTCCCTCCAAACGAAGGAAATAACGTTTTCCAAATGAAGAGTTGGAATTTAGAAACTGAGACTTATCCAGTGTGAAGGTCTTTTCGTACATGGCAGTGCCGTGCAGGTTCCCATGCGTCAGTTGGCGGTAACCGTAATAATCGTCCCAGTTATGAGGAATATTCACTTCTATTGCCTGTTGAGCAAACAACCCTTTCAGATGCGTTGCTTCCGTCAGCCATGTTTTCCATCCTTTATCCAGTTCCATCACCATGCGGCGGTTCTTCACCTCCCGTTTAGGGAAATGCACTTGCGAACGTCCCATCGGCTTGCTGGTCGCAATGGCTATGCCACGTTGTTCCGCGTCATTCACGGCACAATAGAAATGATATACCACCCCATTGTGTTTCACCACATAACTTTTATGAGCGAACAATTCATCATAGTCTTTGGAAGGGATAATCAAATCCGCTCCTTTCCAATCGGTCCAGTGCACCAGGTCATAACTGGCAGCAAAGGTATTGAACGCCTTGTATTTGCGGCTGGGTTCAAACGCCGAGAAATAGAACATAACATATACATCACCCATTTTCTGGATATGAGCATCCCCCGTGATGGTTCCGTCCGCTTCGTGTGCAAAGACCGGATTGCCCGGATAGCGTTTCCACTTCTTCATATCTTTGGACAAGGCGATACCCACCCGTTCCGCTTTCAAATCCGTTTCCGGATGCCGTCCTGCGGCGTTATAGAACATGACGAAAGGTGCGCCCAGTGTTTTCTCCTTATCCCAATAGACCACACTCTTATATTGGGTCAGCTTTTCCCACCATTGCGCGTCTTTATCATGGATGCTCATCACGGGCCGGTCTTGTGCCTGCCACTCATGGGCGGAACCCAAAGGCCGGTCAGTCCAGGCCAAACCAATATACAGCGGCTTGTTCACCGATTCATATCCGGTCCCTTCTCCACCCAGATAAGTCATCCAATGCTTGCCTTTATACGTCTGCAGGGCATAGCTTCCTCCCCACTCTATATCCGGCAATGCAGGGAAACCACCCCGCTGGTTGCAATCCCAGAATCCGTCACGATAAGACAAGACACGTCCCAATGTACGCCATTCCAACAGATTATCACTTTCGGCTATCCATGTCTCGTATCCACGTCCGTCCAGTCCGCTTTTACCATTGTAAACCACGTAGGTCATATACCACTTATCCCCTTCGCGGAACACGGTAGGGCAGTCTATTTTATGCTTGTTGTCGGCAGGAGCTACAGCCAGCCCATATTTATAAGGAGTCTTGGCCTCCTCATAAATCTGCTCCATACGCGATTGCGGGACCTCACGCTGGGCATATACTCCCAGTGACAACAGTAAAAATGCCAATATCAATATCTTCTTCATAATTATCTTTTTTATCACGGCTACTAATAGAACATCCAGTCCATCGTCTCCTCCGCACCGGCCAGCCCTGCATTACGCGGAGTCACCTGTGCGTCCGTAAATCCCAGCACCATCGTATATCCTTTCGGCAGCAACAAGGTATGCTTTCCAGCCTCGAAATGATAAGCATGTACATTAGCCAGCGGCATACCTGCTATGCGTATGGCATTCGTCAGTTTCGGTTCCGCCTGACCGTAATCATTGGCAGAAGCGTCCGTTTCCAGTTTCGGAGCTTTCGCGTACTTCTTCTGGTCATCGCGGAAATAACCTACCAACAAGTTCACCGGAGCAGCCGCTTCAAACGCTATCGTCGTACCTTCCTTACGCTGTGCATCCCCGTTCATTCTATAAGCAGTCAAGCCTTCCAGTTCGGTGGCCAGTGCATCTACTTTACC
The DNA here is from genome assembly GCF_054653615.1 of Phocaeicola sartorii JCM 17136 = DSM 21941. Lineage (NCBI taxonomy): Bacteria > Pseudomonadati > Bacteroidota > Bacteroidia > Bacteroidales > Bacteroidaceae > Phocaeicola > Phocaeicola sartorii. Next base: position 3,284,652 of record NZ_BAAIFW010000005.1, read on the forward strand.
AGGTACATTAGAGAAAAGGCTTGCACCCGTCGCCAGTTTCACCGGAGTCAGTCCGTTCAGCATCTTCACCTTTGCAGCGGACAAGGGTTTTATCTCAGCCGCACTTTCCGTCACCTTACCTGCCGCCTTGTCTTTCAGCAACTGCAAGTTCGCCTTGAAATTAGCCAGCTCATTTTCATAATGCACCAGCATTTCCTTCCAAGTCTTGTTCTTGCCACCATCGCCCCCGATCGGAATACGGCGTTGCGCGGTCTGCATACTGTTGGCATAATAATAAGCGCTGTCCGTCAATGCCACCAGCTTGCGATAATGCTCCAGACTTTGTTCCATCCATGGAATAGCAGCATCCAGTTCGTTCAGATCCTTTCCCCACTGATAGTTCAACACATGTTGTGCCGCCTTCACTTTCAGATTAAACGCGTATGCAAATTCACGATAACAATGCATGTCATTCTGCAAACGTCCGAATTCCGCTTTATTACGGGTCACCGCTGCAGCAGCCTTGTCAATGGCCGCCACCGCCTTGTCACCGTGTTCCACCACTTGCGCCACAATATCCAGCGGCAATTCGCCCACATGCGGCTGTTTCTTCCATTCCTTCTCCACATATTCTATCAGCTTCTCGCCCTCCGGTCCGCAACTTTCATAGAATCCCGGATAGATGGTATATTTATAGGGGTTCACCAACTGGCTCATAAACATACCCAGCAACAAAGTCTGCCGGTTCCCTTCCGTAATACCGAAACGGCGGAGCAGCTTCGGAGCAATCTCTCCACTCTGCTCGTATGCCTCCAATATATCTCCGGCTTCGGCAGGAGTCGTACCATAATAATCACCCAGCTGTTTGTCCCAGAATTCCACTTCGGATGAGCGGTCGCGCCGGCAGTTCCATGCATAGCGTCCCCACGTCTTGTACCATATCCAGTCACGGTCCAACTGATACTCCCGTTTGCCATCCGGCAACTTATCAGCCGTGTACGGCCAGTCCCAGTAAGAGGCCTGTGGATACAGATGCAGGGCATTGGCTCCATGTACCTTGTGCATGGCCGTCACCGCTTTCTGCACAAAGTCGGGAGATCCCCAGCGCCACGGCTCCAAATTTGCCAGGATATGTACATTACTGATATGGATACTTCCCAAGGCACTCAAGTCCGAGTGTATTTTAGACCACGGACCACGCGGTTCGTAGGTAGTCAGTGACTCACCATTGTATTTATGCATGGTATAAAGGTTCTTGTATAACGGCAGCGCAGCATCCATCACCATCTTGCAGTCTGTATCGTGCGCACGCAGCAGGATGGGCGGCTCGTCCGTACGTCCCAATGCGTTCAGTCCGTCCTTCACTCCCGGAATAATGGTTCGGGTGAACCATTCCACATCATCCTCGTAGGTATCCATCGCTTCTCCCAAGCATACCAGCAGGCCTACATTGGGATACTTTTCTATAAACGCTGCCACCGACTTGCGGGTATAATCACTGACCAGCGGAGTAATGGGACGGTTACGATCCTGTGTCTTCAACCCGTAATGTTCGGCAAAAGGCTTGCTCAACAATATATTATAAAACATCTGGATAACAAAGATACCGCGTTTATCCGCTTCAGCAGTCAGGAATGAGAACATTTCCTCATTTTTCTTAAAAGTTTCCTCGTCCACCTCCACGGCAAAAGGATACTCTTCCAGTTTCACCAACGAAGCAAACGGATGTCCGTTCCACAGATACAAGGAATTCATACGGTTTTCCACCAGCATATCCAAGTACTTGATCCACTGTTCCTTGTCATAAAACCAAGGGAAGCTCTCAGGCGTATAGGGATACTCATACACCCCTCTTCCGGGCAGGTATTCCATTTTCTGAATCCCCACACAACCTCCGCGGAGCACCATTTCGGGAGCGTCCGTCAGCTGTGCCGGAAACTTCAAGTCGTTGTATTGCCCTACATGGTCTATCAATTCACGACAGCCATAAATCACACCACTTCCATCGTTTCCTGTCACTGTAGTCATGTTTCCACGGGTAGAAATGGAAAATCCCTCCTTTTTCAGTCCGGTGGTATCGGCAGCCTGTGCCAGCAGGATGCAGACCTCCTCTTTATCCATGCCCACCGTATCTGTCAGCACAGCAGATGAATAGCCCGCATCTTCCAGCGCTTTTTTCAAATGCTCCCCTGCAAACTGTACCCGGTTCGACGCCTCCTGAGGCATCACAATATTCACATGGGGTTTCTCGCACCCCCATAACACGCACATACATGCGACAAGTGTTCCTAGCCTGATTTTTTTCATTCTTTTCAACTTAAATTAGTTATAGTGAGACGGGAAAAATAACAAGGCGTACTCACAAAACCTTCGTCAATCGTCAAAACACACCCGGTCCGCCCCTTCACACACTTGTCTTGCCAAGGGACAATCACTCTGAGAACCAACATAAATCAGACATAATTTACCAAATATCTTTTCTATTTCGAACATTTCAGCTTATATTCGATTTCACTAAGAGTATTATTCATTTGTAAAATCTATAAAAAAACGGAGTCTTATGAAAAAGAAAAGAAAATTCAATGAGTTTATGGACAAGCTGATAGAAAAGCTGAAAGAAGAACAACGTTACAGCACGGCACACATCTATCAGAGTGCCCTGAATGCATTCTGTGAATTCTGCGGAGGCCAGGCGGTTTACTTTCACCAGCTCAACAGGGCCAATCTGAAGAGCTTTGAGGCACACCTGCGCAACAAACCACTGAGCTGGAACACCGTTTCCACCTATATGCGGATGCTGCGCGTAGCTTACAACAAGGCAGTGGAAAAGAAAATAGTCGTGGAGAATCCCCTTTTATTCCAGCATGTCTATACCGGAGTGAAGAACAATATAAAACGTGCGCTGAAAGTGGAAGAGATATACAAGTTGCTGAACAAAATCCCCGTGAAAGAATTACCGGAAGGTTTGATACAGTGCAGAGCCTGGGCCAATCTGATGTTCCAGTTGCGCGGAATGCCTTTTGTCGATCTGGCCTACCTCCACAAAAACGACTTGAAAGATAATACCATTTCCTATCGCCGACACAAGACGGGCGGAGACATAACGGTGGATGTTCCGGAAACTGCCATGGAACTGATAAACAAATACCGGAACACCAACAAAGACTCCCCTTATCTCTTTCCCATTCTCAGCGGAACAAAAACCGGAGAGGATCTATATATAGAATACCAGAAGGCACTGCGAACAATGAATTATAAATTAAGCAGACTGGCGAAAAAATGCGGAGTGACAAACAAAGTCAGTTCATACACCACCCGGCATACTTGGGCCACCCTTGCCAAATATTGTAATTTCTCAGAACAATTGATCAGCGACGCATTCGGGCATTCGTCAGTGAATGTGACAAAAACATATTTGAAAAACTTTAAAAATGAAGAGATAAATAAAGCCAATGATGAAATAATTTCATACGTCTCAAAAAATGGGAAGAGGATGGAGTAGATAGATAAAACACTGAATATCAGATATTTTATTTCCTGTTACTTTGTAAGTAACGGAAAATATTTTGGGTTCAAAAATAGACAAATAACTATTAGCAAACAAATAAAGACCTAGTTTTTTTCCGGATTTTAATAAAAAAGGCCATATAAGGGATAAAAAGCAATAATAAGACGAACAATTATAAAGCGAGTGGGAATAAAAAAATGTGATAATACACATTACGTTTACCGCAGTTAACGCAATGTAACAAATTCATTCTTTTTCAAGCTGTTATCTATTGCTGAGATATAAAAACAGCCGAATCTTTATTATATAATTGATCCTTTAGTCCATTTTCCGTTACTTACAAAGTAACAGAATAGCATCAAAAAGAAAAAAAGCGACATCTTTATAGTACACCTAAAAGGAGCATTACATAAATCTGACATCAAAAAAAAATAACCTATGATACAAATCCGGAGATTCAACAACGTGCTAAAATTAGCAGTCATTTTAGGCGATTTAGTCATACTGAATATACTTTTCATCTCATTTAATTTAATATGGAACGAGTGGTTTGGGGAAAGAGCCTATAATGGTGCTTTACCCCAAATTCTAACTCTATTCAGTCTATGCTATTTTGTGTGTGCCCTCTCAGGAGGCGTCATACTGCACCGCCGGGGAACCCGTGCCGACCAAATCGTATTCCGGGTACTCCGCAATATCTTTTTTTTCTCTATCTTATCGACCAGTTTGCTGGTATTTTCCGAGTTTGAAATAGATTCCAAAAGGTTTTTCATCTATTATTTCATCCTGCTCACCGTCTGCATCACGGTCTATCGCCTGCTCTTCCGCTACATCATACAGCTATACAGAAGCCGTGGCGGCAATTTCCGTACCGTCCTCTATCTAGGAAGCACAGAAAACATAGCCGAACTTTACCACGAAATGACTTTCGACTCCACCTCCGGATACCGGGTACTGGGCTACTTCGACACGAACCCCAACGCCAAGTTCCCCGCCAGTTGCACCTATCTGGGAAAGCCGGAACAAGTCATCGCCTACCTGACACACAACAAAGTGAACCAGCTTTACTGCTGCCTGCCTTCGGCATTGAGCGCATACATCGTGCCGGTCATCAATTATTGCGAGAACAACCTGATCCATTTCTACAGCGTGCCCAATGTGCGCAACTATCTGCGCCACCACATGCATTTCGAAATGATGGGCAGCATCCCCATTCTCAGTATCCGCAAAGAGCCTTTGGGAAAAATAGAGAACAGACTGGCAAAACGTCTATTTGACGTGGTCTTCTCCCTGCTCTTCCTATGCACGCTGTTCCCCATCCTATTCCTTATAGTAGCGGTGGCCGTCAAGACCACCTCCCCCGGCCCCATATTCTTCCGACAGAAGCGCAACGGAGTGGACAACAAGGAATTCTGGTGCTACAAGTTCCGCTCCATGAAAGTAAACAAGGACTCGGACACCTTGCAGGCCACCCTCAACGACCCCCGAAAGACCCGGTTCGGCGATTTCATGCGCCGCACCAACATCGACGAACTCCCGCAATTCATCAATGTACTGCTGGGAGACATGTCCGTGGTAGGCCCGCGCCCCCACATGCTGAAACACACGGAGGAATACTCCCGCATCATCAATAAATACATGGTCCGCCACTTCATCAAGCCCGGCATCACAGGCTGGGCGCAAGTGACCGGATTCCGTGGCGAGACCCGGGAGCTGGAAGACATGGAAGGACGTGTGAAGGCCGATATATGGTATATGGAGCACTGGTCCGTCCTGCTCGACCTGTACATCGTGTACAAAACCGTGATAAACGCGCTCCGGAAGGACAAGAAAGCTTATTGAAAAAAGAATTAATAATTGAAAATCTAAAAATAACCAAGAGTCAAAATGAGAAGACTGAAATGTACCCTACTCGTGCTAGCCACACTGCTGCTATGCAGCTGCAACGCCTACAAGGAGGTGCCCTATCTGCAAGGATCCGAGTACCTGGACAGAACCCCTGAACGGACACCCCTGTACGACGCACACATCATGCCCAAAGATTTGCTGACCATTACAGTAAATACCAGCGACCCCGACGCCGCCATCCCCTTTAACCTGACGGTAGCCACCCCCATCACGGCAAACAGCAAGAGCCTGACCAGCCAGCCAGCACTGCAACAGTATCTGGTGGACAATAACGGAGACATCGACTTCCCCGTACTGGGAACACTGCATATAGGAGGACTCACCAAAAGTCAGGCGGAAAGCATGATCAAGGAGAAGCTGAAAGCCTATATCAAGGAAACCCCCATCGTGAATGTACGCATGGCCAACTACAAAATCTCCGTGATGGGAGAAGTAACCAGCCCCGGCACCTTCACCATCACCAATGAAAAAGTAAACATCATGGAGGCACTGGCCATGGCGGGAGACATGACCATATACGGACAGCGCGACCAGGTGAAACTGATCCGCGAAGACGCGCAAGGCAGCCGCCGGATCATCCCGCTGAACCTGAATGGCGCCGACATCATCTCGTCCCCCTACTACTACCTCCAGCAGAACGATGTGGTTTATGTCACCCCCAACAAGACCAAGGCCAGAAACGCGGGAATCAGCAACAGCACCACCATCTGGTTCTCGGTAGTGGGCACCCTCGTCTCACTGGTCAGCCTGATAGTAACCATTGCCAAATAAACAAACCTATGAAAGAAGATTTATACGACGAACTCTACCTGGAAGAGAAAGAAGAAAAGACCGATTTCAAGGAGATTCTTTTCAAATACGCCATCCACTGGCCCTGGTTCGCGGCCTGCATCCTGCTATGCATGGCAGGCGCCTGGCTCTACCTGCGCTATACCCCGCCGGTGTACAACATCTCGGCATCCGTCATCATCAAGGACAACGAAAAAAGCAGCAAGACGGGCACCGGCCTGGCCGACCTGGAGGATCTGGGATTCTATTCCTCCATCAGCAACTTTGACAATGAGGTGGAAATCCTGCAATCGCGCACGCTGATCAAGAAAGTGGTGGAAGAACTCGACCTCTACATCAGCTATGCGGCAAAAGGCCGTTTCCACGACATCGAGCTTTACAAAAACGCTCCGGTCAAAGTATGGATCACCCCCGAGGAAGCCCAGAAACTTCCTGCACCGGCGCACATAAACCTGACCTTGCAGCCAGGCAACAAACTGGATGTGACCATTCGGATAGGAGAACAGGAATACAGCAAGCAATTCGACAAGCTGCCCGCCCTGCTCACCACCCCGTCGGGAACTTTCAGTTTCAACCCCACGGACTCCACCACCGTAAAAAACACACAGGAAATCATCGCCACGGTCTCCTCCCCCCGCAGCGTGGCGGGCGGTTACCGGGGAGCGCTGAGCATAGAGCCTACCTCCAAGTCCACCACCATCGCACAAATCACCGTGCAGAGCACCCATACGCAACGCGGCATGGACTTCCTCAACAAACTGGTGGAAATCTACAACCGTGACGCCAACGACGACAAGAACGAAGTGGCCACCAAGACCGCGGAATTCATTGACGCGCGCATCAAAATCATCAACGGCGAACTGGGAACCACCGAACAGGAACTGGAAACCTTCAAGCGCGATGCCGGACTGACCGACCTGAAAAGCGACGCCCAACTGGCACTGAGTGAAAATTCGGAATACGAAAAGAAACGCGCCGAGAACAGCACCCAGCTCCGTCTGGTACAATTCCTGGCCAACTACGCCAACAATCCGGATCACGCCTACGAAGTACTCCCGGTCAATGTAGGCTTGACGGACACCGGACTGACCGAGCTGATAAACCGCTACAACGAAATGCTGCTGGAACGCAAGCGCCTGCTCCGCTCCTCGCAGGAGAACAACCCGGTGGTGGTCAACCTGGACGCCAGCATCCGCGCCATGCGCAGCAATGTGCAGACCACCATCAACAGCGTGCAGAGAGGGCTGTCCATCACCCAGGCGGATCTGGAACGCCAGGCTGGGAAATATGCCGGACGCATCACCAGCGCACCGGGACAGGAACGCCAGCTGGTGAGCATCTCGCGCCAGCAGGAAATCAAGGCGGGACTTTACCTGATGCTCCTGCAAAAGCGCGAGGAGAACGCCATCACCTTGGCATCCACCGCCAACAACGCCCGCATGGTAGACGAAGCACTGGCAGACGCCATCCCCGTATCGCCCAAAGGAAAGATGATCTATCTGGTGGCACTGATACTGGGAATCGCCCTGCCGGTGGCCGTGATCTATATCATCGAACTCTTTAAATACAAGATAGAAGGACGCGCCGATGTAGAGAAAATCACCTCCCTACCCATCATCGGCGACATACCGCTTTCCGAAGACAAGCCCTCGAAGGGAGCCATCGTGGTACAGGAAAACCAAAACGACCTGATGGCCGAAACCTTCCGTAATATACGTACCAATGTGCTTTATATGATGAAGCATGACGAGAAAGTGATCCTGCTCACCTCCACCACTACGGGAGAAGGCAAAACCTTCACCGCCTCCAACCTGGCGGCGAGTCTGGCCTTGCTGGGAAAGAAAATCGTGATCGTGGGGCTGGATATCCGCAAGCCGGGACTGAACAAGGCTTTCCTGCTGTCGCACAAGGAACAAGGCATCAGCCAGTTTCTGGCCGATCCGGAACATACCGACCTGATGTCGCTGGTACAGGTTTCCACGATCAACCCCCACCTGTACATTCTGCCCGGAGGCCCTATCCCGCCCAACCCGACCGAACTGGTGGCACGCGATTCCCTGCCCCAGGCCATCGGAATACTGAAGGAACACTTTGACTATGTCATTCTGGACACCGCCCCCATCGGCATGGTGACCGACACCCAGCTGATTGCCCGGGTGGCCCATGTCAGCATCTACGTATGCCGGGCAGACTATACCCATAAAGCCGATTATACCTTGATAAACGAGCTGAGCGAACAGAAAAAACTGCCCAACTTGTGTACCGTCATCAACGGACTGGACATGAAGAAAAAGAAGTACGGATATTATTATGGATACGGCAAGTATGGCAAGTATTACGGCTATGGAAAAAAATATGGCTACGGCTATGGATACGGTGCGGGAAATGTAAATAAAAAATAAATTCATTATTCATTACATAATAAGACAAGACTGATTCTCTTCCTAAAATGTTAATATTTTAACAATAACAGAAAAGAACCAGTCTTGTCATGCATTTATGTATAAGTATTATTTACTATACATTTCTTTCGACACATCAAAGCAGGGACACTGCTTCACCCACTCTTCAGGCTCTATCTCGCCATTTCCGTCCGCATCCGGGCTCAAATCCCGGTGACCACAGACCCTGCAACCGGGATAATCCGCCAGCAGCACCCTGACCAGCACACGCAGCGAATGTTTCTGCCACACCGTCCGCGTATCTGCCGGGCGACCGCTCTGACTGATCCCCCCTTCATAACAGATTCCGATGCTCCGCGCATTGTATCCGCGCGCATGCGCTCCGACTTTCTCGACAGGACGGGTCATTTTTATATCCCCGTTCTTACGGATATAGAAATGATATCCGGGCCCGTTCATCCCCCGCCGGCGGTGGCACACCTCCAGATCGTGTTCGGTGAAGTCCCTGTCCGCCCTTGTGGCGGAACAGTGGACAACTATCAGATCAACCGCCCTCATCCTCCTACACAAGAGCTTACTCCTACCACACCCGCAATGGCCGTAGCCACTGCAATCACTACCTTCAAGATAGTACTCCAAATAGATTTACCTTTCATCTTAGCGTTCTTTTTAAAAAATTAAACATCTGTCCGTCCTACACTCAGGCAGGCTTTTGCTCCTCTTTCGCCTTTACCGGCAACTTATCCACCTTGGTGTATTTCAGCGCTGCCAGAATGCCACGCAGCGCAATACCCGGACGGAAATTGATACGCGCTTTCCGGATCATTGCCACATCATACGTATCCTCCGCATCCGCGCCGATGCCGCTCAGACCTATCTGGAAAGTGCCCAGATCGGCAAGCCGCACAATCTCGCCCCCTTCCAGCGCCTCCATAATCACATCTTCCAAAGCCACAAGCACCGCCATCACATCCGCACGCGTCACCGTACAGGTTTTCTGAATACGATCCGCCATTTCGCGAATCTCCACATGCCCGTTGGACTGAGCCTGTGCATAAAACTTAGGCGCCGCATCCTGATCAAACGGATTGTTACGCTTTACCACCGAGTAAGAAACTGTTCTTGCCATTTTGTTTGAATTTAGAATGAATAATTAAAAAATTGATTACACCACAAAGATACCACAAGCCGGAAGCATACTGTCGGCATTTGAGGAGCATCGTAGAACCTCGTAGGGAAATGTAGAAAAATGTCGAGAATTACTTACATATAAAATAGGAGAACAGGTATATTTTCCTTATCTTTACAGTACAATCAAAAGAAAGAAAAGACATGATTCAAGAAGAAAAAGCATTTATTATCAAAGCGTACGACAAAGCGGAACTGGCAGAACTATACAGCCCCGGACGAACCGCCGCGGCAGCCTTGCAAACCCTGTATCGCTGGATGCAGAGGAATATGCCGCTGCAGAAGGAATTGAATGAGGCCGGCTACAACAAATACCGCCACAGTTTTCTGAAACACGAAGTGGCCATCATCGTGAAACATCTGGGAGAACCCTAGAAATAACTGTTCATTCAAAAAGACCTTGTTGTTCTCAGAAAAGGTCTTGTTCTTTTCAAAAAAGCTCCTGTTCTTTTTTTCAAAGACCTTGTTGTTTTTTTCAAAGACTTTGTTGTTTCCGGAAAAGCTCCTGTTGTTTTCAGGAAAGAGGTGTTTTATACCCAAAAGTCCCTGCTGCCATTAAAGGTAACAGGGACTTTTTCACTTACCCCCAAGGTCCAAAGGGTCCAGGGTCCATCTAGGTGGTTATCTGGCCCCCGAACGGCCTGTTTTCCGATATTTAGCACCCTCTTTTTCAACCAGATGACACTCTACCAAACGCGATAAATAGCGTTTGGCCGATGAACGGGATATCCCCAGCTCTATGGCAGCCGCCACCCACTCCGAATAAGTAAATTCACGGTGCAGACTTCGCAAGACGGGACGCACCTTGAAAAACTCGCTCAGCGGCTTCAGCGCTTTGGCGGAATCATCCATAGAAGTGGAAAGCAACAGGCTGTGATTCAGCAACACCCCCGTAATCTGCATCGCTGTACGGAAATCCTCGCCCGAACAAGTCCATTCCGAAGTATTCCATTGTGGCTCACACTTGCGCAACGCTGTCAGTACCATGGCCACACGCGACGCTATCAGTCCGTGACGCAGCACAATGGCCCCCGGAGAATCATCGTCCTCCGCCACCACCTCTCTGAGGTATGTGCGGAAGCATTCCTCATGTTCCTTCCATTGCTCTTCAGTGAACACTACCTCGGTGGGCGATCCCGAAAGGAAAATGAACATACGAAGCAACTCCCGGCTCATCTCCTTGAAATAAGCACGCATATCCAGCCGGCCTTTGCCGGGATTGGCCGACCTATACTCCCAGGAAGCCTGCCCTACATAGAAAGCCACACGGCTGTACATGCCATTCTCCAAGGAAGAGATGAACTTATGCAACTGTGCCGGAGTGCCCGAGGCGCATAGCGCGAAGTGGGGATCAGGAACGACAATACTCCGATGGTCCACTTTGAAATAAGACCCCACCTCCTCGTGCTGGAAAGCGGCACGCATCACATCGTCATGCTTCCCACATTCCTGATACATGGCCGAACTCACCATATCCAGTTCGGGAGCGTTCATCACCACACCGACAGGTCCGCCTGCCTCCAGAGCCAGTATCAGCTGACTCTTCGAGATATTGGGAGACACCTTCAAGATACGCTCCACCGGCGGTTCGGGGCATTTGTCCAGATCGGGCACCCGTTTTTCCTGAACGGCCAGCCGTTCTTCCAGATTCCACTTCAGCAGCTTCTGCTTATACTCGCGGGCATCCTTCTTGTTCAACCCGTCGTAATACTCCTGAATGGCTCCGGGCAGAAGAGCGGCCAGCTGCATCACTCCCTTTCCCCTGCCCGAACCGGCCAGAGCCACCAGATAAAGGTCGGCAGAATAAAGCAACCCTCCATAGTTCATCCTCACCCCCGGCAGACAACCGCTGATGTTGGTAATCATGGAGAGCAACAAAATATCCCTTTCACGCCGATTGCGGACATGCGCCAAGCCACGCTTCAGGAAGTCAGGCAGACGGTCGAACAACTCATCGGGCAGGTACGAAACCTCACGACGCAATTTATTAGATTCAAACGCCTCTTCCTCAGCGTCTTCACTATCCTTGCCGGGACCAGATAACCACCTAGATGGACCCTGGACCTTGTGGACCCCGGAAAACGGCTTTTCGGGGGGCGCAGTCACGTCGGCATAACGGTATCCGGAGTCGATGCGCGGAGGGATGTCCGTGGCGGCACAGTCCTTGCCGGCCAGTCTTTCCACGGCCAGTTCCTCCAGTCGGGACAACTCCTGCTCATCCAGCCCCTTGTAACGGGCCACGCGTCCCAGTTTCAGCAGGAACTCGTTCTTCTTGCCATCCATAAAAGGATTGTGCGCCAAAAACTCGTTGAAGAAAGTGACGAGGAGTCCCGAAGCCGGAGTCCGGGGGCCGGACACCTCTGCCTCTGTCGGGGAAGCTCCCTCTTTCAGAGAATCCCCCTCCGTTCTTCGTCCGCTTCCGCCAGTCTTCACCTTTAATTCTTTCAGAATCTCCTCCACCTTTCCGGGGTGCTCCGCCACAAACCGGCGCCAGGGAAACACTTCGGTGCCCGGGCGGAAAAAAGCCTCCGGATCGTATGACGCGAAGCAGGGCCGGGTGGGATTCTTGCAACTCATGTCGCAAGGAAAAGCCAGAATCTGAGTTATATGCCATGCCACGACAGCGTATGCCAGACGATATTCGTCGGCATTCTCCGCCTCGATACGCACCACGAACTTCAGCCCGTCATGCGAGACACTGCGCCAGGCAGCCTTCACCCAGCCGACCCCTTTCAAAATCTGCCAGAATTCCGGTATGCGGCCATGCGAATGATCCACATCGAACATACTGTCCCCACTCCACTGATCCAGATTTCTTTCGGCATGTCTGCCTTTGCAACGACCTGCAATCACCATCGCCGCTAATTTTCTCTTTAACTTCTTGGCCTCCACATCCTTGCCTTCGGCCATCAGCCGCTGATAGTCTTCGGTTTGCGCTTTCCAACGCTCGCTGCGTATGTATCCCACAAAATCTTCCAGACTCATCTCTATGGAATGTTCATCGAACACCGAGAAGTAAAAAGAACATAAATCGGTATAAACCATTTATTTATCGGTTTAAATTATCAAAAGGAAGGATTTTCCTTCCACAATGGGAGCAAAGTTACAGTGCAAATCCACGCCATCAAAAGTTAAAATTGTACACTTGCAAAAAACAAAAACCTGTAAACCAGACATTTGACAGATTGGAAGTGTACAAAAAAGAGGAGGTGCGGAATTTAACGTATTTTTATCCTTCAGGCTTTCCCGTATCCTTCTCTTTTCCCTTGCCCTTTCTTTTCTCTTTTCCTTTCTCCTGTCTTTTCTCCTTTCCTTTTCCCAGGTCCTTCTCTCTTTTCTTCCTTTCCTTTTTCTCTTTCTCCTTCCTCCGTTCAAACTCATTTATATCCGCCAAGGTAACTTTGCAGATATGTTTCAGTACCCTCATCTCCTCATCAGTATATCCCACTCCCGACAGGCGATAAATCTCCATCAGCTTTTCCAGTTCGTAGAAGAACTGTAATCTGCCATGATTTTTCTCATAAATTTTAATTTTTCCATCATGTTAATATCAATTAAAATAAAAAGTTGCAAAAGTAAAAATAAAAATGTTATTCCCATTATTTTTTTCATTTTTTGAGAACAAATAGTTTGTTATCGTAAAATATTGTCTATATTTGCATCAAAAATGAACACAAGCTTACCTGAGGAATGTCACAGGTAACAGCGTAGCGTGCCATAAAGGCATCATTTCTTTCATTTATCAGAACAATCTAACATTACCCCCCTCTTCCCCCGAACATGAAAAAATGGCTAGTGGCGTATGTCCGCCTCCACCACGAGAAGAAGACAGCCGAGCGGCTGACTGCAATGAACATAGAGAACTTTCTGCCCATACAGGAAGAAATCCGCCAATGGACTTACCGGAAGAAGAAAATAGAACGGGTGGTGATCCCCATGATGATTTTTGTCCACGTGAATGCCGCGGAACGTTCGCAGGTACTCACCCTGTCGGCCGTGAGCCGGTATATGGTGCTGCACGGCGAGCATGCCCCGGCAGTGATTCCGGACGAACAGATGGAACGTTTCAAATTTATGCTGGACTACAGCGAAGAGGCGGTGGAGATATGCGCCTCCCCCCTGTCGCCCGGCGAATGGGTGAAGGTGGTGAAAGGACCACTGACCGGATTTGAAGGGGAGCTGGTGGAGATGAACGGAAAGACCAAGGTGGTGGTGAGGCTGGAGTTGCTGGGATGCGCGGGAGTGGATATGCCGGTGGGGTTTGTGGAGAAGGTGAAATAAGCAAGGCGGACGCTAGGAAATGTGAAGGGGAATTTGTAGCTTTGCGGTGAGAAAGGAGAATAAATGCATGCGTTTGCAACCTAAAGAAATACAGACCATCATCCAAGTAGCCAAAGAAATTTATGGTGAAACCGTGAAAGTGTACCTCTTCGGTTCCCGTCTGGATGACGAAAAGCGCGGAGGAGACATTGATTTATTAATCCGCAGCACAGGAGAAAAGAAAGGCGTATTGGCACGCATCCGCATGGTCGCACGCCTGAAGATGCTTTTGGGCGACCAAAAGATTGATATCATCGGTGATCATGAGGACTCACCGGTAGTGCAGGAAGCTTTAAAAAACGGAATACAGCTGACATGACAGAGAAGAAAAAAGAAATAACAGAACGCCTGGAACGGGAATTTGAGGTATGCGACAAGCATATCCTTCGTATCAACGAGGCTCTTGAAGGATTAGGAGTCAGTATTCCCATGTCTGCGGATTGCTATTCCAATCTGAATGCAGAACAAGTCCGCTGCATAGACCAATTCATATTCCGCTTTTCCAAATTGCAGGACGCCATGGGGGCAAAAATATTCCGCTACATCTTGGAATACCTGGACGAAGACATCAAAGCACTTCCTATGCGTGACATTCTGAATCGTCTGGAACGTTATCTTATTATTCCAAGTGCCGATGAATGGACTTATATACGGGAGCTGAGAAATGAGATTTCACACGATTATCCCTTACTTGAAACAGATGTTGCCGGCATTTTGAATGAACTGTTTTCCAAAACAGATATACTATTTGGTATTTACAATAAATTGAAAAACGTCTTCAATGACAACGGACACGCTTAATCTGTTGATACAGACTATTCTTCCCAACGCTTCTTTTCCTTTTCCGGAACACGAACTTCGAAGCGAAGTTACCGGGAAGAAGCAAACGCACCAGGAAATAAGCAAGGCGGACGCTAGGAAATGTGAAGGGGAATTTGTAGCTTTGCAAAAATTAGGTTCTTGAATAATTCAAGCAGACATGAAAAGTACAACGGAAATCATTCATATACTAAAAAGATTCAAGCAAGAGTCCGCCCACAAATACGGAATCAAGTCTTTAGGTATATTCGGATCATTTGCCAGAAACCAACAAGATGAAGCAAGTGATTTGGATGTCTTTGTCACCCTGCAAGAACCAGACTTCTTCACTTTAGAAAAAATCAAAGAAGAATTGGAACAACTGATCCATTTCAAGATTGACATAGTCAATTTCAGAGATTCATTACGAAATTCTTTCAAACAAAATATTCTGAAAGATGCGATCTACATCTAAAAATATAGTAATAGAATATTTAGAGTTGATGATTGAAAAATCGCAATTAGTAATAGAACGTAATCGGTCTATTGTCAATGTTCACGATTTTTTGTCCTCTCCTGAAAGAATGGAAAAGTTTGATGCCGCCTGTATGCTTGTACAGGTTATAGGTGAGACAGCCAAAAAGGTAGACGATTGGACTGCCTCCCAACTACTTTGCCATTATCCACAGGTGTATTGGAGAGGTGTATTTGGATGTAGAAATATTATATCACATGAATATGGAAATGTTGACCCACAACAAATTTTCAATATTATCAAAAAGCACTTACCGGAATTGATAAGTTGTGTACAACTCATTATTGATGATTTAAGGAACAACAAACACGATTCATTGTTTAAAGCCCAATAAATAAGCCTCCGATTACTCGGAAACTCTCATATCCCGACTTTCAGAAAACACAAAATGAATCGCGTAAAAGATGTAAACATAAAACATAGAATAAGAGCATTCATACACCTTGTCGTAAAACGCATACTGTTACACAGAATATGGAAATACGGAATTGGAATAGCTATATTATCAGGAATTTGTATTCAGACTTTTCACCTTTACAAAAAGATCACACGCACCCCAGAGTGGCATTATACTATAGAGTTGGAAAAATCTGATAACATACGGATAGATTCGATGGGTATAGAATTCATCTTCCCCAGTATATGGAAAAACACAAGACAGGAAAGAAAAAAAAATCACCTGAAAAAGAAGTTATTCCACCCGACAACTATTTGAATCTAAGATTCACCTACGGAGTTCGAGGAAATAAAATAATGGAGAGCCAGCCATACAAATTTTACTTATCAGACCAATGGATACTGGAAGGCGTTTACGGATATACAAAACAAAAAATTACATTTGAAAATAATATCAAAACCCCAATCAAGAAAAAATCAATATTGACGAAAAACAAACAATATGGAACATCAATATGGCACTATGACAAAATAGAAAGCACAGATCCGACAATCTCACAAGATATGTCTCAATTCATAGATTTAGAATATACTCTTTATCGTGAAAAAGTAAACCAATACAAAGATTATTTTGAGATTTGTAACGAAATGCACCTTTCCTATCCACTAAATATATGGGCTCCTTATGATATGTCAAAAATATGTCTGAGACTAAAATTCAATGGAACGTTCATAAAAGACCTATGTAAATCCATTGACATCAAATTCGGGATTCCAGTGGAACTGACAAATACACATCCTCTGCCAGAAGATAATACATTTTCGGAAATAAGATATGCCAAGTCTACATCGTGGGAGAAAATCAATCAAAACGGAATCAGCACCATTGTCAACTTCATCTCCTACGCTCCTTTACAGGAATCAAGGGTATTCATTCTGACGACCCTTATCACCTTGTGTATTTCCGGCATCATAACCCTTGT
The DNA here is from genome assembly GCF_054653615.1 of Phocaeicola sartorii JCM 17136 = DSM 21941. Classification (NCBI taxonomy): domain Bacteria; kingdom Pseudomonadati; phylum Bacteroidota; class Bacteroidia; order Bacteroidales; family Bacteroidaceae; genus Phocaeicola; species Phocaeicola sartorii. The sequence goes on from NZ_BAAIFW010000005.1 coordinate 3,301,458, forward strand.
CATCAGATTGACATACTTCTATATTCAAAGCATTTACAATTCATGAAATATACAAAAATAACATATTGTAAAGCAATAATATTGGGGGGAATTATCGGAGTGACAGCCTTCTTTTGCGGCATCCTGACAGGATATGGCTTCTATAAAGAAAACAGATTAATCAACGATCCGTTTTCCTTGCAAATTTTTCCGTATTCCAGCGCATCCATAAATCCTGCAAAGATAGAGATCATCAAACGAAAAGAGAAAAATGGAACTGTAGAACTGGAAGCAATGGTAAAGAATAAAAAATTACTGGAAGAATTGTCTCCATTACAAATTATCATATTAAAAGGAACCGGTCACAAAAAAGAAATCATATCCAGATCCCGACATCTCCTTCATTTCGGCAAAAACAAGATAAAGATAAAAACATATCCTTCCTGTCATATTGAAGTAGGATACTTCAGAAAAGAAGACCTATACCAAGCGAAGCCCCTCATATTCTATTCAAAAACTTTTTATTAACACACAAAAAAATGAGACAGAGAAGAAGCTATATTATTATTATTATCATTATCTTTACATTGGGTGTTATAGCCGGATATTTCATCCGTCAAAACAAATATCATGCCCTATTTCCCAATGATTACAAATTCAACCGCCAATCGTCTAGTTATACCATTATGGAAACTGATTCCAATTTTATCAAAATACATCAGCCACAAACCACAAGAAATGGAATTGAGTTTAAGATTGATGTATTAGAACCGGACTTTATTCCAAACATCTCACCACTTGTCGTTTTTATAGACAAACAAGAAAAGAGAGACCGAGAATATTTTTATGACTTAAATTTCATCCGTAACAAAATACTCATAAGAAACTCCGATATAAATAAAGAAAATTCGATTCTCCGAATCGGCTATTATAAATATGAAGACATATATTCATCGAAAAAATGTCACTTTTATTGCCGAAGCTACGAAATACAGAAAAAACAAGAGAAGATTTTTTGGATAGCACGGTATACAAAAGACGATCCGATAAGAAAAGACGGACAAATAATTTTTCACACCGTAGTTGAAGTGGAAATGCCCTCATACGTTTACGGTTACGATATAGATGAGACATTCAATGGATTCAAAGACAATAATAACACTCCACTTTCAGGTTACAACTTCCTCAAGCTGAAAAACGGATCATCATACTCAGGTAACTTGAGCAAGGGGTATTTTGAAGGAGAAGGCATCTTTGTCGATTCTCTATTAAAAAAAACTTATACAGGAAACTTTACCCAAGGAACTTTAAAACGCGACAGTATAATAAATGGTTCCCGAGTGGTGAAAATTACCGAATATCCATTGCTTTCTATCAAATATCCGGTTGACCATAAATATAGAGAAGAATTATACCAAACTAATAGTGTTACTATAAAAAGAACATCTTATTACTATAGTCCTGCCGGGAATTACAAAAAAGAAGAATCACTAAGGGGAGAAGATGAATGATGAGGATTCTGATATAAGTCAACATACGCTCCTAAGGCATTTCTAGTATAAAAAGCAATCGTTAATGTTAAAATTGAAATCATTCTTGACGGTAAATAACCGATAATTAATATATATAAATAAAAGACAGTTAGCGCTTACTACTTACACATGGAAGAAAAGAACCGTTATTTTATCAGCAGAAAGTCAATCTATGACTATGCCATGCTTTTGCATCTCCCCCAACCGGATGATTCCGTCAGGACTGTATTGGTAAAAGTGAAAAACAATGAAGATATCAACATTTATCCGGCTGATACTACGGAGGGAAGAAAAGGAGTATTGGATTTTCAAAAATCATGGTCATCACCTGACTTTGAATATTTTGAAAAAGAATTCAACCAGCTTATAATGCCTCCTACGGTTACGGACAAAATGCCGGAAGTGATAAAAAGAATCGCGGATGAGACGGGATGTTCTGTCGAAGATATAAATAAGATGCTATATGGGAAAAGATATAATTTTTATTGATACAAACGTTTTTATATCCGAGCACTACTTTTTGAAGAAAAACCGGATAACAACCTTATGTAATCTGGCAGCCAAATCACGTATCAACATTTTGATGCCGGAAATCATCAAAAAAGAAATAGCGCATCATATCCAAACAGATATGCGACATGCCTTTAATGCAGTAACAGACAAGGGAAACTGTGTATTGAAACATGACGAAAGATACGACCAATATTGCAATACAAGTTCCAAAAAAGAAATGGACAAGATAGCTTCCACATCATTAGAAGCATTCCTCACTCATTCCAACACCTACATATTAGGCTACGATTATTGCACAGATGTAGATATTATATTTGGTAAATACTTTAGCAAAGAAAAGCCCTTTGGTGAGGGGAAAAAGAAAGATGAATTTCCTGATGCTTTCGCACTTTTAGCTCTCGAAACATATTGTAAAAAAAACAAACTTCCACAAATCATCGTTCTATCACAAGACGGTGATATGAAGAAATACAACAGTCCCTACCTAAAAGTAATAGAATACAAAGCATACGTAAGTCAAAAATTGGCTGAAGATACGGAACTGACTTCTTTAGAATCACAATTAGAAAGTATGATTCCTCTTTGGACAAAAGATTGGGAGGATAGCATTCTTAAAACTCTTGATGATGAAAGTCTATACGCCCCCATTTGTGGGTTCTCCGATATTTCGGATATAGATATTACAGCATGTGAAGTATCCGCAAACCCATCCCAATATTACATAATAGAGAATACAGAAGAGTTCTTATCAGTGGAAATCTACCCGACAGTAGAATTTCAAGTAAAAGTACGCCATCAAGACTTGGATTATGGATATTATGATAGTGAGGATCATTGCTGGTATGGAGATGTATGGAGTACAAAAGACATTAAATCTTCCGCAAACATCAAAGTCACATTGAACTTTCAAAAAGAGGGTAGCTATTTGGATATTGAAGATGTTGATTTGGAAGAAGTGTTACATAGATTGGAATAAAAAAAGTAGCATGAAAAATTCAACTCAAAGTCCACAAAGATTAGAATATATCGACCTAGCCAAAGGTATTGGTATTATTTTAGTTGTAATCGGTCACAGTATCAATGGTCACGGGATAACAGGACATTATATCAGCTCATTCCATATGCCCTTATTTTTCCTGTTATCAGGACTATGCTTCAACGATTCACGATACCCCAAATTTACACCTTTCTTTAAAAAAAGGATTCGGACATTACTGCTACCATGCCTATATTTTACTTGTATTATGCTTGTGTTATCAGCATTGCTCATGCCCGATTACTATCCTCTAAAAAGCTTAACATATAAGTTACCCAATGCTTATTGGTTTATATTTATTCTTTTCTTAAGTGAACTATTCTATTTCATTATCAATAGAACAGCAACCAATCTGAAAGGAAAAATATTGCTGATGATTGGATGCCTCTGCGTTAGCGGCTTTCTCCATCATAAAGACATAGTATTACCTTACAATATTTGCAGCGTATTCATAGCCATATTTTTTTATGGTACAGGGCATTTATTAAAAGATACAATCAATAAGAAAATAACCACCGTTCACAAAAAAAGATGGATAATCATTTTACTTGCGATTCCTGCCATTTCTGTATTCTTCACAAAAAAATCGCTGGATTTGAGTAGTAACACTATCCCCCATCCAGAGATATATTATATCATCATAGCTTTTATCGGAATAACAGGTATCTTAACTCTGTGCCACTTTTTCTCTCAGCAAGAAGGAAAAAGCAAACAATTCATATTATATATAGGGAAAAGTACACTTGTCATATTGATGATGCACATGTTTTTTATTTCACTTTGCTCTCATTATATCATGCCGTTCATTGAAAACAAGCTTATGTATAAGCTTCTCGAACAGAGTATTATGTGGGTATTATTATTTGCCATTATTCGATTTATAAATACAAAAGCTCAATGGCTTATAGGGAAATAAGAAAAAACCGACAATATGGGACAATGATACCTTTATGAGATTATAGTCATATAACAAACATATTTTATCATTCAAAAAAGATGCAAGACAATCGTACTTTATACGAACGGAATGTTCAAGACCGTAGCCGTTTACGCTACCTGCTAGGCCTTATTATCCGTTGGAAACAAAACTTTAAATATGCACGTGCACGAAGAATTGCACGTAAACGCGGAGCAAGCATCGGAGAAGGTGTCATTATGCCTTTGGAGCTGGCAAAAAAAGTAAACAGTAACTTGTCTGTGGGTAGCCATACCTCTATCCAAACGGGTAAACTGGATATGCGTTCACCCATTACAATAGGCAACCATGTAATCATAGGAAGTGGCACAGAAATAATCACAACCTCACATAATATAGATTCACCGGACTGGGAACATAAAAATTATGGTATCACTATTGAAGATTACGCTTGGATTCCAACCAATGTTCTTGTATTACCTAGTTGCAGGAAAATAGGCTATGGAGCGGTAGCGGGAAGCGGAAGCGTAGTGGTAAAGAATGTGGAACCTATGTCTGTGGTCGGTGGCAATCCGGCTAAAGAATTAAAGAAAAGGAAATGCGTACACTCTAGTCTTATAGTGGAGTCGTTATTGGGTGGGGATTACGAAGTCTATCGGAAAACTTGGGAAAAAAGAAATTAGAAATATATGAAAATAGCAATTACCACTTGGCATGAAGGTCCTAATGCCGGAACTTTTTTCCAATGTTACGGCCTTTACCACTATCTAAAAAATAGAAACCATGATGTAACAGTAATAGATTATATCCATCAACCAGACGACATACTGAATCGTGGTTTTATGTACTATTTTACTCAATTAATTCCATTAATAAAAAACAAAATAAATAGAAACAAGAAAAGAAAGGAAGAAGCTATTCTAACTAAACAGTTTGCTAACGAAATTCGAAAAAGAGATGAACGGGTATCAAAATTCTGGCAAATGATTCTATTTACCAACCGAATTACAACGCAAGCGGACTTTGATAAATTAAATGATAAATTTGATGCTTTTATTGTAGGCAGTGACCAAGTTTGGAATGCAACAATGTTAAATCGCAGATATTTTTTGGATTACGTCAAACCAGGTAAAATAAAAGCCGCATTCGGTCCAAGTGTAGGAGTAGGTTCTGTACTACCTACACAACGCAAAGCGTATAAAACTTATGTCAAAGATTTCAATTTAGTTGCGGTTCGAGAAAAATTACTTTGTGACATTTTAAATGAAGAATTACCTCATATTAAAGCCAAACACCTACTTGATCCATCTATGTTGATTCCTCGCGAAGAATATCTAAAAATGGCAAAACTTCCAGAAGGTATCGAAGCAGGAAGCTACCTATTATGCTATTTCGCCCCAAACACAAAACATCAAGAAGAAGTAGTCCGAAAATATGCTAAAGAAAAAAATTTAAGAATTGTAGTAATGGCTATGTTTGGTTATTCATGGACTATGAAAAATGATATAATTATATGTCCAGATCCATCCGAGTTTCTAGGTCTTATTTCAAATGCAGCAGCTGTTTTTACAAGTTCATTTCATTGTACCATATTTTCTATATTATTTCATCGCAATTTGTTTGTATTTGAACGAAAACAACTAAGTAAATCAGCTGATATAAACCAGCGTTATACTGAACAACTATCAACTTATGGAATAACTCACCGATATATTCCATGGGGACAAAGTTTAAATGACGAAATCCTTAAGCCAATAGATTATAATCATGTAGAGAATATTTTTCAACTACGTTTATCAGAAAGTAAAAAGTTCTTAAATCAACTATTTTAAGTAAATGAAAGCTATTGATATTTGTAGAAGAAAGGATTGCAGCGGTTGCGAAGCCTGTTTTAATATTTGTCCTCACGATGCGATTACAATGAAAGCAGATTGGAGAGGATTCCTTTATCCTCAAATAGACGCAAACAAATGCGTAGATTGTAAACTATGCTCTAAAGTCTGCCCTTCAAATAAAGCACGTACTACTTTTCACTTCCCCTATTCAATGGTATTTGTAGAACGAAATCAAAAGTATCTTGCTCAAGCAAGTAGTGGAGGTGCTTTTGGTGTAATGGCTCGTTATGTTATCAATCAAGGAGGAATGGTTTTTGGATGCACAATGGACAATGAGTATAATATCCGCTTCATCGGAATTGATTCCATTGAAGAGTTGCAGAAATTAAATGGTTCAAAATACGTACAAAGTTATGTAGGTGATATTTACCGAAAAGTAAAAAAAATCCTTAAAGCCAACAGAATTGTTCTGTTTTGTGGCTGTCCATGTCACGTAGCTGGTTTAAAGTCTTACCTTCAACATGAATATAATAAACTCATAACAATGGATTTAATATGTCATGGAGTACCAAGCCAACCATATTTCAAAGCATACGTAATAGACCTGTTATCCCAGAAGAAACAAGACTTCACAACATTCCGATTTAGATATAAGCCGGAATATAAACGTGATAAAGAAGATAGCTCCAAAGTCCTTGTAGGCTTTTATAACAAGGATTATTATATGACTTATTTTTTATGGGGAAAATGTTATCGAGACAGTTGTTATCGTTGCCGTTTCGCCGGTGGACAGCGCCCAGCAGATTTTACAATAGGAGATTTTTGGAATAATAAGAATGCCCAATTGCCAATAAATGTAGAAAAAGGATCTTCCTTGGTGTTATTTAATACTGATAAATCACAGCACTTTAAAGAACTTTTTAAAGAAAATGGTTCGTGCATAGAACTTGAATCACTAGAACAGGCTATAGGTAAAGATGGTGGCCAACTGGCACATCCATGTCATAATGATTTTCGAAGCAAATTAATGTATGTACTTTACAAACTATTCGGAGTAAAAGGTCCTAAAACACTCTTTGCACTTGAATGTTTAAGATGTAAGATATAATATGGGAATAACCAAAGGTATCATAAACAACGGCCTTGCCAATATCGCTCAAAAAATAATACGCATATTTGACCAACTTCTGTTAGTTCCTTTTTTTCTTACCACATGGGGAGCAGAATATTATGGCGAATGGCTCACCTTAAGCATTGTTCCCAGCATATTGGCTTTTTCTGATTTAGGTTTTGGCTCTGCCGTATGTAATAGTTTTGTTTTAGCTTACGCATCGGACAACAAACAACAAGCTGTTAATCTATATAAAAGTGGTTTTTGGGTTATTACGTCCACCGTATTGTTAGGGACTATACTGACAGCTTCCATTATCATGATAGGTGACTATGCCGGCTGGTTCTCCAAATCAGTCATTGCTGCAAGTGATGCGATAATGGCTGTAACCATGATGATGGCGTCTAAACTGATCTTATTTTATACACAGTTAGCAGAAGGCTTTTATAGAGGTGCACGCAAAGCTGCTACTGGAAGTTTCTTAGGATCAGGAAATAACTTATTGAATATTATTGTCAGCATTATTATTTTACATGCAGGCTGCGGCATTGTCGGTTTTGCTCTATCTCATCTATTAATTGCTATATGTTATACTGCACTATATTGGATCATAGGACGAAAGATGATTTCTTTTGATGGTTTGAAAGGAAAAGTAAAACGCAATGATATTCAAATGATTACAACCAAAGGTATAGGATATTTGGCCACACCAGTCTGGCAAAGCATCTATTTTCAAGGTACTACATTTGTAGTCCGTATTATACTAGGTGCAGAGGCCGTTGCTGTATTCAATACAGTACGTACAGTATGTCGTTCAGTGAATCAAATATTCAGCATTATTAATGCTGCGATTTTTCCAGATCTCCAATTTGAATACGGGCGCGGTAATCTGCCCTTGGTTCAAAAGCTATTCCGCATAGCTGTTGATATTTCTATTATAATCGGTTTTATTGGTGCCTGTATCCTTTGTATCATCGGGTTGGACTTATACAACTGGTGGACACAGAATGCACTGTCTGTAGATAAGACTGCGTGGAATATTTTCATGATAGGGGTATTTATGAATGCAGTTTGGTGGACTAGCGTCGTATCTTATCGAATGACCAACCAGCCTAAACATTTTGCCATAGCCAGTACATCAATGGCATGTCTCACGATATTAGTTTGTTACACTGCATCTAAAGCATGGGGCTTCAATGGAGCAGCATTGGCAACCACTCTTTTTGAAACAGCGATGGCTATATATATACTTCCTGATTCTTGCAAATTGTTAGGAATGAAAATAACGGATTTATTCAGGTTTCGCAATGATTATCATATCCTGTCAGAGAAAATAAAAAATCATAGCTAAAGTATACTATAAAGTTTACGAGTAATCAGACAAATATCATAGATAATGAAAGTCACTAATACTAAATCCAGAAACATATATTTTGATCTCCTCAAAGGAATAGCAATAATTCTAGTTGCGTATGGACATGTTTTACAAACATTCAACTCAGACTGGGAATCCTCGAGTATAGGGAAAACTATATATGCATTTCATATGCCATTATTTATGCTTATAAGTGGATATTTTTTTTATCCGAGTGTTCAAAAAACAGATATGACACACTTTATAAAGAAACGCTTTATACATCTATACTTGCCAAGTTTGATATGGGGACTATTTTCCTGTTTTCTAATAGGGGGGGGGCAAATTATTTAGCTCACAGCATCTCGATTTTAAATACTTTATCGATTTAATATTAACAGGAGCATGGTATCTTACTCTATTATTTATTTTGCAGATAACAGGTGCAGTGATAGAACGATTTTATTCCAAATATAAATATATTGCTTGGGGATGTGTTTATTTGATGATTTATGTCGCTCCCCAATTATGGATGATGCGTGAACTAAAATATCTTATGCCTTTTTTTGTTACCGCAATAGCACTAAGGAAATACGATTGGAGTAAATGTTCTTATAAGATAGGAGTTTTATTTTTATTGATATTCATAGCTACAATGAAAGTCTATACATTTGAACATTCAATGTATCGAATGCCTGATAGCATTTTTACAACAGACTATCATTCATCAGCTTTTATACGTTTTATAGCAGGATTGAGTGGAAGCATTTGTATTATATGGTTAACAAGCTATTTACAAAATATTAAAAATATTACTATTTTAATTGCGAAGATAGGCATAATAACATTACCTGTTTATGTTTTGCATCAGAAACTTCTAATAATAAATGGGATATTACATATTAGCACAAACAATCTAATCACACTAATATGCTTTACTGCAATAGATATTTTTCTGTCAGTCATGATTTATAAATTTCTAAATAAGAACAAGACTTTGAGCCTGCTGTTGTTTGGTGAATGAATATTAGTATAATTAATTTAATAATATCATGCAAAAAATAAAAGTTATAATATCAACCCTTGGGCCACTTCATCTGATAAAAAAGATTGAGACACTTTTTTCACAACTTTGTGATCAATTCATGGCTGTTCGGAACTATGCAAAGGATACAAAAGAATTATCCACTCATATCATCATGAAAATCAACACATTGTTTATCCTACAATATATTAACAAACAAAATAAAAAACCGATTGGCAGAATTAAATATGCGCTGATTTAATTCCGCTAGCGGGTTTTAAATATTTTTTAATACACAAAAGATTATGATTATTAACATAGCAGCTTCTGGAAGATTTCACATTTGTGATTTAGCACGAGAACTAGAAAAACAAGGACATACTGTTAGATTCTATTCATATGTTCCAACAAAACGATTACAAACATTTGGTTTGAAAAAAAAATGCTCTTATTCACTTTTTTGGCTAATGCTGCCAGTATTAGCATGTATAAAATTATCAAATCGCTCTGTTTGGTCAATGAAATTAGAATGGTTTGTCCTTGACCATCTAATTGGATTATTTATGAAAAAGTGTGATGTCTTTATAGCAATGAGTAGTATCTACAATTTTGCTTTTAAAAAAGCTAAAAACAAATACAAAGCGATTACGATATTAGAAAGGGGCAGTGTACATACTTTAGAATTAAAAAAAATCTACGATGAACAAAATATAAGTAGGAATAGTACTAAAAACAATCCATATTATTCATTGGTATCTGACTATGCCATTAAAAGAGAAATAGAAATGTACGAATTCGTAGATTACATTTCAATCGCTTCATCTTCTGTTTTTGATACATTTATTAAATATGGCGTATCTCCTAATAGGCTTTTTATAAATCCATATGGTGTTGACCTTTCTCTTTTCCCCCCAACAAAGCTAAACAACAATGACAATTACGATATAATCATGGTAGGCAATTGGAGTTGGATGAAAGGCTGTGATCTGTTAGCCGAAGCTTGCAAACATTTAAAATTAAGACTATTACATATTGGATCTTGCAGTATGCCATTTCCAAAAGAAAGCAATTTCACAGATATCGGATGTGTAGAACAATCTGAAATCACCCATTATTTTGAAAAAGCTAAAATATCAGTTCTTTCATCTAGGCAAGAAGGCTTAGCGATGGTACAACTTCAAGCTATTGCATCCGGATTGCCTTTAGTTTGTTCAAAATTTACAGGAGGAGAAACTTTAAAAGATATGACAAATAGTGAATGGATAAAAGTTTTTGATCCATATAACTTAGATTCTCTGTGTAAATGTATAAAAGAAGCTTTAATATTAGCAGATAAACAGAAAGGAATGCGTACCACAATAGAAAATATAAATAATATTTTCAGCACACAAGCATACAGTAAAAGATACAATGATTTTCTGCAAAAAATAATATGATAAACAAGATTATACTTATATTATTTGAATTAGGATATGGTATAAAATTCAATTTAATAGGAGAAATATCTATTAGTGAAATATTTCTTATTGCCACATCTTTCTTCTATATAAAAAAAATAAATTTCAGAAAGAATAAAGAAATAGGTAGATTTACTATCTTATACACTCTTTTAATTGTAATACAAATTATTACCGAAATAGCCATTGATAACAACTTCAATAGTGCCGCTAAAGGAATTGCTATAAATATATTGTCTTATTTACATATTATATTTTTATATACATATTTAAAAAAAAGCCGTTCACTCATTTCTTTCGCTTTACTAGGATTAATATTGAGATTTATTATTTTCGGAAAAGATATAGAAAGTATAAACATTGAAGACAGTGCTTTTATCGCATTATTAAAATTCACATTAGTCCCTATTCTGTCCTATTCTTTAATTTTTCTAGCCTCTACAACACAAAAATGGAAAACAGAATACATAGCTATTACTCTGGGTATTCTCCTTATCATATTAGGTGCAAGAAGCGGAGGAGGAATTATTTTCATGACAGGTCTGTTAAGCTATATAAAAAGAGCATCACAACAGCTTCATTTTGCTAATTTCAAAATCGTTTTGATTATAGCAAGCGTCTCCATCTACACTTCATATTGCTTTTACGTTAATCAAGTATTGGAAGGGAAGATTCGATCAGGGAATTCAGAGCAACTATTTAGAGCAGAAAATCCATATAATCCTATTAATTTACTAATGATGGGAAGATCTGAGGTTTTTGTCGGATATCAAGCATTTACAGATAAGCCATGGACTGGTTGGGGAGCTTGGCCTAAGGACCCAGGTATGAAATATCATAAATTACAAGCTAAAATAAACAATGGGAAATATAATATTTACAATATATTATATGACGAAATACCATCTCACTCCGTACTAATCGGTATAGGAATGATGAATGGTATATTTGCTTTATTCACTATGATGCTGATATTTATCTATATAATATACATGGCAAAAAAAACATTAAAAACAAACGATGCTTATACTTACGTTACAGTTGCATTTCTAATAGATTTTATATGGACCATGCTTTTCTCTCCCCAATCAGCATTTAGATACGTAGTACCCATTGAAATGGCCTTCATTCTAATCACATATCAAAAATATTTTGTATTCAAAAGAATCCATAAAAAATATGCAAAAAATCACCTTTATTACTACAGGAGACATCAAAGACATAGCTACAGCTAAGAGAGCTCTTGGTATGGCCAACCATCTACAAACATTGGGTTGGAAAGTCTCTATTATCATGGAAGATTGTTTAGAAAACCGCCATAGGGCCAGCTTAGAATGCAATTCAGATATAAGCATAAAATATTTCCCCAAATGCTCTGCACAGGAAGAAAGAAAAGCTAAAAATAAAATATTAAAAGAATTAAACCCTAATTTTATTTATATTTGCGCCTTTGTTTTTAGAAACATTGTAAAAGTAAAAAGCTCATGTATTAAGTTATTAGAACATTCAGAACTACCATCCTATATTAAAGATTCTAGTTTACGGAGTCGAATAAAATCATATATATTAGAATATTATTCTATAATATATGCGGATGGCATATTAAATGCTAGTCAATACTTACAGACAGTCTTCCAAAAAAGAAGCCACAAAATATTCCGTTTTAATTGTCCGATGCTTTATTTTCCCTATGCTTATTCAAAAAGTATATGTAATATTAATGAAAACACTGCACATTTACCTATTAGAAAAGATAAAGGCCAATACTTTTTCGTTTTTTTAGGTAGTCTAGCTAAAAATTATGGTACTTTCACCATGATAAAAGCATTTGAAATTATACATTCTGACAATCCTAATCTTCATTTATTATTATTAGGGAAAGGTCCCGACTATTCCAAAGTCGTTAACTACATTAAAGAAAAACAATTAAGCGAATTTATACATACACAAGGATTTGTTAAAGAAGAAGATATTGCTGCATATTTTACGCTTACAGACGCATTCATATCTCCAATGAATGATACTATACAAGATTGGGCCAGATGCCCAAGCAAACTATATATGTATCTCCCATATAAAAAACCCATCATAACATGTAAAATAGGAGAGCCTTATGAAGTCTTAGGAAATAATGGGATTTACTTCGAACCATCTTCTGTTTCTTCATTAGCAAAATCGATCCAAGAAACAGTAAAAGCAAACAAATGGGAATTAAACATCAACCCATTACTCCATGAATGGAAACAACGTACCATTGATTTTGATAATTGGATAAAAACAAATTTTAAAAGTCAAATCAAAAAGACTCATATCAATAAATCTCGAACAAATTGATAAGTCCAGCAATGGGATGCAAAACTATTACAAGATATTATCTAAAAAATAATAACTATTTCTAAAATATTTATGAGAATCGTATTTTGGCAAAATTGTCTTAGTCCCCATCAATTACCCTACATCATTCATTTACTTGAAGACGCAAGAGTAAATAAAGTAGTAATAGTAGCAGAAGAAACAATAAACAAATCGCGTAAAGATATGGGATGGGACATAGCTTCTTTCCCCGGATTAGACAAATGCGATGTATATGTTTCTCCTTCCCCCCAGCAAGTGGAACAATTGCTATGTACAAATCCTGAGAACAGTTATCATTTGTTTTCAGGAATAAGGGGATTTCATTTTGTATTTCAAGCCTTTCAATGCAGTTTAAAATACAATTTAAAACGAGGGTTAATAACAGAGCGTCCTAATACTTTCGCTTTCGGTCATGCCAATGGAAAGCCACTATGGTTACACCGCATTCGCTTTCTAATACAAGACCGTAAGTATGCTCCTCATATACAAGCTGTATTTGCAATGGGGAATGATGCTGTAAAGTATTTCCACTCAGTATGGAAACAATGGGATATATTTCCTTTCAGTTATTGCACCTATAATGAAGAATTCACAAGATCACTGCCAACAACTCCGCAACTTTCTTCTAATGTACATTTTATATATGTAGGCAGTCTATCTTGGCGAAAAGCAGTATTGGATATACTAAAAGCCCAAAATAGGATCTGCAAACACAACAAAGCAAACAATTGTCAAATAAGTTACATTGGCGATGGAGCAGAACGTAATAAATTAGAGACCTATATCAAAACGAAAACACTAACAAACATCAAACTTTTGGGCAAAAAAAAGAATTCTGAAATTCCTGATATATTAGCGATTCATGACATCCTAATATTGCCCAGTATTTATGATGGGTGGGGAGCCGTAGTAAATGAAGCATTATCGAAAGGATTATACGTTATTTGTAGTGATAAATGTGGTGCAAAAGAATTACTGAACGATGAAAGATGTGGTAAAGTATTCCGAAGTCGAGATTACAAACAACTAGCTACCATTATGCAATATTGCCTTGAAAATATAACCGAGATAAGAAAAAACAAAGAATTCCGCCAAAGATGGGCACAAGAATGTATCAGTGGAAAAATTATTGCAAAATATTTGATAGATTGTTTAACGAAAGAAAAAACAGAAAGACCTTGGTTTAGAAAATCATCAATATAAAAAAACGATGAAAATACTACATTACATACCCAGTATAGATCGCACATCGGGCGGTGTTAGTGCCTATATGCAACTACTCACGTCAGAACTAGGGAAACTAGTAGAATTGCATGTAGTGACACATAAAGAAAGAAATCCTTTGGAATTAAAAAACTGCAGAATCCATTTTATTGAAAAAAATAACAATCCATTCTCTTTCAAAGGAAAAAAGAAATTTATGTACCTGCTCAACGAAATAAGGCCAGATGTTTTCCATGCAAACTGTTGCTGGTTACCAATGTCTGCACGAACTGCAATATGGGCAAAGAATGCCGGTTTTCATGTAGTGTACACACCACATGGTATGCTTGAGCCATGGATCATGAAACGCCATTATTGGACAAAGAAGGTTCCCGCATTATTATTATTTCAAAAACGAGGAATACAAATAGCAAATGTCATACATGCTACGGCAGAAAGCGAGAAAAGAAACCTGATGCAGTTAAAATGGAACAGAAGCATTGAAGTAATTCCCAACTGTGTGGAAGTGAACAAAATCATAATGAAAGAATCTTGGACGAAACGCAAGAACATTCTATTTCTTTCACGCATACACATAAAGAAAGGAATAAATTTCTTGATAGAAGCTACAGCAAATTTAAAAACAGAATTACAAGGATATACAATCAACATTGCAGGAGAAGGTGAAGAAAGCTATATCAATGATTTAAAACAATTAGCCTCTGAATTAGGCGTTGCAGATTTAATTCATTTCATAGGTGGTATATATGGTGATGAAAAATGGGAACTATTTAGAAAAGCAGACCTTTTTGTCTTACCTACACATAGTGAAAACTTTGGTATCGTAGTAGCCGAAGCATTAGCATGTGGTACACCTGTTATCACCACTCAAGGAACTCCATGGCAAGAGCTGGAAAATTATCATTGCGGATGGTGGACAGAGATAGGTACAGAAGCTACCACTAAGGCTCTGAAAGAATTTCTTTCACTCTCTGAACAAGATATAGAGCAAATGGGAGAAAACGGAAGAAGATTAGTGGAAGAAAAATACTCTTCGCAAAAGATGGCAACAGATATGGTTGAGTTATATAAAAAGCTCATATTTTCCACCAATAGCCCCAATGTCTAAATAATAAAATTAAATAATATCCATATTGTTCTTGTAGTTTACATCCATTCCGGATCTCAAAACTAACCACATGGAATTACAAATATGCTATACGGACTATGTGGAACTTCCATTAATAAATATTACAAAACCGCTTTATTATTAACCCCAAATACAACTCTAAATGGGCTACAATATCTTTATGAAAATTATAGCCATTATAATGAGTGACAACAACTTGAACTATATGAACATTCTTTTTCTCATGGGAGAATATCCCAGTTTCGGAGGAGTAGAGATGGTATCTACCGTTTTAGCTAACAAATTTATTTCCAACGGACACAATGTAACAATAGCCTCATTTAAACAATCCCATCCTGAATTTGCAAATAAACATTTATCCAATCAGTGCAAATTGTTATCTCTGTCCTACCCCGTTTTATCCTTAAGGAATTTAAATACTTTAAGAAAATATATTCAGATACATCATATTGACATTCTAATAAATCAATGGGTAGTACCTTTCTATACCACGCTTATTTGGAAATATGCGGTAAAAGGAACTAATTGCAAAGTGTTTTCCGTTCATCACAACAAACCTGACACAAATAAAAGAATACAAGAATTAGATATTATAATTAGTCAAGGAAAAAGATATTTAAAACCACTACGATGGTTAGTAAAAGAAATATCTCGTATCAGCCTCGCTTTTTGTATAAATAGCTCAGATAAATATATTGTACTCTCACCATCATTCATACCTCTTGCTCAAAGGTACACAAATATTTTTAAAGCTGACAAGTTCTTAGCAATAGCAAATCCTGTTACGATACAAATTCCAGTTTCAAATTCTATAATACAAAATAAAGGTAAAGAAGTAATTTATGTAGGAAGAATAGAATATAACCAGAAAAGGACTTTCCGTATTATTGATATCTGGAAAAATATTGAATCAAAATTTCCGGAATGGAATCTTACTATTATAGGAGATGGAAAAGATCGTAATGACTTAGAAAAACGAATCCAAGAAAACAATCTAAAAAATATATCCATTACCGGATTTGTCAACCCTATAACATACTATCAGCGTGCATCCATCTTACTTATGACATCTGAATATGAAGGTTTCCCTTTAGTATTGGCAGAAGGAATGACATACGGAGTAGTTCCTATTGTATATGGAAGTTTTGATGCGGTTTTTGATATAATTATTAATGATTAT
This sequence comes from Phocaeicola sartorii JCM 17136 = DSM 21941, assembly GCF_054653615.1. Classification (NCBI taxonomy): domain Bacteria; kingdom Pseudomonadati; phylum Bacteroidota; class Bacteroidia; order Bacteroidales; family Bacteroidaceae; genus Phocaeicola; species Phocaeicola sartorii. The sequence goes on from NZ_BAAIFW010000005.1 coordinate 3,318,103, forward strand.
AATGGATATATTACTAAACAACCATACCACGAACAAGATTTTGTACATTTACTAGAAAGGCTTTTCTTTAACACGAAAACTTTACAGAGATTATCACAAAATGCACAACTATCAGCCCAACAGTTTTCTGTTGATAGTATTATAGAAAAATGGTATAAAACAATCTTATAAAATTCATCATGAAAAAAATCGTATTATTTGACACTGCAGAAGCTAGTGATAACTTGGGAGACCAAATAATTATGGATTACTGCGAGCAGCAACCTGATAATATATTTACAACGCCCCATTTTACATATAAAATACCAACACATCTAGAGGTTGGGAAAAGTGCCCGCAAACTGAATGAACAAGCAAAATATAGCATTGTTTGCGGTACAAATATAATCAAGACGTCAATTCTGGTACATAGATTGTGAAAAATATCATTACTTGACGCTTTACAATATAAGAATGTTTGTTTGATGGGATACGGATGGGGGAATTACAATAAATTCTACACTGACCCTTACACCAAATGGGTTTACCGTAGGTTATTCAACAATGGAATGCAGCATGCTGTCCGAGATGAATACACACAAAGAAAACTGACTGAATTAGGCATAACTAATGTGATTTATACAGCTTGTCCTACCATGTGGAATCTTACCCCTGAACATTGCAAAAAAATACCCACAGCTAAAGCCCAATCCGTTATGACAACATTAACAGCCTATCATGCGGATAAAGACAGAGACAAACAAATGATGAATATACTTGTATCATCGTATAATCAAATCTTTTTCTGGCCTCAACAAATAGAAGATATAGACTATCTAAGATTGCTTGATTTTGACAAATCAAAATTAACAATACTCTCTCCTTCTTTAAAAGAGTATGATAAAATTCTTGCCAGTGAAAATATAGATTATGTAGGAACACGCTTACATGGAGGAATACGGGCACTAAACTTTGGACGAAGAACTCTCATCATTAGTATAGACAACAGGGCCACAGAAATAAACAAAACAAGTAATATTCCCATACTTAACAGAACAGACATAGATTATTTAAAAGGAATAATAGATACAAATTTTTCTACAAATGTATTCCTACCACATGAAAATATAACTAAATGGAAACAGCAATTTCATAAATAAGATATGGAACAACTCTCAAAATATCACGAAAACAAGCCTCATAGATTAAAAAGAATTACATGGTATATAGTAAATGCAACTATATTCAGATGTTTACCCGGAATGCCACTACGATATATACGTAATGCTTTATTAAAAGCTTTTGGAGCTGCAATTCCTTGGCGTGTGCCGATTTATTGCAGTGTCAAAATTTATATGCCTTGGAATCTATCAATAGGAAAATATTCCTGTATCGGTCCTCATGTAGAGCTATATAATAAAGCCCCCATTATCATAGGAGATAGCGTTGTCGTTTCACAAGGGGCATATCTTTGTACTGCTTCACACAATATTTCGGCTTCACAAATGGATCTTGTCACAAAACCTATCATACTTAAAGACCGCGCTTGGGTAGCCTCAGATGCTTTTATCGGCATGGGGGTCACAGTTGGCGAAGGTGCCGTAATAGGTGCACGTGCCGCCGTTTTCAAAGATATTGAACCATGGACTGTAGTAGGTGGAAATCCGGCTAAATATATCAAAAAAAGAATTTTGAAAAATGAATAATTCCATCACCGCCATCATCCTCACCTACAACGAAGAGAAACATATATCCCGTTGTATCAACTCGCTTAAAAATATCTGTGAGGAAATATTTGTCATCGATTCTTTCAGTAAAGATCGAACTGTAGAAATAGCTAAAGAATTAGGAGCAAAGATTTATCAACATCCATTCATCAATCAAGCTCAACAATTCAATTGGGCTATCAAAGAATGTCCCATTCTTTCCGAATGGATATGGCGAGTAGATGCTGACGAATACATAGAAGAATCATTAGCCCAAAAAACGAAGCAAATATTAAAAACAATCCCCGATGACGTAAATGGAATCTATGTAAACAAAAAAATTGTTTTTCAAGGTCGCCCATTATTGCATGGAGGTTGGTATCCTGCACAACAAATCAAAATTATCCGTAAAGGACTTGGAGCCAGTGAAAACAAGTGGATGGATGAACATCTAATTATTTTTTCAGGAAAAACGATTTCAATAGACGGGGATCAAACAGATGAAAATTTAAACGATTTGACTTGGTGGACAGATAAACATAACGGATATGCCACTCGGGAAGCGATCAATATGCTGATGATGGAATATAGTATAGAGGATCAAAGCAAAGAAGTACAACCTAAACTTTGGGGTACAGAAGCAGAACGTAAACGATGGCTGAAAATGAAATATATAAAAGCACCGCTATTCTTACGACCATTTATCAATTTCAATATACGCTACATTCTGAAAGGGGGATTCCGAGATGGAAAAGAGGGCTTTATATGGCACTTCTTACAAGGTTTCTGGTATCGTTTCCTGGTAGATGCAAAGATTTACGAGATAAAAAAACGCTTTGGATGGAATGATGAAAAGATCAAAGCATTCATAAAAGAAACGTATCTAAAATAATGGAAGTATACGGAATCCATTCAAGGAAATCCCGCACAAAAAATCAGAATGAGAGAAATCAATCACGATGACTGACACATTCTTTGCATTTACCAATTATTTTCCGCACCTTTGCAAGGAAGCAATGAAAAAATAAAAAACAATACCTCAACATGAGCTATTTTTTAAAGAATATAGCCATCGAAGGATTATGGGACTGTTACAAGATTGTTTGGGACGGCATCTATGAGGACGTGAATATCCTTGTAGGAATAAACGGAAGCGGAAAATCGACCTTGCTAAACATCTTGGAAGCTTATTATACCGGTAATAAGAAACTGCTGAAAAACAGTTTCGGCAATCTGGTCATATCCGGCATGCCGAAACCGGAGGAATGTTATCCCATGAAGTGTATCCGCACTTTTGACATCCCCTCGCCCGACAAGCGAAGTGCCGCCAGCCCTTTGATGCAAGAACTGAACGATGCTGTGTATGACCTGCAAAAAGGACCCAGCTTTTTCGGATATAGAATGAAAATCTTAGACTATCCGGAACGGGAAAAAGAGATACAAGAACACATCAATGTTTTTTTTGAAACAGTAAACACTCTGTTTGCTGATACAAGCAAACAAATCCGTGTGGAAAGAAACCAAATGTTCTTTGAACAAAAGGGAAAACGCATTGAACTGGAAGATCTTTCATCAGGAGAAAAACAGATGCTCCTAGGACTGATAACCGCATTGCTCATGGAAAAGAAACCTGCCATACTCCTGATGGATGAACCGGAAATTTCACTTCATCTCAGTTGGCAACGCCAACTGGTGGATGTGCTACGACGGATGAGCCCTAACTGTCAACTGATTATTACAACTCATTCTCCCAGCATATTCAGCAAAGGCTGGGGAGACAAGGCGGTATATATGGAAGAATTGCTAAAGCCCGTAAAAGAATGATAGACCCAATAGAATTGCAAGCGAAATATTTCTCGAATGGAAGCGATCTGAACTTAGTATGAAAATTGAATACAGAGAAAAAGATAACGTTTAACTACACATCAATGAAATAAAAAAGGTTTTGAATGGAATGACAATATTCAGAAAATCCAAGAATAAAAACGTATAAGCCCTTGTCCATATCGGAAAAAAAACATACTTTTACAAGAAATTTTGCAAAAAGGCTGGAGAAAAAACGTTGAAACAATATGAAAATAGAAAATCTTCATATCAAAAATATAGGTCCATTCAAAGAAGCTGTCATTGAATTTGCCACAGAATATAATGAAGCCACCGGCGAACAGCCTGTGACCATTATCACCGGCATGAACGGTGCGGGAAAATCAATTGTCATTGATGCCATCCGGGCCGCATTGAGCGGTCAAGAACTGGAACGGGATATTGTGGCAGACACTAACGATTTCTCTATTGAAATGGATGTGGTATTGAATGGAAGTACAACTCATCTGTCCACCTCCACTTTACAAAACGGACATATAAGAGGAGTTGATTACATAAACATAGGCCAAGCTTTGACATATGGTTACGATATTCCGGGACCTGTCAATCATTGGGTGATTGATTATTGGTCATCCAAATCTCCTTCCGACTCGTTCAAGATTGCCAATATGAAGAACATACAGCACGAAAAAGCCTTAATGGGAGTGATGCTTGGAAAGAAGAGCAATCTTGATTTGATCAACTTTATCTGCCACATAGACTACCTTCGTACCAGCGAAATGCCTGTTGAGAAGGAATTGGGAAATATGATGTACGAAAAGATGAAAGATGTCATAAACCAATGCCTTGACAACGGACTGTTCAAATATGTACGCAGAACAGATCTGACTCCTATTATAGAGCAGAATGGTATAGAACTTTCGTTCGATAAATTGAGTAGCGGTAATCTCTTTTTAATAGAACACCTGTTGCTGCTTATGTGCAAAATGTACTCTATCAGCATATTGAATAAATTGCCTCCCATGCAGATTTTTAATATTCCAGGACTTTTATTGATAGATGAAATTGAAACCCATCTTCATCCCAAATGGCAGAAAAAGATTCTGGGTATCATCCGCAGCCTATTCCCTCATCTTCAGATGATCCTTACGACACACTCACCATTCGTAGTGGCATCCATGGATGGAGCACGCATTTATACATGTGTCCCCCAAACCGGATATAGTGAACTGAGAGATGAAACGGAAAGGTATGGACACATGCCCGTCGAAGAAATCCTTGTATCTGACATCTTTGGAGTACAGCCTTTTAATGAAGACATTACAAATCTGATAACGACCCGCAAACAGTTAATAGAAAACGGGGAAAAAGAGGAAGCACGGAAAGTGGCAGAAAAACTATATGAAATAAATCCCGAGTATTTCTCATACCTTAATATAAAAAATGAATTCAGGAAATGAGACATATAGAAAGACTGCCGGAACCTGCCATCTTAAAACAAAAACACGATGAATGGCAAGATAAATTTGAACAAGCTAAAAAACAGAACCCAAAAGCCAGACCGGATTCTACAAAATATGGAAACCCTGGAATAAGAAAAAACTTGGAGGACTGCTCTTACGGTAAATGTTTTTATTGCGAAAGCAAACTGTCGGGCGCTTCCAAAGAGATTGATCATTTTATAGAAGTGGCTATTGACTCGAAGCAAGCCTACACTTGGACAAACTTATATTTATCATGCAGCAACTGCAATGATAAGGCAGATCATAACACGATACCTGTAAATACAGCCTTGGATCCATGTCGGGACAGCGATGAAGAAATACAAGCTAATATTACATTCGAAGACGAGTGTATCTGCTCTCAACATGGTTCCCAAAAGGGATTGAACACCATAAAAAAATATCATCTCGGAACAGAACTTTTAGATATGAAACGTGGAAAATGGCTGAGACATATCATGAAAGATATCATTGACATCCAAAACAGAATGATTACGGATGAACGCAGCCTGCCTACTAAAGATGAACAACAAAGAATCAAACGGTATATGCAACCCGACCAGCCTTATAGCTTGATGAGCAAAGTATTCCTTGAAAAAAACTTTGACCACCTGCTGGAAGCAGCATATGAAAATCAAAAATAACACAGCCCTGAACAGACTGTAACCCGAAAGAAAGAACAATACCCCCACATATAGTTGTGCATTTGCATTTCCGGAACTTTTCCTAAGTGCCGGAGCATCCTTTATTGCTATAAATTTCAACATTATAATCAAACATCATGAAAGTTTCAATTATCACTTCCTGCTACAACCGGGAAGCCACTATTCGTGGAGCGATAGAAAGTGTACTGGAACAGGATTATCCCTACATTGAATACATCATTGTGGACGGGGCATCGACAGATAACTCGCTGGCTGTCATCAATGAATATAAAAACGGGATAGATACCATCATCTCCGAACCGGACAAAGGTATGTATGAAGCAATCAACAAAGGAATACGTGCGGCTACAGGAGATATTATCGGTCTGATTCACTCCGACGATTTCCTGTTCTCATCTCACACCATCTCTGAAATTGTGAAAACATTCAAGGAGCAAAAGGCAGACATGGTATATGGCAACGGAGTCTTTGTGGATTACGATGACACCAACTGGATGATACGGAACTGGGTAAGCGGGCGGTACGAAAAAACAAACGTGAAAAAAGGATGGCTGCCCCTCCACCCTACTGTCTACATTAAGAAAGAATGTATGGACAAATGGGGACTTTATGACGAAAGCTATAAAATAGCCGCCGACTCGGATTTATTGGTGCGCTATCTGTATGAAGCTGATTTAAAGGTGCATTATCTGAACAAATACATCGTGAAAATGAGAATGGGAGGACTCTCTACGGATGCCGGAAAAAGCAAACAGAAATGGGGGGAGGATCTGAGGATGTACAAGAGCCACGGGATCAATCCCATCCTGGCACTGAAAGGCAAAATTCTGTCAAAGATCCCGCAGTTTATCGAGGCCAGACTGCCATGGAGCGAAATACCGCCAGCGGAGGAGGAGAGCCTGATACGACCTGCTGCCATAAATAAAAAAGGATGAAAATACGTTTACTGATCATGACTTTGCTGATGGCAGGAATTTGTCATCATGTGCAAGCGCAATATATGCTGGGCACTACCGGCATGATGAATATCCCCACCGCCGACAGGCAGAAACCGGGAACTGTGATGCTGGGGGGAAACTATCTGCCCAAACAGGTGATGCCATCCCGGTTCGATTATAATACGGGCAATTACTTTGTAAGCGTCAGCTTCTTTTCCTTCCTGGAACTGAGCTACAGAGAAACACTGGGGAAAGGTGACTATATGTCCTCCAAACTGAAATACAACCAGCAGGACCGCTCCTACTCCATCCGCCTGTGTGTGTGGAAGGAGGGAAAGTACCTGCCGGGAGTGGCACTGGGAACCAATGATCCGATAGCGGATAAAGGAGCCAATACTTTCCAATCTTACTACGGAGTGATAACGAAGGGATTCCACCTGGGAGGAGCGCATTATCTCTCGGCTTCTTTGGGATACTATCTGGAGGGGAAGAAAAACAGTGATACCAGATGGTTCGGCAATAAATATAAAGGGGTATTCGGAGGGGTGAGCTACACTCCCGCTTTCTGCAAAGAGCTGAAAATGATGGCCGAATATGACTCGGACGGAGTGAATGTGGGGGCGGCACTCAGATTGTGGAAACATTTGTCCATGCATGCCTTTACCCACGATTTTAATTGCGTATCGGGCGGCATACGCTATGAATGTACGCTAATACATTAAGACAATGAACAGATTTTTAATAGCAATCCTCCTTTCGGCAGGAAGCCTCTCACTCCGGGCGCAGGTGGCCGAAAGGTTACAGCAACTGGGTATGGAGAACATACGAACGGTTACAGAAAACGGAAACACGACTATCGCTTTCGAGGACAATGTATATAGAGGTACTTACCGGGGGATAGGTAAGGCCATCATAGCTGCCATGGAAGGGATGAGTCAAGGAAACTTGCAAATGGTGGTGCTGGAGAACCGTATCCCCCAACTATGCATCGCACTGTCCGAAAGGGTGGTAACCGAATATAAGGAGAAACGGATGAGCATAGGGGAAGTGTACCGGCAGATGGAAATCAGCCATGACACCGATGAAGCGATGGAGATACTGAAAGGGACTCATCATACTCTCAACTCATCGGCCGGGAAAGTGGATATCGTGGTCTATCCGGAAGTAAAACTGGAGAACTCCAGCTTCGACCGGCTTTATTCTTATTATGTCAACCTGGCTCCCGCCGTAGAGATGGCCTTATGGAAAGGGGCGGAACTGACAGCGCAGGTGGTATTGCCGATAGCGACCAACCTGAACGGACAGTATAAGAAGATACGTCCCGGAGTGATCGCCCTGTCGCAAGAGTTCTACTTCGGCAAAGGGTTTCTGGGACGGGTGACCGCAGGAAACTTCACGAACAACCGCATGGGAGGGCAAGCGGAAATAACATATCGCACAGCGAATGGCAGACTGGAACTGGGAGCCATAGCAGGAGGTACCGTACAGTCTGTTCTAACCGATGACGAGGGATGGTATGTCAGCCGGAAACTGCGGATGAACGCCGCACTGAAGGCATCGGTATACGAACCCCGATTCAACCTGCAATTTGAGGTGCAGGCTGCCCGTTACCTATATGGAGACTATGGAGTGAGAGGCGACTGTACCCGCCACTTCGGAGAGTATGCCATCGGCGTGTATGGCATGTACACCGACGGGGAGATAAACGGAGGATTCCATTTCGCCATCCCTCTGCCCGGCAAGAGGTGGAGCCGTAACCGGGGAGTACGCGTCCGGCAGGCGGATTATTTCGCTCTGGAATACAGCATGACCACATGGGGAAAATATACCAATGAAAAGATGGGGGAAACCTACAAGATAAAACCGGACGAAAACCGGAGCAACCGCTTCTTTCAACCGGAATACATACGTTATTTCTTAATAAAGGAAGCAAATAAACAGATTACTAATTTTTAAAACAAGAAAGAATGAAAACAAGTACGTTTTTTAAGATGAGTTTGCTACTATTGGCAGCAGGCCTGGTATTCACAAGTTGTGGAGATGACGACAAAGAACCGGAAATCGTAGTAGATCCGGTAGAAGGAACTGTGGAATACTACATTGCAGGTAAAGTGGTGGCAGAAGAGGCTGCATTAAGCGGAGTAACCGTCACTGTAGGAGAAGTGACCGCAACTACAGACGACCAGGGACAATACTCTGTAACCGTAAAGGACAAGAAGACTTATACCATGATCTTTGCCAAAGAGGGGTATAAGGAAATTAATGATGCCAGCGCCACGGTGGCCGGCAACGCTACCAACAGAAGCATGGTTACGCTGAATGTCTCTATGAGCAAGGAAGGAGTCGCAGCCACCGTAGATCCTGAAAAGGATATCACTGTGACAGAGAAAGGTGAAGGTGACAGCAAAGAAGCAACTGCGGCCGTCGCTATCCCTGCCGGAGCCGTAACAGAAGAAGCTGCCATCACCATAACCCCATACATAGCGCCTGTAAACACAGCCAACGAAAGCGCCGGTACAAAATCGGAAGCTGTCGCCATGACCAACATCGCCGTAAAAGCCGACAAGGATATCGTACTGGAAAAAGATGTGGAACTGGCTATCAACAACAAGGCTTCCGAAACGAGCTTCTTTGACGAAGTGGAAGTCTACAAAAAAGAAGATGCCGGCCGTGCTGCTGATAACTGGAACAAGATGGGTGACGCCACCTTTGACAAAGCAAGCAACAGCTATAAGGTCAACATCAGCAAGGGACAAAAACTGAACGGTGAATATTCTGTAAGAGTAAAAAGTGACAAGACCGTGGGAGCGACCCAGAACAATGAGGTACTGAAAGAGGAAAGTAAAAGCAACACCGGAAACATGAGCGCCATCAATGGTTATACCATTAACTATGAGGTTAAAGCCGGATGGGAAACAACTACCACTCCATCGGGTATAGAAAGCGATATGCTGGCACAGATCCATTCTACTATTGCTGCGCAAGAAGGTACTGCCGGTATTTATACTGTTCCCCAATCCATGGTTACAAACATTAGCGGTGACTATAATCTGTATTTCTGCTGTAAAGCCAAATATGTGGAAAAAAGTTATACTTTCTCCATTAAAGGCGGTCAGAAGGTTACAATCAAGATCAAAGTGTATGTAGGTGTTGATATTATCTATAAGAATGAGAGTTCAAACACACACAGTGGTGGCGGAACTAAATAACGAATGGAAAAGAACAATCTATGATTATAGCAGTTGACTTTGACGGCACAATTGTGGAGCATAAATATCCCGAAATAGGCAAGGAACTACCCTTTGCCATAGAAACGCTGAAAAAACTACAACAGGAACGACACCGCCTTATTCTGTGGAGTGTACGGGAAGGTAACTTGTTGCAGGAGGCCGTGGATTTCTGTCGGGAGCGTGGATTGGAGTTTTATGCCGTAAACAGCAATTATGCCGAAGAAACCTTGGAAAGTGATCATTACTCCAGAAAACTGAAGGCGGATTTGTTTATTGATGACCGTAATCTGGGAGGACTGCCCGAATGGGGGATGATTTACAGAATGATCCATGACAAACGGGGATATGAAGATATTTATCTAAATTCAGAAAAGAAAAAAGAGACGAAAAAGCGAAGCTTTTGGAAAATACTTTTTTCAAAAATGTAAAATCCTCGCTTCCGAATGTAGTGATACAGGGGGGAAGCTCATAAAAAAACTAATGTTAGATCAGAGGTAAGTACTGTTATCAGCGGATAACGGGAACTTACAAAGTAGTGTTGGTGATACCCGCCTGTGAAGGTAGGTATCACTTTTTTTGATCTATACCATTAGTATTTGAATACTTGCTCTGTTCCGGGTTCTATGGTCATGGCTTTCATTCCTTTCCGGGTTGGAATGTTCAGCACTCCCTTTCCACCGTCGGATTTGATACGGATCACTTTCTTATCCATATAGATATGGATATTGCCGTATGGAGTGGGCACAGTTCCCTCCATCCATTTCAACCCACCCAGACAAGGGGTGACGGAGTATTCCTCGTAACCGGGTTTGGTGGGTTTTACTCCCAGATAGTATTTACCCAACAAATAGATGGGGCTGGCTCCCCATGCATGGCAGAGGCTCTTGCCGTATGGACGTCCGTACATGGCCAGATGCTGGGTACCTGTTTCTTCGGGATTGTATTTCTCCCAAAAGCTGGTAGCTCCTTCTTTCAACATACCGCCCCAATAGGCTTTCATTTCTTTCATGACCGATTCTTGTTCGCCCAAGGCGCACAGTGCTTCCAGTTCATAGAAACGCATATAAGGAGTGGTGATTTTCAAAATACGGTCATTCTGCAATACGGAGTGTTTGATGGCCTGCTGTTTATCGGCATTCAGATAATTGAAGAAGACAGAGAACATATTGGCGTAACGGGTAACGGACTCACTTTGCTTTCCCTGAATACGGTTGTGTACCATCGCCTGTTTCTGCTCATTCCAGAAAGCGGGCTCCAGCTTGGAACGTAAAGCGGAAGCCAGTTTCTCATACTTGGTTTTGTCTGCCGTATTGCCGGCCAGACCGGCACAAAGCGCCATGGTTTCCAAACTCTTGCAGAACAAGACTTGCTCAAAGGAGAGTTCGCCTTTCTTGTCCAGATAGCCGTCGGCCCAGTCTACGAATACCCAGTCACCGGTCATACCTTCCACCATACCGTTGGCATTGGTGCGTCCTAATACATAGTCCATCATGCTTTGCATACGCGGATAGAGCTGGGTGACAAAGTCTTTGTCACCAGAATACATATAGTAATCGTAAACGCTAAGAAACCAATAGAAGGTGTAGTCCATAATAGTATTGCTGTGGCTGGTCACAGGGTCTTTTCCACGAAGCAGCCAGATGGTACGCTTCACGGTTTCATTATCGAAGAACAGATAGTAGTTCATCAGATAACTCTGGATGGCATCGCCGCTCCATACCCAACGGTCGCGCTTAATGCCGTCGATAAAGAATTCACGGGTAGTAAGGTGCATGGTGTATGCTCCTACCTCCCAAATGCGGTTCAGCTCTTCGTCATTACATTTGAATGAGCCCCGGTACTCTTCGGGCAGGTATTCGTATTGCATGGAAACGTCCTGCATGGTTACTCCCGGATCGCAAGTGACATAGACATAACGGAAAGCCTTGCTGTTGTCCAAGGTGTATTCATCGTATAGTTTCCGTGTATTCCGAATGGCCAGATCGGTTATTTGCCCCGGCTCTGCCAGCAATTTGTCCAATGTTTCGCAATATTCCGTATCCAAGGCTTCTTCAGGGCTTTCACCGTAATAGATATGGATCGTTCCTTTTCCCTTTACCTCTTTCAGAGTGATATAACCAAAGGTTTCTTTTCCGAAGTCGTACAGGACGCCCTCTTTCTGAGGAGTGGAGGAAACGGCTTTCATCGGCTTTCTGACCAATGAGAATCTGGACGGAAGTTGGGTGGCTCCATCGAAGTTCCAACAGCCTGCATCCATGTAGATGGTGGCAGAAGTATCACTGGCTTTTCCGCTTTCATCTATCCATTCTTTATCCTCGTAGGTTACTTTCCAAGTCTTGTCCGTATTTACGGTTTTTCCTTTCACGTAAATAGTGGGGGGAGTGGACTGATTCCACACCTTGATGTTCAGACTGTGTTTTCCTGCGGGGAGTTTCAAGGTGGAGGGCATACCGAATTGCAGTTTGCCGTCCAATTTCACATTGTATTTCCCTTCGGCGGCAATGAAGATCTCTTCAGGTTCCGCCAGATCCAATTTCTTGCTGAATTCCACTACCACATAATGGCTGTCCGTTTTCCAGAAGGGAGGGAAAAAAGCACCGCGTTCCGTACGGCGGTTGTTCATCTGGTTGCCCAGCCATATCTCATAATCACCCGGATACCAGATCCAGGTCTGGGCGGCTGCGGTAGCACTCAATGCAAGTGCTCCGACTAAAGTGGCAAATCTGTTTTTCATAATGGTATTACATTTTATTTTTCCTTCAAATAACTATATTCTTTGGGCAGTCCGGCTTTTGCCTTGATGCTGTCGTTCACCATCGGGCCATTGTTTTCCCATGTATTGCCCGGACCGTTGGCGTTCTTCAGGAACTTCTCTCCTTCCGTCCAGTTGTCCTTGACGGTGATAAATGAAGATCCTTCATCGGTGTAAAGATAGAACCAATGATTGGGATCGTGTGCATAACCGGGTGAAAAAATGTTAGAAACGCAATTTTCCGTAATCCAGCTATGGGGTTGTGAACCTAATGTATAAATACCGGCTACATCATACATGTGCTTGGCATAGTGATGAATCAGGTTGGCATGTACGCGGTTATTACGCATACAGTTGACGGTACGTGTCCATCCCCATCCCAGACTGATGCCTGAATAGGATACATCACTGATTTCATTGTGTTCGATATTGATATCACTCACATAACCGGCGCAAATGCCCAAGGTGCCCCAGTCTTCATTGGTCACATCATTGATGTAGTTGTTGGAAATGGTCAGTCCGGTACAGACCTCACGACGGTCGACAGGATCGTATGGAAGATGAGTTTCGTGAGCGGCAGGACTGAAGCTGCCCGCTACAATACCGTTCCCGGCAATATCACGGAACAGACAGCCGTTTATACGTCCTCCATCGGTGGCCCATTCATAATCAATACCTGTAGAGCCCAAATGCCGGAAACGGCACTTCTCGAAATCAATATCCTGGGCTGCCTTGACTACGACTGCCGATGCCGGACGTCCCAACCAACCTTGATTATCCAGCTTATGATTGTTCTTACGAATCATGGAAGGACGGATTTTATATCCGTCTGTCATGTACATACCTGCCTGAAGAGGAACATGACCTTGCAAAGAGGGACGCATCCAGGTGGTATATTGGAAAGCGATATTGTCAAAACGGATGTGCTTTACCGGACGGTCTATCGTTCCTTCCACCCGTACCAAAGTCTCGATGCCGGGAACTACGGCTTTGCTTATCTTCTCTCCTTTCCGAGGATAATAATATATTTTACGGCTTTCAATGTCATGATACCACTCGCCGGGTTCATCCAGCAATTCCATGGCATTGGTCAGATAGAAAGCCGAGTTGTGGCCATCCTTGGTCACCATAGGACGCGGCCACGGGTGCTCGAACTGGATACGGCTTTCAGGATGATGGAAACGCACGGCGGCACTGTCTCCCTGTATTTCGACCGACTTGATACGGAGATTGGCCACACACCACATTTCATGAAGGACCATTTCGGCATACCGGGCTTTCTGTATTTTCTTTACAGCAGCGGCAGGTACCCACAGTATTTCGTTTTGGGAATCGTTGTTGATGATGCGGTACATCTTTTCAAAGTCTGCCACATCCCTTGCACGAACTGCCTTTTGTCCATTGATCCACAATTGCCGGAAATCCAGCGGACGTCCGTTAAACATAGGGACATCGGCCACCCATAACTTTCCTTGCTTCTTCCAGTTCCTGATTTCCACCCCACCATTCAGAACGGCATTTCCATCCGAAGTGATGACGGTAGGTGACGCTTCCGTCCCGCTGTCTTCGGGACGGATAAAGACGGGTTCGTACAGCTGGTAATCACCTGCCTCCAAATGGATGGTGATGCCACCTTTTACACTTTCATCATTAAGACGACGAAGTTCCCTTGCCTGACGCAATGCGGCTGTCAGGGTGGCTTTCGGAGAGTCTTTGGTACCCGGATTCCGGTCATTACCTCCCGGAGATACGAACAAATCGGCTGCTGACAGTGTACAAGCTATCAGCAGCGCAGTAGTGGTTATGAATATTTTTTTCATTTGTAAATCATTAGGAGTAAGTGGTTAGTGATTAGTCCGTGCCAAAGGCATCCATACCGTCATTTCAGCCTTTCCGCGATTTCCCCATGCATAATAAGGAATCAAACGGATATTGACCGGTTTGTCGGCCTTTCCTACCTCACGGTACAACGTATCTTTCCATGATGCCTCATCAACCAGACGGGCAGTACCATCCAATGCGACAATCGGACTGCCTTCGATGGTTATTTTTTTCGGAGTCAACCGGATATCGGCAGGTATCAGTACATTATCTATCTTATGCCCGCCTTCTATATCCATACTTTCCAGACAATATACCAACGGACCACGTTTCACCACTACTTGGTTACGGATTTCTTCGGCCAACGGATTTGCTTCCAGCAATTTTACAGGCATATCCATCACCCATTCCACACAGTCCCCTTTCTTCCAGATGCGGCTAACCTCGGCGTATGTATTCGCTTTCCAGGTTCCTTGCACCGGTTCGCCATTTACCTTCAAAGTTGCTTTCTCACACCAATCCGGAACACGGAGGAACAAAGAGAACGCTTTCTTCTTTGATGGTTTCGGAGCTTCGGTAACAGTCAGCTTCACAGCGCCTTCCCACGGATACTCCGTTTCTTGCACCAGCCCGATCTTTCCCACTTCCTTCAAAGTTGTAGCCAGTGTATTCGCTCCATACAAATTGCAATATACCGCATTCGGAGTCACTGTATAAGCATAGTTCTGGGCTTGACAAACGGTACGCAACGTATTAGGCGGACAACAGAAGCAACTGATATACTCGGTGCGTTCTTTAGGCCAGCGAAGTGTGTATGGCAAATCCGCACTGATGCGCAACGGGTTGGTATAGAAATATTTCTTTCCATCCAGACTGACACCACTCAGCACACTGTTATAGAGAGCAGTTTCCACAATATCGGCATATTTGGCATCGCCCGTCACTTCCAGCATACGCCAGTTGAAAAGCATATTGCCGATATTGGCACAGGTCTCGTTATGCGCCGTACTATTAGGCAACTGATAAGGACGGCCATAGCTTTGGTGTACTTTCTGAATACTGTCCGGCTCATAGCAGGTACCATCCGGCGAAGTGCCGTCATACAGTGCACCGCACGCTCCTGTAACATACATCTTGCGGGTCACAATGTCTTTCCAGATGCTGGTCAGGTTTTTCATCAGTTGGTCTTCTCCTGTTTCGGCATACACATCGGTCACACCGGCATACAGGTAATTGGAACGCACGGCATGTCCCATCGCATTGTATTGCTGACGGAACGGAATACGGTCCTGATTATCATCGGTACCATTTTCCACCATACCACGGATATCAATCAGATTCTTGGAAAGTTCCAAATAACGGGGATTCCCTGTAGCACGGTACATTTCCACCACGCCCATATAATGGGAAGGACAGATGGCATTTCTTGCCAGTTCCGCAGAAGCAGTTTCATAGAAATGACAGAGGAAATCCGTCGCTTTTACGGCAGCATCGAATAAAGTAGTCTTTCCAGTGGCACGGCGATGAATAATACCTGCCATCATCAAATGACCAAGATTGTAAGTTTCAAAATTCAAGCGGTTGGCAAACGCCCCTTTCTCATCTTCTTTACCCACAGCAGTACCTATGACGGTTTGTTTATGGGCCTCGGAATGCGTGTCAATTCCCTTATTCTTTTCCTCTATGATAACAGGGGTATGGATATATCCGTCCGCACGCTGGGCTTTCACCACATGGGCTATGAAATGATCCATCAGTTTATCCAGTTCCGGGTCTTTGGTAACGGCATACACGGAAGCTACCCCCTCCATCCACTTATACATATCACCATCGTGGAAGGGAGGTCCCCAATGTTCGCCTTCGCAAACACCGGATGCTATTTCAAAGTTACGGAAACCATGCGAAATATCAGGATTGTTCCATGTATCCCACATACTTTGCAAGGAGGTGTGGCTATAGACATTGAAACGGTCGCCCCAAAAGCCATCCGTCCAATGCACAGCACCTAATTCTGTATTAGCCATCTTGGCAAAACGGCTTTGGCTCATATCCGTCAGTCCGCCCGATTGGGCAAAGGCTCCCGTTGTTACTCCGGAAGCCAATAGAAGCAGGAGTCTTATACTCTTCATCTTTTTTCTTATTAAATTAATTTCCTATAAAGGAAAGACGCAGAAAGACATATTTTGTACTCTCTCAACAGAATCAACCAATTATTCCGACAATTTCTTAAAACCTTTTTCTTTCGTTTATGTTGAATTTAGAAGTTAGTAGACCCAACTCTGATTAAATAAATAACATTTAACAAATGAAAGCAATCTGCTGTATATTCCTATTGACGTTCCTGACACTCTTCACTGGCTGTCAGGATGAAGATCTGGGCTCACCTCTTCCGATTGATTTGCAATTTGAAGCACGTGCCATCACCAGTTCAACCGCCCTTGTCCAAAACGCTGACAAGACCTGGACAGCCAGCCAACGAGTCCCCCTAGTAGGAGAAGGACGTATCGTTGACGATATATCCAGTTCGCTCATCGCTGTGCTGAGTGCCAACGGAGGAATCAGCAATATGCTGGATACAGACCTGACTAATGCCGCTTCTTTCGACGGAGCTGCCCTTGCTGATTTAATCGGCAACCAGATAGCCTCCGTCCGTGACATCAATCATGTCTATGCCGGAGGACAGGTTGCAGGGTTTGTTTATAAAATTTCTGACATATCACTGCTCAAGGCAAACATACTGAAAGGTTTCTGGCTGAGAACATTATTAAACGGACAAGTACAGGAAACTTTGGGAGGAAACACCAGTGCCGCTACCCTGGCCTTGAACATTTTGAGCGCAGGAAACAACGAGGGACAGCAAGCTATATCCATATCAACCACTTTAACCAAATCATTCGACGAAGTACAAATAGGCATGACGAGTATCTCGTTAACGGTGCTCAACAGCTTAAACTTATATTATGCCTTTGTGGGAGATAATCCCATAAAACCTGCTGTTACAGGGAGCACTTATTTTCCCAATGCCACCATACACTATAACACTGGTTTAGAGACTGTCTGGACAAGCACCCTCCTCAGTACCCAAGCTGCCAAATTAGTAAACAGCGACTTGACAGACGGAGCCACCTTTGGGACATTAGCAGGTTTATTATCAAACCCGTACATTACTGTCAATCTCGGCACCACCGTATCCGCCGGTTCCGAAATAGGTTTCTTTACTTCCAACGTTGATCTTTTATCCATCAATCTCGCCGGAGGAGTTCAACTGACCACCTTTGATAGCAATAATGTGCAGCAAGAGGAAATAACTGTAAACTCACTATTGGGTATCTCTGCTCTTGCATCAGGAAAAGGAAGCCAGATCAGTATGATTATAAAGAAGCCTTGTTCACAGGTACGCATCAAGTATAACGGAGTGAATATTTCGCTTGGTTCCACTACCGTGAACTATGCTTTTGTGCGCGATCCTATCACAGTAAACATCTCCAGCTATTTCTCCATAGGCAACGCCACAACCAGCAGCAACTATTACCAGCTCACTCCTCCTACGGTGGGTACTGTGACCTGGGCTATTACCAATGCCCCGGCAGGAGCAACCCCCACCGTCACCGGAAATAAAATAACCGGAATGACAGTGAATGGTGACTATACCCTTACCGCAACCTATACCAAAGACGGAGTGACCTCCACACAGTCTGCCACCATCACCCGCAATGCCACGGGCATGAACGGGGCAAACTGTAACGCCTTGATAGGAACAGCCTACAATGCCACTCCTTACCAACCCACCGGAGGGGGAGGCATACTGACCATCTATGACAAGGCACAGAACATCGGCAACCTGGTTGATGACAACCCCGACAACTATGCCGCTTTTCTGAATGTAGCCAGCCTGCTTGCCAACACCTCTATTGTAGGTATCCAAACCGGGACTTATATCAACAGCACCGGAGCCGCCATACGCACCGGATTCACCATGCAGACCAGCAATAATCTATTGGGGATCAATGCATTGAAAGCATTTCAAATACGACTTTACGATAACAATACACTGGTGTTCCAAAGTACCACCACCGGAAACAATGCCGTCTCTGCCGGACTGATAGGGAGCAGCGGAAACAAGGTGCGTTTCAGTGTAAATACCACTGCAAAATTCAATAAGATAGAACTATGGAGTGCAGGAGTATTGAACCTCAATCTAGGAGTATTCCGCCTGTACAATGCTTTCTGGGAACCCGTTGCATCGGCCTGTCCCAGCAATGCGGCTACAGAAGCCTGCATAGAATTGCTCACCCCCACCAACTACGGGGCAAATATCAATTATGAAAAGACCAAGATAAATACCGTAGCCTCGGTAGGCGGGTCATTCAACAACCTGGGAAACATGATAGACGGAAGCCTGTCCACCTATGCCACCGTAACCTATACCAACGCGATAGGCACCACCACCATAGCCGTAAAATTCAACACCCTGAATGCCAACCGCCCGATAGGTTTCATTATAAGCAACCCGACCTATCTGGCCAACCTGGATCTGCTGGATGCCACCATCCTGAATGTATACAACAATGGAAATCTGGTGGGAAGCACCTCCAGTGGAACTGTTCTGGGACTGGACGTGACAGGTTCCTCCGGAAACATCTACATACAGACCACTCCCACTGCGACTTATAATGAAGTACGCATTACCTTCCCCGCGGTAGCAAGCGCACTGAATACCACTCAGATTTACGGAATCTATACCCGTCAGGATTCGGACGGAAACGGGATTCCCGACTGTGCGGAAGACAATAACACCACCTCCATCACCAATGCCGTGGCCGCGTCCGAACACGTCTGCGCCAATGCCGGCACAGGCACTTATGATGTGGTAATCAATGTCACCGGAGGTACAGTGGGAAAGACTTATACGCTGAACTGTTACAACTATGGCAACAACAACGCACTGACCACCAAGACTGTACCCCTGTCTGCCAGTCAGACAATGACCGTCACTCAAATGCCTCCAGGAGATTATTACATCTCCATTCTGGATGGCGCACAGGTAATATGGAACGGAATCCATGCTGCCGTACACCCCTTGCAAACCACTTGGAAGACCAATGCCGCCACCACCGGCTGGAATACCTGGACCAACTGGGACAACGGAGTTCCCTGGAGCTGTACCAATGTAATCATCCCCGGTAACTGTGTCCGTTATCCGTCTCTGAAACCAACAGAAGCGAATAATTGTAACTATATCCACTTCGCACCGGGCGGAGAAGTGGTGCATACCCAATACCTCACCTACGTCCAGGCATGGGTGGAACTGTCACTGTCTCCAGGAAGATATTACATGCTTTCGGCGCCACTGAAAAATATGGTGTCGGGTGATATGTTCATCCCTGCATCCATGAATGGCAACCAGGGGACTGCGCCCTATTTCACCCAACTGAATGCAGCCAATTCTCCCGAGAACCGTTTCGGTCCGCGCGTTTACCAACGCTTGTGGAATGTGAACGCACCGGGCAAGAAATTTGTGAACAACGTGTTGACCCATGTCAACGTAGCTCCCGATGCCACCAACTGGACGACCCCGTTCAATTCACTCTCGTATGCCTATAAAGCTGGTGAAGGCTTCTCCCTGCTGGCCAATAAAGAGAGTCTGAACGTGAGCACGCTTACTTTCCGTTTCCCAAAAACGCATTCGCAATTTACCTATTTCAATGCTTCGGGCAGTGGTTCGGTGTATAACGAAACAGGAATTGCACGTACCAACAGCGGACGATTCATTTACGAGAATTCAGACGGAAGCATCCCAAGTTCTTTCAGCGTCACACTGACCAACCAGAACTCCAGCAATACCTTCCTGGCTGGAAATATGTTCATGGCTCATATTGACGTGGCCAAATTCCTGGCTCAGAATACCAATGTTACGACAGTGAAGATATACGATGGTAACGCACAGAATCCGATGATAGACCCTAACGGTACATTGCTGACCAGTGCCAACGGCTATGCTTATATTGCCCCCATGCAGGCATTCTTTGTGACTTTGAGCAGTGCCACCACCCAAGTCACGCTGATTTATACGGATGATATGCTTACCCAGCAACCGGGAACCACTGTCCGTAGTGCCGCTTCACGAGCCGTAACGGGTGCAGGTGTGATTGACATGAAGCAATATTCAAAAGGATTGTCCACAGGTAGCTATTAAAAAATTCTGCATTAATATAAAGCATAACCCTTAACAAATCATGAATAAGAAAATAAATAGAACGAACTTTCTCCTTCTGACAGCAAGCTGTCTGCTCTTCATGTTTACAGCCTGTCAGAAGGATGACAACTTGTTTGAAAAACCTGCTCCGGGCGAACAGGCAGGAGAAATTTCCCTTCTGTTTAATATTGCCGGTGAACCGGAGACACGCTCAGCAGTGGACGGTACAGGCAATACACAACACGTACAATATGTACAACTATACATCTTCCAGGGAACCGGAGACAATGCCACCTGCATCGCCTCCGAAAATATAGGATGGGTGGAGCATTTCGGCAACATCCCCCCTACCAATAACGCCCAGATGAAATACAAAGTGAAGTATAACAACTTCATCATAGGAAATCCCTATACCTTCCTGGCAGTAGGGTTGGATGACCAGTCGGGAACCACATACGGACTGCCAGCCGCCATCATGGCTTCCGGCACGCCTACCACACTGGGAAATGCGAATGCCACCCTCACCTCGGGAGCCAGTTGGACAGCTATTTCCAAATCGGAGCTCTTCGCAGGATACTCCATCATTACCCCTACCATGTACAGCCTCAACAACGGGCGGATAGATATGTACCGCCGTGTGGCAGGAATCACCGGATGGTTCACCCATGTACCCACCACCGTGGGACTTAAAACAGTATCCAGCATACGAGTCTCCCTATATACACAGCAAAACAAAAGTGTACCCCTCATCAAACGCCAGCAGAAACCTTTGTTTCAGGATTATATTACCAGCCCGGCTACTGCCAATACGGACAGCAAGGTACTGTTTACCATTCCTGCTCCGGGCAATACGGGGACAACAGTTTCCCAAGGCGTATATGTGCTACCCACTCCCACTCCGCCAGCTGCAGACAGCTATAATTACACCATACTGATCGAAGTGGTGGCAACGGACGGAAGCACAGTCAGCTCCAAGCGGGTGAAGCTGACCCAAGGAGATATTCTGGACAGTTCCACCGGACAAGGAACCGGCGTTATCGATCAGGAATCCGATTACCGTTTCCCTATTATCGCCAACCATTTTTATAGTATCGGTACAGCCACCAGTCCTATTGATTTAGGAGGAAACATCTAATAGAATCTATTTTACAAAAAATGAAGTATTCATCGAACTTATTTTTACGCCTGACGTTAACACATCAAGTACTCAAGTAAGTTATAGAACAAACAGAATAATGGCAAGGAAGATTTTATATATAGCATACTTCATGATGCTGTCGGCATTGCCCAGTTCATGTATCGACGACGACGACTGTTCGGTTTCACATACAGTCAACATCGGGATCAAGGACAAGAACTATTTCAATGTCAGCAGTTTCCCTGAAGTGAGTCCGGTTAATGAGCAGTTGCCTTTCCGTAACTTTTCCAACAACATATATTATCTGTTGCGAAATACAGACACTGGCGAGATAACCCGCAAATCCACCCTAACAGATGTGACGGACGACAACAGTTCATATAGTTTACATTTAACGGATATTCCGGAAGGTAATTATAATCTTTCGGTATGGGGAAATATTGTCACAGGCATTCCTCCCGGTACTTTACATCCTAACGGGCAGGAACATACAGATATATTCATGGCAAGCGCATTACTGAAAATTGGTTCATGCCCCAGTTCCCATGCTTTATCTATGGAGCGGACCAAAGGAAAGCTATTGGTATTGTGTACTAATTTTCCAGAAGGCTACACTCATTTGCAGGCAAACATCAAACATGTCAGCCAAACTTCGGACGAGCGTCTTGTTTTTGAGGGAGATACGGAAGTGAATAAAGATCAGCTTCTGAAAAACATCAACGAAATACTGCTGGCACCTACTCCTACAGGCGGTTCCACTTTGGTTAATATATCTTTCTATGCCTCCGAAACCCGAAGTGCGGTTTTACCCCTCATCATTCCGGAAACAAAAATAACGATAAGCCGTAACGAACTGACGGCTGTACGGGTAGACTATAATAACCAGAATAACACATGGGACATCTCAGTCTATGCCGACGGCAGATGGACTTTGATCCACCATCTGGATATATCTTAATTTTCTTTTTATAAATTCATTCACTAAACTTTTCAACTTATGAAAAAACTTGTTTTCCTTATGATGGCGAGCGCACTCTTATTCTCGTGCTCCAACAATGACGACCCTCTTCCTAATGAAGGCAACCAGAAAGGTAGCATAACCTTCGAAGTTTCCGCAGTCAATGATCTGACCAACGGAATGAGTGGTCGTAGTGGTCTATACAGCCAGGAAGCCGTGCAGAACATCACCAATGTAAAAGTACACGCATTCCTGAGTAACGGATCGGGTGACTTCCTGTACAAGAAGACTTACGACATCAGCGACTGGACAGCCGGTACTACCTTCAAACGCTTTGAAGTAGCCGGTTCTGATGATCTGGCAGCAGGAACTTATAAATTTTTAGCAGTAGGACGTGACGCTTCGGATACTTATACCATCACTCCAAATCCTTTGGTTGTTGACAACACCTCGTATGCCAATGTAGAAGCCATGGTGACAGCCAATGGAGGTGAAAGTGAAATCTTTGCGGGATCTGCCGATGCAACCATTACTGACGGAAGCCGTGTAAGCATTCCGATGACCCGCAAAGTAGCCGGCGTATTGGGATACTTCAAGAATGTTCCGCAACAACTGGACAATGGGGTCGGTGCCAATAAGACAGTGAGATACATTCGTCTGACAGCCACCGATGCCAACAAACGTGTTAATCTGAGCACCGGAACCGGTATCAGCACCGAAACGGCTGCCTATCAGATCTTCGAGATTGACATGAACGGACAGACAGTTAATAACGGAGTTTATACCGGTAATGACTTGAGTGGTCAAGGTGTGATTAAAGTTGGCAACTCACAATTGGCAGGTGCCTTCATGATACCTGTAGTCAATGTGCAGTTCACATTAGGACTCTATGACACCGATGGCAATGTAGTAAAAACATGGTCCGTGCTGGATGGAACAAACAACGTATTCTCCTTACAGGCTAATCATTTCTACTCACTGGGTATAAAGAAAGCAACAGGAAGCACCGATGGCAGCACTCCGGGTAATCCGGGCCAGCCGGGAGACGAAGACGCTCCTATCGACTTGCTGAACGACCAGAATATTGTTATCACTGTAAGCCCGGCCTGGGAATTAGTACATAATCTGGTCATCCAGTAAACACTCCCATCACAACAGTTTGTCTTTTTAATCAAAAATGAAGAGGGAGTATCCACTTATTGATGATACTTCCCCTTCTAAAAAATGGATGCACGATTTCAAAAATCATACATCCATCTTTTCAAGTTCCTCGGTATCTTCTACCAAGTAACCTCTCTCTATCCACAAATTATATTATTTCAGTTTGCTCAAATCCAACTCTTTATAAGCCACACGCTGACGACGCCAGGTATAAACGGCATGCAGTTTGCCATCCTTACCCTGAATGATGGACGGATAAGAATATTGGCTGATAGGGCTGTCTTCCAACGTCATTACATTCTTCCAGTGAATGCCATCATCCGAAACCGCCACACACAACGGTGTACGCGGCCCTTTCGGAGTACCCGGCAATGTACTGAAATCATTATAAATCAATACATGACGGCCATCTTTCATCGTCACAGCATCTGTACCCGAATTATTATTGGGAACATCAAGCAAGGTAACTTTACTCCATGTTTCACCGTTGTCACTGCTCCATGAAGTAGCAATCTGTGCATTACGTGTACGGCAAAGTACCTGCAAACGCCCATCCTTATGACGCAAAATGCTGGGCTGGATAGCATAAATAGGCTTCTCACCTTCTCCTTTTATGGCTTCACCGCCTTCCTGATCGTCTACATTGGCTGCATTTGCCTTACGCAAGGCAGTAGGCACACTCATTTCCGCCTCTATAGGACCTACCATCTTCCAAGTCTTTCCTTTATCATCCGAAATTTCAAAATGAACGCGCCAGCCTCCGTCTCCTTCCGTACTGGAAGGACAAATGATACGGCCGTCCACATACTCCGGCTTATTCTTAATAGGACCTAAGAAACCTTTTGGCAACGGTTCACGTTGGCTCCAAGTTTTTCCACCATCTTTAGAACGTACCAGCCAACCACTCCAATCGGCTACTTTCAATCCTATTTTATAGAACAGGATTAAATCTCCGCCGGGTATTTGGAAAAGCACGGGATTCCAACAAGCCTTGCGGCGTGCCCGGGACTTATCCCCTTTAAACGTAGAAGCCACGGGGCCGGCATCCGCCGGAGTAGATTCAACTGTAATACCTGCTAAAGCAGCCTGCGGATCATTCAAACTGAATACCCCGTCGGCAGCCAGATAGGGTGCACTCCATTCCGTCGCGCCCTTCGGCTTGCGACATACCCAAATACAACAATCCGGATTGCGCTCTTTGGTACCTCCAAAAAAAGAAGCCACCAAGTCTCCGTTCTTCAATTCCACAATCGTAGCGCCATGGCATTCGGGAAAAGAAGCTTGTTCGTATAGAAACTGATCTTCCACGATACCTGCACGGTTTTTGCCTGAAGACGGGTCCATGCTAACCGAAAAATGATAATTTCCCGAAGGAACATGCCATACGGTAGAGTTACCTTCCCGACGTACAAAAGTAACTTCCTTATCTTTTACCGCCTTCTCATCCAAAGTGGGAAGATAAACCAATGCAGTGGTATTACAGGGAACCGTGATATCCCATTCCAGATGCGTAAGGGTTTTCTTCCAGTTACTAATCATCTTGCCATATAAAGTGTTGTGCGAAGCTTTGACATAGCTCAACTCCTGAATGGAAAAGTCCGGTTTAAAAATGATTTGTTTGTAAGCGGGCTGTGCCGGATTAAATCCGGCTAAATCACGGAAATACCAAGTCAATAAATCACCCAATATCATCACATGGTTACAACTGTTCATCCAACGATTGGCGGTATCACCGTTCCACAATTCCCAAATGGCAGTAGCTCCCTTTTCTATCATATAGCCATAACTGGGATAAGTCTTGTTGCTTGCCAACAAGAAAGCGACATCGCCACGCCCCATACGGGTAAGCTCACGCATCATCCAGTTCATACCTATCACCCCACTGCTGATATGACCTTTATTCCGGGTGATAATACCTGTTATTACATTTTTTTCCACTTCTTCCCTATAGGCCTCAGGCACCATATCGAAAGCCAGCGGCAGGATATTGGCCGTCACAGTATTGTTACCATAGAATATGCTGTCGGGGTAAAGAACATGCGGCGTTTGTACCGGAGAAGTTCCCTTCTTAACCGTAAGGAAACGGGCGTTGAAGCAGTCCTTGATTTTTGCTGCATCCTTCTCGAATTCCTTCGCCTCATCTTCCAGACCTTGCAAACGGGCGAACTTGGCCAGCATTTGCGATACCTTATAATAGTAGGCTGTAGCAATCAGCGCTCCATCCGTCTTGCGGGCAGGGTCCTGACTGTGAATCAATTCCGGTGATTCGGGAGGCATACACCAGTCACCGTATTTATCAGCGTTAATCACTCCATCCTTCGTTGTAAATTCGCTGCGTATATGGTGCATCCATTTCTTGATAGCGGCATAATTCTTACGAATAGGTTCGATATTGCCGAACTGCTCATAAATCATATCACAGATTACCGGAAATGTGGATGACCACGTCATTTCCGATGTATAATAATTGTAATAAGCCGGACAAATATCAGGAATACAACCATCTTCACGTTGCGCTTCACGGATATCATCCGCCCATTTGGCATAGGTGTTTCCATTATTGAATAGGAAACTTTCCCCCCACGTTCCCATAGCATGGTCGCCAAGCCAAGGCTGTCGCTCGTCACGCTGCGGACAATCCAAAGGCACTCCTTTATAATTACTGGAAATCCCCCACCAGGCATTCCGATAAACCCGGTTCATGATATCATTGGAACATTCGAAAGTACCGTTATCTTCCAAGTCATCATAGACTACTTCAGCAACCAAATCTTCCGCTTTCAGATTTTTATAACCTGTTACTTCTGCATATTGGAATCCATGATAAGAAAAACGAGAACTCCAGGAAGTGTTGTTTTCTTTACCGTTGCAGATATAATAATCCGTACTCTGGCTATGGCGGAGATTTTCCACATCCAGTTCCGTACCGTCGTTCTTTACCCGTTCGGCATAACGTATGCAAATCGTATCTCCCGCAGCGGCTTTCACAATGTTCATACGCACCCATCCTGCCATATTCTGACCGAAATCAATCATATAACGGTCACCATATTGCTTGAAGACAGCCGGTTTCAGCGTTTTCATCACTTTCATGTTAGGAGCGGTATTGCCGCGAAGTGTGCCATACGGCAATGAAACACGTTGCGCTTTCAGCCATTTGGAATCATCATAACCGGGCTGTGTCCAGTTTCCCAATTCCATACGGGCATCGTAAATCTCACCATCGTATTCATTATTGCTACGTATAGGCCCTTGAGCCGTCAAACGCCATTTCTCATCACTGTTGATACGCTGGATACTGCCGTCGGTATATTCAATAATCAGATTCAGACGTAACTTGGGGTAACCAAAAGTAGGAATCTTATAAGGTTTGTAATTTTGACGCATAGTGTAGAAACGCCCGTTGCCCAGAGTCACTCCGATGGCATTGTCGGCGTTTCCCCCGGCAACCTGTTTGGTGACATCAAAAGAATTGTAAAGCACAGTACGACGATAATCACTTGGAGCCGGTGCCAATACCTGATCACCTATCCGCTGGCCGTTAATGAACAGTTCGTACATGCCCAAACCACACAAATGAAGGGTAGCATACTTTATTTTCTTGGCTTGCGTTTTAAATTCCGTGCGTAAATAACGAGAGCTCAAACGGCTGTGTGAATCTTCCCGATCCCATGCGAACGCAGCGTCCCAACCTATCCATCGTCCTCCCCAATGAATCTCACCTAAAGGTCCCATCCCCCATCGGGCAGGCCCACTCCATTCTGTCTCACCGCGATTGGTATAGCTTCTCACTTTCCAGTAAACACGCTGATTGCTTTTCAAACGCTTCCCTTGATAGGGAATCCATACGGACGCATCGGATTCCACTTTTCCGGAATCCCACAAATCCCCTTTGTCCTGTGCCAAAAGTTCAGAAGAAGACGCAACCAAGATCCGGTAAGCGGTCTGCATCACATTTCTTTGAGAAGACTCCAACCGCCAGCTCATACGGGGAGACGCAGTATCCAACCCCATGGGATCTACCATCTGTTCGGTACGTAGACCGGTAACCGAAACATCCGCTGCTTTCAACCACAACGGAAGTGCCAGAAGAATGATTAATAATACTTGTTTTTTCATGATATGCATATTTCTTACTTATTCCATTTCTGCATGGCATCCGGCAAGGCTGTCCAAGCTTTCTGCACATAATCCTTCGCTGAATCCACAACAATCAGGACCTGGTCATTACCGCTCAGATAACCGCTATCATGCTGGAAAGAAGTGATTTTACTGTCAAACTCACCGATATATTCCAACTTACCGTCCTTCGCGCTATACCACCATGCATTCTTTTTCGCACCGCTGATCTTACCCAAGTCGATCTGCATAGGACGTCCCGAGTAATTGTAAACCAACAAATAGTCATCTCCACGGGTAGCGATGGCACGGTCATAGCGTTCGCCGTTAGTTCCAGCAATGACACTCTGATCGGGCACACGTTCAAAGAAAGGAAAAGTCAACATCAAGTTCTTCAGATGTTTCATCTGATTGAAGCCGGGATCTTCCAAAGCATCCCACCATGCCTTTTTGCGTCCGTCGGCACCGAAAGAGGCTCCATATCCCGGACGGATAAACTGCATGATATCATTATGGCCGTAGGAATGTCCGAATGATCCGGCAAATACCGACCAATAGGCATAGCGACGTACATCATGTTGGTTCCAACGAGTTTCATTGGGATCATGCAATCCTTGCGGAATATCTTCATAAATAGGTTCATCATCAATCACCGGTTTCAACGGAGTCTTTGCCTGGCTGGCTTGCACAAAACGCCAGTTATCCTCTTCCGTATTCTCTTCGATGGGATAGTCACCATCACCGTTACGCTGTCCGTAACGACGGTGTCCGCTTTGAAACATATTGAAATCCAACCATTCGCGGTCATTAAACCAAGTAGCCGACGTGGTACGTCCACGCGGATGGAAAGTCATCAGATGACCTTTGTCTATGCCGCGGATACTGTTTGCCAACGCATCCCATACCTCCGTCTTATTATCACCACGGATATCCCCTCCTATCATCCAAATAATATTCGGTTCATCCTTGTAGCGTTCCGCAAGAAACTTACCGTATGCCACGGCTTCTTTTTCATTCATCAGCCCTTGTTCCACGGGAGTTCCCCAAATACATACCATCCCTATATAGATGCCCCGTGAGGCAGCACTTTTAATAATGTAGTCCATGTGGTCCCAATACCCATAAACCCCTTTGCGGTTGATATCTTTGAAATTAAAACCGTCTATCATGGAATACTGACCGTAAATATTCATGGAAGGCACACCGTTCAATACCTGCACCTGCACCATGTTATATCCGGCATCCTTGCACTTGTTCAGATAATAAGAGACCTCGTCACGATTCAAGCGTTGCGGCATCAGCCATCCTGTCTCACCCAACCAGAAGAAAGGTACTCCATTTTCATGCTTCAGGTAGCGTCCTTCCTCGGACACCACCAGTTTGCCGTTTTTCCAGGGAATATACGTTTTCGCTTTCTGCGCCGGCAACGAAGTGGAGCAGCATAGCAATAAAGCCAATAAGGAAAGTAATGTGTGTCTGTTCATCATTGTATTTTCAAATTCGTTTATTAATTAATTGACAGTTCTCAAACACAAAGTTTTTGTCCAAAACAGCAAGATGTTTTTAAAAAAGGCCTTTATGTTTTTTAAAAAGATGAAGACCTTTTTTTAAAACGTCTTCATCTTTTTCAGATCATTCCGGTTATTTCATTTTCTCATATTCAATAGCAGCCAGAATAAAGGAGCCTACTGATTTCGGATCATTCTCTATCACCGGCTCACCAATATAATAAGCAAAACTGCCATCCCGGTTCCCTTTACCACCTAATCCGGCAACTGCACAACAGTTGGTTATAGTATATGAACCATCAGGCTCTTCTTTTATGAACTGTTTTATCAAACCGTTGAATCCATGCTCCGCAGCCGCCTTGTACTCCACGGGGATATATCCTTTATTCACCGCTTTACACAAGAAATAGACAAAAAGCGATGAAGCGGAGGATTCCAGATAATTTCCTTTACGGTTATTCTGGTCAGTCACCTGCCACCATACCCCTGTTTCAGGCTCCTGGTATTTTACAATGCCTTCGGCCAACGTATTTATGATTGTCATAATGCTGTCGCGTCCTTCGAACTGTGCCGGCATATAGTCCAACACATCCACTACAGCAGCGGCATACCAGCCTATACTGCGACTCCAGAAGTTGGGAGAACAACCCGTTTCCTTATTTGCCCAATTTTGTTTCTTGCTTTCATCCCAACCATGATAATACAAACCGGTTTTGGGATCATACGTTTTACGGGCAATCAGTGTTATTTGATTTACAATATCGGCATTGACCGTAGTATCCTTGAACACCTTACCATATTGAGCCAAATAAGGAGAAGCCATGAATATACCATCCAGCCACATCTGGTGCGGATATATCAGTTTGTGCCAGAAACCACCTTCACTGGTACGGGGTTGTTCGGTCAGTTGTTTGCGGAGAGTATCCATCGCCACCTTATAACGCCCGTCTCCCGTCTTTTCATAAAAATCGAATAAAATCTTTCCGGCATTGATATTGTCAATATTAAAAGAAAGATATTTCATGGTCTTTATCCTGCCTTCAGTATCTATCAGACTGTCAGCATATATTTTCGCATAATTATAATAGGCAGTGTCTCCGGTATGTTTCCATTCCTCCAACATGGATTTCACCACCAGTCCGTGCGTATATCCCCAACGGGGCTTTTTAGCTTTCTCTATCATCCAAGGCTCAGGAAAACGTTGCATTTCCGACTGAGCCATACGTTCACTCCATTTAATCTCTTCCGCCTGCTTGGAAGTGGCCGTACATGCACACATTCCACCTGCCAGCAGCAATGAGCAAATAATGTTAAATCCTGTTTTTTTCATATTTCTTCTTTTTACTATTTTTCATTCTTATCATCAGCGAAAGAATCCTCACTTACCTGAAAAGATATATTCTTCGCCTGCTTTGGTTTTCAAGTCATAAAGATAAGTTTTTTTCAACTCAACTTTATTCAATTTCGCTTCTTTATTTATAATCGGCTGTAAAATTCCGGATATGGCATACAACTGATTCGGGTTCTCTCCCTTTGCCTTTCTCAGCCCTTTGCCTGCCAGCGGATTCAAAGAACGCAAACGGCAGTTCCCCCCATTACGGGATTTCACCACCAACCGGCTCACCTTACCATTCTTCCAACTCAGATCCAGTTCAAAACCTCCACGAGCGATAATCCCGCTTACGCTTCCCTCCTTCCATTGCTCAGGCAATGCAGGAAGTAAATAAATAAAACCATCATGGCTCTGCATCAGCATCTCTACGATGCCTGCCGTACAACCAAAGTTTCCATCAATCTGAAAAGGTGGATGAGCATCAAACAAATTAGGATAGGTTCCTCCTTTCTTCTTCTCGTTACGCACAAGAGTCAACTGATCGGTTATCAGTTTATAAGCATGATCACCATCCAACAGACGGGCCCACAAACATACCTTCCATCCCATACTCCATCCGGTAGACGGATCTCCACGGTGAATCAGCGAAGTGCGTGCCGCATCAAACAACTCAGGGGTGCGGTACGGAGAAATCTGATTGCCGGGAAACAAGCCATAAAGGTGTGACACGTGACGGTGTACATCCTTCGGATCGTCCCAATCCATCATCCACTCCTGCAACTGCCCCCAACGGCCTACCTGCATGGGTGCCATCTCCTTCAAACGCTGTTCCAAATGGGTGGCAAATTCAGCATCCGTACCCAACAGACGAGCGGTCGTGATTATCTGATTCCACAAATCGAATATCAGCTGGTTGTCCAAAGTACACCCGGCAGCCGTAGTCGCTTTTCCATTACTGCCCGCATGAGTATTCTCGGGAGAATTACTCGGACATACCACCAACCAGTTATGCAACGGTTCCTTCACCATTATTTCATCAAAAAACTTACCGGCTTCTTTCATGATAGGGTAAGCCGAACGGAGAAATTCCATATCACCCGTGTAAAGATAGCGTTCCCACAAATGACGGCAAAGCCATGCTCCTCCTGTAGGCCATAATCCGGACGGAGCCTTGTCTATAGCTCCGGTAACACGCCATATATCCGTATTGTGGTGCAATACCCAGCCATCTGCCCCATACATAATCTTTGCCGACTCACGTCCTGTTTCACTCACCTCACGAATCAGTTGTATCAAAGGTTCGTGCAATTCGCTGAGATTCGTCACCTCGGCCGGCCAATAATTCATTTCGGCATTGATATTACAAGTATATTTACTATCCCAGGAAGGAAACAATTTATCATTCCAAATACCTTGCAGATTAGCAGGCTGACCACCCGGCTGTGAAGAGCAAATCAACAGATAACGGCCGAAACGGAAATAAGTGGCCACCAGAAAATCATCCTTCGTTTCCTTGAAGTTCTGCACACGCATATCAGTGGTTACATCCGCATATTTGTCCGTGCCCAAATTCAAAGAGACGCGATCCATGTATTGCTTGAAAAAATCAACGTGCG
This sequence comes from Phocaeicola sartorii JCM 17136 = DSM 21941, assembly GCF_054653615.1. Lineage (NCBI taxonomy): Bacteria > Pseudomonadati > Bacteroidota > Bacteroidia > Bacteroidales > Bacteroidaceae > Phocaeicola > Phocaeicola sartorii. Next base: position 3,350,549 of record NZ_BAAIFW010000005.1, read on the forward strand.
CCCGACGTGACGTAATATAATCCTTACCCACAGCCCGGTGCAGATAGTTCTTCGCACGCTCCACCTGGTTGCCTGTTATATCCTTATAATTAATAAAGTTGGTAGCGATGGAGACATAAATCACAGCCTCATCCGCCCCTTCTATACTCAGGACTCCGTCACGACAAGAGCGGATTCCCCCTTGAGTACGTGCAGCCATGCGGCCCTGGAACTCGACTTTCCCTTTTAGCCCCTCATGCCAGGAAGATACGCCCGAAAGGGTAACTTCCTCCCCTTCCGTCGCGACCATCACATCCTGATGCGGAGTCGTAAGACTGGCGTTACAAGTAATCTTTCCGGGTTGGCTGGCAGTGAGACGCACCATAACTACCTGATCGGCAAACGAAGTCAGAGTCTCACGCTGATAAGTCACCCCGTCCACCTTATAACGCACGATGGTACGCGCTGAGTCCAGGCTCAGTTCCCTATAGTAATCGGAATAACGTGTATGTCCCGGAAAAGAAATATGCAGATCGCCGAACGATTGATAAGGCATACCGCTATTGGTCTTCGCCATTACTTTCTCGGTGGCCAACGTTTGTGCTTCAAGATATTTCCCCTCGAACACCAACTGACGCACCTTAGGAATATATTCCAACGCATTGGGATTAGCATTATTATTGGGACGTCCTGCCCAAATAGTCTCTTCATTCAACTGGATATGCTCCACACCGGGATTACCGAACACCATCGCTCCCAACCGCCCGTTACCCAGCGGAAGTGCTTCAGTCCAAACCTGGGCGGGTTCATCATACCACAGTTTATATTCTTGTGCGGCAGCCTGCAAGTAAAAACTTGCCCATAACAGCCCCCCCACTATCCATCTCATTTTCATATTGACCTCCAGCTTTTATTAAAGGGAGACGAAAAAAGAAGACGGATGTACTCTGTGAAAAGAAATAAAAAAAGTAAATACCCTGAAAATACTTTCTCCATCACTCAACAAATCCTTCTTCTCCATTGTTATTAAAATAAAACCATCTAAATATATAAAAAGAAGTATATGAAAATAGCAGAGATTAAAGGAAGAGAGATTCTGGACTCACGTGGTAATCCCACCGTGGAGGTAGATGTCATATTGGAATCAGGAGTCATGGGCCGCGCTTCTGTCCCTTCGGGTGCCTCAACCGGTGAACATGAGGCTTTGGAACTACGTGACGGCGACAAAACCCGTTACGGAGGAAAAGGCGTACTAAAAGCTGTAGAAAATATAAATACCCTTATCGCTCCGGCATTGAAAGGAATGGACTCTCTGGACCAACGCGGCATAGACATGGCCATGCTTGCCCTGGATGGGACTCCCACTAAATCAAAACTGGGTGCAAACGCTATTCTAGGTGTCTCTCTGGCCGTGGCAAAAGCTGCCGCCAATTATTTGGATATCCCTCTTTACAGATACATAGGCGGAACAAACACCTACATCATGCCTGTACCGATGATGAATATCATTAATGGAGGTTCGCACAGTGATGCTCCCATCGCTTTTCAAGAATTCATGATTCGTCCCGTCGGTGCCCAGACATTCCATGAGGCCTTACGGATGGGTGCCGAAGTATTCCATGCCTTGAAAGTGGTATTGAAAAAACGCGGACTGAGCACAGCAGTAGGTGATGAAGGCGGTTTCGCCCCTGCACTGGATGGCACGGAAGATGCATTGAACTGTATCCTTGCCGCTATCGAGGCTGCCGGATATGAGCCGTTTAAACATATCACCATCGGTCTGGATTGTGCTTCCTCCGAATTTTATCATGACGGCATCTATGACTATACCAAGTTTGAAGGTCCCAAAGGGGAAAAGCGAAGCGCTGCCGAACAGGTTGCTTATCTGGAAAAATTGAGTTGGGACTATCCTATTGATTCGATAGAGGATGGTATGGCAGAAAACGACTGGGAAGGATGGCGCATGCTGACCGAGCGTCTGGGCAACCGCTGCCAGCTGGTAGGCGATGACTTGTTTGTCACCAATGTGAAGTTCCTGGAGAAAGGAATCAGTGAAGGTTGTGCGAACTCCATTCTGGTAAAAGTGAACCAGATCGGCTCACTGACCGAAACATTGGATGCTATTGAAATGGCTCAACGCAACGGCTATACCACTGTGACCAGCCACCGTTCCGGTGAAACGGAAGATGCTACCATTGCGGACATCGCCGTAGCCACCAATAGCGGACAGATTAAAACCGGTTCACTGAGCCGTAGCGACCGTATGGCGAAATACAACCAGTTGCTCCGCATTGAAGAAGAGTTGGGCAACCGTGCCGTATATGGATATAAAAAAATAACACGCAATTTTAAAGCGTAAGCGGTTTATATCCCAAATTCCATAAATGAAGAATGCCCTGAAACGGAAATCGGTATGGTTTCGGTTTCGGGGCATCAGCTGTAAAGGTTATTATGGGACAGGAGGATAATCCCTATGCAACATGACCATTATCACATCTTGGAAAAGCTTCTTGACATCCTCGATGTTACTGGTCACCGTTCCGCCACAATGAGAGATAACAGTATTCCTATCCTTTTTTATATTCAGAAACAATTTACAAAGAGAAGCATCAAAACCATAATAATAGTGTAGTGCAGCCACTTGGATAGTATCTTTAGACTTCTCATTATCAGTTGGAGCGAACTTCCATCCAGCTGATTCTAAAGTCAATTTATCTTCAAACTTGACATCTATTTTATTACTTTTAGCCCCACTGTTGTCAAATTTAAAGAACATTTTCTTATTGAAATTGCAAATACCACCGTTCGGTTCCAAAAGGTTCCCAGCACTATCAATCGCAAATTTCTGAACATTTGAAATATAATTCTCTATAAAGACATGCAGAGACAATAACAATGCCTTTAGCACCTTATTCTTTCCCTCATCCGAATCGAAGGAAAGAAGAGACACAAACTCCATCAAATCCCCTTTGGGACATTGCGTAGAAAGCTTTTCTAGTTCTTTTTGATAGTCTCTGATATAATGCTGACAAGCCGCCTTCCTTATGGCACTGAGAAATTTCTTGAAATTTTGTATTGTTTCAGCACGAGCGAAATTAAACTCCGGAGACTCTTTAATTATGTAATCTGATACATGATAATCGGACATTACCTGTTTCATATTCCAGACTTTATTAGAAGCCGTAAACACAACGACCTGTGTATTCTGGCGTTTCCCAAACAGATGCTTCACCACCTGATGTCCCGTCATCAGAGCCGGATCTCCCTCAAAATCCTCCTCATGCAAACGTAAATCAATCAAAAAGCAATGTGCGTCAGCTTGAGCATCCAAAAAGTCATTGATATGCTTCACCAATTCATCTCTTTTCCAAGCTTCATTGAAATCTTTATAACAAACCAACTTCGCCCTGGAATTTTCAACTATTATCTTCAATAAGTTTTCCCAGCCCTTGTTATATTCGTCATCTACATATACTATCGTTTTATTTTCTATGCCGTTAACCAAAGGCTTCACCGGATTCTTCTTCTTGAATCTATTAGAAAACACCTCATGCTTTGTAGCCAGGTTCGCATATAAATATTTGTAAAATAGCATATTAAAAACATCTTCACCAGGCAAGGCGGGAGGATTATTATCCCAAGAAAGCATCTCCGCCCATCTGCGAACAGCCCATTCATTAGCCAATGAATGGTGCGTTTGATAATTAGAAGGACGAGACACTTGCACTTTCTCCAAAAAATTCCTGTATTGCATATCTGTCATTTCCACCTTCTTCATACAATCATCCATGAGCGATATCAATGAATCTTTTGACAGTGAATTTGTATGATAGACTAGAGAAGTAAGAAACAAACTTCCCATCGAAGAAAGTTTTTCCACCTGTTCTATTGCATCCGGACCGACAAATAATATGGGCTTACGTGTATGTCCCCATAACTGAGTCAGCCGAATATGCACAGCCGTCCTGATACCTGTAAATGACATATAATTCTGCGCATCAAAAGTATATGGCAAAACAATCAAATCATACGGCTTTCTCTGAAATATCGGATTCAACAAAGCGCATATTTCAGCATCAAAATCCATGACATCTTCCGATATCCGGATTGTAACATTCTCAATATCAAATTTTCCCGCCAATTCCTGTTCATAGAAAACACCCGGCAGATTATCGTTATGCAACATCAGTATTCTAGCCATATCAGATATTTTGAATTAGTTCCGTTATTCGCTTTTCAAAATCTCCCTCGTACGCTTTTTGCAAACTCTGAAGTTCTGCTTTTTCCTGCCGTTGAAGCGTACCGTCTTTCTCTTTCCATTTCAAGAATCGGAATCGAAGCAGCAATGGAAGTTCCCATTCATTGCCATATAAGAATCGGTATAAAGGAAAATCCTGACTGTCATCATAAGTCTCCAGAAAAGTAACAATGGATTGGTAAAAGACCGTTGCTTCAACAGCTAAAGTATTACCCCCATTTGTGACTAACTGCTGCGTAATACTTCCACTGAATATGATAGAATTTTTCTTTTTATTCTTTGCATAATCCATAAACTCATTGATTAAATTGGTCTTTGCCAATAAGGTACGATGAACAGCAACTATATCATAATCATCAAATGCAGAAAAATCATATTCTTTTCCCTCTTCATAGCCGGGGAGTTCAGAATCGACAGCGGCCAATTGACACAACCTCTCCCATTGCTCCTCCGTCAGCTGTTTCTGCTGGCGTTCTACCCTGTCTTCTATAATGATACAATGTTTCATAATGTACTGTTATAAGTAAAATTTTAATATATATTTAAAGCCCTCTGCAGGTGCGTCAAGCTTAGTTACACGAGGTTCTGCATTTACTTCTTCGCTATACAGATAATCTATTCTATAGTCACCCATTTCATCACCTTTTCTGAATCTACTTTCAACAGAAAAATCGCAAAGGCTGACCAACTTCTGCTTGACAGCACTCAGTTGCCCTTTATTTCCCTTCAATTGCAATTTGTCGTCATCCAAAGATTTATTGGAAAAGGACTCTACATGCAGAATTTCCAATGATACATATTTTTGATCTCCATCCTTGCCTCTTATAGCCTGTACCTTTAAATGCCGATGTTGAGGACGGACAATAATATTGTCTGCAATTATTTTCAAAGCCTCCCTTACGAGTATCGTATCGGTATAAAACGTTATTCCCGACAATGTATCTAATACGCTGTCATCCAAAGAAAAATCCGTCAATTTAAAGATATCCGATACATCCCAATAGAGATTATCATCCCGATACTCGATGGCGTTCTTAAATATATCAATCACATCCCGAAAATCCACCAGTGTCTGTCCCTGCACACGTTGCTTAGGTCTATAACTTTCCGGAAAGACAGAAAGAGGTATCTCCATAGGCTGTTTGTCCGGATTTTCTTTCATCCAATTTTGAATAACTCCTTCCGGAGTGCAATATGACAACTTAAGTCCATAGTCTGTTTGCCAGGGATACTCTTCTTTGGATGGTGGAAGCAGGAAATTCCTGACCAGATTATAGAGATGTATATTGCAATTATAAATATCGAAGATTGGTATACCGGACCCTGTTTTATCTTTCAGTTCAGATTCATACGAATGAAAAAATTGATCAAAATCAGTCCATTTATACTTTCCGTCTATCATTCGTTCCCAAGTATGGGTGGTATATTTCAGATTCTCTGTGGAAGTGAACTGCTTTAAAAAAGCAACTACCAATTTAGGACGATGAATTTTTTCCTCCTCTCCATCTATCTTTCTTGTTCGAGGCTGTCCATTCATCGCATCATTGATATCCCTCAACATATACCATTGCAGTTCAGCCCTTTTCTTGATATTGTTGACAAGAGACGCAGATAAATAAGCCATAAGGGATGCAGCTACTTTCTTCACAATAAGAGGAGATACAGAACGTTTACACTCATTAAGCAGCGTTCCTGTTATCGAAAAAATATCCCTGTTTTTCCACTGAGCCACAACTCCCTCCACAGACATGGAAGATTGATGCAACATAGATTCGACATCAGACATGGATTGCTCCTCTCCGTTATCCTTGTTATGATAAATATACTGTAACAGTTCAAACTTCGAATATAGATTTAAGTATACAGGATTGTCTCCCCCTTTGACCATTTTCAGATATTGTAGCTTACCTTCAATCACATTAACCATATTAGGCATACAAGTGCTACTTGCTGGCTTATCATCCAAATAATAATAAACAAATTTTTCATTTGCCGCGTCATACCCGTATTTCTCCCATATATAAAGAAGGGAACGGAGATTTCTCACATACGTTCTCGATACATTCACCCTATCACTGACTATTAATCCGGTCACTTCATGACGATCTCCTTTTTTCTGAAGCCGCGTTTTCGCCTCATTGATAGTGAAATTCTGCCCTTCCACGATGCGCTTTAATTCTTTTCTGAAAGCTCCATTCTCACTATATACGTAATGCAAGCTACTAAAAGTTATATCATCTGCATAGCGTGAAAAATTCAAACCAAACCTTGCAGCCAAACCCGATAATCTACGGTCAAGCGTATCACAGATCATATTGGTAATGACAGGAGATGTCGGGGCCCCTTGTGGAAGCACATATTTAGTCCGGACTTGTCCTTGTTCATCTTGAACGATCATTTCAATACAACACAATCCTGCTATCACATTGGCAATCTCCTGAGGGAAGGAGAAAGGAGGAAGTTGCAGTCTTTTCCATACACGCGCCTGAGGAATACTGGAAAAAAAATCTTTGAGGTCAATATTAAATACGTAATTCTGATTCAGATGTCGCGAAGCATTAGTTATAACGGAACGTCCTTTGACAAATCCCATAACATGGGATGAAGGAGTATATAAAGAACCAAGAATAACATTAAGATAAGTCTGAAGCATTTTCAGCCCATTACTTGGTGCCGCGATGTTTCTAATACCTCCTGATTTTTTCAGGATAGCAAAAGTGACAAATCGTCCCTTCGTATTTTTCGGATTACAATAGTAATTAATTTGCCGCAGGACAAAAGGATACCCTTTCTCCCCCAAATCGTCAGCCTTTATCTCATTGAGCAAAGCAAGAAGATCAGTCTTCGTTTGCAATATTCGAGCTTTCTTTGCTATTTCTCCTTTGTCCATTTATTCAGAGCAAACGATCTTGTCCAGCAATAATAAAATTCATTTTCTTTGTATATGCCCACGCCCCCGGAGCACGCAAAACGTTCAAGGTACACGGAGCACGCGGAGAATGACAAATAAACCTTGTTTTCCCTACCAAGGTGGGGACATCCGGACAAATACGCCGGACTAATTCAAAATTTCTATTTCATATTGCCGAACCAAGACCGCTGATATTTCTATTTTGTACAAAAATAGATATTTTCCACTATACTACAAAACAAAAGGATGGAAAATAAAGAAAAACAAACAGGATTTGATTACAATATCTTTTCCTCCCATTCCTCCACGGTCATAGTTACCGATGAGAAACTGATTCCAATTCTCGTGACTTTGCGCATATCTGTCAGATAAGGTGTAGCATTTGATCAAAACTCTGTATACCAATGGGATATTTCATCATTCTCTTTTTCTTAAATGGATTATTAATGCTAAGATAAGTCATTATCTTAGCATTAACAATAAAAGTTGGAAAACAAATTCATTTCAAGTGAATTTTAAAGACAAGTCCACCCGAGAAGTATTTCCCATTATTCAGTTCGGCTACAAGATTTACATAGTCTTCCCAGAAACTGTACTCAAAACCTACATTGCAAGTTCTTGCATCATACTCCGCCATCAGGTTCAAGCCATTTATCATTTTTACAGCCCAAGATTCTTGCACAGGCAATCCCAACCGGAAATTCACCCCTATAGCCGGACGGTTATGATGCTCCCAAGTAGCCGGCCGGTCCAGCACCCAGGCAAGATGCACTCCCAACATTCCCAGATTATCAACCCCAACATGCTTCGTTGCGGCAATATAGTAACGGGTGAAAAAGCAATTACCACCATTCTGGTCACGACTTGATATGCCTCCTCCACCGTAACTGTCATGAGTACCCGGATCGTCCACCCCTATCACGATCTGCGGAGTCCACGTTTTCCACCATCCTTCTTTCCAGACACGAAGACGGAAATTGAAAGACCTGTCCTGATTGGTGTATTTCCCCCACGACTGCTCCGGGAAATATGTAGAACCCTTATTGGCGTAATTCAACGTACAGGTATATCCCACTTCCAGCCAGGGAAAAACCGTAATGTTGAGATAATAATTGAAAGTGTATCTCACATCAAAATCATAATAATGCAACGGGGTTATGTCCAGCACATTACCTCCAAGCATAAACGTTTTGTCCCGCTGCATATCGGCCGTCGGCGCATGAAGCAGTCCGGTCGTACCTCTCAACGCCTGTCCACAGACGGAAAAACTGATTGACAGAAATACCAAGACAGCCGTAAGTACCCTGTATAATCTCTTCTTATTTGATATAAATCCCATCTTTTTTCAGCGTTTCTGTGCCAGTAACCATTCAAAGTACTTTTCATGCTCATCCACCAAATGTTCCCACGAATACGCTGTACGGATCTCCTCTAAATTTGCCGCGATAAATTTTTCCTTATCACGCACTACATATGCAGCCATATCATTCAACAACCCGGTTACTTCCGCCGGAGTACTATAATACTCCGCATGATGCTTCAACACCGCCCGGTTGAACAGATTGTCATTGGCTAATATGAAACAACCGGACGCCATAGCTTCCAGTAATGAAGGGTTCGTTCCGCCTACCGAATGCCCATGAAAATAGGCCAAAGAGTATTTTCGTAGGGAATTCAGTTTTTTGAAATCATAAATGCCACCGATGAAACGTACCGGCCGCTCTTTACCATACCGGACCACCAGCTCCTTGCCATGAGGGGTATTGGTTTTTCCCACAATGACCAACGGCCTGCGCCCGTTCTCTTCGGATGCCAGATAACCGTCGATTGCCATTGCTATATTGTTTTCGGGTTCCAAACGAGCCACCAGCAAATAATAACCATTCTCCTCCAGCCCGAATTCTTTCAGATACTCCGGATTGTAATCCTCATGGATATCAGCCCCGTACGCCAGAAACTTGCTCTCCTTGCCATACTTCTCTTTGTAATAGTCATGAATGCCCATGTTGTCGGCTATCAAGTAATGGCTATGCTTCACCGTCATCCGTTCTTCCCAAAAGACGAACTTCCGTACCCATCTGTTGAATTTCGTACGCTTGTATTCCAGCCCGTCCATGTTCGTGGTGAACACGGGATATTTGATGTTCTTTACATTAAACCAAATATATGCCGGCACAATGGAGGTGTATCCCGCCTCATAAATGATGTCAAACCGCTCCCGTTTCAACGCATCACGCAGTGAAGCAAAATCATAGAAGAAACTCCCCACGGAACTTCCCATCCATGTCTCCGGACTATAGATGTGCTTGATGCGGACTCCTTTGTAACTGTTTTCCTTATAAGGATGAAAATGAGGGGAATAAACGGTCACCTCATGACCTCTGTTTGCCAGACCTACAGATATGTATTCGGCAAATTGCTCGAAGCCCCCGTAATCATTAGGAATGCCACGGGTGCTGATAAAAGCGATTCTCATTGAAAATTAAGTGTATGAAGTTTAGCCCGGCCGCAGAAAGCGACCGGGAATATTAAAAGAAATAAAACATTCGTTTTTTTGTGGGAATGCGGCTGTTTCAGCCCCCCAATCCTGTTTCAAGTTCGTGTTTCAAAGGTGAACACACATATTGGGAACTTTGGCTATAGAAACCTGGTCTTTGTTAAATCTCAGATATCAACCAACAAATCAGTCAAGAATTCATCCAAGCCTACCACTCTTATTTTGGGAAAAGGGAAAGTGGCCAGTATACGAAAATGAGCATCTTCAGACACTATGTACTCTGCATTTGCAACAATAGCACAATCTGCAAATTTATTATCATCCGGATCCGCCTCTATCAAATTGAATTTAAAAGAGGCCTCTTTATAAAGCGTATAAGGACTATGCACTATAGCACTTATAACATTCCGAGCTACACTGGCCGAAGAATACCGTTCTATAATCTCTTCGTATTCATTCAGTATTTCATTAGATACGCACAGCATAAACTTCCCTTGCAGAAAATCTTCCCATATCTTATGGTACGGACTTTTTGCAGGAAGCGACTGCACCAAACAATTCGTGTCCAGAACCACCAATCGTTTCATGACCGATAAGGAGTTCTGAGATGTTGTTCTCTCAATTCATCCAATTTTTTCTGATCCAACACACCGGAGTCCCACAATTCGTCCAGTTCCTTTTGTGCCTTATCAGCAAAGAAATGAGAAAGAGCCAGTTTCAACTCATTCAGTTCACTTTCTGTACGAATATTCTTTATAGCATAAAGCAACTCCATCTGGGCTGCATCCGAATACGAGATTCTCATACCTTAATACATTTAATCGTTTTTACAAAAATAATACTTTTCTAATTATCCGCATCACATTATGCCATTCTTTTCCGATTAAAATGAAGATTTAACTTTTCAGAAAAGTTTCCTTTTAATCATTCTAAAAGGAACAAACATGACATTCATCCATGCTGTCCAATAGGCATATTTAGGGAAATACCGCTTGATGTTCTCTCTGTATCCGGTCGCATCAAAAGTTTCAATGCGCACAATGTATTTATTAAAAAGCAAAGTAGGAAGATATTGAGTACAGATATCTTTCAAAATCGAATCCTTACAATTCAATGAGATATGACCTTTCATATAACTGCCCACAATCAATGACGGATAATCTATGGTAAAAGCCTTGAACTTGTTATGCCCACCTCTTTTTGCAATGCGTTGTACATGATATATGGGGGTATCGTCTATCAGAAAAACCTTGGCGGCATATTGCGTTAAGAAAACTGAAGTATGCGGAAACAACGCATTCAATTCTATTTTCTCCATTGCATCAAAGTCTTCTTTCCAAATGCTAAACCCTCCACTCCATGAAGACCAAAACGATAGCGCATTCATAAAATCATTGAAATTTCCATATTTACAAATAACTTTTTTACCTAAAAATCCATTCGTATGAAACATCAAAGTTTTATTCATTTTTTCTTGTAGTACTTCTTCAATCAAATGTTGCAGTGCTCCTTTCTGAAACAGGTTCTGGCTATTATGAAGTTTCAATAGTTTGCCCTTAGCATAGGTTAACACATGATATGAATTGAGAAATCCTTCACAACCAGTATGATAATAAAACAAATTTATTTTATCCGAAAATTCATCCATCAATGTTTTTACTTCCATTTCCGGATCGTTATCTGAAAGAATGACCTCATAATCATTCATAGAGATCTCTGAGTTCGCTTCATAAATACTGTTCAACGTATTTCGAACTTGATTTATGCGTTTATAACAAGGAATACAGATGGAAAGCAACAACATTGTAATAGCATTTTAAGACTCTATACAAGTCTGTTTTATGTTAGTTATTGTAGCATTTAATTTCTGAGAACAAATTTCAAAACTGTAATTCCGCTTGATATGTTCCATTAAACAAGGTTGATAGTCATTGTTATTCATCGCATGTACAACAGCAGTCCCTATTTCATCCACATCATAAGGATTAACCAAATAAACATGATTATCATAGTATTCTTTCGGACCTCCATTTTTTGTCAAAACAATGTTACATCCACAAGCAGCCGCCTCCAAAGCCACCATGCCTACTCCTTCATAGGTACTAGGCAATGCAAACACTTTGGCTCTTAAATAATACACAAGTAATTCATCCTCTGACAGAAATCCAACATATTTTATATTTTCATGATTGCGAATCCAGCTGAGCAACAAGTGTTCTTCCTCTTTATTCCGCAATGTTCCTGCGAGTACTAATTTAAAATCATACTTCACAGCAGCCTCTATTAACCTTTTTACATTTTTCCCCGGATTAACTAAAAGACTGACATGAAAGCAGAACGATTCTTTAGGAGGCATTTTTACCGGAACTTTTATCCGACAAGACAATGGAAGCACAATTATTTTATTGTCACTAATACCCAAACCATCCGTCAAATACTTCATCTCATACGCTGAACGGGCATAAAATAATCTTATTTTATTTCGCACTTCATATAAATCATTATAAACACTATGCAATCTAAGGGTGGAACACTTCAAGTATTTAGCAGCCATACGAAATAACGATACAGAATAATTTGTATCAATAATAGGAGCCAAAACAATATTATCTGTTATTTTCGATAATGCTTCCACAATGGTCTTTAGATTCCCTCCATAGCCGAAAATAAAAAACAGATCAAAATCTGTCCATACGTAACCTTTCCAACTATCAATCAGAGTGACTTGATGACCAAACTTCTCCAAACCCTGTTTCCACATCAAAGCCTGCAACTTAATTCCTCCGGCAGGAGCGATATAAAAAGTAGGAGTAATAAAAGCTATATTCATATCATTTATTGTTTAACAGTTACTATTTTTCAAAAGATGACTTATCAGGAAAAACACATTCAAATGCATTATTTATCAAGTCTTTACTTTGAACAAAATTTGTTTTCTCCGTATCATTTATTACAATAATGCTTTTTTTCCGGTGAACAATACAATCAACAGCCTCATGCAGATTGGAATCCTCCAAATGAAAACAAGTACTGTCTTCAAATAAATCAATATTAGCATAACGACCCGTCGCAAGTTGCCAATATCTCATTAAATACTGAGTTATATTCGTCCTTTGCCTAAAAGGAGATTTTAATGACTCCCTGATTGCTATACCCTCTTTCTCCCACACTTCCTTAAAGACGGATTTTAAAAAAGGTTGAGGTAAATGCGGATCTAAAAAACCGACAAAATAGGGCCACCACATAAGAAGCAAAGTACGAAACAAATTCACCCCATTATGCACAGAGAACCATTTCCAAAAGTATTTCCTCAAGCTTTCATTCTTTGATATATTGCGATTAAGCAATTCAAGATTACACATATTATTGGTTGACAATCCATATCCTGGATAAACATCAAAAGCTGAAATATCACAAGGAAGCCCGTTACGGAAAAACCGTTCAGAAGACAATTTGTTTATAATAAAGAAATCGTCATTAAACAATACAAAACGCTCACTCAAATCCGGAATCCTATGCAGAAACATTTCAATCGTATTCGAAGAAAAAGTCGGCAAAAACTCATGAGGAATATATTCATCGTGAAAGACTATTTTCAATTTTGGATGATGAACATTCATCCAGTCCGGAATTTGCCTGTCCGTTATAAAAAAAACATGTTCCACCCAGTCCGCATACTTTTCTATTCCCCGAAACCAATATTTTAAATTGTCCCAATCACGAAATCGACAAGTATTTTTTATACCCTTTTCTTTGACAGAGTATTGCTGGTATCGGGCCAGCCATTCGGGATCTTTATTATTGACCCACAACAAGACAAAATCCATTTTTACAATCTATTTTTTTTATATTAGGGTTATGTGAATTGATTCTTCTAACAATACATACCGGAAGGGCCGCCAGCAACATCCTTTTCATTTTTCCTATTATACTTTCTTTGTAAAAGACAAAAACAGAACGATGAGGCAGGCCTAATATCCTTTCTTCTTCCAACATTTGGCGATGCTTATTTCGGGTTGAGAATCCGGTGCTCTCCACTAACGCAACAGGCTTGGCAACATACTTGAAAGCAATTCCCATTGTGTATAGAGAATGAATCATTTTATAATCGGCAGCAACTTTAAACTGTAGGTCAAATGGAGATCCCTTTATTAAATCTGTTCTTACAAACACGCATTGATGATTGATCCCCATTCCTGTACCACCAACCTTATAAAAAGGTCTTGCGGCTATCTGGTATATGCCATCTTTCAACAACAAAGCTTTATCACCAAATATAACTCCCACATCGTTATGATTACTTTGGACGATTTCCTCCAAAACTCCAGAGTGTACAAATACATCACCCGCATTCATAAAATTTATCCACAATCCATTTGCCACAGCTATTCCTTTATTCATAGCATCAAATATGCCCAAATCAGGCTCCGATATCACATAATCGAGCTTGTCTCTATACTTTTCTATGACACTCAATGTATTATCTGTACTTTTACCATCAATCACGATATACTCTATATTAGTATAAGACTGATTGATAACACTTTCTATTGTCCTGGCTATCCTCTTTTCACAGTTGTAAGTCACTGTCACGACAGACACTAAAGGCCGTTTATGATTCTCCATATTTTGTTTTTTGAGTGGTTCCAATCAACGACAAGATCAAAAAAGGAAATGCCATAAAAGTGGTATATGAAATAGACGATCCTGCTACAGAGGTCATAACATAAGCCATTACATACAGCATTCCACACAACACTATCGGATCTTCCTTTCTGCTTTTCCACATTTTTCTGATAATTATCCCCCAGAATATGATATAAAATACAATGCCTATCATTCCGAATCGAGACAAAATATTCCCCCATGCAATGTCTGGAGTTCCCAATTGATGCGGATAGCCAGTATCTTTATTGGTCAATCCCAACTTAAAATCATACATTTTTAACGCTTTGGGCTGATTTCCTGATATGAGTCCCAATCCCCATAACAGTTCTCCATTATTTTGCTGCCGCAAATAGACATAGCGTTCATATACCCAAGCAAAACGATAGGTTAAAGTCGCCCCTTCTTTAGTGAAGTCCCCCATATTCATATCAGCCAAATCTCCACTAAACAGAAAAGCAAAATCACTTTGCGTCTTGCCATTTGACACAAATCTATCACGAACCAATCCTATAAAAGGCAAAACGAATAGGCAGATAACACAAAGAGTTTTCAAATTTATAGTCAATCTGCCCGACAGTAACAAACCGATTATCAATAATAATACAACCGATGCGATTCCGGATCTTCCCAAAGTACAAAAAAGAGCCATTAAACAAACTCCTCTGACATATTTTGCTTTTTGCTTATAAAACGACGGATATAAAAATGACACAAAAAGAAAGAAATACAACAATATCGGATAATTATACAAGCGGATCAATCCTGTCGTTTCATCCACCTCTATCTTGTCCACATTTTCATAAGGCAATAAAGGTGCATGAACCACCAAAACTTGCGCTATATATATAATAGACACACATAAAGTTAAACATGAAAGAATTTTCAGAATAGAAGAAACTTGCCTCAAAGGTAACCTCACAAGAAAGTAATAGCACAATATAACATAATACTCCCTACTGGCCTGAAATATTTGATACAAGGAGAATCCATAATGAAAATATGAAAAAAGAGAACAGCATAACAACATCAACAAAAACAAGTTTATATACCTGCTTATCACAGTCCTCCTAAAATAGCCTGGTGTACATATAGCATGATAAACAGTGACTACAACAACGTATATAAAAGCATAATCTGATGATTTTCCTCCTAATACCGACAAAGTCAGAACTTGGAAACCATCAAGACAAAACGACATAAAAATAAGCAATGAGCCAACTGTCTTTCTACAAAAATACAAGCATAAAGCAACGATCAACAGAAAAAGTCCAACCATATCACAACAAAAAGTCCATGATAAACATTTGTTTTTTACCCAATAATTTTAAACATTTCCAGCGTTATGGAACCACCGTACCGCATCTGTATTCTTCTGACCTGTGGAGGATATGAAGGGTATATTTACAACATTTATAATACTAAGAATTATAGTACTTACCTTTAAAGGAAAAAATATATAAGTATTATATTTATATAAGTTATAAAATAAGCCTCTATATCCTCCACAGAACCGCACCGGAAAAAGGCAGATACTTGTCACGCCACAGTTTTTTCCGCTAGACGGACATAAACGGACATAGACGGACACTGCGATTTTGTCGGGTTGCATCTTTGCAGCGTCAAGAGGATGCAGCGGACAAGGCGGCACTTTCCGGTGAACAAGCATAGCATGTACAGCGAACAGAGTAGGCTTGTTCCAAGAACAGGCATAGCATGTACCAAGAAACCATCCGGTTTATCCACCGCATTCTTGCAGGAAAAAAAATTGTTTAACCGAAAAAACGTAACCATTATGCACTGCAAACATACCCGTCAATATCCATCTCCATCCATGAAATCAGAACTAGTTGAAAAAAACCGATGTCTGTTTCCGGAGTATCATCCTCAATTTGTCCCAAAGTACAAAAAAGAGTCTATGCTATTGCCAGGCAGCAAGGATTCATATCTTGAACGCTATTTCAACCAGATTCCTTTACCCGTCCCATTGATCATTTTCATGATTTGCATTCTTCCGACACAAGCCTGTAAGAAAAAAGCGGCAGCAGGAACTATTAAAACCCCTTCCACCCCATACTGTCTGCAAAAATATCTCATCAGCGGAACGGAAATCAAAGCAAAGGACACATAGACAAGTAACTGCAAACGTACTTTGCCTGTCCCATTGATGAGGTACATATACACATTGCCACCAGTCTGAGAAAGAACATACAACGCCATACAAGCAGACAATGAAAAAGGAACAGATACCGAATCACCGATCCACCAACGATACAAAGAACCGGAACAAACAAGCATCAACACCAATGCAGGAAGACATAACAGCCACAATCGCTCCAATTTTTTCAGAACGCCACGCATCCAGTTGTAATCCTTCTTCACATAGGCATCCGTAAAGGCGGACCAGAAGGGAGTAAGGACTATCACAAACACCATATTCAGCACATTGAAATATTTGTAAGCGATATTATACTGCGTCACCGCCTCCGGTCCTTCCACCCTGGACAGGATGATGTTGATGAACTGGAAGATGAACAGCATGGAAATCATGATCACAAAGAACTGTCCACCCAGTCCCAAAATATTCTTAGTCAATGAGAAACGGACGCATTGCACGGCGGGTGATACAGACCTGTATTTTCTTCCACAAAACATAAAGACAGAAGCCACCACCAGCAACAAGCAAGGCACTCCCGAAAAAGCTACAGCCAAAGCGCTCAAACTTCCCGAAGTGGTCCGGGTCAGCACATAGATGCAACCGAAAGCTAGCACCTGCCCTCCCGTCTGAACCAGCGAGGCCAAGGCAGGCTTCTGGTCGGCCGTCAACATCGTTGTAAAAACACCTGCCACAACGTTCAGACAAAAGAAGCATGCCAACAAACCGAAAACCAGACTCAGTTCATCCTTATAAACAGGATCAACATTTAAAATACGACTCCAATCCAAATAATTATTCACCACCAAGGTTATCAATAAAATTACGGAAAAGAGCAAGAAGAGCACCGCGTATGTAGTACTGACATATTCTTTTGCCAACTTCATATCCCCTTTCGCTTTTGCCTCAGCAAAACGGTTGCGAAATCCGTGGGCAAAACCCAAATCAAAATAAGACAGCCAGGCAATAATGGAACTCAACGTCAGCCAAATGCCATACTTCGTAGGATTGACATAGCCGATGGTCAACGGAACCACTTGCAAGGAAACCAAAATGCTGATACATTTCAAAACTAATGAAATGGCGATGTTTTTCTTCACTGCAACACTACGCTCATTCCCCTTAGTAAAATAAGCATTAACTTTATCTTTTATATACTGGAACTTCATACATTTATGATTGTATCACTTATAAGATATATAAATCTTCCACCTGCAACATTTCCCTATAGAGTATTATAAACGACCATATCCCACTGAAAAAAGTAAGATATCTTCGTGGGCAAAGTAAGATATGTTCCCAGGCAAAGTAACACCGCTTACTTGACCCACGAAGTCCACATACTTTTCTTTACAACAAAACAGACCTCACAGCCATCTCATGCCAGTGGCGATAATCCCCCGTCGGCAAAGAATGCTCCGACCGCACTTTCCGGTAAATCCCATCGTGCAAAATGATGTACTCACCCAAACAGCTCTCCGCCTCATCGGCAGGAACGGAAGCCATCACCATATACTCAGGACAGGCAGGGACTCGGAAAAGTGTGATTTCACACTGACGGAAAATATCACTCAGCCGGAAAGCGGAACGCTCAAAAGCCACCCAATACGCGCCAATGTCATACAGATGAATGAACTTATCATTATTCTGTTCCCTGGCTAAGATTTCCTTATGCTGATCCTGAATCAACTGCCGGAGCCGGATGCCGGACGGCATCGATGCAGGTATGGATGTGGTTCTACACATTATTATATATAAAGTTTAATTCAAATCACTTCTATCAAATCTGCCGGAAGGGTCGCCATGGCCATCGCTATCACCCCTTGCAGACTGATAACCACACGACGGTCTCTCGCCCCCTTCACCTTGACAAACACCCCCTCGTACCCCTCGAAGTCACCACCCGTAATTCGGACCTTCGTACCTTTACGCAAGTTCACCTCGTCGGGACTGAAGAAGATAAGATGCTCGTCATACGTCCCGGCCACAGCAATGAACTGCCTCATCTGATCATCGGGCACAATGATTTTTTGTCCGTTGCGAACGTCTATCATATATTGAAAATACGGAAGTTTGAACTTCACCTTCTGGAGTTCGGACTGGACGGCATGAACGAAAATCAGATCACTGATAACGGGAACCAGCTCACGCCTCTTGCGCCCGTTCCTTACACGAACTTCATAACGCATGGGAATAAAGTTATTGATCCCTTCTTTATCCAACAAAACCTTGATCTGCATCCCCCGGCGATAGGTGGCACGCATTGCAAACCATTGAACTTTTTCACTTGAAAGCATAGTTATGGAGCTTTGAAGCACAGATATCTATCTGCATTTCAATTAATTACGAAAAATTTCGTAAAATACAAGAGGAATCGGCCCCTTGTGATTAAGTTGACCGGGAAAGCTATATTTTGATGGATAGGAGGATGAGAATCCGCACTATACAGATGCAGCCTGTCGGGTCAACCGATGACCTTCCGCAGATTCCCGAACCGGACGGTTCTTATGTATGAGATAAAAATTACTATACGTATATATATAAAAAAAGCGCGGGAATCTGTACCTGTTACTCGTCCCACACATCAAGGCTCTCGCATTGCCCACTCAAGTCTGAACGAGCAACACAGAAGCCCACGCCGATATGTATAATGACACTTGAATACACCTTTGACTGACAAAGATGTATCAAGGATATAAACATATCCCGCAGACACCTACTGTTGCTTTGTTTTTGACTTGAGTTCAAAACTTGCGAGATTTTGATGTGCCAAGAACAAAACGTCAAGTAAACGTCTTTTCTTATATATGTATATTTTCTACATTCCACAGTCTCCTTGCAGAGACATAGGCACAGAAAACATGGCAAAGGTAGTAATTTAATAAATAGGACGAAAATATATTCATGTTTTTTTTAATTCTAGCAATCGTCCGTTTTTCAGAGAAGCAGCAGAAAAGAAATGGAAGGAAGCAATTTCATGAAACCGGACAGCCACAACAAGCATCCCCCCCCAAAAAGTTATCGGATTCCAAAGAATGAAGAAAAATAGTAGCACAGGTCAGAAAGCACGTTTTTGCGCGTACGTCCGCAGAGAGTTATACATACATAAATGCAGGGTTGCACAAACGTATGTGTAACCCTGCATATACTAACGTGAAATCATAGGCAAAATTAATTTCGCCAACGAGTTATATTATACAGCCCTTACAGCTGTCATTCCACAACACAAGAATATTTTTCTTTCAATCCCTCCAAATTCATCCCCGTAAAATAATCCTCTATAAACTCCCATCGCTGCTCGTCACTTAACTTCGTATTGCCAAAGAACAGCCGGAACAACTCTATCTGTTCCTGGAATATTTTCTCATTATTCTCCAGCACACGGTTCTGATAGCCCCCCGAGGCAGCTTCCTTTTTCAATATCTCCGCATCACGAACACGCACTCCAACGGAAGGAACACCCCCCTCTACGGTAAAGTCCACCACATTGAGCATAGACAGCAAGTTGAGCAGCATATTGAGATCGGAGAACGGAGTGACATAGAACAACAGCCGGTCTCCCCTCTTTCCTGTGATACGCTGGGTGCACAGTTTCTGGTAACGGGAAAGCAACAAATCAAAACCACGGGTAACGGTAAACATCAGCTTGTCCTCATCTTTCTTCTTGGCACTGGTAATGTAACTCACACTTCTGCCCTCCTCTACCCTGGACTCCAGTAACGAAGTGATAAAACGCTTGGCAGAAGGAACATCCATATCATACGCCGCAAAAATGCTACGCAAATCGTCCTCCTCGAACTTTCCCTTATTACCATACAGACTCACCGTCAGCAAGTCTTTCAAACTCTTCAAGAGGCTTGCCAGCTTGGAGCAGATATCCGCCGCGCTCTCTTTTAACAAGACATCATGCTTACCCACAGCTGCCGCACGGACTCCCTCAAAGAGATTTCCATTGTATAAATCGCGCTTAAACTCACGGTATCCCATCTCCGAGAAACAATTCTCCCACAAAGATTCAAAAGCCACCTTATAGACTCCTTCAACCCCTTTCACGGGAACCATGTACTGCTTGTATTTTTTACGGAAAGCGGCATCACCCGTCTTTTCCTGCACATAGCCATCGGCAAACAACGTCTGTGAATTGATTTCAACAGGAGAACCACCATGCCGGAAACTCAAGTCCTCTTCGATCCATAGCAAAGCCGTCTTGATGACTTGCTCCAAATCCGATTCATATTCCAGCTTGTTCTTTTTACGAGGCAGCTTCACTGCGAATTCAAAATCGGATAAAGACATCTGCATTTCATCACTACAACCTTTCATCAGATATATTTCCCAAACTTTCTTCAGAATCATCCCCAACTGTTCCTGGGAAATGGCACCCGCAGAATGCAGGCGTTTCATATAATAAAAGTCGCGTTCATTAAAGTCCGTCGCCGCCACACCGGTAATGTTCTTGTCACGGGCAGCACGGCCAATCTCCTGAATATAATCGACAAAGGTACTGGATGGAGCCACATGATACACACGGTCAATATCGCTGATATCCACCCCCATACCGAAAGCTTTCGTAGCAACGATTATTTTTTTCTCACCCTCCTTAAAAGCTTGTATAATTTCGGCTTTTTGCTCTTTATCCTTTTTACCATAGTAAGATGCCACCCAATGCCAGTTAGCCGGATACACCCAGGTCTTCAGTTTCATATCTATACCTCCGGCAAAAGGATAATAAATGATAGTCTTATGCCCGTCCAGAAAATCCTCCACCCGGGCGGAGACTGTGCGTTGCTTGGCCTTATCGTAGGTCTCTCCCTCTTCTATGGTCATGGCGGCAATGTCAAAGCCTATATTTTCACGCTTCACCGTGCCCACATACAAGGCACACGGAGCAAGATGCAACGACCGGATGGTATCAAATATCATATCGTTTCCGCCTTCGGGATTCCACACAGCAGTGGCCGTCAATGCAAAAACAGGGAATACATATCCCAAAGCATGCTTTAAAGTTTCCAAATGACGCCCTAGAAACCAATAATCCACCCGGAACTCTTTACCCCAAGTGGTCACGGTATGAGCCTCATCAACGACTACCAGCCCGATGCGGCGTCCGCCAATGAAATAACTGATATCATACGCCAGCAACAATTCAGGAGAGAGATAGAAAAGATCAACCTCCCCTTCACGGACACGACGATATACTTCGTTCTTTTGCTCAGGTGAAAGATCAGACGAAGCATACGCCACACGTTCATACCCTAACTCCTGCAACGCCTCAACCTGATCTACGATCAACGCTTTCAGCGGAGAAATCACAAGGGTAAGAAGCTTATATTCATTGCCCAGATAAATGGCAGGGAGCTGAAACAACAATGATTTTCCGGCTCCGGTCGGAGCAGTCAGGAGCAAATTATGAGCAGACGAATCACCCTTGATCCCTTTTTCGGCTTCTATGATGACCTCCTCTATTAATTGTCCTTGAGACAATTGCAATTTCTCCTTACCTTTGAACAAGTCATCATAAACTTCTAAATTACGGAATTCTTCATATCCATACACTTCCTGCAAAAGGACTTTTACCGCTTCACGGCATTTAGACGGCAATGCTCTTGCCGCAATCTGTGACTCTATCATAAAAAAGAACTCTTAAATAACGGTTGTACCAACCTTAAAACTAATAGTAACGCAAATATAACAAAAAAAGCGAGAAGAATGAAGATTTCTTCGTCCTTCTCGCTTTTCTTGAGCCTCTTGTCGGATTCGAACCAACGACCCCGAGATTACAAATCACGTGCTCTGGCCAACTGAGCTAAAGAGGCGGGGGGTGGGTAAGCTTACTATATCGCGCCGCTACAACCAACTACCTTTGCTGCGATCAAGCCCTGGAGGATTCATCGGGAGCTGGCCGTATAGGACTTACCCATTTCTGTTTTGCGAGTGCAAAGGTAGATATTATTTTTGAAACGACAATACTTCCGAATACTTTTTTTTGATTTTAGCAGAAAAAATACATTTTTCACCCATAACTATAGGGCGGATTCCCGTAAAAGAAGTACTTTTGTGCACTTATTAATGAAGAATGACGAATTATAAACCGACTTTGCAGGAATGCGCCATGCGCTATGGTACGGGCATGGGCCTTTTATGGGCCTTCAAATTCATGCTCTTCCCGTTAGGATTGAGAATACCTTTCCTACAGTTACTTTTTATAGTCCTGACTATAGGAGTACCCTTTTTAGGATACATATTTGCCAAAAAGTTCAGAGAACGGTACTGTGACGGAAACATCAATTTCTCACGTGGATTTCTGTTCACTACCTTTATGTATATGTTCGCCTCTCTGTTTGTTGCGGTAGTTCACTACATCTACTTCCGCTATATAGACGGTGGATTCGTATTCGATGCATACCGTTCCATCTTAAATCAGTTCAAAGAAACTGCCGGAGCCGAACTGACAACCTCACTGAACCAATTCGAAGAAGCGATAGATTTACTGTCGGGACTTACCCCGCTGGAAATGACATTTCAACTGATATCACAAAATATGTTTTACGGGATGATGATGGCTATCCCCACCGCATTGATTGTGATGCGTAAAAAGAAAAATCAATAAAAGATGGATATATCTGTAGTTATTCCTTTATATAACGAAGAAGAATCTTTGCCGGAATTGTTTGCATGGATTCAACGTGTAATGGACACCAACCGCTTCAGTTATGAAGTAATTTTCGTCAATGACGGCAGCACCGACCACTCCTGGCAAGTGATTGAGAAACTACGCTCGGAATCGGACAAGGTAAAAGGTATTAAATTCCGCCGGAACTACGGCAAGTCCCCCGCCCTTTATTGTGGCTTTGAAAAGGCGCAAGGTGATGTGGTGATTACCATGGACGCCGACTTGCAGGACAGCCCGGACGAAATACCGGAATTATACAGAATGATTACAGAAGATGGCTACGACCTGGTTTCGGGATACAAACAGAAACGCTATGATCCGTTGTCAAAAACCATTCCGACCAAATTATTCAACGCCACAGCACGTGCCGTCTCAGGCATCAAGAATCTGCATGACTTCAACTGCGGACTAAAAGCTTACCGTCGTGATGTTGTAAAAAACATCGAAGTATATGGCGAGATGCACCGCTACATCCCCTATCTGGCAAAAAATGCAGGTTTTCCCAAGATAGCCGAGAAAGTAGTACACCATCAGGCGCGGAAATTCGGTAAGACCAAATTCGGCGGATTAAACCGCTTCTTCAATGGGTATCTAGACCTCATCACTCTGTGGTTTTTATCCAAGTTCGGTATCAAGCCGATGCACTTCTTCGGGTTTATGGGATCATTGATGTTTATTCTTGGTTTCATTTCCGTCATTATCATCGGAGCGAACAAGTTATATGCCTTGTCACATGGTTTACCTTATATATTGATTACGGACTCTCCTTACTTCTATCTGGCCCTAACCTTGATGATTCTGGGAACCCAACTGTTTCTGGCAGGATTCATAGGAGAACTGATAGCCCGGAATGCTCCCGAACGCAATAATTATAAAATAGAGAAAGAGTTTTAAGATGAAGAAACTACCAGTCATTATCCTATTGTTCCTGATCGCCGTAAGCGCCTTGACGCAAAGTTGCGGGGAAAGCGACTGTCCGCTGACCACCAACTCCTTTGCCCATTTCGACTTTCTGGACGAAGAGACACATCAGGCCGTGAAATTCACCCCGGCTTTCGATGTCACCGGATTTATCACCACCGATGTGATTGTGCGCGACACGCTGGAAGATGGGACAATCAAGGAAACCATAGTAAAGGACTCATTGATGAATGACACGATATTCAATAAAGCGGAAAGCAGCATGAGCCTGCCTTTGAGTTACACCTCAAAGACCACCTATGTATTGCATTATACGGAAAAGATGCGTGACACCATCATAGTCACCCACCAGAACATCCCTTACTTGCAGAATATAGAATGCGGCACCATGATGTTTTATAAAGTGGAGGACATTCAATACACCACCTATAACTTGAAATCTATCGAGATTGTAAATCCGGACATCAATAATGAAGAAAAAAAGAATTTCAACATATATTACGTTGTTAACGCTACTGAGTAGTATGCTGTTGTACAGCCCCACGCTGGCAGCACAAGAGAAAAAAGCAACAACAGAGGAAGAAAAAGTACCTTTTTATCAAGGAACCACTATCGGTGTGGATATATTTGGCCTGGGAAGCAAGGTTTTCGGAGGTGATATCACCAGTACGGAAATCAGTGTGGAAGTCAATTTGAAAAACCGTTATGTCCCCGTAGCCGAAATAGGATACGGAACCACCGACACTACAGATGACGGTACCAATATACACTATAAAGCATCAGCCCCCTATTTCCGTGTAGGCATGAACTATAATTTCTTTTTCAGAAAACCTTATCTGCCCGGATTCCTGTATGGAGGCATACGCTATGGATTCACCTCTTTTTCATACGATGTAAGCGCTCCGGCCATGAAAGACCCTGCATGGGGATTCCCGGAAATCCCCTTTAGTTATGACGGGGTTAAAACTACAGTAACCTGGGCCGAACTGCTGGCAGGAATAAAGGTGAATGTATACAAGAATTTCTACATGGGCTGGTCACTGCGTTACCGCATACGCATGAACATGAAAAAGACGGAACACACCGAGCCTTGGTACATTCCCGGTTTCGGAAAGAACAACTCGACTAACTTAGGAGTAACATACAGTTTAATATACAAATTACCATTTTAGCTAATGACTACGTTAGAAATATGGCTTCTTGCCATCAGCCTTGCCATGGACTGTTTCACTGTCTCCATAACAAGCGGAATTATCATGCGTCGCATCTGCTGGCGCACTTTTTTTGTCATGGCATTCTTTTTCGGTCTTTTCCAGGCCGTCATGCCCCTTATCGGTTGGTTTGCCGCCAGCCGTTTCAGTCACCTGATAGAAAATTATGACCATTGGATCGCTTTCGGCTTGCTGGCATTCCTGGGAGGACGCATGATTAAAGAGAGCTTCAGCAATGAGGACAAATGTTGTTTCGACCCCACCAGACTAAAAGTGGTTGTCACACTGGCCATAGCAACCAGCATCGATGCGCTGGCCATCGGCATATCATTCGCTTTTGTAGGGATGAACTCTTTCACTTCCATTCTCTCTCCCATTGTCATCATCGGTTTCACCTCTTTTGTCATCTCAACTTTAGGAAGCCTGATCGGTGTATTTTGTGGCAAGCGTTTCAATCTGCGCATGGAATTATGGGGAGGGTTGGTCCTGATTATCATTGGGGTTAAAATCTTAACAGAACATTTGTTTCTTTCTTAATTAAAATACAGGTATGGACAAAAAAAAACGAGTATGGCAATTGCCTTTTCTGGCAATACTGATAATAGGAACAATTATTATTCTAAAAAAACAGGCACCTTTCCGTACGGATGAAGGCTTTGTATTCGGTACTGTGTACAAAATCACCTACCAGTCCGAAGACAACCTGAAAGAAGAAATAGAAAGTGAGCTGAAGAAAGTGGACAACTCCCTCTCTCCTTTCAATCCGAATTCCGTAATCACTCACGTAAACCGCAATGAGAAAACGGAACTGGACAGTTTTTTCGTACATGTATTCCATCTGGCAAAAAAAATATCCGATGAAACCCATGGAGCCTTCGATATCACCGTCGCACCTTTGGTCAATGCCTGGGGATTCGGATTCAAGAAATCGGCAGGAGTGGATTCACTGGTAGTGGACAGTTTGCGCCAAATGACAGGATATCAAAAAATCGGTTTGCAGGACAACCGGATAATTAAAAAAGATCCGCGCATGATGCTGGACTGTAGTGCCATTGCCAAAGGATTCGGAGTAGATGCCGTAGCGATGCTATTGGAACGTAAAGGAATAAAGAACTATATGGTAGATATAGGTGGAGAGGTAGTAGTACGAGGCAAGAACTCCAAGATGAACGCCTGGCGTATCGGCATAAACAAACCGATAGACGATTCTTTGTCAGTAAATCAGGAATTACAGACCGTACTTGCCATTAGCGATGTGGGTATGGCGACATCTGGAAATTATCGCAATTTCTATTACAAAGGCGGAAAGAAATATGCACATACCATAGACCCGCGCACCGGATATCCTGTACAACACAGTATCCTGTCATCCACTGTCATTGCAAAAGATTGCGCCAGCGCCGATGCATACGCCACTGCTTTCATGGTGATGGGACTGGACTCTGCAAAAGCTTTTTGTGAAGCACATCCGGAACTGGACGCCTATTTTATCTGCTCGGGCGAAGGGGATAAATATGAGACTTATGTGACTGACGGAATGAAGAAATTCATCGTCAGCAAGAAATAGATACCCAAGGGAAACCTATCAAACAAAGTTGTACCAGAGCTCACCACAGATTGACACAGATCCGAGGCAAAGCGGCCCGGCCTGCAATCAAACAATCTGTAGTGAGTTTCGACAGCATCATCTGAAAAAAGTGACAACATATCACTGAATCTTCTGAAACTGTTCAATCAACAAAGTCAGATTAGCCGTAAACAAACGAGCCGATATTGCCAGCAAAATGATGCCGAAGAACTTACGAATGACATAAATTCCACCTTTGCCCAAAAAACGTTCAATACGATCCGTCAACTTCAGCACCACATAAACCCAAACCATATTCAATATCAAGGCTATGACAATATTGACAGGAGCATACTCCGAACGCAGGGAAAGCAACGTAGTAAACGCCCCCGCACCTGCCAGCAACGGAAATACCAAAGGAACCAAAGTAGCTTCCTTGATAGGACCTTGATTCTTGAATATTTCGATATCCAGAATCATCTCCAAAGACATGAGAAAAATAACAAACGCGCCCGCCACGGCAAACGAAGCGATATCTACCTGAAATAACTTCAGCATCATATCCCCTGCATAAAAGAAACCCAGCAACAAAGCAAAAGAAATACCGGTTGCCTTATTGGCGTTGACATTTCTCCCCTTCTGCTTAAGATTCAATATAATAGGAATAGATCCGATAATATCAATGACAGCGAAAAGCACGATAAACGCACTTAAAAATTCTTGAAAATCAAATGATCCAAACATAAGCTCCTCCTTTTTTGAACGCAAATATATTTATTTTTTATACAGCCCGCAAGTATTCTGCTTTTAAACATTAGGAGACGGTAAGAAACAATAAAAAAAACAAAAGTTCCCCCACCTATAAATAA
Organism: Phocaeicola sartorii JCM 17136 = DSM 21941; assembly: GCF_054653615.1. Taxonomy (NCBI): domain Bacteria; kingdom Pseudomonadati; phylum Bacteroidota; class Bacteroidia; order Bacteroidales; family Bacteroidaceae; genus Phocaeicola; species Phocaeicola sartorii. The sequence goes on from NZ_BAAIFW010000005.1 coordinate 3,378,255, forward strand.
TAAATCTCGTTTTATCGTTACCTTTGTGTGTTAAACTATAACTTAACGAACATTAGAACTTATGGAAATAACAATGTATGATACACTTTTGCAACTCCCTCTCTTTCAGGGACTATGTAAAAATGACTTCACCAATATCATAGGCAAGGTAAAGTTGCATTTTCGTAAATACAATGCCGACGATATCATTGTGGAGCAAGGGGCACCTTGCACTCAATTAATCTTTCTCCTAAATGGGGAGATGATCTCCCAAGCAACAGATGACCAATATCCATACTCCTTATTTGAAACTTTCGGAAGTCCTTTCGTTATAGAACCCTATTCGTTATTCGGGATGCAAACGAACTATACAGCCACTTACAAGGCACGTACGGATATTAACATAGTGACCATAGACAAGTCATTCGTTCTGAATGAACTGAACAACTACGAAATCTTCCGCCTTAATTACTTAAACATTCTGAGCAACAGGGCACAAGTGGCATACGAAAAATTATGGAACAGCCACATAGGCAATACAGAAGAAAAGATACTGAATTTCCTGTTGCTGCGCTCCATGAAGCCCGAAGGAGAAAAAATCCTTAAGATCAAAATGGAAGATCTGGCAAGTCTGATTGATGAGACACGAATCAATGTGTCAAAAGTGCTGAATGATTTACAGGAACAAGGATTGGTACAGCTCAGCAGAAAAGAAATCTCCATTCCGGCTTTGGAGAAACTGATCGATAAGAATAAATAATCAGCTAAGACCTCATAAAGATGAAAAGCACAGGCATTTCTGCTTGTGCTTTTTTATTTTTAACCTAACTATTTAATATACTTTGTTAAATAAGTAAATAGAATGAGGATAGTGATACTTTTTTTTAGCAAATTTGTAAGTCAAATAAAATAACGCTATGACTGAAAATAAAAATCCATTTTTAAAACCCTATAACACCCCTCATGACACGGCTCCGTTCCATCTTATCAGGATAGAACATTATGAACCCGCCTTGTTGGAAGGAATGAAAGAACAAAATGAGGAAATTGACGCAATTGTCAATAATCCCGAAGCACCGACTTTCCAAAACACCATTGTCGCTCTGGAAAAATCGGGTGCGTTGCTAGACCGCGTAACTACTGTTTTCGGCAATTTGATGAGTGCTGAGACTAGTGACGAGATGCAGGAACTGGCAGAGAAAATGATGCCCTTACTGTCCGAACACAGCAACAACATCAGTCTGAATGAAAAGCTGTTTGCTCGTATAAAAGCCGTATATGAGCAAAAAGACCTGTTGCCACTGAAAGGTGAAGACGCCCGGCTGCTGCAAAAGACATACGACGGTTTTGTGAGAAGCGGTGCCAACCTGACCGGTGAGGCAAAAGAAAAGTTCCGCCAACTGAATACAGAATTAAGCATATTGACTTTACGCTTTTCACAGAATCTGTTGAAAGAAACGAATAACTATGAACTGGCACTGACGGAAAAGCAATTGGAAGGATTGCCCGAAAGCTCGTTGGAAAATTATGCCCAGACAGCAAAGGACAAGGGAAAAGAAGGCAATATCATTACATTGGATGCTCCCAGTTTTGTTCCTTTCATGAAGTATTGCGACGACCGCTCACTGCGTAGAGAAGTCTATATGGCTTATAACACCCAATGTACGCACGAGAACGAATACAACAATGTGGACATCATCAAGCAATTGGTAAACATCCGTATGGAACTGGCCCATTTACTGGGTTTCTCCACCTTTGCCGAGTATAAACTGAAAAAGCGCATGGCCGAAACAAGTGATGCCGTGTACAAACTGCTCAACCAATTGCTGGATGCCTATACCCCTGCCGCCCTAAAAGAAGTGGCAGAAGTTGAAGCATTGGCACACGAAATGGAAGGCGATGATTTCCAGCTGATGCCATGGGACTGGGCTTATTATTCGGAAAAACTGAAAAATAAGAAATTTAATCTGAATGAAGAAGAACTACGCCCTTACTTTGAGCTGAGCCAGGTAGAGAAAGGCGTATTCGGTCTGGCTACCCGCCTGTATGGCATCACATTTAAAGAAAATAAAGAAATTCCGGTCTATCACCCCGATGTAAAAGCTTATGAAGTATTTGACAAAGACGGCAGTTTTCTGGCTGTTCTTTATACAGATTTCCACCCCCGCGCCGGAAAACGTTCGGGCGCATGGATGACCAGCTATAAGGAACAGTGGATAGAAAACGGTGTCAACAGCCGCCCCCACGTATCCGTTACCATGAACTTTACCAAGCCATCGGCAGGGAAACCGGCATTGCTGACTTTCTCGGAAGTAAATACTTTCCTACACGAGTTTGGACACGCCTTGCACGGAATGTTTGCCAATACTACTTATTCAACCATGAGTGGCACCAGCGTATATTGGGATTTTGTGGAACTTCCATCGCAGATTATGGAAAATTTCGCCACTGAAAAAGAATTCCTCAATACATTTGCCAGACATTATCAGACCGGAGAGCCCATTCCTGCCGAACTGATCCAGAAGATTGTAGATGCATCCAATTTTAATGTGGCCTACGCCTGCCTGCGCCAAGTAAGTTTCGGCTTGCTGGACATGGCATGGTACACCCGCCGGGAAACATTCGACGGAGATGTCCGCGCTTATGAAAAGGAAGCATGGAAAAAAGCGCAAGTACTGCCCGGAGTGGAAGACACCTGCATGTCCGTACAGTTCTCACATATCATGGCGGGTGGATATTCTGCCGGATACTACAGTTATAAATGGGCGGAAGTGCTGGATGCGGATGCCTTCTCCTTATTCAAGGAAAAAGGAATCTTCAACCGGGAAGTCGCTGCTTCTTTCCGTGAGAATATTCTCTCGAAAGGAGGAACGGAACCTCCGATGACCCTTTACAAACGCTTCCGTGGACAAGAACCCAGTATCCATGCCTTGCTGAAAAGAAACGGAATAACCAACTAAAAAACCAAACAATATGAAACTAAAATCTATTCTTTATATGCTGATGCTGCTCCCTTTTTTATGGAGTTGCAACAATGAAGACGATGTAGAGGAAATCTTTGCAAGCGGCACATGGCATGTGGTGGATTTCTATGGTAAAGCCAATTGGGACAAACGGAACGGAGAGCCCAAATACAATGCAATGGCACACAATCCTGACAAGACAGTCGCAGCCGAAGGAAGAAAAGCTTTGGACATCATTCATAGTTTCAACATTACTTTCAAAGCGGATGGAACTTTTACAGGCAGCATACAAAATGGAACGATTGAAGGCACATGGCAAGCAGACGGAAAAGACCGGACGGTAAACATAAACTTCACCAAGACTCCATCTTCAACAAGCTATAATAAGGAATTCATAGAAGCATTGAATAATGCAATATTTTATCAAGGGGACAGCAATGTCTTATTGCTGGCTCCCGAAGGAAAAAAAACGTATATTCAATTTGCACATAACAAGCAAGACTGAAATAATGGAAACGAAAGAAGAAAAACAACTCAAACTCGACAAACGATACATCCGCATGGCCAGTATTTGGGCGGAAAATTCATACTGTGAACGCCGTCAGGTAGGAGCGTTGATCGTAAAAGACAAGATGATCATCTCCGACGGATACAATGGGACTCCCGCAGGATTCGAAAACGTATGCGAAGATGACAACGGAGTTACCAAGCCTTACGTACTACACGCCGAAGCGAATGCTATCACCAAAATAGCACGAAGCAACAACAGCAGTGACGGAGCAACCATGTACGTCACCGCATCTCCTTGCATAGAATGTGCCAAACTCATCATCCAAGCAGGAATCAAACGGGTAGTTTACTCAGAAAAATACCGTTTGGAAGATGGGCTTGATTTATTAAAACGCGCAAATATTGAAGTAATCTATATCAATCCCAATGAATAACAGCAAATAAAGATATGAGCAAAAATCGAACATCCCGTTTTATACCGGTAATCGTTGCGATAAGCATCGTAGCCGGAATATTGATTGGAACTTTTTACGCCAACCACTTTTCAGGAAACAAATTAGGTATCATCAATACTTCATCCAACAAACTGAATGCATTGTTGCGTATCATTGACGACCAATATGTGGATACAGTGAACATGGGTGAACTGGTGGAAGATGCTATGCCGCAAATCCTAGGTGAACTGGACCCCCACTCTTCTTATATTCCGGCAAAAGACCTGGAAGCTGTAAATTCTGATTTAAAAGGAAGCTTCAGCGGAATCGGTATCCAGTTTACCATCCAGCAGGATACCATCCATGTAAACAGTGTCATCCAAGGCGGACCATCAGAAAAAGTGGGCCTGATGGCAGGAGACCGCATCATCGAAGTTGATGACAGTGCCTTTGTGGGAAAAATCGTCACCAACTATGAATCCATGAAAAGACTGAAAGGCCCGAAAGGCAGTGCGGTAAAACTGGGCGTTTTCCGCCCGGGAGAAAAAGAGACTTTACACTTCACCATTGTTCGTGGTGACATACCGGTAAAGAGCGTGGATGCAGCCTATATGCTGAATGACAAATTCGGCTACATAAAAGTAAACAAGTTCGGTGAAACGACTTATCCCGAATTATTGATTTCATTGGCCAAACTGAATCAGGAAAACTGCGAAGGGGTAATTATCGACTTACGCGGGAATACCGGCGGATATATGGGTGCGGCAATCCAGATGGTAAATGAGTTCTTACCCAAAAACAGACTCATTGTTTATACACAGGGACGTAAGTCTCCACGCGAGAACTATACATCCAACGGAACCGGAAGCAGCCAGAAAATGCCTATTGTCGTATTGATGGATGAAGGATCGGCTTCTGCCAGCGAAATTTTTGCCGGAGCCATCCAGGACAATGACCGAGGTACAATCATCGGACGCCGCTCTTTCGGAAAAGGACTGGTACAACAGCCTATCGACTTCAGCGACGGTTCTGCCATCCGTCTGACAATCGCCCGTTATTATACCCCGTCAGGACGCTGCATCCAGAAACCGTATGTAAAAGGTAATGACGCAAACTATGAAATGGATATCCTGACCCGTTACGAGCATGGAGAATTTTTCTCACAAGACAGTATCAAACAGGATCAAAGCCAAATCTTTGAAACTTCTTTAGGCCGTCCTGTATATGGCGGTGGGGGGATTATGCCCGATATCTTTGTACCTCAGGATACTACCGGTGTGACTTCCTATTATCGTATGGCCGCCAACCGCGGACTGACCATCCAGTTTGCTTTCCAGTATACGGACAGCCACCGTGGCGAAATGCAAAAATATGAAACCGAAGAAAGCCTGTTGCAATATTTGAAGCATCAGAATATTTTGGAACAATTCGCCCGTTTCGCAGAAAGCAAAGGATTGAAACGTCGCAACATATTGATGTACAAATCACAGAAACTGTTTGAAACCAATTTATACGGGAACATCATTTATAACATGCTGGGCATGGAAGCTTATATAGAATACTTGAACAAGAGCGACAAAACTGTCCTCAAAGCATTGGAAGTATTGGATAAAGGCGAATCATTTCCCAAAGCTCCCGAACAACCCATAGAACCGAAAGTAAGCGATGAAGGAACTAAAAAAGCAACTGCGCAAGCAGATAGCGCAAGAAAAGCGCCGTCACGACATCACCGAATTAATGACGAAGTCCGCTGCTTTGCTTGAGAAACTGGAACAGCATCCCAAGTTTGCATCGGCCCGTACCGTTTTGCTCTATTATTCATTGGGTGATGAAGTACAGACACATGACTTCGTTGAGAAATGGCACCGGCAGAAAACAATTTTACTGCCAGTAGTCAAAGGAGACGAGTTGGAGCTTCGTGTTTATACAGGCAGACAAAGCCTGAAGACCGGTGAGGCTTATCATATAGAGGAACCGACGGGAGAAGCATTTACTGCTTATGAAAAGATAGACCTCGCCATTATACCGGGCGTTTCTTTTGATGCCCAAGGCAACCGGCTGGGAAGAGGAAAAGGATATTATGACAAATTGCTGCCTCTTCTTCATTCCTATAACATAGGTATATGCTATGACTTCCAAGTAAGCGAAAAAATACCTGTCGAACCTTTCGACCGGGTGATGGATGAAGTCTGGACAGAAAATGGAATGCTGAAATAGATTCTATCGTGATAAGAACTGCTCCATAACTTGAAACCTCTTTTTAAGTGCGGATTTTTACGAAAAAGATAAAAGAAAATTCGTAAAATCCGCATTTAAAAGGAAGTAGCACAAGAACCTTCGGAACGACCAAAGGAGCAAATTGAATACCAACAAGTTAACGGAAAATAATATTGACTATCACTTGTGCCCCTACTTGTTTATTCAGATTCTTCACCAATAAATCACGCCCCATCATCAACTCCTGACGAAGCACGGACGAAGTGAGATGCACATAAAGTATCTGATTCTTGATATAAAGATTACTAGTATATTTAGTAATGGCAGGCCCCACCACATCTTTCCACGCCTGTATCAGACGATACTCGTTCAGTGGTGCCTCCAAAGCATTCTGCCGGAAGAACTTCCGGACCATTTCCCCTATTTGTTCCGCATCATTACGTTTCATTCAGCCATTTCCTTTCTTTCCGTCACGCTTCCGTTCTCCACAGCAAAGACTCTGTATTCCCTTTCTATCTTCTTCAATATCTTATCCAGATGATCCCTGTTGGTATCCGTAATGAAAATCTGCCCGAAACTGTCTCCGGCTACCAGTTTTACAATCTGTTCCACACGGAAAGCATCCAGTTTATCAAAAATATCATCCAACAATAACAAAGGAGTGGTGTTGCTGCCTGTTTTCTTCAGAAAATCAAATTGAGCCAATTTCAAGGCGATAAGATAAGTTTTGTTCTGCCCTTGTGAACCCTCCCGCTTTATCGGAAAATCACCCAACTGCATGATCAAGTCATCTTTGTGAACCCCCTTCAGTGAATATCCCATTATACGGTCACGCTGACGGCTCTCCTTGATAATGTCCAGCAATCCCCCACTCAAGGCATGAGATTCATACGCCAAGTCCACCTTCTCTTTATCTTGCGAGATATAAGAATAAAAAGACTGGAAAGTAGGTATAAATTCAGCTATAAACTCACTACGCTTCTCAAAGACAATCTCGCCCGCAGACGCCATCATCTCCTCCCATACCAGCATCAACTCCTCATCAGGCTCCTGTTCCGATTTCAACAAGGCATTACGCTGTGCCAACGCCTTATTATAACGTATCAGCGCGTCCAGATATTCCTTATCATATTGCGATATCACCACATCCATAAAACGGCGGCGCTCTTCGCTACCTCCCGCAATCAACTCCGCATCAGCAGGAGATACCATTACGAGGGGAATAAACCCGATATGATCTGACAACCGGCTATATTCCTTTTTATTCCGCTTGAATTGCTTTTTCTGACGACGCTTCAATCCACAATACACCTCTTCCGGATCACCTTGGTCTGTTTCATAAAAACCCTGAATCACAAAGAACTCCCCTTCATGACGGATATTCTGCGAATCAATGGGATTGGTAGCACTCTTACAAAAAGAAAGATAATAAACCGCATCCAGCAAATTCGTCTTCCCCATGCCGTTTTGTCCGATAAAACAATTCATCTTCGGCGATAATTCCAGTTCTGCCTGCTCCAGGTTTTTATAATTCAATATCGAGATGCGTTTCAGTATCATAGAACTTTTATTTAATTGAGGATACAAAATTAGAGATAAAAACGGGAAAAACTAAAAAAACATGCCTGTAAATTTCATTAATACATAGAAATAAACTACTTTTGCTGACCGAAAAAGCATATCCGAAAAATAATAAAAAAGTAAATATAAAAATGGCAGAACAAAAACACACTCAGGACCCATTGGATATGGAAGAAGCACTGAGTACCTCAGAAGCATTCCTTATCAAGAACAAAGGAAAAATCCTTGGAACTATTGCAGCAGTAGTGATTATCATAGCTGGTTTCATGGGATATAAGCATTTTATTTCTGAGCCCAATGAAATAAAAGCATCAGAGGCTCTATTTAAAGGAGAACAATATTTCGGAGCTGATAACTTTGAAACCGCATTGAATGGTGACAGCATCGGCTACAAAGGTTTCCTGAAAGTAGCAGACGAATTCAGTGGAACAGCTGCCGGCAATCTGGCCAATGCTTATGCAGGTATCTGCTTTGCACAGTTGGGAAAATATGAAGATGCAGTGAAGTATCTGGATAAGTTCAGCGCTAAAGACCAGCTGGTAAGCCCCGCTATTTTGGGAACTATCGGCAACTGCTATGCAGAGATGGGACAATTGGACAAAGCCGCAGGAACTTTGCTGAAAGCAGCCGATAAAGCAGACAGCCAGGCATTGAGTCCTATCTATTTGATTCAGGCAGGTCAGTTGTTCGAGAAACTGGGCAAGAACAGTGAAGCTGTTAAAGCTTACACATTGGTGAAAGAAAAATACTTCAACTCTTACCAGTCAATGGACATCGATAAGTACATCGAGCGTGCATCTATCAAATAAGAAAAAGAATATACCTTAATGATATAAAGAGGTTGTCTGCACCTGTGTACAGATAACCTCTTTCTTTTATTAAACCACTAAAACTAAAAAACAATGGCAACAGCGTATCATAACTTGTCTGACTACGATTTCAATTCAGTACCTAACGCAGAAAATATGCGTTTCGGTATTGTGGTATCCGAATGGAACAACAACATCACCGGCCCCCTATTGGAAGGTGCCGTAACCACCCTGAAGAAACACGGTGCAAAAGATGAAAATATTCTGGTGCAGACAGTACCCGGCAGTTTTGAACTGACTTTCGGTTCCGCACAAATGATAAAAAGTGGAAAAGTAGACGCAGTGATTGCAATAGGTTGCGTAGTTCGTGGCGATACTCCGCACTTTGACTATGTATGTGCCGGTACCACCCAAGGTATCGCCCAACTGAATGCCGAGGGAGAGATTCCTGTAATCTATGGTTTGATCACTACCAACACCATGCAACAAGCAGAAGACCGCGCCGGTGGAAAATTAGGCAATAAAGGAGATGAATGTGCAATAACTGCCATCAAAATGCTCGATTTTAAGCAGAAATTACAGAAAACACAGATTTTATAAAAAAAACTTCCTGCATAATTTGCATATTCAAAAAAAAGCCGTACCTTTGCATCGCAATTGAGAAACAAACCTACTCAATAAGAGAATTGAGATAGAATCTTAAGAGCGAATGGGCAAATACCAGAGTGGCCAAATGGGGCAGACTGTAAATCTGCTGTCTTTCGACTTCGGTGGTTCGAATCCATCTTTGCCCACGAAAATTGCGGAAGTAGCTCAGTTGATAGAGCATTAGCCTTCCAAGCTGAGGGTCGCGGGTTTGAGCCCCGTCTTCCGCTCTACAGAAGAGATGATTAAATCATCTCTTTTTTTTATACAACTACTCCATAAACCAATAAAACTTTTCGGCTTGCCAATTGTTGTATGAATAACAACAATTTTAATAGAAAGGACATTGAGTTATGAAGACTGTCATTGACAAAGCCAACACAAGAGGTTATTTTAATCATGGATGGCTAAAGACCTACCATACATTCAGCTTCGCAGATTATTATAATCCCAGACGTATACACTTCGGTACTTTGCGTGTATTGAATGATGATACTGTGGCTCCCGGAGAAGGTTTCGGCATGCACCCGCATAAAAATATGGAAGTAGTATCCATCCCTTTACAAGGATATTTAAGACACGGAGATAATGTACAAAATGAAAGTACCATCACCCCCGGAGAAATCCAGGTAATGAGTACAGGAACAGGTATCTATCACAGTGAATACAATGCCAGTAAAACGGAAGATCTGAAATTTCTGCAAATCTGGGTGATTCCTAATGTAGAGGAAACCAAACCCGAATACCATAATTATGATATCCGCCCGTTATTGAAACATAACGAACTGACAACTTTCATTTCTCCCTCCGGAAACACACCGGCACATCTGCTACAGGATGCCTGGTTCTCTATGGGCACATTAGATGCCGGACATAGTGTGATATATCGTATGCACAAACCTCGCACAGGTGTTTACATTTTCGTTATAGAAGGAGAGATTAATGTAGCAGGCGAGAATCTTTCACGCCGTGACGGTATCGGTATATGGGACATTGAAAGTGTCACTATCGAAGCCATTTCGGAAACACAGATACTGGCTATTGAAGTAGCTATGTAAACTATATATTTGTGGCGCAATCATCCAAACGGGAGATTTGCGCCACAAATTCCTCTTTACTTCCTTGTCCTAATCCCATTTTTCTACAAATTCTATACACCACACGGTCCACAGAACGGGATTGCACATCTAGCAGGCCAGCTATTTCATCAAACAACGGAAGATTTCAGAAGAGGGCACGAAGATTTTAAAGCTTCTTGACGAAGGCTGTCTGCTTGTGCAGTTCTGCCCAAATGTTTATACAAGGCCGCCAATTCGGTATCATACCTATAACGGGATTCCGCAGTACGGGTGCGTTCCATCGCTTTTAACAGGAATGAAACTGCCGGTTCCCACTCCCGTTGATCTTTCTCTTTCAAAGCTAATTGATAATAAATCTTCTCTTGCGAGGTAAAATCCATCCGGTTGACCAACCGTAAAATGCAATAGTTTCATAGATTCAATCAATTTTTGAAGGTATATACAATAATAAGCGGATTATCATCCTCTGCCATAGAAATAGGAGTTTCCTTCTGAATGGCCGGACGTAAATCCACCTTCCATACACCTGTTTTTTGTAATGAACCGGATTGACATGTAACCAGAATCAATAGAATAATGATTATACCTAACCCCATCTGTGCTTTGCTTTTCATCATAGTTTATTTTTTTCAAAGCAAAGATAGACAAGAACCAATAATTTACAGAAGGAAAACTGAAGGAATTTTGCGACAACACAAATCTCTGATTATCTTTTAATTACAGACAACCAGAGATCATTATTGCGACAAAAGCAAAAGCTTTTTCAGCGTGTTTCTCAGAGTTCTATTGTTAATTCTACCGGACAATGATCCGAACCGAAGATATCCGTATGGATATGTGCACCTTTCAACTTATTCCTCAGTGAATCGGAAGTGAGGAAATAATCAATACGCCAGCCTGCATTCTTTTCACGAGCCTTGAAACGATAAGACCACCATGAATAGATTCCTTCCTGTTCCGGATAAAAATAGCGGAACGTATCCGTAAAACCGGAGTCGAGCAAAGTGGTGAACTTGGTACGTTCCTCATCAGTGAAACCTGCATTTTTACGGTTTGTCTTAGGATTCTTCAAGTCTATTTCCTTATGTGCCACGTTCAGGTCACCACACACAATGACCGGTTTCTTTTCTTCCAGTTTTTTCAGATAGGCACGGAAATCATCTTCCCACTTCATTCTATAATCCAACCGTCGCAATTCGTCCTGCGAATTGGGAGTATATACCGTAATCAAATAAAACGATTCCAGCTCAAGAGTGATCACCCGTCCTTCGTGGTCGTGCTCTTCTATGCCTAAGCCGTATGTCACAGATAACGGTTTGACTTTCGAAAAGATGGCTGTACCTGAATATCCCTTCTTCTCAGCATAATTCCAATAAGAGTAATATCCTTCAAACTTCACATCCAGTTGCCCTTCCTGCATCTTTGTTTCCTGCAAGCAGAAGAAATCGGCGTCCAAGCGATTGAAAGCATCGGTAAAACCTTTATCGTAACAGGCCCGCAGGCCGTTTACATTCCATGATATGAATTTCAACATGATTCTTTTGTTATTTGTAGATTAAAAAAACATTCCGGAACAAAAGTAAGCACAAAAGCATACTTATCAAAACAAAAAAACTTAAAACAAAAAAGCGTCCCCTTTCCGTAAACGGAACAGGACGCTTATCCTTATGAATTAAGGAATAAATTTTCTCTATAATTACTGTGCCGAATCACCTGGAGCAGGAGTTTCTGTTGCAGCATCATTTGTTTGCGGAGCAGCAAAACCTGAAGGTGCATTCAGCGGATTAGTAGCCCCTTCTTTCACTGCTTCTTCCATAATTACAGAAGATTCAGTATGGGCTGCAGGAACAAAATAAGCTGTAAGCACACTACATGCTACCATAAAAGCAGCTAATCCCCATGTTAATTTCTCAATAAAATCTGTAGTCTTGCGAACCCCCATAATTTGATTTGAAGAAGCAAAACTAGAAGCCAGACCACCACCTTTTGAGTTCTGAATCAGTACGACAAAGCACATCAAAAGAGCTGCAAGCACAATTAATCCAATAAGTAATAAATACATTTTCTTTATTTTGATTTAGTGTTAATAATCAATTTCTCCAAAAATCTTATTTGGTCTGCAAAGTAAGCGTTTTTTTTTGGATATTTCAAATTTAATTTTTTAATAATTTCCAGAGCCTTAGAATATCTTTGTTGTTTAACGTATATTTTAGCCAATGTTTCGGTAAAATAGCTTTCCTCTTCCATATCCTCCTCAGTATCTTCCGGTTCATCCGCTTCAGCAACTTCTTTCTTCGCTGCTGTCACCTCTTTCATTCCTAATTGAGGCAACAAAGGTTCTTCTGCCGACTTTTCAATAAAATCGTCTATCAAACTCTGTCCTTTCATCTGAGGAACATCATCAGATACACGTTCTTCCTCATGCAATAAAAAGGAAGTATAATCTGTCGTTACATCCATTGGTAATTCCACAGCAACGGGCTCTTCAGGCAAAGAAGACAAGAAAGCATCGATCAATGAAAGAGTACGGTCCAATCCGGCATTTTCCTTAGGCCGGTCTTGCTTTTCAAAGGAAGATACAGTAAAGCGTTCCCCTTCTATCAGATAAAAAAGCACCTTGCGGTCGGCTACATACAATGCAGCCTTGCGTAGTTCCTCACCGAATGTTATGTCATGCAATAGAAACAGATTCTTCAGATAAAGCAATCTCACTGTCTGAAAATACGGATAACGCGCGAGTAGCGTCCGCAACTCGTACAAAGTATCCCGATTCAGTCGTTCAGGATGCGTTATCCATTCATATAATTGTTGTTGTATCATGACAGAAAAGAACCCACTACCAGTTTGCTACGGTAGCATTGAATATTTGCTCTACGATTTCTTTAATCATCTGGTTTACCAACTCATCCTGTACCGCACTCAGCTGCTGATTGGAATTATATTCACGGCTAGCAGAGAATTGCTGTCCGTTCATATTCTCTGCCGGGTTAGAGCTGTTGACAAAATTCACTCTAACCGTCATACGCAATTCCACCATACTGGAATAACCGTCAGAACCGATTCCTTTGTTCAACGCATCATAATTGGTTATCTCCCCCGACAATTGCAGGTCACCTCCACGCTTGACTTGCTTCAACCGGGTCTGCTGCATATAAATATCCTGTAATGCCGTATTGAACATGCTCTCCATCGGTCCCCATACAAAACCAGCCGAACGGTTCGGGAAATTCTCGAACGAAATAGTCTTTACCTTTGTATAATCTATAGAAGATCCGTTAAACTTATAGGAAATAGAACAAGCAGTCACTATCCCCGCCAATACCATCAACACACCAACTACTTTCAATTGTTTAATCCAAGCCATATTCTTTTATTTTTCTATAAAGTGTACGCTCTGAAATATTCAAATCTTTTGCCGCATTCTTACGCTTTCCATGATGACGGTCGAGCGCCTTACGTATCATTTCCTTCTCCACTTCGTCCAATGACAAGGTGGCTTCCTCTACAACTTCCTCCGTATCCTGAATATCATCCACTATAGGATGAACCGGCTTGGCGGCAGAAATTATAGTAGGTGTAGCGGGCACTACTGTCGTAACCAAATTCCGCTGCGGTTCCTGATAATAAGAAACCGCTGTAGTAGCCGGCGGTGCCGGAACAGGTTGCGCTCCGCGTTCCGCCATCAATGTATTGACTAATTTCTTCAAATCAGTCACATCACGCCGCATATCAAACAATACCTGATACAAAATCTCACGCTCGCTTTCAAAAGCCTTTCCGGTACTTGCCTTCACACCAAACAAAGCGGGCAAGCCGGAATTCACATGCTGTTCCGGTAAATAATTCCGCAAAATTTCCGCCGTTATGTCACGGTTAGTCTCAATAATAGATATCTGTTCAGTAATATTCTTCAACTGACGCACATTACCGGGCCATGGATAAGCCAGCAACAAAGTTTTCGCATCTTCTGTCAACTGGATAGCCGGCATACGGTATTTCTCAGCAAAATCTGATGCAAATTTACGGAAAAGTAACGTTATATCATCCCCACGTTCACGCAAAGGCGGTATTTTAATAGGCACCGTGTTCAGACGATAATATAAATCCTCACGAAAACGCCCCTGGGCGATTGCTTCCGTCAGATTCACATTGGTTGCCGCGACAATACGTACATCAGTCTTCTGCACTTTGGATGAACCGACTTTGATGAATTCGCCACTTTCAAGCACACGTAACAGACGCGCCTGTGTAGCAAGAGGCAACTCCCCCACTTCATCCAGAAAAATAGTTCCTCCATTGGCTTCGGCAAAATACCCGTTACGGTCACCGATAGCTCCTGTAAAAGCTCCTTTTTCATGACCAAAAAGTTCCGAGTCGATAGTCCCTTCGGGTATAGCTCCACAGTTCACCGCTATGTAATGCCCATGCTTGCGACGGCTGAATTGATGGATTATTTGTGGGAAGTTTTCTTTTCCGACCCCGCTTTCGCCAGTTATTAAGACAGATAAATCAGTGGGCGCCACCTGAATAGCCACATCTATGGCACGATTCAGCCCTTCGGCGTTACCGATAATTCCAAATCTGAGTTTTACATTTTGTATTTCCGACCTGACCATATTCACTCTATTATATGACAAAATTACAAATTCCCCGGCACACAACAAGTAATTATGGCAGTTTTTTACCGGGTTACTCCGTTAAAAATCTCTTTTCTCAGCAGAAAAGAATACTGAAAAACGGCTTCCCACACCAACTTCAGAGGAAAGTGCGATTCGTCCGCCCAGCTTTTCGACTATCACTTTACAAATAAAAAGTCCCAAACCTGTGCCTTGTACAAACTCATCTTTCTTGTAAAACCGGCTGAATATCACTTTTTGTTCGGACTTTGAAATTCCTATGCCCGTATCTTCCACATAGAGTTCCACTTCATGCCGTTCCTCCACATAGTTCCATCCCAATTTTATATATCCTTTCGTGGTAAACTTGGCCGCATTATTCAAGAAATTGGTGATCACTTGAACCAGCCTGTCCCTGTCCAGATGCACCCACACCGTTCCATCTCCTTTTTCCAGGCTGAACTCCAGTGTCCGAGGCATCAGCAAGCTATGTGTCTGATATATTTCATCCACGACAGCGGCCAAAGACCAGTCCTCATTATTGAATGAAAAGTAACCGGACTCGATGCGGGATATTTCGAGTATATCGTTTATCAACTTCAACAACAGTTCGTTGTTACGAGTAATCGTATCTATAAATTGTTTCTTTTCCTCATCGGAAAACTCCATGTCGGGCGAAGCCAGCAAGTTAGAGAATCCCACAATGGCATTCAGCGGAGTACGGATCTCATGGCTCATATTGGCTAGAAAAGATTCTTTCAGTTCTGCTTTTTCAGCCACTTCACGCGCTTCTATTAATTCTTGCTCTCTTTTTTTATACTCCTCTATATTTAGTAAAAGCCCTGTTGTCTTCTGCTCTCCAAAGATGCTCTTCATTGTGCTGCATCTCAGTTCCCACCACTGGTAACCCTTCCCGTCAAAATCACACTGCAACTCCACAAACCGCTTTCCATCAATCATGTCCCTATGCAAGATAGATTCTACTTGAGGCAGGAAACTGGGATGAATAAAAGAGCAGAATACGCTTACATCCAGCGAATACGATTCCAAATCACTTTTTTTACCCAAGAAACTATCGAAAATCATCTTGTCCTTTTTCAATCTCCACGCATAGGAATCACTGCCCGCCACAGCCAAAGCCAGCGACTCTTTTTCATCCTCCAAAGCATAAAGGACATTACGCTTTCTCTGAGTCTCGCGCCAATACAAATAGGTGACAAACGCTAGCAGACACGAAACAAAAAGGGCTCCGCCTACCCAAAGAAACCACCACAAAAAGGGAGAACGCACTTTAAAGGGAACATTTATCACTGTGTATTCCGCCGGTATGTCTTTCAGCCCCATCCCTCCCCGATGTAAAATATTCCAGTCTATATAATATTCTTTGGCACTCTCCCGAATAGGGATACAAGAGATGTCCTCCCCGTTCAACACACGGACAGCTGTCTTCACCTGTTCTTCCACCTGAACAGGCATGGGAGTGATATATCCTCCCAGAAAATTATACCCGCAGTCAAAAAGTTCATTGATAGCTGTAAAACGGAAACGAGTGGAAGAGGAAGCGATGGTAACGGTCACATAGTCGAATTTAAGTTGCAAGTACGGACGGCTTCCATATTTGCTCACAGCCCATATAAAATCTTTCTCGGGCCTGGCACTCCTGTTCCATTGCTTGGACGGATTACGGACGGAGTATCCGGAAAAGACGATCTTCCCTTTTTTAGATTCTCTAACTACCGTCGCCCAGTTAAAACGCCAATCCAAATTATCAATAATGGAGTCGGTCACCAACTGTTCACGGGCATCCTCCCTTATTTTGCGATCTATAAACGTATAATCCAATACTGTATAAATATCGCGTTGACCGGTTATCTTTTCAATCATTCTAAGATTCTTCTTCAAATCAATCTTATCATGAAATCCGGTGAGGTTGGGATATTGCTCTATAAGCCCCCAGTTGGGATAATTCACTCCGGCAAAGATCGTAGGAGTTTCCTTCAGCAAAGGATGGTGTGTTTTCAATAAAGAATAGGTAGCCTGGTCTTCATTGACAAGGATCACATCGGGTTTCCAGTGCGTACAAGTATCAAGCAGTCTCTTTATAGCCCTAATCTCACCGGGCTCATCGTACTGTTCGCAATCCAGATAGAAATAATGGATATCCGCAGAAAAGGAGGAAGAAGAAAATTCCTTCTCTATCAACCTATTATATTCCTTATATCCCGGATAGTCTTTTTCATAAGAATGAATAACCAGCACATTGCATTCTTTCTCCGAGCAAGAAGCCAAGAAAAGCTCTATTATGCAAAAACTTATGATTAGATCAATTATACGCATATATTTTTTACTCTAAAGACCCATTCAGGCAATCCCCGCCATACCTTACTTTTTATTGCCCCGTCAATACGTTCAATCATGTTTTGCAAAAGTGATAAAAAAGAAGAAGATAAACAAAAAATAACCATTAAAAATAGACATCCTTTTACTTTTTTGTGAAGAAGAGGACATTCAGCCTAAAGTTTCATTCAAAAAAAGAGGAAGTTCTTCCTTACGGAGCACTTCCTCTTTCTATCTATTATGGATATACAGAATTTTAATCTATCTCCTGATCGGCTTCATAACCACCCATTTCACGAATAGCGTTCTTCAAGATAGCATACTGCTGGAAGAGGTGATTGACCGGAATTTCGTTTTCCGTATAATCGTGCATCGGACTCTTCAAGAAGAAGCTCAGGAAACGCTGAATGCCAAAACGTCCCGCACGTGCGGCCAAGTCGCTCAACAATACCAAATCCAAGCACAAAGGAGCGGCAAGAATAGAGTCGCGGCACAGGAAGTTAATCTTGATCTGCATGGGGTAGCCCATCCAGCCGAAGATATCAATATTATCCCAACCTTCTTTATTGTCATTACGAGGCGGATAGTAGTTGATACGCACTTTGTGATAATAATCCGTGTACAAGTCCGGTTGGTCTTCTGGAACAAGGATAGATTCCAATGTAGATAATTTGCTGACCTCTTTAGTATGGAAGTTAGCCGGTTCATCCAACACCAGACCATCACGATTACCAAGAATGTTTGTAGAGAACCAACCGTCCAAACCTAAACAACGGGTTCCGATAATCGGTGCGAAACCTGATTTAACCAATGTCTGGCCTGTCTTGAAGTCCTTACCTGCGATAGGCATTTTAGTTTTTTCAGCCAATTCCCACATTGCCGGAATATCAACGGTTGTATTAGGTGCTCCCATAATGAAAGGACATCCTTCCGACAATGCAGCATAAGCATAGCACATAGACGGAGCGATGTGAGCTTTATCATCATCTTTCATGGCCTGTTCCAATGCAGCCAATGTTCCGTGTATCTTTTCATCAACAGGAACATAAATTTCTGTAGAAGCAGCCCAAAGCACTACAATACGGTCACAGTTGTTAGCAACTTTAAAATTGCGGATATCTTCACGCAACTGTTCCATCATATCCCAACGGTTCTTGCAGTCTTTCACGTTGTCACCATCCAGACGGCTGGCATAATTGTGATCGAAAGCAGCTTTCATTGGAACTATTTTCTCCAATTCATCCTTTACAGGATTGATGTCTTTTTCTTTTAAAACCTCAGCATTGATCGCTGATTCGTAAGCATTAGCCGGATAAACATCCCATGCTCCAAAAACAATGTCATTCAAGTTTGCCAATGGAACAATTTCGCCATAGTGCAAATACTTTTTATTCTCTCCACGGCCAACACGCATTTTATCATATTGAGTCATAGATCCGACAGGTTTTGCCAGTCCCTTACGAGCCATCAGCACACCTGTCATAAAAGTTGAAGTAACAGCGCCCAATCCAACACAAAGAACGCCTAATTTACCGGTTGCCGGTTTCACATTCATTTTTTCCATTCTAATTTCTTTGTTAAAATTGCATCTCATAGCAGAGATTAAGATAATTTGTGCCAAAGTTACACCTTCTTTTGAAAACTTCCATGCTTTTTCTAGTTTTTTTTGTAGCTTTGCGACCGTTTAATATAAATAAGTATGAATGATATTTGTTGCATAGGTCACATTACATTAGATAAAATAGTAACACCCAGAAAAACGACTTATATGCCCGGCGGGACTTCTTATTATTTCTCACATGGAATCAGCCACTTAAAGGATACAAAACATTATCAACTGGTCACAGCACTGGCTCCCAATGAATTTAAAGCAGTTGAAGAGATCCGCGCCAAAGGTATCAAAGTTACTGTTATTCCCAGTCGCCGGACGGTATATTTCGAGAATACATACGGTGAAAATCAAGACAACCGCACCCAACGGGTACTGGCTAAAGCCGATCCTTTTACAGTAGAGCAACTAAAGAATATAAATGCACATATTTTTCATTTGGGAAGCCTTTTAGCAGATGATTTTTCATTGGATGTTGTAAAATATCTTTCCACTAAAGGTATATTGGCTGTAGATGCACAAGGGTACTTACGCGAAGTCCGGGATGAAAAAGTTTATCCGACAGATTGGACAGACAAGACAAAAGCACTAAAATATATTGACATCCTAAAAGTAAATGAGCACGAAATGGAAGTGCTGACCGGCCAGACAGACATAAAAAAAGCCGCCCTGCAACTTGCGGAATGGGGAGTAAAAGAGGTATTGATCACATTGGGAAGTTTAGGATCGATAATTTATGCGGAAGGTAAATTTCATAAAATTCCAGCCTATCCTCCTAAAGACATCGTAGATGCCACTGGCTGTGGAGATACTTATGCCACAGGATATCTATATATGCGCAACAAAGGAGCTTCCTATGAAGAAGCCGGTTGTTTTGCAGCAGCCATGTCAACGCTGAAATTAGAGGCGTCCGGTCCTTTCAGCAAAACCGAAGAGGATGTATGGAATCTGATCCGAACCAGTCTCCTGAAAGCTGAGGAAATTTAAGAACAAGGAACAATCCCGATAAAGCCCGACAGGCAACATGGGGATTTTCATTTCAACTTCTTTCCACATCAGCATACCACGAATAGAACAATACGACACAAAAAGAAATAAAGGGTATGATAAATGACAAGGACATGGTACTATTATCCGCCACATAGCCCATCAGCACAGGACCAACGGCCCCTCCTACGGGCGACATCATCAGGAAGGAAGAAGCTCGCTTGGTTTTTTCTCCCAATCCCTTCAAAGATATGGCAAAAATAGTGGGAAACATAATAGCCTCGAACACATATACCAACAACAAGGCTATTAATGAAACCTTTCCTAAATTACAAACGATAAGAAATGTAGCCGCTACCGTTCCAAAAGCACAACATAGCAACACTCTCTCCGCACGGATTCGCTGCATAATCCAGCTACCGGCAAAACGTCCGCACATAAATAATCCAAGCCCGCCGAAAGAAAGCACCACCGCTGCATCACGAGCATTCATCCACCCGTCATCCACCACATAATTGATAAAAAAACTATTAATGGAAATCTCCGCTATTTCATAACAGAACAACGCCAATACCCCGAATAAGAATAATTTGTGCGACCATAAGCTTTTGGAGGCCGCTTCTCCACCCGCCAGATCATCTGCATGAACAATCTCCGGAAGTTTTATGCGGGAAAAAATCAATGCCACTATCAGTACAACCACTCCCATCAACATATAAGGATACGAAACATTTGCCTCCCCCTTCCCCGAAAACAATAACAGTCCTCCCACTAAAGGGCCGCAAATACATCCTAACCCATTAAAAGACTGAGCCAGATTCAACCGGCTGGCAGCTGTCTCTCTATCCCCCAGTTCTGTCATATAAGGATTTGCCGCCGTTTCCAAAAAGACCAAACCGCAGGCAATGACAAACAAAGAGAACAAGAAAAAATCAAATGACATCCAATACTCGCCGGGAATAAACATCAGCGACCCAATTCCATAGAGCAATAGTCCGAAAACAACTCCCCTACGATATCCATATTTGGTTATAAACAGTCCTGCAGGAACAGCCATTACGAAGTAACCCAGATAAAACATCACCTGCACCATGGCCGAATGAGTACGGGTAATATCCATCACCTCCTGGAAATGTTTGTTCAACACATCGAGAATAGCATGTGCAAATCCCCATAAAAAGAACAAAGAGGTTACCAAAACAAAAGGAACCAAATAGTCCCTTTTTACCAATGCATGTCTTTGCGCCTTCATTCCTTATTATAATAATGCGGGCAATTGTGCCAGATCTGTAATAATCACATCAGGAACAGATTCGTCAATAACTTCTCCTCCCCAGCCTTCTCCTTTCAACCAAGCCACACGGCAACCTACAGCTTTGGCCGGAACAACATCTTTTGAGAAAGAATCTCCGACCACCAGCACATTCTTTGCCACAAATCCCATAGCATCCACTCCAAGTCCATAGATAGCGGGATCCGGTTTACGAACCCCCACTACAGAGGATTCAATAATCTCATCAAAAAAATCCAAGAGCCCGAAGTCTTTTAAAATGGTCTGGATATTACCATAAAAATTAGAAACCAACACCAATTTATATTTCTCCGCCAGCTTTTCCACCACCGGACGGGTTATCTGCAATATATCCAACACATACCCATAACAACTGTCTGCCACCTTTGTGGCATAAGATTGCAATTGCGACTCATCCATAGTCAACTTTCTCTGTTCAGCCAGCCATTCCACCTGAAGTTTGGTCTTGATAGAAAGCACATCATGAAAATTATGCCAAGGCTGTACAAAAGGGTATCTGGCCAATGCTCTTTCCCCGAAGACATACGCCTCACGGAAACTTTCCTTATCCACCGGCACCTGATGTTCCATATACTTATCCCATAACACCGCGGCCCAATGACGGCTGTTCGTATCTATCGTACCGCCATAATCAAATATAACTCCCTGAATATCTTTCAACGCATTCATTATCTTATTTTATTAGCAGGTGTACCGTTGCCGACTTTCATCAGCAACACACCAATTACAATCCAAATCAATTCACGTACACGGGTTATCAATCCGGTATATACACCGAAAGCCCCCGGAATGGCCAGTCCTCCTACGGCTAAGGCAAAACCTCCTTCGCGCGCTCCCAATTGCATAGGCGAGAAAAAGAACAAATTGGCAAATAAAGAAGTAAATGCCATAATCAGGATACAAGCCGGAAAACTGACATCTGTTGTCAGAATATTCAATATGAAATACACTTCCAGACATCCTATAATCCGGGCCATGAATTCCAGACTCAACGAGGCATAAAATGTAGTTCTACGCTGTTTGTGCAGTTCCGCTATCTGACTGTCCACACGTTCCAAAGCCTCACGTTTGTTTTCCGAAAAACGTCTGGCCCATCCTTTGACAAAAGGAATATGCTGAAGCAATTTTAAAGTACGGACAGCCATACCGTTTTTGTATCCTTTCATAAAAAAATAAATGGCTAAAAGAGAAACCGCACCCACAATGGCCAGCATAGTCCCCATGGCAATATCCACAGGACGTAAAGCCAAGTACAGGAAAATAGAAAAAAACCAAAAGCAAAAATGCGAGAAAATATGCATCATCACATAAAGAATAACCGACGATGTCGCCTTACTGCCCCCGACATAAGGAGTCAGCTCCATAATACGGTAAGGCTCTCCCCCCATCAATCCCACCGGAGTGGCATAATTCAGTGCAAATCCGGAAACAGTCAGTTTATAAACTTTCCAAAATGGAATAGGTGTTCCCTTTTTTCCATCCCGGATGATAATGTACCAGGAAAGGGTATTGAACAGATAAATGATAATCCATAACCCGATTACAGCCGGCAACCAAATTCCTGCCCGGCGCAAGTTAGCCAGTAGTTCGTCATACTCCATATCAAAAGAACAGAGCATCACTACGATAGCTGCAATTCCAAATATCAGGAATATATTTCTATATTTACTTTTCACTTCGTCGTGTATTTATAATATAATCGTGCACAAACCGCCTCGTGGCAATGGCGCATATATACAAACAAAGAGGTCATGACAACAACCTCGAACACAAAATACAACCATGGCTCACCCATCAGCAAACTGATATATAAAGCAATGGCACGTGTATTGAAAGTCAAGATATTGGTATATTTCATCAAAGGTTTGCTGGCCGCACGAAATTCATCCCGTAATTCCTGTGGGATATTATCTCCATACTTTTCCTTTACCAAAGCATAAAACTGCTGGAAATTAGGAGTCATTCTTTCCTGCTGACGTGTATAATTACCATAAAAATACAAGAAAGCTTTCCACCAGAAGTTCCCCTTCCAAGGCAGACTATAGAAGATCTCACGTTGTTGTTTGAAATTGTCCAATTCGCTTCCACTTTTTCCTTTCAGAAAGTATAAATGAATATTGCGGTAATAATCCGCCAAGGTACATTGCTTACTGTGACAAACAGTACCCGAGAAAGCCGCCAATATCCAAATAAAAATACCCCAGTGCATCCCGTCGCCGATGTGAAACGGCATGGACTGGTTCATCAGTCTGAGACAAATCGCCACATAAATGGTAAAAAACCAAAGATCGCCGGCAAATCCGTCCAACATACGCCCCCACTGGGTTTTCTGCCCCGTCAGACGTGCCAATTGTCCGTCCGCGCTGTCATAATGATTGGCCCACATCAACAAAAGGATACCAATAAGAGTATGTTTCATATCAGGATAATAAAACATCACTCCCGCACCTATACCTAAAATGATAGAGAGAATGGTTACCACATTAGGGTGCACCTTTAATTTCTTAAAAAATAACGCCCATGCATAGCCTATGGGACGGTTGAAATAAATATCCAGGAACTCCTCTGTGTCCATGGATTTGAAAGAAGCCTCTATTCCTTTCTTCTCACTTTCTGTACTCATGTTTTTTTTATTTCATTTGCTTTTTAGCCCGGTTATAAATGCACTCCGCAATTTTACCTCCCGCTTCCTCACGGCAACGGGCAAAGCTGGGCCAGTCATTAAAATCGATTATCCGCAATGTTCCGTCAGCTGAAATCACACAATCCCCTCCGTAAATGGGAACATTCAGCGCCTCGGCAGCTTTATCACTTTGTGTTTTCAATTCCTCTACACTAAAAGGAAATCCTTTAGCTATTCCGTTTATTTTCTCCAGACCAAACTTGCTGTGCGAACAAGGAGACGGATAAAACCAATAAAAGAAATCAGTTCCATGCACTCCGTAGAATTTCACCAAGTCACCTTGCAAATGTTCGTTTATGACCGCAACAGGAATACCACGTTTACGGAAATCAGCCAATATATCTTCCACCTCCTCCTTACAGGTAGCATAGGCTACATCTTCTTTCACCATAGCATGGGAATCTCCCCGTTTCACCCAGCAAGGGTAACAATTATCCAAATACTCGTCTGCTGTGGAAATTATAAAACTTTGCGGATGAGGAATCCCGCTCTTTATAAGTAA
Organism: Phocaeicola sartorii JCM 17136 = DSM 21941; assembly: GCF_054653615.1. Lineage (NCBI taxonomy): Bacteria > Pseudomonadati > Bacteroidota > Bacteroidia > Bacteroidales > Bacteroidaceae > Phocaeicola > Phocaeicola sartorii. The sequence goes on from NZ_BAAIFW010000005.1 coordinate 3,402,518, forward strand.
TTCCGTCATGGGTTTACGCACGCAATTATCTATGCCGTAGGCCGAGTTTATCACCAACGCCCCCTCATCCTCCAAAGACCTCAAACGAGCTATCGTTACTTTATCACGGGCCATATCAAAAATAATATCCCCTTTGATATTCTGTTCCACAAAATCTTTCTCAGCATAAACATTCACTTCACATCCCAACCTCCGTAACTCTTCCGCCACCTTATTGAATATGGCGGCATCATTGTCCACATGATTAGGTGAATATTCATTTCCACGGCTTACTCCTATTATTGAAATCACATCCATTCCTTTTGTTGTGTTTAAATTACTTCTCCTTACCGGCCAGAAAATTTTCAGCTTTCACGATATCACCAGCATGATCTACATCCAAAATCTTTGTAAAAGGATAAGCTTTTAATCTCAAGCCGTCGGCCACCAGCTGCCGTTGAAAGTTACGCATACGTGACATGCCTTTCTCCATACACCCGTGCAACGTCTTTACAGCTGCCGGAGTCAGACAATAAATACCTCCTGATATATAACGGCATCCGGAAGTCGCCTCATCATGAAAACCGGTTATATTCAAAGCACTGTCCGTAGATATATAAAGCGGTTTCTCATCATCTATAAAATCAGTCACTGCCATGCATCCGTCCGCATCCGATTGTTTGAACGCTTCAATAAAAGTCGAGAACTCCTCCTCACGGAATATCGTATCCACAGTAGTCAGACAGAATTTATCATCCTGCAAGTAAGGACTCAGTTCATAAAAACTATGCATAGAGCTGGGGGTAGTTTTCACAACTACTTCCAATGGGACCTCCGCCCTTTCCTGTAGTTTTGCCAAATGCTCTTTCGTCAACCGATTTTCATTATTAATAATGACTACCACTTTGTCAGCCCCATTACGTACAAAAATCTGTATCAAGCGATCAATCATGGCAACTCCGTTCAGTTGAACCAAAGGTTTGGGCAAAGCAACCCCCTCTTGCGAAAGCCGGGAACCTTCGCCCGCTGATATAATTGCAAATTTCATTTCTACTCTTTTCTTGAAATTACATTTTAAACCGACCATCCATTAATCTTCGTCATCAATGGTATCCAACTTCAGTTTGTCGCTGTCATCGCGTTTTTCATAATATTGTTTACGCAGCGGATGCGCATGAATCTCTTTCTCGACAACGCGATGACGGAAAACATCCATAGCCACATAAACGGCCTGACGAAAAGAATCCTCCAAGGCGACTCCCTGTCCGGCAATATCATACGCTGTACCATGTGCCGGAGAAGTGCGTACAATGGGAAGCCCCGCAGTGTAATTCACTCCCTCATCCATAGCTAAAGCTTTGAAAGGAGCCAATCCCTGATCATGATACATAGCCAGAATTCCGTCAAAATGAGTATAGTTGCCAGAACCCATAAAGCCATCCGCCGGATAAGGTCCGAAACATTGAATGCCTTTGGCCACCATTTCCTTCATCGCCGGAATAATAATTTCATTTTCTTCCGTGCCGATCAACCCCTCGTCACCAGCATGAGGATTTAATGAGAACACCGCTATACGGGGGCTGTCGATACCAAAATCCTCTTTTAAAGAACGATGGAAAATAGCCAGTTTCTCCATAATCAGTTCCTTGGTGATATCCTGCGCTATCTCACGCACAGGTACATGACCGGTCACCAAAGCTACCCGAAAATCATTCTTCAATAAAATCATCAACGCCTTCTGTCCTTCACCCGCACGCTCTTCGATATATTCCGTATGACCGGGAAAATGAAAACTTTCCGACTGGATGGTATGCTTATTGATAGGAGCTGTCACCAACACATCAATCATTCCCTCCCGATAGTCCTGCAAGGCTCTCTCTAATGCATCCAAAGCTGCCTTACCAGCCTCCGGTGCCGGTTTGGAAAGTTCCACCTTCAATTCGTCTTCTGTACAATTCACGATACTCAGTTTATCCGGCTGAGCATCACCAGCCGAATTGACAATACTGAAATTTGTTTGGATATCCATTGCTTTACGATGATAAGCAGCCACTTTAGGCGATCCATAAACAATAGGTGTACAAAGTTCCAGCATGGCAGGATCCGAAAATGTTTTAAGAATCACTTCATATCCTACTCCGTTGATATCCCCGTGGGTAATACCAACCCGTATCTTGTAGTTATCTTCCATCTATATTATATATTATAATGTCTGTTCTTGTTATTTCACCCGGTTTGCCGTGTCAATTTTTTCCTCCGGAATATTACCACTGATTACAATTTCGTCAATCAGGCTTTCATTGGGCAATCTCAAGGTATAAAGTGAAGCTTCCATCTGGCGCATCAGATTACGTTTCAATTTATCCGGTGAATAGATAAACGCCTCAACCACAATGACACGGCCATTGGCACGATCCACACGCGCATGAGACACAAACGGACCTCCCATCATGTCGCCTTCCATTTCCCATAATCCGCGAGCTTCCTGTGCATACTCTCCCTTTACAACAATATCTTCCACATCTACAAACATAGAGTCTGTTGCCATATACATCCCTTCACGTTCACCCGGAATATTTGCTTTCATGACAGAATCACGTTTATGAATGAAATACTCTTTGGTAAAGGTATCCTTGTCCGTATAAGGATAAGAGTACATTACCACATTCATGTCCGCAGTGGCGCGGTTGGTAGAAGCCCACAAAAAGTCTTTACCCTCTTTATAATTAGCCAGCTCCACCGGCACCCAGATATCACAATCAAAAAGGCTTCCCACTTTAGTGGAAATCACATCGTTATGTTTTTGTTTCAACAAGGCTATCTGACGATTCATTTCAGACTTCACAAAGAAATCTATAATCACCTTACTGTTCTTTGTCACAAATTTTTCAAATTCCTCTTCATCAGGAGCCTGAATAGTCATAATCATTTGCGGAGAAGCATAAACATCACGGGAAAACTTAAGTTTGGGCTGAGTGTAAATATCTTGAATATCCACAATAATAATATTACGGAATATTTTCAGCACACGATCAAAATGTTGAGGATCTACATTTGATATACGAAACGAACGCTCCGCCTGAGGCAGTCCGGGCACATTGGTATCCAGCACATCAAACAATGCACGTCCTGCCGGACGATCCCAAACAGGCTTATTTACTACGACCAATACTTCGTAAGGCCTACCGCTGGATGTGGGGGTAAACAAGTTCTTTTGTCCCTTCTTACAAGAAGCCAGTACCAGAACCACCAGCACCAAACTTAAATAAAATGCGATTCGTTTCATAATTCTATGGTATTATTGTTGTTATTTACTGTAATGTAACACCTTTCTCCTTCTGTTGTTTAGCCGTTGACAACATTCCGCAAGCCGCAAAAATATCCTCTCCTCTCGAAGCACGGATCGTAGCAAATACGCCATGCTGCGTCAAATAATCACGGAAAGCTACCATTGTTTCCATATCCACCCCTTCCAGATCCACATTGGGAATGGCATGAAACCGGATCAAATTGACACGACATTCAATGCCCCGCAAAAGTTTCACGATCTCTTTAGCATAAATAAGCGAATCATTCACCCCTTTGAACACGATATATTCAAAAGACAAACGACGCTGTTTGCTGAAATCATAACGATGCAATATATCAATAATTTCCGTAATGGAAAAAGCTTTCTCGGCAGGCATTAAATCCCTTCGCTGCGAAGGAATCGGAGTATGCATACTGATGGCGAGATGGCAGTCGCTTTCATTCAAAAAGCGTTCCAGCCCTTTCTTTAAGCCCACTGAAGAAACAGTGATGCGTTTCGGACTCCAGCCGTAACCGTATTCTGAAGTCAGGATCTCAAGCACTTTCAACACCTCGTCCAAGTTATCAAAAGGCTCTCCCATCCCCATGAAAACAATATTAGTCAACTTATCCCTTTCGGGGATAGAATAGATCTGGTTTAATATTTGACCGGCAGTCAGGTTAGCTGTAAAGCCCTGCTTTCCGGTCATACAGAATTTGCAGTTCATCTTACATCCCACTTGCGAGGAAACGCAAAGTGTGGCACGGTCCTCATCGGGTATATAAACAGCCTCAATAAAGTGAGAGGCCGGTGTGCGGAAAAGATATTTCACCGTGCCGTCTACAGAACGCATTTCTTCCACCGGAGCAGACGCACCTACCTCATATCCACTTTTCAAAGCCTCGCGATGCTTTAATGACAAATTGGTCATCTCGTCTATCGTTGCCACTTTTTTATCATACAACCAAGACGTTATCTGCTTTGCGGCAAATTTAGGCATTCCCAGGTTCTTTACAATCTGTTGAACCTCATTCAATGTCCTGCCAAGTAATGCTGTTTTCGGAGTTTCCATTTATATTTAAAAGACAATTAGCGTACAAAGGTAGAGAAAAAATAAGATATATTACCTATCTTTGCCGTGAGAAATACTTTTTAACAATGAGAAAAACAATTAATTGCTTTATTCCTTATATGGAAGGCACAGCGGCAGAGCAGACGATCCATGCTTTAAAAGAAAGTGGCATAGTCAGCAAAATCTATCTGCTGGCCATCGAACCCGACAAGACATTATCCGCCCCCGAAGGATGCGAAATATTGCCCGTTGATACATTAACCAGTTCCAAAACAATGAAGGTGATTGCTGAAAAAGCAGACACGCCTTATCTCTTGCTCTACACCAAGGCCTCTGCCTTGGAATTGGCTTACAGGGCACTGGAACGCATGACCGACTTTCTGCAGGACAGAGAATGCGGTATGGTCTATGCCGACCATTATGAATGGAAAAACGGAGAAAAGAAGAAACATCCCGTCAACGACTACCAGGCCGGCAGTGTGCGCGATGATTTCGACTTCGGTCCGCTGCTGATATTCAACAGAACAGAATTCATCCTCGCCAGCCTCCTGATGACAGGAGAAAGAAAGTATGCCGCCCTTTATGAGCTGCGCCTGCTCCTTACCCTCCATTCCCAGCTGGTACATATCAACGAATATCTCTATACGGAAACAGAAAGCGACAACCGCCTGTCCGGCGAAAAGCAGTTCGACTACGTAAATCCCCGCAACAGGGAGGTACAGATAGAAATGGAAGAAGTGTTCACACTGTACTTGAAATCCATCGATGCTCTCCTTGAACCCGTGTGTGTGGAAACGGATGTAAAGAAAGGAAAATTCGAGTATGAAGCCTCTGTCATCATCCCCGTGCGCAACCGCGCCCGTACCATTAACGATGCCATCCGGTCGGCACTCGCACAAGAAACACGCTTTCCATTCAACATCATCATCGTGGACAATCACTCGACAGACGGAACCACAGAAATCATCGGTCAATACAAGGACAACAAAGCGGTAATCCACCTTCAGCCCCAACGTACCGATCTGGGCATAGGGGGATGCTGGAACCTGGCTATCAACCATCCCCGGTGCGGACGCTTCGCCATACAGCTTGACAGCGATGACCTGTACAGCGACACCCATACCCTGCAAACCATCGTAGACACGTTCTACAAAGAGCAGTGCGCCATGGTGATAGGAACTTACCGCATGACGGACTTCCAGCTGAACACCATCGCCCCGGGAGTGATAGACCATAGCGAGTGGACGAAAGAGAACGGACACAACAACGCATTGCGCATCAACGGTCTGGGGGCTCCGCGCGCATTCTTCACCCCTATCCTGCGCGAAACAGGCGTGCCCAATGTCAGCTACGGAGAAGATTACGCCCTGGGACTCATCTTCTCGCGCCAATATAAGATAGGAAGAATCTATGATGTACTCTATCTGTGCCGCCGCTGGGAAGGAAACTCGGATGCCGCCCTGAGCATAGAGCAGACCAATGCCAACAATCACTACAAAGACAGCCTGCGCACCCGTGAACTGGGAATCCGCAAAAAATATACAGAAGAACTGAAGAACCGGAATGAAATCAAGCGATTTATAGACAGCCAACTGGCGTGCTGGCCACTGGCACACCACAACCACGAGGCATTACAGACTGTACAAACCAAGGAACTGTCCATAAACGGCTACACATTTGTGGTACAGTGCAATGCACAGCGTGCGGTTTCAACTACCGCCAAAGTGGATAAGGACAGCATCCAAGCACGCCCCTGTTTCCTGTGCAAGGAAAACCAACCCAAGGAGCAGAAAGCACTGGAAACCATCACTGCAAACAGAATATGCGTTAACCCTTATCCCATATTGCCGGATCACCTCACTATCGCCCATAAAGATCACATCCCCCAACTCATGGATGAGCATATTTTCAGTTACGATGACGTCCGTGCATTCGTACAGAAATATCCGGACTACGCCCTATTCTATAATGGAGCACATTGCGGAGCCTCTGCACCGGACCATCTCCATCTGCAAGGAGTCAGAAAAACAGATGTTCCCATCATCCCGAACGTACAACAGCTGATAACCCACGCACAGACAATCGATATACGCAGCACCTATTTTTCCTACCTAGAAGAAGAGGAAGATTATCCACTATATTGTAGCCGAATTTACCTCAATACCAAGGACTATTTCTGTCCTTTGGTGATCCTCTCAAGCAACACGCATTATGACGACTCCCTGTTATACAGCGCCCTCGCCGCTTTCCCACCGGATGAAGACGGAAAAGAAGCGAAGTTCAACCTGCTGTTATGGAAGGAAGGCCATCTATACTATACGGTGATTTTTCCCCGCAACAAGCACCGTCCCGACTGCTACTTTGCAGAAGGCAGTGAACAGATGCTCATCAGTCCGGGAGCTTTGGACATGGCTGGCGTAATCGTCACCACCCGTCAGGAAGATTTCGACAAAATAACAGAAGAAAAAGTGGCATCCATCATAAAAGAAGTGGGAATAACGGTAGAAGAAGCCGAGAAGATACCCGGACGTTATTTTGACGAGAAAGCAAAAAGATAGAGAAAGCACGAAAAGATGAAGGAATTACGGCAAGCCCAAAAACAAGACGAATAACAATGAAAGAACCCGAAATAAGCGTAGGAATAGTAAACGCACAAGAAATTCATTTTTCACTGAACGGCAATTTTTTCGCCAAAGGAGAAACGGTCTGCGGTGAACAGCAAGTAGCCTTCAGCGAAGGAGGCATCCTGTGGAATGGTAATCTTTACCGCGAACTGACCTTCACTCCACAAGACGAGCACGCCTCTTTTTCACTATATGACGTAACCATCGGAATTAATTTTCACTGGGAACGGCAAGAAACCCAAAGTTTTATGGGAACACTGAAACTAGTGGTGGACGAAGGCAAAATCACCGCTATCAATCTGCTTCCCGCCGAAGATTATCTGATAAGTGTCATCTCCTCGGAGATGAATGCCACTTCCTCTTTGGAGTTTCTGAAAGCCCATGCCGTAGTTTCACGGAGCTGGCTGTTTGCCCAAATAGAAAAGCGCAAGGCCTTGAGTGACAAAAACGAAGGCTTTTTCTCCTTTATCAAGACCGATAGCGAATACATCCGCTGGTATGACCGCGAAGACCATACCATATTCGATGTTTGCGCCGATGACCATTGCCAGCGCTACCAAGGAATAACCAAAGCATCCAGCGCCGCCGTGACCGAAGCGGTAAGAGCCACCCGCGGACAATTACTGATGTATGGACGCGGCATCTGCGACGCCCGTTTCTCCAAATGTTGCGGAGGGGCAAGTGAGGAATTCGGATGCTGCTGGGAAGACAAGAATTACCCCTACCTGTCTACAATCCGCGATGCGGAAGAGGAGGAAAACCGCCCGCTGCCCGATCTGACCCAAGAGAAAGAGGCAGAGCGTTGGATACGCACCTCTCCCGTTTCGTTCTGTGACACCCACGATAAAAAAGTAATCTCACAAATACTGAACAACTACGATCAGGAAACAACAGATTTCTATCGTTGGAAAGTACGTTATTCACAAGCAGAACTAGCCGAGCTGATCCGTCAAAACACAAAATCGGATTATGGAGACATCATCGACCTGGTTCCCGTCCAACGCGGCAAATCCGGACGTATCTGCAAACTGAAAATTGTAGGTTCACTGAAAACATTGACTATCGGAAAGGAACTGGAGATACGCCGCACCTTGTCTTCGTCCCATCTGTTCAGCTCAGCTTTTGTGGTAGATAAAGGAGAATTGAAAAATGGCATTCCCGAATGGTTCCTGCTGACCGGCGCCGGCTGGGGACACGGAGTAGGGCTCTGCCAAATCGGAGCCGCCGTAATGGGAGAACGGGGATACACCTACGACGAAATCCTGTTGCATTACTATAAAGGTGCGGACATCCGCCGTTTTTATTAACCGGTCTTCCCCGCCCACATACCGGGCGGGGATTCCATCCGGAGTCTTTAAAATGAAAGGAATGATGAAAAACAAACAGACGTCACCGTGGGCATGGATCCCCACCTTATACTTTGCACAAGGACTGCCCTACGTAGCAGTAATGACCATTTCAGTCATTATGTATAAAAGGCTGGGGATCAGCAATGCCGAACTGGCTTTTTATACCGGTTGGCTCAGCCTTCCCTGGGTCATCAAGCCTTTGTGGAGTCCTTTCATTGATCTTATCAAGACCAAACGCCGGTGGATTGTCGCCATGCAACTTTTAATCGGTTCAGGACTGGCAGGCATCGCTTTCACCATCCCTACCGAGCATTTTTTCCAACTCACCCTGGCGGTTTTCTGGTTACTGGCATTTAGTTCCGCCACGCACGACATTGCCGCCGACGGCTTTTACATGCTGGCACTGGACTCGCATCAGCAAGCCCTGTTTGTAGGAATCCGCAGCACCTTCTACCGCATCGCCACCATTGCGGGACAAGGGCTGCTTATCATGCTGGCGGGAAGGCTGGAAATAGTAACGGGAAATATACCCTACGCATGGTCCGTCACCTTTTTAGTATTGGCCGGACTTTTCCTTGGGATATGGATTTATCATAAGTTTATTCTTCCCCGTCCGGATTCGGATCATGCAGCCCAAAAAGCTTCCGCTTCTACCCTTCTCAAAGAATTCTTTGGCACTTTTGCCAGCTTCTTTCAAAAAAAGCAGGCGGGTGTAGCCATCCTCTTCATGTTGCTCTACCGGTTGCCGGAAGCACAACTGGCAAAGATGTGCATTCCTTTCCTTATAGACCCCGTCGAGAAAGGCGGCCTGGGGCTGACTACCGAGGAGATAGGCTTCGTACAAGGAACCGTCGGCATCATCGGCCTCACCCTCGGAGGCATTTTAGGAGGGATAGCCGTAGCCCGTGGCGGACTGAGACGATGGTTGTGGCCGATGGTATGGGCCATTTCCCTGCCCGATTTAGTCTATGTTTACCTCAGTTATGCCCAGCCCGATTCCTTATATCTTATTAATGTTTGCATTTTCATAGAGCAGTTCGGTTACGGGTTCGGCTTCACAGCCTATATGCTTTACCTTATTTATTTTGCGGACGGAGAGCACAAAACGGCACATTACGCCATCTGTACCGCATTTATGGCATTAGGCATGATGCTTCCGGGAATGGCTGCCGGCTGGCTTCAGGAACAGATGGGATACAGCCATTTCTTTATCTGGATTATGATATGCTGCGTTGCAACCTTCGGAGTAACGGCTCTATTAAAGATTAATCCGGAGTTCGGATGCAACCACGCTGCCGGAAAGAAAAAGCACGCTAAAGAATAAACGCCATGATCACCCGATGAGCCATTCCCCCAGATTCTTTTTTCGACATCGAAGGCTACTCCTACTTTGGCCACACGTCTGCCGTCTGCGGTATAAGACTGGAGATAACCCTTGTCGTCAATTTGCAGCCATTGCCGCATAAACTGCGAAACCGAAACGGCCGGTCTTTGAAAGTATGAGGAGCCTTTTAACTTAAAAAATAAGATAAAGTCCTCTCAACAAAACCATTATTAGAGTTGTTTCATATTCAAACAATAACATAAAAGATACATCTATGAAAAAAATTATTTTATTCGTATTCGTCACTTTGTTTTGCTGCTCAGGGTACTCACAAGTACAAACGACAGAAAAGAAGATGACCCGTCAGGAAAGAAAAGAGGCGCAAAAAGCCATGGAGCAAGCTTTGTTCGAGGAGGCCAGACAAGCGATAGAGAATAAAACGTTCACATTGGAAGCCGACCGGGTGATTTTCAAAAGAGGCAGAAATGCTTTCGTGTCTTCCAATACCAATTTTGTAATGGTAAACGGTGACAAGGCATCCGTACAGGTAGCGTTCAACATCCCCGCCAGCGGTCCTAACGGATTAGGAGGAGTCACTGTAGACGGAAACGTTTCCGGTTATACCATCAAGACCGACAAGAAAGGAACCGTCTATCTGACAATGAGTGTAATGGGGGTAGGCATATCTGCCCAGGTAAGTATTACGCTACCTCATGGAAGCAACAATGCCACTGTAGACATACGGCCCAACTTCAATTCCAACCGCCTGACTTTAGCCGGCGAGCTGCTCCCGCTTGACAAATCAAACGTATTTAAAGGAAGATCTTTCTAAATCACTTATCAAAGAAGCCGGTCCAACTCAAAAAGCATCGGCTCACAAACAATAGGAACGGGGCTGGAATCCGTTCCTGTTGTTTGTGAGCCGGCAGTTTTACAGAAGTCCTCCGATTATCTTTGTAAAAAACAAACAGCACCTTCAACGGGAGCCATTAAAGTGACTTTTCCACCTCCTCTCACCTTTCCGTCTTTTTTTAGAACCGTTCCCTTGTCCGGATCGATCCAGAAAACTTTATACGTTCCTCCATCTTCCGTCAAATCCAGATGAATCTCATCCTTCACACAATACCCAAGATACCCTTTTCCGACAGCCCCCATCACCCACTGAGTATCCATATCGGTCTGTTTGTCTATAGGAAAAAAAGCGGAAGCCTTTTCATAAACCGGCAGTTCATCAACCGGCGGTACTTTGGCAAAAGAGCCACCCGCCATAAATACGGCCCAATTCATCGCATTATGAGGAACTCTGGCTGTGCTCCCATTATAAACCACTGCTTTATCAGGATACTTACGACGATATTCGCGTACCGCACGATAAACACTGGCACAAGACACAGTACCCGGATCAATCAGCCGCGCATGCTGGCGAGGAGCCAAACTTATCCCTCCTTGCGGTTCGTATAAAGTCCCATCCGCCCGATAATGCCACTGACGAATATCAATCACATCAACCATTGAAGCATGTTTTTTATCTTTCAATACAGCATCCTGCACATCTTTTGTCGCCGTCAACGCCACCAGCTGATGGTTATCACACGCATGAACCTCTTCCAGCCAAAAGTTCATAAAGTGCAACGGTCCGGTATATTCCAGCCCGATGCTATGCACCACCCCATTACTGCCATGGAACGCATTTACACTCTGACGGATGAACTTGCTGTGATATTCACGGATGACCGGACGAGTGATATCATAAAACTGTTCTGCCATATACACCCTCTTATCTCCCGAGAAAACGGTTTTTTCCGCAAACCCCAACTGGTTTATATTGTTGGCGGAACGCCAAGGATAATCACACCAGTGTGCTCCTTCCTCTATAATGTTGTGCTGATTATAATGATCATGCAACAAAACCAGTCCGTCACGGTCCGCCACTTCCACAAACCGCTTCAGACGGTTCCAGTACCAAGGATTGAATTTATTCAGATCATATTTGCTCAGGCGGTCCTGAGCTTCTCCCTGCCCGCTACGGCTATAAGGCATCTCATTAAAAGGAGCCCATACTTCAGCGTCAGCATGCATATTCCGCTCATGGTCATTCCGACGACGCTCATACCACAACCCCGTACGGTGATGAAGCACATGTGCTCCCGACAATAATAACACTTGCGCTACACTATCCGGTTCCTCGGTATATCCCGCACCGGTACGTCCCGGAACAAACTGGCTGAGCGATCCTTTTCCCTGCCATCCCGTAGTACCGGGGATCTTCTTGCGGAAATAAGTTCCGTTCGTGAGAATACGATCCCCCCGCACAATCCAGCCGTTTTTTACTTGTAAAGGTTCTGCCATGGCTATACGCTTTGTCTTTTCAGGCCGCCATTTCACTTCGCTTAAGAAAGGAGCGTCATCCCGGACTGTCTCCAAAGGATACTTCACAATCATGCTGTCTATCCACATATCCATACGCATATCCGGTCTCAATGATTGCACAGACATCCAATGAGCATACTCAGGAGTGGGCTTTGTGGTCTCATCAGTCGTGTACACATATATTTTCTCCTTTTCCAGCTGAGGAACACCCATGCGGGCTTCCAGCTGGGCATAAAAGAAACTTTCCGGTTTGACAAACGTATGCGACAATTCGTAATGACCGTTACCGAAAGGCTGCGTCCACATTCCATAGGCCCAATTATGAGCGGTGGGGGGAGTAACGCAGTGAGTCTGTGAAGCACGTCCCTGCCAGCACATAGAATTAGCCGCCACCCATCCGGCTCCCTGATCTGCCATGTCCCGATAGCCCAACTGAATAATTCCTCCGGACACGGTTATTTTATCCATCAAAATGCCATTAGAGAAGCCACCTGCAGATCCGCAGAAACTATAAGGGCGTTCGGAATGACACTGTACAAAAGCGTTAGGTCCGGGTACGGCGACTCCTACCGTAAAGTCACGGTATCCCTCTTCGGAATAACAACGCTGAAAAAGAGTAAGCTGTCCCAATGTATGAAAAGCATAACGCCGATGGTTGGCTATCTCAGACACGGGATTCAGAAATTTACAATCCTCCACAGTCACCTGCATCGCTCCTTCCAATACCATCACCGCCGAACCTGCAAAATGATGAGCCTCCACCCTACGCACCCATCCATCTTTCACATGATTGAAGGTAACCGCCTGCCAACGATGATTCTCATCTTTCAGATTCGCAGGGTCATAGTCTGAATCACAACACAAATTCTCTACCCCGACATTATGAATCCTTCCAGTCCATGAAAGAGGTAAAACATACCCACCGCCATATTGAGGATCAAGCCCCATAGTCAACGGCACATCTATAGTGATGCCGTCGGAGGACACCGCAACCACAGTACGCTCCCATACCATATCATGACGGCCGGGAGTCCATTTCGAGAAATTATATTCCTGTTCATTGCCCAGTCTGTCCGTTCCAAGTACCGAAATCCATCCGGCTGTCGACGGGCGGACGATGCGTATCTTATCTCCCGCCTTCAATGTTGCTGTTTTTTCCAAAGGAATAACCGTGGCATTTACAGGTACGTATCGCCGGGCAACACGAACCGTATCTCCTGTTTCCGCATTATCATAACCAAAGACACGAACCAATTCATCTTTCATCGGCCCCAATGCACGCAGAACCGTCCCCCCATTTTTATGGCATCCGCTACCACGAAGAACTACTCCGGAGGCCCGCATCAGAAGCTTTCCTTTCAATTCATAGTTACCGGGAGCCAGCTGAACGGCGCCTCTGAAACCATCCGGCCCCATGGGAAGAGAAGCCACATAATCCAATGCTTGCTGAATAACACCGGTGGCATCCCCATCCACGACAGGAACATAGACTTTTGCACTCACTCGGGGAATGGGATACTCCGACTGGCGGTAGCCACAAAAAGAGAAATCAGGTATCCGGTCACCATTGGGATACGATTGATAAACCAGCGAACCGGTTTCTGTAATATGAACAGGCGACTGAGGAGTCGTCTTAAAATGTGCATTTGCAGCCGCAAAGAGGAATACTCCGGCAGAAAACAGGAATACCCGGCATAAATTGTGTTTCATAGTTCCATACTTAAAATTTCGAATACACAAAAATAGCGGCAAAACAGATACGACTGATTGAATAATTGGTCAAAATCGGGTAGAAATCGAGCACTTCACTGAAATTATAACGATTCGCAAACCAATGATAAAATAAAAGCCTGGTTACTAAAATAAGATGAAGAGTCTGACAAATAAAGAGGGAAAACAATGGATATCGAATAATTTTATATTATTTTTGTAAGACTAACAATCATCTTATGATCCGATATGATAGTAATAGCAGATAGTGGTGCTACCAAAACAGACTGGTGTCTGGGCAACACCAAGACAAACAGCAGAACAGTCCGGACAGAAGGCATCAACCCTTTTCACCAATCAGCTGATGAAATAAAAGAGGTGATCGCCTCCACGCTAGTCCCCCGGCTGGGAGACACCACAGGGGTCACAGATATTTATTTCTATGGCGCAGGATGTATCCCCGAAAAGACGAACCTAGTGAAAACGGCCTTGGCACAGAGTTTTCCCCATGCGAATATACTTGTCGAAAGTGACTTGTTGGGTGCCGCCCGCGCACTGTGCGGTAAAACGGCGGGAATAGCGTGCATTTTAGGTACAGGGTCCAACTCCTGCGCTTATGACGGAGAAAAAATAACAGCCAATGTCTCTCCGCTGGGATATATCCTAGGAGACGAGGGCAGCGGAGCCGTATTAGGGAAACGGCTGACAGGCGATTGTCTGAAGCACCAGCTTCCCGATGACCTTTGCCGGGATTTCTTGAAAGAATACGATTTGACACCGGCACTGATTCTGGACAAAGTGTACCGGCAGCCTTTAGCCAACCGCTTTCTGGCGAGCCTGACTCCTTTTCTTTCCGCCCACAAGCATAGGACAGAAATACGGAATCTGTTAATTTCCTGCTTCACCGATTTCTTCACCCGTAATGTAATGCAGTATGAATACCGCGATATCCCTGTACATTTCACAGGATCCATCGCTTTTCATTTTCAAGAAGAAGTGAAAGAAGCGGCCCTCAGGCTGAATGTGTCCACCGGAAAATTTTTAAAAAGCCCGCTGGAAGGATTAATGGATTATCATTTCGAAACATCATCTTTATAAAAATATAATTGTATCACTAAAAAACGACTAAAGTATGAAAAGTTGGAAACTTGAGGCCCTCATCCTTGCCATAGGCATGTTGGTGATGGGGTATTTTATCAAACAAGGATTGGACACTTTCTCCGGCAGAGACAGAGTGGTGAACGTGAAAGGCCTGGCAGAAATGGAAGTACCGGCCAATAAAGTAACCTGGCCTTTAATGTACAAAGATCTGGGAAATGACCTTCCTACCTTATATAATAAGATAAATGCAACCAACCGGGCGATTGTGGACTTTCTGAAACAGAAAGGAATCACTGAAGACGAAATCAGCATCAACGCGCCGGAAATCATAGACATGCAGGCTGAACGTTATAACAACAATCCGGCCCCCTTCCGCTATAATGTCACTTCTGTAATCACAGTTACTTCAACCAAAGTGGAACTGGTAAGAAAGATGATCAGTGAACAAAGCGAACTTTTAAAGCAAGGCATCGCTATCACCGGCGGAGATTATCGTTACAATGTACAATATGACTATACCGGCTTGAACGATATCAAGCCCCAAATGATAGAGGAAGCAACCAAAAACGCACGGGCGGCAGCCATTAAATTCGCCAAGGACTCGGACAGCGAGCTTGGTAAAATAAAAAGAGCTTATCAAGGTCAGTTCAGCATCGAGGATCGTGACGCCAACACTCCATATATCAAACGTATCCGCGTTGTAACCACCATTGATTACTCTTTGGAAGATTAAACTCCCATCCGGCGGAGCATATCCAACAAAACTCTGCCGAAATGATGAGCAGACATTCCATCTGGCAAAGGAAATGATTAAATGGGCTACTATTATGGAGGTAAAATCAAACAGGCCTCATCCTCATTTTAATTTTATCCAGCAAGAAATTTCAGCAAACTTGTTTGTGTTTCAGTATTTTGTTGTATCTTTGCGCCCGAAATTAGATGATCAATATAATGTCTAACGTAATTAACTGAGAATTTTAACAATTTTATTAATGGAAAATTTAAAAAACATCGCTCCTGTTGAAGATTTCAACTGGGATGCTTACGAAAACGGCGAAGCTGCAACAAGCATGAGCCACGAAGATCTTGAAAAAGCTTATGATGGTACTCTGAACAAAGTAAACGACCGCGAGGTTGTGGACGGTACTGTTATCGCAATGAACAAACGCGAAGTAGTTGTCAATATCGGCTACAAATCAGACGGTATCATTCCTTTGAGTGAATTCCGTTACAATCCTGATCTGAAAGTGGGTGATACTGTAGAAGTATATATCGAAAATCAGGAAGACAAAAAAGGACAGTTGATCCTGTCACACAAGAAAGCACGTGCTACCCGTTCTTGGGATCGCGTAAACGCTGCTCTTGAAAATGAAGAAATTATCAAGGGTTACATCAAGTGCCGCACTAAGGGTGGTATGATTGTTGACGTATTCGGCATCGAAGCATTCTTGCCGGGTTCTCAGATTGATGTGAAACCTATCCGCGACTACGATGTATTTGTAGGCAAGACAATGGAATTCAAAGTGGTTAAAATCAACCAGGAATTCAAAAACGTTGTTGTTTCTCACAAAGCCCTTATCGAAGCTGAGCTTGAACAGCAGAAAAAAGAAATCATCGGTAAACTTGAAAAAGGACAAGTACTGGAAGGTACTGTTAAAAATATCACATCATACGGTGTATTCATCGACCTTGGCGGCGTAGATGGTCTGATCCATATCACTGACCTGTCTTGGGGCCGTGTAAGCGATCCGAAGGAAGTAGTTGAACTGGATCAGAAACTGAACGTAGTTATCCTTGATTTCGATGACGAAAAGAAACGTATCGCTCTGGGTCTGAAACAACTGACTCCGCATCCATGGGATGCCCTCAGTTCTGACTTGAAAGTAGGTGATAAGGTGAACGGTAAAGTTGTTGTTATGGCCGACTACGGCGCATTCATCGAAATTGCTCCGGGCGTAGAAGGTTTGATCCACGTTTCTGAAATGTCTTGGTCACAGCACTTACGTTCTGCTCAAGATTTCATGAAAGTAGGTGATGAAGTGGAAGCTGTTATCCTGACTCTTGACCGTGACGAACGTAAGATGTCTTTGGGTATCAAGCAGCTGAAACAAGACCCATGGGAAACAATCGAAGAAAAGTATCCTGTAGGTTCTAAGCACACTGCAAAAGTTCGTAACTTCACTAACTTCGGTGTATTCGTAGAAATCGAAGAAGGTGTGGACGGATTGATCCATATTTCTGACCTTTCTTGGACTAAGAAAGTGAAACATCCTTCTGAATTTACTCAGATTGGTGCAGATATCGAAGTTCAGGTATTGGAAATCGACAAAGAAAACCGTCGTCTGAGCCTTGGTCACAAGCAGTTGGAAGAAAACCCATGGGATGTATTCGAAACTGTATTCACAGTAGGTTCTGTACACGAAGGTACTATCATCGAAATGTTGGACAAGGGTGCTGTAGTAGCTCTTCCTTACGGTGTGGAAGGTTTTGCAACTCCGAAACACTTGGTAAAAGAAGACGGCTCTCAAGCTCAACTGGATGAGAAACTGTCATTCAAGGTAATTGAATTCAACAAGGATGCCAAGAGAATCATCTTGTCTCACAGCCGTATCTTTGAAGATGCTGCCAAGGCTGAAGAAAGAGCAGAAAAGAAAGCCGCTTCCAATGCAAAGAAAACAGCTAAGAGAGAAGAAGCTCCTGCTATCCAGAATCAGGCTGCTTCTACTACTTTAGGTGA
Organism: Phocaeicola sartorii JCM 17136 = DSM 21941; assembly: GCF_054653615.1. Lineage (NCBI taxonomy): Bacteria > Pseudomonadati > Bacteroidota > Bacteroidia > Bacteroidales > Bacteroidaceae > Phocaeicola > Phocaeicola sartorii. The sequence continues at coordinate 3,420,073 of NZ_BAAIFW010000005.1, forward strand.
TATCGATGCACTGGCTGCTTTGAAAGAACAGCTGGAAAACAAAAAGAAGTAATCAGTTTACTTTAAGATAAACCAAAAGGATGCATTTGAACGGATGCATCCTTTTTTTATGCCATAATTTCTTAAAAAGGAACATATTCTATGGAATATCCGCAATAAAACCGTATCTTTATAGAGTAATAAAATTTCGAGTCAGCATTTCACTACGACTTCTCCCCCGTTTTCTTATTACTCATTATTAATTCCATACACTTCCCCTTAGCAGGCCGAACTGTATATTACTAATTTAAAAAGAACCAAATGGCGAAACCTATTTCATTTACCAAACGAGATCTGGAAAAGAAAAAACAAGAAAAGCGCTTAGCAAAACAACAGAAAAAAGAAGAAAGAAAAAACAGCGGCACATCCTCCTTCGAAGATATGATTGCCTATGTAGACGAGAACGGTATGATAACCGATACTCCTCCCACTCCTGATAACAAGCCACAAGAAGTGGACCTGTCCACGATTGAAGTTTCAACTCCCCGCAGGCCTGAAGAACCGGTAGAACTGGTGCACGAAGGAAGAATAGAGCATTTCAATGTGTCCAAAGGATACGGATTTGTAAAAGACTTGAAGAATGCCGAAAAATATTTCTTCCATATCAGCGGATTGATAGACAGTGTAATAGAAAACAATATCGTGACTTTTGAACTGGAAAAAGGATCACGCGGAATGAATGCAGTGAAAATAAAACTTAAGAAATAGTTCAATCCCATAATGCCGTTTTTACGGCATTTTTTATTTTCCATTCAAAAAAGATCGTATCTTTGTAACGATGGAGAAATTTGAAGTACATATATTAGGATGCGGGTCAGCACTACCGACTACACGGCATTTTGCAACATCACAAGTAGTAAATGTCCGTGAAAAGCTATTCATGATAGACTGCGGTGAAGGAGCACAAATGCAATTACGCAAATCAAAACTGAAATTCACCCGGCTAAACCACATATTCATTTCGCACCTGCATGGCGATCATTGTTTCGGACTGATAGGACTGATATCAACTTTCGGCATGCTGGGAAGAACAGCTACGCTCTATATCCACTGTCATGCAGAATTGGAACACCTTCTTGCTCCGCAACTCGACTTTTTCTGCAAAGGCATGAGTTACAAAGTAGTTTTCCAGCCTTTCGATCCGGGCAAAGCCGAAGTGGTTTATGATGACCGCTCACTGACCATAGAGACAATCCCCTTACGCCACCGGATACCCACCTGCGGATTCCTTTTTTCCGAGAAACAGACTCCCGCCCATATCCGGCGCGACATGATTGACTTTTATGAAATACCCGTATATGAAATCAATCGAATAAAGAATGGCGCCGATTATACATTACCGGACGGAAGAATAGTACCCAACAGCAAACTGACTGTCCCTTCCGCCCCTCCCCGCCGGTATGCCTATTGCTCAGATACTATATATCTGCCACGCATCATAGACCAAATACACGGAGCGGACTTGCTGTTTCATGAAGCCACCTTTGCACAAAGTGAACAAGCCCGTGCGAAAGAGACCTTTCACACCACTGCCGCACAAGCAGGAGAAATAGCCCGCGCCGCAGAAGTAAGACAACTTCTTATAGGACATTTTTCGGCACGCTACGAAGACGAAAGCGTATTGTTGCAGGAAGCATCAAACATCTTCCCCAACACTCTGCTTGCACGGGAAACATTAAAAATTTCCATAGAATCCGTTAAACCATAACATGAACCGGACATCTAATAAAAAAACAGAAGCATGAACACTTACAATGAGAAAGAAATAATAGCGTTGTTGCAGGACCCGGCACGACAGAAAGAGGCATTCGAATGTATTGTCAACGAATACAGCGAACAGCTATACTGGCAGATACGCCGGATGGTACTTTCTCATGAAGACGCTAATGATCTGTTACAGAATACATTTATCAAAGCCTGGATCAACCTGGAGTATTTCCGTGCCGAAGCCAGAATGTCGACCTGGCTTTACCGCATAGCCTTGAATGAATGCCTGACCTTTTTAAACAAGCAACGTGCCACCAGCCAGTTATCTATAGATGACACCGACGCAGACATGGTGAACAAGCTGGAAAGCGATACCTACTTTAATGGAGATGAAACTCAAAGATTATTTCAAAAAGCATTACTGACGCTACCAGAGAAACAGCGTATAGTATTCAATTTAAAATACTTTCAAGAAATGAAATATGAAGACATGTCCGAAATACTAGGAACAAGCATCGGAGCACTGAAAGCCTCCTACCACCATGCAGTGAAAAAAATAGAGACTTTTTTGAAAGAGTGCCTTTAAACCTTTTTAAAAGAAATGTATCTAAACTAATAAAGGAGAACCACTATGAAGGAAGAAGATGAATTATTAAAAAAATACGGGACAAAAAATCCGTTCATGGTACCCGAAGGTTATTTCGACAACTTCTCAAAGGAGTTGATGAATAAATTGCCGGAGAAGGAACTAACTCCTGCTCCACAAGAAAATATAACCGTTTGGCAGCGCATCAAGCCTTGGGTATATATGGCAGCCATGTTCTGTGGATTGATGCTCAGTGTCAGAGTCGTTGTAGGTCCCCCGAAACAAGACACTCCTATTTTTACAGCTACAGAGACTGAACAATTCTCTGACGAATATATTGAAACGATTTTAGACCATTCCATGATGGATGATTACACGCTCTATCAATATTTGACAGATGCGAATTCAGATATGTATAATTAAATAATAATCACATGATACAAAAACTGGCAACCTTGCTTATCATTTCATGTATAAGCATTTCGATACAGGCGCAAGACAGAAAGAAATCCGGTTTCACTAAAGAAGAATTCAGAGCCAGGCAAGAGGCATATCTCATGCAAAAGGCAGAAATAACGCAAGAAGAGGCAGCCAAATTCTTTCCTGTCTATTTTGAATTACAAGACCGCAAGAAGGCGGTAAATGACAAAGCATGGGAACAGGCACGCAAAGGAAAAGATCCCAAAACCAGCGATGCTGAATATGAACAAATCATAGAGGGCATTGTCAAGGCACGAATAGAAGCCGATAAACTGGATCTGGAATATCTTCAACGATTCAAGAAAATCCTATCACCCAAGAAAATATATAAGTTGCAACGTGCGGAGATCAGATTTCACCGTGATATCTTAAAAATCATGCACCAATCCCACAAGAAATAAAAGCAACAAAAGATATTTCCAACTTTCCCCAAATCCATCAATCCAACTGAGATTTGGGGAAAGTGTGCTTTCTGACGTCCGATGGGGGATAAAACACAGTTCCGCAACACTCCCCCTACGCAAGAGCCGGAGACTACAGCCCCTTCTCCTTCGCCTCATTCCAAACGGCATCCATCTCTTCCAAAGTCATATCTTTCAGATTCTTTCCTTGCTTGATGGTATGTTCCTCCAGATAATTGAAACGACGGATAAACTTCTGATTGGTAAGCTCCAATGCATTATCCGGATTTATCTTATAAAGCCGGGCCGCATTAATGAGACTGAACATCACATCGCCAAATTCGGCTTCCGCCTTATCCTTGTCCATATTCTCCACCTCAGCCTCGAACTCTCCTATTTCCTCCTTCACTTTTGTCCACACCTGAGAACGCTCTTCCCAATCGAACCCCACGTTGCGGGCCTTGTCCTGAATGCGATACGCTTTTATCAACGAAGGTAATGCAGACGGGACACCACTCAGCACCATCTTGTTTCCATCTTTCTCTTTCATTTTCAGCTGCTCCCAGTTTTCAGTCACCTTCTCGGCAGTATCGGCTTTCACTTCACCAAACACATGAGGATGACGGAATATCAATTTCTCACAAAGACGGTCACACACATCCTTGATATCAAAATCGCCTGTCTCACTACCTATCTTTGCGTAGAAGGCCACATGCAGCAATACATCACCCAACTCTTTGCAAATATCCTTCTTGTCATCCTTCATCAAGGCATCACAAAGCTCGTAAGTCTCTTCAATCGTATTGGGACGCAAACTTTCATTGGTCTGTTTCCGGTCCCAGGGACATTTCTCCCGTAACTCGTCCAAAATATCGAGGAAGCGGCCAAATGCTTCCATTTGTTCTTTTCTTGTATGCATAATCAATTTATTAATATCATTTTGTCGTGCAAAAGTACACAATAATCCAATGACTTTTATTAATTTTGCACTCAATTATGCGATAATCAATTAAATAAACAAAATATAAAATGGAATTAGCAAGTAAGTACAATCCCGCTGACGTGGAGGGAAAATGGTACCAGTATTGGCTGGACAACAAACTCTTTAGTTCAAAACCCGACGGACGTGAACCTTACACAGTCGTCATTCCGCCCCCTAACGTAACCGGAGTGCTCCACATGGGACACATGCTAAACAATACCATTCAGGATATATTGATACGCCGCGCCCGCATGGAAGGCAAGAATGCCTGCTGGGTGCCGGGAACCGACCATGCTTCTATCGCTACAGAAGCCAAAGTGGTCAACAAGCTGGCCGGACAAGGTATCAAAAAGACCGACCTCACCCGTGATGAGTTTCTGAAACACGCCTGGGACTGGACAGAAGAACACGGAGGCATCATTTTAAAACAGCTGCGCAAGCTGGGTGCATCCTGCGACTGGGACCGTACCGCGTTCACCATGGACGAGGAACGTAGCGAAAGTGTCATCAAGGTATTTGTTGACCTTTACAACAAAGGTTTGATTTATCGTGGGGTACGCATGGTAAACTGGGATCCGAAGGCATTGACGGCTCTCAGTGATGAAGAAGTTATTTACAAGGAAGAACATAGCAAACTGTATTATCTCCGCTACAAAGTAGAAGGTGATGCCGAAGGACGCTATGCGGTGGTAGCCACTACTCGTCCCGAAACAATTATGGGAGATACCGCCATGTGCATCAACCCCAACGACCCCAAAAACCAATGGTTGAAGGGCAAGAAGGTAATTGTTCCGTTGGTAAACCGTGTGATCCCGGTGATCGAGGATGATTATGTAGATATTGAATTTGGTACAGGATGTCTGAAAGTGACACCCGCCCATGATGTGAACGACTATATGCTGGGCGAAAAATACAACTTGCCCAGCATTGATATCTTCAATGACAACGGTACCCTGAGTGAAGCTGCCGGACTGTATGTAGGCATGGACCGCTTTGATGTACGCAAGCAGATTGAAGAAGACCTGCAAGCTGCCGGATTGCTGGAAAAGGTGGAAGCTTATACCAACAAGGTAGGTTTCTCGGAACGTACCAATGTAGCCATCGAACCGAAACTATCCATGCAGTGGTTCTTGAAGATGCAGCACTTTGCAGATATGGCATTGCCTCCTGTAATGAATGACGAACTGAAATTCTATCCGGCCAAATATAAGAACACTTACAAGAACTGGCTGGAAAATATCAAAGACTGGTGCATCAGCCGTCAGCTTTGGTGGGGACACCGCATCCCGGCATACTTCCTGCCCGAAGGCGGTTATGTAGTAGCCGGAACAGCGGAAGAGGCTTTGAAACTGGCACAAGAAAAAACGGGGAATGCCCATCTGAAAATGGAAGATTTACGTCAGGACGATGACTGTCTGGACACTTGGTTCTCTTCATGGTTGTGGCCTATTTCTTTATTTAACGGCATCAATGATCCTAATAATGAAGAAATTAACTATTACTACCCTACCAGCGACTTGGTGACAGGACCGGATATCATCTTCTTCTGGGTGGCACGTATGATTATGGCCGGATATGAATACAAAGGAGACATGCCGTTCAAGAATGTTTATTTCACCGGTATTGTACGCGACAAACTGGGACGCAAGATGTCTAAGTCTTTGGGTAATTCGCCCGACCCGTTGGAACTGATTGACAAATATGGCGCCGATGGCGTGCGTATGGGTATGATGCTTGCCGCTCCCGCAGGAAACGACATCTTGTTCGATGATGCACTGTGCGAACAGGGACGTAACTTCAATAACAAGATATGGAATGCGTTCCGTCTGGTGAAAGGTTGGGAAGTGGCCGACATGGCACAACCCGAATATGCACGCCTGGCTACCGAATGGTTTGAGTCCATGCTGGCGACAACAGCTGCAGAAGTGGCAGACCTATTCAGCAAATACCGTTTGAGTGAAGCGCTGATGGCTGTCTACAAGTTGTTCTGGGACGAATTCTCAAGCTGGTATCTGGAAATGATCAAGCCGGCATACGGACAACCCATTGACAAAGCGACTTATGAAAAGACTTTGGGTTTCTTCGATAACCTGCTGAAGTTGCTGCATCCGTTCATGCCTTTCATTACCGAAGAATTGTGGCAGCACATTTATGACCGCAAAGAAGGGGAAAGCCTGATGGTTCAACAACTGAATATCCCGACTGCTTGTGATGAGACGATCGTCAAAGATTTTGAAGTGGTAAAAGAGGTGATCGGTGGTATCCGTACCATCCGCTTACAGAAAAACATTGCACAGAAAGAGGCGTTGGAATTGCAGGTGGTCGGTGAAAATCCGGTGGCTGCATTCAATCCTATCATTACGAAATTGTGCAATCTCTCTTCCATTGAAGTCGTGGAAAACAAAACCGACGGCTCCGGCTCATTCATGGTGGGAACTACTGAATATGCGGTACCCTTGGGCAATATGATAAACGTGGAAGAAGAACTGGCGAAACTGGAAGCTGAATTGAAGTATCAGGAAGGTTTCTTGCAAAGTGTTTTGAAAAAGCTGGGCAATGAGAAGTTCGTGGGAAAAGCACCGGCAAACGTTATTGATATGGAACGTAAGAAACAGGCGGATGCGGAAAGCAAGATTGCTTCGTTGAAAGAAAGTATCGCTGCTTTGAAGAAATAAAATAAGAAGAAAGGGATGTCCGAAAACTATTCAGACATCCCTTTTACTACTTAATCACGAGTAAGGTCCTTCCTGCTTTTCCGAGAGATTTTCAACTCTACTATAAAAGCGATAACCAAACCCAAACCGCCAAAGAGCAAGACACTTGCACCATAAATCAATGAAGCCAACTCATTCATGCGCCAATTATTCTCTGTAAAAAAACCGGGTATCGTGGTTACACCAATCATATAACCTATCAACAGCCCAAGCCCCATTCCCAGCAACAAGCAACCAAATTTCAAGGCCGAGAAAGAAGTCGGAGAAGAGGACATGAAAGAAGTTCCTACAGGAAGAGGCAGACTTAACCTGTTCCCCAACATGGAAGGATCTAACTTGTCTCCCAATTTCTCTATTATAGCAAGACGCTCCTTCTTACCCACAAAAAGCTCAAATAATTTGTAGATTCCCAATGTAATGATACCTACAACAATCCAACCGGTAATGTAACTCATGATTTTTTCTATTTAAGTTATTAATTTTGTTCCTTTGTACCCTTTAGACGCAGGGACATCAAGGAGGTTACACTTTTTTGAAAGGAAAAAAATCTTTTTTTATGTAACCTTTCTCTTAGCCTTGCGTCTAACAGACAAAATGAAAAACGACGAAGCAAATATTATTCATAGAATAGTGAAAGGAGAGACTTCTCTTTACGAGTACTTTCTGGATAAATACAGCCAACAGGTATTTGTCTTGATTGTACGTATCGTAGAGAATCAGGAGGATGCGGAAGAGTTGACCCAGGATACTTTCCTGAAAGCCTTTGAACATCTTTCGTCGTTTAAAGCAGAGAGCAGTTTTTCTACGTGGATATACCGCATTGCATATAACACGGCTATTTCGGCCACCAGAAAGAAAAAACAAGATTTATTTGTGATGGATAATGCCGTGTTGACAAATATATCCGACCAACAAATAGATGACACACTGAATGATGAAAGTGAGGAAAGAATAGGAAAACTCAATGAAGCCATCAAGAAGCTGGATGCCGAGGAACGTGCTTTGATTTCTTTATTTTATAATGAAGAGAAGCCTATCGGAGAAATTGCTCTTATTCTGGGATTGACGGAAAGCAACACAAAAGTGAAGTTGCACCGGATACGCAAAAAACTATATATACTTATAACGGAAGCAGAATGAACGAAAAACAAAAAGATAAAGGATTGATGAAGGCCATGAAGGAACAGCCAACCTACCGGCTACCTTCCAACTTTACCTTCCGCACCATGCAGAAAGTAGAGGAAGCCCTACTTTTGCGTGAAAAGAAACTAGAGAGAAGAACATTGCTGGCCACCATCGCCGCTTCTTTATTCTTGATACTAAGCAGTGGTACAGGTCTGTACATCTATTTTGGAGATGCGATCAAGGAATGCCTCCGCAGTACTTTCCTGGCAGGTGGGCAGATCTTGGATATACAATTTCCTCCCATTTATCTGTTATTCATCGTCACGATACCTATATTTATGTTTTTTGACCGATGGATGAGGAAACTATATTTTAAACATCATGCCTGCAGGGGATAATACATACGTACGTGTAGGCCGATGCTTACTAACGTGTAAGCCGATGCTTAGTAACGTATAGGCTTACACGTTACTAATGTTGGGGCTTACATGTTACTAACGTTTATTGTTGAACAAGCCTAGCCTGTTCAGTGAACAGACTTACTCTGTTCCGAGTGCAGACCTAGTCTGTTCAACGTACAAGCCTAGCTTGTTCAGCGCATTCCCCCCTCACTAAGTCAACATCCCCCTTTCTCCCGTCACCCTTTCATTTTATACCATACACACAGGCAATCAGCCGATTAAAGCTGAAACCACTTCCCCTCACTCCCGTTTCAGCCGTATGGCTGTCTCCTTTCACTGAAATCGGTTAACTCGTGCTGAAAAGACAATGACAGGAGTCTCTTCATAGCCGGAACGCCCATCATCAGGGCATTTCAGCGGTAGCTGAAAGGAGAAAAGGAACAACCGGATTTTATCGCTGGACCATTTAAAATGAAGATAATTTCAGCACCTCTACATGTTAATGAACAACATGGGCAGTTTAATCAATCATAAAAAACGTAAGACATTGAAAACAAAAGCGTTCTTTGCATAAGACCGGCTGCACCTCAGCATAGCTCAAGCGAGCTTGGCTCTGCATTCGGTTTGCGCGTTCTTTGAAAGATTGTATGAGGAAAAGGGGTGAGATGGAGAAAAAAATGTTACCTTCGCATTCGTAAATAGTTGAAAAGCATCATTATAACGGAGAACAAAGGAGAAATCATACTATACCAGCCCGACGAGGAGGTGAAATTGGAAGTCCGCTTGGAAGAGGATACGGTGTGGCTTAACAGGCAGCAATTGGCAGAACTGTTTGCCCGTAATGTCAAGACGATAGGCAAACACATCAACAATGCCTTAAGGGAAGAACTTGTAGAGATGACTGCGGCAGTTGTCGCAAAATTTGCGACAACTGCCGCAGACGGAAAAGTCTATCAAGTGGAATACTACAATTTGGACGTGATTCTATCTGTCGGGTACAGGGTAAAGTCAAGCAGGGGCATTGAGTTCCGCCGTTGGGCAAACAAGGTACTGAAGGAATACCTGTTGAGAGGGTACTCTGTCAACCAGCGACTGATCGGTATGGAGCAGCGCATAGACCGCAAATTGCAGGAACATGAGCAACGCCTGAACCGGATAGACGGTAAGATTGATTTCTTCGTCCGTCACAACAACCAGTATCCGTCCATCGACATCCGCACCTATAGGGGATGCCACGATCGTTTCCTGATAGTGGACGGCAATGACATCTATCACATCGGTGCCTCGCTGAAAGATCTCGGCAAGCGGATGTTCGCTTTCTCCAAACTGGAGATCCCGGCTTCCGCCATCATGGATTTGCTGTAACCCTCTCACACACACCTGCCACAGAAAGAAGGCTTATTTTAAGAGCTCTGTCAACAGAAAACACAACCATTCCTTGTCCACCGGCAATTACAAACGGTTGAATGTGACATACAGCGGCGCTCCCTCTAATACTCCCACTGTACGTGCGCTTGCCGTGGGCGACTTCTATTTATTCGGACGGTGGCGCATTGTTCCGGGAAGATCCCCCAGCTCCTCCGAGCGAAAGTTGTATCGGTGTAGTGTATTGGGTGGGGAGTATTATAGAGGAAGACCCTTTGTTGAAAAGAAACTACCCCGGCTGTACGCACGGACTGGTAGCATCCTTGCAGGATGTCGGGCAGACAATATGGAGTTCCGACTATGAGTCAGTCTTTAAGTACCGTAGTTTTGTACATAATTTCTTTTGAAAGGCTGACAGACAAAAGTACGAGCAGGCAAGGTCGGACTTGTCCGGGTAGCTACCCATGCTTTTGTCCTTTCCTAAAAGACACCGGAATGCCTTGAAATAACTACTGAATCAACAAATTCATTATTAAAACAACAAAAATACACCCCTAAAACAGCAATTGTCAAATTTAAGGTGTCTGACTTTTGGATAGTATCGTAATTAATACTAAGTTTGCAAAAAAGAAACAATATCGTATTTAATTTAAAAAGAGGTGTTATGCCCCAAGTGAAAGCACATAAAGAAGTGCCTGCAAGAAAAGATAACTTTTCCTGCATTTTTTCATGTCGGCATTTGCTGGTTCCAACTATTTTATTAAACACACACACACACACACACACACACACACACACACACACACACACACACACACACACACACACACACACACACACACACACACACACACACACACACACACACACACACACAAGCAGACGCATGTAAACCAAAGTTCCCGCGCGCGTAATATACCCAAAAACAAACAAATAACCATACATCCCCACAAAGAGAATATCTTTTCTTTTTGTGGCTTTTTTATATTCCTGCCCCTCCTTTGGGAACAGGGAGACCACCCCATAAACAGACAACGTTTAATCAATCATAAAAAAATACCGTTCACATGAACAGAATGACTATCCGCACGGACAAACGTGCAATTCCAACAATAAAATGGTCCGGCATCTGTCAGCTGCTGACCATCGCAGCCGCCATCCTGCAACTGACCGGCTGCGCAAAGGATGACCGGCACAATACCCCACATCCGGACAGGGGCGCGGTGCGGATAACCACCGACTGGTCGGGACGCTCGTCGGACGCATCCGTGCCCGCCAGCCATACGCTGCGCATCGGAGCAGAGAGCCAGGAGGTGACGGCGGAAACCAACACCTTCAAAAGCCTGCTGCCACCGGGCAGCTACCGGTTGCTGGCATACAATACCCCCGAAGGTGTTTCCATAACGGAGAATACCGCCACGGTGGACCCAAAAGACGACGGCACGCTCACCCCACAACCGGGAGTGCTGTTTTCCGCCGCAAAAGAACTGGATGTGACGGCAGACGACACACTAAAAGTCACCCTGCCGATGCAACAGCACATCCGCAGCCTGACGCTGACCCTGCAACTGGCGGAAGGCGACAAGGAACGCATTGCCGGGACAACCGCCACGCTGACAGGCATCGCGCACAGTCTCGACCTGGTGACGGGCGAACAGACCACCGGACAGACGGGACAGACCGTTGCGCCGGAGTTCAAACTCAGTACCATAACACCCACCCGTGCGGAGGAGGAAAAACCGGCACTTGCCGCCATGCTCCGCCTGATGGGCGTGATAACCGATGAACGGCAGACGCTCACCCTCACCGTCAGCCTGAAGGACGGCAGCGTGCAGACCCTCGTGACCGACCTGACCGACCTGCTGAAAGGCTTCGGCGGCACGATGGAGGCCTTGCGGCTGGATGCATTGCTCAACCTGCCCACGGAAGGCGACATGGGCGGTACCATCACCGGCTGGAAGGAAGTGGACAACGGCGATATCACTATCCACTAAAAGCGGAGAGCAACGATTGAAACGATTGAAATTAAAAACCCCCAATAAAATAAGAAGAATATGAAAAAGCAAGCATTTATCTGCGTACTGCTGGCAGCCGTCCTGTTGCCGGGTTGCAGCGAAGACGGAGAAAACACCCCGCAACCCACCGACGGACGGGTTGCCCTGGAAGCCACCAGCGGCATCCGGATGAACACCCGCGCCTACGACAACACTTGGGAAGCCGGAGACGCCATCGGCATCTACATGCTGGACGACGATGCGACGGACGGAAACGGAAACCACAAGTACACCACCGCCGAAACAGCCAAGACCGGCAGTTTCACCGCTACCGAAGGACAGACCCTTTACTTTCCGGTGAATGGCGATGCGCGCGACTTTACCGCCTATTACCCCTACCGGGAAACATTGAAGGAGGGCAACGTGTACACCGTCGATGTAAAAAACCAGACCCCACAGAAGGATATTGACCTGATGGGTGCTGCCAAAGTGACGGGCAAAGACAAGAACGACCCGAAAGTGGCGTTCGTCTTTACCCACAAACTGGTGAAACTTGCCATCACCCTCAAGGCGGACGGGACCTCACTGACAGATGCCGACCTGGCAGGCACCACTGTCAGCCTCAGCAACCAGCAGACGGCTGCCACCTACAATGTGGTGAAGAGCGGCGAGGCGACCGTTACCACAGGCACATCGGCAGAAATAGCCCTGCATACCGACGGACTGAAAGCCGAAGGCATCGTGCTGCCCGCAGCGACTACGAAAGACATGGTGTTGACGTTTACCGTGCCCAAATTGGATAATCAAGCGTTCCACTGGAACGTGAACAGCGCCGAAAAGTCACAGGCGTTTGTAGCCGGAAGCAAATACCTCTACACCATCACCATCAGCAAAGTCGGTGTGGAAGTCAGTTCCACGGTAGAAGACTGGACACTGGGCAACGGTGACGGTGAGACGGGCAATGCCGAGTAATATATGGATTATACTATAAACAAACAATAAGAATGAAAGTAAAGTTATTTATGACAATGGCAACCGCAACGATAATACTGGCAGGTTGCAGCAACGATGAGAACGAGGTAGCAGACAACTGGAACGGCGAGATACGCCTTACGAGCGGGGTAACGGTGCAGACACGCTCCAACACGCAGGCAACGCAGATACAGGAAGGCGAAACGGTTTACGTATGGGCGGACAAGGCTTCCCCTACTACGGAGTATATAAAGGCATGGACGCTTACAGCCGATGGCAATAACGGTTTTAAGAATAATTCCACTCCACAATATTATCCTACCGACGGCAGCAATCTGGATTTCTATGCCCTGCATGGAAACTTTGCATCGAATGCATTTACGGAAAATACTGCCGAATTTCCTGCCACAGCTATCGTACATTCGGTGGAAGCCGACCAGTCGGGTACGGAAGCCTATGCCAAATCCGACCTGCTCTATGCCGTTCAGAAAAACGTAGCCCGTAGCAAAGATGCGGTAGAACTGACTTTCTACCACATGCTCTCCAAAGTAGAGGTGGCACTGAAATCAGGTGACGGTAACCCGGATCTGACAGGTGCTGCCGTGACGATTGTAGGGACAAAGCTGAAAGCGGACTTCACACCGGACAAAAGCGCAACAATAACCGAGCAAGTGGCTCGTGCAGGTATGATAACCATACCCGGAGACAACAATGATGCTACTCCGATTACCATCCGCACGGTAACAACAACCGATTTCAACGGTAACAGCGAGCATGGTGAAGCGGTTGTCCTTCCGAAGCAGACCATAAGCCAGAATACCCCATTTATCCAAGTGACACTTGCCAACAAGGCCGTATTCAGCTACAAGATTCCTGATGCCGGTGGTCTGACCCTTGAAAGCGGTAAGAAATACACCTATAAGATTACGGTGAACCAAACCGGGCTGACTGTCACTTCGAAGATAGAAAACTGGACGTCAGAAGAAAAAGTAGGTGATGCCGAAATGGATTAAGGCGCATCCGTAATCCGGGTACGAAATTCAGCCATCCCGCACACAAGCGTAATGTGCGGAGGATGCAACCCATAGAGGTGGCACACGGGCAGCTTCGCCGCTGCCGGTGGTACAAGTGATAATAAAAACAGAAAAATAATATGATGAACCAATCAAATCCATTCAGACATTTGGCGGTGGCGGTCTTCGCCTGCCTGATGGCCGCCTCGTGCAGCGATGTGACCGACGACAGCACCGCCTTGCCGGACGGTAAATACCCCATGACGTTCACCGCCAGCGTGGACGGGCTGACCACCACCCGCGCTACGACTGACAACAATAGCCGATGGACGGGAGGCGAACAGGTAAACATACAAGTGAACAACACGTCAAAAACCTATACCGCCACCAGTGACGGTGCCTTGACCTTGACCGACGGCTTTTATTGGCAGGACAAGAACAGCATAAACGTCAAAGCCTGGTATCCGGTAAATTTCAATCTTGCCAATATCACCAGACAGAACGACGGCAATAACTATGCCCAACTGGATTTCCTGTATGCCCCTCAAAGCAGCGTCCCCTTCAACACCACCGCCAGCCTGAACTTCGAGCACCGCATGACAAAAGTCACTGCCACCCTGAAAGCAGGCAGCGGGCTGACGGACAGCGATTTGCAAAACGCAGAAGTGAAGTTTTACGGCTACACCACTGCTACGGTGGATTGTGCTGCCGGTACCATCACCAGCCCAAGCACCAACGCCTGGATAACAGCTTACCCGTCCGGCAGCAGCTATTCCGCCCTGCTCGTCCCCCAGTCTCCTTTCACTGCCGGAGAGAAGTTTATCAGCGTCACCATAAGCGGCAATACCTATTATTATACTCCATCGGTCGGTGATGCAGATACCGAAGCCGGAAAAGCATACAATTACACCATCACGGTGCATAAAAGCGGCATGATTGTCTCTGCTGACGGTTGGGAGAGCATGGGCGATGTGACGGGTACGAATGACACAGAACCATATATCATTACCGTAACGGGTGAAGGGATAAGCGATATATCCATTTCTAACACGACAGACGTACCGAACGGTAAATTTAGCTATCCGCTCGATGCCACGGATAATCCGGTATTGACTTTTAAAGTAAATGAAGGGAAAGGGGTGACAGCCGTGGAACTGGTAGGCTGGTGTAAATACAACCAGACTTTTGATGTCACGCAAAGGCAGTTTACATTCACGCTTTCGGATATAAGTACCAGTGTGGATATCCATCTTGTTACGAAAGATACGGAATCTCCGCAAGTGGGATATTTGGTATATGAAGATAAAACCATCTCTCAAAATTTTATTAATCCGCCTGCCGGCATTGTCTATAAGATAGAGAATAAAAAAGTGTATGTCGTTGCATTGGAAAGCGGTGGATACATAAATAGAAATGCGGATTACTGGGGAGCAGTCTCCAACCACAAGCCTGCTATCCAGGGTTGCAGCTGGGGTGTTTCAGAACAATCGTTAAGAGACATTTTCGCAGTGCAGGAAGCTAACGGGGACAGTTCATGGCCGTCACATTGGAAACGTTTATACGGGCAGCATTGGTATGGAGATGACGGTATTTCTTGGGGATGGTCAATAGGTAACGCCACCGGTGAACGTGGGCATTTTAACAAAGATTACCCGGATTACGGAGGTGCCAATACACGTGCCTTTTGTACGATAACAATGCCATAAATAAAATATCCGATAATGATAAAAAATAGATATACAACAAGTGCTATGCTACTATTCATCCTATTTTTGAGTGGCTGTGCAGAACAGGAAATGGATTCTCCTATTCATGGAGACAGTTTCACAATCGAAGTGTCCGATGGTGGCTTTCTTTCGGCAGATGCCGGTGTGACTACCCGTGCTGTAGAAGATGGCTTTAAAACCGTATTTACCAGCGGTGACCGGTTGGGATTGATAGTGACCGACGGCGGCAGCCAACTGGTGATTGACAATAAAGCCTTTACCTTTGACGGCACAAAATGGACGGACGCGGGCGGCAGCCAGAATATAACTTATGATGCCTCCTATCGTTATCTTGTCTATTATCCATACAGCGAAACTATGAACGGTAAAAAGACGGAAGACGAGATAAAAAACGCTTTCACTCCCAAAGCCGACCAACGTAATTATGCCGATTATACCGCATCCGATTTGATGATAGGTACCGGTGGCATGTTCAACACCGCCGGGAATATTTTAAGGATGGAGTTGAAGCACGTCCGGACGATGCTTATACTTGCTCCCAAATACACATACGAGTGGAAGGGGCAGACTTATAATTGGGTACCGGATAATTTTTCCGATGGCGGTCTTGTCATCGGTGACAACGTGTATGTTCCATGGCAAAGCGGCACGAATGAAACGCGCTTGTTGCTTTCCGCCTCCGAACTGTCATCAGGTTCCATCCGTTACTTTTATACGCAAGGTGGGCAGAAGAAAACTGGGACGGCTGTGATAAGCGGCGGACAGCAGGGAAAATATCAGTGGATTGTTCCGGAAACGTCGGTATATACCCTTGCTCCCGGTGCTGTATATTATGCGGATGGAACCTTGTTGCCTTCTGCTGCCGGATATACCGGCAGCACCCCTATAGGCATTGTTTACAGTACCGACGTCAGTCGTATCAGTACGGCGGCCAAACAAGCCTTGAAGGAAAAAGGCGTAGACACCCCTCACGGTCTTGTCATGGCACTCACCAATGCTTCAGACGGTTGCCGGTGGGGAGAATACGGTAAAGATGAAAACAGCGGCGGCGCTGATGGAGAACCTTTCAAAGAAAACACCGGCACATTACAGAAGCAGTACAATAACATTGACGGTTACGGTGAAACGCATTGGATAATCGACACCTATAAAAATAGTGGTAATGCTTTAAAGGATACCTATACCGCCTTTTACCATGCCAGCCGCTACGGTACGGCAGAGAGCAGCACCGGGAAATACGCTGCTCCCTCCAATTCCACCGGTTGGTTTATTCCCAGTATGGGGCAGTGGTGGGATATTCTGTCCAATTTGGGCAATGTAAATTTAGACGAACATAAGGCTGATACAAATAAAGATAATGTCTCTATATCCGGTGCCGCTTCAACAGCCGTGGCTAACATGAATAGGTATTTGGAGAAAATCAGCGGTGCAACGCCATTCAGTACGGATACTTACTTTTGGTCGAGTTCGGAGTACTATGGCTACTATGCCTGCTACGTGCGCTTCTACGGCGGTGGCAATCTGTACTTGTACTGGTACGGTAAGAACTACGCCCCCAGGGTGCGGTGTTCCTATGCTTTTTGATCTTATTTATCTATTACGGCGTAGCCGTTACTTTATCTATTTAAACGAATAACCCGCTTCGCGGGTCGAAACATATTTTTTATGGCATTATCCGAAGATTTACCTCTTTATCGTGACACCTTGCGGTTGTTGAACCTGCTGATTCCTTTATCGCAAGGTTTTCCCCGGTTCTTCCGGTATAATATGGGAAATCGGATGATAGAATTGAATCTGGATATGTTGTCACTGATTTATAAGGCAAACAGCAGTTACGAAAAGGTGGCGGTTATCACTGAGTTTCTTGATAAATACCGTATGCTGCAAATGCTATTCTGGGTTTGTGTGGAACAGCAAGTCATTACAGAAAGGCAATATGCCGGGTTTGCCCTTGTCATGGATAAGATAGGCAAGCAGGGTACAGGGTGGAAACAATACAGTGAAAAAGGAAAAGCAAACAATGAGAACAGAAAATAAAGGCAAGAAACATTTTGTTGGCGGGAGTCCGGTCGGTTACGGCTTGCCGGAGAGAGTCGGTTTATTAAAAAAGGGCTATCGACAGGAAGGCTTGTCCTTCTTGTAAAGACAAAACAGATAACAATAATTGGTCGAGTTCGGAGAACGACAACAATCCGGCGAACTATCCTCGACCTGCCGGAAAACATGCCCGATGCCGAAATGGAATAAGCCGCATCCGTAAACCGGGTACGAAATTCAGCCATCCCGTACACAAGCGTAATGTGCGGAGGATGCAACCTATAGAGGTGGCACACGGACAGCTTCGCCGCTGCCGGTGGCACAACGTAAGGCATTGAAAACAAAAAAGTTATTTGAAAGATTGTGTTGGAAATTCAGGAGGATTTGAAGGAAAAAGCCTATCTTTGTCGGTAAAAACACCAAATAGGTAATTGCTTTTCTTGAAAATGCAATTACCTATTTGGTGTTACAGCATCGGAGAGGATATCAGCTTGTCCATGACCTGCTATCCAAATGATCTATTTTTCGAGTAAGTCTTTCAAGAATGCGTCCAACTCTTCGTCCAGCCCTTTCAAAAGTTCATCGTTCAGCAACAAAGTGTCTTCATCATCTATCAGCAAAAGTTCGGTAATCGTTTCCTTATCCTCATCCACCAAAACAAAAGAATAAGGTTTCAGGATAGCCAGCTTTTCTAAAGCTCCCACTTCTTTCAACGAGTTGATCTCACCACGAAGTACACGTTCTGCAATCGCATAAAAATCATCCTCGCTATAATCTACCCACTCTTCAATGATGGTACGCGACAATTCTTCGTCATCGTCGTTAAAAATAATCAATTCACCGCTATCCTGCTTAGGCTGCAAGTGTATATCGGTGACTATTGTTCTCTCTCCATCCGTCGTATATTTATCAATCGCTTCCCGGAGCGAAGATGCAATAGAAGCATGTGACTGTGCACTGAGTTTCATACCCAAATCAATTTTATGTATTATTTATATCCAAAAGTACAAAAAAAATCTTTCCCTCAACACTTATTCTCTAAAAATTATCATCAAAACGTTTCATTTGTATTCTTAATCTGGATAACTTTCCTTCTCTTTCCTCCAGTTCCGATGAATAGAAGTCTATCAACTGTTCATCCCTGCTGCCGGATTTTACTAATTTCCTGGCTTTTCCCAACCAATCTCTAGCCTGCTTCATATTATCCTTTATTTCATAATATAGTGCAATATTAAAAGCGGCTTTCATCTTTTGCTGACCTTTTCTCTTCTCATAGGCAGTATTCCACAGATTATACGCGCCGTCCCAGTCATTCTCGCGAAGACATACACCGGCATCACGCATTTCTATGTTTCCACCGTCGTAATAAAAACGGGTCACTTCATTCCAATGGGGCAATAAATGTTCCACAGGCACCGAAGCAGCAAACTCCGAGGCCTCCTTCACGATCGTCTGATCCGAGAGAGCCGGACTCATTTCCCAGGAAATGGTGTCCTGTTTGGCTACAACAAACAAAGGCTTGTCACGACTGGGGATATACAGCCTGATTATGGGAGATATAATTCCATCCACTGCATCTACGGGCACAGGATAATCCGGATAGAGCAAGATCCCCGGTTTGGTCTGGATATGAATGCGGTCGAATGACAATATCATATCCACCCCCAAATCCTCACTCAGTTTCTGTATTTCCTCTTTGGTCAGAACGACATTGGCGCGGGGCACTTCATCAGTTGCCCGGAATGCAGAATCACAGATAACCACTTGATCAAAATAGTTCACATTGGCAATATTCTCCGCCAAAGCTTCGGAGGCCACCTTACCGTCTCCTTCCAATTCAGCACTCAGGATTTCATGATTATCTTTGGCTTTAAAGACGGGCATATTGTTTATCACGGCCACCTTTCTCACCGCATCCGGAAAACTGACATCGCCCGCTTGTAGCTGGTCAAAAGAGATGGTCTGCAAACTGCTGCAGGAAGCAAGGAATGTTCCGGCAACCAGCATCATTAGTGAAACAGTTTTTTTCATACGATCATTTTTTCTTTGGGAACAAAAGTACGCTTATTTACGCAAGAAGTGAGTTAAAAGGAATAAAAAAAACGCCCGGACAGTAAATTCTACCCGGACGTTTTTATAATAATCGTTATTTATCAAGCATTCTGTCCGTGACAGTTCTTGTATTTCTTGCCACTTCCGCAGGGACAAGGATCGTTACGTCCTACTGTTTTCTCTGCACGAATCGGTTCACGTTTCACCTCACGGGTATCACGTCCGGCAGCCGCTTGCTGGTGAGGATCACTCAAATCCTGCTTTTCCTCTCTATACTGCTGACGGGGAGCCTGTGGTTCGGGAGCTGCTTCACGCACTTGTTCCGGT
The DNA here is from genome assembly GCF_054653615.1 of Phocaeicola sartorii JCM 17136 = DSM 21941. Taxonomy (NCBI): domain Bacteria; kingdom Pseudomonadati; phylum Bacteroidota; class Bacteroidia; order Bacteroidales; family Bacteroidaceae; genus Phocaeicola; species Phocaeicola sartorii. The sequence continues at coordinate 3,439,995 of NZ_BAAIFW010000005.1, forward strand.
TCTTGAACAGGGATTTGTCCACGCATCAATACAGAGATGGTATTGTTATTAATCTTATGTACCATATTATCGAACAGATTAACTGATTCGAGCTTGAAGATCAGCAACGGGTCTTTCTGTTCGTAACTTGCATTCTGTACAGAATGTTTCAGTTCGTCCAGTTCACGCAGGTTTTCCTTCCATGCATCATCAATGGTATGAAGCAGAATTGCTTTTTCAAATGACTTCACAATCTCCTTGCCTTCTGTTTCATAAGCCGCCTTCAAGTTGACAGAGATGTTATACAAGCGTTTGCCATCCGTAATAGGAATCATGATGTTTTCGTACATGTGTCCTTGCATTTCATATACCTGCTTGATAACGGGATTGGCAATCTGGGCCATGCGGTCTGTCTTGCGCTTGAAGTTATTCATTGCTGCTTCGAATGTCTTCTCGGCAAGATCTTCTTTTTTCATCTTGTTGTATTCTTCCTCTGTGAAAGGCACTTCCATTGCCAAAGTCTGCAATATCTCCATCTTCACATTATCAAAGTCTCCCAGCTCAACAGCATAAACACAACGATCCCAAATCATATTCACAATATCCATGCCGATACGCTCGCCCATCAAGGCATGACGGCGTTTGGTGTAGACAGCCACACGTTGTTTGTTCATCACATCATCATATTCCAACAAGCGCTTACGGATACCGAAGTTATTTTCTTCCACTTTCTTCTGTGCACGCTCAATAGAATTTGAAATCATCTTGTGTTCAATCATCTCACCTTCCTTGAAGCCAAGCCTGTCCATTACACTGGCAATACGGTCTGACGAGAACAAACGCATCAAATCATCTTCCAATGATACAAAGAATACGGATGAACCCGGGTCACCCTGACGACCGGCACGACCACGCAACTGACGGTCTACACGGCGGCTTTCATGACGTTCCGTACCGATAATGGCCAAACCGCCCGCAGCTTTCACTTCCGGACTCAGCTTGATATCGGTACCACGACCTGCCATATTGGTAGCAATGGTCACAATACTCTTCTGACCTGCCTGGGCTACAATATCCGCTTCTCGCTGATGCAGTTTCGCATTCAATACATTGTGCTCAATCTTGCGCATGGCAAGCATCTTGCTCAGCATTTCTGAGATTTCCACTGAAGTGGTACCTACCAGGACAGGACGTCCTTCCTTTACCATTTCTTCAATTTCTTCGATGACAGCTTTATATTTTTCACGTTTGGTCTTATAAACGCGGTCATTCATATCCTTACGGGCAATCGGACGGTTAGTCGGAATAACGACTACATCCAATTTATAGATATCCCAAAGTTCGCCTGCTTCTGTTTCTGCGGTACCGGTCATACCCGACAGCTTGTGGTACATACGGAAATAGTTCTGCAACGTGATGGTAGCGAAGGTCTGGGTAGCAGCTTCCACTTTCACACCTTCCTTGGCTTCGATAGCCTGGTGCAAACCGTCAGAATACCGGCGGCCTTCCATGATACGTCCGGTCTGTTCGTCAACAATCTTAACCTGTCCGTCAATCACTACATATTCATCATCCTTTTCGAACATGGCGTATGCCTTCAACAGCTGGTTGATGGTGTGTACGCGTTCAGACTTGATAGCGTAATTGGTCATCAGCTCATCTTTCTTGGCTAATTTTTCTTCTTCTGTCAGGTCTGTCTCGTTTTCCAAAGCAGATAATTGAGAAGTAATATCAGGCAAGACGAACAAAGTAGGATCCGCCGCGTTTCCGGTTATCAAATCAATTCCCTTATCGGTCAAATCCACGCTGTTCTGCTTTTCATCAATGACAAAATACAATGGATCAGTAGCTTCAGGCATACGCTTGTTATTCTGTTCCATATAGATTTCCTCAGTCTTCAGCATACCTGCCTTGATACCCTGTTCACTCAAGAACTTAATTAACGGCTTATTCTTCGGCAACGCCTTATGACTGCGGAACAATGCCAAAAATCCTTCTTCCTGATCTTTCTTGTCATCCGATGCAATCAAACGTTTGGCATCAGCCAAGTATTGGGTAGCCAGTTTCTTCTGAGCCTCGAACAAACGCTCTACCAACGGACGAAGTTGTTCAAACAGTTGGTCTTCGCCTTTAGGCACAGGACCGGAAATAATCAACGGAGTACGGGCATCGTCAATCAATACGGAGTCCACCTCATCGACAATGGCATAATTATGTTTACGCTGCACCAAATCTTTAGGACTGACAGCCATATTGTCACGCAAGTAATCGAAACCGAATTCATTATTCGTACCGAAAGTGATATCGGCCATATAAGCTCTGCGGCGTGCGTCTGAATTGGGCTGGTGTTTATCAATACAGTCCACACTCAACCCATGGAACTGATACAATGGCCCCATCCATTCCGAGTCACGTTTTGACAAATAATCATTAACAGTAACCACGTGTACACCATTACCGGTCAGCGCATTCAGGAATACCGGCAGAGTAGCTACCAACGTCTTACCTTCACCGGTTGCCATTTCAGCAATCTTACCTTTATGCAACACCACGCCACCGAACAACTGTACATCGTAATGCACCATGCCCCATACCATGTCATTGCCACCGGCAACCCAATGGTTCTGCCAAATAGCTTTATCGTCCTCAATACGTACAAAATCTTTTCCCTGAGCCGCCAGCTCGCGGTCAAAATCAGTAGCGGTTACAATCAATTCCGGATTTTCAGAGAAACGGCGTGCAGTGTCTTTTACAATAGCAAAAGCCTGCGGAAGTACATCATCCAGTGCTTTTTCATATTTTTCCAGCACTTCTTTTTCCAGTTTGTCTATCTGTGCGAAAATGCCCTCACGATCTTCCAGTTCTGTAGTTTCGATAGTACTTTTCAGTTCTTCTATCTTCTTTTGTTCCTCTGCAGCCGAATCTGAAATATACTTCTTCAATTCTACTGTTTTTGCACGGAGCTCGTCATTACTCAATTTGGCAATTTCCGGATAGACAGCCTTTACTTTGTCAACCCACGGCTTGATTTCTTTCATGTCACGGGTGGCCTTGTTTCCAAACAATTTGCCGATAAATTCATTAAATCCCATTGTATTTTTTGTTTTTATTATTTTCTAATTTGATTACTTTTGAAAGTGCAAAGTTATAATAAAATGCTGATTTATTTGCACTTCTCTCTCTAATATTATTTGCGAATGTCCGTCATAGGTGCCAGAACGGCTGCATTAGGAGCACGAATACGCATATAATGGGCTACGGTTGGTGCTATATTACCTATCTTTACAGGCGCATGGATTATTTCCGGTTTCATTCCGTTCCCGATAAAAATCAATGGAGCCGAGGCATACGAATAGCGTTGCACCTGCGTATCAAGCGAATGTTCACGGAACACGGTCCAACCCGGTAATACTTCCACCCACAGGTCTCCGGAACATGCCGGATTATAGTAATTCTTTATTTTATCAATGGTCGGAGTCCACGCTCCCAACTGCAAACGTTGTGAGGAATATACATCTTTCACTCCACTGAACTGCACTAAAAATTCCGATGCACGGTTCAGCACCTCGGACATATTCAGCTGCTTTTGCTCTATCAGCTTATGGTTCAGATATATTTGTTGCTCAAAATGCGCCTCCACCCATTGTCCTTCACCATAAATAGCCGCCAGATAGAGGTTCAGCAAAGCCGAACAACGTTCAATATGGAATTCCCCACCCGGTATTTTATATTGAGGCGGATCAACAGGATCTGTGTCAGCATATCCAGTAGAGGTTATAAAGAATAAAGTGTTGCTCAGCCCTACTTTCCGGTCTATTAATTCCAATAGCTCTGCAATGCTGTTATCCAAACGTACGTATGTATCCTGCATTTCCATAGGAAGCTCCGCGGAAGCCTTATGGTCATAATTCCCGGCATAATATGCCAGCGACAAAAAGTCAGGAACAGCATCCTTCCCTATAGAAGTATTATTCAAACAAGCATTAACCAGACGGTTTACCTCATCATTGGCATAGGGACTTGTTTTCAGTTTACGGTATTTATTTTTCCGTTCGTCATCAAAGTTATGCTTGAATGTAACCTGTTTGTTTTCGCTGGTCAGGTATTTATAGACTGTAACAGGCAAATAAGGCGCCCACGACATATTGCCGATACGGAAATCCAATCCTTCCCGATCATTATAAGTAGTCACCCATGAAGGAAATGTACCATAATATGTACTTCCACTCCATTTTCCAGTTTCATCATTCAACCAAAATGCACCTTTTGAAGCATGACCGGCCGCCAACACCGCCATTTCACGTGTAGGAGCGATAGAATAAACTTCGGATACTCCTTGTGTGGCTATCATCAACTCATCCGACAAGGTGGAAACCTTTATTTTCTGCGGAGAAGTGGACTCGGAGGTATAAATCCCCATGAAATTGGTATCGTCCACACAATTGATCACCCGAAGCGTGCTGCGGTCCATCCACTTATCCCCTACTATACCATTGGTGTAAGGAGTGGTACCTGTATAAATGGCCGCCACCGCCGATGACTTATCCACGTTGATGAAGTCATATTCGGCATTCCGGTAAATCCGCCCTTCTTTCCACAACCGTTTGAAGCCACGTTCACCATATAAAGCCGAAAAAGCTTCTATATAGTCCGTCCGTAACTGGTCAATAGTCAAGCCGACCACCAACCTGGGAACAGCAGGGACATTTTGTGCCTGCAACCCTGTTAATGCAATAACAGTCAGAAGAGAAGTTAAGATGCGTCCTTTCATTTATTGTTTTGTCTGTAATATAATAAAACGTGACTTGCTGAACACAGTAGCAAACACAGTGCCAAAGGTAATACCGTTGCGTTGAATTTTTGCTGTACAAACGGCATTATCATTATAAAAAGTGTTAAATATGCTATATTGATTAGATGATAGAGATCTTTTTTACCTTTTATAGCCCTATAAACCATAACGGGAAGATAAATTAAAGGGATAGGATTCAATAAAAGGATAAGCCAATTGGAACCCACTGTAGGATGGGTAGAGAAACAAACCAGGAAAGCGATGACACATCCGGCCAGCCCTTGTACGCCAAAAAGGAATAAATCCCAAATCCAAATCACCTTCTTGACTTTAAGCTGGATCCATCCTACCAAACAAACCGCTCCCATTAAAACAAACACACACACCAGAGGTGACAGCGGGAAACCGCCCTCGCCACCTTCCGGCTCCACATCCACCACTTTCTTTTCCTGCAAGACGAAGGGACGCACACTGTCGCCTGCCACTATCGTTGCTTTTCCAGCCGCCTCCAACATATAAAAAGGGGCGAACATCTGCTTACGCGCATCAACAGGTTCATCCGCTTCACTGCCCAGGCACATATCAATGCCCAGCTCATCCCATTCGTGTCCCTTAGTATATTGATGGACAATATCCCTGAAAGAGAGCCCTTCCTTCCCATCAGGATAAACAACCTTTCCTTCGATACATTCCTCTATTATATCACGCGCACGCGTAGTACAATTGTCATAGAAAAAGTTATAGCGGTAAACCCTATTCTCAGGCTGATAGTTTTCTTCCAGCAATCTTCTGAGTTTCTGTTTTTCCGCCATAGTCAAATTCAATGTCTGCTGATAGACTGATGAACCACGCATAGCATAACTGCCTTCGAAATAAGAATAAGGAGTCACACCCAACTCATAGTCAGTCTCCCCTTTGACAAAACGATAGATAAAATGAGGAGTATTAAAGCTGAACATGCCATAATTAAACACCCAGTCCTCTCCGCGTGCCGTGTCCTCATAGCGCAATGCCGTATGCCCGAACAAGGCATATATTTCCGTTCCGGGAGCACAGGTCATCAGGCTTACTTTTATACTATCTTCCTGTCCTCTAACCGATTGAGTCAAGGAAAAGAAAGACAACATCAATGCTATAATTAGTTTATTCATAAATTCCATTCGCTGTTTACCGATGCAAAAGTACACCTAAATATTAATTAATTCCTCACAAATACCATTTTTTATTGCTATTCCTATTTATTTTTTGCGTTACTTTGCAACCGAAAAAGCAAAGTTGTGAATTTAATTATCGACATAGGAAACTCAGTAGCCAAATTGGCTATATTTGACAAAGGCGAGTTGGTTGAAGTATTTCGTGGTTCCAATCATTCCTTAGATTGCCTCCCGATGCTTTGTTCCCGATATCCCCTAAGACGAGGTATCATAGCTTCTGTCATAACGCTAAGCAATACTATCCGGCGCCAACTGGAAAGATTGCCTTTTACTATCATCGAATTAAGTCATGAGACCCCTGTCCCTATCACGAATTTATATAAAACGCCTCAAACACTGGGCATGGACCGTTTAGCAGCCGTGGTCGCTGCCAGCTGGCTGAAACCCGGACACGATGTACTGGTTATTGATGCGGGAACCTGCGTCACATACGATTTTATCGATGCTGACGGAGCCTATCATGGGGGGAATATTTCTCCGGGGATGCGTATGCGTTTCAAAGCATTGAACATATTCACCGACAAGCTCCCCAAAGTAAACGCTAAAGGAGAAGTTCCGATGTATGGACAATCTACAGAAACAGCTATCCGGGCAGGAGTCATCCGCGGAATGGAATTCGAAATGAGCGGGTATATCACCCATCTTCAAAAGAATTATCCGGGACTTTTGGTTTTTTTAACGGGCGGAGATGAATTTTCTTTTGATACAAAATTAAAAAGTATCATCTTTGCAGATAGATTTTTAGTATTGAAAGGTTTAAACAGAATATTAAGCTATAATGATAAACTATAAAAGACTGATTAGTGCGTCAATATTACTCACAGTCACAGGGCTGGCCGTAGCCCAAACAAGCACAAACTCTCCCTATACACGCTACGGCTTTGGTCAGTTAGCTGATCAAAATTTCGGTAACAGTAAAGCGATGGGAGGAATAGCATACGGCTTGCGAAACGGCTACCAAATCAACGCATCTAATCCGGCATCTTATACAGCTATCGATTCATTGACATTCTTGTTCGATGCAGGGATGACTCTTCAGAATGCGAATTTTAAGGATGGCAACGTAAAAACCAATGCTAAAAATTCAAGTTTTGACTATATGGCCATGCAATTCCGCTTATGGAGGAAAATGGGAATGACAGTTGGCTTTCTTCCATTCTCCACTGTGGGCTATAATATTTCCAAGACACATGATTTCGAAGATGTCGACAATAACGGAAAATGGTCTGAATCATACACTGGTGACGGAGGATTTCATCAAGTTTTTGTAGGATTAGGTTATAAAGTTTTCAATAATTTGTCTGTGGGTGCGAATTTTTCGTATCTTTATGGAGATATTACTCATCAGTCCATGACAACTATTGGAGCGACAGATACACGTAGTATCAAGTTAGACAAATTTTCCATCAGTGACTATAAATTGGATTTCGGTTTACAGTACACTTATAAATTAAATAAGAAAAACGTGATTAATGTAGGCGCCGTCTATACATTGGGACATACCTTGCACGGGGATGCATACAAGTATCATCAGACAGGTATGGAAAGTAATGGTTCTATCTATGTACAGTCACAAACCGGTGATACCATTACGAATCCGTTTAAAATGCCGCATACATTGGGTCTCGGTCTTACTTACGTATATGACAACCGTCTGACCATAGGAATTGACTATACTTTACAGAAGTGGGATACAGCTGATCTAAGTTGGAGTAAGTTCAACAAAGAGAGTGTGGAAATGAGTAACCGTACAAAAATAGCTTTGGGGGCGGAATTTATACCCAATTATTTCAGCCACAACTATCTGAAACGTATCCGTTACCGTATGGGAGCCTACTATTCAAGCCCTTATAACAAGGTCAGCTATACGAATCCGGACACAGGAGCAACCAGTCTTCAAGACGGTGCACGCGAATATGGTGTCAGTGTGGGTTTTGGACTTCCCATGTTTCAAAGTAAATCTATGCTGAACATTTCCGGTCAATATGTCAAAGTCAGTCCCAAGTTCAAGGGGTTGATGGAAGAAAATTATTTAAGAATCAATATTGGTCTTACTTTCAATGAACGTTGGTTCATGAAATGGAAAGTTGATTAATCAGAGCAAAGAAGCAAATAAATAACAACAACTAAATTTATATACGATGAAAATGAAGATGGTAACAGCGCTGTTCGTCCTTTCTTTAAGTGCAACAGCTTCTTTCGCTCAAACTGGAGCGTCAGACGGATCAAGATTCGGACATGGTGAAGACAGTCTCCGATGCTTGAAAAATATCAGTATTTACACTGAGTATGTGAAGACTAACAACTTCAAGGATGCCTATACTCCTTGGATGAGTGTATTTACAGAAGCTCCAAAAGCCCAAGTAAGTACTTATACTAATGGTGCAAAAATTCTTCGTGCCTTAATAGCCGGTGAAAAAGATGCAGCTAAACAAAAACAATATTTCAATGAACTGATGAAAGTTCACGATCAACGTATCCAATATCTGGATGATCTGAACAAGCTGGTCAAAAGAGATGTAACAAAAGGTTCCATTATCGGCATGAAGGGTCACGACTATTTCACAATGGGTGGTCAGGACATGAATGAAGCATATAAGATGTTCAAAGAAGCCATTGAACTTGAAAAAGAGAATTCAGACTATTTTGTATTGCAGGAATTCATGGATGCAGCTGCCCGCAAAATGAAGAGCGACGAGTCATATAAAGAACAGTTCATTCAAGATTATTTGTTTGCATCAGGCGTTGCTGACGGAGCTTTGAAAGCTGCCACAAAAGAAAATGACAAGAAATTATTGAAAGTGGCAAAAGACAACATTGACGCTTTCTTCATTAATAGCGGTGTAGCGACTTGTGATAACCTGCAAGCAATCTATGCTCCTAAAGTAGCACAGAACAAAACGAACCTGGACTATCTGAAACAAGTTATTTCAGTGATGCAACTGTTGGGCTGTACAGAGCAGGAGGCTTATTTTGCCGCATCCGAAGCCGCACACGCCATCGAACCAACTGCCGAAACCGCTGTTGGCTGTGGATACATGTATTATAAGAAAGGCGATATGGACAAATGCATTGACTACTTTGACCAGGCCATCAACTTAGAGCAAGATCCATTAAAAAAAGCTGATTATGCATACAAAACCGCTGCCATTTTATTCAGCAAGAAACAATTGAGCAAAGCAAAACAATATGCCTTGAAGTCTATCTCACTAGATGGAAACAACGGTAAACCTTACATTTTGATTGCTAATATGTATGCATCAAGCCCCAACTGGAGTGATGAAGCAGCATTGAACAAGTGTACTTATTTTGCTGTTATCGACAAATTACAGAAAGCAAAAAGCGTAGATCCCAGTGTTGCTGAAGAAGCAAACAAACTGATCGGTACTTATGCGGCACATACTCCGAAAGATGCTGATTTGTTCTTCCTCAGCTTGAAGAAAGGTGACTCTGTTACAATCGGTGGATGGATTGGTGAAACAACAACTATCAGATAATTATGTCGTCTGAAAAAAAACAGGAATCACACATTCTATATTTAAACATAACAGTTGCCATTTGGGCAACTGTTATGTTTGTTTTATTCCCCGCATGCTCGGGAGGCGAGAAAAATCTGGCAGAAGCCATTACAGAAAGAGACTCATTGCCCAGCATGAAAACCTTGGGAGTCACTACCCTTGTATCCGATTCCGGTATCACCCGCTACAAAATCATCACAGAAGAATGGGAAATTTATGATAAAAAGAATCCCCCTTATTGGGCTTTTGAAAAAGGAGTTTATTTGGAAAAGTTTGACTCCTTGTTCCATATTGATGCCAGTATAAAAGCCGATACAGCCTATTACTACGAGAAAAAGAAACTTTGGGAATTGAGAAGCAATGTGCATATCCGCAGCCAAAGGGGAGACAAATTTGACACAGACCTGCTCTTTTGGGACGAAAAGCAAGAGCGAGTCTATTCCGACAAATTTATCCGCATCGAACAAGAAGACAAAATCATTACCGGTTATGGATTTGAATCCAACCAGCAAATGACAGAATATCAAATTTATAATAACACAGGTATTTTTACCGTAGAAGATACAGCACCAACAGACAGTACAAAGGCTGTTGCCGACAGTACCAGAACTGATTCGATACGTTAATTCACTCACGATTATGGGTATTATTATACAGATTCTTATCACAATGGCTTTTTCCGCTTTTTTCTCCGGAATGGAAATTGCTTTTGTTTCATCCAATAAATTACGTTTTGAGATGGACCGTAACAGCCAAAGCATAAATTCACGCATACTTTCCATCTTCTTTCATAATCCGAATAATTTTATCTCCACCATGTTGGTAGGAAACAATATCGCTTTGGTTATTTACGGTATATTGATGGCACAAGTCATTGAACAGAACCTATTGGCAGGATTCATAGACAACCACTTCTTGCTGGTGCTAATCCAAACAATTATTTCCACACTGATCATCCTGGTAACAGGAGAGTTCCTGCCCAAAACTTTATTTAAGATCAATCCCAATTTCACTCTGAATATTTTTGCAATTCCAACCTACATTTGTTATGTCTTGCTCTATCCCATCAGCAAATTCGCTTCGGGAATATCCAACATATTACTCTACATGATAGGTATTAAAACAAATAAAGAAGCCAATGAGAAAGCTTTTACAAAAGTTGATTTGGACTACTTTATTCAAAGCAGCATACAAGATGCCCAAAATGAGCAAGACATAGATACAGAAGTCAAGATATTCCAAAACGCCCTGGATTTCTCGAATATTAAAATCAGAGATTGCATGGTTCCCAGAACTGAAATTGTCGCTATAGAATATGGAACCCCCATAGAGGAATTAAAAACCCGCTTTATAGAAAGCGGCATAAGCAAAATCATTGTCTATAAAGAAAACATTGACAATATTACAGGCTATATCCATTCCTCTGAAATGTTTCGTGAACTGACGGACTGGACTAAGAGTGTCCGCCAATTGCCTATTGTTCCTGAAACTATGGGAGCCCACAAACTGATGAAGTTATTTATGCAACAAAAAAAATCCCTGGCCGTAGTAGTCGATGAATTCGGAGGTACATCCGGCATCGTGGCACTAGAAGACTTAGTGGAGGAAATCTTCGGTGAAATAGAAGACGAGCACGACACCACTTCTTACATTGCCAAATCTGTCGGAGACAATGAATACATCCTTTCCGGACGTCTGGAAATAGAAAAAGCCAATGAATTATTTTCACTTGAACTGCCGGAAAGTGATGATTACCAGACAATCGGCGGACTCATCCTACACCAATATCAAAGCTTCCCCAAAATGCACGAAGAGATTACTTTCGATAAATTTCGTTTCAAAATAATCAAAGTAACAGCAACAAAAATCGAATTAGTAAAGTTGAAAGTGATCGAATAACAGATTTTTTTCACAATAAAATAGCTTGTAAGCTGCATTTTTTGTATCTTCGTGCGCTAAATCTATGGAGTATAGAAAAACAATAAACAAAAATAGTAAAATTAAATGGCAACATTACAAACAATCAGAAGTAAAGGCCCTCTGTTGGTCGTTGTAATCGGACTTGCCCTCTTCGCATTCATTGCCGGAGACGCATGGAAGGTTCTCCAACCGCATCAGGGTAAACAAGACGTAGGTGAAGTGAATGGAAAAGCACTTACAGCACAAGAGTATCAGAAAATGGTAGATGAATACACAGAAGTCATTAAATTGACACAAGGTGTTTCCGCATTAAATGACGACCAACTGACTCAAGTGAAAGACCAGGTATGGCAATCTTACGTAAATAACCAGTTGATTGCAGCAGAAGCTGCAAAGTTGGGGTTGACTGTCAGCAAAGCTGAAGTTCAGGCAATCATCGAAGAAGGCACTAACCCGCTGTTGATGCAGACTCCGTTCCGCAATCCGCAAACCGGTGCTTTCGACAAAGACATGCTGAAAAAATTCCTAGTGGATTATGCTCATTTGGACGCAAGCAAAATGCCTGCACAGTATGTGGAATACTATCAGAAAATGGGTGCTTTCTGGAATTTCATTGAAAAGACACTGATTCAATCTACTTTGGCTGAAAAATATCAGAATCTGATCGCAAAATCATTGATTTCAAATCCGGTTGCCGCTGAAGACGCTTTCACATCGCGTACAGAACAAGCAGACGTTCTATTGGCTGCAATTCCTTATTCTTCTATCAGTGATTCAACCATCACTGTTTCAAACAGCGAAATCAAAGATCTTTATAACAAAAGAAAAGCTTCTTTCGAACAGCCGGTTGAAACCCGTAACATCAAATACATTGATGTATTGGTAACTCCGTCTGACGAAGACCGCAAAGAAGTATTGAATGAAGTAACCGAATACGCTACTCAGCTGGGTACTGCTACCGATATGAGCACATTCATCCGTTCTACCGGTTCGGTCGTTCCTTTCTCTGAAATTGCAATCAACAAGACGGTATATCCTAACGATATTGTCACTCGTCTGGACTCTGTAAGCATCAACGAAGTATATGGTCCTTACTATAACCAAGCTGATGACTCCTACAATGCGTTCAAAATTATTGCCAAGCAAACCGCTCCCGACTCAATTCAGTACCGTCAGATTCAAGTATATGCTGAAGACGCAGCTAAAACCGCAACTTTAGCAGACAGTATTTTCAACGCATTGAAAGGTGGAGCTGACTTTGCAGATGTTGCTAAAAAATATGGCCAGACAGGTGAATCCACTTGGTTGACTGCCCGCAACTATGAGGGTGCTGCACTGGATGCTGACAATGCCAAATACATCAATACCTTGATCAACTCAGGTGTTAAAGAACTGAATAACCTACAGATCGGACAAGCCAACGTAATCCTTCAAGTATTGGACAAGAAGGCCATGAAAGATAAATATAAAGTAGCAGTAGTTAAACGTCCGGTTGAATTCAGCAAAGAAACTTATAATAAAGCATACAATGATTTCAGCCAGTTCGTAGCCCAAAACACTACAATGGACAAAATTGTAGCCAATGCAGAAGAAAATGGTTACCGTTTGTTGGAACGTGCTGATTTCCGTAGTGCAGAACATCGTGTAGGTGGCGTGAAAGGAACCCGCGAAGCACTGAAATGGATTTTTGCAGCCAAAGAAGGTGAAGTATCTCCATTGTATGAATGTGGTGAAAACGATCACTTGATGGTAGTTGCTCTTGAAAAGATCAATCCTGCCGGATATCGTAATATCAATCTTGTTGCCGATATGTTGAAAGCAGAAATCATCAAGGATAAAAAAGCTGAGAAACTGATGGCTGAAATGAAAGGTGCAAACAGCATTGACCAAGTGAAAGGTATGGCAAATGCAGTCAGTGATTCAGTAAAACATATCACTTTCTCTGCTCCAGCCTACGTATCAGTGACTCGCGCCAGTGAACCTGCCTTAGGTGCTTATGCAAGCAAAGCTGAAGCAAACAAACTGACCGGTCCTATCAAAGGTAATGCTGGTGTTTACATGATTCAAGTGTTCAATAAAGAAAAGAGTGCAGAAGAATTTGATGCGAAGAATGAAGAAAACAACTTGTCTAATATGGCAGGACGTTATGCTAGCAGCTTCATCAATGACCTGTACAAGAAAGCTGAGGTAAAAGACGACCGTTACCTGTATTTCTAATCAGTGTAACCTAATAATAACAACAGGCTGTATCGGAAAGTTCATCGATACAGCCTGTTTTGTCTTATCATAGTTCCCGTAAAAAATAAAGGTGAAATAATCTATAAAACAGCCCCTTCTACGCTCCGCATTTCCTTTTTTATGACTATGTTTGTAGCAGTGATTATGAAGTATTTTATTGCTATATGTACGTGTTTCCTTTTACTGTGCAGTTTGGACAATACAGGAAAAGGAGAAATTATCCGGGAAGGGCAGACAGAAGTACTATCTTCTGTATCCATGTTGTCGGATGATGCAGATTCTTATCGTCAATTGGCAACAGAAAAACGATATGATGCTCCCAATGTGAAGCTAATCGAGACAAACCTTTTATGCCTTACCTTACGCACTCCGGTACTTACCAAGATATACCCGTTTTTATCTACCGCCCAAGTACGTTACCATTACCGTACTCTCCTGCCCGAAGAAAAATTCAACAATCTATTCCTCAGCATTAATTATGTAAAATCCTCGTGCAGATACTTCATCTACACACTAAAGCATATTTTGATTTAGCGGATTCCCCCTCTCTCTTCTCCCTGCTAATGACAATCATTCCGGACGAAGTGACCAGCCCGTGCGCACATATACATTGTGTTGCATTACGCTGCCATCACTATTGTCCGGAGCTGCATACCGTTTAATTCACTAACTCATTTACACATCATTATGCTACACTTATTTATATCTACCCTGGCCATGATGGGACTTACTTTCCTCATCGGCTTCTTTGTAGCTGCCGTTATCAAAGGAATAGCATTGGCGGCAGACTCTATGGATTTTTACAGTTCCCATCTTCTGGAGCTTCAGCGCTTAAGAAGAATCAAAAAAGCGCGCGCCCGTTTCACCCAACTGGTATGGGACCAGACTCCCGAGGAAATGGAAGCTCTGGGAGACGGCCGCGAAAACTGGAACAGGGGCATGAACAATGACCGTAAAGGCAAACAGGAAGGCGGCTACTATCATGGAGTCAGCCACGGAGCATCCCAGTTGAATCTGATAGATTATTATTATCCTGATACCCAAATGGTCTACCTCAAGCAACGGGAAGAGATGCACCAGCAACAAAAAAATACCCATGTGAAAAAGAACCTTTCAACAAAAAAATAACCTTAAACTTAATAATCAGATATGGAAAATATAGATTTCGGAATACTCTTCCAAGGCATTGGCACAATGATAGAAAGCGGTTGGTTTCTTGCCGGCGCACGCATCTTTTTAATTTTATTGGGATTTCTCCTCATCTATTTGGGATGGAAAGGAGTCTTGGAACCCATGGTAATGATTCCGATGGGACTAGGGATGATCGCCATCAACTGTGGAACATTAATAATGCCGGACGGAGGACTGGGCAATCTTTTCCTTGACCCCATGTTATCAGATACAGACGCACTGATGAATACCATGCAAATAGATTTCCTGCAACCGGTCTACACCCTTACGTTCAGCAACGGACTTATTGCCTGTTTCGTCTTCATGGGAATAGGTACCCTACTCGATGTAGGCTTCCTGCTACAGAAACCTTTTGCCAGTCTTTTCCTTGCGTTGTGCGGCGAACTGGGCACCTTCCTCACCCTACCTATTGCCCATGCTTTCGGACTCTCAGCACAGGAAAGTGCATCCGTAGCCATGGTAGGCGGTGCAGACGGCCCGATGGTGCTATTCACCTCACTGGCACTTGCCAAGCACTTGTTCGTTCCCATCACCGTAGTGGCCTATCTCTATTTAGGGTTGACTTATGGTGGCTACCCTTATTTAGTAAAGTTGCTGGTCCCCAAACGTCTGCGCTCTATCAAGATGACCGTAAAGAAAGCACCGAAGAATTATGACGCGAAAGTAAAACTAGCCTTTGCCGCTGTTCTCTGCGCCGTACTTTGTTTCTTGTTTCCGGTTGCCTCCCCCCTCTTCTTCTCCTTATTCCTAGGGGTAGCCGTGCGCGAATCGGGGATGAAACATATCTATGACTTTGTCAGCGGGCCACTACTTTATGGCTCCACTTTCATGCTGGGGCTGTTGTTAGGCGTGCTTTGTGACGCTCATCTGCTGCTCGATCCCAAAATCCTGAAATTGTTGGTTCTGGGAATGTTGGCATTGCTGATTTCGGGTATCGGAGGGATTGCCGGAGGATATATCATGTACTTCATCAAGAAAGGAAATTATAATCCGGTGATAGGTATTGCAGCTGTGAGCTGTGTACCGACCACTGCCAAAGTGGCACAAAAAATTGTCAGCAAAGATAATCCCGATTCTTTTATTCTGGGCGATGCACTGGGAGCAAATATTTCGGGAGTGATTACTTCGGCAATAATCACAGGTATTTATATCACAGTCATTCCACTGTTATAAAATACATCCTCTTTATGCTATCGGGCGGAAACATTCCGCCCCTACTGTGGACGAGAATGCAAGTTAATCGCTAAGTTTGATCGCAATAGGGGGTTACCTGAGAATACGCATATATCCCCCTATCCCCTACCAGCTAAAAATAATTGGAATAGTGAATTGATTGACATAAAATTCCCGATACCATTTCTTTGAATTGAAATAATACCCCGTGCTCCATTTTTCATCCACCAGCTGAAGTACCCGCAATGCTTCGGCATCCATTAATGGATCCAGCCCTCTCACCAGTTTGAAATTCTTCATCGAACCATCTATATCCACATCAAAGCTATAAATTACACGCCCTTGTTTTCCTGTAGCTTTCATTTCGGGAGTAATCTTCAAGTGAGAATTGATAAATTGCGTCAAAGCCGTAGTCCCTCCCGGATAAGAAGAATATCTATAAGGCTCCCAAGAAATCTTTTTCAAATCCTCTTGCGCGCACTCCCGATACAATAAATAGTGCTCCAGATCTTCTCTCCAGAAACGCATAGTCAAGAAATAATCAAACGGCACATTGTTCCCTTTTTTCCGGGCAGGGATCAATCTGGGAAAGTTGGAAAGAATACGTAAAGCCTCTTTATCAAAAACCGGATGAGTTCCTTTTATAACACGGGCATTTCCGATACGTCCTTGTTCATCTACCGTGAAACGGCAAATAGCGACAGCTTTGTCCACGTTATCATCCGGCCAGCTCATATTCCCCATTACCAGACTGCGGATGTCATCAGGAAATGCAGGTTCCGAATCAACCGTCTGCCCTCTGCATGGCTCCAGAACCTGCTGTTGTCTCCAAACACGGTCACTGTAAATATCAGGATCAAAAGGAATGCGGAAAACAATGGTGCTATCCATGCTCTTACCCGCTTTCTTCGCCGGCTCCCACTCTCTCATGCCATCAATAACATCTCCGGCCGCCTTAGCAAACAAGGGATGTGTGGCTTCTATACGTTTGCCACTGACTGAGCCCAAACTGTCAATGCGAAGTGTGCAAACAGCTTCGCCTGCAATATCAGCTCTTAATAAGGAATCCGGATATACGAGCTGCCACACTGCATAGTCCGTAATACCTTTCAGAGTAGGATAACGCGGTGGAAAATTATCATGATTCTTTTGTGCATAAAAAGATAAAAATGGAAACATGCACCATACCAGTAAAAGTAACAGTCTATTTATCATGGCTAAGTCAAGTTTCTACAAAATTAATGACTACGCCGGATATAAACAACAACACTAACATTAATATATATAAATAAAAAGAAGCGGAGATGCCTCAACACACCCCCACTTCTCAATATATATTAAATACTAACTATTAATTATTTTCAGGACGAAGTTTACGTACAGTAACGGCAGTCTGCCACATTTCGCTTTCACGCAATGCCTTCAATTCTTCTTCCAATTTTTCACGATAATCAGGTTTAGAGTTCGAATCAATAGAGATCTGAGCCTCATTACCGGTTTTCACACTGTGATACAACTTTTCAACCACAGGTTTGATAGCATCGTGGAAAGGAGTCATCCAGTCCAATGCACCGCGCTGGGCAGTAGTAGAACAGTTGGCATACATCCAGTCCATACCGTTCTTTGCGAACAAAGGCATCAATGACTGAGTCAGTTCTTCCACTGTTTCGTTAAATGCCTCAGAAGGAGTATGTCCGTTTTCACGCAAAACTTCGTACTGAGCCGACAACAATCCCTGGATAGCTCCCATCAATGAGCCACGCTCACCTGTAAGGTCAGAAGTAGCTTCACGCTGGAAAGTCGTTTCGAACAGATAACCTGAGCCGATACCAATACCCAATGCGATAGTGCGTTCGTATGCCTTACCGGTTACATCCTGATAGATAGCGTATGAAGAGTTCAAGCCACGGCCTTCCAGGAACATGGTGCGCAATGAAGTACCCGAACCTTTAGGAGCTACCATGATCACATCAATATCAGCAGGAGGAACCACACCTGTACGGTCGCTCCAAGTGATAGCAAAACCATGAGAGAAATAAAGTGCCTTGCCCGGAGTCAGCAGCGGTTTGATAGTAGGCCATACAGACATGACAGCCGCATCAGACAACAAACACATGATGATAGTCGCTTTCTGACAAGCTTCTTCAATGCCAAACAGCGTTTCACCCGGAACCCATCCGTCAGCAACTGCTTTTTCGTATGTTTTTCCCGGACGCTGCCCAACGATTACGTTGAATCCATTGTCGCGGAGATTCAATGACTGACCCGGACCCTGCACACCATAACCAATTACAGCGATTGTTTCATCTTTCAATACTTCACGTGCTTTTTCCAAAGGAAACTCATCGCGGATAACTACAGTTTCTGTAACACCGCCAAAATTCAATTGTGCCATTTTAAATTATAAATTAAAAATTAAAAATTAGATTCTAAATAAATATCACTTTACTGCGAACGACAACATCTGCGTCGTTCTTCTTCACCTCTATATCATATTCGTTCTCTCTCACTTCCTCGCGATAGAAACTCAATGTATCCCCATAATAGCTCTCGGCCACGTATGCCATCTCAAACCGTTTAATCCGTCTCTTTTCAAAAAGCTCAATAGGAAACAGATCCAAAATATGTTCTATATACTTAATGCTGTTCACATGACCATTGATATCAATATCACTATATCTGGCCCGGTATTCGGAAACCGGAGCCTTCTCCGCCACCTTGATACGGCCGGGTTTGCTTATGGGACATTCCTTGTCGCATACATAATCAGTAATACCACCTCCGTGAAGCGTAAGCAGATCGGCAGGTTTGCGAGTTTCCATGCTGATCATCGCCCATACAGAACGGGCGTATCCTACGGCCTTTCCCTCCTTATCCAAAATGGCGAAATTACGATCCGTAAAAAGACGATAAACATTCTCCACCCATGTCTGAATACTGAAATCCTCATATTGACAAGGCATATCCTCCAGTTCCACAGCCAAGCGGGAAAGTACCCATGTATAATGATTCTCATTGAGCGTGGCTATTCCGAACCCCCGGTCGGCGGCATGGAAACCGGCACAATTCAGCAAATGGTTGCCCAACACACTCATGGTCAGTTTTCCGCTGAAATCACAGTGAAAAGGCTCTGCCACAAACTTGTATGTTCCTACTTTGTTCTCACTCATCCTTATTCCGTTTTTTGTTGCCGATACTTCTCCTCGCGTTGGGTCAAGTATTCGTTCACACGCTCGAAACAACTGGTAGTAATCGCCACGCGTCCCGAACGGACAAACTGCAACACACATCCCAATCCGCGCAGTTCCTCATAAAGAGCAGTAATTTCCTCACTCATCCCATTCTTTTCAACAATAGAAAACACCGGATTCACCTCTACAATGCGGGCGCTATAACGACGGATGACCTTAGACGCCATAGGATTTTCCTGAAATTCAGGAGTAGAAACTTTGTACAAAGCGATTTCATGCTGATAAATCTCACTATCAGTAAAATAATGCGCCTGCAAAACATCTATTTTCTTTTCAATCTGCTTCACCACCTTCTCTATCACATCCTGGGTAGTCCAGGCAGTAATAGTGTATTTATGCACCCCCTTGATAGAAGAAGCGGAAACATTAAGACTCTCGATATTGATCTGGCGACGGGTAAACACAGCCGTAATCTGGTTCAGCAAACCGGCGATATTTTCTGAGTGAACGATTAATGTATATAATGTCTTGTCCATAATGATTAAATTAGCATTCCAGTAACATCTGATTCACCGATCCTCCCGGAGGTGTCATCGGCAACACATTTCCCTCTTCTATCACACAAGCTTCCAACAGGAACGGACCGTCGGCAGCCAGCATCTCATGAATAGCATCCTGCAACTCCTCGCGCTTCATGACACGACGGGCAGGAATCTCGTATGCCTCGGCAATCTTCATGTAATCCGGATTCAGCATCGGAGTAAATGAATAACGATGACCGAAAAACATAGCCTGCCATTGACGTACATTGCCCAAATAGTTATTGTTCAATAAAATAATCTTTACCGGTGCCTTTTGCTCCATGACAGTTCCCAATTCCTGAATATTCATCTGCAAACCGCCATCCCCCATGAAGACGCATACTGTACGATCCGGGCGACCGAAAGTGGCACCTATGGCAGCGGGAAGTCCGAATCCCATCGTTCCCAATCCACCCGAGGTTACAATGCTACGGTTCTTGCTGTATTTAAAATAACGGGCAGCCATCATTTGGTTCTGTCCCACGTCTGTTACCAGTACCGCCTCATTGTTCGATGCCTCACTTACCGCACGCACCACTTCACCCATATTCAACGCCCCGCCGGCCGGATGGATTTCTTTACTGATAACATGTTCATATTCCGTCTTTTCATATTCGGCAAAACTATCAATCCATTCAGTATGTTTATTCTCCCGGATCAGTTGTGTCAGCATAGCTAACGTATGTTTACAATTGCCTAACACAGGTACGTCCACTTTTACATTCTTATCTATTTCAGAATGATCAATATCCAGATGGATGATCTTTGCTTGTTTAGCGTATGTATCCAATTTTCCGGTTACACGGTCGTCAAAACGCATACCTACGGCAATCAGCACATCACATTCATTGGTCTTGACATTGGGGCCCAGATTTCCATGCATGCCCAACATTCCTTTATTTAAAGGATGTGAAGTCGGTATGGCCGAAAGTCCCAGCAAAGTGCAGCCACAAGGCATATCGGCTTTTTCTATAAATGCACGCAACTCATCCTGCGCATTGCCCAACTCTACGCCCTGCCCCACCAATACCAATGGTCTTCGGGCATTGTTTATCAATTCGGCAGCCTCCTGAAGAGATTCCTTGTCAGGGTTAGGTTCAGGATCATAACTGCGGATAAAGTCAAGCTTCATCGGTTCATAATCCACCATCTCCACTTGCGCATTCTTGGCAAAATCCAGAACGACCGGGCCGGGGCGTCCGCTTTTAGCTATATAGAAAGCACGTGCTACAGCCCAAGCCACATCTTCCGCACGACGGATCTGGTAACTCCATTTAGTTATAGGCTGAGTCACGCCCACCAGATCCACCTCCTGAAAAGCATCCGTGCCCAAGAAAGAGGCCCCCACTTGTCCGGCAATCACCACGACAGGAGTGCTGTCAATCATGGCATCGGCAATGCCGGTAATGGTATTTGTCGCACCGGGACCGCTAGTCACCAAACAGACACCAACCTCACCGGATACACGGGCAAATCCCTGTGCTGCATGGGCAGCTCCCTGTTCATGACGGACCAATATATGGTTCAATGTATCCCTATGATGATATAAAGCATCAAAAGTTGGCATGATAGAACCTCCGGGATATCCGAAAAGAGTCTTCACTCCCTGATACTCCAAAGAACGCATCATCGCCTCTGCTCCTGTTATCTTTTCTTTTGCCATAATGTTTAGTTGAATATTGAGAATCAAAAGAATACGATGCTGTAGAATCACTCAGTGACAGCACAGCTATTTTTTAAGTCCCAATTTTTAGTTTCTAATTTAGTCAATGATTCTCACTCCTCCTTTATCTGCCGAACTTACCATACTGGCGTATGCCTTCAAGCTTTTAGGAACTTTGCGGTCACGGGTCACTGGTGTCATCGGCCGGGCCGCCAATACCTCATCGCTCAGCTTCACATTAATACTACGGTTCGGAATATCAATCTCAATCATATCACCATCCACTATTTTTCCGATATTACCACCTGCTGCGGCTTCGGGGGAAATATGTCCGATACTCAGTCCCGAAGTGCCCCCGCTGAAACGTCCGTCGGTAATCAAAGCACATTCTTTTCCTAAATGCTTGGATTTGATATAAGAAGTTGGATAAAGCATTTCCTGCATACCGGGGCCACCTTTCGGACCTTCATGGGTGATGACAACGACATCGCCACTCACGACCTTTCCTCCCAGAATCCCTTCACAAGCGGCATCCTGCGAATCGAACACCTTGGCAGGTCCCGAGAATTTCCAAATACTTTCGTCCACTCCTGCCGTTTTCACCACACAACCGTCCTGTGCGATATTTCCTTTCAGAACGGCCAGACCTCCATCCTTGCTATAAGCATGCTGCAAGTCGCGGATGCAACCGTTGGCACGATCGGTATCCAGTTCTTTATAAGCAGCATTCTGAGAACCTAACTTTATATTGAACTTGTTTCCCGGAGCACCCGAATAGATGCGCTTTGCCTCAGCATCCACTTCCTCCTTACATATATTATATTTCTCGATAGCTTCCGCCAATGTCAGACCATCCACCCGCTTCACATCAGTTTTCAGCAAGCCGCCTTTGGACAGTTCCCCCAATATATTAAGGATACCACCGGCACGGTTCACATCCTGGATATGGTATTTCTGTGTGTTCGGAGCCACTTTGCACAGGCAAGGCACATGGCGTGAAAGCATATCAATGTCATCCATTTTAAAATCCACTTCCGCCTCGTGGGCGATAGCCAGAAGGTGCAGCACCGTATTGGTAGATCCACCCATGGCAATATCCAGCGTCATAGCATTCAGAAAAGCGTCACGGGTCGCGATGCTGCGCGGTAACACACTATCATCTCCTTCCTCATAATATTTATAAGCATTCTCCACTATCAGAGCGGCCGCATCCTTGAACAACTGAGTACGATTGGCATGAGTTGCCAGAATAGTACCATTCCCCGGAAGTCCCAGACCGATGGCCTCATTAAGACAATTCATAGAATTAGCCGTAAACATACCTGAGCAGCAACCACAGCCCGGACACGCATTGTTCTCAATCTGAGCCACTTCCTCATCACTGACCGACGCATCGGCGGATTTAATCATAGCATCTATCAAATCAAGATGCTGATTGTTCCACTCTCCCGCCTCCATCGGACCGCCCGATACAAAAACAGTCGGTATATTCAGTCGCATGGCAGCCATCAGCATACCCGGAGTGATCTTGTCGCAATTACTGATACACACCATTGCATCTGCTTTATGTGCGTTCACCATATACTCCACGCTGTCGGCAATGATATCACGGCTGGGCAGCGAATACAGCATACCATCGTGTCCCATAGCTATCCCGTCATCAATGGCAATCGTATTGAATTCCGCTGCAAAGCATCCCAATTTTTCAATCTCGGCTTTCACCTGCTGACCAATTTCGTGCAGATGGGTATGTCCCGGAACGAACTGTGTAAACGAGTTTACTATGGCTATGATGGGCTTGCCCATCATCTCTTTCTTCATACCGTTAGCCACCCATAGAGCTCTTGCCCCTGCCATGCGGCGGCCTTGTGTGCTAAACGAACTGCGTAATTGATTTTTCATCTTATCTAAATCTATAACATCCTATTATTTATTGAAAAAGCCTTTCTCAACATGTGAGAAAGGCTTTCAATTATTTCTTTATATGTACAACTACACATACACAACCTTTCTCACGCTCCCAGTGTGACCACCACGACGCGAATAATATGCAGGACTGCCAGGTTATTCAGAGTAGTAATATTCATATATCTGTTTTCTTTATTTCTTTAACGACTGCAAAGGTAAGGCGTTTTTCGTAACAAACAAATAAAATGAAGGTTTTTTTTCATATAAATTATTATTCGTAACTAAATCAAGCTTTAAATAATCATTTTATCACAAACTTACATTAAATCTTCCAACAGACATACGAAAAAAGAGAATGCAACTCCATGCATTCTCTTTTCAGTTCATTTATTTCATTGAATGAATTTACTTATCCGCCACATCTTCCATATAGGAATCCAAACCTTTGTTTTTCAATGTAACATTCAACAGCTGCACATACTTCTTGTACTGTTCATTAGTCAATGTACGTTTCATCAGTTTGAAGTTTCCATATACGGCTTCACGTAGCTTTTTACCCTGTTTAGCTTCTTTTGCGTAGCTTGCGCTCTGTACTTTGTCAGCAAAATAATCAGAAATGTTAGCAACTTCTTCCATCTGGCGTGCATCCAAATCCAAATATTTGCTCAACTTTGTGACGTTAACATCCACCTTCCAATCTTTACCTTCTACTTTTTCTCCTGCAAAACTTGTAGCTGACATTCCTAATGCCACTACAACTAACAATACTAAACGTTTCATAATACCTAAAATTTTAATTTGTTAAACCTAAAAACAATTTACTTAGTACCTAAGAACTAAATAATACCTGCTAAAAACAATCTTGTTATCTCTTTCTTTTTACACTGCAAATATAACGACACACTTTGCAACATGTTGTCACATTTTTGTTAATAAAATTAAATACACGACAAAATGATCATTTAATTGATATAAATCAAGAAATCAACACTATCAAAACCCCATTTATAATGTCATAATAACAATTTTATGTAATATAAACGTAATAACAAAGGAGAAAGGAGAATTAATTCGTATCTTTGTCGGCAGAAAACCTACGCAAGTAGTTTATATTACATTATTATATATAAGAAAACATGGAAAATAAGTACATCACCGTGGCATACAAACTCTATGTAATGCAAGACGGTAAGAAAACATTGGTAGAAGAAGCAACTGTAGATCATCCTTTCCAGTTCATATCCGGCCTAGGAACTACACTGGAACGCTTTGAAACAGAAATAACAGCCTTGAACAAGGGTGACAAGTTTGAATTTGTCATCCCTACCGCAGAAGCCTACGGAGAATATATGCCCGAAGGTGTGCGCACCGTATCTAAAGAAATGTTCACCATTGATGGTGTTTTTGATGAAGAACGCATCTTCCCGGGAGCTGTCATTCCTTTACAGGACAATGAAGGCCATCACTTCTATGCTACTGTAAACGAAGTGACCAATGACACTGTAACTGTAGATTTGAACCATCCTCACGCAGGTAAAGACCTCACTTTTGAAGGTGAAGTAGTGGAATCCCGCACGGCCACTAATGAAGAAATTCAGGAAATGATAAAAATGATGAGTGGAGAAGGATGCGGATGTGGTTGCGGTGACTGCGAAGGTGGATGCGGTGACGGATGTGATGACGGAGGCAATTGCGGATGCGGACATTGCCATTAATCCGGTTTGAGATATAACAGACTTTAAAAAGAAAGCGGACGTGTCAAAGTTCTAACAGCATTTTGACACGTCCGCCTTTTAAAAACAAATACATGGCAATCATCTGTCAAAGACTTCACAATTGCCATGAAACACATAAATTCTTTCAAAATCAACGAAGCGGTGATGTTCTTCTTTATCACCATCCCTAAGAATGACATACGTATCCGGAACATCCCGTACACACCGGACGCTTTACGCAAAAACACCCTCCGGCCCATCTACAACAGAGTTTTGCAAAACTCCGGGAAGAAAAATAGAAAAACATGTCGCATCAAGCCAGGATCATACTTCCCCACCAAAGTCCGACAAGCCAAAAAGTTTGAATAAAAAATTGAGACTTTACCTTCAACTGATTCCATTATGTTAATAGAACGAATTCATTCTATTAAAACAAATCGTTTTTTTACGGGAATTTGTCCATTCCAAACACTATCTGTATTTTTGCAGAAACATCCCGATAGAACCCATGAACGAGAATATCCTTGCCAAACTGAAAATACTCGCAGAATCTGCCAAGTATGATGTTTCCTGCTCCAGTAGCGGAACCGTGCGCCGCAACCAATCCGGCACATTGGGAAACACGGTAGGCGGCTGGGGAATATGCCACAGCTTCGCCGAGGACGGCCGTTGCATATCCTTGCTGAAAATCATGCTGACCAATTATTGCATCTATGACTGCGCCTATTGCATCAACAGAAGAAGCAACGATATTCCCCGCGCCACACTTTCAGTAAGCGAACTGGTGGATCTCACCATCGAGTTCTACCGCCGCAACTACATCGAAGGGCTTTTCCTTAGTTCCGGTGTCGTGCGCAATCCGGATTACACCATGGAAAGACTGGTACGTGTTGCCAAAGACCTACGGTTAGTACACAAATTCAACGGATATATCCACCTGAAAAGCATCCCCGGAGCCAGCCGCGAGCTGGTCAATGAAGCCGGACTCTACGCCGACCGCCTCAGCGTAAACATAGAGATTCCCAAAGAAGAGAACCTGAAATTGCTGGCCCCCGAGAAAGACCACAAAAGTGTGTACCAGCCTATGCGCTATATCCAGCAGGGAGTGCTGACCAACAAGGAAGACCGGAAAAAGTTCCGCCATGCCCCCCGCTTCGTTCCTGCCGGACAAAGCACACAGATGATTGTCGGTGCCACCGCCGAATCAGACAAAGATATCCTTTATCTTTCTTCCTCACTCTATCAACACCCTACCATGAGGCGTGTTTACTATTCAGGATACATTTCCGTAAACACATACGACAAACGGCTACCGGCACTGAAACAACCGCCGCTGGTACGTGAGAACCGTTTGTACCAAGCCGACTGGCTACTACGTTTCTATCAATTCAAAGTAGAGGAAATAGTCGATGACTCCTACCCCGACCTGGATCTGGAGATCGACCCCAAACTAGGTTGGGCGCTACGGCATCCCGAACTATTTCCGATAGATATAAACCGGGCAGATTACGAAATGATCCTCAGAGTACCGGGCATCGGAGTAAAATCGGCAAGACAAATCATCGCTTCGCGCCGTTTCTCTAAACTGGGATTCTACGAACTGAAAAAGATAGGTGTAGTGATGAAAAAAGCACAATACTTCATTACCTGCAACGAACTCCCTACCCGGACTGTCAATGAACTGACTCCGACAGGAGTACGCAGACTGTTAGTGCCCAAGCCCAAAAAGAAAGTGGACGAACGCCAATTGATACTAAACTTTGCCGACGACGAATGACCCTGTTTATCTATGACCATACATTTGAAGGCCTGCTGACTTGTATTTTTGACGCTTACTTCCGCAAGACCTTTCCTGACTCGCTCTTGACGGAAGGCGGGCCGCTACCCTTGTTTTACGATGAAGCCATACACATAGTCACTGATGAAGAGAAAGCCGGACGCGTGTGGCGCGGATTACAGAAGAAAATTTCCAGACATGCCCTTTCCAGCCTGACCTGCTGCTGGCTGTCAGAACTGCCGAAGGTGGACGAAATGCTTTTCCGCTACATCCGGAAGGCCATAAACGCTCCTCATTCCATCGAAACCAATTTTGCCGATCCTGATGTGCTGGAACTTGCGAAAATTTATAAAAGAGTAGATGGAGAGCGCATACGCCTCATGCAGTTCGTGCGCTTCCAAAAGGCGGCGGACGGAACGTTCTTTGCAGCCGTAGAGCCTTCATTCAATGCACTGCCACTGGCTGTGGATCATTTCAAAGACCGGTTTGCCGACCAGCGTTGGCTCATTTATGATGTAAAGCGGCAATATGGGTATTACTATAACCTGACAGAGATAGAAGAAGTAACTTTTGAAGATCCTCATCAGGCACATCTGGTCACAGGAATGCTGAATGAAACATTGATGGACAATAACGAAAAACTGTTTCAGGAACTTTGGAAAACATACTTCAAGTCCATCTGCATCAAAGAACGTCGGAATCCCAGAAAACACCGGCAGGATATGCCTGTCAGGTATTGGAAATATCTGACGGAGAAACAATAAACAGTTCTTCCGGATATCCCACATCCACTAAAAACAAGGCATGTCCCGGAACAGAGCTCCCGGCACAACAACGATCCTTATCCTCTATCACCTTCCTGAACCCCTCCAAAGTCATTTTACCACGCCCCACTTCCACCAGCGTACCTACCACTGCCCTTACCATATTCCGCAAAAAGCGGTCGGCTTTTATAGTAAACACCCATTCCGTTCCGCTCACCTGCGTCCATTCAGCCTGCATAATCCGACAATTATTCGTCTTCACATCCGTATGCAGTTTACTGAAACTGGTAAAATCCGTATAATCAAACAGCACACGGGCAGCCTCATTCATCTTCTCAAAATCCAATGAATGAAAAAGCCTCCAGGCATAGTGACGGCCAAACGGATCTTTCCGGGTGGTCACATAATATTTATAAGCACGATACGTGGCGTCAAAACGGGCATGCGCGTCATCCCTCACCCGCTTCACATCGTAAACCGCTATATCGGAAGGAAGCAAACGGTTTAATTTATCCGCCACCTGAGCGACATCCAGCTCCCGGTCATCATCAAAATGCGCGACCATGAGACGTGCGTGCACACCGGCATCCGTACGTCCAGCCCCTACCACCTCTATCTCCCGACGGAGAAAAGTAGAAAGAGCACGCATTAATGTTTCCTGCACACTGTCACCATTAGGCTGGATCTGCCAACCGTGATAATTTGTCCCATCATAAGCCAAATAGATGAAATATCGCATCGTGAAGCCTCCTATTAGATGAAAATTCAGAAAATCAGCGTGCGGTGATATGAAAACATCCCTGCTTCAGTTCATATTTGATATAACATCTGTCCGCTTTCCGAAGATCACGGAGCACCTCGGCCAAGACCAGTTTCAGCGTATCCGGACTGACATCCTGCATGGGGCGTCCATCCGGGTCCTCCACTTTAAAAAACCGGCGGTAACTGACATCGAAAGTTGTCCCGAAAGCATGGGCGGAGTTAGCGGAAGCATTTCCATTGCGGCGCCGGAGGCGTTTCACATCATCTGCCGTACGAAGCACAGAGGTTACTATGATTTGGTTAGGATTCAATCCCTTGCAAGTCAATGAGTCCAGAAAATTGACCCCTATCGTATCCAGTAACGCACTAGCCTGCGGAACCAGAAACGGGATGGAGTGCGTCAGCGAGTCCATGGCATAACGCTCACAAGGCTTTATCTGGACCAATTTGCCGCCCAACCGTTCCGCCTCCGAACGAGAAGCCAACGGGCGGATACCGATTTTCTTCGCCACACTGAGATGAGTGTCATTCAAATCACCAAAACTACGTTTGTAACTGATCACACCTTTTATATTATGGGGTTCGTTCATCTTCATAGACATATCTTTTTCCTTGCAACCGGAGGAAACTGTCAAGGAAAATAAAAGCGACAACAGTGTGCAACATGCACCTTTCATATAATTCATAACCTAACTATCTTTTCAAATTCCTCGCAAAGATAGATTAAAATCCTTTTTCCGAGAAAGCTTATGCAAATAAATTGCCCGGAAAATAAGAACAATGAAAACCTTTCATTAAATTTGCAGCCTATAAACGAGTACGTAAAGTACCTAAACTAGTTAAATGATAGAAAAACATATAGTTTTAGAGGATATTGATCCTGTGATATTTTATGGCGTAAACAACGTCAACATGAAAATGATACAAGCTTTGTATCCCAAATTAAAAATTGTGGCACGCGGGAATGTCATCAAAGTATTGGGAGACGAAGAGGAAATGTGTGCTTTCGAAGAGAGTATATTGGCATTGGAAAAGCATTGCACCCAATATAATTCACTGAAAGCAGAAGTGATTCTGGACATTGTGAAAGGCCGCTCCCCCCAAACAGAGAAGACAGGAGACACCATTGTGTTCAGTGTAACGGGAAAACCGATTGTACCCCGTAGTGAAAACCAGCTGAGGCTGGTACAAGAATACGAAAAGAACGACATGCTGTTCGCCATCGGCCCCGCTGGTTCGGGAAAGACTTATACCGCTATCGCCCTCGCCGTCCGTTCTCTGAAAAACAAAGAAATCAAAAAGATTATTTTGAGCCGCCCGGCAGTAGAAGCAGGAGAGAAACTCGGCTTTTTGCCCGGTGATATGAAAGATAAGATTGATCCTTATCTGCAACCGCTATATGACGCGTTACAAGATATGATTCCCGCCGCCAAATTAAAAGAATATATGGAACTGAACGTGATTCAGATAGCCCCATTGGCATTTATGCGCGGACGAACCTTGAATGACGCGGTAGTGATATTGGACGAGGCCCAAAACACCACCACCCAGCAAATCAAGATGTTCCTCACCCGTATGGGGATGAACACCAAAATGATTGTAACAGGTGACATGACACAGATAGACTTGCCGTCTTCACAAACTTCGGGGCTGATACAAGCTTTGAGAATCCTGAAAGGCGTGAAAGGAATCAGTTTTATCGAGCTGAACAAAAAAGACATTGTACGGCATAAATTGGTTACCCGCATCGTGGAAGCATACGAAAAGTTTGAAGAAAAACAAAAAAAACTTCATACATGCCATTCTGAGCGAAGCGAAAAAAATTGAAGACATAAAACGAATTTATTGATTTTAATTACAAATAAAGACATGAGTAAAGCATTAACAAGAACAGACTTTAACTTTCCGGGACAGAAAAGTGTGTACCACGGCAAAGTACGTGATGTGTACAACATCAATGACGAAAAGTTAGTAATGGTAGCTACCGACCGTATCTCCGCATTCGATGTAGTTCTGCCTGAAGGTATTCCCTACAAAGGACAAATGCTGAACCAGATTGCAGCCAAGTTTCTGGATGCAACCACCGACATCTGCCCCAACTGGAAAATGGCGACTCCCGATCCTATGGTTACCGTAGGAGTCATGTGTCAAGGCTTTCCTGTAGAAATGATCGTCCGCGGTTACCTGTGCGGCAGCGCATGGCGTGCTTACAAAAACGGTGTTCGCGAAATCTGTGGTGTGAAACTCCCCGAAGGAATGAAGGAAAACCAGAAATTCCCCGAACCGATCGTTACTCCGACCACTAAAGCCGAAATGGGACTGCATGACGAAGACATCTCCAAGGAAGAAATTCTGAAACAAGGTCTGGCTACTCCCGAAGAATACGAGATATTGGAAAAATATACATTGGCTCTGTTCAAACGCGGTACTGAAATAGCTGCTGAACGCGGACTGATCCTAGTAGATACCAAATATGAATTCGGTAAGCATAACGGCACAATCTATCTGATGGACGAAATCCACACTCCGGACTCAAGCCGTTACTTCTACTCGGAAGGTTATGAAGAACGTTTCGCAAAAGGCGAGCCTCAAAAACAGCTTTCCAAAGAATTTGTACGCGAATGGTTGATGGAAAATGGTTTCCAAGGCAAAGAAGGACAACAAGTTCCCGAAATGACTCCGGAAATCGTAAATTCTATCAGCGAGCGCTATATGGAACTGTTCGAGCACATCACCGGTGAGAAATTTGTGAAAGCAGACACTGAAAACATCGCCGCACGTATAGAAAAGAACGTAACCGAATACTTGAAATAAATAAAAATGAAAAATTAAAGATTAAAAGACTGGTATGAGAATTCAAAATCCCCAAGCCTCTCCTTTTAATCTTTAATTTTCA
The DNA here is from genome assembly GCF_054653615.1 of Phocaeicola sartorii JCM 17136 = DSM 21941. Classification (NCBI taxonomy): domain Bacteria; kingdom Pseudomonadati; phylum Bacteroidota; class Bacteroidia; order Bacteroidales; family Bacteroidaceae; genus Phocaeicola; species Phocaeicola sartorii. Next base: position 3,471,277 of record NZ_BAAIFW010000005.1, read on the forward strand.
ATTTTAATCAAACATGAACTACCCACAAGAAAAAATCAAGCCTTACAACGCTGACGAAAAGAAAAGCGTCCAAGTAGAGAAAATGTTCGACAACATCGCCCCTGCTTACGACCAGCTGAATCATGCCCTTTCATGGAACATTGACAAAAGCTGGCGCCGCAAAGCCATCAACTGGCTGAAACCTTTTCATCCGCAACACATCATGGATGTAGCTACCGGAACGGGCGATTTTGCCATTCAGGCCTGCCAGATACTTCACCCCCAAGAGCTGATAGGCACCGATATATCCGAAGGCATGATGAATGTGGGACGCGAAAAAGTAAAAGCCGCCGGACTGGACGGCCACATCTCCTTCGCCAAAGAAGACTGTACAGCCCTCACCTTCCCCGACAAACGCTTTGACGCTATCACCGTAGCATTCGGTGTACGCAATTTTGAGGATCTTGACAAAGGACTCCGCGAAATGCACCGCGTACTGAAAGACAACGGAAAACTAGTCATTCTGGAGCTCTCCGAACCCGGCTGGTTTCCCATGAAACAGCTATATGCTGTCTATTCCAAGATAGTCATTCCCACTTTGGGCAAACTACTCTCTAAAGACCGTAGCGCCTACACTTACCTGCCTCAGTCCATCAAAGCCTTTCCACAGGGTGAAGTGATGACGGGCATCATCCGTAAAGCCGGATTCAGCCAGGTGAGTTTCAAACGGCTGACACTAGGTATCTGTACGCTTTATTTAGCAACGAAATGATTTAAAGTATAGAGTTTATGAAAAAATATGGTTTGATAGGTTATCCGTTGGGACACTCGTTCTCAAAGAACTTTTTCAATGAAAAGTTTCATTCGGAAAGCATTGACGCTGAATATGCGAACTTCGAAATTCCATCCATCAAGGAACTGCCTTCTGTGTTATTGGCCAATCCTGATTTGGCAGGACTCAATGTCACTATACCTTATAAAGAACAAGTTATCTCTTATTTGGACGAACTGGATAAAGACGCGGCAGCCATCGGAGCCGTCAATGTAATCAAAATTGTCCGCCAAAAAGGCAAGACCAAATTGATTGGCTATAATTCCGACGTGATCGGTTTTACTCAATCTATTGAACCTTTGCTGGAACCCCAGCACAAAAAAGCTCTGATTCTAGGAACAGGAGGAGCCTCGAAAGCGGTTGCCTACGGACTGAAAAAATTAGGTCTGGAATACAAATTCGTATCACGAAACCAGCGTGAAGGAATGCTGACTTACGATCAGCTCACTCCCGATATCATGGATGAGTACAAAGTGATTGTCAACTGTACTCCCGTAGGTATGTATCCACGCGCTGACGAATATCCCGATATTCCATACCAAGATCTCACACCCAACCATTTGCTTTATGATTTGTTATATAATCCAGACACTACCCTTTTTATGAAAAAGGGGGCGGACAAAGGAGCTATCACCAAAAACGGTTTGGAAATGCTCTTATTGCAAGCCTTTGGTGCATGGGATATATGGAACAAATAGATAAAGTATGAAAAGAAAAAAACTGATTATAGGGACGAGTTGCATATTCGTTCTGCTTATTATCGCCCTGCTTGGAGCCAGTCAATATATGCTGGACTATTCCTTGCGTCCTGAAAACAGAGGAAAGGATCTGGAAAGTTCCTGGCAATATATGTTCAAGACCTACCCCTGCCTGAAGCCGTGGGTGGATAGCTTGAAACAGGCCCAAGCACTGAAAGATACCTTTATCTATTCTCCCGACCACGTAAAACTGCATGCCTACTATGTGGCGTCCAGCCATCCGACAGCCAGAACGGCAGTCATTGTACACGGATATACAGACAATGCCATCCGCATGATGATGATAGGATATCTATACAATAAGAAACTGGATTTCAATATCCTCCTGCCTGATTTGCGCAACACCGGCCTGAGCGGTGGAAATGCCATACAAATGGGATGGGCAGACCGCAAAGACGTGATGCAATGGATGGAAGTTGCCCATCGGATTTATGGTGACAGCACCCGCATGGCAGTACATGGCATCTCTATGGGTGCAGCCACCACTATGATGGTTTCGGGCGAACCGCAGCCCGACTATGTGAAATGTTTTGTCGAGGACTGCGGATATACCAACGTATGGGACCAATTTTCCAAAGAACTGAAAGAACAGTTCGGCTTGCCCCAATTCCCGTTGATGTACACCGCCGACTGGCTATGCCGGTTGGAATATGGATGGGGATTCAAAGAAGCATCCGCACTGAAGCAGGTAGCCCGATGCCATCTGCCCATGTTCTTCATCCATGGTGACAAAGACGACTACGTACCCACATGGATGGTGTACCAATTGTACGAGGCAAAACCTCAGCCCAAAGAATTATGGGTGGTTCCGGAAGCAGACCATGCGCACTCCTATCTGTTCAACACCGAAGAATATACCCAAAAAGTAAAAGCATTTGTAGACCCATACATCCGATGAGAAAATTAACATTCTTACTAACCTTCTTCATACTCCTTGGCTCCGCCCACCTGCAAGCCAAAGAATATGCCATAAAAGACATACCGATGGTGCATTTGCAAAACCGCACCCGCTATGTCAGCAATCCCGACGATATCCTTTCGCCAGCCGCCGTCACCACCATGGACAGTATCCTCTACGCTTTAGAACAAAAGACAGGCATACAAACATTGATAGTGGTAGTAACAGGCATAGAGGGAGGCGATTGTTTTGATTTCGCCCACCGCTTGGGACAGGAAATAGGGGTAGGACAAAAAGAGCGTGATAACGGACTGGTCATCTTACTCTCCACCGACGAGCGGTGCGTGCAATTCGCCACCGGATACGGTCTTGAAGGCATATTGCCGGATGCCATCTGCAAACGAATCCAGAACCGCTATATGCTGCCCTATTTCAAGGACAACAATTGGGATGCCGGCATGGTGGCAGGCGTACAAGCCGTAAACGGTTATCTGGATGGTTCCATGGAAAATACAGACAATGATGAAAGCGAAGATGATTCACTGGGATTCATCATCATTTTCTTTGTGATTTTCGGAGGATTTATTGGTCTGGGCTTGTATGTAAGCTGGCGTAAGACACGCTGTCCAAATTGTAAAAAACATAAACTACAACGTCTCTCTTCCAGAGTCATAGACCGGAGCAACGGAACAAAGACTGAAGAAGTGGTCTATCAATGCAGGAATTGCGGACACATTCTCAGACGCAAGGAACAGTCCAGGGATGAAAATTACAAAGGTCCCCGCGGTGGAGGTCCGTTCATAGGTGGAATGGGAGGCGGATTCTTTGGCGGCCATGGTGGAAGCGGTGGAGGATTCAGCGGAGGAAGCTTCGGAGGTGGAAGTTTTGGAGGTGGAAGTTTTGGAGGCGGAGGAGCCGGAAGCCGTTTCTGAGAACAAGAGTATTCATTATTTAAAATAGTAAACACGTATGAAAAAGTCAACAATTATTGTAATAGCAGTCATTGTATTAATTGCCATTTGGGGAGTAACCTCTTATAATGGCATGGTAAAAATGGACGAATCTGTCAGCACAGCATGGAGCAATGTAGAAAATCAGTACCAACGCCGTTCCGATTTGATTCCCAACCTGGTAAATACAGTAAAAGGATACGCCTCACACGAAAAAGAAACTTTTCAAGCCGTAGTGGATGCCCGTAGCAAAGCCACCCAAATGCAGATCAGCGCCGATGATCTGACCCCCGAAAAAATGCAAGCCTATCAAAAGGCACAAGGCGAAGTAGGTAGCGCATTGAGCCGCCTGCTCGCTATCACCGAAGCCTATCCCGACTTAAAAGCCAACGAGAACTTCAAAGAGTTGCAAGCACAACTAGAAGGTACTGAAAACCGGATCAGTGTGGAACGCAAAAGGTTCAATGACACAGCACGCGCATACAACACAGCCATCCGCACTTTCCCCCGTAACTTGCTTGCCGGCCTGTTCGGATTTGACAAACGCCCATATTTTGAATCTGAGGAAGGAGCCGATAAAGCACCTAAGGTAGAATTCTAACTCTTAAAAGATACCTGTTTCCATCCTTCAGAAACAGTTTCCGGGTACGGATTGTATGAATTTTACAGTTTGGAATAAGAAAAACCGTAAAATTCATACAATCCGTACCCTATTTTTATCCATTCTGCTAATTTTTCAGTAACAATCAAGTATATTATCCCTAAAATTATTATCTTTACGGAAAGAAACTTTTAAAACTACAAGCAATATGTTCAATTCATTTGGTAATATTTTCCGGTTAACCAGTTTCGGCGAATCCCACGGACCAGGTGTAGGTGGCGTCATTGACGGTTTCCCTGCCGGCATTAAGATTGATATGGATTTCGTTCAGCAGGAACTGAACCGCCGCCGTCCCGGACAGTCATTACTCACCACCAGCCGCAAGGAACCCGATGCTGTGGAATTCCTTTCAGGAGTATTCGAAGGCAAGTCCACCGGCTGCCCCATCGGATTTGTGGTATGGAACAAGAACCAACATTCAAACGACTACGAAAATATCAAGAACCTTTTCCGCCCCTCGCATGCAGATTATACCTACATGCAAAAATACGGAATCCGTGACTATCGTGGCGGAGGACGCTCTTCAGCACGGGAAACGATCTCGCGTGTAGTGGCAGGAGCTTTAGCCAAACTAGCCTTGAAACAATTAGGAATCAGTGTCACCGCCTATACCTCACAGGTAGGACCTGTCAAACTAGATAAAGATTACAAGAGTTATAACCTCGACTTGATAGAAACAAACGACGTGCGTTGTCCCGATCCGGAGAAAGCAAAGGAAATGGAAGAACTTATCTGGAAAATCAAAGGAGAAGGTGACACAATAGGTGGTGTAGTGAGCTGTGTCATCAAAGGATGCCCCATCGGACTAGGCCAACCGGTATTCGGGAAGTTACATGCCGCACTGGGCAATGCCATGCTAAGTATCAACGCTGTAAAAGGTTTCTCTTACGGACAAGGTTTCGACTCCATGGAACTAAAAGGCAGCGAACAGAATGACGTATTCTATAATAACAACGGACGGATAGAAACAAAGAGCAATTACTCCGGAGGAATACAAGGAGGTATCAGCAACGGACAAGACATTTACTTCCGCGTGGCATTCAAGCCAGTCGCCACCATCCTGATGGAGCAACATACCGTAAATATCAATGGCACAGATACGACCATGAAAGCCAAAGGACGTCATGACGCCTGCGTGCTGCCACGTGCCGTCCCCATTGTAGAAGCCATGGCTGCCATGACCATTCTGGATTATTATCTGATAGACAGAACTACACAACTATAAGAATCATTCAATTATGGAAATAAGACAATATATCAAAGAAAATGAAGCACGCTTCATGGAAGAGCTTTTCAGCCTCATCCGTATTCCCAGTATCAGTGCTTTACCCGAACATAAAGACGACATGCTGGCCTGCGCCTTGCGTTGGAAAGAACTTTTATTGGCAGCCGGAGCAGACGAAGCCATGGTAATGCCCTCACAAGGCAATCCATTGGTTTTCGCACAAAAGCATGTAAGCGATGATGCCCCTACCCTCTTGATTTATGCCCATTATGACGTAATGCCTGCCGAGCCGTTGGACCTTTGGAAAAGCCAACCTTTTGAACCTGAAATTCGCGACGGGCACATTTGGGCACGTGGCGCTGACGATGATAAAGGCCAAGCCATGATCCAAGTCAAAGCATTCGAATATGTAGTAAAGAACGGACTGCTGAGACACAATGTGAAATTCATTTTCGAAGGGGAGGAAGAAATAGGCTCTCCCAGTCTGAATGCCTTCATCAAGGAACATAAGGAACTGCTGAAAGCCGATGTAATCCTTGTTTCGGATACCAGCATGCTAGGTTCGGACCTTCCCTCTCTGACAACAGGTTTACGAGGTCTGGCATATTGGGAAATAGAAGTGACCGGTCCGAACCGTGACCTCCATTCCGGGCACTTCGGTGGAGCGGTAGCTAATCCTATCAACACCTTGTGCGGTATGCTCGCCCAAGTCATTGGCGAAGACGGACGCATCGCCATCCCCCATTTCTATGACGATGTAGAGGAAGTACCGGCTGCCGAACGTGAGATGATTGCACAAATTCCTTTCGACGAGAAGAAATACATGGAAGCCATCGGTGTAAAAGCACTGAAAGGCGAAAAAGGATATTCCACTTTAGAACGTAACAGCTGCCGTCCCTCTTTTGACATTTGCGGCATCTGGGGCGGATATACAGGCGAAGGTTCAAAAACCGTATTGCCCTCAAAAGCATACGCCAAGGTATCGTGCCGGCTGGTTCCGCATCAGAATCATGCCGTAATTTCCCAATTGTTTGCGGACTATATCCAGTCTGTTGCTCCGGAATATGTACAAGTAAAAGTAACCTCGATGCACGGGGGGGAAGGATATGTATGCCCCATCACCCTGCCCGCCTACCAGGCTGCCGAAAAAGGCTTTGCTAAAGCATTCGGAAAGAAACCACTTGCCGTACGCCGTGGAGGAAGCATTCCTATCATCAGTGATTTTGAACAGATACTCGGTATAAAAACCGTTCTCATGGGCTTCGGTCTGGAAAGTGACGCCATCCATTCGCCCAATGAAAACTTCTCTCTGGATATATTCCGTAAAGGAATTGAAGCTGTGGTAGAATTTCATCTCAATTATTAACCAATCATAAAAATGAATGTGGCAACAATCTTTAAAGTTCTGACAACTGTTACTTTTTCAGCAGCATTACTAATTATAGGAGGTTGTAACAATATGGAAACGAAAAAGGAAGAGACAGGAAAAACCACAGCTATAGAAAATATACTTTCCCGGAAAAGTGTCCGTGCCTATACACCTAGACCGGTAGAAAAAGGAAAGGTGGATTTATTGGTAAAAGCCGCCATGGCCGCACCGACCGCGGTAAACAAGCAACCTTGGGCCTTCGTGATAGTGGATGACCGTAAAGTATTGGATAAACTGGCCACCGAACTGCCTTATGCCAAGATGGCGGCACAGGCTCCACTAGCCATCGTGGTTTGTGGTGATTTAAGCAAAGCTCTGAACGGAGAAACAGACCGATACTGGATGCTGGATTGCTCCGCCGCATCCGAAAATTTGTTACTGGCGGCAGAGTCAATGGGGTTGGGGGCCGTATGGACAGCTGTTTATCCGGAAAGTGACCGCATCGCAAAAGTAAGAGCCGTACTGTCTTTGCCCGATTATATCATTCCGTTCAACCTGATTCCGGTGGGCTATCCACAACATAAGGAAGAAGCCAAAGATAAATTCAATGTTGAAAATATCCATTATAATAAATGGTAAACACTTTATCATGAACAGCCCTTCAAAAAACTTGGGCAACACTATTTTCCAGGACTGTCCGAAAGATATTTTATAAGACAGGTGAAATTTAAAGGGGATTAACTTCTTCACGAAGGCGGCTTCGACAAGCGATGAAGCCGCCTTCCCTATTAAAAGCGGCTATTGATACTTTTCCATAATTTGGGACTAAAATATTAACTTTCTTTGTAAATCAGCCGAGAAAGGGAGAATAATATTTATCTTTGTTCCAAAATATGATTATGATTACAGAAGATTTACAGAAACTATATCAAACCTACCTCGGAGAGATACCCGAAGAAATTGTAGAACTACCCTCATCCGGTTCCAACAGACGTTATTTCCGGCTGACCGGAGTAAAAAACTTGATTGGCGTACACGGCACCTCCAAAGAAGAAAATGAAGCTTTTCTTTATATGGCGGCCCACTTTCGCAAAAAAGGTCTTCCTGTGCCTGAAGTGTACATCTGTTCTGAAGACAAAAATTGTTATCTGCAAGAAGATTTAGGAGATATCCTGCTATTCAACGCCATTGAAAAAGGACGGGCAACCAGCGTCTTCTCGGAAGAAGAAAAAGAATTACTGCGCAAAACCATCCGCCTGCTGCCTTCCATCCAATTTGCCGGAGCAGACGGATTTGATTTTTCACGCTGCTATCCGCAAGCTGAATTCAACCAGCGTTCCATCCTGTGGGATCTGAACTATTTTAAATACTGTTTTCTAAAAGCTACCGGGCTAGAATTCCAGGAAGACAAGCTGGAAGATGATTTTCAGAAAATGAGTGACGTATTGCTGCGCAGTTCATCCGCCACCTTCATGTATCGGGATTTCCAAAGCCGCAACGTGATGGTGAAAAACGGCGAGCCTTGGTTCATTGATTTTCAAGGAGGTCGCAAAGGACCATTCTTCTATGATGTAGCCTCTTTTCTGTGGCAGGCAAAAGCCAAATTCCCCGAAACCCTGCGCAATGAGCTCCTGGAAGAATATATAGACGCCCTCTGTAAATACAAACCTGTAGACCGCAATTATTTCTTCAGCCAGCTGCGTCACTTCGTACTCTTCCGCACCTTGCAGGTATTGGGAGCCTACGGTTTCCGCGGTTATTTTGAAAAGAAGCCACATTTTATCCAAAGCGTACCTTACGCCATTGAAAACCTGCGGCAGTTGCTCCGCAACGAATATCCCGAATACCCCTATCTGTGCTCCGTGCTGAGAGAACTGACCGAGCTGAAGCAGTTCAAGGATGATTTGAAGAAACGGCAACTCACGGTGAAAGTCATGAGTTTCGCCTATAAAAAAGGTATTCCAAACGACCCGACCGGCAACGGTGGAGGTTATGTGTTCGATTGCCGTGCCGTGAACAATCCCGGGAAATATGAACGTTATAAACCTTTCACAGGACTGGATGAGCCGGTCATTCGTTTTCTAGAAGAGGACGGTGAAATTTTTCCCTTCCTGAACGCCGCCTATTCTTTAGTGGATGCTTCGGTAAAAAGATACATGGAACGTGGATTCAGCAATCTGTCCGTATGCTTCGGCTGCACCGGCGGACAACACCGTTCGGTCTATTCGGCACAACACATGGCGGAACACCTCCATAAGAAATTCGGTGTAAAGGTAGAACTGATACACCGTGAACAGAATATAGAACAAACATTTGAAAGAACATTATGAGAGCAATGATTTTTGCAGCCGGACTAGGCAGCCGACTTAAACCTATAACAGACACCCGTCCCAAAGCTTTAGTCACAGTAGGAGGAAAAACAATGTTAGAACACATTATCTCGAAACTGAAAGCTGCGGGTTTTAATGATATAGTAATTAACACACACCACTTTGCCAACCAGATTCTCGCTTTTCTGGAAGCCAACCAGAATTTCGGAGTCAACATAGAAATCTCAGACGAGACAGACTGCCTGCTTGATACCGGTGGCGGTTTGGAAAAGGCATCCCACTTATTATACCATCCCGAGAATATGTTCACCCAAAAAGGCGAAACTCCGTACGAACTGATATTCGAGAATCTGAGTAAAGGAATGGATGAGGAAGAGATAATCGAAAAGACCTTAGGAGTTATGCGGAAAGAATGCTACTTACTACACAACGTAGATATCCTTTCCAATTGCGATTTGGAAAGTCTTATGTATTATCATCAGAATAGTCCTGACATCAGTGCCACCCTTTTAGTCAGCCAGCGCAAGACTTCCCGTTACCTGCTATTTGATGACAACAATCTGTTACGTGGCTGGATCAATAAAGATACCATGGAGACCAAACCGGCAGGACTCCGGTATGAAGAAGGAAAATATCAGGAATACGCCTATAGCGGGATACAAGTGACCACTCCTAAAATTTTGCATATCCTTCCAAAAGGCAAATATTCCATTATCGATTTCTATCTCTCCGTATGTCACAAAGTCAACATCCAGTGCTATGTAGAAGATGACTTGCAATTGCTTGATATCGGCAAAACGGAAAGTCTGGAGAAGGCGGATGAATTTCTCAGCAAATTATAACAAGCCCGGAAATATATCCATAACATTAAAAAAGTATCACCACTAAAAGGACAGACCGTTTGGCGGTCACTTCATTTTAGGGGTGATACTTTTTTTACACAGCAAACAGCTTTTTGATAAAATGAACAGATAAGAAAAAAGTCGTAACGTTATGACCAAAGGTTCAATTTCTTCTTTTGCGCTTCCTCTAAAGATACTGTTTTCACCTGTTTGGTACTATTCTTCTGACGAAGTTCCTCATATTCCTTGTTCAGCCTCTCCACGAACTCAGCAGAAGATTCCGGATTCAGCAAACGGGCGGCTGCCAAGGCGTTCTGTGAAGCATCTTTCATGTGAATGACCGGACCTCCATAAACAGGCGCTATTTTCAAGGCAGTATGCAGTTTGGAAGTAGTGGCCCCTCCAATCATAATAGGAATATCCAATCCCGCACGCTTCAACTCTACAGCCACATGCGCCATCTCTTCCAATGACGGAGTAATCAGCCCGCTTAATCCTATCAGATCCACCTTTTCCTCTATAGCCTTCCGGACAATCGTTTCAGCTGGAACCATCACGCCCAGATCTATAATCTCGTAGTTATTACAAGCCATGACCACTGATACGATATTCTTCCCAATATCATGCACATCCCCTTTTACGGTAGCCATCAATACTTTTCCTGCACTGCGGACACCTTCCTGTTTGTCGGCCTCAATAAGCGGCTGCAAAATAGCTACAGCCTTTTTCATGGTACGGGCCGTCTTCACAACTTGCGGCAAGAACATTTTCCCTGCTCCAAACAATTCTCCGACTTTATTCATACCTTCCATCAACGGGCCTTCAATAATATCCACCGCTTTAGGATACAGTTTAACCGCTTCCGCCAAATCCTCTTCCAAATAATCACCAATACCTTTTATCAAAGCATATTGAAGGCGTTTCTCTACCATCGGTTCCTCACGCCATACATCCAGTCTCACCGCTTCTGTTCCGGTTGACGTATTTTTCAAGGCCTCAGCAGTTTCTATCAAACGTTCGGCAGCATCGGCCCTACGGTTCAAGACCACATCCTCTATCCGTTCCAGCACATCAGCAGGAATGTCCGTATAGAGCACCGAAGCAGCCGGATTCACAATCCCCATATCCATACCTTGACGGATAGCGTGATAAAGAAACACGGCATGCATCGCCTCACGGATATAGTTATTTCCACGGAAGGAGAACGACAGGTTGCTCACGCCACCGCTGACGTGTGCACCGGGCAAATTCTTTTTGATCCATCCCGTAGCCTTGATAAAATCCACCGCATAATTATCATGTTCTTCAATACCCGTAGCCACTGCCAGCACATTAGGGTCGAAAATGATATCATGAGGATTAAAATCCACCCGCTCTGTCAATATTTGATAAGCACGGGCACAGACTTCAATCTTACGTTCAAAAGTATCCGCCTGTCCTTTCTCATCGAAAGCCATCACCACAGCGGCAGCTCCCAGTTTTTTTATCAAACGGGCATGTTCTATAAATAGCTCCTCTCCCTCTTTCAAAGAAATAGAATTGACAATGGACTTTCCTTGCAAGCATTTCAGTCCGGCCTCAATGACTTCCCACTTGGAAGAGTCGATCATGACAGGCACACGGGCTATGTCGGGTTCAGCCATGACCAGATTCAAGAAGGTAGTCATCTCCTCCCGGGCATCCAGCAAACCGTCATCCATATTCACATCAATGACCAAAGCCCCGTCTTCCACCTGCTTGCGGGCGATACTCAACGCCTCCTCGTATTTCTTCTCATTGATCAGCCGGAGAAATTTACGGGAACCTGCCACATTGCAACGTTCACCCACATTGATGAAATTGATTTCAGGAGTCTGTTCCAAAAGTTCCAGTCCACTGAGCCACATTCGTTCGGGCCTGGCAACAGGGATATGAGGAGGCACCCAAGCAGAACCGGAAACGATCAATTCCTGATATTTGGCAATATATTCCTCCGTTGTACCACAACAGCCACCGATAATGTTCACCAATCCTTCATCGATATATTCCTTCACCTCCGAAGCCATTTCCTCCGGAGTCTGGTCATACTGTCCCAAACTGTTGGGAAGTCCGGCATTGGGATAGGCACTTATATAATAAGGTGCTCGTGCGGCCAGCCCTTCCAGAAAAGGTTTCAATTGTTTCGCTCCGAACGAGCAGTTCAAGCCGATAGAAAAAACAGGCGCATGCTGTACGGATGCCAGAAAAGCATCCAATGTCTGCCCCGAAAGCGTACGTCCGGCAATATCCGAAACAGTAACAGAAAGCATAAGCGGAACCTCACGCCCTGTTTTCTTCATTGCCGTTTCCGCAGCATAAACGGCCGCTTTGGCATTCAGGGAATCGAAAATAGTTTCTATCAAAAGTGCGTCCACTCCTCCTTCCAGCAAGGCTTCCATCTGTTCCTGATAGGCAGCGGCCAGTTCATCGTATGTCAAAGCACGCAAGGCCGGATTATTGACATCCGGACTCATGGAACAAGTCTTGTTGGTAGGACCTACCGAACCTGCTACAAATCTAGGTTTATGAGGGGTCTTCGCGGTATATTCATCAGCCAGTTCGCGAGCAAATCTGGCAGCGGCCAGATTAATCTCACGACACAAGTCCTGCATGTGATAATCCGCCATCGAAATCCGTTGGGCATTGAACGTATTTGTTTCAATGATATCAGCCCCTGCTTCCAGATATTTACGGTGGATATCCTTTATCACATCAGGGCGGGTAAGACAAAGCAAGTCATTATTGCCCTTCATCTGTCCGGGCATCTCAGCAAAACGTCCCCCTCTGAAATCCTGTTCAGACAAATTATACCTCTGTATCATAGTCCCCATTGCACCATCAAGAATGAGAACTCTCTCGTCAATTAGTTGTTTTAATGTAGCCATAAGTCTATTTTTTAGGTACGAACAGCACGGATTTCACTTACCTTTTAAACATACGGTCCATTTCGCGACGGTCGTCCTTCTCTTTCAATGACTCGCGCTTATCATATTGTTTCTTACCTTTAGCCAATGCGATTACCAGTTTCGCCAGTCCTTTCTCATTAATAAACAGACGGACAGGAACAATCGTAAAACCGGGATTCTTTCCGGCTTCTTCCAATTTGCGCAGTTCTTTCTTGTTCAGCAACAATTTACGTTCGCGACGGGCAGAATGGTTATTGTATGAGCCGTAAAAATATTCGGCTATGTGCATATTCTTCACCCACAACTCGCCTTGCACAAAATAGCAATAGGTATCTACCAGACTGGCTTTGCCCAAACGGATGGATTTAATCTCAGTACCCGTGAGCACGATACCTGCCGTGTACGTATCGATAAATTCATAATCGAACGATGCACGCTTATTCTTTATATTTACAGGAGTCGGTTTCATTAATTCAAAATAACAGATAACTCATTAAACACAGTGGCAATCAATGCCGGACAAACAATTATAATGACCGAAGCAATCAAGGTGTATCGTGTCAGTTTCGTCTCATTCACCTTCATCAGAGTACGCGCACCCTCGAACACCACAAATACGGTATAGAATTGCAATATCCAATGAAGGATGGAAATAGAGAATAGCCCGCTGACCATATCGAGCACAAAAGTCACCACCATAGAATAACCCACAAACTGCTGGTTCAGTTCATATTGGTCTCCACGTCCCAACAGTTTCTTTCCTAATTGGTCTATGGCGTATGCCGCCAGAAAATATCCTCCGAACAAGGATACAAATACGGCACAACAGCGTGTCATCGCTATTTGGAAAGCAGCGACTCCCGCCGTATTCCCAATAAACGTACCTATAAAAACGGACAAACCGCACAAACCTATCATAGGATAAACAAATGCACCCAACACTTTACGCCTATCCTCTTCCCGGCTGATTTCCTCCCACGCTTTTGCCGGAGATGAAATCAGCGCAATTACTCGCTTAAATAAATCTTTGTAGTTCAATGCCTAATCTATTTACCTCGGTTCAACTTCAATGAGATGCAAAGGTAATTAATTCACTGGAATAAACGAATAAAAAAACGCATACTTCTCTCGGGGAGGTTGAAAAATAAGAGTACTCTTACTTAAAGCCAAAGTAATATCAAGATTTGCCCAACTGCTCAAAAGCTACAAAAAAATCCTCTCCAACTGTTGTCGAAGAGGATTTTACTATATAATATATAAAATATTTTTAATATCCTTGCATATTTGTGAAACTACATTTCACTGTAGAAACAAGTTCTTTATCGTTCTCTCCCTTAGCTGTTACTTTAACTACGATAGTATCATTTTTGGGTTGTACATTATTTAAGATTTCAAAAAACTCACCTCTATTAAAAGGCATGTGGAAACTAATCAAAGCACTTCCTGTCTGATATGCATCATCAGAACCTTTTGTCTGTCGAAGTCTTGTCACCAATGTATCCTCCTTAGCTCCTACAGCATATAAATGAAAATCATTCATGCTCAACTGTTCTTTAGTCTTGAAAGTAAACGGTACGTTAACATATCCATTTATGGCCCATATCTTATTATTAGCATCTTCCAATGAAACTAATGCATAATCATTTTTCAAAGTATCGGGCTGAAGATTAAAATCCTTATAATTCAAAACAGTCATTACACCAACCTCACTTACTTTATAAGACTTCTTTCCTTCTGTGATCACTTCTCCTTCCATCAACTTGATTCCTACCTGCGCACGCTTGTAATAACTGCCATCTGATGTTTTAAGACCGGCCAAGACACTTGAGGACACCGGAGTATAAGTATAACCCCATGCATCACCTTTCAGAACAGCTCCACCGAAAATACTGCCTTCTTCCACTGTAACGATCTCATAAAGATCATAATTGGGACCGCCATCACCATCATTCAAACAAGAACTAAAAGTAAACACCGACACTAACCCAGCAAATATTGCTGCCAACTTCATTTTTTTCATTTTCTTCTTTATAATTATTAGAGTTTGCAAAATTAAATAAAAGAATCTGTTTCCAAGAAACAAACTTGATTCTTTTTATTGTTTTAATGATTAAATGAATAATTGGCTTAAATACTGCATTACCACTTGCTTTTTAACATTATTTTTATTCATATCTCATTTCCCGGCAAGACTTACCTTATCTTTTATTTTAACTGTTTTCTTCACCAAAATTCACTTGTAATCTATCCGCCATTAGGCCATTAATAAAAATTAATACATAAAAGGACAAACTGTTTAGCCATATTGCCACTTTATTCTTATCTTTGGAACAAAACAACCCAATCACCATAAAACCTAGAATATTATGCTAACACTCAAAAAATCATATAAAACATTGCTCATCGTTCTATGTGCATTGTTTACATACTCTTGCTGTAGCAATGATGAATTGGACATCAAGAATTATCAACTGCAATCCATTCAATGGAAACTTAGTGCAGATGATACCTGTACATTGTTTTTGCCGATGAGATAAATTTCCATTCCTACCGGTTCGGTAAAACAAACTATTTATGAACGCTGTATTCTTCAACGAATACGTCCAAACAAGCCCTAGATTTATGACCGATTTCACCCCTTGGACACTCTTTGTCGACACAGGCATCATCTCAGTATTGCTGCTGCTCGGCAAACTCATGAGAGTAAAAATAAGATTCATCCAAAAACTGTTCATCCCACCCAGCCTCTTGGCCGGGTTTATGGGACTGGCCTTGGGGCCTCACGGATTCGGCCTCATTCCTCTCTCCACCCAAACAGGAACTTATGCCGGCATATTGATAGCCTTCATTTTCGGCGCCCTCCCCCTCACCTCACAAAAGGCAGCCAAAGGAGATGGTGCCAATATAGGCAGCATGTGGGCATATTCACAGGCAGGAATGTTGTTGCAATGGGCTTTCGGGGGACTGTTGGGATTGCTTGTCCTGAACCAAATATGGCCCTTGAATCCTGCCTTCGGCATCACTATGCCAAGCGGTTATTGCGGCGGGCACGGTACAGCGGCAGCCATCGGACAGGCTTTCAGCCAGTTCGGATATGACGAGATTCTGACTCTAGCCATGACTGCCGCCACCTTCGGTATCGTAGCGGCAGTCATTATCGGACTGGTCATTATAAAATGGGGGACAAAGAAAGGGCACACCTCCTTCCTTGCCAATTACGATGACCTTCCTCACGAGTTACAGACCGGCCTGTTGCCCGGCGACAAACGGGAAAGCATGGGTGAAAGTTCCTGCTCTTCCATCTCCATCGACCCGCTGACCTTCAATCTTATCATTGTAGCGGTGATAGCATTGGGCGGATACTGCATCAGCAAAGCAGTATCCCACTTTATGCCGGGATTTGAACTGCCGGTATTCAGCTGCGCGTTTGTGGTGGGTATATTCATCAGAAAGATATTCGACCGGACAAAAACCAGTGATTATGTCTGCCCGCAAACCATAGGACATATCAGCGGAGCTTTTACCGATTTTCTGGTAGCATTTGGCATTGCTTCCATAAAAATATCGGTGGTGGTAGAATACATCGCGCCCCTATTAATCCTGCTGGTTTCGGGATTGATCGTAACCCTGATTTATGTTCTCGTCATGTCACGCAAATTAATGAAAGACTGCTGGTTCGAAAAAGCCATCTTCACATGGGGATGGTTTACAGGTACTATGGCTATGGGCATCGCACTGCTCCGCGTTGTGGATCCTAAGATGAAGAGCCGCTGCCTGGACAGCTATGCACTGGCTTACTTGTTCATCGCTCCGGTAGAAATATCTCTGATAACTTTCGCTCCGGTAGCTTTCCTGAACGGTTACGGACTGATGTTTGCAGGAATCTGTCTGGCGGCAGGTCTTGCCGTGCTGGCAACCGCCTATATCAAAGGTTGGTTTATCAAAAAACAATAAATGGCACCGGAACAACAAGACAGAAAAAGTAAGTTAACTTACTTGAGCAAGTAACATAGGTTCGTCAGCCAACGAACATATCTTACTTGGCCATGGAAGCTAACTTACTTTTTTTATATCAAAATCCATGAATTCATATCAGACAAACGTACACAAGAATCCTTGTTATACAATCTCCGCAAACTCCTCAATATGATCGTCCACATATTCCGCAATCTGGGCAGTTATCAATTCTTCCAGATCCATAAACTCCTCTTCCAGATCATCAAAAGCCTCGTATTGCTCATACATAGCCATAAACTCCTCATCATCCCTGTCCTTTTCCAAATCAGCACGATTCTCATCATATATTTTCTTCGCGCTATAAATCAGTCTGGCCAGTTCTTTCGCTCCAAACATCCGCATTGCTTTCGCAAAAGGATTATCAAAGATATAAGGCCCGTATCCATTCTGTATCAGTTGCACAAAACCACCTTCATTTATTTCCTCACGCAAGAAATGATACCCCAACAATGAATGCTGGCAACCATTGAGCAAAGGCATGGTCTCCGCATTGATCACTCCCCCTGTCACCTCCAAGTATTTATCTATAAACACTTTCAAGAAACCATCCATGCCCTCTTCCGCACCCCGGCGCAGGGCTTCGTCCGTAATTGCTATTTTATTTGCTTCCATTCCTATCCTTATAATATAGGTACAAAGATAGAGTTTTCATCGGAAAGAAAAAACATTTTGGCAACTCTAGTTTGCAAAATGCTGTCCTACAATAAATTTATTTAATTTAAAGATAAAAAGTGACGGGCAACGAGTTGCAGAAAAGAATAAAACGACTAACTTTGTAGGCGAAAAGAATAACTAACCTTTTCACGTGGTTTACGAATATTTATTTTATTACCAAAAAACGTAAAGAATATGACTTATTCACACGAAGTAGAACACATGTGTGTTGTGAAGAAAGGTCCTAATCACGGACCGGCTCCTATTCCTGAAGAAGGAAAGTGGGTAAAATCAAAAGAAATTAAAGACATCTCTGGTTTGACACACGGTATTGGCTGGTGTGCTCCCCAGCAGGGTGCTTGTAAACTAACCCTTAACGTAAAAGAAGGTATCATCCAGGAAGCATTGGTAGAAACTATCGGTTGTTCCGGTATGACTCACTCAGCTGCCATGGCTGCCGAAATTCTTCCGGGCAAGACTGTATTGGAAGCATTGAATACCGACTTGGTTTGTGATGCTATCAACACAGCCATGCGCGAACTTTTCCTTCAAATCGTTTACGGACGTACTCAGTCGGCTTTCTCAGAAGGCGGTCTGATTATCGGTGCCGGTCTGGAAGACTTGGGTAAAGGTCTTCGTAGCCAGGTAGGTACTTTGTATGGTACTTTGGCCAAAGGCCCCCGTTATCTTGAAATGGCTGAAGGTTACATCAAGAACGTTTTCCTGGACAAGAACGACGAAATCTGCGGTTACGAATTCGTTCACATGGGTAAGTTCATGGACGAAATCAAGAAGGGTACTGATGCTAACGAAGCATTGAAGAAAGTTACAGGTACTTACGGACGTGTAACTGAAGAACAGGGAGCTGTTAAGAAAATTGATCCACGTCACGAATAATTATAAGGAGGAAAGAATATGATTAGAGAAGTAAAATTCGAAAGCCAAGACCGTCGTATCAAACAGATCATCGCTGCTCTGAACGCTAACGGCATCAAAGACATCGAAGAAGCTAACGCAATCTGCGAAGCTGCCGGACTGGATCCTTATAAGACTTGTGAAGAAACTCAGCCTATCTGTTTCGAAAATGCCAAGTGGGCTTACGTGGTAGGTTCTGCCATCGCATTGAAGAAAGGTTGCAAAAACGCTGCTGAAGCTGCCGAAGCTATCGGTATCGGTCTGCAGGCATTCTGTATTCCGGGTTCTGTAGCCGACGACCGCAAGGTAGGTATCGGTCATGGTAACCTGGCTGCTATGTTGCTTCGCGAAGAAACTAAATGTTTTGCATTCCTGGCAGGTCACGAATCATTCGCTGCTGCCGAAGGTGCTATCAAAATCGCTGCTAAAGCAGACAAAGTACGTAAAGAACCTCTGCGTTGTATCTTGAACGGTTTGGGCAAAGACGCTGCACAGA
Organism: Phocaeicola sartorii JCM 17136 = DSM 21941; assembly: GCF_054653615.1. Lineage (NCBI taxonomy): Bacteria > Pseudomonadati > Bacteroidota > Bacteroidia > Bacteroidales > Bacteroidaceae > Phocaeicola > Phocaeicola sartorii. The sequence goes on from NZ_BAAIFW010000005.1 coordinate 3,490,127, forward strand.
TCATCTCTCGTATCAACGGATTTACATACGTTCAGACTGAGTTCGACTATTTCACAGGTGAACTGAAAGTAGTTCGTGAAATCGCTTATTCTGACGGTCCTCGTGCAAAAGTGAAATGCTACGGAGCTGACGACGTTCGCGAAGGTGTGGCTATCATGTGGAAAGAAGGTGTAGACGTATCTATCACAGGTAACTCTACTAACCCGACTCGTTTCCAACATCCGGTTGCTGGTACCTACAAGAAAGAACGTGTTCTTGCTGGTAAGCCTTATTTCTCAGTAGCATCAGGTGGTGGTACAGGCCGTACTCTTCACCCGGATAACATGGCTGCAGGTCCTGCTTCATACGGTATGACCGATACTATGGGTCGTATGCACTCAGACGCTCAGTTCGCTGGTTCTTCATCAGTTCCTGCTCACGTAGAAATGATGGGATTCCTGGGTATCGGTAACAACCCGATGGTAGGATGTACAGTGGCTTGTGCGGTTGACGTAGCTCAGGCTCTGGCTAAGTAATTTAGACAATTACATATAGATAAACTCCTGTAATCCTTGTGATTGCAGGAGTTTTTATTTTATGGTGAACTTGGCTTAAATAACAGGTTAAAGCACCTCATACCATTCCTTTTTTAATTACCCCTCAATTCAAGCCATAAACAAGTTACTTTTGCAGCCGATTTGCAGCCGAATTTGCCATTCTTTAAAAACGGCTGCAAGAATCAGCATAATCAACTATAATACAATGTAATATACTTCATATAATATTCCATTTAAAATGGAAAAACATTGTACAATGGTGCACATGGATTGTTGATTGAGAGAGGAAGGGACATCATTAAGTTAGTTCCCTTTCTTCATAGTTAATAATTAACTAATTATATTTGCGAGTACGCAAATAAGTACATATATTTGCATTATAAAAAGAAGGATTTATGAGAACAGCCAATTACACAGATTTAAGAGCAAATCTTAAAGATTATATTGATTCAGTAATTGATGATTACGATACTGTAATCGTCAATCGTGGTAATGGTAAAGGAGTAGTGATGATTTCCCTTGATGAATACAATTCATTGAAAGAGACTGAATATATAATGTCCTCACCTGCAACAATGGAAGCTATACGTCAAGGTGAGGAAGATATAAAGAATGGCAATTATATAGCACAGAAAGATGGAGAAAGCATAGAAGACTTTTTAAAGCGAGCATCATGTACAGAATAATATTATCTGACCAAGCACGGAAGGAATATCTATTCTTCTCACAGAGTGGCAATAAGATCATTCTGAATAAGATTACAGCTTTACTGAACGATATTGCAGAACATCCTTATACTGGAATTGGGAAGCCAGAACCACTAAAATATGAATTGACTGGTAAATGGTCAAGGAGAATCACCGCAGAACATCGTCTTGTTTACTCTGTAAACGATGATAAGATAGAAGTGCATATATTCTCCATGAAGCACCATTACTCTAAGAAGTAAACTAACTCATACATACTATTAATTGAAAGGGCATCTATTAAATTAGGTGTCCTTTTTCTGTTTAGACACTCTAACAATTAGCAACAATATGAATATAGATTATACTGTGGGTGAAGTGGAACTATCCAACAAACCCAAATTCAAGAATCTGCATAAGGTCGCCAGTTCAGAGGATGATTATAAATACTTGCTTCCTACCTATAAGGAGGATACAATCTGTTACAAAGAATATTTCAAAGTCTTGTCTCTAAACCAATCCAACCAAGTTTTAGGCTATACTCTCATATCAGAGGGTGGAATTACTGAAACTTGTGCTGATGTCAGAGTAATTCTACAAGCTGCATTGCTTACCAATTCAGTAGCTCTTATCCTTGCTCATAATCACCCAAGCGGTAACATGAACCCAAGCAGGCAGGATATGGAAATTACTAAATAGGTAAAGGATGCTGCAAGACTTATGAGAATTACAGTTTTAGACCACCTCATACTTACAGATGCAGGATATTACAGCTTCGCTGATGAAGGAGAACTATAATAAGGTAGAGGGCACTCAATTTCTAGGTTGGGTTCCTTATCATATTCACTTTGATAATTAGTGAATGTTTCTTTAGTAATCAATGAGTTAGTAAATCCAACTCAGAATTAACATTCACTTCTATTCGTTTCATTATAAAACAGAACATTATGTCACTCAAATATTCAAGCACAATGGCAGACTATCTTATATGGTCTGATGCGATGAACCTCATCTTAGTAAGTCAGAAAGGCACTATCTTCACAGTTCAGAGAATCAATATCCTTCTTAAAGAGGTGAAGAAGAAGTACAGGCTAAAGATTAAGAACTTTAGCTATCATTCTCTTAAAAAGACTTTGGGTAGACAGGTCTATAACATGAACAGCGATAACGCAGAGTTGGCATTAGTAAAGCTCATGGAACTGTTCAACCATAGTTCTATTGCCATTACTAAAAGATACTTGGGATTAAGGCAGGAAGAAATCTTACAGACTTATGACTGTTTGAGCTTCTGATTATTGGGACAGGATTATTAAGATACATCTTTATAGTGGTCTGAATGGTTCTGTCCCAAATCCATAAAATTTTGAGCTTAGATATATCTAAAGTCCAATCTTGGCAGTTTGGCATTTCAGTCTTATAGAAGTAATTCAATTTCATTAATTTACAGACTTTAGGATTATCTCAACTCTTATTAATCATGTCGCAGGTAGCACTTCTTGAATATCCACCAAAATGCAGACTTGAAGATGATAATTCAAGGTGGGTAAGAATATTCAGAATTTGGTCTTTATATGGGGAGAAGTGAATTTGATACCCACATGGATTTACAGAGTTCAGATGCAACTCTGATTAAATATCTTATTCAGACTATGTTTGAGAGCAGGAGATTTACTATTTCTCCTCACTCCATGCTTAGTGATTTAAAACCTTTCATTATCTTTGCACCAATTCCAATGAACTAATGAGATAGGGAGTTGGAAGGGCATATTTAACGAAAGGTGTTATTGAAATTATCTTCCGTGGTAAATTCTCGCAAAATTTAACGGTACGAAGATGATAGCAGTAGCACCACATCATAGCTATATACTTACCCTGTCTTGGGCTGAGATATATCGTCTTATGGTGTGGGCTATTGCTTTATCCGTACCGAGGCAATGCGAGAAGCCCACCACGAGATAAGGCAGTATGTTCCCACACCTCTTTTATTTATGGCTTACCGTAGGGAACAGGTGAGCGTAGATTAAACTCGATAATGAAAATATTTAGATTATTGGCAGCGTCATTATTAGTTGCCGTATGCACAGGATTTAGTTCTTGTGGCGATGATGAATTAGAGAGAGAACCAGTTATTAACTTTGACCCCAATGGTTCTGATTTAGAAAAAAAATACTCACAGTACATTGATGATTACGAGAATATGACCTGTAAACGATTCGAAGACAAAGGTGATACTATCGAATTTACAGGAATTACATCTAAAGGGTATCTAATGATAAATCTATTCCAATATGCAACTAAGACTAAGGTCTTTGAGTGGGTGGATAATGTAAAGATTGATACCATCTATCAAATATATAAGGGCTATGGAGAATATGAAGAGGTCAGAGTTAAATCTATTGGATTATCTAATGGAAAATATCATCTGAAATCCAATAAGGACTTTGTAACATTGCTTGATTTCTTTGGAGGAACATCTTCATTCACAAGAATACTATTCGTAAATGGAGGAAATTCTAAAATGAGTGATATTATGCCTGTGGGAGCTTGGCACATTAACACATTCATTCCTAATTGGTACAATAATGAATACAGCTTCATACATGATTGTTGTTACACACTTGCAGGTGATACTGTTTATACTATCAAATATGGGAAATATGATGATGATAATATAAATATGTACGAGAGGAGAATTGCTACTAACGGTTATGGTTCATTTCAATACCGATTTGAACAAGTGTCAGCAGAAGAAGCCGTAGGAACAGGATTAGATATAGATAATTTTCATGGCTCTTACCAATTAAGAGTTGCACGAATTAATTATAGGACAGCTCAAAATATGTGGGGAGAACAAAGATATATCAACTTGCCTTTTGATTATGAAGCTAAAGCAAAATTGTCTTATTCCATTACGGACAAATCTTCTGACACATGGAAATACAAAGCAAATATTACATATTATGATGGCACAAAGAAAGAGGTCACATTAAATGTCAATATTGAGAATGGAGCAGTACAAGGAGAAGATGATTATAATTCTCTTCTTATCATAGGTAAATGGAAGATGACAAGCGGTGATGCTGTTGCTACCCATGTAACTTATAAGAATGACGGTACATTTGAATACACAAGTACAGAAGATAGCTCTTATAAAGAAGTGGGCAAGTACAAGATAGACGGTAACAAGCTCTATGAAATGTACAACGATGAAAAAGAATGGATTATCAATGATATTTTGTTACTTAATTCCATGACCTTATCAGTGCAGGAATTGGAAGCAGACGGAGTTACACCCACAGGTCTAAAGTACTCTTATCAGAGAGTGAAATAAAGAACTTATTCATATTTAGCTAACAGAGCAGCATTTGAGGGAACTCTTATGCTGTTTTCTTTTATTAGCTACTACATTTCTAAAGAATACTTCTCATATAGCCCCCATTCACTAAAATGTTGCAGCAGTTTATAATAAACAAAACTTTATATAATCTTCTATTTCTTGAGCAGTTACAGCATAAATCGGTGCAAGTTGCTCAAAATGGGAATCTCTTGTAAAACGAGAGCCGTTGGTGAGCATAGCCAACAGATTCTTGGATTTCAATTTATGTCCAGAGTAGGTTAGGGCTAAAGATACCAAATCGCAGATAGGTACACCAGACTTTAAGATGGAATAAATATCATAATAATCGCGAAAGTTACTCCTGCGTAGCATCACCTCCATCTTCATAGCTCCAATAGACTTTACATCTGCCAATCTGAGATTATTCAGATATTCCACAGGCATACTGACAGGAGAATATTTAGGACAGGCATAAAAAGAGAACTTTACTCCAGACACTAAATATTCCACATGGTCTATATCTAAAATGTCCTTATGCTGAATATCACCTATTGCAGCGAGCTCTTTCTCTATCTGATACCATGCCACTTCCATTTTCTCTGTTTTAGAGGTACGCCATTTCATAAAGTCCAAGTCCTCACTTTGTCGAGTTCCCATTTGCAATGACAAAGCTGTGCCACCTACCAAGAGATAGGGTTTGATGCAGTCCAACTTAGAAACGGCTTCAAAAACTTGCAGCGTGTGTGGAGCTAAACCTTTCATACAAACATTTTATTAAGGTGGCGAGTAGCCATAGACTTTATATAAGCATCTGGTTTCTTTGCCTTAAAATAATACCATGCAAAAAAACGATTCAACGTGTAGAGATATTCCGCTTGGGGAACAAGATAATCCAGCCACACCTGCTTGATTTTCTTGAAAGGATAAATTAGAAACAGTTGGTTTATTTCTTCCAAGTCAAGATGTAACAAGGTTTTCTCAATCAGCATATCATCTGGAATATCCTTGATTGAGTTTTCATTGTACGACCAAAAGCAGTGTTCTTGCTTCAGTTTCGCCAATAGTTCTTGTTTCACCACATCTCTTGACATAACTCCCTGTTTTAGAATAACACAAAATTAGTGATTATTCTTATCCAAAGCAAATCACAATGGAGAATGTTTCATTGTGAATAAGATTTTTAGTAAATTTGCATAGTAAGTTCAGTGTTGACCTATTGTTGACCTCAGAACTTATACTGAGATAATTAACGTGTTGATAACGAGGTAGCTCAGTTGGTTATAGCAACAGACTCATAATCTGGAGGTCCCTGGTTCAAGCCCAGGCTGGTCCACAAACAAGAGGCTCATTCTTAATAGAATAGAGCCTTTTTTGTTTGCAACCCCTCCAGATATAACTCTGTTGCTCTTGGTTAATTTACTCCTATTTTAAGCAGATGTTGACTAATTGTTGACTAATTAAAATAGAGCTAATATGCTGACTATTAAAGCAGAAATTAAAAGGAGTGAGTTAAAAGTTGACGGAACATATAACGTCAAGATTAAATTTTAATTGATAATGAAAACATTTAGATTATTAGCAACCTCATTATTGGTTGCATTAGGCATGGAAGTTAGTTCCTGTGGGGATGAAATTACTAACGAAGTGGTTCAACAAGAGCCTGACAACACTTTAGAGTTATTACTTGGAACTTGGCAAGGAACAGGTGAAGCAGAGGGTGAAACACTTACCTTTAACAAGGATAAGACCTATGCTGAGATAAGTGAGAATGAAACTCTAAGCGGTAGATTTGAGTACTTTCCTAACAGATATATGTTCGTTATTTACTATACAACTGATTGGGGAGAAGAGAATACTATTTACACTGTCGTTAAGATTACTGAAGACGAACTATATCTTAACAACAATGGACATAGTGATATAGTAATTTACAATCGTAAACCATAATTAATTTAACAATAATGAGAACTTTAAGATTAATTGGAACGACCTTATTAATGGTCATGTTGGCTGTAAACTTTACAGCTTGTAGTGATGATGAAGATGAACAGACAATCATTGAACAAGCCAACCTTATAGGTAAATGGCAGTCCACTTGGGAGAACATTCGCAAGAATATAACAAAAGCATTGCTATTAAAAGAAGAATGATTACCTTTGCCTTAAACTCATAATCAAACAAATTATGGAATACATCAACGAATTTCACAAAGAATGGATAGAACGCACTCGTCAATCAATAGCCTCATGGAGCAAGCGACCTGCATCGCCAGAAGAAGTAAGGAAGCAGCAGGAGAAACTGAATCAACAAAAGGCTATAAGAGAAGGCAAACAGAAGAACTGATAAAGTTTGCCAATGACAATGGTCTATGGATTGACTTATCACACCTCAACATTACTTATATGGATAGAGGTGGTGAGAATGAAGTGTTCCATGATGGTAATGTGTCTGTTGTCAAGCTAAACAACTTTGAGTACGCAGGGGATGATTTAGAGAACTTCTTCATCCGCATTGCTGCACATAACAAGTTCTTTGGCAATGTGCCTTATCAAATGATAGGCTTCGCTTATAACAGTCAGCAAGAATTTTGCGCAGTTCTCGTACAACCTTATATATTAGCTGAACGAGAAGCTACGGAAGACGAGATAGCCGCTTATATGCAAGCATTAGGCTTTGAAATGGACTATTACGACGAATACCACAATTCGGATTATGAAGTGTTTGATGCAGTTCCCAATAATGTGCTTTATGGCATAGACGGAGATTTATACTTCATTGACACGCAGATTAGATTACGGTCTTAACTCCATTAGGAGTACTCTCATCTAAAGGGTAACGCATAGGCATTTGCCCACGATGCAGCCCTTTTTGATAATTCGTTCTTTTATTTACTAACAAGGAGTTTACCCATTGCTATTATAGCATTGATTAATAACAGATTGCAAAGACTTACAGGGATGCAGTGTAGCTGCTTCATACGGTATGACCGATACAATGGGCCGTATGCACTCAGATGCTCAGTTCGCCGGTTCTTCATCAGTTCCTGCTCACGTGGAAATGATGGGATTCCTGGGTATCGGTAACAACCCGATGGTAGGATGTACAGTGGCTTGTGCGGTTGACGTAGCTCAAGCTCTGGCTAAGTAATTTAGACAATTACATTATAGATAAACTCCTGCAATCACAAGGATTGCAAGAGTTTTTATTTTATGGTGAACTTGACACTTGGAAATACAAAGTAAAATATTAGTATTTTACGCTTCCCCTGCCAAATTCACATCAAAAACGAGGTCTTACAAATTTGTCATCTGGAGATGTAAAAGACAACCCCGGAACAGAACGACGGATATCTTTATAGGCATGTTCTTTAATCAGTGAATAATCTGTAGCATCCACAGCATAGTAACAATCACCTTTATCTGTCGATAACTTTACAGTCCAGTCAAACATATTTCCAAAGATGGTCAACTCATCTTTTGCCGGATCGAAACCGGGGAGAGCTGATTTCACCAAACTTCCATCACTATTGATAACATAAAAATGATGCTTGCTATCTACCATATACCCCAAAGTCCGGTGACTACGGAATTCAGTAATAAACACATATTCCGGCAAGACTCCTTCAGGCAACCGGATTGCTTTCACATACGGACGTCCTTTGGTGCACTTCAGATGGAACAGTTTATGGTTGGCATCTAAAACCAGATATCCCTCATCATAGTCTTTACGGGTAGTCGGATTGCCCGAAGCATAGCTTGCAGGAAAAGCAAACCCCTTCTGAACCAGCATATCCGTAAACAATTTGCTTTTCGCCTCATCGATACGATTCGTCTCCATACGAATAAATTCTATACCTTTATCGGTAAAACGGAATGCATCTTCGGGCATTTTCAAATCCACCCGTTTGGACATGGACTCCATCAGGAAATAGAGTCCTGTCTGGGGAGCATTGATGGCTGACGGCACACTCTTGAAAGTAAAGTTTGTCAATTGAATATCTTTCGGACTAACTGCCTTGCCACAAATGGTATCAGGGAAACGTTCGTCCGCCGTAAGCTGGCGTACATAGAGAGAAGGCAACAAACTGTCTACCTGCTGTTGTGTGTATGTATTGCCTTTCGTATCATAGCGGTGAAGTTGCTTATTCTCATCCAGCTGTGTAATAACAAAATCACCAAGTACGGAACTATACATAGTAAAAGGAGTTTTGGCAGGCTTCAGTGTGAGAAAAGCATAGCACCAAGGTAACTGCCATACAAGCAGGACAGCCACAGTAACATAAAAAAATAGTTTGCTGAATCGAATCATGTTTGTTTGATTTTTTTAGTAATAAACATTCGGTTAGTCTTGCTTACCGGCCTTGAACCGTACCACAGAAATCCACGAAAGAGAAGCGATAAGCAGCGTATAAAGTGTCAGCCAAGGCAAGAAACTGTTATAAGCCTCCGGTCCCGGAGCCAGAAAGTAGACACGGAAAATCAATGCCGCAATAATCAGGTTCAAAACCCTGCGCTTCCATGTGGGTTCCAGGCAAATCCATGAAACAAGCAGATAACCGGCAAATCCGGCAAGGAACCAGGGAGCCGCAGATAATAAGATACGCTGCACCAACTCACTTGTAAAATGTTGTGGCAGATAAACTCCCATCATAATAAAACTCATAGTAAAACAGGTCACCAGTGCAAGTACACCATAGGCCAACATCGACATGACCATCTTCTTCTGTGAATAAGGCAAATGCAAAGTAAGTTTCAAACACTTACGTTGCATCTCGGGGAAAAACTGTACGGCCGCAAGCAAGATACCGATAAGTAAAGGGACAAATTGCAACAAATCAATAAATATAGCATCCTTCTGGACCATCACCACCCATAAATGATCGATTCCCTGTATGGCAATGGTGCGGTCAATACGAAGCATGGAATATCCTGTGATCCCTATCATAAAAAGAGTTGCCAGCAACCAATACCAACGCGTTTTTATCCACTCTTTGTAAAATATGGCTTGTATCATATTTCTTCTATTTATTTACATATTAATACTTTCCGGTAAGACCGATAAAGGCATCTTCCAGATTTACATTTTCGTGCTGCAAACCAGTAAAGGGAACTTGACTTTCCTTCAATAGTTTCTCCACATCCACGGGAGGCAAAAAAGAGTACGTTTCCAAAGTTTGACGAATGACAGCCGGATGATAGCAAGTTGCCGGCAACTGAGGCTGATAACCCTCGGGCACAGTACAAGTATATCTTCTCAGCTCTTTCATCAACGTTTCAATAGGCTGTTGAATAAGGATAGAGCCATAATCCATCATAATACAATCATCAATCAACCGCTCCATATCCTGAATGATATGGGAAGTCAGGAAAACAGTCTTGTTCTCGGAACGGGCATAATCACGTAAATAATCCACAAAAAGACGGCGATAGCCCGGATCAAGTCCTAAAGAGAAATCATCCAGAATCAACAACTCCGGATTTTGTGCCAGAATCAGTCCCAATGCCACTTGCGAACGCTGTCCGTTCGACATTCTTGAGATACGTTGTCCCGGAGCTACCTTCAGTTTATTCATCAAGTCATAATAAGCCTCCTTTTTCCATTGTCCCAGATAAAAAGAAGCATAAAACTTTTCTATCTGTGTGATATTCATAAACTGATATTGAACATGCCCTTCCAGCAATAAGCCGATATTCCTGCGTAAAGCAGGATTCATGGTCTGAATGTTCTCACCAAAGATGCGACATTCGCCCGAACGCGGCTGAAGATAACCGCTCAATATATTAATGGTTGTCGTTTTCCCTGTGCCATTTTTACCCAACAACCCCAAGATACGCCCTTGAGGAACTTCAAAACTCAAGTTCTCATAAATCTTGCGTTGACCGTAATAATGGGTCAGGTTCTTACATTCTATAATTGCACTCATGCTTTATAAATCATTTTTCGTTTGCTATTAGAAACACGCCAGGAAAAGAATAGGAATCAGAATACCGGCCACCAACTCGACTCCTCCTCTGCCCCACAATCCTTTAGGACCTTTTATCATCACTATACCGCTGACAGTGATAATAATCAGACAGACAGCAAAGGCATCGGCAAACCAAGTCCACCACTTGCCCGGATTGAAATGGAGTTGTACCATGGAAGAGATCAGCGGACGGCGCTTCACCCCCTCGTAGACAGCATCTTTTGTCCGGGTGTTAATCACCAGACTTGAGCCTCCTTTCAGAAAAACCTTAATCTGATCCGGTTCCGGATAATAATATTTAGTAAAATTTCCGGCTTCGTCCAGCGGTTCCAACAAAGTCAAAATCATCTTCTCATTAACTTTACCCTTATCCGACAGATCCTCTGTTATTTTATATTCCGTTCGTGTCACTGTATAATGGGGATTTATGCTATCCCTATGGTTCATCACGATACCCGAAATAGCATAAATCAAAATCATTCCCGCAAAGAAGAAAGACAGATCACGATGGATGGTCCGGCTCCACTTGCGGAATGCAGTACTTTTACTCCGCGATTTCATAAGAACTGGCTTCCATATAGTAAAATGACAGATAATCTTTCCCGGCAGCAGCTTTTCTTTCTGCTATCTTTGCGCGGAAGTCCGCAATACGGGCTTCAGGAGTGTTGGCTGTTTCGCCGCGTGCTTTTTTTTCCGAATCACATCCGGCAGCAGTTTCTCCATGAGATTTTTCAGTCTGTGCTTTCAGTTTAGCCTCCCAGTTCTGCAAGTAAGCTTCGTCTACCCGCTGTTCCTTTAACGTTCCGGTCACTGTGACAATAGCGTTGATGCATTTGGTGTCAAACGAGCCCAAAGGTCCGGCTTCCACACGAATTGTTTTGGTATCATCACTGCCCATCAGGAATATTTTTGTTGCTCCGTGCTTGCAGGTATGTGTACAGATTCCTTCGATGGTCACCTCACGGTTGAGCAGTGAATCGGCATGCGCCAGCAGATTATCGACACTCAATACCTCCGGAGCCGCCTGCCCCGTTTTTTCGGACTGACTCTGTTTGTTGTTACTGTTTCCACAAGAAGTAATAGTTACTAAAGCTGCCATTAAGGTTGCAGCGACCATAAACTTAAATTTCATAAGCTAACTGTTTTTATTTTTTAAAAAAAGATGCCCAGTGAACAAGCGGCATACCGGGCCGTTCCGCATTTTTTATAATACGCAGCCTGCCATTGAACAGACAAAGACAGGTTATACTGTTTCATGACGGGATAATCCCCTTGCAGACGAATTCCTACCAGACTATAGCTATCAGATAAATAGTCAATATTCGCCAATAAAGTCCGGGCGGACGACTTCGCGGCATCCAATCCCGGTAAAGAATATTCAGCCGATAAACCGGCATAATATCCACCGGTAGCTTCTGCGGTCAATCGCAGCTGCCTCTTCTGATACTGCAAACGGGCACGCAAAGAACTTTCCAGAGCAGACAGGTGAACAAACCGGGATACGGCGTTGTAATCCGTCTCTAACCGATGGTAGATTATATTTGGGACAATTGCTCCTCCCCATACACCTTTATCGGTCAAAAACTTCTCCCACAAACCACTTACGGCAATCCGACTATTCGTGACCTTCATTCCCGGAGATGTGCTGATTAATGCTCCATAGGAACTTCCGCCCGCCTCTCCGTAAATATTCTCCGTTCCTTTACGGACAGTATAGCCTGCATCCAGTTTCACAGCAAGGTGCTCTGTCTGCTGAAGTTCCCGCATCCAAGTCACGTTTCCTTTCAAATCAGTCGTATTCAATTCCAGCAAAGTGAGATGATTGGCATTGCTCAATTTCTTGTCCATCGACATACGGTCTATTGAGACTGTGGCCGATACCCCCTCCTCCGTATCAGCCGGCAGAATGCCTATGCTTCCTCCCCACCGGATGCCTTGATGCTTCGTTCCGGTCTGGTTTCCGGCAAAACGCACATAATCCATGCCCAATCCCAACGTATGGTATACCGAAATGGAACCTTTATCTGCAAGGAATGAAATCTCACTTTTCTGCTGATAAAGCCGGAAATCTGCGGAAACTCCCAAACGATATGTCCCCAGACGATATCCTGCTCCCAAGGCAAAAGAGAGATCGGAAGCTGTATTACGTGGACGCGGATCTTTATCCCGATAATTATGAGACGCCCTGTAACCACCGGTGATTCCCCATGTCCAGGAACCTGACTCACTGGCGTAACCTCCATTGAAATAATAAGTTTCTCCCTTCAGGAAACCACCAATGGAATCACCGGTCACGTAAGGAGCAATCAGTTTCCAGTCTATATTTTCATTCCATAACACATTCTCCTGCTTCTCACTCCTGTATCCTGCTGAACCGAACACACGATCACGTTCCGAAAGAATGACGAAAGAGTTGACATCTACCCCGATACGGGTATCCTTATCACCTTCCTGTTTCAAAGATGCTTTTCCTTTATCATGATAAACTCCATTTACGTCCAGCCTTGTCCATGTATACGGAGTATAGTAATAATAAAGTGCCGGATTCCGCCATACCTCACCACGAAATCCGGTCGCGAATGAAGCGCTACGGATTACCTTATCGGACAGGGAGAGTGTGTCGGCAGTCTGCCCGAAGGCTTCCTGCCGACTCTCCACAAATAAAGCAATCAGCAACGTAATGATAAATCGGATTCGCATCATGAATAATAAAGATTTATAGATCAATAGGACGGATTCAATTATTTGTTAAACAGGCTCGGAACAGCCGCAGGTGTGAAATCAACGGTAGAGTTATTTGTATCCTGCAATACTTCCCGATCACCATCCTTATAGGCAGCTTTACGCATCACGCACTTTCCGATGTTCTCTGCAACGGTATTATTCACACCGATATAAGTATGCCCCATATCCAGCACGGTAGAGGTAACATTCCACTGCCATTCATTGGAAGCACCTACATTGACGGCATCAATCACCCATTCATTGGGGAACTTATATTTGCTTTGCGGTTTACTGGCTGTTCCACTTTGCAAGATATACGTATAGTTGTATGCATAGTCTGAAATATACTTTTCTTTAGTCATGCCTTTGGGTAATCTGCCGATAGCATAGGCACGATTTCCCTGTTTATTCAGCACCCAGATAGTTTTGGAATAACAATAATAAACATCCAGATTGGGAACAGCCGGATTATCCACATCTAGCTTTGATTCAACATACCACTCAAAATCGGCCTTACTCAAATCTATAGAATTCGGATTAGCCTCTTTATGATTGACCGCATTGTCACAAAGGATAAAGGACTCTCCCGGTTGTACCGGATAATCTGTTCCGCTGCCCGGCACCGCTACAACAGAGCCTACCGCAATAGCTTCATCCATGACATCCGGATCTACCGACTGATATTTCAGAGTGGTTGAGAATTGTGATTCCATAAATATCAATCCATCCGCATACAAAACTTTATCCGAATTATTATAGATACGTACATACTGGTCGCCATTATATTGCTTGCCTGCTTCATTATAAGTTCCGGGAATAAATATCTCGGCAATCACAAAATCGGGGTCACCTGTATTGAGCACATGAACCTTCAGTTCCAACTTGTATGCCCCTCCGGATACGGCCACATTCTGTTGCACTCCCTGTACATCGACTTCCACCGGAGTTCCATTCTGCGAGTAAGTTCCCTTACCTATGAACGTTACATTATACAGCCCGTCCGCCAATTCAATACTTTGAGCCGGATAGACAATGTCTGTCTTGACAGATGTATTTACATTTTCAAAAGTATAGGTTCCACCGGTCAGTTGCAGCCCCTCGATAGTTGTATCTACAGTAGTGGTAATACCTACAGTGGATATGCTCACTTTGTCATCATCACTACATGCGGTAAATCCCAGCATCGTTGCAAAAAGGATTGACATTGTCAATTGATTCTTTTTCATCTTCATTTTTGTTTTATTGTTCATTTACTAAAAAGTCAAGTTCATTTCCATGCCGAAATAAGGCGATTCGGACGTTCTCCGTTGCAGTACGCCCCGTAATGTATAATCAGGATAAATACCCAAAAGCCGGTTTACATAAAAAGCCAGATTCAGATACTTACCAATCCGTTTACTCGCCTTCAGATTGATATCCATATAAAAAGGCACGGTAGTACGCTCAAAATAAGTGGCTGAATATTTCTCCACCAGATGTTGTAACTGAATATTGTTTTTATCCTCTTCGCGAAACGGATGCGTTTCACCGGATTGATCGATATAGCTTACCGGCACGCCGTTATTCCACAAGTTCCGTCTGTTGGTATACCAAGTGCATTGTGCCGACGTGGAGAAAGTAAGTCCCAAACGCGGTATATAGGTATCAAACATAAAATTCGTATTGAATGCCTGGCTTTCTGTTCCGTTGTCTCCATTGTACAATCCCACATATTTCAGCTGTTTATTGTCCAACAATATAGAAGAGGCCTTATATTGAGGAGAATCCGAATTATAAATTGTCTTTATCCAGGCTCCATACATAGTGACGCGGGTCTTGAGCGATTCGATTCGTTTGGAAGCGAACTGAAACTCCACTCCTTCTTTACGCACCTTCATTACATTGCCTAGTGTGGAATACACATCCAGATTATATTCATTCGCATAAGTCAACTGAGAAAGTTGGGGAGGAGCCGTCAAAGCTGAGCCGTCGATACTTGCAGGATCATATAGCTTATATGCCAATGACTTATAATAAGTGACATCATCAAAAGCATTGTTCATCCGTTCGCGGAAATAAGTTATCGACAGACGGTTTCCCTTATAGCTGACGTCGGCCCGCACTTCCCATTTCATGTTACGTGCCGGTTCCAACTGATAGTTTGTATGATCCCATTTATATGTCATCATATTGATGCGGCGATAATCCGGGTTGGTATGGTAATAATTCAACTGAATCAAGTCCACATACTTAAAATCCGGATATAACTGTGCGGTGGTCGGCATACGGCTGATCCAGCCCAAACCTCCCGAAAAGGCAACATTCCATCCGTTTGAAACCGGCAAATTCCATTGCAAGTCCAGACGGAGATCGGGATATATCTTGCCCTGCATCTTATATTCAGTGTCCAGCCCCAATAAGGACTGCAAACGGATACCGGCCGTAAAAGCCAATTTATGTCTATTTACAGGAAGATTCAACACCTCCTCGGCATAGAGGGCGAAAGGTTGCAGCCCCGGTATGTCCTTAAAACGGCGCGGACGTGTACTCAAACTTTCACTGATGGGCCGTGTCACATCGAATACCTGGCCTTCTCCCAAATTCTTCTGATAATTCCATTCCATCCCCATATTCATCGCATTCTGTAATACACCCAACGGGAAAGCCAACCGCATACGGGCGGAAGCCGTAACATATAAAGGTTTACCATCAATATCCATCTGTGCCACATAATTATAAGGCAGATAGATGCCATCAAACTCTCCGGTTTCTGTCTGAGTAGCAATAGCTGCCGGACGATTCAGAGATACGGACTTTATTTCACGCATCTTCTCCCACTGCTGACTGACAGAAGTGGTCACACCAACCTCACGAATCCATAAATGGGCCGGAAACTTCATGCTCCATTTCCCCGCTATCTTCAAGCTGTTAAAGTCCGATTTATAGGAATCTTCCTTTACTGTCGCATCTTTATCCCTCTTCGCATCATCAAACGAGCCGGTATAATCGGAACTGATATTCCAATGAATATTACGTTCATTCCATAACCATTTGCCATCCAAGCGGGCGGAAGCAGTAAGGCGAGTATAATTTTTCACACTGTTGCGCGGATCTATTTTGGACTCCAGATAATTTAGATCAGCATTCAATACATAACGTCCGTTCCCATCCAGCCGAATTCCCTTGCCTACAGAAAACAGTTTACTGGTTTTATCAGCCTTAAAACGTGCGGACAAGGGGCTCTCAGTCATTTTACGCTGAATGATCACCGCACCGTTTGCCACATTGCCATAAGCCACGGAAGGAATGCCGCGAATGATTTCCACCTTCTCAATATTATCGGTTGAGATGGTACGCATATCCATCCCTTTTGACATTGTGCTCGTTGCATTCACTGCGGAAGTACTGTTTGGCATATATTGCAGATTCGCATCCGTATTCATGGAGATACCATCCATATAAAACCCAACTCCCAATGAAGAGATATCCTCCGTCTTTCCTGTTTCACGTATCCGGATCAGATTGGCCTGCCCCATCTGAGGATCAGCCGACTTTCCTCCGGGTACCAATTCCATCAAGTCACTGAAGCTGCCGGGCTGAAGATGTTTCATGGCTGTACGGTCAACGATGGAAGCGCTGGTAGCGCGCTTTGACTCAGAAGCGGTCACCACCACCTCGTTCAGCGCCATGACCGAAGGTTTTAAATAAAAGACTGCCGAAATATCCCCGGTGACCTTCATTCCTTTTTCTGTAGAATCATATCCCAAATAGGATACAATGACCCGATAAGTTCCAGAATGGATATGTAGAAGTTCAAAATGTCCGTTCGCATCTGTTATTCCCCCATAAACAATCTGCCCATCCACAAACAATTGAACAGTAGCGTAATCCAACGCTTTACGAGTCTGCTCATCCAGTACTGTTCCCCGGAATACAAATGTCTGCCCCCATAAAAAAGACACATTGCTACAAATTATAAATAAAAAAATATATGCAATCTTACAAATCATTTTCATTCTCTATTTGGTTGCAAAATTACAATTCATAAAAGCCCGGCACAATCCCCTTTTCCAGGTATATACCCAATCATACATAAGCCGAAGATACCTACATAATGGTACGCGATTTACGAATAGGACTTTCAGTTCTTTCTCCGGATAGTCTTTTTCAACATTGACAATAATAGAAGTATTAAAATATTTTTCACAATTCTCGCCCACCTACAACAGCGTTTTGCAAAACTGCTGCCACTGCTACCACCCACTCTCATGAAACCACCATGAACAGGGAGTTCCGGAGGGTGGTGGCAGCACCTTTCTTTATGTGGTAAAAGGGGCTGCTGCCACCACTTTTGCCTTTTTTTTATCCCAAAAACAAACGAAGGAAGAGAAAGATACAAGAGGCGGAGGATGACCACACGCCGAAAAAAGGAGGCGGATACGAACACACTGAACCCGGAAAACGGACAGACAGAACGAAGCCTGCTGATGGACAAGACACCGGCTGCAGCCTGACGGGAATCCGATTGCGGCCCGCCAAAACTACGGTTTACCCATGATGCAGCCCTTTTGGATAACTCGTTCTTTTATTTACGAACAAAGACAAAATCACCAATTCGCCTCTATAGCCTCAGCCAGATCTTCATAACCAGCCAACGGGTTGTCCGTAAAGACACTACGGATAACCAACTCTTTGTCTACGACATAAACACGAGGTATTCCCGATTTTGCAAACAGATAATATACAGTGCGGTCTTCCTGAGCCGAATAAGGCAACGTCAAATGATTCTCGTCCCAATAACGGGCAATCTCTGCCGGACCCTCTTCCCTGCTGATACAAACCATCCGGATTCTTTGACCATAATCCGTATATATCTTTTGCAGCACAGGAAGTTCTTTCCGGCAGTCCGGACATCCTGTATGAAAAAACACAATCAGGGAAACCTCTCCTTTCAGACTTCCGGAAGTTACTGTCCGGCCATCATCCATGGTCACTGAAAAAGCAGGAACACGCTCTCCCGGCTGCAACTCAATGACACCTTCCTCCACATCATCATCAATACACGCCGTAAACATTACAGAGGCACAAAACAGGAGACAAACCGTTTTTATCCAATTCTTCATTTTTATTTCTATTTTTCTTCCTTACAAAGATAACATGATTTTCATGAAATGACTACTTTTACAGTATGAAACAGAAATTAAAAGAAAAACAAGAGCCGCCTCCTTACGTTGAATGCCGGTAATTATTACGGGAATTTCCGCAACCAATGCATGTTATGACCGCAGATACAGTTCTTTCCAGAACATTTTAAATCAAGAATCCATATCACTCAGATGCAGTTCCAGCGCCTTGACCGAAATATAAATCTCGCGCACAGAAATGGTCAAAGAAAGAATGAGCAACACAAGCGCCAGGCCAAATATATATACAGATATGAGGTAGAACTGTATATACATTAAAAACATGCTGACCACACATAGCAACAAACTCCCGATGCCTGTCACCTGCATGGCACGTGTCAGATAAAGACGCTTGCGGAGGTTAGAAATCTGTGCCGCCGTAACAGCCGAATGATTCTCACGATACTGATCCTTCAGCGTACGCACCAACTGGGCGTATGAAAGGAAACGATTGGTATATGCCAGCATAATCAGCGATATGGCAGAAAATAATAAAGCAGGGGTTGTTAAATCTATTTCCATTTCTATAGGTATTTCAAAGTTAGAATATGGCAAAGATAAAGTAAATATCCCGATATTTTCTTCCTTTTTACAACGAAAGGAATATCTTTGCAATAAATAATCATTCAAGTAAACTTATATGCAAACTATAAAATTATACATAAAAGATTGGCTGGCCATTCATCCCTATACCCAGCAACAGGCCACAGACAGATATTTCGTCGATCTGGCCAACCGGTTATACTCCACCTGTACGATAAGAGAGATTCCCGAATCCACTAAAAAGAAGCTATGCCTTTACACCGCCGCTTATTTGGAAGATGTCATCTCAGGATCAGGTCTATGGCAAGCATTCATCCAAAAGCATCTGGAGCTGTATGATACGTCGCTTCCTTTCTATACCATCCGGCCGGATTATATGAAGGATGAAATCAATGAGGAAGACATCCGCTTCATCCTTTGGAACACCTTGGAAAAGGCTCCATATAAACATCCGTATATCAATCCGATGGACAAGAATATCGAAGAAACCGCACATTCATTTTTCCAGATATTGGAGGAGGAATATGAAATGGCTCCCGCAAATGACACGTTACAGGATTTCTTCATGGGATTCAAAGGAAAAGAGGACGCCAATCACAAACTACGCTGGCTGTTCGGACACACTTACCTCACAGAACCCTCTGTGCAAGAATACATTGCCCAGGTTACAGAGACCGACAAGTTCATCATTCCATGCGGTCCGCTTGCCCTGTTTCTTCATGAGTGGATCGACCTGCTGGCCCACGGAGCAACCGGATGTTGGGAAGAGATAGAAGGACTGTACCCTGCCATTCCCGAAATACCGGACGAGAGGAAGGAAAGAAACCTTCATACTTTCCAACTGTTCACGCAAGGTACAAACGGAGCCCGTATCGTATATCTGGAAGGCTATAAGGAACTGCACCGTTTCCTGACCCAAATATTACAATGGCCGGATGATCCCAATCACACGTTGCCTCAAATGAAAAATCATCAAGATTTCATCATGATGGTAAATCCCGAAAAAGGTATTCTGCTGGCGAAGGATCTATGCAGATGCATCAGTGATCCTCTTAACCCGATGTATGATGCAGCAACGGCTGCCCAAGAGGCATTCAGCCTGCTGACCGTCCCCACCAAATGTCCGCCGGACCTGATGGAATATTTGATAAACAACCACTATATCCCCGATGCACAAATTCCCGGATCCGGTGAAAAGGAGCTGGTTCAAAAGAACGCGGACTTTATAGCCCGCCACTCCTTATTGTATTACTACAGGGGAGACTAGGCTCTCCCCACCGTTACTTCGTTCACCAAAGGTTTACCTTCTGCAAAGTCTTTCACATTCTGCAAAGTAGTCTGAGCAATATTCGTCATGGCTTCTTTGGTAAAAAACGCCTGATGGGAGGTCACAATCACATTGTTGAAAGACAGAAGACGGGCCAAGGTGTCATCATCAATAATCTTATCGGACTTATCTTCATAGAAATAAGGCTCCTCTTCCTCATATACATCCAGGCCGGCATATCCCACCTTCTTGGTCTTCAGCCCCTCTATCAAGGCATTGGTATGAATCAGCTGTCCGCGCCCCGTATTGATAATCATCACTCCGTCTTTCATTTTACTGATGGAATAATCGTTTATCAGATATTTGGTCTGTTCTGTCAATGGACAGTGCAGCGAAATGATATCCGAGCTATGATAAAGTTCGTCCAGGGTACAATAAACCACCTGATGCTCACGGGCAAAATTATAATCGGGATAGAGGTCGTAGGCTAGCACATTCATGCCGAATCCGCGTAATATCTGAATCAGAATCCTGGCGATCTTACCCGTACCGATAATTCCGGCAGTCTTGCCATGCATATCAAATCCCATCAGTCCGTGCAAAGAAAAGTTTCCATCGCGTGTGCGCATCGTGGCACGGGCAATCTTACGGTTGAGCGACAACATCAATGCCACTGTAAATTCGGCAACAGCATAAGGCGAATACGCCGGCACCCGCAACACTTTCATCTTACCTGCCGTTGCCGCCAAATCCACATTATTATACCCCGCGCATCTTAAAGCCAACAGTTTAACGCCATTATCCGCCATCGCCCGGATCACTTCGGCATCAGCCGTATCGTTTACAAAGATGCAGACCGCATCCACTCCTTTGGTCAGCACCACATTATTCATATTCAGATGGCCTTTGTAATACCTGATATCAAAGCCAAATTTCTCATTAGCCTCCGTAAACGAGCGTTCGTCGTAGGGTTTCGTGTCGTAAAAAGCTATTTTGTAAGCCATAATCGTTTTTTTCATTTATAGTTCATATAAATAACAAAAACACGTCCCCCACGGTTCACCTACAGACTTACAGTTTTTTCAGTTCCGTGTACAAGCGCTGCACCGGAAGTCCCATCACATTGAAGTAACTGCCCGATATTCCGCGGACGCCGATAAAGCCTATCCACTCTTGCACACCATAAGAGCCGGCCTTATCCATCGGCTTGTAAGCCCGGATATAATAATCGATCTCCTCATCGGAGAGTTCCGCAAACGTCACTTCCGTCACAGCGGAAAAACTTCGCTGATCCCCGGCTGTGGTCAGACAAACACCGGTTATCACCTGATGAGTCCTGCCGGAAAGTTTCCGTAACATTTGCCGTGCGTCTTCCTCATCACGAGGCTTGCCCATGACTACCCCGTCCAGCCACACAATGGTATCGGCAGTGATAATCAGCTCGTCCGGATGCATGGAATCCCGGTAAGCGGCCGCTTTCTCACAAGCTATATATAAAGGTATCTCCTCCGCTGTCAATGTGTCCGGATAAGTTTCCTCTATACCGGGCAACGTCTTCACCTCATATTTTATACCCAAGCCGGACAACAGCTCCTTGCGTCGCGGAGAATTGGAAGCAAGGATGATTTTATATCTTTCTAAATTTTCCAACATGACTTTTCTTTGTTTCATTACCACCCGAAGGCCTTTTCATGAGACATCCATTTCCCCTGAGCCTTCAATACCTGCTCCACCACATCACGGCCGCAGCCACAGCCTCCGTTACGATGAGAAATATAAATGGCCGTCTCCTTTATCTCAGGAGCCGCATCGGCAGGGCAACAGGGCAGACCGCACAAACGCATCACCTCATAATCGGGAATATCATCGCCCATATAAAGTATCTCTTCATCCTGCAATCCGTACTTTTCCTTCAAATGGGCATATTCCCGGGTCTTTACCGCAGCCGCCAGATAGACATCCTTAATGCCCAGACCTTCATAACGCTTACGCACCGCCTCGGTATTTCCACCGGTAATGATGGCAACATGCAGCCCGCACTTCACTGCCAACTGCAACGCATACCCGTCCTTGATATTGACTGTACGCATAGGTTCGCCATCGGGGTGCAAATAAATCGTCTCCGTACTCAGCACTCCGTCCACATCGAATACCAATGCCTTTATCTTCTTTAAATCATAATTTATCATACCACTTATGAATTATTCTTCCCCTCATTCACCGGAACGGCAGACAAAGGAAGATGATGAATACTTTTACTTATCTTTTCATACAATTCCTGCAAAGGCTCCTCATCCGCCAACATCTCCAAATGTTTGCTTATTACGTTTTCATCGTAGCGCACAGCCGGCCCTGTCTGAGCCTGCACGGGAGACAGCTCATGTACTTTGCCGGCGGTTTCATCTATCAGCGGAAGCATCACTTCGAAAGGAATCCCCTGCTTTTCCAGTATATGTGAGCTTAATGCATACATGTGGTTAGCAAAATTACAGGCAAAGACCGCCGCCAGATGCAAATGCCTACGCTGGCAGGAAGTCGCCTCGTACACTTTAGGGCTGAGACGGGCCGCTACCATACGCAGCAATTCCAGCTCTGCCGGAGAAGACGCTTCTATAAAAAAAGGTACAGCATTGAAATCCACTTCGCGCTGTCTGCTAAAAGTCTGCATAGGATAAAGTACCCCATAACGTTCCACCAGTCCCTTCCACAAATCCATAGGCATACTGCCCGCCGTATGTACAAACAAAGCCTGTTCCCTTCCTTTTGCCAATACAGGAGCCAATTGCCGCAAAACAGCATCTTTCAGCGCCACAATATACAAATCGGCATCCCGGCGTATCTCATCCGGTACCACTGTGTAGTCCGCCGAAAGTCTGGCGGCCAAGACAGAAGCGGATTCCTCTGTGCGGCTGTACACCTGCAAAACAAGACAACCCGCCTTTTGTAAAGCGATTCCCAAATGAGTCGCCACATTGCCGGCCCCTATCAAAACTATTTTCATCATCGAGTCGAAACTAAATATAAAATAACGCCCAACAGCAACAAGGCTGCCGGCAATAAATAAGCGGACATTTGTCCCAACAGAGCTATCACCAAACCAATATTCAATATCAGCCATATACTCACCAGTACAATTCCTACCGACTTGTCGGCCTTGAACCAAAGGAAAATAACAGCCGCATACAGCAACAGATTATCTTTCTGCATCACCCAAGGCAGCCCGTGTGAGGCAAATCCTATAAACTTGTCGATAAGATAAAGGATCCCCATCACAATGAGAAACACCGCAAAAGCCTTATATGTATCCTTATGATTGACAGCAGCCACTTTTACTTGCCTCCATATTTATTGAGATGAATTTTCTCCCATTGTAAATGGTCTTCGTCAAAAGGCTTGCGCTCCATGCCCTTATGCCCTACTGCAATGATGGAAACCACCTGCAACTGCAAAGGAATGTCAAGCAACGTATGCACATATTCTCCCGAAGGCATTCCAGTAGCGGTAAAACGTTCACGTACTTGTATCCAGCAACTTCCCAATCCCAAATCTTCTGCCTGCAACTGGATCATGATGGAAGCAACCGCCGCGTCTTCAATCCAGACATCACTGGCCAACGGATCAGCCATCACAACCACAGCCATAGCAGCATCCGACAGAAAAGCCGCCCCCATCTCCTTACAATGGGAAAGTTTTTCCAACATATCCTTATCATCCACCACGATGAACTGCCAGCAATTGCTGCGTTTAGACGACGGAGACATCAGGGCAGCCTTCAACAAAGCGACCACTTCTTCCTGTGTCAACTCCTGATCCGTGAACTTACGCATACTGCGTCTGTTCTTTATTAAGTCACTAAATTGTTCCATAATATACTCAGTTAATTTATTTTATGGCACAAATATACAACTAGAATGTGGATTGATAAACAAAAAACAATAAATTTGCAGCTGGAGATGCCTGTCAGACTAAGTACATATCGCAAAGGAAATGCCATTCCCACCCTTCCGGGAACAAACATATTCCATTCCACGGAGTTGTTTCATGTCTTTGAAATGACGCGGGGATACGAACCGCTGCTCATCGTAGCCTATATAGGAGACCGCCCTGTGGGAAAACTGCTGGCTGTCATCCGGAAGAGTGTGCGCCTGTTCCCCCCTTCCATCATCAAGCGATGCGAGATTTATGGCACGGGCGAGTATTTTGATGAAGAGCAGAACAAGGAAGATCTGTTTGGCGAGATGTTGGAGCATCTCACCAACGAAGTTTCGCGCAAATCGTTTCTCATCGAGTTCCGCAACCTGGAAAATCCGCTGTTCGGATACAAAGCATTCAGAAAGAACAACTATTTCGCCATCAATTGGCTAAGGGTACGCAATTCACTGCACAGTAAAGCACCCTACGAACGGCTGAGCATGTCTCGCAGAAGACAGATAAACAAAGCATTAAGAAACGGTGCCATTATGGAAGTAGCCGACAATGAGAAAGATATACATGATTTCTCACGAATGCTGAAAAAAGCCTATTCCTCACAAGTGAGAAAACATTTTCCGGACATTGACTTTTTCCGGCTACTGGCATGGCAAAACCCTGAAAAAGAATTAGCTAAAGTATTTCTGGTGAAATACAAAGACAAAATCATAGGTGGCTCCATCTGTCTTTTTTCAAAAGAAAGTGCTTATCTGTGGTTCTCGGGAGGTATGCGGAAGACCTATGCATACCTTTATCCCGGTATCCTGGCCGTATGGGCACCTGTCACCTATGCTCACGAAAAAGGATATACACATTTGGAATTCATGGATGCAGGGTTGCCGTTCAAAAAACACGGCTACAGAGACTTCATACTCCGCTTTGGCGGCAAGCAGAGCAGCACGCGCCGCTGGTTCCGCTTCAGTTGGGAATGGCTGAACACACTCTTGTGCAAATTCTATATTTAACTCATTTTTGTCTTTTTGTTTAAAGTGTTGTGAAGCATCTCGCAAATAAGAAATAAAATTGAGGAAATATTTCTTTATTTAACTCGAAATTGCTTTCTTTGTGCAGTTTTATCTGAAAACTTGAGTATAAAACCAAACTATTAAAATTATAAGATCATGAAAATCTCACACATTGAACACCTGGGCATTGCCGTGAAGAGCATTGAAGAGGCCCTACCGTATTATGAAAACGTATTAGGTCTGAAATGCTACAATATCGAAACTGTAGAGGATCAGAAAGTTAAAACCGCCTTTCTGAAAGTAGGTGATGTTAAAATAGAACTGCTGGAACCTACAAGCCCCGAAAGTACGATTGCAAAATTCATTGAAAAGAACAATGGAAACGGGGGTATGCATCACCTGGCTTTTGCAGTGGAAGATGGTGTGGCAAATGCATTGGCCGAAGCGGAAACCACCGGTATCCGTCTCATTGACAAAGCTCCCCGTAAAGGTGCTGAAGGTTTGCATATCGCTTTTTTACACCCCAAATCAACATTAGGTGTCCTGACCGAGCTTTGCGAAAAACCATAAAAACGAGATTTGACTATTCATGATTGAAGTCAGTTCATTCAGTGTGACTCAAACGTAAATAGAAATATTTTTTAATCGTAAATTGTAAAATCATAAGTAAAATGAGCAATCAACTTGAAAAAATAAAAGAGCTTATCGAACGCCGGGCTACAGCACGTATGGGTGGAGGTGATAAAGCAATTGCAAAACAGCATGATAAAGGAAAATATACAGCGCGCGAACGCATAGCCATGTTGCTGGACGAAGGCAGTTTTGAAGAAATGGATATGTTCGTGGAACACAGATGCACCAATTTCGGTATGGAGAAAAAACATTATCCGGGTGACGGTGTGGTAACTGGTTGCGGTACCATAGAAGGACGTTTGGTTTACATCTTCGCACAGGATTTCACTGTTTCCGCGGGCTCTCTTTCAGAAACAATGTCTCTGAAGATCTGCAAAATAATGGATCAGGCCATGAAGATGGGTGCTCCCTGTATCGGCATCAACGACTCGGGTGGCGCACGTATTCAGGAAGGTATCAACGCATTGGCCGGTTATGCCGAAATTTTCCAACGCAACATCCTTGCTTCCGGTGTGATTCCACAAATATCCGGTATCTTCGGTCCTTGTGCCGGCGGTGCTGTTTACTCTCCTGCCCTGACAGACTTCACATTGATGATGGAAGGCACATCCTACATGTTCCTTACCGGACCGAAAGTGGTAAAGACTGTTACAGGCGAAGATGTGAGCCAGGAAAACCTGGGGGGTGCAAGCGTCCATTCAACCAAATCCGGTGTTACTCATTTCACTGCCAAGACAGAAGAAGAAGGTCTGGCCATGATCCGCAAATTGTTAAGCTATATTCCTCAGAACAATTTGGAAGAGGCTCCATACGTAGATTGTTCCGATCCTATCGATCGTCTGGAAGATTCCTTGAACGAGATTATCCCCGACAGCCCCAACAAACCATACGATATGTATGAGGTGATCAGCGCCATCGTAGATAATGGTGAATTCCTGGAAGTACAGCCGGATTATGCTAAAAATATCATTATCGGTTTCGCACGCTTCAACGGACAGTCTGTAGGTATTGTTGCAAACCAGCCGAAGTATCTGGCAGGTGTGCTTGACAGCAATGCATCACGTAAAGGCGCACGTTTTGTACGTTTCTGTGATGCTTTCAATATACCTCTTGTTTCATTGGTAGATGTTCCGGGCTTCCTTCCGGGTACAGGACAAGAATACAACGGTGTAATCTTGCATGGTGCCAAGTTACTGTATGCCTACGGTGAAGCTACTGTGCCCAAGGTAACTATTACGCTACGTAAATCATACGGCGGTTCTCATATTGTAATGAGCTGTAAGCAACTTCGCGGTGACATGAACTATGCATGGCCCACAGCCGAAATTGCAGTAATGGGTGGTGCAGGCGCAGTAGAAGTATTGTACGCACGCGAAGCGAAAGAACAGGAAAACCCCGCCGCATTCCTGGCCGAAAAAGAAGCAGAATACACCAAGTTGTTCGCCAATCCTTATAATGCAGCTAAATATGGTTACATTGATGATGTGATAGAACCGCGTAATACCCGTTTCCGCATCATCCGTGCATTGCAACAGTTGCAGACTAAGAAATTGAGTAACCCGGCCAAGAAGCATGGTAATATTCCTCTTTAATTAAAAATTAAAAATTGAGAATTGAACATGAAGAATTTAAATATAGGAATATTCCTTTCCTTGCTGCTGATGGTGGGTTTATGTTCTTGTGGAGAACGGAAATCGAACACCAAGCTGGTACTGAATGAAGTGCTGATTGAAAATGAAAGCAATTTTCAGGATGATTACGGAATACACAGCGCATGGATCGAAATATTCAACAGATCATTTGGTAGCGCAGACCTTGCCGGTTGTTTACTGAGAGTGAGCAGCCAGCCTGGCGACACTGCTACTTATTTTATCCCGAAAGGTGATGTGCTGACTTCAGTCAAACCTCGCCAGCACGCTTTATTCTGGGCAGACGGTGAGCCTAACCGTGGTACTTTCCATACTAATTTTACGCTGAATGCCACAACCGATAATTGGATTGGATTGTATGACTCAGGCAAAAAATTATTGGATCAGATAACCGTTCCGGCAGGCACACTGCAAGCAAACCAATCATACGCACGTATCAGCGATGCGGCAGATGAATGGGAAGTGAAAGGTGCCAGTGCAGACAAGTATGTGACTCCGAGCACCAACAACAAGACCATCAACAGTCATGCGAAGATGGAGAAATTCGAAGAGCACGACGGTAATGGTATCGGTATGGCTATCTCTGCCATGAGCGTAGTATTCAGCGGTCTTCTTTTACTTTTTATTCTCTTCAAATGTGTAGGCAAGATATCTGTCAACCTGAGCAAACGTAATGCCATGAAGGTAAAAGGTATCACCGACAAGCAAGAAGCCAAAGAAAAGAAATTGGGTGAGGCTCCGGGCGAAGTATTCGCCGCAATCGCTATGGCTATGCACGAAATGCAAAGCGATGTACACGATGTGGAAGAAACCGTCCTTACCATCACCCGTGTAAAACGCAGTTATTCACCGTGGAGTTCTAAGATTTATACCTTGCGTGAAACTCCCCACAAAAAGTAAGTCACCAATAAAAAGATAAAACGATGAAAGAATATAAATATAAGATCAACGGTAACGTATATAAAGTTGCCATTGGAGATATAGAAGATAATATCGCTCATGTTGAAGTGAACGGTACTCCTTACAAAGTGGAAATGGAAAAAGCTCCGAAAGCTGCCGCTAAACCGGTAGTTCGCCCTGTAGCAAAGACTCCTGCTCCGGCACCGGCTCCGGTAGTGAAACCTGCTGCCGCCTCTACAGGAAAATCGGGTGTCAAATCTCCGTTGCCTGGTGTAATCCTTGATATCAAGGTAAATGTTGGCGATGCCGTAAAGAAAGGACAAACCATCATTATCCTTGAAGCCATGAAGATGGAAAACAACATCAATGCCGACAAAGACGGTAAGATTACCGCTGTCAATGTTAGTAAAGGAGAATCTGTTCTTGAAGGTACTGACCTTGTAATTATTGAATAATATGGGAGATTTTATTACTTTTATTGGAAACAATCTTGCCGATTTCTGGACTTATACGGGATTTGCCAACGCTACTTCCGGGCATATCGCAATGATCCTGATAGGCTTGATATTCATATACTTGGCCATTGCCAAGGAATTTGAGCCGATGTTGCTCATCCCCATCGGTTTCGGTATTTTGATTGGCAATATTCCTTTCAACATGGAAGCCGGACTGAAAGTCGGTATCTATGAGGAAGGTTCTGTACTTAACATTCTGTACCAAGGAGTTACCTCCGGATGGTATCCGCCGCTCATCTTCCTGGGTATCGGTGCAATGACGGACTTCTCGGCATTGATTTCGAACCCCAAGCTGATGCTGATCGGTGCTGCCGCCCAATTTGGTATCTTTGGTGCATACATGACTGCCCTAGCCATCGGTTTCGACCCGATGCAGGCCGGTGCTATCGGCATCATCGGTGGTGCGGACGGTCCTACGGCCATCTTCCTGTCATCCAAGCTGGCACCTAATCTGATGGGGGCAATTGCGGTATCAGCCTATTCGTATATGGCATTGGTACCGGTTATCCAGCCGCCTATCATGCGCCTGCTTACCACCAAGCACGAACGCTTAATCCGTATGAAACCACCGCGTGTTGTTTCTCATACAGAAAAAGTAATGTTCCCTATCATCGGTTTGTTACTTACTTGTTTCCTCGTTCCGTCAGGTTTACCTTTGCTGGGTATGCTATTCTTTGGTAACCTGTTGAAAGAAAGTGGTGTGACACGTCGTTTGGCAGAAACTGCCCGTGGTCCGCTGATTGATACAATCACTATCTTGTTAGGACTGACAGTCGGAGCTTCCACTCAGGCTTCAGAGTTCCTGACCACCGACTCTTTATGGATTTTCGGTTTGGGAGCCTTCTCCTTCATCATTGCAACAGCATCGGGTGTAATCTTCGTGAAGTTGTTTAACTTGGTATTGGGCAAGGATAATAAGATCAATCCACTTATCGGTAATGCCGGTGTATCCGCCGTTCCCGACTCGGCACGTATATCTCAGGTGATCGGTTTGGAATACGATCCTACCAACTACTTGCTGATGCACGCCATGGGTCCGAATGTGGCAGGTGTGATCGGTTCCGCCGTAGCAGCCGGTATTTTGCTTGGATTCTTGATGTAATTTCAATTCATTGAACCATAATAAAAGTAGGAGAAAATAAAAGTAGTTTTCTCCTACTTTTATTTTCTCCTACTCACAATCCCCCACATGCCTTCCGGCACGTGACACAGGAACTTTTCCGGTTACTTAATAAACCAACTTCACATTATCAATCCACATCGTATTTCCGGGAGAACCAATAAAAGCACCACCATGACTGGATGAAAATTGCAGTATCATGTGCGTAGGCGTTTCATCAGCTGCCGCCCATCCTGTTTCTTTAATCAAGACACTCTCCCCTTTACTGTTTCTCGTATAATCTCTCTCTCTCAATCCCATCGTTTCAGGATGATAAGCCGGATGCTTGGTTATATCACCATACAATACTTCATAGGTAGCGTCATTTACCCAACCATCCGAGTCCTTATCATACTTCACCACCATAGTCCCCACTCTCTTCGCCGTAACATTTCCTTCAGCATCCTCCATACGTTTTTGCAGAAAGAAAACAGTTATAGCACAATCCTGTCCTTCCACCTGCCCTTTCTTACTAAAGCCTGTCAGACGGATACGGTTTTTCTCACCCGACATCTTTACCTTATAATCATAACGGACAGCTTTGGGACGTTGAGTAAAAGGAACCCCCCAATTCATATTCTTCTCGGCATTCTTGGTACCGGTTATAGGTTCCAGCATATCCCCCAAATAAATGGATCCGGCCGCCAATACAGTAATATTCACCATCCCCAATACTTTGACACTCTCTATATGCGTTTCCAGACGAGCGCAATATCCATTGTCCCGTTTATCCCTATAAACAGAGTTGTTTGTTTTAACAATCCCCACCACCTTGGCCATCACATTAGAGGTTCCCCACGGAGACCCTCCCATATTCTTGTAAGGTTTGTTTCCATCTATTTCCTTTGTAGGACCTATCTCATAAAGAAGTTTGGTATTGCCACCTATCACACCGGACTCATGAACCTTACGGATTATCCACTGATCCATATCTCCATATTTTATAGGTACCACCTTTTCCTGGGCAAAGCCATACAACGGCGCTACAGCCAAAAGAGCAGCGACCGATAATCTGCCATAATATTTCATACCCTTCGTTTTTATTGTTGTTTAGAACCGACAAAGCTATAAAAAAAAGTGGCAACTTCACAGCTGCCACTTTTAATAAAGAAAAATAGACTATATTTTCTTCTTAATTTACCAAAAAGAAATCATTAATATACTCTATATAGTAACCATGCCTTTTGGAAATCGTCACGGTTAGGATATTTTGCCTTAAACTCCTCTTTAGCCTGAGTAGCCTGTGCACGATCGTCGTATGAAGATGCTATAACACGATACATATTTCTTTCAGCATTATAAACCACCTTGGCACTATAACCCTGACCATCCAAATATTGCTTCAAACCTTCCGCATTCGCTTTCACACCAAAGCTACCGCACACCACACTATATGCTTTCAAGCCGTTACCTGACACCAATTCCACTTTTTCTTCGCGAACCGGACCAGCAACAGGAGCAGTTGTCACGGGAGCAGATACTACCGGAGCAGCTTCAACCGGAGTTGCTTCAACCTGGTCGGCAGGAGCTTCGGCCAATTCCTGTTGTTTTGCCTTTTCGTATGCCTTCTTGTAAGCGCTTTCGCTAGATTTACATGAGGAAAATGCCAAGGCTACGCACAATCCCATACCCAACACAACTAATTTTTTCATGATTACTCAGTCTTTTATAAATTAATACTCTAGTTTAATTCCATTATATTGGTGCAAAAGTAGCAATATATCAACAGCTTTCGCATCAAGGACGGGGTTAAATTTAGTTAATCGGAGAAGAATCTCCTATTTCTATTCAAAAATAGACAAAATAAACAACAACATTCAGTTTTATTTGTTAGATTTGTAAGGTACAAAAAACAAAAAAACTATGAAAGGATTAAGTATTTTAGCTGCATTCCTGGGCGGAGCCGTAGTTGGTGCAGCAGCAGGTATTTTATTTGCTCCTGAAAGCGGAGAAGACACTCGTAGCAAGATTGCTGATGCTTTACGCAAAAGAGGTATCAAACTAAGTCGCACAGAAATGGAAAATCTGGTCGATGAAATTGCAGCCGAGGTAAAAGAATAAGCAACCCCACAAAAGTGTATTGTCATTCCGGACCTAAAATCCAGAATGACAATAATTTTTAAACCAAAACTCCATGTATGTTTGCAAACGATGAAAATATAGATAACCTGCAACAACTTCTGGCAGAACTTAAAAAGTACGCCGAGTTACAAAAGGATTATGTAAAGCTCCATTTGGTAGAAAAACTGACCATACTGATATCAACCCTCATTCTCGTCTTTATATTATTGATATTAGGCATCATCGCTCTTTTCTACCTGTCATTCACATTGGCCTATGTGCTCGAACCTCATGTGGGTGGGCTTATGGCCAGTTATGGAATCATAACCGGATGCATTATTCTGCTGATTCTATTAATCGTTTTATTCCGCAAACGGCTGATTGTCCAGCCCATGGTAAATTTCCTTGCCAACCTGCTTTTAAATGACAACTGATTATGAAAGAGAATACTCCTGATAAAACATCCATCATCACTTTGGAAGTGATAGCACAACGAAAAGCTGAGAAGTTGGAAGAAGTACAGCAAGCTAAAAAAGAAATGGCGCAAACCATCCATGAGCTTTTTGCACCTGTAGAACAAAAAGGGGGAGTAGAAGGCATTATGCAACATATCAATACCGGAATCGCCGTTTATGACGGCGTGCGGACCGGTATCAAGATCATGCAAAGAATCAGAGGATATTTCCAGAAAAAAAAGAAATAAATTAGTATTAACCACAACATTTTATCTACATGAAAAGACAGCTACTAGGTGTGGCAGCAATTTTGTTGTCAATTTCTACGTATGCACAGGACAATCCATTATGGATGCGTTATTGTGCCATCTCGCCGGATGGAACCACCATCGCATTCACCTATAAAGGTGATATCTACACAGTACCCGCCACAGGCGGCAGGGCCAGTCAGATCACGACCAACCCTGCCCACGACACCAAACCCATCTGGAGTCCTGACGGAAAAAAGATTGCTTTCGCATCAGACCGCATGGGAAGCATGGATATCTTTGAAGTAAATAAAGAAGGGGGGATTCCCAAAAGATTAACCACCCATTCGGGTAATGAGACACCGGTGGCTTATAAAGATGCCGGCCACATTCTGTTTCTAGCCAATATCATGCCGGCTGCTGAAGACGCACAGTTCCCTTCCGGGCAATTTCAACAAGTCTATGAAATAAGTACCGAAGGCGGACGCCCTGCCCTTTTCTCTTCCATGCCGATGGAAGATATCAGTATCAATCACACAGGCAATACATTGCTTTACCAGGACAAAAAAGGATACGAGGATCCTTGGCGCAAGCATCACACTTCATCCATCACCCGCGATATCTGGCTGTGCTCTCTGGACGGAGACCGCACTTATCGCAAGCAAACTGTTTTCAATGGGGAGGACCGCACCCCCGTCTGGGCTTCGGATGACAAGTCGTTCTACTATTTGAGCGAAGAAAAAGGCTCGTTCAATGTTTTCAAACGCGACATTGACGGTAACACATCCAAACAGATCACCCATCACACCAAACATCCGGTACGTTTCCTAAGTGCTTCCTCCAATGGAACATTATGCTATGGATATGATGGCGAAATCTACACAGTAAAAGAAGGGGCAACCCCGCAAAGAGTCCAGGTTTCCATTGTCACCGACAAGAATGACAAGGATCTCGTACGCCAGATCAGGCGGAACGGAGCAACAGAAATATCCCTTTCACCCGATGCAAAGGAAATTGCCTTCGTACTCCGCGGAGATGTATATGTCACCTCAACAGAATACAGCACGACCAAACAAATCACCAATACTCCGCAACAAGAACGCGACATTCACTTCTCTCCGGACGGAAGAAGCATTGTTTACGCTTCCGAAAGAAACGGATTATGGCAGATTTATCAGGCCAGTTTAGCCAAAAAGGAAGAAAAGCAGTTCGCTTACGCAACCGATATCAAAGAGGAAAAGCTGACTCATTCAGATATCACCTCATTCCAGCCTCAATACAGTCCCGATGGAAAAGAGGTGGCCTTCCTGGAAAACCGTACTACCATCCGTGTACTGAATCTGAAATCAAAAACTGTACGAACCGTGATGGACGGCAACTATGAATATTCATACAGCGACGGTGACCAGTGGTATCAATGGAGTCCGGACAGCAAATGGATTCTTACCAACTATATAGGCATTGGCGGATGGAACAACAAGGATGTTGCACTGGTCAACGCATCCGGCAACGGTGAAATTCATAATCTGACCGAAAGTGGATACAGTGACGGCAATGCCAAATGGGTATTGGACGGAAAAGCCATGATTTGGGAAAGTGACCGCGCAGGATTCCGCAGCCACGGAAGCTGGGGCGCTGAAGCGGATATCTATATCATGTTCTTTGACCTGGACGCATACGACCGTTTCAGAATGAGCAAGGAAGATCTTGCCTTACTGGAAGACTCGGAAAAGAAAGACAAAGAGAAGAGCGAAGAGAAAGAGAAGGCTGATCATAAAAAAGATAAAAAGAAAGACTCCAAGAAAGAGGATGACAAGAAAGAAGTAAAACCACTGGTCTTTGATCTTGAAAACAGCCGCGACCGTGTGATTCGTCTAACGGTTAATTCTTCGCGGTTGGGAGATGCTGTATTAACTCCGAAGGGTGACAAACTATATTATCAGGCAGCCTTTGAAAGCAGATACGATTTGTGGGAACACGATCTTAAAGAGAACAAGACCAAAATCGTCCTGAAAAGAGTCGGCGGCGGAGCCTTGCTTCCCGACAAGAAAGGCGAGAATCTGTTCCTTTGCAGCCAAGGTGGTATCAAAAAAGTCACTGTAGGCGGCGGTGAGACCAAGCCTGTAGAATTCGAAGCCTTCTTCGACTATCAGCCATACGGCGAGCGCGAATATATCTTTAACCACGTGTGGCAACAAGTAGAAGACAAATTCTATGTAAAGGACCTGCACGGAGTGGACTGGAAAGGTTATCGCGAAGCATACGCACGCTTCCTTCCATACATCAACAACAACTATGACTTCCAGGAAATGCTGAGCGAAATGCTGGGCGAATTGAACGGCTCACACACCGGAGCACGTTATTATTCAAACGGTCCTGCACTATCCACAGCGGCTCTAGGTGCATTCTATGACGAAACATACGATGGTGACGGACTAAAAATCAAAGAAATATTGGCCAAAGGTCCGTTTGCCGTGAAAAAGACCGATGTCACTCCCGGTTGCATCATCGAAAAGATTGATGGCAAACCCATCGTGAAAGGACAGGACTACTTCCCGCTGCTGGAAGGCAAAGCCGGAAGAAAAGTGTTACTGGGCATGTATAATCCGGCTACCGGCAAACGTTTTGATATCACCATCAAAGCTATCAGCACAGGTGAACAAAGCAACTTACTGTACAAACGTTGGGTAGAACGTTGCCGCAACATAGTCGACAAGTCATCCAATGGCCGCATAGGCTATGTACATGTAAAAGGCATGGACAGCCAAAGTTTCCGCGAAGTATATAGCGAAGTATTGGGACGCTGCCGCAACAAGGAAGCGATCATTGTAGATACCCGTCACAACGGCGGCGGCTGGTTGCACGATGATTTGGCCACTTTATTAAGCGGCAAGGAATATCAGCGTTTCGTCCCACGCGGACAATACATAGGCAGCGACCCGTTCAACAAATGGCTCAAGCCATCCTGCGTATTGGTATGCGAGGACAATTACAGTAACGCACATGGTTTCCCATGGGTTTACAAGGAATTAAAGATAGGCAAACTGATTGGCGCTCCGGTTCCGGGCACAATGACTGCCGTATGGTGGGAAAACCAAATAGATCCGAGCATTGTGTTCGGCATCCCTCAAGTGGGCTGTATGGACATGCGCGGACAATATGCTGAGAACCATCAGCTTTCACCGGACATAGAGGTCTACAACGCTCCGGAAAAAGCACTGAAGGGTGAAGACCAGCAGCTGGAGGCAGCCGTACAGGAAATGCTGAAAACGGTGGGAGAAAAGAAATAGGACTCTCTCCTCCTGATAAAAAGAAAAGGGTGTCAAAACGCAACCTTTGAAGAAAAGGACTTTCCAGCTGAGACTTGACACCCTTTATCAACCATAAAAAGAGCCGTATCAACTCTACTTCCGAGTAATGATACGGCTCTTTTCTATTGACCGGTTACCATCCGTAACTTTTTCAGCATGCTCATTTTTACATTATTCCCTGCTTTCCAGCCTCAACCCACTCAGACACGCATGCAAGTTAACGCCACATCCCGGTATGAAAAACACCACTTCCGGCAAGGGTTGGAAATGCGTACAGCGTTCGGTGGAAATGTGTACAGCAGGCGTTGGAACACCGTCCAACAGTCGCTGGACGGTTGAAAGAAAAAGCCTCATGCGATATTCTTTCAAGTTGTTTCCGGCATCGCATCAGCTTATCTTGCCCTTTCTTTCCAGAGGCGCGTCATATCTTCCAAGGTCTTTCCTTTTGTTTCATCAAGGAGAAGGTGAAACTGATTGTTGCCGACGAGCTGGAGCGCATCGCCAACGACGAGAACCGGAAGCATCTGTTGCAGCAGAAATAATATATATCTGTTTATAAATATGTGCCGGCGAAAAGAGAAAAAAGCCTTTATTTTCTTTTCGCCAGCATTATTTTTGTACTTTTGTTGCATATAATATAGCGCAAATGGATATAAATCAGAATTATAGAGAAGCAGTAAAGATCATAAAAGAGGCTATTCTACGCAGCCAGTACCGTGCAGCCGCATCGGTGAACAAGGAACAGCTATCTCTTTATTATGGCATCGGACGTTACGTGTCGGAAAATTCTCGTACAGGCTTTTGGGGAAAAGGTGCAATTGAACAAATATCTTCTCTGTTGCAAAAAGAATTGCCGGGGCTAAGGGGATTCTCAGCAACAAGCATAAGAAATATGCGTATTTTTTACGAGGAGTGGGATAAGGTTTTAAATCATCAGCCAACGGCTGATGATTTGGTGTTGAATGAAAAATTGCTTCTTATAGAAATTCATCAGCCAGTGGCTGATGAATTCAATTGGGCTGATTTCCTTTCAATCGGTTTTAGTCATCATACCGAAATAATATCCAAAGCTAAGACTTTGGAAGCAAGGCTATTTTATATACATGAGTGCGCTACTCGCTATTGGAGTAAATACACTTTAAGGGATTATTTAAAAGCAGACCTCTACAGCCATCGGGGAACTTTACCTAACAATTTCGCACAAACATTGCCTGATACTAAGCAAGCTCTAAAAGCTGTTTGTTCATTTAAAGATGAATACTTGCTTGATTTCATCAATGTGGAGGAACTGAATGAGCAGGAAGAGGATTTAAACGAAAAGATAGTAGAAAAGGCGATTGTTGCCAACGTAAAGAAGTTCATTATGACCTTTGGGCAAGATTTCAGTTTTATAGGCAATCAATATCGCATGGAGGTTGCAGGAGAAGAAATGTTCATTGATTTGC
The DNA here is from genome assembly GCF_054653615.1 of Phocaeicola sartorii JCM 17136 = DSM 21941. Taxonomy (NCBI): domain Bacteria; kingdom Pseudomonadati; phylum Bacteroidota; class Bacteroidia; order Bacteroidales; family Bacteroidaceae; genus Phocaeicola; species Phocaeicola sartorii. Next base: position 3,527,657 of record NZ_BAAIFW010000005.1, read on the forward strand.
TCTTTTTCAATCGGGAGCTTAATTCCTTAGTCGCAGTCGAATTGAAATCCGGGAAATTCCGTACATCTTATTTGGGGCAGTTGAATACTTATCTATCCGCCTTAGATACATATATCAGAAAGCCGCACGAAAATCCCTCTATCGGCATAATCCTTTGCAGGGAAATGAATCAAACCTTTGTAGAGTTTGCTGTTCGTGATTATAACAAACCGATGGGGGTTGCTACATACCGTGCTTCTAAAGATATGCCGGAACGACTTCGTAACGCTCTGCCAGACATTGAGGATTTGAAAAAGCTATTGTAAGGTAAAAGCCTTGTTTTTTGGCAGGTAATTGCCTTTTGTTATCTTTGCATAAGAAGCCCACCACTAAGCGAATTTCTTCGTTTTTTTTGTTACTATTTTGTTACCCACTGTTAGTAATATGCGGGCTTCTTCTTTGATAATCAAAACAATACACCAGTCAATATATAATATGTGGCAAAACAACACCTAATTTGAGCAAATTTCGCCTTTTGAGCAATTATCCGAATGTCACTTTTCTTCTGCTGCCACAGAAAAGAAGGCAGAATGGCTGACCGCTCATGAAGATTTTCAATTATCAGAAGGAACACACACGTTATAAATTATAAATCAACAAGATAAATTAACCAAGACAAATTCTCCGCAAACTAAACATTCCCTCAAATGCCAGCAGAAAAGGTACTTTGTATCACATGATAAAGTTGGAATAATTTATTTTTGAGCACCCATTAGTGAGGGCAATGCCCTCACTAACACCGATGCTACCACCACTAATAAGCAGTTCATTATAAACAAGTTAAAGCAAAAGTGAGGGCATGAGGGCATTTTTGCGTCCAACTTTCTATTGATACGCCAAATTCAAAGCTTAAATGCCAAAGCTGTGATAAGACGAAACCTGTCACAGAATTTGAGTGGCGCCCGGTAAGGGGGGCATCGCATCAGCTTATCTTGCCCTTTCTTTCCAGAGGCGCGTCATATCTTCCAAGGTCTTTCCTTTTGTTTCAGGAACCATCTTCCACACAAACAGAGCTGCAAGCACACAGATCACACCATAAAGCCCGTAGGCAAACACCGGACTGAACTCGTACATGGCAGGGAAAGTGGAAGAAACCAGATAGTTGAATATCCACTGGAAAGCTACAGCGATAGCCACTGCCTTGCCACGAATGGTATTCGGGAATATTTCTGCAATCAGTACCCAGCAGATAGGTCCCCAGGACATCATGAAGAATGCGGCGTAAACAATGATGGACAGAACGGGAAGAATCCCTCCCACCTGGAACTCATCACAGAAGGCAACACTGAACGCACCTACCGCCATGCCGATGGAACCGACTATCAACAAAGGCTTACGGCCCATCTTTTCTACCGTGAATATGGCAATCAGCGTAAAGAGGATATTGACCACACCCATTACCACAGTCTGCATCATACCATCGCCACCGCCACCAATTTTTTCAAAAATACGCGGAGCGTAATAAAGCACCGCATTAATACCGATAGCTTGTTGGAATACGGAAAGCAAGATACCGACTACGATAACTGTCAGCCCGTATGTAAGCAGTTTCTCTGTTTTCTCGGAAGTCACCGCCTTTATCTCAGACAGAATCGTCTTCGCCTTATCCGTTCCATTCACCTTTTCGAGCACGGCAAACGCTTTATCATCCTGATGGGTCATAGCCAAATAACGCGGAGTCTCAGGAACCAAAAACAATAATATGCCAAATAATGCAGCCGGAACCGCTTCGGAAACGAACATATATCTCCAGCCGTCGGAAACAAGCACCTCATCCGGCATGCCATCTTTAATCATATAATTCACAAAATAGACTACCAACATGCCAAAGATAATAGCAAACTGGTTGCATGAAACCAATTTACCACGGATCTCGGAAGGGGCTATTTCGGCAATGTACATCGGACAAACAGCCGAGGCAAGTCCTACACCGATACCTCCGATGATACGATAAAAGTTAAAAGCAAGGATCAATGCAAACGAAGTATCTCCTTTCGGGAAAAATAAAAATTCGGGATAATAAGACCCTAAAGCGGACAGAAAGAACAATAAAGCAGCCAGACGCAACGAATTACGACGTCCTAACCCCGAAGCAAAATAACCGGAAAAAGCACTACCAATGACACAGCCTATCAATGCGCTGGAAGCGGTCACACCATGCCAGAAAGCATCTAATCCCATGTGTTTTTGCAGAGCCTGCTCCGCTCCCGAAATAACAGCCGTATCATAACCGAAAAGTAAACCACCGAGAATGGCTATAAACACCACTCCCATCAGATAGAAATTGTTTTTCTTGTTTTCCATAATAAAAGAATTATAACAGTTTTCGTAATAAATACAATAACAAAGATGTGCGAAATTAATCATTAATACGTAATCCTATTATAATTCTCCGACCATTTTAAATCTTTTTCACATCAAGGGAAAGCAAGGTTATTTCGTCTGAACTGTTCTATGTCTTCCTTTTTTAATCCTATCTTATCCAATGACTTAGGAAGATTATGATCATTAAGATAATAACGCGGACGAATGAGATATTGTATGTTTGCCACCGACAGGCTGTCTGCCCTATAAGGCGTCTGTATCCCTGCCAAATTCAGCATGGTATGAAATACGGAAGCATTTCCCGCCACTGGTTTTTCATGATTCTGCAATATGGCTTCGTGTACTTCCACATTCTCCTCTCTATAGGCTTTGGACAGCCAAATCAGAAATGGCACATGCAGCTGATAATATGACGGCACCGGGGAAGCATGTAAAAATAGTTTCCTATCATCATCAAAAATATCCTCTCCATGATCCGAAGTATAAAGCATAGCCGAAAGAGTGTTTGTCTTCTGCAACAAAGTGATCAAAGAAGCCAGAAAACCATCGGTATAACGAATGGTGTTATCGTATGCGTTCATCAAATACTCTTTGTTCTCATATTTGGCGTCTGTCAGATGATCCGGTTTAAAGACAGACATGGATTCGGGATAGCGTTCTTTGTAATTAAAATGTGATCCATAGGCATGCAGCACGATAAACAATTTTTGATGGCCTGCCTTCAGTTCCTTTTCTACCAGGACCAATAGTTCGTCATCCGAAATATTGGCTCCCTCCGGAGCGTCTTTCTTGATAAACTTCCAGTCAGCTGCCTCCATTCCCAGAAAATCAATAAAAGAATGATTGGGAAGCTGGTTCGAAAAAAATGCGGTATGAAATCCTGCCTCCTTGAAAGCGGTAATGATTCCTTTCTGTCTATAAAGACAGTCATAGTCTTCTGCCGAAGCTGCCGAAAGCAGCATGGGCACACTTTTATGGGTGGTATTAGACTGGGTAAGCACATCGGTGAAAGTTATCAGCCCCTCCGTTTTATCAAGTAACGGAGTCGTGTTTCTTTCATAGCCATAAAGTCCGAAATTACAGGCACGGGCTGTCTCCCCTATCACCAGTACATAAACTTCCGGATTATTTTTATCATGTACAGCCCTGGCATTGAAGGTGAAATCCTTTGAAGTTTCCGCATATCCGGCAGTTTCGCCCGCACGTTCTGCAGCCAATACTAAATTATAGCACACATTAACCGGATACATTTCAATCTTTACCTGATAATCGCGCTGTGTCGCATAGCAGATGACAGTCAATAACATTCCCGCTGCAACGCCGGTCAAGGCATATTTACGTTGACGGCGGATAAAAGAATATTCCAGCGAATTGCTTCGGGCCCATGAGAAACCTCCCAAGGCCAAAGCAGGGATATAAACAACAAAAACGCCAATTACAGCCGGCAGCAAATTATCCAACAGCTCCATCGCCTCTCCGGAATTAGTGGTTGTCAAATTCAGGAACATATCTACCGCAATGATAGAACGCCCGAACAAGTATAGCAATACCAATTGGAATGCCGCAAAGAAAACAAACGGAAACAAGATCCAGATCGTCTTTCCGGGTTTACGCCCCCATGTCATGATCCACCCATAAACCGACACCGGCAGAACGACATTACAAATACGTGCCAAAAGTGTCATTTGCTGTTCTGTAAAAAACAATGCCACATTGGGAATGGCCAAGACAACAATGAACCATACGAACAATCGTTGTGGCTCACAACACCACTGAATAAATTCTTTAAAATGCTTCATTTATATTAAAGATAAAACCAGACTGTCCATTTTTACCAAATCCATAGTCCAGACGAACATTCACATTCTTTTTAAACTCCCAACGATAACCTATTCCATAATTAGGCAACACGCTGTCCATACGCAGAGCACTGAACTTATGGAACACAGTTCCGGCCCCTATCCAAACCACAACGCCATTACGTTTCCATACATGCTGACGCAATTCCACCTGCCCCTCCATTTTATGCTTGTCACGATAACGCCCCTCGTAATAACCACGCATGGAATACGAGTTTCCCAACAGCGCCATCATGGCCCACGACGGATGGCCGAAGTTAAAAGTACCGCGGAGTTCTCCTGCCAACAATCCCCCTTCCCATACCGGATGATAATAACTGGTACGCAAATCCGTAGTACTGAAGGCATAATCGTTTCCTAGAAACCTGGGACGGAAACACTGGGTTAGATTCAAATAATATCCCTTATGGGGATTAGTCAGCACATCGCGCGAATCATACGCCAAAGAAAAGCCCACTCCATAATTAGCGGTAGTAAGATCCATACCTTCCAGTAATTCGGGGCGTTCCATATTCTTGCCATGCACATAATCATAAGCCGCCATAGGGCCTATATATAAATTATCCGCTATCCGAAACAGGAAACTGGCTTTGATTTGTGCCTGCCAGCGATCCAAATCGGATTCATTGGCATCCACATTACCCCTATCATAGCCTATTCCCCAAAACTTGGAAGGAAAGGAATAAAAATAAAGGGTATAATCCAGCCGGTATTTGTCCTGTGGAAAGATATGAGTTCCGCGCACTCCCAGCATATAGAAACCAACAGTGGAAACATCTCCAAATAAAGATACATTAGACGGAGGAAGAAGCATGTCGCTTCTGTCGGCACGATAAAGCCCCGCCGCCACCAGTCCAAGCCCCAGTTTGGTATCCGTACTGTAATGCGGTCCGCCAATAATACTGAAATCAAACTTCTTATGATTCTTATTTTTATTAGCGTCATTAAAATAGTCCAGAAACTTTTTGAAAAAAGTCTTTTTCTGTACCATGCTGTCTTTGTGTTGCGTTGTCGTATCTTCAGGCAAATAAAACAGACCACCCTCTTGTGGAACTGCCAAAGTCACATCTGCCATGCATATAAAGATTACGATCAAAAATGATATTTTCTTCATTGTAATCTATTCTTTTTTCTACTGTAAAGAAAGCCTTTGCAGTAAACATAAACTGATAAAAACAAATAAAGCAGATCTGGATACAAAGATAACCAAACCTGCTTTATTGTGACTTTTTTTATATGATAAGAATCTGGTCTGAATTTATCTATTTCTGTCCTAAATACCTTATACCGGTCGCTTTTCTGTAATCAGCCAACGCAATCTTCTGCTCGTAATACGATTGGATCAGGTTTGTATATGCCTGTATCCATGTCAGCTGTGCAGAAAGCACATCCAAAATAGTCAACTTACCTTCCGTATAACTAAAAGTATTCAGATCCAAATTCTCTTCTGCCAATTTGCAGTTCTCCTCGGCAATGCTGATCTGACGGGTATTCTCTGTCAGAGCCGTCCATGCCTTCGCCACTTCTTTGCTTATCTGGTCTTGCTTATCTTGCAATGCATACTGCTTGCCCAATAAAACAGCCTTCTGTGCAGCCGTCGATTTAAAGCGGGCTCCCCAATGGAAAATCGGCAATTTAATAGAGGCATACACATTACTATTAAACATAGTTTCGCCCGAAATGTTCAGCATCTGTGTTCCCCATGTCTCTTTAAAGCCGATAGAAAGAGAAGGATTGTACTTGGCGGCAGCCAGACTCACCTGTCTTTTCTGATAGTCCACATCCAATTGTGAGATAGCATAGTCGGGACGCACATTCAAGGCTGTTTCCGCTCCTATAAAGGCAGGCATGGGCAATACGGTAGAAATAGAATCCGTCAAATCCATTTCGGCCAGCGGTTCCAGCCCCATCAGTACATTCATATTCTGCAAAGCAACCTGATAAGACTGATAGCTGCCGGAACGTTGCAGTTCGGCCTCCTTCAGACGGGTCTGCATCTGAATGAGATCCGTCTTACTGATGTAGCCGTCATCGTACTTGTCTTGCAGCACTTTGGTCAACTGCTCAATAATCCGCACATACTGACACATCGTTTCATACATTTCTTTTTGTGCGGCTGTTCCCCAATAGCTGGCTTCAGCGGCATAGATAATATTATCCGTTGTCAAATCCACCGACTTATCCGCCATCCGGGTCTGTATTTGTGAAGCCTTGTAATTGTGATAGATACTTCCACCGGCATAAACAGGTTGTGACACTCCTACTTCGGCACTGTATGAATCGTGCTCCATAGGAACAGCCATCCCCCCGAAATCCATCTCGTACTTGTTGATACGATACTGGTAACTTCCCGTTGCGTCAACTGCCGGAAAGAAAGCGGTTTTTGCCGCTTTCATGGCCTTCTGCATGGCAGTACGTTGCGCCACGCTTTGTTTTAAGGTTTGGCTATAGTCCAGTACCTTTTGTTCAAAGGTAGAATAATCCACGACAGTCTGAGCCGAAAGCGTACCGGTCATGCAAGCCATACCTATAATATAGATCATCTTAGTTTTCATTATCTGTCTGCTCTGATTTTAAAGAAAATACAATAAGTTACCGGAAGAACAAAAATGGTCAGTACCGTCGATACGAACAAACCACCCATAATGGTAGCCGCCATACCTGCGAACATGGCATCGCCCAGCAAGGGAAGCATACCCAGAATGGTAGTCCCCGAAGCCATGGTCACCGGAACAATACGTGTCTTGGTAGCCTCGACCACAGCAGACACCGCACCCTTTCCATCCTTCAGCTGAAGTCCGATCTCATCGACCAGCACAATGGCATTCTTGATATTCATACCGATCAATCCCAACAGACCGAGAATGGCAAAGAAATCCAATGACTTGCCAAACAAGAGCAAGCCCCATACCACACCGATAAACACCAGCGGCAACATCAGCATAATCAATACCGGCTTACGGTAGTTGCTGGGGAAAAGGAACAGCAGAACCACATAAATCAACAGGAAGGTCAGCGGAATATTCTTCGCCAATGCAGCGTTACTTACATCCTGTGTTTCCTGCTCGCCGAAATATTTCATTTTATATCCTTCGGGCAACTGCATCTGCTCTTGTACGGCAGTCAGCACCTGTTTGAACGCAGCCATCGTATTGGCTCCACGTTTCGGCTCACATTGCATCATCATGCAACGCTCGCGGTTGAAGCGACGGACTACATTATAATCATATCCCAAAGAGAAATTATCAATCACCTGCTCCACCTTCACGGAGTTTCCTTTCGTGCTGAATACAGGCACACTCTTCACGTCATTCAAGTTCATTGTCTCCACATCCTCGTCTTTCAACAAAATAGGCAAGGAGACATCTCCCTCACGGTATTCACCCAAAGGCAGGCCATTGGTGGCCGTACGGAATGAATTGGCAACCTGCTGACGGGTAATTCCCAAACGCAAACCTTTCTGTTGAGAGAACATCGGCTTCCATACGGGAACCTTATCTCCCCAGTTGGAACGGATATCCGTCACCATATCACACTGGCGGACTATCTCTTTCGCCCTTTCAACCAATGCTGTCAGCGTATCGGGATTCTCGCCGATAAAACCGATCTCAATAGCAGCCTCAGGCACCGGAGACAATGCAAAAAGTGCCGAACGGGTAATGATATTGGGGAAGTTCTGAGTCATGTGCTCATAGAACTGCTGTTCCACTTCGGCCGCATCTTCAGGATTTTTGGTTTCCACCATTACATTGGCATAATTGGACTTCGGTCCGAAAGAGGAGCTTGCCAGATAGTAACGCAACGGAGTACCGCCCAATGTCACCGAGTATGATTTAACTTTCTCATGATTCTTCAAGTAGTCCTCCACTTTCATCACATCCTGATCTACCGCATGAATACTGAATCCCTCAGGGAATACCAGATCGGCACGGAAATAAGGCTTGTTCATTTTCGGGAAGAAACTCTGAGGCATAACAGCCATAATGACCAAAGAAAGCACCAAAGTCACAAAGACAGTGGTCAATGTCACAAAACGGCGCTTGATAAGCAACGTCAGGAACTTCTCGAACTTATGATAGAGTTTAGTATCATAGGGATCTTTCATGGCACCGCCGGGAGCCGCTTCTTTCAAAATGAAATTACCGAAAGTAGTAGTCTGACACAAAGCCAGAATCCAGCTCAAGCCTAATGAAACCGCCAATACAATAAACAATGGTTTTACAATCTCGGCCACGGATGCCGGAGCCAGATACAAGGGCAGGAACGAACAGATGGCTATGAAAGTCGCACCCAGCAACGCCCACTGCGGCTTGAGGGCACCGTCTATCAATGACTGATAACGTGACTTTCCGCGCTTGATGCCTATCTGCGCATTATCTGTCACCACAATGGCATTATCCACCAGCATACCCATGGCGATAATAAATGCCGCCAATGAAGTACGGTTCAGTCCTACCCCCCACATCAACATAATAAGCAAGGTACCACCTACCGAGAAAAGCAACGAACTGCCGATCAGCATACCGGCACGCGACCCCATCACCACAAAGATAATCAGGATGACAATAACCAATGACTCTATCAAGTTCAGAATAAAGCCATTATTCGCCTCATCGGCAATCTTGTCCTCAGGATAAAGCGAGGTCAGCTCAATGCCGATAGGCAACAATTGCTCTATTTCCGCCAACTTCTCATCCACCGCTTCACCCACGGCTACCACATTATCCTTTGCTCCACTGGCTACACCTATACCGATGGCACGTTTTCCATTGACACGCATCAAGGTTGAAGGCGGATCATAGTATCCACGCTCCACCGTTGCAATATCCCCCAAACGTACTTCCCGTCCGTCCTTACTGATAATCAACTGGTTCTCTATATCTTCCAGACTGGTATAGGTTCCTTCCGTACGCAAGCGCAACTGATAAATTTCGGTCGCTATATCTCCCGTATTCACCTGTATATTCTGCTTCTGCAAGATGCCCATGATCGAAGTGGGATCAATCCCCAGCGCCGAAAGCTTGGAGGTAGATAGCTTGACATTGATCACTTCGGTCTGTTCCCCGTATAACATCACTTTCTGCACCCCCTCAATCGGAGTCAACTGGGTACGTATGCGTTGCGCCCAGTCACGCAAATCGGTATATGAGAACCCGGCATCGGCTGTCAAGGCATAATAAATGCCATACACATCCCCAAAGTCATCATTCACCGTAATGGTAGACGCCCCGCTGGGCAACTTGGGTTGTATATTCGCCACCTTGCGACGTAACTCGTCCCATTTCACCGGCATATAGTCCGGATCAATCGTAGGCTGAAGTTCGATAGAAATCTTGGACAGTCCGAAATAAGATTCCGATTTAATCTGATATACATCCGTCATGGACTGGATTTCGCGCTCAATCGGTTCTGTAATCAGCTTCTCCACTTCGTGCGGATTCGCTCCCTGATACTGGGTAACCAATACCGCGGTCTTTATCACGAAAGGCGCATCTTCTTTCTTAGGCAGCTTAAAGAAGGAGATAATTCCGCCTATCAGCAAAACAGCCAAAAAGAAATAGATAACCTTCCGGTTCTCCAAAGAATATTTTGGAATATTCATGATCTGCTCTCTCCTTTTTTATTCAGTTAATATTTTTACTTGCTGACCATCCACCAGATAAGAAGCTCCGGCAGAGACCACCTGTTCACCCGCTTTCACGTCTCCGGTAACAATCAAGTCATTACGTCCTACAATAGTACCCTCGTCGTTGACTTTGCGTTGTTCCACTTTCTGCGTGGAGGGATTATAAACGAACACTTTCTTACTGTTCAACGTATTGTCAAACACCACAGCCGACAAAGGCACCGTAATTCCTTCTTTCACCACCTCGTTCTCAATATTGACAATGACCCGGCATGAGAACCCTACGGATACCTGATATTTTTTCAAATCAAATTCAGGATCATCAATGTAGAGGAACACTGGTACTCCGGCACCATCGGGAGAAGCCTCTACATATTCCTTGACCTTTGCCTGAAACAATTTTCCCTTATAAGCATCAAATTCCACATAAATAGTCGCTGGAGAAGTGACGTATGAAATATTCGTTTCAGGGATGGTGAACTCCACTTGCAGTTTAGCGGGATTGATCAGACAGACCACCCCTTGTCCGGGCTGTACACGCTGATAGTTTTCAACGTATTTTTTTTGTATGAAGCCATCAAACGGAGCACGCAGCTTGGTATCATTCAATGTGTTTTGCGCATTTTCGAATGCCGACTTGGCATTGGTGTACGAAGCCTGGGTGGTTTCAAACTCTTGCATGGAAATGGCGTTCTTAGCCAACAGCTTCTCCGCGCGCTGCATCTGTGATGCCGCTTTTTGGAATGAGGCCCTCTTGGCATCATAATCCAGTTTGTAGTCAGTCGGATCTATTTCGGCCACCACCTGCCCTTTCTTCACCCGTTGTCCTTCGAGTACGTTCATTGCTACCAGCGGACCGGACATTTTAAATGCCAAGTCACTGAACTGATCAGGCGACACAACACCTGAATACGATTTTTCGATCCTGCTTAACGAGGTCACTTCCGCCAGTTTCACGGGACGGGGACCACGTTCTTGCGCAGGTTGCTGTCCACAAGAACAGAACACTGCTACAATCATTGCCATAATAGACAAATTTTTACCTTTCATACTGTTAATCTTCACTATTAGTTTTCGCTGCAAAGTTCTTATAATTATTAGAGGCGTACAAGTGCCAGCAGTAAGATATATTAGTCTATTTTTAAGCATTTTCTTTGTTATCTGCTTTAACTGCCCTATATTTGTGGTGCATAATCAAAATTTTCTTTATTTTTATGAAGTACGTAGATGACATTAACCTATTTAAACCCAACAAGGATTTCGTAGCAGAAATTGACATGACAGGTTCGTTAGGGCGTATTTACCATTATCCGCAACGAATGAACGGCTGCCTGTTCCTTCTGTGCCTGCGAGGTGAATGTGACATAACGATTCATCTGTCCGAATACAAGATACAAAAGAACGACATCGTCACCATTCTGCCCGAAACCTTTGTGCATGTTCACCGGCAAAGTCCCGACTGCCGTTTGTACATGGTAGGATTCAACAAAGAATTGCTGAACGGAATAAACTTCTTCAATTCCACCATGAATTATCTTTCAGCATTGATTGACACGCCCATTATCCCTCTGCGTCCCGAAATAACGGAGTTGTTTCAAGACTACTTTATGTTACTGATAAAAATGAAGCGTATAGGGAGCAAGCCCAATAAAGACTTGATCAGTACCATTTTTCTTTCCATATTACACGGTGTAGGCAGCATCCATCAAAACACCAGTGTAGCCACACGTACTTTCAATCGTGGAGAAGAAATTGTAAAACGCCTGGTCCAATACATCATCAAACATTATACCAAGGAACGGAGTGTGGCTTTTTATGCCGATCTGCTTCATATATCCCCCCAGCATCTCAGCACTACTGTTAACAAGGTTACGGGGAAGACCGTTACAGACATCATCGCCAAACTGGTGATAACGGACGCCGAAGCCAAACTGAAATCCACCGACCTTACCATTCAGGAAATAGCCTATTCACTTAATTTCCCGGACATCTCTTTCTTTGGAAAATATTTTAAAAGATATACTGGCATGTCACCGAAACAGTATCGGGAAAACGGATAGTGAAAACAGGCTCGTCACACGTTAGTACGTGTAGACTTATACATTAGTACGTGTGAGCTTACACATACTAATGTATAAGTCTACACGTACTGACGTATAAAAGCATACATCCGGAGACACCTTATTCCTCTATAAAAAGCTATAAGTTTTTCGGTTTATAAATGGCGTCCCACCAAGTCGCATCATCCTGCAACCACTTGGCAAACCAGGCAAAAATCGTGTTCTGCCACTGGATTCTCTTGCCATAATCCACTATATGATGATCTTGTCCCGTTACCGCCACAAAAGCCGTTTCGCGTCCCAGCAACTTCAGTGCCGTAAACATCTGGATACTCTCTCCCACCGGCACATTCACATCCGCATCACCATGCAGGAACAGCAAAGGCGTATGTATCTTGTCCGCATTGAACAACGGACTTTGTTTTACAAAAAGATCAGGATTGCTCCACGGATAACTGTTCGCCATGGAAACTTCACTATACGAATATCCCCAATATCCTTCCCCCCAGTAACTGGTATGGTCACTGATGCCGGCATGAGAGATGGCCGCTGCAAAAATATCGGTCCGCGTTTGCAAGTATTGTGTCATGAAACCGCCATAGGACGCACCTATACAACCTATTTTCCGGTCATTGACAAAAGCATGCTCTTTACAAAACTGCTTGGTACCTTCTATGATATCCTGTGCCACCCCTTCCCCGGCTGTATTGACGTGGCGGGCGGAGAATTCCTGTCCGAAACCGGTGGCACCGCTAGGTTCTATCACATACACCACATAGCCCAATGCCGCGTATGCATGATGCGGATAACGGCTTTCGAAATTACGGCTGACCGGACTGCATCCACCATAATAATTCACTATCATAGGATATTTCCGGTTGGCGTCAAAATGAGGCGGCAGGTAATAACGGCCATAAATGGTGTCACCACGCGAATTGGTAAAACTCCAAGCCTTGCATTCGCCCAGCTCCACATCTTTCAAGAGGTCCTTACTTAAATCTTCCAACAAAGAGGATTTCATCTTTTTGGTATTCAGGGTGTACAAACGGTCGGAATTTGAGGCGCTCTGTCCATAATAGGCCATAACCGGAGCATTTTGCGCCAATGAGAATGAATTGACCAAATCCTCTGAAACCTCCAGTTGCTGAATCTTCCCGTCGGCGGGATTCATCCGGTACAAACTGTAACAGTCACGGTTCTCGGCCGTGAAATAGACTTGCCCGTCGGCCTTATTCCACACGGCACGCTGTACGCTGGGATTAAAATCTTTCGTCAGCGGAGTGACTCTCTTATCAGCTATATCCAGCAAATAAAGCTGACCGTCCGTCATACTCGGAGTCTGCCCTTCCTTCACATTTTTCCCTATTCCACCCAGTGATTCAGGCGAGCCGGATACCAACACCTGCGTTCCGTCAGGTGAAAAACGGGCTCCACTGATAAAACCATCTTTATCTATCAGCAGTTCCGCCTGCAAAGTCTGCATATCCAACCGATATAGTGAGAACAAAGTGGTAGGACGCTTGGTCAGACGGCTCCGGCTGGTCATCATCAAGAGATACCGGCCGTCATTGGAAATATCGGCAGCCCAGACATTGTGATAACCGAAAGTCAATGGCTGCAACAAACCGGTCTTCAAATCATATTTAGCCAGATAAGAACGGTTGCGCCATCCCGGCTGGCGGTCATCCGGTTCCAGGACTTCATAAATCTCTTTACGTTCTTTCGGTCCTTCCTGGGTCATGGTGAAAAGCAGGTAGTCTTCCGTAGGTGCGAACTGGAAATACCCGTCAGGCAATTTATTCACCAGCACGGTCTCTGCTCCGGTAAGCGGATCTACAACGATCAGCTGCCTGCCGTCCACCCCTGTACGGGTATAATAATAACGGTTAGAACGAGGCATCCATTGCATGTTTTCAGTACGCTCCGCCAAGACCTTACCGCTGGCAAGTTCAGTAACACGCGTACTGCCGGCCGACCGGCCACCTACACAAGTCGTACGATAATTGGTAATCAGATATCTGCCGTCAGGGGAAAGTCCTACTCCGGCAAAACGAGTTCCATGCAACACATCCGCCAAAGTATATAGCTTTTTGTTATCCTGCTTAAGTGAAATGCTTCCTTCTTGATCCGTATCCACACTCACTTTCAAGGAGTCTGTTTTCCCTGCTTCAGAAAGATATTTAATGACTACAGCATGGGTGGCCGGCTCCAAAGCCAACTCAGTCCCTTCCTGTTTTTTCCCATCTACATAAAGTTGGTATTTTTTCAGCCCGTCAATCTTCAACTTGGCCGTGGCATAACGAGTATTCTCCAACACAAAACCCACCATGTGCAAGGCATATCCCGAATCACTACCCGGCAAAAGCCCGCCTGTAACTAAAGTTCCCTGTTGCAATACGTCCACAGAAAGAGGAGTATCCAACAGACGTCCGGATACAAAAGTCTTTGAATTCACATCCACGCTGTCCACCTGGAAAGGGGCCTGTACAACGTAGGGTCCGGCATAACGGAAAGTAGTAATGTCAATCGTTTCAGCACCTGCCATCACAGTCCAGGCAAGGGCACAGGACAATAAGATTTGTTTCTTCATATTTCTAACAATTTGTGTTACACAAAGATAGTGAATATAAAAGAAACAAAAACCTTTTTTTACGAATTTCAATACTTCCTACCACATATTATTTCACCTCTCCCGGCAGATAGCGCAACTGCAAATACTGTTCTCCCGGTTTCAGATATCCCCCTTCGAACATTTCTTTCCTGATCCGGTAAACTTCCACCCTTTTCAATAAGTAATTTTCTACCTTCATCGGCTGCTTTTTACACCAGGAAAGCACTTTCAGACTTCCATCGGCATGAACATCCGCATAGACTTTTACCGTTCTTATCGGAGTCCCGTCCGCTATCTTACGCCCTCTTTTATAATCCACCCACAAAATAGCTTTCGCTTTTTCCCCCTCACATGCCCCGGCGTACTCATCCGTTCCGGATGCGGTGGAAGGTGAAGAAGTTCCCTTGCAACCTGCCACCACACATAAGATCAAAAAGAATAAAAAATAGCACCCTCGTGTTTTCATATCAATATCGGATTAGTCTTTTATCTCTTCTATAGGAGTAATATCCACTATTTCGGGCATATCCGTTTCTTTCTTCTGACGGAAGCGGATGATGTTTATCAAATCGGACAGTCCGTACACAATGCTGCTCACTCCCAGAATGATAAACGGAACAGTAGCCGCCGTAAACGGATTAAACAATACTACAATCCCTGCAATCAGCACCAGCACAGGTATCACAAAAAAGCCTCCCGGTACCACCGTCCAACTACGCGCAGCAGACAAATTCACAATCTGACTGATTCCCGCCAGTACCAAGACTGCACCCAGCACATACATCAGGATGCCGACAAAAAATGCCGGCATAATCATCAGCCATAATCCAAACAAAAGGCTGCCAAGTCCGGCAATAGGAAAACTACTGCCATCCTGCTTGCCGCGAATCAAATACCCGAATACAGAAAAGAGTCCCGGTACCAGAAACAGCACACCGATTGTGATAACCAGATAAAGGATGGCAGCCTCAGGCCATGCCACCAGCAACACACCGATGACCAATGCACAGATACATCTGATTATAGAATAATTCATTGTTTTCATATTCAATCATGTCTAATTGGTTAATGAAGCGAATATACTGATTATTTCTGAGAAGACAGATGCAAAACGGATATTAATTTTCCAGACAGAAGAACAAAAGAACAAAGCCAGAACAGATTTTCCTGTCATAAACTCAGAACTACATTCTATTGTTCTATAGACTTTAGCAAACAGAATGTTCCACCGACTATCCCAATCTGTTCTTTCGTACTCATGTCTGAAGATCATCCTTTTGTCTTATGGTAAATCACTCTATCTGTTCTGTCTCAGGCAGATTTTGTACATTCTCATCCTCATCAATCAAAATAGCCCAAAAGAGCCACCATAACAGCAATCCTGCCAACAACACGGCACCTATTCTTATCCAAAGTTTACGTTTCATACGCTTCATTTTAATGATTTATTAACTGATGTATTAAAAACCATTCCGTCCCCCGGAATGTTCATTTATAAAACCAATTTAAAGTTATAAGATCATGAATAATGGAAAATTCTTTGCCGGACTGGCACTAGGAGCGTTGGTCGGCAGTGCATTAACTTGTTTCGCACACAGTAACAGAGGCCGCAAATTGAGAAGAGACGTGTATGATGCCATTCAAGACTTACAGGAAGATGCCAAAGATCTGGCTCACCAAGCAAAACATAAAGCAGAACAAGTTAGCAGTGAAGTAGCCGGAAAAGTAGGTGAGAAAGTAGAAGAGGTGAAAGGGAGAATGCACGAAGCAGCCAATAAATAGAAAAAAAAGTAATTTTTTCTTTGGAGTTTAAAACAAAACGCTTATTTTTGCCCCAAAATAAAAACAGATTTTATGAACAGAATCATGGTAAATACATATTGGTGGCGTTTCTTACAACTCAACAAGTCGTAAGGGAACCAGACCATGTATATATACCTGACATTCTAAAAGGATATTCAAATTGAAGGCCTGTCGTACTTACGACAGGCCTTTTTTCGTTAGTGCAATGAACAATCAAAATTAAATATAGAACGACAATGAAAACTTATCAGGTAAACAAAGAAGGTTATTATGGCGAATTTGGCGGGGCATATATTCCCGAAATCCTCCACCGCTGTGTGGAAGAATTGAAAAATGCCTATTCCAAGGTATTGGAAAGTGAAGAATTCAAAAAAGAATTCCACCAGTTACTACGCGACTATGTGGGACGCCCTTCACCGCTTTATCCGGCAAACCGGCTAAGCGAGAAATACGGCTGTAAAATCTACCTGAAACGTGAAGATTTGAACCACACCGGAGCACACAAAATCAACAATGCCATCGGCCAAGTGCTACTGGCAAAACGTATGGGGAAAAAACGCATCATTGCAGAAACCGGAGCAGGACAGCATGGTGTGGCCACCGCCACGGTATGCGCTTTGATGAACATGCAATGCATTGTTTACATGGGCAAGACCGATGTAGAACGCCAGCATGTCAATGTAGAAAAGATGAAAATGCTGGGAGCCGAAGTCCGCCCGGTCACTTCCGGCAACATGACATTGAAAGATGCTACAAACGAAGCCATCCGCGACTGGTGTTGCCACCCTGCCGATACTTACTATGTCATCGGCTCTACCGTAGGACCTCATCCCTATCCTGATATGGTGGCACGTCTGCAATCCGTTATCAGCGAAGAAATCAAAAAGCAGCTGAAAGAACAGGAAGGAAGGGAATATCCCGATTACTTGATGGCTTGTGTAGGCGGAGGAAGCAATGCGGCAGGAACCATTTATCACTATATAGATGACGAACGTGTGCAGATTGTCCTGGCCGAAGCAGGAGGCAAAGGCATAGATACCGGTTTTTCGGCCGCTACCATCCAACTGGGGAAAATGGGAATTATCCACGGAGCAAAGACCTTGGTTATCCAGAATGAGGACGGACAAATAGAGGAACCCTACTCCATCTCTGCCGGTCTGGATTATCCGGGCATAGGTCCCATGCATGCCAATCTGGCCAAACAGCAACGCGCTTTGGTACTCGCCATAAACGATGATGAAGCCATCCGTGCCGCATTTGAACTGACCCGACTGGAAGGTATTATTCCGGCATTGGAGTCGGCTCATGCATTGGGAGCACTGGACAAAATGAGATTCAAACCAACGGATATAGTGGTTCTCACCGTATCAGGACGCGGAGATAAGGATATTGAGACCTACTTGAAAGAATCCGGCACAAGGACCTCCTTGCAATAACACATAGAAACCCACGAGAGCAAAAATCCGATACGGACAACTATAAACAGAAAAGAAACAATGAAAACTTTTACTTATACCACCCGATACAAAACCATACTGGGTGATCTGCATACACCGGTCAGTACCTATCTGAAAGTACGCGACATTTTCCCACAGAGTGCACTGATGGAAAGTTCCGACTATCATGGAAGTGAGAACAACCGTTCTTTTATCGGACTGAATCCGGTAGCCAGCATCGGAATCAACCATGGCACAGCTACTGCCACCTACCCTGACGGCAGCATGGAAGAACATCCCATCACCGAACATTTCCGGGCAGACCATGCGATCTCCGATTTTCTGAATCATTTCAAAGTAAGCGGAGAATACAACAACTACTGCGGACTGTATGGTTATACCACGTTCAATGCCGTACGCTACTTCGAACATATCAATGTAAAAGATAGCCGTGATCCTAAGAACGATGCTCCGGATATGTTGTATATCTTATATAAATACCTGATTGTCTTCAATGACTTCCGCAATGAAATGCTATTACTGGAAATGTTGCAGGACGGTGAGGACAGCCATCTGGATTATGTGGAGAAAGCGATCCACAACCGTAACTATACCACTTACGACTTCCGTGCCGTAGGCGAAACCACCAGCACCCTGACCGATGAAGAGCATAAGGCGAACATCCGCAAAGGCATTGCCCACTGTATGCGCGGCGATGTTTTCCAAATCGTCCTTTCACGCCGTTTTATCCAACGTTACGAAGGAGATGATTTCAAACTTTACCGGGCTTTACGCAGCATCAACCCGTCCCCCTATTTATTTTACTTTGATTTCGGAGGCTTCCGTATTTTCGGTTCCTCGCCCGAGACCCACTGTAAAATAGAAAACGGACGTGCCACCATCGACCCTATCGCCGGAACCACCCGTCGCAACGGAGACAAGAAAATAGATGCTGAACTCACCGCCAACCTATTGGCTGATCCCAAAGAAAATGCGGAACATGTAATGCTGGTAGATCTGGCACGCAATGACTTGAGCCGCAACTGTCACGATGTACAAGTAGAATTTTACAAAGAAGCTCAATATTACAGCCACGTCATTCACCAGGTAAGCCGGGTCAGTGGCGAACTGAATCCCCAAGCCAATCCCATCAAAGCATTTATTGATACTTTCCCGGCCGGAACCCTGAGTGGCGCTCCGAAAGTAAAAGCCATGCAGCTGATCAGCGAATACGAACCTCACAGCCGTGGAGCCTACGGAGGCTGCATCGGATTTATCGGGCTGAACGGCACATTGAACCAAGCTATCACCATCCGTACATTCGTCAGCCGCAACAACGAACTATGGTTTCAAGCCGGTGGCGGCATCGTAGCCAAGAGTAATGAAGAATACGAATTGCAAGAAGTAAACAACAAACTGGGAGCACTTAAAAAAGCGATCATCCTGGCAGAACAAATGTAAAAACGAATCATCATGAAAATAGTAATTATAGACAACTACGACTCATTTACCTACAACTTGAGTCATCTGGTAAAAGAACTGGGAGCCGAAGTAACCGTATTGCGCAACGATGCTTTCCAACTGGACGAATTGGAAAAATTCGATAAAATCATTCTTTCACCCGGTCCCGGCATTCCATCGGAAGCAGGCCTGCTGCTCGAAGTAATTAAAAGATATGCCGGCAAGAAACCGATTCTGGGTGTATGCTTGGGAGAACAGGCCATAGGAGAAGCTTTTGGCGGCAAGCTGACCAATCTGAGCGAAGTATTTCATGGCGTACAGACCCCCATCTCAATTAAAAAGAATCAATCAAAAGACCAAGGAGAGAAAACCGATTACATTTTCAACGGACTGCCGGATGAAGTGCCGGTAGGACGTTATCACTCATGGGTGGTAGATACGGACGGCTTCCCCGACTGCCTTGAAATAACCGCAGTAAGCCGAGAAGGTCTCGTCATGGCATTGAAACATAAAGAATACGATATCCACGGCATCCAGTTCCATCCCGAATCCGTACTGACTCCCGATGGTAAAACCATGATAGCCAATTTTCTAAACGCATAACCCCAACCGTACATAATAAATATGAAAGCTATATTATCCCGCCTCTTCAATCACGAGGAGCTGACCCGGGAAGAAGCAAAAGATTTGCTGCTCAACATAACCCGGGGAATGTATAACGACGCACAGATAGCCGCCCTGCTGACTGTTTTCCAAATGCGCGGCATCAAAGTAGAAGAATTGATAGGTTTCCGTGAAGCATTGCTCACCACCCGCATACCTATAGACTTTTCCGCTTACAGCCCCATTGATATTGTAGGTACAGGCGGTGATGGAAAAAACACCTTCAACATCTCCACTTGCGCCTGCTTCATTGTAGCGGGAGCCGGATATCATGTTGCCAAACACGGCAACTATGGCGCGACTTCCGTCAGCGGAGCCAGCAATGTCATCGAACAACACGGCGTAAAATTCACGAACAATCCGGATAAGCTGACCCGTTCTATGGAGGAATGTGGGATGGTCTATATGCATGCCCAATTGTTCAATCCTGCCATGAAAAGTGTAGGTCCTGTCCGCAAAGCCTTGCAAGTACGTACCATATTCAACCTGCTGGGTCCGCTGGTTAATCCATGTCTTCCGGCTTACCAGCTTCTAGGAGTCGCCGATCTGCCACAAATGCGCCTTTACACCAACGTATTCCAGAAACTGGGCATTGGCTTCGCCGTAGTAAACAACCTGGACGGCTACGACGAAATCTCACTGACCGATGAATTCAAGGTGATGACCAATCGCTACGAAACCATCTACAAGCCATCCGAACTAGGTTTCTCTCTCGCCAGACAAGAAGAGCTTTATGGTGGGAACACTCCCGAAGAAGCGTCGAAAATCTTCAATAACGTACTGGAGAACAAAGCCACCAAAGCCCAGACAGACTGTGTGCTGATTAACGCTTCTTTTGCCATACAAGCCATGGAACCGGCCAAACCGATAGAAGAATGCGTGGCCATCGCCCGTGAATCATTGGAAAGCGGAAAAGCATTGAATACATTGAAAAAATTTGTGGAACTGAACAGTTGATTACACACCCGGTATTCCACCACCAAACGCCTCATACAATGACAGATATATTAACAGAAATCATCGCCTGCAAGCAGATCGAGATCGAACTGCAAAAGGCTGCCATCAGCAAAGAAATGCTGATAAACAATTGTAACGAGCCCATGCCACGTATCAGTATGCGTGCCAGTCTTACCTCTTCTCCTTACGGCATCATCTCCGAGTTCAAACGTCGCTCTCCCTCCAAAGGATGGATAAAAGAAGACGCACAGGCAGATACCATTCCTCCCGCTTACGAAGCGGCCGGAGCCTCCGCACTTTCCATCCTCACCGATGAAAAATACTTCGGCGGCAGCCTGAAAGATATCCGTTCGGCACGCCCCCACGTGCAACTTCCCATTCTAAGGAAAGATTTCATTATAGATGAATACCAACTTTATCAGGCACGCATCGTAGGAGCGGCGGCTATCCTTCTGATAGCCGCCGCTTTGAAGAAAGAACAATGCAAAGCCCTGGCCCTCAAAGCCCATGAACTGGAACTGGAAGTCCTGCTGGAAATCCACAACGAGCAAGAACTGGAATATATAGACGAAAACATTGACATGGTAGGAGTCAACAATCGTAATCTGGGCACCTTCCACACAGAGGTGGAAAACTCTTTCCGCCTGGCGGAAAAACTACCCGAAGAAATGCTCCGGATCTCTGAAAGCGGCATCTCCAGCCCCGAAACAGTCAAGCAACTCCGGGCTGCCGGCTTCCGAGGATTCCTGATAGGGGAAAACTTTATGAAAACACCCGCACCGGGAGAAGCTTTAAAAGAATTTATAACCCAACTGGAAAAATGTTAGGATGCAACAACAATGATTATCAAGGTATGCGGTATGCGCGAGCCCGAAAACATACGCGCCATAGAACAAGCCGGAGCAGACTGGATGGGATTCATCTTCTTCCCCCAGTCTGCACGCCACGTATCACATCGTCCGGAATACCTGCCGGAACAATGCCGCCGGATCGGAGTCTTTGTCAACGAAAGCAGCGAAAACATCCTGCAGAAAGCACAGGAATTCGGTCTGCACCATATCCAGTTGCATGGCAGGGAGACACCGGAACAATGCCGCAAATTAAAAGCCGCCGGACTGGGAGTCATTAAAGTTTTTTCCATAGCACAGGAAAGCGACCTGCAACCCGCCGGTTGTTATGAGGGCGTTTGCGATTACTTTCTTTTCGATACTGCCTGCTCCGGATATGGCGGTTCCGGCAAAACCTTCAACTGGAATATCCTGCAAGCCTATCAGGGAAAGACACCTTTCCTGCTGAGTGGCGGTCTCCGTCCCGGCAGTCTTTCCCCTCTGTTGCAATTCAAGCATGAACAATGGGCAGGCATCGACCTGAACAGCGGGTTCGAGACCGCTCCGGCTCTGAAAGATGCCGCCGCCGTCCACACATTTATAAACCAATTAAAACAAAAAATACAATGAACAGAATCAACCAATTATTCAGTACCCAGCAAAAAGACATCCTCTCCATTTATTTTTGCGCTGGCTTTCCTACTTTAGAAGGTACGGCAAGCACCATCAAAGCCCTGGAAAAAAAAGGGATTAACATGATTGAAATCGGCATTCCTTTCAGTGACCCGATGGCTGACGGTCCCGTTATCCAGCACGCCGCCACCCGCGCCTTGAAAAACGGCATGACACTGAAACTTCTTTTCGACCAACTGAAAGATATCCGTAAAGAAGTACAGATTCCGCTGGTGCTGATGGGATATCTCAATCCCATCATGCAATATGGATTCAAGGATTTCTGCCGTACCTGCCGGGAGACGGGAATCGACGGAGTGATTATCCCTGACTTGCCTTTCAAAGATTATATGGAGGAATATCGTTCCATTGCCGAGGAACAGGATGTAAGAATCATCATGCTCATCACTCCGGAAACCAGTGAAGAACGTATCCGCTTGATTGACGAACACACCGACGGTTTTATCTATATGGTATCTTCCGCCGCTATCACCGGTGCCCAAAAAGATTTCAACGCACAAAAACAAGCTTATTTCCAACGCATCGCCGACATGAATTTACGCAATCCCCGTATGATAGGTTTCGGAATTTCCAATAAACAAACCTTCGATACTGCATCCGCTCATGCCGCAGGAGCCATCATCGGCAGTAAATTCGTGACCTTGCTGGACGAGGAGGACGGAAATGCGGAAAAAGCGGCGGACAGGCTGCTGGAAGCCTTGAAAAACTAACCTTCCGCAGCCCGGAAACGTCCCCTTCTTCAAGAATTCACCTGAAAGATCAGGGCGATACAAGCGAAAGATATAGTACCTTACAGCCATAAGATACTATATCTTACCACTGCAAGATATATAATCTTATACCTGATCTTTCTACTTCTTCCATTCACAGCATCCGGCAGAGGCAGTCATCACCCATAATGAAAAACATTTTGTTATTTCCCTCTCTTATTTTTGTCACATTTACACATAATTACTATCTTTGTGCCAAAATTAAACAAGAGAAACGCATGATACAGAGTGAATATCCTTCCGTTTTGCTAATATATACAGGCGGTACGATCGGTATGATTGAAAATCCTGAGACAGGTGCACTAGAAGCCTTTAATTTCGACCAGTTGCAAGACAATGTCCCCGAATTAAAGCGATTCAACTATCGTATCTCCTCTTACCAGTTCAATCCCCCCATTGACTCTTCGGATATGGAACCTGCCTTATGGGCCAAGTTAGTCAAGATCATCAAATACAATTATGATAATTTTGACGGATTTGTCATTCTGCACGGTACAGACACGATGGCATACACCGCTTCAGCACTCAGCTTCATGTTGGAAAACCTGAGCAAGCCGGTTATTCTGACAGGCAGCCAGCTGCCCATCGGCATGTTGCGCACCGATGGAAAGGAAAATCTGATCACTTCCATAGAAATAGCCGCTGCCAAACATCCGGACGGCACTGCTATTGTACCCGAAGTATGCATCTTCTTCGAAAATCATTTGTTGCGCGGAAACCGTACCACAAAAATCAATGCGGAGAATTTCAATGCGTTCCGTTCATACAATTTCCCTTCGCTGGCGACAGCGGGTATCCACATAAAATATGAATATGACCGTATTCATAAAGCCGACCCCAACCTGCCATTAAAGCCACATTATCTTTATGACACCAATGTAATTATACTGACCCTTTTTCCGGGCATCCAGGAAAACATGATCAGCAATATCCTACATACACCAGGATTACGCGCAGTAGTATTAAAGACCTACGGTTCGGGTAATGCTCCGCAAAAGCCGTGGTTCATCGAACTTCTAAGGGATGCCACCTCGCGGGGAATCATCATTGTCAACATTTCCCAATGCTCTACCGGAACTGTGGAAATGGGAAGGTATGAAACCGGACTCCATCTGCTGGACGCAGGGGTCATCAGCGGCTATGACAGTACGGTGGAATCCGTTCTTACCAAACTGATGTTCCTGTTGGGACACGGAAAGAGTGAAAGAGAAATACGTTACCAAATGAGTATTCCGGTAGCCGGAGAGTTTACGAAATCATAATAAATCGCATTCACTATCATCGGGAGCATGATGGCAGAATCACTGAAAATGATGAAATCTGCGATGAAAACTCAAGGATTTCACCACATGTAACCTTTTTGTAATATTTGTTTCATCAAATAGAAATAAAAATGCCCCATCTTTGCAATGCTGATCAGAAAAAGATTAGTTTTGTAATATTAAAAAGATGGATATATGAACGATTACCGCATTTTAGTAGTTGACGATGAAGAGGATCTCTGCGAGATTCTTAAATTCAATTTAGAAAACGAAGGGTATTTTGTGGACACAGCAAACTCCGCCGAAGAAGCCCTGAAGATGGAACTGACCCGATACGACTTGTTGTTGCTGGATGTGATGATGGGAGAAATATCAGGATTCAAAATGGCGAACATGCTGAAAAAGAATAAAGCCACCGCTTCTATTCCCATCATATTCATCACCGCTAAAGATACTGAAAACGATACCGTGACAGGATTCAACCTAGGAGCCGACGACTATATCTCGAAGCCCTTTTCACTACGTGAGGTAATAGCACGTGTCAAGGCTGTCCTCCGACGCACAAGCTCCACACTGGGGAAAGAAGCGCAGGAACAATTGCAGTACAAAGGACTCCTGATAGACATCACCAAAAAGAAAGTCAGCATAAACGGCATAGAAATCTCACTGACAAAGAAGGAATTCGAAATTCTGTTGCTGTTGTTGCAAAACAAAGGCCGCGTATTCTCACGCGAGGACATCCTGGCTAAAGTATGGCAGGAGGAAGTCTATGTGCTGGACCGTACCATTGATGTCAACATCACCCGCCTACGCAAGAAAATAGGCGAATACGGAAAATATATCGTCACCCGTCTGGGGTACGGATACTGTTTTGAATGCGAATAACCTAACCTGTACTTTTCCATGACTATTGAATTATCCAGCCACGTCCTGTCTTTCAACAAGAAACTGTTCTTGTCGGTAATCTCCTTATTCATAGCATTCGCCATCTGTTTCATGGCATTCCAATATCGCAGGGAGAAAGAATACAAAATAGAGCTGCTGAACACACAGCTCCAGAATTACAACGACCGTCTGAATGATTTCCTCCGTGGCAGGGATACGCTGAATATCCAACAACTGGACGACTATGTATGCGAACATACCTTTGAAGATCTACGCGTGACACTGATTGACAAAAATGGTACTGTAGTTTACGACAATCTGGAAAAAGATCCCAGCCACTTCGAGAACCACCATAACCGTCAGGAAATAAAAGAAGCTATCACTTATGGCAGCGGCTACTCCATCAACAGACAATCAGAAAGTCTGGGAGGTGAATTCTTCTATTCAGCCAGGTATTATCCTAATCTGGATTATATCATCCGTTCGGCCCTCCCCTATAATGTCAGTCTGATGAGACACCTGAAAGCAGATTCCCATTATGTATGGTTCACACTGATAATCAGCCTGATATTAATAATTATTTTCTACCGGTTTACACATAAGCTGGGAATGTCTATCACAAAATTACAACAATTCGCCATGAAAGCCGACCGCAACGAACCGATAGACACTGATATGCAGGATGCCTTTCCCAAAAACGAACTGGGCGAGATATCCCAACATATTATTCAGATTTACAAACGTCTGCATCAGGCAAAAGAAGATTTATATATCGAACGCGAAAAACTGATTACCCACCTCCAGATCTCGCACGAAGGTTTGGGTGTGTTCAACCACCGCAAAGAGGAGATTCTGGTAAATAACCTGTTCACACAATATGCCAACCTCATCTCGGACAAGAATCTGAGTTCTACGGAAGAAATCTTCTCCATCCCCGAATTGCAGCCCATCACCCGTTTCATTACAAAAAACAGAGAACGCAGTATCGGCAAAGAAGAGAAACGGATGTCATTGAACATAGACAAGAACGGACGTATCTTTGCCGTGGAATGCATTATCTTTCAAGATGACAGCTTTGAAATTTCCATCAATGACATCACTCAGGAACAAGAACAGGCACTGCTGAAAAAACAGCTGACACAGAATATTGCCCACGAGTTGAAAACCCCCGTAAGCAGCATACAGGGATATCTGGAAACCATAGTAAACAACCCTACCCTGCCCCGTGAGAAAATCAATGCTTTTCTGGAGAGAAGCTATGCACAAAGTAACCGGCTGGCACATCTGTTACGGGATATCTCCGTACTCACCCGCATGGAAGAAGCTCCGAACATGATCGAGACAGAACCGGTAAGCCTCACCATCATGATGCGGAATATCCTGAACGAAGTAACTTTAGAACTGGAAGAAAAGAAGATCACTGCCCACAATATGCTGCCTGAAGGACTGACCGTACAAGGCAATTCCTCCCTGCTGTACTCCATCTTCCGGAATCTGACGGACAACGCCATTGCATACGCAGGAACTCATATTTCCATAACCATCCGCTGTTTCCGCGAAGACGAACGTTTTTACTATTTCAGTTTCTCGGACACAGGCGTAGGAGTGGGCCCCGAACATCTAAGCCGTTTGTTCGAGCGCTTCTACCGGGTGGACAAAGGGCGTTCACGCAAACTGGGCGGTACCGGACTGGGACTGGCCATTGTAAAAAACGCAGTCATTCTGCATGGCGGAACAATTTTTGCCAAAAATACCCCCGGTGGAGGACTGGAATTCATATTTACACTGAGCAAAGAATGAGAAGATGCCAAGAACCTGTTTCTAAAATTTCTTCAAAATTTAAACAGACTCTAAAAAATAAAGAAAGATAATTGTTTTCTTAAATATAAACTGTATCTTTGCGATGCATCGGTTCATTTATCTCCCCTCCGAGGTGAATGATTAAAAGGGAATCAAGGTGAGAATCCTGAACAGTCCCGCTGCTGTATGTTTCACTAAACGCATAAGCAAAATGCCAATAACCACTGGGATAATTTCCGGGAAGGTGCTTATAGCGGAAACGAGTCAGAAGACCTGCCTGTGCATTTATCAAATCTGAAGCTTTCGAGGAAAGAGCTTGGAACACTGAACGTAAGGGATGCCTTTAATCACATCCGCTATTTTCTCCGTTTCACTGTCCGGAAAAGAATATCAGGTAAAAAGAACATTTATTTTAAAGTAAACTCTGCCAAGTTTATTTGAGTGCCAATTTGATGGGAATCACGTTGGCATTTTTCATTTATAACAAACTGTTATATTGCATATTACAGAATTTATTCCTATTTTTGCCAATAGTTAAAATCACTCGGTTTAAACCATAAAAGTTTAAACCAACTTTAAACCAAAATAAAATTGAACCCCGAAAAATAGGATTATGAAAGTCAGAAAAGAGTTATTCAAAAGTAAAACATTAGCGAATGGAGAACACCCTATCGCCATTAGAATCCACCATAAAAAAGCCAAATTAGTAATGACGGGAGTTTCTACCAAAGCCGAATATTGGAATAAAGAAAAACTTGCTGTTAAGTGTCAAGACAAAAAATATAAAGAGAAAAATAAAATTGTCAATGACGAATATCTACGAATCTTACAAAGAGTGACAGAGTTCGATACAATCAATCGTCCATACGACTTAGACCTTCTCGCATCCCATGAAGAAATTACAGCTATATATAATGAAATTGACGATAACGAGACTATTCCAATATACACTAATTTCTTTGATTTACTTGATGCCAAAATACAAACATACGAGGAAGGTAGTGCAAGAAAATATAGACAATTAAAAAATGCTTTGATTAAAATCTATGGGAATGAAATCGCAATTAAATCAATCAACAAAACATGGTTTGCAACCTTAGAAGAAAACTTAAAAAGCAAAGGAGTCAAACAAGCTAAAGAATTAATCAAACGATTTATTACAACATATAATTGGGGATTTACAGAGGGGCATATTCTATATTATAAACCAATATCTTATAATAAGAGAGCCTATACAAGCATCATTGAAAAAAGGACATTAGACCTTGAAGGATTTACCTTTCTTCAACATTTGTATAATATTGGTACAAATGAACATTTAAATAATTGGCTAAATGAGCCGTACACCTTTAATAATAATAGCTATTTTAATGCGATAAATATCTTTTTAATCATGGTTGCATTTGACGGATTAGCCCCTATTGACTTATCATATTTACGAATGAAAGACTTAAAACGCAAGCAATACAAAAAAATGCCACTTGATTACACAAGAATTAAAGATTCTCAATATATGAAAGAATATAATACCAAAAACCAAATCATTGAATATTATTCAGTACAATTATTGAGACAAAAGACAAAAAGAGAAGTTAATATTAAATTACCTTGTTATATTATTGATTCCCTATTATATCCCTATTATTATGATGAGGTAGGTTTCAAAAAAAAAGAAGACGATTTCATTTTAAACGTATTCGACAAAAAAACTTACTCTCAATTAAGTAAGAAGCAAATATATAGCAGAATGTCTAATTATTGGAACACTTTAGCCGATGCGCTAAATGATTACATTGCAACCATCCATAATGCACCAACTTCGCTAACAGAAAAAAGGATTACATACTATGCTGCACGACATACGGCTTTAAATGTTCTGAATGATAAAGGAGCAACATTAGAGGAAATTGCAAACATGGCAGGACATGATTTAAAAACATTAGAGAAATCATATTTAGGCGATTTTAATATAAAAAGAAAAGTTGAATCAAACTTAAGAATATGGGAAAATGAACCAATACAAGAAGAAGCGATTGAAAGTTCTTGGGAGAATCAACCAAGACAAGAAGAAACGATTGAAGGTTCTTGGGAAAATCAATCATAAGTACAGATACCACCGTAACCCCTCTCTTAGTTACCCCTCTTTGGAGGAAGGGGGGGGCTAAATTGCCAACGAGTAGTTCCTTTTTTTGTAAATTTTCTCCGCAAAAATGACTTCCTTTCAAAGTGAAAACAAGTTTCTAAACACTTTGTCTGCTAATTGAAAATTTTGTGCCACACAAATTCATTTGTTGCATGGTTGATATAAATTTCTGATGTCCCATCTTCCAATTCGTTTATTATGTCTCTGCAAGTTTGACACCTTGGGTGGGATTCGTCTTTGGCTATCACTTCAAAACTATCTATCAATTGATTTATTTCTTTTATGTCTTGCTCCTCTTGCTTTAGTTCTTTTACCACATTCTCCGTTGAATAATAGTCAACTGATACATTGGGAAACAAGCCGACACGTTGATACTCTTTTTCTATGATTGACTGCACGAGTTCAGGAGTACATTGGTCGTTAACTTTCGTATCTAAGACTACAATTGCATCATGTATTGTCAGCACTTTAAATCGTTTGGCGTACAGTTTGATTAATGTACTCCTGAATATATCACTTTCAATGCGCATCATTTGGTTAGCCAAGAAAGTACGGTCTTCTCTTTTACTTTCCTTCACCAATTTATAAACACTTGGATATTTCTTTTTAAATGACTTGGCAAAATCTTTTCCTTTTGTCGTCAGTGTCTTAGAATAAAAGACTTCACGGAATAGCGTTACTTTAATGTCAGAACGTAATAATCGTTTAAACTCGTCCAATCTCGTAAAATCATCCCAAAATATCCCCTTTGAAGTATTATAAATGTATTCCCAAATATCATTGGGGATATTTGCAATTTTTTCTTTTCGTATTCCATTATTTATCAATAAATTACATACTTGTTTACTAACAGAACAGTAAGAGTTATCTATATTAGAAAGATTATTATATAATATATGTAAGATATTATCATTTATATTATATCTTTCTATTATTAGTTTGTTAAATAACAAAGGGTGACTATTATGAATATCTATAGAAAATTTTATATTAAGAAAATTCTTAAATATTCTTGGTGATTGGGTTAAGATTGAATATATACGTAAGTTGCTATCAATAGATAATATGTTAAAGTTTCCTTTGTCATATTCATTTATGATATAAGTAAAATATTCTTTTGATTTTAAACTAATAAAATGATGTCTATTCCTATAATCTTCTGCTTCTTCTCTATGCGATAATTTGAGTATTTTCAACGATTTTGTAAAATTATCGTATAATTTATCCCCCATTTCAGATTTTATCTTCTGAATTTGTATCTGCTCATATTTTTTCAATTCTTGTTGCATCTTGTCGGAATATTCTTCAATATAAGATGAATATTTCATTTCCGATACAGTGGGCAAATTAGGATTAAGTTCAATTAAACGAGCCTGAATAGATGGTATATAACTACTTGATACTTTTATAATACCCAATGTCTCCAATGTCTTCAACATATCAATATAAACATGTCCCAATACAGTTTGTAATATTTGGGAATTAAAACGGGTAAAGTTTCCCTCTCTGTTAGATTTGCACCGTTGTATAAGTCGATGAATGAAGAAAGCATATTTCTTATATAATATTTGTTTTTTTGGCAATGGCTTGTTTGCTCCTTCAACAGTTTCGATTTTGGCAACAAAACTACTATCACAAGTTACCTTATCGAAATTAGTGATAGTCCATTGAGGTTGATTTTGATTTTTCAACAACTCTATATGTTTCTCAATTATTGCATCAATACTTATATCTTTGAAAGTATATATAAGTTGCTTCATTGGTAACTTTCCCATATTTTCGTGTTATTTATTGCGTTTTTATTCATCTTTTTTGCAAGTATGGTAATAAGTATATAAATTCAACTATATGTATTATATTATTGAATATCAATTGTATAAATCAAAAGCCACACCATTGTACATAGACATGAAACAGTTGGCTATATGATTTTTTTTATTTTACAGGCTGTTTGTAACGGGTAAGAAGATTTTCCATATCTTGAAGGGAAGTGACTTTAAAGATTTCATTCCCAATCTCAATATATCCGTTAATATTTTCATTTGCTTCTTTTTCAAACAGTTCTTGTATTGGCACTTCCAATGCAGCAGCAATTTTTTCCAATATTGCAACAGATGGATTGCCATTAATATGGTTACTTAATCCAACACGATTAATCCCCATTTTGTCAGCCAATGTTTGAACCGTCATGTTCTTTTCTTTAATAACCTCTTTAATTCGTAGCGCCATAAGTATTCATTTTTATTATAAATACAAATATACGTTTCTTTTTAATATGTATATTGATAGATATACGTAAAATAAGTTAATGTAGTTCTAAAAATATACGATTTTATTTGTATATGTATATCAAAAGCACTACATTTGCAACATGATAAGGAATCAATAACACTACAATAATATGAAACGATACGATAAAAAACAAGTGATGAAAGACGCTCACAGAATTTACAGTAACGATTTTCAACGCAAGGGGCGCACATGGTCGGAGTGTTTGACAGCGGCTTGGAGTTGGGAAAAAGATGCTGTTAGAGTTCGTGAGGCGAAAGCAGCAAGGCTTGATGCAATGATAGCCGCAAGTTGGAAAGCGCACAACGAAAGAAAAGAAGCCAAGACAAATGAGAATTGGTATAAAGGAATTGATTCAGAAACTCTTTCTTATGCAATGGGATATGGAAGAGGTAACAATTTCTATTGTGGTGACTAATTAAAAGAGTATTAATCAATTAATAATAAAGAAATGCAAGCAATAATTTTAAACGGTATTACAGCGACAAGAGCGAGAGTTGTTACAGTGCGCACAAACGCACGTGAAATAGATGGGATTTCAAAGGCAATTTTGATTGAACAACTGAAAAACAAGTTGAAAAGTGGCAAAATCGTAAAATTCGCCTACTTAAAAAGTAATGGTGAAGTTCGTATTGCATTTGGCACTACCCATCCCGATTTTGTGAAAGACAAAGTTTGTGGTTGGGGCGCAAGTCGTGAAAATTATGCTACTACTGCTTATTTTGACTTGGAAAAATGCAGTTGGCGTTCCTTCCGATGGGAGAATCTAATAGCGGTATTTTAATATTCACTAATGCACAAAGTGAATATTGTATTGAATGCCAACGACTTAAATAATTTTGCTATTTTGAGGTATTGATATGATATTCACTTTTATTTAATAACTAACAAAATTGAACATTTATGAGCTTGAAATATAGTCAGACAACAAGTGATTATTTGGAGTGGAAAGACGCAATGAATTTAATTCGCACCCTATATCGGGATGGCAAATTTCAAATGTCTTTGTTCGTTTCAATCGGTTGTTTTTGGGGACTAAGAGTTTCCGATATATTGGCTTTACGTTGGAAGCAGATTTTGCATGTGGATGAATTTTGTATTATTGAGAAGAAAACGGGAAAAAGTAGAACCATACGGATTAACCCACAATTGAAAAGGCATATTTCGGACTGTTACCAACAAATTCACCCCATTGGTGTAGATGCTCCTATACTTGTCAGCCAAAAGGGAAGCGTATTCACTGTGCAGCGTATCAATGTGATTTTAAAGGAGATTAAAACAAAATATGATTTGTCAGTTGGGAATTTCAGTTGCCATAGTCTTCGTAAGACTTTTGGGCGACAAGTTTATAATGTAAATAGCGATAGTGCGGAACTCGCTCTAATAAAGTTGATGGAATTATTCAACCATAGTTCCGTAGCCATTACCAAACGATATTTGGGGCTTCGTACAGAAGAACTACTCCAAACCTATGATTGTTTGACCTTTTAGTATATATTTGTCTTATAAACAGCTCATAGAACGTTGTCAAATTCGCTTTTAATGTATATCTTTGCATTGCCGTTGGTTTGCAATGGCAGACATAGTATATAAGGAAGCGTTTGGCTTTATTCTGAATCAAGGAATCTCGACAATTCATTGTACAGTAGGAATAGAAAAACGTTCTCCCTTTGGCGTGTTATATATGTACCATAACATATAATCGTCAAGGGTGGAGCTGTTTATTTATCTTCTGTACGGGCAGTCGAGAGCCTCTTGGTGAGATAAACAAAACAGACTCCACTTCCTTTTTTTATAACCCTCCCTTTTGAGTCTGTGGGAAACATATTTTACGGATATTATGGCACATGAAAAAATAACTTGTCCCTTTTGTGGTGGGATGGTTACTGTTGGTTCTGTGTGTGAATATTGTGGAAACTTTGTTTCTTCAACATCCTTTAAAGTTGATGGAGAAAAAAAAGACACAATACACACTTCAAAACAAGAAACCATTAGGGCTGTTCAAAATACAGAAAATGGGAAATGGGGTGTGTTGGATTCAGAAGGATTGCAAATTGTTCCTTTTGAATATGATAGTGTGCGTATAGTTCTTCCCTTTGTGATTATAGGCAAAAAAATGTCTTTGCGAAATAATGGAGAAAAACTATTGTTGGGGGCGTACAGTATCAAGTCAAAGAAGATATTAGTTCCTATTGAATATGATTGGATTGACGTTAAAAGTTATCGTTTGGAAGATGGTAAATGCTTTTACTTGGAAACAGCAAAAAATGTACTTGCTACGGTTCGTAATGAATTGAGGAGGGTTCGCAAATATGGCTTATATAATGGCAACAGTGAAATAGAACTGTTGCCATGTAAATATGAACGGTTTTCTTATTATGAAGGTGGTAGTTACCTTATATTTAGTGAAAACGATAAAAGCGGATTATGCAACATTCGAGAAGGAGAAGTTATGTTTCCTTGTATTTATAAAAATATATGGCTAATAGGCAAATACGTTGAAGTAACAGAAGATAAATACAGAGGATTGTACGATATTTCAAGTAATTATCCGATTCAAATATTACCAATTCTTTATGAGGAAATACGTTTGACTGATAATTGGTTACTTGTAAAAAAACAATATTGGGGAATATCAAATTATGCAGGTGAGGAAATTATACCTTGCCGATATGATAAAATAGAATATGATGGAGAGAATAAGCTACGTTTGTTTTATGATAATCAAACTAAACATGTGTTACAAATTGAATTAGATGGTGATAAGGTGGTGAAAGGGGATGCTCCTCATTTATCATCTGTAATATTGTCGCTCATTTTTTCTTTCTTTTCTTTTTTCTTTCTTAGTTTCCTTGCGGATGATTATTGGGTAGGAGTTGTTTTTTCTTCAATAACTGTTTGTTTTCCTTTGTTTCTTTATATTCATAATAAAAAATATGAAATACGATGAACCTTGTAGATGTAATTAAGTGTGAGGTAAACGACAAGGAACTTGTGTACAAGTTTTCGCCTGAAAATTTGCGATTAGGTTCGCAATTGGTTATATATCCAACTCAGACAGCTTTTTTTGTAAAAGGCGGTGTGATTTTGGATGAATTTATTTGTGGTACATACACTTTAAAAACGGAGAACATTCCGTTATTGGGTAAACTGATAAATCTTCCTTTCAATGGGCAGACACCTTTTAAAGCGGAGGTTTGGTTTATCAATCAAATAGCCATTCTTGATTGTAAATGGGGTACAGCAAGCCCGATACAGATTGAAGACCCGAAATATGGGATTATCGTACCAATAAGGGCATTTGGACAGTATGGGTTTAAAATTATCAGCCCACGACAATTCTTGGAAAGTTT
The DNA here is from genome assembly GCF_054653615.1 of Phocaeicola sartorii JCM 17136 = DSM 21941. Classification (NCBI taxonomy): domain Bacteria; kingdom Pseudomonadati; phylum Bacteroidota; class Bacteroidia; order Bacteroidales; family Bacteroidaceae; genus Phocaeicola; species Phocaeicola sartorii. Next base: position 3,562,519 of record NZ_BAAIFW010000005.1, read on the forward strand.
GGTAAGCAATATGACTTCGTTCACTGTAGAGAAACTTACCAATTATTTTAGGGGGATTATAATGTCTAAACTGACAAATATTGTTTCAGAAAAATTGTCCCAAGATGGAATATCGGTGATTAATATAAATTCACACATAAGTGACATATCCGAATTTTGCCAACAACGCATTGGCGTTGAATTTGAGAAGTACGGACTTAAACTTGAAAATTTCAATGTAATAGGAATTAATGTTCAAGAGAACGACCCAAGTTTTATCCGTTTGAAAGAAGCTAAAGACTTGGCAGCACGTTTAAAAATAACGGGAAAGGATGTGTACCAAATGGAGCGTAGTTTCAATGTTTTGGAGAATGCGGCTTCCAATGAAGGAGGTGGGCTTGTCAGCTCAGGCGTTGGAATTGGAATGGGACTAAATATAGGTAATCAAGTCGGTAGTATGGCGATGAACACATTAAATGTTAATCCCCCATCATTAACAGTGCCTCCCCCATTGCCCGTCCAAGAATATTATATTGCGGTCAATGGGCAGCAACAAGGGGCTTTTGACTTCAATACTATTAAAGTGAATATTGAAAACGGGACAATTCAGGGAAATACTTTAATTTGGAAAAAGGGGATGGCTAATTGGGGATTTATATCCCAACTTCCTGAATTTTCGTCTTTCTTCAATGAGTTACCTCCCAAGTTACCAACCATGTAATTTTATCGGCTATGAAACAGATTATAATAGTAATAGGAATAATCCTTTTAGTTGCCAATCTACTGTTTGGCTTGATACTTCCATCTTATGAAGTGTTCAACTTGTTTGTCAGTAGTTTGGTTATAGTCGCTACTACTGCGTTATTATTTTGTTTGAATGTGGTGACATTGAAAGATGGTTTTAAAATATCGTTACATGTACTGTTTTCCATATTGGGAGCTATAGAGTTTGTATTATCATTGTTTTCTTCCAAAACTTTTGAAAACAATTGGTTTCTATTGGTAATAGTATTGTCTCTTGCAGTACAAAGTATCATTCTGTTAATTACTAACAAGGTCTCAACTAAAATTAAATAGGAAGTGGAATACATTACATGTAAAAAGTGTGGTTGCCAAATGTCTGCCATGTCGGAAGCATGTCCCATGTGTGGCACACCGACTAACGAGAATGTACAGACGGCAAATACTTCATCCAAGAATGAAACAGAGAAATGCGAGCAAACATCCAATGTTTCAATCTTAAAAAGTGGCAAAAGAGTATATTGGGGTGTTGCTGCGGTTCTTACTATCCTATTTATTGTGTATGTTGGATATAAGGTTGGTAATCGTCAGAATGAAAATAAAAAAAACGTCACGGGCATACAACAGACCAATAACGAACAACGTGATACGTTTAAACGGGAAATCCCCATTAAGAATACAGAAACGATAAAAAAACTGACAGAAACGGATATAAAAGAAGCATTTCTGCGACATTGGAAACACTACAAAGGTGATAGAGAGCTTATTCCGTTAGAAAAGTGCAGTGAAGGGTATAATATCTTTATTGGGGATTTGGATGGTGACGGTATAGATGATGCGGTAGTTAATGCGTACGTTACTCCGAGTGCGAAAGAAATATCCGACAATGATTATGAAGACAAGTCCTATATATTTTGTTTTCTGAATAATGGTAAATCTTACAAACTTGCTGTTGCAACAAAATTATATACTATGTTCTTTGTTGAAAATATAAACAATGGAGAAATACATGCCTATCGCATTGAATATATGAAGAGAATGAATGACGGAAAAAGAACTGCCATAAAAGACAGCCATATTTTCAAATATGACGGTGATAAATTGGTGGATTTGGGTGGAACTAAAAGGCTTGTTGATGAAAAAAATCCCCAAATAGAGCGAAGAAGCGAAAATGCAGGATTAATAGAAGGGTATTTTTACCGTTATGAGGGTGATATGAAAGTTTTTCCCATAAAGGTGGATTTTGGAGTTTTGTCAAATGGCATGATAAATGGTGAATACCAAAATGTAAAGTATGGTACGGTGTTAGATTTGACAGGGCAATTAATATCCGATAAATTGCAGTTGGTTGGTGAAAGCCAAAATGAGAAAATTGTCTTTGAACTTTCTTTTTCTTCTCCCGAACATTTAAAAGGATATGGGAAGGTTGGTGATAATTCACTGTTTGTCAATTTGAAACAGATTTCAAATGAAATAATAAACGATAGTCATTAACGAGCACTTAAAAATACAGAAGTATGAAAAATATTTTAGTAACAATCATTTTAACAAGTGTCAGTGTATGCGTATTCGCTCAAAAAACGAATAACAAAGGTGAGTATATGGTGAAAAGCATACATTGGGTTAATGCTTTTACTCAAAAAGAGGTTGGCAACAAAGGGGATAAGTGGTATCGTTTCAAGTATAACGATGATGGAAACCTGATTGAAGTACGGAAAGAGTATTATCAGAATTTCAAGAACAAGACAGTTGAAATTTTTACCCTTTCCAATAATCGGTATCAATTCATTTCTTATGTGAATGGCAAACAAGACCCCTATACCAAATGTGAATTTACTTTTAATGAACAAGGATATATAGACAAACTATATGATTATTCTACAAAAGGTGTAGAAGCAGGAACTCTTTTTACATTAATATATTACGATAATGGAGATTTAAAAAGCATTGATGATTTATTTGAGGAGAAAGGGGGTAATCGGTATAAAATCCATAACTACGAGGAATATACTTGGGAAAATGGCAATGTGGTAGGTTTTCGCTATACTAATGATGATGGTTATACACAAGATTTTAAAACCCATTATACTGATAAAAAAGATAATACCAACATTAATTTGGTATCACTAACAAAACATACTGCCCACCCATATAATGCGCATATATTGTTTGCGACTGAGTGGTGTGGTAAGAAGCCTAAAAACTTGGTTTTAAAAGAAAGTGGTGACAATTCTTTCGATTACATTTATGAAGGTAATCTATTGAAGAGAATCAATAAAAAGAATAGTTCTTACTCCAAAGGATATTACTTGATTGAATATGTGTATTAACCAAACAATGATTATGAAGTATATTACATTAGTGATACTAAGTCTTTTTTATTTAAGCATAAAAGCTCAAACAACTAATGCCCACGGGCAATATATGGTAAAAACCGCTGTATGGAAAGTATATGGAGGCTATAGTTCATTTAAAATGGATTTAGAATATTATCCAAATGGGAATTTAAAAGTAGTTACAAAAAGTTATGTGCTTAGTGGTAAGAAATACAAAGAAATATATTCTATCTCTTATAATTCCAAAGGAGAAAAAACACTGAATTTCATTCGATATGTAAATGAAAAACAGAATTTCAGTGCGATTTGTAAATACAATTTTAATGAAGATAATTTAATTTCTTATATTAATTGGTATGCACCATCTCAAAATAAATTAGTACAAGCGTTTCAATTGTTTTACAACGAGAATAGGGAACTTGTAAAGCTGACACAAACGACAAGTGAGAATATGGATAAAGATTGGAGTAGTAAAACAGTTACAACAATCAATTGGGAAAATGGAAATATAATTTCAGATAAAGTAATTCGTAATGATGATAATGAATTTCCTGGAAAAGCAAATTTTGTCTATTATCCTGAATCAGAAGTAATAAACAATACAAATTTGAACCTTAATTTTCTCATATTTTATTGTTATGGCAGGGATTATACAATGGATGTTGTATTTGGTACAGAATGGTGCGGAAAGAACACCAATCTTATATTAAAAGGTGACGAAGATAGTTTGAAAAGATATAAACATCTTCAACCTGAGTTTCGTGAACATTATGAATATGAAAAGAATGGGGATTTGATTACAAAACTTAGGTATATTGCTCCAAGAGTGGGAGAAAAGCATAACTATGTTTATGGAACACTTACATTGGAATATGTATATTGACAAAATGTAATACAAGATGTGGTACAAAATGTACCTACAACAATATATAATATAAACAGTATAGATAATATATAACTTTTAAATTAATATTATATGATTAAGAAACTGCTTTTTACATTGCTTTTTGGAATGCTTGTGCTTCCATTGGCAAATGCACAAACTTCGTCCATGAAGATTGAAACGTACAAGATTGATAATGTCAACACAAGAGGATTAAACCCGAATACAAAAGGGGATGAAGAATTTGACCTTGGTAATGGACCTGGATGGGGAAGTGCAATGATTATGATGGGTGAAAAATATCCTCATGAATCACTTCAATATAAAGTGCAAACTTGGTATAACCCAAGTGAAGGTTATTGGGATGAATATGGTATTGAACCAAATTATGAAGATTATAAGAAAACAATTAATATGCTTATTTATGGTGATTGGCAGAATCCCGAAGATGGAACTTGGCATCATACATACCTGACAGCAGAGGACTTCAAATTCATGCGTGACAGCCTTCCAAACTTGTATGAAGTTAGAATGTGTGGTGATATTGAAATTCGTGGTTATAAGGGCGAAAATGGTACTCTAAACGGCTATCATGAATATCCTGATGGGGAGATACCACCTTATGCCTTTGATAAAAGTTATAACAACAAGAAATTGAATAAAAAGCCACAATATAAGTCAATCATCTTACCGAAGAATATAACTTCAATTGGTGAGTATGCTCTTGCGAACATCATTGACCTTTACTTGGATTCAGAAGAACAATGGGATGATTCGTCTCACAATGATAGTGGAAATCCTGATAAACCAAACGCAAAACGTTTTTGGAACGACTTATTCGATGGTTATATCTACCTCTCCAACTTGAAGAACCTTAAAACGATTAAGGATAATGCGTTTGTCAACACCATATCAACAAGAATTTATCTTCCTGAAAATCTTGAATCCATTGGTGAGAATGCTTTCAATTCTGACATTATCAAGGATAGAGCAATAAATACCAATCTTGACAGCATCATTGTAACCTCTGCAACGCAACCAAAGATTGCGGAAAATTCATTTGGCATGAAGTTTAAGGATGCAAAGATTGTCGCACCAAGCAAGAAATATTATTTGAATTATAAGTATGACAAACAGTGGGGCTTATCCAAGAACCTGACATACTTTGGTTATATGTCACCCAATCCCATTGATATTCGTTTGGATAAGGGAAAGTTAATCATCAATATAAAGGATGATGCAACAGAAACGGGAGTTGTTTCATGCTTCCAAGACGGAAGAAAGGTCAGTGATATAGAACTGAATACGGGAAACAACATTGTGAACCTGAATCCCAAGATGGAATATAAGATTTCAGTGGAAGCGGAAGAGTTTAATTTGAAACCATATAAAGTAAATACTAAAAGATAGAATATTATTATGAAAAAGATACTTTTACTGACTACATTGTTTGCAACGCTTTTTACGGCTTGTAGCGAAGAGGAAAATACACCTGAAATACCTGAATACATTATACCTGAAAATGATATAAATTCAGTGAAAGAACGCATTAGCTTGGAAGATAATCAGGAGTTGGTTACTTATAGCATAATAAGTAAGGATAGCATTTGGGGGTTATCAAAAGATATAACTATAAATTAGTATGAACTTTATAGAAGAAATATGTGGGATTTCCACTAATAATAAACAACCGTTGGTTTTACTTGACGAAATGACAGTTAAGAATCTCTGGAACTGTTTACAACATGGATTTGTGCTGATAGGAATTCGTGAAAGTAATTGTATGCAGAAGGAGTTAATAAAAAAACTTCAAGCGGATATTATAAAAAATGATTTTCGCTATTGCCCAATATTCGGATGTTGCGTGAATGGTAATGGAAGCGTATATTATTTGTCTGCCTTTGTTGTCGCTAATTTAAACAAGGCTAAAGAACCATGTGATTTTACAGCTTTAAGATTGTTTGCCGATGAAATCTCGCCTAAATATAGGCAACAAGTATCTATCTGTGAAAATTCTTCATGTACTTCCGTAATTTCTTTGATTGATGCTTTCTTTGAGGATTGGCTAAAAGGGAATGGTTTATCTTGCTTATATAAAGGTTGTTATCTCAATCCTCCACCGATGTCTTATTCTGAACGGTACATACGTGATGTAAAAATGAACGAGATATTTATTAATATATGACATGAGTAAGGTTTGCTTACTTAAAGTTATATATATGATTCTTTAAATATTAAGAGGTATGGCGATACTTCATTTTATTCATCATTTTTTTAAGAGTACTCCGTTGGGATTACTCTTTTTTTTATGCCTTTCCTGCATCAACTTAAGAATCAAATGATTTATAAGTTACATTTCAGGGCTATTTTATTGATATATAATATCAACCAAAATGTATCCTATATTTGTGGGTAAAATATAAATCGCTGTAAATTAATAGTTTGTTTTGGTTGAGGTGAAATAAAAAAAGCTACCGTTATATTCGGATATTTGGTCGTTACATCAATGGTGACTACTTACGATAATTTATGAGCAAAAAAAATTAAGAATAATTATAGCGAATAATTAGGACTATTGTTTATGATGCCTTATATTTGCATAATAAACATCCATAGTGTTTTAGCGTGCACTAACAGAGTTTTATAGTAACTTATGTTGGTAAAATAATAGGAGTTTTAAGCAGTGCTTATAAAAAAAACAATATGGATAAAAATTTCATGTATGGGAACTGCCCTACTTCTACTCAAACTCTTCTTTTCAATGAAATAATATTGGGACGTACAGAGGTGTATGATACGACAAAACATAATTGTTGGGCGTTTTGTAAATCTACAGATATACGTAACGGAATAACTCTCAGTTTGGGTAATTTGTGTGGTGGCTATCCTTTTCCATTTTGTGGTCATATCTTCCGAAGTAGTGAATGTGCATATCTCTGTGGGGAGTTTTCTTTGGATGCACCTTTGAACAAAGTTATTCAGCAGAATTTGATGGATGAACCAAACGCTTTTGTTCAGAAAAAAGTTATCAAGAAGGCTAATATGGAACATGTTCGTCAAGATTGGGCAGAAATTCGTTTGCAATGGATGCTCTATGTGGTTTGGTGCAAGTGCATTGGTAATTTAGAATTTAGGGAATTGCTGTTGTCTGTACCAAGCGATGCTGTGATTATTGAAGACAGCACGAACAATCACGGTGCAACTGCCACATTATGGGGTGCTAAAAATAAGGAATTGAAGCGATGCCGTTGGGAAAAGAAGAAGGAAGTATGTGCGCAACATCAAGGTCTAAAGAAAAACGCTTTAAAGTTGCTTGTTTCTGAGGAGTGCGGTAAAATTAATAATGTAGGTTGTTTCATAGGTGAGAATAATTTGGGTAAGATATTGAAAATGTGTCAAATCGCTCTTATACATCACGTATCTCCACCGATTGATTATGCCCTTTTGAAAGAAAAGAAAATTTATTTACTTGGTAAAGTACTGACTTTTAATGAGTAATATCTCCGTTTCGGTATGGATTTACATTATAAAAGTGTGATTTTGAATGAAACATGCGTAATATAAAGAGAAATGGGATATTTATAAATAAGATGATTCTTTAAGTAGAGGTATGGTGATACCTCATTTTGTTCCTTTTTAGGAGTAACTTTGTTTTAGGGTTACTCCTTTTTTTGTATTTTAGTACCCATCAAATTAAAAATCACAACTATGATAACAGATAAGATGTCCGATATGGAAATATTTAAAGAGGTATGGAGTGAACGGGGGGCAGTTCATGGTTATATGGAGAGACTTATACCCAAGTATAGGCGACCTATCATTAAATCAAGTAAATTCCCAATGTATTTTACTCCAATTGAGTTTGTATCTCGCAAAAACAATAGGTATTTGATTTTCTTTGAAGCACGTAATAAAAAGGATTGGGAAAGAGGTATATTATATACAATTATTTGCTTATATGAAAAGCAAGGTGGAACTAATGTAATGATGTTCTCTACTGTCTCTAAAGGTATTCATATATACTCTCCACATTTCTTTTCCCGATATAGAAGCCGTTTCCTTAAGGATGATAGTATATCTCCTTTAGATGTGATAAAACGTTTCTTCAAAATAAATCCCACAGCTACGATTTCTGTGGTAGAAGATAGTGATGAATTTTATGGCACTTGTAATGAAGGAGCTGTTTTTGGAAAGATAACAGCCGACAATGTTATTGTTCTTAAAACATTTGTAAGTTTTGAAATGTTACATGATTCGCAAGAACACATAAAAACCGATATTTATGACAATTTGATTAAATACAGAGCAGAAATTCAGTAAGAAAGGTGGAGTATTGTATCAATTATACACAGAAATAGCCACATAGAAGGATATACCTATATCTCGATGTGGCTTTTCTTTTGATTTATACAAAAAGGTTAATCATCTTCATCACATAATTTTATAATAGAATTACCGTCTTCATCACTATCAACAATACATTCTTCACCAATAATACATCCCAATTCTTCTGCGATTTCCTGCACCATTCTTTCCCATAAATATTCTCGTAATTCTGAATACTCTGCGTCCTTCCCTTCTAATTCATCTTCAAAATCAAAAGCATAGTACATATCTTGGTACTTGATAATCCAATATGGCTCAAAGAGGAATGCAGATGAAAACATCCATTCGTCAATATTCATTATTCTTTCGTCTTCTTCTCCCAAAACATCAATCTTTTGAGGAAGATATTCAGCTATGATATGGGCTGTATAAAGTTCCCATATTTCCAAATCATCAAAAACACTATTGGGTTCATACTTCTTTTGAAGTTCTTCCAAATTAGCAGACTTATGGGCTACCTTCTCAAATAATGAAATGTATTCTTCTAAAACTTCTTTTTCCATGATATTTTATTTTAAGGGTTAATAATCGCTCCCAATATAGGAAAAATCAAAGAAAAAATATCTAAAAAAGATACTCTTTTTTGTTGTTAGTGCGCAAATTTAAATACGTAAATATAGTTACGTAAAAAGTGCGTATTGATTAGATTTTCATTTTTCCAAGTTATAACTTATGGAATTGCAATATTTATTCATATCTTTGCGGCACATTGGTTTGCAACTCTCGTACGAGAGGAGTAATTAAAAGGGAATCAGGTGTAAATCCTGAACAGTCCCGCTGCTGTAAGTTTCATATAAAAAGTTATAAACAACACTTTCGCCAATGGGAAATCCCGTGAAGGCAGTTTATAAACGAAACAAGTCAGAAGACCTGCCATGTAGTTTTTGCATCATTGCTTTCGAGGAAAGAGCATTGAATTTAATGATTATATTCATTCTATTCAGTTTCAGATTTGAGGGTTATTCTTGTTTCAAAATATTACTTTTGCAATATTTAACGCTATCGGACATCAAAACAAGAAAATAAAATGGCGCTAAAAACTTTAAACCAAAAATTTAAACCAATACAGAGTTTTTAAATAATATATTTGATTTTCAATATATTATTAAATTTTAAAGTAAACTCTGCCAAGTTTATTTGGAATGCTCAGCCGAAGTGATTCGCCTGAGCATTATTTTATAACCCAAGTCAATACAAAGTCGGGATGAGTGACATAACGAACCCGGTAACGTCCTTGTCGGCCCGTACGATATTCACATGCCTCGAACTCCCCCTCTTCCGACAGGCTGAAAGGAAAAATACGAAGATGACGAATGAAATCCACCTCCTCTACCCCCATCAGTTTGAACAGTGCCTCCTTGGCCGACCAATGGAGTAGCAAAGCATAAACTTCATCTCCTCCCATCATTGCGGGCTCTTCATCAGAACGAATAAAACGGGAAGCTACTTTCCGCACTCTGGTTCCATACTGCTCTATATCCATTCCCACCTCACAGGAAGAATGAAGCGCCACCGCCACATAACCGCGAGTATGCGAGATACTGATATACCAACTTCCATCCTTCAAATAAGGCCTTCCCGAAGGGTAATAAACGATCTCCTTTTCTTCTCCACACAAAGCCTTCAGCAGCACACGTACCGACAACCATTCATGCTTCCGTTTTTCGGAAAAAACAGCCAGTTTCTCTTCATACCAGTCTTTATGCTCCAATGATGCCAGCAGTTGTTCCGTTGTTTCATCAGATTTCCATATTCCAAGTAGAAAATCCCCTTCGCTATAAGTACGATATAAAGGCATGACTAAAATTTATTTCTTTTCTTCTTCCACAGGTTTGGAAGAGTCAACAGTAACCTTTACTTTCAAAATGCGACGTGTACTCATTTCAAGTACCTCAAAATGATAATTCCCGTAATCCAACCGCTCGTGCAACACAGGGAACTCCCCTTTTATCTCCAGCAACAAACCGGCCAAAGTATCTGCATCTCCTTCTACTTTCTCGAAAAGATCAGGATCGGCTTTCATAATCTTATAAAAATCGGACAGCAAGGTTTTTGCCTCGAATATATAGGTACGGTCATTCAGCTTCACATACGTACGTTCTTCATCATCGTATTCATCATTAATCTCACCCACAATCTCCTCAATGATATCTTCCATCGTGACAATGCCCGAAGTACCTCCGAACTCATCGACAACAATGGCAATATGGATCTTGTTCGCCTGAAAATCACGCAAAAGGTCATCAATCATCTTTGTCTCAGGCACAAAATAAGCGGGACGGACCAATGTTTGCCAACGAAAGTTGTCGCCTTTGCCCAAATGAGGAAGCAAGTCCTTGATGTAAAGAACCCCCTTTATATTATCCCGTGATTCGGCATATACCGGAATACGGGAATAAGCATTGTCCACAATGCATTTCAACACTTCGGAATAAGGGGTGTTAATTTCCAAATCCACCATGTCCAGCCGGGAAGTCATCACCTCCTTGGCTGTTTCCTCACCAAAACGGATAATGCCTTCCAGAATATTGCTTTCCTCTGAAATCTCATTCTTGTCCGTCAGTTCCAAAGCCTGTGAAAGCTCATCAACGGAAATGTTATAATTCTTTTTTGCCACACATCTGTTCACCAAAAAGGAAGAACGGACCAGCAATGCCGACAAGGGTGAAAAGAATTTCTTCAAAAAAGAAATGACAGGAGCTGCCTTACGGCAAAACTTTAACGTGTTCTGCGCCGAATAGATTTTAGGCATGATCTCACCAAAAAGCAGCAGCAGAAAAGTAAGGACAACCGTTATAAGCAGAAATTCCAAGATCACGGAATTTCCAAAGTGTATGGTGCTGGCAAAAAAGTAATTGCACAGCATGATAATAGTTACATTGACGAAATTATTAGAGATAAGAATTGTCGCCAACAAACGTTCGGAATCATTCAGCAGGGCGCTGATACGTCTGTCCGAAGCATGTTTTCCTTCCTCTATCTCACTTAAATCAACAGGTGAAAGGGAAAAGAAAGCTATTTCCGAAGCAGACACAAAGCCTGATGCATACAACAATAAAACAGCTAACAAGATAGCCACGATGGCTCCTAGGGTAGGAGCCGTTACGGTTACACCGTCAAATAAATCCGCCAAGCGGCATAAATACGAGTCAGGGTCCAAGGAATCTGGTTTTAGTTAAACATCAAGTTCTCTCAATTAAAAAGGTAAATCATCAGTCAGGCTATTATCCGAAGTTTGCTGTTGTTGCGGAGCCGCCTGTGCGGATGTCTGCTGGTGGGATACCGCTTGTGCCTGCGGCACATATCCTGTACCCGGTTGCTGCGAGGTGTTACGCGGGGTCAGCATCTCCATATTATCAGCAAAAATCTCGACAATGGTGCGTTTTATGCCATTCTGGTCATCGTATGAACGGCTGCGGATTTTCCCTTCTATGTAGAGTTTGTCGCCCTTACGGACATATTTTTCCGCAGTTTGGGCCAGTCCTCTCCATAACACGATATTATGCCATTCCGTACGTTCGGGAACCTGTGTTCCATTCTGCAACGTATAGGCACGATCAGTGGTGGCCAACGAGAAAGTGGCAACGGCAATGCCGGTATCCAAATATCTCACATCAGGGTCCTTTCCTACATTTCCAATCAAAATGACTTTATTTACTGACATTCTATTATTCCTTTTTAATTATTAGGCTCCAAAATTAGCGAAAAAAACTGATTCACCAAACGCGATACGGCAAATTTATGCAAATCTTCCACGCTTATTCTCTGATACTTCGCAAAAGAAGCCGAATTCTCAGGAAGAATCACTTCATAAAAATTTGCGTAAATCACCCGGTGGGATAACACGTGCTTCACCCCTTTCCGCACCAGTCGCACTATGGGCTCCTCTCCCCCGGCCAGCATCCCGCGAAACTGTGGCGATGCATACAGTTCCTCTTCCGTCCACTCACGATCCGTTTCTATCAAAGGCGGTTCATACAAATTTTTCCATATATCATTTCCGCTACGCTTATGTATAAAGGTATACGCGCCCATGCGTACATATATATAATTAAAATAACGATCGGTCACCTTGGTTTTATGTTGCTTCACAGGCAAAGAGCCGGCAATCCCCTTCAGACGCGCCACACAAGAATCGTTTAGCGGACAAAACAGGCAGTCGGGTGCTACCGGAGTACACTGCAAAGCTCCAAAATCCATGATAGCCTGGTTGTAAAGATCAGGGCGATCACGGTCCAGCAACTCATCAGCAACCCGGACAAACAGTTTCTTTCCTTCCGCCGAATCAATGGGGGTATCAATGCCCAACCAGCGGGACAGTACCCGGTACACATTACCATCCACCACAGCGTATGGCATATCATAAGCAAATGAACAAATAGCCGCCGCCGTATATTCCCCCACTCCTTTCAAAGCGCGCACCCCGGCGTATGTCACAGGAAATCCTCCTGCCTCCGCCATACTTCTGGCCGCAGCATGCAAGTTCCTCGCACGGGAATAATACCCCAACCCCTGCCAATATCTCATCACCTCATCTTCATCGGCCGCAGCCAGTGCATACACATCAGGAAAACGAGTCACAAAACGTTGATAGTAATCATATCCCTGAGCCACACGGGTTTGTTGCAGAATGATCTCCGAAATCCATATTAAATAAGGATCTTTCGTCCTTCTCCACGGCAAATCACGTCCATTCTCCCTGTACCAGTCTATTAATTTCCTGCTAAAATTCTCCATATCAATAATTCTAAAAAAGTGCATTCTACGCAATATTTCCGCAAAAGTAAACCAAGAAAATGGAAGAAGATGCTTTTTTTAGGAAATTTATTCTGAATATATTTCTTAAAGAGGGAGAAAAGCTATATATTTGCAGTCCAAAAAATTAAGATATAAGTATAACAATAATTATTTAGCGAAATGACTAAAGCAGATATCGTAAACGAAATTACGAAAAATACCGGTATTGACAAGCAGACAGTATTAACAACACTGGAAGCTTTCATGGATACAGTAAAGGAATCATTGTCTAAAGAGGAAAATGTGTACCTGCGTGGTTTTGGAAGTTTTGTAGTTAAGAAAAGAGCTCAGAAGACTGCTCGCAACATTTCAAAGAACACTACAATCATTATTCCGGAACACAATATTCCGGCATTTAAACCAGCTAAGACATTTACATTATCAGTAAAGAAATAATAAACAAGAGTATTAACCCATAAAATTTGAAGCTATGCCAAGCGGAAAGAAGAAAAAAAGACATAAAATGTCTACTCACAAGCGTAAAAAAAGACTAAGAAAGAACAGACATAAAAGCAAAAAATAATTTGTAGTCTGTCTGTGACGACAAATAAAGAACAAACCTTGCAAAGCAACAAAAGTCTTTCAGGTTTGTTCTTTGTTTAATGAGAAAAGTGAACAATTTAAGATTACAAAAGTGACAAGCGAACTAGTAGTAGATGTACAACCCAAAGAGATTTCCATCGCACTCCTTGAAGATAAGGCACTGGTGGAATTTCAGAAAGAAGGAAGAAGTGCTTCTTTCAATGTGGGAAATATGTATTTGGGACGGGTAAAGAAACTGATGCCCGGCCTTAATGCCTGTTTCGTGGATGTCGGCTTTGAAAAAGATGCTTTTCTTCATTATCTAGACCTGGGTCCTCAATTTCATTCTTATCAGAAGTATCTGAAGCAAGTTTTAAGCGACCGTAAAAAACTTTTTCCCATCACCAAAGCCACCATGCTGCCTGACATCGAAAAGGAAGGGACTGTTTCGACCACCCTCCAGCAAGGTCAGGAAGTCATTGTGCAGATTGTAAAGGAACCGATCTCTACCAAGGGACCGAGACTGACCTGCGAATTGTCATTCGCCGGACGTTATCTGGTATTAATCCCTTTCAACGACAAGGTTTCCGTATCACAAAAAATTAAATCGAGCGAAGAGCGCGCCCGCCTGAAACAGTTATTGCAAAGCATCAAACCGAAAAACTTCGGAGTGATTGTACGCACCGTAGCGGAAGGCAAAAGGGTGGCTGAACTTGATTCTGAGCTTAAAGTCTTGCTGAAACATTGGGAAGAAACAATCACTAAAGTACAGAAGGCTCCCAAACTGCCGGCGTTGGCGTACGAAGAGACCAGCCGCACGGTGGGTATGTTGCGCGACCTTTTCAATCCTTCTTACGAGAACATCTACGTGAACGACGAAACAGTGTTCCATGAGATCAAGGATTATGTATCACTTATCGCTCCTGAACGGGCTGAAATCGTAAAGCTGTACAAAGGTCAGCTTCCCATATTCGACAACTTCGGTATTACCAAACAAATCAAGTCCTCTTTCGGGAAAACCATTTCGTATAAGAGTGGAGCTTACCTGATTATCGAACACACGGAAGCACTTCATGTAGTGGATGTCAATAGCGGTAACCGCTCCAAATCTGCTAACGGGCAAGAGGCTAACGCACTGGATGTAAACCTGGGCGCCGCCGACGAACTGGCACGCCAGTTGAGACTGCGCGATATGGGGGGTATTATCGTGGTTGACTTCATTGACATGAATTTAGCCGAGAACCGGCAGAAACTGTATGAGCGCATGTGTCAAAACATGCAGAAAGACAGAGCCAAGCACAACATTCTGCCCCTCAGCAAATTTGGATTGATGCAAATTACCCGCCAACGCGTGCGTCCTGCCATGGATGTCAACACCAATGAAACCTGCCCCACCTGCTTCGGGAAAGGTAGCATAAAACCGTCCATCCTTTTCACGGATACTTTGGAGAGTAAGATTGATTACCTGGTCAACAAATTGAAGATAAAGAAATTTACGCTGTACATTCATCCGTATATCGCAGCATACGTGAATCAGGGACTGGTTTCCCTGAAACGCAAATGGCAGATGAAATACGGATTTGGAATAAAGATTATCCCCGACCAGAGTCTGGCCTTCCTGCAATATAGGTTCACCGACATTGCAGGCGAGGAAATAGATATGAAAGAGGAAATCGAAATCAAGTAAAAGAAAAGGGAGTGATGGAAAAAATCACTCCCTTTCTTTTTTATTTTTATCACGGACAAATCCCCGGTATTCATTCAAGGCTTGACTCCGAGATTTCATAATCCGAACAGCCTGTTATATGCTGCCGATATATATTTGTCCAGTTCATCATAAAGCTGATAAACCTGCCGGACATCCAACGACCCTTTCTCACGCCATTCGTCCAGCCTAGGTTCCGTCAGGAAGAATACCCGTTCTTCCACCGGAGCCAACGACTGCATATACCCCGTCTTATCACTATTGTAAAGCAACTCCCAATTCATGTACCGGTTACTGCCCATGCCTTGATCATAAGCATAAACTTTATCCAGCAAAACGGTAGTCCGCTTACTCATACCCGACGCCTTTTTTCCCTTCTCAGTCAGAACCAGGGAAGGCAGTTGTTTTTCCGCCCCTTTCAGCCACAGCGGAACAGCCACACTGACAGGAGGATACCCCAATACTGTCCACATAGTAACCAACTCCGGCTTCTCTCCTTTCTTCACCCCTTGTATCACCACCGAACTGGCAGACTCGTGACGGGGAATAAAATCCTGCTCCACAAACCATCCTGTTCCCTTCGGACGATTATAATCCCCCTCCTTCAAATCAATCCCCAACAACGGATTGGCAAAAGAGCGGGACAACTCATTGAATATCCATGCCGGAG
Organism: Phocaeicola sartorii JCM 17136 = DSM 21941; assembly: GCF_054653615.1. Taxonomy (NCBI): domain Bacteria; kingdom Pseudomonadati; phylum Bacteroidota; class Bacteroidia; order Bacteroidales; family Bacteroidaceae; genus Phocaeicola; species Phocaeicola sartorii. Next base: position 3,578,538 of record NZ_BAAIFW010000005.1, read on the forward strand.
TGATTTTCTTCATAGCGGAAGCAGGCATCAGTAATTTGTCCTCCTGCATATACCGCACATACCCCGCCCCCACATTCACTTCTCCCGTAAAAGAAAAGTTAGAACGCGCAATGTATCCGCACGGTGCATCTTTCGAGTCATTGGCATCAAAAAAAGTGTATTTATAGTAATCCACCTCGAACATAGCCGCCCCACCTTGCGCATCAATCACGCCAAAGTTGGCCTCTATCAGACTGGGCTTGCTGATGGTATCAAGAAAATGCTTGAAATCGGCCACCGTAGCGCATACCTCCAACGCCCTGCGCATCACACGTCCATTGGCCTCACCGCGCTCTTCACCTTCTTTCACTTGTACCAGATTATAAGACTGAGTATTCATCACCGAGAATCCGGCAGAGTTAGTACCAACCCATACATCCGAAGGGTCTTCCTCTCCGCTATTTACCACAGCGATAAAAGCGTATTTCTCTCCCGAAAAATACTTCACACTATTCTGCAGAGCACCCGTATCCCGGTGCTTCCACAACAAAGGACGACCGTCCGGAGTCACTTTTCCGGAAATGACGGCAGAAGTACAGGCATCCGTTTTTGTCACAGTCAGACTGGCGGCAACCATCAAAAGGCAAGAAGCGATAAGTTTTTTCATATTCCACAATGTGTTTTTAGTTTTAACAAAAGGCAAACAGGTAAGAATGCAGATTACCACATTCATACTTCATTCAAAAGTACAAATATTAATTAAAAGACCACCTTATTTTCTCTAAAAATTCAAGGACAAGCGAACGCCCACATTCACGCATACATTCTCCACATACGCTTTCCGCACGCGGTTCCGAATCCATATCATCCGCATCCAAGATCTGACTATCCACGTCTCTAGTCGTGTGTATCACAGACTCGTTTCTGCTTTTATCTTCCTTGCTTATAATCTTTTACAATACCTTCAGTAATCCAGTTCGCCAACGCCTGGCGGTTATTATCCAAGACCAACCGTTGCTGGTCACGTTTATTGCGGATATTTCCCAATTCCAGAAACACTGCCACCGGAATCGTATTACGCAATACGTACAGATTGCGCTCGCTCACCGTCCCACGGAAACCACGGTTGGGCTGATGCTTGTCATACTTCTTGTCAAAGGTGCGATGCAGGTTATCGGCCAGCCGCTTTCCTTTCGCACTTTTGGGAGCATTATAAAAGAACACATCCGTCTGCTGTCCCTTACTGCGGCTGTCCACATGAATAAAGACAGCCCGCTTGTAAGTGCTCTTATCTTTCCGATATAACTTATTCACCCAGTCACAACGCTGCTTCAAGCGCGCCACCTGATTCAACGGAATCGGATCTCCCATACAAGTTTCGCGCTTGCTATTTGCCAGAACATGACCGTCACGGATACCATCCTTCTTATCTTGAATGATAATGTGCACCTTGGCACCGCGCGACAACAATTCACGCGCCAACCGAAGAATGATATCGTATGCATACTCATCCTCATGCAACTGACGTCCTTGATAGATGCCGATGGCCCCGGGGTCGGGACCACCATGTCCGCCCACCAGATAGAAACAGGCCCCGCGCAGCTCATTGGATGTGACCTGATAGGTAGCATACTCTTTTCCAAATAAAGGCTCCTTGCCGGTTCGAGGCTTTTTCTGCGCCAGAAGCGGTGGTAAAATAAAAAATAAAAACGTGACAAATAGTACCGATACCCTCATTGTCTGTTATTTTTCTCCCAGCATTTCATCTATCTTCTTGCACAAAGAAGAAAACTCCTCCTCATTATACAAACGTGTCAGCATCACGATCCTGCCCGTCTTGTCAATCAACACATTACGGGTGATACCAGCCTTACGGTCTGCATACTTGGCAAAAATATCAGCACCCGGATCAAGCCCCAGCGGATAAGTTACCCCGGTACGTTTGGCAAAAGCCACTACGGTTTCCAAGGGTTCGTCCCGATCCACCCCGTAAAGGGCAAACGCTTGATTATCTTTATGTTTCAACCAGATATCTTTTTCAATAAAAGGCATCTCCTTGCGGCAAACTCCACACCAACTGGCAGTAAACTGAAGCATCACCACCTTGCCACGCAAGTCAGAGAGTTTCACTTTCTGTCCGTCTGTCAGCTCCATTTCAAAATCAGGAGCCATATCCCCTACCTTTACTATATAACCGGCAGCATCAGGAGTGACCTGCTGCGCCTTCACCGGCTGGCTCAGCAAACATGCGCAAACCAGCACCATCAGACTCATAAACTTCTTCATCGTTATTCTTTAATTTTATATATCCGCTACAAAGATAGACTATTCCATCATTTTTTCGCAATTTTGCCACCCAAAATAACGGCAGGTCCATCAAGAAGATGAATGTTTTTTAGAGATCCAACCACCCGTCCCCCTCCGGGCACATGAATTTATCAAACCGCCATCCCCCCTTGCCGGCATCATTTTAACTTATTCCCTGCTTCGCGACCGGTGTGCTGTTCATGATATTTGCGGTGTGTGAACCGGCTCAAGAACAGGCTTTCTCGAAATAAAAACACGTCTTAATGAGGTACTTTGCAAAATCTTTCGTATTTTTGCCAACAAATTGAGTTAATGTTTTAACAGGATGAACGTATTAGAACTAAGTGAACAGGAGATTATCAGACGAAACAGTCTGAATGAATTGCGAGCTATGGGCATCGAACCATACCCCGCAGCTGAGTATGTAACCAATGCATTTTCGACAGATATAAAAGCTGAGTTCAAAGATAATGAGGAACCTCGCAAAGTATCGGTAGCCGGACGTATGATGAGCCGCCGTGTGATGGGTAAAGCTTCATTCATCGAGTTACAGGACTCAAAAGGCCGTATCCAGGTCTATATCACCCGTGATGACATCTGCCCGGATGAAAACAAAGAATTGTACAACACAGTATTCAAACGTCTGCTGGACCTTGGTGACTTTGTCGGTATCGAAGGATTCGTATTCAGAACCCAGATGGGTGAAATCAGCATCCACGCTAAAAAGCTAACCGTACTGTCCAAGTCTATCAAACCGCTTCCTATTGTAAAATACAAAGACGGAGTCGCTTACGATAAGTTTGAAGACCCCGAATTGCGCTACCGTCAACGCTACGTCGATCTTGCAGTGAATGAAGAGATAAAAGATATCTTCATCAAACGCAGTAAAGTATTTAGTTCCATGCGCGAATATTTCAACTCAAAAGGCTACATGGAAGTGGAGACTCCGATTCTGCAATCCATTGCCGGCGGAGCAGCCGCACGTCCGTTCATTACACACCACAACGCATTGGATATGCCCCTGTATATGCGTATCGCCAGTGAGCTGTACTTGAAAAGACTGATTGTAGGTGGTTTCGAAGGTGTATATGAAATAGGCAAGAACTTCCGTAACGAAGGAATGGACCGCACACACAACCCGGAATTCACCTGTATGGAAATATACGTTGCCTACAAAGATTATAACTGGATGATGGAATTTACGGAAAAGATGATTGAAAAGATCTGTCTGGATGTAAACGGCACTACTCAAGTCAAGATAGGCGACAACATCATTGACTTCAAAGCTCCGTACAAGCGTGTCACCATGCTGGATTCCATCAAGGAACACACCGGCTATGACTTGACAGGCATGAACGAAGACCAGATACGTGAGGTTTGTCAGAAACTGAATATGGAAATTGACGAGACGATGGGTAAAGGCAAGCTGATTGATGAAATCTTCGGAGAATTCTGCGAAGGTACCTACATCCAACCGACTTTCATCACTGACTATCCAAAAGAAATGTCTCCGCTGACAAAGGTACACCGTACCAATCCGGATTTGACCGAGCGTTTCGAACTGATGGTGAACGGCAAGGAGTTGTGTAACGCATATTCTGAGCTGAATGATCCGATTGACCAGTTGGAACGTTTTGAAGAACAAATGAGACTGAGCGAAAAGGGAGATGACGAAGCGATGATTATTGACAAAGACTTTGTCCGTGCGCTGGAATACGGTATGCCCCCCACTTCGGGCATGGGTATCGGTATGGACCGTCTGACCATGCTGATGACCGGACAATCTACCATCCAGGAAGTATTGTTCTTCCCTCAAATGCGTCCCGAAAAGATTACCCCGAAAGACTCTCCTGCCAAATTTATGGAACTAGGTATTTCAGAAGACTGGGTTCCCGTCATCCAGAAAGCAGGCTACAACCTGGTGAGTGATATGAAAGAAGTGAATCCGCAGAAGTTGCACATGGACATCTGTGGCATCAACAAAAAATATAAATTGGAACTGACCAATCCTACGGTGGACGAAGTTGCCGGATGGATTGCGAAAATTGAGAATTGAGAATCAAAGATTGAGAATTATTCCAATTTCAATGATCCATCATAAATAATAAGCATGAAATTGCCCGGTAAAATAGCGATAATGGGTGGTGGCAGCTGGGCCACAGCTATTGCAAAAATAGTTCTGGCTCAGGCTGAATCAATCAACTGGTATATGCGCCGCGACGACCGAATTGAAGAATTCAAGCGTTTGGGACATAACCCGGCTTATCTGACAAGTGTGCGTTTTGATATAAAGAACATCAACTTCTCGTCAGATATCAACAAGGTAGTAAAGGAATCGGATACTCTGATATTCGTTACCCCTTCCCCCTATCTGAAAAGCCACCTCAAGAAGCTGAAAACCAAAATAAAGGACAAGTTCATTGTCACTGCTATCAAAGGTATCGTCCCCGACGAAAACCTGATTGTTTCTGATTATTTTCATCAGGTTTACGGCGTTCCCGAAGAGAATATAGCCGTCATCGCAGGCCCGTGTCATGCGGAGGAAGTAGCCTTGGAGCGTCTGTCTTATCTCACGATCGGATGTAAAGACATTGATAAGGCTAAAATATTCTCCCGCCAGCTAGCCGGACACTATATCAAGACTTCTGTCAGCCAGGATGTGGCAGGTATAGAATACGCTTCTGTATTAAAGAATATCTATGCCATCTCCGCCGGTATTTGCAGCGGACTGAAATATGGTGACAACTTCCAAGCTGTATTGATTTCGAATGCCATCCAGGAGATGAACCGCTTCCTAAATACCGTACATCCTGTAGAGCGTTCAATCGACGATTCCGCCTATTTGGGCGACTTGCTGGTAACCTCCTATTCCAATTTCAGCCGGAACCGCGTGTTCGGTACCATGATTGGTAAAGGCTACTCCGTAAAAAGCGCACAGATAGAAATGGAAATGATTGCCGAAGGATACTACGGAACGAAATGTATCAAGGAACTAAACAAGCACTTGCACGTGAACATGCCTATCGTAGATGCTGTTTATAATATTTTATACGAGCGCATCTCGCCCATGATTGAGATTAAATTATTAACTGATTCATTCAGATAAAATATCAGATACAATGAAGAATATTAGTTTAAACATCGACAAAGTAGCCGGTTTTGTTTCTAAGGAGACAATCGCTGCTTACGAACCTCAGGTAAAAGCCTGCATGGAAACACTGGAAAACGGTACAGGTAAAGGTAATGACTTCTTAGGCTGGTTGCACTTGCCCTCGTCTATAACAGCCGGACACTTGGCTGACTTGAAAGCCACAGCTCAGGTTCTACGCGACAACTGCGAGGTAGTGGTCGTAGCAGGTATTGGCGGCAGCTATCTGGGAGCACGTGCCGTAATCGAAGCTTTATCCAACAGCTTCCAATGGTTGAAAGCAAAACAAAACGGTCCCGTCATCGTATTTGCAGGCCACAATATCGGTGAAGATTATTTGTTTGAATTGACTGAATACTTGAAGGATAAGAAATTCGGTGTAATTAATATTTCCAAGTCTGGTACTACTACAGAAACCGCCCTGGCTTTCCGTCTGCTGAAAAAACAGTGTGAAGACCAGCTTGGCAAGGAAATGGCGAAAAAAGTCATTGTCGCCGTTACAGACGCCAAAAAAGGTGCCGCCCGTGTCACAGCCGACAAAGAAGGATACAAGACTTTCATTATCCCTGATAATGTAGGCGGTCGTTTCTCTGTCTTGACTCCGGTCGGTTTGCTGCCTATCGCAGTAGCAGGTTTCGACATCGAAAAACTAGTGGAAGGCGCACGCACCATGGAGACAGTATGTGGTCCGGCTACTCCGTTTGCCGAAAACCCAGCCGCTGTTTATGCCGCTACCCGCAATGAATTGTATAAAGACGGCAAGAAGATTGAGATTCTGGTAAACTTCAATCCCAAACTACACTATATGAACGAATGGTGGAAGCAATTGTATGGTGAATCCGAAGGCAAGGATGGTAAAGGTATCTATCCGTCTGCCGTCGACTTCTCTACCGACCTCCATTCCATGGGACAGTGGATTCAGGAAGGTGAGCGTACCATTTTCGAAACGGTTATCTCTATCGAAAAGCCGGAACATACGCTTCAAGTTCCTTCAGATGGCGAGAATCTGGACGGTTTGAACTTTCTGGCAGGCAAGCGTGTGGACGAAGTGAACAAGATGGCAGAACTGGGTACTCAGCTGGCACACGTGGACGGTGGTGTACCCAATATGCGACTGATTGTGCCCGAACTGAACGAATACTACTTGGGAGAAATCATCTATTTCTTTGAAAAGGCTTGCGGCATCAGCGGTTATCTGCTGGGTGTGAATCCGTTCAACCAACCGGGTGTGGAAGCATACAAGAAAAACATGTTTGCTTTGTTAAACAAACCGGGGTACGAAGAAGAATCTAAAGCCATCCAGGCCCGATTATAATCATCAAGACCTATAAAGAATGTCATTAAATGGCATTCTGAACGGCAGTGAAGAATCTGAAAGCATCCACCAAGTGCTTACAGATTCTTCACTTTGTTCAAGACCAACGGTCGCGAGCTTTGGAAATATAACTATACATTTATTCTATGTTTAAAGAAACGATAAACAACTACCTTCACACGCATGGATACGAATCCATCGACCTGAAAGCCGTATTGTTCGATATGGACGGCGTACTGTTCGACTCCATGCCCAACCATGCAGAGTCATGGCATAAAATAATGAAACGCTTCGGTTTCGGCCTCAGCCGGGAAGAAGCTTATATGCACGAAGGACGTACCGGTGCATCCACCATCAATATAGTAAGCCGCCGGGAACGTGGGCATGATGCCACAGAAGAAGAGATAAAAGCCATCTACCAAGCCAAAACCGAGGAATTCAACAAATGCCCCAAAGCAGAACGTATGCCGGGCGCACTGGAAGTACTGACTAAAATAAAAGCCGCAGGACTCACCCCTATGGTAGTGACCGGTTCGGGACAAACATCCCTACTAGACCGTTTGAATCATAATTTTCCGGGTATCTTCCAAGCAGACCTGATGGTCACCGCTTTTGATGTGAAATACGGAAAGCCGAATCCAGAACCGTATCTGATGGCCTTAAAGAAAGGCGGTTTCAAACCTAATGAAGCGTTAGTAATAGAAAATGCACCACTAGGTGTACAAGCGGGAGTTGCCGCCGGTATATTTACCATCGCCGTGAATACAGGGCCGTTGCCCGACAATGTGTTACTGGATGAAGGAGCGAATTTACTTTTTCATTCCATGCCCGACTTCAATGAAAATTGGGAAACACTACAATCTGCATTAAAACAAGATTAAATCTTGCAGAAATTCTTCATAATCAATAAAAAAGAGCTCCTTGTTTTCACCTGAATGAAAAACAAGGAGCTCATATTACATAAAAAATCACAGCCTATCAAAAATACCTGAACCTACTTTAAAACCTTGCGTAACCAAGGAATAACCAGTTCGTTTTTAAAATAATGAGAAGGGGGATCTACATTGACCGTTTCGAAATAGGTCTTTGAATCCAGTCCTTCATCAAGACGCTCCACATCTTTTCTAACCGCCTTATCAGCAAACTTCGGATAATGATGAAACTCCGCATTTTCCGGTTTTCCACTAGCAGCATAAGCAGACTGCACCAAACGGAAATCACGGTCCAACCCTCCCTCTGTAAAAATGATAGGACGAGGAGCTAATGACGCGACAACATCTGGAAAATTAAAATATCTCCAATAGCCAGGTATCAGATGCCGGATAGAATTTGGAAAAGGACGCCTGTTTTCTTTGTCTGGTTTAGTCATCACAACGGCACGTTCCTGAGTCTGGCATAGAAAATCATTGTACACAAAAGCATAAATATCCTTATCCAACACCCCCAAGACCATCATCGGTTCTGTACCTAATGAGAATCCGCTAATCACAATCCTATCCTTTCGGATGTAAGACTGGCTCTTCACCCAATTCAGCACTTGCATATCCAGATAAGAAGTATACCCTAGCCAACTCCATCCCAGTTCAAGCAAAAAACGGGAAACAACATCATAGTCATAATTCCATCCTTTATCATAACATTCCAAATCGGAAGCTTCTCCGGCAGCGGCATTATCCACCGCTACCGCCACATAACCTTCTTTAACCATATTCAGAGCCATACTTACTTGGGGATTATTATAATCCTCAGTCAACTTATCACAGATGCCAGGCTCACCAGCCAATCCTTCTTTAGTCCTTCCGGAACCCGGAATGCACAAGACTCCGGGTACTGCACCCTTCAAATGTATCGGTTTCAAAACCAGGAAAGTGGAAACTGACTTTGGAAAAGGATAGAACTCCCATTTCTCCAAAATATACCCCTCTTTTTTTTCCGTTTTCACACAGACAGGAGACGGTTGTCCCTTTATTTCGGGAAACTTCATGATTTCCACCATTGCAGTACGCACTCCATTCTGCCATTGCGTAAACTCCTGTGCGGACATACCGGAACAGTAAGCATATTGGGGATGTGTATTTTTCAACATCTCATGAACAATGGCATAAGTACTTAGTAACCGTCCATCCCCACGATCTGATTTCACAACTGCATGTTCCTCAGGTTGGTAATTCTGAGAATTACCAACCATACATAAACTGCATACAGATACTAAAAAGAGCAATCTTTTCATTATCATCATATTATTCCACTATTATTCATACCCCGGATTCTGCTTGATTTCCGGATCTCCATTCAAGACTTCCACATTAACAGGCCACAACATCATATACGCCTTATCCTCTGTTAATATAGGCAATGAACTTCCATAATGCGCTTTAGCAGAAAAGACAAAAGGTTTTCCGTTGGAATCACGTAAACGCAATAAATCAAACCAGCGACTTCCCTCACCTACAAACTCTTTATCACGTTCCTGCAAAATAGCCCACTCATTATCCGCATAATCTCCTGCGATATATTTATGTTGTTCAAATTTATCACCATAAGCACGCTTACGTATCTCATTTATATATGCAGCACATTTATCCGGAGCTCCCAACCCGTTTTCACACTCGGCCAGCATCAACAAAACATCAGCATATCTATATACCGGTACATCTGAATCATAATAATGAGTTCCTCCGTCCGTTTGCCCCATCAGTTTTTTCCAACAAGCGCCACGGTTTTTTCCTTCAAACATATATTGAAAAAAAGTAGCATCCAAACGAGTATCTTCCTTATCATAAATTTCGATAAACGGCACTTTATACTCATAACGTAATGGTCCGGCTGTCAATAGCTTCAACGGATCCGGACCATATTTATTTCCATCCAAGTCCGTAGCATTGGTAAACAAGGCTACATTATAGAACCAGTTCGCCCCCCAATTGGTCAATTCATTCTTATTAAAACATAGAGCGAAAATAATCTCTCTATTCTTCTTCCCTTCCGGAGTCCATAAATCCGCAAAGTTTGGAAGCAGTTCGAATTGTTGGTTCACCAAATTCAATAAAGCCTTCTTTGCTGTCAGCAAGTCACTGTTATTAGGATCTACGGCAGTCAGAGTAGCTATATGATCCCCTGCAATATCATCACTGGGTAATCCTGTAGTGACTTTGGCAGACCACATATATATCTTGGCTTTCAAAAGTTCCGTTGCATAATAAGACCATTCATATTGGTCGGATATCTTCTTATCCGACTCATTGAAAAAAGATTCGGATTTATTAATATCTTCTTTGATAAACTCCAACGTTTCCTCCGGAGTAGAACGAGCCTTATATAGTTGCGTAATATCAATGCTACCCTCTGTAACTTTCGATTCCGTTTCTAACGGCACACCACCAAATGTTCGATAAAGATAGAAATAATAATATGCACGCAAACCATAAGCCTGTCCCAAATAAAATGATTTCTCCGTTCCAGTCATATAATCAATTTCTTTATCTACATTTCTGATAAACAAATTTATATGCATGATATTTGGGTACACCTCATACCAATCATCGACACCGGTATTATCTTTCGTAAGCAGATTATTAGTCATAGGCGGACCATATACCCCCTCACCCATAGAAGTAACATCACTTATCAGAATCTCACTTCTGAACTCTCCCAATGTGACAGGCATCTGATATTTATCTCTTAAATCGGCATGAATACCAGTCATAAACATTTCTACCTGAGACTTCTGATTCCAAAAATCATTAGAGCCATAATAATCTTCAGGAGACAGGTCCAACGCATCACAAGCAGACAATACCATCATCCCACTCAACAATATGCTATAAAATATTTTCTTCATAATCCTTCCTATTTATTAGAATGTAACATTTAAACCCAAAACAACTGTTCTAGGGAGGGGATATCCTCCATTCTGACTGACACCATATTCGGGGGTCGCCATATTTTTGGCTGCTGTAATATATCCCAAATTCTGTGCTGTTACAGAAACATCCACCTTGCTCAAACCGGATTTATGAATCCAACTCTGAGGCAAGGAATACGACAGGCTTATTTCACGAAAAGCCAAATAATCGCCACGATAACAATTAATGTCCGATATTCTGTCATAATTACGTTTGCCCAAAAAGTCAGCCCATCCATACACCGGATATTTTCCATTCGGATTACTTTCCGACCAGGAATCTTTAACTAAAGAAATGGTATTAAATGTTCCCTGCATATTACCCATAATCCAAGGAGTTTTCCAATCATGTACCCAATAGCCTAAAGCATAATCCAGACGGCAGTTCAAAGTTAACCCTTTCCATGAAGTATTAATGTTAAAGCCTCCGGTCCAATGAGGTATCGTATTACCCAATTTCACCCGGTCATAATCATCAATCACACCATCCCCATTCACATCCTGCCATTTCACATCACCAGCCTGTATAGGCAGTCCTTTCTCCTTTTCGGCATCCGACAATTTAGCCCAAGCTTCAGGTCCATAGAGCACTTTGGCATCTGCTCCATTTTCCGTATAAGTGGATCTGTCTATCAGATTGCCTGGAATCTCACTCTCACTCTTATAAATACCAAGAGATTTAAAGGCGTAAATCACACCATATTCCTGTCCTTCCTGATAACCACCCACCCATTGTCTTTCATAGGTACCATCTGCCAGCTTGCGTCCCGTATAAACCTGATAGGCATCCTGCATATTATTCGGCAATCCATTGTACGGTAATGAGATAATCTTATTCTTATTATAAGCGGTATTCATACTAACTGTAAATTTCCAATCTTTGGTACGCAAAACATTGGCGGTCAATTCCAACTCCATACCTTGGTTTTGTACTTCTCCATTGTTAGAAAGGAAAGAAGAAACTCCGCTATGGGAAGGCAGGGTGATTTCTGCAAATTTATCCTGTGTATGTCTATTATAATAGGTAAAGTTCAAGATATATTTGTTATTCAGAAAACCAATATCGAAACCTGTCTCGAATGTGTACGATTTTTCCCATCTCATGGTGGGATTAGGCAAATCGTTTATCATCAAAGGCACTTTGCCATTATAGTTGGGTACTATTTTACCTTTTTTATCTTTCATAATACCATAAGAGCCTTGAACCGTATAATAATCAAGTCCTGTCACTACATTACCATTAGCATCCAGTACACCAGACACATTTCCATTGGCACCGTAACTAGCACGAATTTTAGCATAAGAAAGTACATTGCTACAAGACTCCATAAAATTCTCTCTACTCAAGACCCAACCGGCTGATATGCCGGGAAAGGTTCCCCAACGGTTATCCTTTGGCAGTTTGGAGTATCCGTCGCGACGTAAAACAAGGCTCAGCAAATACTTGGACTTATAATCATAATTCACTCTACCAAAGAATGAAAGAATACGTTGTCTGTAATGCCAGGAATCTATTTGCCGTACTCCAGCAGCAGTCGAAGTATAATTCAAATCCTGAAAATCAGATAATGGAGATCCATAACCAGATGCAGAAAAACCTTTCTTGTATGAGTCATAATATTCTACGCCTGCCATCGCATCTATAGAATGATCTTGCCGGAATGTAGTCTGATAATTCAAGATTCCATTGTAAGTCTGGTCCAAAAGCCGTTCATGCTTGTTGGAAGTACTATGATTCGTATCATATACCGGTCCTGTAGCTACAATATAGTCCCCTTTGAAGAACTCTCTGCTGTCATCAAAATAAAACCAAGTTCCTGTGGTCTTGAATGTCAATCCTTTCATTATATTAAAGGTAAAAGACTGGCTCAGATTAAACTTGTCTGTATTATTATCATAGTTCAATGCATCCTCATACACTTTCACAGTGGTCCAGCCACGGGCATAAGAAGCCACTGCAGGGCCTGCCAACCAGTCGCCGTCCGGACTTTTCACACGGAATGTAGGAGGAACGGACAAGGTAGTACTGAAAAAATTACCTTCACCGGCATATCCTGCACCACCATCGTCCCATTTGGCATCGGTAAATGTCAAAGAAGAATTGGAAGTAAGCCAAGGCTTAATTTTATAATCTGCATTGATCGTGAAATTCAAACGGTGATACCAGTTGTTCATCGCATTTCCTTCGCTGCGATTATAGCCTAGGCTTGCATAATAATGCCCCTTATCATTGCCGCCGGATACGCTCAAGTTATAATCCTGAGTAATAGCCGGAGATTTGATATTATAATCTTTCAGTTGATTATCACAATAAATCAATTTTTGTCCCGGATTCACAGGGTCATCCATTGTCTGCCAACCTTGTTTTAACAGGAAAGCCAGATCATCTGTATAATTCATAACACCCCATACGGCTGTATTGTCTTTATTGCCATTAAGTACATTCCCTTTTTCATCAAAATATCTGTTTCCTGTTCCGTAAGGCTGTGTTCCGGATAAAGTCGCATCACTGGCAAATCCATGCCAAGCGCCCGATTTATCCTGCCATATATGCGAAGACCGATAAAATGCCGAACGCATATAATACAAATAATCATGAGCATTCAAAAACTCATACTGGCTATGAAAAAAATTGAAACCGACTTTCGCACTCAAATTTATTTCCGTATGTCCTTCCGAACCTCTTTTAGTAGTAACAAGAATTACACCATTGGAAGCACGCGCACCGTAAATAGCTGTAGCACCGGCATCTTTCATGACTTCCAAAGACTCGATATCCTCCGGATTCACATCACTCAACGACTCGCGTACAGCACCATCGATAATGACCAAAGGTGAACCGCTACCATCCAGATTGGTACCACCACGAAGTACCAAAGTAGGAGTGGAATTCGGATTACCACTAGTTTGCTGCACCCTTAATCCTGCCACTGCACCAGAGAGTGCTTGCGCCGGATTAGTATGGGCACCCGTACTTAAAGTAGAATTATCAACTTTAGCAATAGAATTAGTCATCTTGGAACGAAGTTGTGTACCCCCATAACCTGTTATCACCACTTCATCCAAAGTCTTATTGTCTTCCTGCAACTGAACATTCAAAAACGACTTTTTCCCTACCAACATTTCTTGAGTCAGATAACCGATATAAGAAAAGACCAAAGACGCTTTTTCACTTACCATTAACGTAAACTGGCCGTCTATATCAGTTATGGTACCATTGGTAGTACCTTTCTCTATAATATTAGCCCCAATAATTGCTTCTCCTTTGGCATCGGTCACTATACCTTTGACAGTCACTTTCTCTTGTTGCATAACAATGGGACGCGTTTCTTCTTTAGAAATGGCCTTGCGAATTATTACTTGTCTGTCACGGATATAATATTCCAAATCAGTACCGGCAAACATTTGTTTCAATACCTCTTCTATTGTTTTATTCCGTACATCCACATTGACACGACGAGATAAATCAATATCTGTACGATATATAAAAATAAATTGACTATTCTTTTCTACCCAATTAATCACACTCTTCAAAGTCTGGTTCTCCATAGAAACGGTAAAGCTAGTTTGTTCCGCATAACTCATTTCTGCAAAAGCCTCTTCATAACCTGTAAATGTTAAAATCATGGCTAAACTCATACATTTTGTGAATTTAGGCATGAGTTTTATTCTATTCGTGTATTTTTTCATATATTTGATTGTTTTTTCTATTTATTTCAAGGTAAATAATTAAACAACGATTCAGTGACCAGATAGTACGGCAAATACTGTCTGGTTTTCTTTTTTTACATCCTTCTTTTATTCCATAGGCTAAAGTATTTTAAGGTTCAACAATTCTCATTTAAGGCTCACATAGATTTCATCTTTATCATTTATTGTATAATGCAATGATAATGAAAGACACAAGTTATCCATAACATTGGTAATGTCTGTTTGAAGATCCAGTTTTCCAGACAATGACAAGGTAGTAATCTCCGCATCATACCGTATTTTACACCCATAATACCGCTCAAGTTTCTTCAAAACATCTCCTACGGGTCTTTGATGAAGCAGCAATAAATTATCCTTCCAACTGATGTATTCGGACACATCAACCTTACGTACCTGCGTTTTATTACCTTTAATATCCACCAATTGATTAGGTGCCAATCTTACTTTGCTCTTATTCTCAGTAGTTACTTCCACGCTTCCACGTACTAAAACAACAGATGAAGCCTCATCCTCCCTATAGGCACAGACATTAAACGAAGTACCCAGCACGCGTATATCAAACTCTCTTGTTTTGACAACAAATGGACAATCCTTCCTTTTGGCCACATCCAGATAAACCTCCCCCTCTACCAGAATTTCACGTTTCTGTTCTTCAAAAATATCCGGATACATCACCTTACTACCTGAATTTATATAAATTCTAGTACCATCAGAAAAAGTAATATCAGCTCTTTTGCCATTAGGAACCATTATTTGATGAATTTCATTCTTTACAGATGAAGCCTGGGATATTTTAGTATTTAATGCATACTGCTGAATATTCGAGCTTCCTAAAGTATCATATTTTAAAGAAGCATCATTTTTCAGATTCATAGCTTGGTTATCTGTTATCAGAATCACCTCATCACCGCAAATGAAAGTCGTGTCATTCAGCAATGCTATATCAAGCTCCGTACCCTCGTCAGCATTGGTACTCCACCAATTCATAACTAAAATCAAACCAATCGCTGCCGCTATCGACATAGACCACCTATAAATATGACGTCTGTGGGAATCCCTCTTTTCCCTTTCTACTCGTTTCATCACGTCCTGAAAAGATTTTTCCACATCAACAGATTCCCATTCATCTGCTTCCCGAATCTTCTCAGTCAGGCATTGAACTGTTTTACGAAATTCATCTGAATTATATTTTATTTTTTTACTTTTCATCTAAATACCTTTTTATTAAGAAAACGGTATCCAAAAAAAAAGGTACTCATAAAAAAGAAAAGAAATCACATTTTTCTTTGCATAAGCCTTCGTTAGACCAATAGACAAACCTCACATGACAAATAAATAAACTTATTCATCACACAAATATCACTTTATAAAAACATGCTCAAATGATACAATAACAACGATCAACGACTCGCTAAATCAAGAGAAGTGAAAAGCCCAAACACAACGCACAGGCACATGAACACAATGTACCAAGATACTGAAAATCCAAATGGTTGAAACAGAGAAAAAGAATTCACGCAAACGTGCCAATGTACGCGACAAAAGGTTCTTGCTTGATTGAGGATTCATACCTAAGATAGCGGATATTTCCTGATGGTTCAATTCCTTTACATAATATAGATACAGAATTTCACGCTGACGACCGGAAAGACGTGAAATTGCCTTAGCCAGCCTCCTTTCATTCTTCACATCCACATCATCTTTCTTAAATAAAGAATTTATTATTTCTTCGCCCATCGGAAAAAACTCATGGCATTCTTCAATCACTTCCATAGGACGTAAAGACTGAAACGCATCCAGCAGTTTATTTCTAAAAGAACAAAGCAAATACGCCTTTACATTATCAGTATAATGCAAATTTCTACAATTTAAAATCAACTTGACGAACAAATTCTGTATGGTATCGGCAACCAACTCTCTATCACCTACCATACGAATTCCATAGGAATACAATAACGAATAATAACGTCGATAAACTTCTTCAAATGCCGCCGTTTCTCCTTTAATGAAAGATTCCCAAAGTTTTGTTTCACCATGTGTTCTATCAACCATAATACTAGCTCCTTAAAAACTTATTGAGCTTGCTCAGAGTTAAATTTAACAAGAAGGCAATATAAGAGATGAATCATTAATGGACTCATCCCTTACTTTATAACACCTACATATTATTCAAACAGTTTACTGCGCGACAACATACAAGCACCGATGATCCCGGCTCTTTCTTTCAATTTAGATTCTACAATAACAGAATCACGGTTCATCAAATTCAGTGTATATTTTCGAATAGCCGTAGTTATGGGCTGTATCAAATAATCACCAGTACGTGACAATGCGCCTCCGATAATAACCAGTTCCGGATTAAAAATATTAATAAGTCCCGCCACATGGCGTCCCAGCTTCACCCCGATTTCCTCCACCAGTTCGATACACAGCAAATCTTCCTTATTTACCGCATCAATAATATCATCCAAGGTCAAATCTTCCAAGTTTTTCTTGGTATTGGAAATAATAGAGTTCTCCCCATTATTAATATGCTCCAATAAAATACGATGCAAAGCGGCCCCCGAAACTTCCGTTTCTATGCATCCCTTCTTCCCACAATGGCAGATAATCTCATTTTCATATCCAAAATTATGCCCGAATTCACCGGAGAAGCCGGATTTTCCTTTATAAATCCTTCCATCAATGATAATTCCCATGCCCAATCCCCAGCTGACATTAATAAAAATGATATTCTTCTCACCTTTCACAACACCTTGCATATACTCACCGTAAATCATGGCACGGGTATCATTATCAATAGAAACACGATAGCCACCCACCTTTTCCGATATGACATCCGTCAACGGGCGTTCATCAAAATTGAATATGCTGTAACTATACCCCAAGTCCGGATTCACACGTCCGGAAAGATTCACATTTATATTTAATATCTTATCTTTCTCGACACTGACTTTTTGAAGGAAATGTCTAATCTGCTTACACAATTCGTCCAAACTCTCAGGAGTATTCTTCGCTCTAAAAGGAACATTCATTTTCAACTGAACCACATCCCCCTTAAAATTTATCAACCCCAAGTTGATAGAAAACTGACGTACTTCAACGCCAACAAAATACCCGGAATCCGCATTCAAACCATACAGACTAGGATGTCTCCCTCCGCTGGTTTCCAGCTTTCCGTAATCGTTAATGTAACCTTCCTCACACATTTCATCGATGAATTTCGTAACCGTAGGCACACTTAAATCCATCTCTTTTGCTAAATCAGTAATCGTAGAGCTTCCATTATAAATATAGTGGGTGATGATTTTCTTCTTCATCACAGCCATCTTTGAGCCCTTTTCCATTTCTTTCAACAAATTCTCACCCATAATAAAATATTCCGTTAATGTCCACAAATATAGTTATTTTTTTATGAAACCAAATCTCATTTAAAGAGATTTTTCAAAAATTATTTTAGAAGATGTAAGCAAATTATCTTTTTTTGTAACAATCTCATTTTTCAAAAACGTTTAAACAACGCTTCCTATCCGCTTATTTATCTTTCTATTTATTAAAAGAGCTATTATTAATAAATAAATTTAGTTTTCTCTTGTTGTTTTCGTAAATCATTTATATATTTGCACACAACATGATTAAGTAATATAAAATATTAATTTCAAATAAATTAAAGGCTATGGAAAAGATTCACGGATTAATTGACGCACCTTTCACTCCATTTTATGAAAACGGAGAAGTAAATTATGAACCTATTGAAGCATATTGCCAACTATTGGTAAGGAACGGACTTCAAGGCGTATTTATCAATGGTTCTTCCGGAGAAGGCTATATGCTGACAGAAGACGAACGCATGAAACTGGCCGAACGCTGGATGGAAGTAGCACCTGAAGATTTCAAAGTCATCGTACATGTTGGAAGCACTTGTGTAAAATCAAGCAAGCGTCTGGCAGAACATGCTCAGAAAATCGGAGCATGGGGCATCGGAGCGATGGCGCCTCCCTTCCCGAAAGTGGGACGCATTGAAGAGTTGGTGAAATACTGCGAAGAAATAGCATGCGGCGCTCCCGAACTGCCTTTCTATTTCTACCACATCCCCGCTTTCAACGGAGCATTCCTCTCAATGGTAGCATTCCTGGAAGCCGTAGACGGACGCATTCCTAATTTTGCAGGTATCAAATATACTTTCGAAAGTTTGTATGAATACAACCAATGCCGTCTATATAAAAATGGCAAATTCGACATGCTGCACGGTCAGGATGAGACCATTCTTCCTTGCCTGGCTATGGGCGGCGCACAAGGTGGTATCGGCGGAACAACCAACTATAACGGTAAAGAACTCACAGGCATCATCGAAGCATGGAAAGCCGGTGATCTGGAACTGGCACGCGAACGCCAGAACTTCGCTCAAGAAGTTATCAACGTGATCTGTCACTATCGTGGAAACATCGTCGGCGGCAAACGCATCATGAAACTGATCGGACTGGATTTAGGCAAGAACCGCACCCCGTTCCAAAACATGACAGATGAGGAAGAAGCTGCCATGAAAGCCGAACTGGAGGCTATCCATTTCTTTGAAAGATGTAACAAATAAACCTGAGCCACAATGTTTTCAATAGATTATATAAAAGAATGGTCAGAATCATACAAGACGGATCTGACCACTAACATCATGCCGTTCTGGCTGAGATACGGGCTGGACAAAGTCAATGGAGGTGTTTACACCTGCGTTGACCGCGACGGCAGCCTGATGGATACCACCAAGTCCGTGTGGTTCCAAGGAAGATTCGCCTTTATCTGCTCTTACGCATACAATCATATAGAAAAGAACGAAGCATGGCTGTCAGCTGCCAAAAGCACGATAGACTTTATAGAAGCACATTGTTTCGACTCTGACGGACGCATGTATTTCGAGGTGACCGCCGAAGGCACTCCTTTGCGCAAGCGTCGTTATATTTTCTCGGAATCGTTCGCAGCTATCGCCATGTCGGAATATGCCATCGCATCCGGTGACCGGACGTATGCCGTAAAAGCACTGGAGCTGTTCAAACAGATGCAGTATTTTCTGGAAACGCCGGGCATACTCTCTCCCAAATATCTGGATACCCTTCCGATGAAAGGACATTCCATAACCATGATCCTGATCAATGTGGCCTCACGTATCCGCCAGGCTATTCAAGACGAGAGTTTCAACGGACAGATCGATGCCTCCATCGCCCAACTGCGCAAAGACTTCATGCATCCCGAATTCAAAGCTTTACTTGAAACAGTAGGCCCCGACGGAGAGTTCATTGACAGCAACATGGGCCGCACCATCAATCCGGGACATTGCATTGAGACAGCCTGGTTCCTGCTGGAAGAAGCCAAATACCGCAATTGGGACAAAGATATCACAGAACTGGCCCTCACCATCCTGGACTGGTCCTGGGAATGGGGTTGGGACAAAGAGTTCGGAGGTATCATTAACTTCAAAGACTGCAAAAACCTTCCGCCTCAAGATTATTCTCAGGACATGAAATTCTGGTGGCCCCAGACCGAGGCTGTCATTGCTACCTTATACGCCTATTTAGCCACCGGAAATGAAAAGTACCTTGACATGCACAAACAAATCAGCGACTGGACATACGCTCATTTTCCTGATGAAGAGTATGGAGAATGGTTTGGATATCTCCACCGTGACGGCACACCCGCGCAAATGGCCAAGGGTAACTTGTTCAAAGGCCCGTTCCACATTCCAAGAATGATGATCAAGGGCTATACGTTATGCCAGGAAATACTTGACAGCAAAAAATCACATTTATAAAGCTATTTATCTATTAGCATGAAAAACAGTAAAATTTATCCTTGGGTTGTAGTAGGATTATTATGGGGCGTCGCCCTGTTGAATTATATGGACCGGCAAATGCTGTCCACGATGAGAGACGCCATGGCGGTGGATATCACCGAACTTCAGTCAGCCGCCAACTTTGGTCGTCTGATGGGGGTTTTCCTCTGGATATATGGCTGTATGAGCCCTATAGCCGGAATGGTGGGCGACCGCATGAACCGCAAATGGCTGATCGTAGGCAGTTTGTTCGTATGGTCGGCTGTCACTTATCTGATGGGGATCGCCGACACCTATAACGAAGTATTCTTCCTGCGCGCCTTGATGGGAATCAGCGAAGCGCTCTATATTCCTGCCGGATTGTCACTGATCGCCGACTATCACTCCGACAAGTCACGTTCGTTGGCCATCGGCATTCACATGACCGGGCTTTATACCGGACAGGCCATCGGAGGTTTCGGCGCTACTGTAGCCGCTGCTTTTTCCTGGCATACAACCTTTCATTGGTTCGGCATCGCCGGCATCGCATACGCCGTAATTTTAATGCTTTTTCTACATGAAAAGAAGGATAGAACGCAAATTGAACAAATAAATTCACCTTCCGGTAAAGAAAAAGGCAATTTATTGAAGGGATTATCATTACTTTTCAGTAATATTGCATTTTGGGTGATTCTGCTATATTTCGCAGCCCCCAGTTTACCGGGATGGGCAACTAAAAACTGGTTACCTACCCTGTTCGCCGAAAACCTGAATATACCGATGTCGCAAGCCGGACCCATGTCCACTATCACCATCGCGTTTTCATCGTTCATTGGCGTAATTGTTGGTGGAACTTTATCCGATAAGTGGGTGCAAAGAAATATAAAAGGACGTGTGTACACGGGTGCCATCGGCTTGGGACTTACTATTCCCTCCCTGCTTCTGCTAGGGTTCGGACATAGTTTCGTAGCCGTTGTGGGAGCTGGATTATTATTCGGTGTAGGTTACGGTATCTTCGATGCCAACAATATGCCGATTCTGTGCCAGTTCGTATCATCCAAACACCGTGCTACCGCCTATGGTATCATGAATATGACAGGCGTGTTTGCGGGAGCAGCCATTACCGAAGTCTTGGGAAAATGGACAGACGGAGGTAAGTTGGGACTGGGATTTGCCATGCTGGCTGTCATTGTGCTTATCGCACTGATAGTACAATTGACATTCCTCCGTCCTAAAACAGATAATATGGAATAACCCGTATAGTTAACTTAACACTTAAAACTTAAAAAAAGAAAGAACCATGAGAGTAATTATCGAACCTGATTACCAAACGCTGTCACAATGGGCGGCAAACTATGTAGCTAGTAGAATTAATGCGGCAAATCCGACTCCTGAAAAACCATTTGTTTTAGGTTGTCCTACAGGTTCTTCACCGCTAGGCATGTACAAAGCGCTGATAGAACTGAACAAGCAGGGAAAGGTATCTTTCCAGCATGTCGTAACTTTCAATATGGACGAATATGTAGGCTTGCCCGAAGATCATCCAGAAAGCTATCATACATTTATGTGGAAAAACTTCTTTAACCACATTGATATAAAGAAAGAGAATGTACATATTCTGAACGGAAATGCCGAAGATCTGGAAGCGGAATGCGCCAACTACGAAAAGCAGATAGCCGAAATCGGAGGCATCGACCTGTTTATGGGAGGTATCGGCCCCGACGGACATATCGCATTCAATGAGCCGGGCTCTTCGCTGTCTTCACGCACACGCATCAAGACACTGACTACAGATACGATTATTGCAAACTCACGCTTTTTTGACAATGACGTGAACAAAGTTCCTAAAACTGCGTTAACTGTAGGTGTAGGGACTGTCCTTTCAGCGAAAGAAGTTATGATTATCTGCAACGGACACAACAAAGCACGCGCTTTGCAACATGCCGTTGAAGGCGGTATCACACAAATGTGGACTATCAGTGCATTGCAGATGCACCAGCATGGCATCATCGTTTGTGACGAAGCTGCCACAGACGAACTGAAAGTCGGTACTTACAAATATTTCAAAGACATCGAAAAAGCTAATTTGTAATTTATGAGAACAAACCTAAGTTCGCAGATCTCTCTGAACAGAGTATCTCCGAAATATTATAAACCCGAGAATGCGGTGGAACGTTCTGTCCTGACCCGTTGCGAAAAGGTGCCTACCGACATCTATGAGACGATGGAAGAAGGTGTGCAGCACATCGCCAATGAAATCGCGGCCAAGATACAGGAACGCCAGCGCGAAGGGAAGTTCTGCGTGATCGGTGCCGGAACCGGCGCTTCACTGCGTCCGCTCTATGCCGAGCTGGTCCGTAAGCATAAAGATGAAGGACTAAGTTTCCGCAACGTAGTCATTTTCAATTTATACGAATACTACCCCTTGGCCTCTGAAGGTGCGGGAAGCAGTTTCTCACAACTGAGCGAGCTGTTCCTGAGCCAGATCGATATCGACAAACAAAATGTGTTCACCATCGACGGAACGATTCCGCAGGAAGCCGTCATTGAATACTGCCGTCTGTACGAACAGCGTATCCAGACTTTCGGTGGCATAGATATGGCGCTGATGGGCATCGGGCGTGAAGGCAATATCGCCATGAACGAACCGGGATCAAGTTTGAGTTCTCCTACCCGTCTGATTCTGATCGACTCAACCTCGCGTGCCGAAGCCGCACACAATTTAGGAGTAGACAATCTCCCCCCCTGCTCCATCACGATGGGTGTGGCGACTATTATGGCCGCCCGCAAAATCTATTTGCTGGCATGGGGAGACGACAAAGCCGACATCATCAAGAAAGCGGTGGAAGACAAAGTGAGCGACACACTGCCCGCTTCCTATCTGCAAATGCACAACAATGCCAATGTCTGCATAGACCTGGCAGCGGCTTCTCATCTTACCCGGATCCAACGTCCGTGGCTGGTAACCAACTGCGAATGGAACGACAAACTGATCCGCAGCGCCATCGTATGGTTGTGCCAACGTGTCAAAAAGCCGATTCTGAAACTGACCAACAAAGATTACAATGAAAACGGACTGAGCGAGCTGCTGGCACTCTACGGTTCCGCTTACAATGTAAACATCAAAATATTCAATGACCTGCAGCACACCATCACCGGATGGCCCGGCGGCAAGCCGAATGCAGACGACACCTACCGTCCCGAACGGGCCAAACCATTCCCGAAACGCGTGGTAGTTTTCTCTCCGCACCCGGATGACGATGTCATCTCAATGGGCGGAACTTTACGCCGTCTGGTTCAGCAAGGGCACGAAGTACACGTAGCCTACGAAACTTCCGGAAACATTGCCGTAGGCGATGAAGAAGTAGTACGTTTCATGCACTTCATCAATGGTTTCAACCAACTTTTTGATGAAAACTCCAACGAGACCATCAAAAACAAATATGCCGAGATCAAGAAATTCCTTGCCGCCAAGAAAGAAGGCGACATGGACAGCCGCGATATTCTGACCATTAAAGGATTGATCCGCCGTGGTGAAGCACGTACTGCAAGCACTTTCAATCAGATACCATTGAACCGCGTTCATTTCCTTGACCTGCCTTTCTATGAAACCGGCAAGATAGAAAAGAACCCCATCAGTGAAGCCGATGTAGAAATCGTGTTGCAGTTACTGCGTGACGTGAAGCCTCACCAAATCTATGTAGCAGGAGACCTTGCCGATCCGCATGGAACCCACCGTGTATGTACGGACGCTGTACTGGCAGCCATCGACATCGAAAAAGAAGCCGGTGCCGAATGGTTGAAAGACTGCCGCATCTGGATGTACCGTGGTGCATGGGCGGAATGGGAAATTGAAAACATTGAAATGGCCGTACCGTTCAGCCCCGAAGAACTGCGTGCAAAACGCAACTCTATCTTGAAACACCAATCTCAGATGGAAAGCGCACCGTTCCTGGGCAATGACGAACGCCTGTTCTGGCAAAGAAGTGAAGACCGCAACCGGGGTACAGCTGCTTTGTATGACCAGCTTGGTTTGGCATGTTATGAAGCAATGGAAGCATTTGTAGAATATATACCCCTATAATTAAAGAAACAACCTAACCTAATTTTATACTAACCTTTAACCAAAAGACCGAAAATCCCCGATGGATGTGATATCCCTCGGGGATTGTTTTTAAAGAAAAGTAGCCATCCGGCACCTGTTGTGGTCTTCGGATGGCTACCTGTTCTATTGTCAGTCCGGATGATATAAAGCACCTGATCAGTCTGCTATATTCTCCAGTTTTAATGTCCAGGCATAATCACATGGCATTTCATCCATATACAAATCCGGCATCTCCACTACAATATCATCTCCCTTTTGCTTCCAGTTAACTTTTTTCTTGGAGCCCAGCAAAGAGATTTTTGTCTTGCCGGTAGAGTGGATATCCTTCAATTTGATGGTGTTTTTCGGATAGGCAGGCAAAATGGCATACACATTCTTTCCCTTTTTGGTAAAGAACACCTCTTTCACCGCATAACCCGGATCCGGATCCACCGTCTGTTTCAAAATAGCGTCACCGCTTACATAATGTTTTTCCTTCGATTTCCATTCCCGGTCCCCCTTTGTCCACTGGCAAGAGCGCACCCAGGCACGTGTTCCATAAATAGCCTCACCGTTTACTTTCAGCCAGTCTCCCATCTGAACCAGACGTTCCTGCATGATAGGTGGAATTTTACCATTCGCATTCGGACCTACATCGAGCAACAGGTTTCCACCATTACTTACGATGTTTACCAAGGTCAGGACCAATGCTTTAGGGGAAGTATAATCTTCCAAATCTTCATTCTGATTATATCCGAAAGAAAGTCCTATCCCCCGGCATTCTTCCCATGGCTTATTATATGACGCATTCGAATTACTATATTCCCTGGTGTAATAATCCCCATGCTTCCGCCCTGTATTATTCGCCCAGCGGTCATTCACCACAATACTATCCTTGACGGGAGATTCAGAATAAAGCCACGCCAATGTTCTTTCCGCCTGCCATTCTTTATCATTGATCGCATCAGGACCATCCGACCAGATCAGGTCCGGCTTATACGTATTCACCAAATCTTTCAACTGAGGGAAGAAATGTTTTTCATAAAACAATCCCATCGTTTCTTTGGTATATAGCGGATTCCCCCATTCGCGAAGCGAGAAATAGCATCCCACCTTTATATTAGTCTTCCGCAACGCATCCACATATTCGCCTACCAGATCACGATGCGCACCTATCACCATACTGTTCCAAGGTCTGCCATACGATGTGGAAGCCTCTTTGCTAGGCCATAACGCAAAGCCGTCGTGATGCTTGGTGGTCAACACCGCATAACGGGCACCTGCACGTTCGAACAACTTCGCCCATTCATTGGCATCATAACTCATCGCCTTGAACATGGGGGCAAAATCGGCATAAGTGAAATCCCTGCCATACATCGCGGTATGGAAATCATAGATTTCCGTACCGGTAAAATCACCGTTCCCCATCAATTTCTTATTTTCCAACCAATACTTATACCATTCGGAATAAGTGCCTTTAGGCGACCATCCCGGCACAGAGTATAATCCCCAGTGAATAAAAATACCAAATTTGGCATCTTCAAACCAAGCCGGGACCGGACGTTTATCCAAGGACTCCCAATCGGCCGTATAAGTCTTTTGAGAAAACGAGGAAACTGAAATCAAACAAAAAAGAAGAGCAAAAATACTTTTTCTCATAGTATATGTTTTGAATAAATTTAAAAAAATTACTTTCAGATACAATATTAACAAAAAACAAGCGTAACAACAACTTATTTTTTGTTTTTAAATTAATAATAGCATATCTCACGATATGCTATTATCTTCCCTAAACAATCAACTAACCTTAAAAAAGTTATCTGGTCAGTCAACCGTAATTCACAGCTATATTTAAATCTTCATTATTTCGCTGCTTCCGCCTCTTCATATCCCGGAGTCTGCTTAATTGCAGGGTCTTTATCCAACATATTCTGTTCAATAGGCCACAACAACTTGTAACTTTCCGTTTCCGGCAAGATAGGATTACCATCATTTTTCAGATTAGCTTCAGGACAGAACACCAGATGCTTTCCTCCTTTAGTCAAAGTCATACGATAAATATCCCACCAGCGCTGGCCTTCTTGTACGAACTCTTTATCTTTTTCGTGCAATATAGCCAACTCGTTCTGCGTGAAGTCACCTGCTTTATAAGCATATTTAGCTGTATCCCAAACGCCTTCACTATCTCCATAAGCACGCTGGCGAATCAGGTTTATGTATTTTTCAACCCCGGCGTTGTCGCCTTCCATATTGGCGATTTCGGCCAGTGACAGATAAACCCAAGGCAAGCGGTAGAAATATTGGTCACCGCAATAAACGCGGTTGCCTTCCGCATTGAGAATACCCAGATTCTTACATACATGAGTACCCCAAAGAACCAATTTTCCATCCTCATCCTTTTGATAAGAAGTGATAAATGTAGCATCACGGCGTTCATCTTTTTCATCGAACAACTGATAGAGTTCCGGAATGTATTCATACCACTGCATACCGTTTCTGTTCAGACGAAGAGGGTCGTTCCAACTGGTGCCATCGGCCCGATAACCTTTTTTGTCCACCTCTCCTTGAACTACATACGTAAAATTACCGACCCCGTTGGTAGCCTCTCCCTCAGCATAACGAATCGCAAAAATCACCTCTGAATTACCCTTATTGGTAGCATCAAACACATCGGCAAAGTTTGACAGCATTTTCAAGCCATAATTATTGGCAACGCTCTCCAAGTGTTTTTTAGCCACCGCCAAGTCAGCGGGATTGGCAGGATTGTCACCGGTAGTCACCTTAGAAGTCCACAGATAAACGTCCCCCATCAGACACTCGGTAGCGGCCTTTGACCAATATGACTTCTTATTACCGCGGTTGTAAGGATCAAAGCTGGTCACATCACCGAAATACTCCATTGATGTATCCAAGTCCTTCTTGATTTGCGTCATCACCTCTTTGGGAGTAGAACGTGCCATATACAATTTTTCCGGATCAATGATTCCATTAATCACCTCTACATCCAGCCGCAAAGGCACACCGCCATAAATGCGGTAAAGCTCAAAATAAATAAAAGCACGGAGACCATAAGCTTGCGCCAGATAATATTTTTTCTTGGCCTCGCCCACATAGTCGGCATTCGTCACACGTTCAATGAACAAGTTGATGTTCGCCAAGCGTCCGTAATGACCACCGAAATTTGTCACTCCCGTATTATTCTTATCAAAGTTCTGTAAAACGATGTTGCCTCCATACAGTGCATTACCGTCTGTAGCAGTTCCCGATTTATAAATACCACCTCTCTGTTCGCCGAAAGTAAAGATATGCTGGTCGGCGGCATCGCGTATGTGCTTATGAATACCGTCCATATAGCCGGTTACCTGCGCTTCGGTAGTCCAGTATGAACCGCTGCCATAGTAATCAACAGGAGAAAGGTCCAGCAAGTCGCTACACGAAGTAGTCATGACACCGGAAGCTGCCAGCAACATTCCGGATAATAGGATTGTTTTTATATTTTTCATATCAATATGCTATTTATTATTGTGATTAGTTAGAAGGTTACATCCAAGCCGAAGAGCAGTGTACGCGGCAAAGCATATCCCGAACCGGCATCCGATTTTTCGGGAGTAGCTACCTTGGCCGAAGTGAAATAGCCCAAATTCTGACCTGTAACAGACAAATTCACACGCTGGCAGAACATTTTATTGGCTATTTTCTTAGGCAACTCATAGCCTAATGAAATTTCGCGTACTGCCAAATAGTTACCCTTGTAAGCAAACATGGTAGAGCGGCGATAGTAGTTCGCTGTTCCCAACTGGTCTGCCCATACATATCTGGGGTACTTGGCATTCGGATTTTCCGCAGTCCAGGTATTGAACACATCTTTAGTTGTGTTATATCCACCCTGCATACATCCCAGGAACCAAGGAGTGTCATTATCATAAATCCAATAATCAAAGGCAAAGTCAAAACGTCCGTACAGCGTGAATCCTTTCCAGTTCAATGTCGTATTGAAACCACCGAACCAATGAGGAGTCGTATTACCTACCACCACCTGGTCAAATGCATCAATGATACCATCACCGTTCACATCCGTCCATTTCACGTCACCCGGCTGGATAGCAAGCGCATTTGCTTTTTTATTGTCAGGCAATTCCGCATAAGCCTTCGGTCCGTATTGGTATTTACCCTGGAAGTTACCAGTTCTAACCTCTAAATAATCAGGAATTTCATCCCAGCTCTTATACATACCGTTTGCCTGATAAGCCACCAAAAGACCCGGTTCCTGACCCTCCTGTCTACCACCTACGAAAATAGTCTCGTAAGTTCCATCCGGCAGCTTACGTCCGGTATAAATCTGCTGACCGTCGATACGGTTGTTTTTAACTCCTTCTTTATAAGGAAGAGAAACCACCATATTCTTATTGAAAGAGATATTACCTCCCATTTTCCAAGTCCAGTCTTTTGTTTTCAGGATAGTACCCGACAGCTCAATTTCCACACCGCTGTTGCGGAAGTCACCATTGTTATTCTTTACAGAAGAAAAACCGGTGGTAGTAGGCAAACTCAGATCGGCATACTTGTCCATTGTCAAACGGTTGTAATAAGTAAAGTTAGCATTCAGGCGGTTGTCAAAGAAGCTCAAGTCCACGCCCACTTCAGCCGTACGTGTCTTTTCCCATTGCAATGCCGGGTTGGGCAAAGAGCCTATCAGGAACCCTACATTACCATTGTATTTCTGTGAGTTATACGATCCCTGCAAAGTGTACGGGCCGATATCTGTAGCATTACCGTTCACACCATAGCTGGCACGTAACTTACCGAATGACAACTGCGGAACAGCCTCTTTCACAAAATCCTCCTTGCCGAAAATCCATCCGGCAGATACACCCGGGAAGAAGCCCCAACGATTGTCGCCCAACAAAGAAGAATAACCATCGTAACGGAACACGCCCGAGAATAAATATTTTCCCTGGTAGTCATAGTTCACACGTCCGAAATAAGAAAGAATACGATATTGCTGATGCCAGGAATCGATTTTTCTTTTTCCCTTATCATCGCTGGTCAGACCCAGATCTCCAAAATCATCTGTCGGAGCACCCGACCCCGAAGCATTGAATCCCTTCTTCTGCTGATCATAAAACTCAGATCCGATCATCACATCCACATTATGGTCTTTGGCAAATGTTTGCGTATAATTAGCCACCACATTATAAGTCTGTGCGAATTCACGTTCAAACTGCGCACTAGTATTCCTCGCCTTATTGAAGTTGTTTCCCGGAGCTGTCTGATAGTCCTTGTTAAACGATTCGGATAAGCTTTCGGAATAATACCAGTTGGCAGTTCCCTTGATAGTCAGGTTCTTCATCGGTTTGATTTCCAAGGTCTGAATCATGGTGAACTTGTCACTCTGATTGTCTCTTATAAACTTCTCGTTCTGGAAAGACTGGTTACCGTCACTAGAGTTCGGTCCCAACATCGGGTTTCCGTCTTCGTCCTCAAAACGTGTTGTAGGAGGCGCTGACATGATACGTCCGAAGTAAGAACCTTCACTTGCTTGCGAAGCAGGCATATTCTCCCAGTTGGCACGGTTGTAGTTGAAATTAGAGCTGGCAGAAAGCCAATCGGATATATTATAACTACCGTTGAACACGAAAGAATAACGTTCATAGAAAGAATTTATAGGAAGACCATTTGATTTGTTATAACCCAAACCGGCATAATATTTACCTTTCTCATTACCTCCCGAGAAGTTGATATTATAATCCTGTGTCTGCGAAGGATTGTTCAAGTTATAATCCGCCGGATTTGAATCCTTAAAAATCAACGTTTTAGTAGGGTCCAGAGGATCTTTCATTTCCTGCCATCCCTTGTTCAGCAGGAATTCATTGCTGGGGTCTTTTACCAACAAGTTCCATACCAGGTTCTCACCATACACATTACCCGTACCATAGGCGGAAGCAGTGTTCAAAGAAGACTTGTTCGCCCAGGGAGTCGTGTCATAAGCAGTACGCAGAGCGGTGATAAAATCTCTCGCTCCCAAGAATTCATAAGGAGAGTTCACGTAATTCAAACCGAATCTCATTTTCAGATTCACCTCGCTGCGTCCCACCTTACCGGTTTTAGTCGTTACCAGGATAACACCGTTGCTGGCGCGCGCACCATAAAGTGCCGTTGCACCTGCATCTTTCAGTACTTCCATAGACTCGATATCTTCAGGATTGATATCGCTCAAGCTTGCACGCAACTGTCCGTCTACCATAATCAGCGGAGAACCCGTACCTCCCCAGTCCGTACCACCACGAAGCACAATGGTAGGTGTAGCTCCCGGATTACCCGAAGCCTGTGTCACCTTCAAACCTGCCACCGCACCCGACAGGGCTTGTGCCGGATTAGAGAAAACACCCACTTTCAATGCATCCTCATTTACTTTAGAGATAGAACTGGTTACTTTAGAACGTAACTGTTTACCACCGTATCCGGTTACCACAACTTCTCCTAGCATTTCAGAATCCTCTTTCAACTTGATATTGAAAGTTGTTTGATTCTTCACGGCTACCACTTCTGTCTTGTAACCAACAAAGGTAATCTGAATTTTTCCGTTAGACTCCACCGAAAGAGAGAAATTTCCATCGAAATCCGTAATGGTACCATTCGTTGTACCCAATTCTACCACACTGGCACCAATTACCGGTTCACCCGTCACATCCACGACAATCCCCGTAATTGATTTTTTCTGAGCTATCGCCCCTACAGCACATAGCAATAGCAAAAAACACAAAAAAAGTTTTTTCATTAACGTATTATTTTAAGTAAAACAAAACACTCAGACTAAGTTCTGATGGAACTTAACTTACTGCTCAAAATCATACTTAAAGCTATTCCTGTGAGACAAAAAAACAGAAAATACCTCCAATGGGGCTATCTATTTTATACCCTAAATCGAAGTATTTTTATAATTCTTTTCATTCCTGCAGTCCGATATTAGATAAAAGGATCTTCTTCTTTTCTTAATTCTTGGATCTTAATTTAAAATATTAAGAATAATATCGCCAAATAATTAAATTTATTTAGTTATATATTGATAATTAGAAAAATAAATCATATCTTTGTGCCGTTAAACTAAAATTAATAAAAGGCAAAGTTCCATCAGAACTTTGCCTTTTGCATTCCGAGCATAGCATAATGTATTTATTATAACAAAGAAAGCACATACTTTCCCGGTCAAGATATTTGCAAGGTATATTTAAGGTACCTATTTTATTAACTCATATTTAACATTTATTTCTATTGGCTCCATAACCGAAAAAAGCCAAATTCCCCATACAGGGATCTCTAGAAAAGAAAACCTACGCCAAGGTCCGGGTTATAAATGAAAAGCGATCAGGAAGGCACAGATTTCAATATCCGCTTTGAAATGAAATCGGAAGTATGATACCGGGCAGTATATTTCCGCAGAAAATCAGCCACAGCCATACAGCCTTCCTGAGTTTGTTGTTCTATAATTGTTCTATAATATAATAAGGTGGGAATGACTCTTTTTTCTTTTGACTCCCACATTAATTAAATACTAAAGGCCTACAAACATACTGGCAATTTCCTGCACGCATAAGTTTTCTTCCTTTATGTCCATGTCTTCGGAAACATTCACCCTTTCACCTTCCAATGTATATACATTGCGTATTTTTATTTCGCCTTCATCAAGATTGCTTTTATCAAAATACACATAATCGAGGACAATGTAAGTACAGTCGTTGCCGTATGTATATCCACAGGCAACCTTCCCTAAAAGTTGTTCCGGCTCTTGTATATCCTTGCAGATTTTATCAATAGTACCTTGCAACCATCCTAATGATTCCACATTCTTCAAGCCAAAGTCAGCAACCTGGGGAACAGTTTCATTGTCAAAACGATTAGTCTCAAGCAAAACCGAGCTCTCTTTAAAGTCATCTTCCACATCTTCAAACCTCACCCTTCTACCGTCATCGGTATAACAAAGAGTGCCGGACTCATAATAATAGTTTTGTCTGAAAGCAAATCTGCTATAAGTCAAAGCGAGCAACAGATTACCTTTATAGGAAAATTTATAAACCTCACAAAGCCCATACCCTTTGTAAGATTCCACCAACCATTCCGTTTCATGCAGCACGAAATCAAAATAACGTTCTTCCAGCCACGACGGCAAACCTACGCCCTCCCATTTTTCACCGATATTGTTATCCAATATCGAATTACTCAAATCGGTATCAATCTGATTTTCATCAGAGGAACATCCGCACATTCCTCCTAAGACTCCTAGAAGGAATAAAAAATTAAATAAATAAATCTTCATACGGCTTGCATATTATAAGTTTAATAATGTGTTATCTTACTATTGAATCTTCTTTCTGAGAGGTCAGCGCAAGTGTACATAATATAAAAAATGATTTCTTCATAAGCATATCGTATTTAAAATAAATACACCTACCGGAAGTTTTCACAAAAACCACTTATTCCCCTAAAAATCGGTCAATGATATAAGCAACCCTTTATAGGTCTTTAACTTTTTTGGTAAAGATAGTAAAATAAACGACAGGCCAACCTATTTTTCAGCCTTATTAACATATAAAAATTCTCATAGCAACAATTCGGCAGCTCTTCCCTCCCCGCATACTGCCATACTTTCCCCAAAAACATACAAATAGAACAATTTATCATTCATATCAACCTTTTTATCCTCCCACTTCGGAATAACTTTGCAACAAAAAACGAATCGCACGGTATGAAACGAATTTATCTTATTCTAACAGGTATTTCCCTGATCTTGCTAAGTTCCTGTACACAACGTGCCCGGGAAACCCAAGCTCATCAGACAGTAAAAATAGACACGGTTCTTTCCGCCAACCAACAAACGTTCCTGCAATTTCCGGGAAAGGTAAAAGCCACACAAGATATCAGCCTCGCCTTCCGGGTAAGCGGAACCATCAGCAAAATACATGTAAAAGACGGTGCCCGTGTACAAGAAGGGCAACTACTGGCCGAGCTGGACCCCACCGACTATCAAGTGCAGCTGGATGCTACCGAAGCAGAATACCTGCAAATAAAAGCGGAAGCAGAAAGAGTCATGGCCCTTTACAAAGACAATGGAACCACCCCCAACGCCAATGACAAAGCCGTATACGGACTCAAGCAAATCACCGCCAAATACAAACACCACAAAGACCAGCTGGCCTATACCCGGCTCTACGCCCCCTTCGGCGGGTACGTCCAGAAACGTCTGTTCGAAGCCCACGAAACCATCGGAGCCGGAATGCCCGTCATTGCCATGATCAGCGGCGGACCCCCCGAAGTAGAGATAAACCTGCCCGCAGCCGAATATATCCGCCGGGAGCAGTTCGACAGCTATCACTGCACATTCGATATCTATCCGGGCAAGACCTATCCGCTGAAACTGATCAGTGTCACCCCGAAAGCCAACGCGAACCAGCTATACACCATGCGCCTGCAAGTAGTGCCCGGCACACAGGCACTCCCCTCTCCCGGCATGAACACCATGGTTACCATCCTTTGCCGCACGGAGCAGGAAAAAACGCTTTCTGTCCCCACCGGCGCCATCCTGCAAAAAGAAGGCAAAGCCTATGTGTTCGTCTTCCATCCGTCCAGCAACACCGTACACCGGCAGGAAGTATCCATGCTGCGCCTGCTGAACAACGGACACAGCCTCATCACTTCCGGACAACTGCAACCGGGAGAACTGATTGTATCCTCGGGCGTACACCACATCGAGGACGGAGAGACGGTCAAACCTTTACCGCCGGTCACTAACACAAATATAGGAGGATTATTATAATGGACATCAGCAAATGGGCATTCCGGAACAGGAATCTGATTTATTTCCTGGTAGCGGTTCTGCTGCTCGGCGGAGCCTACTCCTGCTACCAGATGAGCAAGCTGGAAGACCCCGAAATAAAAGTGAAGCTTGCCATGGTGATCACCACCTATCCGGGCGCTTCCGCACACCAAGTAGAACTGGAAGTGACGGATGTGCTTGAAAAGAACATCCGCACCATGGGCAACATAGACAATATAGAAAGCTATTCATACAACGATCTGTCCTTGATACAGATAGAACTGCTGAGCACCGTGCCGGACGACGACGTGGAACAATGCTGGGACATGCTGCGCCGCAAAGTGAGCGATGCCCGCGCCCTGCTCCCCGAGGGAGCCACCACCCCGACAGTCAAGGATGACTTCGGAAACGTATATGGCATGTTCTATGCCCTGACCGGCGACGGACTGGCCGACCGTGAACTGGCCGACTATGCCGAACTGGTGAAACGGGAGGTGAACGAACTGGAAGGTGTGGACCGTGTGGAACTCTACGGCAAGCGTTCCGAATGTATCAACATCTCCCTGCTGCAAGACCGCATGGCAAACCTCGGTGTAAAACCTGCCGAGGTACTGGCAACCCTGAACGGCCAGAACAAGACCACCTATACAGGATATTATGAAAACGGCGACCGCCGTATCCGCGTCACGGTAAACGACAAGTTCAAAACCGTAGACGACATCGGAAAGATGCTGATTCAGGGACACGACGACGACCAGCTCCGCCTAAGCGACATCGCCCGCATAGAGAAAGACTACGAAGACCCCACACGCAATGAAATGTTCTATGACCATGAACGCGCTCTCGGCATCCTCATCGCCGCTTCCAGCGGTTCGGACATTCTAAAAGTAGGCCATGCCGTGGAAAGCAAGTTAGAGGAACTCAAAGCCGGACGTTTGCCCGCCGGAGTAGAATGCCACAAAATCTTCTACCAGCCCGAACG
Source organism: Phocaeicola sartorii JCM 17136 = DSM 21941 (assembly GCF_054653615.1). NCBI lineage: Bacteria > Pseudomonadati > Bacteroidota > Bacteroidia > Bacteroidales > Bacteroidaceae > Phocaeicola > Phocaeicola sartorii. The sequence goes on from NZ_BAAIFW010000005.1 coordinate 3,613,579, forward strand.
GGTAGGCAGTTCTTTGGGAACCTTTGTCATCAATCTGATAGAATCCGTCATCATCGTAGTAGTGATACTGATGATAGCTATGGGATTCAAGAGCGGCCTTATCATAGGCATCAGTCTGGTCATCACCGTATTCGGCTCTTTCCTGTTCCTTTATTCAGCAGGCGGAACGATGCAGCGCGTGTCATTGGCCGCTTTTGTACTGGCTATGGGAATGCTGGTAGACAACGCCATCGTCATCATAGACGGTATACTGGTAGACTTGAAAGCCGGCAAAGACCGGCTGGAAGCCATGACCGCCATCGGGCGGCAGACAGCCATGCCTCTTCTGGGGGCGACACTGATAGCCATCATCGCTTTCCTACCCATCTACATGTCCCCCGACACCGCAGGCGTCTACACGCGCGATCTTTTTATCGTACTTGCCGTCTCCCTGTTGCTGAGCTGGGTATTGGCACTGATCCATGTGCCACTGATGGCCGGCCGCCGGCTGCATCCCGCCATCGATTCCGGCCATACAGGGAAACGCGTGTACAAAGGCAAGATCTATGCCATCCTCCGTTCGGCCCTACAGTTCGGTCTGGCCCACCGGTGGAGCTTTGTATTTGCCATGGCCGGCCTGTTGCTGCTGTCCGTCTTCGGCTACCCCTATATGCGTCAGGGCTTTTTCCCCGACATGGTTTACGACCAGCTCTATATGGAATACAAACTTCCGGAAGGAAACAACTATACACGTGTGGCACGGGATTTGGAAGAAATAGAAACCTATCTGAAAGGACGGGAGGAAATAACCCACGTCACCACCTCCATCGGCGGTACGCCCGGACGCTACAACCTGGTACGGAGCATTGCCAACCCGTCGCTCTCGTACGGCGAACTGATTATCGACTTCACCTCGCCGGAAGCCTTGGTAGAGCATATAGACGAAATCCAAACTTACCTCTCCCAAGCCTATCCTGACGCATACATCAAATTGAAAAGATACAATCTGATGTTCAAGAAATATCCCATAGAAGCGCAATTCCTGGGCCCCGACCCCGCCATCCTGCACCAACTGGCCGACAGCGCCCGCGCCATCATGGAAAGGACTCCGGAAGTTTGCCTCATCACCACCGACTGGGAACCTCAGGTACCCGTACTGACCATCGAATACGACCAGCCGTCCGCCCGTGCCCTCGGTCTGAGCCGTAATGACGTCAGCCTCTCCCTGCTCACAGCCGCCGGAGGCATTCCCATCGGCTCTTTCTACGAAGGCATCCACAAGAGCAACATCTACCTGAAATGCCTCGACGAGAAAGGAGAGCCGATAGAGGATCTGGGCAACACACAAGTTTTCTCGTCCCTGCCCTCCCTGAACGGACTGCTGAACCAGGAAACTATGGTGAAACTGAAAGCCGGCACACTTTCGAAAGAAGATCTGGTGGAAAGCATCATGGGAAGCACACCGCTGAAGCAGATCAGCAAAGAGATTGATATCCGGTGGGAAGACCCGGTAGTCCCCCGCTACAACGGGCAGAGAAGCCAGCGTGTACAATGCTCGCCCGCACCGGGCATAGAAACGGAAAAAGCACGTCTCGCCATGGCGGAGCAGATAGAAAGCATACCGCTGCCCGAAGGCTATTCACTGATATGGCAAGGCGAAAAAATAGCCAGCGACCAGTCCATGAAGTACCTGTTCCAGAATTTCCCGTTAGCCATCATCCTGATGATTGCCATCCTGATCATACTGTTCAAGGACTACCGCAAGCCCATCATCATCTTCTGCTGCATCCCGATGATATTCGTAGGGGTGGTAGCAGTCATGCTGCTCACAGGAAAAGTCTTCAACTTCGTGGCCATCGTCGGCACATTGGGACTGATCGGCATGCTGATAAAAAACGGCATTGTGCTGATGGATGAGATCACCCTTCAGATCAATGAAGGAACGGAACCGGTCACCGCACTGATAGACAGTTCCCAAAGTCGTCTCCGCCCGGTCATGATGGCTTCGCTGACCACCATTCTGGGTATGATCCCCCTGCTGTCCGATGCCATGTTCGGCTCTCTGGCGGCAGCGATCATGGGCGGACTGCTGTGCAGCACACTGATCACGCTGCTCTTTATCCCGATATTATACGCCTTGTTCTTCAAGATAAAAAACGATTGATTCATTTTACTGACAATACAAAACCGAGAACAAATGAAAAAGACAATGATACTCCCCCTTTGCTGTCTGCTGTGGCACCTTGCCGCCCCTGCATGGGCACAGGAAACACTGAGTCTGAAAGAGTGCCGCGAGATGGCATTGAAATACAACAAGGAAATGGCGGCTTCCGTGAAACAGACGGAAAGCGCCCGTTACACAGCCAGAAGTTACAAAGGGAACTTCTTCCCCAACTTCACCGCCGGCGGAACGGGCCTTTACAGCAATGCCGACGGCAGTTACGGCATAGCCGGAGGCAACCTGCCCGTCTTCCTGCCCGATGGGACAGGACAGTTCAACCCGGGACAACCCGCAGGCTTTGCCTACTTCCCCGGCATCAGCCTGGACTATAAAATAGGATGGGTCTATATGGGTGGCGTACAAATGGAGCAACCCCTCTACATGGGTGGTAAAATCCGTGCCGCCTACAAAATGTCCCTGCTGGGCAAAGAAATGGCACAAATGAATGAAACGCTGACCGCAACAGAAGTCATCCAGCAAACAGACCAGGCATACGCCTTGGTAGTGAAAGCGAAGGAGATGAAGACAGTAGCCGATGCATACCATGCCGTATTGACAGAATTACACAAGAACGTAGAAAGTGCCTACAAACATGGACTGAAACCTCAGAACGATGTGTTGAAAGTACAGGTGAAACTGAACGAAAGCGAACTGGGCATCCGGAAAGCCGAGAACGCTCTCCGCCTGGCCACCATGAACCTCTGCCACCTGATAGGAAAACCACTGACCACAAAGATTCGTGTTTCCGGAGATTTCCCGGAGATAGAGAAAGACCTGGAAGTACAGGTACTGGATATCACCCGCCGTCCGGAATACAGCATACTGGACAAACAAGTGGCGATAGCCCGCCAGCAGGTAAAACTGAACCGCAGCGAACTGCTTCCCCAAGTAGGAATCAAAGGCTCATACGACTATGTACATGGTCTGGAACTGAACAACAAGAATTTCCTGGACAAAGCCAGTTTCTCTGTCCTGCTGAATATAAGCATCCCCCTGTTCCACTTCGGAGAACGCAGCAACAAGGTACGTGCAGCTAAAGCCAAGCTGGAGCAAACCCGCCTTCAACAGCAAAACCTGAACGAGCAAATGTTACTGGAACTGACCCAAGCCGCCAACAACCTGGATGAGGCCAAGCTGGAAAGCGAACTTGCCGACCGTTCCCTGCAACAGGCGGAAGAGAACCGGCGTGTCAGCAAAAGCCAGTACGAAGTGGGGCTGGAAACACTTTCCGACCATCTGGAAGCCCAAGCGTTATGGCAACAGGCCTACGAAACGAAAGTGGATGCCCGTTTCCAGCTTTATCTGAACTATGTAGCTTATCTGAAAGCGGCAGGAACCTTGCGGTGACAAGTTGCAATCTGCCTCTGGTCTGCCACCTTACACGAGGAAAAGGAAAAGATGATTAAGGAGAAAAATAGCTTGTTATCAGGGTAAACAAAGTGGATATCATCTCAAAAGTCCAGACAATGTCTGGACTTTTGGATCACTCATTTCCATATTCCCCTTTCGACCGTGATTTGAGTCCCTTTTCAAAGTCGGAGATTATCTTCTGCGTTTTATTAAACTCATCGTACTCTGCCTTCGCTTTTAAGTCTGCTTGCTGTTTGCTGATGCTCCCTTTGCCTTTCAGTATATCATATTTTCTGAAAGCCAAAAATTCATTGATACTTGTAGCAAACTCTTCCATTGTAAAAGTGTTCTCCCGTTCAATCAAGTCCTCAATATAATCGAAATAGCCCGTTACGGCACGTTCCAACTGCTTGATTTGCTTCTCAGTCAGATAGTTCTTTGCAACAGTGACATCGCTTTTCAGAATCCTGCCGTCGGGTGCGCCCTTCCATGTGATAAGTCCCATGTGGTCTTTGGTTCTGTCGGCCGAAGTGTTAATAATCTCTGCCGCCGTTTTACCGGTAATAGCATAATGAAACTTATTCTGCACCATAGCATAAAACTCTTTGGTGACATCGGCCTCTCTATCATAATCAATGCTGCACTCAGCAAAGATGTCGGTGATTTGCAGCCATATTCTTCGTTCGCTAGCCCGGATAGAACGGACACGCTCTAACAGTTCTCTGAAATAATCTTTGCCAAAAGCAGCCTTGCCCTGTTTCAAACGTTCGTCGTCCATAACAAAACCTTTGGTCATATACTCTTTCAGAATACCGGTTGCCCAAATCCTGAAGTTGGTCGCTTTGCGTGAGCTGACGCGATAGCCCACAGAAATGATAGCGTCGAGGTTGTAGAACTTCGTCCGGTTTGTTTGGGTCTTCCCTGCAATAGCACCATGTTCAGTGGTTGTTTCCAAAATGGAAATAACCACTTCTTCCATCAGTTCTCCCTCTTCAAAGATGTTTTTAAGATGTTTGGATATAGCAGGAACTCCCACACCAAACAGCTCTGCCATAGCTTTTTGCGTAAGCCAGATTGTTTCATTCTTGACAATGACACTGACTGATGCCTCCTCTCCGGGAACATTGTAAATCAAAAAATTCATTTCATTATTCATAACTTATCCCTCTATTTCCTTTATATAGCCAACTCATCTCTTTGCTTGATGCCGGTCCTATTTATTCTTGTTGCTTCTGGTTGAAGTAGACAAAAGTACGAATTTCCTCACGAATGTTCAGTTAAATAGCGGATTATCTTCAAAACCAACAGGCTTGCAGCCATATTATGGCGCTATTCCTGAATATTCTAAGGAAAAAGGTGTAACTTTCTTCCCTTTTCACCGACTAACCTTATAAAAACACCTTCGAAAGCTGATGAGTATAGAACAGGAATTTGCAGACAAGCTAGTGCAATACAAGCATATCATTTACAAAGTATGCTTCATGTATGCTGACAATAAGGACGATGTGAACGACCTTTATCAGGAATCGGTATTCAATATATGGAAGTCCTACCAAAGTTTCCGGGGAGAGAGTTCGTTTACGACGTGGGTTTACCGCATATCCCTGAACACGTGCATCTCGGACTTTAGAAAGAAGAAAAAGCACGACTACGTGCCTTTGGAACAGCAAGTAGATATTATGGAGGATTGCGAACGCAACGAACTGCTGAAAGAGATGTATTCGCTCATCAAACGGCTGAACAAGGTGGACCGTATGTTTATCTTACTGTGGCTGGACGAGAAATCATACGATGAGATCGCCGAAATTACCGGGACGAGCCGCAATAATGTCGCGATAAAATTGCACCGCATCAAAGAGAAATTAAAAAATATGTCGAACTTATAATCATACAATTTTATGGAACTGGAAAAATTGCAAAAAGCATGGAAAGAGTTGAATGAACGGGTCAGCCAGAACGAGCTGGTTCATCAGCAACAGATCATAGAGATGTTGTCACGGCAGAAAGAAAGCTGCCTGGACAAAATGCTCAGAGTGGATAAAATAACGTTCACATTTATGTTGGGAACAACGATTCTTATGTTTATTGATTTTATTCATTTGAATGGCAAATTAGCGTTTTGGCCGGCGGTATTCGGACTTCTGCTATATGCCGTTGCAGTCAACCTTGCAGGAGTTGTTTTACTGACGAAGATCAAAAAAGAAACAAACCTTGAGATGCAAATAAAGAATATACTTCAATATAAAAAGCTTGTAAATTGGAGTTATATCATCGGATATTTGCTGGTAACTCCTTTTATATGCATATTCCTTTACACCTATCGCCACCTGTGGTGGCTCATGCTAACCATGTTTGGTCTATTGTTAATAGGGATACTGACTGATTATTTTCTCTTTCATTATGCCTCGGACAGAGTGAAAGAGTTAACACGGATCAATAAAGAACTGGCAGAATTAAAAAAGGACTGTGAAGGCTGACCAAGATATGTATCCGTTTGTGTGTTTATCCATCGGGCAACACAATGCAGGCCAATCCCAAACTCCTGCCAATATTGGGGGATACAATGAAAAGTTATAAATCTTTCGTGCCGATGATAGACCAGCGTTCAATGCATTGATCATTATCTATTCATGAATCTGTAGGGATGCTGAGATTATCTTCATTTTGAATGCCTCAGCAATAAAGTCCGAAGGTTCCTTTTCTCCTTTCATTTCCCGCTGAAACGCCCTGCTGATAGACGTTCCGGTTATGAAGAGAGATCCTGTCATTGTCCTTTCAGCCTCCTTTCAAGTCCGCACACACTGGAAGTAAACCATTCTTAGTGAAAGGAGACAAAACGAGACAACGGTACGGCTGAAACGGGAGTGAGGGGAAGTGGTTTCAGATTTAGCCGGCTGATTGTCTGGGTGTATTGCATAAAATGAAAGGATGACGGGAGAAAGGGGGATATTGACTTAGCGGGGGGAGAATGCGATGAACAAGCTAGGTTTGTACACTGAACGGACTAGGTCTGTGCGCGGAACAGACTAGGCTTGTTCACTGAACAGGCTAGGTCTGTTCACGAAACATGCTGGTGTGTAAAAAAAACGTATAGTTGTTTTATAAAAACCTGAAGATGTTTTTTTAAAACCTGAAGGCGTATTTGAAAAACATCTCGGCCTATTCAACAATCAACATGAGTAACGAGTGAACCATAACATTAGTAATGTATAAGCCGCAACATTAGTAACATGTGAACCGTGACGTTAGTAACGTGTAAACCCGCACGTACGTAGGCATCGGGTCATACATACGTAGGCATCAGCCTACACATACGTAAGCATCGGCCTGCACATACGTATGTATTGCACCCTGCTCCATTGGACTTTGCAGCAAGCTCCATTAAATCTTGCAGCAAGCTCCATTGAATCATGTACCAAGTTCTATTGAATTTTGCCCCAAGTTCCATGACATATTATCCCCCCCTTTTGACAAACGCCTTTATCTTTTACCAGGCCAGCTTTAGCCGGTTCGATGTTTCACTTTAAAGTTCCGGTAAAAAAGACCGAAGGCCGAACGGATAGACGAATCCGTTCAGCCTTCGGTTATGATCTGCATTTTATTTCACCGGCTCATCTTTACGAAATACCTGCTCAATAAAATATCATAAGCTTCGAGCAGAGAGTCAAATGCCTTATAATGTACAAGTCCCTTCAACCAGCTTGCCCATCGCCCATACGGCACGGATATTCAAGTCTTGGTCAAGAATCAGGATATCGGCATCTTTTCCTTTCTGCAAGGAACCTTTACGGTCATATACTCCCATAAATTTCGAAGGAGTCTCGGAAGCCATACGGACAGCATCCTCCAAAGGAATTTCCGCCTTCTGCACCAAGGTACGGATCAAGCGGTCCATCGTAGCCACACTGCCTGCCAATGCGGAGCGGTCCGCCAGCTTGCACACCCCATCCTCAATGATGACACGGGGATCGAAAGCTACGTTACTGTCACTGGCCGCACATGCCAAGGCGTCCGTAATGACACAAGCACGCTCCACTCCCTTTATCTTATAAATCAACCGCAAAATGGTAGGCGGCACATGAATGCCATCGGCCACTACTTCCACATTCATATCGTCTATCAGATAGATGCTCTCCACAGTTCCTTCATATTTATACTCACGACGCTTGTGGAAACCGGGCATGGCATTATAGAAATGCGTGGCCAGCGTATAACCTGAATCCCATGCGGAACGGATATCTTCAAATTCGGCCTGAGTGTGGGCCACAGATGCCACAATTCCTTTACCTGTAATGTACTTACCGAACTGCATGGCACCCGGCAATTCGGGAGCCGCATCCCAACGCTTGATACAGTTCCATTTCTCCACAATAGGAATATACTCATTGGGGTCCGGATCTTTGATATTCTCGGGCATCTGTCCACCGGCCATCTTGATGTTCAAGTAATGACCTTCCAGATGCAATCCCAGTACCGGACTGTCCGGCTCCTCCATCAGCTTGGTACAAGTCTCGGCCGCTGCCTCAATCATCGGTACGGTAGAGGAAGACAACGTGGGGAAAATACTGGTAGTACCATGTTTCATGTGCGCATTGATGGCTGTACGGAAAGCCTCTTCCGTACCTTCCATAAAATCACCGCCACCGCCACCATGACAATGGATTTCCACACCACCGGGAACAACATACATACCTTTAGCGTCAATCAGCTCGGCTCCGATAACAGCTAAATCACAATTGGTAACTTCTAAAATCTTATTGTCGCGCATAAGGACGGATCCGTCCTTCAACCAGCCCTGTGGGGTAAGAATCTTTGCGTTAATGATCTGGGTCAACATGATACTATGATAAGTTAGGATTTTTAATTGGTATATTAAATCTGCCAACAAAAATAGTAACTTTTTCACTCTTAAGAGCAGATTTTCCCAATTATTTTCTAACTTTTTTAATAAATAAGCCCCGCTTAATAAAATCAAGCGGGGCACAGATAGTGGAAATTGAAACAAATCTTTTTACTTACTTATTAAAACTAGCCTACCTGATTTAAGTCCTTTACCTGTTGCGGTCAGCGTGATTTCTCCCGGTTTGCCGGTACTCTGCACGACAGCAGTCATCATTCCGTTAAACACCTTCATCTGCGGAACATGGAACAACTCCAATGAAGTGGGGTCTCCGTTGGCTCCGGCACGATAGGTTCCGGCACCTTTCACAGCATACTTGATGAGGTGCTGCGCGTCGGGACAAAGATTACCGTCTTTATCCACCACCCTTACGGTGACAAACGACAAGTCTTTGCCGTCAGCCTTTATCTCATTGCGGTCTGCAACCAGTTCTATATGGTCGGGTTTGCCTGCCGTATGGATTTCCTTTTCGGCCACAGCCTCCCCTTTCTCATTATACGCAACCACTTTCACGGTTCCCGGCTCATACTTGGTATCCATCCACATCAGACGGTAACGTTTCTGACGCTTGAAATCTGCTATGGAGGCAGAGTCCGCACTGTTCTCAGCCGTTACAGTCAAATCCTTGGTGCGCTTACCCTGGCTCTTGCCATTGATAAACACTTCCGCCGACGGATAATTGGTATAGACAAAGATCGGGGTCACTTCTCCTTCACGTCCCGGCCATGTCCAGTGAGGAAGGATGTGCAGCGTTTCCTCGCCTTTGTTCCAATGACTGCGGTACAGATAATAACGGTCTTTGGGCAAGCCCGCCAGGTCGATGATACCGAATAAGGAGGAATGGCTGGGCCAGTCAGTATAGTAAGGAGTCGGTTCGCCCAAATAGTCGAAGCCTGTCCATACAAACTCTCCGATCCCCCAAGCGTTATCCTCATGCCATATCCAGTCGTCTTCCGGCAGATTAGACCAGCCGCAATGTTCCACATCGTAGGAGGAAGATTGATGGTCGTCATATTTCTTCATTGCCTGACGGACAACGGGGAATTTATAGACCCCACGTGAACTGACCGTAGAAGCGGTCTCACTACCTAGAATAATCTGCTGCGGCAGTTTCTTATAGTTCTCGGGATATTTGTGAGGACGGTAATTGAAACCTGCCACATCCATCACAGCGGCCATATTATTGTTCACTACCGCATCGGGTGCATCCATTCCTTGTGTTACAGGGCGGGTAGGATCTTCACGATGGCAGATATCCTGCAACATGCGCGAGAGTTTCGGGCCACGGCTGCCATTCCACTGGTCGGGCACCTCATTCCCGATACACCACATCACTACACTGGGGTTATTGCGATAATGGCGGATCAGATTGGTCAGATCCTTGTCGGCCCATTCATCGAATATCTTGTGATATCCGTTCGCCATCTTGGCGGCTTTCCATTCATCGAAAGATTCCACCATCAGCATCATACCCATCTCATCGCAGGCGCGGACCAGCTCGGGTGCCGGCATATTATGGGAGGTACGGATGGCATTGCAACCCATATCTTTCAGGATACGGATCTGGCGACGGATGGCCGCGTCGTTTACGGCAGCACCCAACGGGCCCAGGTCATGGTGATTGCACACCCCTTTGAATTTGGTCAGCTTCCCGTTCAGGAAAAAGCCCTTGTCGGGAACAATTTCCAAGGTACGGATGCCGAAACGGGTGGTATATTCGTCTTTCAGCTTTTCCCCATCATATATTTTTGTCACTGCGCTATACAACGCAGGATTCTCGGGTGACCATAAAGACGGATTATAAACCACAAAATTCTGGTTGAAGAAAGTAGCGTCCAGTTTGTCACCGGGCTTGTCCTCGGAAGAAATCCTTCTTCCATCGGGGGCTAGGATGGTGGTCACAATGCGATAGTCGCTGACCTTCTTCCCCTCAGGCATCACAAACTCAGTCTTCACATTGACCCTGGCATAGTTCTCTTTCACTACCGGAGTAGTCACCACAGTTCCCCAAGTAGGGATATGCGCATCTTCATTGATAACCAGATGGACATTGCGGTACAACCCTGCCCCGGGATACCAGCGGGATGACTCCCGCTCGTTTTCCAGACGGACTGCCAGCTCGTTCCTCTCACCCGGCTTCAGATAAGGGGTGGCATCCACATAAAAAGAGTTATAACCGTATGGCCAGTAACCGGCTTCCTGCCCGTTCACATAGACACGGGCGTGGCTCATTGCTCCATCAAAGATCAATGTAGCTTTCTTGCCTTTCTCAAAACCGGGAGCGTCAAAGTTCAAGCGGTACCATCCGGTTCCTACAAACGGGAGACCTCCGGTACGTCCGGCATGTTCCATCGCCTCGGTCTGTCCGTCCTGAGTGATGGCCATTTCCTGCTTGTCATTATTGATGCTGAACGGACCATAGACCGCCCAGTCGTGAGGAACGGTGACACTCTGCCATTTGCTGTCATTATAAGCAGGACTGGCAAACTCCGCATTATCTTCACGGGTAAATTTCCACCCTTTCTCGAGAGTCTGCTCCGTACGTACCTGCGCTTGCAAGAAAGCAAAAGAACAAACAGCCCCTAACGCGGCAAACAAAAATCGTTTCGTATTCATCGTTATTTCTTATTAGGATTTTCTGTTACTATAAAAGTAATCTCACCTGCCTTGATCAAATCGTCATGAGAGATCAGATACTTATTGGTTTTCTTATTGCCCAGTCTGACCTCCTTTATATAATCCCCTTGTCCTTCTTTCTTGATAACCAATTCTTTCTTGCCCCAATATTTAGGATCAAGCTGAATGGTCACCTTATCGAAAGTAGGAGTGGTCAATGTATATTCGGGCACACCCGGACAATCCGGATAGAATCCCATCATGCTGAATATGGCCCATGCAGACATCGTACCCGTATCATCGTTGCCCGGAATTCCGTCCGGTTTGGTGGTGAAATACTTGGCCAGCAGTTCCTTCACCAATTTCTGTGTACGCCATTCTTCGCCCTTGAAGCGGCTGAACAGGTAAGGATAAGCAATATCGGGTTCGTTGGCCGGATCATAATTTCCTTCATCGAACACGCTTTGCAGCTTGTCGACAAATTTCTTGTCGCCCCCCATCAGTTTTACCAGACCATCGATATCATGAGGCACAAAGAACGTGTAGTTCCATGCGTTTCCTTCGTGGAAACCGGGGCTGGGTGCGAAATTAGCTCCTTCTTTCGGGTCAAACGGTTCGTAGAACTTGCCTTCCTTGGTTATCGGGCGCAAGGTCCCGAAATCCTTGCTATAATAATTCTTATAGCCCATGGAGCGTTTGCGGAACAGTTTCGCATCTTCCTTCTTGCCCAAGGCCTCCGCCAAGGTGGAAAGCGCATAGTCGGCAACATAGTATTCCAAAGCATGGGAGACCGAATTATCATACTGGCTTTCCATCGGCACATAGCCTTTGGACATATAGTCGTCATTGTCCGGACGCATCAGGTTGTCCTTGCCCGGAGTGGTAGCCGACTTGTACATGCCTTTATAAGCTTCGTCAATGTCAAAGTCCTGCAATCCTTTCATCCAACTGTCCACCAAAACGGGAATAGAGGGGTCTCCTTCCATCGTCAACGTCTCACGACCATACAATTCCCATTTCGGGAACCATCCGTGTTCCTTGTACATGCCCATCATGGTGTGGATCATGTCCATCTGACGTTCCGGATATACCAAAGTCATCAGCTGGTGATAGTTACGATAAGTATCCCACAAGGAAAATACCGTGTAACGGTTACGGTTGGTGGTCAGAATCTTGTCTCCCTCCATCTGCGGATATTGTCCGCTCACGTCCTGCAAGATATTCGGATGAATCATGGTGTGATACAGGGCGGTATAGAATACCCCCTTCTGCTCTTCCGTTCCGCCTTCCACCCTGATACGGGAAAGATCATCGTTCCATTTCTTGCGGGCTTCCGCACGCAGTTTGTCGAAGGTGGTGCCGAAGGGCTGTTCCTTCTCCAGATTCAGACGGGCATTCTCTATGCTGACAAAAGACACGCCCATACTGACTTCAATCACTTCTTCGGCCGTGGTGTCGTAAGTAAACCACACCCCTATATCATCTCCGCTTATTTCTTTGGTATAAGCGGTATAGAGTTTGTATTTACCAGCTGTATCGTCCCATTGCGCTTCCGCGCCCATCGGACGCATCATTTTCCAATAACCGCGTTTTGCCGGCACTTTGTTGATACGCATTACAAAATAGATCGGAAATACCGCCTGAGGATTATAGCAGAAAGTGCCCAGCAGCTTGGTGCCTTCAATCTCACGGTCATTTACAAAACGGACGGTGGCTCCGCTCTCATTGGTCAGTCCCTCTCCCAGATTCAACAAAATATTGCTTTGTCCGGCAGGGAAAGTGAAACGCGCCATACTGGTGCGCGGAGTGGCAGTCAGTTCACACTTCACATTGTATTTATCCAGCCTATTGGTATAATACCCCGGATTTGCCGTCTCGCCCTGATAAAAACTTCCATAATGATGGTAATCCACATCCAGTTTGCCGGTAGTGGGCATCAATAACAATGAGCCTAATTCCGGACAGCCCACACCGCTAAGATTGACATGCGCAAAGCCGGTGAGGTATTTGTTGTTGAATTCGTATGGAGTGGACCACCATTGCTTGTCTTTGTCCTTATCCCCTTCGGGAACCCCCATCACATTGAAAGGAGTGACCGACATCATTCCATGAGGAGTCAATGCCCCGGGATTGGTGGTACCGTAATTGGTGGTGCCCACAAAAGGATTTACATAATCTACCGGCTCTTTCTGTGCTGTCGCAGAGAAAACTGAGAAACAAGCCAGAACAGCCGATAACAAAATCTGTTTCTTCATGCTATTTGTTGTTTATATATTACTTCACTACTATTTCATCCGTAAACAAGAAACCTCCGAATTCACCCGAAGAGGCCTGATAACGTATGTAGCGTGCCTTAGCATCTCCTTCCCAGCCAAAATTGGTGAAAGTCACTTTATCGTCCTTCACCACCTTGTGCTCCATGCGCTTCAGCTCGGTAAACTCCTTGCCGTCATTCGAAACGGAAATGATTACTTCAGAAGGCATAAAGACTTCGGGGCCGCATACCTGCATAAAGTCCGCTCCGATAAAATGAATGGCTGTTTCCTTCTCCATGTCGATGGTCACATCCATTCTTTTCTTGTCTATGAAACCTTGCCAGCGTCTGTCACCATACGTCCATCCTCCTATGACGCCATCTACCAAGGCACTGTCGCCACCGGCTGAATAACCGGGATAGTAAGCGGCATCCGGTCCGTAAATCACTTTTTTACCTACCGCCAGGTGTTGTACGGGCTGGTCCGCTCCCGGACGGTTTCCTATCTCATTCTTCAATTCGAAGGGATGATATCCTTTGACTTTCAATTCCTCCACCGCTTTCAAGGCGCGGGCATGGAAATCATCGTAGGCCTTCACTGACGGATCACTCCAGGCAACTTCCGCCAAAGCGAGAATACGAGGATAAATCATCATCTCAGCATGTTCCGGAGTGGGGACATATTCTGTAAACAAATTGGCTTGCACTCCATAAACCAACGGCACCTTGTCCGCATCCAACGTATCGGGGACAGGATTGAACGAATAGACTTTGGCCAAAGGCAGATATCCTCCTATCGCTTCGGGCTGGGAGTCGGGGGCATCCTGATACGAATCAAAATAACAGAACTCGCCCGGAGTCATAATAGCCTTGTGTCCGGAAGCGACCGCTTTCATTCCCCCTTCCGTACCACGCCATGACATAACGGTGGCATTGGGAGCCAGTCCACCTTCCAGTATTTCATCCCATCCCAGTAATTTACGCCCATGGGCATTCAAAAAGACTTCGATACGATGGATCAGATAACTCTGTAATTCATTCACATCCTTCAGGCCTTCTTTTTTCATACGCGCCTGACATAGTTTGCAAGAGGGCCATGAGGCTTTACCGGCCTCATCCCCGCCTATATGGATGTATTCGGAAGGAAAAAGTTCCATCACTTCTGTCAGCACATTCTCCAGAAACTCGAAAGTCTTTTCATTACCGACACAGAAATCGGCCTGCTTGTAAGGTTCGTGTGTACAGGACAACTCGGGATAAGCGGTCAGCACCTCTTCCGAATGTGCAGGCATCTCTATCTCCGGAATAACAGTGATATAACGCTCTTGAGCGTATGCCACCAGTTCGCGGATATCATCTTGCGTATAGTAGCCTCCGTAAGCATCTTTGCCGCCCTCTTCTTTATACTGACGCCCGTTGTTCCACCATTCTTTCCAAGTGGGAAACTCGCGCCATGCCGCAAATTCTGTCAGACGGGGGTATTTCTTTATTTCGATACGCCAGCCCGCAGCGTCAGTAAGATGCAGATGAAGACGGTTCAGTTTGTAATAGGCCAAAGCATCCAGCTGCTTTTTTATAAATTCCTTGTCGAAGAAATGACGGGAAACATCCATCATGAAACCACGATAGGCAAAACGGGGCTTGTCTGTAATGACTCCTGCCGGCAATCCTTTTCCATCAGCCAGCTGCAACATGGTCTGAACTCCGTAGAACAACCCTGCTCCGGAAGTCGCCCGGACAAGCACCTGATCGGGAGTTACCGTCAGAACATAGCCTTCGGGAGAGTCCACCTCCGGCAATTGAGCCACTTGTTTCAAGATGACCGTGTGTCCCTCTTCTGTTGCTACCGGTTTCAGCTTCATGGGAGAAGCCGCCAGATAATCCTGCAAAATCTTTTTATCTCCTTCGGATGCATCTATATACAATCCTGTTTCCGGATTCAGAGGAAACACTCCCTGTTGCAATTCCACATTCAGTGGTGCGGGAATAACAGAAATTGTGCGTTTCTCTTCCTTCGCGCAGCTTGCAAGCAACAAGCCTAATGCAGCTCCCGCCAGTATAATCAATTTTCTCATCTTCTATTTTCTTTTATTCTGTTAATTTCATGGGTACGGATACCCGGCTTCAACTCTCCGTTGATCATGTAATGAAATCCGTCCTGCGAAACCATTACAGCTCCGGCACGCGCACCTTGCTCATATTCGCCCAATGTAGTCCATTTATCCGTCTGTGGATGATAGAGCAGCAGATTTCTGTTAAACCGATACCACTCTACAGGATGTGACAAATATTCTTTTCCTGCATAAATACCTTGCAGAGCCTTTAAGAATATATCCTTATCAACTCCTCCGGCACACAATATCATATCCTCACCCCAAGCCGTTCCAACTCCACCGCCTAAAGAGATTTCATTTCCTTCCGCATCACACGGAGCGGCAACCGGCGACCACGCTTCCGTTTCCGGAACATACACATATCCGTTTACCGACAAAGAAGCCTGACGTTCCCCTACAGCCGGAGCAAATCCACCCCATACATAAAGTTTTCCGCCTTGCGCCACGCAGACAGGTTGCACTCTGGGAGCACCCGGAATATCTGTTCCTTTTTTCCACCCTCCGGACAAATCCGACAAATCAAGCATATACATGGACGGAGACGGAACGCCATTCACATTTCCCCCGACAATATATAGTGAGTGCCCCACTAATGCACCTGCCATGTTATCTACAGTTACGGGCAAAGACGGCAGAGTATCTGTGTGCAAGGTGTCTTTCTGCAAAGATAAAAGAAAAACATCAGACAGGCTATGCGTTGCTGTAGTTCCCCCAACACAAATTAACCCTTTTTCAGTAGAAATAGTGACTCCATAAGCCGCCGCCTGGGGCAGTTGGCCTATTTTCTTCCACTCAAAGACGGTATCATTTGACAGAGGAGCTATATATACATCCCGGTAAAAGACTTTTTTCCCGCCATCGGCTGCCGGTGTATCGGGGAAATTACAACCTCCGGCTATTAATAAATTTCCATCAACCACTCCCGCATATAATGCAGAAACTCCCTTAAGAAAACCGGCATCCTCTGTAGGAAATCCCTGCATTTTCTCAAGAGATATTTCATAAGCATCCGGGCGGCTGCCACAAGCAGTCATTGTCATCATGCCCATTATCGCATAAACGCCATATATTATTTTCCTGATCATGTTTTCATGGTGAAGTTTATAAATTCTTTATAAGCAGGGTTGCGCAGCCATCTTTCAGGAGAAACGCCACGCACCCCCCGCACTGATTCCTACAATTAATCTACTGTAATTTCATCCACAAACAGGAAAGCAGGATTTCCTTTACCTCCATGCCAAGAAGGAATACTGTATTCCGGCTTTGCCAATACTTTCAGATAACGTGCCTGTACAGGTTCAAAGCTCAATGTATGTTCATACAATTGGTTCGGATTATCCAAAGTCATCGCCGGATATTCTTCCGAAGCTACTTGCTTGAAATTCTCACCATCTTCTGAGACAGCGACACTGATGGAACGCGCGTCAAACACCCAGTCGCCTTTCTCCACATTGGTGGTAAGTGTCACTTTGCTGAACTCAGCCGGCTGTCCGAAATCAATCACAGCTTCCAGATCGTTCTTATAAAAAGCAATCCAACGTCCGGTCTTATAATTTCTATTTCCTTTCAATCCATCTACCAACGTAGAGATACCGGCAAATTCATATTGCTTGTTCACCGGCTGTAAAGCTGTTATCTTCTTGGAAGTCGATTTGCTGAACGCAATGTCTTCTTTCACAATACGGCTATTGCCGGTAGGACGAATAGCCATAGCCTTGAACGTACAATTGGTATCGATCTTCACCGGCTCTGTGTAAAGCTGTGAAGCGGTAGTGGGGTCTGTTCCGTCCAATGTATAATATACCGGACAGTTATCTACTGTAGACAAAGTGACATCCACCGTACCTGTTTCCGCATTAGGCTCAAACCGGGCAGTCACATCGAATACGTGCTTGGCATAGTTATACTGATATACATCATATATCTTCACCATACGTACCAGGCGCTGCAAGAAATCCTGATAATCCTTATGTTCAGGATTTGTCCACTGAATATCTGCCAAAGCGGCCATACGTGGCAATTCCATATATTCTACCTGACTAAATGTAGGAATATATTCCGTCCACAAATTAGCTTGTACACCTTTAATATATTTCTGTTCCTCCGGTGTCAGTGATGCCGGCATAGGTTCATAGCTATACACACGCTCTAAAGGTAAGTAACCGCCAATGGCTTCCGGTTCCTGTTCCACATCCTTGCTTTGATAATAGTCAAAATATAGATAAGTATTCGGTGACATAATGACATCATGCTTCTGCTTGGCAGCCTCAATACCGCCACCTTCACCACGCCATGACATAACAGTAGCATTGGGGGCCAACCCACCTTCCAGAATTTCATCCCAGCCGATAATCTGGCGTCCATGGTCGTTCAGGAACTTTTCCGCATGACTGATGATGAAGCTCTGCAGTTTCTCCTCCGCACTGTGATTCTTGTCCGCCTTGATACCTAAAGCCTTGATACGGGCCTGACACTTAGGACATTTCGCCCAACGCACCTTGGGACATTCGTCACCACCCACATGGATATATTCTGACGGGAAAATCTGAATAATTTCTCCCAATACATCATCAATAAATTTCAAGGTTTCATCATTACCCGCACAAAGCACATCGTCGGATATTCCCCATTGCTTCCATACTTCGTACGGACCACCTGTACATCCCAAATAAGGATAAGCGGCCAAGGCTGCCTGCATGTGCCCCGGCATATCAATTTCCGGAATCACTGTGATATGACGGTCAGCAGCGTATGCCACTATCTCCTTAGCCTCCTCTTGAGTGAAGAAACCACCATAAGGCTTGCCATCGTATTTACCTGAATTATGACCGATAACCGTTTCAGTTCTCTTTGACCCGATTTCAGTCAGTTCAGGACGGCTCTTGATTTCGATTCTCCAGCCTTGGTCTTCCGACAAATGCCAATGGAAACGATTGATGTTGTGCAATGCCAACATATCTATAAAACGTTTTACTGAATCCACCGGGAAGAAATGGCGTGATACATCCAGCATCGCACCACGATAAGAAAAACGGGGATAGTCATTGATCTCAACCGCCGGCAAAGCGATATCCACTCCTTGTGCGGCCGGAATGGATTTACGCAAAGTCTGGATGCCATAGAAGACTCCGGCTTCCGTAGGTCCGGAAACGACCACCTGGTCACCGGTCACTTTCAACTGGTATCCTTCGGGATTCTCAGCATTTCCACCCAATTGCAGAATAATCCCTTTACCATCTGTACCAGCCTGTACAGCCAATGTCTTTCCGGTAAGGTCTTTGATATAACTTGCCAGAAATTCAGCATTCTTCTGCATCTTCTCATTGCCTTCCGGATACATAATCTTGGTTCCGTTTGACAAAATGAACGGAGTGGCCTGATCCATTACCGAAATTTCCTGCGGTAACGGAATTACCTGATAATTTGCTTCTTTCACTTCTGTGCTACAGGATAAAAGCATAAATCCTGCCATTGTCAGCCCTGCAAGGCCCGTTAAAGTTTTCATAATAGATATTAATTGATTAGTTAGTGTCACTTAATTGCCTGATCGTTATATCAACCTTTTCATCCTTCTTCAGCTTCTCCGAAGTGATGATCACTTTCTTTGTCTGTCCAGGCAACAGGTCAAAGAAGTTATCTGTAAATCTCGCCCCTTGAACAGGAATTTCTATGAATACATCCCTGGCCAACTGTTTAGCAGACAAAGTAACCTCATATTTTCCGTCCATCGGTTTCACTTTATAGCGGATTTCAGTTTTCGGGAGTTCCTGATCTTTTGCGTGGTTAAAGTAATAAATTTCTTCGGATAAAACCTCACCTTTCTTGTTTTTTAATGTCATCAGAAGGAACGTATTTTGAGGGCTGGTTGTCATGCCCGCATAAGGTTCCTTAGCATATAAGACAGAAGCATTGGCCGGAACCTCTCCCTTGATATCCTTCTTAGACAGGACTTTACCATTAAAATCCATCACACGCAACCCTAAAGTCACCTCTTTATCCGCTTCCAGCTTGTCCGACATGACGTAAATATTCAAATCCTCTCCTTCTTTGATGGCATTGACCAATACCGGAGCAAACGCTCTTTTTGCCTGATAATGCAGCGCTTTCCAATTGCCATAATAGTCAATGCTGGACCAGGAAACGACCGGCCAGCTGTCATTCAACTGCCAATACAAAGTTCCCATACAATAGGGACGGTTACGACGATGCGCTTCCAAGCCATGGCGTACTCCCACTCCCTGTAAAACCAATCCCATATAAACCAATTGGTCAAAATCCTCGGGCACCTTATAGTACAGTCCCATGGTCTTCTTGATGAGGAAATTACCGATAGTCGCCTTTTGATGAGCATTCATCACCTCCGATTCCAACGCATAATCTTCCGGTGAGGCAAAAGTAGCAATCGTCTTCATTTCAGGAAATGCCTGGAAACCAAACTCGCTCATAAAGCGCGGGATTTCCGTATCCAGACTTTCAAACGGTTTCTGACCATACCAGATCCCCCAGTTATGGCTGTCGGCAATCTTCCAGCTTTCGGGACGTCCCCAATTGGCCTCGTATGGAGAACCGTGCATATAGAAACGGTCCGGATCCAGTTCGGCCACCTTACGGGGCAGCAACTCGCGGAAAAGTTTATCATAGCCCTGCTTCATTCCCTCCATGATACCGGGGTCGGTGTATTTCTTATCCCATCCCCAGTAGCGCATGCCTTCGTAAATTTCATTGTTTCCGCACCACATAGCCAGGCTGGCATGGTTCCGCAAACGTTTGATATTGTATTCCGCCTCAGCCTCCACCCGTTTCATGAAAGCCGGATCAGACGGATAAGTGGTACAAGCAAAAAGGAAATCCTGCCAAACCAGTATTCCATTCTCGTCCGCCGCCCGGTAAAAAGCGTCGTCCTCATAAATACCTCCGCCCCATACACGGATCATATTCATATTGGCGTCTTTCACATCCTTGAACAACCGGCGGTAACGCTCTTCGGTAATGGCGGGCAACAGCGCATCATCCGGGATAAAATTCGCACCTTTGGCAAACATCGGTTCGCCATTGACTACAAAATAGAAAGATTCCCCCTGGTCGTCTTTCTCTTTCACCACCTTTATGGTACGGAGTCCGATACGCTCTTTTTGAGAAGCCACCACTTTATCATCCACCTTTACCTCGGCTTCAAAATCATACAATGCAGGTTCCCCCCAACCATTGGGCATCCATAAATGGGGTTGCTTTATCTCTAAGGGAAGAAGAATATGATTGGTACCCGGCTGCAAAGTCACCTCTTTCCGTCCGGTTACCTTTTCACCGTTCTTATAAGAACAAGCAACGGTTACTTCCGCTTTCTGAGGAGCAGTGGAAACACAGTTTACAGTCAGACGGTTTTCTACTTCCGCCCGTTCTTTCGTCACCGAAGCCTGACGGACATAGTAATCATCCAAGCGTGCCACATCATAGAAAGTCAGTGTCACAGGACGCCAGATGCCACTGGTCACCAGGCGGATTCCCCAATCCCAGCCATAACTGTAAGGTGCCTTACGGCTGTAGATGCTGACCCGCTTGTCACTATGGTCATTATCAGCCGGGTAATCAAAGCCATTGGTTTCCCACTGGGGCAAAGTTTGCTTGATAGGTGAATGAAACAGAATCTGCAAACGGTTCTCCCCCTTCCGCAGCACCTCCTTCACCGGAAGAGTATAGCCGACAAACATATTATCCGTACGTTTCAGCAAAGAGCCGTTCAGATAAATATCCGCATACGTATCCAGTCCTTCGAAAACCAGCAAGGCGGCATCTCTGGAAAGCTGCTCATCCGTCACATTAAAAGTGGTCTTATAGATCCAGTCCTCATTCTCCACCCACTGCACTTTTTGCTCATTCATCCCATAGAACGGATCGGGCAGTTTATGATGAGAAATCAAATCCTGATGTACCGTTCCGGGCACTGTGGCCGGCAGCCATTCATTCCGGCCGGCCTGAGCGAACTCCCATCCCTTATCCAAAATCAAGTTCTCTGATTTCTTATACTCTTTTGCACAGAGCATCATCGGAAAGCATCCTAACATCATCAAAGCTTTTAATGTTTTCTTCATCTTACCTATCTTTTCTTCATTTAAATTATATACTATTCCGTCCGGAACGTAGATGCAGGCAAACCGGCGCCATTTACCAGATTGGCACGCGTAAAAGGCTGCCATCCGTAACGAACGATTTTCGGATCTTTGACCTTCTTACTCCAAACTTTTATTTTACCGTCCTCGACCACTGCCTGTGCCGGATAAAACAATTCGTCTTCACCCGCCACCTCAAACGTGCTGATCGGTTTTCCATCGGAGGTACACAAGCCATCGGCATAATCAAATGAAACATAGGCAGCTCCCCGGGCAAATGAAACCGATTTATAAAGCGGTCCTGAGGGAACGACATTCCGATGTCCATACGTACGGTTCAGCGCCCACGCCGCCAAACGCTCTCCTATTTCCTTTTTCTGTTTAGGATGTACATCCAGCGAATCTCCCCTGTCCGAACTGACAGCCATGCCCGTATGAGGTATCTCAGTCATGAGGCGACGCTGACTGTCTCGGAACCAAGTCCAAGAAGGACGGTCTATACTGGATAACTGCACAAAATAAAAAGGCAGTTCCGCATCATTCCAATTCTTCCGCCAACTTTGAACCAACAAGTTGAATAATTTTTCATGCGCTTCCTTATTATGCGCGTTCGACTCTCCTTGATACCAAATAATTCCTCTTACCGGGAAGTGTTCTAACGGAAGAATTCCCGACTCATACAAATAGCAAGGTTCATACGGATGGCGTTGTTGTTTATCGGTTGATTTTTTCACATTCAGCGCCGCACGCCCACGCACCCAGTCCTGAATAAAATCATTTTGCTTCCAATTGCGTAAAATGGCGGGGAACTGATATTCCAATGTTCTTCTATCGATCCATGCTTCGGTAGGAGAACCACCTATTGCATTACAAATCAGCCCTACAGGTACTTGCAGGCTATCCTGTAATTTCTTACCAAAATAATAAGCGACCGCCGAGAATTTTCCCGCTGTTTCGGGAGAGCATACCTTCCACTCCGTATCCTTATAATATTGCAAATGGTTCAACGAATCAAGTACAGACACCGGCCATTCCACCGCATTGGTACGCCAACGCTCCTTTTGATCAAATAAGCGGATTTGGTCATTCGCGGCATTGGGAACATCCTGCTTCGCTGTGGCACTCCAATTCAAATGAAACTCCATGTTGGATTGTCCCGAGCAAAGCCATACTTCGCCTGCCAGCACATTGTTAAAAGTGAGCAAGCGCTCTGCTGTAGACACAGCCAATGTATAGGGGCCACCTGCCGCCAAGGGGTGAAGAGTCACCCTCCATTTTCCGTCCAGCCCTGTTACCGTTTTCTGCTTCTGTTTCCCGATCGTGACCGTCACTTTATCTCCGGCATTGGCTGTTCCGTGTATGTCAATCGGTCTTCCATACTGCAACACCATGTTGTCCGTAAACAATTCGGGCATTTTCAGTCCTCCATAATTTCCTGTTATTCCTTCGTATGCGGTCTTTGCCAGCAAAGATGCCCCTTCCTCATTGGGGTGCACCGCATCGGGCAATAAATAGGGATATGGATACAAAGGCTTGTGAAAATCAATCAATTGCACATGAGCAGATTTGGCAACAGACTCGATAGCCAGCTGAATTTCCCCTTGCCAGTCACGAGTTCCCGACTCAAAACGCGGATGACGGTCGGCTATGGGAGTAGTACGCGCTATCAAAATACGGCATTTAGGATTCACCACTCTGAAGGAATCAATCAGTGCCCGATAGTCGGAAATAAAGAAGTCCCGATAATTAGGCCAGTTACGGGGATCAGTATCATTTACCCCCAAATGAATGACAACAATATCACCGGCAAAAGCCAGTGCGTCTTTAAATTCTTTTTGTTGCATATAGGGGCGGTGTCCCTTATTCAGCAGAGTAGCTCCGGGTTTACCAAAACGTTCAACCTTATATTTTTCACCCAACATCCGTTGCAACTGTGCAGGATATGAATCTTTATCAGGATTTGCCACCCCTATACCATAGGTGATGCTGTTGCCTACACAAGCAACCTTCACCGGCTCCTGCGCAAATGAAACGGCACAAAAGCACACACATAAAGTCAGAATCAGTATTTTTTTCATTTCTTATCAATATAAGGTTTTACAATATCACGCCACAGCAAATACCCTTTTCCTAATAAATGCAATCCATCATTGGTATATGCAGGGTTCATCTTTCCGGTATCCCCATCCACAAAGTGACTGTACAAGTCCACATAGGTAACCCCTTCCTTTACCGCCAACGGTTCCAACAAATCATTAATCTGTTTTACCACCTGCCAGCGTGACGTATGCCCGTTAAACTTGCCGTAGCAATCATTTACCGGCAATACACTTTGCAAATATAATTTTGTTTTTGGAGATTCCCGCTTTATTTTCTGAACAATCATACTGATTTCTGCAATAATTTTATCAGCAGATGTTCCCCGAGAGACATCATTGATGCCGATCAGCAAAAAGATCTTTGCCGGTTTCCCCTCTACAATCGGGTCCAGGCGGTCATATACGCCCATACAGACATCTCCACTGATGCCTCTGTTCTTTACATTCTTATTTTGAAACAACTCGGTCCACTCGCAACCATTGGTAATGCTGTTCCCCAAGAAAATAATATCTTTTGAGGTAACCGGAAGCTCTTCAAACAAAGTAGCCCTCTGCTCATAAAAAGTAGAGTACTTGCGTTCCTGGGCAAACTGGGGAAGTGCAAGTAATAATCCTAAAAATAATAGAGCAAAACTTTTCATTTATGTTGTTTTTCTGGTGAATAAATCAATCCTTCTACAGCTTTTTCTCCATCAAGCGTCACAAAGACCGTAGTAAACATCCATTTCACAAGACGCGTCTCAGCCATCTTAAACTTACCGATAGGCAACTTTAAGAAAACCTTGTTCCAGCCTTTATTTAAATGCACCGCCAATGGAGGTCTTCCTACGCAATTCTCATTTCCCAAAGGTACTTCATAACTTTTTACCTTATGCGTATCAGTCCATACGGGAGGCAGTATTTCCTTATCATTAATCCAGATACGGCTCTCTTTGTAATCCCATTTACCAGGCAATGGAGCCAAATCCATCTCCGAACGGCTGTAGTTCTGAAACTCCGCCCACAATCCTACCTCCTGAGCATTGGGCGAATACACCCAAGTATACGCATAAGCCGTATGATTTTCCTGAGGATCCGCATAGAAAGCAGGAACCATATTCCCCCATACATGACGCAGATAAATGCCTGCTCCTGTAGCCTGCCTTACCCCGTAAGTTTTTCCTTCATATTCATAGCTATCCTTCAGTTCCTCTTCGGGAGGAAATACTTTAGAGAGGTTTCCGTCGTTAGGAAAAGCATCCGTAATATTCCATTTCACATTAGTCTGTTTCACATAAGCGAAAGGATATCCTTTAAACGTATGCTCCTTATGCCACAACATGCGTTTTTCAAAATCAGCGAATTCTTTGAATGCTTCCGTGTCTTCGGGTGGAAGTATCGTACCCAGTCCGTCAAAATATTCCGTACCTCCCCCTCTCCAGGCACGCTCGGCAATAGCAAGCATATTGGGGTACAGGCCATTTTCAATGACCAGGTTCCATTCCTTGTCAATCAAACGGTCGTGCCACAAAGCCAATATGGTTCCCGCAATGTCCTCACTGCCTTCTGTCTGATTATAAATACGGCTATTATACAAAGCCACAATATCGCCGAACACATCAAAATGATTCAGATAATGAAATTTGGAATCAATAGCGGGAATACCCGGCTGCGCCTTTCCACGGTAACTCCATAAATGTGTCATATCAATCTCCCCCGGCTTATAATGCCATCCCGGATTCCAGGATATTACTTTTTTCCCTTTAGAACGCACATACGCTACCATTTCGGGTACAAAATGCGGATTAGTAAACTCCACCTCATCCGTTCCTATATGCAAATAAGGCACATCGAATGTCTCGCACACCTCATCCAGTAACAGTTTCAAGATCTTCATCCCTTCCGAACTTTGCATATCATGACGGAAAGCACGCACAAAAGCAGCACTGTGACCCGGCATATCTATCTCAGGGATCAACATCACCTGATGCTTCTTACAGAAATCCACTAATTCGCGGGCTTCTTCCAATGTATAGTACTTTCCCGGCATACGAGTGGTGTTCACACTGTCATTCAGCATCGGAAATATTTTACTTTCCAAACGCCATGCCTGGTTTTCGGTAAGATGCCAATGGAACACATTGATTTTGAAACGTGACAAGATTTCTATCTCCCTCTTCAACTCCTCCATGGAGATATAGCTGCGTCCTACATCCTGCATAAATCCGCGAATACGGAAAGCAGGCCAGTCCACCATTTCACATCCGGCAAAAGAACTTCTTTTCCCTTTTTTCTTTTCCAACTGGCGCAGCGTCTGCATAGCCCAATACACTCCACGCTCCGTTACGGCTTCTATCTTTATCTGCTTGTTTGTAACAGAGAGACGATAGGCTTCATCTCCGTTCAACGGTGCTTCATCAATAGATGAAACAAGTTCCACTTTAATAACAGAAGATGACTGGTCAACAATTTCACCACCCGCATTAACAATAAAAACTTCCCACTCCGACTTCAGCACCGGAGTAGAAAGTTTCACCTTTCCCATACTAAAGTTCTTCCCGGTATCCTTACATATCTGAGGCTTAGGAAGTAACGAGATACTCGTTTGCGCTATCACAACAGCACAAACGAGTATCATTCCAAGAAAACTAGAAAATCTACGCTTCATTTATTTGGTCTTAATAATGTCTTTCAGTTTTACCGCCTGGAAAGTCATGTGAGCTACGCTACTTTCGTACAGGATACCTACAGTTTCCTTGTCAATCATAGTCAGACAGCTATATCCCCAACCCCAGCCGGCATCCAGCAGCAGCTGGTTTTCGGGCAACCAGGTAACTCCCCCGTCCAAACTTGCCTTGATGGTAATGCTATGACGGTTCTTGGTATCATTCGGATTAGAGAATAAAAGAATATCCTTGCCTAATACATTATCTTCAGCCTTAACACTGATCAAGCTTGCCATACAAACCGGTTCCTGTAATGCCGTACGTGAAGATACATGTTCTTTCCAAGTTTTACCCATATCTGTAGTGGTAGATACAGCACGGCTGCCGCCGCGGTTATCACGCATGTTCAGCATCAGCACACCCGGCTCCACTTCCGCTACCTGAGACTCTGTCGTATTAGTGCGTGCCAATGTACTGATCTTCCATGTCTTTCCATGATCCTTACTATAAATAATACCTGCATTAGGAATACGGTCACTGCCAATATACTGGCTGGCAAATACCAATGTTCCGTCTTCCATAGAGATGCCTCTACCGGGACCTTGCAGCAAGAAATACCAGGACGGATCTTTCACCTGTTCCGTCACATTCATAGGTTCAGACCAGGTTTTACCATCATCATCACTCTTTACCATCATTAATTGTGCAGTATGGTTACGATCCATACCGGTCTGGGAATTCCACCATGCACGGCCGTTACCCATGCCATGTGTCCAGGCAGCGACAATCCAGATCGTTCCGGTCTTCTTATCAACCAGAATGGCAGGGTCACCTACTCCGTTCTGTGCCTTGGGCAGACCGTCATATTCTCCAAATGCCATCGGAATGCGCATTTTCTCCCAAGTCTGTCCGCCATCCGTGCTCCGGCTCAAACCTATTTCCACATACTCCTGTAAATCCGCACTATTATTATAGCGCACATCATATACTCCTA
The DNA here is from genome assembly GCF_054653615.1 of Phocaeicola sartorii JCM 17136 = DSM 21941. Lineage (NCBI taxonomy): Bacteria > Pseudomonadati > Bacteroidota > Bacteroidia > Bacteroidales > Bacteroidaceae > Phocaeicola > Phocaeicola sartorii. The sequence goes on from NZ_BAAIFW010000005.1 coordinate 3,640,858, forward strand.
ACAAGGTTCCTTTATTTGAAGTCACCAATCCGGGAATACGATAGGCAGCCGCCCCGTCATCACCGGCATGACGCACACCGACTCCCATGTAATGAGTATCCGCCTTGCGGACCATCTTCAATGGAGCAACCTGTCCGTCAACCTTGGCTTCCGCCACTTCCGCCGACACTTTGGACAGAACGGAAGCTGTAGGCTTCATCTGCAGGCTGATCCAGAAATAATTCACTCCCGGAAACAGCTTTTGGTCAGCTTTTAATATAACCTCACGCTTCGGAGCCTTCACTTCCGACTTCAAAACGGAATAAGAAGTATTGGCAACCAATGTTTTTCCCGGAATATTATTAGGTATATAATCTACCGGAGCGAAATAAGTCTTTCCCCTCTTTTCCGCACTTTCGGTTCCGCCATAATAAAGTTTCACAGCCTCAATCTCATTCAGATTCACGTCTTTACCGAAATTCAGTTTCACTTCATTCAGCATCTGACTCTGAGCAGCCTCTATACGCAAATGAAACAACTCATTATCCTGTCTTTCAATCAACACAGGAATTCGGGTTTCGCGAACAGCAACCGTATCTGCCGCCGCACTCAACTTGAAGGGTGCTAATATAAAAACAATAATTAGCAGTAATAAGTTAGGGTTTCTCATAATATTTATAATTTTACGGGCGTAAAAATAAAAGTTTTTATTGAAATTAGAAAATAAAAAGGCGGTTTCTTTATTAATTTCATAAAGAGCACCACCTTTTTACGCAATTAAAGATTATTATCCGCCAAAAATTTAATAACCAACGGTTTGTTTCAACAATGGATTATTAGTGAGAGCCCCTTGGTTGACAGGCCAAAGCAAACGGGCAGACTCTGCCGGAGTATAGTCAAGCACGTATGAATCACCAAAGCGCCGCAAATCATACCATCGTTTTCCTTCCAGCATAAACTCGAACAAACGTTCCTGCAGAACGGCATCCGCCGGATCCTTATCAACCTCCTGATTGGGAAAGCCCACTGTTGAGGCATCATACGCATCACCAAACGCACGCTGACGCACCTGGTTTATCTCCGCCGCCGGATCCTCGCCCAAAAGCACCTCCGCCTCGGCCAGCATCAACAACAAATCAGAATATCTATAAACAGGATAATCATCACATCTCACCCGCGTACTTCCATTCATAACTCCCCAATACTTATGCGGATACAATCCCACCAATTCCAATTTGCCATTTTCCACCTTATTATATACATCTTTCAATGTGACATCACGACGGGTGTCTCCCGGCAGAAATTTCCTGAAATTCTCCAATTTCACCATCAGGCGCATGATGCCGAAATTATTCTCGACAGACGTATTTATCAAAGTACCATCCGCATTATAGAATTTCCCTAAATAATCTGCCTGTGGAAACAGGTCATTATTTCCATTCCACAAATTGTATTCAAACAATTCATTATGAATCGTAAAGATAATCTCTTTATTACCTTTATTATCATAAGCAAATACTCCCTGAAAGGTATCCATCAGGTCCAGGTTATTACGGCTGATATTATTCTGTATGTCAACCAACGCATTCTTTGCCATCCGGGCAGCTCCTTCTCCCCCGTCACGATGGGCGCTCCACAGATATACATCCGCTTTCAGCATCAATGTGGCAGCCTTTGACCACAACGATTTTTTTTCCTTTATGGTATAATCGGACCCAAAATAACTTAATGACGATTCTATATCTTTTTTTACCTGCTCAAAGATTTCGGCAGCCGGAGTTGCCGCCTTTGCCAGTTTACCCACTTCGAAGCCCAGACTAGGTTCCTCCGTAAACACGGCATCCCCCCATGAACGGTATAACTGATACATATAATAAGCACGCAATCCATACACCTGTCCCAAATAGTAATTTCTGGCACTTTCAGTCAACACCTCCGTATGGATAGTTCTGCTGATAAACAAGTTCATTTGGTTGATATTCTGATACAAATCGCCAAATCCATTGATTCCGGGATTCTCCGCATTCAATGTATTATAGGGAAAACGCTCCATTCCCTGAGTGGCTTCCCCTCCGAAAGGAATCCCTCCAAAGACATCACTTCTTGCCTCACCCAGTAAAAACATATTCCACGAATGGCTTCTGAACCGGCTATGCAATCCAAAGACAAATGAATCAAACTGCTCCGGAGTCTTCCAATAATTCAAATCAGTGATATCACTCACCGGATCCATATCCAACGAAGTACATCCACCGGCCAACATAGCCGATGCGGCAAAAGCCAATATTATCTTTTTTATTTTCATACCTTTTCTCTATTTACGTATTAAAATGACAATTGCAAACCAAACAATACGGTTCTCGAGGTAGGATAGCGTCCATTGTCTATACCACCACGCCCATTTGCCTGAATATCCATTACCGGTTCCGGAGAAGTTCCGTCATATCCGGTAATATAGAATAGATTCTGCCCCGTAACATACACGGACGCGTCAGTCAGAAACACCTTGTTTATAAGATTCTTCGGGAATTTATAACTCAAGGTAACCTCACGCAGGCACAGATAATCTCCCTTTTCATAAAAACTAGAGTTGTTATTGTTCAGATTCGTTGTACCATTATTAGAACGGGTGATATTCTTCTTGGCATTCTGGTCGGCCCAATAAAATTTAGGAATACCAGTTTCCGTATTGGTTTCAGACCAGGAATCCCTGACATCCGTAATCAAATTGAACGATCCGTTATACTGTCCCAGAATTCTCGCCTTCAAGTCATTGTAAATGGTATGACCTACCGCATAGTCAAACCGACCGTATAAAGACCAGTTTTTATAGTTCAGCGTGGTAGAGAAACCACCGGTCCATTTCGGATAGATGTTACCTACTACCTGACGGTCGTATGAATTTATAATATGATCCCCATTCTTGTCGTCCCACAATACATCACCCGGTTCAATGGGTTTCCACCCCGGCTTTCCTGCATATTCGGCAGCTTTATCCGGCCCATACAGGTTAGCAACTTCATCCACAAAGTCACCGGCATGGTTTCTCACATCATCCCAGTCACGCAAGATACGCACTTGCTTGTAAGCAATGATATCACCCAAACTTTTTCCTTCCTGAATACCACCTAGCCAAACCAACGAGTTGGATTTCGGATCCCATACCTGCTCACCTCCCTGGCGGTTGTTTACATTTCCGTTAAAAGGCAGCTTTTTCACTATATTCTTCACAAACGAAGTATTAGCAGTGACATCCCATGACCAATCCTTCCTCGTCAACAGATTTACCTTGGCCTCCAATTCAAAGCCACGGTTGCTGATTGTTCCCAGATTCGTCTTGAACGAGGGAAATCCCGTATATTCCGGCAAATTCACATCAGTCAGCAAATCGGAAGTCGTACGGTTATAATAGTCCATAATCATGTGAACCCGATTATTAAAGAAACCCAGATCAAGCCCCAGTTCAAACGTATGGCTCTTTTCCCAACGCAATTTACTATTGACCACTCCCGTGTTCAGATAACCTAAATTCCCATCATAAGCACCTACCGAGCCATATTTGCCATATACATCAAAGTTACCGATACCGTTTACATTACCATTCAACCCATAACTGATACGCGGTTTGATCAAAGACACCACCTCCGAGAACTTCGAATCCTTAAAGAAAGCCTCTTCGTGCACATTCCAGCCGGCAGATATACCGGGGAAAAATCCCCAGCGATTGTCAGATAGTTTGGAAATACCGTCATAACGGGCTACCAACGACACCATATAACGATAATTATAGTCATAATTAACACGGGCGAAACCGGACAGAATGCGATAACCGGTCTTGGTAGAAGTAGTATAAGTACGATTGGTACCTGCATTCAAAGTGGGTATATCGTCTGTAGGAGCACCAGAAACACGCGCCTCCAGGTTCTGATACTGATAATCAAAATACTCGCCGCCCACCATGGCATTGATATTATGTCCGCTAAAACCTTTTTTATATTCCAGCGTCAACGCATGCTGCTGTTGGAACACTTTCGTGTTTGTTTGCGAGGCATTACGGTTGGTGTTAGGTGCCTGCCCTATCTGCTGATACTTCTTTTCGAACAGTTCAAACTGATGATCGGTATAATACATAGAACTGTTTCCGTTCAGGAACAATTGCTGCGGAAGGATTTCCAATGCAAAACCGATATTAAACGAAGTCTTACGGTTCGTTGTGGAACGAGTCAGTTTATCTTTCCAATAATAAGGATTACCATCCTGGTTACTCCATCCGGCAGCAGGACTTCCGTCATCATTCCACGGATTCCAGGTGGGGAACATACTCATGGTACGGTAAAACAACTCATATTCTCCTGTTTCTCCGTTCCAGGGACTTTTCAGGTCGTAAGTCCACAAATCGGGCATCTTGGACCATGAGAAACTGCCACCGGCATTCACTGTCAGGACAGGCAGTAATTTGTACGAACCGTTGATAGTACCGTTCACACGCTTATAATTGGTGGAAATAATCTGGCCATCTTCTGAATAATATCCCAAAGATGAAGAGAAAGTTCCTTTATCATTACCTCCCGACAGACTCAAATAATGATCTTGTGTAAACGCCGCATTACGAAATGTGAGGTCATGCAGTTCACCGGCATGGTTTCTAAAAATCAAAGTATTGCCGGGATCTGCAGGATCCGTCATAGACTGCCATCCTTCGTTCAGCAGATGCTTGTTGGTATCCGTCATAAAAGCCAGATCCACTCCGGAGTTCACACCGAAACCTTTCTGGTTTTCCATGCTCGAACCACCATTGGTACGCTGCCAGCCCAAACGCTGATAATACAAATAGTCACCGGCATCCAGGTACTTATACCCTTCACGTGCAAAGTTTATCCCCCCTTTGAATTTGTAAGTGATCTGCGTCCTGCCTTCCACTCCCTTTCTGGTCGTTACCAAAATAACACCGTTATTGGCACGGGCACCATAAATAGCTGTAGAAGCCGCATCTTTCAACACCTGTATGGATTCAATGTCCGAGGGATTGATATCATCCATAGAACGGACAATGCCATCTACGACTACCAACGGGCCTTCCAGGTTCTTGTTTATAGAAGCGCCACCACGCAAAACAATGTTAGGCGAACTGCCCGGTTTGCCCGAAGTATTTGTCACGCGCAACCCGCTGACCGTTCCCTGCAAGGATTGTGCCGCATTACTCATAGCTGCATTTTGCAACACTTTATCGTCCAGCTTCGAAATAGAATTCGTCATCAACGATCGTTTCTGACTCATACCATAACCGGTCACCACGACCTCATCCAGCATTTCCGCATCTTCTTTTAAAATAACTTTGTAGGTATTTGGTGCCCCCACAACAATTTGTTGTGTTTTGTAGCCGATGTAACTAACATCCAGCTTCGCCCCCACAGACGCCTGAATCGTAAAGTTACCATCTACATCAGTTATTGTACCATTGGTTGTCCCTACCTCCAGGACACTCGCTCCGATAATGGGTTCACCGGCGGCATCTGCCACCACCCCCGTTATCGTTTTTGTCTGCGCCATCATGTTTATTGAAAAACAGAGGCACACGATAAGAAATAGAGCTCTCTTCATGAATCTCAGATTTGGTTGATAATTTAATGTTTAAATAAAAAAGTTTAATCAAGTGCTAGTTTCAAAACCCCTCTAAAAGAAAATAGTTTTAAAATCAACAGCGAATATATGCGCATATATTTAGTATATACAAGAGACAAAAGAATCTATATCCTTTGTCAGTGTTTATTTTTTAGAATAAACTAAATATTAAAGCATATTTTAAAAAGTTACATAAGGGAATAACTCAAAAAAGAAAAAAAGGTTCATAAGGAGAAGATATAACATGCATGATTTTGGAGATGAGGCAAAGAAGGTTCGTTCAGGGATATTTATCAGGTAATCCTGTATCACGCAAAGAAACAAAAAAAACGCTAACTAACTTGTCTACAGTCAATTAGCGTTTTATCAAGTACACCCGATGAGAATCGAACTCATATCGTCGGAACCGGAATCCGGTATTCTATCCATTGAACTACGGGTGCGTCTGAAACTTGGACGTGCAAAGGTATAAAATATATTGTCTTCCTCCTAATAATTTGAGATATTTATCTATCAAAATAATATTTTGCACATTACTTTAAGCACAAAAGAATCAATTTGATTATATTTTCACCTAAATATATATCAATATCACAAATAATTTCTATATTTGCAAGCAATTAAAATAAATAGATCAATTTTACAATGAGTTACCTAATTAAACCAGCTAACTATAAAGCCTTGCTTGATTTAAAACAAACAGAGTTAGGCATTAAGCAAATAAAAGAGTTCTTCCAACAGAACTTGTCGTCAGAATTGCGTCTGCGCCGTGTCACCGCCCCGCTATTTGTCTTGAAAGGAATGGGTATTAATGATGACTTGAGCGGAACCGAACGACCGGTATCTTTCCCTATCAAAGACTTGGGAGACGCACAGGCCGAAGTTGTCCATTCACTGGCAAAATGGAAAAGACTGACCTTGGCCGATTATAATATAGAGCCGGGTTATGGCATCTATACCGATATGAACGCCATCCGGGCCGATGAAGAATTAGGTAATCTCCACTCACTATATGTAGACCAGTGGGACTGGGAGCGCGTGATCACCAAAGAACAGCGCACGGTTGATTTCCTGAAACAAATAGTAATCCGCATCTATGCAGCCATGCGCCGCACAGAATATATGGTCTGCGAAATGTATCCGCAAATCAAACCTTTCCTGCCACATGACATCCATTTCATCCACTCGGAAGAACTTTGCCAGATGTACCCCGACAAGACCCCGAAAGAGCGCGAACATGCCATCTCACAAAAATACGGTGCGGTATTTATTATAGGTATAGGCTGCAAGCTGAGTGACGGAAAAGAACATGACTTGCGCGCACCTGACTATGACGACTACACCACCATCAACCCGGAAACCGGACTTCCCGGCCTGAACGGTGACTTGCTGGTCTGGGACAAAGTACTGGACCGTTCTGTCGAGCTTTCCTCTATGGGTATCCGCGTGGATAAGGAAGCACTGATCCGCCAACTGGCACTCAGTGGACAGGAAAAACGCAAGGAACTTTATTTCCACAAACGTCTGCTGGACGAAACCCTGCCTTTATGCATCGGTGGCGGTATAGGACAGTCACGACTCTGTATGCTTTATTTACAGAAAGCCCATATAGGCGAAATTCAAGCCAGTATATGGCCTGAAGACATGAGAAAAGAATGCGCTCAACTGGGCATGCAACTTATTTGATTATAATTATCAGCAATCAAGGAAGAGGGTGATACAAAAGTCATCCTCTTTTTATTTGTCATTTTTGCAAATAACCCCTATCTTTAACGCACATTTTTAATAAAAAGAAATGCCATGAACGTACAAATAGAAGAAAGCTGGAAACAACATCTGGCACCCGAATTTGAAAAAGATTACTTCATCAAGCTCACAGAGTTTGTGAGAAGCGAATACCAGACTACCACTATTTACCCTCCGGGCAGACTCATATTCAATGCCTTCAACCTGTGTCCGTTTGATAAAGTGAAAGTCGTCATTATCGGCCAAGACCCCTATCATGGCCCCGGCCAAGCGCACGGGCTTTGCTTTTCTGTAAACGACGGAGTAGCTTTTCCTCCTTCCCTACAGAATATTTTTAAAGAAATACAAAGCGATTTGGGCTCCCCCATCCCCACCTCAGGCAATCTGACCCGCTGGGCCAACCAAGGAGTCTTATTACTCAATGCCACACTGACAGTCCGTGCCCACCAAGCTGGTTCTCACCAACGCCGGGGCTGGGAAGAATTTACAGATGCGGCCATCCGTATACTGGCAGAACAACGTGAGCATATCGTATTCATCTTATGGGGGGCCTATGCACAGAAAAAGGGAGCCTTCATTGACCGCAACAAGCATCTGGTACTGGCGTCCGCACACCCGTCCCCCCTATCAGCCTACAATGGTTTCTTTGGCAACAAGCACTTCAGCCACACCAACGAATATCTGCAAGCACACGGGAAAACACCGATTGAGTGGTAGGCGTAAATTAAAAATTGAGAATTAAAAAATGAGCAATCGCTGCACATGATTACCGTACCGGCAGTGATCTCTCATTTTTTATTTCTCAATTATCAATATCTCCTAGTACCAATTCACCGCACTACCCGTATTGCTTCGCTGATCCCACTTCAAGGCATCAGTCAGCATGCTGGAATTGGCACGAATACTAAAGTTATAGGAAGTAAAGGGACCGAATACCAAACCGCAGCTCATATTGAAACAGTGCAGGTCACGGCTGATATTGACTGTTGTCATTGACATCTCTTTTGTATTAAAATCATATCCCGAAGAATAATTCACATTCCAGCGGCTACCCAGCTTTACATTACCGGACACATTCAAAGAGTGAGTCACCGAATACGGATAACGCATACTCTTGATGTTAATTTGCTTGTTTCTGTCCTCACGAATACTGTAACTATAACTCAAGCTCAATGACCATGGCATCTTGAAAGCCATATAACCATCCGGATCCACAGCCGCCTTTTCCGTCTTTTTCAAGCCGGACTTATTTTCCTCCTTATTTTCATTGGCATCATCACCATACTCATCCAGATCTTCATTTTTCTTGTCTTTATCATCCTTACTATCCTTTCCTTCTTTCGGACCGAACCATTTTTTCCACGAATCATTGTTCAGCGTATAAGAGAACGAACCGCTATATCCCTGGAAGCGTCCAAAACGTCCGTATGACCATTCCGTGCGGTTACCCTCCCGGACTGTTCCATTCTCATCAAACTCATAAGCATACGTGGCAAACTGGGCATTCATATTAAAAGTATAACTCTTGGTCAGCTTCAAACGCAGGTTCATGCTCAAATTCCCCCATGGCTTCTCCTTGGCCGCCGCATTATAAGAGATACTAGCTCCCAACTGGTCAATCAAACTGATTTTCTTCACTCCGGTAGTATCCGAATCGGACTTCACTTTCATTTCCACATTGTTATCTACAGAGAAAGTGAAATTCTCGGACTTGCCACTGGGCGAGAAAGAATAAGGCAAACCTTCATAAGGATTATAAGTCTTAGTACGCACCTCTCCATCCGTATCGGTATAAGTATAGCTGCCAACATATCCATATTTGGAAGTACTGAAGTCTGGTGCATAACTCATGCTGACCGAAGGAGTGAAGACGTGACGGATCATTTCAATCTTGTCGCCAAACAGTTTCTTCCACGGTTTATAGAAACCATACATCTTGGTATTCACCTGCAAACTCAAATCATAGTTATACACACGGTTAAAACCGTTGATGGTATCTTTCCGTACACTATTAGGAGCCGATGGATCATAGCTCTGCTCCACCTTGCGCATGTACCAACGTTCGGTATAGTTGAAAGAAGGCACGATATTGATATACTTGAACAAAGTAAATGTAGCGCTGACAGGAATCTTGTGCTGCATACCATTGGTCCATTTATTCAAACCTTGCTTCAGGATCAGGTTATCCTTGGTATTGATAGAATTAGTTACCTGACCTGTATATTGAAGTGAAATCTTTTCGTACCAGCGTTCATCTCCTACCGCCTTCTTACGCTTGAACGGATAAATACGGTTCAAGGAAATATTCAAATCCGGTAAAGTCACACTGATAGAAGAGTCACGTGTATTCTGGGAGATATTGAATGTGCTGGACAAGTTCAATCCTATCTCGGGGAAATTGCGCGAATAGCTCACACTAGACGTCTTGGTGTTATTTGAATATTGCTGCGGGTTATACAAGCTGCTCAGGTTGCGCTGGTCATAACTACTGGTCGCAAAGTTCACATTAGCCGAGAAAGAGCTGTTAGGACTGGCCTTGGCATCCTGTCTGTGGCTCCATGCGATTCTGAAGTCCTTTGTAACCATATAGTCCGGCATATTCTTCTCACCGGTCTTCGTCACCAGATAACTGGCATTGAAATTACCGCTATATCTATACCTTTTATTATAATTGGACTGCACGGAAAGCCCCCACGATCCTTTCGTAAAGATTTCACCCAACAGTTTCAAATCCATACGGTCGCTGATAGCGAAATAATATCCACCATCACGCAAATAAAAACCACGATTCATCTCATCACCGTATGTAGGCATAATGAATCCCGACGAATAACTGCTGTTAAACGGGAAAAAGCCAAAAGGAATAGCGATAGGCAAAGGTACATCCTCCACCACCAACTGGGCAGGGCCGAATACTACATTTTTCTTAGGCCGCACTTTCGCCATGGAAAGTTTCAGATAGAAGTGAGGATGCTCGTGATTATCACATGTAGTGTATCGTCCGTGACGCAGATAAAGCTCGTCATTGGCACCTTTCTTCGACTCCTCACTGGTTACGTATCCTTCCCCCTGCTGAGTAACGATATTATTAATGAATCCTTTCTTCGACTTGAAATTATAACGCATAATTTTCGACTCGTACGGAGTCTCTCCATCCTTAAAGACAGGGGTACCTTTTTCCACGCCAACCGAATCGGGCACACCCCGGGCAAATACCGTGCTGCTGTCCATGTTCATGGTAATCACGGCGGAGGTCAGCTCAATTTTCTCATAGTTTACCTTACCGTCACCATACAGATGGGCATATCCACCCTCTGTGAATACGATGGAGTCATTAGCTTCATAAACAACAGGTGCGTCCAACGGCTGCCTTTTTTTAGGTGCAACCGTATCGATAGACAATGTATCTACCAAAGTACTATCTACTTTCAGGGAATCATTGCCGGATGCAGGGTTCCGCTTTCTGCGTTGAGCACCCGTACTTAAAGAAAGCAACAGGCATGCAAATAGTAGTAGGAATGTTATAAATCTATGTCGTTTTAGTGGCGTCATTCACAAATCATTTACGCTTTTGAGGGGCAAAATTAAGCATTATCCGCCAATAATGAACTATTTAACGGAGATTTAATTTATTTTTAAGGCTTACAAGAAACATTCGCACCAATGGTTAAAACGGATAACCCCGTCTTCCCCATAACGTGAAATACTCTTTAACGCCTTCTCCACGCTCTTTTCCTTGTCCAGATGCGTTTTTGAAAAGAACTTGTCGGCAAAGCAAATAACTTGTTCCTCCAGTGAAACCGGAACCATATCCCGATGAGGAACGGGCAACTGTTGGTCAATAATACTTTGCAGAGACATGCCTGCCCCCGTATGCCTCTCACAAACCAACGCATGACGCGGGAACCCTTCTTTCCGCATCAAGTCGGCTCCTAAATATCCATGACAAATATAAGGATAAGATCCGAAACAGCAAATGCCCTCAGCATCCGTCCTGAAAATACCAATATCGTGCAGCAGTGCCGCCTCCTCCAAAAATTGCTTGTCCAGATTCAACTCCGGATGCTTTCCGGCAATCCATAATGCCTTATCGGCCACCGAACGACTATGCGTCAGCAGGATATGTTTCAGCTCATTATCCTCCGGATAATATTTATTAATGATAGCAAGTGCGTCCATTCTCAATTAAATTCTTATTTTTGTGCAATATTACAAAATAATCGCCACATATCATGAAAACAAAATACATTTTCCTATGCTGCCTCTTGTTTACTTTCAATGCTCTGACCGCACAAGAGGTGATTACCGGAGCCGAACAGATGGACCGCCTCTTGCCTATATTAAAAGGAAAGCGCGTGGCATTGGTTGTAAACCAAACCTCCAAAGTAGGAGAGACCCACCTGCTGGACACCCTGCTTGCAGCACATATACAAATTAAAAAAATATTCGCTCCCGAACATGGCTTCCGAGGTGAGGCCGATGCCGGAGAAACCATAAAGAACGGAAAAGACCTCCGCACAGGAGTGCCCATCCTGTCCCTTTACGGCAAAAACAAGAAGCCGGCTGCCGCACAGCTACAGGACATAGACTTGATTGTGTTTGACATTCAGGATGTAGGCGCCCGCTTCTATACCTATATCAGTACGATGCAGTATATCATGGAAGCCTGTGCCGAAAACCGGAAACAACTGATCATCACAGACCGGCCCAATCCTTGCGACTATGTGGACGGCCCTGTGCGACAAAAAAATCAGAAAAGTTTCGTAGGTATGCATGCCATCCCCGTTTTACACGGTTGCACCGTAGGCGAACTGGCACAAATGATTAATGGCGAAGGCTGGCTGCCCAATGGCAGGAAATGCGCGCTGACCGTCATCCCCATGGAAGGCTGGAAACACGGACAACCCTATACCCTTCCGGTAAAGCCCTCTCCCAATCTGCCCAATGACCAGGCAATCGCTCTATATCCTTCACTTTGCCCGTTTGAAGGCACAGCCGTCAGTGTAGGCCGAGGCACTCATTTTCCTTTTCAGGTAATCGGTTCGCCGGATATCCGCATCTCCTCCTTCTCTTTCAGACCGGAAGCCCTGGAAGGCTTTGACAAGAATCCGATGTATAAAGACCAATATTGCTATGGCAATAACCTCCGTAACATCACCGCGCCAAAAGGCTTTTCCTTAAAATACATCATAGCATACTATCAGGCTTATCAAGATCTTGGGAAAGCGGACAAGTTCTTTACCCGCCCACAATGGTTCGACCTGCTGATCGGAAACCGTACCGTAAGGGAACAAATTATAAAAGGAGCCAGCGAAGAAGAAATACGTGCAGGATGGCAGAAAGAACTGGAAGCCTACAAAAAGATGCGGGAGAAATATCTGCTTTATAAATAAGATTTCTTTCCAAGCTACCGGTTTCCGTTAAAAAGGTGTCAACAGCCCATCAGGATTTTGACACTTTTACGGAAACACACCGTCCACTCTATTCAAGACACGCAACACCACCCTTCTGAATCTGCCAAGCCCCAGCCACAAACGGCTTCCCAACCGCCAACCGACGGAGTCCGTTTCAATCATCTTTCCGGAAGGCCTGTATACCCTTCTCACCACACCGATGATATCCGTTTCCTCACATTCCTCATAGAAACGACAAACGCCATCTCCCTGCATCAAGTAATGACTGCCCCTTTTTTGAATGATTCGATGCAATACATACCGACCGGATTGCCTGAATAGGATGACATGCCCAGGTTTCAACACCTGCTTGCCGCACGGTTCCACCACCACCTCCTCTTTCCCGTTCCTCAGCAAGGGCCGCATGGAGTTGCCTTTCACCCGGAAGCGCACACTCCTGCCACTCCTGATTTCCGATTCCACCCATGCAAAGAAACATTCATTTGCTATCTGTCTCATATCCATCTCCATATAAAGTACAACATGCCAATTCCGCCGCCTCCGCATCGGGCAAACAGGCCAGATGGTAAACGGGAACGGATGAAACCATCTTTCCCAACAGGCCGCAAACCCCACCATACAGCGCCTCCTCATAAGCAAATGCCGGCGGAGCAGACGGATGCAAAGCGGCATAAGCCTGCACGATGTTCAATCTCCGCATCCTGTTCTCAGGCGCCTGCGACAAACGTACACAGCCGACCAGCGGATAACGTTCTGCCTTATAGCAAGGAGTCTTCCCACTCCACGGGCTGCCATAAACCCATACACCCCCCTCTTCATAACGCACCATGGGACTGTCATCATTCAGCAGCCTGCTTCCTGGTATATTCTCCCTCCACAAACGGGTATGGGTGCTCTTGCCGGTTCCGCTTTCGCCTAAAAAAAGAACCGCTTTTCCCTTATAAACGATACAACTGCCATGCAAGGCAAGCGTATCTTCCCATACCGTCATCAGCCCATATCCCATCCATAAGGCAAACCTCAAAAGACGGGGAGAATAATTACCATACAGGCAGATACCTTTCCCTTCTCTGGTTTCATCCAGCATCCGAAGATAAAGGGATGGTTCTTCGTCCGGAGCCAGTTCCAACAGGAATCCCTCCTCGCTCACGCCAAAAGAACCGGTTACATCCTCGTATCCGAATGAATAAGACTTTCTCTGAAAAGTCGGAAAGTCTCCCCCGTCTCCCTCGCGAACGACAAACTCCGGTGACCAGGCATCCTCACCCACCTCTTCCGGTGATACGGTGTCCGTCAGCCGGACAAACGGTCTGAAACCATGGATACTATCCACCGCCTCCATCAGACTTTTGCCCGACAAGCAGAAACAATGACCACCTATTTTATATATGCTATTCATTTTCTTTTCCATTTAATCTGATTATACGATGGCAATATGCCAGCGAGCTTTCCCGGTGGGCAATTGTAAGAACAGTCAGCCCCCTGCACTCCCTCATCAGACCGAGAAGCATTTCATTGACAGCCCGTTCGGTCTCATTATCCAATGCAGAAGTAGCCTCATCCAGCAAAAGCACCTCCGCTTTCTTATACAAAGCACGGGCGATACCCACCCGCTGTTTCTGGCCTCCCGAAAGCCTCCCCCCTCCTTCACCCAAAGGAGTGTCCATTCCTTGCGGCAACTCATCCACCCAAGCATCCAATCTCACCAGCCTCACGATCTCCGCTACCCGTTCCTTATCTACAGAGCGGCATCCCAAAGCAATATTTTCCGCCAAGGTTCCATCCAGCACAAACACTTCCTGTTGCACGTACCCCACCCTGCGGTGCCATTCCTGCCTCGGCATATCAGCAAACGGCTTATCATCTATCCGAATGGTACCTTTATCCGGAGTGATAAATCCCAAAAGCAGATTAAATAAGGTGGATTTACCTCTGCCGCTCTCACCACAGATGCCTACATATTCCCCTTTACGGATGGTACAACAGAAATCCTTCAGCACTTCAGTTCCCTCAGGATAAGCATAGGAAAGGTGTTCTATCCGTATTTCTTTTTGAAAAGAAAACTCTTCCTGTCCCCACGACGGTGAAACTGTTTTTGCCACCTTATCCTCCAATCCTTCCTCTATGATCCGCAGAGAATAAACCGCATTCTGCACCTGTGTCCAGCCTCCCAAAATGCCGCGCAAAGCGGGCAGCAACCGGAAAGCTGCCACCGCAAAGACACCTACCAGCGCTTTGATATCCCCTGTTCCGAAAAGGGTGAGCAAGGTCAGCCCCGATACGACCGCCATTTCGGAAAGGCAAAGAGGAAGGTGCTGTATGCTCTCCAGTTTCAGACGGCTCTCACTGATGATCCCCAGCCTCCGGGCGAATGCCTGCTGAAGAAAAGGAAATGCCGCATTCAGTTCCAACTCGGCATATCCTTTCATGGTTTCCGTAACCAGCCGGGATTGCTCACGACGGGCCTGCTGTTCCTGCTCGCCATAACGGCGCATCGGTTTCCTGATCCCCCATCCGTAAATCAGCATGAAAGGCAGAAAGGCCATATACAGTATCAGCACCGTCAGCGGAGCATAAACCAGCAAAGCTGCCGTCACCCATAAAATCAGCAGCATTTCTCCCGTCATGCGGAGCAAAGGGGAAAGGAGGTTTAAAGAGAAGGCATAACAGATATAGTTTACCTCATATCCCAGCCGGACACTCCCCCTGCTGCGGATAAACAATAATCCCCGTTGATAGTAAGACGTAAAAAGAGAGAAACTGAGCCGACGGTAAAGTGACATCAGAAAATGGTTCTGAAAACGTGAAAGGCCTGCCACCAAAGCATTCTTCACCAAAATAAAGACAACCGCCACCAGGCAGAACAACAGGGCCGCATCTTTATCGCCCCCATCGTCCAACAAAAAAAACAAGACAGGCAACAAGGCAGCCAGTCCAGCAAAGTCCAATAATGCACAAAGGAAGACAGCACCCACCACCCTTATCCCCATTATCCTTTCCCCGGGCAGCAACAAACGGCAGATTCTTTTCAACATAAACCACTTAATTTCGCTCCGTCTGGAAGATGGTGTGGGGAGAACGCAGATGCAACAGAATAGAATTTCCAATCCATTTGCACAGTGAAATGCGCAACACACTGTTGCACGCACGATGAGTATGCAGCATACGTCTGGTTTTATAAACCAGAATGCCCCATTTACTTTTCGCCGGAACAGACATGGCATAGGGTGGCCGGATGATTTCCCGCAAGATTTCCTCCGCCAATCCTTCTCCTCCATGCACCGGGACGGAAGTTCCTAAATAATGATTACAGAGGTGGGTCATAGCCAGCATCATGTTTCTAAAATGGACATCCGTCACTTCCTCTGGAATATGCAGGCCGTATTTATTCAGCAGGCAAGCCCAGTCGCAAAGATGATGAAGCGCCAGGCCGCTTGCGTAATGCTGGGCGGCATGAAAAGCGAGAAATACGGTATTGAAGGCGGAAGACGGAATTAAAATGGTGTGCTTTCCGTCCAGTTCCGCCGATACGGGTTGCAGCAGTCCTTGAAGCAGCTTATCCATCTGCACCGCTATGCGGTATGTTTCCGAATTAATGAAAGTCTTATGATTCTCTATCGGGATACCTTTATAGTAAAACACACTATGCTTTTCGGAGTGTTCACAGTCTACCGCTATTCCTTGTTCTTCCATCAATCGGTCTGCCATTCGGTTGGCCTCGGCATCGCTTCTTCGGGAATGGTCTGCCGAATACGTGTAGATGTCTATATCTCCCCCTTCCCTGTGCGAAGGAATGGGATAATAGGTAGAGAGACCTACTCCTTTCAGCTGGACTGTGGTGATGCCATGCGTTTGATAGAAAGCTGAAAGTCCGGCTATGGTACGGCAGTATTGCCGGTAGCGTTTTTCATAGTTCTCTACCGCCATCGCCCAGTTTAACTTCAAAGCCTTCGGGGGCTGCAAACGGGCAGGCAGGGTTTGTATTCCGTCCCATGCCAAGGCCATTACTCCCTGAGTGCAAGCCAGTTTGTAACACGCCTGCCAAAGGGTGGGAGATAGATCGGTAAAAAGGATTTCACTAACCGGCTTTGCGCTGTTCAACGCGGATCGGAGCAAGGCAAAGAGCATTTGTTCCGGTTTATCGAGTGTCGTGTTCATAATCATACATAGTCATCCGCCAGTAATATATGGCATTTACTCAGGTCATCCGCCCAAGCCGCCGCATCCTTTTCGGCTTGGTCTTGGGGAATATGATAGGCTTCCACCAGCACCAAGGCTGCCTCTTGTAAAGTGAAGTCCTTTCCCGAAAGCTGTTCCCAAAGCAGGCGGGCAGAAGTGTTGAGAGAGATGATACGGGTGAGGTCGGCATCGGGCGTTCCTTGGTTCACGATGATGGTTTCTCCGGCTATGGAGCGGAGTTTGAAATGGGGATTAAGTTTCATAATTTTCTAATCTTAAAAAGAGAAAGCCACCCGACCTATTGAGACGGGACGGCTTTCTTTGGTTACAAATCACTTTTTGTCATGACTAACAACATGATTGCAGGTCATTCTCTTATTTTTTATAACTCTCCCAACCGGTTCCTGTAAACGAAGGGGTACCAGTCACGTTGATGATAGAGGAAGCATCTGTAATCGATGAATCAACAACCAAATTGCCGTTAAAAGTACCACCCTCAATATTCAATTCCATGGGTTCGGTGTTTCCGGCACTTTTTGATAATTCCACGTCACCATTGATAATACTAGTACCTTTAACAGTTACTTTAACTCCGGCAGTGTAGGTTGAATAGCCACAAAGATCAAATGCCTTCGCACCAGATTTGGCATTAATCGTAGTATTGTTAATCACGATATTACCACAATTATTGCTCAATACATATAGGGCGTTTGGACCGTTCACTGTCATAGCATCCAACGTCAAATTACAGTAGTTCTGAATCATAATTTTATCATTATCACTTTTCAGCGTTCCATTTTTCATAGTAACGGTAGAACCTTCCAGCAATTGACAGCTATTTGTTTCTGTGCCGGCCGATCCTACAGTCGGTTCAGCCAATGTAAACACATGGTTGTTCAAGTCCAATTCTACAGATTGTCCGCTTTTTGTTTTAAAGCCATCACAAGTAACGTCTGCATTCAAACGTATCTTTACGTTAGCATTGCCACTTAAATATAAAAGTGCGGACGGATCGGAGAAAGTACCACCGGTAACAGCCAGCGATGCACCTTTGCCAACTACATAAACCTTGCCATTCAGTATACCACCACTGATAGTCATCTGTCCCAAATCATTGGGCACGCCATTATGACCTTCATTATCCACCACATACCGAGCGGAACCGGTCGTATTGAATGTACCTCCCTTGATTTCAGTCACATGATGATTCTGTACGGTTGCCTGAGACATATTGGTGAACGTACCATCGTTGATGACAAGCTTGGCTCCATCATCATTCTTAATAGTATTAAGACCGCCGGCAAATGTACCACCGTTAATGATAAGTGAAGGGTTCTGATGATTGGTACCGCTTACATATCCATTTCGCGGATTCGTATTGGTATAATCATAATACCCATTGGCTATCATCGAAGAATAATGCCCGTTTTGCGATATCTCCACATTTGGATTAATCGTCATCTCGCCATGATTCAGAATATTATAATAGCTGTTACCACCTGAACTTTCTGAATTCTGACCGTTTTCCTTACTCCGCGTATAGGTTCCGCCATTAAGAATTACCGTACCGTTATTATAGACACAAGCTTTTCCATGACTTACATTATCCACTGTACCATTTCCGTTAATGGTCAGGCTACTACCATAGTTGACGGTAAATGTATCGCCAGATTTGTTGGTAATTTTATGACCGTTCAAATTGATGATAACTTCATTCGTTGCGGAAATAGTGAAATCTCCCGTCAAGTCTGTGGTAAGAGTATAAGTTCCACCATTTCGGGCAACTTCTTCCATTTCCGCTACTGCCACATCAACAACTGTAAATACATTATTGTCGGACAGATCGGGTAGTTCCGCTCCCCCTTCCTTGTAGATAATAACAGTTGCTGAATTAGTCTGATCGCGAGTTATTTGAGTTATAGTGCTACCCGTCTTTGCTCTTACATTACCACCCTTAACAATCAGTTCTTTAACCGTTACGCCTTTATCAACAATCAATGTATTGGTTGCCGTAGTTGCCACTATCTTGTTATAAGTAGTAGCCTCCTCCGCTGCTGCTAAAGTTACTGTAGCCGCAGGCAAGGTGATATTAAATGAAGGGGCGCTTTCCTGATCTGAACTTTTCACTTTGGGGATAGCGATTTCAATAGAAGCCTTAGATTCAGCAGGAGTCGTTGTACTGCTGCCCAAACTTTCTTTTATCTCAATGGCCCCATCCCCACCGGTTGCCGCTGTAGGAACTTCATTAAAAGTCAGATTCAATACGTTGGGAGTATCCCCCTCTGTAGATGAAGAAGTATAGGCAGCAGGAATCTCAATAGCTGTATCAATGTCCTTTGCAGTAGTTACCGTAACACTGGTAGGCAATGTTTCAGCAGAATCACCGGTTTGCAACAACTGATTCAAATCGGAAACATTCTGAACACTCGATGTGATTCCTCCCGTTACGGTAGAACAAGTAAGCAACGGCATTTTCAGCAAAGTGGCCCGATTTATCGTATTTGACGCATCCGATTGAAAAGAAGCCAGCACTTTATCATTTGCATTTTTTATTTCCCAACCAAACCCCATATAAGTGCCTGTAGGAACCGGAATATAAAATACTCTCTTTTCCGTACCGGCAGTAAAGTTGATAGTAACAGTCTTACCTTCATCTGTTGTAGACGTTTGAGTTGCTTCCGATATTGTTGAGATAGAAGGGGTATCCTCACTTAAATTCACCGTAAAGTCTCCGGTTATTTTCGTATTAGCAGTAAATACAAACTTTGTTGCATCAGCCGGTATTTTAGCTATCTGAAAGCAGAATACTCCCCCCAAATGTTTAAAACTTAAATCCATGCTTCCCTGTGTAGCAATTTTAGCAAGCATCGGCGCATTTGTACTATTGGATACGCCACCGTTCAACAATCCAAACTGACCATCCGCATTAGCATAAGTATAAGAATCTGCCATGTGGTAAGTCAGTCCACCCTCATTGTATTTATGCCTACTGTTAGATGGATAAAGAGCACAAACCGAGGTTGTTGTTGCCTCTCCGACTAAAGTACCTTGAAATTGAGCACTTCCAGTTCCCGCCCCACTTGCCAAAGAATAAACCACAAACGGATTGGAGGTATTCGTAGTATGTACTGATATTTTATCATCTGCATTCCAAAAGAATACAGCTGGAGTCGTATCTGTAAAACCAACACGCGGCTGCGGTTTACCTTCAAACGCAGCGTTAATAACGCTCTGCCCGTCAGTAGAAGTTGTCCATATCTCATCATTGCTGCAACTTGCCAACGAAGTAACAGCCATCAAGCCAATAATATACTTTTTCATGATTTTCAATTTAAGTCCAACCTTTATACTTGACCCGGAGTCCAATTACCTTCTTCTCCGCTTACTGCAAATCCCTTTTCTACCTCTACCTCAATAACCTCCACTTTCGGAGCTTCATACATTTCCATATTATTTGTTTCCATAAACTTCGTACAATAAAATTTAGATTTTAATTTTTCAATGATTTTGTTCAGACATTATCCGCCCCAATTATGTAATATAGAATACTTTATAAGATGTCATAATTGCCGTCTGCGGGCAGAAGATTCCTGGCGGTCCGGTGACATAGATTTTGTCTCCGCAACCTCGACTTGACAGATAACGGGATACAAAGAGTTGCACTCCCGGTTGTAGTGTTGCTTTCATACGTCTGTAAATGTTAGATCAGTCTATCTTGTCAAAAGACTTTGCCTAACTCCCCCTCCCCTGTTCGGCGGTTAACAATAAAAAAAAGCGTGAGGGCTGTATCTTGTTTATCCTATCATCGGGCCTTCGCATTGCCTTGTACCTAGATAAACAACAGCCACCCACGCCCTTAGGTATATAGATGCCACAGCAATGGCAGGTATACAACACAGACGTGAGCGTTGTTGTTATCATCTTCAGGTACAGCTCAAAGTTGCGAAGTTTGATGATAGAAGATAATTTCAATAACGCTTCTTAAAATATGCAATACTCTATTACACCATAGTAGAGTAATTGATGCAAATATAATAAATTCTTAAATATAGGAAACATTTCTTAGCCGTTTTTTTTGATAATTATTGAAATAAGCATAGAAAGCACGTTTTTACACGTACACCTGCATGGAACTACACGTAAGTTATGTACAGGCCTATGCATAGGGAGCTGTAGAATTTTAGTGGGGCTTTTATTCGATCCCGCCACTGGGGTTATTACCTCCCCCTGCCCCCACTAAATTTCGACTGCTACTATGTACATACAGGATATGCGTACGGATGTGAATGATATACCTTTATTCATTATAAAAAATGAGGTTGTGTCAAAACGCTGACACAACCTCATTTTATATATAATAAGGAATTAATTATTCACCTTTGATAGCTGCAACCCCCGGAAGAGTTTTTCCTTCGATTGCTTCCAGCAAAGCACCACCACCGGTCGAGATATAAGAAACCTGGTCAGCCATACCGAACTTGTTGATACAAGCTACAGAGTCACCACCACCAATCAATGAGAACGCACCGTTCTTGGTTGCTTTAGCGATAGCCTCAGCGATAGCACGTGAACCGGCAGTAAAGTTATCGAATTCGAATACACCTGCAGGACCGTTCCACAAAATAGTCTTGGCATCTTCAATAGCAGCGGCAAATGCCTTCTGAGTTTCAGGACCAGCATCCAGACCTTCCCATCCTTCAGGAATATTATTTGCAGGAACAACCTGAGTATGAGCATCATTAGAGAATGCATCAGCAGCCACACAGTCAGAGCCCAATACCAGATTCACACCTTTAGCCTTAGCCTTAGCAATGATATCAAGAGCTAAATCCAATTTATCATCTTCCACGATAGAGTTACCAATCTTTCCGCCTTGAGCTTTAGCGAAAGTATAAGTCATACCACCGCAAAGGATTAAGTTATCCACTTTATCCATCAGGTTTTCAATGATACCAATCTTGGTAGATACCTTAGAGCCACCCATGATAGCAGTGAACGGACGTTTGATATCTTTCAGGATATTATCAACAGCCTGAACTTCTTTTTCCATCAAGTAACCCAACATCTTATGGTCTGCATCAAAATAATCAGCAATAACAGCAGTAGAAGCATGTTTGCGGTGAGCAGTACCGAATGCGTCATTGATATAGCAGTCAGCGTATGAAGCCAAAGTCTTGGCAAACTCTTTCTGAGAAGCCTTCATAGCCTTCTTGGCATCTTCGTATGCAGGATCTTCTTTGTCAATGCCAACAGGCTTTCCTTCTTCTTCAGGATAGAAACGCAAGTTTTCCAACAACAGGACTTCACCCGGTTTCAAAGCAGCCGCAGCATCACCGGCTTTTGCACAATCAGGAGCAAATTTCACAGGCACACCCAATTTTTCAGAAACAGCATCGACAATCTGACTCAATGAATATTTAGCATTTACCTTACCTTTGGGTTTACCCATGTGTGACATGATAATCAAGCTGCCACCATCAGCCAACACTTTTTTCAAGGTAGGAAGAGCACCACGGATACGAGTATCATCAGTAATTTTACCATTTTCGTCCAAAGGTACATTGAAGTCCACACGGACAATTGCCTTTTTACCGGCAAAGTTGAATTTGTCAATTGTCATCATAATCTCTTATTTTTGTTTATAGTGTATAAATACAATCTCGCTTATTTTTGGGTGTTGCAAAGTTACGAATATTTTTTATTAGCAATGTGTCAGGGCAGTAATAATTTTATCTGAAATGAAAAAAGAGAGTAAAAACCACTCTTTTTAAGAAAATCGAAAAAAAAATCATTTTCCCGCTAGGGTTGTCTCCAACTATCCTGTTATATATACAAAACGCGGAAAGAATGAAGACTGAATTGCTACATAAATATTTCAGAGGGGAAACCACCGAGAAGGAGGAGAACCAAATTGTGGAATGGACGGAAAGCAGCGCCGAGAACAAGGAACGCTTTCTGAAAGAGCGGATGTTGTTTGATGTCACCCTTTTCTCGGACGATTCGAACATACAACAGAAGCCGAAGGGACATCTATACCTGTATCCGCTACTTGCCATTGCCGCCATGGTGGCCATTGTCTTCGTTATGGATCTGCCACACATGCACAAGCCCAAGCAACAATTGTCACAAACCATCCGCATCCCGGCAGGCCAACGCGCGCAGATGGATCTTCCCGACGGCTCTGTGGTATGGCTGAACTCCCAGACCACATTGACTTATGATGAGAACTTCGGCAAAAAAGATCGCAAGGTAATGTTGGACGGAGAAGCCTATTTCGAGGTAGCGCACAACAAGGAAATTCCTTTTTACGTGCAGACAGAAAACATAAAGGTGCAAGTCACCGGAACAAAATTCGACGTATGTTCTTATAAAGGTTCAAACAGTTTCATAGCCAGACTGATAGAAGGTTCCATCAACCTGCTCGCCAATGATACTAAAGAAGGGAAGCCCATCACCAGCCTGACGAAAGGAAAGTATTTCTCAATGGAAAACGGTAAATACCAAACAGGTGAAATGAACAGCAACAATGCTCTGGCATGGATACAAGGCATTTATTACTTTGATGACGTTCCATTTAAAGAATTACTGGACAAGATTGCCCTATATTACAATTATAAGATAACCGTGAAGAATCCCAAAGTCTTAGAGAACTACCGTTGCACAGGCAAGTTCAAAGATCTGGATGGCATAGAGCATATACTAAAAGTGATACAGAAAGATCATCCGTTTACATACAATATTGATAACGAACATAACAAGATAACTATAGAATAAAATCACCATAGAAGTTTAACCTTAAAAAATGAACCGTTATGATTACATAAAACCTTTGAAAAAAAGAATCGGAAAGTACCCCCATACTCCCCGATTCGACAGCTAACAATTGACCTTAATCAAATTTATTAACTTAACACATTACAAAGATATGAGAAAAATTTCTTTGGAAGGGTATTTATACCCAAAAAGTTTAGCTTTTAAACAAATATTACGAACTATGAAGATCGCCTTAATTCTTCTGTTAGCCACAGCATTCAGCGCATTCAGTATGGATGTGCACTCTCAGAATGCCAAAGTCAATTTGGATGCCAACGACATGAAGGTAGCCCAACTGATCTCTGCCATCGAATCACAGACCAATTACCTGTTTGTATATAATAAGAAGAACGTAGACTTGAACCGCAAGGTGAAAATCAACGCAAACAATAAAGCTGTGTCTGAACTATTGGATGAGGTTTTTGCCGGAACAGGTATCACCTATGTCATGGAAGGCAAAAACATTGTTTTGACAAAAGAAAGCAACACAGCCTGCGAAGAAGTGAGACAGCAGAATACAATCACAGTAAAAGGTATTGTAACGGATATGCAGGGCGAAGCCATTATCGGTGCAAACATCATCCAGCAAGGTACCACTAACGGTACAATTACCGATATTGACGGTAACTTTACGCTGGAAGTACCCGCTGACGCACAACTGGTTGTATCTTATATCGGTTATAACACAATAACCATACCGGTTGCCGGAAAAACGAACCTGACTATCAAGATGGCCGATGAGACACTGAAACTGAACGAAGTGGTAGTGACAGCCATGGGAATCAAACGAAAATCAGAAACTCTGACCTACTCCGTACAACAAATCAACGGAGATGATATGACCCGCGTCAAGGATGCCAATATGATTAATTCACTGGAAGGCAAAATAGCCGGTGTCACTATCACGAAAAACTCATCCGGTTTAGGAGGCTCCGCCAAAGTATCAATTCGTGGTATACGCTCGGCTTATGAAAATGGAAACAACCAGCCCCTTTACGTGATCGACGGTGTCCCTATGCTGAACAGCACTTCCGTACAGGCCATGACGACCATGGGAGGCAACAATGACTCTGGAAATCGTGATTCGGGTGATGGTATTTCCAACATCAACCCGGAAGATATACAGTCCATCTCCGTATTGAAAGGAGCATCAGCTGCAGCACTTTACGGTTCACAGGCAGCCAACGGTGTTATCATGATCACTACCAAGAAAGGACATGCAGGATCTACCCGCGTCACTTTCTCAACCAACACCACTTTCGATTCAGCCATCAGTCTTCCGGAATACCAGAATTCTTATAATCAGAATTGGGAAAAAGAAAGTATGAAGAATTATGATAATTTAGGCGATTTCTTTTCTACCGGTGTGACTACCATCAACTCTCTGACAATGTCCACAGGAAATGATAAAGCCCAAACTTACTTTTCATACTCAAACACTTATGGAAAAGGTATCATCAGTTCAAATAAACTGAACAAACATAACCTTACTTTCCGTGAAACCGGCAAATTCTTCAATGACAAGCTCACACTGGATGGAAATGTCAATATCATTCATCAATCTGTAAAAAACCGTCCCACTTCAGGCGGCCTTTACCTGAATCCGTTGGTAGGCTTATATACCTTTCCACGAGGTATGGACATGGAACCCTACAAAAGTGGCGAGATATGGGATGATGTACGTAATATGCCCAAGCACAACTGGTACAAGGACGTATCCGACGGAATGGAAGGAAATCCATACTGGCTTGTCAACCGTGTGACCAACCAGGATACACGTATGCGTACCATTGCCTCTTTAAGCGCCGCTTTAGAAGTAACCAGCTGGATGAAATTACAGGCCCGAGGCACACTGGATTATATCAGTGACAGATATGAACAGCAAATGTGGGCCTCCACTTCTCCTACCCTTTGCGGTGGTGACTGGGATTCCAAAACCGATAACGGACGCTATGCGTACAGCAACCATGATGAACTGATGGCTTATGCGGATTTCATGGCCATGTTCAACAAAAGCTGGAATAAAATCAGTTTAAACGCTGTTTTGGGCACATCCATTAATTATACGAAATCGAATACACTGAGTATGGATTCCCATCTGGCAGGTCTTTATCACCCCAACGTATTTACCCCTACCAACATCAATTATGGTAATATGTCTTCGGGTGACGGAAGCGCCTCTTTCAACGCTAAAAATGAAATGCAGTCTGTATTCGCCACTGCCCAGATTGGGTATGCCGATGCCGTCTATTTAGATTTGACTGCCCGCAACGACTGGTCTTCCACACTTTATGGTACAGACAGCATGGACTCCGGATTCTTCTACCCGTCAGTAGGTCTTTCCTGGCTGTTAAACAAAACGATTGATCTGCCCGAATGGATTAATTTTGCAAAAATCCGTGGTTCATTTGCCGAAGTCGGCAATACACTGCCACTTTATCAAGCCAATCTATATCCCACTATCGGAATGGGCGGCGTTATCAAACAAGTGATAAACTATAATGACGGGACATTGAAGCCAGAGATTTCAGATTCCTGGGAGGTAGGTGCGGAATTCAAGTTCTTACAGCACAGACTGGACATTGATTTTACCTGGTATAAAACAATTACAAAGAATCAATTCTTGCTTGTTCCCATGCTGCCGGGTTCCGCTTATGCATACAAAATGATCAATGCCGGAAAAATCAGTAACACGGGTATTGAACTGACCATTGGCGGAGTGCCTGTACAATCAGAGAATTTCCGCTGGAGAACCCAGTTCAATATAGCTACCAATAAAAACAAAGTAGTGGAATTAGCCCCGGGCTTCACCTCTTTTGCTTATGGACAAGACGGTCTGAATATGGCCTATCGTATGATCGTTAAAGAAGGAGGGTCATTAGGAGATATTTATGGCAACGCTTATGCAAGAGATGATAAAGGCCAGATAAAGTTCGGCGATGACGGGATGCCGATGGTACTCAATGACCGCCAGCAATACTTAGGCAATAGTAACCCTGATTGTACAATAGGATGGAGCAACTCATTCAATATTTACGGATTCAATGTTAATTTCCTGATTGACGCACGCTTTGGTGGAAAAGTCATGTCTTTCACACAAGGATATCTTGATTCCCACGGAGTCAGCAAGACTGTCGGTGAAGCCATGGACAGAGGATATGTAGATCTTGAAGGCACCCACATTGAAAATATACAAAAATTCTATACCACGATCGGCGATAAAGACGGTGTCACCGAACAGTATATGTATGACGCGACCAACATCCGGCTGCGTGAACTTTCCATCGGGTACAATTTTCCACAGAAATTTTTGGCGAAGACACGTGCCATCAAAGAACTGAATGTTTCATTAATAGCCCGTAACTTGTTCTTCTTCCATAAAGACGCACCTTTCGATCCGGATGCTGTGCTGTCTGTTGGAAACGCCAACCAAGGTGTGGATGTATTCGGTATGCCGACTACACGCAGTTTAGGTTTCAATGTTAAATTCTCATTTTAATTTATCCAACTATTAAAATAGACAATCATCATGAAAAACAAAATATTAGCTTTACTATTAATCAGCAGTGCCCTAACCGCCTGTACAGATCATTTCGAAAAATTCAATACAGAAGACGGAGCTTACACCGAAGACAAACAAGGTATGGACTTTGCAGGAAATACCATGTATTTCCAAGCCATAGAACAAGGCATTTATTTCAACGACCCAGCTCCGGGTGGTACTGACTGGACCTTCCAGATTATACAAAATCTGAATGTGGACATGTTTGCGGGATATTTCCATGATATGGCATCCAAGTTTTTCCCCAACAACTCATGCTACAACCTGAACGATGGATGGAACTCGGCAGCATGGAGCTACACTTATCAATACACCGTCTCAGCGATTAACAAATGTGAGGCTGCCAATACAGACAGAAAACAGTTCTTAGGGATTAACAAAATACTGAAAGTAGCCACTTTGCACCGCTTGACTGATATTTATGGAGCAATCTTATATAGTGACTTCATGGATTTTGTCCCGGACAGCCAGGAGGCTACCTACAAAGCCATGTTTGCAGATCTGGACAAAGGCATCGAACTGTTAGATGAAGCTTTGGCGGAAGGCATCCCCGAAAATGCTTTTGCCGAACATGATATCCTTATGCAATCGGGCAACCGGACATTGTCAGCATGGTCCCGCTGGGCCAACTCCCTGCGACTGCGCCTGGCAATGCGCGTATCCAATGTGGACAAGAATCTGGCTCAAACTGAAGCACAAAAAGCCCTTAATGACAAGCATGGACTAATTGAGACCAATGCTCAAGGTGTGTTCGTATCTACTGAAAAAGGATATAAGAATCCGCTTGGAACCATTGGATTGTCTTGGTGGGAGGTTTATGCCAGCGCCAATATGGAATCATTGCTCACGGGCTATGGTGACCCACGCGCATCCAAATATTTCACTCCTGCCGTAGGCGGAAACGAAGGAGTACCGGGCAACTACAAACCTTTATTCGATTATAGTGGAACATTTAAAGGCATCCCCATGGGACTGGGTGGAGAGAAGAACATACCGGCCGAAAACAATGCGTACAAATATCATGCACGCTCCACCATACAAGTGGAAACTCCCGCTCCGCTAATGACCGCAGCCGAAGTCTGGTTTTTACGTGCAGAAGCCGCTTTACGAGGCTTTTCATCAGAAAATGTCAAGAACTGCTATGAAACAGGAGTCAGACTTTCTTTTGAACAATGGAAAGCAACAGGAGTGGAAGAATACTTGGATAGTGAAAGCAAACCTATTGACTATAAAGACGTATTCGATGCAACATGCAACATGAAAGCTGCATCCAGCATTACCCCGAAATGGAATGACACCGTCGGCAACGAAGAAAAACTGGAACGCATCATTACCCAAAAATGGTTGGCCATGTATCCTGAAGGAGGAGAAGCATGGGCGGAACAACGTCGCACCGGTTATCCTAAACTATTCAAAGTATTACACAATGAAAGCCAAGGAACAATTGACACAGACATCATGATCCGCCGTCTGCCTTATCCATCCAATCTGGCTACCGATCAGCCCCAGCTTTATCAGCAATTAACGAGTGCCCTTGGCGGTGCAGACAATGGGGGTACACGTCTATGGTGGGATACAGGTAAAAACAACTTCTAATTTCTATTTCAACAAGACGGATTATTTATAAAAAGAGATTTTAAATGTTTCGCTTAATCAAGGTATTAGCATAAGGCAAAAAGAGTTCGTAAGACGGGGGACGTGATGTTTCCCGTCTTATTTTATTTTCAAAATGTCGTTCCTCCTTATTTCCCGATATTACCGGAGATGAGAATATGATGCCCCAAACACATATTCCTCCGGAATTATGCAAACTCCACCGTTCCTATTTGGAAATTAACCCTCACTGAGTTACCTTTGTAACTTCAACCAATTATAATAAACCATGAAAAAACTTCTATTCCTAGGTGCCCTGTTGTTGTCATCAACATACATGAGCGCCCAAACTTCCGAATATTATGAGGAAGCAGCCAATCCTATCGCCACCAATTCCACTTTATGGACTGACGTAACCGCTCCGCAAATCAGTTGGGGCAGCACAGACATCCGCTATAAAAAAGAGGAACCGGCACCTATCCGTAATACACAGAAAAGTATAAACCTCACTGCATGGAAAGGTGAAAAGATATCGGCCCAACTGGTCGTATGGACTCCTGAGACACTGAATGATCTGACTTTCATTGCAAGCGATCTGACCTCCGGCGGAAATACCATCAGCAAAGAGGATATCCAGACAGCATTTGTACGCTATGTCATGACTGACGAACTGAACAAAGACGGTCTGGGTGCATGCGGATACCGCAATAGCGCCGACTTTGACTCAACTCTAGTGGCAGATGTAATAGACCACATCACCCCCGCCCTGACCATCCCCGCCCATTCCACCCAAGGGGGATGGATCAGCATCAACGTGCCTCGTCAAGCCAAGGCCGGAAAATATACAGGAACCGTCACTGTAAAGTCCGACGGTAATACACTGGCTGAATTAAAACTGAATATCCAAGTGAAGAACCGTACCCTGCCTCCTCCTTCCGAATGGGCTTTCCATCTGGACTTATGGCAGAACCCATACGCAGTATCCCGCTACTATAATGTAGAACCGTTCAGCAAGAAACATTTCGATTTGATGCGTCCGTTGATGAAACTGTATGCCGATGCAGGCGGCAAGGTAATTACCGCCTCCATTATGCACAAGCCCTGGAACGGACAGACCTACGATGCTTTTGAAAGCATGGTCACCTGGCTGAAAAAAGCGGATGGTACCTGGTACTTTGACTATACCGTATTCGATAAATGGGTGGAATTCATGATGAGCCTTGGCGTCAAGAAACAAATCAGCTGCTATTCCATGGTTCCTTGGCGCCTTTCTTTCCAGTATTTCGATCAGGCCAGCAACTCTTTCAAATTTCTGGATGCCAAACCGGGCGAAGCTGCATACGAAGCGTTCTGGATGAATATGCTGCAAGATTTTGCACGACATCTGAAAGCCAAAGGATGGTTCAATATTACTCACATCGCTATGGATGAACGTCCGATGAAGGACATGCAGGAGACATTGAAGGTAATCCGCAAGGCTGATAAGGACTTTAAAGTCTCGCTGGCAGGGACGTATCACAAAGAATTATTGGATGACATGGATGACTACTGCATCACCATTGCCGAGAAGTTTACTCCCGAAGAGATTGAAACACGCCGTAAGGCAGGCAAAGTGACCACTTACTATACCTGCTGCACAGAACCCCGCCCCAATACCTTTACTTTCAGTGAACCTGCCGAAGCTGAATGGCTGGCATGGCATAGCGCAAAAGAAAATTTGGACGGCTATCTTCGCTGGGCTTTAAACAGCTGGGTTCAACATCCGTTGCAGGACAGCCGTTTCACGGCTTGGGCTGCCGGTGACACTTATATGATTTATCCGGGCGCCCGTTCATCCATCCGTTTGGAACGCCTGACAGAAGGGGTACAATCTTTTGAAAAAGTACGTATTCTGAAAGAGGAGTTCGAGAAAAAAGGGAATAAAGGAGCTATCAAAAAGATAGACAAGGCCCTGCAAATGTTTGATGAATTGGGAATGGACAGAGTTTCTCCCACCACTGCCGTAAACAAGGCAAAAGAGCTCATCAACCGATACTAGAGAAAAAAGGATACGTCCGCATAAGCCTGTACGTATGTGTAGCCCTACACATACGTACGTAAGTTCCCTGCGGACGTACTTGAAAAAGCGAGCTTTCTAACGCACTATCTATTCCACCTTATTATTATCCGAAGTTCTGTAACCTCTCAGGAAATCAGCCACATTCATACGTTTCTTGCCTGCCAACTGCAAGGTGAGCACATTGATAAATCCGTCATTTACCGCAATCTGAAAATAAGTCTTCATATCCGTACGGATATCACCTACATTCATCTCATGGGAAGCAAAAACTTTTTCCGCTTCATATATTTTCAGAACCTGGCGTGTCCCATCGCCCACACAAAGTTCGGTCCATGCGGCAGGATAAGGAGACAATCCGCGAATAAAGTCATAAACCCGCTTCACGCCTTTATTCCAGTCTATACGGCAGGTCTCTTTAAAAATCTTCGGTGCCGGACGCAATTCTGTCTCCTGCCTGATCAGATCCTCCTGGGGAACGGGCTTTACGCTGCCATCCAAAATGGCATCCACTGTTTCCAGCACCAGTTCACCGCCCAGGTGCATCAGCTTATCATGCACAATCTCCACATTATCCGTATCCGCAATGGGAACACGCACCTGCTGGATAATCTCGCCGGTATCTATCTCATGTTTCAAGAAGAAAGTCGTAATTCCTGTTTCCGTATCTCCGTTTATCACCGCCCAGTTTATAGGAGCCGCCCCTCTATATTGGGGCAATAAAGAGGCATGCAGGTTGAATGTACCCAGACGCGGCATGTTCCATACTATTTCGGGAAGCATACGGAAAGCAACGACAATTTGTAAATCGGCTTGTAAAGACCGGAGTTCCTCTACAAATGCCTCATCCTTCAATTTCTCCGGCTGAAGCACCCGAAGGCCTTGAGAAACAGCATACTCCTTCACCGGACTAGGCTGCAACACACTGCCATGCCGTCCCATCGGCTTGTCAGGCATGGTTATCACACCTACTACATTGTAACCTCCTTCAACCAGTCTTCTCAGGCTCTCCACCGCAAAATCGGGAGTGCCCATATATACGATCCGCAAATCTTTCTTTTCCATATACTTACATTATTTAATCTTCAGAGAAATCAACCAATACCTGCCGGTACGAATTAAAGATCTTCGACTTGGAAACAAATCCTTTGTATTTTCCTTCTTCATCAATCACAGGTAGATTCCAAGCCTTTGTATCATCAAACTTCTTCATCACTTCTTCCATAGAATCAGCAACATTGATCCGTGCCGGAGGAGAAATCATAAATTTTTCCACCTTGAAACGATGATATAGCTCCTGACGGAACATGATGTTACGGATATCATCCAGCACCACAATGCCCAAAAGCTCTCCATTGACATCCACCACCGGAAATAAATTACGTTTGGCCTGCGAAATGACTTTAACCATCTCGCCTAAATCCATATCAGGCCGCACTTTGTCAAAATCAGTCTCCACCACACTGTCAATATTCATCAAAGTCAGTACGGCCTTGTCTTTATGATGCGTTATCAATTCACCTTTCTTAGCCAAACGCATTGAATAAATACTATGTGGCTCGAATATCATAATGGTGAGATAAGAACTGACAGATACCATCATCAACGGAAGGAACAGGTCATACCCGCCGGTCAGTTCCGCAATCAGAAAAATCCCCGTCAGCGGAGCATGCATCACTCCCGACATCAATCCCGCCATGCCCAGCAAAGCAAAATTTTTCTCCGGAATATAAGGACCTATATGCAATTCATTACAAAAATGAGCAAAGATGAACCCGGTGATACATCCCAGAAACAAACTGGGAGCAAAGATACCACCACAGCCACCGCCACCGTTCGTCGCACTGGAGGCGAAGACCTTGAAAAGTACGATCATGGCCAGATAGACGAGCAGCAAATTGTCAAACCCATAAAAGATGGAATTGTTCATCACCGTATTCCAATCCTGATTGGTCACGCCGTTCAGCAATAAATTAATGGTATCATATCCTTCACCATACAATGGAGGAAAAAGGAATATCAAGATACTCAGCATCACACCACCTATAGCCAGCTTGACATACGGGCTCTCATAGCGACGGAATATATTCTCCACCGCATTCATGGCCCGTGTGAAATACAAGGAAACCAATCCGCACGCAATACCCAACAGGATCGCCGAAGGAATGCGCTCCATCAAGAACGGTTCATCCATGTGGAACTTGAACATGGCATCGGGACCGGTCAGAATATAAGAGACCGTAGCCGCCGTGACACAGGAGACAAGAAGAGGCAGCAATGACGCCATCGTCAAATCAATCATCAAGACTTCCAGCGTAAACACCAAACCTGCAATGGGAGCCTTGAAAATACCCGCCACCGCACCTGCCGCACCACATCCCACCAACAGCATCAAGGTCTTATGTTCCATCTTGAACACACTGCCCAGATTAGAGCCGATAGCCGAACCGGTGAGCACAATCGGAGCCTCCGCTCCTACCGAACCACCGAAACCGATCGTTATGGCACTGGCTATCACAGACGACCATGTGTTATGCCGCTTGATACGGCTTTGCCGACGGGATATGGCATATAATATCTTCGTCACCCCATGACTGATGTCATCTTTCACCACATAACGGATGAACAATCCGGTCAGAAAGATACCAATAACGGGATACACCAAATACAACCAGTTGACCCCTGTAGAATCAAAGTTTTCTGTCAGAAACTCTTTGATCCATTCCACCAGGAACTTCAAGAACCACGCGGCCAATGCCGTAAAAATACCGGCAAGAAAGCTTAATATAAGAATAAACTGCTTCTCTTTTATCTTCTTTTCGCGCCATAAGATAAAGCGCTGCAACCAACTTTTCTTATTTTCGTCTATAATTGCATCCATTCTTTTCTTTACTCTCTAATAATCTTTACTTCCCCCCCTTTACCCAGTTTAATGATGCTGGATGGCTTAGGGTGTCCCACTTCGTTTTGTCTATATTCCACAATATAATCCACCGCTTGTTTCACTTCCTCAGTGATCTCGCCGAAGTTGGCAGGTGAAGGCTGGCCGCTTATGTTGGCAGAAGTAGAAACGATAGCCTTGCGAAAACGGAAACATAATTGTTTGGAGAATTCCTCGGCCGTGACACGAATGCCCACACTACCGTCTTCGGCCAGCAAGTTCTCAGCCAGATTACGTGCCCCTTCATAAATAATAGTCAATGGCTTTGTAGTAAATTCTATCAAATCCCAAGCTACAGCCGGAACGTCGCTCACATAAAAATCCACTTTCACATCACTGTCCACCAATACCAGCATAGCTTTACTGTCAACACGCTTCTTTATATCATAAACCCGCCTCACCGCCTCCGGGTTAGTGGCATCACAACCTATTCCCCAAATCGTATCAGTAGGATAAAGAATCACTCCCCCCTTCTGCATCACCTCGCAGGCTTTCTTCAAGTCCTCTCTAAAATCTTCGTTCATATCGTTTTTATTAGTTGGCTCTCACTTTAACAAATTGCAAATGTAGCAAATCCTCTT
The DNA here is from genome assembly GCF_054653615.1 of Phocaeicola sartorii JCM 17136 = DSM 21941. Lineage (NCBI taxonomy): Bacteria > Pseudomonadati > Bacteroidota > Bacteroidia > Bacteroidales > Bacteroidaceae > Phocaeicola > Phocaeicola sartorii. The sequence goes on from NZ_BAAIFW010000005.1 coordinate 3,675,344, forward strand.
GATAATGACGAGTTAAACCCGAAAAAAAGATGCCTCTCCAATATTCTCTGTTACAGACAATATAAAAAAAAGTACTATTCCTCAAACAGGAACAGCACTTTTCCATTTTAGCTAGACAGACTTCATATAAGTGGCCATAATAATCTAGTTATTCCTGCAATATTTTCCTCCGACCTCTTTTATTTGTCTATCCTGAACCAATCCACATCAGTCCAACCGCCATCATTCGTTTGAATAGACGGACGAGTACAAAACAAACCCGTTTTAGCACCAATCCATCTACCTTCTTTCACTCGGAATGGTATACCTAACGCTCTGTAAGTCCTTCCATCCGTGCTATAACTAAATTTACACATCACCACTAAATCATGTCCTCCTTCATTACCTGCATTTTTTCTGTCCTTTGTGGAAAACGTTGATTTCAGATAAATTGTATTACCTTCCAAAGGAACAGATGCATTGATTTTTTCCAGACTACCCCTGTCAGCCTCATCACACACAGACTGAGACAATACCAGCCCATCTTTAGTATTCTCCACGAACACCCCTGCATAATCCAATCCCATTACAACTAATCCTGTACGCTCACCTGTATATTTCTTAGTGGGTTTGAAAGTTAATTTAGTTGTCGCTGTAAAATTAGGAGCAGAGATCTTTTGTAACAACAAATTTGGGACATCCCATAAATTCCTATAACTATCTGTAACAGGATAAGAATAAAGACGTATATATCCATTTTGTCCATTACAAAACATCCATTTTTCGTTGATATTAGCATTCCACTGCCATTGTGGAGACAAAATCTGACTATTAAACTCATCACTTTCCTGAGGAGTACAAACAGAATACTTTTTACCAACATCTGGTTTCTTATAGAATAATACCGGTTCTCCGCAACCATCTCCATCTTTATCTATTCCTATGACAGGCCAGTCATCCACCCATTTCATAGGCTGAAGATGAAGCAAACGGCCATGTGCACCTACATCTTGAAAATGTAAAAACCAGTCTTCTCCTGTAGTAGTGTCCACCCATGCCCCTTGATGAGGCCCGTTTATCTCAGTTTCTCCTTGAGCCAATACAGTCTTCCACTCATAAGGTCCATAGATATTTTTCGAACGTAACACTACCTGCCACCCGGTAGCCACACCGCCTGCCGGATGGAAAATATAATAATATCCATTACGTTTATAAAATTTGGGTCCTTCACAAGTTTCATGAGCTTCATGCCCGTCAAAAATAATACGAGACTGAGTTATGGCCTGAGTTGCCTCAGCATTTAATTCACAAATAGCTATGACACTTTTTAAACCGGCACGACTACCTGCATAAGCATGTACCATGTACACCCGTCCGTCATCATCCCAAAGAGGCGTTGTATCAATGATACCTTTACCTGATTTTACTAAAACCGGCTCACTCCAAGGTCCCTCCACTTTTGAGGATTTCACCATATAAACCCCTTGATCGGGATCTCCCCAAAAAATATAGAATTCCCCGTTATGATAGCGGATACTAGGAGCCCATACACGATTCCCATGCTGTGGAGAATGATCGCTTATGGGAGGTACGGCATAAGGTAATGCCGCACCAATGATACTCCAATTCACCAAATCCTTGGAATGTAATATTTGCAAACCGGGTAAACAACCAAAACTCGATGAAGTCAAATAATAATCATCTCCAACCCTACATGCGTCAGGATCAGAATAATCCGCATAAAGCACTGGATTTTTATAAGTTCCATCACCTTGGTCTGACACCCATACTTTTGAAACATAGTCCTGAGCAGAAACAAACCCTCCGCTCATTCCCAACAAGCAAAAAGCTATAACATATTTCTTCATTATTTATAACCCGTATTTTGAGTAAATTCCGTTTTATTTTCAATAGCATCCAAGAATGTCTGAGGGAATGGACGTACCCAATGATGTTCGTCCACATTTGCAGCATCAGGGTTACACTTTTTTATTCTCTTTACAAACTGTTCTTTACCAAATCGTTTCAAATCAAACCAACGCAACTGCTCTCCAGCCAACTCACGCGCACGTTCATCCAGTATAAAATCAATATCTTGTATTTGTGACAATTCAACACGCATTGCATCTTCATATCCGGATATAGCACGAGACATACGCAATTTATTCATATAATCCAAGGCATCCGCTCTATTTGCTTTAGCTCCCGCCTCTGCTGCGATAAGATACATTTCGGCAATACGAATCATAAAGCCGTCACGAGTACTTCTATCTTCATCTTTCGATGCACGAGTAGGATCCGCAAATTTACTTAACTCCAGATATTGTTTCAGATTCTTTGTCGAACCATCTGCATTATACACATCATTTCTATCAAAAAGCTGATAACGATTTTCTGCCCATTCCCGTTGAGCTTTAGTTGCCTCTCCCTTAATGATATAAATGGCAGTATCAGTCATTGCGGTATACTTACCTTTTCCCTTTTCATTATTCATGATCCATAAATTACGAAAACTGCCGGCATAACGCTGGTCTTTCTCCTCATCAAACAAATCCACTAAATAACGAGTTGGCATATATCGGTTAAACGGACGACCATATTCTGCAGTACGTGTCATACCCGGTTGGTCATCATACTTCATACAAAATAGTAAATGTGCATTATTCCCTCCGTTTCTGATAACAGCTTTATCATCTAATTCAGAATTATACAATTGATTTGTTGAATAATCTACATACCATATCACTTCTTTATTAGAGTTTCCATCACTCTTCTTCATGTCCCATATTGAAGCAAAATCTTCAGCCAATTCAAACGGACCATTTTCTATCACATCTTTAGCCAAATCGTATGCCTGTCTATACATGTCCACATCATTTTTTTCACTTGCTCTAGTCAATAAAAGTCTGGCTTTTAAAGCTTTCGCAGTCCAAATGGTAACCCGTCCGCCATCATTTTGCAAAGTTGACAACTTGCTTTTGATAGCCCAATCCAAATCATCAAACATAGATTGGTAGATATCATCTGTAGAAGTTTTTACAGGGTTCATTACTATACTGGTAGAAGGCTGGTCTGTATAATAAGTATCTCCAAAAGTTTCGGTCAATATCCAATAATAGAATGTACGCAAAACCCTAGCTTCCGCCTCACGCTTGTTCAAAGTTGTAGCCAATATCTCATCATTAGATGGATTCGGTACTGTTCTTGCATGAGATATTGCTGTATTACACCAATTTATCGCAGCATAAAAACGGTCAAAATAAAAAGTACAGGCAGAATTTGTTCCATCCAAAGACTGAGTATATGCCGCCATATTATTATCCACGCATCCCGACCCTGCTGCAATAATATCAGTTCCAGTCTCACTTAGCCCAATCGCATCCTCTCTTCCTGCCCAAAAACGCAAAGGAGTATAACAAGCATTAACTACAGCATTCAATCCAGCTTCCGTATCATAATAACCTCCTTCTGAAGTCACATCACTATAGTTCGTTTCATCCAAGAAACTATCACAACCACATCCTAGAGTTAGCATCAAAGATGCCAATATAAATATATTTTTCTTCATAATTACTTTCGTTTAATATTATACACTCTATCAAAAATCCAAGTTGACACCAAAAACAAGCTGTTTGGTCATCGGAAATGATATTCCTCCTCCTCGTTCCGGATCATAATTATCAATGCTGCTGAAGGTAAAGAAATTTTTTGCAGTTGCATAGATACGTACACGCCCCAAACCTAGACCAGACAATACTTTTGAAGGAACATTATAAGCCAAAGTTATATCCCTCACCTTAACAAACGACCCTTTTTCATATTTCAAAGTTGAAGAATATCTAGTTTTTCCAAAACCATAAAACCGATTGGGACGTGGGAATTTATTAGTTGGATTTTCCGGAGTCCAGTAATCCACACTAGAACTGTTTTCCAATCCGTCCGGTTTATATCCCCTGTTAAATTCGTAATCAATCCACTGGCCTAAACGACTATAAATAAAGAAGGAAAATTCAAAGTTATGAATAGTAAATGAGTTATTTATACCAAAAGTAACTTTAGGACGTTTACTATAAACCACACGGTCTTCAGGAGTTATTTCACCATTACCATCCGTATCCTGAATCTTAATATCTCCAGGTTTCTGCCCATTTTTAGCAGCCTCATCCGCTTCATCCAGTTGCCAGATTCCTATCTTTTTATAGTCATAAAAGACTCTAAACGCTTCACCTACAAACCATGAGTTTGCCTCATCTCTCAGTGCTCCTGATGCCAATTCCTTAATCTTCTCTTTATTGTGAGACAGAGTAAAATCTGTAGTCCAAGTAAAATTCTTCTTTTGAATGTTTACAGAGTTCAGCGCCACGTCAATACCAAAATTTTCTGTTTTACCAATATTCTCCATAACCTCGGCATAACCATTAGTTGATGGAATCTTACGATTCATCAATACATTTCTAGTATATGATTTATATACATCTACAGAACCAGAAAGACGGTTATTAAAGAAACCAAAATCCACACCTAAATCAAACACAGAAGTTGTTTCCCATGTCAGATTTTTATTCGACATCGTTTTAGGATACAACCCACTAGCCAAATCATTGTTAAACGAATAAGTGGACGAACCTAAAAGTCCGACAGTCTGATAAGGATCAATAGCCGATTGCCCTGACTCTCCCCAACTCAAACGAAGTTTTAAATTAGACAGTTCGTCAAAACCTTTCAAAAAACTTTCTTCATTCATTCTCCAAGCTACCGCCACAGACGGGAAATATCCCCATTTATGTCCATCGGCTAATAATGAAGAACCGTCCGCACGTAATGACGCAGTAAGAATATAACGATCCATAAACTTATAGTTTACACGGCCGAAGAAAGAAGCTAATTTTTCCTCATTTAAATAGCTGTCAATCATGACTTCTTTGGTATTCGATGCCAAATTGTGATAGATATTTCCTCCATAGGTCTGTCCTTTACCCGAAGCCAAGGTGTACTCCTTACTTTTATAAATAGTACTTGTACCACCCATTATCTGAAAATCATGTTCACCCAAAATTTTAGAATAAGTCAGAACATTTTCCCAAGTTATGCCCGATTCTATAGTATGCTCTTTCAATGATTTACTATCCTTACCTTCTCCATCCAAAGAATTTGCAGAACAATAATACCCCCTTCTCTTATTTCTTGCATCCACACCTAAAGTTGTTCTAAAAAGCAAATCTTTTGTGATATTCCAATTCACATACAGACTACCGAAAAAACGGGTCGCTTTTGTATTATCTTTTACAGCTCCATCCACGTCATCCACCAACGGATTCGTTTGAGAATTATATCCCGGTGCAGGAAATCTTACCACTTCTCCATTTTCATCATAAGGTTTTGACAAAGGCACAATCTTATTACACATATTCAAAGGATCACGGCGAGTATTCTGATCTTTGTATGTATAAGTAATATTAGTACCAATCTTCAAGTTTTCCAAGAGTTTATGATCTAATGCCACTCTAGCATTCAACCGTTTATAATTATCATTTTTAAAAAGTCCATTTTCGCCTCTATATCCTAAAGAAATAGAATGTTGTGTTTTCTCAGTGCCTCCTGCTATAGACAATTCATAATTCTGATTAAATCCATTGCTCATCATCAAATCTCTATAATCTGTAGAAACTCCTTCTCTTACATATTCTAATTCCTGGGCTGCTGTAAAGACTTGTTCATCTGGTAAATATTCATTAGTTGTTTGGTTACGATATGCCTCACGCTTTAACTGAGCATATTCAGCTCCGTTCATAATAGAGGGATAAGACGAAATCATATTAATGGAAGCAAAAGCATTCAAAGAAACTTTTGATTTTCCTGCTTTACCTTTTTTAGTTGTAACGATAATAATACCATTAGCACCACGTGTTCCATAAATAGCAGTCGAAGAAGCATCTTTCAATACCTCAATAGATTCTATATCAGAAGGATTAATATCCAAAGTTGTGCCATAATCTATGCCATCAACTAAAATCAGAGGTGCATTACTAGCCTTCAAAGATCTTTCTCCACGAATAGTAAAACTCAAATCTGCTCCAGCTTTACCTGAAGAAGCGGTTAAATCCAATCCTGCTACTTTTCCTTGCAAAGCCTCTAAAGCATTTGTAGTAGGAATAGCAGTAATATCCCGAGATTTTACAGAAGATATTGCACCTGAAAGATCTCTTTTCTTTTGTACACCATAACCTACAACAACGACCTCATCCAAAGCTTGAGTGTCCTCTTTCAATGTAATTATGAAAGACGTTTGTTTTCCCACAGAAACAGACTGAGTGAGGTATCCAATGTAAGAAACAACCAAAACATCTTTTTCCTTTACATCCGGTATGGTAAATTTACCATCCAAATCCGTTATAGAACCATTTCCTGTTCCTTTCACAGAAACATTAACACCAATAACCGGTTCTCCCGATACGTCTTTTACTATACCGGAAATCTGACGGGTCTGCGCAAAAGACAGCAGATACAGAACACTGAATATCAAAGATATACATGTTCTTTGAATACATACTTTTTGATTCATAAACTAGTGTTTTTATAATTAGTAAATAAGGTAATTTTTCAACATTTTTTTAATTTAAAGAACTACGGTAACAGGCTCACCTGCTTTCAACGTTATTTCCTGTTTATCTATACCTTGCAACTGGATTTTCACAGTCTGATTTATTTGGGACAACAAGGTTGCTTTTACTTCTTTTTCGCGCCATGCTAATTCTTGCAACAAGATTCCTCCTCTTAAAGCCATCCCTTTTATAGTACCATTCTTCCATTGAACAGGTTTACAAGGTAAAAGAGAGATCACACCAGGTTCAGAATAAACCATCATCTTCATCACTAATGACGGATATCCTCCACAAATATCCAAATTAAATGTTTTCTTAGGGTCATGGGTTGAAACCAAATTGTTGTTCCAATAACTATTTCCAAGCCAGGTCAACATATCATAAGCTGTTTCTGTCTCTCCTAAAGCACATGCCGCAAAAGCCAACTGAACCATTCCAAACGCCATGACACCTCCGTTATCCTGTCGCCTTATTTCCATTCTGCGATTGATAGCACGTTTACATCCTTCTATCAAATTTTGATTTCCCATGATCAACGGATCATGAAAATCATATAAGCCGAACAAATGAGAAGCATGACGGTGTTTATGGTTATCCTGCAAATCCTTCCACATCCACTCTCTGATTTCCCCATTTTCATTCAACATATAAGAAGGCATTTTTTCCTGCATAGTTTTCCATACCGGAATCTTATCCTGATTTACCCCTAGAATCTGGCTGGCTTCTATAACAGAACGCAATAACCCATTAGCAGCCATTACATCCATAGTAGCATTGACACATGCCTGACTTGAACTATTGGCCGGATTATTCTCTGGAGAATATGAAGGATTAAAAATATATTTTCCGTCACTGCCTTCTTTTAAGAAATCCTCATAAAACAAAACAGCCTGCTCCATAAACGGAAGCGCACGCTCTCTTAGAAAATCTTTATCCAAGGTGTACATATAATAATCATAATAGAACAATGAATACCATGCGGCTCCTGCTAACCAAAAAGTCATCGGCCATGTAGCATCAAAATGATTATTCAGACCATGGGAACTAAAACGTGAAGGAACATGAATACCCCGGCAATTAAAAAGCTCACGCGCATTCACTTTAAAATCCTCCATATATGCTTCCAGCCTGTCGAACAAAGGCAACATCAATTCCGGGGTATTAGCCTGAAGATAATGCGAAACGACAACCGGAAGATTTCCATTAGTCGTGTAATCACCAGACCACGGAGGAGTCATAGTAGCCCCCCAAATACCTTGAAGATTAGGAGGATTAATACCTGTCGCGCTAATTACATTGTAACGTGCCGCATCGAAAAGTTTTTCTACAAGAGCCGGATTATCCCCTCCTGTTTTCAACAATTCTTCAGAAGATTTCATCCGATCCTCTTCTGAGGCATCCAGATCAATAGAAACACGCTCAAACAATTCTTTATGAATTTTCTTATGTGCCGCCAGCAGTTCATCATAAGTTCCATCATATAATTTTAATGCATGACTCATTTCAACAACCCGAGACTCATCCATATTATCAGAAGGCTCAATCCGGGCAACAATCAACACATCAGTGGCATCCCTGAGAATCAATTGGTCGGAATCCATTTCCACTTTTCCGTCCGAACGTATGACCTGTACCACTCCTTCATAACCTTTAAAACTTTTTCTGGATTCAAACTCCCAAGGTCTTTCATACCATGCCTTAAAATAAAGTCCGTTATCCATCGTTCCAGATTCAACCTTCTTTATACAAAAGTTATCATCCAGATTAAATTTCTTAATGCGACCCACATCATGCCTTATTATCTTCGAAAGGCTCAATGTTGTATTAATAGATGCCCCCTCTTCTGATGACAATTTCAAAACAACAAGATTGTCTGGTCTTGAGACAAATAATTTACGGGTGAAAACACCATTATTGTCTTCCCAATCCACTGTCACCTCACCCGAAGTAAAATCTACAGATCTGTCATATTGTTTAACTGTAGAAGTATCTCCTAAAAGATTGAATTGAAAAGCGGGAATAAAAAGATCTGTCGCATGTTTCCCTTTGTATCCTTCCGAGTTTGCCAAATCCACAATAAAACGAGATGCCTCCGCATATTTGTCCTCCAACAGCATCTGCTGAATTTTACCTAAATATTTTCCCTGGGTTACCGGTTTCCTTGCAGAATGAATAGGCAAATAAAGCAAGGCATGATTCAAAACAATGGATTCCTGATATGGATCTCCTGTCACCATAGCCCCCATTATACCATTTCCACTAACTAATGACTCCTCCCAAATTTTAGCAGGTCTGTCACTATGAAATCCCCTTTCCAGTGATATTGCACCATTATGCATTTCTGATTTACAGCTCCAGAAAGAGAAGGCAATCGCACAGCAGATTAAAATTTTCTTCATAGTACTTTTATTAAATAGTTTATTATATAAGATCCCATTTGTCAACCACAAATTACTTTGTTTGCAAACATAGCAAAGAGATAAAAAAGGAACGTGCATTATTTATGCCGTTCCGTGTACTTTTTAAACTACTTGATAGAGAAGTATATTATTTATGCTATTCTGTGTACTTTTTATGCCAGACTATAAAAGAGCCTTTGATTGATCAATCAAAGGCTCTTGTCTTATACTCACTCGGAGTACAATTCTTCAACTCTTTAAATACCCTACTAAAATATTGAGGAGAGGAAAAACCACTCATATAGGCTACTTGAGATATATTATATTTCCCTGAATCCAATAATTGTATGGCCCGCTTCACCCGCATATCCTTTACTAAATCAATGGGAGTCACTCCCAATATAGACTTCACCTTCCTATAAAAAACAGTACGTCCCATTTTCATCGTATCAGCCAGATCTTCAATTTTAAAGTCCTGATCCTGGAGTTTATATTCCACAACCTGAATCACTTTCTGAATAAACTCCTCATCAAAAGAAGTAATTTGGGGCATTGAAGGAGAGATGCTATCCAGAGAAGCACCCGGAACTGCCAAATTCTCCTGTTCAGAAGATCCGAGTGCTTGTTTCATAAAATAATCATGTAACACTCCGCGTTGCTTCAACAAGGAAGAAATACGGGCACGTAAATATCCGGAACTAAATGGTTTGGTTATATAATCATCCGCACCATATTCCAATCCTCTGATACGATCATCCAATGCAGATTTCGCCGATAGCAGAACAAAAGGTATATGACTGGTATCATGACTCTTTTTCACTTCTTCCAATAATTCAATACCATCCATACAAGGCATCATCACGTCACTAAGTACCAAATCCGGTAATTCCGACCTTATTTTTTCAAGCCCCTCTTTTCCGTTCTCCGCTTCTATCATATGATACTCCTTACGAAGAATGCTCACAATAAAATGTCTCAGTTCTTCATTATCATCCACTACCAGGACTGTCATATCTTCTATAAATTCTTCTTTTCGTTCCACTTGTGTCGCTATTGAAGACATCGTTTTGCTGTCATTTAAAATGAATTCCACATTCTTGTCCGATCGGAAAACTTCATAGCTTCTTGCCAAAGAAACTGAAAACACACTTCCCTGTCCCAATTTACTGTCCACCATAATAGAGCCATGTAGCATATCAACCAATTCTTTTACCAAAGAAAGACCAATACCGCTTGATAAATTAGAGTCCGTATGTCCCAACGTCTCGAAACGTTTGAATAACATATCTATTTTATGCAATTCTATGCCATTCCCTTCATCCCTGACTTTGAAAAGGAAAACATCATTTTGAGGTTCAAGAATAAAATCTATATTCCTGCCATCGGGAGTATACTTAAATGCATTCGACAATAGATTAAACATTATTTTTTCAAACTTATCGACATCAGTATAAAGCACATAACTATCACAGGAACAAATAAACTGAAAATTAATATTCCGCTGATGTGCCAGAGCCGTAAAAGTTTCAAAGACCTTTTTAGACAAGGACACAATATCGGTTTCTTCAATATACAATTTCATTTTGTTATTCTGTATTTTCCTAAAATCAAGCAATTGGTTAATAAGGCGCAACATACGGTCTGTATTCTTTTTTGCTATCAACATATTCTCCCGGCCTTCCTCACTCAATCTCTCATGATCAATCACCTCTTCAATAGGACTGGCGATCAATGTTAACGGAGTACGTAACTCATGAGATATATCTGTAAAGAAACGGAGTTTCAAATTTGTTATCTGCTGTTCAAAGTTCACTTTCCGTTTTAAATTAAAAATATAAGCTAAAGTTGCCGAGACAGCGACAATCATTAATATAATTAATATGACATACAGTATCCACGCCCACCCAGTTTCCCAGAAAGTTGGTTTTACATGAATAAATAATCGGGCCATATTATCAACCCATAAGCCGTCCCCATTAGTGGATTTCACTTCCAGCACAAAATCTCCTGCAGGAAGATTGACCAAACTGGCAGAATGGCCATGACCTATATAGTTCCATTCCTTATCTATATTTTTCAAACGATATGCATATTGCAGATTGCCCGAAGCGGCAAAATCCAATGCAGCAAAGGCAATCGAAACATTCCGCTCATTTTTTTCTAATGTCAAAGTCTGATCCACAATCGGAGAAAGACTTCCCATTTTGTTATTCTTACCAGTACTGGCATCTGTAAAGACAATAGGTGGTATAAAACTACTTTTATCCAACTTATCCAAATGCAAGTATAAAACATCCCTGTTTAAAGCCACATACATTCCATTTTTGTCATCCCTGACCAACGGTATTTCAGAAACCAACAAATGGGAATGAAAATAAAAACGATTATAAGATTCTATACTACCGCTATCCGGATCGTACTTACAAATCTGATCTTCAAAACTAATCCACAGTTCATGACTGTCTCCTTCCATCATGGTATAGGCCATATCCGAAGGCAGACCATTCTGTTTGTTCAAATGCATAAACTCTATATTGTCGCACAACAAATTTTTAGAGGTTACCAGATTCAATCCACTACTATGGGTGATAATATAGATTTCTCCTTTCCCACTTTCAAAAGTATAGATTACGTCATTATTGCTAAGACTGTTGGCACGTTTAGTATCACAGTGATTCAAATTAAATTGTATTTTCTTACATTCATCAGTTTTTGCAGGAAAAGTTAACAGTCCGTCGGTTGTCCCCACCAACATAACCCCGGTTGAGGTACAGTATATACTCCTCACTTTTCTACATTCATTTTTAGGATAAAGATCCAGTCCGTTATCAGAATGAATGAAATACAAATCGGGAAAAGTCCCGTCAACAACGTTTAATCCTCCACCATAAGTACCGATCCAAATATGCCCATCCACATCCTTGCCAAAAGCATAAATAGCATCCGAACTGAGACTTCTCTTATCTTTCTTATCATGCTTGAAATGAAAAATACGGAATTTTTCATCTTCGGGAACAGCCACATAAATCCCATTCTCCCTGCTCCCCATCCATAAACGGTGGGCTTCATCCTCGAAAAAGCAATAAATGTCAGCACCAAAAAGAACCTGTCTGTCCCGAACCAAATCTCCCGTCTCATTCAAATTGCCTATATAACGGTGCTTGCCATCATAGAGTTCTATCCGTTTACTTTTATCGGCAACCCACACTCTTTGTCCGGAGTCCACAAACAATCCACGTATTTTATCATAATGATTCATTGAGAAATAACTGTAATTTTCATTCAAGAACGTTATCATGTCAACCCCGGAATCACAACTCAGCCATATATTTTTCTGATTATCAACTAAAAATTTTCTACCTGTAGCCTTATAAGCCACTTTTTCACCATTTATATAAGTATAACCCTCTTCAAAAAGATTTGTTGTGGAATTATAAAATGAAAATTCACCATTTGAGGCAAGAATCCAGATACGTCCATAACTATCCTCATGAATAAAGGTATACATTTTCTCACGCCGGCCGGACGGATAGCCCACAAATCCTATTTTATTATGATTCAAATCACAACAAACGACATTGGACCTCCCGTTAAACATCCATAATTTATTGTCTGCCGACTGAAAGAATCCGGATGGTGATAAGTCGGGGCTGTCTTTATCTATCAAAATATTCTCTAAATGGTTATTATAAGTATCAACCACAATGACCCCTCTTTTAGTCATAACCCCCATTTTCCCGTCCCGCAATGCTAACAGTCCCGCAATATCCCAATCTATTCTTCCAAAATCCGCCTCTTTTATTCCACTTTCCGGAGTATATAACACAATTTCTCCAGTTGAGGTTGCCATATAAAACTGATGATCCAAAGATACCGCATACTTAAAATTCCTTTTGTCCGACAATTCACGTTTTCCATAAACGAAGCATCCCCTATCTGTCAATATCCACTCATTATTATATGCATCCAGCACAACTGAATAGATCCGGTTTCCATGCTGAGGGACAGAACCTGACGGCAAAAAGACAACCCCATTATTTTTTTGATAATCAGCCTCATCAATACGCCACAGATTTCCATCAGAGGCAACAACCCATATAATTCCATTAGTTAATGGAATTAGTTTCTCCACCAAATCACATTCCTCTATCTGGGGATGACAAGCAAAGACATCCTCAAATCTTTCCCGCCGGGTATCAAACGGATAAACCTTATCGTCATAGGTATGGCACCATAATATATGACCACTGCCTTTAACCACCTGCACCATTCTGTTATATTTCAATTTTATCGCATCTGTAGGATACGACTTATAATTTTTGAAAGTATATCCGTCATATTTTTCCAATCCATTCCAAGTGGCAAGCCAAATATATCCGTCATCATCCTGAAGAATATCTTGTACTATATTCTGTGACAGACCATCTTCTATAGAATAATGCCGCACATCAATCAATCCTTGTGCGTGCACAAACAAACAACACTGATATAATATAATAGCGACCAATAATTTTACCCGCATGTTCATCATTGTAAATAATATAAGATTAAAGTACAGCAAATTTATGCTTTTCCTATGATATCGTATAAAAAAAGCCAATAAAAAAGATGCCTTGACTGTTTTCTATAACAATCAAGGCATCTTTCCAATCAATGTAAGAAATTAGAATAAAGTATTCGTATCTTCTACCAACCGGCCCATAGCCCAAGCCGCCCGGATATTCAGCTCTCTGTCCAGAATCAGCACATCGGCATCCATGTCTTTCTGCAACGCCCCCTTCCGGTGGTCCACTCCCATGATGCGCGCCGGAGTCTCGGAAGCCATCCGCACGGCATCAGCCAGCGGAATACCCGCCTTCACCATGGTGCGTACCAATACATCCATGGTGGCTATACTGCCTGCCAATGAAGAATGGTCGGCCATTTTGCACACACCATCCTCTATAATCACATTAGGATCTGTCATTTCCTTTCCATCAGCGGCGGCGTATGCCAGCGCGTCCGTAACCAGGCAAGTCTTTTCCACTCCCTTCAGTTTATAGGCCAGCCGGAGAATAGTGGCAGGCAGATGGATGCCGTCGGCTATCAGCTCGATGGTCATTCCGTCTGTCAGATAAACACTTTCCACAGTTCCTTCGTATTTATATTCACGGCATTTATGGAATCCCGGCATACCGTTATAGAAGTGAGCCGTATGGGTGAATCCGGCTTCAAAGGCAGCTTTTATCCCCTCGTATTCCGATTCCGTATGTGATACGGCCACCAATATTCCTTTTGATTTCAAATAACGGGCAAACTCCAAAGCACCCGGCAGTTCAGGCGAGGCATCCCAGCGCTTGATGCAGTCAGTACTTTCCAATAAAGAAGTATATTCCTCCTTATCCGGATTTTTCAGTTTCCCGGCGAACTGCTCACCTGCCCTTTTCGGATTCAGATACGGTCCTTCGACATGCAGTCCCAGCACCGGACTGTCCTCTTCGTTCATCAAGGTTTCACATACCGTTACCGCCTTGCGGATTTCTGAAAAAGGAGACGAAGACAAAGTAGGGAAAATACTGGTCGCCCCGTGTTTCTGATGCGCTTTTATAGCTGCGCGGAACGCCTCCTCCGTACATTCGTTGAAATCGTGTCCCCCGCCACCATGGGCATGCATACACACGTATCCGGGTACAATGTACATTCCCTTGGCGTCAACCTGTTTCGCACCGATCAGCGCCAGGTCACAATTAGTCACTTCCAATATCTTATTATCCCGTATCAGTACAGAGCCTTCATCCAGCCAGCCTTGCGGAGTAAAAATTTTGCCGTTAATAATCTGAGTCAACATGATTAGCGAGTATTAGATAATATTTATTTAATGTTCTTTGCAACAACAAAAGTAAATACTTCTATCGAGAAAGAAAAACAAATCCTTCATTATCTTTTTTGTTTCTTCAGTGAGAATATGGGCAGAAACAAAAATATGCCGAGTATGGACATCACCAGCCCGCCTATAGTACCTGCCGCCAGAGGAAACCAAAAGGCCTCTTTCCCATCTCCCACCATAAAAGGAATAAAGCCCAGTATAGTGGAAACGACTGTCAGGAATATAGGCAGAATCTTCGAATTCCATGCTTTGGTGAAGGCACGCACCGGCAACAGCAAAGGATATCTTTTCCTTATCGCATTATATTCATTCAGGATATAGATGCTGGCATTCACCGTGATGCCGCAAAGCAACACAAAGGAAGCAAATCCTCCCTGGTCAAAGTTCAACCCGAAAAGATAGAACGTAAGGAATACACCGATGTAGGATATCGGAATAACAAAAATGATAGCCAACGGTTGCTTCAAGGAATTAAACAAAATACTTGTCGTGAAAAAAATGATGGCGATTACAATCAGCAGCAACGCATATTGCTTGTTATCCTTCTTGTTCCATGACCAGTAGTCCTGATCATTCTCGGCAGTATATCCCATAGGCAACACCTTGTTAAATTCTTCCAAGTCCTTCTTCAACAGCTTTTTCCCCTGTTCGGACGATCCGATATACTCATATTGCAGGCAAAGCCGGTATTGCTGGTTTTCTTTAGCCACCTTCTGGGGCGACTGCCCTTTCTGAACGGTAGCGAAATCGGCCAGTTTATAAGAATGTCCGTTGACCACAAACGGTATATTCACTAATCCCCACACATCATACTGCTGTCCCTGGAGCGATGAAAGTTTCAACTGTTCCGTCTGATTGTCAAACAACACGTTACCACAATAAATGTCCCGTCCGAATATCGGACGCAAAGCGGTAAAAAGCTGCGTAGCCGTAATATGCTCCTTCGCCATCCTCTGTCTGTCCAGATCCAGATAAAACTCACTATAATCATCCTTCCACCAGGAGAACTCCGAGTTGACCGTAACCTCCTTGATACGGCGATGCAACAACAACTTCTCTTTCAGCTGTTCCGCCCAATAAGAAAGCTCGTCATAATTATATCCGTATAGCTTCACCCGGAAACTGCCGGCACTCTCGCGCACATCATTGCTGAATCCCTGATCCTGCAAACCATACACACTCCAGCTTCCTCCCCCCAAGGTCAGTGCCTTACTGATGATACCGGCCTTCAATGTATAGGGAAACCCGCTCCGCTGATTCTCTTTGGTAAAGTAAATTTGGATATTGGCCTGACGCGCATTATAGACGTATGTCTGAAACTGCCTTATCTCCTTGAAATCGCTCAAATAGGTCTCCATCTTCTTTATCAGCACATTCATCTGTTCCAACGTACTGCCGTTGGGCAAAGTAGCATAAGCAGAAAGCACCACCTCACCTTCATCACGATTAAAATAACTTCCTTCATATACTTTCTCCGCAAAAAGACGGAGACTGCCACCTAAAGCCTTGTTGACAACCGGTCTCACCTTATCCTTATAAGTGGAGTTATCAAACACCTTATTATAATACTCCGCCCATTTTCCTTCCCCCTCCATTTTCTCGGGCAACATAAATACCGGCAGGCCGAACCCCAGCAGCAGCAACAGGCAAGCCATCACCCTGAACCGGCATAAGTAGTAAATCAGCCCCTGATAGAAACGGGTAAAATAGACTGCCAGCCGTTTCGCCCAAGTAGGCCTCGGGCATAACCTTTGCGGTAAGACAGCTCCCAAGAAACGCGTTGCCCCCTTTTTCTTCCTTTTTTTCTTCTCCAACCCTATTTTGTCAATCAGTGACGGGACAAAGAACAGCGCCACAAACAGGGAAACCGCCAGATTGATAATGACCACCGCCGCAAAATCCTGCAAGTTCAGCCGTATCTTCTCATCCAGAAAGAAGATGATGACCAACGCCCCGATAGTAGTCAGCGTAGCCGCCAGCACAGAGACAAACGCCTTCAGATTACGCCTGTGCAGAATATGATCCGTCATCACGATCGTATTATCTATCACCAAATTCAAGGAAATAGTAATGCCCGCCAATGAATAAAGCTGCATTTCCAAGCCGAATGTATAATAAAAGATGACAGCAACAGATATATTAACCACCAGACTGGTCACAATCAGGAGCAGATAACGCAGATTCCGTGTAATCAACGCCACGAACAACAACAGAATCAACACAGTCAGTCCGGTACGGAAATAAATCTTATCCAGTTCTTTCTGAATATACTCAGTGGCATCATAACCGATGTGCACCTCATACCCTGCAGGCATCTTCTGTTGCAGCCCGCCCATAAGGCGTTTCACCTCATCACTCAATTTTAATTGATTAGCAGTTTCCTCGGCAGTGACATACAGATAAATAGAATTCAGTCCGTTTATCCGGTAATAGCTCTGCGGACGTTCCTCCACATGCTTCACCTTTATCAGTTTTTCCAGCGTAACCATTGTTCCATCCTCCGCCCGCAACTGTATGGCTCCGGGTGCAAACTCCATCTCCTTCTCAGTAGATGTACGTACCAGCCTTATCCACTCTTTGCCGCCAGCCCCCTTTTCAATGGAGCATACTCCCAGGAACTCCTTTTCATAATGCCTGTTAATAGCCTGTTGCACGGCAGACAATGTGATTCCCAAGCGCGAAAGTTGTTCACTGTCATATTCCAGCTGCCACTCCATGGGTGTCGCCCCGTTCAGTTCCACTTTATAAATTCCCTTCAATTGTCCCAATACCGGCTTGATATTCTCTTCCGCATACCGTTGAATCAGAATCGGATTGGCGGGAGCATTCAGTGTATAGGTAATAAAAGGTCTGGCAGCCTTGTCGTCCGAGCGGCGTGTACTGATTTTCGGATAACTCACACCTTCCGGCAGTTGCGGCCAAGTCTGCCTGATAAGCGTTGAGACCTCAAAGCGTGTAGCATCAATATCCGCATGCTTGTCCAGTTCCAGCGTTATAGAGCCTCTGCCGTTATCCGAAGTAGAGTTCACCTTCCTGATCCCCTTCACTCTGGCCATCATCGCTTCCAGTTTGCTGGTCACCTCTGCCTCAATCACCCGCGACGAGTTGCCGGGCATACTGAAAGAGACAGTCAGTCCGGGCAAGGTACGCGACGGTGCCAGTTTCACCGGCAGCAACGGTACCAATACCCCCCCGATCAGTGACAGACAGACAAATATCACGATCAAGGTAAACGAAGACAGATTGCGCAGATTGCTCATTGATAAATTCCTGTATTAAAATCAAACCTATCCGACAAAGAAAAGCCCGAATCGAAATCATGCAGTGTCAGTTTGCGTATCTTATAATAGTTCAGCCAGTAATTCTGCAAAGCCGAAATATAATTTTTCTGTGCCTCCTGCTGCCGGTTCAGCGAAAGAGTCAGACTGTTCACATCCGCCTTTCCGATAATGAAACGCTGTCGGGTCTGCTCGTATGCCATTACGGCAAGATCCAAAGCCTCCTCCGCACTCATAATCAGGTTTTGCTGGATATTGAAATCATTCACCGTCATAATCACCTCTTCCTCCACACTCAGTTCCTCCTGCCGGGCAGCAATCTTCACCACATTCAGGTTATTCCTCGCCATATTATACTTCCCTTTCCTTACTCCCCAGTCAATCAAGGGAATAGAGACACTGACAGACACCAAGTCCTGTTGCAGAGGATGCCTGTAAGCGTCTCCCAGCTTACCCGCCACCTGGTTAAACCCCACACTGGCATTAAAGCTGGCATTGAACCGGGACTCCTTCTTTGTCTTGTCCACATTCTGTTCCGCTTCCAGCACATTCTGCCGTTGTTCCAGGAAAGTAGGGTTATTCTCTTTGGCCCGCATCAAGGCGTCATCTACCGGAATCATCTTTCCGGTGGGACGTCCCGGTATATCCAGTTCAATCACGGTATTCTTGTCCAGATTCAGAAAGGAAGCCAATGAGAACATCGCACGTTTCAAGGCTATCCGCGCATTCTGCAACGTATTGTGCGCATTCACTTTGTCCAGCTGCAAGGTCAGCAAATCGGCACGCGATATGGCCGCTATCTTGTGACGCTGCTGTCCGATGCTGTAAAGGGTATCACTGGACGCCACATTCTCCTCTGCCAGCCGGTAATCGGCCTGCGCCATGGCCAGTGCGAAGAAATAAGTCACCGCTTCTTCCGACACCTTTTCCGTGTTATAGATGAATTGCTTCTTCACCTTTTCATACTTCAGCGGCTCTATTTTCCGGTCCCAACGGAAAGCATTGTATCCCAGCAGGCTTTGCTGATAGCCCACACGCACGGGAATGGTGGAATATTGAGTCGATTTCGAATCACCGAAATTACGCATAAAGTCCAGTTCCGAGTCAATGTAAAACGTACCGCCCGTCCAGTCCAGATTCTGTTTGATACTCAGTCCGCCCGATGCGCTAAACATCTGCTGTTCACGATACACGTCCATATCCTCGTTCGAATCATAACGCTGGGTGATGTAACGATAATATTTAGCCGGAGTCAGGTCCAGTGTCAGGCTCGGCAGACGGTTCGCTTTGTACGTACGGTATTCCCAATATCCGGACAAATACAGGTTCTGATATCTGAAAGCGGACAAGGAACTGTCATTCGCAATCTCTATCGTGCGTTGCAAGTCCAGTTTCACCACCTGCTGGGCCTTTGCTCCGAGAGACAACAGCATACACCCCACTATCCATATATTATTAATGCACTTCATTCTTATCATGTTTTCTATAAATAAACCAATAAATCAAAGGAATGACAAACAAGCTGACCAATGTGCCCACCAGCATGGACCCGATCATGGCAATAGACAAAGGTTTCTGCATCTCCGACCCCATATCCGAAGTAAACAGCAGCGGTACCATTGCGAAGATGGTTGTCAGCGAAGTCATGATAATCGCCCTCAACCTTCGTCTGCCCGCCGTATGGATGGCCTCCACCAGAGGGACGCCCGTTTTCCGCAGTTCGTTGATAGCATCCAGCTTCAAAATAGAGTCATTCACCACAATACCACACGTCACGATAATACCTATGGCGGACATCAGGTTCAGCGTATGGCCGAAAATCCATAACGCCAGCAAAGCAAAAGCCGTATCCACAGGAATTTCCATCAAGACGATCAGCGGTTGCAGGAAACTCTCGAACTGTGCACAGAGAATAAAATACATCAGCAGCACAGAAACAAAAAGAATAACGGTCAGTTCCCCCATCATCTTCTCATTTGAAAAGAAACTGCCCGAGAAATCCACTTCCCACTCTTTATCTTCATCAACCGCCTTTTTTACCTTCCGCATCAATTCCGGAGCCCCCTTCACATCATAAAAACTCAAAGGAATATACTCCCCGTTCTTTCCCGCTGTGATACTTTTCAAATCCTCGGCAGGCACCACCGTCACCAGGTCGTTCAAAGGAATATGATTCACCTCTCCGTCAGCGTCCGCCCTCGTCTTTACCAAAGTCTCACTTAATACGCGGTTTACACTTTTTTCCTCGCCGGCAATACCGATAGGCAGATATTGCTGGTAAGAGCGTAAAGTAGAAACCCTGTTCTCCTTAAAAGCCGTGCGAAGCACCCGTGTCAGTTCATCGTATGATACATTATACAACAGCAGTTTTTCCTTATCCACAATCAAATTCATCTGATTTCTGAAAGCGATGCCTGCCGGAGCACAGCCCGTCACCTGCGTAATCTCCTTTTCCAGCCGTTGCAGATGTTCCGCTTCCGGCGCTTTCGACTTGTCCGCCGTATGAAGCTCCGCCACCACATCCGCCTCTCCTGTCACAAACAACTTTTCAAAGATGGTCTCGGGAGGCGAGAAAGTAACCACCGCCAGCGGATACTTCTCCCTTATCTCCTTCTCCAATGATTCCTGCAACGGAGAGATTCCGGACGGTTCTTCCGTTTTGAAATACAGTTCCGCCTCGGTAGATGAAAGTTCGCTGCCCCCGTTCAATATATAATCCTGCATACCCACATAGGCCGTATGCTCCACCACCTTGTCGTCCACCCGTTTCATCAATCCATCCACCCGGCGGTTGTTCTCGTCCACATGGATATTCTCATTCCACTCTATCCTTGCCACCAGTTCATTCTGGTCAATCTGCGGCATGCGCTCCTTCCCCATTACATAAAAAAGATACACACACAGCGGAAGGGTGGCCAGCGTACCTGCCATACAAAGTTTCTTGTGCGAGAACACCCAGTCAATACCCTTGTCGTAAAAGTTCTCCAGCCACTCATTTTTCAACAGATTGTCAAAGCGTCTGGAAAGCAGCCCTTTGCTGCGGATACCCGCCTTATAGAACAACAGATACAATACGGGCAGCAACATGATGCCTGTAACATAGGACACCATCAGCCCCACTGTTATAGAGAAAGCCTGATCCATAAAGATCGCTCCGGCTATGCCGCTCATAAAGATCAGAGGCACAAATACCGCGATAGTAGTAAGCGACGAACTGAGCATCGGTGTGATCATCTCGGTCGTACCCGCGGCACAAGAGCGTTTCAGCGAATATCCCCGTTCACGATACTGCGAAATATTCTCCGTAACAATAATGGCGCTGTCTATCATCATACCCACCGCCAGGATCAAGCCCGACAACGATATCACATTCAACGACACATGGCAGAAATAAAAGAAAAAGAACGTGATAACAATCGAAGTGACCATGCTGATACCAATAATCAGCGGCGAACGGACATCACCCAGAAACAACACGGCCACAATAAAGATAAATAAAAAGCCCAAAGAAAGGTTTTGCTGTAGATTTGAAATGGTGTAGTCCAGCAATTCCGTCTGGTTACGGCTTACACTGAATTCAATATCCGGATACAGAGAAGCAAAATAATCGGTTGTCTCCTTCAGCTTCTCTTTCATGGCATCCATATTCTCATCGCTCTGCTTGATAATGGCCAGCGTCACCGCCCTTTTTCCTCTGGCAACGGAACGTCCCATTTCTTTTTGCGAAACAATATCTACTTTGCAGAGTTCCTTCAACTGCATAATGCGTTCCCCTTTACGGATATAGATATTCCTTACATCCTCCGGTGTACGGAGCAAAGTGGCTATGCGGATATTATATTCATAATAGCCATCCCTCACCAACATGCTTCCCGGTTCCACATTATTGGCGGAGAGCGCGTTCTCTATATCCTCCACACTAATGCCCGTCATGGCCAGTTTATCTTTATCCGGAAGTATTTGCAAAAGTCGTCCGGGCACTCCGGTTATATCCGCCATGGCCACTTCGGGTAACTGTTCGATACGGCGTTTCACCACATTTTCCGCCAGTTCGCACAATTCCAGGAATTGCCGTTCGTTGGTTTCCTGATAAGCACCGTCGTTTTTCAAGGTCATATTGACATAGAGTACAGGAATGTCCGTCGCACTTGCCTTGATAGCCTTGGGGCGTGTCACCTCCTTGGGAAGACTGTTCATAGCAGCGTCTATCTTCTCGTTTACCTCTATAAACGCCAAATCGGTATTTACGCCAAAATCAAACTCCAGCCGAATCACGCCTGCTCCGTCACGGGTCTCACTTTTTATCTCCCTCAGTCCGGCCACTTGCAGCAGCTGCCTGCGCACAGGGGTCACCACCGTATTCTCCAGTTCGCGTGCCGATGAGTTCTCGCCCGTCACCTGTATGGTAATCTGCGGTATGGCAATATCGGGCAGCAAAGAAACAGGCAGCGAAAAATAGGTCACCAACCCCACAATAAAGCAGGCGGTAAAGGCCATCAGCACCGCAATGGGGCGTTGCAATAAGAACTTAACCATACCTTCTAATTTTTAATGACCTTCACCGGGGCTTCGTGAGCCAGGTTCACATTTCCGGTAGTTATCACCTCCATGCCTTCTTCCAGTCCGTCTGTGACAGTATATTCCTCCATATTCTCCAATCCCGTATGCACATAGTTCCACATGGCTTTCCCCTCTTTCAGTGTAAACACCACCTGTTTGCCGGAACGCAGCACAACGGCCGTTTTGGGAATAACCAGTTGCTCGCCTACAGAGCGTTTCACGCTCACCCTCACATTCATGCCGTCGAACAATTTATTACTACCGTTCACCCGCGCCTTTACCCGTACCATTCCATTCTCGTCCACCAGCGGATTAATCTCGCTGATACTTCCCTGCCGCACCCCTGCCGCCGAAGCGTACGGAGTGATCTCCACCTTATCCCCTACCTTCAGCAATGGCAGTTCATTTTCCAGTACGGTGAAATCCACCTCCATATTGCCTGTATGGATTACCCGGCAGAAAGCTCCGGAAGTCTTGGGCATATTATATTTCTTTTCAAAGAGGTTGGCAATCACTCCGTCGAAAGGAGCCGTCAATGTAGCTTGTTCCATATCATATCGGGCAGATTCGTACTGAGCCTTGCTCTGTTCGTACCCACTTTTTACCTTGGCCAGTTCCAGCACATCGGCAGGTACCGCCTTCAGGTTATCGGGAGCATAGCCCTGTCCTATCAATACATCCTGCATCTCCAAGGTAGCTTGCGCCAAGCTGTTTTTATTCTGCACCAGCGTATTGTTCAACTTAAACAAGTCCAGTTGGGCTATCTTCTGCCCTTTCCGCACCATCTCCCCGTTCTTTACCCAGATGTTTGCCACCACTTCCGACGTGCGGAAATACAAATCGGCATAATCCCGGGCCGTCACTTTCCCGTTACTGATTAATTCATGATTGAAGACCTGCTTTTTCAACGGCATCACCGTCACTTCATTGGGTAAAGAAGGAAGTACTGTCTCCACTCCCTCTTTTTCCATTGTTTCCTTTTTTTCCCCTGAACATGCAGTGAAAGAAACGGCTACTAATAAGCCCGATACGAATACTATGTGTAGTTTCATGGTCATGTTTTGTGATATCTGTAACAAATAAAAACCTTTTATTTCTAATAAACTAATTTTCGGGTACTTTTTTTAATAATTCCCGTGCTTTCCGCCTCATCTGCTTAATAGCAGTCGATTGAACTTTCGGTTCTTTCTCCAGGACCGTCCTCACCATCCGTTCCAATTTGTCGCGTCGGTAAAACTCCGGTTCCGCATATAGATTAGCCAACAGATAATAAGGATAAATCCGTCCGGGCAGCCGATGAACAGCACGCATAAACCACTGTTCCGCACTGGCATAGTGCTTCATTTCCTGTTCATTCTTCCCTATCACATTCAGTATCATAGGGTCACCACTCACTTTCAACGCCTCCTTCAGTACCCTGTTCGACAGTTCCGGTTCATGTAATTTATGCAAAGCATGACCATATTCGAACATAAAACGGGCATTCCCCACCATTTCTTTCTGAATCTCTGCATAACATTCCACCGCTTGCCGATAAGCTCCCGACTGGTAAAACATACGGCTTTTAGTCCATTGTTTACAAGCTGACACCGCTTTGCTTTTCTGCTGATAGTTATAGAAACAACCATAGCTTCCAACTAACAATAAGATAGTAAACAAAAGGCGAAACCAGCCTTTCTCTAAAGGCAGAACCCGGATACCACAAGCCAGCACCAATATCACTAAGGCTGAAACAAAAGCCGGAAATTGCAAAGGATAAGAAGAGAATGCAAATACCATTAAAGAAAGCAATGCACCGCATAGCCCATAAATGCCTTGTTTATGACCTATGTACATGCTTCCTCCCATTATCAGCAGCCCGAAGCAAAGCACAGGCACTCCCCACGCAATGGCTACTTGCAGATATTCATTAAAAACATATTCCGGGGCGCCTGCCACAAGCTCCTCTGTCGCCGTATAATCTCCGGTGGCAAAATAATCCTCCTGCGCCTGTCCATAAGCAGCCGGAACACTGTTCCATCCGCATCCTGCCCACGGATTCTCACTGACAGTATGAGCAGCAATTTTCCACATAAACAGACGGCCGTCTGCCGAATCCTTTTTCATTTGATAAATGCCACCCAATGCTATACCGACCAAAATAAAGATTACTATGGCAAAAGACACTGCCTGCTTACGATAATGCCTGATATAATGCTGAATTTCCATCCTATAGTGCATACCACAAACATAAACGGAAGAGACCGCTGCGGCTATCCATGCCGAGCGGCTCATTCCGGCAGGCAACACACAAAGAATCAATAGCATTCCAGCCACAGACATATAGTAAGGTATGGTTTTCTTAGACTCTTTCCGCTTTAACCATTCGTGCAGACAAACAGGAAATATCATGGCAAGGTAGCCTGAATAAGGACCGGGATTATAGAATGAACCGGTCAAGGTATAGAGGGAATGGTTGGAATAGGTAAAGCCATACACCTGGCGGATGCCCCAAACGGCTTCCATAAAACCATATAAAATAAAAATCCACGAAGTAGTTACAGCAAAATATTGCTTTATTGCTTTCGGGAAAAGGATAATGTATATTACCATTCCCATAGTAAACCAAATTCCACAACCATACAACCATTTCCACTGTCCATCCAAAATACCGGATGGCAATGAACTGACATTATAGCACACCGCACTAAGACATACCGCAATCAATATAGCTTGTACTAGCATCACACTATAGCCTATCCATCTATTTTTAATTTCTACCACCATCGTTGTTTGTTATCTTCCCAAGTAAAAATACGATTTTCCTTTCCTTCCGTGGTACACTTCAGAAGCAATAAAGCATTAGAGGGAACATTATCATAATTCAATAAATAATCGGTTGCCATTTTTTTGCCTAATGAAATCCAAGAACCGCCCCAATAGAATAACTCATAGGCCATTCCCTGAATCACATTATTCTTATCATTCCGTGGGCAAACACCTAAAGCACTGACCTCCACTTCTTTGCCGAAATCAACACCCACCCAACCGATGCTGTCTTTTTCCGAAAGATAAGGATTTAAATCCGCAAATGTCAATATATCATTATCAAATAATTTACTCAGCGTTTTCATTCTGCTTTCATCTGAAGAAAAAGGTACTCCCGTTAACCTCTGTAACTGCTCTTTCCCTTCGCTTTTTCCATAAAAAGACAATTCCGCAAGCACGTCTTTATCTTCCGGAAATACATATCTGATATACCGGCATTTCACTGACGTATCCAACTGCCATACATTAGGTCTGGATTCACATTCCGGAACAGTAAACACAATCTGTGACTGATGAAAGGCACGGTCTTGTGAAATTTCAAATTTAGCACCTTTGTTCCATTCACACCAAAATCCAATGTCAGGCCGAGCATAATATTTACGTTTCAGTGCAACAGACTCCGTTCTTTGTGCATCAGCCTTTAAGAAAAGAATGCTACCATCAGCTTGAAGAATGAAAGGATCATTGAACGGAATGGACTTTCCATCTTTATAAAAGACAGGTAAATAAACCATATCACGTCCCATTTTACAGAAAGAGACATCGGATATTCCGACCTCTCCCCAAAACACAGGTTTCCATACATCTTCGTTGAACACACACAGATAAGCATATTCCACTCCTTCAAGTTTTATCCCTTTTTTTATAGGAATATGAATATCAGATGTTACAAAATAGGCATCCGATACATCTTCATACTTCGTATTCCGGAAAAATACCGGAGTATTGGCTGCATTACAACCTTTTCCGGAAGAAGGTCCCTGTATCATCGTCTCATAACTATATCGGAAAACTTTAGGCAGGCGTGATTTCATCCAATATTCATCTACCCAGACATTATTGTATACCTTACCTGCTTTCCATTTTCCGCGTCCCCCCGTAGCTTCGAATGGATATGTCTTTCCGTTTACTACAATGGCATTCCATTCATGGCTGCTGTTACGATTTCCCCAAGCCGGTACAAAGTCGATAGTGCAAGGAACCCCCAAAGCTGACAACAACATGGAATTAAACCAACAACGCGCAGGGCACCTTGACATCTTGGATAAATGATAATCTTGCAAACAAACATAAGGGTAAGTACTTATATCCGACCACTCCACTTGATAATCATTAAATTGCTCCAAAAGCGAGTCAACCAACTCATGAGGAGAAGAATATTGTAGCATATAATCTTCATATCGGGAAATGAAATAATTACGCCATTTCTCTACCACATATCCGTTATTTCTTCGATAAGGTAATACATATTTCAGAAAAATATTAAATGGAATACTGTCCTTATACAAGCATCGTTCCCAACTTTGAAAGGCCAGATCTATATTTCCAATCAAATAGTCTGCCGATACAATACTAAGATCTGAAACCAACCGTGAATAAATATCGATACGTGGATCATTATATTGAAGAATTTTTCTCCACTCTTTGTTCAATGAATCTTTTGCGTTAATATGCAGACTCTTCTCCACTTTCTTTAAGGAATCATAATGGAGCAAAACCGGACGGTATTTATACAGTAAAGTAGTATCATAGGCGACATTCCCTACCAAATTACTAATTAAAAACTCTGCCGCCTGCTTTTTCAAAGAGTCACTTTCATAATGGGATAATACCTTTTCCAACTCTGCTCTTCTTTCTCCCGCTTGTTCCAATGTATGTTCCAAACGTGAGTTAGAATTGCATGAAATGGTGAAAAAGATTATACCTATCATGCACAAGCCTGTCATTTTGCCTATCGGATTTCCACTTTTCATAACTTTACCACCAAACTTATTTCCCATCTTCGTATGTAAAAATCCACTCTTCTTTTCCTTTTGTCAGATTGCGCAAAAGCAATAAAGCATTATCAGGAACATTATCATATTCCAAATACTGTAATTGCCTGCTACCGACCTGCCTTCCTAAACTTTTCCACTCTCTATCCCAGTAAAAAAGTTCATATAGCTCACTGTCTTTGTAGTGTAAAAGTACACACTCTAACTCCGCACGATTTTCACCACTCAACTTCAAAGAGGTTTCCAACGCCCTATCTGTACAACTTACCCAAAGGAAAAAAGAGCAAATTATCATGATGCTGACTATACAATATTTCATCTGGCTTCTTACTATTATTCTATTCTTTTAAATACCCTGTTCCAACGAATCTCATCTGTATTCAAATCAACGGACTTCCATATCAATGTCGCTTTTCCCACAATAAACTTTTCGGGTAACAATCCCCAATAACGGGAATCTTTGGAATTCATCACTTTGTCACCTGCCACAAAATAGTAATCTTCTTTAAACTGATATTCCTGTATGACACTATCGTTCAACAGAAAAACGTCTCCCTGCTGCACCAATTTCTTTTTCTGCTCCCACTCTATCGCATTCTTATACAATATCCGATTAATAGTATTCATTTTCACACTTTTTCCTTTAGTCGGAATATAAAAAGGACCGAATTCCTTTATCGTCCAATTCACCAGACTATCATTGGGGTAAGCCCTCATCACTATGCCCCAATTCCGTTCCTCTCCTGCCGACAGAATCTGTTGCAGCCTGTCCTGTGAAGCTACGCACCCTAAAGTTCCCTTATATCCATACACCTTATAGTGTGCATTTCTAATTTCAAAGGTATCACCCGGCACAGCCACACAACGCTTTACATAATAAGTCTTTAAATTCAGTCCCAAGCTGTCCCATCGAGCCGGATAAGGAAAATTGAACACCAGCACATCATTGCGCTTTATCCGCCCGAAACCGGGAAGACGGGATATATCTACCTGACTTCCCCCCGCTGCTTCCCAAATGTCAAACAGACGCCCTCCCATCACCCACTTGTTCACCAATATATTATCTCCCGCAATCAGGGCAGGTTCCATGGAGTCAGAAGGAATGGCAAATGAGGCAAAAACAAATATCTGTAATAACAACCAAATAATCATCATTAACAGACTCCCTCCGGCCACACAAACCAGCAAGTTATATAAGAAACCAATACATCTCTTCATTCGCTTCATATTATTCTTTAAGAGGCGGAAATTGCTTCCTAATATTCCAAACTTATCGTCTCACCTGCATATCAAGAAAAAATACAGAATCCAACTCTTCCGCCTGAATATTTTCTTCTATCCTTATAAAAGATTCAGCAGCTTTTACATGTCCCTGACCAGCAGCTGCCCTGTACCATAACATAGCCTTTGCAGAGTCACGAACAACGCCTTTACCCCAATAGTACATCCTGCCCAAATTATATTGCGCAGGGGCATTTCCCTGCAAAGCCGACTTTTCAAGCCATGATGCGCAAACCGATAAATCCATTTCCACGCCTTTACCCAAACTATAAGCCACACCTATGTTATATTGCGCTACAGGATTACCAACAGCCGCAGACTTTCTGAACCAAAACAGGGCAGTTGCCACATCAGGAGATACCCCAAAGCCGTTGAAAAACATATAACCCAAATTATTCATAGCATCAGAATCACCATGAGAAGCAGAACGACGATACCACTGAATGGCTTCCCGATAATCACGTGCCACCCCTAATCCCAAACGGTAAAGATTCCCCAGTCCCAGCTGAGCCTGAGCATTTCCCTGTTGGGCAGCATACTGAAAATACCTTCTAGCTTTCGACAGGTTTTCAGAAACCCCATAACCATAGGCATACATGAAAGCCATATTGTTACAGGCATTCGTATTACCAGCCTTTCCGGACTTTTCAAATAATGCAAATGCTTTTTCATAATCCGTACTTCCACCAAGGCCACGATAGTACATATCACCTAACAAATATTGGGCGTATGAAGCCGAATCTATACCTGCCAGTGGTATGAACTGATTCCGTGCCTCATCATAGTCATGCTCTCTATAAGCATTCATGGCCTGCCGATATCTGTCTGAAATATCTCCCAAACTCCACATATAAATCTGGTCATGCAATGCACATATACCGATAACAGCTATCAAAATCAAGCATATACCAATACCCGAACAATATGATCTCCATTTATCCATAACAAATGCGGCTTAATAAGAATATTCCACTATATGATATTCAGGATTGCTACTTATGCCATATATTTTGCGTTTTTCAGGATTCACCGCAATACGAGAAACGCCATCGTTCAAAATATAATGCCGCAATGGAGCCCCTTCCCAACTGAATACCAAAATATCCTTTGCAAGCAAATTATATCCAGGTTTGTTTACAAATTTCCCATTATAAAGCACCCATAATTCATCTCCTACACCAACCGGACTGTAAAAGGCATCACGATAGTAGTCAGGCTTAGGACGACTGCCTATCCGAACACCGTCATTAAACTCCGTAAAACGTGTAAAGAAATGTTCCGGACCATAAAGTCGTTTTACCAGCTTTCCGCTGTCACTGTAAATATCTATCAAATCAGTAAAGAAATGACAGACGGCAAAACGATCATTCCCATTGCTAGCGGGAATAGCACGATAGGCATCCACCCGTTCCAGATCGGTATAGGCTTCCGGACCCTCGGGGTAGTTTCCTACCGCTCCTAGCTTCTGTCCGGCAGCATTGAACATGTAACAAGGAGCGTCCGGACGATAAGAGACTCCGACCAGTTTATCTTTCAGCAGAACAAGCTCACTAAAGAAATCAGCCTCACTCAATTTATATCGCCGGGACGGAACTAAAGACGGAGCAGAAACGAACTCACCGACTCCATACGTACAAACTGTTGAAGTCACCATATCATATAGTCTCACTGAATCTTGCCCTAAAATGAAACTAGGGGAAATCATCTCATTAGGTCCCTCCCCCATCGTCATTTGTTCACCTATTTTCTTCTTGGTATTCAAGTTAAAGAGATGGAGAAGTTTCTCTGTCTTCCTATTAATTGTTATCAATAATGTATCCATTACGACCAATTGATTAGGTTGCATCACAGGTTCATCAAATGCTATTTCAGAGCCAGTCAATTCCTGACTTTCGAAGTCCTCCCACTCTATACAAGTCTCATCTTGGTAGACCGATTCCACCTTATTACCACACGCCACAAAGGATATGCCGCCCAAGATAACAACTAAAATTCTTATATATGCTTTCATACATAGATTATTTATAACATACTAACTAAACTAACAAGTAACCGGTCATTATATAGAACGTTTCCAATCAAATAAAAGAAAAATATCCATACAATCGACCGGTTAAAAAATAATTATGGCCAACGGTCATCAACTGTTATTGAAGTACCATTAGTGTATTTTATTACACATTTATATCCTGAATAGGGACAATATCTATCACCATCAGATTCCCAGCTAGCTAATGCTTCCACATTAGCCAATGCCAAATCAGACATTACATCCAATTTCTGAGCGTTATACACATTTATTCCTGCAATCAAAGCAAATGCTACAACTATAGTTGCTTTCAAAATATTCTTTTTCATTTGGTTTATAGTTTCAAAAATGATTAATTACTCATGTTTTCATCTTTTATCGGAAAGAACTCCACCGCAGAAAAAACAAAACTACCGCTTGCTTATTCTGATTTTTACATTACTTTTGTATCAGACTTTACCTCCTTTCTTTTGAGGAGAGGCCGCAGGGTGGAAAGAATCTACTTCCAGCAAAAAATGGATTTCTTTCCATCCGCTTTTTGCTCTCAACTATTCCTACAGAGATATATTCAAATTTATAAAGGAAAAGACAGATCAAAAAAATCAATCACTCAACATCCTTTAACTCCACCCTCTTAAAAACAAGCTGATTCTCGTCATAATTAGGATTCATTTCATTATTCGTTGAAATATACAATCCCTCTTCACGCACAAACCATAAATGAGGATTAAAAGTATAATCAGGAAATAATGTTTCACCAATAACATTCAAATCCTTATCTAAAATCATAATAGAAAAATTCTTTTTGCCTGAACGGATAATTTTAAGATAATTATCACTCTCCTCTATTGTACTTGCCGGATATGCCACACGATAATATACCTTGCGATATTTATCATACAATACAGAACCATAATTCGCCTGTTCCGCCCTATTTTTCAATATAGCATTCTGATTATTCGAAGAGTTTCTTAAAATCTCCACTTTGTCAATATAGCGGCTCTTCACCGGACAGGATGTCACACTTTGATGCATGATATCAGCCTTATACATCAACTCACTATAATAAAATGAATATACAAAATTATCACCTGTAAAACAACGGTAATAATCCTCTCCATTACCTGCAGAAGTACCAAAATCCTCATACGTGATCAACTGAGGAAATTTCATAGGCAACGCACGAACAACATGCTGCATTGTATCAATTACAACAGAAACAGGGCTGTCCTCCAACGCCTTTTCACGCAACATCGGATTTACGGTCTGCAAGATATAAAATTGTCCGTCAATAATTTCAACAGTTCCATATAATCCCGGTATAAAGGGTATTAAAGGTTGATTTGTATCCGTTTGAGAAAAATTAATTTTATCTTTGATAGTTCCTGTAGTATCAGTAATAAAAATTGTAGTTATATACATACTAGGAATATAAATATGATCGAAATCAATGGCACGATACCCCATAAATCCTCCAGTTATAGCATTATCTCCTTCCACACCATACATCACTCTTTTCACTAAATTTCCAGAAGATATTTCATAAAATAAAATTTCCGGTTCAACTTCATTCTTAAAAGAAAGATAAGCTTTCCCGTCATCCTCCAATGTTTCAACAAAAAGCATAGGCCCTTTTACATCGTCCGGTATTATAAACTGGAGAGAATCTTGCGTAACAGTTAATACAACTTTGTCTTTCGGCTGACTGTCAGAACAAGATAATGCCACAATCAGAATTCCTATAACTAAAAGGTAATTTACAATTTTCATTATGATTCAGTTTATTTCGTAACAATCTATCAATTCCAACAGATACAGGCAACCCCGGTACCCCAAGGTGGACATGAATAATAGTCACCAATCCAATAGCAAGTGGTACTACCCCATTCTCCACCATCTGCCAACGCTTCCACATTAGCCAATGCCAAATCAGACATTACATCCGATTTCTGAGCGTTATACACATTCATTCCTGCTATCAAAGCAAATGCAGCAACCAAAGTTGCTTTCAAAATATTCTTTTTCATCTTGTTTCTAATTTTAAAGATGATTAATGATTCGTGTTTTCATCTTATTCTCGGAAAGAACTCCACCGCAGAAAAAACAAAAATACCGCTTGCTTATTCTGATTATTTACACTACTTTTACATCGGACTTAACCTCCTTTTCTGTTAGGAGAGAGCCGCAGGGTGGAAAGAATCGACTTTCGGCAAAGAAAATGAGTTTCTTTCCATCCGCTTTTTACTCCCATTGATTCATACTTCATCCTTTATTCAGCATTCCCCGTCACCTTCAAACGAAGTGGGGAATTATCTGCATTGCAATAAATGGTAACCGTCTTGCTGAAATGTTCAGCCTTTTCCGCTTCATAAATCACTGTCAGCTCCGCTTTTTCTCCCGGACGAATACCCTCCTTACTATAGTTTACCTTGGTACACCCACAGGAAGTGATGACATCGTATATCACCAGCATACGCTGCCCCGTATTGGTCAGCGTGAACTTGCGTTCCTGCTTCTCCGACTGAGGGAATGAACCGAAGTCCACACTTTCCACATCCTGGATGACTTTCGTCATCGGTGTTTCAGCTTTTACAGCTTCACCACCTGTCAATACGTTCAGATAAAGTTCCTTCACCTTCGGATTATGAACAGGATTGCCTATAGCCACCACCCTGTTGTCTTTATCTAATAAAAATGTCTGGAAAGTCATTTCATCCGGAAAGTGGTTCAATCGGTTAAAATCGTCCTTTTCATCGAAACAAACCGGATAAGTGAATGCATCGCGACGGGTGATATAACGAAGTTCTTTCATGTCTTTCGGATGGAAATAAAAGGCAAAGGAAACCGGACGGTTCAGCGTTGAATCCACTTCCTGCATAAACTGTTTCCAGCGAGGCAGTTGTAATTTGCAACTGGTACAGCCCATCGAATCAATATAAGTCACCACCTTATAATCCGCATCCGATAAAGAAAAAGACACCGTATCCTTCCCTTGAATGGTAAAGACGGAACGGGAAGGAAAGAAAATTTCTTTCCCCTCCCATTCCTCAACCAAACGAGCGATTTTTTCTTTCTCAGATTCCTTGCAGGAAGAGAAAAGAGCAAGTGCCGCCAATAGATAAAGGTATCTCATGCACGATTATTCCAAATGGAAATTACTGTATGTATAAGCAACTCTAATCCCATTGGAGCAGAGCACATTACCATCTCCAAAGCAGTTTCCATAGGCAGATTCGTTACCAGCCAAAGCTTCTATATTACTAAGCAGTAATTCATCTGATACTTTTTTGTGCTGAAAAGCACTCCACATACTCACTGTCGCAACCAGTGCGACCATTAATAATACTCCTGTTTTTTTCATTTCCTAATTAATTTTATTGACGCAAAATTAAGGAACAAAAACTGAAAAGGAAGAATATTATTCATTAGAATTTCATTAGCTAATGAAATTCTAATGAATAAGGGTACCCTTACTAATGAACTCTAATGAATTTCTCACATTTATCATTATCAGAAGCCTATTATTCGATATTTTTTATACTTTTGAAAAAACAAATTTTAGACAAAAATGACAAACGCAAGGAAAAGCACTATAGCAGCCACTATTTTAGCAATAGCCATAAGCATCTTTTTTATTGGAGATGCCATATTGGAGTCTGGCGAAGAAGTCATCCAAGCACAGATGCAAGACGCTTTGAAAGAAACCATCACCATAGATTTTCATAGACGGAAAAACGAAAAAATGAAATCTAAAGAAAAGCCACTGGGCAGAAAAGTGAAACACGCAAAAATAATTGGCGATAACGGACTGGAAACCATCGTATTTAGAGACAGTGTAGAAGAATATTTGGCTGATCAATGGACAATACAGTATATATTAGCCGAAATACACCCTATCAACCCCAATGACTTTAACACCTTATTCAATAAAGAACTGAACAAAAGAGGGATACCTTGCCAAACAGGTATCATCTACCAACAGAAAAAGAAGCCACAACAGATTGGCGGAGACCTATACACTTTTCCGAACTCCATTACTACGAGGTCTGTCATGTTGGATGCCAAAAACACAACCAGTGTACAGGCTTGGGCGAATTGCAGTTTGATCACGATATTGAAACACGCCAGTAAAAAAATAGGAATCTATGTAGTTCTTTGCCTTGCAGCCACGGCACTCTTATTGTCGTCCTATAAAGAAAAGAAGAAAAAGGCAAAAGCCGAAAAGAGAACAGCAAATATAGTGACGGAAGACACTCCACCAATCCAAAAGGGTATAAGAACAGATAAAAGCGAACAAAAAATATATATAGACGATAAGGAATGTGTCACTACAGATTCGGGATTCAAGATTATGCAGCTGCTAATTGACAGCCCCAACCATTTCGCATCCAAAGAAGAAATTATTCTGAGACTTTGGCCGAAAAACGATAAATTGAATCATAATACAATGAATAACAGAATGAATGGACATATCAATACCTTACGTCGGTCACTCCAAGATTTCCCAGGATACCAAATAGAAACAGAACACAGCAAAGGATACTATCTGATTATTCCTTCATCGGATGAAACACCTACAACTGCATGAAATAGCAAAGGATATTACCTAGTTGTACCTTGACGTAAAATTCACCATAGCATTATCTTACTCTGCCTAACCTGTTCCATCTGATTTTATCATTTATTGGATTTCCCCCTCTTTGGCAACTTTCCCGGTCAGCTTAATCGCAAGAGGCCAATTCCTCTTGTATTTTACGAAATCCCTCGTAATTAATTGGAATGATCGTCACCGGTGTATGAGATGGCTGTGAGGTCTGTTTTGTTGTAAAGAAAAGTATGTGGACTTCGTAGGCCAAGTAAACGGTGTTACTTTGCCTGGGAACATATCTTACTTTGCCCACGAAGATATCTTACTTTTTTAGTGGGATATTCCCTTGGCTGCTACCTTGGCTCTCGTCTAATCAAACGAGATATCATGCCGTGGCAATGTATTCGCTGAATCGTTACCATTCGTGCCGTCTTTTCCGAATCCCACATCCACAAAACTCCCATCTTCCTTTTCCACTACATTCCAGCAATATGACGCATATTCATTCCTGCTATCAAAGCAAATGCTGCAACTATAGTTGCTTTCAAAATGTTCTTTTTCATCTTATTTTTAGTTTTAAAGATGATTAATCACTTGTGTTTTTTATCTTATTCTCGCAAAGAACTCCACCACAGAAAAACAAAACAACAACAGCAAAGAACACAAATACCGTTTCCACTGGTTTGTTATTTTTGCATAAAGGTAGAGAACATTCATCGGGCACACAAATTTTCCACCTTAAATTCATCTTAAGATGCTAAAATTCGGCAATAACATCAATCCAAACTAAAAGTTATAATAGTATATTCTAAATTTTCTGATTGCGATATTGCATAGAAATCACCATTATCAGCAAAACACATATCTATAACAGGAAAATCATGTTTATATTTGCAAATAAAGTTTCCTTTCAAATCAAATTTTAAAATATAGTTACATTTTTTGCTACTTTGCTCCTCCTTCAATGTTCTTCCACTATACAATATATAAAAATAATTACCTGCAGTATAAGCTCCATAACTATATACAATGTTGTCGCCTTCAATATTTATGTTATTTTTTAAAGATTCTATTTTCCGTTCTATTTTTCCGTCCCCAAAAGAAAAATGCTTTTGTTGGAATAACTGGTTTCCTTCCATAGAATAAAAAAAGACATCTCCTGTAAAATAAGAGGCAAAAACCAACACATGACTATTCTGGTTATAAGCAAAATACCCCTGACCCAATTTATACTTCTCATATATATCCTTTAATTCTTGCATATAAGAAGGATATATATCTATTGAAGCCAAGTTTTTCCCACTAGTATCAAAAAGATGGAAAGTTCCATCCTCATAAAATCCCGATGCTAGAAATCCGTTACAAACAGCTATTGCCCGGTCTGCATCTTGCAGGTTTACGCTCTTTTGAGGATGGAACGTTCCTTGCATCAAATCATAAAATGAATATGTATTCATCTGCGAATTTTGTCTTTGCAGAATATAAAGTTCACGTTCCTCCTCTGATACTTCCACTGTTATTGGTGATAATAATTCATCAGGTCCTTGTCCGACATTAAGTACACGAGAGAACATAGAATCGCCTTTTAAATCATAGATATCTAATAAGGTTTCATTCATATTATCAGATATAAGCAAAAAACTATCCATATAAGCAATTTCGGATGGTCTACCTAAAAAAATATTGGTAACCTTCTTTTTTATAGAAATAGGATATTCAGGCACCGTTTCTATTGTTTTTTTTCCTGTACAGGCCGAGAGAATAAGTAAACAACAAATAAAATATAGTATCTTTCTCATTATTATTTTTATAAGGATGAATCAATAGTAAGATCTTAGTACATTTACTTTCTGTTTTTAAAAAGAGAAAGATAAACTTTCTCTTTTCATTTTTCATTCTTTTTATTTATAATATAATTTTGTACCAGTTCCCTGTGTATCTATAAAATATCCACAATAGACACCACTACAAGTATTACAACAATCAAATCCGCCACTTCCTTCACCACTAGCCAATGCTTCCACATTAGCCAAAGCCAATTCAGACATTACATCCGATTTCTGAGCATTATACACATTCATTCCTGCTATCAAAGCAAACGATGCAACTATAGTAGCTTTCAAAATTTTCTTTTTCATCTTATTTTTAGTTTTAAAGATGATTAATCACTTGTGTTTTTTATCTTATTCTCGCAAAGAACTCCACCACAGAAAAACAAAACAACAACAGCAAAGAACACAAATACCGTTTCCACTGGTTTGTTATTTTTGCATAAAGGTAGAGAACATCCATCGGGCACACAAATTTTCCACCTTAAATTCATCTTAAGACGACCTTAAAGTTTTCTTAAGGTCCCAAAAACGCCCATTTCATCGAAAGCATAATCAGTATTCCCAATAACATGATTCATGTCATCAAACTACATTTTTTCTCTGATTTATAAGTTCTCTTTCCGCAACATCCGCAATGGAACAGAACGCTATTCAAAAGAGAATGTGTGGGAAATCTGAACAATTGAGAAATATATGCCAATAAAATATATTCGGATATACCATTCTATAAAGAGACGAAAGAATCCAAAAAACTCGGGCCATTTACTCCTGTAAAAGCTATCAAAGGAGAATCACCTGAAATAACAAAAAGGGAGAAAGCGGCAAAAGACTTGTTTTCAAAGGCAGTCTCAAAAGTCAGACAACCCATTGAATCATTATTCAACTGGTTGAATGAAAAAACAAATATTCAAAGAGCGATGAAAGTCAGATCTACATCTGGACTGCTGGTACATACGATGGGAAAAATTGCCATCGCATTAATTACTCTAATTTTTAACTAAGGAATTAAATACTGATTCGCATAATACCCTCATTATAAACTAAAATTCAAAGAAGGAGAATGCCCCAAAATAGAAAAGCAGAATGAAATGATACTTTATATTTATGACATCTCCCTCAATATATCAATCCTTAAGATATTCTTTTACCACAAAGTCACGATTTATCTTTATTTATTATATCAGCAAGTGAATATGTATATATAACTCTTTCATTTTTATTATCAACAGCATAAATTTTATTTGAAGATACAGTAATGTTCACAATGTCTTTATCAAGTAAATAATGAGCAATTGGAACTCCATCCCAATTCCAGACTTCCAATATTTTTCTTTTATTTTCTGTTGTCAATATATAAATATAATCAGCATCCATGCAAGGATAATATTGATAAAAAGCATATCTATTTTCTGAAACCGAATTCGGAGAACTTTCTAATAATGTCTCATTCAACAATTTGCCGTTGTTATTATATATCCGACAAAGCTTGGCATAAGCATAAAAAGCTGCAAATCGGTCTCCAACAGGATTAGCAATAGTCAACTTATTATAAACAAAACGATTTATTTCATCCTTATTCTTTTGCAAAAGATCTATTGGATAATCACTAAAATGCTGTATATTCCCACTTTGATCAAATAAACCATATTCGAAATCCTCATTATCAGATACAAAACAATAAGTATTATTCAACAAAAAAAGAAAACGATTCAAGCCTCTTTGATCTACTTCCAATTGCTTGATAACGTCCACTTTAAAATAGCCAGTTGAATCAACAGTTATTTCTTTTACCCTATTAGAGGCGATTTCAAATGTTTTGAAACCATTGCTTGTTGCTATAAAGGTTCTATCGAGCATCAAAAACTCATCAGGACCTTCACCTCTACATCCTGCGCTGAATAAATAATTACATTTAGGCAAACTCCAAAATGAAAACATGGTATCCTTTTTCTGCTCATAAGTAACTAGCATATCTTTTGCTATAAATAAACGAGTCACCGATAACAAAACAGGGGGAACGATTAGACTATCAGCCGTCAATTCGCTCAATGCAGGGAATTGTAATTTCCCCTCTTCTCTAGCATTACATCCATTGAATAATAGAAGAGAGGAAAGGATACACGAAATTACAGCATAGAACTTTCCCATATCAACATGAAGATCTATTTCGTCCATACTCCAACCAATATGCTTCACATTCTTGGCAAATCCAATCCCAATAGGCTAAGCTATTATCATCAGGAGCCTTCCTCCACGTATCATAACAAGTATGGTTTCCTCCACCGCCTTCCCCACTTGCAAGAGCTTCTATATTAGCCAATGCCAAAGGAGATATTACAGCTGATTTCTGAGAACAATACACATTATACCCTGCAACCAAAGCAAATACTGCAACCAAAGTCACCTTTAAAATATTCTTTTTCATCTTGTTTTACTGTTTTAATATAAACATTCATTCTTCTTTTCATCTTTTATCGGAAAGAACTCCACCGTAGAAAAAACAAAACTGCCGCTTGCTTATGCTGATTATTACATCAAACTTCTCCCTGTCAAAACAACCAATTATTTTTAGATTACATTTTCTTATTACAGATTTTTCTTTCTTATATGCTATTGCGCCTCCTCCTAAAGGCTCTGTTTCAAACAGCAGAAAATAATAATTTGGCTCAATCAACAAAAACTCACCACAGCCAGAAGTGGAATAAAAATCAAGCAATCCAAAACATCAAAATGAATATTCCACAATATGATATTCAGGTGCATTGCTGATGCCATATATCTTCCGATGTTGACTATCAACAGTCATAAAAAGCAAAGGATTATCCAATTTATAAGCTATATTGGGTACACCATTCCATGAAAACGAGAAGATCCAGCTACATAAACCAGTATGATCAGGGTCGTTTACATATCCACCATCATACATCACCATCAAGCAATCGCCAGCGTTGCAAGGAGAAAAGTAAGCATCACGAGTAGTTTCCTTATCCGGAGACGATGAAATGATCTCCCCGTCATGGTACTCTTTGAAATGAGCAAAAAATTGTTCAGGACCATGAATCCGTTTGTGCAAATTCCCATTAAAGTCGTAAAATTCAATCAAATCGGTCATGCAATAGCAAATGGCAAACTTATTCATGCCATTACTGGTAAAATTCATGTAATAGGCATCCAACTTCTCAGTATCAGTATATGAAATATTGTTGTTCGGATAACCAATTATTTCACCTGTTTTCTTGCCGTCACCACTATCAAAAGCATATAGTTGGTGTTCCACCTGATGAGAATACCCCCAGATACAATCACCCACCTGCTCCGCACTGATAAACACCGGTACCGAAAGCTTCAGGCGGCGCATCGGCTTAGGATTCTGACTCTCGACAAAAGCAGCCATATCATACTCAAAAATACGCGATGAGGATCTATCAAAGAGTTGAAAGGTATGGCTATCATTTGTCATCAACTTAGGTTGAAGCATATCATCCGGTCCTTGTCCAAATGAAAGAGCAGAAGCTATTTTTTTACGAGTGTTAAGATTAAATACATGAACCAGTTTTTCACTTCTTGGTTCTATCAGTACCAACAATGAATCATAAACCCGAATGCCATTCGGTCGCATTATCATACTATCAAACTCTAATATTCGTCCTTTAAGTTCTTCTATTTTTACAAATGTGTCAAAATCAAACAACTCAGCAGCATCATACCGTTCCACTTTGGAACAAGATACAGACAACAAGAACAAACAAATAACAAAAATATAATTCTTTTTCATTTGATTTATTAATTCCAAAGACAGCTCCAAAGATTTTCATCTTGAGAACTGCCATACTTTTCAATTATTTTTTTCTATGATCAGTACAAGTGATTCCTTCAATTCCATCACCCCAAGATATAATACAATCGTACCGACTATCAGATTTACAATAAGTTTCACAATCAGATATACTTCCTTCTCCGCTCGCCAATGCTTCCACATTAGCCAATGCCAACCCAGACATTACATCCGATTTCTGAGCGTTATACACATTCATTCCTGCTATCAAAGCAAACGATGCAACTATAGTAGCTTTCAAAATTTTCTTTTTCATCTTATTTTTAGTTTTAAAGATGATTAATCACTTGTGTTTTTTATTTTATTCTCGCAAAGAACTCCACCACAGAAAAACAAAACAACAACAGCAAAGAACACAAATATCGTTCCCACTGGTTTGTTATTTTTGCATAAAGATAGACAACATCCATCGGACACACAAATTTTTCACCTTAAATCCATCTTAAGACGACCTTAAAGTTTTCTTAAGGTCCCAAAAACGCCCATTTCATCGAAAGCATAATCAGTATTCCCAATAGAACGAACCGGTCAAGGTATAGAAGGAATGGTTGGAATAAGTCAAACCATATACCTGACGGATGCTATTTTATTTTTTTTAATACCCTGTCCCAGCAAATCTCGTCCGTCACCCGGTTCTTCGATGTCCAGATGCACGTAGCCTTGCCCACAATATATTCCTCCGGCAAAAGCCCCCAATAACGAGAATCCTGCGAGTTGTAACAATTGTCACCCCCCATAAAATAATAGTCGTGCGTAAATACATAATGGTTTATCTCACTACCGTCCAGGTAAAAACATCCGTTATGTGCGGTCAGTTTCTTGCGCTGCTCCCACTCTATAAGGTTACGGTAAACCGCATAATGGTGTCTGTCCAACCTTACGGTATCTCCCCGGGCTGGCAAATAAAGCGGACCAAATTCCTGCACCGTCCAGCCCGTCACACTGTCCAGAGGATAAGCCTTGAAAGAACCGCCCTTTATCATCTCCTCTCTGTTTCTTTCACTATGCATATAACGGGCCAGGCTGTTCTGAGAATCTATATTTCCCAGTTCTCCCCTGTATCCACGGACACGGTAATGCGCATTGCGGATTTCCACCGTATCGCCCGGCAGGGCGATGCAACGCTTCACATAATAGCGCATCACATCAAACCCGATGCTGTCCCAACGCTCCGGATAAGGAAAATTAAAAACCAGCACCTCGTTACGGCGGAATTTTCCTGTCCCCCTCAGCCGGGTAATCTCCAGCGGCTTGTGATCAAAAGCGTCATTCAAGTTGAAAATCCGCCCCCCTCTCAACACTTTGTTCACCAGCACACAGTCACCGGGGACAATGGCAGGCGTCATGGAATCCGTAGGAACGGAGAACGAAGAGAACAGGAACACCTGCGACAGCAGCCATACAGCCGAAACACACAGAAAAGCCACCGACAGGTACAAAAGCCAGTCAATCGCCACCGACAAGTATTTCTTGGCCTTCTCCTTCATCATCCGTTCTTTTTACCAACCGTTCTGGTGGCACATCCCTTAATATCCGGTCCTTTCATGACACCGGATTTATCCACATAAAAAGTATCTGTGAGGAAATGCAATGTTTTCCCATCCGGAGTAAATAAAGTATCACAAAAACCTATGTGATAGGGCATATTCCGTATCAGAAAGGTTGCAGTCGCCAGCTTTAAGGAGTCGGATTCATAATGTTGCAAAGTTTTCTCCAACTCCGCCCTGTTCTTTCCCGCCTGACGCAAGGCCCATTCCAAAGAGTCCACATGGGTTGTACAAGCCGGAAGGAGTAACAGAACAACCCCAAACAAATAAATAATGTGTCTTTTCATTTTTCCCTCTTTCTTTTTTTATATCGCACTTCCCACTTTGTACCGGAACAGCCATAAAGCAAAGCCCCCCCAAAAAAGCGAATATTTCGATTACTCATTTCAAAACAAATCGTCTTACGACAAATTCTTCTCCATCTAATGTGGTACCATATAAAATGTTTTTTGTTCCATCTACGCCAAAATTACAGATAGGTTGGTCCAGCCTGTAAGCATTGATCAGATTACCGTCCCAATCAAAAATTACCATTTCATCAGCAAAATAATTTGGCATACCTTTATAAAAAGGATTTTCATTTTCTTCTTTCCTTGTATATGGCAAGACGAGGCAATAGATTTTATCAGCGGTAACTTTTGCAATGATGCCACCTAAACAATCATCTTTTATTTTTCGCTCATTATTTACTGCTTCATATTGAGGGAGAATAGAATATAAAGGAATTTGCTTGCCTATCTGTCCATTTTCCATTTCCAGAATTTTCGCATATTTTCCCAATCGGCAGACGTATAACAACTTGTTTTGTCTGGGGTGTTTTAAAAGTTGCGCATCACAATAAATCATGTGTTCCACAATTTTAAAACCTGAAGGAAGATTAAATCCGGGAAAAGGAAAATCAAGATCAGAGATACTTCCTGTTTGTAAATTAACACGAGACAAGATATTAATGCTATTCAGTTTTGAACCCGACACAATACAAATACTGTCATCCAATATTGCAATAGAGGGATAAAACAGACATTCTTGCGGATCAGGGAACTTAGTAATCTTCCATTTCTCTTTATTATAAATATCAGTTTTTTTCACTGTATATATTTCTTTTACCATTCCTGAGTAGTTTGAAATATAAAATACTGAATCGCCTTCATTTCCCCACAAATCAGGATGAATCATTTCAAAAGGTCCTACTCCTTTAGTTAAAAAGCCGCCTTCTTTTATTAGCTTTTCACCTTCTACACGGTAAACCCCGTACAATAATTCATTAGATAACTCTTGAATGATCAAACGGTTGTCTGTTACCAAATCAACTTTCATCCCCCATATTGTAGAGTCGTTTTTCAGATTTGTTCCATTTACATTAGTATATGCCAATTTGCCTAATTGTGTATTTTTATCTATCTTTCTTTTATTGGACGTACAAGATAGGCTTAATACAAGCAATAACAGATAATATATATAATTTCTCATTCTTTCTTATTCCTTTTTGATTTATCAGTTACGAATTACCTTCGTAACTGATATTTTTCATACTAAAAATAATGATCTTCATAAGTGGTCATCACTGGTCTCCAAGGATTGCTATAGTCAACTATCCCACAACGATATGTTATTCGATAACGACAACCGCCATTTCCAGATCTTTCAGACTGAGCCAACGCTTCCACATTAGCCAGAGCCAATTCAGACATTACATCTGATTTCTGAGCGTTATACACATTCATTCCTGCTATCAAAGTAAACACAGCAACCAAAGTTGCTTTCAATATATTCTTTTTCATCTTGTTTCTAGTTTTAAAGATGATTAATGATTCGTGTTTTCATCTTATTCTCGGAAAGAACTCCACCGCAGAAAAAACGAAACTATCGCTTGCTTATTCTGATTATTTACACTACTTTTACATCGGACTTAGCCTCCTTTAGGAGAGAGCCGCCGGATGGAAAGAATCGACTTTCGGCAAAGAAAATGAATTTCTTTCCATCCGCTTTTTACTCCCATTGATTCATACTTTATCCTTT
The DNA here is from genome assembly GCF_054653615.1 of Phocaeicola sartorii JCM 17136 = DSM 21941. Taxonomy (NCBI): domain Bacteria; kingdom Pseudomonadati; phylum Bacteroidota; class Bacteroidia; order Bacteroidales; family Bacteroidaceae; genus Phocaeicola; species Phocaeicola sartorii. Next base: position 3,719,961 of record NZ_BAAIFW010000005.1, read on the forward strand.
ATTCAGCATTCCCCGTTACCTTCAAACGAAGTGGGGAATTATCTGCATTGCAATAAATGGTAACCGTCTTGCTGAATTCTTAATGTATCGATTTAACAATCTCCACCCTTCTTCAGGAATAATGGCAGAAGAAAAAGGCGAACAGTAAACCTACCAAACATTTATTTCTCATCAATTGCAAATACAAAAGTTTTAAATCTTAATTCATCCTCAGACTCAGACTCCACCTGAATATGAAACCCGTCTTCTCCCACAAAGCATTGATTAATCCAATACTTGTCCTCTTTCAACCGACATTTGCCTATCACTTCAAAGGACTTATCCAACACTATTATTTCAATCGGCTTTATTATAGGAGTCTTATGAATATCAATACTTGGATCAGGCAAACGTGCAATCCGATAATAAACACACCTGTACTTATCGTAAAAAACGGGACCGTAACTTAAATTGTCAATGTAATGACGGTTACATTCATCCTTATTTATCCATTTAGAGGAAGCACGCTCCTCAATGGGAGTGATAACATAGTCCCCTCCGACTCCTGCATAATATTCTCGAAATCCTTTTTCATTCATAGAATGTACCCGAAGATTAGAGTCCGCTGCAAAACTCAGTATGATTTCATTCTGAGGAGATATCGTAAAATAGGGATTCCGATAAATAAACCCTCCTCCCCAATGTCCTTTGTGGTATACGGAGGGATAACTGTCTGAATAATCCAATTTACCTGTCTTTAAATCATAGTAAACCATTACAGGACGATTCTCATCATTTTCACCTTCCACTTCTCCCATCATGAAACCGGCCATCAGCATTTTATCTCCTACGACTGTTAGCGGAGAATTGGTTCTTGGAAATAAGACTGGAGCTATGAACAAAGAATCCGGAGAGGCATTAGAGTATGTATTGATCAGATGTTTTTCCAAGACTTTACCTTCATTGTTCGTCCGGAACAAAGTTCTAAGATTAAAATGATAGTGATAAATGGAATCGTCATTCACATAACAGAACGAGAACACTTCTCCTATTCCATCTCCCCCTTCCTTCTCATAATGGATTCTGCCGACATTCTTCTTCGACTTATAATCATAAAGGACAACAGAGTTGTCATACCTGTTTGTAAAAGCTAATATAGCTGAATCATTCCGCTGGAAATACTGTAAATATTCCATCGAAGCTACAGTTGAATCATCCAAGACAAATACACAATCGGCTAATTCCTTCAAAGAAACCTCCTGCACCTGCCGGGCTTTTTTAGTAGAACATGCACATAAAGAAAAAGACACACATACTAAAATGAATAAAAAAAAATTTCTTACCATATCAATTATTCTATTTTAAGGATTGTCGAACCATTCAAAAATAATCCGACAATCCATCTAAATTATTTAAATCGTACTACTGCATGCAGGTCTACCTACCCACAGAGATGAGCTTTTTACACACAAGATGAGAAAAACGATGGCTTAATAGCACAATTTATCAAATATTCTCCCTTTAAAACTTTTGTCCAATTTATTTTCGGTCAGAATATGCACACTCCTATCCCCTTTCCTTTTTGATATGTAACTATCTGTCAAGATGAAATTATAGATTTCAAAACCGGACATGTTTTTCAAAAAACGCAAGCGAATCGTTTCTTCTTTTTTATTCACAACATATATGATATAGAATTCATCACTTATTTCTTTTTTTGTAACCTTCCCTTCCACACTCAAAGGATCTAATTCTTTTTTGTAAAAGTCATCACAAGTCGTTTGAGATGATTGAAATGACATTAAGATAGCTAACAATAATAGTTTCATATAGATATTACTTGAATTTAACAAACAGTATATATGGGTTATCTTCCGACTCAACCTCCAATCCAAACTTTTGGCTGATCCGCTCCGCACTCTCCGGTATAATAAAAAAATCATTCCATGTTGTCAATACTTCTCCAAACAAATCCCGACAATCATCAGAGGCTGAATTTGAATATGTCGAAATCTGCATATTGGATCTGTTTATTAACGAACAATACTTTATTCCTTTATACATAAAATCAAGCCAAATCATAGACCTGGTTTCCATCACATTAAGGAAAGTTATAAAGTCACAATCCCGCAGTTTGTTGATAAAGCTCATCGGATCCTTTACGGCACCATATACAAAAGAATGATCAACCCATTTATCCGAGAAATCCATAACAAATTGAGGAACAGCTGCTTTCTCATTCAACAAAAAAACAGTATCGCAATAAATAGGGGTATAGAACAGTTCATTGTCAACACGATAAAATGAGTTTCTGGATGAAAGCAATATATCCGCATATTGAGTATAAGGAAAAAGTTTATTTACGATTCTTCCCTCTTCAGATAGAACCACGACACTATATTTCCATTCATCCTCGTTACGCCTCGTTTGCTGGTCAAAGACGTAATAGCCGTTTATTTTCGTGAATTTGGATACTCCTACGGGAAAGGGAAGATGCATTTCTTTTATAAAACGGCCACACATGTCATAACGGATTATTTTTTTCTGCATCGGGTCCAGAATCTCTACATAACCATCTTTGGGAGAAGTAAAGAAATCACTCAGTTGGACATATTCTCCAGGTCCCATACCTTTTTTATCTATAACAGCCGACAGGCTACCGTCCATCAAGTATAGATGAACCGTCTGGTTCATTTCATCCAGCACTGATATGACACTATCCACTTGAATCTTAGCAATCCGTCCTAGCAAGTTGGAGCTATGTGTTTCTAAAGGGATACAAAAAAAAGTATCTACCAGTTCGTCAAATTTCATTTCATCCGCTTCATGAAAATCTATTTGATACTCTGGCAAATTATATGAGTTTGTCTTTGGTGCATGATATACGCAACCTGTAAAAACAAGCCCCATAAAAGCCATCGATAAAAGTTTATTCATAGATATATTAAAGTTTATATAAAAAATACAGATTCACTCCTAAATTATTATCCCACACACAAAGAATCCAATCCATCCATAAGACCCTCTATTATATAGATAGATGTAAAACAACCTACACTTCAAAATATCAAGTTCATACATCTATCTATAAAAAATAACAAGCGCTACACTAATTTCTCTTAGCTAATAGCTGCATTAAACCGGACATTGAAACACCCCTCCTCGAGAGCATGACCATGAACAATATCCTGTTAAAGTGATATGAAATACAGGTTCACCAATCCAACTATTCCATTCGCAACCAGCTAACGCTTCCACATTAGCCAATGCCAACCCAGACATTACATCCGATTTCTGAGCGTTATACACATTCATTCCTGCTATCAAAGCAAACGATGCAACTATAGTAGCTTTCAAAATTTTCTTTTTCATCTTATTTTTAGTTTTAAAGATGATTAATCACTTGTGTTTTTTATTTTATTCTCGCAAAGAACTCCACCACAGAAAAACAAAACAACAACAGCAAAGAACACAAATACCGTTTCCACTGGTTTGTTATTTTTGCATAAAGGTAGAGAACATTCATCGGGCACACAATTTTTTTGCCTTAAATTCATCTTAAGACGACCTTAAAGTTTTCTTAAGGTCCCAAAAACACCCATTTCATCGAAAGCATAATCAGTATTCCCAATAGAACGAACCGGTCAAGGTATAGAAGGAATGGTTGGAATAAGTCAAACCATATACCTGACGGATGCTATTTTATTTTTTTTAATACCCTGTCCCAGCAAATCTCGTCCGTCACCCGGTTCTTCGATGTCCAGATGCACGTAGCCTTGCCCACAATATATTCCTCCGGCAAAAGCCCCCAATAACGAGAATCCTGCGAGTTGTAACAATTGTCACCCCCCATAAAATAATAGTCGTGCGTAAATACATAATGGTTTATCTCACTACCGTCCAGGTAAAAACATCCGTTATGTGCGGTCAGTTTCTTGCGCTGCTCCCACTCTATAAGGTTACGGTAAACCGCATAATGGTGTCTGTCCAACCTTACGGTATCTCCCCGGGCTGGCAAATAAAGCGGACCAAATTCCTGCACCGTCCAGCCCGTCACACTGTCCAGAGGATAAGCCTTGAAAGAACCGCCCTTTATCATCTCCTCTCTGTTTCTTTCACTACGCATATAACGGGCCAGGCTGTTCTGAGAATCGATATTTCCCAGTTCTCCCCTGTATCCACGGACACGGTAATGCGCATTGCGGATTTCCACCGTATCGCCCGGCAGGGCGATGCAACGCTTCACATAATAGCGCATCACATCAAACCCGATGCTGTCCCAACGCTCCGGATAAGGAAAATTAAAAACCAGCACCTCGTTACGGCGGAATTTTCCTGTCCCCCTCAGCTGGGTAATCTCCAGCGGCTTGTGGTCGAAAGCGTCATTCAAGTTGAAAATCCGCCCCCCTCTCAACACTTTGTTCACCAGCACACAGTCACCGGGGACAATGGCAGGCGTCATGGAATCCGTAGGAACGGAGAACGAAGAGAACAGGAACACCTGCGACAGCAGCCATACAGCCGACACACACAGAAAAGCCACCGACAGGTACAAAAGCCTGTCAATCGCCACCGACAAGTATTTCTTGGCTTTCTCCTTCATCATCCGTTCTTTTCGCCAACCGTTCCGTTGGCACATCCCTTAATATCCGGTCCTTTCATGACCCCGGATTTATCCACATAAAAAGTATCTGTGAGGAAATGCAATGTTTTCCCATCCGGACTTTCCGCCAATACAAAAGTATTGTCTCCCACCACATTCTTTATGAAACACCTGTCTCCTCTGCGGGTTCCAACTCCCAATACACGATGTTGGTTGATTGAAGAAGCACACAGATATACCAACCCTTCATCGGAGGAATACAGTTTCCGTTGCAAATCCAGCATGATATTTACCGGAGGGACATAGTATGAATCAGTGACATCCTTAAACAAAGGGTTCTTCACATAAGTGCGATACCCGTCATCCTGCATATCCATTGACACCGGCTCAGGCGCAAACAAGCGGCGGTACACCTTGGGAGGAATCAGTTTCCTTTTCTCCGAGAACATTTTCCGATGCTCTTCACAACTCATCTCATTTGCTGCAAAACCATGCCATCCCCCTTTATTGTCCATCACAGAACACCAGGAATGCCCATCTTCTGATTTTGCCCATGTGGTACAATCGATGGCAACAGGGATACCGACTGAACGTAGAAGAAAAATAAAATACAAAGCGAGTCCTTCACAATTGCTTTGCCTGTATCTGTCCACCATTTCAATGCTCGGGTAAACAGGGAGCATACCGACAAAATGAAAACTGCCCTTTAATGAATCGTTCAGCGCCATGCAGGCATCTACCGGAGTGCCCACTTGGAAAGAGTGCACCATGGGAAGATACTTCCGCAGCATTTTTCTCCGCCAAGAGCATAACGGTTCGTTAGAGGCACGATACGGAAGTATGTACCGGCAAAAAGCATCAAAATCAAGCTTTCCGGCCCAAGGAGTGTTCCACACCTCAAAAGCGCACTCGATATTGTCAATCAGGAAGTCGGAAGTCATTACCTCCACGTCTCTTTCCTTTGTCCGCCGTATATAATATCCACAATCAAATAAAGAGTCAAAAACATGCTTTATTTGAGCTTCATTGTGCCCCGGATAAGTAATATCAGGCATGTAGCTTATGCCATCCGGAGTAAATAAAGTATCACAAAAACCTATGTGATAGGGCATTTTCCGTATCAGAAAGGTTGCAGCCGCCAGCTTTAAGGAATCGGATTCATAATGTTGCAATACTTTCTCCAACTCCGCCCTATTCTTTCCCGCCTGACGCAAGGCCCATTCCAAAGAGTCCACATGGGTTGTACAAGCCGGAAGGAGTAACAGAACAACCCCAAACAAATAAATAATATGTCTTTTCATTTTTCCCTCTTTATTTTTTTATATCACACTTCCCACTTTGGACCGGAACAGCCATAAGGCAAAGCCAAAACCCAAAAAAGCGAATATCTCGATTACTCATTTCAAAACAAATCGTCTTACGACAAATTCTTCTCCATCTAATGTGGTACCATATAAAATGTTTTTTGTTCCATCTACGCCAAAATTACAGATAGGTTGGTCCAGCCTGTAAGCATTGATCAGATTACCGTCCCAATCAAAAATTACCATTTCATCAGCAAAATAATTTGGCATACCTTTATAAAAAGGATTTTCATTTTCTTCTTTCCTTGTATATGGCAAGACGAGGCAATAGATTTTATCAGCGGTAACTTTTGCAATGATGCCACCTAAACAATCATCTTTTATTTTTCGCTCATTATTTACTGATTCATATTGAGGGAGAATAGAATATAAAGGAATTTGCTTGCCTATCTGTCCATTTTCCATTTCCAGAATTTTCGCATATTTTCCCAATCGGCAGACGTATAACAACTTGTTTTGTCTGGGGTGTTTTAAAAGTTGCGCATCACAATAAATCATGTGTTCCACAATTTTAAAACCTGAAGGAAGATTAAATCCGGGAAAAGGAAAATCAAGATCAGAGATACTTCCTGTTTGTAAATTAACACGAGACAAGATATTAATGCTATTCAGTTTTGAACCCGACACAATATAAATACTGTCATCCAATATTGCAATAGAGGGATAAAACAGACATTCTTGCGGATCAGGGAACTTAGTAATCTTCCATTTCTCTTTATTATAAATATCAGTTTTTTTCACTGTATATATTTCTTTTACCATTCCTGAGTAGTTTGAAATATAAAATACTGAATCGCCTTCATTTCCCCACAAATCAGGATGAATCATTTCAAAAGGTCCTACTCCTTTAGTTAAAAAGCCGCCTTCTTTTATTAGCTTTTCACCTTCTACACGGTAAACCCCGTACAATAATTCATTAGATAACTCTTGAATGATCAAACGGTTGTCTGTTACCAAATCAACTTTCATCCCCCATATTGTAGAGTCGTTTTTCAGATTTGTTCCATTTACATTAGTATATGCCAATTTGCCTAATTGTGTATTTTTATCTATCTTTCTTTTATTGGACGTACAAGATAGGCTTAATACAAGCAATAACAGATAATATATATAATTTCTCATTCTTTCTTATTCCTTTTTGATTTATCAGTTACGAATTACCTTCGTAACTGATATTTTTCATACTAAAAATAATGATCTTCATAAGTGGTCATCACTGGTCTCCAAGGATTGCTATAGTCAACTATCCCACAACGATATGTTATTCGATAACGACAACCGCCATTTCCAGATCCTTCAGACTGAGCCAACGCTTCCACATTAGCCAATGCCAAATCAGACATTACATCCGATTTCTGAGCGTTATACACATTAAATCCTGCTATCAAAGCAAATGCAGCAACTATAGTTGCTTTCAAAATATTCTTTTTCATCTTGTTTTTAGGTTTAAAGATGATTATTTACTTGCATTTTCATCTTATTCTCGAAAAGCAAAGAATAAGATTTCACATTTAAAATAAAAAGACTATATTAGTCATTCCATGTCACCTAAACAGCCCATTTAATTCAAGTGCTACAACAGAAGGATTTAGATTTTCCTCATAAGATTCCACATCCTTATTTTCCCATATATACCCCAAACAATATAACTTATCATCATTAGATAAATACTGAGTATTAAACAAATAGGATTCTGCAGATATTTCAGCATCAATTTTGATAACAACTTCCTCTTGCAATTTCTTACTGATAATCCAATAATAAACCTCTGGAATCCGTTCACCTTCATTGTTCAATAAAACATTTAAAAATATATAATCATAATTTTCCAAATAATTTATAATAGATGCATAGTTAGAACGCTGTAATTCTGCTATAACTTCCATGCCCGATAATTCATGTAATTTCTCAGGCAACTTATAATTAGGAAAATCCATAGCATACGATAAATTCAGTTCTCCATTTTCTATCGTATACAAATCATGATTTAGCGACTCATGAAATGTCAACCATTCTCCATTTCTTCCAAAATTATTCTCTACCATCGGAAGCATATTAGACTTTTGATGAAGATAATATGCCACATTGGCGATTTTTTCATCTGTACGAATCATTTTAGCATCGCCATAGGTAGTATTGTTACCTACATAAAACCAATAATTCTGCCTATCATCTATGGTAAAAGAAAACGCAGGATAAAAAACCTCTTTCTTGTACAAAAACTCTCCCTCAAAAGTATAACAAAAAATTCCTCCATCTGATAATACTTCTAAAACTTTACTTTTCTGATTAACAACGACATCATAAACACTAGTATATTCACCAGGACCATTCCCTATATGTCCGATATAACCGGAAAATTGTCCTTCACTAGTAAAGCTGAGTATAGATGATTCTGAATTTTTTGAATATATAATCCAGCCATTATCAACTCTAATTATAGATGAATTACGATCGACCATACTAGAATCTGAAAAACTAAGAACCGTTATATGCTTACTCAAAGTCAGTTTACTCTGCTCAAGTGTGATCGCTTCTGTTGCATTAAAAACATAGTCAAATATTTTCTTTTGTTTTACACTACATGAAGCAAAAAGAAATAAAAAAGATATCAACACAAACTTTTTCATTATATAAAGCTTAAAAGTTTAAATAAGCTCCAATCCAATGACGTGTATGAATTGGAGCTATTTCAAATTTATATCATAACATCACTTTATCTGCACGGTCTTCGACAACTTTCCGCAGTTCTTCTTGAAGTACACATATAATTCATATCCAATGGTGTACAATACCCCATAGTTTGGTATCTATTTGTTGTCGAAGATTCATCACTTGCCAATGCTTCCACATTAGCCAGAGCCAAATCAGACATTACATCCGATTTCTGAGCGTTATACACATTAAATCCTGCTATTAGAGCAAATACAGCAACTATAGATGCTTTCAAAATACTCTTTTCCATCTTGTTTTTAGTTTTAAAGATGATTATTTACTTGTGTTTTCATCTTATTCTCGGAAAGAACTCCACCGCAGAAAAAACAAAAATACCACTTGCTTATTCTGATTATTCACACTACTTTTGCATCGGACTTAACCTCCTTTTCTGTTAGGAGAGAGCCGCAGGGTGGAAAGAACATATTCCGGCAAAGAAAATGAGTTTCTTTCCATCCGCTTTTTTTACTCCCATTGGTTCATACTTCATCCTTTATTCAGCTTTCCCCGTCACCTTCAAACGAAGTGGGGAATTATCTGCATTGCAATAAATGGTAACCGTCTTGCTGAAATGTTCAGCCTTGTCAATCTCATCCATTTCCACCCCATGTTATTTGAATGTGAATTTTATCACCAAAGGATTACTTTCTTCATTCTTACCATATTTCCTTATTTCTTTGGAGAACTGGTCATCTCCGGAGAAAAAGAAGGGATATAGTATTCCATAAAAATACTCCCCTACCGCATTCACAACTACTACCGGAGCATTTTTATCCTGATTGCCGGAAATAACTTCCTTGGTATACTTGTCAATGCATATATTATACAAAGATAGATCAGGGCTGACTGTGCTCAAATATATATTTTTATCAGTCTCAAATGCTGATGATATACATTTAAAGAAAGGTTTGGAGTCTGATTCATTAAATTCCGTTGTATTTACAGGAATCAAATCCTTGGGTAAAGTCCATCTTCCAAAATCAACAATGTATTTAGTCTGTAGTTGGCGATTTTTTATTTCCATCACATTAAAACTTCCATAATCAGGCAGGAAATTCAAAACCCCTGCTGAATCGTAGAAGAATTTTTGGCAAACATAAGGGAAACCTGTCCTTTTTTGCACTGCATCAATTTTACCGTTTTCGTAAGAGTACAGACAATTTTCCTTGTCCATAGACCAAAAATAAAACAGGTCTTTATCTACATTCGCAAATTGATAAAAATCAGAAGCTATATGCTCATCCAAGGCTATTCGATATTGAAATTGTCCTGTTTCGGCATCAAAAGCCAAAATGGAAACATTATCCAATATCAAAACAGCCTTCTTGTCATAACTCATTATTACATCTTTTATCATTGTGTACTCTCCCTCGCCACCTCCCAAGGCATCTATTCCATACAAAAAGATTCCCGTATCATCAAAAACGAATATTGACTTTTGCTTTTCATCGTAATATATTATTTTCGTATCTGTAACAATACACTTACGGGCATAACTTAACAAACAACTGTCTTTTGTTTCTAAAGGAATAACTCCTTCTATCTGAATCTTTGAATCCCAGTCAAAGGTTGAATCCTTACAATAGTCTATAGAGAATGTGTGTTCCCCGACTGATGAATAATGCACGCATGAATTCAACAATAATAAAATTGCAATCAGAATTACCGGTTTCATATAACTTCTAATTTATATTTAGCAATCAGAAGGAGAACAATCTTCTATGCCACCCCTTTTACAACTAACCCATGTCTTATAAGCTACAGGGTCAGAACACTTTCCTGAAATCTTTGTATAACCACCACTACCTTCACCGCCAGCCAACGCTTCCACATTAGCCAAAGCCAAACCAGACATTATATCCGATTTCTGAGCATTATACACATTCATTCCTGCTATCAAAGCAAATGCTGCAACTATAGTTGCTTTCAATATATTCTTTTTCATCTTGTTTTTAGGTTTAAAGATGATTAATGATTCGTGTTTTCATCTTATTCTCGGAAAGAACTCCACCGCAGAAAAAACGAAACTACCGCTTGCTTATTCTGATTATTTACACTACTTTTACATCGGACTTAACCTCCTTTAGGAGAGAGCCACCGGGTGGAAAGAATCGACTTTCGGCAAAGAAAATGAATTTCTTTCCATCCGCTTTTTACTCCCATTGATTCATACTTTATCCTTTATTCAGCATTCCCCGTTACCTTCAAACGAAGTGGGGAATTATCTGCATTGCAATAAATGGTAACCGTCTTGCTGAAATGTTCAGCCTTTTCGGCTTCATAAATCACTGTCAGCTCCGCTTTTTCTCCCGGACGAATGCCTTCCTTACTATAGTTCACCTTGGTACACCCACAGGAAGTGATGACATCGTATATCACCAGCATACGCTGCCCCGTATTGGTCAGCGTGAACTTGCGTTCCTGCTTCTCCGACTGAGGAAATGAACCGAAGTCCACACTTTCCACATCCTGGATGACTTTCGTCATCGGTGTTTCAGCTTTTACAGCTTCACTACCTGTCAATACGTTCAGATAAAGTTCCTTCACCTTCGGATTATGAACAGGATTGCCTATAGCCATCACCCTGTTGTCTTTATCTAATAAAAATGTCTGGAAAGTCATTTCATCCGGAAAGTGGTTCAATCGGTTAAAATCGTCCTTTTCATCGAAACAAACCGGATAAGTGAATGCATCGCGACGGGTGATATAACGAAGTTCTTTCATGTCTTTCGGATGGAAATAAAAGGCAAAGGAAACCGGACGGTTCAGCGTTGAATCCACTTCCTGCATAAACTGTTTCCAGCGAGGCAGTTGTAATTTGCAACTGGTACAGCCCACCGAATCAATATAAGTCACCACCTTATAATCCGCATCCGATAAAGAAAAAGACACCGTATCCTTCCCTTGAATGGTAAAGACGGAACGGGAAGGAAAGAAAATTTCTTTCCCCTCCCATTCCTCAACCAAACGAGCGATTTTTTCTTTCTCAGATTCCTTGCAGGAAGAGAAAAGAGCAAGCACACATAGTAAATAAAGGTACTTCATAGATTAGTCCAGAGTAAAAGGCGTGAGAACATATTCCACTTTCTCTCCGGTACTACAAGTTACATTTCCACTACCCAGACATATATCATGTCCAAATTCTCCTGCGGCCAATGCTTCCACATTATCTAAAAAGAGCTTACTCTCTTCCGTCTTTCCGGATTTCTTTTCCAAGACCATTACTGACATTACTATTACAATAGTAAAAAACGCAAATACTTTTTTCATTTGTTTATCAATTTTTGTGTGAAGGTAGACAACATACATCGGGCACACAAATTTTTCACCTTAAATTCATCTTAAGACGACCTTAAAGTTTTCTTAAGGTCCCAAAAACGCCCATTTCATCGAAAGCATTATCAGTACCCCCAATAACATGATTCATGTCATCAAACTACATTTTTTCTCTGATTTATAAATTTTCTTTTTGAAAATGATATAAATGATGTATCTTTGCAACTACTAACACGAGCTAAAGACATGAAAAAACCGACAAACCTATTCAATTCCGGCTTTATTACAGTGGGGTGGATTGTATTCATCCTGTTATGTTATACGACTTTTAAAGATGAAAAAGCAAATGTCCTGAAAAAAATGAAGGACAGCCTGCAAGAAACAACCAATATTGATTATCAAGAACGATTAAACAAAATACTGATTAGTTATCGTCCTTTAGGCAGAAAAATAAAAGGTATCCAAATAAAATGTGCAGATAGTATAGAAACCATTTATTTTGAAGACAGCACCCATGAGTCACTGGCCACCCAGCTGGCCAATCAGTATGTAATGGCCCAAACCAATTCTGTCAAACCTGACCATTTTAATAAGATCTTTCGAAAAGAATGGGAAAAGAATGGGATTTTCGCTGCAAAGACGGGAATCATTTACTGCCACAACAAGAAAAAAGTATTCAGTGACAATGATTCCATCTCCTTCCAGTCGGCTCTTGTCACCCCTGTACAAATGATAGACGCTAGACAAACCGCCAGTGTACAGGCATGGGCTATGATTCATTGGACAGAAATAGTAAAACATACCGTTCCTAAAGTATTATGGAGCATCATTGCTTATTTCATTGTCTTGTTGTGGGTGTCTCTGTCATTCCTGAAAAAGCCACTGAAAAAAGATATCCCTGAAAGCCATCTTCCCAAACAATTTGGAAAGATGACTTTAAAGTTGGAAAGTAAGAAATTGTATATCAACGACCAACCGTGTCCCATAGCACCTACGGATTTCAAACTGCTGGCACTATTCATCAATGCGCCGGAACATTTTCTAACCAAAGAAGACATAAAGAATGTACTTTGGCCAAAAGAGGACAAGCCAGACAATAAAATACATTGTCATATTTCTACCCTTAAATCCTCAATAAAAAACTTTCCCAAATACCAGATAATAACAGAACCTGGAAAAGGATACCGGTTGATTCTTTCTCAAACAAATGAATGAGTTCATTTCCAACAACACAGTTCAAGCCTTGTCCTTAGGTTATGAAAGGAGATAAACATACGGCTGAAACGGAAGTGAGGGGAAGTCGTTTCAGATCTAAACAGTTGATAGTCTGTGTGTATTACATAATATGACAGGATGAAGGAAGAAGGAGAAATACCGACTTAGTGAGAGAGTCATGCAATGAGCAAGCTTGGCTTGTACACGAAACAAGCTAGGCTTGTACACGGAACAAACTAGCCTTGTACACGGAACAAACTAGCCTTGTACACTGAACAAGCTAGGCTCGTGCACTGAACATGCTGGCGTATTTTTAAAACGTACTGGTATGTTTTTAAAAACTGAAGATGTTTTTTTTAAACATGAAGGCACATTTTTTAACATTCGTCATCAGATAGGTGTTATGTGATAATGTAAAAATCTGACAATCCAAAGCAAACAACCGCTTGCACACCTCAAAAGCTAAGCGAAAATGATAGAAAGCATCAAACTCATCTATAAACACAAACGAGGCTTCGTTCATGCGTTTCAGCCAAAAATACAATAATTGCAACGACTGTGTACCTGTTGATGCTATTACTCTAAAGGGGACTTCATTTTTATCTATTTGGCAAAGAATCTGCTTATCCGTAATATTATGTGTAATAAACTGGAAAGTCTGACCACTTACTTTTTGTAAAAAATCAGAGAAATCATCAAGTAGATTGTTTGTGATGATAAACTCATCCAACATTGTTATATTTGTTTCAAGCCCAATAAATTCACGGACATCAAGATTCCTGAACCAAAGCATGGAATTGACAAACCTACTGAGCTTGATCAGATAATGTTCTGAAATAAAATGCTTAACCGACACCGCAAAGAGACGCGAAATCTTTTTCTATCTCCGATGACAGAGCCTTCTGCTTTTTTCTGTTCTTTTTCACCTCCTCTATTCCAGTTCAAGAGAGAACTTCACTATCTGCTCATCTGCATTAACATCTGTGCCGAACAGCAGACCGGCAGCCTCATCCACATAAATACCGGTTATAGGGCGGTCCAGCACACTGGTTTTCACCACGTCACCTTCATGGGTGAATATACGGAATATCCTGCCTCCTTGCTTATAGGCGTCGGCCAGTTTTATAATGTCCTTGAACTGACGGCCATCGTAAATGGTATAAATGTATTTGTCAGTCACCTGCACATCATAGTAGCAGATTCTGCCTGCCGGAAAACCATGTCCTTCAGGGCTCACCTTAAATTGGGGATCGCCATCCGCACCCGTTTTCCCGATATGCTTTTGTGACACCATGTCGTAAATATCAAGTCTTTCTCCAAACTGAGTGACGGCAACCAATATCTTTTTATCCGGACTGAACGAGATAAAGCTGTTCCATCCCTGTGCCACGGCGGGCGCGCTCTTCTTCAACAGCTCCGGATCGGACACAGGTATCTGTCCGAACTTACGGAGCAATTCACCGGAAGTGAGTGAAGCCCAGCTGAAACGATTCTCACCGGAATAATCGGGAATAACAACAGTAGAGGCATCTTTCATATCAAAATCAAGGGAACGGAACAAACGCTTGTCCAACAAAAGGTCTTTTTCCAGTCTGGGGGACTCACCTCCGGCTATACCGCTATATTGATACATCCTGCCCTTACCGTCATCGAGCACCCACACCGTGTCCTGTCCAGCAAAACGGACATTCGACGCATAAACGGACTCACCCGGACCTTCCCCACGCTTCCCGAAAGAAGACTGATACTGAAAATCGGGATACGTAAATACATGATAATAATAATCGGCATTGTGCAAATCCAATATCACCGCCTCGTCACCCTGCACACGCATACGGTAGGCATACCGCAGCAGGGCAGTATCAACGGGAATTGTCTCCCCTTGCAGAACCTCCCCCTTCCGCACCGCTTCTTCCATAATCAACTCACCGGACACTGGCTGCTGGCGCTGACCGGTACATGCCACCAACAAAGGAAATAAAATGCATAGTAATTGTTTGTTTCTCATTCGAGTTCTATATTTAACTATTGGGTACAAAGTAAACAAACTATTCACAGAAACAAGAAAAAAGAACCTTCGTTTTATCTTAATTCTTCATTTTAGGTTCATTACAAATCTCTCTTTTCCTTTATTTGATCTCCATTTTCCCCCATTTCATCGAAGTTCCGGCACTTTTCCACCTTTTAAACAGGAAAACAGGATCATAGATGAAAAGATAGGATTCCTGACGATTCGCCGGACCGGAAAACGGAAAATAAAGGGAATGCCGCACAGCATTTTACGAGAAGTTTTCGTATTTTTGCCTGCTGAACGAAAAACAAGAAGAATAATGGGAGCAGGAAAATGGATTGGTGGTATCCTGGGATTCATGACCATGGGACCGCTGGGAGCCTTGGCAGGATTTGCCCTAGGCTCATTGCTGGATGGGAACAACGGACTTTTCGGCAATACATACGAAAAAGGACAGGCGGAAGCCGGAAACAAGGATGAAGGACAGCGGAACAGTTTTTTATTCTCCATGCTGGTGATGGCATCCTACATTATCCGTGCGGACGGACGCATCATGCACAGCGAAATGGAATATGTACGCCGATTCTTAAGAATGAACTTCGGTGAAGGGGCGGTCATCCAGGGAGAACAGATCTTGCTGAATCTTTTTGAGCAGCGCAAACAGATGGAGCGTCAGAACCCGATGGCGTTTAAAAATACCATTCATGAATGCGGCGCACAAATAGCCGCAAATCTGTCTTACGGACAACGACTGCAATTGCTGGACTTTCTGGTAAACATAGCCAAAAGTGACGGCACCGTATGCGCTGAAGAAATAACAGCCTTAAAAGAGGTGGCACAATGCATGGGACTGTCGCCCCAAGAAGTGGAGTCCATGCTGAACCTGAGCGGAAACTCGCTGGAGGAGGCTTACAAAGTGCTTGAAATCACCCCGACAGCCACCAATGAGGAGGTACGCGCCGCCTATCGCCGCCTGGCTTTAAAACATCACCCCGACCGTGTCGCCACATTGGGTGAGGATGTGAAAAAAGCGGCTGAGGAGAAGTTCCAGCAAATCAATAACGCTAAAGAACGGATTTATAAAGCCAGAGGAATAAAGTAAGAAAGGATTCCGTCTTTCACCCGAAATTCATGGCAAGATTGCCATACTCGCCCAACAAGCAGGAATTTCTATAAACGCTTTTATAAAATCAGCTGTGGAAAAACAGGGTGCAACCATCCGTTACACCCTTATCCCCTGTCTTTGAATTTTGTAACAGCGGCTTTTCTTTTTATTGGTTCTTTTTAAAACTCGCTGGTGAAATGGAACCGAATATGCTTGAAGTCCATTTGCGCCATTTGAAGTACATAATTGCTATCGGCCAGGAATACATCCCGTCCTTCACGGTCCTTGGCCATGTACTGATATTTGCGTTTCTTGAATGCTTCCAGTTCTTCGGGGTCGTCACTTTCCACCCAACAGGCTTTATATAAGCTGATAGGTTCCCAACGGCACTTTGCATTATATTCATTCTCCAGACGGTACTGGATCACTTCAAACTGCAACTGTCCTACCGTACCGATAATCTTACGGCCATTGAACTGGTTGACAAACAACTGCGCCACACCCTCATCCATCAACTGGTCAATGCCTTTCGCCAATTGCTTCTGCTTCATGGGATCCGCATTCTCAATGTATTTGAACATCTCGGGCGAGAAACTGGGAATTCCACGGAAATGAAGTTTCTCTCCTTCAGTCAGCGTATCACCGATCTTGAAGGTTCCGTTGTCCGGCAAACCGATGATATCTCCCGCCCAAGCCTCATCCACCGTGGTCTTGCGCTGTGCCATGAACTGGGTGGGGGAAGAGAAACGCATCGTCTTTTCATGACGCACATGGTAATAGGGAGTGTTACGGGAGAACTTGCCCGAACAGATTTTACAGAACGCGATACAGGAGCGATGGTTGGGGTCAATGTTGGCGGTAATCTTGAAGACGAATCCGGTGAATTTAGATTCATCAGGTTCCACTTCGCGCTCTTCGGTCTTGGTAGGACGGGGACTTGGAGCAATTTCTACAAACGTATCCAGCAGTTCCTGCACTCCGAAATTATTCAATGCCGAACCGAAAAAGACAGGAGCCATCTCACCTTTCAGGTACTCATCCACATTGAATTCAGGATAGACACCGTCAATCAGCTCCAGCTCCCCACGCAGTTTCTCAGCCAGAGGAGCACCGATCTGATTGTCCAGCTCTTCCGTATTTATATCCACTTCCACCTTTTCAGTCACCACTTGTTTGGAAGGCTGGAAAAGATTCAGTTTATGTTCGTAAAGATTATACACGCCCTTGAAACGGGGTCCGCTTTCAATAGGCCATGTCAGCGGACGTACATGGATGACGAGTTCTTCCTCCAGTTCGTCCAGCAGGTCGAACGGGTCTTTCGCCTCACGGTCCATCTTGTTGACAAATATGATTACCGGAGTATTACGCATACGGCATACTTCCATCAGCTTGCGTGTCTGTGTTTCCACACCTTTCGCACCGTCTACTACGATGATAACGCTGTCCACGGCTGTCAAGGTACGGTAAGTATCCTCGGCAAAGTCCTGGTGACCCGGAGTATCCAGAATATTGATTTTATAGTCATTGTAATCAAACTCCATCACGGAGGTGGTCACAGAGATACCACGCTGCTTTTCAATGTCCATCCAGTCGGATGTGGCAGTCTTCTTTATCTTATTACTCTTTACGGCTCCGGCCACCTGTATCTGTCCGCCAAAAAGCAGCAGTTTTTCGGTCAATGAGGTCTTACCGGCATCCGGGTGTGCGATAATCGCAAACGTCCGTCTTCTTTCTATTTCACTATTCATATACTATTATGCATTTAATTCTTTGATACATGCCTCCAGGCTCTCTTCCCAATGGGGGATCTCGATGCCGTAAGTAGTTTTAATCTTGGTCTTGTCCAGCACGGAGTAATGGGGCCGGGGAGCTTTTGCCGGATACTCATCCGTATGCAGGGGACTGACCTTGCAGGTTGTGATACCGGCAATGCGGTGGATGGCCTTGGTGAAATCGTACCAGGAGCATACCCCTTCGTCACTGAAATGATAGAGCCCCGGCACCACACCTTTATGGATGGCCGCAAAGATGGCACGGGCCAGATCACGGGCGTATGTGGGGGTGCCAATCTGATCGAAGACCACGCCCAGAGACTCCCTCTCCCTTCCCAGACGGATCATCGTTTTCACAAAATTGTTTCCAAAAGTGGAATAAAGCCATGCGGTACGGATAATCATTGTTTTTTTGCAATGCTCCAATGCATTCGTCTCACCGGCCAGCTTGGTCCTGCCGTAAACGGAGTTGGGACAAGGAATATCCTCCTCACCATAAGGAAGATGTCTCGTGCCATCAAACACATAATCCGTTGATATCTGGATAAACTCGCCTCCGTTGGCCTCGGCCGCCTTCGCCAGATAGCCCACAGCAGTTTCGTTCAGTCTGGTGCACAGCTCTATATCCTCTTCCGCCTTGTCCACCGCCGTATAGGCCGCACAGTTCACTATGACATGAATATCATGCTCTTTTACGAAAGCCGCCACCGCCCGCTCATCACAAATATCCAGTTCGGCCACATCCGTAAAGAAACAGGTATATTCCTTGTGCTCAGCCGAAAGCACACGCATCTCATTTCCCAATTGGCCGTTGGCGCCGGTCACCAATATATTCTTCATTTCTGTTTTTATTAATTAAAATTCCAATTCTCCTTTTTTATCTTCTATATAGTAGTTTGACAACATAGCCAGCAATGTCGAGATGACCTCCTGCGCCTTCCCCGTCTCCCCGCTGATTTCTTTCTTTTGCAATTTCAGCAACAAGATGCCATAAAGCGCCTCAAAGCAGGTCTCCAGCTCCGGCTCCTCTTTATCCGCTCCTTTGGCGCGTAACTCCACAATATAGGGCAACGCCTTGTAATAGGCCGAATTATAATAAGGGAACTTGGGGGAACGCAATAACTGCAAATGAAGGTCGGTGAGCCAGATGATGATGTTCCTGTTAATCTGCAAATGGCCTTTTTCCATGACTTCCTCACGGCGCATCATCTCAATCAGATCCATATACCACCGGGTAAGTTCCGCCCGCTGCTCTTCCGTAAGCGGATAAGGATCTATGATGGTGGTCTTTATCTTTTCTATATCACAGCCGTTGGCACGGATCAAATCCTCTATCTGCCACATATATATAAGATACTCGGCTATATTCTTTTCTTTCAACTGCTTGGAAACGAACATACTTTTTATATTAAAAATTGAGACTTAAAAATAAAAAAATCAACGTATGGCATGCAAGACCTGTTTCTGTGTCAGTACATCGTTTTTCCTAAAATAGTGTAAATAAAACCTGCGGCCGAAATCAGCATCACCACAATGCCGATCACACGATTCAAGATCCAGATGCCGCGTAAATTAAAACGGGTGCGTACCTTATTGACAAAATACGTTATCCCGAACCACCAGAGAAGCGCCCCCAGCACAATAGCCAGATACCCCACCAGCT
Source organism: Phocaeicola sartorii JCM 17136 = DSM 21941 (assembly GCF_054653615.1). Lineage (NCBI taxonomy): Bacteria > Pseudomonadati > Bacteroidota > Bacteroidia > Bacteroidales > Bacteroidaceae > Phocaeicola > Phocaeicola sartorii. Next base: position 3,739,664 of record NZ_BAAIFW010000005.1, read on the forward strand.
GAAAGCCTATGGGACTGCCCGGCATCACGAAAGAGAAACGGGCGAACAGACCAATGAACAGAAATATAATCAGGGGGTTGGAGAGAGTCACAAAAAAAGCAGTAACAAAATTATGAAGATAACTGCCCGGAGTGGAAGATACAGGACGGATGGACTGGACAGGATTGCTACGGAAGGTATAGATACCGAAAAAGAACAACATGACACTGCCGATGATCTGTAACAGCACCTGGTTCTTTGCCAGAAAGTCATCCATAAAACTCATGCCATAACCTGTAATCAAGGCATAGCCTATATCACTGAGGGCGGCTCCAAGACCGGTAACAAATCCATACCATCGTCCCTTGTTCAGTGTGCGCTGAATACAAAGTACCCCCACAGGACCCAGCGGCGCGGAAACAACCACACCGACGATAAGCCCTTTCACCAATAAATCGAGTATGGTTACTTGTTCTATCCAATTCATGCTGCAAAGATGCTACTTTTTTACGAAAGTACCTATATTTACACTCAAAATTCTTTCATACCCCGTCTCTTTTATATAACTTTGCACCTTATTAATAGACCCTTGATATAAGAACTAGTTTTCAATTAACAAAACAACTATAAAAGTGCTATGATTCTATTTTTCAGAACACCCACTAAAAGTGTAATAGCAACAGAAGTCAGCCAGGAACTGCCTTCTGAGGATATTCAGAAATTAAGCTGGCTTTATGGTGAAGCCACTGTAGAGAACGAAGAAAACCTGAAAGGTTGCTTCATCGGACCGCGTCGGGAAATGATCACTCCCTGGAGTACAAATGCTGTAGAAATCACTCAGAACATGGGGCTCACAGGCGTTTTACGCATCGAGGAATATTTCCCTGTAAAAGATGAGAACGCCGAGTACGATCCTATGCTGCAACGTATGTATAAGGGATTGGACCAGGAGATTTTCACCGTCAACATCAAACCCCAGCCGATTGTTCACATCGAGAATCTGGAAGAATACAATGAGAAAGAAGGTCTGGCACTTTCCCGCGAGGAAATGGACTATCTGCTGAAGGTTGAGAAGGATCTGGGACGCAAACTGACTGACTCCGAGGTCTTCGGCTTCGCGCAGATCAACTCCGAGCACTGCCGTCATAAGATATTCGGAGGAACATTTATCATTGACGGTCAGGAAATGGAATCTTCCTTGTTCCAGATGATCAAGAAAACGACCGCCGAGAATCCTAACAAGATCATCTCCGCCTATAAAGATAATGTAGCATTTGCCGAGGGACCGGTAGTGGAGCAATTCTCTCCGGCCGACCACTCCACTTCCGATTATTTCATTATCAAAGATATCAAGACGGTTATCTCACTGAAAGCCGAGACACACAATTTCCCGACTACCGTAGAACCGTTCAACGGCGCATCTACTGGTACAGGTGGTGAGATCCGTGACCGTATGGGCGGTGGTAAAGGCTCATGGCCCATTGCAGGTACCGCTGTATATATGACTTCTTACCCCCGTACCGACGAAGGACGCGAATGGGAAGACATCCTTCCTGTCCGCCAATGGTTATACCAAACTCCGGAACAGATCCTGATCAAAGCTTCCAACGGTGCTTCCGATTTCGGTAACAAATTCGGCCAGCCGCTGATTTGCGGTTCCGTACTGACATTCGAGCATCAGGAGAACGGTGAGAAGTATGCCTACGACAAAGTAATCATGCTGGCCGGAGGAGTAGGCTACGGCACGCAGCGCGACTGTCTGAAAGGACATCCCGAAAAAGGAAACAAAGTCGTTGTGATGGGTGGTGACAACTACCGCATCGGACTGGGTGGAGGTTCGGTCTCTTCCGTTGAGACAGGCCGATACTCATCGGGAATCGAACTGAACGCCGTCCAGCGTGCCAATGCGGAAATGCAGAAACGTGCCTATAACGTAGTCCGTGCGCTGTGTGAGGAAGACAACAACCCGATTGTCTCCATCCACGACCATGGGTCGGCCGGTCACGTGAACTGCCTGTCCGAATTGGTAGAAGAGAACGGCGGAATCATCCACATGGACAAGTTACCGATCGGTGACCAAACTTTGTCCGCCAAAGAAATCATCGCCAACGAATCTCAGGAACGTATGGGATTGCTGATTGACGAACCGGCTATCGAACATGTACAGAAAATCGCCGACCGCGAACGTGCACCGATGTACACCGTGGGCGAGACTACCGGAGACGCCCGCTTCGCTTTCGAACAGGCCGACGGGGTACGTCCGTTCGATCTGGCGGTAGACCAGATGTTCGGCTCTTCTCCGAAGACTTACATGATTGACAAGACGGTAGAACGTCATTATGAAAATGTTTCATACGAAACTTCCAAATTAAACGAATATATCCGCCGTGTGCTTCAGCTGGAAGCTGTCGCCTGCAAAGACTGGTTGACCAACAAGGTGGACCGTTCCGTAACCGGCAAGATCGCCCGCCAGCAATGTCAGGGTGAAATCCAGCTGCCTCTGAGCGACTGCGGAGTAGTCGCCCTGGACTATCGTGGCGAAAAAGGTATAGCCACTTCTTTAGGCCATGCCCCCCAGGCAGCCTTGGCCAATCCGGCCGCAGGCTCCGTTTTGTCGGTAGCCGAAGCGCTGACCAATATTGTATGGGCTCCGATGGCGGAAGGACTGGACAGCATCTCACTGTCCGCCAACTGGATGTGGCCATGCCGTGCACAGGAAGGTGAAGACGCCCGTCTGTACACCGCCGTAAAAGCCCTTTCCGATTTCTGCTGCTCATTGCAAATCAATGTGCCGACCGGAAAAGACTCTTTGTCAATGACTCAGAAATACCCTGACGGTGAGAAGGTCATCAGCCCGGGAACTGTCATCGTTTCAGCCGGCGGCGAAGTTTCGGATGTGAAGAAAGTGGTTTCGCCCGTATTGGTAAATGATGAAAAGAGCACGATCTACCACATTGATTTCAGCTTTGACAAGTTGCGTCTGGGAGGTTCCGCCTTTGCACAGTCATTGAACAAGGTAGGCGACGATGTACCGACCGTACAAAACCCTGAATATTTCCGTGACGCATTCCTGGCAGTACAGGAACTGGTAAACAAAGGTCTGATTATGGCCGGTCACGATATTTCCGCCGGCGGTCTTATCACCACATTGCTTGAAATGTGCTTCTCGAATATGGAAGGCGGTATGGAAATCAGCCTGAACAAGATTAAGGAAGACGACATCATCAAGATATTGTTTGCCGAAAACCCGGGTATCGTTATCCAGGTAAAAGACAAACATAAGGAAGAGGTGAAAAAGATTCTGGAAGATGCGGGCGTAGGTTATGTGAAATTAGGCAAACCGACTGAGGAACGGCATATCCTGGTAGAAAAGGGAGATGCGACTTACCAGTTCGGCATAGACTATCTGCGCGATGTATGGTATTCCACCTCTTACTTGCTGGACCGCAAGCAGAGTATGAACGGTTGTGCCAAAAAACGTTTCGAGAACTACAAGGAACAGCCTCTGGAGTTCGTGTTCGACCACTCATTCACCGGCAAACTGTCACAATTCGGCCTGAATCCCGACCGTCGCACTGCAACAGGCATAAAAGCGGCTATCATCCGTGAAAAGGGAACCAACGGCGAACGCGAAATGGCTTACATGCTCTATCTGGCAGGATTTGATGTGAAGGATGTGACAATGACCGACCTGGTCAGCGGACGCGAGACATTGGAGGATATCAATTTCATCGTATTCTGCGGCGGGTTCTCCAATTCGGACGTTCTGGGTTCTGCCAAAGGATGGGCGGGAGCTTTCTTGTTCAACCCCAAGGCAAAAGCGGCGCTGGACAACTTCTATGCACGTGAAGACACCTTGTCATTAGGCGTATGCAACGGCTGCCAGCTGATGATAGAATTGAACCTGATCAACCCCGATTTCACCAAGAAAGCGAAAATGCTGCACAATGATTCACATAAATTCGAATCCAAGTTTGTGGGTGTTACCGTTCCGATGAACAGAAGTGTCATGTTCGGTTCGTTGAGTGGAAGCAAGCTGGGCATCTGGGTGGCTCATGGAGAAGGTAAATTCTCATTGCCGTATGAGGAAGACAAATACAATGTGGTATTGAAATACTCATACGACGAGTATCCCGGCAACCCGAACGGTTCGGATTACAGCGTAGCCGGTCTGGCCAGCCCCGACGGCCGCCATCTGGCCATGATGCCTCATCTGGAACGTTCCTGCTTCCCTTGGCAGAATGCTTACTATCCGGCTGACAGAATAAACAACGATCAGATCACTCCATGGATGGAAGCATTTGTCAATGCTAGAAAATGGGTGGAGATGAACAAAAAATAAAAACGATTTGTTATATTTACTAAAAAAGCGGTAAGTCGGACTGATTACCGCTTTTTTTGTATATAACGGATTTTGATATGTTAAGGGAATTTACGAACTTTGTAAGGATTTTGCCTCCTAATGATATGAGAAGAATTCTTTTATTGATATGCCTCTTTGTTATTTTGGTAACACCCGTCGTTGCTCAACTATACCAGTATCTGGACACCCAGAGCGGTTTGAGCAGCCGCCGAGTCTTATCTATACGGAAAGACAAAAAAGGATATATGTGGTTTCTCACTCATGAAGGAATAGACAGATACAACGGAAAACAATACACACACTACAACCTGACTGCCCACGGAAAATTTCTGAACTCTTTTCCCAACTTGAACACCCTGCAAACGGATACGGCAGGAGTGGTGTGGGAAATAGGAAAAACCGGGCATCTGTTCAGATACAATTCCCTAAAAGATAAATTCGAACTGATTTGCGACTTTGCCAGCAAGGACAAAAGCAACAGCGGACTGCCGCTCACCGCCTCATGTCTTAATCCCAAAGACAATAGCATATTGCTTTGCACTAAAAACAAACAATACCTTTTCGACATAGGCACCCATGAGCTTATTCAACTGGAAAGCCCTATCAAGGAAGAAATCACCTATATTGCAGCATCTACGGACAATCAATATTTCCTGGCCTCCAACCACAAGATCTATTGTGTGGAACTGACTCAGGGACAGTTGAAAATAATCAAGCATCCGGAACTGGATAATTTCCATATAGCAAACTACATCTATTTCCATCCGGAGACCCAAACGTTGGTGATAGGCACCCTGCTGGACGGAATTTATCTGTACAATATCCACAGCCGCCAGCTGATCAGTGTACACAACGGACTGCAAGACACTAATGTCAACGCTATCATAGCGAATAAAGAAAAAAAGAACGAGGTGTTCATCGCAACCAACGGTGCAGGTGTATATAAATTAAATCTGGACACTTACGAACTGACAAATTTTCTAAATGCCGACCACAACCACTCCAACAAGATGAACGGTAACATCATTCATGATATCTATATGGATGATGACCAAAAACTATGGATGGCGGTCTATCCTATAGGAATCACGGTATATTCCAAGAAATACCCCGGATACAGGTGGATACAGCACTCTTATGACAATCCCAACTCATTGATAGACAACCAGGTGAATTTTATAATGGAAGACTCCGACGGAGACATCTGGTATGCTACCAACAACGGTATATGCTGTTACAACCCCTCCACCAAACAATGGAAAAACCTGTTGTCCACCTACCAGCATGACAGTCCCAACCAGAACCACGTATTTATCTCGATATGCGAGATCCGCCCCGGAAGTATCCTGGCCGGCGGATATATGTCGGGCATGTATGAAATAGATAAAAAGACCATGTCCACACGATATCTGATCCCCCAGACATTGAATGCCAAGACTATAAAACCGGACAAATATATCCGTTGCATCTACAAGGACTGGGACAATCTGGTATGGGCCGGAGGATACTACAACCTGAAAAGCTATAATCCGGATACAAAAGAAATGCAGTGTTACAACATGGATTTCCCCGTCACCTACATCACCAATAAGGATGCCGGCAATTTATGGATAGGGACAATCAACGGACTGTACCAGTTCAATAAAGAGAACCAGGAACTCAAAGCGGTGAACCTGAACTCCGAGTTGGGGTGTATCAATACAATCTATCAGAATAAAAAGAACACCACTTTCATCGGCACACACGGCTCCGGCCTGTGGATTTACAATAACTATACGGAAAAACTGACTAATTATCATGTCAACAATTCGGCTCTGATATCCAATAACATTCACTGCATACTGCCTGCTCAGGAAGATGATTTGATTGTCAGTACAGAAAAAGGACTGACCCGTTTCAATACAAAAGGGAAAATCTTCTCTAACTGGACAAAGGAACAAGGCTTGATGTCCACCAGCTTTAACCAGGCGGCCGGTGTGCATACACGCGACAATAAATTCATTTTCGGAAGTGGAGACGGAGCCATTGAACTGGCGGACACTGTCATGCTGCCCCATCAGTTTAAATCCAAAATGGTGTTTGACAACTTCCGGCTGCTTTATCAGAAAGTACTGCCCGGTGAAAAGAATTCTCCTTTAAAAGAAGATATTGACAATGCCCGGCACATCACGCTGAATTATGACCAGAATATTTTTTCATTGGACGTGTCCTCCATCAATTATGACAACCCCTCCAATATAGCCTATTCCTGGAAACTGGAAGGATTCTATGATGAATGGACTTCGCTCACGAATGACAACCGCATACGTTACACCAACATCGGCCCCGGCAAGTATAAATTAAGAGTGAGAGCCATCCTGATGGATGACCACCATCTGTTGGAAGAACGTTCACTTTTCATTACCGTGACCCCGCCCTGGTGGGCCACATTTTGGGCAGGAATTCTTTATCTGGTCATTTTTGTACTGGCCGGAGCAAGTGTCCTACGCTATTTATGGCTCAGAAAAGACAGGAACAGTTCAAAAGAGAAAATCCAGTTCTTTATCAACACGGCGCATGATATACGTACACCGCTGACTTTGATAAAAGCTCCTTTGGGAGAGATTCTTAAAAACGAAAACCTGTCTGAACAGGGAAAAATCAATATCAACCTGGCCATACAAAATACAGACAACTTATCGGAGTTAGCCAGTAATCTGATCAACTTTGAAAAAGAGGAGCTCTATACCTCCACGGTATATGTGTCCCGATACGAACTGAACAATTATGTCAGGACCTATCTGGAGCAGTTCAATCTATATGCCCGCAAAAGACAGATAAATATCATATTCGAAAGCGATTTCGAAAGCCAGGAAGTATGGCTGGACAGAAACAAGATGGACTCCATCATCCGGAACCTGATGAGCAATGCCTTGAAATATACCCACCAGGGAGGCAGTGTGACTGTGCAGACCCGGAGAAATAAAAGCCACTGGTTCATCACTATCACAGATACAGGAATCGGGATCCCTGCCAATGAACAAAAGAAAATGTTCAAAAGCCTCTTCAGAGGGAATAATGCCATCAACCTGCAAATCACAGGAAGCGGCATCGGTATGCTGCTTACCTACAAACTGATAAAAAGCCATGCCGGCAAAATATCAATGAGCAGCATAGAAAATGTGGGAACAACCTTCAAACTGACCTTCCCTATCAAAAGCCGGAGATACGATTACCGTATCTTTAAAAAGCCTGACGTCATTAATCCGCTGCCCGTCATCGAAGGCAATCCGGAAGAACTGGTGAGAGAGATCAAGGACAAACCGGTCAGGGCACATGCCTCCTCCATTCTGATAGTGGAAGACAATCTGGAATTGCGTACCTTCCTGTTGCATACGTTATCGGAAGATTATGATGTTTCTGAAGTGGGAAACGGACAGGAAGCGCTGGAGTTTATCAAGGAACGGCAACCGGATCTGATATTGTCGGACGTAATGATGCCTATCATGAATGGAGACAAAATGTGCAACATACTGAAAAACAATATTGAAACCAGCCATATACCGATCATATTGCTGACCGCATTGAATGATAAAGAAAGTATCATCAAAGGTTTACAGAGCAAAGCCGATAAATACATAGTCAAACCGTTCGATATGGAGGTGCTGAAAGCAAATATAGCCAATGTACTGGAAAACAGAGAAATCATGAAAAATCGTTTCTCGCAATTCAAATTCAATACTGACGGAGTATCGGATGATCCGGCAGTCAGTTTGGAACAGGAATTCCTTTTAAAAGCCACCGGCATCATAAAAAGGAGTATCAACAAAGAAATGAACGTGGAAACCCTGTGCGATGCAATGAACATGAGCCGGAGCAGCTTATACAACAAGATAAAGGCTTTAACCAATGACTCGCCCAGTGATTTTATCCGTAAAGTACGCATGAACGAGGCCAGCATTCTATTGAAAAGCAAACGGTATACGGTGTCCGAAGTTTCGGATATGATGGGATTCAGTGATCCCAAATATTTTACGGATACATTTAAGAAATATTACGGAGTTCCCCCAAGCACTTATATGAAACAGAATTAAAAAATGAATTTCTATCTACAATCATTCCTTATCTTCTTAAAGATAGGATTATTTACCATCGGCGGAGGATATGCCATGGTTCCTCTAATTCAAGATGAAATAGTGGACAAGCGGAAATGGATCGACAAAGAGGACTTTATTGATTTATTGGCCCTCGCTCAGTCTGTGCCCGGAATATTCGCTGTAAACATAGCCATATTCATCGGATATAAATTGCGCAAGTTCCGTGGGGCGCTGGCAATGGCCTTGGGTACCATACTCCCCTCCTTCTTTATTATGTTGGCAATCGCCCTGTTCTTCCAGCAGTTCAAGCAATACCAGATAGTAGAGAATATATTCAAGGGAATCCGTCCGGCAGTAGTGGCCCTTATCGCAGCCCCTACTTTCTCCATGGCAAAATCGGCCAAGATAAACCGTTACACCATCTGGATACCGGTCGTTTCCGCATTGCTCATCTGGTTGTTGGGCGTATCGCCTGTGTACATTATCATTATGGCAGGTGTGGGAGGTTTTATATACGGAAAGTACAAACATAAATATTCATCCAAATGATTTTTCTATATTTATTCTATACATTTTGCAAGATAGGCCTCTTCGGTTTCGGAGGAGGATATGCCATGCTGTCCATGATACAAGGAGAAGTAGTGACAAGATATAATTGGATCAGCGCCAGTGAATTTACAGACATCATCGCCATCAGCCAGATGACCCCGGGTCCCATCGGCATCAACTCCGCCACCTATGTGGGATATACTGCGGTGTTGAATGCAGGGTACAGTGAGGGATGGGCCATATTCGGTTCTTGCATTGCCACTTTTGCCGTAGTTTTCCCATCGTTCATCTTGATGATAGTCATCAGCCGGTTCTTTCTGAAATACCAAAAGCATCCGGTTGTAGAAGCCGTATTCAAAGGATTGCGTCCGGCAGTGGTAGGTCTGCTGGCAGCCGCCGCGCTCGTCTTGATGAATGCTGAGAACTTCGGCAGCTACCAGATAGATTTGTATCAATTCATCATCAGTATAATTATTTTTCTTGTTACCTTTATAGGGACACGAAAGTACAAGATAAATCCCATATTGATGATCATACTTTGCGGAGTGGCAGGATTCCTGCTTTACTGAAACACGCCGCTTTTTACAGTTTCACTTTCTTTTTAGTACCTTTGGACTCATTGTGCAAGCGGTCCAACGCTGTCACCACATACTGGAATTTCGTTTTTCCATCGTTATAAGGCAACGGGTAAAAATGATCGCGGGTAATGGCCACAATGTGCGAAGCATCGTCCAGATTGACTTTTTCTTTCTTATCAAAGCGATAAACCACATACTGCACCGCCTTGTCCATCTCGTCTTTTGCTTTCGGAGCGGTCCAGAAGAGCACCGGGCCCTCATACGTCCATACCATCTTCACCTTCTTTACTTTGCCCGGAGCCTTATCGTCCATAAAAGGAGATTCGGGAATCAGGGCCGGATAACGGTGATATTCTTTTTCCAGCATCGTGCGGTAATTGCCGGCATTATCCACCACAGCAGCCGCATACCATTGGCAGCTTCCCTGTACGGTAGGAAGGGAGCGCTGCAACTTCATCTTGGCAGGCATCTGGTTTTGCAACGGATTACGGGCGTCCGCCTTGTTCACCGTACGCATCACATCCTGGCCGATAAAGAGCGGACGCGAAGCGGCGTGTTTCGCCCACCAATGTATCAGGTTGTCATAGTCGGCGGCAGGATGGCCTATCTCCCAATAGATCTGAGGAATATTGTAATCCACCCAACCGTTATTGATCCACATCAGCACATCGGCATACAAATCATCATAATTCTGAAGACCGCGTGTGTCACTGCCGTTCGGATCGCTTTTCTTGTTGCGGTAGATGCCAAAAGGAGAAACACCGAACTTCACCCACGGCTTGCACTCGCGCACAGTCTCGTGGATTTCCTTGATCAGCACATTCACGTTGTCGCGGCGCCAGTCGGCTCTGTTACTATATCCGCGGCCATATTGCGCGAAACTGACATTATCCGGAAAATCCTCACCGGGATTGGGATAAGGATAGAAATAATCGTCCATGTGGATGGCGTCCACATCATAACGGGTAACGATGTCGCGCACGATCTTACAAATATACTTGCGGTTCTCGGGCAAAGCCGGATCAAAATAAAGCTGGCCTGCATATTTCACAAAAAGCTCCGGATGCTGATTGTACGGATGAATGGGTGACAAGGCAGCCGTTCCTTTCGTCTTGGCACGGTAAGGGTTGATCCAGGCATGAAACTCCATACCGCGTTTGTGGCACTCGTCTATCATGAACTGCATGGGGTCCCAGTAAGGTGACGGCATCCTGCCCTGCACTCCTGTAAGGAAGCGGCTCCACGGCTCATAAGAAGATTTATACAAGGCATCGGCCTCCGCGCGTACCTGGAAAATTATCGCATTAATGCCCGCACCTTGCAGACTGTTTAGCTGGTTTATCAATAACTGCTGCATCTTCTCTGCCGGCATTCCCTGGAACTGTCCGTTCACACACTGAATCCATGCACCGCGGAACTCACGTTTGGGGTAACGTGTCTGAGCACTGACAACAGAAGTAAAAAGTAGTGCTATCAATAAAAGAAGAATAGTTTTTGCTCTCATTTTGTTATTCTTGTTTAATACGCTTGCAAAGATAAGAAAACTTATAATTATCTTTGCATATTCAATCAAATTCAATAAAGAATGTCAGAAAGTAACTATATATCCATAAAAGGAGCAAAGGTAAACAACCTGAAAAACATTGATGTCGATATACCACGCAACAAGCTGGTCGTGATCACAGGCCTGTCCGGTTCCGGAAAATCATCATTGGCTTTTGACACATTGTACGCCGAAGGCCAGCGGCGCTATGTAGAAAGCCTGTCCTCCTACGCCCGCCAGTTCCTGGGCCGTATGAGCAAGCCCGAGTGCGATTTCATCAAAGGCATACCGCCCGCCATCGCCATCGAACAAAAGGTGAACAGCCGTAATCCGCGTTCCACCGTGGGGACTTCCACCGAGATCTACGAATACCTGCGACTGCTCTATGCACGCGTGGGAAAGACCTATTCTCCCGTCAGCGGCCAGCTGGTGAAGAAGCACAGCATCGAAGATATCGTAAACTGTATGCTCTCCTTTCCCAAAGGAACGAAGTACACGGTGCTCACCCCTATGATGCCCCGTGAGGGCCGCACATTGGCGCAACAACTGGAAATGGACTTCAAACAAGGATTCACCCGTGTGGAAGTGAACCGCGAGATAGTCCGTATAGAAGACTTCCTGCAACAAACAACTGACGGAGATAAAAAACAAAACATCTATCTGCTGGTAGACCGCATGACGGCAGATGACAGCAAAGACAGCATCAGCCGCCTCACCGACTCTGCCGAGACCGCCATGTACGAAGGAGACGGGAACTGCCTGCTCCGCTTCTATTCTGCCGACGGAAGTACGCAACTGTTCTCCTTCAGCACCAAATTCGAGGCGGACGGAATCAAGTTCGAGGAGCCGAACGATCAGATGTTCTCCTTCAATTCCCCTCTGGGCGCCTGCCCCGAATGCGAAGGGTTCGGCAAAGTGATAGGGATAGACGAACATCTGGTGATCCCCAACCGCGCCCTGAGTGTATATGACGGAGCCGTCCTTTGCTGGCGTGGCGAAAAGATGGGAGAATGGCTGCAAGCATTCATCCACGAAGCTCCCGCCCACGATTTCCCCATCTTCGCTCCTTATTATGAACTGACACAGGAACAGAAAGATTACCTGTGGCACGGACCCAGGGAGAAGGCCTGCATCGACTCCTTCTTCAAAATGCTGGAAGAAAACCAGTACAAGATACAATACCGGGTGATGCTGGCACGCTACCGGGGGAAAACCATTTGTCCCGTCTGCCACGGAACCCGGTTGAAAAAAGAAGCCGGCTATGTAAAGGTAGGCGGCAAATCCATCTCCGAACTGGTGGACCTGCCCATTCATGACTTAAAAGAATTCTTCCGCACACTGGAACTGGATGCACATGACACCGCCATCGCCAAACGGATTCTGACGGAAATCACCAACCGCATCCATTTCCTGATGGATGTAGGTCTGGGATATCTCACACTGAACCGCCTCAGCAACTCGCTCTCCGGCGGTGAAAGCCAGCGCATCAATCTGGCCACCTCACTGGGCAGCAGCCTGGTAGGCTCGCTCTATATTCTGGACGAACCCAGCATCGGACTACACAGCCGTGACACCGACCGGCTGATCAAAGTTCTCCGCCAGTTGCAGGAACTGGGAAACACCGTGGTAGTGGTGGAGCATGATGAGGAAATCATCCGTGCCGCCGATTATATCATCGACATCGGTCCTCAGGCAGGACGCCTGGGAGGACAGATCGTCTATCAAGGCAACATGAGCGACCTTCAAAAAGACAGCAGCAGCTATACAGTGCGCTATCTGTTGGGAGAAGAAAACATAGAGGTTCCCCGGTGCCACCGCCCGTGGAACAATTATATAGAAATAAAAGGCGCACGTGAAAACAACCTGAAGGGCATTGACGTAAAATTCCCGCTGAATGTCATGACGGTAGTGACGGGTGTCAGCGGTTCGGGAAAGAGTACGCTGGTGCGTGATGTATTCTACAGGGCGCTGAAACGCGAATATAGTGAGGGCAGCGAGCGGCCGGGCGAGTTTCTCTCGTTGGAAGGGGATATACAACTGGTGAAAGACATTGAGTTTGTTGACCAGAACCCGATCGGAAAATCATCGCGAAGCAACCCGGTGACCTATGTGAAAGCATACGATGAAATCCGCAAGCTCTTCGCCGAGCAGCCCCTGGCCAAACAAATGGGATATACGGCCGGATATTTCTCGTTCAACACCGAAGGCGGCCGCTGCGAGGAATGCAAAGGCGATGGTACGGTAACCGTTGAAATGCAGTTCATGGCCGATTTGGTATTGGAATGTGAATCCTGTCATGGAAAACGTTTCAAGAGCGACACGCTGGAGGTGAAGTTCCAGGATAAGAACATCTATGATATTCTGGAAATGACAGTGAACCAGGCCGTCGAGTTCTTCACCGGACACGGACAGAAGAAGATCGTGAAGAAACTGCTCCCCTTGCAGGAAGTGGGGCTGGGATACATCAAACTGGGACAAGCCTCCTCCACCCTTTCCGGTGGCGAGAACCAACGTGTGAAGCTGGCGTATTTTCTGAGCATAGAGAAAGCGCAGCCTACCATTTTTGTATTCGATGAACCGACTACAGGCCTGCATTTCCACGATATCAAGAAGTTGCTGGAGGCATTCGACGCCTTGATCAGCCGCGGACATACCATTATCATCATCGAGCATAACATGGATGTGATAAAATGCGCCGACCATGTGATTGACCTAGGACCCGAAGGAGGAAATATGGGAGGAAACCTGGTCGTTGCGGGTACTCCGGAAGAGGTTGCGGCATGTGCGGCATCTTATACGGGACAGTTCTTGAAAGAAAAACTGGAGATGAATTCTCCTGACTGATCCCTCATTCACCACAGATAGCCCTAAGAGTCCTCTGTGGTGAACTTGATATGGAATTGACAACCTTATAAATCAACAAAATATGAAAAAACTTTTTTTACTGCTCTTATTATTCCCCTTCCTGTCGGGATGCTCACAAAAAGAAAAAGAATTCACGGTCCTTCAATGGAATATCTGGCAGGAGGGAACAGTGATTCCCGGCGGTTACGATGCCATTGTGAATGAAATAGCCCGTCTTCGTCCGGACTTCGTCACACTGAGCGAGGTGCGTAATTACGAGAACACCAACTTCACCGCCCGCCTGGTGCAATCATTAAAGGAAAAAGGAGAAACCTATTACTCCTTCTACACCTACGATACAGGCCTGCTAAGCCGCTACCCCATCACCGACTCACTGACCGTTTTCCCCGAAAAGGACGACCACGGCAGCATCTATCGCCTTACAACCGACATGAACGGACGCAAGATGGCCGTTTATACCGCCCATCTTGATTATCTGGATGACGCTTATTATAACGTACGCGGATACGACGGCTCTACCTGGGAGGAAATTCCTATCCCCACCACCGTAGAGGAAGTATTGGAAAGAAATGTAGCCTCGCAACGAGACGATGCCATCAAACTATTCATTGAGCAGGCAAAAAAAGACCGCGCAGCCGGCTACACCATCATTCTGGGAGGAGATTTCAACGAACCCTCCCATCAGGACTGGATCGAGGAGACCAAAGACTTGTATGACCATCACGGCTTGGTGATTCCCTGGACTGTTCCCGTCCTGCTGGAAGAAGCCGGACTGAAAGACGCTTACCGCGAATTTTATCCGGATGTATTGAACTATCCCGGCTTCACTTACCCCTCGGACAACCCGGCAAAGCCCGCAGAAAAAATAACCTGGGCGCCCAAAGCCGACGAGCGCGACCGCATAGATTACATTTGGTATTATCCCGAAAAAGGACTGAAGGTGAAAGACGCCGCCGTTTTCGGACCGAAAGGCTCCATTGTCCGTTCACAGCGCGTTCAGGAAACATCCAAAGATCAGTTTATAGAACCCTTGGGAGTATGGCCTACAGATCACAAAGGAGTATGGATCACATTCCAATATTCCGCCGAATAATATCGTTTTTACCGATATTTCCGTTATCTTTGTCCAAATAACCTAATTTATTACCATAATGATCAAATATACGCATAAGCAGCTGATGGGTACCTGCATGTTAGCGGGCGCACTCATGTTGGGAGCATGTACCAGTACTCCCCCTGTAACGAAAGAAGTATCCATTGTCCCTGTAACCAGCCAGCTGGAGGAAACAAACCAGGCCTTTGTCCTGAAAAGCAATACCACCATCGGTGTCATTGACTCCGGACTGGTTCCCGCAGCCGAGTATCTGGCCGGCATACTCTCCGGCGCCACCGGCTACCACCTCAAGGTGAAAGAGGGCGAAGGAACCATCACCCTTGCCCTGGGCGATGTCCAGGGGAAAGAAGGAGCATACACCCTGACAGCCGGACCCGACAAGGTATGCATCACCGGTAACTCCTACGGAGGTGTCATTGCCGGTATCGAATCCCTCAGGCAACTGTTCCCCCCACAAATAGAATCGAAAGAAACAGTGAAAGGTATAGACTGGGCCATACCGGCCGTCACCATCCAGGACGCCCCCCGCTTTGAATGGAGAGGCATCATGCTGGACGTATCCCGCCATTTCTACACCCCCCGGGAAGTAAAGGAATTGCTGGACGTCATGGCCCTGTACAAGATGAACAAGTTCCACTGGCATCTGACCGACGACCAGGGATGGCGCATCGAAATCAAGAAATACCCTCTGCTGACCGAAAAAGGAGCATGGCGCAAATTCAACTCACACGACCGTGAATGCATACGCCTGGCCAAAGCCAACGACAATCCGGACATGGCGATTCCCGAAGACAAGATACGCATTGTAGAAGGTGACACCCTGTATGGAGGCTACTACACCCAGGAAGACATCAAGGACGTCATAGCATACGCCAAAGTACGAGGCATAGACATTGTTCCCGAAATAGACATGCCGGGACACATGCTGGCCGCCGTAAGCAACTACGAGGGCGTTTCCTGTTTCAACGAGACCGGCTGGGGAAGCACTTTCTCCTCGCCTGTTTGTCCGGGAAAAGACTCCGCGCTGGAATTCTGCAAGAACATTTACGCAGAACTGATAGACCTTTTCCCCTATAAGTATGTACATATAGGAGGCGATGAGGTGGAAAAGACCAATTGGAAAAAATGTCCGGACTGCCAGAAGCGTATGCGCGACAATAACCTGAAGACAGAAGAAGAGCTGCAATCATGGTTCATCCATGACATGGAGAGATTCTTTAACGAAAAAGGCAAAGAAATGATAGGCTGGGATGAAATCATTGAAGGCGGATTGTCCAAAACGGCTACCGTGATGTGGTGGCGCAGCTGGGTAAAAGACGCGGCCGCCCAGGCTACCGGACAAGGCAACCCTGTCATTTTCACTCCTAACGGACAGTTCTATCTGGATTATGCGGAAGACAAGAACTCCATAGCGAGCATTTATAATCTGAATACGGCCGACGGCCTGACTCCCGAACAGCAGGCGCTGATTTTAGGAGTACAGGGAAACATCTGGTGCGAATGGATTCCTTCCAACGCACGTATGCAGTATATGGCCATTCCGCGCTTACTGGCTATCGCCGAGCTAGGCTGGAGCGATCCGGCCCAGAAAGACTGGAACGGATTCAGACAGCGACTGGCCGGTCAGTTTGAACGCCTCAACATCATGGGCATCAATTACCGTATCCCCGACCTGGAAGGCTTTAACGCAGTGAACGCCTTTATCGGTGAAGGAACTGTGAATGTGACTTGCCTTGACCCCACCGCAAGCATCCATTATACCACGGATGGCAGCATCCCCACTTTGCAATCGCCTGCCTACGAAGGCCCCATCAAAGTGACTGAAACCACCGACTTTACTTTCTGCACCTTCCGGCCCAACGGTAAGAAAGGCGACTGGGTAAAGACACGTTTCATCAAGAGTGAATATACTCCCTCTGTAACTGCCGCCCCCTCCAATCCGGGACTGAAAGCTACCTGGCACGAATTTAAAGGAAACAAATGCGGTGAAATAGAAAAAGCTCCGGTCAACGGCACTTATCCGGTGGAAGATGTCATGATCCCCAAGAAAGTGAAAGGGAATATCGGACTGATTATCAAAGGATATTTCAACGCTCCCCAGGACGACATATACACATTCCTGCTTCTGTCCGATGATGGCAGCACATTGGTTATAGACGGCGAGCAAGTAGTGGACAATGACGATCCCCACGGACCTAAAGAAGTAATAGGACAGAAAGCTTTGGCCAAAGGATACCATCCGATGGAAGTACGCTATTTCGACCAGAACGGCGGGCAACTGAAATTGAGAGTAATGGGTAGTGACGGTAAAGAAATTCCGTTCACGCACCTCTATGCGCATTAACCTCAAATAAAAAACATTCACCACAGATTACGCGGATCGGTACAGATTGGATTATACCCCATCCTCCCATTTCATAAATCCGCGTAACCTGTGGTGAAAATTAAACCGGTCAGAAATAAATTCCGAATCCAATCTTGAATCCCAGTTTGCTGAACTCCGACGTATCACTAAAACTCAGATCATAATATACAGACGGCTCGATCGTTACATTTCTACCCAAGAAGAAAGCATATCCGACTTCCGGTGTCAGACAAACCAGATTCTTTTTAAATCCCACACAAGAAAGGTGCTTATACGCCATCCCCAATCCTCCATAAATGCCGCAACTGGAGAAATAATAACGTCCCTGTGCGCCAATGCTGGTCTCATCCATTCCATGCTCCGCATAATTTCCCTTGAAATTCAGCAATACAGCCACATTATCGGCTACAAATGCACCACCGGTCAAAGCGAAACCAAAATTTGTCCCTGCATCCTTGCTATGGGAGAGGTCGAGTCCTGTCAACGAAGCATTCACATACCATACCTCTTTCTCAAACTGGGCGTGTGCGCTCAGTGCGGTTACTACCAGCAGCAGCAAACTGACTAAAATTTTCTTCATCATGTTGTCGTTTAATAGTTATTTTTTGTTTTCCAAATCGTGTTCACGTCTTTCCTGCGCCTTCTCTTTCTTACGAAGAACCATCCATAACAACGCTATAATCACATAGGACAAACCTACCGTGAGATACTTTTCCATATCACTTATTTCCGTATTGCGCGGAATAAAATAAACGGCCATCGCTGTGGTGTAAACCAGCAGAGCTACAGGCAGCCAGGTCGATTTTCTATATTTTCTCATAAACCATGCTGTTTTTGTTTCCTATACCAACTTGCAAACCCGACAGCGGCTACCAACGTACAAAGGCCGCCTGTCAGATAAGAGACAGCACCCGAGAGCGCCAACCCTTCGGGGGCTATGCAAATATAAGTAGAACATACAGCCGTCATGAACAAGGCAGGAAACAGGGTGATATAATAATTCTTTTTCGTACGTGCCAGAAAAACAGTGACCGCCCACAAAGTAAACACGGACAGAGTCTGGTTACACCAGGCAAAATAACGCCATATCCTGTCAAATCCCGCCGCATCACGCTGGCTGTACAACAAGATGCCGATAGTTACCGCAAAAATAGGGATACAAATCAATAAACGCCTCGCTATACTTTTTTGTTCCAAATGCATAAAATCGGCAACAATCAGACGCGCCGAACGCAAAGCGGTATCCCCACTGGTAATAGGAGCGGCAATTACACCCAGTATGGCCAGCAAGCCTCCTACCGTGCCCAGCCACTCCTTGGTGATGCTGTCTACAATAATCGAAGCATTGCTCTCCTCCATGCCATTCTGATGGAAAAAGTAAGTGGCTGCCGCCGCCCAGATCAATGCCACGATCCCCTCGGTCACCATCGCTCCATAAAAAACAGGACGGCCGTACTTCTCATTCTTCATACAGCGCGCCATCAGCGGAGACTGGGTGGCATGGAAACCACTGATCGCCCCACAGGCAATAGAAACAAACATGATAGGGAATATGGGCAATCCTGCAGGATGGGTATTCTGCAGACCGTCCGTGATTTCGGGCAACACCGGATGGTTCCATAACAGCATCACCAAAATGCCCACCGCCATAAACAACAAGGCGATGGCGAACAACGGATATATCTTTCCGATGATCTTGTCCACCGGCAACAGCGTGGCCAGCATATAATAGAGGAATACCACAATAATCCAAAACGTAGCATCCATGTAGTCCGGAGTAAGCTTGGCAAGCAACCCCGCCGGACCTGCCACAAACACCGCTCCCACCAATATCATCAGCACCACCGTAAAGCCGCGCATCAGCTGCTTGGTGGGAAGGCCCAGATAACGGCCGATAATCTCCGGCAGGCTCTCACCGTTATGACGGATGGAAAGCATGCCCGACAGATAATCGTGCACCGCCCCGGCAAAAAGAGTACCCAGGACAATCCACAAATAAGACGCCGTACCGAACTTCGCTCCCATTATGGCACCGAAGATAGGGCCCAGGCCCGCTATATTCAAGAACTGAATCATAAAAATCTTCCAGGTAGGAAGTGGAATAAAATCAACACCATCCGCCATGGTCAGGGCAGGTGTCTTCCTTGTCTTGTCAGGGCCGAACACACGTTCCACATAACTTCCATACAAAAAGTATCCGCCTACAAGAACCAGTAATGCAATAATAAAGGTTATCATATTCTATTTTTTGTTTTGTCGGAGCAAAAGTAACGAATTAATTGATTACTTCGTATCTTTGTCCCCAAATTAAAGCAAATGCGAACATTCTTTATAACTTTATTACTAGTAATACCGAGTTTTTTACCAGTAATGCCCCAGCCTAAATATGAGATCCGCGCCACCTGGCTTACCACGCTGGGAGGGATGGACTGGCCCCGCAACAAGGCGGTAAACGCATCAGGCATCCGCCGCCAGCAAAAGGAATTGTGCGAGATACTGGACCGTCTGAAAGCCGCCCGTTTCAATACGGTATTATTGCAGACCCGCCTGCGCGGAGACCTGATATACCCTTCGGCCATAGAGACTTTCGCCGAATCACTGACAGGCAGCACAGGACGGAATCCGGGATATGACCCTCTGGCGTTCGCCATCGAGGAGTGCCACAAACGCGGCATGGAACTGCACGCATGGATCGTTACGATTCCTGCCGGAAACACCCGTCAGGTGCAATTGCTGGGACGCAACTCCGTGGTACGGAAGAACCGGAAGATCTGTAAACTATACAAAGGCAACTGGTACCTGGATCCGGGAAATCCGGAGACCCGGGAGTATCTGTCACGCATCGTAAAAGAAATAACTTCGCGTTATGACATAGACGGCATCCATTTCGACTACATCCGCTACCCCGAACAAGCCGACCGCTTTCCCGACAAGGACACCTACCGGAAATACGGCAAAGGCAAGGAGCTGAAGCAATGGCGGCGCGACAACATCACGGAGATTGTACGCAGGCTCTATACCGACATCAAGGCCCTCAAGCCCTGGGTCAAAG
Organism: Phocaeicola sartorii JCM 17136 = DSM 21941; assembly: GCF_054653615.1. Classification (NCBI taxonomy): domain Bacteria; kingdom Pseudomonadati; phylum Bacteroidota; class Bacteroidia; order Bacteroidales; family Bacteroidaceae; genus Phocaeicola; species Phocaeicola sartorii. The sequence continues at coordinate 3,760,148 of NZ_BAAIFW010000005.1, forward strand.
TGAGCAGCTCCCCCGTCGGCAAATACCGGGATACCAGCCGATATCCCTCCCGTGGCTGGAACGCTTATCATGCAGTTTACCAAGATGCCCAGAAATGGCTGAAAGAAGGTATTCATGACGCCTTGTTCCCGATGATGTATTTTCAAGGAAACAATTTCTATCCGTTCGCACTGGACTGGAAAGAGAATTGCGGCAACCGCTGGATAGTGCCCGGACTGGGCATTTACTTCCTCTCGCCCCACGAACAGAACTGGCCATTGGACGAGATTGTCCGCCAACTTCATTTCACCCGGCAGATCCGGCTGGACGGGCAAGCTTATTTCCGCAACCGCTTCCTGTTGGACAATACCAAAGGACTCCTGGACGAACTGCAAGAGAACTTCTATACCACACCGGCACTTGTCCCTCCCATGACGTGGATGGACAGCATCGCCCCGTCCGCCCCGTCCGCACCCTCACTGCAACTTCTGCCGGACGGCAAGATGCGTATGAGCTGGCAGGCCTCCACCGACAACAGCGGAAGTCCTGTCACCTATCACCTCTACGCCTCGGACACCTGTCCGGTGGATATCACGCAGGCAGGCAACCTCCTGGAAACCCGTCTCACCCATACGGCATACGAATACCTCCCCTCCGCACCCTGGCGGCAGAAACGTTACTTTGCCGTAACCGCCGCCGACCGCTTCGGCAACGAAAGCACACCGCTGGAACTGAACACCGCATCGGAACTGGATATGCCGCTGTTGAACGAAGGAAACATGCTTCTTCTGCCCGAGATGAAGGACGCGGAAACCATCCGGATTCTCACCGCCACCGGCGAGGAAGCAAGTTGCATGAAGTATGCCCGTCCACTCTCCATCGCCTCATTGCCCTCCGGATTCTATACCGTACAGAAGGTGGACCGCACAGGTGTCCGGAGCTTTGTAGGAATCATCCTGAAATAAAGAACAACAGCAGCTATCGCACCTCCTGACAGTATCTTTTGCCGTTCGTAACAGGAAGAATTACAGCACTCTTCCTGTCTATCCGACCGTCCAACAGGCGCCGGACGCATATCCACCCTGAAGCGGACACATATCCACCTTGAGGCGGACGCAATTCCAGCGTCCGCCGGAAATAGTATTTTAGAACAAGGAGACTATTTTTATATCAAAACCCAAGGCTATAAGCAAAATAATCCGTATTTTTGCACATTCAATTGAACCAAATATATAACTCATGAGCAATCAACGATACATGCAGCGCGGTGTGTCAGCATCCAAGGAAGATGTGCACAACGCCATTAAGAACATTGACAAAGGTATTTTCCCTCAAGCTTTCTGTAAAATCATCCCTGATATTCTGGGCGGAGACCCCGAATATTGCAACATCATGCACGCCGACGGCGCAGGAACCAAATCGTCACTGGCCTACCTGTACTGGAAAGAGACAGGCGACCTGAGCGTATGGAAAGGCATTGCACAAGATGCACTGATCATGAACATTGATGACCTGCTGTGTGTAGGTGCTGTCGACAACATTCTGGTTTCATCCACCATCGGACGCAACAAACTGCTCGTTCCGGGTGAAGTGATTTCCGCCATCATCAACGGAACGGACGAACTGCTGGCCGAACTCCGCGAAATGGGAGTAGGCGTTTATGCCACCGGTGGCGAAACGGCCGATGTGGGCGACCTGGTCCGCACCATCATCGTAGATTCTACCGTGACTTGCCGCATGAAGCGCGCAGATGTCATCAACAATGCCAACATCCGTCCGGGTGACGTCATTGTCGGTCTGGCATCTTACGGACAAGCCACTTACGAGAAGGAATATAACGGCGGTATGGGCAGCAACGGACTCACCAGCGCCCGTCACGATGTGTTCGCGAAATATCTGGCAGAGAAATATCCCGAAAGCTATGACAAGGCTGTTCCCGAAGAACTGGTCTACAGCGGAGGCTTGAAACTCACAGACCCCGTGGAAGGCAGTCCGCTGGATGCAGGAAAACTGGTACTCTCACCCACCCGTACGTATGCTCCGGTAGTGAAGAAACTGTTGGATGCGCTTCGTCCCGAAATTCACGGTATGGTTCACTGCTCAGGCGGCGCACAGACCAAGATTCTGCATTTTGTAGGCGATGTACGTGTGGTGAAGGACAACCTGTTCCCTGTTCCTCCGTTGTTCAAGACCATCAAGGAACAAAGCGGTACGGATTGGGAAGAAATGTACAAGGTGTTCAATATGGGCCACCGTCTGGAAGTTTACCTGTCACCGGAGCATGCTGAAGAAGTGATCGCTATCAGCAAGTCGTTTAATATCGACGCACAAATTGTGGGACGCATAGAAGAAAGTGACAAGAAGGAATTGATTATCAAGAGTGAATTTGGAGAATTCAGATATTAATGGCAGAAAGTACACTTTTAGAAAAACTAGACGGGCTGGTAGCCCGCTTTGAGGAAGTTTCCACCCTCATTACAGACCCGAATGTCATAACGGACCAGAAACGCTATGTCAAGCTCACCAAGGAATACAAGGACCTGAATGACATCATGAAGGCCCGCAAAGAATACATGCAATGCCTGAGCGGGCTGGAAGAGGCCAAGCAGATTATGACCACCGAATCCGATCCCGAGATGAAGGAAATGGCACGCGAGGAAGCAAACCTCTGCGAAGCCCGCATCCCGGAACTGGAAGAGGAAATCAAACTGCTGCTTGTCCCTGCCGATCCGCAGGATGACCGCAACGCCATTCTGGAAATCCGTGGCGGTACGGGAGGTGACGAAGCCGCCATCTTTGCCGGCGACCTGTTCCGCATGTACACCAAATATTGCGAGACGAAAGGCTGGAAGCTGGAAGTATCCAGTGCCAACGAAGGTGCAGCCGGAGGTTTCAAGGAAATCATCTGCTCCGTAACCGGAGACAAAGTATATGGCACGCTGAAATACGAATCGGGCGTTCACCGTGTGCAGCGCGTTCCGGCTACCGAAACACAAGGACGCGTGCATACCTCGGCAGCCTCAGTCGCCGTATTGCCCGAAGCCGAACCGTTTGATGTGGAAATCAACGAGGGCGAAATCAAATGGGACACCTTCCGAAGCGGGGGAGCCGGCGGACAGAATGTGAACAAGGTGGAATCCGGAGTGCGCCTGCGCTACAACTGGAAAAACCCCAACACCGGCGTAGTAGAGGAAATTCTGATAGAATGTACCGAAACCCGCGACCAGCCGAAGAATAAAGAACGCGCCCTCTCGCGCCTGCGTACCTTTATATATGATAAGGAACACCAGAAGTACATTGATGACATAGCCAGCAAACGCAAGACAATGGTATCTACCGGCGACCGGTCGGCTAAGATACGTACCTACAATTATCCGCAGGGACGCATCACCGACCACCGCATCAACTATACCATCTATAACCTGGCCGCCTTTATGGACGGCGACATTCAGGACTGCATCGACCATCTGACAGTGGCCGAAAACGCAGAACGACTGAAAGAGAGCGAGTTGTAATGGTGAGTGGTGAATGATTAGTGGTTAGTGGTGAATAATAACTCGAATTGTAAATCATAAAATTGTAAATGTAATCATGAACAAGCAACAATTATTTGAAAATATCCAAAAGAAAAAATCATTCCTCTGTGTAGGACTGGACACCGACATAAAGAAGATCCCCGAACATTTGTTGAAAGAAGAAGATCCGATCTTCGCCTTCAACAAAGCCATCATTGACGCTACCGCCCCTTACTGCATCGCCTATAAGCCCAATCTGGCTTTTTATGAAAGTATGGGCGTAAAAGGATGGATCGCTTTCGAGAAGACAGTATCCTACATCAAGGAAAACTATCCCGACCAGTTCATCATTGCCGATGCAAAACGTGGCGATATCGGAAACACTTCGGCCATGTATGCCCGTACCTTCTTTGAAGAACTGGACATCGACTCAGTCACCGTAGCCCCCTACATGGGCGAGGACAGCGTGACCCCCTTCCTGAGTTACGAAGGCAAATGGGTCATTCTGCTGGCTCTGACCAGCAACAAGGGTTCGCACGACTTCCAGCTGACCGAGGACGCCAACGGCGAACGCCTTTTCGAAAAAGTGTTACGTAAATCACAAGAATGGGCCAACGACGAAAACATGATGTACGTAGTAGGCGCCACTCAAGGACGCGCTTTCGAAGACATCCGTAAAATTGTTCCCAACCACTTCCTGCTGGTACCGGGCATCGGCGCACAAGGAGGTTCTCTGGAGGAAGTCTGCAAATATGGCATGAACAGTACTTGCGGACTGATTGTCAACTCAAGCCGCGCCATCATCTATGCGGACAAGACCGAGAACTTCGCAACCGTAGCCGGACAAGAAGCTCAGAAAGTCCAGGCACAGATGGAAAAAATAATGTGCCAATAAGACAATGTGCCAATGTGTCAATTGCCATGCGGATACCATAGCGCACACATCGGCAAATTAACAAATTGGCACATTGAATAATTCCCCCCCCATGAGTGACCGAAAAATAATAAACGACCCCGTCTTCGGGTTTATCAACATCCCGAAGGGGTTGTTATACGACATTGTATGCCACCCATTGCTGCAACGCCTTACCCGCATCAAGCAACTGGGTCTGTCCTCTGCTGTATATCCGGGGGCACAGCATACCCGTTTCCAACACTCGCTGGGTGCTTTCCACCTGATGAGCGAAACGATCAAGCACCTCACCGCCAAAGGCAATTTCATCTTTGACAGCGAAGCGGAAGCCGTACAAGCCGCCATCCTGCTGCACGACATCGGACACGGCCCTTTCTCCCATGTACTGGAAAACACATTGGCAGGAGGCGTTTCACACGAAGAAATCTCCCTGATGCTGATGGAACGCATGAACAAGGACATGAAAGGTCAACTCAATCTTGCCATACAGATATTCAAAGACGAATACCCCAAGAAATTCCTGCACCAGCTGGTCAGCGGCCAGTTGGATATGGATCGTCTGGACTATCTGCGGCGTGACAGCTTCTATACCGGTGTATCCGAAGGCAATATCGGATCCGCCCGCATCATCAAAATGCTTGATGTAAAAGACGACCACCTGGTAGTAGAGTCCAAAGGCATTTACTCCATCGAAAACTTCCTGATGTCCCGCCGCCTGATGTACTGGCAGGTATATCTGCACAAGACATCCGTAGCCTGCGAAAAAATGATGATCAGCACCCTGACACGAGCAAAGGAATTAGCTTTACGTGGCGTGGAGCTGTTCGCCTCGCCCGCTTTAAGATTCTTTTTATATCATCCAATCGATAAAAAGGAATTTTATAAAAATCCGGATTGTCTTGAAAATTTTATTCAATTAGATGACAATGACATCTGGACAGCACTGAAAGTTTGGAGCAATCACAGCGATGTGGTACTATCCACACTGAGCCGCGGAATGATCAACAGAAGGCTGTTCAAAGTAGAGGTAGCCTCCTCTCCCATCACAAGACCGCGGAAGGAAGAGATCCTCTCCAGAATTAGTAAACAACTGAATATCAGCAAAAAAGAAGCGAATTATTTTCTATCCACTTCCAGCATAGAAAATAACATGTACAAAAAGGAAGATGACAGTATTGAAATCATTTATAAAGATGGAAGTACCCGCGACATAGCCAAGGCATCGGATATGCTCAACATCTCCCTCCTCTCCCGAAAAGTCAAGAAATATTATATATGTTACCTACGTTCCGAAAACGACGGGCATTAAATAATTAGCGAATTGTACGGATATATAAAAAAAAAATGCGTAATTTGCATAATTAATAATGTGTTTACACTGACATGTAACACGTAAGTAACAAAACTGAAACATTTAGAACATAAAGAATTAGACAGTATTATGGAGTTCTCAGCTAAACAAATTGCGGAATACATCCAGGGAATTATTGTTGGCGATGAAAACGCAACTGTGCATACTTTTGCTAAAATAGAAGAAGGTATGCCGGGAGCGATTTCTTTTCTTTCAAATCCTAAGTATACTCATTACATTTACGATACTCAGGCTACCATTGTGTTGGTAAACAAAGATTTCGTTCCCGAGCAAGAAGTAAAAGCTACCTTGATCAAGGTAGATAACGCCTACGAAAGTCTGGCCAAATTACTGACGCTCTATGAAATGAGCAAACCTAAAAAGACCGGTATAGATCCGCTGGCATACATTGCCCCTACTGCGAAGTTGGGGAAGGATGTATATATCGCTCCGTTTGCCTGTGTAGGCGATGGCGCTGAGATTGGTGACAACACTGCCCTCCACCCGCACGCTACCGTAGGAAGCCATGCCAAGGTAGGTAACAACTGTATACTTTATCCACATGCCACCGTCTATCACGACTGTCTGGTAGGAAACAACTGTACCCTGCATGCCGGCTGTGTAATCGGTGCTGACGGATTCGGATTCGCACCCTCTCCCGAAGGATACGAGAAAATTCCACAGATAGGCATAGCCATTATAGAAGATGATGTGGAGATTGGCGCCAATACCTGTGTAGACCGTGCCACCATGGGTGCCACGATCGTACATAAAGGAGTGAAACTGGACAACCTGATCCAGATAGCACACAATGTGGAAGTAGGAAGCCACACTGTCATGGCATCACAAGTGGGCATCGCAGGCTCTACCAAAGTAGGCGAATGGTGTATGTTCGGCGGGCAAGTAGGACTGGCCGGACATATCAAGATAGGTGACAAGGTAGGCATAGGCGCACAAGCAGGCGTTCCCGGCAACGTGAAATCCAACGAGCAAATTCTAGGCACTCCGGCCATCGATGCCAAGAATTTCATGAAATCATCGGCTGTTTACAAGAAACTACCCGAAATTTACACCACGCTGAACGCCATGCAGAAAGAAATAGAAGAATTAAAAAAACAATTAAATAAATAAACCCCATGTTGAAACAGAAGACATTAAGAGGCAGTTTTTCTTTAAACGGGAAAGGCCTTCACACCGGAGTAAACTTGACGGTGACATTCAATCCTGCACCGGACAACCACGGGTACAAAATCCAACGAATTGACCTTGAAGGACAACCAATAATCGATGCCGTAGCAGAGAACGTAGGCGATACCACCCGCGGCACCGTGCTGATGAAAAACGGAATAAAAGTAAGTACCGTAGAGCATGCGCTGGCAGCTCTTTATGCAGCCGGCATAGACAACTGCCTGATCCAGGTAAGCGGTCCCGAATTTCCTATTCTGGACGGCAGCGCCAAAGCGTATGTGGAAAATATACAACGCGTAGGAATCGAGGAACAGAATGCGGTAAAGGACTACTATATCATTAAATCAAAAATCGAATTCAGAGACGAGGAAAACGGCTCTTCCATCATCGTCCTTCCGGACGAGAATTTCAGTGTGAACGCCCTGATCTCTTATCAGTCCAAAATACTGTCCAATCAGTTCGCCACACTGGAAGACATGGCCAAATTCCCCACCGAGGTAGCCTCCGCGCGTACCTTTGTATTCGTCCGCGAAATAGAACCCCTGCTGGGTGCCGGACTGATCAAAGGAGGTGACCTGGACAACGCCATCGTAATCTACGAAAAAGAGATGAGCCAGGAAAACTATGACAAACTGGCGGATGTGATGGGTGTCCCCCACATGGATGCCACCAAACTGGGCTATATCAATCATATCCCTCTGGTATGGGACAACGAACCGGCACGCCACAAACTGCTGGACATCATCGGCGACCTGGCACTGATAGGCAAGCCCATCAAAGGCCGTATCATCGCCACCCGTCCGGGCCACACCATCAACAACAAGTTCGCCCGCCAGATACGCAAAGAAATCAAACTTCACGAAATACAGGCTCCATCCTATAACTGTAATGAGACCCCCATCATGGACGTAAACCGCATCCGCGAGTTGCTCCCGCACCGTTATCCGTTCCAGTTGGTGGACAAGGTTGTCGCCATCGGTGCCAACCACATTGTCGGTGTGAAAAACGTAACGGCCAACGAACCTTTCTTCCAGGGACACTTTCCGCAGGAACCTGTCATGCCGGGTGTGCTTCAAGTGGAAGCCATGGCACAATGCGGCGGTCTGCTTGTTCTGAACTCTGTGGACGAACCCGAAAGATACTCCACCTACTTCATGAAGATAGACGGAGTGAAATTCCGTCAGAAAGTAGTGCCGGGAGACACCTTGTTGTTCCGTGTAGAATTGTTGGCTCCTATCCGCCGGGGCATCTCCACCATGAAAGGATACGTGTTCGTAGGCGAGAAAGTAGTCTGCGAAGCCGAGTTTATGGCACAAATAGTAAAAAACAAATAACCACTAAAAAAACAACATGATTAGTCCATTAGCATATATACATCCCGAAGCAAAGATTGGTGAGAATGTAGAGATCGGTCCTTTTGTGTTTATCGACAAGAATGTAGTTATCGGCGATAACAATACAATCATGCCTAACGCCAACATTCTGTATGGCTCACGCATAGGAAACGGCAACACCATTTTTCCGGGAGCTGTTATAGGCGCTATTCCCCAGGATTTGAAATTCCGCGGTGAAGAAACGACTGCCGAAATAGGCGACAACAACACCATTCGCGAGAATGTGACCATCAATCGTGGTACAGCGGCTAAAGGCAAGACCGTAGTGGGCAGTAACAACCTGTTGATGGAAGGAGTGCACGTGGCGCATGATGCCATCATAGGCAGCGGCTGTATCATAGGCAACGCCACCAAGATGGCAGGCGAAATCATCATTGATGATAACGCCATCATCAGTGGTGCCGTATTGATGCACCAGTTCTGCCGGGTAGGCGGTTACGTAATGGTACAGGGCGGCTCACGCTTCAGCAAGGACATCCCTCCTTATATTATAGCAGGACGCGAACCCATAGCCTACGCCGGAATCAATATCGTAGGACTCCGCCGCCGCGGATTCTCCAATGAACTAATAGAGAATATACACAACACCTATCGCATTATTTATCAGAGCGGTATGAACGTTACCGATGCCTTGGAACAAGTGCGCAAAGAAATACCTATGAGCAAGGAAATAGAATATATTATTTCTTTCATAGAAAATTCTCAAAGAGGTATCATCAGATAACAAAGTTTTTTTATAACTTTACTGCACGAAAAAAAAGTTATATAGTATATAGTAGAAATATATGGTTTACAGATTTACAATAATCTCTGACGAAGTCGATGATTTTATAAGAGAAATAAAGATAGATTCGGAAGCGACTTTCTTTGATTTGCACGAAGCGATATTGAAAGCGACAGGATATAAAGACGATCAGATGACCTCTTTCTTCATTTGTGATGACGACTGGGAGAAAGATCAGGAAATCACGCTGGAAGATATGGGAAGCAGTTCGGAAGAAGACAGCTACATCATGAAAGAGACCCGCCTGAGCGATTTGGTGGAGGACGAAAAGCAAAAATTGCTGTATGTATTCGATCCGCTGGCAGAACGGGTGTTCTTCATTGAACTGTCGGAAATTATCACCGGCAAAGACCTTGACAAAGCAATATGCTCGCGCAAAGCCGGAGAAGCCCCGAAACAAACCATCGACTTTGACGAGATGATGGCCAAAAACAATAGCGGAAATCTGGATATAGACGAGAACTTTTATGGCGACCAGGACTTCGATATGGAAGACTTTGATCCCGAAGGATTCGATATGGGCGGTGCCTCCTCACCGGACCCGTACGAGCAAGAAAACTATTAATCTTAACAGGGGCGGACGGTGAACGTCCGCCCCTCTCTTTTTCATCAAAAGACCATGTGTGACACCCTTATCGTCCTTATCGGCCCTACCGGTGTAGGAAAGACCGAACTAAGCCTTTCCATTGCCGAACACTTCCGGACATCCATTGTCTCGGCAGACTCACGCCAACTGTATGCGGATCTGAAGATAGGAACCGCCGCCCCTACCCCCGGGCAACTGGCGCGTGTTCCGCATTATTTTGTCGGGACATTACAACTGACGGACTATTACAGCGCCGCACAATACGAAACAGATGTACTGGCACAACTGGACATCCTGTACCAAAAACATGACACCGTAGTACTGACCGGAGGGTCCATGATGTACATAGACGCCATCTGCAAAGGCATAGATGATATCCCCACCGTGGACAACGAAACACGCCAGCTGATGCTGCAACGTTACGAACAGGAAGGGCTGGACTCTCTTTGCGCCGAACTAAAACTGCTGGACCCGGAGTATTATAAAATAGTGGATCTGAAGAATCCCAAACGAGTGATACACGCCCTGGAAATATGCTACATGACCGGAAAAACCTATACCTCTTTCCGTACCCGCACGCACAAGGAACGTCCTTTCCGTATCATCAAGATAGGACTGACCCGCGACCGCGAAGAATTGTATGACCGCATCAACCGCCGTGTGGACCTCATGATGCAGGACGGCTTGCTGGAAGAAGCCCGGCAGGTATACCCTTACCGGCAGCTGAACTCGCTCAACACGGTAGGCTACAAGGAAATGTTCAAGTACCTGGACGGAGAATGGACACTGGAATTTGCGATTGAGAAAATCAAACAGAATTCCCGCATCTACTCCCGTAAGCAGATGACCTGGTTCAAACGGGACAAAGACATCGCCTGGTTCCACCCCGACCAGCAGACAGAGATTTTGCAATATATTCACTCATCACTAACCACTAATCACTAATCACTAACCTCTATTTACGTTCATGAAAAAATTACTGACCGTCATCATGGCTTGCATCATAAGCCTGGGAGCAACCGCCCAAATCTCGAAAGAAGCCTTCGGGAAATGGCATCAGAACAAGTATTCCATGTTCATCCACTTCGGCCTTTATTCCGAACTGGGAGGCGTATGGGAAGGCAAACCCGTCACCCGGGGATACAGTGAACAGATACAGTCGTTTGCCGGCATCTTCAGTGACTGGTATGGAGATACCGCCTTACGGTTCAATCCTACCCTGTTCGATGCAGACGCTATCGTGTCACTGGCCAAAGAAGCCGGTATGCGCTCCATCGTCATTACCACCAAGCACCACGACGGTTTCTGTATGTTCCGTACAGCCACCACCGACTATAATTCATACGATGCCACCCCCGGCAAACGCGACTTCGTAAAAGAGATGGCGGAAGCTTGCAAACGCGGCGGAATCAACTTCGGCATCTATTTCTCACTGATAGACTGGCATTTTCCGCAAGCCTATCCCATCTCCAGCCACAACTGTGATTTCATCACCCCACAGCATCACGAATTCACCAAAGCCCAAGTGACCGAACTGCTGACCCACTACGGTCCCATCTCCGAACTTTGGTTTGACATGGGTTCCAACACTCCTGAACAAAGCAAGGAACTGTATCAACTGGTGCACAGATTGCAACCGGACTGTATGGTAAGCGGCCGGCTGGGCAATGATCAGTATGACTTCAGTGTCATGGCAGACAACACATACCCCGAAGGCTCCCTGCAGACCGCATGGCAAACAGCCGCATCCATGTTCGATGAAACCTGGAGCTACCGTTCCTGGCAGAAAAGAGGGGACGTCCACACCAAAGCGATGGAAAAACTGCGCAGCCTGATCAATGTGGTTTCCCACGGTGGAAACTTCCTGCTGAACATCGGCCCCAAAGGCGACGGTTCCGTAGTTCCCTTTGAAAGGGAAGTGCTGAAAGAAATCGGTGCCTGGTTACAGAAAAACGGTGAAGCCATCTATGGCACGGAAGCCTCTCCTTTCCGCGAGCAATTCGACTGGGGAACCATTACCCGCAAAGGCAATAACCTCTACCTCATCTTATCGGGCAGCCGCCCTGCCGATGGCAAAATCACGTTGAACGTGCCGGGATGCAAACTGCAAAAAGCAGACATAGAAGCGATTCAGAAAGGGCAGGACCTGATCTTCACACTGCCCGCCGACGCATACGGCAAAGACATCCAAGTGATTTGCGCCACGTTCGACCAACCGGTGGAACCGCAACCTATGGCTGCACAGCGCACTCCTAATTATAGTTATTCCTGCTTCGATTATTACAGCAACTACCGAAGTACGGTAAGCTATCAATGGAGCATCAACAAATCCAACCTCAATGCACTGGAATTTACCTATACCCCGCAGGAGGCCGGCAAGGAATTACTGGTTGAAGTGGACGGAACGCCTTATACAATAACTCTTGACGCAGGCAAGGCACAAGCTTTGAACCTATCTTCCAAGACCGTATGGGGGCAACGTTACCTCTGCGGACCGGGCAGCGGATTGTTCGACGCTCCTGCCACCATCCATACCGATCCGGACAAAGCACCGGTAAGAAAAGGACAATGGAAAGAAGTGAATGAGGAAAAAGCCATGTTCCCCAGCAATATTCTGGAAAGTTATTTCCTGATGCAGCAGGTGGAATCGCCCAAAGCGCAGGATGTTTTAGTAGATGTAGGTGCCGGAAACGGTATCGAAGTCTATCTGAACGGCAAGTCGGTCATGAAACACCTCAACCCCTACCGCTGCAAGTTCCGTGAAGAGAAGGTGCTGCTGCCGCTTCAAAAAGGCCGTAACCAAATTGTGGTAAGAATGTACAACCGCTTCGAGAAAGAAACAGGCTACCTGCTTCGTCCGTCAGCGGAACAAGTTGTCTACAAGCAGAAATTCATTTTGCCACAAGTGGCAAAAGGGAAGCTTCATACGGTTGTGGTAAGACAGAACAATCTGCCATCCATCCATAAGGATACAGAATTATCCAATCTGAATGTAGAGGCAAGATAAAGCTTTGCTAGAAATAAAAAGAAGTCCCCCCCCGGATGTTTCTGTTATGAAATGTCCGGGGGAAGTAACCTGGCCGGCACATAATCAGTCCTGGTCCACACCGTTCTGATATCATGCTTTCTTCCTGTCCGCTTGATAATTCAGAATCACCCCTAACACTATCAGCACGGAAAGTACCATCCATGCAACATTCAGAAAGATCCCTCTCCATTCCTGCCGGGTGATGAACTGTGAATACAAAGGCCGTATAACCGGAGCTTGAGGATGATGAAGCTTGCAACGGGAGCGGTCAATCGCTTTCTGGTAATCATCCAAATCAAAAGTACAACGCTCATAACATAGAACGGGTTGTCCTTTCTCATGCCTCACCGGAACCACCCATGCCTTAACTTCCCGCTCCTCATACTTATGGCGGGGCAATGAATCGGTAAATGCAGGAGCTACAGAAAAATGATATTGTTTCTGTTCCTTACGATAGCGGTGTCTGCCCATACTTCGCGTCACCTCACGAGTGACAGTCACACTGCTCTTTCTGGCATAATCCACTTCAAGAGTATCGAAAGTGAAATACAGGGCATTGTTCTCCGGATTATACAAATCGGTAACAGCATGATAACACACCACCTCGTCCGCCGAATGAAACAGCCAGTTCTGCAAAGGAATAGTGAAAGCCACACTTGCAACCGCCATTAATATAAGGAAAGGGACTTTCCATCTTGAAGCAACCATAAAAGCTCCCCCGGCAAGAGTGAGTAACGGAGGGAAAGCATACGTCGCAATTTGTAACCAACCACCCGGATTAAAACCCAGGGTAACGGTGAACAAAATTCCCACAAAAGAAGGAATGAAAAGTAACAGTAACAGCTTTACAACCCAATTTTTCATATTCAATATTAGTTTTATCCTGCCAAAGATAGCAATATAATTCTTGTTGTCTAAATCAAATTAGTAAATATTTTATCTCTACAACAAGACTAGGATTCATGAAACTGACAGGGAAAAAACAATAAGATAAGACCGATAAAAAAATCAGCTGTAAAGGAGGAAATTTCCACCCTTACAGCTGATAACTTTATCTAATCTTACTATTCAGACTTTCTTCCGCCTGTAACTACATCTCTGCAAACAAGGGGAAAATATTTATTCGGCAATCGTCACATTCGTCACCCTTTCCAGCCAGAAGCGGTTCCGGTTAGGATGGAACGGTTTGTATTCCGTATTCAACTTAATGGTGTTATTGCGGAAGACCAACCCATCGACAGACTTGGCATAAAGAATAGGAGCGTCGAAGGTTTCAAACTCATTGTCTTCAATCACAATGCCACCCTCGGGTCCGCCGTGGAAATATTGCTGCTGTCCCTTCAGGTCGGGAATCTCCGGATAGATGGAGATAACCGCATTGGTAAACTGGAACAGATTAGTCAGCGCGTTTACAAAACGGTTCTTACGGATAATGACATGACGGCAGGCACCGGTCTCAAACCAACCGTTGCAATCGCCGCAAAGCAGAATAGCAGCTCCCGAAGTATGGTCAAACAAGTTATTCTCGACGATAGTCTTGCGCGGGGTACTGAACAAAGAACCGCGTGCACGGTTATTACGGATCACATTACCGGAAAACAAAACTTCAGGAGTCCATGTGAGGTTCTCTATTCCGAAACCACTTTGTTCATTAATTACCTGGTCTACCGGTTCCTGAAACGTAATCAGGAACTCTCGCGCGCCTTCGGTCTGTTCTTTGTCATAAGGACGGATAGAAGTGATCTTATTCTGTTTTCCGACCAGTTCCATCGTATTCGAACGGATAAACTGCACCTCATCACCCGGGCATCCCCACTCGAATCCCCACGACTGACCATGCATATAGCGGCCCACCAAGGTACGGTCGTCCACCCGTTTCACCACTTTCAAATAAGTGCCATGTACATTGATGGCATCATCCATCATCCCCTCATACAACCCGTTGCAAGACACAATCTTACCCTTACAACCGGAAAAATGGGTCGCATCTGCCTGCGTGGTAAAATAACGCGGATCGGCATCCCCTTTCAAACATACGCCAAATTTCTCAAGTGTAATATTTTCACAAAGCTGTGCCAACAATCCCATGCCTTCCGCATAATGTACCTTCACATTCTCAATCGTTGTATTGACATCATGGGAAAGGAATATACCGGGTGTGGGACGTCCCCAGCCACGCATGGCCACCACTGTCCCCGGCACCAGGCGGGCATCTTTCCACCCCGGAGCATGGATACGGCGCGGAGCCACCTCACTGGCTCCTTTCGTCGGACAACCTATGTCACTGGTATTGTAAACCAGATGTTTGGTATCCCCGTCAAAAGCAATTCCCCACGAGTGTCTCATGGTCCATCCTTCACCATAAGCCTCGAATATGGAATCTTTAGCAATGCGATAATCGACCCACGGAGCCGGTTCAAAAACAATTCCATCCTGCGGATCGTTTTCTACGATCTTCACCTGGGCAATATGGGGGTTCTCGAAATCGATGCTGAAGTTCTTTAACAGACAGTTCTCTGAACGCAACAAGGAAACAGGCAACATCCTGCCGTGAAATACAAATTTGGAACCTTGCCCGTCTAATGTCAGATTCTTCATGTCCTCTAATGCGATACCTACTTTCTTGGGATTCGTTTGGTCGTGATTGGAAATATAATACTCGCGCACAGCGGCTCCTTTTTCATGAAATTCATAACGCCCTTCGGGAAAACGGAGGATTACCTTCTCACCTTCCTTATATTCCGCCTTTATCTTGGCAAGCGCTTTTTGAAGAACCGGAGAGGCATTTTTACTGCTATTGGCTTTCAGACCGAAAGCAGAGATTTCATAGACTTTCTGAGCAGAAAGAGTGGTGCACGATAACACCAGACTCAATGATAAAACAGATAATAATTTCATTTTCAGTTAGAATTAAGAATTAATCGTATTGAAGTTTAAAGATACAGTGAAAGGAAATAGCCCAATCTATTAATCAGATTTGTTTAAATTCTTTTAACATAGACTTGAAACAAAACACAAGCATGAAAAAGGCTTGAAAGCAACCTCTTTCTACTGGCAAACAAAAAGGAAATGCAGCCCCAGCTGCACTCCCCCTTTCCTTATCCTTGTTACTATTTTTAAATAGAATGTTATAAAATTATTTTAGAAAGTGTCATGATATCCTTTCACCTTGTTCCAAGCATCCGCACCACCCGTTCTCCACTTTGGAGCAGATGCAGTCATATAAACCGCATCCCCCTTGGGCACAGATGCTTAAGAACAACATAAACTCGATACACTTCACTTAAATGCTACATTATTTGTCAGCTTCCGCCGCCCATTCTTTGGCTCCCTGTTCTTTCAGTTTAGCGGTGAATGCTTTGGCTTTTTCCATACTTGCCTGTTCTTCTTCCGGGCTTGCATAAGCATGCTTGTAGCCTTTCACCACGTTCCATTCTCCACGAGTGAAGTCGGGGAATTCTACAGCAGCGCAGTTATTGTCCATAGATATCTCACCCAGTTCGGCCAGTGCGCACCACTCGGCAAGGTCATACACATCCATATCCAGAGGCAGACCATTCTGCAAACAATATACCAGACGGCTGTCCATGATAAAGTCCATACCCCCGTGTCCGCCTACCTCTTTGGCTATTTCACCATACTTCTTCAGAATAGGGTGCTGGTATTTCTCAACCAAAGCATCCATTTCAGCTTGTGGCAGGAATCCGTGTGAGCTGAGATTGTCCACCTTGGGTTGTACTCCTGAAGCACTCAGCTGATCAGCTCCCAATGCGTAGCCTTCTGTAGGATATTTGTTGGCGAACCCTTTCACGCCTGTCAATTGATACAAACGGTTATAGGGTTGCGGAGTCATTACATTGTGTTGTATTTCGATCACTTTACCGTTTTCGGTACGAATCATAGTCGTAGTGTGATCTCCATTACGGAAATTAGTGCATTCTGAACCTGTTTTGGCTTCTACCAATCCTTTTCCTACTACTGATTTGGTATCCATGGCAGTCAGTGTCTTCATACGGTCGCCACGGTGAATATCCAAAACTTGTGCCACAGGGCCAAGGCCGTGTGTAGCATACACATCGCCACGATGACGCATATTGAATTCCAGACGCCAGCCCAGTTTGTCGTTTTCACCGTTTTTCCAGTAATAATCCCAGAAATCGCTGAGGTTGTGGATGTAAGCTCCTTGTGCACGGATTACCTCACCGAACACACCGTTCTGCGCCATGTTCAGCGTATTCATCTCAAACCAGTCATAGCAGCAGTTTTCCAGAATGAAGCAGTGCTTGCGTGTTGTCTCGCTCAAGTTGACAAGATCCCAGCATTCCTGCAGGTTCATGGCAGAAGGTACCTCGATGGCTACGTGCTTGCCGTTCTCCAATGCGCATTTGGCAATGGGGAAGTGGTGCAACCAGTCTGCGGCGATATATACCAAATCAATATCATCACGTTTACAAAGTTCCTCGTAACCTGTCTCACCCGAGTAGATTGCCGCTTTCGGCATAGAAGCTTTCTTTAAAATGTTCTGGCATGCTTCCGCACGTTTAGGGTCATAATCACAAAACGCCACGATTTGGGTGCCGGGAATATGGGTGAAACGCGATACAGCTCCGGGACCACGCATTCCCAAGCCAACAAAGCCTACACGCACCACCTCCATTTTAGGAGCAGTAAGTCCGATCACGCTTTTTTGTCCGGCAGGACGTTCGGGGCTTTTTACAACAATAGTTCCCTCGTTCCACTCCCATTGCGTACCTTTATCGGTCGTATGGACAGTAGGAGCCTGAGGTGAACATGCACTCAGCACAACACATGCGCCGGCTACGAGTAATAGTTTGATTTTTTTCATGATAATTGTTTTATAAATAAATAATAAATGAATCGGTTTATGCACGAACACATAATAAATACGCCTATAAAGGACCTTTCCCCCCCTAGTGGAAGTGATTTTTTTAGAATCCATGTATTTCCATTCATTGTCATTCAGAAGGATAAACAAAGGCTTGCTGTCCATTGGACATGGAAAAACAAGCCTTTTTCATTGTTTATTCAAAAAAGTTGAAGAAAAGAAGAATCATCAGTATCCAGGGTTCTGGTCATCTTTCAACAGCGGATTCACGTCCATGGCAGAAGTCGGAATAGGCATCAGGAGCAAACGATCTCCCCATACTTTATCTATTACAACATATTTTTGCCATTCTTTTTTCACCGGATCAAATCCTCCACAAGGTGCTGTACTTTCGCCATTCATCGCCTCACGACAATATTCCAATCCGTAACGACGTATATCATCGTAACGATGACCTTCGGCTGCCAGCTCAATACGACGCTCATTGCGTACCAACTCAAGAGCCGCATCTTTTGACAGACTGTTCGGGACATTGGGCATACCGCAACGGTCGCGCAAATCATTCAAAGCATGCTGAACTTTTTCATCCCAACCATTATTTTGTACACGAGCTTCAGCATAAGTCAACAAAACCTCAGCATAGCGAATGATCGGATAATCCTCCACACTCTGCCAACCTTGATAAGGAGTAAGAGAAACCAACTTACGGTAATTATATCCGGTCCAAGATTCATTTCCATCTGATCCGGCTTTCAAAGGATCCCACATATAATAGAAATCACCGGAGAAGTCCGTTTCCTGCCATCCTTTCAATGGAAATAAAATAGAAGCATACAAACGGCTGTCACGATTACGGAACTCCTGCATATAAGGGATTGACTTGATGTCCAATGTAGGCACCTTTTCACGGAACACTGCCGGAGCAACCGATTTATAAGTTTCTCCCACCGGCTCTGCAAAATACTTCATCCACATATCGGCAAAACGTGCACGTCTGGTTTCTTCGGAAGGAATTTCAGGAAGAGTTTTTCCATCAATGCTCCAATAGGCATCCACCAGATCCTGCATGGGCTCAAAAGAAGAGTATCCAGATCCCATCTGACTGGGACGAATATATGTATAACGAGTCCAATCACAGTTATTATCATCTGCCATGTATTCACGTGTCAGGATATATTCAGGATTACCCGGATTGGCATTCTCTTTGTGCCACAAGGTTTCATAACTGAACAATCCTTTTACAAACTTGTCTTTGTCAATACCCACTTCAGCAAAATCAATATATTTCTCCATTTCATCGGCTTCCTGCTGTTGTGCCGCATTCAAAGAAGTTACACGGAACAAGGAATGATGTCCTTCCGATATCACTTTGCCGGCAGAAGCCTCAGCCTCTGTATAGTTACCGAAATAAAGGGCAGCGCGGGCACGCAAAGCCAAAGCAGCGGCACGGGTAATACGGCTTGACTCATACAAATAACTGCCATCATATTCATCAGGAAGTATTTCGGCTATTTCATTCAGCTCGCTCAAAATAAAAGCCTGTACTTTTTCTGCCGGATCGCGTTTTGCATAAGGTGCATTATATTCGGGCACATCAGTAAAAAGATAGGCCTTGCCAAACTTCGTAGTCAGTTGTAAATACTGCCAGGCACGGAAGAAACGGGCTTCTGCCTTCATACGTTCCTTCAGTCCTTCACTGATATCACATTTATCTACATTGATGATAAAATTATTGGCTATGCGGACTGTACTATAACCATAACCAAAATCATTCCCTGCCGTGATACCATTGGTTTGTACCAACTCATAGGGACCTTCCCACGGTTTATGGCTATGCGCGTTATCGGTATACATTTCATCCCAGATATCCATGCCCGGGAGTTCTGCATACAACGCGTTCAATCCATTCCAAGCATCTTTCTCGTTTTTCCAGAAAGTCTCGGTAGATATATCAGAAGGTGGAACAACGTCCAAATCACATGAAACCATAGATGCACACAGCAGTGCAGAAAATGTGATATATTTAATGTTGAATTTCATAATTTTATTTTTTTGAATTAGAATGATACGTTAACACCAAAGGCTACAGATTTAGCACCAAAAGCACTGATACCACGTCCGGTAGAGGATTCGGGATCAAAGTCCTTCATGTCTTTGTCGGCACGGAAGGTAAACAAGTTCTCGCCGGTAAGGAAGAATTTAAGGGAAGACAATCCCCAACGAGTTACCGCATCCTTCGGAACCATATATCCCAGGCTGATGGTCTTAATACGGAAGTAATCGGCATCAAACAACTGGTAATCAGAGAAATGCTTATTATATTCATCATAGTAAGTACCTCCATACAAACGGGGACATGCTGCATTTGGATTCGGATTATCTTCATTCCAACGACTTAAATGATACTTTCTCGGATTAGAATTCAACATAAAGGCAAACACCTGTTCTGACTCAAAAGCCACACTGGTACCGGAAACGCCTTGGCCAAATGCCGACAATTCAAAATTCTTCCATTGCAAATTGATATTTATACCATAAGTAAAATCGGGTACATCTTTGCCAATAATAGTGCGGTCATCATCGGTAATGTCATCTCCCCATTCCACATTTTCACGCTGGGGTACATACTTAATGTCACCGGCATTAGGCTTGCGTCCGTATTTATAATAATGTCCCGCATCAATCTCTTCCTGGGTATACAATCCATCCGTTTCCAGGCCATAATAAGAACCGATGGCTTCTCCTTCTTTCAGAATATATCTGACTACATCTCCACCATTCTGTATCATATTGTCTGATCCGGCCAAGGTTACGATTTCATTGTTATTAGTAGCAATGTTACCACTTACAGAATAAGACAGGTCACCAATCTTATTGCGGTAGGTTGCTGCCAATTCAAAACCTGTATTACGGACTTTGGCCAAATTCATAACCGGTTTTGTCCAAATACCCGTTTCTGCCGGAACGTTATAGCCCAACAAGATATCTTTAGTGTTTTTGATATAATAATCGGCAGTCACACTTAGTTTATTATCGAACAAATCTACATCCAAACCGAAGTCCGCCAAAGCTACAGTCTCCCAACCCAAAGTCTTGTTAGTAATCTGCGCTTCAAGCACCCCCTTCACCGGCTCATCATTAAAATTATAATTTGCATTGCTGCTCAGCAATTCAAAATAGTCATAATATCCTACATTGTTGATATTACCCAACGTACCATACGAAGCTCTCAGTTTCAAGTTATTCAGCCAAGTTATCGGTTTCATGAACGATTCTTCGCTGATACGCCATCCGGCGGAGAAAGAAGGGAACCATCCCCAACGGTTGTCCTTATGGAAACGCGAGGAAGCATCAGCACGAAGATTGGCTTCAAACAAGTAACGGTCTTTATATGAATAGTTTATACGACCAAAGTAAGAAAGCATTTTGCTCTCCACAATACCACGTCCATCAGGTAAATCTTTTGAAATATTATTACCTTGTTCTATATCTTCCAGACCATCGCTTACAAAATCTGTTCGTTTACTATATAACCGTTCATACTTATAATGCTCATAGGATGTACCAACCAGAAAATTCACCGCATGTTGTCCCAGTTTCAAATCATACTTGGCAGTAAGAGTAGTCATCATATTGCTGTTGCTGATCCAATACATACTCATTGAGTTCGGACTACTGTTGCCCGTACCGGGAATTTCCTTTCCTGTTTCAAAATGTACTACTTCAGGATACTCAGCCGAATAACTCTTGCTTTTATATTCATAACGCTTATAATCCAATTGTCCCGAAATGACCAAGTTCTCAATAGGTTTCAAATCAAAACCCAAATCATACATGGTATTTTCCGTAGTACTTTTGCTCCAGTTGTCAAAACTAAGCGTACGGAGTGGATTACTATTCATAAAGGTTTGTGTTGCATCCTTACCTCCGGCTATACTACCCCATTCGCCATTAGACTGCTGAGCCACCATAATAGAAGGAACCAAAACAAAATTGGCAATCCATGGAGTGCCGTTTTTTGTATCAGAACTATTACGAATATACTTCACTCCGGTTTTCAAAGTCAGCCATTTGGTGACATCACTTTGAAGGTTAAGATTCAGATTATAACGATCGTCAGTAACCCCCGGCATGAAATTATCATTAAATACATAGCCCACACTGCTAAAGAAACGTACTTTCTCACTGCCTCCGCTAAAGTTCAAAGAATGTTGGGTAGTCAGCACATGTTTGTCCAATACCAGATCAGCCCAATTCGTATTTGGATAGTAATCGGGATTGCTGCCATCTCTAAACCATCCGATTTCTTCATTCGTATAAGCCTGATTTTTTCCTCCTGAAGGATTGGCGTTATATTTAGCTTCATTTAATAAGGTCGCATAATCCCATGAATCAAGGACATCCGGTAAATAAGTCGGAGTTTTGACTCCGACATATCCACTATAAGCCACATTCATTTTCTCTGCCTTTCCTCCTTTAGTCGTAACCAATACAACTCCATAGGCTGCACGAGAACCGTAAATGGCCGAGGAAGCAGCATCTTTCAAGAATGAAATTGACTCAATCGTGTTCGGATCAAGATTGGAAAATACCGTAGCATCTGCAATAGCACCATCGATCACGTATAATGGAGCAGAAGTTCCCAAGTTACCACGACCACGGAAATTAATAGAAGGTGTTGAACCCGGACGAGAAATAATAGTTACACCGGGAACGGTTCCTTGTACGGCAGACAAAACATTAGTCTGCACACGGTCTTTGATATCATCTGTACTGACAGAAGCAACAGCACCGGTCAAGTTTACTTTCTTTTGAGTACCGTAACCAATCACTACCACTTCATCCAGTGTTTTCGTGTCTTCTTTCAACGTTACATTATAAGAAGTAACTCCAGATTGCACTTTTACCACTTGAGGAAGATAGCCGATATAGCTAATCTGCAATTCATTACCCGAGACTGTCAATGTAAAGTTACCATCGAAATCGGTAATCGTACCATTGGTCGGAGCCCCTTTCTCTACTACAGAAGCACCGATGATAGGCTCTCCCAAAGCATCTTTCACACAACCGGTCACTTTCTTTGCCTGCTGCTGTTGTTGTTTTTCTACAGCAGCCACGGCATTCGCCTTTGACACAATGATCTGATTATTTACTATCTTATAAGTATAACCAGAATTTTTAAACATCTGGGCCAAGACTTGTTCAATAGTAGCATTCTGAGCCTTTACTGAAACCTTTTTGTCCAGTTTGATCTGATTGTCATTATAGAAAAAAGTATAGTCACTTTGTCCTTCCACTTCCTGCATAATCGTATGCATGGAAACATTTGACTTATTCAATGAGATGGTACCAGATTGGGCATTAACAGGTATTGCACAAACAGCACACGCCACTAAGGCACAAAAAAGTTGCCTTTTTACTTTTTGCGGATAAAATAACCGCTGGTTCGTTTTTTTCATAAATACATAATTCTTTATTAGACTAAAATCAACATGATTTTCAAAATACAGTGATAGAGGCTATGGATAGTCAAGCCTGTCTACAGTAGTTTTCACAATTGTTTTTCATACTATCATTTTTATAATTACTATTTCATTTCTTCTATGATATAATGATCATTACTTATTAATCTATAATTTAACGGCGCACTGTGTGAAATATAATTCAAAATCAAATCCAATGATTCGCTGTGCATCGTAAAAGTAAAGCGATAATGTCTGGCAATATGGGGGGCACATTCAATCTTTTGCCCATACCATTTTTCCAACCGTTCCAAAATCATCTCTAATGTCTCATTTTTAAAGCTCATTCTTTTTCCTTGCCGCCAAGATGAATAAGCATCCGCGTCAATAGTAGTGAGACTAATGCCATCAGTCTTGCTATATGTCAACTTTTCGTTCGGTTTCAAAACATAACTTCCGCCTTTCTGTTGATTACTTTCAAGCACTTCCACTTTTACTTTTCCAGTCAACAATATCGTTTCGCCCTCCTCATCACCATCATAACTAAACACTTCAAAAGAAGTACCCAACACAGTCACATCCATTTTCTGGGTTTTTACAACAAAAGGGTGTGTTTTATCAGGCGTCACTTCAAAAAAGGCTTGTCCCGAAAGCTGTACTTCCCTTTTCTCCCCAGAAAACTCTTTTGGATAAGTAAGCCGGCTGCCTGCATTCAACATAACCTTTGTACCATCAGCCAATCTCACGGAATCCATTGATTGGTATCCGGTATTCACTACATATATAATTTCTTCACCACTATTTTTCATCAACAACAAAGCTGAAAGCACCATACATACTGCAATCATCGCAGCCATTCCATATTTATAAAAGGATTTATTTATAAAAGAAAACCTCCGCCCTCTTACTTTCTTCATAATACCATTCAGTATCTTTTCTTCCCTCACCAAATCCACTGCCTCTTCGGACATTTCTTCCCATTGTCTATGAAAAGTATCATTTACATATTCATAGTTATTCAATGCCGCACGCTCCTCCGGACTTAAAGAGCATTTGCTTTCAAACAGCTTTTTTATAATATCTTCGTTCTTTGTTTTCATCCTTTATTTGATACCCTACGGAAATTCATCCATAAATTTCCCCTGTACTTACTATAAATACACGCCAAAAAAGACATACCCCCAATGCAAGGATACATTTTTGCTAAAAAAAAATAAACTATGATTATTTAAAAGATAAAAATCAGATAAAGCATAATGTTCTTCTTTAAGAACTTAATTGCTTCATTAATATGTCGTTCTACTGTTTTCTCACTGATATTCAACCGAGTAGCAATTTCTTTGTAGGTCAGATGTTCATCACGACTCATCTTAAAAACTTCTTGTTGACGAGGTGGCAACTCACCCACCATCCTTTTAATAAATTCTTTTAAATCGGCTGCGCTTAGCTCATCTTCCATATCATAATAATCCATTGCAGCACTCAACACCGTAAGTTTATAGGCATTCTCATTGAAACTTTTACGAAACTGATTAAAAATAAGATTGCGTGTAATAATAAAAAGATATCCCTTAAAATTATCATCCGCACGTAAAAAATCACGCGTCTCCCACACTTTCACAAACACTTCCTGCACCACTTCCTCAACTTCTGTTATGGAAGACAAATACAGACGAGAGAAATTATAAACTTTAGACCAATACAATCTATACAAAGTTGTAAATGCCTTTTCATCTCCATTTTTTAATAATATAATCAGTTCTTTTTCCGACATCGCATACAAAATCTGCACAAATATATTATTAATAGTTAAGAAAAGAAGCAATATTATCTTATTTTTTAAACAAAGAAAAAAAACATCATAGAAAGTCAGATTTCTACATTATGAAAAGCCACCCAATAAATCGGCGGAGAAAATCTGCAATCAATATAGCCAAAGAAAAGATGCAATCAAAAAAAGAATCTGTAAATGCTGACTTCCCAACAGCACCTACAGATTCTTATTCATTTTATTCTTGCAGAACGAACACGTTCTTTATTTCTCCAATGCTTTCATTAATTCTTTTTTTACGGTATCCACCCCCGGAAAACCGGTGTGTTTTTGAATAACAGCCCCCTCCTTATCAACAATAATATAAGTCGGAACACCCTGTATGCTGAACTGCTTGCTCAAGTAATTCCATTGAGCCGCCGTTACCCGGTAATGCTCTCCATGAATATCCGGAATCATGTTATCCCACGTTTCCTTGGGCGAGTTCTCTCCGGCAATAAAAACATATACAATATCTTTACCTTCAAGATCTTTCTTCATCGGTTTCATCTGTTTCATAGCCATTTTGCAAGGACCGCACCAAGTTGCCCAGAAATCAACCAAAATCACCTTACCCTTAAATTTAGAAATGATGGAATAAAATAAATCTTCATCTTTTACTTCTCCGGATTCATTAACGTTATAACCTTTCTTTTTCTTATTAGCTTCAATCGTTTCCAAAAGACGATTGTTCATCCTTGTCAGTCTGCTGAGATAATAAGGGTCATTCATCTTCTGTATCTCCCCAAAGTCTTGCATAGTCAATGGAGTAAAGTCACTGATTTTCTGAGCATATCTCATCATTTTCTGCAAGTCGAAAAAAAGTCCTTGATCTGTACCCAAATATCCGGCTATTACCTTTTTTAAAATATAGTCTTGCTGCATGGAAATGAATTCCTTAAACAAGGAATCATATTTAATCCGCAGTTCCCCCATTTTCTCCTGATGAGCTGGTGATTTTCCGGCATCTGCATCTGCTTTGAACTCACGTATTATCTTAGCATCTTCGGCAGAAACTTTATCGGAAGAGAGAATGAACGCAAATATATCACTCAACTGATCATCCATCTTCACCCTTATATAGCCCATCCCTCTTACCAAATCAGCATAACTATTGGTATAAAGCATGGCAGGCGAGTTCAGTACATTTAACTGCCGGATATAATCATAGAAATCATCGCTCAATTCCGGTTGTTTAAACTTTTGATAAGCTTCACGAGCCGGTAATCCGCAGCACTGCACATAAGCATAGGCCAAATTAGAGGTTACACGGGTCAACGTCAATGTACAAAGCAAATCATTCTGAGCCGATAAAAGATCCCGGTATGCGCGACTTCTTTTCTGATTGGAACGAATAGCGGATTGGGTTTCTTCATGTTTTTTCAACCAATAAGCTTTATACTGACCGGCAGTCATATTGTATAAGTCATTCATGTTCCAATAAACCATCCCCCATACATCCATCAAATGTTCATCATCGGTTATCATTTCATCATTCAGAGCTGCCATGGTACCTGAAAAATAAACTTTCTTTCCATCAGCACGCTTGTTTTTCAACAACTTACTTTCAGAACGGCTCCACTCACGCAAGTTGACAGTCATATCCAATACACCATCAGGAACCAGAAAAACATCAAAGTGAATGTCACGCCCCACTGAAAAGCTGACCGTAGTCGGAGCATAAAGTTCCACCTCTGCCCGAAAAGTTCCATCTTCGTTCACTTTGATCTCAGTATCCTCGGACCTTGCCGTCAGCAAATCACAAATCCTGCAAGACAAAGGAAGTGCATAATACTTCTTATAGTCTAACAAACGTCCGGTTATCACTGATTTGCCATCCTTCAATTCAGCCTTAGGTAATGGTTCATCGTAATTCAAATTCTGTTTCTTCACTTTTTCCGGCACATCCAATTCCGGCAATTTACCATCCAGATGGATTCCCCATACCTTGAAACAGTCCTCACAATCGCTCTCAATGAAATCAATTACTTGCACTGTGGGAGGCAATAACGGAAAAATAAGACTGAAAGAAGCCTCGCCACTATCGGGCATCCAGAATTTTTCACCCAAAGTGATTCCATTACCGGAACGAATCGGATACTTCTCTCCGTTATCGGCCAACAAATAACTTTCATTACTGATCTGAATCCAATTACGGGGACGAAAAAAAGCCCTCACATCCAGTACAGTTGCCGTATCTGAAACCACCACTCTGTCAATCTCAATAGTAGAAGAATTACGGGCGATGAAAGGCGGTTGTTTAACCACCCTGTCTTTTGCCTGCAAAAGACAACAACTCACCATAGCAAGCAATAAAATACCAAACTGTTTCATTATATCTTTTATTAAGAACACTCTTACTTGTTTTCCAATTCCTTATCCAAAGCCTCCTTCACCCCTTCGTATTCCTTATGTATATCCGCGAGCCAAAGTAATACCATCAAGTTTTACTTCGCATGGTGAAGCGCCAGCGTGTCTTTTTTCTCTGCAGGAACAGACTTTATCGGAATATCCCCTCTAAAGAAACCTTCCTCCTTTATTTTCTTGATTCGTTTCCACGCCTGCTGGTAAAGTGTTATGCGGTCTTCCGCCGGATTTCCGTTCTCATCCAAAGCATAACGCTGGTCTTCGGGAACGGCAGCCATGTATTTCTCATAATAGCGGATGGCATTCTTCGCATCTTCTTTCCAATCATAAAGCCGGGCTATTCTATAAAGAATGGAGTTTTTCTTTGTATACGTATACAATTTCTCCAATGTAGCCACCTCCTTTACCGCATCTCCCGCATAGCCGTAACATTCGGCCAGCCCGTCATAAAGACGCACCATCATACTATCAGAAGGGACCGCTATGCGGAATGCCTCCTCCATATATTCCGCACCTTCCTTTTTCCATGACGTACGTGCTGAAGCTTTTGCCAGATAATAGAGCACATTCACATCCATCGGATTTTTCTGATAGGCTTCCTTCAGATTATCGTATGCACCATAAAACCAGTTGTCGCCATAATGAGACACGCCCAAATAATAAAGAGTGAGGAAACTGCGGTCGCCCAGTCCTTTTAGTGACTCATAGCGTTTTACCGCCGTGCCGTACTCCTTCAACATACAGTAGGCTTTCGCATTCTGGCGGTTTACATCTATATGAGTCGTATCGGACAGGCGATAACGCTCCGTCACATCAATGGCATCTTTAAACTGCCGGTTGTTATTAAAAATGCCGGCAATGCGTGCCACTGTCTGGGCGTCCAGCGAGTCACGCCGATAAGCTATGTTATAACTTAGGAAAGCACTGGCGGCATCCTGCAATCCCTCGTATGCCTGTCCCAAGTATTTATATCCTGTCGCCGACAAAGAGTCGCGTTCCAACCAGCCGTGACAAGCAGTACGCGCTTCTTCATAATTTTCGGAAGCTAATAAAGAGCGTATGAATTGCAACCGGAAATATTTATTTTCCGGTTGCAGATTCATTGCCTTCTGATAACAGTCGGCCGCCCGACGTGAGTTACCAGTCAATTTGTAACACTCGGCAAGGTCGATCAAAACTTTCGTGTTTGTGCTGTCTTTCAAAATAAGAGAGTTCAATACCCCTATAGCCTGCGGATAACGATTCATCGCTTTCAGCGCCTGAGCTTTAGTAACCAACAGTAAGGAATCCTCGCAATCGGGCTCAATCAGCGTAATTACCGTCTCATAATCATAGTTATCCATCGCCCGAAGAATTTCATTATTTACCTGGGCAAACAAGGAGACAGGAATTATACATAGCAGAAGTGTTACAAATGTCTTCATATCCTGATTTATTTTTGTTTTTTGGTGGTAATCAATATAACGCC
Source organism: Phocaeicola sartorii JCM 17136 = DSM 21941 (assembly GCF_054653615.1). NCBI lineage: Bacteria > Pseudomonadati > Bacteroidota > Bacteroidia > Bacteroidales > Bacteroidaceae > Phocaeicola > Phocaeicola sartorii. Next base: position 3,788,839 of record NZ_BAAIFW010000005.1, read on the forward strand.
ATTCTTTCCTTCGCTCTCATATAATTTTACAGCTTCACTATCTTTCAATATGGAAATAGATTCAATAGTAGAAGCATCCATCTTCCCCATTTGCTCATAAGGAACTTTGTTACCATCAATGATAAGTAACGGTTTATCTTTCACATCCTCCAAAGAAAGGCTCCCTTTATAAAAATGCACCGAATTATTACGCATAGCAGCACTATCCATTTTCAACACGATGCGATGCGTATCATCCGCTCCAGCCGGTCTATCTAATCTGAAAGTGACCGGTACTGTATATTTCACACGAACAGCCTGTCCCTTCTGCATACCCGGTTTCCATTTCGGCATAATGGAAATAACCCGGACAGCCTCACCGTCCAAATCCGGATCAATACTCCTGACAACCTTCGGATTGGATACACTTCCATCTTTTTCCACTACAAATTGCACAATCACTTTTCCTTGCACACCCGCTTGCTGAGACTGCACAGGATATTTAATATTCTTACCTAGGAACTTCAAACATTCCGCCATACCTCCCGGAAACTCGGGCATCACTTCTACCACTTGAAAAACCGGATTTGCATCCGAGGCTTCCATAGCGCCATAGCCTACTACAACCACCTCATCTTTTCCTACCTGGCCTTCCCCCTGCAAATACACTTTTAAAGTTTTTTTCTCTGCAATAAGATCCTCCGTGACAACCAGTTCTTCCGTTTTCACATCAATGTATGAAATACGCAAAGTGGCACCGGCAGGCATTGAGATGACAAAATTCCCGTCCAAATCGGTTATAGTACCTGAAGTAGTGCCTTTTACGATCACATTCGCACCCACAATCGGACGATTTGTACCCTTCTCCAGTACCTGCCCCTGTACTTTTATTTCCTTGGCAGGATGATTTTCGGTACTTTTAACCTCTTCGGTTTTCATAATTGCTGTCAAATCATTAACTTTGACGGCTGAAATCTCATCTAACTCACTAGAGATTTCGGGACGGGCGAAGGCTGCCACGGCAATGGCCGCCAACGGGAGTACATAGAGGTACTTCAACCGTGCCCACGGATTTGATTTCTTTTTTAACATCATAGTAATACGTTTTTTTAGTGAACTGTGATTAAAGCTGTTGGCCATAGAGTAGAGCCTTGTGCCGACAGCTTTTTTAATTAATAATAATTGATATTTCTTTGCATCGATGCCTTGTAAGATCACGCTTTCGTCTGCTTCGAACTCGTGTATATTCTGCAATTCCTGTTTCAAAAGCCAGGAAGCAGGGTTGAACCATTGGAAAAAGATACAGATATCCGCTATCAGCAAATCGATGGAATGTCTCTTCCTTATATGAGCATATTCATGCGTCAGTATTTCCTCCCCGTTCTCCTTAAGGTCTTTCTCAGAGATTACTACAAACTTCATCCAGCTGAACGGAGCTATTTCTTTTTGATGGGTAATCAGTGTGATACCATTTTCCCTACGGACAAGGGTGCTGCCCTTTATCAGCCTCAGCATACGGCTCAGTGACCATACATTACGTAAAAAGAAAAATACAATGCCCAATAGATAAGCCATCAGCAGCCCTTCACACCACGTAATGGCAGATACGGGAGCAGTTTCTACAGTGGCAGTCTGATTGAGATCAGCCACAAGCAGCAGTTCTTCCCAAGTCAGCAACTGCTGGCTGACTTCCATCGGTTCTTTCATGGTCACTTCAGCAAGGGGAATGACACAAGACAATATCAGTATTCCCAACAAGGCAATACGATTGAAACGATGGAATGTCTCACGGCTCAGCAACAGACGGTAAAATAAATAGAATACCGCCAGGCAGACTGCCGACTTTACAATATATACGAAAAATGCTCCCATAGTATGTACCTTTAGTTATTCTCTTTATCCGGATTATTCATGTGCCTTTTCCACATCCCGGATAAGCTGTTTCAATTCATCCAGCGAAATCTCCTCCTCCTTCACCAGCGAAGAAACCGCTCCTAAATAAGAGTTATTGAAGTATTTACTGATAACCCCTTTCAATGTCTTCTTCTTAAAATCGTCACGGCTTACCACGGCATAATATTGATAGGTATTTCCAAATGCTTCATGACTAAGAAACCCCTTCTCCTCCAATCCTCTCACAATGGTGGACAGGGTATTGAAGTGCGGACGCGGCTCATCATAAAAATCAAGTAACTGTTTCACAAATAATGGGCCTTTTTCCCAAAAATAACCCATAATCTCTTCTTCCTTTGCTGTCAACGTTTTCATAATCTTTCTTTTGATTATCACAAAGAACTAAAACTTTTAGTTATTAAACTAATTTTCATAGTTAAAGTAAACTAAAAGCTTTAGTTACCTGCTGTAAAACAGTATATCCCGTTTTCACCAGTAGGTGAAAACGGGATATACTTATCATAAATAGTCTACCTATAAGAAGACTACAGATCTCTATATACTTCCCCGAACAATCTATTATTCGTCAATGATCGGTTTATTCTCCGTCAGTCTTTTCAGGCGGAGAAGTGCCTCCATATAATAATAATCAGCATAAATGATGGATGCATCAATCTCTGATCCGGCAGGCAAGTGTCCTGTGGAATGAAGCAGGAAAGCAAGTTTACTTTTACCACACTGGTATTTGTCGGAATTCAGGCTGGTCAGCATTTTTACAGCCGCCTGTTTATATTCCAATGCTTTTTCAGCCGGCAGATAACCGGACAACTCTAATAAAGCAGAAGCTACCACACAAGCGGCAGAAGCATCCCGGGGAGCATCGGGAATGGACGGATCATTAAAATCCCAATAGGGAACATAGTCTTCGGGCAGATTTTTCAGATATACATCCGTTACCTTTTGTACAAAATCAAGGTAACGGACATCTTTTGTTTCCCGATAAACGACTGTATAACCATAGATTGCCCATGCCTGACCACGAGCCCACATACTGTCATCCGAATAACCTTGATGGGTCACTCCCTTGATAAATTCACCTGTCAGGGTATCATACACTGCTACATGATAAGAGGTATAATCCGGACGAAAATGATATTTCATCGTCTTATCCGCATGAGCCACGGCAATGTCAAACAAATAAGGATTACCTCCATTCTTCGCTGCCCAAAAAAGCATTTCCAGATTAATCATATTGTCCATGATGGTATTGTGACCACCAAACATTTCCACATTGCGAGGCCATGAAAGCATAGTACCCACACAGGGATTGAACAATGCTGATAACGAATCAGCCGTATTGATGATGACTTGCTTATATTCCGGACTACCGGTCAGACGATAACCGTTACCATAGCTGCAAAAGACCAAAAAACCCAAATCATGATCGTATGCAGGAATCTCCGAAAGAAATTTCAAAGAAGCAGTAAACTTTTCGGCCTCTTCCTTTATTTTCGGATCTTGTGTATATTCATAATCATACCACAAGATGCCCGGCCAGAAACCTCCGCACCATTCTTCCTTACTCACTTTACGATAGTTCCAGTCATACTGGCCATCCATTATGTTACGAGGCATCATAGTGTAATCCACCTCCCGCCCTTTTCCATGCATAACCTCCAAAGTACGATGTACCTGGCGATCACAATATTCCAAAGCCCTGTCCACCTCCAGTTTGTTGTCCACTTCGGTACAGGCTGAAAGCAGACATAACCCTATACCTACTAATAGATTTTTTGTATTCATAATTATCCTTTCTTTTTTACTTCTTGATGCGGAACCAATCGGCATCTGCCCAACCTCTTTCCTTGCCATAAGGAGCTGTGCTGAATAATCCTACTTTCGCTCCTATCCACTTACCCTGACGAGCGGTAAAAGGCACTCCGGCCGATGTATATTTCCTGCCGTCCAGACTGTAGCTGAAATAACAGATACCTCCCTTAGTTACTTTCACCTGCAAATAAATATCACGCTCATAATTGGGATAGCGCCCGGCTCCGAACCGACGGCTTACAGGTAATTCCGCAAGACGGGTCACTGTTTCAGGAGTCCGTTGCTCCGCATCCTTGCAGACCACTTGATTCAATATAAACTTATCACCTTCTTTTACTACACCCAGATAGCCATAATCCCACCCCATCACTATCAGTCCGGACTGCTGTCCGTCCGCTTTCGCCGAAACTTTCAGTTTGGCAGTCGCCGTAAATTCTTCGGCAGGGAATTTTTGTAACAAGAGATTCGGCACCTCCCAGAAGTTCACAAAATCCTTGGACAAAATATGTCCATATATACGAATGTAACCCAAATCAGAGGTAAAGCCAAACGTATCCTGGTAATTGGCATGCCATTCCCATTGCAAGCCCAATTGCCTTGTGTTGAATTCATCACTCTCAATCGGTGTCTCTATAGGATAAGTCCTGCCTACATCCGGCTTTTTATAGCGTTTTACAGGTTCACCACACCCATCTCCATCCTTGTCCACTCCAATTACGGGCCAATCATTTTCCCACTTCATAGGATTCAAGTGCAAAACTCTACCATACATCGCTTTATCTTGAAAATTGATAAACCAAGACTCGCCTGTACAAGTTTCCACCCATCCTCCCTGATGAGGACCATTTATGTCTGTATCCCCCTGAGCCATAACAATTTTCGATTCGTATGGACCATACACACTACGGGAACGAAGTGCCAACTGCCAACCTGTCACCACTCCTCCTGCAGGAGCCAAAATGTAGTAATATCCATTACGTTTGTAGAACTTAGGTCCCTCGATGGTGTGATTCACCCCATCATTACCATCAAAAACCAATACAGGTTCACTAATGACTTTTGTACCTTCCGCATTCATCTCACAAACCGTAATCACACTATTGAATGCGGCACGACTGCCCGCCCACGCATGTACCAGATACACTTTTCCATCCTCATCCCACAACGGAGTAGGATCTATCATTCCTTTCCCGGCCTTTACCAAGACCGGTTTTTCCCATTCACCCAGCGGATCTTTAGTCTTTACCATGAAAATACCCCAGTCGGGATCTCCCCAATAGATAAAAAACTCACCGTTGTGGTAACGGATAGAAGGTGCCCATACCCCTTTTCCATGTTGAGGAGCGTTAAAGAAGCCGGCCGGCTCTATCTCCTTCAAGGCATAGTTTGCCAAACGCCAGTTCACCAAATCCTTTGAATGAAGAATGGGCAATCCCGGGGCGCAGCCAAAACTGGAAGCGGTCATGTAAAAATCATCACCTACGGCACAAACATCCGGATCAGAGTAATCCGCATGAATAATCGGATTAATATACGTACCGTCCTTCTGATCGGATACCCATACCTTCGATACATACTGAGCATCTGCCTGTTGCCATGCACCACATATTAAAGCCGCTATAATCACTATCTTTTTCATTCTTACCTATTTAAAAATGCCCTGAAACAATCATTCTTACCTTAAAAAACGTACCCCATTAAACTTAAAAAAATCACCTAACCTTCATTTGTTAACCTAATCTGTTTATAATACGGACAAGAAAACCAATACACTCAACGAAAGTGGTTATTTTTATAATACTTGTCCTTTATACTTTTTATATTCTTTTATTTCCTGATCCGTCACTGGCACGAGTTGCATGGCTACACCGCCCCCAGGCTTCAATGCAAACTGCATGATTTGAGAAGAATCCACCAACAGACGGGTACATTTCACCTGAGTACGGGTCTTTATCTTATCTCCCCCATCCGTATAAATACGGGCCAGATAGGTCTTTCCCTTATCTAAAAATGAAAGATTTACCGATTGAGCAGAACCTTCATTATTAGTCAAAGCTCCTACAAACCACTCATTACCCTTGCGACGCGCCATAGTTATATGCTTACCCGGAGCACCTTCTAATACTTTTGTATCATCAAATACGGTTTGCAGATTCTCGAACCATTCTATTTCGGGCTCCCCTTGATAGAATGCAGGGCGGTCATACCAGAAGATCGTTTGTAAAGGACTGTAAAAAATCAATGAAGCCGCCAACTGATGAGCATGGGTGTTCTTCAGGCGTTTGTCGAAATAACAGATGGTATAATCCGCCGCTCCATTAATCATACGGGTAAAAGGCAGAATCGTATTATGCGTAGCGTCGGGAAATTCCTCATTCCCCCGGATCCCTTCCTGAGTGAGCAAGTTAGGATAAGTACGGCTGAAACCGGATGGACGGAACTCATCATGAATATTAATCAACAATTTGTTTTCGGCAGCCAAACGAACCATATCATGCAGCCAAGTAGCCCAACGATGACTGGCATACTGTACGAAACCGGATTTCACACCTACAACTCCCCACTTATGCAACAATGGAAAAAGCTCACGCATCTGTTTCATCAGGGCATGCTGATTGACATACACCCATACACCTACCCCTTTTTCTTTACCGTATGCAATGACACGCGGCATGTCCAGTTTGGAAACCACCTTTGTGGCATCTCCGTCATGAGAAGTACAAGGCATATACCATTGCCAGTCGAACAACATATAAGGAATATGATGGGCGGCACAGAAATCAATTGTGGCTATGGCCCCTTCGGTGGTAATAGTCGTTTCACGCATAATCTTTCCGGGCCTGATCCAGTCCGTATCGGTTATCTCACAAGGAGGATTCAGATTCTGGATGATATCATTGTGTTCCAGCAATTCTCCCGGTTTATCGGCTGCCATGATAACTTTCCATGGGGTGGCGTAATAAGTGACAATATCCACAGGACTGTACATGACCGAAGTCAGTGTATTCTGTTTAGTCGGAGAAGCTACAAATTTAGTAAGACACCAGTCATCTACATCGGCATCAGTCAAAGCCACCCACAGCCCGTTGGAAAGTTCCACAGTCAAAGCCCGTTCCACCGGCTGTTTAATATCGTTAATGGCAAGGTGCTCAAAAGGCGCTTGCGCCCATTGCTCCGCCCACGCCATCGCACCGGGGGAAAATGTATATTCAGTCAGATCCCCCACCACTTTATGAAAAATGGCCTGTGGATGTTCAGGAAAAAAATAACGGAAAGCGATGCCTTCATCGTACGCGCGCACTTCAATATTCAAACGATAATTGGAACCGTCTTTTTTGGAAAGATACATGGTTGCCTCATTATACGCCTCGCGAACCGTACTACGTTCTCCATACAGAGGATGCCAAGACTTGTTGACAGCAGGCTGATAGATCACACTATCCACCTCCAAATTATCCATCCAACATTTTACTTGATTTATTTTACGGGCAAGCGCCAGTTCCCAAGTACGGTTATCCAGCTGAAGACCGGCACGGGAGTTTCCGATAACCTCTCTGCCTCTATACTTTACCTGATATATTATTTCATTTACCGAAGAAGAAATTTTCTCCTGCCTGAACATGACTTCATGAACTCCCTCCGGGGACGTCAATTTCAATTCTTTAGAATGACCTGCATAAAGCGAAGCCGTACAGGTCAACGCACATGCTATGAGTATTATTTTTTTCATAATGATTACTTTTTAATTAGTAGTACGGATGAATCGGAAAACTCACTCAACGAAAAGAAAAATAAAATCTATAGGATAAAACAATTCACCGCAGAGACCTTCAGCATTAGTCCCTGCGGTGAATAAGGAAGCACAAAAAAATTATAATTTTTGATTGTAACCTTCATTCAGTTCTTTGGTTTCTTTTCCTATTTTCACCCGTACAGGACCGGTTGCTGAATAGTACCAAGCACCATGCTGCATATAGATTGCAGCATATACGTCATGATCCGATTCTAAAACAAAGTTACCTTTCTTTAGTGAACGGCCACAGCCAAGATACATCAGTTGAATCTGACCTTCTTTTTCTCTTATCAATCCTAACCCGCCACAGAATGAAACACGTTTGGAAGGATGATGAGCCTGCATGTCCGTCGCACTGAACAGATAATCCGCATATCCGTCCGCCGTATTCACCTTCACCCCGGTACAGTCATCATCTCCCTGCAAGGCTTCTACACCGAGCACATTCGGACCATTCTTTTTATACGCTTCATAAACAGAAACAAAAGGATGAGTCTGAGCATTATTACCTTCCTGACGGACAATCAAAGCAGGAGTCGGCATAGGAGGCATACAAATATCGCCGGGAGTCAACCCTTTATTCATTGTAGTCGGGGGAGCATCCACCTGATAAATTTCACGTCCCTCACCTCCTGTCATCCATAAACGCGCCGTTATATCTTCGGGCATACTCCATGAAGCGATAAAATTCTGGTTATAATCGGATTTATGCAGATTGGAAAACCAATGATATCCTTCATGCCACGTTTTGTCAAACTTCTCCAAAGCCTCACCGGGAAGCTTGTTCCCTTCCGAATCAGTGATTTCCATCGAAGTACCTACATGATGGAACAAATAATCATTATCCGCCCTGTCCGACCGGAAAATATCCACATAATAACCACTATTCCCCGAAGTACGGACCATAGCGACCATTCTTCTTTTCTCACCGGCAGACACATCGGCAAAGTTGAGGTAAGGAGTTAATTCCTTATCATTTACGAATTCTCCCTCCTTCACCATAGGCTCCATAGCATGAATAGTGATCTCTCCTTCCGTATATCCGGGTAATACCGTATTAGAGCCTGTAGGAGACTGATGGTATCCATGATCTTTGCTCCAATAGGACTCATAAGCCGCTGCATCCGGAGCCAGCGCATAACCATACGCATAGAATTGTAAAGCCAACCCGTTCGGAGTGAGATGGTATCCTTTTTTACCACCATACAGATTGAACATCATTTTATAATCTCCCTCCCAGTTCTTCATTGTAATGAAACGATGATGGGGAGAATAAGACGCACGCTCATTACTCTCTGCACGTACAGACGGGATGGTAGCTGTATAGGTACAAAGCCCTGTCCAACCGGCATTATTTCTGGAGTATTTCTTTTGAGAAATCCCTTTGTTCAAGGCACTTGCCACTTTTTCCACTCCCTCCTTGTTATCTGTTCCGGTATAATAAGTCAGCAGATTTTCAAACGTCTGGAAATTAGCACTTCCCCCACGTGAATCACCGAACACCACCATATTGGCTGCATCGTCCATCCAAGGAAATACAGCCATTGCAGCTTTCTGCAAGATGGGGTTACCGGCTATGATATCTATCCCGGCACGTTTCAAGGGAGCCGCCCAATCAAGCAATGACTGCACTGTACCGAATGAATAACCGGGAGATTCCGGCCACAGCCCTGTCACTCGATCGTAAGTCTTCAATATATCGGGAATGGCATCATGATAGGGAGTCGATTCGTTCACCAGCAAATTCAAATAATACTCTTTTCCTTTACCGTCAGCATAAGCCTCATTATGATCGAGCACCAACATAGGACGCAGCATTATATTCCACCCGTTCACATTCCAGTTACCCGATTTGCCACCGCGTACCAGCCCTATATTGATAAAACGTTTAAAGACTTCGGCAGCTACCGTTTTTGTATCTTTCCCAATTTCTTTCAGATGAGCATGAGGATGCCGTATCAAATAATCGAAAGCAAAATCATACGCCATTGTCGCATGCATTACCAAATCATCATGTATCTGTTCGTAATCATAATAGCCGCAAATACCTCCCGGCTCCCAACCACCGGCACTGCCACATGACTTTCCGGGGTCCAGAATAGGATTCATATAATACGTGCCTACCAGCCACACATTAAATATATCTGTGGCAAAACGGGCAAACTTTTCTTCTCCTGTCACCCAATAAACAAAAGCGGCATTTTCTGCCAATGTCAGGATCTCGATATTATTCCCCCGTATCATGTGCCCGCTTTCCTTATAAGGCACTTTTACCGGAGGCTCCGAAGGATTTAATTTATTGATCCCCCACATATCGCCTGTTTCATTATAAGGAGTGCGGTCCTCCAGCGGAACATTGACATACTTATTCCAGGTACGCATTCCCGGCATTCTTACAGTGGGAACAGGAGCATTTCCCTCTCCATAGTCCCAATTCTGCTTTTTCAAATAACATTGGGTATAGTGCTCTCCATCTTTCCAATACATGGCCATCCGGGAGGTTATCCATTTGGGATCAGTCTGATGACGATCCACATATTTTTCCACTTTGGAGCGGATAGCTGCAAAGGCTTCCCCAGCCCAAGGCTCATTTTTCACTTTTTGCAGAACGGACGCTCTATCCGCCGGAGCAACATATACACAAGGGTGTTGCTGCGCCTGAACAGCCAACATACATCCCATCCAAAAAACAAAGGCGGCTAGAATCTTTTTCATTCTGATTCCATGAACTGCCAACCTGAAAATAAAAACGAATCCTTTATTCATATTCCTATATCATTTGATTAGTCAAACCACATATAAATACGAATCAAAGGATTCATTTACTCATCTAATGATGAAATTTATTCTTCCTCCAAATCCCAATATACCACATAACGCTGCCGGTGAATATTGTACAACGGTTCTATCACATCTCCTTGCGAAGTCGTAAACTTTAATTCCGTACCGACACGCCGTACACTGCGTTCAGGATGCTTGACATCGAGTTTTAACGTGGTGCGAAGTCCTGCAGGGATATGATAATCATACGTATAATAATCATTGTACAAAGCAGGATTGGAATCGGGCGCAGGTGCCTGCATTCCTTCTGTTCCCCGTTCGCCGGCCAGCACTACCGGCCCATAAACCAACGCTCCCTTTTGAGGATTATCCGGAGTCGTTTCCACACGAAGACGCATGGGATAATCAGCCGTAATACGGTCACCGTCTTTCCATAGACGAGTGATAGCAATATATGAACCGGGCTTCTGCTTCACCGCCACCTTTTTACCATTTACAGCGACTTTCACTTCCTTGCTCCACGAAGGATAACGAAGATAAACCGTAGTCTCTACAGGACTGTGGGTTCCTATGGTCAGAACTGTGGTTTCCTCTGCCGGAAAATCCGTTTCCTGGCGGAGAGTCAATCCTTTCTCCTGCCAGTTGACTACCGAAGGAATAAAAAGATTCACATAAATGCCTTTTTCATTGTGATAATAGATGGCTTCTCCATATTTAGCATGGTTTTCAAAGCCGCTGCCCACACAACACCAAAAAGAGTTTTCTTTCGTACTATACACCTTATGCGAACCCGAAAGCAAGGGCAGGAAATATGTCACCATACCGGTCTGAGGATCTTGCTGTCCCAAAATATGGTTGTAAAGGGCTCGTTCATAATAATCCGCAATGGCAGCATCGGCTGTCCAGCAGAACAGATGACGGGACAGTTTCAACATATTATAAGTACAACACGTTTCCCCGGTATAACCTGACACATGCTTGGAGAATTGGGCCGGATCAAAATAATGTTCCTTGTCACTACTGCATCCGGGGGCAAATGTATGATGGTCTATCATAGTATGCCAAAAGAAATCGGATAGCTTTCTGCTGTTCTCATCCTCTGTCAATTCATAATTGCGAGCTTCGGCTATCACTTTCGGAATGAATGTATTGGTATGTTTAGTACCCAAATCATCACGTAGTTCCTTTAACGGATCAATCACTTCATTATGGTAAAAGAATTGAGCCAGCCACCGATGACGTTCGTCCCCGGTTATCGCATACAAATTATAAAAAGACTCATTCACTCCACCAAATTCATTCCGTATCATCTTTTGACGTGTAGCCTCATCCAATGGGTTGAGTTTATGATATGCCCAATCGGCCATACGGACAACAACCTCCAAAGCTTTCTGATTGTCACTGTAAAGATACTGGTCTATTAATCCCGAAAACAGCTTATGAAGAGTATACCACGGTGCCCATACACTGGTGCCACGAATATTCCGATTGATCAATTCTTCAGGATAAGCGCTCAGATAGCCGTTACCCAATGTGGTTTGTACCTCCGCCAGACCATTCACCAGACTATCCCCTTTTTGTTTGAACAGTTCACTGCCGGTTGCCGCATACATCAAGCCGTAGGCAGAAAGCAAGTGCCCTGTGGTGTGTCCACGTAACTCACAATCCAAGGATTCCCATCCGCCTAACTTCTTTACTGCCATATATCCACCCTCACGACCGGCAAATACCCCCGCATTGGTACGAAAACTATGCAACAACCTGTTCACATCTATAGAAGCCATCCACATAGAATCACGCATCATATTTTCACGAAAACGGCTTGGAAGCAAACGAACATCTTTCAAATCAAAACTCTTGACTTTCATCGGAGCCACGGTTTCTCTCTTCAACTTTCCGGCATGTTGGCCGGGATAAACAGACTGGGCCGTCAAAGCACCCGACATAGCCAATAACCCGGCAACAACTAAAATTTTCTTATTCATTGTCTTTTTCTAATTAGTTCCTCAATCGACATTCAAACTTACTACATAATACGATAAAAGAGAGAAAAACACTCAATGCTTTTCTCTCTTTTCATAAATAGATCCAACTATAAAACAGTTTTTTATCTACTTTATCTTTATTCCTTCGATATATTCATTCGTGATAAAGCCCTTTAAATCCTTTATCTTCTCTCCATTAACCACCACATTTTCAAACGTAATATTCCGCACCATCCTTTCTTTATCCAGCCCTTTTATCAACGAAGGATTCTCGCCTACTCCGTTATAAGTAATATTACGGAAAGTTACTCCATCAATGCTCTGTCCGGGCTGTTTGTCATATTTAGGATTGAAATTTACACAGATATTAAATAATTTTCCCTCCTGAATACTTTCCACACGGATATCCTCAAACAATATATTCCGTGCCTTATTTCTATCACCACAAACAATAGCCATACATCCCTGATAAGGCACATCATCTTCATCATGTTCCAAAATATCAATATTTCGAAAAATCAAATTCTCAATAGTCTCACCTGTCAAGGACTCCGGATCACCATGCCCGCCTATATTAATAGGATGGGCAATATCCGCCCAAAGAACGGAATTCTGTACGGTTATATTATCCGAACCGCCCCACCAGTTCCAACGATGGTTATATAAAGCAATACAGTCATCACTGTTACGCATAAACACATTATCTACCAACACATCATGGCAACACATCATGTCAATACCATCACTCCAACCTTTGCAACTAAAAGATTTCAAATTTCTGATTGTCACCCCTACAGCACCTCCTCCGAATACAGTGTAATGATCCGGATTGATCACCGTTATGCCATCCACCACTACATTTTTAGAATCTGTTATTTCAATGCCACGAATAGGATGATCCAAGATACCTCTACCCACAATACGCACATTTTCGGCTTTATCCACCCATAGTTTTGCTTTCACAACTGCTCCCGGAGCCAAATAAACCGTCGTATTACTTGGTATCCTTATCTGATTGTTTGGCAAATCTTTAGGTCGATGCACTCCGGGACCAAAATACATCACTCCTTTCTTTTCTTTATCATAAGTTTCCGTCTCCAACGGATTGGCAAACAAATGAAGGTTGTGCAACCTATCCCCATTAAACTCCACAGAAAGATATCGGGGTTTGTCAAGCATAAATGTAATCACATTCTGATGCTGCACATAGCGTATATTAGTTACCTGCGGACGGATATCTACCTCATGAATCGTTCCATTATTCTTTTTTACCATTATCTCCACAGGACTGCCCATATCAAACTGTACCATCGAAGCATCTTGTACCCTATCCATATCCACCTGCACATTATATTCAAACAAGTCTTTCCATTCTCCCCCCGGCACACGGACACGGACTGTATAATCATCATTATGAGGCATACCTGTTTTCAATCCTTCGGGATAAGTCACTAACTGAGCCTGTGCAACCGCACAACACACCATAAGACAAAAGGCTAATAACTTTTTCATTTTTATGCTTTTCTTTTCCTTCTTTAAAAAACACGACTTCATACCTTATAACTCTATAAAAACTAACTCAATCACAATTTCACTATCACTTTTTTCCCCTCATAAACAATCTTCTGACCTTTTGAAGAGGAAATACCTACTCCATTTCCAGGATGGACCAAGACCACATTCAAATTACGTTTATCTACCATTCCATCAAAATTTCCTCTTCGATCAGAAATTGTCAATGCCTGCTCCTTGTCATTCCAAAACAAATTAAAAGTAGCACATCTTCCCTTTTCGTAATTATAGCCATCACCTTCATCTTCATAAACGGTAAAATATCCGTCTTTACCTGAATAAATACGTATTTCCCATTCAGCCGATTTTTTTTCAGTTGTATATTGCTGAAGAGGTCCCATAGGCAATATCGTCCCCGCCCGCACAAAAAGAGGTATTCTTTCAATGGGTGCATCAGATTCTATGTATTGACCGCCTTCATAACATTTCCCCGTCCAAAAATCAAACCATTTTATATCCTTTGGCAAATACACATCACGCTTTTTCTCTACTCCTGTAAGCGCAACCGATTCTTTTTTGTAATACATAGGCTTTGTTACCGGACAGACCAAAAAAGCAGGACCAAACATAAACTGATCTTTTATATCAAATACTTTTTTATCTGTTGAAAAGTCAAAAGCCAACATACGACTCATCGTATAGTCACTAGAATTCACCGCACCAACCAGAGAGTAAATGTAAGGCAGCAGCCTATAACGCAAATTTATCGTTCCTAGAATACTTTCGTAAAAGGCTTCACCGGGGTTACCAAACTGCCATATTTCACGTGGAGTATCCGTACCATGGCTTCGAAGCAAAGGAAGAAAAGTAGCAAACTGAAGCATACGTACATAGAATTCACGATAGCCCATATCAGTTACTCCCTGATTATATTGTCCACGCCAAAACCATTGTTTTTTAGTCGCACTAAAAAAAGTTCCGGCATCCAATGTCCAATAAGGACAACCTGCTGCCATAAAATTCAGCCCACCGGGAATTTGAGCAGCAAAAGACTTCCAAGAAGCATGGGTATCACCATTCCATGTTATAGTAGCAAAGCGTTGCTGTCCGGCATAAGAAGAACGAGTCAAATTAACAACTCTTTTCTTTTCTGATGTCGCCCGTTGATTTTCATAAATGCCCTTCGAATGATAAAGCGAAAAAAGACAACTGCGCTCTTCTCCCAACAAATCATTGAGAGCTTTTAAATTTCCCTTCCAACGCTCTTGCTGATTATCCCATCCATACCCTTCAGGCATCACACTCCAATCAGCATCAACCGGTTCTGTACAATCACACCACCAGGCATCAAATCCATTACTGAAGAATTCATCATCCGCATATTTCCAATAGAGTTTACGAGCACCTGAATTAAAAGCATCATAAACCGATCTCTGAAGCATAAAGCCTTTTGATTTAAACTCTTCAGTCTGAGGACTATTAGTTGGATTAGGCCAAATGGAGACCATTAATTTGGCATTCAACTGATGAATAGAGTCCGTTAAATTCCTCAGATTAGGATACCGTTTTCTATCCATCTTCATATACCCCCAACTTCCATTAGGCCAGTAATTCCAATCCTGTACCACTACATCCAACGGAACCTGTCTTCTGCGATATTCAGCTACCACATCAATCAATTCCACAGAAGTACGATATCTTTCTTTTGATTGAATATATCCCAAAATATAGAGTGGAAGCATAGGCGATTTTCCGGTAAGCAGACGGTAACGATTAATAACCTTATCCATCGTGGCCCCTTTCATGAAATAATAATCCAACTGTTTAGCCGCTTCCATTTCCATAAATCCGTTACCAGCTGTGTTATTATAATACATACCACATCCAGCATCAAACAACAAGCCATAGCCAGCAGTCGAATTCAATACTGGAACCATCGCTTTAAGATTGTGCTGACACAACCAAAGTTCTTTTCCCTGCAAATTCAGATAATCCTCCATGTGGCAGCCTAATCCATAAATAGCCTCTTTATCCGTCCAGCCAAAATGATTTCTATATTTCCAAGTGTACCCCACAGTATCCCGATGAAGTACATCTTTCACTTCCTTCTCCCCATCAGCGGTTTTCACCATACGTTTGCTTTGTTCGTCATATATGACCCTTTCTTTAAACACTTTCTCAGCTTCACGAGGCCTTTCATATCTTTCAGCTAACAGCACCCTGTTATTACAAGCATCCATATAAGTAATGGCATAATTACTTCTATCAATGCTAATGATTAGACTATCTGATATAAGCAAGATTTTCTTTTCCATTTCTTTTAAAGTAAATGGTGTCTTTTTTTCTTCTCTAGGAAGACAAACGATTGTACCATTTCCTTTAAAAGTCGCCTCGCAGGTGTATTGCACACGAACAATATCCGTTTCTACAAATTCCACCCGCAACCGTCCATCAGGAACAGTCATCTCAAGACCATTTTTCAATGTCCGATAATCACTATCACCAGCATAGCATAAAAAACTCACTACACAAAACGAAATCAAGAACCACAAACGTTGATATTGTTTCTCCATAACGAGCCTGATTTTATTATAGAAAATCATATCAATATATTTTAATTAAATAACATTATACCTTTATAATACGTTTGATAAGCTTTTCCCACTCAATAATCAATCACCATTATTTTATCTGCAATTTTGTTCTGTAAAAAATCTATTCCACTCCACTTCTTTTCCTCCACAAAAGAATTTCACCTCGTATGCCGCTTTATCATCCTTTAAAAGCATATTCGATTTGAAAATCAAACATTCTGTTTCGTACGATTGTAATGCCTTCAAAGGCAATTTACCCAAACTGTTTCCGTTGCATATCACCTCCACTTCCGCCGGTTCCGATGCAGACAAACCAAAGTTCTGTATCTCTACCTTCAACCCACCTTTTTCTTTATCAAACAGAGGGCGACGGGCGGAGAGCAGAGCCGGCCGATAATTCACGTATGACAAACGGGCATAACCATACAGCATATTCCCTTTTTTATCTCTACCTATCATTTTAGGAGCAAATTCATCCGAAGTGATGCCACTGCCCTTCGCTTTAAAGACCACAATCAAATCTTTGCCCGAAACCTTGGTCTTCACAGGCTTGCAGCCACGTCCAAAATTCACTTCGGTAAATGAACCGAATCGCAACGACTTTACATCCACATCTGTCTGCGGATTAAAACCTGATTCGGCAGCAATCTTTACCTCAATAGTACGAGTAGACGGAGTGATCTCTTCTTCATTCAAGACAGACAATAGCATTCCTTTATTCAGAGGAATACTTATATTTTTGGAACTATGTTTATCGTTAGGCAGATCGTTCCATTTAATGGTATCAATCACGGCAAAATTCATTTGGACAGCACGCCCCTTCCCATCCTGAAAAACTTTAGGCCGCTCGTATTTAAACCAATGTTCCACCGCTCCATCCTTATGGAATGATACACCCGGCACGTATGCTTCCCCTTGTTCTGTCACCCAATGCACTCCGTCCTTGGAACGCTGATAGAAAGCTATTCTGCCCAACCAGTCATTCACGATCAAGTGATATTGCAACTCATCCCGCCATACCACGGGATCTTCGAATCTGCCTTCCACATCCGGATAAACTCGTTTGTCAGTCAACTGCATATAAGGTGAAAGTCCGTCTTTGCTGATCCAGACACCTCCACCCCGGCATACCATCAGGTAAGAATCATCTTGACGGCGGGCAAAAGTCAAATTGGAAAGTCCCTCTATGATTTTCCGGTCACGAGAATCAAAACTGAATTTACCATACGTCCACACCTTGCTGTCCACCCCGTCTGCTATATAATAACCGTCAATCACATAGACCACGACACGGCCATCCTTTAACCGGAACGCTTCCGGATTATGTCCTTTTCCCACAGAATTTTGAATTTTAAAAGGTCCTTCCAGCCGGTCACTTACTGCATGGAAAACAGTAGAATTCGGCCAAAACATGTGCCCTTTCGGAGAATTCTCGGGCCAGCCGCACACAAACAAATGGTATTTACCATCCGTATCCTGCAATATATTTCCTCCCCAAAAAGAAACTCCGGGAAGTTCTATCCCATTATCCACATACCGATTCAGCACACTGTCCGTACCCCAAATCCCCTTAATCTGAATGCCGTCCGGCATAGGAAGGAAGCGATCCATAAAACGTGCGCCTTTTACTAAATGCTGCCATTCGGCAGGACGTTCACGCTCGGTTATCTGTGCATCTACCGTAGTTAAAAAGAAGCTTGCCGCTATTAAAAAGAAGAGTTTTTTCATTGTATCATTCATTTTACACGTTAACAAATCGTTTATTTATGTGCTCAAAAATAAAAAGATTAAACCGACCTAGATATAAGTCAGCTTAACAAAAAGCACGTAAACCTTTGCGTAAAATAAAAAAATCCACAGATACCTTAAAAAGCCACCTGTGGATTTATTTAACAAAACATAGAATTACAACTGACTGACCTCTTCGAATGTCAATCCTGTAATTTCCATAATATCTTCTGTAGAGAATCCTTTTTCTTTCATTCTCCGGGCATTTCGAAGAACACCTTCTTTAATGCCCTCTTCACGGCCTTCCGCACGACCCTCCGCACGACCTTCTAATCGTCCTTCTATCTTTCCCTCCAGCTTAGCAGAATCAAGAACATCATTCTGGATCATCAAAGCACTAAGATGTTCATCATAGGCATGGCGTTCCTGAGGCGTCATTGAATAATATTTCAATTTTTCACGTGCCTCACCCAATCCGGGAGCAGTCGTGTCAGGACGGATAATACCCGTCTTCAAATATTCTATCCATTCCTCTAAAGGAGTCACCGCCACCTTGTTGAACTCATTCACACGGATCAGAAAATACTCCGGATAAATTTCGGAAGGCATACGGGGCACAATGGCATCCTTTTCCCGAGTACTCACTTGAAGGAAATCTCCGGTATGCACTCCTTTAAATATATTCTGCCCATGATAAAGATAATCGGTTCCATGACCAATATCGAAATAAAGAATGCTGATGGAATATATCTTTTTAACTTTATAATAAGTCTCGCCCAATGAGATATGTTCTGTTATGGCTTTGGCCACTCCATACAGGATACGCTCCAGATAGTACAACTCACGCGTATTTTGGATCTCGATGATAACAATCTCATTTTTACTATTGAGAGCTTTGATATCAACCCGGTTGAACTTATCATCCTCCGTTTGCTGGTTACCCTCGCTTTCCAGAATCTCCACTATATGAATCTCATCACCTATCAGCACCGTAAGGAATCCTTCGAGCACACCAAAATTGGCTTTATGACGCAGCAGACGCTTGACAGCCCAATCAAAACGGATATATTTATCTTGCAATTCCATAAGAATATAATTTATTCATTTTCAATGGACAAAGATAGCAAAAAGGATCATTCTTTAAAAATTATTCTATCTAAATAATTACCATTTCTTTTTATTTCGCAAAGGTGATTGCTTTTATATGTTCTCTCTAAAAAACACCTACAACAGAGTTTTAAAAAACTGCTGCCACTGCTACCACCCACCCCCGCAAAACCACCATGAACAGGGAGTTACAAGAGGTGGTGGCAGCATATTTTTCAACGTACTGAAAACGCCTGCTGCCACCACTATTCTTACTTTATTTTTCCACAACAAGATACAACACACCACGTTTGGAGTTATACATCAGCTCCACTGCCTTCTTCAGGAATCTTCCAAAATAAGAAATCCTTCCTTGGGGAAGCTTCATCCCGCTTTTCTTTTGCAACGCCAGATACAGTTCGCCGGCCGACTTCTTTTCCCCCTCGTCCGCATGAGTGGCGGGACGATAATAACGATAGAACAAATCCTCGTACAACGGACGCTGCTGAAACTCCTCATTCACAGCCATCTGTACCAACTCTTCCTCGTGGGTCATCCAGTAACGTTCGTTCCTGTCCAGTGCGGCAATGGCCTGGGCATACAACTGGGCATAATCAATGGGCTGCACATTGTCTATCATCCCCAGCACTTCGATACAGATGAAGCGGCGGCTGCCCGATGGATCGCTCAGCAAATCCGTATGGTTACTGGTGGCAATAAACGAAGCATACCGCTGTACCGCCTCCACCTGGGTTGCGTATGGTTTGCGTATGTTCACCACCGGCTTCTGCAACAGATGCTTCAAAAAACCTTGATGACGCTCGCTCACCTGATCAAATTCATCAATGTTGATAAGCCCGAAACGCGTCAGATACAATTCAGCATCCCGCTTCTTGCTGAAATCTATACTATCTGTATAATATGTTCTCAATTCGGGAGGCAGCAAATTAAGGCAGAAAGTAGATTTTCCGCATCCCTGTCCGCCCACCAACAAAGGAGATACGCTGTTGCTATGCTGCACGTCACGTCCCTGCCAATGCGCCACCATAGAGAGAAACCACATATAAAACAATTGTTCCCACCGCGGATTATCACACGGAATACGTGCTGCCAGCGGACGGATGCGGTCCTTGCCATCCCAAGCGGGCAATGCCCTGAGATAGCCCTCAATGGGGGCATAGTCACTGAGCCGGTCCGAGTAAACATAGCGGTGTACATCCCTGTCCCACAATTGAAGCCCCTCCTTCTGCGCATTCAGTGCGATGCTGTTCATCACTCGTTCCGTGATGGGACGGAAACTGAAACAAAATGTATTGCGCTCCCGGTATTCAGGCGCACCGGTCATGATATTGAAACGGAATTCGTAGCGGCGGCTCATAAATTCCTCCATCTTCAGCGTCTGAAGCTGCTCGGGCTTGCACACGGGTGTGCCACCAAAACCTTTTTCCACACAATAGACATTGCCTACCGTCTCGCGTATCTCCACTTCGGAAAGCATACCGCCCAGATAAAGACCGGTCCACTTCACACAATCCTCCTCCTCAATACCGGCGCCAAAGCACAGTTTGGACAAATAAGTCAGCAACGGCTTGAAATCCATCTTGGTATCCAGATTGCCATAACGGCTCAACGCACGCTGAAAGGCCAGTTCAAACTGAATGGAGATGTAACGATAATTATTGTATAATGCCTCTCCGGCATTTCCGGACGGAGAGAGTTTCTCATATTCTTCCTGATAAAGACTTTCATCGGGCATTTCCACCGGTTGTTCCAGGTGGATGGCGAAAGCTTCGGGATTATAATACACATCGGGATCATAACTGAGCAGACATCCCATTTCGGGTGCAGGCTCATGCAGTTCGATGGGAGAACCCAGACGAGGTTCGAACGTCTTTAGGGCATGACGGTAAGCATGGGCGTGAAACATCTCCACAGCACTACGTTCCTGTGGCAACGAGCCATCCGGACGCATGTAGGGAACGACAAACTTCACGCTCCGCCCCTCAGCTCCAATCATGGCAAACAGGGTCTGCGGATAAGCCGATACGGCCCGTTTCAGCTTTTCGGCCTCCTGAAGGCTTTCCAGATGATCGGCCTCCAGCAGAATCCAGCCGTTGTATTCTTTCATTCCGTCCTTCCGGAAAGCGCCACCGAACAGAATACGAGGCATCTTTTGTGCCAGTCGGTCCCGTTCGCCGGGAAGTGAAATGCGCCATTTCAAACGAAACGATTCAACGGTTTGTTTCGTACTTCCGTCTCTCACAAGCGCTACCAAGACATCCATGGCAAGAGGACGGTATGCCCACTCTTTCTTATAAAGAGTTTGTTTTGTTACTTTCATTCAGTATATTCTTTAGGTTCAATAAAAGAGAAGATAAGGAGTTTCAAGAGGTTTCATACGGTTGGAACTTTAGTTTCATCCGCATGGAACCATAGTTTTCAACCTGATGGAACTTTAGTTTCATCCACATGAAACCACAGTTTTCCCGACAAGGAACTGCTATTTCCAACATAAGAAACCGGCAAAAGCTCTTGATGTTCTATCATGAAACATCAGTCCTTCCACCATACATATTCATATCGATACTGTTCATAAACGGGTTCCTCCGTCACTCCGTAACGACGGAACACACTGCGTACATATTGCTGGGCCCGGGGAGTGAAACTCTTCTCTTTTCGTTTCAGACGATAAAATTCTGACTTTCCATAATGGCATAGCAGTTCATCCTTGATGGCAACCGCTTTCTCATGTATCAGTTTATCGAACATGTGAGTCCATCCGTAAGCATGCTTCACGGGAACATCACTCATGAATTCGGAGCAGCTTTCTTTTGTTTTGACGTAGGAAGGATTGAGTGTGCGGATACTTCGTTTGGTTTCGGGGATATGGCGACCCGCCTGGTATCGCAGGCAGGTATCCGCCAATTTGCAAGTTCCGTTAAAACAGTGCGTAAAGCCTGCCGGAACTTTTTCATAATCTAATGTGTCTATCATTTTTTCTTTGTTTAAGAATTACCAAATTTACGGTTTTATTCCACGAAAAACAAATAAAAAGGAAGAAAAATGATAGAAAAATGGTGGCAGCACGTGTTTTTTAGCGTTTATTTATTCTGCTGCCACCACCCCTTGAAATCCCCTGTCCATCGGAGTTTTAAAGGGATGGGTGGTAGCAGTGGCAGCACTTTTGCAAAACTCCAGGAAGGGGAAAAATAGCGGTGTTTTTAGTTGAGTTATTTTAAATCTTCTTGAAACTCTTGCTTGAGACCGCCTTTTTTCATTTTGCAAATACAATTTCACCTACATGTTCCCCAACAAAGAAACGCGCCATGTCTGACGTTTTGTACCATGCAGGCTTGCCGGCCATATCATCCGATATAACTTTACCGTTTATCTTCAGATTCTCAAAACGAATATTCTTCACCATCCGTTCCTCGTCATAGCCAACGATATGTGAGAGTTCGGCATGATCGCCATTATAGGTAATATCTTTAAAAAGCACATTCTCAATGCCCCTGCCCGGAGCCTTGCAATACTTCTTATTGTAAAATATACGCAGATTCACCAATTGTCCTTGCCGGAAATTCTCGATGCGGATATTCTCGAACCGTACATTCCGGACCAGATTATTATCACCTGCATTGATAGCCAGACAGCCTTGATAATCCACTTGCATTTCCCGATGATCCAAAATATCAATGTTCCGGTAAGTCAGATTCTCCATCACTTCATTCCTATCCACATCTCCGTGTAATCCGATAAAAATAGGGTGCGCCACATCTGCCCACAAGGTAGAATTCTGCATTGTCACATTACGGCATCCGCCATGAAACCCCATACGTGTAGCATACACGGTAGTGCAATCATCGGAGTTACGGCAAAATACTCCATCAAACAAGACGTTGTTGCTGGCAAACACATTCATACCGTCCCCCCACCCATACGAACTGACAGCCTTTACATTGCGGATTGTCACACTGTCCGAACCTCCAGTGGGACATTGAGTTGTGATGAGACCTTCCACATATATATTTCGTGAATTAATAATGCTGATACCTGCCCCACGACCTTCGGGATGCACCTCACCCCGTCCCAGAATTTTCACATCACGGGCATTGACCGCACGGATACATCCACGTACAATGGCCCCACCTGCCACATAGACAGTCTTTCCCGAAGGAACATTGAGTGTATCGCCGGGTAACTGATGTATTCCCGGAGCGAAATAAATCAGATTCTTGTCTTTCAATTTCTTCGGGCGGTTTTCATCTATCGGATTCGCAAAAAGATGAAGATTATGGAAGATGTCTCCATTTACTTCAATGGACAGATTACGCGGACGGTCTAGTGTAAAAGTCATCGTACTGCCGCTGATCCTCGGAGTGATACCATACGACAACGGACGCACCCTACCACTCTTTACTTCTCCTTTATTATAGGTGACGGAAACTTCCACCTGCCCGGAAAAGTCAAAATATCCCATTGAGGCCAGTTCAACATGATGCTTCGTCTGGCGTACTTCATCTACTTTCACCGGATAAACGTCCACCCATTGCCATTCTTTTCCCACTTCGCGGACTTTAACTGTAAAATCCTTTTTTAAATCGGCCCCATCAGGAGCTGGGTAAACAACCAGATGATTCTGTGCATGAAGAATAAAATGGAATCCAACTAATAAATGGACAACCAACAACAATTCTTTTAATTTCATTTATCATTCATTTTTATTGTATTGATCGATTTGGGTTTCAATGTCACCTCTATCTTCTTACCATCTATGACAAAAGTACGGAAACGCGTGTCTTCATCGGAATTATAAGTAACTATAGCCGTTCCATTGTCAGCAGTACGAAAGGCAAGCACATTCTCATGGTCTGACACTTTCAACAAACGGCTGCCCGGTTGTACAAAATGAGACAGATGCTTCATCAGATAAAATTCATCAGTATAACGTACCTGGCGTGTATTACGATCTACAATAACCATTGCATTTTGTGCCCAGTCCCACCAACTCTTACAAGTTTCATCGAGCACCATATTCCAATACATATAAGCCCCCACACCATTATTGAAACAATGGACTACCGCATTCCAAGTACGCTCCAATGCCGACCAGTCATTCTCCGAATTACCACACATATTCTCTGTCTGCATATATCCATACGAAGGGTATTCCTTGTGAATGACAGGAAGCGCTTTCATACCTGTCCATTGCACTCCTACTCCTCTCACATAATCCGATACATTTTTCTGATTCAGAAAAGTGCGGATGTAATCGGGGTTCGGATAATTGACTGTTCCCATCCATATCTCCGTATCCAGCGAATCTTTTTTAAATTGAGGTCCCAGATATTGAGTCACGAAAATGGCCAAGTCCTCTGCTCTCCACGTACACGAAGGCCAGCAAGGTGTCCATGCTATTTCATTTTGAGGCATGAGCATCGAAATAGTGATCCCGTTTTTCTTATAAGCCTGCACATATTTGGAGAAATAAAGCGCGTATGCCTGCAAATATCCTTGCTGCATCTTGAATCCCGTAACATTTCCCAATACATTACGGGCAGGATCAAGACGGTTGTGCCCGATATCGGTGCCCTCAATACCGGAACTTTTCTGCGAATAATGCTCGTTGACTTTCATCCATGCCGGCGGAGTCCAAGGAGAAGCCCACATCTTCAAATCGGGACGTAGCTTCAAAGCCTCCTTTATGTAAGGAATCAGTATAAAACGATCACGGTCAATACTGAAATTACGCATGGTATAATCATCTTTCACATCATTATAAGAATAATAACCAAATGAATAATCACTACAAGCAACAGGAGTACGTCCCAATGAAAAGCGTACTCCCTCTTCGGCAAACAAGGAAGCCATCACTTTATCACGTTCTTCCTGAGAGAGACTTTGAAGCGCATTCCATCCTATTTCATTAAACGTGCCGCCAAAGCCGGTAACATGCTGCAAAAGACTATCCGTATAGACAGATACCTCCGGAGTCTGCGAGGCATGCTTCAAAACTGTTACTTTCTGAGAAGTCCAACGCTCGGATGCAGTGGTGGAATACATCGTTATTTTCTGTGCAGCAACGGTGTTCAACACCCCTGCCACAAATAATAATGAAATAATCTTTTTCATAAAATATCAAATTAATCGTTCGTTTTCTTATTGTTTTTCTGCTTTTACACGCAAAATCGTATATGAGAAGGGTGGAAATTCATAATCAAATTCAGGTCCGAATCCTTTGTATGCAATCTCCTCCGGATAAATCTTTCGGGGTTCTTCGAAGGAATTTTCCTCGCTGCCGTCGGCCGCAGTCAAAGAAATGACCCTTCCCTCCTCTGCTATGTTTTTCGATCCTTTTACCTGAATCGTGGTCAAATAAGCCGCATCAGCCCCATTAACAACTTTAATCACCAATTCTCCTTTTTCTTCATCATAACCGGAAGCAACAAACTGTAACGGCATAGCTTGGGGTACAGAGGACAAGACAAGTTCATTATCCAGATAACATTCATTTTTCATGGATGATACTACCACTTTCACTTCATACCACCTGTCCTTTTCAATTTTTTTGCCGGAATGTTCCGACAACACGCCTTTATCTTTCCCCTTCTCCAACCGGATAAGTTCCGCCCGGTCATTACTGCTCCACATACCTATATTATATCTATATCCGGTCTTACCATCCTCACTCATACCTAAAAAGATTTGAAATCCTTGTTCACCTTCTGTTTTCCTTACTTTAAACTCCAGCGTATAGTCCCCTTCATAGACTTTTTCCGGTAACATGTGGTCTTCTTTTGATAGAATCATATCGCCAAGCAGATCCGTCACTCCGTTTTGTATCACTTTTACATCCTTAAACTCTACAGATGCTAAAGAAGCCCCCAAACCCAGATGTCCCTTACCCACAGATTCGGGTTGGGCTTCATGCATCGTGATGTTGCTTTTTACATTGTAATCAGGCCGGTTCTCCGCCGCCATCTTTTGTACATAATATGAGCTACGCCCCATTACCCGGTCAGAATCAATCCAAATCAAGTTGGTAGCCCAGTTCCTATCATGCCGATTTTCAAATAAAGGTGCATACGAAGCCATTGTAACCAAATCGCCATTTCGTTCCATACCACCGATAAACGCAGCTTCAGACAAAGCTCCCAGCATATTTCCTCCACCAACTCCCCGGTTACAGGCATATTCCCCTACATAAACCGTATATTTTCCCCGTTCATAAGTATCGAACAAAGTTGTGTTACGAAAGAAAAAATACGGATCGACATACCAATGTGGATCAATCATATCCGTTTTGGCTATTGCAGGAGCCCCATCACGTTGTGGCATTTCATTATAAATCAAAGTCAACTGCGGATACTTCTCCTTAATGGCCTTATAGAACAGATCAAAACGACGATCGTATTCCGGTCCCCAGTTTTCATTACCAATCTCCACATATTGCAACGGAAAAGGTTCGGCATGACCATCTGCCGCACGGCGTTTTCCCCATTCCGTAGTCACATCACCCAATGCGTATTCAATGGCATCCATACAATCGTCCAAATAATAGGATATTTTGTCTTCAGGACAAGCATCACCCATACGGAACTGACACCCTAAACCTACATTACATACAAACATGGCTTTTGCGCCTATATCTTCGCAAAATTGCAACATTTCATAATATCCGAAACCATACGAGCAACGGTATCCCCACGTACTATACTCTCCGGGGCGTGCAGCCGGATCTCCTAATGTTTTTTTCCATTCAAAGCGGTTATTCAAAGTAATTCCCTCTACCACACATCCTCCAGGCCAGCGGAAGAATGCAGGTTTCAATCCTACCAACATCTCGGCCACGTCTTTACGCAAGCCATTCGGGCGGTTATTGAAAGTCTTTTCCGGAAAAAGAGAAACATAATCTATCCAAATCTTACCGGGAGCATCAAATTCCAAAGCCAGCTTTGCCTTGGCATCTTTTGCAGCAGACGACAATGTAGCTTTTATATCATTCCAAGTGTTGTCATTCTTCACTTTGAGAGAAGTTTCCGCCAGCACATCTCCTTTCGAAGAAAGTAATTTGGCTGCAACCGTTCCTTTATAATCGGACGAAGTGCGAATAATAACACGGAGATGATAGTTCTCACCGGCACCGATCCCCATTCCCCAGTATCCTTCATTCACCAATTGAATGGGATGTGAAGCATCCGTTAGTGTTATCTCCAAATTATTAGGAGCTGACTGAAATTTCGGACGCTCTTTAGTAAGCCTCATCCGGGCAGCCGCAGTATCCTTCACCAACAAATTCCAAGCACGTACAGGTTCTGTATTCCACTTGAATGAACGATCGTGACGTACTTCTCCGGTCAAGTGATATTTCTCCGGACTGGGAATCAGCTTATCTCCTTCCGCATGATACCCTGCCGGCATCTCATGTTCCTCGAAACTACGGTTCTGAACCAACTCGGCATATAATCCTCCATCACCGGCATGATTAATCTCTTCAAAAAAGACACCATACATTGAAGGAGCTATCCCGACACCTTTCTCCTGAAGGTTAATAACAATCCCTTCCCGTTCTGCCGATGGAAAACTGCATGAAGCAATCGCAGTCCCCAATATACAAGCTGATAAAAGTTGTTTTATATTCATCATAAAAGTCGATTTTAATTATAATACGTTTATGAGACATGAGACACTCAACAGCATAGAAGATAATAAAAAATGAATGCATCAACATTCAATCTCAAAGGAAATAATCTTTGAATCTAAAATTTGACAGCATTCATTGTACAATAAAAAGAGTCATATCATTACTTAAAAATAGAATTTGATGCGACTCTTTTATGTTCAGCTGTTACAATCCGTAACTTTTCCGATAGTTTGTTATTTATCCACTTCCTCCAGATAAAGCACTCTACTTGAGTATTCGTTCTTTTGCGGCTTGTCCACATTATGATTGTAAGGTATTTCCAAACCGTTCGCCATCAAATAAGCACCGCTGAACACTTGTCCTTCAAAACTAAGCGGATATTTATCTATACGGTTCAACTCACGGATACGATAACGGCTTTCAGGATTCAGCCCCGCCATGACTACCCGTGGCAAGTGTTGGTTCATAAAGTGCTCCAGCTTCCACCAATAGAATACCGCCTTGTCTTTTTCCGGCGAAACGTACATCAAGGAAGCTGCCCCCAACTTGTCGTAAGGAGAAAGCAAGCGGTATATGTCCCCCATCTGAACCACCGGACGAATTTCCTTGTACCCGGCAATCGCTTTACGACACAGTTCTTTCTCATCATCCGTCATGTTCTTGGGTTGTATCTCCATGCCCAAACGTCCGCTCATCGCCACGTCAATACGATACTTCAACGGGATGGTACGGAAAGTCTGATGATTGGGTGCAGCACTGATATGTGATGCCATACCGATGGCTGGAAAGAAATAGGAAGTGCCCCACTGCATATAGATGCGTTGCAATGCATCCGTATCGTCGCTTGTCCAAAACTCGTCAAAGTAAGGCAAAAGTCCATAATTGACACGTCCACCACCACTGGCACATGCCTGTATCGTCAGTTCGGGATATTTCATCCGGATTCGCTTGCAGACATTTTCCAGTCCACGATGATAAGCTATATATAAATGGCTCTGTTCATCCTTGCCCAGATAGTTGGAACCGTGATTCAGGATAGACATATTGGCATCCCATTTGATGTAATCTATTTCGGGATAGTTAGTCATCAGTTCGTCCACTACCTTGAACACGAAATCCTGTACCTGCGGATTACCCAAGTCGAGTACCACCTGAGTACCTCCCCGTCCCAGTACCAAGTCACGTTCCGGTGCTTTAATCACCCAATCCGGATGCTTTTCATACAATTCACTTTGAGTGTTCGCCATTTCCGGCTCTATCCAGATGCCAAACCTGATACCCTGCCGCTTAGCCTCATCTATCAGCCCTCCAATACCCGAAGGCAGTTTCTCCTTATCCACCATCCAGTCGCCCAGCGAAGTGCGGTCGGTCTTGCGAGGATATTTGTCACCAAACCAGCCGTCGTCCATCACAAAAAGTTCACCGCCCATAGAAGAAATATCCGCCATCATCTGCTTCATACCGCTTTCGTTGATTTTGAAATAGACACCTTCCCAACTGTTCAGCAGAATCTTTCGGAGCTTGTCACCATTAGCTAGTTTATACGCTCTTGCCCAGCGATGAAAGTTACGGCTACCGCCACTCAATCCTTCGTCACTATAAGTCAATGCCAGTTCGGGAGTCTTGAATACCTCACCGCTTTTCAGATGATAAACGGAGTTGTCTTCGTTGATACCTGCATAGAAATGATGGAATTCACTTTCATCTGTGTCAATGCGCAGTTTATAATTACCTCCGTAACAAAGGGCAGCACCAATCACACGTCCGCTATTCTCACGTGGCTGTCCGTCCAACGAGAACATCACTTCGGCGTGTGCCGTATGCGAATTGCGCACTCCGTCCTTATTCTTTATCACCTTCATACCCGGTTCCAGCGGTTCCTGCACCAGACGCGCCTCGTTTGCCCAAGCACCGTAGAGGCTGGACAGCCAGACATTGCCCTTACGAACGGGAAGATAGGCCGATGCAAACTGGTTCAGCTTCACGTTCTTTTTCTCCTTATGGCTGATTTCCGTCCACGCCTCAATGACGTCCACATCCTGATAGGCTTTATAGCAGAGTTTTACATAAAAAGGATATACTTTGTCTTTTAAAGATATAACTGTTAAATCTGCTTTTTCCTGATGAATAGTTTCCACGCCAATGACTTCCATTTGAAGCGTCATGTTTCCATCCTCATGCTGCACAGACAAAGCAGACTCAGAAGGACAATTCAGTCCATAGACCGGATAAGCGGAAAAACTTCCAGACTCTGTACTAACAACAGCATGTACATCAGCATCAGTAAGTTTTCTACCATAGTACAAAAATTTCAATTCTCCTCCTTGCGGAGTGGAAAGCAATAAAGAGGTATGAGAAGTCGATATTAAGACTTCACTTTCTTGTGCAGACATCGGGAAAACCACTCCTAATAGAAAAAGCAATAGCAAAAGTTTATTTTTCATATTTATATTTTTCAAAAGTAAGATATTACTATTTTGCCACAAAAGAAGAACATAGCCACTTCGACCATGTTCTTCCCTTACCAGCATTAATATCCAGGATTCTGTAATAAAGCAGGATTCAATTGAATCTGTGCTAAAGGAATAGGATACAGGTAGTTCTTGCGGGTCATATTCACTTGAGACGCCGGAATCACAACATAAGCCTGAGAACCGTCATCTATAGTTTCATAACCATAGGTCGTACCAGCAACAGGCAACCAAGCAGACTTTTCTGTATCTCCTACTGTATATTTAAAGTTTACAATCTCAGTGTCCGTACCATCAGCATTCTTCGTAACCACACCTAAGAAATTCTGTTTCAACTCTGTTTCAGCAATTCCCCATCTCATCAAGTCATAAGGACGAAGATTCTCATTACGTAATTCCACCGCACGTTCATTGCGAATCAAATCCAATATAGTCAAACTTCCGGATTTACCGGTGTTAGCCAAATAATTAGCATTAGCCATAGCAACAGATGCATTGGAAATAGCGGCAGAACCTCCACGCTGATGCAATACATTGATTGACTTGTCCAAATCAGCATCCGAAATTGTTCCGTTACCTAATTCACATTTTGCTTCTGCATAAATCAGATAAACTTCGGCCAAACGAAGAACCGGATAATTATATGCTTCATCAGCATCCTGATAGCCATAACGCTCACTGGTCATCTTACGATTAACGAAACCGGTAGGTCCCGTACTTGTAATTTCAGGGTAATAAGGAAGACATGCTGACGGAAAATCAAATGTGGTCACATAATCCGCTTTTGCATAAAGACCCTTGTCCGCACCATTAACCCCCATTTCATAATAAGTCTTTCCCGGTATTTTCACGCATGCAGTCAGACGGGAATCACGATTGTCATATATATCTGTCATCTTGTTGAATCCCTTATAATCTTTTGAATAGAAATAAGGCAAACCATCAGAAATACAAGGAACCATATTCATCCATTTCAATGTAATATTACTGCCGGCATAAGCGTGAGTGATATTCTTTGAACACTTGTTGCTTACAGGATCATGGCATACCTGCAAGATATATTCTTTATTCAAATCCTTCTTATAACCCATCGGATTAGTATTCTCATCTTCCAAATTGAACAAATAGTTGTAGGCTATATTTTCATATACTGTACCTTCCGCACTCCACAAGCTATACTTTTTTGAGGAAATGACCGCATCAGCCAAAGAAGCGGCTTCTGTCAGCATACTTTCCACTGAGGGATAGCCTGACGGCTTCGCACTACCAGCACCTTCCGAAGTCCCATTGCCATCAGTTGTTTCCTTTACATATTTTTCCCACGTAGCTTCAAACAACAATACACGAGCCTTGAAAGCTTGAGCACCTTGCTTGGTCACTTTTCCATCATAAGAAGATTCATCCGGCAAGCCATTGATAGCATCGGTCAAATCCGACAAAATCTGTCCCACCACTTCATAACGAGAATTACGTGCCGCATACAATTCTTCAGAACCTGTTGATAATGTACGTGTAACCAAAGGCACACCGCCAAAACGTTCCAACAACCAAAAATACTGATAGGCACGGAAGAACTTAGCCGTAGCCACGGATGCCGCAATGCTTTCTGTGCCAGTGTACTCCTCAGCTTTCTCAATAACGACATTGCATTTTCTAATTTTAGCATAACACAATGACCAATAAGTATCAGTCTGTCCTGCCGATAAGGTACCTTGAACCGCTTCATTCAGTTCTGATCTTAAATCAGAACCATTATCCCAAATATTATAAACAATATGTGTATATTTAGTTCCATTTACCGTTTCCGAAAGATCCTTAAAGCCATAGAAACTATAGGTTCCATTAGCCGCTGCCTCAAATTGTGCGGCAGTCTTATAATAATTAGCTTCAGTCTGTGTATCCGTTGGTTCCAAATTCAAGAAGTAATCCGAACATGATGTTGAGGCCAGCATCAAAGCTACAGCACTCATCATTAATTTATATCGTTTCATATTTTTAATGTTTTAATGTTAATTATTAGAATGTTACGTCCAAACCTAAAGTCCAGCTACGGTTAAATGGCAAGGAAGTACGTGATGCCGCACTCTTCTCCGGGTCATAACCATCTTTCACTCCCGTTATTTCACAGACATTATCACCCGAGAAGTAAACTCTGATTTTCTCAATATTCCATTTATTCAGCAATGACTTAGGAAGTGTATAACCTACTGCGATATTTTTCATACGGGCATACCATGCGTTCTGAATCGAAGCATCATTATTATTCACATTCCAGTTATTCTTATTATTTTCCAATGAGAGACGTGCATACTCGGCATCTTGATTATCCCACGTCCAAGTATCCAACTGAGTATCAAGAATATTGTTGTAATTACGATAGAATGCACACATATTCATACCACCATTAGAATCAGACAGACCGCGGATCAAATAACGCTGTCCCACTCCCTGAATAAACATGGAGAAATCAAAGTTTTTCCATTTAGCACCCGCATTCACTCCGAACATGAAATGTGGATCTGTATCACCATAGTAATAAACATCACCTGAACCGGTATTTCCTTTACCTTTCGTGGTATCATTGTTCGGATCAAGTATCAATACCTTCTTACGGTCACCAGGACGAAGATGCAATTTCTCATTAGACTGAGGAACCAATCCTAGGGCATTACCGCCTGTACAATTTGCATATTGCTGATAATAAGCATCCACTTCCTCATAGGACTTGAAATAACCGTCTGTCTTATACACAAACAGTGAATTCAACGGATAGCCTTCACGGACTTTAACCAGACCTGCCTGCCATACATCAGTACCGCTATATTCCGTAACCATGGATTTTGCATCAGCCAAAGATGCTGTTACCCAATATTCCACATCTCCTTTTCTGTCATTCCAACTCAATGCTGCCTCCCAGCCTTTCACACGCAGTTTGGCATCATTGGTGGCCGGGGCGGTAGCTCCCAGAACATCGGGATAAGTCAATGCTACCAACATACTGTTGTTCGTCTTCTTATACCAATCAAAACTACCGCTCAAGCGATTGTCCAACAAAGAGAAGTCAACACCAATATTGAGATTATGCAATTTTTCCCAGCTACGTGAATAGTCTGTCATTGACCCCAGATAAGCCGTACTCGCCAAACCTGAATTAAAATAATAAGTTCCTGTAGTGTTCATTGTCGCCAGATAATCATAGTTGCCAAGACTACTAACCGCTCCACCGGTGACACCATAAGAAGCACGGAGTTTCAAGTTATTCAGCCAAAGAGCATTTTCTTTCAAGAATTTTTCTTCAGATATTCTCCATCCGATACTTCCTGTACCAAAATTACTCCAACGATAATCAGGATGGAATTTTGAAGTTCCGTCACGGCGGCCCAACATCTCAAACAGATACTTGCCTGCAAAATCATAATTGACGCGACCGATATAAGAAACATATCCATTCTGGTTAGAGCCACCTGTAATAGTCTGATTCACAGCTTCGGAAGAGCCTGTATTCAAATCATACAACCCGTCATACAACAAGCCTTTGCGTTGGGCTGTCACATTTTTGTACGTATTACGTTCTGCATTGGCACCGATCATAGCAGCTACATTATGAACTTCAGCAAATGTATGATGATAGTTCAACTGCAACAGGTAATTTTCATAGAAAGTACGCTGGATGCGTTCCTTTACATACGTATCCTTCTGCTGGTTTATAGTATTCTTGTTACTTCCATCCCAATAACCTGCATAATAGGTCAATTTCGTTTCTGTCTGTACATTATTATTCTTTGCAAAAGCCCAAGAACCTGTTACATCAAAATCCTTAGAAAGAGTAGCCTTTAATGTATTAGAATAACGGAATGTTTCAAATTCCTGATTGGCAACACCGCCAGCTTGCATAGCAGCCAAAGGAGAACGTCCACTAACATAATAATCATAGTATTCGCCCGATGGTGTATAGGCTGGTCCGGCAGGGCAGTCATACATACCGGAGTTATTACCATCAACACCGTCACGAGGAGCTTCCACATAACGATTACTATAAGACATGTTTGTTGTCAATACCAACCAATTGGTCAAATCAAAATCCACATTCAGACGGGCTGTGTATTTTTTTGCGCCATCGCGTACGGCAGTAATGATGGAACGGTCATTGGCATATCCCATAGATGCCATCCAACGAGCACGCTCACTCGAACCTTGTACACTTAGATTATGCTGTGTGGAAAGTGTGGTGCCATAAATCAAGTCCAACCAATTATTATCAGCAAAATGATGCAGTACACCATCACTTGCCGTCCAGTCAAAATCTTGATTTTCTGCCATTTTATCTATCAGCCAATAAGCTTCCTTGCCATTAACTGCATAACCAGCATTAAAAGGGGCATTCTTCCCATTTTCTTCCAAGGTAGAAAACCACCATTGACCATTCCAATAACGCTGTGTTATAACTTCACCACCATTGCCATCAGATTTTACGTAATCCTGATAAGTAGCATCCACCATAGCATTGGCCCATGTTCTCATATTTGCAAGTGGAATCATATTTGCCGGTGTGTTGGCAGTAATCATACCGTTGTAATTCACTTTTATCTTTTCACCTTTCTTACCTTTCTTCGTAGTCACCAAAATGACACCACCTGCCGCACGAGCACCATAAATAGCGGCAGAAGCATCCTTCAATACAGATACATTCTCAATATCACTTGGGTTCAAAGAACTAAATTCCGTATTGCTAATAGCCGGAACACCATCAATAATAATCAAAGGCTCCACTTTGTTAATAGAAGATGCACCACGAATCTGAATCTTCATATCTTCATTACCCGGACGCGCAGAATTACGTGTAATAGTCAGACCTGGAACTTGCCCTTGTAAACCAATTGCCGTATTAGATACAGGTCTGCTCTCAAGAATATCGCCGCCTACTGATGCCACAGCTCCTGTCAATGTCGCTTTTTTCTGTGTACCATAACCTACAACAACCACTTCATCCAGCACCTCAGTATCCTCCTTCAAAATAATCTTTATAACGGATTTCCCATTCACCGCTACCTCCTGCGTTTTATATCCGATATAGGAAATGACCAACGTACCCTTTGAAGCATCATTCAATGTAAAGTTACCATCAAAATCAGTAATCGTACCATTGGTGGTACCTTTTACCAGTACACTGGCACCAATAACGGGTTCCCCATTGGCATCCACTACTTGACCTTTCACCGTACCAGTCTGCATAGCAGTCTGCACCTCATTCACTTCTGCAAATACAGCCTGCGGGCTACCTGCCAACAAGGCAGAAGCCATCACCGTAGAAAACAAGATTCTTCTCGATGAAAATTTAAAGAATTCGTTTTTCATAAACTTGAAATTTAATATTAACAATTTTATTGTTGTTTGATTATTATATACACTGTTTGATAAACTCGCGCACCTCATGCCGCCCTATCCTTAAATGGTTTTCAACGGTACGATGCGAAAGATTTAATTCCGCTGAAATATCTGAAATAGATTTGTCTTCAAAACGACTCATTGTATAAATGGCCCGACGCTGTGGAGGAAGCAAAGACAATCTGTGTTTCTCACACGCTTCCAAATCATCGGCCACCACACGACGTTCAGTCTCATCAGTATAAGTTGCCGTATGCTCATATAAATAAGAAGTTACTTCCTGCCTCTTATAATAACGACGTAAATAGTCAGTCACCAAATTACGGGCAATAGTAAAAATGAAATACTTAATAGTCTCTGCACAGAGCATCCGGCCGTAGTCCATCAGCCGCACATACACATCTTGCGCCAAGTCTTCCGCCTCTTCTTTATGACCTATCTTATAATAAATATACAGATAGACCGAATGATGATAATTCGTATAAGAGTCCTCTATTAATTGAGTAGATTTCATGGATATGTTCTTCATGTTTTCAGCTTTTAGGGTTACGTTTACAAATGCAAATATAAAAGGTAGAAAAACAAAAAAAGCACTTTTCATGTCCCAATAAATCTCATATCATTACCCTAGACAAAAAACATCTTAAGCCACTAATTTATAGCAGCTTAAGAATTTGAGACTATCAGTATCATATAATAATTTGAAACTCTCAACAAGAAAAAGCAGGGTTATTCATTATTTTTCCCAATACTTCGGATATACTCATTGGGAGTGATATTAGTAGCTTTTTTGAAATATCGGAAAAAAGAAGCTCTTGAACTGAATCCGCACAGCTCCGACAAAGCACTCAAAGTGTACTTAGCATATTCATCTTTCTCTACCAAACGTTTGAATTCAGCTATACGGTAATCATTGATATAATCATAATAATTACGATTTAAATACTGATTAAACAAATAGGACAGAGTATGAGATGACGTGCCAATGGATATAGCCAAATCGGCAATTTTCAAATTAGGATTGATATAAGGCTTTTCTTTATGCATAACAATCTCCAATTTCTCTGCCAACCGTTTACATTCCTCCACACTTATCTTATTTGTCCTGTACTTCTCTTCTACTACACCACTGGTTTCCTCAACCGACTGGGTTTCCTTTTCTATTACTTTATCAGAATCCGGCATTGGCTCTTCCCTTTCGGCCTCCACCTCTTTCTTTTTTTGATAAAGAACAGCAAGACCTCCGGTCACCACAGCTATGACGATGAACAATATGCTCCATATACTGATAGAAGAAGCAATTTTGACTGTCAGCTGAGTTTCTGACTCCGGATTTCCCATCCGCCTTACTTTAAAAGTATAATTACCGGACGGTAAATCATAATAAGTCATATCCGAACGACCTGTCAAAGTTGTCCATCCGGTATCTTCCCCCTCCAATTGATATTCGTATGACATAAAGGCGGGAGCCGTATAACTGAATTCGGAAAAGTAGAAGGTAACATTCTTTTGAGAAGCTTCCAATGAAATTTCAGGTTTTGTACCCTCTTTCACAACAGATTGCACGACAGATTTTCCATTTACATACACATCGGTTATGGCAACCGGATAAGGAATGGATTTCTTCTGATTTATCCGCACTGCATCCAAATATAAGAGCCCTTTGGAGTTTCCAAACCAAATGCCGTTCTCATCACGTACCGGTGGACAAAGAGTAAAAATAGAACTGGGAATACCATCAACAAAATTATAAGGAATAAAATGGTCTTTCTTATCATACCGGAACAAACCATTGTTAGTTCCCAGCCATAACCACTTTTCACGATCCTCTACAATAAACATACCATCATTCCCATCCAAAGGAGTTCCCGGCTGCAAACGCCTAAAAGTAGTCATAGACAAATCAGAGATAAAAAGAGAGCCTTTGTCTGGAAAAAAATAAAGATCATGGTTGGAGTCTTCGTAGATCACTCTTATTTTTTCCTTATGAATAAATCCCTCAGGAAACACATCGGTTTTCAATGTCCGGGCAGAGGGGTCCCAAATGCACATTCCATTCTCTGTACATATCCATCCTTTATGAGTGGAATCAAAATAGATTTCATATACGTTCCCTTCTGGTAACTTAGAATTGGCACTGGTATAATGAGCTATCTGTCTGCCGTCTTTATAGCAGAATATTCCTAAAGATGTTCCTATCCACAAATTATTTTCACGATCCTGCTTGATACAAAAAATATGTCCCTTACTAAAAGGCATTCCTCCATCCGGTTCAAAATCTCTGAGTGTCAAAGTCGCAGGATTTAAAACATACATTCCACCACCGTATGTACCTATATAATACTCATTCTGATAATACAAACAACTGAAAATCATATTTGAGCGTAACAGTGGAACCTTAAAACTTTTATAACGATGATTTTCTTCGTCAATATAAAAAAGTCCGTCACGAGATCCAATCAGTTTCTCTTTCCCCTTAATGGCAAGTGCACGTACCGGCATATCTCCAGAATCAAAAAAAGGAGCATACGTATAAGTGGAAA
The DNA here is from genome assembly GCF_054653615.1 of Phocaeicola sartorii JCM 17136 = DSM 21941. Taxonomy (NCBI): domain Bacteria; kingdom Pseudomonadati; phylum Bacteroidota; class Bacteroidia; order Bacteroidales; family Bacteroidaceae; genus Phocaeicola; species Phocaeicola sartorii. Next base: position 3,827,063 of record NZ_BAAIFW010000005.1, read on the forward strand.
ACAACCCACTCTGATACAATGTGTAATCCAATCCCAACTGATAAAATCCTACCCATATCAAACCTTCTTTATCGACCAAAACAGAATAAACGGAATTAGAACGCAAAGTCTCATCCTTCCCTGTTTCATGCCGCATGGAACGAACCACTTTCTTTTTATCCGTTGATACAAAATGAACTCCGTTACCATCCGTTCCCACATACAAAAGGCTTTTCCCATCACCGGACAAAGAAGAAATTACATTACAACCCACATCAACAAAACGGGCAAATTCTTTAGTTTGTGTATCAAAACTAATGATTCCCTGCCCCATCGTTCCCAAATAAAGCATACTCCCTATCCTGGCTATATTCTTAAAAGAACAAACATGCTTCTCTTCCATCACATTATGATAAGCCTCTATTTTTCTATCTGAGAGTCGCAGAGAATAAAGACCATTCTCCGTAGCCATCCAAAGTATTCCATCTTCTCCCAAATTCAAGCCACCAATAGAGTTCGCCGCCGACAACATATTAGGATCTATCATAATTTGGTTCAAGCTCCCTCCTTTATAAATGAAAAGCCCCCTTTCTGTTCCGATATAAAGTATTCCTTTCCCATCATGTAAAAGAGAACGCACAGCGTATCCTATCGTTTCACGGGCAATAGGTTCCAAACTGTTTTTCTGTTTGCTAACACGCCACAATCCACTGCCATTCCCCATCCACAATTCATTACCGGGCATTTCAGCAATGACATTTACCCGTTTCAATTTTTCATCAGAACCCGGAATAAGATAATGCTTGAAATGAATTCCATCAAAACATTCCAATGAATTGCCGGTCCCCAACCAAACATAACCTAAAGAGTCTTTATAAATGACGTTTACCACTAAATCTGATAATCCCTCAGTTACAGACAAGCCACGAAAAGCGTAGGAACGAGAGAAAATGGGTAAAGACAAGAATATAAGAAACAATATAAATATAAATCTTAAAATGTTTTTCATTACATTGTGCATATTTGGAACCTCTTGTTTATCAAATTATGCAAATATAGTGAAAAGGGAATATATTTTCCCTATCAAAAAAGAAAAAATCATCATCCACTTCTTATTTGCTATATGAAAAAGAAAAGATGATGATTTTAAAAGATTACTTTATAAAAAAAAGTTTATATCAAAGTTTGCGCAAATCGTGTCCGGGCAACAAATTATATTCTTTTCCATTCATTCTGACTTTACAAGGTGTAGAAGCTGCATATTTCCAAACGCCCTCTTTATACACCAACACCACATCTGTTACTGTCAATGAACTTATTTCAACATGCGGAGTCCGCAACAACGTACCTCCTCCCAAAAAGAAAATACAATCATCGCCTTGTTTATTTCCCCACAATGCATAAGCAGCTTGTACAGTCATTTCCCCACTTTTGCACAAATGGCCTGCATCATCCGAAGAAATAATCCGGTCCACACGCCCCTCTTTTTGTTGGATACAAATTCCGACATGACTTCCCGCCACATCACTTTTCACCTCTGGAAAAGTAACGGAGGAAATACATCCCGGCTCCTTTACAGAAGAGGGTTCATAAACAGCTACAAACGGACGGTTCCAAGCTTCACCTTGTTGGCGGGCCACAAAAGTCAACGTAGGTTGCTCTTTGATAGCATAAGGCATATCCGGAATCCGACTCAACCCTTCAGTCATCGGGCTCAAAGCCGAGAACACTTTACGTTCAGGAGCACCTTTCATCCACATATTCATACTGATATTATCCTCATCCGGCATCTGTATAGTAAACGTTGTTTTAATATCTTTGGACGTCTCGGCACTTTTCTTGTCAAACAAATAAGAATAGGCATATATATGAGCCCCAGCAAAAGCCAGTTCCTCCGTTGGCTGAAGAGACAAGTTGCTCCCGTCAGCAGCAGTCAAATTCATGGTTTGTCCCATATTATGATAAAAATAATCATGCATTTTATCTCCTCCCTCCACTTTCCTGCTACGGAAAATATCGACATAATATCCGTTCTTTTCTCCTGTAGTCACAATACTCATCATACGGTTTTGATCAGCCTGTGATTCAGGTTCACGGAAAAAGACTTCACTATAACTCACAGGCTGATAATCTACTTTCATCCCTGCTTCGGGGTAACAGTTCAATAAATTGAAAGCATGATTGCTTTTCATAACCGGATAAGAAGAGATTCCATCTACGCAAACCGTATTGTGTGCAGGAAACTGACTATAATATTCCAAATAATCCAAACCGGAATAAAGGGTCAAGCCGATGCCTCCGTCCGGTGCCAGACGATATCCTTTTCCATAAAGTTCCATGCTGATGCCATTGGCGTGCATGTGATTCCCTTCACTGGCATTTTGGGCAATCATCAAACTATGACGTTTATCCATGCCATTGCGTTGTACCAGCCAACTGGCATTGGGAGCATAAAAAGTAGGAGTTACATAATCATTGATATCACCGGCAGGTATCTTATCATCAATTACCAAAGGCTTGTCACTGAAAAAAGAAGTTACCGCCACCCTCACATTTTTCTTTTCAGTCGCCGGTTTGGAGGCATCGGGATCAAATAACTTCAACATAGCAGTAAATTGTCTTTCCTGATCTTTTTTACCATGTTTCTGGGCATTAGCTACCATACGGGCAAAGATAGCAGGATTCAATTTACCGGGATGTGTATCGCCAAAACCCATTGTCATACAATCCGGAAACAAATATTGCGGGTCGGCGGCCACCGCTTTTTTTATGACAGGAATCTCCTCGGTCAGGTCCATACCCAAATTACGGTCAAAGACAGTGACCATATCCGTATAATCCCCGACAACTACCTGACTATAACCCGGACATTCAGCCCAAATACCGGTTTCAGCATCATAACCATAATCAGCAAGCTGTTTCAGTGACCATTGACGGATGGAAGAACGATTCAACACATAATCAATATAATACTCGCCTCCCTTTTTATCCGGATAAGAAGCATCAGATTCCAAAATCATGCCGATACTCATGATATAACGCGCCTGCATCAGATTCCAGTTATTATGCGGCACTCCATTATCAATGATATTATCCGCCCATTTCTTGAATGCTCCGGCATAGATGTCCATCTTATCAGCCTTATCGGTTTTCAAATAATTATATAAAAAATCATACAATGGGACCAAAGCATTCACAGCATCCTCGTGAATGACTTCAAAACTGCTCATACCCACCAAAGTCTGCTGATGTCCATGATTCAAATCCTTGGGAACATTCCGGTAATAAATCCCCGTCATATAAGTGTCAAATACCGAAGCTGCCAAATCAGCATATTTCTTCTCCCCGGTCATCCACCAAAGAAAAGCGGCATCACGGGCGATACCCAGTATCTCTACATTAATACTTTGGATGATATTTCCGGTTTTACTGATATTCACCCATTCGTGCGGTCTGCCTTCCAACGTCCCATTTGCCAGATACATTCCCCGAGCATCTTCCTGATAAGGCTTCAAATCTTCCAGTTTGGGACGTACATAGTTAGTTGCATGACTGCGTGCACCGGTATACATCACCGTAGGAGCCGGCGCCTTCTCTCCTCCTGCATGATCATAATATTCTCCTTTAATATATACCTCCGTTGCATGAGTTTTCCAATACATTTGCAAACGGGAAGTAAGCCATTCAGACCCTCGGTCAGCATACCGGTCAGTCCGTTGCTTTAACTTTTCAAACACTTCCTGTGCCCACGGTTCTTCCTTTATCAACTTCTGCGTTTCAACTTTGCCATTACTATCCGTCAAATAACGGGGATGACCTTGTGACAGTTTCACCGATAAGGAAGTTTCCTGTGCATATAATACACTTGTTACAAGCAAGCATATCCATAAAACGATCTTTCTCATAATTCTATTCATTCTCTTTCACAAAAATACGTATCATAAAGCTATTCCACTCAATCCAAATGAATTATTTTATCATCCGCCTCTTCCATTCAAATTTAAAGTTACCGAATATAAAATGTTTGCTTTGCCGGCTCTGCAGTCTTTATCTTAGGATCAGAGTTTTTTCCGTATTGCCATGCTATTACAGTTACTTTTACCGGATAGGTGGTTTTAGGAGGAATAGCAGTTAATATCAATCGATTACCATCCACATAAGCCGGTCCCGATTCCACATAAAAATCGACCGGCAAGCCACAACTGGAAACAGCAGATAAAGAAACGTACTTAGTACCACGCTTTATGTCCGGTAACGTTGCAAACTTAATATGTTGCTGCTGTCCTTCCGTATTTTTAACCGGAATTGTCATCTGAGCTTGCTGAACAGCCGGTTTATATTCTTCGTCTCCCGGATGAGTTATAGAAAAAACAATATCCGATTTCTTGTCCGTCCATAAAGTTCCCCGATTCCACTGTATTCGAAATGTCACAGAATCAACTAAAACAGCCGGGCCGGTAATCATCTGCAGGACCGGAGTTTTTCCAGCATGACCAATAGATGCCCCAACAGGCAAATCAGTCCAATTGGAAAGTCGGGGACTTTCTCCTGGAACAGTATCCAAAAAAACAGGGGTCAATTGAAATGTGATACCATCTTCCTGTGGTATAAAAGCCGGGTGAACTTGTAAATGAGTATTCTGTTGGGATACTGTTTTTCCGTTTTGAGACACACTTACCAATTGTGGCTTCATATCGTAATATCGGGATTGATACGCCAAAGTAGCCTCTATCATCTCACGATCAAAAAACCAAAATGCTTGTGCAGGATCCCCTTCAAATTGATTTACCGGTGCCGGAATACTTGAAGGCTTTTCATTTTTTTTCCATCGCTCCATCAACCATCCCTCCTTGGTCGGATCTACGTGTCCATAATGCATTGCCTTCTTGATATAAAGAGCTATATATTGTGCTTTTTCCGGGGTATAGGCAAAGTGTCCTTCAGCAGGACAGGCCAACATGCTTAAAGGCAGCAATGGATGCTCCTTACGTTCTTTCAAACCTTCATTGCTCCATGTATGTGCTGATTCATATTCTCCCATGGTTTCCAGACAAGGAATTTTATTGATGTTACGTTCTCCCCAAATATCCGGACATAGCCAGCGATCACGATGATATGGCCACTGACCACTGACAGAAATACATGCCAATGTACGTTCCGGTTTATAGGCAGCAAGATAATAAGGCCAACTAGCAGCTGCCGAATGTCCTATGGCTATTAAAGGAGCTGTAGACAACTCTTTATATCCAGATACTTCAGCAAGATCTGCCAAAAGACCATCCAAAGTTTCCCATGCCCCATCCGTAAAATCAAATCCATGATTGAAAGAAGGACATACCCATATTTGAGCAACATCAAGCTCAGCCATACGTTGTCGGAAAGCCTCATCTTCAAGGATAGAAATTTCCTCCATATTGTGTTGGGCAACCAAGATTGCTTTTACTTGTTCACACTGCCCGGGAATCCACAAGTAAGCCCTTGACTCAGAATTTTTGGGATGAGTGCTAAAATTACGAACAGGTACAGACCATTGCCAAATTCCTGTTTGTGCAACAAGCGTAAATGATAAAAGCCAACCGAATATTCCAAATAAAAATACATGTTTCATAGCTATCTTCATTGTTTATTATAAAAACGAACCGGAATCAAGAAACACTCAACTTTATTCTAAAATTATCTTCCAAAGAAATGAGTAAAAACCTATCTTTGTACGTATTAGATATATACAAAAATTAAATAGCATGAATAAACACACTTTATCTGTAGCAATCACTTTCCTATTCTGTACCCCAATATCAGGGGGCACACCGGACGGAATTTACCACAAAGGATGGATAGACTTCAACAAGAACGGGAAAATGGATCTATATGAAAATCCTAAAGCCCCGCTGGAAGACAGAGTACAAGACCTGCTTTCACAAATGACACTAGAAGAAAAAACCTGTCAAATGGCCACCCTTTACGGTTCAGGACGCGTACTGAAAGATGCGTTGCCTCAAGACAATTGGAAAACAGAAGTATGGAAAGACGGAATAGGAAACATAGATGAAGAGCATAACGGATTAGGGGCTTTCAAGTCCGAATATTCTTTTCCATACGCCAAACATGTGGATGCCAAACACACCATTCAACGCTGGTTTGTAGAAAAAACACGTTTAGGTATCCCGGTAGATTTCACCAATGAAGGTATTCGCGGATTATGTCATGACCGGGCAACCTACTTCCCCGCCCAGTGCGGACAGGGTGCCACTTGGAACAAAAAATTAATAGCCCGTATCGGAGAAGTGGAATCTAAAGAAGCGGTAGCATTGGGATATACCAACATCTATTCTCCCATCCTTGACATTGCCCAAGACCCTCGCTGGGGAAGATGTGTAGAAACATACGGAGAAGATCCTTATTTAGTAGGAGAATTAGGAAAACAAATGATTACCAGTTTGCAAAAATATAATCTGGTAGCTACTCCGAAACATTTTGCAGTTTATAGTATCCCGGTAGGCGGACGTGACGGAAAGACACGAACCGACCCACACGTAGCCCCACGAGAAATGCGTACCTTATATATAGAACCTTTCCGGATGGCATTTCAAGAAGCCGGAGCACTGGGAGTAATGAGTTCTTATAATGACTATGATGGGGAACCCATTACGGGAAGCTACCATTTTCTGACCGAAATATTACGTCAAGAATGGGGATTTCAAGGATACGTAGTATCAGATAGTGAAGCTGTGGAATTTATCTCCAACAAGCATAAAGTAGCAGATACATACGAAAACGGAATTGCACAGGCGGTCAATGCCGGACTGAATATCCGTACCCATTTCACTCCGCCTGCCGATTTTATCTTGCCTCTTCGTAAAGCTGTTGAGGATGGCAAAATCTCTCAGGAAACTCTCAACAAACGGGTAGCCGAGATACTTCGTATCAAATTTTGGCTAGGGTTATTTGACAATCCCTATCGTGGCAATGGTAAACAAGCAGAACAAATAGTCCATAGTAAGAAACATCAAGCTGTATCATTGGAAGCTGCCCGTCAGTCACTGGTATTACTAAAAAATGAAACGAACTTGCTTCCTTTATCCAAATCTGTCCGTTCCCTTGCCGTTATCGGTCCAAATGCCGACGAACAGACCCAATTAATTTGCAGATACGGTCCGGCCAATGCTCCTATTAAAACCGTTTATCAGGGTATAAAAGAACTGTTGCCTCATGCAGAAGTGATCTATAAAAAAGGATGTGACATCATAGACCCTCATTTCCCGGAAAGTGAAATCCTTGATTTCCCGAAAACGGCGGAAGAAGTCCGATTAATGGAAGAAGCCATTCATGCAGCCAAACAAGCCGAAGTGGTAGTTATGGTATTAGGAGGAAATGAACTGACCGTCAGGGAAGATCGTTCACGAACCAGCCTTAACCTTCCCGGACGGCAGGAAGAACTTTTAAAAGCTGTTTGTGCAACCGGGAAACCGGTCATTTTAGTCATGCTCGACGGACGCGCTTCTTCTATAAACTACGCAGCAGCTCATGTACCTGCCATTTTACATGCTTGGTTTCCCGGAGAATTTTGCGGACAAGCTGTGGCCGAAGCTTTGTTCGGCGATTATAATCCGGGGGGAAGACTGGCTGTTACTTTTCCTAAATCTGTAGGGCAAATTCCTTTTGCCTTTCCCTTTAAACCGGGATCAGACGAAAGTTCCTCCACTTCCGTTTACGGAGCGTTATATCCTTTCGGGCATGGTTTAAGTTATACCACTTTTACTTACAGTGATTTGCATATATCACCATCGCACCAAGGAGTACAGGGAGATATCCATATAAGTTGTAAAATCAAAAATACAGGAAAAACAAAAGGAGATGAAGTAGTACAACTTTATTTACGGGATGAAATCAGCAGCGTCACCACTTATACCAAAGTATTACGCGGCTTTGAACGTATCAGTCTGGAAGCCGGAGAAGAACAAACTGTTCATTTCAGATTGCGTCCACAAGATTTAGGATTATGGGACAAAAATATGAATTTCCGTGTGGAACCGGGTAGTTTTAAAGTAATGCTCGGAGCTTCTTCTACGGACATCAGATTACATGGCCAGTTCGAAATAACGCCCTAAACCTCCACCATTTTAACTCAATATGGAATGACAGGAATATTCAGATTTCTATAAATACAGTATTTCATTAAAACATCGGTAAAGAATCTGTTTACATCTGGTTTATGTTCACAGATCCTTTACCGACGTTTTGAACAAGAATCTTTTAATCTCTATTTTGAAGATATAAATGAAGGAGGAAGTTCTTCTACACCCCATTTTTTGTTAGGCTTTGCCCCTAATTTCAACTCCAAAGTCCCCCCCTTAATAAAGTCTTCATGATAAAACCAACATTTATTCCACTTTTTCCCATTAAGGGAAGCATTTTGAATGTACATATTATCAGTTGAATTTCCTTTCGTTATGATTTGGAAAGTCTTTCCGGAATAATAACGATTGTCCAAATGAATAGTAACCTTATCAAAAAGCGGAGAAGTAATCTCATAAAAAGGCTTTTCCGCACAACCACCATCCACCTCAAACAGTCCGATTGCCATCAGAACACCTAAAGCCCCCATCTGTCCCTGATCCTCATCATCCCGATAGCCTCCATAGGGAGTCACATCGCTATAAGCAGCCTTTACTTTACGCACCCACTTCTGAGTAAGCCAAGGTGCTCCTGCATAACTAAACAAATGAGCCATTCCGGTCCCCGGCTGATTACCATAATCTGTCCAATTGCCTTCCTTTGTTTTATTAGAACGGAAAAATCCATACGGCTCACTCTTTTCGAAATTGGCATTCAATCTCTTGATATACTGGCCGGCACCTCCATAAAGTTCTATCAGTCCTGCCATATCATGTGGAACATAATGTGAATAAATAGCAGAATTACTCTCGCAAAATCCTCCTTTTTCTGTCAATTCCAACGGATCAAAACAAGGTAACCAGTTGCCATCCTCTCCACGAGGTTGCATATAGCCACTTTCCGGATTCCAAAGATTACGATAATTCTTTGACCGCTTCATAAAAAACTCATAATCCTGTAATTTCCCCATTGTTTTCGCCATCTGTGCCAAGCACCAATCCTGATAGGCATATTCCAATGTCATGGAAGCTCCGGTAGTATGCATCCCTTCAACATCTTTCCGTCCGTCAGGCACATATCCCCGTTCCTCATAATATTTCATACCGCCGGAATGAGCAGTCTTGCTATGTTCATAACCGGCATGGTCGCGAATACCTCCCACAAAAGCATTCTTCCGCAAACCTTCATAGGCCAGTTCTGCATTGTAGTTACGGATTCCTTTATTATAAGCCGAAGCAAAGAAAGAAGCAGCCGGATCACCAATCATCACATACGTATAATTTCCTCCTGATGGCCCCCGGGGAATCAGACCGCCATTTCGATACATATCTATCATTGTATTACAGAAATCATCCATGACTTCAGGATATGCCATAGACCAAAGAATATCCAGTGACCAATGACTTCCCCACCATGCATCAAAATTATGATGATTATACAAAGGCTTTCCCTCATCTCCTAAAGGTATTTGCCGTATGCGCGGAAAATCAGCAGTCATATCCATATAATGCCCGTCAGCGTCACTGACTACATGGCGTCCCAACAAGGCATGCCATAAATCTGTATAGAGTTTTATCTGCTGTTCTCTACTGCCTCCTTCCACTTCTATTTTTCCAAGCCAATCATTCCATTCAGAAAAAGAAGACTGCTTTACTTGCTCAAAATCCCAGCCTGACAATTCCGCCAACATATTCTTACGTGCCTGTTCTACACTGACATATGAAATCGCTACTTTCAGCATCACCTTTTCGTCTTTTTCTGTTTTAAACCGGACTGCCATACCCGCATTTTTACCTGATATTCTTTCCGGATTGCTATTAGATTCTATCCGGCCTTCGCGCCAAGATACAACCTTATCCATTGGCTTGCTCAATTGTGCATAAAAATAGACAGGAGTATCTTTAGGACGACGTCCCGTACGTTCCATCATCTCCCATCCGGCTATTTCCTTATCACTTACTTTCCAAACCTCCGAATAAGCTGTAGATCCATGTGCCAGAAACGCCCCCGTATCAAACAAAATATAACTGGCATCACTTTTCGGAAAAGTATAACAATGAAAGCCTACACGCATAGTAGAAGTCAACTCTGCTGTTATGTCATAATCTGTCAGTTTCACTTTATGATATCCTGGTTTAGCTATTTCTCCATCATGGGTAAAAGCCGATTGATAAGCATTCATACCCAAATGCCCTTTAAATTCTCCAACGGTAGGCATCACCGCCACACCGGACATCTGCCAATTATGAACATGACTAAAACAACGTATTTGTTTTGAGTCATACAGATACCCCGATCCCCAAGAGTGCTCGGTATCCGTATCAGGGTTAAGGCTGACCATACCAAACGGACGACATGCCGAACTGAAGAAAAACCATCGGGAACGGTGACTGTCAACAAAAGGATTCACCAGATCAACATAATTCTTTTTAGTCCTCGCTTCATTAAACAACAAAGAACCAAAAGCAGGCTGATCACGATCATAGCCTTCAGGACGAATCTGCTGAAGAACCTTTTCCGTATAAGGCATTTGCATCCCTTTCCGTATAACAAAATGATTGTAGACCATTTCAAAAACCGGCATATATCTGCCCCTTCCTTTATCAGAAATCTCAGTCCAGTTGCTATATTTTCCTGTGACATCCTTCCACACAGCAAAGGGAACATTATACCCCAAATTATATTTTGCAACATACTCAAACCCCTTCATCAGCCGGTTATCAAGAGCCGAATATAAATCATCTCCTTGTTGCCAAGCTATTTCGCAAACAGTTGCCAGAGCACCTATCCCCAACATGCTATGCCCCTGATCACGTCCACTCTCCTGTATCTGACCGGTATTCCCACTGATATAATGAGCTATTGTCCCGTTGTCATTGGCATGAAGATAAAAATCAATCGCTTTATCATACATTTCCTCATTATCCCATAAAATAGCGGCTGCCATATAAGCTTTGGTCACAATAGGCCCCCAATTCCCGTTTGTATAAGGCTTACGATGATAAAAATTCTCCATTACAGGCAAGAATACGTTCCTTATCATTCTACTGATCTCATTAAACTGGACAACTGTCATCTTTTTATAAGTATGACGCAGCATTTCAGTAGCATAAATAATCTTTAATCCTTCCAACCCCACCAACAAAGGGGCATCATTCGTTTCCGGAATTCTTTTAAGTGTTCCGGCATAACCTAATAACAACTCCAGTGATTTCTCGGCATGAGCTTTCTCTCCAGTCAAAACCCACATCAATGCATTCTGATAAACTGCACTAAAGTCCTGCTCCATTTTCGATTTTGTATGACGAAACTCACCATCTCTTGAAATGACTTCAAAAGGTCCGAAAGGCTGATAATCCGCTTGGGAACAATGATGACTTTTCAATAATTCAAAAGAGCCATAAGCAGGATATTCCTTATCAGCTATTTGAGCACGCATCCGCTCAATACTTTTTGTTGTATGTAATATTCCCGGATGCACAAATTTCCGGGCTTGCATCTCAAGTCCTATACTCAAAAACAGACAATAGAAACCCACTTTCAACAGGACTGATATTTTCAACTTTCTCATAACCGCTGCTGCTTATAGTTTTTGACAGATTTTATATTTCCATCGTCAGGAACTAAACGAACAGCAGAACCTCCGGATGCTTTCAAACAAAAGTTTAATCTCGTCTTGTTGCTCACACGATAAGTAGAAACCCTGACTTTAGTACGTGTTTTCACTGATGTATCCCCATCCGTGTAAATTTCCGCTATGTAGTTCTTTCCCTCGGGCAAAAAATCCAAGCTTACAGATAAAGCACGCGCCTCATTGTTTGTTATCGAACCGATAAACCATTCCTCTCCTTTACGACGGGCTATAGTAATAAATTCACCGACCTCCCCTTGCAACACTTTTGTATCATCCCATGTAGTATATACATCATCAAAGAATTTCAACTCGGGTTCGTCTTGAGCATCCGATGGTTTATCATACCAATACATATATTGCAACGGACTATAATAAACTGCCGCCAAAGCCAACTGATGCGCAGGAGTGGTCTGGATAGATTTAGAACGAGGAACACCATAACTATCCTTGTCTGCATTCAAGCGACCGAAATCCTGACGATAGTAACAAATGGTATAATCTGCCGCCCCAGCTATAAACCGGGTAAAGGGAAGAGTTACATTATGTGTTGCATCAGGAAATTCCTCATTACCGCGGATACCTTCCTGAGTCATCAGATTAGGATAGGTACGACTGAACCCTGTAGGACGGTACTCATCATGTATATCAACCATCAAGCCATAATCAGCACATTTCTTGACCGCTTCATGCATCCATTTAGTCCATACTTGTGATCCCACCTGTACGAAACCGAATTTAATACCAGCTATTCCCCAAGACTTATACAACGGAAGAATCTCATCCAACTGTTGTTGTAATGCACGTTGATTGACATATAGAATAACTCCTATACCCCGTTCTTTAGCGTAAGCTACCACCTCTTTCAGGTTCAAAGCATTGATATCCGGATTTCTACGAGGGTCTAATGTCACTGTAGTAGCATCAGAAGCCTTGTCATATTCAAATCCATACCATCCCGCATCAAAATGAATATATTGCAGATTGCGTTTCACGGCAAAATCCACCAAAGCTTTTCCTCCTTCTGTAGTTAATGTCACTTCACGCATCACTTTTCCGGGTTTTATCCATGAAGTATCCTTTATTTTACAAGAGGGATTCAAATTCAGAATCAGATCATTATGTTCCAATATTTGTCCCGGTTTATCAGCACACATAATCACCCTCCAAGGAGTATGGTAAGGAGCAATATCCTCTACGGGACCATACATAGCAGATTGAATCGTATTCTTTTTTTTCGTCGATAATTTGAATTTAGTACGCACATAGTCCACCACCTGCGCTTCAGCCAGACATACGTAAGGACCTTCAGGCAATGTCAAAAGCAACGGGCGGTCTGATTCACCGGGCCATCCTTCCAATGGGAGATATTCATAAGGAGTCTGAGCCCTGGATGTGAAGTAAGCCTTTGCTCCTTCCGGTAAAGTATATTCAGTAAATTCATCTGTGATCTTCAAATATTGTCCGCCGGGAAACCGATAACGGAATGCAACCCCTTCATTGTACGCTCGTACATCCAAGACCAACTTGTCACGAGAATTCTGACGATTAATGACTACCGACCAAGCTTTATACTGATCTTTTATGGTACTGCGTTCTCCATACACAGGATGCCAGACAGTATCCTGTTCGGCAGTTGTCATATCACCTAATGACAAATGATCACGCCATACAGCATTAGCCTTAATCCCTAACAAAGATGGTTTTATCGTTTCTTTAGCATTCCAATTCAAAGAATAATGCAAGTTTCCACCCTCATCACTTAAAGTAAACTGATACTTTCCATCCGGTGAGGACATCTTTATCTCTTTTGCTTGAAGGATGGATAAAGAAAAGACCATCCATAATGCACCTATATACAATCTCTTCATCATATTAATTATTTATACTTTGCAAAGTTATACATTTATAGCGTACTCTCTATTTTTTATGTCATTGACAGATTAAAAAACCGTCTTTTCTATAGACCAATAAAAAAGGGAGAATACGCTATAGATTTATTATAATATATAAGATAATTCAATTACTCCCAGCCCGGATTATTTCCTAATTCCTGACCATTGGATAAAGTATTCAACCATGTAACAGGAATAGGACGAAGAGCATACTTACTTTTAAAAGTAGCTTCACTTAATTGGGTCTGAATCAATCCACCTGTAATATTCGTGACATCCCAATTGTATTTCAAGACTCTTTCTGCCAGTTTTCCTGTACGTTGCAGGTCATTCCACCGTGGCGCTTCTCCATAAAGTTCCAACGCTCTTTCATCCAATACATTATCCAATGTAACAGTACCGGTATATTCTTGCAGTCCACCTTCCGGAGCATTATTCACGGCACGTTTACGTATTTGGTTTATATAATATAAAGCATTAGAGTTATCTCCCATTTTAACAGCAGCCTCAGCAGCAATCAAATAAGTCTCGGCCAACCGGAACAAATAAATATCACGAGTTCCATTTTCTACAGTTCCCGAACTGTTATAACGGGTATTACAGTCTTTAAATTTCCAAACAGGAAGCCAAACACGTGACTTTGCATTAAAGCTTTGATAACCAGTTTTATAATAATCATCATTTCCAGCATCAGCATAGGAGCCCTTAGGATAATTATAGAAAAAACGTCCACGATTATTAGCAGCTGCTTTTTCAGCATCTGTATATTGTTTATAACCACTCTCTCCGGGAACAGGGAAATAAATTACGGTATCACCTTTTGCTACATTTACCCCATTTGTACTCTCAAACCAATTTCTGCCATAAGCACGTCCGTCTATAGAAGTCGCCGGATCACCATTCAATGGACTCATAAAAGTAACTTCCGTACGTCTGTCTTTCTTCCAATCAAATAATAAATAACTATATTTTGTCGGCATAACAGATGCATAATCATTACAATAAATTGACGAAAAGCCCAAATCAGTCCAACCTTCACGATAAACAAACAAATAGAACTCTGTCTGAATATTATTATTCCATCCTGCTCCGGCAGAGAAGTTAAGACTGAAAATTATTTCATTGTTCTCTTCATTTGCCTGACGATGGACCATCGCATAATCATCCAATAATGTGTGTCCTGAATTCTTAATTACATCTACAGCATCATCATAAGCCTTTTTAAAATCATCAGCTTCTGCATAACTCTGATATCCGCGAGTCAAATAAACAAGAGAACGAAGATGTTTAGCAGCCGCTTTTGATACACGTCCATAATTTGCCGAAGTCTGCTTCACCGGAAGGGAAGAATCTATGACGTCCTGCAAATCTGCCAAAATTTGTCTGTAAAAATCAGATCCGCTATTCAATTGAGAAGTTGTAGAAGGTGAGGTCGGTTCTTCCAATATCAACGGAGCTTGCCCCCAATTTTTTACGATTTCAAAAAGATATAACGCCCGCAAGAACTTAGCTTCCGCAACCCGTTGTGCCAACACCTCCTTGTCAATGCCATCAAAAATATCTTGATCTTTTGTAGCGACCGTAGTTGCACGCCCAATGGCAGCATTTACATTCTTCAAAGACTCATATAACACTTTCCATTGATTGTAAACAGTACCATTATCATTGGCATAATCCACTGTATACTGATTTAAAGCATTGGTTGCCGTTCCATCATTCTGAGTACCCAAATCCGTTCCAAGTTGAGTCAACAGAAAATAGTTGGTTGTATTATATACAGATTTTAATGTAGAATAAGCTCCATTTATAAGAGATTCATATCCTTCAGCCGTAGCATAATACTCTTCGGCAGACTGGCTAGACCAATTTTTTTCATCCAAAAAAGACGAACATCCCGAAAGAGCAAACACAGATGCCAACAGGAAACCTTTAGTAAATATATTTTTCGTTTTCATACTATCCTAATTATTTGAATGATAAATTAATACCAAAAATCACATTTCGAGTCATTGCATCCGATGTATTGATGCTGACATTCAACTGTTCAGGATCAACCACATCCTTTGCACAGAAAATAAATGGATTCTGAACTGTCGCATATAAACGCAAATTGCCTAATTTCATTTTTTCAAGAACCGATGGTTTAAAAGTGTATCCCAAAGTAATATAGGAGATCTTAAGAAAATTACTTGAGAACATCGTATGTGACATTTCCGATTTTGCATTCCCCCATGATCCTGCCTTGCTTCGATAAGTACCCATGTTACTAGGCTGTGCAGAAGCATTAGTAGGATTCTCGGGAGTCCAATAATCTTTTCTTAAGTTATTAAAATTGAGATTGTTGTTTTCCAATGCATACGAAACATAGAACTGGTTTCTAGCTCTGGCACCCGCTTGGAAAGCTGCTTGAAATGACAGGTCAAATTCCTTATATGTAAATGTATTAGTCATACCACCTGTCCAATCCGGAGTACGTTTACCATCAATCACACGATCTTTATCGTCAATCACACCATCCTCATTCAAATCCAAAGGTTTATATTGACCAGGTTTACAACCATATTTAGCAGCTTCTTCAGCTTCATCCAACTGCCATACTCCCAATGTCATTAAATTATAATTTATATCAATGGGCTGACCGATAATCCAAAGATTACTGTAATCACCACTCATACCAGCCAAAGACAATCCACGTGAGGTCAAATCTTCCTTATATTGCAAATCTACAATTTTATTTTTATTATAGGCAAAATTCAAACTGGTTCTCCATGAAAAATCTTTAGTACGGATATTATCCGAATTAATATTTACCTCAAACCCTTCATTTCTAACAGAGCCCACATTTGCTTTTACAGAGGCATATCCGGTAGTAACAGGTACTGTCTTATTCATAATCAAGTTTTCCGTCAAACGATTATAATATTCCACACTACCCGAAATCCGATTATTGAAAAATCCGAAGTCAAGACCTACATTATATTCTGTAGTACGTTCCCATCCCAGATCCAAATTCCGTAAATTATTGGGAACATATCCGATAGATTCAGTGGATCCGAATGTATAATATTTGGCACCACTAATGGATCCTTGTGTCTGGTATGCACTCACATTATCATTACCAGTCTGACCATAACTTAAACGTAACTTCAAATTACTCAACCAAGACAGGCTCTTCATAAATTCTTCTCCTGACACTCTCCATGCTACAGCAGCTGATGGAAAACTTCCCCACTTATTGCCTTCAGCTAATTTTGACGAACCGTCAAAACGGATACTTGCCGTTACAAAATACTTATCCTTATACACATAATTGGCACGTGCCAGATAAGACATCAAATTTGTCTTGGTAAAACCGGAAGAAGAAGTATTACTTGCCGATCCTCCTGCCAAATTATACCACAAAGAATTATATGACAATCCATTACCCACTCCTCTCAATTTTTCATCTTGCGATTGTTGCATGGAGAATACTCCGGTCAAATCCATACGATGATCCTTCAATTCAAAGTTATAATTTACAAGATTATCCCAGACCCAATCTACATAGCTATTTTTCGCATAATTACTAGTTGCTTTATTTTGCCCTTTATTAGCCTTAGTGTATTTACCTCTGTACTGGCCTATTTCTTCCAAATTTATATCCGGTGAGAAAGTGGTCTTCAAAGTCAATCCTTTGACTGGAGTTATGGCTAGATAAATGTTACTCAGCAAATTATACTTTTTTGTTTTATTCAGTTCATTCTTCATGGTAGTCAACGCATTATACTGACCATTAGAATAAGCCCACATTTCTTCTCCTGTCAGCAAATCAGTCGGATGATAAGTCGGACGCAGACGAAAAGCATCCTGTAACAAGTCAGAGTTACCCGTATCTCGTACCGAATGAGTTCCATACATATTAATCCCAAATTTCATGTATTTACTAGGTGTTACATCCACAACAGCACGCAGATTATAACGGGAATATTCCTGAGGCTCCAACATACCATCCTCAAAATAATACCCGGCAGACAAAGCATAAGTAGCCATCTCATTACCTCCGGTAGCTGATATAGTATGATTTGTCATAAATGCTGGACTAGAAACAGCATCCACCCAATCAAAATAATTTCCATCCTGAATAGCCTTTAACTCTGATGCTGTGAAAATTTGGCTATCATCCACATATTTATTATTATTTCCAGCTCTTTTAGCCTCTCTTGCCAATTGCACATATTCTTCACCAGACATCATATCGGGCATATTCGTATATTTCCTATATCCGGCATAGCCACTATAGTCTATTTTTACCTTACCTATCTTACCTTTTTTAGTAGTAACCATAACCACACCATTGGTAGCACGAGAACCATAAATTGCGGTAGATGACGCATCTTTCAAAATATCAATCTTTTCGATATCATCCGGATTCAGATTAGACAAAGAGGCTCCTGGCACACCATCTACAACAATTAATGGAGATGTACTTCCGCTAATTGTATTCAAACCACGAATCAAAATATTATATTCACCCCCCGGTTTACTATTAGAACGTTGAATTTGCACACCTGGCAAAGCCCCTTGCATAGCTCCTACCGCATCCGTTCTACCACTTCTTATCAAATCCTGAGTAGAAACAGAAGCTACAGCACCTGTCAAATCTGATTTCTTTACCGAACCATAACCTACCACTACAACTTCGTCCAACAACTCAGTATCCTCCTTTAGAACAATCCTGAAAGAACGGTTGGAACCAATATTCAATTCTTGAGTTTGAAAACCAACATAAGATATCTGTAACTTATGAGAAGGAAAAACACTCAAACTAAAATTACCATCCAAATCAGTTACAATACCGTTGGTCGTCCCTTTTTCCATTACCGTAGCACCTATTATCGGTTCTCCCTGTGAATCAATAACCTGCCCCGTAACCTTCACCGTATTCTGCAATACTTCTTGATTAATCGGAGAGTACAACCCTGCACCTGTTTGCTCTGCAACCGCATTTCCTAACGGCAAACAAGACAATACCAAAAATAATAAGAATTTGTCTTTCTGTTTCATAGCATGTACTTAAAGTTTAATTTATCAAATCATTTATAGTCTTACTCATTTCATATTCCATGTTTTCTTACTCATTAAACGAGTCTGAAACACCATACACTCAAACAACAGAAAAAAATATTTTCCATCATCCCAATATATCAAGAACATAGATACATATCTGTCTGCTTACGAAGAACTCCCCTAGCTATATATAGCTGGTTCTCTATGGTTCTCAATGACAAGCCTAAGTTTCGGCTTATCTCCGGATTAGAAAATTCTTTTTTGAATTTCATAACAAATATCTGTTTACATTTAGGAGGAAGAGACTTAATTCTTTTCTCCACAATTACAAAAAACTCTTTTTTCAGCAAATCGTTATATCCATCTGCATGTGACACGCAATTATTTTCATTACTATAAATCTCCTCGTATCTTTGTGCTATTTGCCTATGACGTACCAGATCAATACCACGATTATATATTGCTGCATAAATGTATTTCAAAGCAGCAGCCTCAGATACAAAATAAATTGTCTGCTGAAACAACCCTGTAAATACATCCTGCACTACATCTTCAGCATAAAATTCATCAGATAGCACTTTTCCGGCATATCTAATAAAACTATTCCTATATTTTCCATAAATTCTCTCCAAGGAGATATCCCCTTTTTGATAAAAACTGGTATTAACAGATTGTGTATTCATAATATAGAGGGATTAACAATGGTTTTATAAATTAGCCAAAACAGATTGTTTCTCTTTCAAACGCTTCAATCGTACCAATGCTTCCAAATAATAGTAATCTGCATAACTAATAGAAGCATCAACCTCCCATCCCTTGTTCATGTGCCCAACCGAATGCAATAAAAAAGCATCTTTTTTATTGCGAGCCTGATATGCCGGAGAAGATAGTATCTGAAGCATTTCCACAGCCTTATTCCGATAGAAAGATGCAGAATCACTATCATTTATATAAGTAGAAAGTTCCAATAAGGCAGAGGCCGTTATGGCAGCAGCCGAAGCATCTTTCGGTTCACCTGAGGATAATTCCGGAGCATTAAAATCCCAATAAGGAATCATGTCTTCGGGAAGACGGGACAAATAGACATCCGATACCTTCCGGGCAAAATCCAAAAAACGTACATCATGTGTTTCACGATATACCATGGTATATCCATAAATAGCCCATGCCTGACCACGGGCCCACATAGAATCGTCACTCAATCCTTGATGGGTAACTCCTTTCATAAAATGACCATCCAGCGTATCATACACCGCTACATGATAACATGAATAATCTTTGCGGAATTGATGTTTCATAGTCGTTTCCGCATGTTTACAAGCAATGTCATACAAATACTGCCCCCCTCCATTCCGCGCAGCCCAAAACAAAAGTTCCAAATTCATCATATTATCAATAATAGTATTGTGCGGCCAGTTTTCCTTTTTCACCATTCCAGGCCAAGATAAAATAGTACCCACAACAGGATTATAAAGCATAGCCAAAGAATCTGCGGCATGCAGCAATCCTTCCTTATATTCCGGTTTTCCTGTCAAACGATAACCGTTGCCCAAACTACACATCATAATAAAACCGGAATCATGACTCTTTGCTTTCCTGTAAGCCAAGGGAGCAATCATATCGGTTACTTTTCCTGCTGCTTCCCTCCACATATTATCCTTAGTATCCTCATACAAATACCAAAGGATACCGGGCCAAAATCCACAAGTCCATGAGCCTGCCTGTGTATAACGCCATTTAATACTATCCAAATCCATAGAATTAGGAATTTTATCTAACGAAGGAATGGACACCAGCGTGCGCATAGCCTGAGACCGGCAATACGCAATTTCCGAATCAACAGGAAAATCATCGGTAGCAGTCGTTTTACACGAAAAACATCCAATGCTAACTAAAAAGATAAAAACAAGAGTAAAAAAAGTTCTGCTTTTCATAATTGTATCAGTTTCTTTAATGGATAAAAATATTTTTCTATCAGCAAAATTAGAAACTGAAATGTCTTTTCAACCATCCTGTAAAGCAGGATTAATCCCAACCTACTAGATGAAACAAAAAAGATCATACAACACTATGAATCAATAAATTGCACAATAGAAAAAGAGAGTTCCAAAAAAATATGAAACTCTCTTCTTCTATCCAATCACTAGAATAACACCTCTATTCCAAACGCTACTCTATAAATATCCCATGTTCCTTTATATATTCGGCAGGTGACATTCCCTTAAACTTCTTAAACGAACGGAAAAAAGAAGTACGGGAACTGAAACCACATTGTTCCGACAAAGAAACCAAGGTATATCTGGAGGCAGACTTATCCTGTATTCTTTTTATGAATTCGTCTATCCTATATTTATTAACATAATCCGTGAAACCAATATTCATAAACATATTCAGCACTTGGGACAACTCCCCAGTATTACATTTCACCACTTTTGCCACATCCTGCAATTTTAAATCAGGATTCAAATATAACCGATCTTTTTCCATACACTCATTCAGTTTCCCAATAATGAGCATGGCCGTTTTCTCCTCCATCTTTGATTTTTGATATTTTTCTTTCCGGTTTTCTTCGGATGATTCCGTCTTTTTATTTATATACTCCTTCATTCTGCGATACTTCCCCAATAACCCGGAGTAAAAATAAATAAGGATACAACAAACGACTACACTTAACACCACAATCCATCTTATAAACGACGTACTTCCGGCAACAACCACCCTTACCGCTTTTATTGCAGCAGGATTGGAAGCCGCCCTGACCTTAAACACATAATCACCAACTGGAAGTTCTGTATAAGAAACCTGGTTTCCTTTCATCAAAGTTTTCCATTCCTTATCATATTCTTCCAAACAATACTCGTATAAATCCGTATTCTCCACTGCATAGTTCAAGGCTGAGAAAGTGAATGAAATATTATTATCATTTGCAGACAGAAACACCTCATCCATAAATGGAGCAGAAACGGGCATTAACGTCTCTCCCGGGCACAAAGGTCTGCCTGCTACTGAAATAGAAGTAATCACGGGAGGCTGGACATCTTTTATCCCTATCTCATTCCAGCTCTTTACTGCATCATAACAAACCAATCCGCGTTCATTTCCCCACCAAACCATATTATCATCCGTTATCTGTACCGGAGAATTAAAAATATATCCGGGAATGCCATCGTATAAGGAAAAAATCTTATGATAATTTCCCTCTTCCTTTATATATAGCAACCCCCTCTGAGTAGCAAACCATAACCCGCCGTTCTTAGGATCTTCCACTATGCTCATCACAGAATTATTCGGCAAAAAATCATTAATCGTGATGTGTTCAAATGTCGTAAAAGACTCATCCACCTTAATCACCCCTTCTTTATCATCACAAAACCACAAATTCTTCTTTTTATCCTCATAAATGAACCGTACACTTTTAGTATATGGCAAAACATGTTCTGGAAAAACATCCGATTTAAATACTCCAGCAGCCCTATCATACATAAAAACGGCTCCTCCCGTACCCAGCCACATCCTGCCCTTCGAATCTGCCTTTAATGAAAAAACCGAATTAACTGACAAAGAAGAATTACGACTGTTATAAACCCCATATTCCCCTGTCGAATGGTCATATACATACACGCCCTTAGAACTGCCGATCCATAACTTATTGTTTCCATCCCTTTCATATCCATTAAATGACCCTTGCATAAAACATGGATCCGATTGAAAAAAGGAAAGTTCCCCCGTATTCCTGTGAAGCAAGTACAAGCCCCCTCCATAAGTTCCAATTAAAAAATCCCGATTGAAAGGTTTTACTGACAAAATTATATCCGAGCGCAAAATGGAATTCCGGTGTGTATAATGCCTTATCTTTCTTTCCGTTTCAGAGATATAATACAGTCCGTCACGCGTACCTATTACTTTTTTTCCATCTGCATCCACCCAAAAAGCACGTACATTCAGATTATAAGAATTAAAAAGCTCCGGACAAGAATAGACAGAAAAGAAACTTCCATGAACCGGAGTATAACTTAATCCGCCCATGTAAGTACCTACAAAAAGCATATCATCCTCTTTCAACAAAGAATAAACAGCATTAGAGCAAATAGCATCCGCATTCGAGGTATGCTCTATAGCCGACAATTCTTTTCCTGTAGATGCACTGATTATTCTAATGCCACTTCCGTTTGTCCCCACCCATACCTCATCATTAGCAGCAACGATACTTTTTATATATCCATTTTCCACTTCTGGACAAATAGAAAAAGTCTTCTTACCGATATCAAAAACCAGCATTCCATTACCGGCGGTTCCTAAATATAACTTTTCTTTCAAAAGAGCCAGACAAGAAAAATAACCGACAACCTTCTCATCATCCTGATAAGTATATACTTCCGATTGGCCAGTTGCAATATTATATTCTATCAAACCACCTTGTGAAGTCAACCAAAAAGTATCTTTATGCCCTTCCACAATGCCGGTGAGAAAATTGGTAGAAGACAAAGCATTTGATCCGAAAAGCACCTTGCTGAAATCATTCTCCTGATAGATAAAAAGTCCGTGAGTGGTTCCAACCAATAATCGCCCTGTCCGACTGACAAAAACCGCTCTAACCTCCAATGACTTTGTATCCAAAGCGACCGGTTTCACTTGGTCTGTTTTCCTGTCAAGCCTCCATAACCCTTTATCCGTACCCACCCACAAATAAACAGAATCCGTTTCGGCTATGGAAAAAATGGTACGTCCTGAAAACTGAAAAAAACTTTTCACATTGATACCGTCAAAACGATCCAGTCCGGTCTGGGTGCCCAACCAAGTAAACCCTCTTTTATCTTTATAAATGGTATTAACAATATTGTTAGACAAACCGTCCGAAATAGTAATAGTACGAAAAGTTAAATCCGGAAAGTCAACAGCCGACAAGGATACAGGCAGCCATAATAAAACCGCCACCCAAAGGCAGAATCTATACAGCCACAAATTCCCTTCCCTATAGAATGCGTTTCTCATAATTCAGCTAAAGTTACAACTTTGATTGATATAAGTAGCAAATTTACATAAAAATTATTCAATTATGATTCTTTATGCGAAGAAAAATAAGTCCATATAGATAAAACAGAAACAAGGTATTCATGATAGGAACTCATAAATACCTTGTTTCTGTGTAGCGGGACCCGGGATTGAACCGGGGACCTCATGATTATGAATCATGCGCTCTAACCAGCTGAGCTATCCCGCCATCTTTTTTTAAAAAGACCGCCAAGAGTGGAAGCCTCTCAACAGTCTAAAATTGTTCATTGTAGCGGGACCCAGGATTGAACTGGGGACCTCATGATTATGAATCATGCGCTCTAACCAGCTGAGCTATCCCGCCATCATTTCTCAATTGCGGGTGCAAAGATAGGGAGTTATTTTGAATCTTGCAACATTCCAGAGAACTTTTTCTTGCTAAATTTATGTTTTAATAGAAAAACAGCTTAGTATGGGGACGATAAATATTTCAAAAAACATAGTATTTATTATGGTAAATAAGAAAATTTGGCTTAATTTGCCACCGAAACTTTAAAAAGCTAACCTATGGGAAAAGAAAAAATTCGTTTGGAGTACATGTTGAAAGCCGGCTCCGGCAATATCGTGTGGTCTATTATTAGTACCCCATCCGGCCTGGAGACATGGTTTGCGGACAAGGTGACATTCAAAGACAAAGTATTCACCTTTCATTGGGGGAAAACAGAAACAAGGCAAGTTGAAGTGGTAAACTTCCGGGTTAACAGTTTTATACGTTTCCGATGGCTGGATGATGAAGACCCTAAAGCCTATTTTGAATTGAAAATGGTCTATAATGAACTGACTTCCGACTATATGCTGGAGGTGATTGATTGGGCAGAACCCGATGAAATAGAAGATACGAAAGAGCTTTGGGACTCCGAAATAGAAAAGCTAAAAAGGGTAAGTGGACTGTAATTCTATAAAAATATGCAAAAGTTGTCTTTGCTCTCCGTTTTTTATGCTAATTTTGTGCCTTGATAGTTGCACAAAATGAAATAATGCTACGCGTAAAAAAATTAGATATATTTATCTTGAAGAGCTTTTTGATGCTCTTTATAGGTACTTTTTTTATCTGTCTCTTCATCTTCATGATGCAGTTTCTATGGAGGTATGTAGATGAGTTGGTCGGAAAAGGATTGGAGATGAGTGTTTTGGCACAATTTTTCTTTTATTCTGCTCTGACCCTGATTCCTTTATCCCTGCCTTTGGCAATCTTATTAGCCGCCTTGATGACATTCGGCAACTTTGGCGAAAGATATGAATTGCTGTCTATGAAAGCAGCGGGCATTCCTTTATTAAGGATCATACGCCCACTGATTATTTTCTGCACCTTCCTGTGTTGCACCTCTTTTTATTTTCAAAACGTCATAGCCCCCAAAGCGCAGATCAAACTGCTGACTTTACTAGTGTCCATGAAACAGACTTCACCTGAACTGGACATTCCGGAAGGGGTATTTTACGACGAAATCGAGGGATATAATATATATGTAAAACAGAAAGACCGTGAAACGGGAATGCTGAAAGATGTGCTGATCTACAACTTCTCAGACGGATTTGAAAACGCCCACATCATATGGGCTTCCGAAGGAAAAATGGAGATGACAGCAGACAAACAACATCTGTATCTGCATCTGTATAACGGAGAACAGTTCGAAAATCTGAAATCGCAGACCATTTCGTCCAATAATGTCCCCTATCGACGTGAAACTTTCAGAGAGAAACATACCATTATTGAATTTGACGGCGGATTCAATATGGTAGACGGCAGTTTTTTAAGTGACCGTTCGGACAGTAAGAACATGATTGAAATCAGCCAGTCCATTGACTCGCTGAGCCATCGTGCCGACAGTCTGGGAAGAAGCATGTACAATGAAATAAAAGCCTCAACTTATCGCAATATCGTATTGTCGAAAGCAGACTCTGTAAAAATAGTTGAGACAAACAACAAAATCAATGTGGACAGCCTGTTCAACTCCTATACGTTGGCAGAAAAAGACAAGACACTGGGTAGTGCGGCGGATCGTACCGAATCACTGGCTAGCGAATGGAACATGAAAAGCTATCAAACCACAGATGCGGACAACAATATCCGAAAACACGAAGCCGACTGGCACAAAAAAATCACCCTCTCCCTAAGCTGTTTGATTTTCTTCTTCATCGGCGCGCCTTTGGGAGCCATCATCCGCAAAGGAGGTTTAGGAATGCCCGTAGTGGTATCGGTCCTGATTTTCGTAATCTATTATATCATTGACTCTGGAGCAACCCGTGTAGCTAAAAGTGGCGAAATGAATATGATATTGGGTGTATGGATGAGTTCCCTTGTGCTTGCCCCCATCGGAGCTTTCTTTACTTATAAATCAAACAATGACTCGGTGGTGTTCAACGCTGAAATATATATCAACTTCTTCCGTATGCTGCTGGGCCTGCGCCCCTCACGCCATGTATTCAAGAAGGAGGTGATTATAGAAGATCCGGATTACACGCGCATACCAATAGAACTGGACGAGCTGTGCAATGCCTGCAATGAATATGCTGCACGGCATCGGCTGACAAACGCACCTAACTATATCCGTATCTTCACCAACAAGAGACACGATGATGTCATAGCCGGTATCAGCGCCAAAATGGAACGGCTCATAGAAGAATTATCCAACAGCAAGGATGGAGTATTATTGGAATACTTGAATAAATATCCCATTTTGTCCACCAAAGCCCATAAAAGTCCGTTCAACAACCAATGGCTGAATTTACTGGCAGGAATCATTGTACCGGTAGGCCTGTTCTTCTATTTCCGCATCTGGCGGTTCAGCATCCGGCTGGACAAAGATTTAAAAAACATCATCCATACCAACCGGGAAATTCAAGAAAGAATAAACAATAAATCATTTATAATTTGACTATGGAAGAATTAAAACTAAATACCATCGAAGAAGCAATAGCTGACTTCCGTGAAGGTAAGTTTGTTATTGTAGTGGATGACGAAGATCGTGAGAACGAAGGCGATTTAATTGTTGCTGCAGAAAAAATTACTCCCGAACAAGTCAATTTCATGCTGAAACATGCGCGTGGCGTACTTTGTGCACCTATCACCATTTCCCGTTGCAAGGAATTGGAATTACCCCATCAGGTAGATACAAACACATCGGTATTGGGAACCCCCTTCACAGTAACGGTAGACAAACTGGAAGGTTGCAGCACCGGAGTCTCCATCCACGACCGGGCCGCCACCATCCGCGCCCTTGCCGACCCCGCATCGACTCCCGAGACATTCGGACGTCCGGGACATGTCAACCCACTATATGCACAAGACAAAGGCGTACTGAGACGTGCAGGTCATACAGAAGCCAGCATCGACATGGCGCGTCTGGCAGGACTATACCCTGCTGCCGCACTGATGGAAATAATGAGTGAGGACGGAACTATGGCACGTCTGCCCGAACTAAGGAAAATGGCCGACGAATGGGGTCTGAAACTTATTTCCATCCGTGACTTGATTGCCTATCGCCTGAAAAAAGAGTCATTAGTAGAAAAAGGAGTGGAAGTGGACATGCCGACTGAATACGGTCACTTCCGTCTGATACCTTTCCGCCAGAAAAGCAATGGTTTAGAACACATCGCTATTATAAAAGGTGAAATAAAAGAAGGAGAGCCCGTTCTGGTACGCGTGCATTCTTCTTGTGCCACTGGTGATATTTTCGGATCCATGCGTTGTGACTGTGGAGAACAACTGCACAAAGCGTTGCAAATGATTGAGAAAGAAGGAAAAGGCGCCGTTGTTTATTTAAATCAGGAAGGAAGAGGCATAGGGCTGATGGAAAAGATGAAAGCTTATAAATTACAAGAAAATGGCGTAGATACTGTAGAAGCCAATATCCTTTTAGGACATCAGGCAGATGAACGCGATTATGGAGTCGGAGCACAGATACTACGCAGTATAGGCGTCACCCAAATGCGTCTGCTGACAAACAACCCTGTAAAACGCGTGGGACTGGAATCATACGGCTTATCCATCGTTGAAAATGTTCCCATTGAAATTACGCCCAACAAATATAACGAACGTTATTTAAAAACCAAAAAAGACAGAATGGGACATACATTGCACTTCAGCAAATAAAAAACACAACAACTCAGGCAAAATCATATCATTTTTTATACGATTCCACCTGAGTTACTTTCATAATTGAGATATTATCCTTTATTTTGCAGCAAATAAACTTAAACACATTAAAAACAATAGCAATGAACCAATTATCAGATCGTCTGAACCGTTTGTCTCCTTCAGCAACATTGGCCATGTCTCAAAAGAGCAATGAGTTAAAAGCACAAGGAGTTGATGTCATTAATTTAAGTGTGGGTGAACCGGACTTCAATACCCCGGACCACATCAAAGAAGCAGCAAAAAAAGCTGTAGATGATAACTTTTCCAGATATTCTCCGGTTCCGGGATATCCTGCACTTCGCAACGCTATCGTAGCCAAACTGAAGAATGAAAACGGATTGGACTATACAGTTGCACAAATCTCCTGCGCAAACGGTGCCAAGCAGTCTGTTTGTAATACGATTATGGCTCTAGTTAATGATGGTGATGAAGTTATAGTCCCCGCCCCCTATTGGGTAAGTTATCCTGAGATGGTGAAATTAGCTGACGGAACCCCTGTTATTGTTACGGCCGGTATTGATCAGGATTTCAAAATCACCCCCGCACAACTGGAGGCAGCGATTACTCCCAAGACCAAAGCATTGATTCTTTGCTCTCCGTCAAATCCCACCGGTTCTGTTTATACCAAGGAAGAACTGGCTGGTCTGGCTGCTGTCCTGGCAAAACACCCGCAAGTATATGTTATAGCCGATGAAATTTACGAACATATCACATACAACGGCAAACATGAAAGCATCGCCCAATTCCCCGAGATCCACGACAATGTAATCATTGTAAACGGTGTCTCAAAAGCATACGCTATGACAGGATGGAGAATCGGGTTCATTGCCGGTCCGGAATGGATTGTAAAAGCTGTAAACAAGTTGCAAGGACAATATACCTCAGGTCCATGTTCTGTTTCCCAGAAAGCTGCCGAAGCTGCCTATACAGGCACTCAGGCTCCCGTAGAGGAAATGCGCCAAGCATTCCAGCGCCGTCGTGACCTGATTGTAAAACTGGCAAAGGGGATTCCGGGATTTGAAGTAAACATACCTCAAGGAGCATTCTACTTGTTCCCTAAATGTGATTCTTTCTTTGGTAAATCTGCCGGTGACCGCAAAATCAATAATGCTGACGATTTAGCAATGTATCTGCTTGAAGTAGGTCATGTGGCATGTGTAGGAGGCACTTCATTCGGTTCTCCCGAATGCATCCGCATGAGTTATGCTACTTCTGATGAAAATATTGTAAAAGCCATGTGCCGTATCAACGAAGCATTAGCCCTATTAAAATAAGATATCCTTATCCAACTAGAGACAGGCATCCGGATTCTTCTATAATGCCTGTCTCTTATCATACCCCACCCTATAGCATAAGCCTTTTCTTTCTTTAAATCAAATCTTTTTACACGGATGTATGCTATCTCCATAGCCTTTGGAGTTATCTCCATAAGCTTGCGGAGATAAAACAAACAAGAAAAAAAACTTAACCTAATGTCAGAAAAAGTTTAGGGATGCAGATAAGATCTTTTAATGATGAATCTGATTCCAAGGCCCTTTATGTAAAAAGCAGACATACAAACTTTAAGAAAAACAAAAAACGACCGTTTCCATTGATATAGAAACGATCGTTTTTTTACTTTAAAGAACAAAATTGTATTGCTTCTTAGCCAAGGTGAATAGCTTCAGAAGGACAAGCATCAGCACAAGTTCCGCATTCTGTACACAGATCCGGATTGATAGAATACTTATCGCCTTCAGAAATTGCTTCTACCGGGCATTCATCGATACAAGTACCGCAAGCGATACAATCGTCACTAATTACGTAAGCCATTTTCTTTAATTATTAAATTATTAGTACTAATTGATAGAGCAAATATACAGCTTTTCTCTATTAGTTGTCACATAGAGATTACAAAAATGCACTAATTTGTATTTAATCTAAATATGATCATTTCATCAACGCCTGATACATAACCTGTTGCATACGAGGACGGATG
Source organism: Phocaeicola sartorii JCM 17136 = DSM 21941 (assembly GCF_054653615.1). Lineage (NCBI taxonomy): Bacteria > Pseudomonadati > Bacteroidota > Bacteroidia > Bacteroidales > Bacteroidaceae > Phocaeicola > Phocaeicola sartorii. The sequence goes on from NZ_BAAIFW010000005.1 coordinate 3,856,897, forward strand.
TTTAGCCGCATCAACTGTTTATGGTCAAAAGGACGCGGATAAATCCGATTACTCAGAAAAACAAAAACCAGATGATTTTTCGGATCCGCCCAGGCACAAGTTCCGGTAAAACCTGTATGTCCTACCACTTCTTCAGGGGCTTCCTCCGCACACGGACTTTTCGCACTATTTTTCACATCCGGCTTGTCGAATCCCAATCCCCTCCTGCTGATATTCGAAGTATGAGTCAGAAACAGATCACAAGTCTCCCTGCTCAGATAACGCTTACCATTATAAACTCCGCCATCAATCAATAACTGATAAACTTTTGCCACATCCCAGGCGGTAGAGAACAAGCCGGCATTTCCCGAAACACCGCCCATAAAGGCAGCCGCCTCATCATGCACATAGCCTTGCAGCATCCTTCCTTTACGCAAATAATCTACTTTTACCGTAGGAACAATCTCCTCCTTTTTAAACTGCCGAAGCGGCAAATAAGCGGTACGGTTCATCTTCATCGGTTTATAGAACTCTTTATCCAAAAAAAGATTCATAGGCATTTTACTGATATTCTCCACCATTTCCTTCAATAACATAAAGTTCAGGCAACTATAACGGTATCTCCTGTCTTTTAATGGAATACGTCCTATTTGTGCTATAATGGTATCACGAAAAGAACGATGAAGGAACATACTGTCAGCTACCTGTAAAGGATAATCGGCTGAGAAAGATTCCGCCATCAGTTCCTTCTTATAATCGAACCTATCAATAACATACAGCCGTGTGTCTATTTGCGTATGATGACTGGCATCCGGTCTCGCTCTGTACAAAGCTCCTTTATAACTGTCTTTATCTATAGCCTCCCTATAAAAAGGCCAAAAAGCGGGAATGCCCGACTGATGCAACAACAGCTCTTCTATAGTGACACGTTCCTTATCCGTACCTTTTAAAGCTGGAATGTATTGGGATATGCGGTCGGTCAAACCAAATTTACCTTCATCATAAAGTTTCATGACGGCCAGCAGCGTTGCCGTTGTCTTAGTCAACGAAGCCAGATCATATAAATCATCCTTCCCCACCTTTCGGGCACTTTCATAAGTGAAAGTACCGAACGACTTATCATAGACTGGTTGGCCATCTTTTAAGATCAGAATCTGACAACCGGGATAAGCCTTCGCCTTGATTCCTTCCATAGCTATCCCGTCTATCTTCTCCAGCATTTTGGAGTCCATACCATAATCCTCGGGTCTATAAATACGAGGCACCTCAGGAGCCATGGTCACTCCGTCACCCGGTTTAAACAAATCGGCTACAGCCACTGACAAGCGTCCGTCCGCCACCGCCTTTCCCACCAAAACATCAGCCACATACTCCTGAATGACGGATTCATCAGTATGTCCCAATACTACAGCCGCCGCTTTCTTCCAATAGCCCTTCAGGTCCGACATGGACTTTAACGGCATCAGATATACATAGACAACAGGCAGATCATCCGGAAGCGAATCAAGCATTGTTCTGTATTTTTTGTAATCATCCGAAGTAATCACCACAATCACACGCTGACTACCGGACAATTGCCTTCTGACAGCTTCCATCGAATCCGGACGAGCAACGACACGTGTGAGAGGAAGTGTTTTCTGCAAACGATTATAAAAAGCAAGCCCCGCACCGGACGTTTTTCCTATATTCAGCACCACCGTACCCTTCAATTTTGAGTCCAAGGGCAAGATTCCACCTGCATTAGCAGGAACCGTTATAGCCGCTTTCTGCAAACGAAGAATCAGCTCCTTCGTTTCCGGACGGTTCAATCGCTTCTCCAGACCGGAAAGTTGGACGTGAGGTTTATTTTTCAACCCTAAAACATATTTATAAGTCAATACCTTACGACATTTCTCCGTAATCACTTCTTCAGATAGCTTTCCACTTTTTACGGCATTTAAAACACCATCCAGCTCTCTCTTCAAATTACGGGGAGCCAATAATAAGTCATTGCCTGCTATCAAGGCTTGAGCGCATATATTCTCATGCTGCGAAATACCTTTCATCTCCAAAGCATCTGTAAAGACCAAGCCTTGAAAGCCCAATTCCCGACAGAGCAAATGATAAATAATATGTGAAGAAATCGAAGCCGGATTCTTACCCAGTTCAGGCACCTCCAAATGCCCAACCATCATACCTCCCAACCCTGCTTTAACAACTTCTTTAAACGGAAAAAGTTCAACACTATCCAAACGGGCACGATCAAAATTCAAAACCGGCAATGCCTTATGGGAATCCACTTCCGTATCTCCATGTCCCGGAAAATGTTTACAGACAGACAATACCCCTCCATCTTCCAAACCACGGGCATAAGCCACCACCTTCCGAGCCACATTCCGGGGATCACCACCAAAAGAACGGGTGTTAATAACAGGATTCCGAGGATTTACATCCACATCAGCTACCGGAGCAAAATTGATCTGCACACCTATTTCCTTACATTGGCGGGCTACTTCCTTACCATATTCATAAAGCAATTCATTATCCTGTATGCATCCCAAAACTCTGTTTCTTGGAAAACGAGGAGTTCCCTTCAAACGCATAGCTAGTCCCCATTCGCCATCGAAAGTAATGAACAAAGGCACTTCCGCCAGACTCTGCGCATAATTAGTCAATAAAACCTGGTTGGACAACTGACCGCCTGAAAAAAGCAATCCTCCTACTTTATATTCCTTTATAGCTGCATATATATTATTTTTATTCCGCTGGGTCTGAAGAGGAGCCACCGTATGTATGAACAGTTGCCCTATCTTTTCCTTCAAAGTCATTCCAGAAAGCCGTTCATCCACCCATGCCTTGCAGTCCTGAATATCCGCCCCCCCCTTTTGCAACACACCAGGTACCTGCTGTGCATACGTCATCACACATCCGACAATACATAAGCCTATAAATAACAATACATTTTTCCTCATCTAGTTTCTTCAATTATAGTTCTTCCTCCATGCAAGGGCAAGTATCAATTCTTTTCCATCTTTACTTTCATTTTCCCCACATAAACAGCATTTTTCCCCATTTGTTGTAGCGGGATCTCTTTGCCATCTAAATTCTTATAAAACAGAGTCTTATCAAAATAAGAATGCGAATGCCCCCCCAAGACAATATCAATGTTACGAGTATTGGAAATCAACGTCTCGTCAGAATAGTTTTTTCCCTGCCATCCCAAATGAGACAAACAAACCACCAGATCACATTTTTCCTGATTCTTCAATACATCCGCCACACGCCGGGCAGCTTCTATCGGATTTTCAAAAATCACCCCTTCACAGTTTTTCGCCTGCACTAACCCCTCTAACGCAGGACTCAGTCCGAACACACCGATCTTTACCCCCTTACGTTCCAAAACAACATACGGTTTGACAAGCCCCTCCAAAACAGTTCCTTGTACACCATAATTAGCACAAACAATAGGGAAAACGGCCATTTTGAAAAGACGCGCCATATTATCCAGACCAAAATCAAATTCATGATTACCAATAGTACCGGCATCATACCCCATTTCATTCATCAGCTTCACTTCAACCTCACCGCCAAACATATTATAATAAGGAGAACCTTGTGAAAAGTCGCCACAATCAAACAGCAACAAATCTTTATTCTCTTTCCGCATTTCTTTTATTAAGGTTACACGGCGTACAAAGCCGGCTTTTCCTGCAAACTCCGGATTCGGATCTGTGACAGGAATAGGTTCCACACGGCTATGGGTATCATTGGTATGAAGTATCAAGAGTTCTTTGACATCTTGGGCTGCCAGTACACTACATACGCACAAAGCAGTAAACAATACATATATTCGTTTCATGATAAGGCTGTTTTATTCTTTAACAGTAATTCTTCCCTCTATTTTTGAGTCTATTTTCTTATCGGCTTTCGTTTGTTCACTCACATAGTTCAGAAACAACTGACGTACTGTGGCCTTTTCAGGCAACAATTTATCCGCATCGGCCACTTTAGTAAAAACAGTCATGTGGTCATTTCCCTCAGCCAGATAATCCAATGTAGCCACTTTATACTCCCGGGTTTCCTCTATCTCTTTCCCGCCTACCGTAGCGTTCAGCAGTTTTCCGTCTCTAGAGATTTCCAAACGGGCTCCGCTTAATCCTTCCCCGTGCACGGCAGCTATGTTTTCAAAAAGCTCACGCAGCAAGATACCATTCATGGTAACAATGCACAAGGTATTTTCAAAGGGAGTTATTTCATAAATATTACCGTAAGTAATATTTCCCTCGGGCAAAGCCGTACGCAGTCCGCCCATATTCGTCACTCCCACATCGGCGATACGTCCTATATATGCGGAAGCAGAGCGACGCAGAATATCCGCCACCAAATTAGACAATTCACTTTCGGGACGAAAACGATCCATAAAACGGGCACTCCGGCCTATCACCGGGGACATTATACTATCTACCGTTTTTTGATAAGGAGCCAGAACAGCGACTGCTGCCGAGTCCGGACTAGCATCCCATGCTGCTGTCACTTCTATCCTGCCTCCTTCAACCGAAGCCAGTGAATACCCTGATTGACAGCTTGAAAACATAAAAACTCCGGCTGCTATTCCTGCCGAAATCATACACATAATTCGGTTTGGTCTCATGTTTATTCGTTGTTTATTGCCCAAATGTAGTTAAAAAAGAGGTTGCAGCCAACGATATGAGATGAAAAATAATTGAATTTATATTTGGCTGTATGACAAAAATCTAGTAATTTTGCACCGCTTTCGCGCAATCGCTGTCAAAGAAGAGTTACTTGATATGTTGCGTTGGTAACGATAAACAATTTAAAATCAAAGAAAATGGATTTAATTAAAATTGCTGAAGAAGCATTTGCTACTGGCAAACAGCATCCTTCATTCAAAGCTGGTGATACTATTACAGTAGCATACCGTATCGTTGAAGGTAGCAAGGAACGTGTACAGTTGTACCGTGGTGTTGTTATCAAAATCGCTGGACATGGTGACAAAAAACGTTTCACCGTTCGTAAGATGTCTGGAACTGTAGGTGTTGAACGTATTTTCCCTATCGAATCTCCGGCTATCGACAGTATCACTGTTAATAAAGTTGGTAAAGTTCGTCGTGCTAAATTGTACTACTTACGTGCTCTTACCGGCAAGAAAGCTAGAATTCAGGAAAAAAGAGTTAATCTGTAAGATTTATCATTTCCTACATAAAAAGGAGGTGTGTCAAAATGCACACCTCTTTTTTTATGCACAAAGCCCCGACTTTCACAAGCAGGGGCTTTGTTATTACCTAAAGATTTTGTATCTTTAGGCATAACATTTTATACTATGACAAAGATACATTTTCGTCCTTACAATTCCAACCAAACAGTGCTTTTTCCTCCAAGAATAGACGAGGATATTGCAGAAAACGAACCGGTGCGCATGGTTAACGCTCTGGTTGAGAGCCTGAACCTTGAAAGTTTCAGAAAGTTGTATAAGGAATGCGGCCGCAGCCCTTACCATCCCAGGATGATGCTCAAGGTCATTCTGTATGCCTATATGAACAACATCTACTCCTGCCGGAAAATCGAAAAGCTCCTTCACCGTGACATCCATTATATCTGGCTTGCCGGATATGAGAGACCTGATTTCATCACCATCAACCGTTTCCGTAACCGGGTGAAGAAGGAAATCAACGAGGTGTTTACCCAAACCGTACTCCTTCTCTCTTCCAAAGGCTTCATCAGCTTGAATGTGGAATACATTGACGGGACAAAGATTGAGTCCAAAGCCAACAAGTATACTTTCGTCTGGCGGAAAACGGTTGGGCGGAACCGTGAACGTCTGATGAAGAAGATACATGTCCTGTTGGAACAGATAGACGATGACATCGCCCAGGAGAACTCATCGGAAAGCAATGAGGAGATTGATTTCACTCCGGCCATGCTGACTGAAATGGCGGGAGAATTGCGTCAAGCACTCGAACAGGTTCCTGAACCCTCCACGAAAGAGGAAAAGACTGCGTTGAAAAAGAAACGCAAACAGCTGAAGGAGCTGGAAGAGCACAGGGACAAGCTGCAGGAATACGACAACCGTCTGGACACGCTGCAGGACAGGAACTCCTATTCCAAAACGGACAATGACGCTACTTTTATGAGAATGAAGGAGGATGCCATGCGTAACGGCCAGACAAAGCCCGGTTACAACCTCCAGATCGGCACCGGGAACCAGTTCATTACTGACTTTGCACTCTTCCCGAACCCTACGGATACACTGACCCTGATACCTTTCCTGCAATCCTTCTCAAGCAGATATGACAGGCTGGCCCATACGGTGGTTGCCGATTCCGGCTACGGTTCTGAGGAGAATTACCGTTTCATGTCAGAAAACGGTATGGAAGCCTACGTCAAGTACAACTACTTCCACATGGAACAGCGGCCGAGGTTCAAACCGGACCCGTTCAAGGCGGAAAACTTCTACTACAATGAAGAACATGACTTTTGTATCTGCCCCATGGGACAGAAGATGCAAAGGATAGGGACTAGACATGTGAAAACAGCATCCGGATATGTCAGCGAAAATGCCAGGTACAGAGCCATCAGATGTGAGGGCTGTCCGCTAAGATGCCGATGTTTTAAAGCAAAGGGGAACAGAACGATAGAGTTGAATCACAGACTCAGAGAATACAAGCAAAAAGCCAAAGAGCTGCTCTGCTCAGAGGAAGGACTGAAACACAGAGGACAGAGATGCATAGAACCGGAAGCCGTGTTCGGACAAATGAAAAACAATATGAATTACAAACGTTTCCGCCATTTTGGAAAGGATAAGGTCTTCATGGACTTTGCCTTCTTTGCCATTGCCTTCAATATAAAAAAGATGTGTGCAAAAATGACTAAAGAAGGTATGGATTGGCTGATTAGACCGTTTTATGAGCTTACAGTTGTTCTATTTAGATGTTGCGAACACATAAACCAAAGAAATCCTCAAAAGATCGCAGTTAAAAAAAATGAGTCGATTTTTATAGTCAATGAAAAAAAGAAGGCGCATCGTGTATTACGACACACCTTCTTTTTATGTAGCCCCTTTCACTCACTTTTAAAGACATCTTTCATCAGTCCTTCTTTTCTGTTTCCTGTGCTCCGACCTCTTCCTTTCCACGCAAATAAACAGAAGGTGCCACACCGAATTGTTGCTTAAAACATTTACTAAAATAGAACGGATCATTAATACCTACCTTATAAGAAACTTCGGCCACTGTATAACGATTTTCCAACAACAGTTCAGCCGCTTTCTTCATACGGATAATCCGAATATATTCATTGGGTGAATACCCCGTCACTCCGCGCACCTTACGATAAAAGACAGTCCGTCCCAACCCCATCATCGAAGCAAACTCATCAATCGTAAACTGAGCATTACCAATCTGTTGATCCATAACGATCTGCAGCCTGTCAGCAAATTCTTTATCCTTGTCAGAAGTACAAATAGCCGGACGTACCATATTCGGATCATTCGAGAACTTCTCACGCAATTTCTCACGCTGCTCTATCAGTTTGAAAGCGCGTGCCAACAGCAGTTTCGGACTAAATGGTTTGGTAATATATGCATCCGCACCACTTTCCACACCTTCCAGATGGCTTTCGGCAGAACTCATAGCCGTCAATAAAATAATAGGTATATGACTTGTATCAAAATCATTCTTCAGTTTCCGGGTTACCTCAAAACCTGTCATCCCCGGCATCAACACATCACAGATGATCAAATCAGCATCATACGTGCGTGCACGTTCCAATCCCGACGGACCATCCGCCTCGACCACAACTTCAAAATATTGTCCCACTTCTTCCTTCAAGAACTCACGTACATCGTTATCATCTTCTATAATAAGTACTTTCCGCTTATTAAGTGGTGCAGCTGGAAGTTCCACTCCCCCTTCTTGTGCCAATGCTTCTTCTGCAAGAACAGCCGCATGATGTACTTCCTCCTCTTCCAGCAACACATTATGGGGGATCAGGAAATCTTTTTCCTCATAAACAGAAATATCAGTAGGCAAACTGACTGTAAATATGGACCCGCCCCCTTCATTTTCAGTGTAGACTATCGCACCTTTGTGCACACACACCAGTTCATGTGTTAAATGCAGGCCGACTCCTACACTACTACCCGAGAAACTGCTTTGCATGAAACGCTTAAACAACTCATCACGCTTTTCTTTAGGAATACCTACTCCGGAATCGGCCACCGATATGACCAACTGTTTCCCGACTTCATCCACCGTCACCGAAAAAGTCACCTTTCCACCACTGGGCGTATATTTGAAGGCATTAGACAATAAATTATAGGTCACCTTATCCAAATAACCCTTATCAATAAACATCTTATAAGAGGCTACAGATGGCAGAAACTTAAAATCCATATTCTTAGACTCAGCAGCATCATTGAAACTCAGAAAGATTTCATACAAGAAAGCCATGACATCCGTTTCCTCCAAAGAAAGAGCCAGTTTATTATTCTGCATCTTACGGAATTCCAACAACTGATTGATCAAGCGCAACATACGCTGGGTACTTTTATCCATGACTTTCAATGAATATGCCATTTCTTTAGGGATTTTGCCACCACGCTGAATCTTTTCCAATGCTCCCTGTATCAAAGTCAAGGGAGTACGGAACTCATGAGAGATATTCGTGAAAAAAACTAATTTATATTCAGTCAGCTGTTTCTCTACCTGCACCCGGTTACGCAAAGCATTGAAGTCACGCATCAATCTGAAAGTGATGTATAATGCCACCCCTATCAAAATAGCATAAATAAAGAAAGCCCAAGTAGTTTTCCAGAAAGGGGGGACAACAATAATCTTCAAAACCGTTTCTTTATCTCCCCATATCCCGACTCCATTGCAAGCTTTCACCCGCAATTTATAAGTACCAGGTGCCAAATTCTTATAGGCTGCAAAATTCAACGAAGACGGTACACTCCACTCTTTATCATAATTATCCAACCGATATGTATATTTAGTACCATTCGTTCCGGAATAATCAAATGTAGAGAAATCTATGACAAAAGAATTTTGGAAATATTTCAACTCAATCTCATCTGTATAAATCAGCGAACGGTCTAACGGAGAATCCACATCACCCGGACGCATGGCAATGCCATTGATTCGAAGATTGGTAAAGGCTGCCATAGGAGTTACCGTAGAATTATTCACGATTTTGCCGGGAGTGATAACAACTAATCCATAATTGGAACCGAACATCAGTTTACCATCCTTGCTCACACAAGCACTGTTCTCGCTGTACACATTCCCCAATGCGTACGCCGAGAAAAAGAAATTTTCAAAAGCATGCGTATCCGGATCAAAACGAGAAATTCCATATTCCGTCGCAACCCAAAGTTTGCCTTCCCTGTCTTCAATAATAGACTGTACCATACTGTTTACCAGTCCGTTACTTCCATCATAATGTTCAAAAGTCAAGTTCTTGTAATCCCCTTCAGGCATACACATACTGAATCCCTTTCCTGAAGTGCCTACCCATATCCTACCTTTACTATCTTGATGGATACACTTAATTTCATTACTACGTAACTTACCGTTATTATAATTATAAGCAATATAGTTCTCCGGATTATTCATTAACGAATCAGGATTAAATATGTAAACTCCGGCACTAGTGCCCACCCACATCCATCCATTATTGTCTTCCTGGATCACACGAATCTGGCGCTGGCTATAAAAATTGTTCAAAAACCGCTTGAATACATACTTATCTTTTTCCTTAACCGCCAAGTTCAATCCACCGCCAAAAGTACCGATCCACATTCTGTTTTTCCGATCCCGATAAAGAGTAAAAATATTGTTATTCGCAACAGACAGAGGATCATCCGAGTGATAGGTGTACCATTTTCCGTCAATACTCAATCCGTTTCCACGACTCCCCAACCAAATACTGCCATCATCCCCTTCCTCAACAGCATAAATGTTAGAATCAAAATAACGACTGCTCTCTATCGTTTTCAAATGAGAGTCATAAACATACAATCCTCCACGACGAGTACCCAGCCAAATCTTATCATCAGGCATACGGTTAATCATACGCACGGTATTTGAACGGTCTGATAACGTTTCATCTTCAGGAAAAATACGCTCAGCCCCTTCATTCAAGACCGAAAGACGAGAAATACCCGTATATTCCGAACTAACCCAAATACCACCAGCCCGGTCTTCCATTATATATTGCAAAAAATTAGAGGTGATATGGCTGAATCCATTAATATTGGATTCAAAATGTTGTAATTCATCAGTTGCCAAATCATAAGCAAACAAACCGTTACCATAAGTGGAAATCCAAACAATATCACGAGAATCATGAACTATGTGGTAACGTTCCTCATCTATATAATTTACTTTATCAGCCGGAATCAGCTGGAAAGACTTGACAAATCTAGTCTTGGCATTGACATACCATACTTTACCCGTATGATTATAAATCCAAAAATTTCCCCGGTTATCAATCTGCACTTGCCCTTTTTCTATGTTTAGTTCCGTATTCCGGCTCACTTGATGGGTCTTCAAATTGAAGACATAGCTGCCATCTTCCATAAAAACAATCCAGTCATTTTGCAAGCGCATGGTGCTATACACTTTACTGCCTTCCCCCAAACAGGTGACAATACGGCTATCCTCTCCTTCTCTCTTCAACGAAATCTGTCCTGTTCCCGAAAGGAAAAAAACATCTTTACCCAAAGACATCATCTTAGAAGCATCATGTTTTTCCACTACCGACACCGCCTTGTCCCCTACTACTTGGGCTACACCGTCATGACTACCAATCCATATTCTACCTTGTTCATCCTCGGATATATAGGTAACGTTATCAGAAGGGAGATTATGGTTCTCTTTTCTGAAAACCACAGATATAAATTCACCATTCGTATAAGTCACCTTACGACATCCGTTTCCATCCTGCCATAGCCATACATTACCTTCACGGTCAGTCATCTTGTATCCATACAGCTGCTCATATTCCCCACAACCGGTAAAATCAACAAAGCAATCTTTCTTCAAATCATAACAACTGATCAACTCGGCAGAAGTAGTTATCCACAAGAATCCATTTTTATCTTCTTCCAGATCACGAATCCGATGGTCTGTCAACGATATTTTATTTCCACCCTCAGGACGAAAGGTCATAAATGAGTTTCCATCATAACGACTAAGCCCATTCAGCGTCCCCATCCAGATAAAGCCTTTGCTATCCTGATATATATATCGAATTGAATTATTGGCTACTCCATCTCCCGTAGTCATATGAGTAGAACGCACCTCGACTGATGCGGCAATACTCTGACTGAAAAGAATAAAGAATGCCCATAGAGTATAGATGTGTTTTTTCATATCATTTATCACAGTGTTTTTGTGCTTGCAAAGGTATAAAAAAAGAGTGTATCAAAATGAATCGATACACTCTTTTTTATTTTAATCCATGTGGAAGACCTCGGGCAGCGGAATAGTTACCGGAGAATTATCCGGATTAACTTCCATGATATCCGCCATATAGTCCCACCATTTCTGCACGATAGGATTGGCTCCCATATCTTGCGAAGACTCCTCTCCTTTAGTTTTCTGACAAGCAAACAAAATATTGGTATCCTTGTCCCAATAAATGGAGTAATCATATACGCCTCCATCGGACAACATTTTTTTTAATTCCGGCCAGATGGCTGCATGTCTCTTCTCATACTCTTTCTCGAAGCCCGGCTTCAAGAACATTTTAAAAGCTTCACGTTTCATGGTATTTTCCTCTTTTTTAAATCCTGTTTTTTTCTTATTTAGTTCCACCATCCATTACATGGAAGATAGGTTCGGAAGTCTTTTGTTCCGTACGGTAATACTGCACGGCGCTGTCATTCATTTTAGGATGCTGCTTGTTCAGCAAATTAATCATCTCAGCACCCGCCCAAAGTACCGGGCCATAGCCGTGGGCGGCATATACGTTGACCGGACGATAATAATAAAAAGCCGGATCAAAAGCCATACCTGTACCTACACAAGTCCCGTCTACTTGACCTTCCGCATTGATTTGGGTGGTAACGGCATGCCATCCCAACTGTGCCACCGGTCCATAGGCCATAGCGTCAATCCATCCTTTATTGATAGCATGGGCAAAGCAATATACATAAATAGCCGTGGCCGAAGTTTCCAGGTAAGAATCGTTACGATCCAGCAACTGATGCCAGAAACCTTCACCACTCTGGCATGCAGCAAGACCACGTACATGAGCACGGAACAGCTCTAAAATTTTATCGCGCTGAGGATAATCCTCCGGCAACACATCCAATACCTCACACATAGTCAACAACGCCCAACCATTGGCACGTCCCCAATGGAAAGCAGGATGATCCTGCATACCTTCCACCCATCCATGACGGAAAAGGTTTTTCCCGGGTACCCACATACGGTCCGCAAATTGAAATATCTGACGTACAGCTTCGCTCAAATACATTTGCTTTTTATCACCGGCAATACATGAATACCAAGCTACCGGCGGAATACCCATAAACATATCGTCCAACCATAGCGTATTATGCTGTGGACGGGTACGGGCAAATGTTCCATCAGCAAGACGATACTCCTTATTCACAATAAAATCCATATAATTATCAATCAACGGCTTAAGTTCCGGTGAATTTTTCTTCATCTGCACTTTGACCATAGCCGCGCACACCGCCCCGGCATCATCCAATGCATGAGGAGTCAGAATTTGTTTCATCTGCGGATCTACAGTTCCATACTTTTCCAATACTTTACGGAAATGCGGAGCAACCTCGGCCAGAAACTGAAAACGATCTGTTACATATTTATAATAAGCCTGATCCCCCGTAGCCTCAGCAGCAGCCAACATAGCTGAATAAGTCACCCCCCATTCATAACTTGCCAGACGGAAAGCACCTCGTTCCAGCTGTGCATCAGCCGTCATATTGGCATAATCCGTAATAACCTTACCTGTATTCTTATCAACGACACGAGCCGGAGTATTCCTTTCCAAATAACGAAGGACACGATCCATATCGGCCTTTATCTCCTCTGTAGTGAGCATACCGTAAGGCACTTTGTATGCAGGTTGCAGCAAGTGTAACGGCGTATTCGAATCATTCAGTACTTCTTTCTTCTTTTGCGCATTCACACCCGTTCCTGCCAGCAGCAACAGAGCGCCCATCATGCTTAATGTTTTCAGATTCATGGTATATAGTCTTTATTTATTTTTAAATTCATAACCTCTAAATATCCCCTCTTTCAAGTCCGGTCCGAAATAAAAACCAGGCTGGGTAGGCTGGTTGTATGCCACATTTTGAGTAGCGATACTGATACGATACACCGGATCTTCCAAGAAAGTATGAAAACGGTATTCAGTCGGTATCCGCGACACATACAGACGAAGTGCCGAATTATCTTCCGTACGGAGCAGCACCTCCTCACGCCAATCACCTATTATATCTCCCTGCAAACAAGGATTGGACTTCGTACCATTATTTGAATCCGTTCCATCAAATATCATTAACGGACGACATACATCGTCTTCCCAATCATACTTGGTTATCCTGTTTTTATCCAGCAACTCACGAAGCAAATCTCCATCCCACCATACAGCCATATTGACTGAAAAGCTCTTGAGGTCAGGACGAATCACTTCACCTTTTATATTACGTACTCCTTTTGAATCGGACGACCACATCTCCACTCCCGGATTGCGCGGATCAACATCAGCAGCCATACACCGGCCTACATCTATACTACTTTTCACCTGAAACAACACTTCACCCGTAGCCGCATTACGGAAAGTAGAACCATCTTTCTTATTTTCATGACAATCCCAAACCTGCAAACCTTTTAATCCGGGAGCAAATTGTGTCAGATGCATAGCGTCTCCATGCCCCATACGGGTAGAATACAATCCTTTTCCATCATGATCTATAGCACAAGAACCATAAATTATTTCATCACATCCGTCACCGTCCACATCGCCTACGCGAAGATTATGGTTCCCCTGCCCGGCATAGTCTCCACACCCCGGATTATTACTGTCGAACACCCAATGTTGTTTCAAGTTCTTGCCATCCCAGTCGAATGCCGCCAGCACAGTGCGGGTATAATATCCACGGCACATCACCACACTGGGATGTACTCCATCCAGATAAGCTACACAAGCCAGGAAACGGTCACTGCGGTTGGCACGGTTGTCTCCCCAGTCGGTCAGCTTACCACGAGCCGGAACATAATCAATTGTTTTCATCGCTTCTCCTGTTAGTCCGTTGAATACGGTCAAGTATTCGTTACCGGTCAGGATACGTCCTTGGTTACGAGGTGTATTCCCGTGAGAATTTCCGTCTGTGATACCCGGTTCACGGTAATCAGCCTTGGCATCACCTATTATCTTTCCTTTTCCATCCTTTGTTCCATCAGAAGTCTTCATGACTACTTCTGCTTTACCATCTCCATCCAGATCAAACACCATAAACTGGGTATAATGTGCTCCGGCACGGACATTATGCCCTAGGTCAATACGCCATAGTTTTTCTCCGGTCAGACGATAACAGTCAAAATAAACATTTCCGGTATAACCGTCATGTGCATTATCATGTGCATTGGAGGGGTCCCACTTCAAGATAATTTCATATTCTCCATCCCCATCCACATCACCTATAGATGCGTCATTAGGACTATAGGTGTATTTTTGCCCCGAAGGAGTCACACCTTCCGCCGGCCTGTCCAAAGGAATATCGATATAACCTGACGGAGCATTAGCCGGCAACGTATAATTTCCATTCAATTTACCTGTTTCAATCCCATTTATCACCGGTTTTACAGTATATACCGCTTTTTCATTACCCGAGTAAGTATCCCGGTAAAAAGTACCTGTAGAATGGGGGACTTCCGCTATTTTCTCTCCGTTTCTATATACATTGAAAGAAGTATTGATCGGATCGGAAGACAAGTAACGCCACGACACCACTACATCCGATGGATTTTCACGAATGGCCACAACGCCACGCCCCAACTGTTCTTTTTGCAGTTTCGAATAATTGTAGGCCGGTTGGGCAACCGTAACGGCTGCCACACACAGAGCAGCTAAAGCACTCCCTAGTTTTTTTTGTGTTTTCATTGTTTATCTTGTTTCTCCTTGTAAATTATATTTTCCTCTACCACATTCTCCGCATTTACCACGTTCTTCACAAACTTTGTAACTTCCCCTACAGTCACATTCCTTATTTCCACATTCTTGATAGGAAGACGGGCATCGCCTTTCAAATCATAAACAGCCTCGGTACGGTCACAAGTCACACTATCCATATAAAGTCCGTTGATGAATGTAATGCTATCCTGATAGGTAGGTACCAAATCACGCCACTGGTAAAGCACATCCGTATCCACTTCGAGTACACGTTGCATCTTTCCCGCCTTCACATTTTTCATCCAGATATTTTCAATAAATCCCCCACGGCGATGATTGGTTTTGGCAAAGAAAAGACGGAATACAGAATCGGGAGCCGTACAATTGTGCATGTACACATTCCGTACACCACCAGACATTTCACTACCGATTCCCAGTAACGTATGTCCTTTCAAAATATCACAATGGCGTATCACAATATTCTCACAAGGAGTATTCAAACGCCATGCATCCTGATTACGCCCTGCCTTTATAACCACAGCATCATCCCCCTGATCGAACACACAGTTCTCTATCAAGAAGTTGCGACTCATTTCCAAATCAATTCCATCATTATTATGACCATGAGCCTTTACATCCAGATTACGTACGATACCACCATCACACATATAAAGATGTATCGTCCAGAAAGGACTCTGACGAATTTTAAATTCATCCAGCAGCACATTTTTACACCGGTTGAAATGAATCAGATGAGGACGAAGATGGTTTTCTCCTTTTGCCATCTGACGCTGTTCTACAGGTACATCGGTAGAAGCCATCGTATATAACTCTTTCAAAGCATCCATGTGAGGTTTAGGACGT
This sequence comes from Phocaeicola sartorii JCM 17136 = DSM 21941, assembly GCF_054653615.1. Lineage (NCBI taxonomy): Bacteria > Pseudomonadati > Bacteroidota > Bacteroidia > Bacteroidales > Bacteroidaceae > Phocaeicola > Phocaeicola sartorii. Next base: position 3,872,887 of record NZ_BAAIFW010000005.1, read on the forward strand.
TTGAACCAAATTTTCCAAGTATCCATAATAGGAGCCAGTGTCCCTTTTCCAGTAATAGCAATATTCTCACAATCCATAGCATACAACAATGGAGAATAGTTATAACACTCCATACCCTCCCATGAAGTCATCACAGCAGGCAGATAATCAGAGGGGTTATCTGTAAAGCGTAATATGGCGTTTTCTTCCAAATGAAGATTTACATTACTTTTAAAATGAACAGGTCCTGTCAACCATTCCCCTTCAGGAACAACCACACGACCTCCTCCGGCCTTATTACAAGCTGCTATGGCTTTGGCGATAGCTTCCGTATTCACTGTTTCCCCACCTTTCACCGCACCATAATCCACTATGGAAAAATCTTGTTCGGGAAAAACACATTCTTTGATGGGTTCCATAGCAAAAGGAGCATCAACAACTACCGTTTTATACTTTGGAGCCGGTGCCGTACATGATACGGCAAAAGCTACGGCCGCAATACCAGCCAAGGATTTTAAAAAAGTCTTCTTCATTTTATCAGTTGTTTTTCATTGTAATTTCTGTATGCACAAATATCCAGAATATCTTTGTTCACCCTATTTTATCCGAGGCGTATAAAGGTATATCTGATCCAATACCACACCTTCATCCAATGCGGTAAAAATTAAACGATGGGAAGCTTTCCGTGCAACAGGAAGAATCATCCGGCGAACAGCCTGATTACACAAAACATTCTCCTTCCATTCTTCACTGCGTCCTTTGGTTTCATACGAAACAGCCTCCGTGGCACTTCCATCCAAAGAAATGGTAAAGCGCAACCGTTCTCCTTCTACCGGATGATTAGGCAACAACCGTACTTCCACCTCGACAGAATCCGTTTCCCATGCAACAAACTCAAAAGTCAGTTCTTTCTTTTTCTCCACCGCTACCGCCTTTCCTTCATAACCCAGCCCTTCACAAGTTGCCGATGCCCCTTCAGCACAATCAGCACCATTCCATGTATAAACTGCCTGACGTTTTTCAGGCAACCCGGACGATAGTGCTTTTCTTTCCACCCGGTTGAAAACCGGAAGTCTGCGTGGTTGGAAATCCATCATACGGTTCCATTTTGTTGTGTTATAGGTTTTTGTCAATGAAACTATACTGTCATACGCCCTGTCACTATCCGCCCAATCAGCCTTTCCATGACGTGCCAACTGGGCTGTCAGCAGTTTGTTATTCATTTGAGCAGCCGCCTGAACAGGATACTTCACCAACTGAAAATAAGTTTCTTTTTTCTGTACAGGAAGCGCATGCCATTCCTGCTCCACCTTATTTGACAATTGTCTGTATGCGGCCAAACGTTCATTGATTTCCTGCTCACACCAAGGCAAATCACTGATCACTTTAAACTTAGGTTCCTTCTCTTCCGTGCGGGTATTCCCCATAAATTCCGGCTTACGGATATAAGCCAAACGATAAGCTTCCTGCATGACGGGCTGTAACTGGTCAGCCCTATTTTTTCCAAACTCACGCTCCAAGAAATGACGTTGATGAGCAGCAACCCCCTGCTGCTTCACCGCTTCCAAGTTCCATGCCATATCCAGGAAAAGTTCTACCTGATATTCAGCCGGTTTAATATCTCCGACATTCAATATCCACATTTTCTGTATACCCCGCTCGTATGCCAAAGACATTTGCTGGTATACCAAGGAAGGATGGGCAGTTCCCAACCAAAGATAATCATGCGGACGCCCCCAATAGGACACATGATAATACACTCCGTTTCCTCCCTTACGGGCACGCTCTTCCGCTGTAGGGAAATGACGGATATAACCATAATTATCATCACACCACATCAGCGTCACTTCATCGGGCACTTGCAGCCCGGCATGGTATACATCCAAAACTTCCTTATAAGGAATAAAGACTTGAGGCACCTGGGTCACATCCTTATTGACATATTTAGCCAACAAATCGCGCTGGTCCTTCAATACCTTGGTCAAAACAGCTTTTTGTTCTTCTATGGTCTTAGCACCATTCATCGCACCGTCGTGCACGCCACGCATACCTAAAGTATACAGATTATCCAACTCTGCCACCTCCTTTACGCGTTGCTCCCAAAAAGACAAGACATGAGCACTGTTGTGAACATAGTCATACTCCCCCACTCCATCCCGTTTCCACTCACCATTGGTATTCCGCATCATCGGTTCACAATGAGAAGTTCCAATGAAAATACCAAACTTATCAGCCACTTCTTTATTGCCCGGTGTAAAATAAAAAGGTACAGAGCAACCATGCATAGCCGGCCAGAAAGTATTAGCACGCAGACGAAGCAATAACTCAAAAATCCGTTCATGTGTTTTCGGACCGATTTGTCCTTTCACATCACTTGGTTCGTATGTCTGCCAGCTCCAAGGGGTAAGCCCCCAGTCCTCATCGTTGATAAAAATCCCCCGATACTCTACAGAAGGAGACTGCACATTCCGATAAGAAGCCGGTAGTTGAAAAATCTCTTTCTTTGCAGGAGTCGCATCTGCCCACCACTCCCACGGAGAAACGCCTATCAACCGTGAAAGTTCCATGACGCCGTATGCAGTACCACGCTTGTCACTGCCGGCTATAACTAATTTACCATTGGAAGAAACGGTCAGCAGAAAAGCTTCTTTTTTATTTTTTATAGGAGACAAATCAATCCCTGCCTTATCGATCAAATCACTTTGTCCGATGGTTCCGACTATAATCATTCCTTTTTTACTTTCTGGAGTAACAATTATGCGGGTAGAAAAGACAGACTCTACATCACGATTGAGCAAATTCAAAGCTGTATGTACAACTTCTTCCTCTGAATTGCCACAGGCAACAGTCACCGGTTCGCCTGATTTCAAGACAAAAGGGTTCTGTCCATATACAGACAATACTGCTAAAAAGAAAGCTAGAAAAGAAATGAGTTTTTTGTATTTCATAGTTTTTATTTTCAATATTGCAAAAATAAGACGAAATAGGATTGGATTCCATAGAATAAGATACAATAATATGGAAATTCGTCCATAAAGCCTGTATTATTTATCGTATTTACAATGTTTTTATGTCGAAGAATGCAAAAGTTCCAATAAACAGCTGCCACACCTACAGCTATAAAAACAATGTGCCAATATATCAATAGCTATGTAAAACATGACACAGCCAATTGATACATTAGCACATAAAAATAATACGCCACCTTATCAAATCAATTTAAGGCATAGGCGACAATCCTTCCCACATTACATTCCATTTTCCATCTTTCGGGAAACCAGGATTTTCTACTTCACAGCCGTCCCAACCGGCGCACATTAATGCAATGGCAGTTAACAAACCACCATTACCCGGTAAATAAATACGCAAACGGGGATCTTGATAATTATGTCCGTTCGGCAAATATGTATTGGTACGTTTATTCATAAGCAATGCCTCCACTGCTTTTTCCGGCTCACCCAATCGAGTAGCACTCATCGCTGTCATAGGATAATCCCAACCCCAAGTCTTTCCCCAATTCCAATTATCCCAGATCCACTGAAGTGTATTCTTCATGTAATCTTCACGGATTAATTTATTCATAGGCAAGATGCCTACGGCACCCAATACTGCCATGTGGTCACTGGTAAAACGGATATCCTTATAAGTATCTATTGCATTTTCCGCAGCCAGATACAACCCATCCTCATTATAAGCCAGTGGAGAAAGCTTGTCTATTAACTCATCCCATTCCAAATTACGTTTTTCACCTGCACGCTCACGCCATATCTGCGCTATCTGCATGGCAAAATGCCAATAAGAAAGTTCAAAAGGAGGATTTATAGTAGTACTCGCATTCAATGTTTCCTGAGCCGGAATCGCTCCCTTTAAGACAAACCGTACTCCCAATTCATCGTATGTGGCAAAAGAATACATGAACTTGGCTGTTTCTTGAACCAAATGGTTATATTTCTCTATCACTTCTTTGTCTGGATTAGAGCGATAAAGAAGTTCTGCCAGATAAATAAAATGCGGTTGTTGCCAAATCAAAAAACTGCCTACACTGGAAGGTGCCTCCACACCACTGGGATCAGTCATTTTCATCCATCGGATTCCATCAAAGCCTTGCCGACGAGCCACTTCCCTTGCTATAGGTTCTACCGTTTTATACCATTCTAAAGTATGACTGAGTAATTCAGGATGTCCCCAAAGCGGTTGCCATGCCTGATGCCACCAGATCATTTCAAGATGATATTTTCCAAACCACGAATTGTAAGTTAGCCCTGTTTCCTGCGGAGGAGTACTACCCGCACATTGAATAGCAAGCAAATATTGACTAAGCACTACCCGACGTTCCAATTCTTTAGCACGCGGATCCGTGCAATGAGAAAAATCTACCGCAGCACCTTTTTCCCAGAAACTCGCCCAATGATTCTTAGCCAAGCTTTCAACTTCCGAGAAATTAGGGAGGGCAGCAAGCTGGTCTGGCTCATTAACGGTAAAAGCACATGAAAACGAAAATGTATCTTCTTGTGGAAGCAGTACGAAATAATTTTTCTCTTTTTCTTTCAATAATGCCTTGCCTTCCCATTTTAATTCTACATAATATACCGTAGAATCCAACGTACGTTTTAACACAGCACTTTGTGTGTCCTGTTTAAGAACCTCGGTAGAGTGTTTATCATTGGCATCCCAATCACATGCATTATCAGTATGAATACCTGTAGGATAAGGAAAATGTAATTTTATCCCTGTATGCAAGTGACTGTCTATGTGGGCTGAAATCATATCTTGTGCCGGATGGCAAACCGTCCGTACATCAAAGTCATTTCCTTTCCAAGTAAACCGACTGAGTATCTCACCTTCCCATAAATTCAGAGTCTGGCTGATTCTGGTAACATCGGAAATAACAGCCTCATCCCCCCATTCAAACCCGATCACTCCTAAATGTAACCGATGTGGATTGGCACGAAACCAATCAGATGCATTCTTTTGTCTTTTATCTTCTTGAGATTGAACTGCATACAATTCTTTATGTCCTCGTCCAAAATCATATTCACTCAATGTTTCTTCGTGTCTATAACCGTCCATATTAGCAAAACTATGCCATCCCCATTGACTTTGCGTACCTAGAGGGACACCTTTTTTATAAGCGTCAGGAAAAGTTTGCAATCCTGTAACATCTACCGTAAATGCAAATTCACCATTCCCTACAGAAAGCGAAGCTAACGAATCGAAAGCTGAAAATTGGGGATTATTCCGGCTCACTAACGCTTTACGGTCTATCGGAACTTGCTGTACGGGATGAGTACAAGCTACGAACATCACTAATAAAGAACAAAATAATAATATTCTCATTATCTAATTTTTTTACACTGTAAATAGATATTCATTTTTACGACTTCCTTATATCCTATGGCATAGGATGTAATCCCTCCCAACGCACATTCCATTTACCATCTTTGGGAAATCCCGGATTACTGACCGAGCAACCGTCCCACCCGGCACACATCATAGAGACAGCTAATAACAGCCCTCCATTACCAGGCAAATAAGAACGAAGACGAGTCGAACGATAATTGTTACCACTAGGTAAAAGCAAGTCCTCCCGGTTATCCATAGTTATGGCACGCAAAGCAACCTCAGGCTGCAACAGGCGAGTAGCATTCATTGCCAGTGTGGGGTAATTCCAACTCCAGGATCCTCCGGACCAATTCCAATTTTGAGCCGCACGCACCAAAGTCTTTTGCATTTTTTCTTGATCAATGAGCCGCGACTCAGGCAACATGCCGTAAGCCAGCAAATTTTCAGAAGAAGTCCCTGTAACATAAAAAGGATCATGTTTACGCTTACTTTTCTCACCTTCTGATGAAGAAACAGAACTGCCCGTTTCTTTAGGACGCTGACCATTGATATACCCACCTGCCGGCATTTCCGGTAATTTCTCTGCAGGAATACCATTCACGAAATCAGGTATTCCTCTACCCTTCTCCGCCGGTAAGTAAATACCGTCAGGACTGCTGGTAAGAGGAGCCAACTTTGCAAGAATCTCATCCCACTCCGCATGACGTTGCAGCCCAAGTCTCTCCCGCCATTTCTGAGCTATGGACAAGCCGAAGTGCCAATAGGCCATTTCAAAAGCAGGATTAAGAGTCGTCTCTTCATTATAGGATTCATTAGCTGCACAAGCTCCTTGAATAATATAACGATCATTATCAGAATCATAATTAACAAACGAAGCCATAAAAGCAGCTGTCTGTTCTACCATATCGGCATACTCACGAAGAAATTCTTGAGAAGGACATGCACGATAGATAAGTTCTGACATATAAATGACATGGGGTTGTTGCCAGATAATAAAAGAGCCGACATCCGATGGTGCCTCATTGGAAGACGGATCAGTCATTTTCATCCAACGTATGCCATCAAATCCCTGTCTGGCTGCAATATCACGTGCCATCGGCACAGCAGTCTTATACCATTTCAATTGTTTCTCCAAAAGATCTGCTTTATTCCAAAGTGCATAATGAAAACTGTGCCACATTACCATCTCTAAATGATATTTACCATACCATGTATTATAAGTCAGACCGGTTTCAGCAGGAGGGTAATTTTGCGCTTCCTGCGAACGGAGCAAATATTGAGACAGCACAACCCGACGCTCCAAAAGCGAAGCACGGGGATCCGTACAGGAAGAAAAATCAATAACACCGGATGTCTGCCAATAATCCATCCAACAACGGTTGGCCGAAAGCAGATTAGCTTTGTAATCAGGCTGAGGTACTACAGGTTGGTGCTTATAGAATCCGACATTGAAAGTCCACTGCTTATCGGAAGGTATCAATTTCAACCTGTTCTTCCCAGTTTGAGAAAGAACAGCTTTACCACTCCAACTGATTTCCACATAATAGACAGTAGAATCTACTGTACGACGAATAAGAGCCCGTTGAGGTTCGGAAAGAATTATGTCGGTGGAGTGACAGTCATCGGCTGTCCAGCAAGTAGCATCATCAGCCGCCTCACCTGTAGGATAAGGGAAACGGATGCCAACTGCCAGCTTTGCCGATGAAGAGACAGAAGCAGAGACTATGTCACTATCGCCATTACAAGAAGTAGTTACCGTAACCGGAAGTTTCCTCCATAGGAAATGGGAATGAAGTTCTCCTTTCCACATATCGAGAGTCTGGTCTATTTCAGTAATATCACTCACCGCCAAGCTGTCAAACCCGATATTCCCCAAATGCAGGCGGTGCGGATTGGCACGAAACCACTCTGCCGCTTTGGCATTACGTTCAGGACCTTCCGGAAATTGTACGGCATAAATCCCATGAGGATGACCGGGAAGCGGATGATCCTGTAGAGTTTCAACTATCTTATAGTCCTCCTTGTTAGGAAAACTGTGCCATCCCCATTCGCTATAGGTACCTAAAGACAAGCCTTCTTTATAATATTCGGGGAAAGTCTGCAATCCCGTAGCATCGGCAGTAAAAGCGAATCGTCCATTTCCGACTGTCAAAGAATGAAGAGAATCAATTTTTGTAACATGAGGGTTATTACGCATCACCAATGCACGACGGTCAATAGCAGTATCGGCACAAGCCGTAATCAGCAGCATTACTGCCAATACAACAATAAACAATGTTTTATCTCTCATCATACACACTATTTAGTAAGGTACTGAATAAATGTAGACATACCATTCATATATTCCTTGATGGAAATGACTTCAGAAGGAAGAGGAGCATCAGAGAAACCCGGATTCTCTTTCGAGACACTAGGCAAACGACCGGGCAAATAATCTTTTTTCTTCAAGATAGTGAGCAGACTATCCACTTTTTGTGTATCTGCTTGCTGCACTTTGCCACGCATTAAATGACTTAGTAAAGTTCCAGAAATATCCGTTTGACCGATAAACGGGGAATCTTTTGTCGCTTCCTCTTTGGAGAGAGAGAGCAAATGCTGATACTCATCTTTCAACGATTGCAAATCAATAGCCCGCGTAGAGCTATAATGAGTTATGAGTCCATGATAATCATAATCCACCCAATAATGATCCGGATCATTATGAAGGTAAAGAGGTCTGTTAGTACCTACTTCTACAAAAGTTGGACACAATATCTGTCCCGGTTTTACAGATTTACCCAATTGTTTCATTTGCGCATCGCTATATCGGATAGATTCTAGAAATTCAAAAGCATCCGGAATACGGGCTAAATATTTAGTATCCCCAGTCCAACGATAAAAGCGCATCAAGTTGCGACACATCTCGGCAGTAGCTGTAGCTGCATAACCTGCAGGTTCAAAATCACGGGCATGACCTGGAGAGTAATTGAGATCCAACTTATGCTGCATAGCCCAACCTGCCTGAGGCTTTCCTCCCTGCAAAGCCAAGACACAAGTCATAGCCCGCTGAAGAGGCTCCAATGCCCGAGTTTCACCTAATAAAGTGTAACAAGCCAATAAAAAATTAATATTGTTAGTATGAACTCCATCATTAATGGTAATAAACGAAGTATAGTCTTCCTTATCACCTTTCACATATTCATAACGGAGAGGATAGCGTTGCGGCCACCCACCGATAGGATACTGACTCTCCAAAACAAAATCAAGACACCTTTCTACCGGATACTTATACTTCGGATCCAGAGTCAGTAAATACATACGCAAAAGAAACATTCCACTATCATAGGTAGCCGCATCATCATAAGTACAATTTCCATAATAATGAGCATGTTCCTGAGCACAATGAATATATCCCTTCTGTACTTTGGAATACCATTGTTTAAGCGAAATTTCTCCGGAAAAATCCAGCATATAGGGCCATCCCCCACTTGGATGTTGTCCCCAAATAAGAGCATCTGCCGCCGCTTGCGCCGCTTTCAAGTAATAAGATTCTCCTGTCAATTGATAAGCATTCAAAAACACATTCCCCATGGCAGGTGTACCAGCTTCTATCCATATCATACTTGGTTTAGCTTCCAGTTCACCCCAACAACGGGAGAAATCAGGACTGTAATTCCATAAATAGCCACCACGGTTGCTGACCTTCTCTACCATGAAACGTGTAGCTTTCATCATAGCCGTTTTTATATCAGAGGCCGGAATGTTTTTCTGTGCTCCAGCAGACAACAAGGTAATGAAAAGCATTACCGCCATACATATCATTTTCATACTATTCTTCCCTCTTCCTATATAGAAATGTTTATAATTTATTGATTAATAAGCAGGATGTTGCTGACCGGTTAACCCAGGATTAACATCAATAATGGCTGTGGTGCTCAAAGTATAAAGTTCAGCCTGATTCTTGATAAACCCACGATATAACTCGGTAATCCAAGCGGGCAACGTGTTATTGTTTTCCTTATAACCCAATATTTTAGATTGTCCGGCTATACCGGAATTTGTTTCTCCGGCAATATTGGGAGTAGTAAACATATTCACCCAATTCCAAGTGCCTCCATACCGGACAACCAATTCACTCATTTCCGTTTCTGTGGGCTGATGATCGAAATCTATATAGGTAAGGCCTACCAAAGGGTCCTTCCAAGAAGTAGAAATTGCTTCTTTATATGCCCGATAAGTCTTCACCTCATTATAAGGGACCTCACGCATAGCCAGTCTCTCGGTATTTGCTTTTGTTTCAGCTAAAGTTTCAGCCAACAAGTTCCACCGGATAAGATCAGTACGCCGCCACCCTTCTGTAGCTAATTCAAAGGCACGTTCTTTCACAATAGCTTTAAAAAAAGTATCATAAGTAGAAGGTGTGATACCTATACGGGAAGCATCTCCTGCAAAAGCACGCAGACGAACTTGTTCATAAGCCGCCTTAGCTGCTTCCGTGGGTCCATTGTTCAAGTAATTTTCAGCTTCCGCATACATTAACAATACATCCGAATAACGAAGCATAGGCCAATTGACATCCGTTTTCAAAGTGGCCGTACGGGGACCCGCTTTCCAATTGCAGCGCCATTTTCCCAAATTCAAAGCACCATAAGGCACAGCAATATCATTACCAGCCGCATCAATACTGTAATTACCCACTGTAACATCCCGACGGGTATCATCATCGGCAAAAGAAAGATAAAAGGTAGGATGAATCAATTGCAAAGGCAATGTTTTACCATAAAGGGCATTAGAAGCATGAATGCAAAGTCCATTTGTATATCCCACACGACCATTGGTTGTATTGCCAAACTCAGCATATTCAAACATTACCTCTTCAGGGTTATAAACACCCCCCTCATTCAAGGCTCTGAACACATCCTCATATTTGGAAAGCAAACTGTTTTCACCTTTACTAATCACTGCTTTACAAGCGTCATCAGCAATGGTATATAATTTTCTTACACGCGATTCATCCAAAGGACGACGCATCTGAAGAGTGGATTTATCATAAGTATTCAGATCCCAATGCAAAGCATAACCTGCTGCATAAAGAGCCGTACGGGCCAACAATCCATAAGCAGCATTTTTGGAAATCCGCTCAGGAGTAGAGAAAAAGCCTTCACTATACCAAGGAAGTATTTCGACAGCTTCCTGCAAATCGGCAATAATACCGTCATAAATCTCATCCCTATCAACACGGGAGGAAGAAAAAGTCGTCATATCCAATACAGGAACAGTAGGATAAGGTACATCTCCAAAATAACGAATCAAATTCAGAAAGCAAGTAGCCCGGACAGCCAGACATTCAGCTATATAAATATGACACTTTCTCTCGTCCTCTCCCGAAAGACTCATTGCCCGTAACCCCTTCAAGCATGAATTACAACGCTCGATGCTGGAATAAGAGGTAGTATAAATGCCGGTGGGGCAACTTTGGTCATTGAGTACATAATTGGCCGCATAATTATTAGCATTCGAATTGCTCTCAGTAGACCACATTTCATCTGTTCCATTCTGAGCCTTATACCAAGCGTCCTGCATCCAGATACCTGTGTAACAAGCAAGAACAGCCATCTCAGCTTTATCAATGGAAGAGAAAACACTTTCACTGTCTGTTTTCGACTTAGAAGGAAGATCCAAAAAATCGGAACAAGAACCGAAATTGAGCCCCAAAAGGGCAACAGCTATATAATATACTATTTTCTTCATAATACAAATCTCCTATTATTATAATGAAAGATTAATGCCAAATACAAATCCTTTGGAACGTGGATAAGAAGAATCATCAATACCCGGAGTCAAAATAGAACTTTCCTTAGAAACTTCGGGATCATAACCCGAATAATTCGTAATAGTGAACGGATTATTTAATGTACAATATAAACGCAGATTACTGATGAAAGCTTTACTCAACCACTTTTTCGGGAAAGTATAACCCAAAGTAATAGTGCTTATACGGAGATAAGAACCATCTTCCACAAAACGATCAAGCGGAGTAGTAATGGCTGCGCGGTTGTCATTATGGATACTCCACAGAATGTTCGGATCATGCTGATTAGGATTAAGCTCAGCTATACGGTTGAGATCCGTAGCTTCTTTTCCTGTACGGGGATCCAGCAGAGTGAAACGATTGGCAGCATCCGCAAGCATATTCTGGTACGGTTGGTATGGGCCGACAAAGCGCTGAGTAGACATATTAAAAATATCATTTCCATAAGAGAATACCATAAATACAGAAAGATCAAACCCTTTATAAGAAAAAGTGTTTTTAAAGCCTCCGGTAAAATCAGGATTAGCATTTCCGATGACTGTCATATCATCAGAATTATAAACAGGTGTCCCCTTATCATCCGTCTGTCCCGTAGTATTTACATACTTGATATCACCCGGTTTGTATTGAGTTTTTACAGATCCTTTCTGGTAAATAACACCATCTTTCAAGACATACTTATCGCCATTCTGTACAAAATCGTCGGTAGTATAAACTCCATTGGTCTTATACCCATACATTTCACCTAAAGAATGACCAACGATGGCACGGTATAGAACAGAAGAATTAGTACCACCACTGACGCTAGTCTGATAATATTCATTCTCACCGTCTATTCTCAAGACCTTGGAACGATTGAAGGAGATATTGAAATCGGTAGTCCAAGTAAAATGCTTGTTGCGGATGTTCGTACTGCTTATAGCTATCTCAAGACCGCGATTACGGATAGAACCGATATTCTGATATTGGTGCGTATAACCGGTTGATGTCGGGATAGCCACTTTCATAAGCAAATCATCACTCTTATTGTTATACCAGTCCAATGTCAGGTTAACTCTGTTTCCCCATAAACCTAAGTCCAGTCCGATATTTGTAGAGACGGTTTTTTCCCATTTTAATTTATTATTACCGACTGTACTGCCGGGTGCCAAAGCCGCTGTTTCCTGATTGCCAACAGGATAGACCGTAGCATTATAGGCTGTTGTATACATATAATTATCAATATTACAGTTACCGGTAGTTCCATAACCTACTCTTAATTTGAAATTATTGACAACATTACCGATAGCATTATCTTTCCAGAAACTTTCTTCAGAAACGCGCCAAGCTGCCGCTGCTGAGGGGAAATACCCCCAACGATTACCCTCGGCAAATTTAGAAGAACCATCTGCACGTAAAGTCGCAGTAAAAAGATAACGGTCATTAAAAGTATAATTGAGACGACCAAAAAAAGACAACAAAGCATTTTCTTCCAAAGAAGACTTCCACGTATCGGGAGTGGCCATACTAATGTCATTAAGGCCGAAATTAGTATCGGGAAATGCCTTATAGGCTGTTTCAGTACCAGATGTATTTGTATAGTATAATTCGTGTCCTAACAAAACGCCCAAGTCATGCTTTTCAAATGTATGTTTCCAATTCAATGTATTGGTCCATTGATAAGCATATCGTTCCTTATTATTAATACTGCCATAAGGTCCGCCTTTGAGTTGTGCATTAGCTGTACGGCCATCATCAAAATTAGTCGTTTTGATTTGAGCCCAATTATAACTACCTGCTGTACGGAATGTAAAATCTTTCAAGAAATCAATATCTACACCGGCATTGACACTAAAAATACGGCTAAGTTTTTTATTTATTACAGCATCGTTGGTTATCAATGGATTATACACATCATATTCATTGCTGAAAGTACGGAATTCGGTATTTAACTCCTCATTGATTAATTGGTCGTCTGTAAACAGTATTCCACCGGTCTCTGGACGCAGAATGGCTTGTTTTAATCCGGAATAAGAACCTCCTCCCAATGTCTTGGCATAATTAAAAGAAGAATTCATATCAAAACGTACATTTTTCCATAGCTGGGAATTTACTTTAGTACGAATCGTATTACGATAATATCCGTGATTTGTTACGATACCGTCTTGCGACATATTATTGTAGCTTACCAATACTTGAGTTTTTTCCGTTCCGGTAGAAAGAGATAGATTATGGCTTTGAGTGAGAGCACTTCCACCAAAAATCTTATCTTGCCAGTCTATTCCGGAACGTCCGCCATAAGTTTGCTCTATATCAGACCATGCTCCTGTATAAAATCCATCATCCGTATAATCCCCTCCAAACATACGTGTATACTGATTCATTTCTCCGGCAAGAGTCCACCATTCATACTGATATTTGGCATACTGTTCAAGATTGAGCAAATCCAGTTTCTTGCCCAACCAATCCACAGATACATAGCCGTTGTAATTCACAGTTGTCTTGCCACTACTTCCACTTTTGGTCGTAATAAGAACCACACCATTTGATCCACGCGCTCCATAAATAGCTGTTGTCGAAGCATCTTTTAAAATATCAATAGTCTTAATGTCATTTACATCAATATTCTTCAAACCATCTTCCGACTGGAAGCCATCAATAATATAGATAGGGGTAGTAGACTGAGTAATGGAAGTACCTCCACGAACGGTAATATTCACTTCAGCCCCAGGAGCTCCGTTCTGTGAAACAATATTCACTCCGGCAGCTTTTCCTGCTAGCGCCTGAGCCGCATTGGTAACAGGAACTTCCGCTAAATCTGCACCGGTAACCGAAACAGAAGAACCGGTCAAATCACGTTTTTTCACTACTCCATATCCTATTACAACCACTTCTTCAAGAGTTTTAGCATCCTCTTTCATCACAATTTTGAAAGAAGATTTTCCATTCACACTTATTGTTTCAGTTACATACCCCACATAACTGACAATCAAAGAAGCATTACTTGAGACATCATTCAATGTAAAATTTCCATCAAAATCCGTAATAGTTCCATTAGTAGAACCTTTAACCATCACCGTAGCACCTATTACAGGCTCTCCTTTATCATCAACCACCACGCCCTTTACGCTACGATCAGCCTGTTGTACGATGGCTACCTCTTTCGTTGTGGAAGAGATGGCAGACTTTTCAGAAAGAATAATACTCTTATCCAAGACTTTATAAGTCGTATTTGTTCCGGAGAAAAGCTTCTTTAAAACAGAAAAAACATTCTCATTCTTGACATTCAAGGTTACTTTACGCTTCAAATCAACCTGCTTATTATTATAGAAAAAGGTGAAATCCGTCTGTTTTTCAATTTCGGTCAGGACTTCAGAGACCGTCCGAGTCTGAGAACTGATGTTCAACATGGTTCTCTGTGCATAATTATTGCTAGCATATAACAAGCTGGCAAAACTGAAAAGAACAAAAAGAGTCATTTTCAGAGACAAAGGCAGTTTACATACTGGTTTCTTCATTTTCATAAATAGATTTAATTTTAACTTCATAATTTGATTACAGATAAAAAGTAGTGTGTTTTTTCTGTAGATTGTTTACGTAGGATGTTTCAACATAGCTTGTCATTTTAAAAAGATTAATAAACTTCTATTTTCTGTTTTTCTTGATGAATATCATTACTTTCTGTATACTTGAATTTTATACTTGAGGACACACTGATATATTCCAGGATTCGTCCCAAACGTTGTTTTTCAAGTACACCGGTAAAAGAGGCTTCAAAACATTTGGGATTCTTTACTACGAAATCCACATCAAAACGTTTAGATAGCATTTTAAGAACTTCTTTAAATGGAGTATCGCGAAAAATAAGTTTTCCATCTTTCCAGGAAGTGGCAACCTCTACATCCGCTTGATCTATTTTTATTTGTTGCTGCGTAGCTGTATAGACAATTTCCTGTCCCGGTTGAATCTTCTGTTCCGCCCAATTGCTTTTCTTATTTTCATAAGCCATAGCAATGCTTCCTTCCACCAACGTTGCCGTTATCGTTTCATCATCAGCATAGGCTTCCACATTAAATTGAGTACCATAAACTTTTACAACAGCTTTCTGTGGCGTTATGACTTTAAAAGGATGGTTCTCATCTTTTTTCACCTTAAAATAAGCTTCCCCATTCAATTGTACCTTACGGCTTTCTTTATCAAAATGAGAAGGATAAATAATAGTTGAATTGGAATTAAGAGTCACATAGGTTCCATCAGGCAAAGTAGTAGAAGTAATCATTCCCGGATTAGTACGAATCTCTATAAAATTCACCTTACTTTGCCCATTACCATTCATCCATAAATAAAAAGTAGACAGCAGCAAAGGTATGGCAAGAACAGCAGCGGCACGCTGTGCCCATTGCCCCCATTGTAACTGTCGTTCCCTTCTTATCCTACCTCTGACTTCCTTCAAAGCAGCCCGTGCATCAGTCCGTTTTAAGGTATCCATTGTTTTTGTGGCAAAAGAAAGATAATAAATCTGCTTGGCCAGCTTTTTATTTGCTTCGGAAGAGATGATCCATTTTTCAATCTCTTCTTTTTCACTTAGAGTCACTTCTCCCTCAAAATAACGGAGTAAAAGCGCTTCATCTATTCGGGTATCTGAGTTTATCATAATGTTCTTTTATAATAAGTCTAACCAAGATTAAAAGTTCCTAAACCAAAAACTGTTTTTTTTGAATTATTTTTCGATTAAGTGCTTTCATATTTAAAATTATGTATTTTTGCAGTAACATTTTTCTTCTATAATCTATGGAAACCACAAATGATAATTTGATAGATAAGCAACTGTATATATCTATGCAGCAAGGCAATAAGAAGGCATTTGATATTTTATTCATCAAATATTATGCTATGCTTTGTGCTTTTGCCCGCAGTTTTGTTTCATTAGAAGATGCAGAAGAAGTAGTTCAAGATACCATGTTACAGATATGGGAAAATAGAAAAACAAATCATATAGATTCTTCTGTTCATCATTATTTGTTCAAAGCAGTAAAAAACAAATGTTATACCTTAATGAACAGAAATTCCCTTCGATTCCAAATAGAAAATATACTCACTCCAGACATACAGGAACTATTCGAAGATCCTGATTTCTATATTATAGAAGAATTAACACAAAAAATAGAAAAAGCAATTCTTAATCTTCCAGAATCTTATCGGGTAGCCTTTGAAATGCACCGTTTCCAAAACAAGACCTACCAGGAAATTGCAGAAGAATTGAACATATCTTCCAAAACGGTAGATTACAGAATTCAACAAGCACTAAAGCTATTACGGAAGGAATTAAAAGATTATTTGCCCTTACTTCTATTCTTTTTTGCTCCTAAATAGGAATAAAGAAAGAACAGGAAGAAATTTCGATGAAGGGAAAAAGGAATTAAGGTACCCAGTGATAAATCTCCGGCTTTGCTTTGACCAACACACAGTCGTATCCTACTTCCAGCTAAGGAAAGATAGTAATATTCACATAATAATTCAACGTATAATAATTGCCCCACCATTCTTTGGAAGGTATGATTTGAGAACTAAGTGCACCGACTCCAAACATAAGAGTCTTATCCTTCTGCATTTCGGCAGTAGGCATCTGAAGCAAACCTGTTGTACCATACATGTATTGAGCCTTAATGTGATTTACAATACATACCCATATAAAAAGTATCAATAAAAACTTTTTCATTTATAACACATTGCCAATATCCAAAATAAGAATCTAATATTTCGAGGCAGAAGAAGTCAATTCCATTTCTCTCTCTACAGCAGCCATCACTTGCCTATTCCATCTCCTGCGCTCACTATCCCAAAACCACCCCCATTTATTGAAATACTGTATCGCACTCTTTATATGGATTCTCAACATTTGCCCTGCGCATCATTCCGCACCATGTTTTTCTAAATCCCGCCTCATTTTTCACAAAATCTTGTACCATGCCTTTTCTGACTTTGCAGGCTGGTTACAACGTGCTTATATTTGTTATACTGGTAAGATATATATCTTATACCTGTAACATTACTAATCTAATAGTCCACACGTTACCAACCTTCCGACATGTACGTTACTAATCCCTCAAACATCTTATTCTTTTCAGAAAAGAACAAGAGCTTTTTAAAGTTTCACCTGTTATTTATCCCATAACGGCATCCACATGCCGAAACGCCTTATTTTTCCTTCAGAGGATTCTCTATAGAGTATTATAAACGACCATATCCCACTGAAAAAAGTAAGATATCTTCGTGGGCAAAGTAAGATATGTTCCCAGGCAAAGTAACACCACTTACTTGGGCCACGAAGTCCACATACTTTTCTTTACAACAAAGCCTGTTTTACATTAAATAATCCTCTCAGAAAGATAGACAGGTAATTCTCAACTGAAAATGATTGATCAAACATATTCGAATAAATCTTATTGTTTATCGTTTAACATCTAATTGCTTTGTCGAATTTCTCAAACAGGAAGAGATTATGAATTTATTCATCCTGCTCCTCTATCCACTCTCTCAATTTTGCTTGTAACAACTGCTTATCTGGAAGGTAAAGGGCATATTGTTGTGCATAGATATTAGAATCTTTCGGCAGAGTAAGTTCTACCAACGCATCTTTCTTTTCTTTACAAAGTAGAATGCCGATTGTCGGTTTTTCAAAATCCTGTTTGACATAACGGTCATAGTAGTTGACATACATCTGCATTTGTCCCAAATCTTGATGAGCCAGTTTATCTACTTTCAGGTCAATCAGCACATAGCATTGTAAAAGTCGGTTATAGAAAACCAAGTCGACATAAAAATTTTCTTCATCGAAAGTAAATCGCTTCTGACGTGCTTCAAACAAGAAACCTTTCCCTAGTTCTTATGCCAACAAATTTATTATGCAAAGTGACTTAAACTAAATCGCAGCTACAAAAGTAATTATAAAAATATAATCATTTATTTCTTTACATAAGAATTTCATTAATTTAAGTGCGGTGATATTGCCACAACTTAAATTAATGACGTATGAATGATCACTCAACAACTTTTGAAGCAGTCACATCCTCTATGCTGAAAATCTTAAAAGAGGATTTTTCTCGTACAGATAGTACATTGGAAGGCTATGCATGGAAATGGAATCAATTAAGGCAGTTCATGGAGAACAATGATTTGCATTCCCTCACCCCTAAAGTCTGCGATGATTTTTTATCTTCTCTTTATGGTTCTAAAGATTTAACTTCATTAAAATCTGGTGACAAGAAATTTTTATCCGCTATCTTACTCCTGAAAAATTACCTCATTACAGGCCAAGTTATTCCAAGAAAAGTTCCGGTAGAATTGAAAGGAGAGATTGGCAGTTTGATGATGCAATATATATTATCTCGAAGTCAAGAACGCTTGTCCGGACACACTATCTACAATCACAAACAAATATTCCATCGTTTCCTTGATTTTCTAACATCTGCAAAAGTAGCCTCCATAGAACAAGTTGAGATTACCCACATCATTAAATATCTTAATACCATTGGTACTAAATATAAATCTGTAGCAAGTATATCCATCCATATTCTACGTAACTTTTTCCGATATCTATATGAACACAAAATTATAGATATGGATTTAGCGGCATTTATTCCAAAAGATAATTATAAGAAACAGCCTAAGCTACCGTCAGCTTACACTTCTGAAGAAATAAAAAAGATAGTGTCTTCTGTGGATAGAAGTACGACTACAGGAAAACGTAATTACTCAATTATTCTATTAGCCACAATGCTTGGTTTGAGGGCTTCTGATATAGCAAATTTAAAGTTTGAAAATATATTGTGGGAGGATAATGCCATACGTTTAATCCAGCATAAAACAAATAAGGAATTAGAACTGCCACTTCTACCGGAAATAGGCAATGCTATTATTGAATATCTACGGTATGGACGTCCAAAGTCCCAGTCATCATATATATTTCTCTTGGCACGTTCTCCCTATACTCACATAAACCAACCGGTCATATCCCAGATAGCCAAGAAATATTTTCTTAAAGCCAACGTAAATATAAAGAACAAGCATCATGGCGCACATGCCCTTCGACATTCCTTAGCGACACTTCTTTTAGAAGAGCAGGTAAAGCTCCCTGTTATAAGCGAAGTTTTAGGGCATGAGAACACGGAATCAACAAGTTATTATCTAAGAATAGATATCCAATCACTGAAAAAATGCTCCCTTGATGTATCACCTGTATGTGAAAACTTTTATACCCAGAAAGGAGGCTATTTTTATGAATAGAAATTTTAAAGGCATTTACGCCTCATTGATAAGAGAGTTTGTGAGCTTGAAGCGCAGTATGGGATTTAAGTATATTGGGGGAGAGTTTGTCCTGACTTTATTTGATAGATTTACTATTGAAAGAAATGAGACTGCAATAGGTATTACCAAGGAGTTGTCAGATGCATGGTGCAAGGAACGTGACAATGAATCCAATAGTTACCATTATCGTAGGTGCTATATTTTAGGTGCTTTCTCTTCGTTTCTTAACAAAAAAGGAATCCGCTCATATATACCAAGAACCCCGTCATTGAGAAATACCTTTATCCCTCATATCTTTTCATCAAAAGAGATAGAACGAATTTTTACGACATGTGATAATATGCAAAGTGGAAATAATGATATGAGATCCTCTTTTTTTATAATGCCTTCACTGCTTCGCATGTTATACGGAACAGGAATACGCATAGGTGAAGCCTTGTCTCTGCTCAATGAAGATATTAATCTTGAGGAAGAATACTTCATTTTACGAGATACAAAAAACGGCAAAGACAGGATTGTCCCATTTTCCACTTCTTTAGCAGAGGTTCTTAAAGATTATGTTGTACATAGAAACAGATTACCCGTAAAGATATCAGATACTACTCCCTTTTTTATCACACTTAAAGGAAGGGCTTGTGACAGGGATAGCATATATCGTCGATTTTGCAAAATACTCATTCAAGCAAACATTCCCAAAGACCGCATACGTCTGCATGACTTGAGACATACATTTGCCGTTCACTCTCTTGCTAAAATGGCTGAAGAAGGTATGGATTTATATTGTTCTTTGCCGATCCTATCAACTTACCTTGGACATCAATCTTTGCGGGCGACGAATAACTATGTTCGGCTTACGTCAGAGATGTATCCCGAATTAATTAGAAAAATAGATATCATTGGTTTTGATATTTTCCCTAAAATGTGACATTTATGAAACCTACAAATTTTTCAAAATATCTAACAGACTTCCTTCTCCGGTATTTGCCCCATGAAAGAGGAGCAAGTACTAATACGATCCATTCATACAGGGACACATTTACCTTATATCTGGTATACATGGAAAGTAAAGGTGTAAAAGCTGAAAAACTGACAATGGAAAGT
Organism: Phocaeicola sartorii JCM 17136 = DSM 21941; assembly: GCF_054653615.1. NCBI lineage: Bacteria > Pseudomonadati > Bacteroidota > Bacteroidia > Bacteroidales > Bacteroidaceae > Phocaeicola > Phocaeicola sartorii. The sequence continues at coordinate 3,893,387 of NZ_BAAIFW010000005.1, forward strand.
ATAACAAAAGAGAATATCTTGTCCTTCCTTGATTGGTTGGAAACAAAAAGAAGTTGCTGTACATCAACACGTAATCTTCGCCTTGCTGCCATACAATCATTTTTTAAGTACCTCCAATATCAGAGTTCAGACCATCTATACGAATATCAAGAAATAATGGCTATAAATAATAAAAAGAGTGTCAAGCCTATTATGAACTATCTAACGGTAGAAGAGATGAAGATTCTTCTGCAACAACCAGATACGACCAAACCTAAAGGTCGTAGGGATCTGGCGTTATTGTCACTTATGTATGATACAGCGTGTAGAGTGTCAGAAGTAATAAGCCTAACTCCGCAATGTGTTCGATTAGATGAACCATATACTGTAATAATCACGGGAAAAGGGAATAAAAATAGAGTTGTACCAATGCTTGAAGAACAGTTGGATATACTGAAAATATATATGAAAGAGAATGGATTGTTGAGATCAGAATGTCTACAACATCCGCTATTTACAAACTGTTGGGGCGAAAAGCTGACAAGAGCAGGGGTGGCGAATATACTGGATAGATACATCAAAAAGGCAAAGCTACTTCATCCCACGTTAATGAAGGGGAAAATAAGCTGTCATAGTCTTAGGCATAGTAAGGCAATGCATCTGTTACAAGCTGGGGTTAACTTAGTTTATATTAGAGATATTTTGGGGCACGTGAATGTGCAAACTACAGAAATTTATGCAAGAGCGGACTCAAAAGTGAAACGGGAGGCTATAGAAAAAGCTTATATTAAAGTTGTTCAGGAGGTGGATACTAAACCTATGTGGCAAGGAAATGAAAAGTTAATGGATTTTTTAAAGTCTTTCTGATGAAAATATTATGCAAAGTGATGGAGATAAATCTTTTTATAATTACTTTTGTAGCTGTGATTTAGTTTAAGTCACTTTGCATAATAAATTTGTTGGCATAAGAACTCTTATGCAAACCTTTACATAACATTTCTAATAAGAAATGCTGCATCTTTCCTATTATAGCATTTTCCAACTTGGTCTCAGAATATGATACATCAGATTTAAGTCCCAAAAATTCTAATGTTAACGGATTCTTGATGATGTCATCAGGATTATTAATAGTTTGTCCCTCTTGTGCCAAACGCATGACAGCCTCTTTGTCTCTGCTAAGAGCCAATCGTTCATACAGGCTTGAATTATATTGTCTTTGCAGTTGTCGAACACTCCAATTCTGCTTGTGGCATTCGATTTCATAGAAACTCCGTTCTGCTTCGGATTCGATACGCATTAACACTAAATAATGAGACCAAGAAAGCGTAAACGGGTATGTGTCAGTCAATTTTGTTGAGCTTTTTACCGTTTTTTGAATTTGGTCAACAGTGTTGACCAAATTACCATCCGACGATTCGGTCAACACTGTTGTGCCGATCTGTTTTACCGAATATATCGTGAAAAACTTACGGCATCTTTTCAAGGTTTCTACCGACCATCCATCGCCAAGTCTTTCTGTCAATACCTCTGATACACCTTTCAATAACTGTTTACCGTATGTTGCACGTTCTTCACCTTCTTGTACGACATTTACAATAATGCGCCCTATTTCATATTTGGTGATGACTTCGGTAATATTAACTACTCGTGCAACATTTGCTCGTGCATTCGTAATCAATCGCTCGATGCGTTCCGCAATATCTGCGATGATGTGGCTATCTATATTTTGTATCTTACTCATGGTCTTTAGAGGTATCTTTGCTTATCAAATCTTGAACTTTGACACCTAAACATTCTGCTATTTGGAATAATGTTTCAAGGCTCGGTTGACTGGTGTTAGTACACCATTTAGAAACCGTAGCTTGATCTTTACCCAATTGTTCTGCCAGCCACCTGCTCGTGCGTTTTGTTTCCGCGAACACTACTTTTAGACGATTCATATCTTTATTCATGCATCATAAATTTATCATGGAAACAAAGATAATCATAATTCAAATATTTAGATAATAGTTCGTTAAAAATTAGCCAAAGCTAAACTGCTTTGGTCGTAAATAAAATGAGTTCTTTGAAAAGTTTGTCAATAACTTGTGGGTCTGGGTTTATACCAGACACGCAAATAAATCGTTCAAGCATAGAAGCATTGTATATGATTGACTTGCACGAGGATATGGAGTATGTCATTCCTTGCCTTTTGCATGCCGCTTTGACCAAGTTGACAGCCGTGAGTGACGCATTGGAATCGTCCGTAGAGAAATACAGGTACCACTTGTCTGTCCTTCCATCCATCGGATACCAGATGGATAAGGAGACGTACCTCTTGAGAGCTTTTGCATATACCCCCAATTCGTATAGTTTCCCTTTATTCACCTTGTATTCCGTACATCGGGTCAGGTCCAAATTGGTAAAGTCAATCTTACCGTCAAACCACTTAGGATGACCACGCTTTCCTGTTTTCCTTTCCAATGTCGGATAATAGAGAACCGCGTCATTTTCAAAAGGTTTGCGTATATTTACAACTGATTTGAGAGCCGACCGGCACTCAGATTGGTATTGCATAAGGAGTGTTTTTTTAGTCATAATCAGAAGAGTTCAGAGACTTCTAATTTACTAAAAAATAACAAATTATGCAATACTCTTTCTTCTTATTATCAGTGGATTAGCTTCTTTTTTTCGACCACAATTCTTAATGCTTAACCATTCGTTTTGACAATATTTCAATGACCTCTTTAATATTATCGAGCCAGCTGTAGCCGATTCTAATGTTTAATTTTAAAGTTTCGGTAAAAATTTACCGAAGTATTGGACTAATATAGTAATTACCAATAAGATAGTAAAGAAATAGCAAATAAGAATATAGTAATAAATATAATGCGTCTACCCTGATTAAAAGTTCAATATCTGTTAACCACGGACGTGATTAAGTCTAGTCACCTTCATGGTTAACTTTAACCACCTTCGTAGTTAGACTTAACCACCTAGGTGGATAAGCAATTACAAACATATAAAAAGTAGGAAAGGAAAAGAAAGAAAACAAATAAGAGACAGGGAAATATGCACACATAGACTACCACCAACTCGATTCACAAGCCATGCAACTGCTTTATAAGAACGAACGTTAGGGGGTGAATGATGAAAAAGAGTAGGGTATTGTGGCAAAACAACACCGAATTTGAGCAAATTTTGCCTTTGGAGCAGTTTTTTAAATGTCACTTTTCTTCTGCTACTTCAGAGAAGAAGAAAGAAGGGCTGACCACTCATGAAGATTTTCAATTACCCGAAAGGACATACGCATAAAAAGGACTATAAATCAAGAATATAAATTATTCCAGACGCATTCTCTGCAAGCTGAGCATTCCCCCAAAAGCCAGCAATAAAGGTACTTTGTATCATGCGGTAGAGTTTGAATAATTTATTTTTAAGCATCCATTAGTGAGGGCAATGCCCTCACTAACACCGATGCTATCACCACTAATAAGCAGTTCATTATAAACAAGTTATGAAAAAAGTGAGAGCATGAGGGCATTTTCGCGTCCAACTTTCTATTGTTTTTTACCATGTTCCAATAAATTTCTTCAGGTGAACCCATTTTAATCTGTTATTGATTTTTCTAATAAGGTATCTCATAAATTATACTTTACCCACATCAACCAGCGACATAAATTAAGAAACAAAAGATGAAAAGTTTCTGTATTCCTCTCTGTGACATATCTACTTAAAAACAAAACATTATTCCAAAAGAATTCACTGAAAATACAGGAAATAAAAAGGAAATCAGTAACTTTGTATGTTATCATTCTAAAACAAAAAAGTATGGGCAATAAGATTTATCCTATCGGTATACAGAATTTTGAAAGTCTCCGCCTGGATGGCTATTTCTATATTGATAAAACAGCATTGATTTATCAATTGGTAAAATCCGGACGCTATTATTTCATGAGCCGCCCACGCCGCTTCGGAAAAAGCCTGCTTATCTCCACTCTAGAAGCTTATTTCCAAGGGAAAAAGGAACTTTTTCAAGGACTAGCTATGGAGAAACTGGAAAAGGACTGGACAAAATATCCCATACTGCACATTGACCTGAATACACAGAAATATGATAGTCCACAAAGTTTGGAAAGCAAACTGAACCGTACATTGATAACCTGGGAAAAGCTATATGGAAGCGAGCCTGCCGAAGATTCCTTGTCCATGCGTTTTGAAGGCACCATTCAGCGCGCCTATGAACAAACAGGCCAACGTGTAGTGATTCTGGTAGACGAATATGACAAGCCCATGTTGCAGGCCATCGGCAACAAAGAATTGCAAAATAGTTTTCGCGAAACACTTAAAGCATTCTACGGAGCATTGAAAAGCAAGGACGGCTGCATCAAATTCGCCATGCTGACAGGAGTAACTAAGTTTGGAAAAGTAAGTGTATTCAGTGATCTGAATAATCTGGATGATATTTCGATGTGGAATGAATATATAGAATTATGTGGCATCAGCGAAAAAGAAATTCATAAGAATTTGGAAACCGAACTTCATGAATTTGCAGATGTACAAAATATGACATATGACAGCCTCTGCGAAAAACTAAGACAATATTATGATGGCTATCACTTCACCCACAACTCCATCGGCATGTATAATCCGTTCAGTCTGCTCAATGCTTTCAAGCGCAAGGAATTTGGCAGTTACTGGTTCGAAACGGGGACTCCTACTTACTTGGTGGAACTGCTAAAAAGACATCATTACAATCTGGAACGGATGGCACATACAGCAACTAGTAAGCAAGCATTAAATAGTATAGATTGGGAATCACCAGATCTTATTCCGATGCTTTACCTGAACGGATACCTTACTATCAAGGAATATGATGAGGAATTCGGTATCTGCCATTTAAGCTTTCCCAATAAAGAGGTGGAAGAGGGATTTACACGAATTCCACAAAAAGAATAAAAACACCTTGTGGAATCCGTGTAATCCATACCTACTAAACGATAATCTTCACATCACTTATCACCATCCACCGGAATCACTTCCTGCATATAAATGGCATCCAGGCTCCAAAGGGCGGCATCATTGGTACTGATACTTGTACATTCATCCAAAGGAGCGGGAACTTCCGGCGGAAGAACAGTTTCTATACGGAAAGGTGGAGCCGGAGTATGTTCCAAGCGGGAAAATAAATCTGTCCAAGCCTCTTCCGCCATTTTTGCATTACGGGTATGATAGGCTGCATATCCCAACAAACGGGATATACGGAAACGATTCTTCCTTAACTCCCATGCTTTCTGCTTATAACGGGCGGCAAGATCAAGCCATGCCTCATTCCATTCGGGATAATCAACCATACGGATCATTTCATTCATGACTTCAAAACCTCCCATGATGGTCATCAAATGATTTGTACTTTCTAACTTGGGGTCACATTCGCTGGTAATAATCCCTGTAGCCGGATCATAACCTAAAGCCAACGGACCTGTAAAGATACGGTTGGGCAGTGCCACAATACTTTTCATCCCGGCTATAATTTTGTCACGATAAGCCGTATTGCCGGTACGCTCCCATTCTGTCATCCAGTTTCCGGCGTATGCCAACCAGTCGGGACCGATGCGGAGACGTGCAGGTGCCGTACAAGGATACTGACTACGAGGTTGTGCCAGACGCATGGGGTCCAGCGTGTACAATTTCTGATCGGCATCTTTTACTTCAGTCATTAAATCACCGCATCGGTCGTCCGTAGTAAGATAATAGTAGAAACGATTCCAGGCAGCCTGACTGATCCGTGCTTCTTTAGCTCCACATCCCCAATGACTGACGTTGTGCCGGCTACCCAATCCTGCATTCGGGCCGATATGATACACATCCACTTCCGCCGTATGACGGGTCATAGCTTCTGCCATGCGCCAGATATCAGCACGTCCGGTACGCAGGAAATTATACCATAGCCACATATTAGAAGCCAGTTCCGTGTTATCCCATGCAAAACCTCCGATGTCATAACGCCAGGTATGGCGGACAGGATCGTATGCATGCATCACATCCCCATAATTCCAGAAACCATACCATTTGTTTTGTTCTATCGCTTTTTGATAGAAGCTGATATAAGCATCCAGCCTGTCTTCCACCCGGGCACGGAAAGGAGTACTACGATCAGGAAGGCTCCAAACACCAAATGCCTGCTTGGCATGCAAATAGTCAGGTACAGGCATCAGCACTCCCGGCCCGGCAAGTTGTTTAGCTTGTTCTGCAAAAGCTTTCTTTCCGCTATAACCACCCTGAGGTATCAAGGTAAGAGTCGTTGTACGGGCAATTCCATAAGGAGTGCTCATTCCCTCTTGCACATCTTCGTAACTGGCATTCAAGTCATGGGCAACATTATCATAATGGCGCAAGTCCATCGGCTCAGCATCCGGACTCCATATCCATGCGGTAAGAGCAGCCACCGGAGTTTTTGCATCCGAGATTTCAATAGAAGACGGATAAGACTGCCAGAAATCATGCAACTCAAGTCCTATGCCTCCGGTTATATCTCCGGCAAAGGCATAACCCTCACTACGTGTACCGGAGAAAGTACCTATCCAAGGATTATTGTCATTGGCACGTTTACGGATTGAAAATGCATCCGCTGTCAGTTGGGACAGACGATAACTGTCCCAAGAAGCCCAATGATCAAGCAAAGCACGGTTCTTTTCGTCAAAAGCTTCATAAGAAGGAATGCGTTTTCCTTCCATCTGCTGTTGCTGTAACGAAGATTCTCCATTTCCGGTTTTACCCAATGTAAGTATGCGTCGTCCCACCAAAGGCTGAACGGGTTCGCTCCAGACTCCACCATCGGCACAAGAGAAAGCTACATGGCGATTGTATAAAGCCTCACGCATAGGAACATCAAAACGAACTCCCAAAGCGCGAATGAAATCTTTGTTCTGATCTCCGTCATATACAAAGCTATGCACCATTTTCACTTGCTCACTGCCACCATAAAAATAAAGCCGTACCACAAAGGGCAACCACTCACGACCATTCGGACTTTTGTGTACCCCTTCCAATTTAACAAGCGCACGCACAGAACCGGCACGCTCTACAGTTACAGATTTCAGTTCTCCTATATAATTAGTGAAAGAAACTTGAGAAGTACTTTCAAGTACCGGTTCACTTTGCGTATGACATATAAGCCTAGCCTTTTCTCCTACTTTCACACCTTTATATAACAGACTATCTATCAAAAATTCGCCTTGACGAGGTATATATGCTGAAATGACTCCGGTAGAAATATGAATACCCTGTGATGTTTCTGTAACAGAAACGGACTTCTTTTTATCTGTATCCGGCAGTTTGGATTTCGCTTTAGATTTCTTTACCGCCTTTTCCAGAGTCAGTTTTTCTGTTCCGGCAGGAATAACTCCTGCTATTCCTCCCCACTTTACAGAACCATCCGGCCAATAAGCCAAAGTCCAGGTATCAATAGGAATATCCTCACCACTCTCTGCAGATAGCCGTAGCTTGTTTTCCGGAAAAACTTCCCCTTTATCAAAAGGCACTCCGAAACTTACGGCCTTATCCTGCCGGGGAGTCTCACCAATCCATTGCAAAGGAACAGTAGTCGCCTCTTGCGATGAGCATTCATAACTGAAATTTGTAATACGAGTACGCGACAAGGTGGTGCGAAAGCCAAACCAGCCTTCCCGTAACGGGTCAGCATCCCTGAAGTCCACCAAGCGCTCACCGTCTATGTAATAACTAACCCTATTGTTCTCGTTGGTAATCTTGATGTGATACCAATGATTCGGCTTCAGCAAATGTCCGGCATCCGTATATTCCTTTAGAATAGCAGGACGGGCTTTAGGATTTGTAATACCTGACTCATCCCCATCATAACGACGGAAACGTGTAGTAGAGTTATGATTACCACCATATCCCAAATAGTAAAGTTGTAAAGAATAACAATTCAGGAATATACCGCTACGCCATTTTTCGCGCTTCCATAAATTATCGGGATATTGAGGGTCTGATGCCATCCAGAAGCAGTTCAAATCACTCAGACGATCTCCATCCGACTCCACCACCACACATGCATCATATTCAATGGTCACTTTTCCACTCATCTTCTCTTTTCTCCAAAGAGTCAATCCCTTGGGAGATACTATCTCAGCGGTATCTCCCTGAAACGTCACTTTATAATCAGGCGATTCCGATTCAACCTTCCAGTATTTAGTAAACTGGCGGGAGTTCAAACCGGATACTCTATTATCCTGTGCCTTTGACGTAAAGACAACTAATAGAAATAAAAACAGAAACAGATTTTTCATACGATGTGGTTTTGTTTTCATTTACTTTAAAAAGTCTTTTAACGGACAGTCCGTAGCTTTCAGCCCGTCAGCAATACTCCGGGCATTCATACGGGCACCTTTCAAAGAGGTATGGGTATGGTCATGATTGAAATACGCTCCTACTACACGCAAACCTTGATTGTATCCCATATCCTGAAGCTTGTCTCCCGATATTTTATTCAAATCTATAAAATAAGCCCCGGTCGCTTCTGCCGCTTCACGCGTCCATTTACCAAAAGAACTGGTATTGCGCTCTATCTCACCATTATCAAACTTATTGCGGGGTGTATGACTCAGGACAATAGGAACAGCTCCCTTTTCTTTTACATCCATAATAAACTTACGCAAATACCAGCCGAAAGAATAAACCACTTGATAGCTGCCGGTTTTCTCCATTTTGAAGACCTTGCTTTCATTTCCCGAACCGGGTAATTCCGCACGCGCTTTCCCTGTGTTTATGTCACCAGCATCATTATGTCCGAATTGTATCAAAACAAAGTCTCCCGGCTGAAGTGCATGATAGATTTTATCCCAACGCCCTTCATCTAAATAAGTACGCGCACTACGGCCTGCTTTCGCATGATTCTCTACAGAGATCCTTTCTGTGTCAAACAGTTCGTGAATAACACTTCCCCATCCCCACATGCCATTTTCATCTTTATCGGCATTTTTCACAGTGCTGTCTCCCACCGTAAACAATACAGGATTCCCTTTTTTACGGGTAGCCCCCGTAACCGTATCTTTTTCTACCGGTTTCAAATAACGCGCCAGTTCCAATCCCTTATAGTTACGGATTCCTTCGGCAGCAGATTCTGCATTGACACGCGCGCCAAAAGCACTTGTGTGAATACGGTCCAGATAGAACATATACTTTACTTTTTCTTTGCCGAATTTCTCAAATTTGCGCGCCGAGATATCATTCAGATCAATAAAAGGAATTCTCTCTTTTTTAGCTACCTGCTTCGCCCATAATCCAAATGTCTGATTCACCCGGGTGATAATAGTGCTGTCTGCATCTTCCCAAGCGTTGCGAGGAGTCAGGGACATCAAAATAGGATGAGCGCCTTTTTTCTTCACATCATGAATAAAACGACGCATATATTCCCCATACGTATATACGGTCTCTTTTGCTCCTGTTTCTTTAATAGTCACATTCAGACTGTCTTTGCCAATTCCCGGAATAGAGGCACGGGCACGGCCACTATCGTACGGACCATTGTCATTATGTCCCAATTCTATGATAACCCAGTCACCTTTACGAACTCCTTTCAACACATCAGGCCACAACCGGTTATAAAAAGTACGGCTGCTGGTTCCTCCCAATGCGTGATTTTCAACGGTTATCTTATTTTCATCAAAATACTCGTGTTCAAAATATCCCCATCCCCATTGACCGTTATTTCCATTGCCCAAAGTACCGGTACGCATGGTTGAATTTCCAACAAGGAACAACACCGGATTATCCCCTTTCCGGCTGGAACCTGAAACAGGACGGGCGGAACGCGCCACATTTAAACTATCAAGCGTATTATCAATGACTTGATTCACATCCTTCATCGGAGCAGTTATCTTATTCTGAGCATGTGCTCCAAGCCCTACTCCGGCAGCTAACAAAAAGCATAAACAAAGTTTATTTCCTTTCATGACATTTATAGTGTTTTTCTTTTATTGCATTTCAAATCTCTCACAAAAATAAGACGAACGGACAAACAGGAGAATAGAAATTCATTCATTTTCCTGTTTATTCGTTCAACCAATAGTACATCTATCCTAATCGGAGTAGCGACAAGGCTAGAAACTAGGGTGCGGTGGTTGGTTATACGCAACATTCTGCCAAGCTATCGCCAACCTGTACTGACGGTCATTCATCCATGTGGCACGTCTGTCCACAGCCGGTATGGTAGTAGAATAAATACGTAATTCCGTCTGGTCTTCGGAGGCCCAAATAACCTCTTCCCGCCAATCTCCTAAAATATCACCCGACAAACACGGATTACCTTTTGTTCCATTATTGGAAACAACTCCCTCGGCTTTCAATAATAAATCCGTACTTTCCGTATTCCAATTCCATTTACTGATGGAAACATGATCCAGTAGTTCCGCCAAAGGATCGGCGTCCCAATAAATGGTAAAATTGCAGGAATCAGGCTTTCTATTACAGATTATTTCTCCGGTGTCCCCTCTTCTCAAACCTCCTATATTGCACCAACACTCTGCTCCATCATAACGCGGATCAATATCGGCAGCTACTCCACGGCCGGCATCTTGTCCCAAGCCATCCTGCCAGATAATTTCTCCGGTCGCTCCATCAAACATAGCTACGGCAGGAGTACGCTTTACAATTTCATTATCGCCTTCATTTTCATGCACGCCAAAAACCTGCATACCTTGACGGGAAGGAATAAAACGCCCGGCATGTAAAGCATCTCCGTGACGCAGACCCGTAGTAAACAGTCCTTTACCGTCATGGTCTACAGTCATAGCCCCCACACAGATTTCGTCACAACCATCACCATCAAAATCCGCTACGGTCACACTATGATTTCCCATACCCGAATAGGTCTCCCAACCCGGTGTCGCGCTATCAAAAGTCCATGTATGTTTCAATGCCCCGTTTGTAAAAGTCCATGCAGCCACCACCGTCCGTCCGTACCATCCTCTTACCATGACAGGTGAAGGCGTTTTTCCATCCAGAAAAGCTACTCCGGCTGTAAAACGGTCTGAACGACCACCAGTATTGTCATTACCACAATTGCCACCTACACCTCCCCAACCATCCAAAGGATAACGGGTTGGAATATATTCTTTCGAATCCAGTTCTTTTCCGGTACGTCCTTCAAAAACCGTGAGATATTCCGGACCATTTACTATCTTACCATACGTAGGACTCTTTTTATCCCATGTCCTCCAGTCGACTTGGGCATCTCCTATCCGATGTCCCAGTCCATCGACAGTACCATCTCCCGTTTTACAACAAATTTCCGCACATCCATCTCCATCAAAATCAAAGACCAGAAAATTAGTCGTGGCTGCTCCGGAACGTACATTCGGCCCCAAATCAATACGCCACAACCTGGTTCCATCCATTTTATATGCATCCAAATAGGTATTACCGGTAAAGCCCCGTTGTGGCGGTCGCTTTGAATTAGAAGGAGACCATTTTAAAATAATCTCATACTCTCCATCACCATCCAGATCGCCCACGCTACAATCATTAGCTGTATAAGTAAATGGCTCACCTGCTATTTCTCCGTCTTCCGGTTTACAAATAGGAATACTTAAATAAGGATTCCGTTCCTCTCCCTTCAGACGAGTCCAGGTAGCAACTTCCCCGGTAGTTGCTTTTAAAGTCCAACGATTATCCACCGTGTAATCAACCGTGCGATCTAAAAAATCGGAAGTCCGATCTATCGGTTCTTTATTTAACTTTACCTCCGCACCTCCATTGGAACTACGGTATAAATCAAATTGCAATCCGGCTGCATCCTCCAAGGTCATGCGCCAGCTAAAATACATTCCATTCTCTGTCGGAATTCCGATCAATCCTCTTGAAAGCTTTTCTCCACTGTAAGGTTGGGAAAAAGCGAATATGCTTCCGACAAGCAGAAGCATATTCATCATAATACAATGTTTCATCTTACAATTTATAAAACCTTAATACAGGCGGGGAGGCTCCCCGCCTATCTGCTTAACAAAAGAAAATCCTGTCTATCAATCTTTACCTCCAAAAATATCTACCTCTTTATTGCCACAAATTTTCTTTAAACTCAATTTCAACAATGCGTAACTCGTGATTAGTCTTATCGCCATTTTTTGCCTTAAACAAATCCAACTCACCCGCAGCAGGCGCAGCAACCTCTACAATTTGTCCGAAACCGTCTCCCTCCTTGCTGGCACCTTTCAAACGGATGGTTATTTCATTTGTCAATACAGGTTTTACATTCAAGTGGATATATCCCAAACTCTTTGCAGTCTCACCACTCCAAATCAGTTCATCACCTGCATATATTTCCAAAGGATAGCTGCGCAAGCGCCAACCGGTAAGTTTCATGCAAATTTCATCCACACGGGCCGCACGCTCCAAACGATAGGTTATCCATGCAGTATTCAGCCTGCCATCATTCTTCCATTCACTCAATTCATTATCATCGAAACTTTTGATCGCTTCATCCTGGTTGGTTCCGGCAACCGCCGATAAGATATTCACATCGACTTTCGTATCTTTGTAAGAAGGAGTCAACGGAGTTTCTCCACGGGTCAGCCTGCCCTCCAGTTCATCTCCCGGAATATAGTCACTCAAGCCATTCTTCACTTCAACCGGTGCGGAAGAAAGACTGATTTCAGCAGATTGCAGTCCATCAGCCTTGGCTGTTATACGAACCGTTCCCGGAGTTGTAAGAGAGCGTATCAAAGCCCGGTTGACTCCACATTCTACAGGCAAGTCTTTTGAAAGAATATAATTATCTTTACCTTGTGCTATTCCACCACGCCATTCAGCCGGTCCCTCTACGTCAAAATGTATCAGATCATTAGCCAGCGGGCAACGTCTGCCATCTTTATCCATCACTTCCACTTGAAGCAATACCATATCAGCACCATCCGCTTTCCAACCTTTAGGATTTTGAATCACACTGAGTTTAATTTGTTCCGGCTTGCCTGCGGTCTGCAATTCAGCACGGCAACATTCTTTTCCATTCTTATCATACCCTACAGCTTCCAACTTGCCCGGAACAAATGCCACATCTTTGAAAGTATACAAGAAATGATAATCTCTTTGACCGTTTCCTAAAGATTTGCCATTCAGGAACAATTCCACTTTTTCTGCACTGGATACCACATAAACAGGTTTAACCACATCTTCTTTATAGTTCCAATGACCAACGATATGAATACGGGGATTCTCTATATCCACCCATCCATCCCACATCACCTGATGTGCATAGAAAGGATCTTTAGGGATGCGCATGGCATCTGTCACACCACTACGACGATAATTCTCCACACCACGATAATGTGTATTCGTATCCGAGAAGATGATTTTCACACCTCCCGAGCTGACACGGTCACCGGTACCCGGACGTTCACGCCAATAATCAAACCAACGAATCACATTCTCAATAGTAAAGGAATCCTGATTGTGATTATAAGCACGGGCATCCACCTTTTTCTGGACCTTATTAGTCATTGCAGAACGGAATGAATTATTTCCTTCCCCATTTTTATGATAAGGATAAGAATATTCATCCCAATATTTGCGCAGACCTTCATCACGGCAGTATTCCATGGCCCACATCGGATGATGTTTGCTCTTATTGATATAAAGCATCTCGCCACCATATTCGGCTTCACGAATATCAAGCATTTCACGAGAACCGATGGCACGGCCTCCATGAGGGTCATACTTATCACGAATCGCTTTCATTTCTATCATGTGCTCACGACTGATTGATTCGTTTCCACATTCATAGAACAAAATACTCGGATTATTACGGTTGTAAATAATGGCATCACGCATCAATTCTGTACGTTGTTCCCATTGACGGCCTTCACGGTCTTTTTCCGCATCACCGGCCTGCATCGCCTGAATCAATCCCACACGGTCGCACGATTCAATATCCTGCTTCCAAGGGGTGATATGCATCCAACGAACCAAGTTGGCATTATCTTCCACCATCAGACCGTTGCTATAATCACTCAGCCATGCAGGAACACTCATACCGACTCCCGGCCATTCATTACTGGTACGCTGTGCAAAACCTTTCATCTGAATCACCCGGTCATTCAACCAAATCATTCCTCTGCCGAAACGAGTTTTACGGAAACCGGTACGGGTAGCCACTTCATCTACTTTTCTGCCATCCACCCATAAACTGGTTTTTACTGTGTACAAATATCCGTATCCCCAACTCCAGAAATGAAGTCCGTCTATTTCTGCCGAAGCTTCCAAAGTCGCAGTTTCACCCGGTTTTACTACCGTCTGAGTACCCTCAAAACTTTTTATGCTTTTCCCGTCACGGTCAAGCACTTCAACCTTATAAGCGACTTTCTTATCCCGATTATATTCATTTTTTATTTCAGACTCCGCATGAACCACAGCCTTACGAGACTTCACACGGATATCTTCCGCATAGATATAAACCCCGGTAGTTTTTAAATTACTGTACAAGGGAAGTGTCTGATAAACCTTATCGGTTACATGAAGCCATACATTCTTAGGTATACCTCCATAATTGGCATTGAAATTACGGTCACTCCACTGATATTTGGTGCCGGTAGCACGTTCCTTATAATTCCAATTGTTATCAATACGGACCGCCATGACATTCTCCTGTCCATATTTAATATAAGGAGTCAAATCGAAACCTACAGCCATCGCGCCATTTTCATGCAAGCCGATATATTCACCATTGATATAAAAATCAGCTCCTTGACGGACACCTTCAAATTCAACAAAGACTTTTTTGTTCTTGCTGCCGGCAGGCAGACGGAAATGTTTACGATACCACACCACAGTATCCGTCAATTGCTCTATGCTCAAACGAAAAGCCTCATCTTCATTAAAAGGACGAGGTAATGTTACTTTCTTCCAATTCGCATCCTGAAAACGTACCTCTTTGGCTTCCGGTATATCGCCGACATAAAGTAACCATTCAGCATTAAAATTGTATTTATCACGGACAGCTGATGCTGCCGCAATCTGACTTATTCCTATAAAAGTCAATAAAAATAAAAGAATTTTGTTTCTCATAGCTATCTCAAATTGTTTGTTGCAAAACTAGCATAAAGTTCTCTTGCCTACCATAGAATAAGGTACATTTTTATAGAAATTCGTTCAAAGCAAATCGCCAGGATGCTCATATTACGCCTATTTATATAACAAGCTAAAAATCAACATAATAAACAAGCATCCTGAAACATTTATTCTACAAGTTGCAACATCAGAACTATATGATTTATCGCTTCACTACAACCGGAATCAACATGACAGGACCTAATAGACCTGAAGGTTTGGGTTCCCAATTAGAAGCATCAAAGATACCGTTCTTCACATTTTCCTTTTTCCTTGCAGACATGTTTACATTATAGAAAATCTTCCAATCCATTCCCTTCTTATCCATATAAGCAATTCTATTCGCCATAGAATTGGCCACTCTGACAACTAATTCATCCTGTCCTTTGAATTTTTCAGCAGGAATATACAGTTGATAAGGAGAATCAATCACTGTACCGATATAATCTCCATTCAAATAGACAGATGCATTTTCCGCTACAGAGCCAAGATCCAATTTTATCACATCCGCTACAGGTACCTTGTCTATAGTAGTCGTGTAAACGGCTGTTCCTGAAAAAGCCTTATATTCATCCCCTGCGAAATCAGTCCATGACGCCAAGCTGTCCACTGTTATGGAAGCAGGAAGCTGAGGACCTCCTTGAACAAAAGAAACAGTCCAACTGCCGGAAACAGGATTTGGCTCACCTGCATTTTGATAATAAGCATAGGCATCTCCTGTAAAATTCTGACTGGAAGTTGATACAATGACAGTTTCACCCGGATTCAATTCCAAGTAAACATCTGTTTGCCCGTCATTGCGTTTCATAGCGGCCAAACCACTGGCACCGGTCATTGGATTGAAAATCGCCGCACTCCGAGCTTCTGTACGAAGTGGAATCCAATCCTCTATTTTACGATCGCTGCTATTTTCTATAAAGTAATATTTTCCCGTCGCACTATTTCTGCGGATACATTGCAGACCTGCCTGATACATTTTCTCGGCACCCACATTCGCCTCATTCATCAGAGCATTAATATCATCTGACAAACAAATCTTCCCCTTACCTACACGAGCACATTTAACAGCACCTTCAGCATGAAAGTCCAGAGCATCCAGCATTTCTTTAAAATGAGCCTGTTTTTCTTCCGAAAGAATCATTCCGGCCATATTTTGAGGAATTCCCTTATAAAACACAACGGTAGCACCTTCATCAGCCAAAGCCATCAGTTTTTCCATTGTTTCATAAGGAATATATTGCGCCGCCGAAACAAGAACGGTTTTATATGCGGCACCAGGCGTTACAATCATTTCTTTCTCAATATTAGTTTTAAGAAGTTGCTTGTCAGAAATCATATCCCACGCATAACCATTCTCTGTTAAAGTAACCGCACTTTCTCTAACTGAAGATTCCAACATATTACGATCCAATCCGCTAAAGTGTTGAAGACTTCTGTTCCCTTGCTCAGACATCACATCGGCTATGTTATAATATAAAAGGACATCATTATCAGGAGTGCCATCCTGTAAAAATGACTGCACGCGAGTAACATACTGATTCAAATATTTAAAATCCTCCCAGAACGGATTATTCGGATTAAAATGGACTGCCGCATAAAACAACCATCCCGGCCAGGGAGCCTCCTGCGGACTGAAACAAGTGCCATGATAAAAAATATGATTCACCCCGCCCAGAAAGAAAAGGTCAAGCGCTTTCTTTACATCTCCCAGATTCGATTGGAAATGTTCATCCAGCCAAGTCGCACTTTCTGAAGACGACAACTTCTTTCCTTCCGTATGGGCTACAGACGGAGCCGCTTTTATACTGACCAAATCACGCCCTTCTATTTCGGGCACATCACTCACTGCATACAAATCCAGAATATTGGCAGGAGAACCATGAGCCTGATTCCTTATACCCTTTCCTTGTTTTGCCGCCCAGTGTTGCCAACGAATGGAATAATGATTTATCAATAAATCGTTTATGGTTTGCCTATAATCATACAACACCCTTGCATTCTTGTCCGGTGTATCCATACCTAATAATGCAGGTAAGTGTTGACGCAAATCATATCCCCTATACTTTTGGAATTCGTCAAAAAAAGCAGGAGTCCAATTTGACTCTCCTCTTGCATCGTCCACTTCATAAGAGTCATTAAAATAATACCTCAGATAACTGATATCCTTTCCTTGAAAAGCCTCATCAAATTTACTGAGATAATGATCAATGGCCGAAGCTGAAAAATGATCTATCACATTGCCTTCACCACCAGGACCTGCGCGTTCTACCATTTTTCCATGATGACCTTGGAACAGAGCACAAATAGTCCAGTCACCTTGAGGAGCCGTCCAGTCCAATGTGCCATCCGGTTTTATTTTTGAAGTCAAATCGAGACATTCACCTTTATCACTATTAGCGGTCACTATAATCAAAGGCAGTTCCTTTTTATATCGTACCTGATCCAATGCCAATGTCTGTAAATCGGCATTCGCACTGACCGGTTCTTTCAGATCCTCCAGTTTTACCGGAGTATGCCCTGCCAATCTGACAAAGCCTTCTTCCTTATATCGGACAGGTTCACCTAATTGTTCGCCTTCTTTCAATTGATAAGTTTTATAAGCCAACGTCTTGCACGCATCTTCGGGAGTAACCCAAGGTCCTCCAAACGGCCATCCCGAAGCATTAGCCAGATCAATACCTAACCCCAACAGCTTTGCTTCCTGCAAAGTATACAGAAACAAATCAACCCATTCCGGAGAAAGAAAATCTTTAAAGCGGTCCTCATAACCATGTATTCCATAAATAGGAGTGATCTCCAATCCACCCAGATTTGCCTCCTGATACTTACGCATAACCGTATCCAAGTCAGTAGTCCTGACCGCATTGCCTTCCCACCACCATCGCGTCCAAGGCTTAGTCTCGTTAGTCACTTGCGGCCATTCAATCGTCTGACTCTGTGTACAAGCCAAACAGCCACAAACTGCAAAAAGTACATAACAGAACTTACTGCATTTCTTTAATAATAAGGATTGCTTCATAAATCTAATTATTTAAAAATGGAAACGGGCATTTTCAACACGCTGACCACCTATCATATTCTTTAATTTTTTTGCCACATCAGGATATTGTTTTATCACATTGGAAGTTTCCGCCGGATCTGTATAAATATTATACAATTCTTCGTAGGTTTTAGACGGATCACTAACTTCCAACCTCACTAACTTCCAACCATCAGGAGTCATAATAGATTGCTTTCCTCCAAATTCAAAGAACTCATAATAAATACAATCATGCTCCTTCTGAGTACCTTTTCCCGTAAGAGTAGGCAAATAAGATATACCATCAATATTTTGAGGGATATCCGCCTGCACCAATTCACCTATAGTAGGCAAAAAATCCCAAAATGCAGAAATATGATTGGTAACTACCCCTTGTGGAATAACTCCCGGCCATTGAATGACGAACGGAGTACGGATACCTCCTTCATATAAATCTCTTTTCTGACCTCTAAACGGACCATTACTGTCAAAATAAGATGGATCGTGCCCTCCCTCCGAATGGACTCCATTATCGGAAGTAAAAACAATTATTGTATGATCATACAAACCTTTCTCTTTTAACTCTTTAATAATCAAACCTACACTTTTATCCAAATAAGTAACCATCGCCGCATACGCCGCACGCGGACTTTGCTGCGATTTATAACCGTCTCTGCTTCCTCCAAAAGGAGTTTCACAAAATTCCCCCTCATATTCCGTCATCGCTTCCCCCATTATATCGAGATCAGCATGGGGTATGGTCGGTGAAAAATAAAGGAAGAAAGGTTTCTGCGCATTTTCATCAATAAAGTTCAAAGCCTTTTCCAACATCAAGTCATGCGAATAATATTTCCCATCCAGCATAATCTTCTGCTCATTCTCATGCAAGAACTCAGGGTAATAACTATGAGCAAAACGCTGCCCCAGATAACCGTAGAAATAATCAAAACCATGTTTGTCGGGCATACCTTCCGTACCCGGTCCTCCCATTCCCCATTTACCGACACATCCGGTAGCATAGTTCTTTGTTTTAAAAATATCGGCTACGGTAACTTCACCTGCAGGAAGCGGAGTTTCATATAACAATCCATCCGAACCTGCCACTTTTGCATTTCCTCTGATTGCGGCATGTCCCATGTGCTTTCCCGTAATCAGAGCACAACGAGACGGAGCACTGACCGTAGAACCGGAATAATGCTGCATAAACTTCATCCCGTTTTGAGCTATCCCATCAATATTCGGTGTCTTAATCTGACGCTGACCATAGCATCCCAAATCACCTATGCCCAAATCATCTGCCATAATATAAATGACATTGGGCAATTTTTCTGCCGTTGTAGTCTGGGCCATCGTAAGCCCTGAAGACAACAAAGTTGCGGAAAATAATATCTTACGTGTATTTTTCATATCCAACCTTCTTTATTTAAAGGATGAAATATCCACCATCATTAAATTTAATCTTTTTCCATTCGTAAAATGCCCGGATTGGAAAAGAACCTTCGTACCATCAGGACTAAAGCTGGGATGTGCATGATCCGGTTTCATCTTAGTATCCGACACCAACCAATGACGCTCCCCGGTCTGTACATTAATCAACCATACATTTCCTCCAAAAGTATCTCCGGCAGCCCATTTATTATCACGGCTGGCATTACAATGCCAGAAGCCTCTTCCTACCAATTGGCCGTCAATTGCCTGACGGTCTTTTTCTAATTCCACCTGCCCTATCAACTCTACATCATCCGTACGCAAATTGATACGTACAATACCACTTGCCTGTTTACGAAGACGTGGCTGGAATCCCAAGATATTAAAATATACATAATCTTTGCTTGCAAAAGTCTCATGCGTCACCCAATCGAGTGGAGTTTCTTTATATAAAGGTTTAAAGACTGTTCCATCTGCCGTGCAAAACCACATACGCTGATGCGCATCACCACCGGTTTCGTTACAAAAGACAATTTCACCCGGAGTAAAACGGCTGGCTTGTATATGCCCTGTTTTAAATTCCGTATCAACAACCTTAGTTACTTCTCCTGTAGTAAGGTTCATTTTACGAATACCACAAAGGCTGGGTTTGATTTTTACCGGCTGATTGCTTTCGGGCAGAAAAGCGTTTTTCATCATCCGTTCCTTTTCCTCTTCTGTTCCTTCACGCTCCACAGTTATGTAGGCATAATCATCATTGCAATCCACAGCATATCCTCCCGGACGTCCCATCTCAGTGGGGAAAGTGCCTATGAAAGTTTCATAAACGGATGGTTTACCTACTTTTCCCTGTTTTACATCAGCAAAGAATTTATCCAAGTCCATTACATACATGTTCCAGTTTTCTTTTTCTTTCCGGCTGATGAACATACGGTTGGTTTTATTCGCCAAATAGGCACTGCCCAAGTTCGGTCCCTCTGTAGCTTGGATAATTTTACCGGTAGCCATTTCGATAAAGTAAATTTGTGTAGGTTTCCATTTACGTTTCTCTCCATTAGGAAGCGTACTTTCCACCTCTTTGTCATTTCCACGGCTGGAAGACCTGAACAATAAGTATTTGCCATCAGCCGTCCACATGGGATCTGTTTGATAAAGAAAACGATCATTCTTCATCGTATCGGTCAACATCGTGATGGTGTTACCGGTCGCACTATCTACATAAGTCTGCATTTCCGATGCAGTACAATTTCCAAACTGAGCCAATGCGGCTTTACTAAAAGCTAAAAATAATGTAATAGCTAAAAATGTCTTTCTCATAGCATGTCATTTTTTATCTGATACGACAAATTTATGCATGAGAGAAATTATATCAAATAGAATTTTATCCATTTATATGGTTAATTGTTCACTTTATCTGATTTATATCCTCTACATATCTTAGAATTTTTCATTGATATACTACTTCCATAAAATAAAAGTGGAAAAAGTCATGATAACTCTTTCCACTTTTCATTATAGATATTAAAATTCTATTTTAACAAGTCTCCTAATAACCATAGTTCTGATAAGCCTTCTTTGACGCCTCATCCAATAATACGCCATTTTCATCTGTCAGCAAGTCAAGCATTGACTGGGCAAAAGGTTTAAAAGTAAAATACGGTTCAAACATTCCCATACCATTACCAGTCTGACCAATACCGTTAATCAAGTTATCAGAGTCATCCCACAAACCTTGCTTGGGTGAAGCCAATTGATCATGATAGATTATACGATCAGCCTGCCAGCCTGAGTGATGTAAATTCTCATAATAAACCATCTCTTGATTCAATTCACGTGCCAATTCATTCAATATAAAGTTCACGAAACGATCTTCAGTCGTAGTAGCTGTTTCCGGATACATTTCAGCTTTAGAGTTAGCCGAACCACCATCCCAATAAGATTCGTCAACCAACATCGTTGATGTCATATCTTTTTCTACTTCATACGGCCATTGCTGCTCTGTTTGTGTCAGTTTCTCATATCCTGGTTGTAAACGTGCAAGAACTTCCGCACGAGTTTCACCAGCCTTGAACGCAGCACGAGCACGTACTTTGTTTATATCATCTATAGCCGCATTATAATTTCCTTTACGTCCATAAGCCTCAGCACGAAGCAAAAAAGTCTCAGCCAAACGGAATAAAGGAACATCACGTCCAGACTCATAATGAGTGTAGTTACTACGATTTGGTTCATCATATTTTACAGTAGCTGGACAAACTGTAGAACCAAACTTATCCAATCCACCGTAACTTTTCTCATTATAAGTATAGCTTTTACCACTAGCTTGAAATGGAACACGATAGTAATATTTACTACCATCTTTAATCCAACGTGCAATCAAGACAAAAGGCTGAGCCAATGCTTCTTTAATATCAATCGCTGTTTCTTTCGTATTTTCCAAATAAGCGAAAGCCAAGTCACCGGTACCCATCTTATGTTCTCCGGCTACAGCTTGACGGCCTCCCCATGAAGAACGATTATATTCCGGAAGAATATGTTCGTTAAAATAATCCGCCATTTCTTCAGTCCACTCAAATGTAGCATTTTTAGCATTATTATACGCATAATAATCTTTATTGGGAGCCGGAGTAGAGTTAGAATCTCCACCACGCAAAGCCGTTACATATTCCACATGGAAAGATTTCTGATAACGAGAATCTGCGTGCTTATTCACATAAAGATCAAAACCAAAGTCATTGGTATATCCGACACGTGAAGCAGACTTAGTAGGATATTCCCAACAGAATTCCGGAATTCCCCAAGACGCATTAGAATAGTCTCCACCAAAGAAATAAGGTAAACGATTACCATAACGACCATTATCAGCACTTCCCATAGGACCATATACACAAGAAAGAATCAACTCATGGCTGTTCTCATTAGAATAATCATTCAACGGATGACTAAACAACTTACCAAAATCAGATTCCAGTTCATAATAACCGTTGTCAATGACAGTAGAAGCATAATAGATGCAGGAATCCAAATCGGCTATACCTTTACCTTTATATAGCATACCAAGATAAGATTTCGGATTATTGGTATCCACATTTCCTTCCGCATCTACACCATATTCTGAAGTCCCATATTTTTCTGCTTGTGCACGTTGTAAATACAATTTTGCCAAAAAATGTGCTGCAGCACCTTTGGTTACACATCCGAAATCAGTACTCAAATTTTGCTCTTTTACATCAGGCAAATGATCATAAGCGTAACGCAAATCACTTATCAACAACCTATAAATATTAGGAACGCTTTCACGTACATAATTATAGTTGGAAGGCAATTCAGCGGTATATCCTAATGGCACATAAATGGCACCATACATTGTACTCATGATATAAAGTGCATAGGCGCGATTAAATAAAGCTTCACTTAAAGCTTTAGCTGCATAATGCTCATCCGATGCAAATTTTCCCAAAGCCTTTCCCTCACGAATAGAAATAATGGCACGGTTACAATTATTTATAATAGGATAGAACCCCAATAAAGATTTAGCGTTTTCTCCACATAGCCCATTAGCAAGACTTGCCAATTTACCCGTCGCATTCCATTCACTAGGCGAATACATACCCCTGTTAGGAGTCTTGCTAGTAAAATTATCCACTCCCAGCATCAAGCTGTTAGGACCTTGTTCATATTGTTTAGTTACCCGCAATGCATCGTAAGTACCCACAATCAATTGCTCTAACCCTTGCTCTGTTTCAAAATAATCTTGCGTTATGGTTGAAACCATCTTTTCTTCCAGGAAACTATCTGTACAAGAAATGCTTCCTAGCGCAATCATTGAACACACTATATATTTTTTCATAACTATTATTTTTTATCAATTAAAATCCAAGTCTCAAACCGATTACCAAACTACGAGTCAATACTGTATTATTGGTTTGTCCACCAATATATTTATAAGTACCATTGCTGCGTCCACCTTCGGCTCCCCAACCGGTAGTATCATCAGGATTGATACCGGCTTTTACCAAGTCCCCTCCAAAAATAAACGGATTTAATACCTGACCATAAATTTGACAGCTGTTTGCGCCTACCTTAGAAAGCCATTTTTCGGGGAATGTATAAGATAGAGCTATATTTCTGACAGCTATCATATTTCCCTTCGTATAATTCATATAATCCTTATAATCAGTATTTGCCTCACCACCAGCACGTTGCTGAGGGAATTTTGCATCTGTATTTTCAGGACTCCAAACATCTTTTTCTACGCGACGGCCGTATGTTTGCATCAGACCATAATACATATTACCAAAACGACCATAGAAAAATGCATTCAATTGCCAGTTTTTATAAATGAATGTAGTAGTAAAACCACCTTCCCATTTGGGAGTGAATGAACCTTGAAAATGGTAGTCGTCTTTATCAAATTTACCAAAACCATTATCCATATAAGTTACTTTCGATCCATCTTCCAAAGTGACAGTCTTTGAGCCTTCTGTACCTTCAGGCACTTCAATGAACTCTTGATCCACCAATTTTGCCATACCCGGGAACATAGTAATACCATTTCCTTTGGCTTTATATACAGCAAGTAATTTTCTGTCTTCAGGAGTATCTTGCCATAAACGATCGTATTTATAAGTCCAAATTTCATCCATCGGCTTACCTATAAACCAACCGTTAGTAGGATCATCTACTTTACCATCAGCCAATTCCACAATCTTTGATCTATTGGTAGAAAAAGTAAAATCAGTTTTCCACGTAAAATCTTTTGTCTGAATATTAGTGGTGGACAAAGTTATTTCCAACCCCTTATTTTGAGTTTTACCAATATTAGTTAAAATTTGAGTATAACCAGTCATGATAGGAATAGAACGATTCAGCAATAAATCAGAAGTGTTAGCGATATAGTATTCCACACTACCACTAATACGATTATTCAAAAAGCCAAAGTCCAAACCGAAGTTGGTTGAAGCAGTTTTTTCCCAGCCCAAATTACGGTTAGGCAACACGGAAGCCTTGGCACCGGTAACATTCGTTGAGACACCACCTTGTCCGAAAGGCTTGTTAGCCCACTGAGATACCATAGATCCACCTGTTTGGTAAGATTTTACAGAAGCATTACCTGTCACACCATAACCGACACGTAGTTTAAGAGAGTTTAACCAATCTATGTTTTTCATGAAATTCTCTTCATTCATTTTCCATGCCAAAGCAGCCGATGGGAAAAAATCCCATTTGTTACCTTCCGCCAACATAGAGGCACCATCCCAACGACCTGTCACAGTCAATAAATACTTATCCATCAAATTATAATTCAAACGAGCCATATAAGAAGCACGCTGCTGTTCACCAAATGAAGAACCAGCACTCAATCTAGCTGTATTAGAATCCCCAATGCTATACCACAAGGCTGTAGGGAACTTAGACTCATAAGCACGTGCATCCAAACCTTCCGAACGATAATACTCGGCAGACTGCATCAATGTCAAGCCGATAGAATGAATATTTTTGAATGTCTTATTATAGAAAATCATATTTTCCAACGTCCATGCAAGTTTCTGGTTATGGTTATTATAAGCCACATTCGGTTCCGTAGAAGCAAAGCCTAACGGATTGGTAAAATTATTTCCATAATAACTACCTTCACGGGAATTACGATATTGCGCACCTAAATTTGTATGCCATTTCATACCATCCAAAGGAGACCAAATCTTACCAAAATCGATTTCAGCAAAAGAACTGAACATGACGCCATAATAACGTGTTTCATTCAAAGCCTCATTTATATTCAACAAAGCATTGTGTTGCGATGGACCGTCATCAGGACTTAATACCTTTCCATCTTCATCATAAGCCGGAGCGTACGGCATCAAGCTTGTCGCCAGACCATAAGAGTCTTTAGCTGTAGTATTTGAAAAATTACTAACAATACCATAATTTTTTATAGAATGGCTAACATTAATTCCCATGCCTACTTTCAGAAAATCTGTAGCTTGAATCTCACCATTCATATTCACTGTATAACGTTTATAATCTTGGTCTTTCATCGGTGACTCTTGATCCAAGTAAGCCAAAGACATATACAATTTCGATTTTTCCGTACCAGCAGATAATGAAATCTGATGATTATGTGTCAATGAGGTACGTGTTACATAGTCTGTCCAAGGAGTAGTGGGAATATTTGCTGAATTATAAACAGGTACTCTGTCAGCATAGCCCAATACCTCTTTTTCATATTGAGTAGCATCACGTAACACAGGACTACCATCTGCATTAAATTGGAAAGCCGAATTAAAAACAGGACGCAAATAAGGATATCTAGATACACCTCCGAAATAAGCATCTCCATCGATATCCGGATCTGGAGCATTGCCATACTTACCAGTATATGCTCCCGCATTAACATTGGCCTGACGATTCCAGTCTATCAATTCACCGGAATTCATCCAATCTGTCATAGAATGAATCTTGGAAAAAGATACTGTACCATCATAATTAATAGTTACTTTTCCTGTTTTTCCTTTTTTAGTAGTAATCAAAATTACGCCATTAGCACCACGAGAACCGTAAATAGCTGTTGCCGAAGCATCTTTCAATATTTCCATAGATTCAATATCATTGGGATTAACATCCGACATAGAGCCAACAGCCATAGGAATACCATCTATTACATAAAGCGGATCATTACTAGCGCTCAACGAACGGCTACCACGAATACGTACTTCTCCTAATTCTCCCGGACGGTTATTTGATGTGATTTGCACACCTGCTGCTTTTCCCTGCATAGCCTGTAAAGCATTCTGAACCGGACGTTCACGAATTGTTTTAGCACTAACCTGAGTCAAAGCACCTGTAACATCCGATTTCTTTTGCACACCATAACCCACTACAACTACTTCATCCAACGTTTCAGTATCCTCTTCTAAAATCACTTTAATAATTGATTGTCCTTTCACCGGAATATCTACAGTTTTATATCCCACGAAACTTACTTGGATCGTCCCATTATCAGGAACATTCTGAAGTGTGAAATTACCATCAAAGTCGGTAATTGTACCATTGGTAGTACCTTTCACCACCACACTGGCACCGATTACAGACTCACCTGCCTTGTCAAGGACAGTACCCGAGACGGTTTTGCTCTGTGCAAAGGCCCCTACAGCCAATACGGATAACAAAGCAACAAAGAAAAGCCGCTGGAACTTGTCCAGACGACCCAACAGACTTGAATTCTTTCTGTCTTTCATACTTTAATTATTAAGTTAAACAAAAGTTAACTTGACATACGAAGTTAAAAGTAGCGGAAAAAGCCCATTTCATCGTTTTTTTAATGTAGATGATACAATAATAAAGAATGTAAAAGACCCTTATTGTAGTTTGACAGGTTAGTTTAAAGTACTTTATCACGCTCTAGTACGTGCTTTTTCTTGTACATTATTCATAAACAAATAGTATTATAATTCATATACGTTATCTAAGCAATTGATCAAAGATTTCTCTAAAAACTTTATCGGCGTGTTCCTGCATTATCCGTATATAATTAAATATAGGACGATTGTTTTTCATGCTATGGCCAATACAATATTCTATTTTTTCTATTTCAATGCCTATATCATAACCATGTTGTGCAAATGTTTTTCTAGCAGAATAATATGAAACTTTCCTGTCTATGCCTGCTAGATCAGCTACCTTTCCTATATGTCTAAAGACCAAACTATATACTTTTTCATAAGATTCGTATTTACCAAAAACTAATTTTCCATTTCCCGAAATGTATCTATTGATAATTGTTTGTGCCTCTGGTTGGATAGTGAAAGCTATTTCATTTTCATTCTTTTTGCTATTACGGGTTTTATGTCTTATGTATCTCATACAATTTCCTTTAGTGAAATCATATTCCATCAGATCTCTTAAATTAATGCCACCTAAATAATAAGTTAACATAAATATATCCCGGGTCATGATATGCACACATTTGAATAATTTTACATCACGTATTCTTTTTAATTCGTCAACGGACAGATCCAACTCTCTGATATTACTAACTGGCATTTTAAATAAGACAAAAGGATGAACTAAATAAGTTACATAATTCATTTTTCTGGCATAGTTCAATATTACTTTTATTAAAGTGAGATAAATTCTGATCGAAGTTTCTTTTAATCCTTCAGCCTTCATTACATCAGCGAAACTTTGTATATGTGTCGGACTGAGTTGTACCAAAGGAAAATCACCTTTCATATGTTTAAGGAACTTTGCACAAGCTATATTATATAGTTTATGAGATTTTTTACGATCATCCGCTTTCATCATCGAAAGATATTCTTTCACTACTGTATTAAAAGTTATTCCTTTCTTTTGCTGTTCTCGAGTTATGATATGTATCAATTCAGTACATGAAAGAGTCGACTGATAATGAATAGACGAAAGAATCTCTTCGTATTCATTAATCAGTTTACGTAAACAAGCATTTATATTGGCTGCATTCTCGTGTTTAACTACTCGTCCATTTTTCATTTGACTTGCAGAATCTAAAATAAATTGGGTTGAAATATATCTCGTTTGTGAACGATGAGCCACTGCAATTCTAATTCTATGCCTACCGTTCGATAATTTTTTAGTAGGTACAATTACTATTGAAAGATTAGCCATATTCAAATTTTAGTTTATACGTTTTACAATACAATATTAAAGTAACAATCAGAAATAAAAGCACTCTTGTATAACAAAAATGCTCTTGAGACTATCCATTTTGAGATTGTTCACAGACATTTGTACTATTTTTCAGTTGAAAAGACATAATTTTCCATGCTTTTGTACAATCCTACATTGGCTTTTTTAGTATTCACACATATATTTGCAACACTTTTTCACAGGTGGGAGACCTTTTTCTCCTGAGAGAATAGAAAACTAACTTTTGTTTAACTTAATAATTAAAGTATGAAAGGCAGAAAAAATTCAAGTCTGTTGGGTCGTCTGGACAAGTTCCAGCGACTGTTCTTCGTTGCTTTGTTATCCGTATTGGCTGTAGGGGCCTTTGCACAGAGCAAAACCGTTTCGGGTACTGTCCTTGATAAGACAGGTGAGTCTGTAATCGGTGCCAGTGTAGTGGTGAAAGGTACTACCAATGGTACAATTACCGACTTTGATGGTAATTTCACACTTCAGAATGTTCCTGATAATGGGACGATCCAAGTAAGTTTCGTGGGATATAAAACTGTAGATGTCCTAGTGAAAGGACAATCAACTATTAAAGTAACCTTGGAAGAGGATACTGAAACACTGGATGAAGTAGTAGTGGTTGGTTATGGTGTTCAGAAAAAAAGTGACGTTACAGGTGCTATGGCACGTGTCGGTTCTGAAGAATTGAATACAAGACCTGTGAACAATGCTTTTGAAGCCTTACAGGGCAAAGCCGCCGGTGTAGATATCACCTCAAGCGAACGTCCGGGTACTGTAGGATCAATCCGCATTCGTGGTAACCGATCTATCAGCGCATCATCAGACCCTCTGTATGTAGTAGATGGCGTTCCCTTGAGTGCTGGAGGAATTGAGACAATCAATCCGCGTGACATAGAATCCATTGATATCTTAAAAGATGCCTCTTCTACAGCTATTTACGGTTCTCGTGGTGCCAATGGTGTCATTTTGATAACTACTAAACGTGGTAAAGCGGGCAGACTTGCTTTAAACTATTCAGGTTCTGTCACATTAGAAACCCTGAAAGACAAATCACCTGCCATGAGTGCAAGCGATTACATAACTTGGCGCCGTTGGGCTTATTACAACTCGGATCCGGTAAACAACCCTCGCGGTGACCAACCTAACTACGACAAAGACCAAATTTATTTCGCAGCATCAGGTGATCCCACTGCTTTGGCAAATGTAAATAAAGGTTGGAATAACGGCAGCTGGGATGGAAGTAGAGTAACAGATACCGACTGGGCAGACATAGTGACCCAAACAGGTATCACTCATGAACACACCATCAGTGGTAGTGGCGGTAACGAAACTGCACAAGCTTTCTTCTCCGTTGGTAACCTGAATAATCAAGGTACTCAGAAAGGACAGGAATATGAACGTTACAACTTCTCAATGTCTGTCGATTTACAAGTAAAACCTTGGTTCAAAATGGGGGGATCGATCAACGGTTCATGGGCAGTTCAGGACTATGGTTATTCCCGTACCGGACAATCTTCAGGCTCTGGCCCGGTTGATATATATAGTGCGGCAAAAGCTATTCCACGTTTTGGTGTTCCTTATGATGAGGAAGGCAATATCATTACAAATCCCTGTGGTTCCACTACCAATGTTTATACTGTAATCGATGAATGGAACAAGTCAACCGATAACCGTCAGACTTTCCGTGCACTAGGCAGCTTTTACGGACAATTTGATTTTGGGAAAATGTGGGCACCTTTGGAAGGACTAAGCTATAAAATCTCTTTCGGTCCTGATTTCCGCCACTATCGTCAAGGTATTTTCATAAGCAAGGATTCTGCTGTAAAAATGGGTTCGAAAAACTACGCTAAATATGCCACAGACCGTTACTTGTCATGGACACTGGACAATCAGATCAACTATAACAAGACATTCGGCAAACATAACTTAGGCGTAACCTTATTGCAGTCAGCTTCCAAATATAATAAAGAAAGTGGTTCCGAAAGTGCTAACGCCATCCCTAATGAGAATTTTGAATGGTACAACATGGGCAGTGTAGATATTACGGATGCAGCAACTTATGGTGCTGGTATGAGTACCGGCATGTCTGAAAATCAGCTGGCATCGTACATGGCACGTGTAAATTACGCATACAACGACCGCTATTTATTGACTGTTTCCGGACGTTATGACGGTTCTTCCGTATTAGCAGACGGGCATAAATGGAGTTTCTTCCCTTCCGCCGCCTTGGGCTGGCGCATTGACCAAGAAGACTTTATGAAAGATATTTCTTGGATAAACCAGTTAAAGCTTCGTTTCGGCTTGGGAACAACTGGTAACTCAGCTGTAAGTGCATATTCTACATTAGGTAACATCCAGTCATTCTATGTACCTTTTGGCTCTACTCTGACCCCTGCTTATGCCACCAATGAACCTTATTACACTTCTTCTCAAGTAAAAATGGCAAATAAAAATTTAGGTTGGGAAAAGACAACACAATATAACTATGGTGTGGACTTCAGCTTCCTGAATGGACGTATCAACGGTTCAATGGATATTTATCACTCTAACACCAATGACTTGTTATTAAGTATGACTATTCCAACCTTAACCGGTTTTAATTCCACTTATGCCAATGTAGGTAAGACCAAAAACTTCGGTGTTGACTTATCTCTGAACCTGGTTCCCATACAAACCAAAGACTTTGAATGGAGTTCCACTATCAATGCAGCCTATCAAAAAGATGAAATCGTAGAACTTGCCAACGGCAAGCAGGATGACATTTCCAATGCCTGGTTCATTGGTGAGTCAATCAATGTTTTCTATGGTACCGCCAGCGATGGTCTGTGGCAGGAAAGCGATGCTGCAGAAATGGCTAAATTCAATGCCAACGGACATAAATTTGAAGCAGGTATGGTTAAACCGGTTGATCAGGATGGCAACTATGTTATAGACAGCAATGACCGTATTATTCTTGGCAACAAAAATCCTAAATGGGTGCTGGGATGGAGCAATACATTCAACTATAAAGGTCTTGAACTAGGTATCGAGCTGAACGGAAGATTTGGTTATATGGTTGATACGGGTGGTGAAGGCCAATACGGTATGTACAACCAACGTAAAATAAACTATTGGACTCCGGACAACACTGGTGCTGATTATCAAAAGCCGATTTACAGTACAGCAGGTGGCGATGCTTATTCAAGTCTGCTAGGCTTTAAAGACGCCTCATTCATCAAGATCCGTAACATTTCTCTAGGGTACAACTTCAATTCCAAAGCATTGAAGAACATCGGAATCAGTTCTCTTAAATTATACGCACAAGCTAAGAATATAGGCAACCTCTATTCTTCAGTAGATTTTATGGATTTGGACTTAGGCACTACTTATTACAATAGAGGCTTTACTTTCGGTTTACAAGTTGGTTTCTAATTTGATAATAACACATTAAACTGTTTTTAAAATGAAAAATTTAAAATATACATTATTCACAGCTGCCCTATCTGTCGCAATGACTGCTAGTTTCAGTTCTTGTAGCGATAGTTTCCTAGATGAAAAAAACAAGTCATCCTATACCACTGACTATTTCAAAACGTCACAGGGCATTCAAGATTTGGCTACCGCACTGTACGGTAACATCCGTTGGCATTTTGGTTATGAGTGGGCGTATGGTATTACCCTTTACGGTACAGATGAATTTACAAACGGCTCTGACCTGACAGCAGAACCATGGAACACTTATGACAGCCGTCTGAACCCATTGGACTGTACAAAAGCAAACGGAGCAGCCAACAATAACTGTCCGGGCATTTCAGCTCTTTGGGATCAGATGTATTACGGCATCGCTTCCGCCAATCAAGTTATCGCATCAGCTGATTATGTTACAGATGCGGAAGTCCGCGAAAAATGCCTGGGTGAAGCTTATTTCCTACGCGGATATAACTACTATCGCCTTTTCGCACAATATGGTGGGGTGGTTCTGCAAACCCAAGTTACTGAAGGTGTGGTCAGAACCTTTACTCGCGCTTCTGCAGAAGAAACATTAAACCAAGTGATTGATGACCTGCAGAACGCTTACGACAAACTACCTGCAGACAGATGGCGTGGTACAGGTACATGGACTAAATATACAGCAGCACACTTTCTGGCAAAGGCTTTACTATATCGTCAGTCTGAACGTTGCAGCGACTGGAACTCAAGTTACCCTGCAGATGCAGACTTGAAAAAAGCGATTACGTTATGTGATGAAGTCATCTCAAAATGTCCGTTGGAAAGTGATTATAATAACCTTTACGCCAAATGGACCGGTATAGACTGCAAAGCCGAGGAGTCTAATGAAATATTAATGTCATGCCAACACACTTCTTCGGCAACCGGACGTTTCGGAAACCGTACTTATAATTACTTCAACCCACAATTCTCCAACTTCTCCGGTGGTTGGACACAACGTGGTCAATATATTGGTGGTATGGACTTCCAACGTTGCCGCCCTACAGAATATGCTTATGCTATCTTCGACAATGTGAATGACTCACGTATGTGGAAAACATTCAAAACTGTCTACGGATTGAATAATATTGCATCGAAAGCAGATGATGTAGTGGCTACAAACGGTATTACAGCCGATCAGGTTCCAACACTAGGCGACCAAGGCATCATCTTTATTCTTAATAAAAAAAGTGACAATCGTTTTAAAGACGCCACAAACTCCGATTATGGAACAGTAGGTCGTGGTGGTATAGCCCACTCCTTTGTAAACCCCGAAACAAATAAATGGGTGCCGAATGTGTTCCCTGTATATGCCGGTGGTCAATATGTATTGAACACCTATGGTGTTAGCGGAAATCCAGCACAGTCCAATGTATTCTGTGGTATCAATAAAACTGATGACGGCTCGCGTACAGCAGAGAAAGGGGACGCACATCGTGATGTCATTATGGCCCGTACAGGCGAAACTTATCTGATAAAAGCAGAAGCTCAAGTACGTTCCGGTAACTTCCAGGATGCTATTTCTACCATCAACCAGCTCCGTGCACGTGCCGAATGGAAAAATGGGGAAGACCGCGAATACTACACCGACGGTTCTATGGCTTTCTTGAAAAGCGCAGGCGGTGACGAAGATAATTCAACCGCACTAAGCACTTTAGGCAAATGCAAAGATGCCAATGGTACCAAGATCAATAACACAGAGGCATTCAAGGCTTCTTTCCTTCAAAAGAACACTTACTATCTTTCAACTGGTATAGAACACACTACAGATGCTTCCAGTCTGCAAATTTCAAGTTATTCATCATTACCAGCTG
Source organism: Phocaeicola sartorii JCM 17136 = DSM 21941 (assembly GCF_054653615.1). Taxonomy (NCBI): domain Bacteria; kingdom Pseudomonadati; phylum Bacteroidota; class Bacteroidia; order Bacteroidales; family Bacteroidaceae; genus Phocaeicola; species Phocaeicola sartorii. The sequence goes on from NZ_BAAIFW010000005.1 coordinate 3,926,870, forward strand.
AGGATGAAGCTATTCTATCAGCTATGGGCGTAAATGGGGACAAAGACCGTTTGATCAATTTCATTTTAAACGAACGTACCCGCGAATGCTTAGGTGAATGGAACCGCTGGGAAGAGTTGAGCCGTACCAAGACTTTGGTTCAACGTGCTAAATTATTCAATCCGGAAGCAGCTGCCAATATAGCAGACAAACATTTGCTTCGTCCTATTCCACAAACATTCTTAGACCAACTTCAGCATGAAGACGGTACGAATTTAAGTGATGAAGAAAAAGCCGCAATGCAGAATCCAGGCTATTAACAGACTAGATTTTTGTAGTCAATAATTAATAAGGGGAGTGCCGGATTCAGCATTCCCCTATTTTCCACACCATAAATACTTATTTTATAATGAAAAAAATCGGTCGGTTTATATACTTCACTACACTATTCTTGTTAATAGCGGGATGCAAACAACAAAAATCCATACGCTATGAACTTGTAGATGGCAATCCACAAATAGATTACATAGATTTCCTGAACGACACGCTATGCCGATTTGTCGCACCAGGACCATTGGTTCTGACAAGCCACTACACAAAAGAAGGAGATATTTATATAATACAAATCAACGATATAGTGAGCGCACGGCTATATAAAGAAGAAGGAAAGCTACGAGGTGAGGCTCCTTTTTTTGAAGGAATATGGATTATAAAAGAAAAGTGATATCAACAAGCTCTGTACAGTTCATTCACTCATTTCTTTTCATATAAAGAATCTATCTGTCAGCCCCCCCAAAAAAAATCAATAACTAGATTGTTATCCGTATATGGAAAAAGAACAGAAAGAAGATGAACAATATTCCATGTAAATGAATAAAATTCCATAGGTAAGACACCTTCTTCGTCTATATTTGCATAAATCAAAAATCAAAGATACTATGGAACTATTACCAGCAATCAGGAAAAGCATAATTACATTCGCTCTGCTGCCTGCACTTCTATATGCAGGTATCCCTCCCACCCTACAAAGCGATGCCTCACAAAGAATGACCAAAGATATCATGGACCGCGTTTACATCACCCCCAAACGTATTGTTACCAAATACGCAGGATGTAAGAATAATCTAATAAAAGATGAACACTATTTGTTAGAGCGTGGAAACGGCCAATCGGAAATGAACAGAAAAAAATGTTGTATAATGACCTCTACTGAAACAGAGAAGGCATCCTTATTACTGGATTTCGGCAGTGAACTGCATGGAGGATTAAAGCTCGTCATGGGCAGTTCCAGCCGTAGGGAACCTTCTTTGGTAAGGATACGTTTCGGAGAATCTGTTGGAGAAGCCAACAGTACCACTTCAAATTCCGAATGGAAAGTGGGATTTTCAACGGACGATCATGCCAAACGTGATATCATCATGGAAATTCCCCGTGACGGCATGATTGAAATAGGCAATACCGGTTTCCGCTTTGTCCGTCTCGACTTGCTGCAAAACAACGCTACTATCTCTTTAAAAGAAATTTCAGCTATCCTGCGCTACCGTGATATTCCCTATCTGGGATCTTTTGAATGCAACGACCAACGTTTAAACAAAATATGGATTACCGGAGCCTATACTGTCCATTTGAATATGCAGGAGTTTTTATGGGATGGCATCAAACGTGACCGGGTAGTCTGGCTGGGCGATATGCACCCTGAATTAATGACCATCAGCCGTGTTTTCGGATACAATGAGGTGATTCCCAACAGTCTGGACCTGGCCTGCAAACAATTTCCTTTACCCAATTGGATGAATGGCATGAGTGCATACAGCCTATGGTATCTGATCAACCAATATGAATGGTATCACCAGACCGGCGATATTGATTTTTTAAAGAAACATTCCGACTATATCAGCGGGTTAATCCATCTGATAAACGAGAAAGTGGATGATGCGGGAAATGAAACGTTAGCGCCTGCCCGCTTTTTGGACTGGCCATCCAGCGGAAATAAAGCCGGAGTTGAGGCAGGATATCGCGCACTGATCGTATGGGCCATGCAAGATGCGCATCAATTGTCTTTAAAACTTGGCAACACCTCTGATGCTCAATTATGTCTGGACATTATCAACCGGATGAAAAAAAAGATATTACCTCACAACAATCTGAAACAGGCAGCCTCATTAATGGCCATCGCCGGATTGATGGATCCCCAACAGGCTTGCGATGAAGTTGTCTCTGTAGGCGGTGGAAAAGGTTTTTCCACTTTTTACGGATATTATATGCTGGAAGCATTAGCCAAAGCAGGTGAATATGAGAAAGCAATAGATATCATTAATACTTTCTGGGGGGCCATGCTGGATTTGGGAGCAACCACATTTTGGGAAGATTTCAATCTGGACTGGATTCCCAATGCCGCTCCTATAGACGAACCTGTTCCGGCTGGGAAAAAAGACATACATGGCGATTTCGGCGCCTACTGCTATCCCGGATTCCGTCACAGCCTTTGCCACGGGTGGTCCTCAGGACCTACCACATGGCTGTCTGATCATGTATTAGGTGTAAAAATCGTGGACGTGGAACGCAAGCAGATCAGCATTGAGCCACATCTGGGTAAATTAGAATGGGCCAAAGGCACTTATCCCACCCCTTGGGGCGTGATAGAAGTCAGCCACGAGAAGAAAGCCGATGGTAAAATCGCAACCAAAGTGAAACTTCCGAAAGGTGTAAAACAAATTTAATTATAAGAAATCGTTATCAAACTTCTATAAAAACTGGATCTTATGAAAAACATAATGATATGGATTATGCTCCTCTTGAGTATAACTTATACTGACGCCCAAAATGGAAAATCTCCTAGAAAAGACTATGCCAAATTAGCTAATTATGATGAAAGTAAGGTTCCGCAATATACCTTACCTTCCGTATTAATGTGCCACGACGGAGAAATGGTTCAGACCAAGGAACAATGGGAGCAAAAACGCCGCCCCGAAATTTTAAACCTGTTTACGACTTACATGTTTGGCAAAGCACCTGTATTAAAACACAAACTGCCTTGCACAGTCAGTCGGATCAATGAAAAAGCTCTGAACGGACGTGCCACCCGGAAAGAAATAACCATCCAATTAACAGACGATCCACAGGGTCCCCACATCGACTTGCAACTGTATCTTCCTAATCATGTATCAGGAAAAATTCCGGTTTTTCTAGGCATCAGCTTCATGCCCAATTACACGATATATGATGATCCCGATTTATCTGTCCCCGAAATAACAGATGAAAAAATGAAGAAAAGATCTTTCAGGGGATCAATGGACAAGTCCTGGCAGCTTGATAAAATTCTGGAACACGGATATGGTCTGGCCACTTTCTGTTATAATGATGTGGATCCCGATTTTGACGATGATTTCCAAAATGGTGTGCATCCTTATTATTACGAGAAAGGGCAGAATTTCCCAGATCCGGATCAATGGGGTTCCATTGCAGCCTGGGCATGGGGCATGAGCCGTGCCATGGATTATCTGGAAACAGACAAAAAAGTGGATGCTAAAAAAGTTGCCGTGATAGGTCATTCTCGTCTTGGCAAAACCGCTGTCTGGGCCGGAGCCTCCGATCCGCGTTTTGCTTTAGTCATATCCGGGAATTCGGGATGTTGCGGAGTTGCCATCTCACGTCGTTGTTTTGGTGAGACTGTAGAAGCCATGAATGTACGTTTTCCCCATTGGTTCTGCGGTAATTACAAACAATTTAATGACAGGGAAAAATACTTACCTTTCGACCAGCACGAACTCGTTGCCCTGATTGCTCCAAGACCTATATATATAGCCAGTGCAGAAGAAGACAACTGGTCCGACCAAAAAGGTGAATTTCTAGGAGGTAAAGGAGCTGAACCTGTATATGCCCTTTATGGCTTGAACGGAATAGGTTGTGAAGAAATGCCTCCTGTGGATACACCTTACATGAATGGCTCTATCGCATACCACAATCGTAAAGGGCCTCACGCCGTTCTTCCATACGATTGGGAACAATTCCTTCGCTTTGCTGACAAATATTTTAAAAACAAATAATTAATATATAAATCAATGATGAAAAACAAGAACCTACTTATAGGATTATGCTCGGTACCGCTGTTGCTTAGCATATCAATAAACATGACAGCTCAAGACTCGCGTGAACGTACATATTATTATGAAATACTAGAACCACGCCATGAGCCCAAACCGGAAATCAAAGGTTTTGCAACAGAAAGAGTAAAAGAGCACTTAGACAGAGGATTAACGGCCACCCCATCTGCAGACGGGAAAGGTATCTACCTCAGTTGGAGGCTATTGGAACAAGATGAAACTGACACTTCCTTCCACCTCTACCGTTCTGCAAACGGCAAGACACAGCGTTTATCAAAAAATCCTATTAAAAACACCTGTGACTTTGTTGACCAAACTCCCGTTGCCGGAAAAGCGACCTATTGGATCTGTGCATTAGATAAAAAGAAAAAAGTGATTGACACATCTTCCAAATTGGATGTGGACTATTCTTTATTGAGAAACTATCAGTCTATTAAATTGAACCGTAATATAAAAGCAGGCAAAATAGCCGTTGCTGATTTGAACGGGGATGGTATTTACGATTATATCATCCGCACCCCGGAAAAAAATGTGGATCCCGGAATGCCCGGTACTTTGGATGGTTCAACTTACCAAATTGAGGCTTATTTAAGTGACGGCACTTTTTTATGGTCTAAAGATTTAGGACAAGGTATTGAGCCCGGTGTTTGGTACTCACCTTTCATCGCATACGACTTCAATGGAGATGGCAAAGCAGAAATTGCCTTAAAAACAGCTCCGGAAACGACCAAACGAAATGAAAAAGGACGAGTAGACTCCGGTGAAGAATATCTAAGTGTATGGGATGGAATGACCGGAAAAGAAATTGCCCGCGTGGACTGGCCTGAACGGAATGACAGGTATGGAAATCTGGTCCGACAGAACCGTAACCAAATAGGGATGGCCTATCTGGACGGCAAAACTCCTTATATATTGGCATGTCGTGGCACTTACAAACTGATGACTGTAGATGCATGGCAACTGAAAGGTAACAAACTGGAACGTGCATGGCGATGGGACGGCGATGAAGAAAATCCCGTAGTAAGAAGCATGGGTTCCCATAATATGGTATGTGGTGATGTGGATGAAGATGGAAAAGATGAAATTCTGTTAGGCTCATGCATGCTTGATGATAACGGGACTTTACTATGGTCTACCGGACTAGGACACCCTGATAAAATCTATCTGACTGATATCGACCCGGATCGTCCGGGTATGGAAGTGTTCCTTTGTCTGGAACCTTGGCACGAGAACGGACGTGGCGTTTGTGTTGTGGATGCCAGAACAGGACAACCGGTATGGAATATCGGTCATAAGACATTCCATGTAGGCGATGGGATGGTTGCTGATTTTGATCCGGTCCACAAAGGTCTGGAATGTTTTGCCAGCGAAGACCGTAAAGGAGGCAGCACAGACAAATATCTACTTTCGGCTGACGGTAAACCTTTAGGTAAAAATGAGGAAGTGCCCTCCTGCCGTAATTGGGCATGGTGGGACGGTGACTTATTGCGCGAAACATTCAAAGGAGACGATAACCGATGGGGGGCAAGTTCCTCTTCAAACGGTCGTTCACTAAGTATTGTAAAATGGAAAGGAGAAACACTGACACAAGGAATTGAAGGTGATATCTTAATGATCGCAGACTTATATGGAGACTGGCGTGAAGAAATAATCACCGCATTGCCCGGTGAAATACGCATCTACACCACCAATCTTCCAGCAAAAGACCGTCGCACCACATTGATGCAAGACGGAATATATAGAAGTTATGTAGCTCATCGTTCCATGGGATATCCACAAGCTCCTGTCCCCTCCTATTATTTAGGAGAATAATATTAAGATTAGCATGAAGGATTCCTCTAAAAACTACAACGGATATCCTTTTGCTGTAGGGGCGCTTTGATGCGCCCTTATGCATATAAAACTCAAACCTAATCATAAACATCATGCAAAAGATACTATTACTCATTGCTTCCCTTTTTTATTTCAACTTTATACTCGCAGAAAATGAAATAAAATCCTGGCAAGGTATTCATGAAACGCCCCTTTCCAGTCTAGAACAACAATTTGCAGAACCTCCTGTGGAATTTGCCAACCACGTAATATGGGGTTGGGAAGGGAAAATGGATAAAAAGACTATTTGCAATGACTTGGATTCTATCAAGAAGAAAGGATTCCGTGCCGTAATATTTGAAGCAGGTTACAAACTACCCTTCAAATATCTTTCCGAAGAATGGTTTAAAGCAATTCGTACCGGAGTACTTGAAGCCAAAAAGCGAGGTATGAAAGTCTGGATTATTGATGAAGGAAAATATCCCAGCGGATTTGCAGGAGGAAAATTCTCACAGGAACGTCCCGATTTGAGAATGCAAGCTCTTGTGATAGACGATACCATACAAATAAAACGGGGAGAAGTAATGACAAACCATAAAATAGCACCGGAAATCATCAGTGCGGTAGCCGTCAGTACCTCCGGTGCTCCTAACAGAACTGTAGAAATTGATAATGGAAAAATAAGTTTCAATGCCGGAGTGGATGACTGGAAGATCCTATTGGTCAAAAGCGACTTCCGGACGGCCGTAACCCGAGCCGTTAATAATCCCAACGGCGGCAAAGATGCCACTAATTCCCTGTGTGACTATCTGAACCCTGTTGCCGTACAACAATTTATTGACTGGACACACGAACAGTATAAAAAATACCTTGGTAAAGAGTTGGGTACCACCGTACTTGGTTTCCGGGGAGACGAACCCGATTATGCACATTTACCCTGGACTCCTTCCATTATCCAAACCTTCAAAGAAATAAAAGGATACGACCCGACTCCCTATCTGGCCTCCTTTTTTACCGCTTTGCCCACCACACAAGAACAAAGGGTAAAAGCCGATTATTGGGATGTATGGTCCAGCTTGTTCGCCACCCACTTTTTCAAATTACAGGCCGATTGGTGTGCAGCCAATGGAGTAGCCCACATTACCCATCTTAACAAAGAACATGAAATGCCCGCATGTGTTAAAGCTGAAGGAGACTATTTCCGGAATTTAAGTAAAGTTCAAATACCCGGAGTAGATGCAATCTGGAACCAAATATGGCCCGGTACCCTTAATGATTTCCCCAAACTAGCCTCATCTGTAGCTCATGTTTATGGAAAACCTAGAGCATTCAGCGAAAGTTTTGCGGCTTACCACATCTCCCCTACCATTTCCCAAGCCAAATTTGTTGTAGATCATCAAATTGCCCGTGGGATTAACTTCTTTGAATTCATGTTCTGGCTGGCAGGATCCAAACAGCGCAATTGGATGAGCGATCCCGGTATGAAAGGCCTGAATGAATATACAAATCGCACTACTTACCTAATGAGCCAGGGGAAGCCGGGAGCACGGATTGCCATGTATTACCCCACATCTACTATGTGGCTGGGTAACAATGAAGTTTATAAGGATATCGTCACTCTTACCCAACAGCTGTTAACTCATCAACGGGATTTTGACTACATAAATGATGACGCTTTTACGGAAGCACTGGCCATAGGTCCCGGCTATCTGGAAAATAAAAGCGGTCAAAGATATGAAACATTGATTATCCCATCATCAGATGTTATTTCCGCATCTGCCTGGAAAGTAATAGAAACATTTTCCTCACGTGGAGGAAAGGTCCTGTTTTGGGGAAAGAAGCCTGCTTCTTTCATTGACAAAAGTTTCACTGCTCCCGGTTCCCTATCAGATTTAACCAACAGTAGGATTGAGCCATCCACCAGATGGACAGCACGTGTAAGCTCTTCCCTTCCGAAACCGGAAATGAAAATCATTTCACCTGCCAATGATTCTATCCGCTACACGCGCAGAGTAATGCCCGATGGCGATCTCTACTTCATATTCAATGAAGGGAATAAAGCTACAGAATTTACAGCAGACTTTGATAAAGTAGGAGTCGCAAAAGAATGGAATGCGACAAATGGCACACTCCAACCGATAAATGCAACAATTGTCAATAACTGCACCCGGCTGACCATTAAACTGGAAGCATGGGAAAGCAAGCTCATATCCATCGGAAAAAGCAATAGAGAATATAACATTAAAGAATATGGCGTAAAAGGAAATGGCTATTCGGAAACAGCCACTTTACAACGTATCATTAATGAAGCAGCTCACAACGGAGGCGGAACGATAGTTATTCCTGCCGGGGAGTATCTAAGCGGCGCTCTATTCTTTCCACGCGGTGTAGATTTACGTATAGAGAAAAACGCCAAACTAATCAGCACTGTCGCCCCCAATGAATTTCCTGTCATCCCGACTCGTTTTGAAGGCATAGAAAGAAAGTGGCGATGCGCTTTCTTGAATTTCGACCATTCAGACGGAGTTAAGGTTTATGGTGAAGGGGTTATCGATGGTAAAGGAGTAGAATGGAAAAAGATTCCATTCGGAAACTCCGGGCGCCCCAGACTGTTATGTTTCACAGATTGCCCGGGAGGCAAGATTTCCGGTTTAAAAATGATAAATCAAGCCTCATGGTGTCTTCATGTACTTTACACAAACGGATTCACTATAGATGGAATCGATATCCGCGCATTGGAATATATACCCAGTTCCGATGGCATAGATATTGATTCGTCCAATGATATACTGATTACTTCCACCCGCATTGAGGCGCATGATGACTGTATCTCCATCAAATCCGGACGAGACGAGGACGGACGCAGAGTAGGACGTCCCAGTGAAAACATTCTGATAGAGAACTGTCATTTTGCATACGGTCATGGTGGAGTGGCTATGGGCAGTGAAATATCAGGCGGCATACGCAATGTGACCATACGTTCCTGCCTGATGGATAACGAAAATTGGAGCCCCTTACGCTTTAAAAGTCAGCCCAGCCGCGGCGGGATAGTAGAAAATATCACTTTTGAAGATATTACCATCAGAGGAGCACGCAGTATCTTTGATATCAATATGGAATGGCGTATGGTTCCTCCGCTTTCACCTGCACATTATCCGTTGACCCGTTTGCGCAATATCCATTTCAAGAATATAAATGGAGAAGCACAATCAGCAGGAACCATGTATGGTTTTAAAGAGACTCCATTCGGAAACGATACATTCTTTTTTGAGAATTGCCATATCAAGGCTCAAAAAGGATTAAGCATTTCGAATGTAGCCAATGTCAATTTTAAGGGTTTGGAACTCGAAATAAAAGAAGGAGAAAAAATCTATGAACGGCCTGTAAACAAGGCCCGACAGCCCAATAAGAACACTAGCAAATAAAAAATACGATCGAAATGCGTACACATGCATAATATTCAAGGAAGATGTACGCATTTCCATTGTAGAAAGCCCCAGACCATCCTACTTTTGTATTACCATTAAAACACTAAAAACAACATGATGAAGAAAAAATTAATACTGTCATTCTTTTTAGCCGCATTAGGTTTTGGAGTTGTAAAAGCACAAGACTTGCCGGACAAAAAAGAAACATTGAAGACTGTTACAAAAGTCAATGATTACTTCATGAAGAAGTATGCCGATTATCGTACTCCTTCTTTTGTAAAAAATGTAACCCGTCCCAGTAATATCTGGACACGCGGAGTATATTATGAAGGATTAATGGCTCTTTACTCCGTCTATCCACGCGATGACTATTATAAATACGCTGTCGATTGGTCAAATTACCACAAATGGGGATTCCGCAACGGTACAACCACTCGCAATGCTGATGATTACTGTGCCAGCCAGACTTACATTGACTTATATAACATTTGTCCCGATCCGGAAAGAATCCGTAAGGTCAAAGCTAATATAGATATGCTGGTTAACACTCCTCAAGTAAATGATTGGTGGTGGATTGACGCCATCCAAATGGGAATGCCTGTATTTGCCAAACTTGGGAAATTGACCGGAGAACAAAAATATTTCGACAAAATGTGGGATATGTATGAATATACGCGTAATAAACATGGTGAGAATGGCATGTACAACTCAAAAGAAGGTTTATGGTGGAGAGACCAAGACTTTGATCCCCCCTACAAAGAACCTAATGGTAAGAATTGCTATTGGAGTCGTGGCAATGGATGGGTATATGCCGCACTGGTACGTGTATTGGATGAAATTCCTACTAATGAAAAACATCGCGCCGACTATATCAATGATTTCTTGACCATGAGTAGAGCTATCAAAAATTGCCAACGCACAGATGGTTTTTGGAATGTAAGTATGCATGACGAATCAAACTTCGGGGGTAAAGAAACCAGTGGTACCGCTTTATTTGTATATGGCATGGCATGGGGGGTACGTAACGGACTATTGGATAAAAAAGAATACCTACCAGTCTTGTTGAAAGCATGGAATGCTATGGTGAAGGATGCGGTTCATCCTAACGGTTTCCTAGGGCTTGTACAAGGAACCGGAAAAGAACCGAAAGACAGTCAACCTGTCACATACGACAAAGTACCCGATTTTGAAGACTTTGGAGTAGGTTGTTTCCTGCTTGCCGGAAGTGAGGTTTACAAATTAAATTAATAATATGATTGGTTAGTGAATCGATTTTTCATAGACTATGATTTAAAGGTTAGATTTAGGTTAAGTAAAAAAGAGCGACTGTGAAGCCGCTCTTTTTTGTTCTATCCATCATACTGTTAATCTGCAATAGAAAACACCAATACTCCAGCTGTAGGAATAACAGGCTCTCCTATCAATACTTTGGTTCCCGAAGGAAGTACGAATTTATAAGGTTTATCTGTATAATTCAGTACAATCCCCATACCATTGCGGTACTCTAAAGTAACACCGTATGGTAAATCCATCACAGGAATATTCAATTGCGCATATAGTTTCTTCAAAATATCCTTCTCCAGTAATCCGTCCGTACTATCCACCCCTACGTAAGTAACAGTACCTTTTCCCAACTTACGAGTAGTGACTGCCGGTTTTCCTTCATAAAATTCCTGTGTATAAGTAGCCCATACCTGTGAATCCTTACCCGGTTTCAATATCTCTCCCCAAGTATTCCACGTATATTCTTTTCCATCCATCCGTAATTTGCCCGGTTCTTCAGGAAGTAATAAATCATAAAACTCCATTTCATTACCGGTCAGTTCATTTATCATGGAACCGAAAGGAGCTTCGGGTAAACGTCCATGGCGGTCTTTCTGGGCTGTACGGCAAGTTAAGACCAAATTACCACCCTTCTTTACATAATCAGTCCATCTATCTACCAATGCCTTGTCAGCCAATTGATAAGCCGGAGCTATGATCACAGGATAAGAGGAGAACTCCTTGCTTTCATTGATAAAATCTACGGGCGCGCCAAAAGATTTCAACGTGCGATAATATTTCTCAATATGCCCCAATGTATTCCATGTACGATTTTGCTTCTGGCGCTCAATGCTCCATGAATTTTCATGATTAAAAAGAATGGCGGTACGACGTGCCAAATAATCGGCCGGTTTCACCTCACGAGCAGCAACCTGTCCCCGCAGCTGTCTGATTTCTTTCATGAACTGCTCATATTCTCGTCCACCGGGAGTTACCGTTGTTCCGTCTGTACCTACAATGCCATAGTGATATTGTTCCGTGCCATACAGAGGCTGGCGATAACGATAAGTACAGATAAAGTCGCCTCCACCGGCAAATACGCTCCACATCCATAAACGGACAGCTCCGGGCAGTGGTTGAGGATTGATACTCCCCCAATTCACCTGTCCAGGCTGAAGTTCCATGACTCCGTAAGTACCTTGGATGGGTCTGAAAAAGTCATTGGCAAAAGCAATACGCAACGGATTTCCCACTCGATATCCGCGGCGGCCGATACCTTCATTGTCTCCATACACCATATAGCGAGTATAACTTTGAAAATCAAGTGCAGGGCTGCCACCTATATGTCCTTCCTCATAATTAGGAATATAGTTAGTAGTCACCCATTGATTCTTTGCCTGTTTTTTAATCAACAAACATTGTTCATTCAAAAAGTCGTTTGTCTGACTAGCAGCAAAACGGCGGTAATCCAAAATCTGATGATGATTCATAAACATCTGGGCAGTTTTAGGAAGAGTTATTTCATCAAAAGAAGAATAAACCTCACTCCAAAAAGCCGTTCCCCAGGCATCATTCAATGCTTGAATGTCATGATGATATTTTTCACGCAAAAAATCCCGGAAAGCCAGTTCAGCTTTCGGATTATAATCAAATTGTACAGCCGGCTCATTATCGAGCTGCCAGCCGATTATTCTGGAATCATTTCCATAATGCTGAGCTAACTTCTCTATCATTTTATAAGCCAGTTCTCTATAAACGGGAGAAGCAAAAGAAGCATGTTGACGTGCTCCGTGATCAAGCACGGTACCATTTTCATTTTTAATCAAAATTTCAGGGTATTTACGGCTCAGCCATACCGGTGGAGTTGCCGTAGAAGTACACATAATGACTTTCAAATCATATTTGGCAGCCAAAGCCACCGCTTTATCCAACCAGGCAAAATCATATTTTCCCTCTTCCGGTTCCAATTGCGCCCAAGCAAATTCCGCGAAATGGGTGAATTCAAAACCCAAATCGTGCATCTGTTTAAAATCTCTCTCCCATTGACTTTCATCCCAATGCTCGGGATAATAATAAGCACCGGTCAAAGTCAAATCCTTGTCTTTAAACCAAGGTTGTTGTGCAAAAAGTCCTCCGGCCAAAGAACAAGCCAAAAGAACGGTCACAAATCGTTTTCTCATGATAATATAGTAGTTTAATTGCTTTCAAGCAGTTTATCAAGTACAGCCTTCTCTACGGTAAAAGCGGTTCCGTGACGGGTTCCTTTTGGAAAAGATACACGGTCAGACACATCTTCCCACGTCTTTCCATGATCACGACTGCAAACAGCTCCATATTGATGATTACGATATTTATCAAAATAGACATAAAGAGCATCATCCACAAAAAGTGGCGCAGGTCCCTCACACCAATAATTTCCTGTAATGGAAGGAGAAACGGTAGTAGGAAACCCATCCTCTATCCGCGTTGTCCGTGTTATTCTTAAATTCTTCTCTGCCGGCAACGAGTTTTCATTCTTCACCACCATAATCAAGTCTTTCATCACCGGATCACGCACTATAGCTGCATCAATCACACTGAAATCAGGATTAAAGAACAGTTTGGTTTCAGAAAATGTATTAAAATCCTTCGTCGTAACATAGTAAATACGATGGTTCAACCCTTTCTCACTCTCAATGACCGGCACTTCCTTGTGACGTCCGGGAATAGTCGTTGCCCAGAAAATATAATAAGTTTGCGAAGGTTCATCATAAAACAATTCAGGCGCCCAGCAATTATGTGCAGCAGGTTCATGCATCATTACCGGAATAGAGCGTTGCTCACTCCAATGAATTAAATCGGGAGAAGAAGCATAACCTATAATCCGGTCTGTCCAGCTGGAAGTCCACACCATGTGAAAGGTACCGTCCGGTGCCTGACAAATACTAGGGTCACGCATCAGGCGGTCTTTCCCGACAGTGGGTATCAAGAAAGATTTTCCATGATTCAAAGGAGTCCATGTCAGCCCATCCAGACTATAAGCCAAATGAAGGCCGTCCCGACTGTCATTAATGAAATAAGAGAACAAATAAGCCGTATTACCGGCAAATAATCCGGATACTGCTCCTAACAAGCAGAGCAAACAGAATAATCGTTTCTTCATGTATATAATGATTTAATTGTTAGCATGCAAAGATAAAAAGAGATTTGGATTTTTTTCTGCACATACCAGGCATATCCATGTAAAATAGTACAACCTCATCGCACATTACCCTGTTTTTATACGAATTTCCATCTATATGTACTTCTTTCTATTTACATATACGTGAAAAGGTCTTAATTTAGCAACATCAAATTCAAGTAAAAAAATGCTATGAAAAAAACGCTATTGACTGTCTGCTTAGTATGGATGTGCTTCTCGTTAAGTGCACAAAAAACTCTTGACTTATCCGGGAAATGGTCATTCAGTATTGACCGCCAGGATAAAGGAGAAAAAGAGAAATGGTTCAACCACACATTAAATGATTGCATCCACCTTCCCGGCTCCATGCCCGAGAAACTAAAAGGCGATGAGGTTACCGCAAAGACCCGATGGACAGGCAGTCTCTATGACAGTTCCTATTATTATAATCCATACATGGAAAAATACCGTAAAGAAAGCAATATTAAATTTCCATTCTTTTTGACTCCCGACAAACATTATGTAGGAGCTGCTTGGTATCAGAAAGAAGTAAATGTGCCTGCCGACTGGAAAGGTGAACGTATCTTGCTATTTCTGGAACGTCCCCATATAGAAACTACCGTATGGGTGAACGGACAAAAGGCAGGAATGCAGAACAGCCTGTGCGTACCCCATCAATATGATATAACCCGTTATGTCCGTCCCGGAAAGTGCAACATCACCATCCGGGTGGATAACCGAATCAAAGAAATCAATGTCGGACCGGACTCACATAGCATTACTGACCAGACACAAGGAAACTGGAACGGCATTGTAGGACGCATCTGTCTGCAAACGACTCCGAAAACATTTTTTGATGATATTCAAATATATCCGGAACCGGAACAAAAACAGGCACGTGTCAAAGTCGTCATCAAAGGTGCAGGCACTGCAAAAGTAAAATTATCAGCAGAGAGCTTCAATACGGATAAAAAACATATCGTTCCCGCCATACAACAAGAAATCAAACTTAACAAAGGAGTGACGGAAACAGAAATAGTATTACCTATGGGGAATGATATGCTGTTATGGGATGAATTTCATCCGGCCCTGTACAAACTGAAAGCAGAAGTCACCAATGGGAAAAAAACTGAGATAAAAGAAATACAATTCGGTATGCGCCGATTTGAAATCAAAGGTAAATGGTTTTATGTAAATGGACGCAAAACTCAGCTTCGCGGAACAGTTGAGAACTGTGACTTCCCGTTGACCGGTTACGCCCCGATGGATGTAGAAAGTTGGGAACGAGTATTCCGTATCTGTCGCAGTTATGGACTGAATCACATGCGTTTCCATTCATTCTGTCCTCCCGAAGCCGCTTTTATGGCTGCCGACCGGGTAGGATTCTATCTGCAACCCGAAGGTCCCAGCTGGCCCAATCATGGTCCTAAATTAGGTTTGGGACAACCTATTGACACCTATTTGATGGACGAAACCATCGCATTAACCAAAGAATATGGCAACTATGCCTCCTATTGCATGTTGGCATGCGGAAACGAACCTAGCGGACGCTGGGTAGAATGGGTGACCAAGTTCGTAGAATATTGGGAAAAGAAGGACCCCAGACATGTATATACCGGAGCATCGGTAGGCAACGGATGGCAATGGCAACCCCGCAACCAATATCATGTAAAAGCGGGGGCACGTGGCTTGACCTGGTCTAAAAGACAGCCATCCACCCAAGACGATTATCGTTTCCAGAATCATCTTGACACAGTGAAACAACCTTACGTATCCCACGAAACAGGTCAATGGTGTGCTTTCCCTAATTTCAATGAAATACGTAAATATACAGGTGTTAATAAAGCCAAGAACTTCGAAATTTTCAAAGACATTCTGGCTGACAACCACATGAGCGACCAAGCCCATCTATTTATGATGGCTAGCGGAAAGTTGCAAGCCCTTTGTTACAAATATGAAATAGAAAAGACACTCCGCACGCCCGATTATGCCGGTTTCCAATTATTGGCACTGAACGATTATTCGGGTCAGGGAACTGCACTGGTAGGTGTTCTCGATGTTTTCTTTGAAGAAAAAGGATATATCAACTCTGCAGAATGGAGACGTTTCTGTTCACCTACAGTTCCACTGATGCGTACAGATAAATTTGTATATAATAACAAGGAGATTTTAAAGGCGGATATTGAAGTTGCTCATTTTGGTGCCGAGGCATTAAAACAAGCAGAAATTGTATATACGTTAAAAGACGAATATGGCAAAGTATATGCGCAAGGCACATTGGCAACACAAGACATTCCTGTCGGAAATTTAAATCGCACGGGTAGCCTTGAGTTTCCGCTCACTGACATCCAAGAGGCTAAAAAGCTGAATCTGGAAATACGCATTACAGGAACAGAAGCTGTAAATGACTGGAATTTCTGGGTTTATCCCGCCCAAGTAACAATAGCCGAAGGAAAAGTATACACTACTGACACTTTGGATTCGAAAGCCTTGGAGATTCTTCAGAATGGTGGAAATGTGCTTATTACAGCTGCGGGCAAAGTGAGTTATGGTAAAGAAGTGGTCCAGCAATTCACTCCTGTATTCTGGAACACCTCCTGGTTCAAAATGCGTCCTCCTCATACCACAGGTATCTTAGTAAACCCCAAACACCCGTTATTCCGTCAGTTTCCGACAGAATATCACAGCAATCTGCAATGGTGGGAACTGCTGAATCGTGCTCAAGTGATGCAATTCACCCACTTTCCACCCGCTTTCCAACCTACGGTTCAAAGCATCGACACTTGGTTTATAAGCCGCAAGATAGGTATGTTATTCGAAGCCAATGTATTAAATGGGAAAGTGCTTATGACAAGCATGGACATTACTTCCCAGCCAGAGAAACGCATGGTAGCCCGTCAGATGCATAAAGCCATTCTGGATTATATGAATTCGGACCAGTTCCGTCCGCAATTTACTGTAACGCCTCAACAAATCAGTGAGTTGTTCACAAAAACAGCCGGTGACGTAAAATCTTATACCAATGACTCTCCGGATGAACTAAAACCGAAAATCAATTAACAACAATCTATATCAATCATGAAACAGATAGCCCTATTAGCTCTTGGACTTTTAGCGACATTAGGAGTCGAAGCACAAACTTACAAATTCGATTTTACCACAGGTAAAAAAACGAAAGACGGTTATACCAAAATAACTCCCGCCGACAGATACTCGGAGGAAAAGGGATACGGATATGACAGACAGCCCTCTCCGGAAGGTAAAAGTACAGCTCCATTCTTTTTCTCTGTTACGGTTCCCGATGGCAATTACCATGTCACAGCCGTGATAGGAAACAAACGCGCTGCCGGAGAAACAACAGTGCGAGGAGAATCACGCCGCCTTTTTTTCGAAAATGTGAAGACAAGAAAAGGGGAGCTAAAACCTTGTACATTTGTGATCAACAAGCGCAACACACATATTTCGGAAAAAGAAAATGTGCGCATCAAACCGCGTGAACGCCAAAAATTGAACTGGGATGACAAACTTACTTTGGAATTCAACGGGGATGCACCCCAATTGTCCGAACTGATTATTGAGAAAGTAAATAATGTACCCACCGTATTCCTATGCGGTAACTCTACCGTAGTAGACCAGGACAATGAACCTTGGGCAAGCTGGGGACAAATGATTCCCCGCTTCTTCAATGACAGCATTTGTTTTGCCAATTATGCAGAATCCGGTGAAAGCGCCAATACTTTTATCGGTGCAGGACGACTGAAAAAGGCATTGACACAAATGAAACCCGGAGATTATATTTTTATGGAATTCGGTCACAACGACCAAAAGCAAAAAGGTCCCGGTAAAGGAGCTTATTATTCATTTATGACCAGCTTGAAAACATTCATTGATGAGGCAAGGGCACGAGGAGCCTATCCTGTACTGGTAACCCCGACACAACGTCGCAGTTTCGATGAAAACGGTAAAATCAGAGATACCCACGCAGACTATCCCGAAGCGATGCGCTGGTTGGCTGCCAAAGAAAACGTTCCTTTGATCGATCTCAACGAAATGACCCGTACCCTCTATGAAGCAATGGGAGTGGAACCTTCCAAAAAGGCATTCGTACATTATCCTGCCGGAACCTATCCGGGACAAAACAGGGTATTGGCAGATAATACCCACTTCAATCCTTACGGAGCTTATCAAATCTCCAAATGTATCATTGAAGGGATAAAGAAAGCGGGATTACCCATCTCTAACTATTTGCGCAGCGACTATTCCGGTTACAATCCTGCACATCCGGATGCTTTGGACTGTTTCAAATGGAATGACAGCCCGTTTACAGAAATTGAAAAGCCGGACGGCAATTAATTTAAAAGTAAGAACAAATGAACAACAAAACATTATTATTAACCCTATCATTTACCTTAGGTACCCTTTTTACCAATGCCCAATCCCTCCCCGAATTCCAATGGGAAGAAGGGATCGGAACCCCTGACCTTTCATGGACTGCCCAAGTAGGAGCCAAAACCTATCCGGAAGGAAAAATATTCCAAGCAGCCGATTACGGATTGAAAAATGACAGTACCCGGTTAGGCACTGCCGCCCTGCAGAAAGCCATTGACGAATGCCACCGTTCCGGAGGGGGAACAGTGGAAGTAGCCCCGGGATACTACCGGATTGGTGCCATCTACCTGAAAAGTAATGTAAACCTCCACCTCAGCCAAGGTACGACGCTGATAGCCAGTGAGGATATTGATTTATACCCCGAAATGCGCTCCCGCGTGGCAGGTATCGAAATGGTATGGCCCTCGGCAGTCATCAATATTCTGGATGCAGAAAACGCAGCTATCAGCGGAGCAGGTACATTGGATTGTCGTGGAAAAATATTCTGGGATAAATATTGGACCATGCGGAAGGATTACGAGAAACGTAAACTACGGTGGATTGTGGACTACGACTGCAAACGCGTAAGAGGTATGCTCATCTCGAACAGCCGCCATATAACACTAAAAGACTTTACCTTGATGCGTACCGGATTTTGGGGTTGCCAAGTGCTGTATTCCGACCAATGTACCTTGAACGGACTGAAAATCAATAATAACGTAGGAGGGCATGGTCCCAGTACGGATGGCATTGACATTGACTCCAGCACCAATATCCTGATTGAAAACTGCGAAGTAGATTGCAACGATGACAATATCTGCCTGAAAGCCGGACGGGATGCCGACGGTCTGCGTGTAAACCGTCCCACCGAAAATATCATTGTTCGTGGATGCATTGCACGTAAAGGTGCGGGACTGATTACCTGCGGCAGCGAAACTTCAGGCTGTATCCGAAATGTATTGGGATATAACCTCCAAGCATACGGAACCTCTTCCACCCTCCGTCTGAAATCTGCCATGAACCGCGGTGGAACCGTAGAAAATATCTACATGACCCAAGTGACAGCAGACCATGTCCGCCATGTACTGGCAGCGGACCTGAACTGGAACCCCAGCTATAGTTATTCTACCTTACCGGCTGAATATGAAGGAAAAGAGATTCCCGAACATTGGAAGGTTATGCTGACTCCTGTCACCCCTAAAGAAAAAGGGTATCCGCATTTCCGTAATGTATGGCTCAGCGATGTAAAAGCTACTAATGTGCAAACCTTTATCACCGCTGCCGGCTGGAATGAGGAACTGCCTTTGCAGAATTTCCATATTTCCGGCATAAAAGCCAAGGTAAATAAAGCAGGAAGCATTATCTTTACCGAAGACTTCCACTTGGAAAATGTCCGGTTACAAGTAGAAGACGGCAGCCGTGTGGAAGAAAAAAACAATAAGAACGCACAAATCAATATCAGCTATGAAAACAACATGGAATTATAGCCGGCGGCTACTTCCGTTCTTTTTCTGTATGCTGTTGTCTGTCTTTAGCAACAACGCCCAGACTCTTCCCTTCCGTTTATCCAAAGGTGCGGGAACTTTCCGTCTGGGAGTGGTCTGCGGCAATGAAAGTTGCTGGCTGGACCAATGCAGTGTCAAGAAAAAGGGACAGGCTTATACCATTAAAGGTAAATTATGGAAAGAAGGTGAAATAAAGCTGATTGTATGTCCATTGACGGATAGTAATGGTTTTATCATGGAGATTTCGGGTGAGCGATTACCCGAAGAGCTCAAACTTTGCTGGGCTTTCGGTGCATGCGACGGTGCAGACGCCCCTGCCGTAACAGACAACAGTATTCCGGCAGCCTCCTGCTTCCATAATGTATTCAGTATAGAAGGAAACGCTTTTACTACCTATTATGGTGAAAGCATGAAACTGAGAACGGTTCATGGGGTATCTCCCATCGGTTCCGAAATTCGTCTGTCCGACGGACATAAACAAGCATCCCCGCTTGCTTTATTCAACTCCGGTAAAAAGACAGATGCCCCCGTCATCTCTGCCCTATGCCCGTGGAAACCGCAAGAAAAGCTCTACTTTTGTTTCTACCAACGAGCAGATTATAATTATTTCA
Source organism: Phocaeicola sartorii JCM 17136 = DSM 21941 (assembly GCF_054653615.1). Taxonomy (NCBI): domain Bacteria; kingdom Pseudomonadati; phylum Bacteroidota; class Bacteroidia; order Bacteroidales; family Bacteroidaceae; genus Phocaeicola; species Phocaeicola sartorii. Next base: position 3,947,099 of record NZ_BAAIFW010000005.1, read on the forward strand.
TGCTACCCGGATTATTCGAGAAAGAACATAAAACCCGATCAAAATGAAACGATTGTATCCATACCTGTTCTTCCTTTTCCTATGCCTGTCCGCCCAGGCACAGGAATTCAAGGTGTACCAGTTTCCGGCAGATAAGGTTCCTGCCATAGATGGCAATACCCACGACTGGGATTGCGTTCCGGCTGATTATAAGATAACGGAAGCAGCTTTAAAGGAAGACGAGAGAAAACATGCACAGCCGGACACTACCACCTTGAAAGTCAGTGTCAAAGTAGGTTGGTGTGCAAAAACTCAGAAGTTGTATTTTCTATATGAAGCATACGATAATTATTGGCGGTTCAGTGAGAACTCCTTGAACACGGATATTTTTGAAGTAGTGGTGGATGGCGATTGTTCAGGGGGGCCGTTCATCGACCGTTTTCATCCCACAGCTCCCAAAGATGTGTGGCAGGCTTGGTTCAAATTTCACGGATGCCATGCCCAGAACTATCACATCTTCACCCCAGCTCACGGCAATGACTGGTGTATGTTATGGGGTCCTCAAGTATGGCTGAAACAAAAGCCATACGCTGATTATGCCTATCAGTACTCTTTCAAGGAGGGAGAAGCGGGTAAGCTGGTATTGGAATTCTATATCACCCCCTTTGACCATGCAGATGCCGACGGGCCCGAACTGTCCCACCCGACTTTATTAAAGGAAGGAAATGAAATCGGACTATGCTGGGCGGTAATTGATTGGGATGCCCACCCTGCCTCCAAAGACGGATTCTGGAATTTATCCGATGAGCATACCATGTATGGCAATGCATCTTATTTACGCAAATTCAAACTAATGCCCATTCAGTAAAAGTTAAGACAGACCATGAAACAACTCATACTCTTCCTTTTATGTCTCAGCATAGGGACAGCGCAGGCAAAGATCTATAATGTAAAAGATTACGGAGCGAAAGCCGACGGTACTACCATTGATACCCCCGCCATAAACCGGGCCATTGAGGAAGCTGCCTCCCAGGGGGGAGGAACCGTTTATTTCCCTGCGGGAGAATACGCCTGCTATTCCATACGTTTGGCCAGTCATATACATCTGTATATAGAACAAGGAGCACGGATTGTCGGCGCCTTTCCATCAGCAACGGAAGGCTATGACCTGGCAGAACCGAATGAACACACCCAATTCCAGGATTTCGGACACAGTCATTGGAAGAACTCACTTATTTGGGGAATCGGTCTGGAAGACATCACCATCAGCGGACCGGGACTGATTTATGGCAAAGGACTCACCCGTGAGGAAAGCCGCCTGCCCGGTGTAGGCAACAAAGCCATCAGCTTGAAACTCTGCAAGAACGTGACATTGAAAGACTTCTCTTTGTTGCATTGCGGTCATTTCGGTCTGCTGGCTACAGGAGTAGATAATCTGAGCATTCTGAACGTGAAAGTAGATACCAACCGGGACGGTTTTGACATAGACTGCTGCAAAAATGTCCGCATCAGTCATTGTACAGTCAACGCTCCCTGGGATGATGCCATCGTGCTTAAAGCATCCTACGGATTAGGTTATTTCAAGGATACGGAAAATGTAACCATCTCCGATTGTTTCGTCAGCGGATACGACCGTGGCAGTGTATTGGATTGCACTTGGCAACGGGACGAGCCCCAGGCGCCGGACCACGGATTTGTAACCGGGCGTATCAAACTAGGAACAGAATCCAGCGGTGGTTTCAAAAACATAGCCATCACCAACTGCATTTTCGAGCGTTGTCGCGGACTTGCCCTGGAAACGGTGGACGGTGGCAAACTGGAAGATATCGTCATCAGTAACATCACGATGCGCGATATTGTCAACGCCCCCATCTTCCTGCGGTTAGGAGCCCGGATGCGCAGCCCGCAAGGAACACCCGTGGGCACAATGAAACGCATCCTCATCAGCCACGTCAATGTATTTAATGCCGACTCGCGCTATTCCTCCATTATCAGCGGAATACCGGGAGCCCTTATTGAAGATGTGACACTGAGCGATATTCATATCTATCACCAAGGAGGATATACAGAAGCCGACGGACTTCTGACTCCCCCCGAACAAGAGAAAGTATATCCTGAACCGTGGATGTTCGGAACGATTCCCGCCAAAGGTTTCTACATCCGCCACGCACGCAACATCACCTTGGACAATGTAAATTTCCATTACGAGAAAGCGGACGGACGTCCCTTGTTTGTCACAGAGGATGCCAATGATATCAGATACAGGAACATCACAGTGGATGGAAAAGAATTCAATGCAGCAAACTTATAAAAAACAAATAGAATGAAGAGAAAATATTTATTGTTCAGCCTGTTACTGGCCGGAAGCAGCCTTTATGCACAAGAATGGCCGGCAGTACACCCCGAAGCCCGTCCGGCTACCCGCTGGTGGTGGCTGGGAAGTGCTGTAGATGCAACCAATCTGACCTACAATCTGGAAGAATATGCCAAAGCCGGACTGGGAGGTGTTGAAATCACTCCTATTTATGGTGTTCAAGGCAACGATAAGAATAACCTCCCTTTCCTCAGCCCGCAATGGATGAATATGTTGCAACATACTGAAGCTGAAGGAAAACGTATCGGTATTGAAGTAGATATGAACACCGGTACCGGATGGCCCTTCGGCGGTCCTCACGTGAGTATGACGGATGCTGCTACCAAAGCTATTTTTCAATCTTATCAAGTAGAGGGTGGAAAAGAGATTACGCTAGATTTGAAAGTAGAGGAAGAAAAACAACGCCCTGTAGCCACTTTAAGCCGGGTTATGGCCTATAATGCGGACAATAAGCAATGTCTGAACCTCACTTCCAAAGCGAAGAACGGACAATTACAATGGAAAGCTCCGGCAGGTCATTGGCATATTATTACCTTATATATAGGTAAAACATTCCAAAAAGTGAAACGTGCCGCTCCCGGTGGAGAAGGCTATGTGATGAACCACCTGGATAAAGGATCCGTAAAACGCTATTTTGCCAACTTTGACAAAGCCTTTAAAGAAAACAAGACCAATTTTCCACATACTTTTTTCAATGACTCTTACGAAGTATATGGTGCTGACTGGACTCCTGATTTTCTGGAACAATTCGCCCGCCGTCGTGGCTATAAACTGGAAGAACACTTCCCTGAATTTATAGCTCAGGACCGTAATGAAACCACCGCCCGCATAGTCAGTGACTATCGCGAAACCATCTCCGATTTATTGATTGAGAATTTCAGTACCCAATGGACTAACTGGGCACACGGTCACGGCAGCATCACCCGTAACCAGGCACATGGTTCCCCTGCCAATCTGATAGATACCTATGCCTCTGTGGATATTCCCGAATGCGAAGGGTTCGGTCTGTCACAATTCCATATTAAAGGATTGCGCCAAGATTCCCTGACCCGTAAGAATGATTCAGACCTTTCCATGCTGAAGTATGCTTCTTCCGCTGCCCATATCGCCGGAAAGCCCTACACGTCTTCAGAAACATTCACCTGGCTGACAGAACATTTCCGTACCTCACTTTCCCAGTGCAAACCGGATATGGATTTGATGTTCGTATCAGGTGTAAACCACATGTTTTTCCATGGAACCCCCTACAGTCCCAAAGAAGCCAAATGGCCGGGATGGAAGTTCTATGCCTCTATTGACATGTCTCCTACCAATAACATTTGGCAGGATGCTCCTGCTTTCTTTGAATATATCACCCGTTGCCAGTCTTTCCTGCAAATGGGAAAACCGGACAATGATTTTCTTGTTTATCTGCCTGTATATGATATGTGGCAGGAACAGCCGGGCCGTCTTTTGCTGTTCAGCATCCATGATATGGCAAAACGTGCTCCCAAGTTTATAGAAACCGTTCATACCATCAGCAATTGCGGCTATGACATGGATTATATCTCTGACAACTTTGTAAAAAGTACCCGTTACGTAAATGGCAAATTACTGACCAAAGGAGGAACTTCCTATAAGGCCATCATCATTCCTGCTGTAAAACTAATGCCGTCCGAGGTACTTGACCATTTACTAAAGCTGGCACAAGCCGGAGCTACTATCATCTTTACCGAAAACTATCCGCAGGATGTACCCGGTTATGGAAAACTGGAAGCACGCCGGAAAGGCTTTGCACAATTACAAAAGCAACTTCCGGAAGTTGCTTCTTTCGATGAGACGGTGGCAACTCCTTATCAAAAAGGAATCATCATTACAGGAAACAACTATCAATCTGCCTTGGAAAAAAGCGGTGTTATTCCCGAAGAGATGAAAACGCGGTATGGCTTACAATGTATCCGCCGCTCCCATGCCGATGGACATCATTATTTCATCTCCTCATTGCAGGAAAAAGGAGTAAACGACTGGATAACCTTGGCCGTTCCCGCAGAAAGTGTCATGCTGTTCAATCCGATGACGGGAGAAAAAGGGAAAGCACAAACTCGCAAGGAAGGAGGAAAAACCCAAGTACGTCTCCAGCTGCATTCCGGCGAAAGCGTGATCCTGCAAACTTTCAACCATGCCTTGACAGGGATTGCCGACTGGAAATACGTTCAAGAACAATCTGTCAGCCTCAGCCTTGATCACAACTGGAAACTTCATTTTGCAAAAAGCACTCCCGAGATAGAAGGTACATTTGATATCGATACTCCGTCTTCGTGGACTGAAATTGTTCACCCCAACGCTCCGATCACCATGGCGACGGGAGTATATACTAATATCATCACTGTTCCCCATATTCCCGCCGATGACTGGATACTGGATTTGGGCGATGTGCGGGAAAGTGCCCGTGTGCGCATCAACGGACACGATGCCGGAACGGCATGGGCTGTACCTTATCAGTTGAAAGTAGGCAAATGGCTGAAACCGGGAGATAACAAGATCGAAATAGAAGTGACCAATCTGCCTGCCAACCGCATTGCGGATATGGATCGTCGGGGTGAGAAATGGCGTATCTTCAATGAAATCAATGTGGTAAATCTGCAATACAAACCGGTACCTTATACTGATTGGCAGCCATTGCCATCAGGATTGAATGGTAGTGTAAGGTTGATACCGGTTACTTATAGATAAAATATCCGATAGTGGTAACCTATTGGCGGAGTTAATCCAGACTGTATTTGAAAGACTGAATTAATTCCGCCAATGTTTTTTACATCATGCTCAGTAAGTGCACCTGCAACCGATCAAGCCGCAGCGAGATAACATTTTATAGCAGAGAGGCGTATTTACGGATAGTATTCAAACGTTCCCTAAGCGTCGGGGCATTACCAGCCTGCTGTATATTGTATTTCAGTTGCAGCCGCATCAGCGAATCGGCAGGGATATCCAGCGCCGCTTTAAACATCATGGCTGCAGCATACGACGAGCATTCAGCAAGTCATTAAGCGCCTTATAAGAGACACCCATCTGTTTAGCCAATTTCCGCTGTGAAATTTTGCGGTATTCCATCTCATCTTTCAGTACTTCACTGGGATGAGTCGGGCTATATCCGAATTTTATAGTTGCCACATATTTTGTAAAGTGACTCATTTACCTAGAAAGCATAATTCAAGTTCCTGTTTAAATTTCAGATCCTAGCCCCCCTTCCCTGAGTTTTGCAAAAGTGCTGCCACTGCTACCACCTTTTTCACTGAAACCACCATGGACAGGGCGTTTTGAGGGGTGGTGGCAGCACATCCTTTTATGCGCCGAAAAGGGCTGCTGCCACCACTTTTTTTGTTCTTTCCGGCAGTACGATACTTTCCAGCTGTTTTTCCAAAGCTGGCGGAAACGTCTGTTGATGCGCATGATCTGCCTTATTCGTCCGCATGAACGCGTACACGGACAAGGAGTTTCAATCGGTTTCGTCAGGTTGGAACTACAGTTCCGTCGGGTTGAAACTACAGTTCCGTCAGAGTTGAAACTTTGGTTCCGTCGGGCTGAAACTGAAGTTCTACTGTAGTTTAACGCTTTAGGTTGACTACTCCTTCATCTTACTTGTAAGGATGGTTGACGGAGTTAATACTTAGTTATAATATCAGTTGACTCTTTCAAGAGTTATTTCTTTGTCGGGTTGAGTTCTTTCCGCTTCTTCATCGATTCTACTAAATCTAGGGTTTCGAGGGCAAAGTTATTAATAATTCTGTAAACTCTACTTCGACTGCACCCTGTTTGACGGACTATCCTACTGACTGGAGGTTTTGAACATAGTAAAGTTCACAGACCTCTTGAGCGAGCTGAACGTCTTTTAATAAACCAATCTGACGTTTGTTGAAATCTTTTTCCATTTAATGATTTTTTAGTGTCAACCATGGGTACAAAAAGACAGTGATTGCAGAGGACGGAAACCAGTTATATCGACCGTCCTCTTTTAAAACGCTAGAACTGGAAATAAATAAACGGCTGAATATCACTGCTCTTTATCTGGATAACCAGATAAATCAGTGCCACCAGCAAAAATGCCTTTCCCAGCAAAGGCATTTTTATAACTCCACGGCAACAGGCATCCTGCCAACTATCAGGAGCAAAATGAAGCAAATACCCTATTCCCATCAACACAAACACTTTCCAATAACCTTCTATCAGCTGCATGAACACCTCGGGATGAAAAGCTGTAAATATCTGCTTCAGCATAACAACCGAAGCTTCAAAAGTCGTATTACGGAAAAATATCCAACAGAAACAAACAAAATTGAAAGTAATGAGGACTGCAAAAAATTTGCGAATGCCCTTACTTGTGGCCGTCTTAGGTTTATGCAGCAAGTTACGCCAGAACTTCTGCGCCGCCAGTGCCAGTCCATGAAATCCCCCCCATATCACAAAGTTCCAGGACGCGCCATGCCACAAACCGCCCAGCAACATAGTAAGGCACAAATTGATATAAGTACGGAATTTGCCCTTGCGGTTGCCTCCCAATGAGATATAAAGATAATCCCGCAACCATGTAGAAAGGGAGATATGCCAACGATGCCAGAAATCGGTTATACTGTCGGCCTTGTAAGGAGAATTAAAGTTCATCGGGAAACGGAAGCCCAGCAGCAAGGCCAGCCCGATAGCCATATCGCTATATCCGGAGAAGTCACAATAAATTTGTAAAGCATATCCATATACGCCAAACAAATTCTCGACCCCGGAATAAAGAGCCGGATTATCAAAAATACGTTCCACAAAATTCACACTGATATAATCGGAAATAACAGCTTTCTTGAATAATCCGCTGATGATGAAGAAAACACCGGTGCCAAACATCTCCGGAGAGACAAACAGCGGCCGCCTGATTTGAGGAATAAAATCGCGGGCACGGACAATAGGCCCCGCTACCAGCTGCGGGAAAAAAGACACATAAAATGTATAATCCAGCAACTTGTTCAAAGGAATCAATTCGCGACGGTAAACATCGATGGTATAACTTAAAGACTGGAAAGTGAAGAACGATATCCCCACCGGCAAGAAAATATCCAACGGCTGGAACTTGCCATCCCACAATGGGGCCAGCATCTGATAAAAGAAATTAGTATATTTGAAATAACAGAGCAATCCCAAGTTTATCCCCAGACTGGCCAGCAGCAACAACCTCCGTTTCCATTGGGTTCCGGTACGTGCCATACGTCTCGCCAGCAGGAAATCAGCTACTGTCACCACCCCCAGCAAGAAGAAATAAAAGCCACTGCTTTTATAATAGAAATAATAAGAGAACAGCGTTACAAACAGAATGCGCGCTGTGTCCTTTTTCTGCAATAACATATAAATCAGGCTAAAGCCCAAAAACAGAAACAAGAACAAGCCACTGCTAAAAATCATCGGTTGCTTGGCATTATAAGTCAACACCTCAGCCAGTTTACTCCAATCCAGTTGCCACATATTCATTATACGCTTTAATCAGTGCCTGATGCAATAAATTACCTTGTAAACGATATCCGTCGGGAGTGAAATGAATGCCATCCGCACGAAGCATGCGGTGCTTCGTCCAGTTACGGCAAGCATCTGTCTTCCCTCCTACTATATTATACAGATCCCAAACCGCCATTTTATGTTCTTGCGCATATTCCTTTATGATACGGGCAGCCGTTACGGTTCTCGGATTAATGGTACGTGCCCGACGACGCCCCACGTATGCCCCGGGAGGGGTTGTCAGCAAAAAAACCGCCTCCGGACAAGCTGCTTTCAACATACCCAGCAACCGGTCTATCTGCTGATTGTGAGCCTGAGCCAGATAGCGGCGGCTATGCGCCTCATTGGTTCCAAAAGAAACAATGATCAGATCGGGATGCAAAGAAGCTATTTTTTTCACTTTCTCATCGTCAGAGAAAGTAACGGAAGTAGCTCCATTAATGCCAAGCATGTGATAAACAATACCCGGTCCGCCCGTCTCACGCGCCAATCCGCCGGTACGGTATGAGATGGTATCGGGATAAACAGCCTCAGCACCAAAATCATTTTCCAGACAGCGACGGGTAATCAACGGATAAAGATGTCCCCGCACATGGGAATCGCCTATATGGACGATCCGTACCGGCCCCGTCATATCATTCAGTTTTTGAAAGAAAGGGGACAGCGAACGGCTCTCATCCTCAATCACATTATCCAAAGAATGGGCAAAAGTCGGCGGAAGTGAATCAGGTACTGCTATCAGCCGCATGCCGCGGTGCATCTCCTTTGTCTCACCGGGTATGCGAAGCGGTTCCAACGGCCGGGACAACGCTGGAATCACATCCTGAGCATAAAGGCACGGAGACAGCAGAAGCAGCATAACTACGACGGACAGGCCCAGATATCTGTTATTCCTCCTCATAGGCTTTCCGTTTTTCGTATTGCTCTTTGCCATACATCAATGTCTCAAATAAGATACCTGCCAAATGCTTGCCTCCTTTAAAATTGATATGGGTATAATCAAGATTTGCCATTTTTTGCTCAATCATATCAACTATGCTTCCCTGACCTCCCATCGCCTCATACATATTCCAGAAAGCGATATGGCTATCCGCCGCAATGGACTGTTGGTAGCGGATCAGATTCCTCACTCCGGGCATGGTGCGGAGCTCTCCATTCTCGTTTTTATATTCGCGGTCGCCCACACTGACCAGCAAAATACCGGTTTCAGGAAAAGCAGTCTTCAAATGCTCTATCACGGTAAGCATTCCTTTCTTATAATTATCGTATTTTACTCCTCGTTCCGTAGCCACATTCAAACCGTATTGGATCACAATCAAATCGTATGGACGAAGACGCTGGAAATCGCGAAGCGTACGTAAAGGAATACTACGCAAATGAAGACCACTGCTGCCACGCACACTGAAATTGTCCAAAGATATCCCCTGTCTTCCGTCCATCGCCACTCCATAGAAAGTGGCAGAGTCAGCTTGTTCCACGCTCCATCGCACTTGCCCTATCCTGCCTTTTACCGAGACTGCCTGCATGCCTCCAGTTCCTACTTCCTCGTGCAGTTCTCCTTCCGCCGCATTATTCACTTTAGAACGGACAGCGGCAAAACCTTTATTCAGGAAATAAAAGGTAGAGATCTCACAGGTATCCAGCCGGGAAGCATATTTATGCTGTCCTTTTAACTGTACGTAAGCTCCTTCGCGAGGGTAAAAATAATGTCCGGAAATATCTTGCTGCATTTTATCAAAACCGACAGAGTCATTGGATGAATGACTGCTCCATCCCCCAAAAGTATGACGCACCGTAGGACGGTAACCGCTGATGGAAGAGGTTACGGGAACATATCCCACTCCGCAGCCTCCGAATTCTTGTTGAAGCCTTTCACGCAGATCGGCAGTAAAAATATCAGCTTCTATAAAGGAGTCACCGAAGTAAGCGATACGCACAGGACGTTTCATGGTTTTCACTTGGGAAAGTGCCTCATAAAAATGTTTCATTCCCCGCATGGTGGAATCCGAATAATCCTCAATGCAGGTGATGCCCGTTTTACATGTATCCACAAAAATAGGCTTTACAGGAGGAGGAAGAACAATGGTATCGGAATCACAGACTTCTTCTTCCACATCCGGACGGATATCAGCCAGCAGATCAACCTTACGCAACGGCTTGCCGCCTACCGACATGGGAGGAAGAAAATACAGCCCCATTAACACTCCTACTACGATAAGAGTGAGAAGAAAAGTGGCTGGTATATTGTTTTTCATATAGCTACATTTGTAAATCAGCCGCAAAAGTAGTGATTTTTTAGACGGGGTACTTCATGATAGAGGCTAAAAAAAGAAAAAAGACTGTGCCGGAAGGATGGCAACAGTCTTTTTCTTTAATAATGGGAAGACGGGTCAGACCGTTTTTTCTATGTTCCACACAAAAGCACGTAGTCCCAATTGTTCGGTTTCCTTGTCCATTTTATGCAGGGCGTCCAACAACGGATCCACTTTGGCATCATCTACCACTGCCATAATGGCCGAGCACATACCCGGCCACGCATGACTGCCATAATGCGGTTCCCCCTTTACAGAGCCACGCCCTTGCAACTGCTGCCAATAGCTGAATCCACGACAATTCTGACGATCCAGCAATGCCAGAATACGTTCATAAAAAGCTTGGTCGAAAGTGATGAAAACTGATTTCATTATTCTATTTTTAGTTTTAAGTCTTGCCATCCGGAACCCTATTCATTTCGCCCCGGATGACAAATATATTCATTATTCTTTTTTACTTTTGGTCATCTCCGTCTTATGCGCCTGATAATATTCATTCAGTTCACGAGCTGCTTTCATCTTCTTACGGTTACGCTTGATGCCTGTGCCCGCAAATGAACAGTAAAGTACCGGAACCAGAATCAAGGTAAGCACTGTAGATACAGTCAAACCTCCGATAACAGACACACCCAAAGGCTGCCACATCTCGGAACCTTCTCCCCCGCCTATCGCCATCGGCACCATACCGAGAATGGTGGTCAAAGTAGTCATCAGAACCGGACGCAAACGGCTACGGCCCGAAACAACGACCGAATGAATGACGGACATGCCCCGCTCACGGCACAAGGTAATATAGTCAATAAGAACGATACCATTCTTCACTACGATACCGATCAGCATGATACCTCCCAACAAACTCATGACGTTCAATGTAGTCCCCGTTCCATACAATGCCATCAACACCCCACTGAATGCAAACGGGATAGAGAACATAATGATAAACGGATAGGTCAGAGACTCAAACTGAGCCGCCATCACAATAAACACCAATACGATAATCAAAACAGCCAAAGTTCCCAGATCGCTGAACGAATCCTGCTGATCCTCATAAGAACCTGCCACCTGAATACTGATGCCACTTGGCAAATCCATCTTATCAATAATAGACTCACCCGCTGACACCACACTGCCCAAAGGCGCACCTGAGATAACAGCAGATACCGTTACAATACGTTCACGGTCCTTACGCTCAATAGTAGGAGGAGCGGAACGTTCCACCACCGTACCGATATCTTTCACCCGGATCGCCTTACCTTCATTGGTGTAAATCAGGATATTCTCCAGATTCTCAATGCTGGTACGGAACTGGGGTGCATAACGCACCTTGATATCATATTCGTCACCATCTTCACGATAATAAGAGGACAAGGCACCATTGACACGGTTACGCAGGTACAAAGCCGCCGTAGAAAGGTTCAAGCCATGTAAAGCCAGTTTCTCACGGTCAAAGTCCACCTGATATTCCGGCTGGTAATCCTGCCGGCTGATATTCACCTCGGACACACCGTCCACTTTCAATAAAGCTTCTTTCAATTCAGCGGCAGCCTTATCCGTCTCTGTAAAATCATATCCATAGATCTCAAAGTCGGCAGTAGCTTGTCCACCCATACCTCCACTGCTACCGCCCAAGATAACCTGGGCTTTGTCCAATTCGGGATAAGCTTTCAAATCCTCACGCATACCATCGCAGACTTCTGCCAATGTGACGGAACGCTGATCGGGGTTATAAAGGTTGATATTGAATGAAATGATATGGCTGCCATTATCCTGGATAGAAGCCCAGGTATTGTCCGCATCAGCCTGCCCCACAGTATAGTTACAGATGCGCATCACTCCTTCATATTTCTTCAACCATTTTTCGGTCAGTTCCTGAGCTAATGCCTGGGCGCGCTCCACGCGGGCTCCGATCGGTAATTGCAACTGAACTGAAATACGGCTGTTGTCTTGTGACGGAAAGAACTCTGTACCAATACCTTTCGCACAAACCAGACTCAGCAGAAAGAACCCGAGACAACCGGCAATAATCGTCTTGCGGTGGCGGACAGCCCAGTTCAAGCGTTTCTGATACCAGTTGTCCAACCCGTCCAGCACACGTTCTATCGGTTTGTAGAATGCGACAAACCACTTGCTTTGCTTCTTTTGCAGGCGGAGCATCTGCGCACACATCATCGGAGTGAATGACAGAGCCGAGATAGTAGAAATGGTCATAATGACGCACATCATCCACCCCAGCTGACGGAACAAAACTCCCGACATGCCACTGACCATCGTCAACGGGAAGAATACCGCAATCATAGTCAAGGTAGATGCGATAACGGAAATCGCCACCTCATTCGTGCCATGAATAGCCGCCTGTTTCGGCTCGGAACCACGCTCGATATGAGTCGTTACGTTTTCCAAAACAACAATGGCGTCATCCACCACATTACCAATCGCAATAGAAAGACAGGACAGAGAAATAATATTCAAAGAGCCCCCCTCTGTGATTGCCAGATAGATAAAGGAGGCAATCAATGACATCGGGATTGTGATACAGATAATCACCGTAGCACGCCAACGGCCTAAGAAAACAAATACCACCAAAACCACAAACAGAATAGCGTACATAATAGTTTCCGTCAAACTGTCAATGGTGTTCAAAATATTATCCGAAGTATTCACGATGACCCCCAGTTTCACATCACTGGGCAGCGACTTCTGCAATTTGGGCAACTGGTCCATCACTTTCCGGGAAATGTTCACTGAATTTGCGCCCGATTGTTTCTGCACAACAATCATAGCTCCTTGCACCCCGTTGTTATAGGTTTCCTGTGCACGTTCCTCCACAGAATCGACCACTGTCGCCACATCGCGCAAATACACCGAAGCGCCATTGCGTGTACCTACGACAATATTCTCCATTTCTTTCGGATCCTTGAATTCTCCTTCCACACGCAACGAGTAGGTGTTGCTGCCCACATCGAATGTTCCGCCTGGAGTATTCCTGTTTTCAGCCCCGACAATGGAACTGATGGTCTCAATCGTCAGATCATAGGCTTCCAATTTGTTGGGATCACAATAGATATTTACCTCACGCTTTGGCGCACCGGCAATAGACACTGTTCCCACACCGGGAACACGGGCCAAAGGATTCACCACATTATCATCCAAGATCTTATACAGAGCCGGTTGGCTTTCTTCTGCCTGAACGGACAACAACAGGATGGGAATCATATCCGTGCTGAACTTAAAAATAATCGGAGTATTGACTTCATCGGGAAGCTGTGAACTCACCATATCCAATTTATCACGCACATCATTGGTCAAGACATCAATATCATAGCCATACTCGAATTCCAAAGTGATAACTGATATATTTTCTGAAGACCTGGACGTAATATGTTTCAAATTACTCACCGAGTTCAACGTATTTTCCAACGGACGGGTTACGTTGTTCTCTATATCGGAAGCACTGGCACCCTGATAAGATGTCATCACCATAATGGTATTGGTGTCAATATCTGGGTACAAGTCCACCGGAAGTTTCGACAATGAGAACAGACCAAAGATCGCTACGGCCAAAAAACATAGCGAGGTCATAATCGGTTTTTTAACCGCTCCTTCGTATAAACTCATGTTTTTTTTATTAAAAATTGAAAATTAAGCATTAAAAATCGTGTGTGGGTAAGTAAATCAGGAATACTGCAAAACTAATCAAGGTGTACCTTAGCTGCTATAGTCCGCCAGGTACAAGCCTTTTTTAATTTTTAATTCTCAATTTTTAATTTACTGCCACTTCTACCCCATCAGCCAAACGGGTCTGACCGGCAACAACTACCTGCGAATTATCCTCCACTCCGGAAATCAATTCATATTCGGTACCCATCCGGCGCCCCAGTTCCACTTTATCATAAGAAACTTTACCGTCTTTGTACACATATACATAACGGTCGCCTGAGCCGGCGCGTTTCACAATGGCCTGATCAGGCACGACTACATGCCGCAATGTACCAAAGCTCACGGTCACACGGCCAAACATCCCCGGACGTACACGCTGATTAGTGTTAGCCAGTTTCACCTCAACAGGAAAAGTATGGGTATCAGCATCAATCGTGGGATAGACCAAACTAACTTTCCCTTCGAACTCCTCATCACCATATACATCAAATTTCACTTTTACGGCCATACCCTTGGTTACTTTCGGGAAATAAGGTTCGGATACATTAACCAACAGTTTTACCGGAGTGATCTGTTCAACTACCAATACAGGAGTAGAGGCAGAAGAATATAAATCACCGTTATCAAAATTACGCGCTGTAACCACTCCGTTGATAGGGCTTACCAACTGCGTGTTCTCCAACAAATTATTATAGGAAGTGCGACGTACATCCAAAGTTGTTTTCGCGGCATCCCATTCAGATTTGGAAGCTCCACCCACTTTGTACAGTTCGTCCATACGTTTGAATTCCGTTTCTTCATTTTCTAATTGCAATTTCATTTGTTTCAGGCTTGCCGCATCCATCTGTACTAATTTCTGTCCTTTGGATACATGATCTCCTACCTCAACAAAAATACGGTCTATACGTCCCGGAGAGGTCGGAGCTATGTTATTTTTCGCTTCCGCTTCAACAGTGGCTGTATATTCCTCAATCTGATCCACATCACGGGAAGTCACGGAGGCAAGCCGGACTACCGGTTTGTCTTCCGTTGCGGTATCGGCAGCTTCTTTACTCTCCGTTCCACCTGAACACGCACCCAGCATAGTTACCACCAGCAAAGCTGCGAATTGAAAATATTTTCTCATACTGTTATCTTTATGTTTATGTGTTATTATTCTGTTACTTCATCAATTCCTAATACTAAATCCAAATCAGCCTTAGCCACCAGATAATCATAGATAGACTGGTTATAAGTCAGTTGAGCCTCTGTCAAAGCCACTTCCGAACTGTTCAGTTCCAAGATGGTTCCTTTTCCCACCTCATATCTTTTTTCGGCAATAGTACGTCCTTTCTCCGCCTGATATACAGCTTCTTTGTTACTTACCACCTGTTCCGTACTGGCGGCCATATTATCCAAATAACTGGTGGCCTGCATCGTAAGCTGACGTTCTGTATTGATACGGTTCTCTTCCAATTGCTTCATTTGGATACGGGTCTGCTTCAATTGAGTGAAATTGCTTCCTTTAAATAAAGGAATGCTCAAATTCAGCCCAATCGTAGAATAGGGTCTCCAGTCGTATTCTTTGAACTTGAAGTTATCATTCATTGAAGTATACATATACTGGAAACTGGCAGAAAGCGTCGGCATGAAATTGGTATATTGCAACTTCAGCGTCTGTTTTAATTGCAAAGCATTCAGTTCCAACTGTTTCAACGTACTATTATTTACCAGATTGTCCGGACGAGGCATTGCCTGACGAGTAAACATAGACATTTCATAATCCTTCAGATTGCCTTCAACCGCTACCTTTACATCAGCTTCCATCCCCATCAAGACCTTCAACTGCAGATTGGCCAGATTCACTCCATTACGGGCAGACACCACAGTAGGCTTCAGACTGCGCATCTGCACATCCGCACTAATCTTATCATATTCACTGACAGCCCCTTGTTCATATTTAGCCTTTACCACATTATAATTGTCTTCACTCTGCTTATAACTCTTAAGCAGCACCTCATAACTATCTTGTGCCAGAAGCAACTGAAAGAAAGCTTTGGTTACTTGATTCACCATATCCAGCCGTGAAGCACGCGACTTTTCTACGGCCAAATTCACATCAGTCTCTGTCAAACTGATACTTTTATAGAGAGCCGGAGCAAAAACCGGCAGACTGACAGAAAGCCCACCACTATAAGTGTTGTCCGTACCTACTTCAATCACCTCTCCCATCATGGCAAATGATTGTTTCTTTATGGCGCGTGAATAACTGCCCACCAGACTGGCTTCCGGAAAAAGACCTGCATAAGCTTCCCGCCGGGCTTCTTTCTTTAACTGGATTTCCTGACCGGCAACCTTTATAGTAGGATTGTCGCTCAATGCTATCCGGACCGCGTCCTGCAAAGTAACCCTCAATGTGTCTTGTGCTTGTGCACTTTGCGTTGTTACATACATTAGCAACCATAAGGCTAACGTAAATTTTAATACGAATTTCATTTACTATTACTCTTTATTGATTTTGTAACTAATTTAGCTTCTAACCGCACTTCTTATGTTTATTACCTTTCAAATTCAGTAAAAAATCATCCACAATCTTTAATCCCTTCTCAGTGGAAATGCCACGCATGTGCATAAAAACGACCGTCTCATAAATTTCGCCCAGCGAATAAGACTTGCATATTTCCGAATGCAACAGTAAATCCATCTGCTCACATACCATGGCGCGTACAATATCATAATTTACATCATTTCTAAAAATACCTTGTTCCACTCCTTTGCGATAAAATTCCATAGCTGAATCCAAATTCTCCTTCCGGCTTTCATCAATGTAACGCATTACCTTGGGATATTTCTCAATATCCTCAAAAAATTTCCTGTTTGTATTCTGAAAATCCTGAGCACTTTTTTGGAAAAATTTCAAGAGGACTTCCAAAACATGTTCTGCTTTGGAAGCCACCTGAGTCATATATTCCTGCATTTCCTCCCGATGTAACTTCATGACATCAAGTAATAAATCCTCCTTGTCATGAAACAACTCATAAAGCGTACGTTTAGATATAGACAATCCGGCAGCAATATCATCCATCCGCACTGTTCTGACGCCTTTTTGTGTAAACGCCTTCGCTGCAGCCAAAACGATGTGTTCCTTTACTACCGTTTTATCTGTTCTTTTTTTTCTTACGCTATTCATGCTTAACCTAAAGGGAATAAAGATATGCTTATTTTATAATACCCAATTTAGAATTTCGGACAAACTCTATCAAATGTACTATTTCAGGACTAGACGGAACCTGTTCTTCGATACGACGCAAGGCATCCTCTGTAGATGTATTCACTTTATACAATATACGGAAAGCATGCGCTATATGCTTAATAACTGTTTCCGAGAAGCCTTCATGCTGCAATACTGTGGTATTGATGCTGTAAAAAGTCGTGGGCTCATGAGCTGCTACACAATAAGGAGGGATATCTTTAGTAAAACGACATCCGCCCTGCACGGCGGCATAAGTTCCCAGACGAGTCTTACCCTGCATCAGCACATTGGAAGTAAGAATGGCATAATCCTCGATCACACAACAGCCCGATACCTGCGAACCGTTACCGATAATACAATTATTACCAATGGTCACATCATGTGAGATACGTGCTCCCTGCATAATGAAATTACCATTTCCTACCACAGTCTCATCTCCTGCGAAAGTAGCGCGAATAATTACCGCATTCTCACGGATCGTATTATTGTCGCCTATACGGGCGATGGTATCATCCCCCGTATAGTTGAAATCTTGCGGAGCCGCTGCAATCACAGCCCCGTTATAAATAGTATTTCCGTTACCGATGCGTGCGCCGCTCATAATGCTGGCGTTGGGCATGATGACATTATCATCACCTATCTCTACATTCTTATCAATGTAGACAAACGGGTGAATCGTTACGTTTTTCCCGATTTTTGCTGACGGGTCTACATAAGCTGACGGACTTATCATATTCATATCATTTTTAAGGTTAATTATTCACGTCCACCACCCAATGCGCTGTACAGATTGATAACAGCCTGCATACGCTGGAAAGTATCGGATACTTCGTTCAACTGGGCACTCAGCAATGACTGTTGTGCAGTAATGATTTCCAGATAAGTGGCCTTTCCTGCCTGAAACAGATCATTGTTCATCTCCACCGCTTTCTGCATTTCAGCAACCTGTGCCTGGTGCTCGCTCAATTTTTTATCTGCCGTATCATACAGGAATAAGGCATCACTTACCTCCTTACCGGCCTCCAGAATAGTCTGTTGATAATTCATCTTGGCGATCTGCTCCTCCGCTTTAGACACTTTCAAATTGGCAATCAATTTTCCACGCTGAAAAATGGGCTGGGTCAATGAGCCGATAGCATTCCAGAGCATGACAGCAGGATTAGAGATCACTGTACCATTGGAACCATTGGTCCATCCCAAAGTACCGGTAATATTGACACTGGGATAGAAAGCGGAACGCGCCTGGTTGGTTGTATAATAAGCACCGGCTAATGCCAACTCTGCCGCTTTCACATCCGGACGGTTCTCAAGCAGCTGCAAAGGGACCCCTACCGCCAGATCTGCAGGCATCACTTGCTCCTCTAACGTTCCACGGTTTATGTTTTGAGGAGCCTTGGCGAGCAATACAGAAATGGAATTTTCGGTTTCGCGCACCTGACGTCTCAAATCAGCCAATGAAGCTTCCGTTTGATGATAAGCACCTTTGCTCTGTGCCACAGCAGCCTCGGTTGTCATACCAGCTTCCTTCATAGCCTCCATCGTACGCACCGTTTCTTTCATTAATGCCACATTCTGCTCGGTCACACTGACCTGCCGGTCGAGCATCAATAAAGAATAATAAGCATTGGCTATTCCGCCAATCAACTGTGAACGCACTGCCTGCTGATAGGCCTTGCTTTGCAAATAAGAAGCTTTCTGGCCGCGATGGGCGTTCAGTAATTTGCCGAACAAATCAACTTCCCAACTTGCAGAAGCAGGCAAAGTGTAGTTCTTTACAGGAGTACTTTTATCCACACTAGTCAACGAACCTTGTGGAGCAAGGGCCAAAGAAGGCAGATAAGACAAACGAGCTGATGTCAATAATGCCTTTGCCTCCTTCACACGCAGGATGGCGGTCTGCATATCTACATTGTTTGCCAATCCCTCTTCAATCAGCATCTGCAATTTCGGATCACGGAAAATTTCCTTCCATGACAAGTTACCCATATTGGTTGTATCGTCTACTGCCAATGCATCGCTGGCGGCAACCGGGTCACGATAGATGCCTGTGGCATCTATCGACTCGGGACGATCGTATGATTTATAGATGTGGCAACCGCTTAATAAAAACGTCGCGCAACATAATCCTATTATCTTTTTCATTGTTCTTCTGTTCATTTACGGGTGTATTGTTCAATTTCGGGTTCAACCTCTGTATTGTCCACACTCTCCCATTCAATCGGCTTGAATTTCTCTTGTAACCATTGGAATACCACAAACAATACGGGTACGATAAAGATCTGGAAAATCATACCGACCAACATACCACCAATGGCTGAAGCTCCCAAAGTACGGTTACCATGAGCACCAACCCCCATAGCCAGCATCAACGGAATCAAACCTACAATCATGGCCAATGAGGTCATCAAGATCGGTCGCAAACGGGCCGCCGCACCTAAAACCGCAGCCCAGGAAATACTCATCCCCTGCTTACGGCGGTCTAAAGCAAACTCTACAATCAGAATGGCGTTCTTCGCCAACAATCCCATCAACATGATCAATGCGATCTGCATATAAATATCATTTGACATGGTTCCCAGAATCATCTTCAATGCCGGGATATTTCCCAATGCCGCAAATCCGTTTACAAACAAGAAGCTCCCCAACAAACCAAACGGTACTGAAAGCAATACGGACAACGGCAGTATATAACTTTCATATTGCGCACTCAGCAGCAAGTAAACGAATACGAAACACAAGATAAAGATGATACCCGTAGAACTACCACTGGTAGATGCCTCCTCACGGGCCATACCTCCCAACTCATAACCGTAACCGGTAGGCAAATTCTCTTTGGCTACTTCCGCAATAGCCTGCAAAGCCTGTCCGGAAGTATAACCGCTGGCAGGAGCCACCATCACTTTGATTGCCGTATAAAGATTGAAACGGCTGATCACGTCCGGCCCGTATACTCTCTTGATAGAAACAAACTGAGAGATTGGAGCCATCTCATTCCCATTACGTATCTTGATACTATTCAATGACTCCAGATTCTTGGTTGCCTCGGGTTCCGCCTGAATCATTACACGGTACATCTTACCGAAACGGTTGAAGTTAGAAGCATACAAGCCTCCGAAATATCCCTGCATAGTAGCCAGAATATCACTGGGGCTAATACCTGCCTTCTTACAAGCAGCGGCATCAATATCCAGCATATATTGGGGGAAATTCGGATTAAAGGTAGTCTGTGCCGAATTAATTTCGGGACGGGCCTTCAACGCATCCATATAGTTCAAAACCACATCATAGAAATGATTCAAGTCACCACCCGTCTTATCCTGCATATTCAACTCTATATCACTAGATGCCGAATAGCCCGGAATCATGGGAGGGGCAAAGAACAAGACCTGCGCATCCTTGATGATTTTCTGCGCACGCATAAACAAAGTGCCTACCACGACATCCGAGTTCTGCATCATGGAACGTTCTTCCCAGTCTTTCAGTTTGATGATCAAAGAGCCGTATGAAGGGCCCTGGCCACCGATAAAGCCGAAACCGGAAATTACGGTACGGGAACCTACCGCCGGTTCGGCAGCTACCAGACTGTCCACACGGTTCAAGATCTCCATGGCACGTTCCTGCGAGGTACCAGGAGGCAATGTCACCGCACCCATGATAGTACCCGTATCCTCATTAGGCACCATACCAGTCGGAGTGACCTTCATAAAGAACACCAGCAGAATGATAGAAGCGGCAACCAGTCCGAATGACAGCCATTTCTTATGGATAAAGAATACCACATTCTTCTTATACTTTTTCAACAAAGAATCATAAGCAGCATTGAAGGCGGTATGAAAGCGTTCCACACGGTTCATTTTCTTTGTACCGTGCCCTTCATCATGAGGTTTCAAGAAAATAGCACACAATGCCGGCGACAGGGTCAACGCATTCAAAGCGGAGAAACCGATAGCGATAGCCATAGTGATACCGAACTGACGGTAGAATGTACCGGCAGTACCTCCCATGAAACTCACCGGAATAAACACAGACATCATCACCAATGTGATGGAAACAATGGCGCCGCCCAGTTCACTCATGGCATCGATAGAAGCCTCACGAGAAGACTTATAACCCTGGTCCAGCTTGGCATGGACACCTTCGACCACAACTATGGCATCATCGACCACAATCGCGATAGCAAGCACCATCGCCGAAAGAGTCAGCAAGTTCACACTGAAACCGATCAGCTTCAACACAAAGAAAGTAGCAATCAACGCCACCGGAATAGCAATAGCCGGAATCAACGTCGAACGCATATCCTGTAAGAAGATATATACCACGATAAACACCAGAATAAACGCCTCAATCAACGTTTTGATTACCTCGTGAATAGAAGCGAACAAGAAGTCATTGGCATTCTGGGCGATATTGATACTCAATCCAGTAGGCAGTGATTCCTGCGCCTTTGCAAGCACTTCTTCCAAATTAGAAATAGTTTCGGTAGCATTAGTACCGGCCATCTGATAAACGATACAAGACACCGCCTTATGACCATTTACCGTATTATTGAACGTATAAGCCAGACGGCCTAATTCTATATCGGCCACATCTCCCAAACGAAGTACGTTACCATCCGGCAATGCCTTGATAACAATATCTTCAAACTCATTTGTCTGCTGCAAACGCCCTTTATAACGGATCGTATATTGGAAAGTCTGATTACCACGTTCACCGAATTGCCCCGGAGCCGCTTCAATATTCTGTTCTGCCAAAGCCGCCGAGACATCGGTAGGAATCAATTTGTACTGCGCCATCACGTCCGGTTTCAACCAAATACGCATGGAGTAGTCCTGCCCTAGCACCGTAGCATCACCTACACCTTTTACACGCTTAATTTCAGGAATCAAGTTAATATTAGCATAGTTTTCGATAAATTCGATGTTATATGAGTCGGTTTCATCATACAGTGAGAAAACCATCAACATAGAATTCTGGCGCTTCTGGGTAGTCACTCCGACTTTAGTCACTTCGGCCGGCAATAGTCCTTGTGCCATGGAGACACGATTCTGCACATTGACAGCCGCCATATCCGGGTCAGTACCTTGATTGAAATAAACATTGATATCAGCAGCACCATTATTAGATGCTGTGGACTGGATATACATCATGTTTTCCACACCGTTTATCTGGTCTTCCAATGGAGCAATGACCGAATTCAACACGGCTGTGGAGTTCGCACCTGTATAAGTCGCCCTTACCGACACAGTAGGAGGCGCAATATCCGGATACTGTGTAACCGGCAATGTAGCAAGTCCGATGATACCCAGAATAACTATCAAGACGGAGATTACCGTTGATAGCACCGGACGGTTAATAAATCTATCTAGTTTCATTCTCTATATACCTTAATTTATATAAACGATATTAATCTGTTTATTTTATACTGATTATTTAAAGGCCGTAGCAATATTGCCTTCCTTCTGGTCTTTCAGGTGTTGTTGATATTTGGCCTCTTTCTGTTCCGGAGTGATCGGAGTAATTGTCTGTCCGTCCTTCAGAGTCTGCACACCTTCAACTACAATTTTATCGCCGGGCTTCAAGCCACCGGTAACAATATAATTCTTACCGTCATTTAAATTCGACACCTTTATTTCCGTATGCTTCAATGTATTATCCGACAGAAGTACATAAACAAACTTTTTGTCCTGAATTTCCTGCGTAGCCGATTGAGGAATCAAAATAATATCTTCCATCGTATAAGGGAAAATCACATTAGCCATACCACCACTACGCAACACAAACTGTCCGTTCGGGAAAACAGCACGCATACTTACCGAACCGGTACTCTGGTCTATAACACCACTTACAGCATCAATTTTACCTTCTTCCGCATATAACGTACCGTCAGCCAGCTCCAATTTCACAGCCGGCATCTTCTCCAATTGCTCTTTCAGCGTGCCACCCGCTCTTGTCAAGCCCAGCAACTGCTTTTCAGTCATGGAGAAATACACATACATCTCACCGATTTCGCTTACAGTAGTCAACGGCTGTGCCACCGAAGGGCTCACCAAGCTACCTATACGATACGGGAATGTACCAACCACACCATTCGAAGGACTGGTCACTGTACAGAAACCTAAATTCTGACGAGCGCTGGTCAACTGAGCCTCCGCTTGAGCCAAACCGGCCTTTGCAGAAAGCAATTGATCCACCGCACTTTGGTACTCAAAATCACTGATAATTTTCTTATCATACAAGTTTTTTTTCTGTTGTTCGTTCAATGTCAACGTATTGACATTGGATTTCGCCATCTCTACAGCAGCCTTTGCCTGACGTTCGGCAGCCGCATACTGTGTAGGATCAATCTGGAACAATGCCTGGCCTTTCTTTACAGTTGCGCCTTCATCCACACAAAGCTTTACGATAAACCCGGAAACCTGAGGACGCACTTCGATATCCTGAACACCCTTAATGGTAGCGGGATAAGAAGTGGACTGCTGGCTGGCTGTAGATTGTACAGTCACAACGGTGAATTCGTCATCACCCAACTTCATACCGCTCTGACCGCCCCCACAACTGCTTAAAACGGTCATCACCGCCGTAAATATCGCTAGGCGGCTCCATGAAAAACACTTCATACTATTTACTGTCATCTTCATAACTAATATTATTGAACTTTACTTATTTATCGAATTAACAGAGGTTTACAGAAAACTTTTTAAACCCAATTAGTTTTCACCGCCACAAAATTAGTCATTTTTCCGGCATTTATCCGCTTAGCCTATTAGCTTTAACTATAAATAACGTGCGCACACGAAAGGATACCTATCATGTAAATATGTTTCATACATATTCCATTCACATTCAGGCTTCAACTATTAAAATACATTAGACCATGACACAACTCATTATGATATGGACATACATGAAAACTATTTTTTATATCTTTGCCTTGAAAACACTAAAGAATGAAATCTGATTTTCGCACTGATCAAAACCAACACTTAAAAAATCATCAATTCGATATCATTTTACACTATTTAGACTTCAAATTATAATTTTATTTGTATTTTTGCCACCAATTTAAAACAATAACATTATTAAAGTAAAAAGATTATGGTCAAGATTACCAAAGAAGCAGCTTTGCTATACCACTCGCAAGGCAAGCCCGGAAAAATTGAAGTTGTACCGACAAAACCGTACAGCACACAAACAGACCTGTCATTGGCTTATTCCCCCGGAGTAGCCGAACCTTGTCTGGAAATAGAGAAAGACCCACAAACCGCATACGACTACACTGCGAAAGGCAACTTAGTAGCCGTTATCTCCAATGGTACAGCCGTTTTAGGACTAGGCGACATAGGCGCTTTGAGCGGAAAGCCTGTCATGGAAGGTAAGGGACTGCTTTTCAAAATTTACGCAGGCATTGATGTCTTTGATATCGAAGTAAACGAAAAAGATCCTGAAAAATTTATCCAAGCCGTAAAAGCCATTGCCCCCACATTCGGAGGTATCAACTTGGAAGACATCAAGGCTCCTGAATGTTTCGAGATAGAAAACCGGCTGAAAGAAGAACTGGATATCCCAGTAATGCACGACGACCAGCATGGTACAGCTATCATTTCATCTGCCGGACTATTGAACGCATTGGAGGTCGCCGGAAAGAAAATTGAAAATGTAAGAATCGTAGTAAACGGCGCCGGAGCTTCCGCCACTTCCTGTACCAAACTATATGTAGCGTTAGGAGCCCGTAAAGAAAACATTTTGATGCTGGACAGCAAAGGCGTGATAACCAGTGACCGCCCCAACCTGACAGAAAACAAGAAATTCTTTGCAACCGACCGTCGAGACGTACATACACTGGAAGAAGCCATCAAAGGAGCAGATGTATTCCTAGGATTATCAAAAGGTAATGTGCTGACTCAAGACATGGTCCGCAGCATGGCAGATCATCCCATCGTATTCGCATTAGCCAATCCGACTCCGGAAATCTCTTACGAAGACGCCATGGCATCCCGTCCTGATGTATTGATGTCCACCGGACGTTCAGACTACCCCAACCAAATCAATAACGTAATCGGTTTCCCCTATATCTTCCGCGGAGCTTTGGATACCCAAGCCAAAGCAATTAATGAAGAAATGAAGCTGGCCGCCGTACATGCTATCGCCGATTTGGCAAAACAACCTGTTCCCGATGTAGTGAACGAAGCCTATCATGTGAATAATTTTACTTTCGGCCCTGAATATTTCATTCCCAAACCGGTTGACCCCCGTTTAATTACCGAAGTTTCTATGGCTGTGGCAAAAGCAGCAATGGAATCAGGAGTTGCGCGCAAAAATATTACTGACTGGGAAGCCTACAAGACCCGCCTGCGCGAACTGATGGGACAAGAAAGCAAATTAACCCGTCAACTTTACGAAACAGCCCGTCGCGCCCCACAACGTGTAGTATTTGCCGAAGGTATTCATCCTACGATGTTAAAAGCTGCCGTAGAGGCCAAAGCCGAAGGGATCTGTCACCCTATCTTATTAGGTAACGATGAGCGCATTGAAAAATTGGCAAAAGAACTGGATCTGAGTTTGGAAGGAATAGAAATCATCAATCTTCGTCATGACCGTGAAGCCGAACGCCGTGAACGTTACGCCCGCATACTTTCAGAAAAACGTGCACGCCAAGGGGCCAACCTCCAAGAATCCAACGACAAGATGTTCGAACGCAACTACTTCGGTATGATGATGGTTGAAACCGGAGAAGCCGACGCATTCATCACCGGTCTATACACCAAATATTCCAACACGATCAAGGTAGCGAAAGAAGTTATCGGCATCCAACCGGAATACAAACATTTCGGGACAATGCATATTCTGAATTCAAAGAAAGGCACTTACTTTGTAGCTGACACACTGATCAACCGCCATCCGGATACCGACACCTTGATTGACATCGCCAAATTGTCAAAAAAGACAGTAGAGTTCTTTAATCACACTCCAACAATGGCCATGTTGTCCTACTCCAACTTCGGTTCGGACACCGAGGGAAGCCCGGCTAAAGTACATGATGCGGTGGACTATATGCAGAAAGAATACCCGGAACTGGCTATAGACGGTGAGATGCAGGTCAATTTTGCCCTAAACACCCAATTGCGTGACGAGAAATATCCCTTCACACGTTTGAAAGGCAAGGAAGTAAACACGCTGGTATTCCCGAATCTGAGCTCTGCCAATGCCACCTACCAGTTAATTCAGTCCATGAGTGAGACTGAGGTAATCGGCCCGATACAAATGGGACTGAACAAGCCTATCCATTTCACCGACTGCGAAGCTTCTGTACGCGACATCGTAAACATCACCGCTGTTGCGGTAATTGACGCTATCGTTTACAAAAAAAAGAAAAGGAAATAAACAACATTCACCACAGATTGCATCGGTTTATACAGATCATCATTCAGGTTGTAGCATCAGCCAATTTTATCAGTGCAAATCAAGACAATCTGTGGTGAAACACATCTAAATCATCAAAACAGTACTATGAAAAAAAAGTCGCTTTCCCTTCCACAAATCGTAACCTTAGCCCTGTTATGGATTGCCATTTGCTATATTATCCTAACAGGGAGCGAACATATTGACGGACCTTTAATATTATCCATTATCATTTCGGGAGCCTTGGTCTTCATTCCATTACTAAAATATCTCAAGGAAAGGGGAAAATAATCTTTTATCCGCTTTTTAGCTTACATTTTGCACAGATTGATATTTTTCTACGTATTTTCTTTATAAATTGTTGCATATTTCAATTCTTATCTATATTTTTGCACCATCAAAAAAGTAATAGAAAGAATTAATTAACAACTATAAAAAGAAGTAGATTATGAATGCAGCTAAGGTATTAGAAGATCTGAAAAGAAGATTCCCCAATGAACCTGAATATCATCAGGCAGTAGAGGAAGTGCTAAGTACAATCGAAGAAGAATACAACAAACATCCCGAATTTGACAAGGTAAATTTGATTGAACGTTTATGTATTCCTGATCGTGTATATCAATTCCGTGTAACATGGATGGATGACAAAGGTAACATCCAGACAAACATGGGCTACCGTGTGCAACATAACAATGCCATCGGCCCATACAAAGGTGGTATCCGTTTTCACTCTTCTGTGAACTTGGGAATTTTGAAATTCCTTGCCTTCGAGCAAACATTCAAAAATTCACTGACTACCCTTCCGATGGGTGGTGGCAAAGGAGGTTCCGACTTCTCTCCACGTGGCAAATCAAACGCAGAAGTGATGCGTTTCTGCCAAGCATTCATGTTAGAATTATGGCGTCACATCGGTCCTGAAACTGACGTTCCGGCAGGCGATATCGGTGTAGGTGGCCGCGAAGTAGGTTTCATGTTCGGCATGTACAAGAAACTTTCTCATGAATTCTCCGGTGTACTGACCGGCAAGGGCCGTGAATTCGGTGGTTCCTTGATTCGCCCCGAAGCAACCGGATACGGTAATATCTACTTCTTGATGGAAATGCTGAAAACCAAAGGTACAGACCTGAAAGGAAAAACTTGTTTGGTTTCAGGTTCAGGTAACGTAGCTCAATACACCGTAGAAAAAGTAATCGAGCTGGGTGGTAAAGTAGTTACCATGTCCGACTCAGACGGTTACATCTATGATCCGGATGGAATAGACCGTGAAAAACTGGATTTCATCATGGAGTTGAAGAACTTATACCGTGGACGTATCCGTGAATATGCCGAAAAATACGGTTGCAAATACGTGGCAGGCGCCCGTCCTTGGGGTGAGAAAGCAGATATCGCATTACCTTCCGCCACTCAGAACGAACTGAACGGCGATGAAGCCAGACAATTGGTTGCCAATGGCGTCATGGCTGTCAGCGAAGGTGCAAACATGCCCTCTACCCCTGAAGCTATCCGCGTATTCCAAGAAGCCAAGATTCTGTATGCTCCGGGTAAAGCAGCCAACGCGGGTGGTGTATCTGTATCCGGATTGGAAATGACTCAGAACTCTATCAAACTAGGCTGGAGTCAAGAAGAAGTAGATGAGAAATTGAAAAGTATCATGAAAAACATCCATGAGGCTTGTGTACAATACGGTACTGAGGCTGACGGTTATGTAAACTACGTGAAAGGTGCTAATGTAGCAGGATTCATGAAAGTAGCCAAGGCTATGATGGCTCAAGGTATTGTTTAATAGAACATTCCTTTATATTATATCATATTGTAGAAAAAGGTGCGGAAATCTATTTTTCCTGCACCTTTTTCAATAAATACCAAATTCTTCCCAAACAGCATTCCTCCATTTTTTCAATACATTGCATGAAGGATTATATCCGCCACCTTTTTGCCAAACTAAGCCTCCCGCGCAAAATAAACTTATCAACCACATTAATATAGAAGAAAATACTATCTTTGCCATAGTTATATCCAAAGAAATAGAACCACTATGGAAAAAGAAGAATTAATGCGGAAAGCAATTAAGCTTTCTATAGATAATGTAACAAACGGCGGCGGTCCCTTTGGAGCTGTTATCGCCAAGGACGGAGAGATTATCGCTACCGGAGTCAATCGTGTCACCACACTATGTGACCCCACCGCCCATGCGGAAGTCAGCGCCATCCGTGCAGCGGCAACCAAACTAGGAACATTCAACCTGAGTGGATGTGAAATTTATACTTCTTGTGAACCGTGTCCTATGTGTCTGGGAGCTATTTACTGGGCACGATTGGATAAAATGTATTATGCAAACAACAAGACGGATGCCAAGAATATAGGTTTTGACGACTCTTTTATCTATGATGAACTGAGTCTGAAACCTTCGGCACGCAAACTTCCCTCCGAAATTCTTTTGGCGGAAGAGGCAATAAAGGCCTTCCAGCAATGGACGGAAAAAAGTGATAAGATAGAGTATTAATAAAAAGACGCGGATGAAATCCATATCATCCGCGCCCGAAAGCTTTATAAAATCTTAAAGACTATTCTTTTACCGGTGTATTTTCCAAGGTAGCTACCACGAAATCATAGAACTTGCCTACAGAAGGAATAAAGCAGCGTTCATCCGGTGAGTGAGGAGAACGCAAAGTAGGACCGAAGGAAATCATATCCAATCCCGGAACCACCGCACCGATGATACCGCATTCCAAACCGGCATGAATCACTTTCACAGCAGGTTCCTTACCGAACTGTGCCTGATAAGACTCCTTCATAGCTTTCAGAATAGGAGAATCCACATTGGGCTCCCAGCCTGAATAACCACCGGAACGGGTTACTTCCATACCTGCCATAGAAAAACAGCTTTCCAGTGCAGTGTTCAGATAATCCTTCATCGAGTCACGCGAACTGCGGGCCAGGATTTTGATCTCCGCCTTACCGCCTCCGATAGAAACGATAGCCAGATTAGAAGAAGTTTCTACTGTATCAGGGATCGTAGGAATCATACGCATCACCCCATTCTGACAAGCATAAATCGCATCCACCAGATTATCTTTGATTTCATCGGG
This sequence comes from Phocaeicola sartorii JCM 17136 = DSM 21941, assembly GCF_054653615.1. Lineage (NCBI taxonomy): Bacteria > Pseudomonadati > Bacteroidota > Bacteroidia > Bacteroidales > Bacteroidaceae > Phocaeicola > Phocaeicola sartorii. Next base: position 3,976,652 of record NZ_BAAIFW010000005.1, read on the forward strand.
AACCATCATCGCAGGCAATTCCACCCGTTCTGCCTTGAAGCTGATCGGAGTTTCGTGTACATGATATTCTTCATTCCACAATGCTTCGCACTCCTGCACAAATTCCATCACGTCCGCTTCCTCATCAGCAGGAACCGTAATAACTACTTCACATTCACGAGGAATGGCGTTACGCATATTACCACCTTGCCAAGAAACCAGACAAGCCTCATCATAAGCAATCACCTGATTCATGAAACGAGCCATCAGTTTGTTGGCATTGGCACGTCCTTCATTGATTTCCAATCCGGAGTGTCCGCCACGTAATCCTTTCAAAGTAACCTTCAAAGCAATGTCAGCCGGATCTGTCTCCATTTCCTTATATTCCAAAACAGCTGTCAAGTCTTCACCACCTGCACAACCTATATACAATTCTCCTTCTTCTTCCGAGTCCAGATTCAACAGAATATCACCATCTACCGTACCTGGCTTCAAGCCAAACGCACCGAACATGCCGGTTTCCTCATCAGCAGTAATCAACGCCTCCAACGGACCATGTTTCAGCGTCTTATCTTCCATGATAGCCATGATAGCCGCAACACCCATACCGTCATCTGCTCCCAAAGTCGTACCTTTGGCTTTCACCCAATCTCCGTCAATATAAGTTTCGATAGGATCCTTTTCAAAATCATGCACCGTATCATTATTCTTCTGAGGCACCATGTCCATGTGAGCCTGAAGAATCACTTTCTTACGGTTTTCCATCCCCGGAGTGGCAGGCTTACGATAAATAATATTACCAGCTTCATCCTGGAATGACTCTACACCTACACTTTTTCCAAAGTTCAGCAAGAACTCTTGAACCTTCTTCAAGTAACCCGAAGGACGGGGAACCTGAGTCAATGAATAGAAATGCTTCCACACATTCTGCGGAGCGAGAGAGAGAATTGTACTCATAACTTCTTAGTTTTATTAGTGAACGGCAAAGCCGCTAATCCATATATACCCAACAAAATTAATAAAAAAGTTTGTATTCCATGCACTAATAAGGCAAAAATTCCCGCATCTTCTTTTCCGACTCCATAGAGCATCATCATCGTTATGACAGCAAAATGCCACGGACCCGCCCCATTAGGAGTCGGAACTACTACCGCAATGCTACCTACAGCAAACATAACCAGCCCCGCCATCACTCCCAAATTATCAGAAAAATCGAAACAAAAGAAGGAGACATAGAATTGCAGGAAATAACAAGTCCAAATGGCGGCAGTGTAAAGAATGAACAAAGGCATCCGCTTTACATGGCGCAAAGACAGTACACCAACCCATACATTATGGAGAATGCCTTTCACTTTGGCAAAGACTGTCACATTCCTGATCAGAAAAAAGGCCAGTACCAATACGGCCAACACACAGACGATAGTGATATAGAAATGCCCGGAGGTAAAGACCTGTGACAAGACCGTGGTATCCGTGCCGGTTTCTTTAAAGAAAATATCGAATACCCTTGCCTGCATGATCAAAGTTACCCCTGTAATCAACGCCACACACAACGTATCAATCAACCGCTCCGTAACCACCGTACCCAACGATTTGGAGAAAGACGTGCCATCGTATTTCGCCAACACACCGCAACGGGAAATCTCGCCTACACGGGGAACAGCCAAGTTGGCAGCGTATGACACGAAGATGGCATACACACAATCAGATGTTTTGGGATGCTCGCCCAACGGAGCTAATGTCAGTTTCCACCGCCACCCGCGAAATATGTGGCTGAATACACCAAAGACCAGCGACAACAACATCCACCCATAGTTCATTCCTCCATCCAAAACCTCCCATACCCGGGAAAAATTGAATCCGTGATACATCCATATCAGTATCGCGGCTCCTAAAAATAACGGAAATGCAATCTGCAAACCTTTATTTATGATCTTTTTTAATCGAGTTCGTTCCAAAATCTGTGTATATTAATTTAGAATGTTTACCTTTGCACGATGCAAAGATACTATCTTAGCGAAATAAACCTATTTATAAATGATAGAAAATAACGGAATGGGATTAGTTAAGCCAAAAAAATTTCTAGGACAACACTTCTTGAAAGACCTCAGTATCGCAAAAGACATAGCCGATACCGTAGATGTGTGCCCCGACCTGCCAATTCTGGAAGTAGGACCGGGAATGGGGGTACTAACCCAGTTTATTATGCAGAAAAGCCGTCCCGTAAAAGTAGTGGAGCTGGACTATGAATCTGTAGCTTATCTTCGTGAGAACTACCCGGCTCTGGAAGGGCATATCATTGAAGACGACTTTTTGAAACTGCACCTTGAAAAGTTGTTTGACGGGAAACCTTTTGTTCTGACCGGCAACTATCCTTATAATATATCCAGCCAAATATTCTTTAAAATGCTGGATTATAAAGATCTGATCCCCTGTTGTACCGGAATGATCCAAAAAGAAGTAGCCGAACGCATTGCCGCCGGCCCCGGAAGCAAGACGTACGGCATCCTCAGCATCTTGATACAAGCCTGGTATAAAGTAGAATACCTATTTACCGTACACGAACATGTATTCAATCCGCCTCCCAAGGTCAAAAGTGCGGTAATCCGCATGACACGCAATGAAACGACTGACCTGGGATGCAATGAAAAACTGTTCAAACTCATTGTAAAAACAACGTTCAACCAACGACGTAAAACCTTGAGGAACTCCATTTCCTCCATTTTGGACAAAGAGAACCCGTTGAGTGCCGACCCCATTTTCAATAAACGGCCAGAACAATTGTCCGTACCAGAGTTCATCGAACTGACCAACAGAGTGGAAGCGGCATTGAAGAACAAGACGGACATTGTTTACAGCAACGATATCGCCCGGAAAGTAACAAACAAGAAAGAATAACACCTATTATTATATTAACGGAAGAGTAGGATGAATAAAGAGGAACTAGAAAAAGTAGAGCAGCTGATCGAGCAAAAAGACTCAGAACAACTTAAGGGCTTACTCGCCGATCTGCATCCTGCCGACATAGCAGAACTGTGCAATGAACTGGACGCGGAAGAAGCGCGGTTCATATACCTGTTACTGGACAATGAGACTGCCGCCGACGTCCTTATCGAAATGGATGAAGACGCCCGTAAGGAATTTCTGGAAATCCTTCCCTCTGAAACAATCGCCAAACGCTTTGTCGACTACATGGACTCGGATGATGCTGTGGACATTATCCGTGAAATGGACGAAGAGAAACAGGAAGAAGTCCTCTCACACATTGAAGACATAGAACAAGCCGGAGACATTGTCGATTTGTTGAAATATGACGAAGATACCGCCGGTGGATTGATGGGTACCGAAATGGTAGTCGTAAACGAAAACTGGAGTATGCCCGAATGTCTAAAGGAAATGCGCATCCAGGCGGAAGATATGGACGAGATCTATTATGTATATGTAGTAGACGATGACCAGCGGCTGCGCGGTGTATTCCCGCTGAAGAAAATGATAACCAGCCCTTCCGTATCCAAAGTGAAACATGTGATGAGGAAAGACCCGATATCCGTCCATGTAGATACACCTGTGGACGAAGTGGTCCAGACCATTGAAAAATATGACCTGGTTGCCGTACCGGTAGTTGACAGCATCGGACGTCTGGTGGGACGGATCACCGTAGATGATGTGATGGACGAAGTTCGTGAACAGGCAGAACGCGACTATCAGCTGGCATCAGGTCTGTCACAAGATGTAGAAACAGACGATAATGTTTTCCGCCAGACTACAGCCCGTCTTCCCTGGCTGCTTATCGGTATGATAGGCGGAATAGGCAACTCCATGATTTTGGGTAATTTTGACAGCACTTTTGCCGCCCATCCCGAAATGGCCCTCTATATCCCTCTTATCGGTGGAACAGGCGGAAATGTAGGGACACAGTCCTCAGCACTCATCGTACAGGGGCTGGCAAACAGTTCACTAGACGCCCAGAACACCTGGAAACAAATAGTAAAGGAGTCCGTAGTAGCCGTAATCAATGCCACCATTATTTCCATGCTGGTATATATTTATAATTTCATCCGTTTCGGGGCAAACGCCACCGTGACCTATTCGGTTTCACTTAGTCTGTTTGCCGTGGTCATGTTCGCTTCCATCTTTGGAACCCTGGTTCCCATGACACTGGAAAAATTAAAAATAGATCCTGCCATCGCCACAGGTCCGTTCATCTCCATCACCAATGACATTATAGGCATGATGCTCTATATGGGCATCACCGTATTACTATCCTGATACATTTCATCACAAATGATACAGACTGCAACTTATACAAAAGAGAAAAAAACAGATTCACACGGATGACTTCAAGAAATCACAATAAAAAAGAATCCGTATGAATCTGTGCAATCTGTAGTGCATCCCCCCTCGATTCCCCTGTTTTCTCCACTTTTAAAGATTTTCCTAAAAAAAATCGGGAAAAACAGTATGAAGTTCTAATTTATTTCTTTTAATTTGTAAATTGTTGTTATAACAAGAACGCTTACTTTAAAAATCTATACGATGGACTCGAATGAAACTAACCGCCCTTTAACCGAAGTTCCGGTGGAACAAACATCTGAAACTTTGGTATCATCTTCCGCTACTGTGGAAGAGAATAACGCTACGTATGTACCTAAACAAACGAAAGAAGAGGTCATCGAACGTTTGAAAGAAATCAATGAAGACGCCTGCAATGCAGACAAACAGGAGTTGGATTTATTGAAACAGAACTTCTACAAGCTGCACAAGGCCGAACAAGAAACCGCCCGCAAGGCATTTATTGACGGCGGGGGCGCTCCCGAGGCATTTATCCCCCAACCGGACGATGCTGAAAGCCGTTTCAAGGATATCATGAGTTCTATCAAAGAAAAAAGAAGCGCCATACAAGCAGAACAAGATAAAGAAAAAGAAGATAATCTGGTGAAGAAACTCGCCATTATCGACCGTTTGAAAGAACTTGCCGAATCTCCCGAAGACGCCAACAAAGCATACAATGAATTCAAAAAGCTGCAACAGGAATGGAACGATATAAAACAGGTGCCGGCCGCCAAAGTAAATGAACTATGGAAAAATTATCAGCACTATGCAGAAAAGTTCTATGACTTGATAAAGTTGAACAATGAATTCCGTGAATACGATTTTAAAAAGAACCTTGAGATAAAGGCTCATCTTTGCGAAGCCGCCGAGAAACTAGCCGAGGAAGAAGATGTCATTTCCGCTTTCCACCAATTGCAAAAGCTACATCAAGAGTTCCGGAATACAGGTCCTGTAGCAAAGGAATTACGCGAAGACATCTGGACACGGTTCAAGACCGCCTCTACAGCCGTAAACCGTCGCCACCAGCAACACTTCGAAGCTTTAAAAGAAAAAGAGCAACGTAATCTGGATGAAAAAACCGTAATCTGCGAGATTGTGGAAGCAATGGAATACAATACGTTTACTACTTTCCAAGATTGGGAAAACAAAACTCAGGAAATCATTGCCCTGCAGGCCAAATGGAAAACAATTGGTTACGCACCACAGAAAATGAACGTGAAGATATTCGAACGTTTCCGTGCCGCTTGCGATGAGTTCTTCAAACGCAAAGCCGAATTCTTCAAGTCCATCAAGGAAAGCATGGCAGGCAATTTGGAAAAGAAGAAAGAATTATGTGAAAAAGCGGAAGCTTTGAAAGACAACACAGACTGGAAGGCTACCGCCGATGTGCTGAGCAAATTGCAAAAGGAATGGAAAACAATCGGTCCTGTACCTAAAAAGTATTCGGATGCCGTATGGAAACGTTTTATCGCTGCATGTGACTATTTCTTCGAACAAAAGAACAAAGCTACTTCTTCACAGCGATCAGTCGAACAGGAAAATATGGCTCAGAAAAAGGCGATCATTGAAAAATTAAATACAATCGACGCACAGGAAACACCGGAAGAGAATGCCGGAAACGTCATTCGAGAATTAATGAAGGAATGGAATAGTATCGGTCATGTACCGTTTAAAGAGAAAGACAAATTGTATAAGCAATATCATGGAGTCATTGATAAGTTGTTTGACAAGTTGAATCTCTCCGCATCACAGAAAAAATTAAGTAATTTCAAATCAACGATCAGCAAGGAAGGCAACCTCTATCGTGAACGTGAAAAATTGGTTCGTGCTTACGAGAACATGAAGAATGAAATTCAAACATACGAAAACAATTTAGGTTTCTTGACCAGTTCTTCCAAAAAAGGCAGCAGCCTGGTTACAGAAATGAATCGTAAAGTGGAAAAGCTCAAAGCTGACTTGGAACTGATACTGAAAAAAATAGAAGTGATTGACCAATCAATGAAAGACGAATAAAAAAACAATTATAAAAAAGAGTTTAATGCGAATGTGTTAGACTCTTTTTTTTGCTAACGTGGCACTGATTTTTCACTATCTTTGTCCTTGAATTACACCCCTGCAAAACAGGGGTGCCAGTTGTTTTAAGCCCCCGCCCTGTCTTAACCCAAACAGGATATTGAACGTTTGCTTTTTGGATCTCTCATTTTTTTCGTGTTTAGATGAGCCTATAAAGTATAAAAATAGAGAGTTGGCACCGAATTTAACACCGATTTCGGATGGTCTATTTTTAAGATAGCTAGCCCCGAAATAAGAAAACCTCTCTAAAACTACCATTTTAGAGAGGTTTTGCCTTTAATAAGTGGGTTATTTGTTGGGATACCAGGATTCGAACCTGGAAAAACAGGACCAGAATCTGTTGTGTTACCATTACACCATATCCCACTCTTCCTATCAAAACGCCTGTTTTGATTTTGACGCTGCAAAGATACGGCTTTTTATTTAACCTACAAATTTTTGAAGCTTTTTTTTAATCAAAATCTTTTTTTCTTTATTTATCTTCTTTTCCCAGTCCACTTCATCCCCCCTGATCACAAATCCTCACTTCTGGTTTAACCTAACACTAAAAAGATTATCTAACTAAAAAAAACAAAAACCGAATATATTTAATGCACATTTTTTCGCTGATATGAGAAAACCAAGTATCTTTGTACATTGTTGTAAATACATAATATTAGAATAATCAGTTGTTAATAACATTATAATGAACGAAGCAGAGACTTTAGTAAAAAAAATAACAGAAGGTATTCAAGAAAAGAAAGGTAAAAACATTGTAATAGCGGACCTCACCGCCATTGATGATACCATTTGCAATTATTTCGTCATCTGTCAAGGCAATTCCCCAAGTCAAGTAACAGCTATCGTTGACTCAGTCAAGGAGTATGTACATAAAGAAATAGATGACAAACCGACGGGAATAGACGGACTGAGAAACGCAGAGTGGGTAGCAATGGACTACAGTGATGTACTGGTGCATGTCTTTTTGCCGGAAACGAGAAACTTTTATAATCTGGAACATTTATGGGCAGACGCCAAACTGACTCAAATTCCTGATTTAGATTAATCCTATACAGAATTAAAATGAGTGAAAATACAAATAATAAGCCAAAGATAAACATGCCACGCTTCAATTTGAGCTGGCTGTATGTTATCATTGCCATGAGTTTTGCCATTCTCTACTTTTCCAATCAAGAAGGAGGAATTGACAAGCAAATAACATATACCGAGTTTAAAGACATGATAAACAAGGGATATGCCAATAAAATAATTGCATACGATGACAATACGGTAGAAATGTACATTAAACCGGAATTTGTTAAAGATGTATTTAAAGATGACTACAAGAAAGTAGGACGCAGCCCGGCCTTGAATGTAGAAATAGGTTCCATGGAGTCATTGGATAAATTCATGGAAAAGGCACAGGAAGAGGGACACTTCACCGGATCTATCAGTTATGAGAAGAAACGCGACTACTTCGGTGCATTATTCTGGAATATTGCTCCGTTCTTACTATTGATCGGAATCTGGATGTTTGCCATGCGCCGCATGAGCGGTGGAGCAGGAACTGGAGGCGCCAATCCGTTCAATGTAGGTAAAAGCAAAGCTCAGGTATATGAAAAAGGAGACAAAGCCAACCGGATTACTTTTAAAGATGTAGCCGGACAGGCAGAAGCCAAACAAGAAGTGGAGGAAATCGTAGAATTTCTGAAACAACCTCAGAAATACACAGAGCTGGGAGGCAAGATTCCTAAAGGCGCGTTGCTGGTAGGCCCTCCGGGAACTGGTAAGACCTTGCTGGCAAAGGCTGTTGCCGGTGAAGCAGACGTACCCTTCTTCTCGCTTTCGGGTTCCGACTTTGTAGAAATGTTCGTCGGAGTAGGCGCATCCCGTGTACGTGACTTGTTCCGCCAGGCGAAAGAAAAAGCCCCTTGTATTATATTCATAGATGAAATAGACGCGGTAGGACGCGCCCGTGGCAAAAACCCAAGCATGGGAGGAAATGATGAACGGGAAAATACATTGAACCAATTGCTGACAGAGATGGATGGTTTTGGCTCAAACAGCGGTGTGATCATTCTGGCAGCTACCAACCGTGCGGATATATTGGACAAAGCATTATTACGTGCCGGACGTTTCGACCGCCAGATTCATGTTGACTTGCCCGACTTAAACGAACGTAAAGAAGTATTCGGAGTACATTTGAAGCCCTTAAAACTAGACGAGAGTGTCGATCTGGACTTACTTGCCCGCCAAACTCCCGGATTCAGCGGGGCAGATATTGCCAATGTTTGTAATGAAGCAGCCCTGATCGCCGCCCGTCATGGCAAGAACGCAGTCGGGAAACAAGACTTTCTGGATGCAGTGGACCGTATCATCGGTGGTTTGGAAAAGAAAACCAAAATCATGACTGCCGAAGAAAAGCGTACTATTGCTTTGCACGAAGCAGGTCACGCCACTCTGTCCTGGTTTCTGGAACATGCCAATCCTTTGATCAAGGTAACCATAGTTCCCCGTGGACGTGCATTGGGAGCCGCATGGTATCTGCCCGAAGAACGGCAGATCACAACCAAAGAGCAAATGCTGGATGAAATGTGCGCCACTTTAGGAGGGCGCGCGGCTGAAGAACTGTTCACCGGACATATCTCAACCGGTGCCATGAACGATTTGGAACGTGTGACAAAACAATCATACGGAATGATCGCTTATGCCGGAATGAGTGAAAAGTTACCCAACTTATGCTATTACAACAACGATGAATACTCTTTCAACAAGCCATACAGTGAACGTACAGCCGAACTGATTGACGAAGAAGTAAAAAGAATGATTAACGAACAATACGACCGGGCAAAAGCCATATTGTCCGAACATAAAGATGGTCACAACGAACTGGCACGTCTGCTGGTTGAAAAAGAAGTGATTTTCGCCGAAGATGTGGAACGCATTTTTGGCAAACGCCCCTGGACTTCACGTTCTGAAGAAATTATGGCTTTAGAAACTCCTGTAAAACCAATAGAAGTGACCGAAGATTTTGAAGAGAAGGATTCTTCAGATACCGAGGAAAAGGATAAAGAAAAAAAAGAAGCATAACATTGTAGAGAGATCTGTCAATTATCCGCATGTCATTCTGAGTGACACGAAAAGTTAGCAAATGCAGACTCTTCATTGCTATTCAGAATGATTGAAGCACAGATCTAACTACTTTGATTTTTGAATCACTTAAGACCAACGACCATGAAAAGCAATTTCTTACAACGGGCAATAACCGGAATTATCTTCGTTGCAGTATTGATAGGCTGCATAGTGGGAGGTCCCGTTTCTTTCGGTATCCTATTCGCCATAATCAGTGCATTGGCTATCAACGAATTCTGTAATCTGGTCAATCATGCAGAGGGGATACAAGTAAATAAACGTATCTGTATTCTCAGCGGGGTATTTCTTTTCCTGTGCTTTTTCTATTTCGGAATAGACCCTTCACAAACAGGTATATTCATTCCTTATCTGGCCTTATTCATTTATCTGATGGTCAGTGAACTTTATCTGAAAAAAGAAAATCCGCTGAACAACTGGGCTTACGCCATGCTAAGCCAGATGTACATTGCTTTGCCGTTCGCTTTGCTGAACGTATTGGCTTTCCACTCGGACCAGACAGCCAGCATTTCACAATACAATGCCATTCTCCCGCTATCTATATTTATATTCAACTGGGTGAATGACACAGGCGCCTACTGTACAGGCATGTTATTCGGCAAACACAAACTGTTTGAACGCATTTCTCCTAAAAAATCATGGGAAGGCTCCATCGGTGGCGGCGTATTCTGCATCATAGCCTCTTTCCTGCTTGCCCACTTCTTCCCTTTCATGTCCACCGGAATATGGGTGGGGTTGGCATTGACAGTGGTAGTATTCGGCACATGGGGAGATTTGACGGAATCCCTATTAAAACGTCGATTGGGCATCAAAGACTCGGGCAATATTTTACCGGGACACGGTGGAATGCTCGACCGTTTTGACAGTGCGATTCTCGCAATTCCGGCAGCAGTAGTCTATCTGTATGTCGTTTCTTTATTTTAATCCGCCAACTCCAAAGAATCAAAACCGAACACATCCTTGCCTGTGAGCGGACAAGAGAAAATAGATATTTTTTCTTTCCCGCCCACAGACCGAACCAGCCTTAAACTGTTTATCCGAAAGGATCAGAAAATACCGGGAGAAACTTACTTCTTCAACAAAGCCACCATTTCACGGGCTGCCGCCTCCGAAGCTCCTGCCGGACCTAAAATCCGGATAATGCGGTCATACTCTTCCAGCATCCTGTTTCCATATACCTTATTACATAAGAGAGCCTCCAATTCAGAACGCACATTATCCACCGTCATCGTATCCGCCACCAGTTCACGAACCACCTCCTTGCCGGCTACCAAATTGACCAACGAGATATATTTCACCTTCAGAATATGCCGGCGAAGAAAAGCAATGAACTTTCCCACCGGAGTATAATAGCACACCACTTGAGGAACACGGAACAGAGCCGTCTCCAAAGTTGCAGTACCCGAAGTCACCAATGCCACCCGCGCCTGTCTCAACAACCTGTAAGTCTGTCCGAAAATGATTTTAACCGGCACATCCGGATTCATATAATCTGAATAATAAGCAGGATCCATCCCCGGAGCCCCTGCCAACACCAACTGATAATCCTTGGTGAACGGAGCAGCAGCCTCCAGCATGATCGGCAGGTTGTCTTTGATTTCCTGCTTCCGGCTACCCGCCAGCAATGCAACAACAGGCTTGCCGGACAAACCATTATCCACTACAAATTCCGGAAATCCATCCGGATGTTCCTTACAATAAGTATCCACCGCATCCACACAAGGATTACCCACATAATGAACAGGATACTGATGTCCCGCAAAAAACTCAACCTCAAAAGGCAGAATAGAAAACAATTCATCTACATCCCGCTTGATATTCTTAATCCGGTACTCTTTCCAAGCCCATATTTTGGGAGAAATATAATAATAGACAGGTATTTGCGTCTGCTTCTTGACATACTCCGCTATTTTCAGGTTAAAGCCCGGATAATCCACCAGAATTACCACATCGGGAGCCCATCGGACAATATCCTGCTTGCATTCCTTCATATTCCGGAAGATAGTACGCAAATGAAGCAACACCGGAATAAAGCCCATGTAAGCCAGTTCCTTATAATGTTTTACCCGCGTTCCTCCAACAGCCGTCATCAAATCCCCACCGAAAAAGCGGAACTCCGCTCCGGGATCCTCCCGCTTCAAGGCACGCATCAAATTAGACGCATGCAAATCGCCCGATGCCTCGCCTACGATCAAATAATATCTCATACTTCCAGATTCCAGTTCCTCAACTCATTCATGATCCCGTATGCTGTAACATCAATTTGGGTCGGAGTTACCGCCACATAACCATGGCTCAGCGCCCAGTGATCCGAGTCCTCCGCTTCCGGTTCATAATTGTCAAACTCCCCGGTCAGCCAGAAATACACTCCGCCACGGGGATGCTGGCTGCGCTTCCACTCATTAATCCAAGCCCCATTTGTCTGACGGCAGACGCGTACCCCTTTCAAGACAACCGTATCCGGAAAGTTCACATTCAGACATATGCCCAAAGGCAAACCATGTTCCAAGACCTGCTCAGTAATACGGCGTATATAAGGCAATGACGGAGAGAAATCAGCATCCGCAAAATGATTACACAATGAATACCCGATAGAAGGAATTCCCTTCAGACACCCTTCAATCACCACCCCCATCGTGCCGGAATAATGCACATTCACAGAGGAATTATCACCGTGGTTTATCCCGCCTATCACCACATCGGGCCGCCGGGGAACCACTGTATGCAATGCCAGTTTCACACAATCCACCGGTGTGCCTGTACATTTATACACAGTCAGCTCCTCCTCTTCACGTACCTTATAATACCGGACAGGATGCTCGGAAGTGATCGACCCCGAAGCCCCCGAGCGAGGGCCGTCCGGTGCCATTACGATAATCTCGCCCATTCCGCGCAGTCCTCTTATCAGTTCATTCAGCCCTTTAGCTTCCACGCCGTCATCATTTGACAGCAATATCAACGGTTTTGCTTTTTTCATATTTTTCCACTCTTTTTCTCGGAGCGTAAAGATACAACTCTTTGCCGGAACTATCTCCCGCCAGAAAAGAAAATTATCTTAATGTTCTACAACCCAGTGCTAAAAATAGAATAGAATTGAATGAAAATTTCTATCTTTGCCGCCGTTGAGTTATTAACAAAACCAATGAGTTATCAACAGTTTTGCTAATGTCTGCCGTTTTTTATAGGTACAATCACCTATTATTTGTTACTTCGCAGCGAGAAAAACTGATTAATATGGGAAAAATTATTGCTTTAGCCAATCAAAAAGGTGGCGTAGGTAAAACTACTACAACGATTAACCTTGCAGCTTCTCTGGCAACCCTGGAGAAAAAAGTGCTGGTTATTGATGCAGACCCTCAGGCCAACGCATCATCAGGATTGGGTGTGAACATTAAAGAGGTAGAATGCTCTATCTATGAATGTATTATCAACGAAGCCGATATACGGGAAGCAATTTATACTACCGACATTGACGGACTCGACATCGTATCTTCACACATCGACCTGGTTGGCGCAGAAATAGAAATGCTGAACCTGGAAGACCGCGAGAAGATCATGAAAAAAGTATTAGCCCCCATGCGGGACGAATACGACTATATCCTGATAGACTGCTCGCCGTCATTAGGCTTGATAACGATCAATGCACTGACAGCAGCCGACTCAGTGATTATCCCGGTCCAATGCGAATATTTCGCATTAGAGGGTATCAGTAAATTACTGAATACCATTAAGATTATCAAATCGAAGCTGAATCCATCGCTGGAAATAGAAGGCTTCCTGCTGACAATGTTCGATTCACGCCTGCGTCTGGCCAACCAGATTTACGATGAAGTGAAACGTCATTTTCAAGAATTGGTATTCAAGACAATTATACAGCGTAACGTCAAACTGAGCGAAGCTCCCAGCCACGGCATTCCTGCAATATTGTATGACGCCGACTCGACCGGAGCCAAAAATCATTTGGCATTGGCACAAGAAATTATAACACGTAACAGTAAGTAAGAACCATGGCAGTACAGAAAAAATTTGCTTTAGGACGCGGACTTGACGCACTGATCTCGACCGAAGAAGTAAAGACCGCCGGCTCATCTTCCATCAATGAGATAGAATTGAGCAAAATATCCGTCAACCCCAACCAGCCGCGTCGTGAATTTGATCCGGTGGCGTTGCAGGAGCTGGCCGACTCTATTGCCGAAATTGGTATCATCCAACCCATTACGTTGCGTCAACTGAGTGAGGATTCCTACCAGATCATAGCCGGAGAACGTCGTTACCGCGCCTCCATACAGGCAGGGCTGAAATCCATCCCGGCATACATCCGCACGGCCGATGACGAGAATGTGATGGAAATGGCCTTGATTGAAAATATCCAGCGTGAAGACTTGAACTCACTGGAGATCGCACTGGCTTATCAACACTTGCTGGAACAATATGCACTGACCCAGGAACGTCTGAGCGAACGTGTCGGGAAAAAGCGTACCACCATCGCCAATTATCTGCGTCTGCTGAAACTTCCGGCACAGATCCAGGTAGCGCTGAAAAACCGTGAAATAGACATGGGACACGCCCGTGCCTTGCTGGCCTTAGATGATCCTAAAACCCAAATACGCATCTTTAATGAAATACAGTCACAAGGCTATTCCGTCCGCAAAGTGGAAGAAATAGTCAAGGCTCTGAGCAGTGGCGAGACAGTAGACAGCGGCGGGAAGAAGATTAAGCCGAAAGGCTCCAAGCTATCCGAAGAGTACACCTTGCTGCAAAGCCATCTCTGCGGATTCTTCGGTTCGAAAGTGCAGCTTTCATGCACAGCCAAAGGAAAAGGCAAGATCAGTATTCCATTCAACGATGAAGAGGACTTGGAGCGGATCATGGAAATACTGGACTCACTGAAAAAGAAAGAATAAAGCACTATTACGACATTGAAAAGAAGAATATCCACATATAAACTGTTTACATTCCTGCTTTTAAGCCTTATGATGGCCGGAAGCATGAATGCTCACGCCCAAAAAGCACGCAACCGCCGTATGGGTATAAAGGCAGACTCTATCATACAAGTAAAAGACTCACTTGCCGCCGACAGCCTGAGACTGCTGGAGGAACGGCTAAAGATAGAAAACATGGAAGCGCCTGTTGACACCGCCGCCTTGGTTCGTAAAAACGACTCCATACAGAAAGCAATGGCTGTCGAAACAAAGCCCCGGTTTATCCCAAATTCCAACCGTGCCATCTGGCTGGCACTGGTAATTCCCGGCGGAGGACAGATATACAACCGCAAATATTGGAAACTGCCGATAGTATATGGAGGGTTTGTGGGATGCGCGTACGCGCTGACCTGGAACAACAGAATGTACAAAGACTATTCGCAGGCCTATCTGGATATTATGGACGATGATCCCAATACCAAAAGCTACGAAGACTTCCTGCCCCACGGCATAAGCGCAGAAGGCATGGAGGACACCTTCAGAAAACGAAAAGATTTTTATCGCCGGTATCGGGATTTAAGCATCTTCTGCTTTATCGGTGTATATATACTGTCGGTCATAGACGCATACGTGGATGCCGAATTATCCGATTTTGACATATCCAGAGACTTAGGTCTTCAAATACAACCTGTTATTTTTAATGACGGCCGGAGCAGGATACCTAACACAATAGGCCTGCAATGCAGTTTCAAATTTTAATCGCATGAAAAACTTTTTAATTAGTTTATTTACCTTTATAGGAACAACGGGAATCAGTGCACAAACCCAAAGTATTACCGTTCACTCGCAAACTACAGGAAAAGAAGAAATCATTGATGTTCCTGAAAGTATGCAGTCGGAAATGGACAGCCTTTACTGGGACTGGCAGTCAAAGAATTACATCACACTGGGAGAAAACTGCACCATGGCCTCCACCAACCCTGTTGTAAGCGACTCCATCTATATGGACCGCCTGTCACGCATCCCGTCCATCATAGAAATGCCTTATAACGAGGCTGTACGCAAATTCATCGACATGTACGCCGTCCGTCTGCGCAATAAAGTTTCCTTTATGCTTGCGGCAACCAATTTCTATATGCCCATCTTTGAAGAAGCGCTCGATTTATACGATCTTCCTCAAGAGCTGAAATATCTGCCGATTATAGAATCGGCCTTGAATCCTGTCGCCGTTTCCCGCCAGGGGGCTACCGGCCTGTGGCAGTTCATGCTAGGTACCGGGAAAATATACGGACTGAAAAACAACAGCCTGATAGACGAAAGACGCGATCCGATCAAATCAACCTGGGCGGCGGTACGTTATCTAAAGGATCTATATGATATCTACCAGGACTGGAATCTGGTACTGGCAGCCTACAATTGCGGACCGGGCACCATCAACAAAGCCATCCGCCGTGCCGGAGGAGCTACAGACTATTGGACAATCTACAACTATCTGCCCAAAGAAACCCGTGGGTATGTTCCCGCTTTCATCGCAGCGAACTACATCATGACCTACTATTGCGAACATGACATCTGTCCCATGGAAACACAGCTTCCCAATGCCACAGACACCATTCACATTGACAAAGACCTCCACTTGCAGCAAGTGGCAGAAGTGTGCAACATCAACCTTGACCAGCTTCGCAGCCTGAATCCCCAATACAAAAAGGATATCATTCCCGGCAACAGCGAGTTGTGCGTACTTCGTTTGCCCAACAACATTGTCAGCACCTTCATCGACCGCCAGGACAGCGTATTCGCCTATAAGCCCAATGAATACCTGACCAAAAGAAAGACGGTAGCCATCAAAGAGACGGCAAACACCGGAAGCCGCTCGTCCAAAGGCACTCTTTATCATAAAATCAAACAAGGGGACACATTGGGAGGAATTGCCGCCAAATACCATGTATCAGTCAGTCAATTACGTAATCTGAACGGTATAAGAGGCAACAATATCAGAGCCGGAAAGAGCTTGCGGATCAGATAATTGATAAAAAATACCGATTTAACACGATACATTTTCCGAAAATGCTTGCTTGAATATGTTTTTTGTATATTTTTGCAGTATAGATTATAGGAGGCAAAGATATGACGGATGAAAAGCAGATTCAGGAACAAGCGGACGAGGAAATGATAAACCAAGGGTTTCAAGAACTTTTGGACAGTTATCTGGCGACCAAGCACCGTAAAAAAGTAGAAATCATCACAAAGGCATTCAATTTTGCCAAACAAGCACATAAAGGAGTAAAGCGACGCTCGGGCGAACCATACATCATGCACCCCATAGCCGTTGCCAAAATCGTATGCACCGAAATAGGCTTGGGATCGACATCCATTTGTTCGGCCCTGTTGCATGATGTAGTCGAAGATACAGACTACACCGTAGAAGATATCGAGAACCTGTTCGGCCCTAAAATAGCCCAGATTGTAGATGGACTGACCAAAATATCCGGTGGCATATTCGGAGACCGTGCTTCCGCACAAGCCGAAAACTTCAAGAAATTGCTACTGACCATGAGCGATGACATCCGGGTTATCCTCATCAAAATAGCCGACCGCCTGCATAACATGCGTACACTGGGCTCCATGCTTCCCAACAAACAATACAAAATTGCCGGAGAAACTTTATACATCTATGCGCCACTGGCCAACCGCCTGGGGCTGAACAAAATAAAGACAGAGTTGGAAGATCTCAGTTTCAAATATGAGCATCCGGAAGAATATACCCAAATAGAATCCAAGTTACAAGAGACACAGGCAGAACGCGAAGAGGTATTCCGTGAATTCACGGCACCTATCCGTGCGCAACTGGACAAGATGGGTATCAGCTACCAACTGATAGCACGGGTAAAATCCCCCTATTCCATCTGGAACAAGATGCAGACCAAGCATATCACATTCGAAGAAATATACGATATCCTGGCTGTCCGCATCATTTTCAGCCCCAAGAACCCCGAAGAAGAACTCAATGAGTGCTTTAACATATACGTATCCATATCCAAAATCTACAAACCGCACCCCGACCGCCTGCGCGACTGGGTAAGTCACCCCAAAGCCAACGGCTATCAGGCACTCCACGTAACCCTGATGAGCAATAAAGGCCAATGGATAGAAGTGCAGATACGCAGCGAGCGGATGAACGACGTAGCCGAACAAGGCTTTGCCGCACACTGGAAATATAAAGAAGGCGGAGGCAGCGAAGATGAAGGCGAACTGGAAAAATGGTTGCGTACCATCAAGGAAATTCTGGACGATCCGCAACCCGATGCCATGGACTTTCTGGATACCATCAAACTGAACCTGTTTGCTTCCGAAATATTTGTCTTCACCCCGAAAGGTGAGATCAAAACAATGCCGCAAAACTGTACGGCACTGGATTTCGCATTCTCCATCCACACTTTCTTGGGCAGCCATTGTATCGGAGCAAAAGTCAACCACAAGCTGGTTCCCTTGAGTCATAAACTGCAAAGCGGCGACCAAGTGGAGATTCTTACATCCAAATCACAGCACGTACAGCCTTCGTGGATAAACTTCGCCACCACCGCAAAAGCCAAGGCCAAGATTCTGGCCATACTAAAACGCGAACAGCGAGGGATGCAACAGGCCGGCGAGGAAATGCTGCGCGAATTCTTCTCCAAGGAAGGAATAGAGTACACTCCCGAAAATATACGGAAGATCTGCAACCTGCATACTAGCAAGACACAAGAAGAATTATTTGCCGCCATCGGATTAAAAACGATCATTCTTGGAGAAAACGACAAAAACGAGCTGAAAGACAAACCGACTCCCAGCAACTGGAAAAAGTATATCTCTTTCGCCTTCGGAGGCAGCAAGACAAACAAGGAGAAACCGGAGGAAGAGAAAGAACCCTTGCAAAAGATAGACAGCAAGAAAGTGTTGAAACTGACCCCCGAAGCAATCCAAAAGAACTATGTGATAGCCGAATGCTGCAAGCCTATCCCGGGAGATGACGTATTGGGATATATAGGCGATAATAACCGCATCATTATCCATAAACGCCAATGCCCGCTGGCCACCAAGCTAAAGAGCAGTTACGGCAACCGCCTGCTGGCTGTGCAATGGGAGACAGGCAAGTCTCTGTATTTCCCCGTAAACATTTACATAAAAGGTATTGACAATATCGGTATCCTTAATAAAGTGACTCAGGTCATTTCACAACAGTTGAATGTGAATATCCATAAGCTGAGCATTGAGAGCAATGATGGTATCTTTGAAGGCAGGATACAGCTGTTCGTGCATGATGTAGATGACGTGAAGACTATAACAACCAATTTAAGAAAAATAGACGAAATAAAGACGGTCACCCGTATTGAGAAGTTTGAGGATCAACCGAATTGACAAATGCCTGTTTCACCACAGATCACACAGATTACCCTACAGATAATCCACTATCTGTTTCCAATCAGAGCTAATGTGCCATCTGTGGTGAATGTGGTTATGTCAGATAATCCAGTTCCTTGCGCATGCTCACCAGTTCCTCCCGTATCAGCTTCAGTCTGTCCAGAATCTCCGTTGTACGGACAGTGGTCTCCCTGTTCATCTTCAGTTTTTGCCTGGCCCCTTGCAAAGTCATCCCCTTCTCTTTCACCAGATGATACACCAACCGTATATTCTCAATATCCTCCTTGCGATACTGACGGATATTACCTCCCGCCTTCTTAGGCGAAATAAAAGGGAACTCCTTTTCCCAATAACGCAACAAGGATTCATTTACATCAAACATCTTCGCCACTTCCCCGATGGAATAGTAAAGCTTCAGTTCTTTATTCGGATTATAAGCCATGTTAAATTAAAGATTGAGAATAAAAAAATCGCGACTAGTCAAATACCTTGCCGTGATTGGCAGCAATCTGTATCATCCTGTCATAATCTTCGGCACTCAAGTCCATGAAATAATAGTTCACGGGATTCTGCACCTTTCCTTTCACGTGCACTTCATAGTGCAAGTGAGGCCCGGTACTCTTGCCCGTATTTCCTACTTCCCCTATCACTTCCCCACGCACCACCTTTTGTCCCGGACGAACCTTATACTTGCTTAAATGCGCATACCAAGTCACATACCCGAAACCATGATTCACCTGAATCAAGTTTCCATAACCGGTCTCCCAGCCCGCTTTCACCACCGTTCCGTCCCCCGTGGCATAGACAGGAGTGCCGATATTGGCAGAGAAGTCCATTCCCGCATGAAACTTGGCAGTCTTATAAATAGGATCTATACGGACACCGTAACCGGAAGCCGTCTTCTTCAAATCCTTATTGGATACCGGCATGATGGCCGGAATACACTTCAACATCTCGTCATGGTTCTTGCACAAATCCACCACCTCGTCAAAAGACTTGGACTGGATATAAAGCTGCCGGTTCAGCATATCCAGTTTCTGAGTGGTATTGATGACCAGATCGGCATTCGCCATATCCCGCAACTGTTCATAACGGTTCGTCCCCCCATAACCTGCCTTGCGGACAGCATCCGAAACAGGATCGGCCTGCAACACCACACGATACAAGTTATCATCACGCTGCTGGATGTCCTGCATGACGCCCAACGCCTCGTCCAGCCGATGGGACAGTACATTATATTGAGCCAACAAACGGGCATTTTCTATACGGAGTTCTTTCTCGGAAGGAGATCCGAAGATGAACAACAAGAGGATGAAACTGCCTGCCCCCAGGCCCATTCCCACAAACAAACGGCGCAGGATGCTTAAGGCGCGCTGCCTCACTGTGGGGTAAATGCGGTCGTATGTACGGGTCTTAGGGTTATAAATATAGTAGACTTTACGCATCTATTTCTGCTTTTTGAAGTTTTTAATGCACAACACATCAATATTTTGCACAATTCTTGTCGACAAAAATAATAAAACCAATTATCTTTGCAAATCCTTTTTGAGAATATTAACTAGAAGACAATATATTAAGCGACATGATGACAGCTAACGAAATTAGAGATTCTTTCAAAAGCTTTTTCGAGTCGAAAGGACACCAGATTGTCCCGTCGGCTCCGATGGTCATTAAAGATGACCCCACATTGATGTTCACCAATGCAGGTATGAACCAGTTCAAAGACATTATCCTGGGCAACCACCCGGCCAAATACAAAAGAGTCGCGGACTCACAAAAATGTTTGCGTGTAAGCGGCAAGCACAATGACCTGGAAGAAGTGGGACACGACACCTACCACCACACCATGTTCGAGATGCTGGGCAACTGGTCTTTCGGAGATTACTTCAAGAAAGAGGCCATCAGCTGGGCATGGGAATATCTGGTAGATGTACTGAAGATTGACCCGAAAGATCTGTATGCCACCGTATTCGAAGGAAGCCCCGAAGAAGGACTGGAACGGGACAACGAGGCAGCTTCTTACTGGGAACAGTTCCTGCCAAAAGACCATATCCTAAACGGAAACAAGCACGACAACTTTTGGGAGATGGGCGACACAGGTCCCTGCGGCCCATGCTCCGAAATCCATATCGACTCACGTCCGGAGGAGGAAAAGGCTCAAATACCCGGCAGCCAGCTGGTAAACAAGGATCATCCGCAAGTAATCGAAATCTGGAACCTTGTATTCATGCAGTTCAACCGCAAAGCGGACGGTTCACTGGAAGGCCTTCCCGCCAAAGTGATCGATACCGGTATGGGATTCGAGCGTCTGGTGCGCACCCTGCAAGGCAAGACATCCAACTATGACACCGATGTGTTCCAACCGATCCTGAAAGCCATCGCAGAAATGGCAGGAACCACCTACGGACAGGACAACCAGAAAGATATCGCCATGCGCGTTATCGCCGACCATATCCGTACCATCGCGTTCTCAATCACCGACGGCCAGCTGCCCGGCAATGCAAAGGCCGGTTATGTCATCCGCCGTATCCTCCGCCGTGCCGTCCGTTACGGATATACTTTCTTGGGACAGAAACAAGCATTCATGTACAAGCTGCTGCCTGTACTGATAGAAAACATGGGCGAAGCCTATCCGGAACTGAACGCACAGAAAACATTGATCGAGAAAGTGATCAAAGAAGAAGAAGAATCCTTCCTGCGCACCTTGGAGACAGGGATCCGTCTGCTGGACAAGACAATGAACGACGCCAAAGCTGCCGGAAAAAAAGAAATCAGCGGTGTGGATGCCTTTACATTATATGACACCTTCGGCTTCCCCCTCGACCTGACGGAACTGATACTCCGCGAAAATGGCATGACCGTAAACGAAGCTGAGTTCAACGCCGAAATGCAAAAGCAAAAAGAACGCGCGCGCAATGCAGCAGCCGTCGAGACCGGCGACTGGATCATTCTGAAGGAAGGTGACACCCACTTCGTGGGATATGACTTTACCGAATATGAAACTAGCATCCTGCGTTACCGCCAGATCAAGCAGAAAAACCAGACACTCTACCAAATCGTGCTGAGCGACACTCCGTTCTATGCCGAAAGTGGTGGACAAGTAGGCGATACAGGGGTGATCGTAAGCGAATTCGAAACCATTGAAATCATTGACACCAAGAAGGAAAACAACCTTCCCATCCATATCACCAAGAAACTGCCCGAACACCTGGATGTTCCGATGATGGCTTGTGTGGATACGGAAAAACGTGCCGCCTGTGCCGCCAACCACTCTTGCACCCACTTGCTGGACGAAGCATTGCGCCAAGTGCTGGGTACTCATGTAGAGCAGAAAGGTTCTTTAGTGACTCCCGAGTCCTTGCGTTTTGACTTCTCCCACTTCCAGAAAGTGACCGACGAGCAACTTCGTGAAGTGGAACATCTGGTAAATGCTAAAATACGCGAGAACATCCCTTTGACGGAATACCGCAATCTTCCTATCGAAAAGGCGAAGGAACTGGGCGCTATCGCCTTGTTCGGTGAAAAGTATGGTGATGAGGTGCGTGTTGTCCAGTTCGGCAACTCCATCGAATTCTGCGGAGGTACGCACGTTCCCGCCACAGGCAAGATCGGTATGGTCCGCATCATCAGCGAAAGCTCTGTTGCTGCCGGTGTGCGCCGTATCGAGGCTATCACGGGTGTCAAAGTGGAAGAACTGATGGATACGGTTCAAGATACCCTGAATGACCTGAAGGCATTGTTCAACAACGCTCCCGACCTGAAAGTAGCCATCCGCAAGTATATTGACGAAAATGCCGGATTGAAGAAGCAGGTGGAAGAGTTCATGAAAGAAAAAGGTGCCGCACTGAAAGCCAGACTAGTAGAGAATGCCAAAGAAATAAATGGTGTGAAAGTAGTGAAAGCCATCATCCCGATGTCTGCCGACATTGTGAAAGACATTGCTTTCCAGCTGAAAGGTGAGATTCCCGCCAACCTGTTCGTTGTAATAGGCAGTGTGGACAATAACAAACCGATGCTGACCGTGATGATCAGCGAAGACTTGGTAAAAGCCGGACAGAATGCAGGCAAACTGGTCCGCGAGGCGGCCAAACTGATACAAGGCGGTGGCGGCGGTCAACCCCACTTCGCTACGGCAGGCGGTAAGAATCCCGATGGCCTGAATGCGGCTGTTGACAAAGTGATAGAGCTGGCCGCACTGTAATCCATCCGGATTTCGTCCATATCTCGTATATATATCAAAACTCCGCCATCCGGTCCGAAAGCCGATGGCGGAGTTTTTTCATCTGCCTCATCAAGCCTTTTCTCCTATATGAATAAAGGAGATAGAACACAAACGCTCAAAAAGGCTTAGCCATAGGGAGAAAAGCCGTCAGCCAAACGGCTGCAGGCAGACAGCCAGTCATCAGCGCCTCACTGCCCGTCTGCTTGTTCCGTCTGCTCCTTCGGCCAGTTCACCAGATACAGAACTTCCGTAGCACGGGTGAAAGCCGTATACAGCCAGCGGAAATAATCCGGATTCAGCATATCCTCCGTCATATAGCCCTGATCCAGAAAGACCCGTCTCCACTGACCGCCCTGTGCCTTGTGACAAGTGACGGCGTACGCATATTTCACCTGCAAGGCATTGTAATAAGGGTCAGCTTTCATTTTCCTCATCCGTTCACGCTTCACGGTTATATCGGCATAATCCTCCAAGACCGAATAAAACAGTTTGTCGTTCAGTTCCTTGGGCAATGCAGGCGTTTCGGTGTGCAAAGTATCCAACAGGAGCTTCACCTCCAGTTCCATCTCATCATAGTCGGGGAACGCCAGCACCACATCGGCAAAACGAAAGCCGTATGCCTCGCGCACCCGGCGGACACGACGCACCACCGCTATATCTCCATTGGCTATAAAATCGATCTCCTTACAGCCCTCCGTCCAGAAATAGTTGTTCTTCGCCACCATCAGCAGGTCACCGCTGTTCAGCTCATCCTCCCGATACAAAATGGTATTCCTGATTCCTTTATTATAAATATTCGCCCGCTTATTGGAACGGCAGACCACAATCGTCTCATCCATACCCGCCTGACCGTAACAATCATTAATCACCTCGATCAGCTCACTGCCAGAAACCGTCCGGATATCCGGAAAGCCTTCCACACGAACAGAAGGCAAAGTGAAAAAGTCTTCCTCGGATATGTAGCGGCGCAACTCTGTCGCATTCCAAAGAATTCCCGAATCGTGCATCTGGCGCACCACCTCGGTAAGCTGCGCCTCATAGATCTCCATACCATACCCACGCAACTTATCGGCCGAAAGAGCCGGACTCTCCTCCTCGCCCACCGGAGGAAGCTGCGCCGTATCCCCTATCAGCATCAGGCGGCAGCCTGCTCCGGCATATACATATTGAATCAAGTCGTCCAGCAGGCGTCCCGTGCCAAAGACCGACCCCGCCAATCCGTCATTAGCGATCATCGACGCCTCATCCACGATAAACAAAGTATGCTGATGCAGATTGTCATCCAAAGAAAAGTTGTCCAGGTCATTCGAAAAGTTACGCTGCCGGTAAATCTTCTTATGAATCGTATAAGCCGGATGCTGTGCGTAATGCGAAAAAACTTTGGCCGCCCTGCCCGTCGGAGCAAGCAGCACACACTTTTGCTGCAACTGGTCCAAGGTCTTCACCAACGCCCCGATAAGAGACGTTTTACCCGTTCCGGCATACCCCTTTAAGAGGAAAACCGAGTCCGATTGGCGGGAAAAGAGAAAATCTGCTAAAAATTTAACAGCTTTTTCTTGCTCTAAAGTTGGTTTATATAGAAAATTTCCCTTAATTTGCTGCACTAAATAACTATTAATCATAATTGCGTAATAAAAAGTTCCTTGAACTGTGCGTTATTAGATTTATTTGTTTTATTTTTGCGATGCGAATATAAACTAAAAAAAACACATATTTATCATGAAAACAGTTATTAATATTGTATTGGCTGCTTGCGTTATCGGTTTGATATACGTTTGCTACGGCAGTATCATGGGACCGATTAACTTCGATGACGCTAAAAAAGCTAGAGAGAAACAAGTTATTGCACGCTTAATTGACATCCGTAAGGCACAGTTGGAATATCGTAACCTGCACAACGGACAATACACTGCAAGTTTCGACACCTTGATTGATTTCGTCAAAACTGCCAAACTTCCGTTTGTAAAGAAAGAAGGAGTTTTGTCTGACACACAGCTGGAAGCCGGCATGACTGAAAAGAAAGCTATGGCAATCATCAACAAAGCCAAAAAAACAGGTAACTGGAAAGACGTTGAAAAAGAAGGTTTGATGAACTTCAAGCGTGATACCTTATGGGTTGCCGTAACAGACACCATCTATGCTCCGGGTTTCAATGCTGACTCTTTGAGATATGTTCCTTTCGGAAACGGTGTAGAGTTTGAAATGGCTATCCGCAATGATACAACCAAATCAGGTGCTCCTCTGCACTTGTTCCAGGCTCAGACTCCGTATGAGACATATCTGGGTGGTTTGAACGCTCAAGAATTGATCAACCTTAAAGACCTGCAAACTAAACTGGGTAAATATTGCGGTTTAAGAGTGGGTGATATCGAACAGCCTAACAACAACGCAGGTAACTGGGAATAAGAATGACTGAACGTATCGATTTTACAAAATCGGAACAATATACATTATCCATCCGCCTCAGTGCGGATGGATTTTCTTTTTCCATCTATAACCCTCTGACAGATAATGATTTCTACTTTGTTCTGTACCCGATAAACGCCGGCTACTCCATGACGGCCAACCTAAAGGAAATGCTGACTGAAACAGAAGCTTTAAAATACTCGTATAAACGGGTTAACATTCTGTATGACTCACCTCGTTTCACACCTGTTCCTTTGGAGCTGTTCGAAGACGAACAAATGGATACCATTTTCTATCATAATTTTCCTAAAGGGACCAACGAGATTGTACTTTGCAACGTTCTGGGAAAAAGTAATGTGGTGATACTTTTTGCCATGGACAAACATGCGCATCTGTTACTGACCGAACATTTTCCTGCAGCCCGTTTCTTCTCCACCGCCAGTCCGATGACCGAATACTTCGCCCGGAAAAGCCGGTTGGGCAACAGCCGGAAACTATATACACATATACGCGGGCAACAAATGGACGTTTTTTGCTTTGACAAGGGCAGCCTATTACTGATCAACTCTTTTCCATGCAAACAAACCACCGACCGTGTATATTACCTATTGTATATATGGCACCAGTTAAATTATAATCAGGAAAGAGACGAAATGCACCTGACAGGGAAGCTGGAGGATAAGGAAGAATTACTGAAAGAATTGCGCAACTACCTGCGCCAGGTATTCGTCATCAACCCCAAAGCGGAATTCAACCGCTCCGAGATAAGTAAAATAGAAGAAATACCTTTTGACATGCAAACTTTATTATTATGCGAGTAATCAGCGGCATATACAAACGGCGCCGTTTCGACGTGCCTCATACATTCAAGGCACGTCCTACAACGGATTTCGCCAAAGAGAACCTTTTCAATGTATTAAGCAACAATTACTTTGACTTCGAGGACGGAGTCAAAGCCTTGGACCTTTTTGCCGGTACGGGCAGCATCAGTCTGGAACTGGTGTCACGCGGTTGTGACCGGGTTATCTCAGTAGAGAAAGACCCCCAGCATCTTTCTTTCATCGCACAGGTGATGCGCGAGGTGAAGACCGACAAATGTTTTCCGATCCGCGCTGATGTCTTTAAATTCATAGACAAATGCAGCGAGCAGTTTGATTTCATCTTCGCCGATCCTCCATACGCTTTGAAGGATCTGGAAAGCATCCCCGCCCGTATTTTCGAAAGCGGAATTTTAAAGGAAGACGGACTGCTGGTGCTGGAACATGGAAAAGAGAATCATTTTGAGGATGATCCCCATTTTATCGAACGCCGTGTATATGGCAGTGTGAACTTCTCGTTCTTCAGAGCAAGGGTGCCAGCAGACGGACAATAGATTCTTGTGCTTTTTGATACCAAGGACGCTTCATCCATGTTTTTCTCAGCAACAGGATGGCGTCCTTCTGATCTTGCAGAAAGATGCCTTTCAGCATCAGTGCCGAAGCCGGATCATACATAAAGGCATTCACTTCAAAATTATGCTCAAAGCTGCGGAAGTCCATATTGGTGGAGCCTACCGTGGAAAGAGTATCATCACTGACCATCAACTTGGAATGCAAAAAGCCTTTCTGATAAAGGTAAATCCTGACCCCTGCACGCATGATATCGTCCAGATAGGACAACGAACCTAAATGCGTAATCCATGTATCGGCGCGCGCCGGTATCATAATACGGACATCCACACCGGCCAAGGCCGCCGTTTTCAATGCCATCAGAATAGGCTCGGTAGGCAGCAGGTAAGGGGTTTGTATATAAAAATATTTCCGGGAACTGCTGATAGCGATCAGCAGCCCCTGCATGATATCCCGCCATGCGCCCACGGGATCGGAGGTGACAATCTGTATCAGAGCCTTTCCAAAAGTTCCGACTTCGGGGAAATAGCGTGAGGAAGTTATAAGAGTACGGTCTACCACATACCAGTCGGTCAGAAAAGCAGTCTGCAAACCATATACCGCCTTTCCCTCTATCTTAATGTGAGTATCCCGCCATATCCCCCATGGAAAGCCCTTCATATAGCGCAAAGCAATGTTCATCCCTCCCGTATAGGCCACACGACCGTCGATTACGACTATTTTACGATGGTTACGATAATTTACCTTACTGGTGAATAAAGGGAAACGGACCTTCAGGAAACTGCGTGCTTCGATACCCGCCCCCCGCATTTCATCAAAAAAGGCATGGGGAACTTTCCAGCAGCCCACATCGTCATACAGCAGACGCACCTCCACCCCCTGCCGTGCTTTATCTATCAACAAATCGCGCAGCAACCTGCCTACCGGATCATCCTCAAAAATATAGAATTGCAAATGGATGTGGTGCTTTGCCTTACTGATCTCTTTCATCAATGAATACAGCATGGAGTAACCATCCGTAAAGACTTCCACCGCATTCCCTTCAAAGGGCAACGCATTATTCACCTTCCGGAAAAAACGCATCAGCTGGTGCTGCTCGTCAGGACACTTAAACGCCTTTTGTGCTTGATACTCTGCCATGGGACGTTTGATAAGACGAGTGAATCCTTTCTTGCTGATCAGTTTCTCCTTACGTGTGCTCCTGCCGAAAAAGAAATAGAATACAAGCCCCACAAGGGGCAGAAAAAAGAGCACAAGCACCCATGCCATTGTTTTAACCGGATTGCGATTATCAAGTATCACTATAAAAATAGTGCCGATGATAATTACAAAATAAAGCACGTTAAAAGCAACAGCAAAGATTTCATTAAAGATACTCCACTCTACCATATAATTCCAAGTAGTTTACTTATAAGCAAACTTATAAAAAAAATCCCAACCTATAACAATATAGATTGGGAAAAGATCAAGATATGGCTGCATTTAGAAAGGGCGCATACGGTGCCCTCCGGGACCGGGGCCGAAACCAGGGCCACCGAAACCTCTTCTATTATTCATCATTTTATCACGGGCGGCTTTACTTCCGAAAATATTCAGACGATAAATAAAATGTACCATACAGTAACTATTCACCCCATTATATTGATAGACTGAACGCCCGCTTGATGTCAATGAGCGAGTGATATTACTTTGTTTTCCCAGTATATCATACATCTCGAAACTTACGGTAGCTGCTCCCTTCAACAGCGATTGAGCTATCTGAGCATTCCAGATCAATTCATTATTATTCAATTCCACATCCGAATACCCCCGACGGCTCTGATTGGCAATGTTAGTAGAAAAGCTCATTCCCCAAGGAGCTGTTAAAGTCGTATTGGCCCCATAAGAGAAAGTATAAGGTTCCTGATTATTCACACGTTGCAATTTATCCCTTTCCACCGAATAAGAGAAACTTCCGTTTAATCCAAATTCAATCCAATCATTACGGTAAGCAGCGTTCAGTCGCTCACTCACGCTAAACTCCGTAGTCGTATTTTTTCTTTCCACCTTGGTAGAATCTGTCAAATAGCCAACATTGTTAGTATACCGGAGCGTTGTAAATGTATTAATAGTATACTTTTTATTCTTCAATGCCGTATTATAACCAAACATACCGAATGCATTCCAGTTTCCATTGATGTTTTTAGGCATAACAGTCCAAGCACCGGTCATTTCATCATACGAGCGGCTATTGCTTATACTATTCTGAGTCAATTGTCCATTGATATGGGCTATAATACCTTGTTGCTTTTCAGCATTGTAAGTATTATAGAATACACGCAAATTGTGAGCAAAGGAAGGATCCAAACCAGGATTTCCCATACGGATATTCAACGGATTAGAATTATCCGTGACAGGCAACAGATTCTCCATACTGGGCTGACTGCTACGTCCCCGATAAGTCAGGCGCAACTGACTGACTTTGGAGAACCGAAAACGAAAATCCATATTCGGAGCAAAATTGAATACATTCCGAGTTGTATCAGTAGCAAAATCGCCTTTTTTATAAGAAAGAACCGTATGCTGGGGTTGAAACGACATACCGGCAGACAGACTCCACTTTTCACGAATAAAGCGTAAAGACACCATCATATCATGGTTAAAATATTTATACTGAGCATATTTACTTTGTTCCTCATCTTTATCTTCTTCAAAATTTACGGGCAGCGGATTATTGTAAACCCATCCATAAGGCATATTATAAGTAGATTTATCACTCTCATTATATTGATACTTGAACTGATAACTGAATTGCAAAAACACAGCACGCGCCAATGGTTCGCTATAAGTCAATTGTGCTGCATAATTATAGTTGTCAGTAGGAGTGGTAATATACCTGCGAATAGAATCTGTCCGGAATAAAAGTCCTTCTTGATAATATCTGGTTTCCGAATTCATGTATTGGTCATTATCATTATTCCCAAACCCAAAACTACCTCTGAAAGTTATATTCCGTCCCTTGTTGTTCAATTTACGGTTTATCTGTAAAGATGCATTTCCCGACAATGAATTTCCCTCAACTAACGACCAGCTTTTGGAAGAATTGACCCGGATTTTATCCAATTCCTCACTACTATTATCTTCATTGTTCCCAAAATTCAAATAATCATTGGGGTTCGTCACTATTTGATAAGGATCACTATTGAAAGTCCCAGATACATCCATACTACGATTTTCGGTATCCCCCCACGAGATATTCGGACGGAAAATAATATTTGTCATACTGTCCGGTTTCCATTCCAAGCGAAAATCGGCATTGAAACTCTTTGCTTTATTCCGCTTTTGTGCATTCGAATTTTGAAACGAACTTCCATTTGTCAAGAAATTCTCATTCTGCCCAATACTGCTCTCATCGGCATCTCTATAATTATAACGCATACTACCTCCCAATTCCAGCTTCTCTGTTTCGGTAGCAAAATTAGCACCCAGCATTTTAGTTGCATTCAAACCATTGTTACGTCTCCAACGCGGACCACCTCCGCCACCAGAAAAGCCTTGGTCGTTTACATTATTAGCTGAGCCGATTATTGAAAATTGAGTTTTATCATAAAACCGGTTAATCATGGCCCTTCCCATATAACGATCTTTCGTTCCGGCTCCCAGATCCACATTTCCAAACCATCCCTGATTCATACCTTTCTTTACAGTCAGGTCAAGTACTGTTTCTTCTTCACCGTCATCGATTCCCGTAATACGTGACAAATCGGATTTCTTATCGTATGTTTTGAGCTTTTCCACCATATCTACCGGCAAATTTTTCAAGCCGGTCTTCACATCACCGCCAAAAAACTCTTTTCCATCTACCATGATTTTCTTGATTTCCTTGCCATTCACCTTTACATTCCCGTCTTCATCTATTTCCGCTCCCGGAAGTTTCTTCACCAGTTCCTCCAGCATCGCACCTTCCGGAGTACGATAAGCAGAAGCATTATAGCCTATAGTATCTTCGGAAACGGTTACCTGCGGAGCCTCGGCCACAACAACAGCCTCACCCAACATGATAGCATCGGTAGGTAAAGTGACCGTTCCAATATTAACACTCGGTTTACCGGCAGCCAGCTGCAAAGGCTTTTCCTGAGTAAGGTAACCTACAAATGAAATCTTGAGAACATATTTTCCCGGACGGGCGTTTATGGAGAATACTCCGTTGTTATTGGTCACATTTCCCACCACCATTGTACTATCGGGCAGGGAAAGCAACTGTACGGTAGCTTGTCCAACCGGGCTTTTATCATCACCATCAATCACAGTTCCCGTCACGGTTATGCGCTTGCTATTTTGCGCCCAAGAGAGAGTTGCACAAGTACATACCAGCAACAATAATAAAACTAACTTCTTCATCTTTTCTTTTTCCTTGATATTTTAATGCCTAATGCCCTTTGGACTCTCTCGTCCACAAAAGGTTTAACGGAAAAAATGTATTTATTTCTTAAATAATCGGTCAACCCGGCTTTTTTGCACACCAAATTCCAGACAGATGACATTAAAAGCCATATAGACTATAGCGACGGAGTTGTCCGCTTCTTCCAAGTTTCCATCATACACTCCTCTGACCAGCATTACAATATAATAAATGCCCAGCAGATAAATAGCATAGCCAACGGCTTTGACACGTATCCGGGAAATCTTCTCATTCTCCTCCTTCACTTTTGCCAAAAAGATCATAAACAGAGAAAACCAGATAAGCAACTTGATAGAAGCTTTCGTAAACAACAGGTTACTATCATTTATCATGCCAAACATAAACATGAGCAACGGTACGAAAACGGACAATAACAGAACAACATATCCCATCGTCCTACAATAAACTGGTAAAATTCCTTTCATTATTTTATATTTTAACGTACAAAAGTAATTATTTGTAAGCAATGAACGGCCATCTTTTTGCTTTTTTACCTAAATTTGCAGGCAAATAATAGAAAATATGAGTAAACAAGAAGTTATCATCTGCCATGACTTAGACGAAAACCTCAATAAGGCAATAGCCCAATGCCCGCATGACAAACTATTTGTCTTGGTTGATGAACATACACGTGAACTTTGCATTCCTGTCTTATCAGGATCTGACTGCATCAAAGATGCCCATTTTATTTGCATAGGAGCCGAAGATGTGCATAAAAATCTGGAAACACTGGCGTATGTATGGAAAGAACTGGGAGATAAAGGCGCAAGCCGTCATTCGCTGCTTATTAATTTAGGTGGAGGTATGGTTACAGACTTGGGGGGATTCGCCGCATCAACTTTCAAACGGGGGATTCAATATATCAACATCCCTACCACCTTGCTGGCCATGGTTGATGCATCCGTAGGAGGCAAGACCGGAATCAATTTCAACGGATTAAAGAATGAAATCGGAGTCTTCTCCCCTGCCGAAAGCGTATTGATTGACGCCGATTTTCTAAAATCATTGGATCTCCGTAACCTCTTGTCCGGATACGCCGAAATGTTGAAACATGGTCTTATCAGCACCCATGAACATTGGGCGGAATTGTTGAGATTTGACTTCAACAATATAGACTACAAGGCCTTACAGACTTTAGTCGGGAAATCAGTACAGATTAAAGAAAATATAGTAGAACAAGATCCTTTTGAAAAAGGAATCCGCAAAGCTTTAAATTTGGGGCATACCGTAGGACATGCTTTTGAAAGCCTGGCACTGGAGACACATCACCCGGTATTACATGGTTACGCAGTGGCATGGGGTATAGTCTGTGAACTTTATTTCTCCCATCTCAAGACAGGTTTCCCCAAGGACAAGCTCCGTCAGACCATCCTGTTCATCAAAGAACATTACGGAGTGATGCCGTTTGATTGCAAACAATACGAACGCCTCTATGAATTCATGAAACATGACAAGAAGAATTCAGCAGGCATTATCAATTTCACTCTATTGGCCGAAATAGGAAATATACAAATCAATCAATCGGCAAGTAAAGACGAAATCTTTGAAATGCTGGATTTTTACCGTGAATCCATGGGCTGCTGACCCCTCACTTTCGGACAGAAGGAAAGGGTGTATGAACTTTCCAACTGTCCGATATTATAAAACATCTTTTATTTATTCCAATTATAGCCGAATAAGTTTTTAACAATCAAGCCATTAGAGCATTTATTATCTATTAGTTAAAAACCAGCTCTATTGCTTAAAAAAGACAAATACCAAGCACCTTTTTTCTGTAAAATTGTTCCTAAGTTCCATTGATCAATTTTTCAATGCTTTAGAAATCCTATTTTTGCACTATAATTGGTTGGTATAAATGTTAGATAAGGAATTTGAAAAAAATAGAGAAGATATATTAGAGAATGAATTTTGCATGCAATCTGACGCATCCACATTGCCCATTACAGATTGCCCTTCCTATACCTCTATATGTACGATTGGAATCTGTGTACAAGGAAATGCCAAAATAAGAATGGATTCTCAAGAATATATTATACATCCACATGATGTTTTTGTCTTTATGCCGGGACTGTTAGTCTCAGTCATAGAGACAAGCCCTGATTTTAAAACAAACTATTTTATACTTTCAAACACATTTTTCTATGATGTGATAAAAACTATCAGAAGTTTTTCTCCCCAATTTTTCTCTTACATGAAGTCTCATTTCCTTTATCCGCTGCCGGAACAAGAAATGCAGTATTTCATGAACTATTATGCGTTACTGAAGAGCCG
Source organism: Phocaeicola sartorii JCM 17136 = DSM 21941 (assembly GCF_054653615.1). Taxonomy (NCBI): domain Bacteria; kingdom Pseudomonadati; phylum Bacteroidota; class Bacteroidia; order Bacteroidales; family Bacteroidaceae; genus Phocaeicola; species Phocaeicola sartorii. The sequence goes on from NZ_BAAIFW010000005.1 coordinate 4,010,216, forward strand.
GAGCAAACTTCCCAAGAGTTTTTCCAGAGAAGCAATTATAGCTCTGTTAAGAATTATATTTCTAGATTTATATAACGATTTTGAAAATTATATCAATCATAGAAATAATACAAGTACATCACGCAAAGAAGATTTAACGCATAGATTCTATACGCTAATGATGGATAACTACAGAGAACATAAAGAGGTTATCTTTTATGCCGACAAACTTCATGTCTCTTCCAAATATCTGTCTGAAGTAGTTAAGGAAACCAGCGGGAAGTCTCCTAAAGACTGGATTATAGATTATTCATTACTGGAAATAAAAGAATTGTTGAAAAACAGTTCCCTTAATATTCAAGAAATAACAATCAGGACTAAGTTCCTGAACCAATCCGCTTTAGGTCGATTTTTTAAGAGACATACCAATATGTCTCCCTCCGAATATAGGGAATCAACTTACTAGTTTTATCAACGGCTTTTCATTTAAGCTTTGAATTGGGCGTACAATTCCCCTACCCATGCCAGTGCAGTATATTACTTTTATTGGGTCGCCAAGGTTACCCGGCTTATTCTTAAATACAATAATAAGCTGCACTCACTTATACCCTCATGCCCTCACTCCTTACCCTCATATTTTCACTTAAATCACTCATTCATAATATCATACACATTTACAAGCATATAAATCGGTTGTTTGGGGAAGTTCCCTGTTTTTCAGCTTTTCTTCCTCACAAAAGCGACATAAATAGCAGCGGCCGTAGTTTGTGTCATACTGTTCTTCTTTGATGATTGAAAGTTCAATATCCGTTAACCACGGACGTGGTTAAGTCTAGTCACCTTGGTGGTTAAAGTTAGCCACCAAGGTGATTAGACTTAGCCACAGGGGTGGACAAGCAATTACAAACATATAAAAGTAGGAAAAGAAAAGAGAGAAAACAACTAAGAGACAGGGAAATATGCACACATAGACTACCACCAACCCGATGCAGAAGCCATGCAACTGCTTTATAAGAACAAACGTTAGGAGTTAAATGATGAAAAAGAGGAGGTATTGCGGCAAAACAACACTGGATTTGAGCAAATTTCGCCTTTGGAACAGTTATTTAAATGTCACTTTTATTCTGCCACTACAGAGAAGAGGGGAAAATGGATGATCGCCCATAAAGATTTTCAATCACCTGCAAAGATATACACGTGACAGGCTGCCAATCAATAAGATGAATTGATTCGAATGTATTCTTCATAGACTGAATATTTCCCCAAAAGCCAGCAACAAAGGTACTTTGCATCATATTACAAAGTTAAAATAATTTATTTTTAAGCATTCATTAGTGAGAGCAATGCCCTCACTGATACTGATGCTACCACCACTAATAAGCATCTCATTATAAACAAGTTAGAGTAAAAGTGAGGGCATGAGGGCATTTTCGCGTCCAACTTTCTATTAATTACATCCATACGTCACTGTCACTTGCGGAAGTATGAAATATCGTTTTGTCTTTCATATCCTGGCATATATTTCTTTCAAAGAATTATGTCCAGGTTTCCGGCCAACCGTTCAGCCTTACGTTTTTATGCTGTCCTGCAGGAGGTTGAAGTCAAGATCCCGATACATGCTTTCAATAGCCGTGTTATTTTTTTATTACAGGAATAAAACCGTCTTCATCAAGCATCAACTTCTCTACATCTTTCATAACCTCTTTTATAACTTCCATCCTTTCTTTTATTTACCGAATGAAGCAATAATTTGAATGTTGTCATATCTCATATCCAACTAATTAACAATTAAGTGCAAAAATAAAAAGGGCACAGTACAAACGTTCTATAAATGATTCGTAAAAAAAATATTTAAAAGAGCAACAGACACCACTAATGCAAAAAGCTTCCACTTCCCTAACATATTCCTAAGACATTAGAAAAAACTTAATGCAAATAAAGGAAATCCAATACCATTGCAACTATCTATCATATAACTGACACACAAGCATTTACAAACAACGCCAATAAAAAAAACAATTTTTTAAGCAAAAAAGTGCTTGAAAAATTTGCAAATCACCCATAAATACGTACCTTTGCACCCGTTAAGCAAAAACAACGGGGTGTAGCTCAGCCCGGTTAGAGTACGCGTCTGGGGGGCGTGTGGTCGCTAGTTCGAATCTAGTCACCCCGACTAACCGTAAAGCATTGATAATCGGAAGATTGTCGATGCTTTTTTTTCGGGTCAGTCCGAAAATCCTATGGGTATGTTAAAAAAGTCAATCTTTTAAGATGCATCCTTCATAACCAATAAAGAAGGGAGTGCTTTAAAGACTTTTTCATTGGCGGCAATCCCCACACAAGTATCATAGCTTAAAATAAGCAACCCATGGATGGTCGACAAGGCCAAATCCTCCATCTCGACCAACGGATACAGATGCACCCTATTTGCATACTGCTTATTGATCTTATGTATTTGTCCCATATATTCTTCACTTCCACCGCTGAAATAATATAAACGAATAAAACGATCTCCATTTTCCAATAAATGGCGCACATGAGCGAAAAGGAAACGATCCATACTCCCATTTATCAATACAGCCAGTTCATCTCCATCATGATAGTCACGATTTACAAAGATAGCGACAGGACAAGAAGCATGTTCTAACACATCGTCCACCTTTTTACGAAACAAACCAAAAAAAGAAGTCATCGACTTTTCACCGTCAGTCATGAAACGAGGGCCCGCTCCCAACAACAAAATATCCGGTGACTCCGCCTCTACAGTGGAAATCATATCAGATACCAGATTATCAGTAACCCTATACCGCTTTTCTATATGTATATCCAAGTGCTCCGCCTGTTTTTCAACAGGAATAAAACTTTCTTCAAAAAATTGTTCAACACTGGTAGGGTTCGCATCGGTACCCGTTGTATAATGAGCTGCAATTACCTGATGATAAGAAAGTTGTTTTCCAAAAAGCAACTTATATACCGACAACAACATACTACCTGTTTCGGGACGTCCAAAGAACAAAAGCAGTTTCCGTTGCAAAACCTTTTTTTGCTCTCTTGCCGCAAAGCCCCATTCCACCAAATTCAACAAAGGTGTCGTCATAAACGTCGTAACCAAAGCCATGATGATCAGAATAACAAAGATAGACGGAGGAAGCACCCCCAACTCATAACCTATATTCAATGCCACCAATTCCATCAATCCGCGGGTGTTCATCAAAGTACCTATGGTGAAACTATCTTTCCAAGATTCACCCACCAGACGGGAAGCTACAGCACACCCACCAAATTTTCCGACAACAGCCACAGTAACTAATAGCAGACATACACACCATAACTCTGGTGTATTTATCAATCCTATCTGTGTGCGTAATCCCGTAAAGGCGAAAAACAACGGCAGGAAAAAAACCAATGCTATATCCTCAACCTTCTCCATCATTACCTTACGGAAACCAAAATTAGAAGGCATGACCACCCCCGCCATAAAAGCGCCAAACAAAGCATGAATACCCAAAATTTCCGTAACAGCCGCCGATAAGACCAAGACCAAAAATATAAAACTGACAAAAGTCTTGTTGATAACTTCCTTATTGGTATAAAGCATACCGATCTTCTTTAAAAACGGACGGACAACCACAAACATCACAGCGATATAGACAAATGTAAGGAAAACAGTGTACAAAGCACCTCCAAAAGTTCCCGCCTTTGTAATGGCAATGACAACCGCCAACAGGCACCAAGCCGTCACATCATCATTGGCCGCAGAAGCTATTGTAAGAATTCCCACAGGTTTCCGTGTCATATTACGTTCTTGAATAATACGCGCCAAAACAGGGAAAGCAGTAATACTCATAGATATGCCGATAAATAAAGCAAAGGAAAGAAAAGCTGTTTGCCGGGAAGCATATTCCTCGTACACCCAGTAAGAAGCCAACATTCCTAAAAAGAAAGGCACCAAGATTCCGGCATGACTGATAACCAACGTTTCGTTGATCTTATTTTTCAGCACACCAAAATCAACCTCCATTCCAATAACAAACATAAACAGCACCAGACCTAACTGACTGATGAGCTCCAGATTGGTCAAAGAATCCGGTTGGAATAGAAAACCGAAAAACTCAGGATAAAGAGCTCCCAACACAGAAGGTCCCAGAACAATTCCCGCCACGATCTCACCTATCACTCCCGGTTGCCCTATATAACGGAACACGGAAGCAAAAATACGAACCGCAATCAATACGACTATAATCTGAATGAGCAAGATGGAAAAAGGATGAGTCAGATTATCAAGTAATATAGTTTTAAACATAGCAAAAGCGTCATCATCTGCTGCCACCGACTGTACAGGTGACAAATGCAGAAAACGCTCACCGCCCATTATAGCGGCATAAATCAGCCCTCCGAATATCAATAGCATCATCAGGTAAATAGAGTAGTTCTTACGTGCCTTTCCCATATTCGTCCTATAGAAATGATATGAATGAAAATAGAACAAAAAAAGCTGTTAAAGAGTTCACCAACCCAAAGCCTTTTTTATACCTTTGCTCTACAATTTTCATGAAGATGCCCGAACGTAAGATAATACATATCGATATGGATGCATTCTACGCATCGGTGGAACAGCGTGACAACCCCGAATTGCGTGGAAAACCGCTTGCAGTGGGCCACGCCGAAGAACGAGGTGTAGTAGCTGCCGCCAGCTATGAAGCACGCCGTTACGGAGTACATTCCGCCATGTCATCACAAAAAGCCAAAAGACTTTGTCCGGAACTGATTTTTGTCCCGGGCCGGATGGATGTTTACAAGGCTGCATCACAGCAGATACACAATATATTTCATACTTATACAGATGTCATAGAGCCTCTGTCACTGGATGAAGCCTTTCTGGATGTAACCGAAAACAAAGCAGGCATCTCACTTGCCATAGATATTGCCAAAGAAATAAAGAAACGTATTCGTAAAGAATTGGGATTGATAGCTTCAGCCGGAATTTCTTATAACAAGTTCCTGGCCAAGATCGCATCGGATTACCGCAAGCCCGACGGATTGTGTACCATACATCCCGATCAGGCACTAGACTTCATCGCCCGCCTTCCCATCGAATCTTTTTGGGGAGTAGGCCCAGTGACAGCCAAAAAAATGCACACATTAGGAATTTATAATGGTGCCCAATTACAGACCTGCACTTTAGAGATGCTCACCCGGCAGTTTGGCAAAGCAGGCTGTCTGTATTATGATTTCGCACGAGGCATAGATCTCCGTCCTGTAGAACCTGTAAGAGTCCGTAAGTCCGTAGGATGCGAACACACCTTGGAAAAAGACATTTCTCTTCGTTCTTCCGCCATCATCGAGCTCTATCATGTAGTCACCGAATTATTAGAAAGGCTGAAACGTACCCATTTCAGCGGCAACACGCTTACCTTAAAAATAAAATTTCACAACTTTAACCAAATAACCCGAAGCATCACTCAAAACAGCGAACTGACAAGTATGGATAAAATTCTTCCGCTAGCCAAAAAACTATTGGAGGAAATTGATTATGAAAACCACCCCATCCGCCTCATCGGACTATCCGTTTCCAATCCTAAAGAAGAAAGAGGAGAAATAAAGAAACAATGGGAACAGCTATCATTGGATTTTAAAGAGTGGGATTAAGATACTGGATAAATGAATCAATATAAGGTTCCATTGTACTAAACCCTTTTACTCCATTCTTTAAATCCAGTCCATAATATATTCCGGCCAGCAAACCGGTCAGCGCCCCTACCGCATCACTTGATTTGCCCGCGTTTATAGCCAAAAATACACATTCCTTATAACTATTTCCTGCCATAAACCAATTGATCACAGATTCCACCGTATCTACAACAAAACTTCCATTGTAAAGATTTTGCCTGTTAATCTCCACATCACATCTCTGCTGGGCCTGCTGTAGTGCCTGTTCCTTATCTTCATATTTCAACAGGCAACGAATAAACTCGATAAAGAACCAAGTGTATTTAAAACTATAACGGCTGTTATGAGTGGCCTTGATAAAAGGAAGAATCTCCTCCTTGGACAACGATGAAAAAGCCAAAACGCAACACCCCATCAAACTACGGTTTCCACTATTAGAATCCGAAGACACCCCCCTGAAATTCTTCATAATTGCTTTCTGAGTCACCTGATCAATATCAAACTCTATGTTTTCCCCCGTATATTTTTTATTGAAATACCAATCTTTTAAATTCTGCCGATAAAGTTCCAAATTATAATGACTGTCCAACGCACATAACAACATTGAGGTATTCCCCGAACATTTATCTCCCCGAAGATAAGATTTTTTCCATACAGGTTTAAAAGTTCCCTTCCCTTTTCCCCTGTAAGGCATTCCCAACCAATCTCCCAGTATAAATCCCATTAGTCCATTTTTAATTTTTTCCATGACATGTGTTTAATTACAGAGCACAAAAATAATAAAAAGAGAAACAAATTCTCGTCTTCCGTTGTTAAATTCATAATTAATGGGTATTGATAAGTATGTATGCTACAACTAATTTTGCAGCCAGCAGAAAATGTATTACCGGGCAATAAAGAAAGGAGAACAAATGAAAAGAATCGTATTACTCCGCCATGGAGAAAGTACCTGGAACAAGGAAAACCGTTTTACAGGATGGACAGATGTGGATTTAACCGAAAAAGGCATCGCCGATGCCAATCAAGCAGGCAAGCTCTTGAAAGAAAAAGGATTTCATTTTGACAAGGCTTACACTTCTTTTTTAAAACGCGCGGTCAAAACATTAAACTGTGTGCTGGATAAAATGGATCAGGACTGGATACCTGTAGAGAAAAGCTGGCGCCTAAACGAGAAACATTATGGTGCCTTGCAAGGATTAAACAAAAGCGAGACAGCTTCTAAATATGGAGAAGAACAAGTTCTGATATGGCGTCGCAGCTTTAACGTGGCACCCGATGCTCTGCCTGAGGACGATCCGCGCAATCCGACAACAGACGCCCGTTATAAAGAAGTTCCCGACAAAGATCTTCCGCGCACTGAATCTCTGAAAGAAACAATAGATCGTATATTGCCTTATTGGAAATGCATCATTTTTCCCAATCTGACCACAGCAAATGAACTATTGGTAGTAGCTCACGGGAACAGCCTCAGAGGAATCATCAAATATTTGAGACACATACCGGAAGATGAAATCGTAGGTCTTAACCTGCCCACCGCCGTTCCGTATGTATTCGAGTTTGATGACAACCTGAATTTAAAGAAAGATTACTTTTTGGGAGACCCGGAAGAAATAAAAAAACAGATGGAGGCAGTAGCCAATCAAGGAAAGACCGAACCCGGTGGAGAGAAATAACCCTTCTGCACTTCCCCGAATCTCCATCGCAGGACAGATGATAAAACAGTATGAATAAATTAAAGAAAAAACAGTATGAATAAAATAACAAATTTATTGGGTGACCAAGCAGCATTTTACCTGGAGCACACCTGCAAGACTATAGATAAAGCATTAATCCATCTCCCTTCTCCAAACACCATTGATGATATTTGGATATCATCAGACCGTAATATCCGTACATTGGCCAGTATTCAAACCCTGTTGGGACACGGACGACTCGCAAATACAGGATATGTATCCATTCTTCCGGTAGATCAAGGGATAGAACATACGGCTGGAGCCTCATTCGCTCCCAACCCACTTTACTTTGATCCGGAAAATATCGTGAAACTCGCTATTGAAGGAGGCTGCAACGGTGTTGCCTCCACTTTCGGAGTATTGGGTGCCGTAGCCCGCAAATACGCCCACAAGATTCCCTTCATTGTCAAACTGAATCACAATGAATTACTGACTTATCCCAATTCCTACGACCAAGTTCTGTTTGGCACTGTAAAAGAAGCCTGGAATATGGGAGCGGTAGCAGTAGGCGCCACCATCTATTTCGGTTCCGAACAAAGCCGCAGACAGCTGGTTGAAATAGCGGAAGCTTTTGAATATGCCCACGAACTGGGCATGGCTACTATTCTATGGTGTTACTTACGTAACAACGCTTTTAAAAAAGATGGTGTAGATTATCATGCAGCAGCCGATCTGACCGGACAGGCCAATCACCTGGGAGTTACGATCAAAGCGGATATTGTAAAACAGAAGCTGCCGGTTAACAATGGTGGTTTCACAGCTATCAAATTTGGAAAAACAAATGAAAAAGTTTATACCGGACTGACTTCAGAACACCCTATCGACCTCTGCCGTTATCAAGTAGCCAATGGATACATGGGACGTGTAGGATTAATCAACTCAGGAGGAGAATCTCATGGCAGCTCCGACCTGAAAGATGCGGTCATAACAGCAATCGTCAACAAACGCGCCGGAGGTATGGGCCTCATAAGCGGACGTAAAGCCTTTCAAAAACCAATGAAAGACGGTATTGAATTGTTAAATACCATTCAAGACGTTTATTTGGATCCAGACATCACCATAGCTTAACTTTCACTATATGTTCGGGCCGGGAACTAAACAACCACTTTTCTATGTTCCCGGCTTTTTTTATGCCCTCTGGCTTCCTTTTTTAAGTGCCAACCTATCAAGTATTAAGATAATATTTCTACCTTTGCAATCCGATACACATTATTATATAAGGTATGATGCAAATAAAAGTAACGGCACCCGCCCAAATACATACAACTATCCAACTCCCCTCTTCCAAGAGTATCAGTAACCGTGCACTGATTATCAACGCACTGGGCAATGGGACATTCCAACCTGAGAATCTGTCTGACTGCGATGATACTCAAGTAATGGTTCACGCCTTGAACGACGGCAAAGATACCATAGACATTATGGCGGCCGGAACAGCCATGCGCTTTCTCACCGCTTATTTGTCCGTCACTCCGGGAACACGGATCATCACAGGTACACAACGTATGCAGCAACGCCCCATTCAAGTACTGGTCAATGCCTTGCGTGAGTTGGGCGCAGAAATAGAATATATAATCAATGACGGATATCCTCCCCTGCGTATCACCGGGCACGCACTGCAGAAAGACAGCATCAGCCTGCCGGGCAACGTCAGTTCCCAATATATATCAGCCTTATTGATGATTGCCCCTATACTAAGCAACGGACTGACCCTCACACTGACAGGAGAAATCATATCCCGCCCTTACATCAACCTTACCCTGCAACTGATGAACGATTTTGGAGCTAAGGCCCAATGGCTCAATGAATATCAACTAAAGGTTGAGCCGGCCCCCTACCAATCCATCCCTTTTTATGTGGAAAGTGACTGGAGCGCAGCTTCTTATTGGTATCAGATAGCCGCTCTTTCCAACGAAGCGGAAATCATTTTGCCGGGATTATTCGAAACAAGTTATCAAGGAGACAGCAAAGTGGCTGAGATTTTCCAGTCACTAGGAATCGAAAGTATTTATGGAAATAAAACGGTAACATTGAAAAAGACCGGTAAAATAGCCGAACGACTGGATTATGACTTCATCAACCAACCGGATCTGGCACAAACATTTGTCGTTACTTGCGCGTTAATGAATATTCCCTTCCGCTTCTCAGGCTTACAAAGTTTGAAGATTAAAGAAACAGACCGTATGGCAGCCTTGATAAAAGAAATGGGAAAATTAGGATATATACTTCATGAAACAGATGGCCGCATTCTGTCTTGGGAAGGTGAACGGTGTGAAATGACCGCTGATGCTGCCATTGACACTTATGAGGACCACCGCATGGCTATGGCGTTCGCTCCGGTTTGCGTAGTGATGCCCGAAATCCGGATTAACAACCCGCAGGTCGTCTCGAAGTCCTATCCTTACTATTGGAAAGATTTAAAGAAAGCCGGTTTTATAATAGAGGAGGTATAAAGTTATGCTCATACTTATTATTGGTCTGATTATTCTGGCAGGTATCGCCATGGCAGTGGGAGTTTTACACAACCGCCAGATACAAAAAAAGATAGAAAGCGGAGAATTGAAAGCCGCTCCCGAAATAGTAGAAGCAGACGCCGAATGTTGCGGACAGCATGAAATCTGTGAAAAAGAAAGCTTGCTTGCCGCCGTCAGCAAAAAAATAGAATATTATGACGATGAGGAACTGGACCGTTTTCGCGGCCGTCCCTCGAACGGTTATACCGAAGAAGAAGTGGAAGAATTTCGGGAAATCATGTACACTTGTAAAGAGGATGAGGTAGCCGGATGGAGCCGTAGCCTGCAATTGCGTGGAGTAGAACTGCCGGATGAACTGAAAGACGAGCTTTTCCTGATTGTAGGTGAACGAAGATTCAAATAACCCGCCTACAGCCAGACAAAACTTCCATTCGAATAAAAAACCACTGAAAAAAGAATATGGATATAGTAGAACTTTTGCATTATACCTTCTTCCAACATGCCCTGCTGGGAAGTCTGTTTGCCAGCATTGCCTGCGGCATTATCGGCACATACATTGTGACGCGCCGTCTGGTGTTCATCAGTGGGGGAATTACCCATGCTTCTTTCGGAGGTATCGGACTAGGATTATACGCAGGCATCTCTCCTCTACTCTCTGCCGCCATCTTCTCCGTACTCTCTGCCTTTGGAGTAGAATGGTTAAGCAAACGAAAGGACATGCGCGAAGACTCCGCCATCGCTGTGTTCTGGACTTTCGGTATGGCGGTAGGTATCATCTTCAGCTTCCTGGCTCCAGGATTCACTCCCGATTTATCAGCCTTTCTATTCGGCAACATCCTGACTATCACGCCGGCAGATATTTTGTTACTTGCCATTCTTTCCATACTGTTGATACTATTCTTCACTTTATTTCTGAACCCTATCATTTACATCGCTTTCGACCGGGAGTTTGCCCGTTCCCAACGTATTCCGGTTGCTTTATTTGAATATATTCTGATGATGTTCATCGCATTGACCATCGTATCATGTCTCCGCATGGTAGGCATAGTACTTGCCATTTCCCTGCTGACTTTACCGCAAATGACCGCCAACTTGTTTACCCACAGTTTCAAAAAAATTATTTGGTGGTCTGTCATCACAGGTTATGCAGGTTGTCTAGGTGGACTGTTCATTTCTTACAAATTACAAGTCCCTTCAGGTGCAGCTATAATCTTTTTCTCAATCCTCATCTATACTTTTTGCAAAATAGGGAAAAGCGTGTACCTTTGCAAACAAAAGAAACTCAATCAAACCAATGGATATGGAAATTAAAATCAATTCTTCAGACTCTATCCACGAAGCTGCCAAACAGTTCATCGCGGCCATGGGTGACAATACCGTTTTCGCTTTCTACGGAAAGATGGGAGCTGGTAAGACAACATTTATCAAAGCAGTATGCGAGGAACTGGGGGTAACAGATGTGATCAACTCGCCGACTTTTGCCATTGTCAATGAATACCGTTCGGATGAAACCGGTGAACTTATTTACCATTTTGATTTCTATCGCATCAAGAAACTGGATGAAGTGTACGACATGGGATACGAAGATTATTTCTATAGCGGTGCTCTCTGCTTCATCGAATGGCCCGAACTGATAGAAGAGCTTCTGCCGGGCGATGCTGTAAAAGTCGAGATTGAAGAATCCGAGGATGGAAGCCGCGTCATGCGCTTCTGAAGCTGAATAAAAGAAAAATATCTACTGTAGGGACGGATAGCATCCGCCCCTACAGCCAAATTCATCAAAACATGGGAATGCATTATCTGATTCAAGCCATATTTGTATTGGTAGGACTGCTGTCCATTATGGCAGCCTTATTTAATTGGGAGTGGTTTTTTACCGCACACAACACACAGTTCATTGTCAATAATGTAGGACGCCAGCGTGCACGACTTTTCTATGCCGTATTAGGATTATTAATGATAGCTACAGGAATTTATTTCTTTTTGAATGTACAGGGCATCGTATAAACACAATAAACAGATGATGTGAATAGTTAATTCCATATTCACAAACATAAGGCCTTCCGGAAAGGGGCGGGATTTTTACCCGCTTCCCATAACAAGGTATCCAGTCAATCCACAATTTCAGCCAGCAGCCCCCTGGCTTCATCAAGATCAAAATCAGTAGGATCAAAATCATACCCCAACCATTCTTTATATTCACGTGCAGCTTTGGATCGGGGCTTTTCTAAAGCTTTCAGCATTTCCCTATACCCCCATATACCATTACAGTCTTCTGGAGGACAGGCATTTTCACCATCCAACAAGACTATAGCCGGAATCTCCTCTCTCTTATAAGACTGACGGGATTCCAATATAATTTCATGCATCCAACTGTCGCCGAAATCATATTCATATTTAATCTTTGATCCTTTACGACTTAATAAGTCACCCAAAGAAAACACACCGGAATCAACCTGCTTGGACATACCTTCGAAAAAGCCGCAATCATCCAGCTGATCTTTGGGAGGGAGATAACAAGTGCTCCCTTTAATAAACTGGTGCAAATGATAACCCTCCCATCCCATTGCCGCCTCTACCACTTCAGAAAATCTTTCCAGACAAATATTCGAAGGAACCTCCAACACACGCCAAACTAACGGTTCAGAATCTTTCAATTCAATTTTTATTCTAAGTTTTTTTGCAGGCTGTTCCTCCATATAAAGCGGATCATCGTAAATCCCCCCATCCTCTGCCTCATCAGTGACAGCTTCAAACATTTCAACTAAATAATCCTCCACCCGTTCCATTTCCAGTCCGTGCATTTCGGCATAAGGCATTTTCTTCTTTAGTTCATTGATACTTGGAATGCCATAAGGCTTAATATGATAAGTCCGATAAATCTTTTGCAAAACAGGTAAAGTCTCCACCCCACGAATATCCATCATGCAGGCTGTAACATGGTCAAGCAGCAAAGTGGGACAAATATCATTCTTCTGATCTTTCAGTATGTCAAAATAGTAATCCAACAAACTGCCAAACCAGCCCATCACTTCCCCCCTTCTGTCGGGATGAGCTATCACAATATGGGCAACCGCTTCAACGACTCTATATTTAGACATAAGAAGCAATCCGGGCTCCTTCATAAAGTCCATCAAAACATCCAGTTGATTTTGTCCCAACTGATAGGTAATGGCGGATAACATCGTTTCATACAAATAACCGAAATAAAAATCATAAAAATCCAGATCTTGCCGTAACACTTCCAAAACAATATCCAAACAACGTTCCATACGAAAATGCTCCATGATTCCTAATGCATACCACAGTCTATATGAATGACATTCGCTAGACATTTTCCTATATTGAACAAAAATATTAAAGATAAAATTGCGAAGATCGCGCTCCAAGATTTCTTGCGGAACAACAGCACAGGAAGAATAGATTTCAGCCGGTGACAGCGCATTTACATCATTCATTTTCCACAAAGGCATCAGATAAGGTGCAACAGGCTGTGCTATCAGCCTATAATCAGGACACTGGTAATGATAATAAATATGAGACTGTTCATCTACCTGATTTACCCCATCATCAAACAATTCAAGTGCAATTTCCTGTTCTTCCAGAGTCAATAAAGACATGATTTCCTCCAACAAGCCAGGTAGAGATTGGGAATTTTTCTTTTTAGCCATTAAGTAATGTTTTTATAGTTAAAATGAGCATGAGTGTTTTTACAAAGGTATTCTATTATTTTCTTTTACAAAAGAAATAAGAGAGCTAATAATGGGTTATACCTATTTTCAAGCGCAAAAAAATGCGCATTCCCATAAAGAGATGCGCATTTTCTATCTTATAATAAGATTTACTTTTAATCTACCTGTCCCAATGAATTTCCATATTCCATTTCCCCTTGAACCACAAAGAATACATCATCGGGCTCATAAGGCCCCATTCCGTCTTTCTTGGCTTCCTTGACTATGTAATTCACAATTTCATCTTGATCAATATTAATGTATCCCTCTTCATCAGGTTGTACGTCAAGACATCCGCTGGAGGTATAGTAATCCACAATCACATCAAGGATATAATACAGGTCATCCTCCGTGAATTTATCTTTCAAATCCTGAGGCAGATAATTTTTGATAAACTCTATTGTTTTCTGATCATCCTCATCTTCCAATAAGAAATCGTCTTCCATTCCCATAGTCGTATATATTAAAGGGGTGAATATTGTTTTTTATTACAGTAAAGCTTTTATTTTTTCCTCCAGTTGAGCTTTGGTCACCGCACCTACAGTTTTGTCTTTCACTTCACCGTCTTTGATGAAAAGAACCGTAGGGATGTTACGTACACCAAATTTACCGGTCAGTTCGTCGTTATCGTCCACGTCGCACTTTCCAATAATTACCTGATCCTTATATTGTTCAGCCAAAGCTTCAACATCCGGAGCTATTTTCTTGCAAGGACCACACCATGTTGCCCAAAAATCAACTACTACAGGTTTGCCTGATGCCAGCAATTCTTCAAAATTACCATCTTTAATTTCTAGTGCCATAATTATTATACTTATTATTTAAAATGTTAGCGCAAATATACTAATTAATTTTATATGAGAGCTGCGGTTGACTCTTTAAATAAGTCATAATCTCTTTCTGAACCGAAACTTTCATGGTACGTGACATCAAATTGACATACATTTGTCCATCCTCGTCCATCACATGGAAATAAAGTTCAGCATTTCCGGGATTTGCCTTGATCAATGCAGAGAATTCCGTAATCAATTCTTCGTCCAATGCGGACAAAGGAGCGGACACAGTAATCTTCTCTATAATCTTTTCCTTTACTTCGGGCAACAGTTCAATGGTACTGATCTTTACCTCCCATTCTTCCTGCCGCCATTGCTTTGGTTGGCACTTCCCCCGCATGAATAAAAACATACCAGTCATGAAAAAGTTCTTTTTCTCCACCCATTCATTACCGAAGAAAGCAAATTCCGCCGAGCCCGAATAATCTTCCAGTTTGGCAATGCCGTACGGCTTTCCCGTCTTGGTGTATCCCTCACGCACAGCTGTGACAATACCGCCCATAGTCAGTTCTCTATTTTGCAAAGGAGTTAAATCGGCAAGTTCCGCCATGTGAGCAGTACATACATTCTCCAATATGACAGCATACTCATCCAACGGGTGAGCAGAAAGATAGATACCTACCAGATCGCGTTCCTTATTCAAACGTTCCAGATCGCCCCATGCAGGAGACGGAATGATTTCCGGAGTAGCAATGTCCACTTGATTCTCACCTCCGAACAATGAATTTGCAGCCGCGGCTTTATCCATCTGATACTTATTTCCGTAACGTACCAAAACTTCGGTAAAGGTTTCATCCTTGGCGTTCTTCACAAAAAAGTCCTCACGCTTAATTCCCGTGAAACTGTCAAAAGCACCTGCCAAAGCCAGGTTTTCTATATTCTTACGATTGCAAGCCGAGAGGTTTACACGTTGTACAAAATCGAAGATATCTTTATATTCTCCATTTCTCTCACGCTCTTCAAGGATAGACTGAACAGCACTTTCGCCCACTCCTTTAATGGCTCCCAGCCCGAAACGGATATCTCCTTTACGGTTTACAGAAAACTTTAAGTAGCTTTCATTCACATCGGGTCCCTTGGTCATGATGCCAGTCGCCTTGCTCTCGTCCATCAATTTGGTAATTTCCGTGATATTCGAGATATTCCGGCTCATGGTAGCCGCCATATATTCCGCCGGATAGTTCGCTTTCAGGAAAGCTGTCTGATACGCCACCCATGAATAGCAGGTGGCATGAGATTTGTTGAATGCGTATGAAGCAAACTTTTCCCAGTCTGCCCAAATTTTCTCCAGTACTTTGGGTTCATGACCGTTCTTTCGTCCACCTTCAATAAACTTAGGCTTCATGTGGTCCAGCTTGTCTCTTAGTTTCTTACCCATCGCTTTACGCAGAGCATCGGATTCACCACGGGTAAAATCCGCCAGCAAACGTGACAAAAGCATGACCTGCTCCTGATATACCGTAATGCCATACGTATCTTTCAAGTATTTCTCCATAACAGGAATATCGTACTCAATAGGCTTACGGCCATGTTTACGGTCGATAAAGTCCGGAATGTAATCCATAGGCCCCGGACGATAAAGGGCATTCATCGCAATCAAATCCTCAAAAGTACTAGGTTCCAATTCGCGCAAATATTTCTGCATACCGGCAGATTCAAACTGGAATGTACCGATTGTCCGTCCTTCACTATAAAGAGCATAAGTAGGAGGATCTGAAATATCCACTTCATCAATATCTAAAACAATACCTTTACTATGCTTGATATTTTCAATCGCCTCTTTGATGATAGAAAGGGTCTTCAAGCCCAAAAAGTCCATCTTGATCAATCCGGTATCTTCAATGACCGAACCTTCATACTGAGTTACCAGCATTTTTTCACCGGTTTCCTTATCATCCGCCGTACTTACAGGTACCCAGTCCGTAATATCATCCCTACATATAATAGTACCGCACGCGTGCACGCCCGTATTACGGACATTACCCTCCAACATCTTCGCATACTTTATCGTATCACGCAAAACAGGATCGGGTGATACTTCCGCCGCCTGCAATTCCGGAACGTATGCTATGGCATTGGGCAAATTCATTTTCTTATCAGGAATCTTGTCCGGAACCAGCTTACACAAACGGTCGGACTCCGACAAAGGTAATTTCTGAACACGGGCCACATCCTTGATAGCCAGTTTGGTTGCCATCGTACCGTAAGTAATGATATGCGCCACCTTTTCCTGACCATATTTCTCTGTCACCCAATTCAACACCCGTCCACGACCATCATCATCAAAATCCACATCAATATCAGGCAAAGAGATACGGTCGGGATTCAGGAAACGCTCGAACAGCAAATCGTATGCGATCGGGTCTATTTTGGTGATGCCTAAGCAATATGCTACGGCAGAACCTGCCGCCGATCCACGTCCCGGACCAACAGACACATCCAGTTCTTCACGCGCGGCACGGATAAAATCCTGCACAATCAAGAAGTAACCAGGGAAACCCATCGTCTTCATAATATGGAGCTCGAACTTGATCCGTTCCTGCACTTCCTCACTCAAGACTTCTCCATAACGCTTGCGTGCACCTTCCAAAGCCAGCTTTTTCAGATAGTCAGCTTCCAGTTTGATACGATAAAGTTTGTCATAGCCACCCAGTTTCTCAATCTTGGCTTTGGCAGCATCCTCACTCATCACCACGTTACCGTTCTCGTCTTGAGTAAATTCATCAAACAAGTCCTTTTCTGTATATTTCTTCCGATATTCCTCTTCTGTTCCAAAATCTTCAGGAATGGCAAAAGTAGGCATAATCGGTGCATGGTCTATGCTATAAAATTCCACCTGGTCACAAATGTCCACCGTATTTGAAAGAGCCTCAGGTACATCGGCGAAAATTTCATTCATCTCGGCACGTGTCTTCATCCACTCTTGCTTTGAATAAAGCATACGGTTCGGATCATCCAGGTCCTTCCCCGTACTCAGACAGATCAGCCGGTCGTGTGCTTCAGCATTTTCTTCATCCACAAAGTGAACATCGTTGGTACAAACCAGCTTGACATTGAATTTCCTGGAATATTCAATCAGCTTTTCATTTGCTATCTGCTGCAATTTATAAGCTTCATGGTTCGCACGAGGGACCGTCGCCTTATGACGTTGCAACTCCAAATAGAAATCATCTCCGAAAACACGTTTATACCATTGAATAGCCTCTTCCGCCTCTTCATATTTCCCGGCTATAATATTTCTAGGCACTTCTCCGGCAATACACGCTGTACAGACAATCAGCCCCTCATGATATTTTTCCAATTCCACACGGTCGGTACGCGGACGCATGTAGAATCCTTCCGTCCATGCCTTTGACACTAGTTTTATGAGGTTATGATATCCTTTTTCATTTTTGGCGAGCACCACCAGGTGATAACCACTTTGATCGGGTTTTCCTTCCTTATTAAATAGACGGCGGCGTGCCACATACATCTCGCAACCGAAAATCGGTTTAAACAACTTTTTCTTCGCCGCCTCCAATTTCTCCTTGCAAGCCGCAAGTTCCGCCTCGGGATTCTCACATTCCACCGCTCCTTTTTCCAGTCCGGCTATTCTTTTCTTCAAATCCTTTATCTCACCATTCGTTCCGCCATTCTTCTTATTCACATAGTTGAAGAATTCCTTGATACCGAACATATCGCCATGGTCTGTTACGGCTATACCTTTCATACCATCAGCCATAGCCTTGTCTACCAGACGTGGAATAGACGCCTGACCATCAAGAATAGAATACTGGGTATGAACATGTAAATGGACAAAATCCTGCATAATCTTTGTTCTCCTAAAAAATTTTCTAAAGATACTCCGCTTTCATAAAACCTGCAAAAAGATAAAGAAGAAGTTATCAACATTCGCTTTTTTTATCTTAAAAGGAGTTGAAATAGGCATTTCTAGCAACTTTTATTTGCAGGGTTTTCAAAATAAGTTTATTTTTGCACGATAATTGGTTTTATACAATCATGAGCCGACTGAAGAAATTAAAGAAAATAAGACTACATAGAGAAGGAACAAGCATCTTAATTGTGAGTGCCATTCTTTTGATTGGTCTCAATGCCCTGTTATTCTGGGGAATTGAGTGCAAAATTCCATTTTACATATTTGCCGCCGCAAGTATCGTTGTTTACCTGTTGATGGTTAACTTTTTCCGTTGTCCTATCAGGCTGTTCGAGCACGACACCGAAAAAATTGTGGTCGCTCCGGCAGACGGAAGAATAGTGGTCATAGAAGAAGTGGACGAACATGAATATTTTCATGACCGCCGGTTGATGATTTCTATTTTCATGAGTATCGTTAATGTACATGCCAACTGGTATCCCGTAGACGGAGTGGTGAAATATGTAGACCACCACAACGGCAAATTCATGAAAGCATGGCTGCCCAAAGCCAGTACGGAAAATGAGCGTTCCATGGTTGTTATTGAAACTCCCGAAGGACATACTGTCATGGCACGCCAAATAGCAGGCGCCGTTGCCCGTCGCATTGTGACCTACGCCGAAGTCGGAGAAGATTGCTACATTGACGAACACATGGGATTCATTAAGTTCGGTTCGCGTGTAGATGTTTACCTGCCACTGGGCACTGAAGTCTGTGTCAAAATGGGACAGGCGACTGTAGGTAACGAAACCGTCATCGCTAAACTAAAATAAGAAATCACCCATGGCAAACTGTATCACACGCCACATACCCAACACCGTAACTTGCTGTAATTTATTCTCCGGCTGTATTGCCAGTGTCATGGCATTTAATGGAAACTATACCTTGGCCATCTCCTTTATTATAGCAGGTGCTGTATTCGATTTCTTTGACGGAATGCTGGCACGCTTGTTCAACGTATCAGGACCTTTAGGAAAAGAACTGGATTCGCTGGCTGATGACATCACTTTTGGATTCGCACCTTCCGCCATTGTCTTTTCGCTATTCAAAGAGGTACACTATCCTGATTTTCTATTGCCTGTTGCCGACTATATGCCTTATACCGCATTTCTCATTTCCGTATTTTCAGCTTTACGTCTAGGCAAATTCAATATTGATCCGCGTCAGAGCAGCAGTTTTATCGGTATGCCCACTCCGGCCAATGCTTTATTCTGGGGATCATTGACTGTAGGAGCACATTCTTTCCTGATTTCCGATTCTTTCAATGCGGCATATCTTTTCATCCTGGTAGTGATCATGTCATTATTACTGGTAGCGGAGATCCCGATGTTCTCTTTAAAATTCAAAAGCCTTGCCTGGAAGCAGAACAAAGTCAGCTATATATTCCTCATTGTATGCATCCCTTTGCTGGTTTTCTTTAGAATCAGCAGTTTTGCAGCCATCATCCTGTGGTATATCATTCTATCTCTTTTAACTAAAAAAAGAGCGTAAACAATAGGCGTGGCACGCTTGTTGTAAGTGATATATAAAAAAGAAATTACTATGTTTGGATTTTTAAGTTTTCTACTTGTTCTTTTCCTGCTGATTATTTTTATCGGCTTCACCATATTGGGCAGCATTCTGCGTTTGTTCGGAATGGGCAAGTTTACGTTCAATTATCAGCGTAATACTTCTACCAACCCAAAACAAAACACCTATACTCAGAATCAAACCAATGACAAGCATGAGAACATTGAAAATTCTTCGTCTTCTTCAAACAGACCTTCTCATTCATCGGGAAGCAGAAAAAAAATCTTTGATGACGATGAAGGAGAATACGTAGATTATGAGGAAGTGAAATAAGGATTATCGTTTATTTTTAAAGAAATCTTTCATCAACCGGGCACACTCGTCGGCAAGCATTCCTTTCACCACTACCGTCTTCGGATGCAAGGCATCGGGAGCATATTTTTGATATCCCCTCTTCGGATCTTCAGCACCGAATACAAGCTTTCCCGTCTGTGCCCAAGCTATGGCACCGGCACACATCACACACGGTTCCACTGTAACATACAGAGCGCATTCGTTCAGGTATTTTCCCCCCAATGTATTGGCCGCAGCAGTGATAGCCTGCATTTCGGCATGAGCGGTAACATCATTCAATGTTTCTGTCAGATTATGGCCACGGCCAATGATGCGGTCGCGGCAGACCACCACTGCTCCCACCGGAACTTCCCCCTCTTCAGCCGCCTTTACAGCCTCCATCAGGGCTTGTCTCATATAATAGGTATCATCTGCCATCTTATCTTCTCATATCATGTTCATTAAACAACGTAGGATAATCCTCCTCCATCTTCTGGTGGATAAAGGTCAAAACCGTTTCGCGTAACCAACGCGCCTTATTGGTTATCTTATATTTTTTAAGATAACAATCCACAATCCGCACCTCCTCCTCACTCATCAGACATACCATGCGCTGCTTGCGTTTAGGGGTCGATGCCGGTACTTTCACTCTCTTTTTTACGTTGTTTGCCATATTCTCTGCAAATTTAGCTTTACTTCTGTAAATACAAAACATAAAAAAGAGTATTTTTGTGCAAAAAGTAACAGAATGGCAGAACATAACGAATTTGGCAAGGAAGGAGAAGAAGAAGCCGCCACATATCTCATAGATAAGGGATATTCCATCCGCCACCGGAACTGGCATTGCGGGAAAAAAGAACTGGATATTGTCGCCGAATATCAGAACGAACTGGTCGTCATAGAGGTAAAGACGCGTAAGAATACCCGGTTCGGTAATCCGGAAGATGCCGTAACGGATCAGAAGATTCGCAGAATCATAGCTTCTACGGATGCATACTTGCGCAAGTTCTCGGTGGATTTACCTGTACGCTTTGACATCATCACCTTAGTGGGCGAAAAGGCTCCTTTCACCATAGAGCATATTGAAGAAGCCTTTTATCCTCCGATTTGGTAACAACATATACATTATCATATATGGACATAGAAACAATACGCGATTACTGCATCAGAAAGAAAGGAACAACGGAAGAGTTCCCTTTTGACAATGTCACTCTGGTATTCAAAGTCATGGGGAAAATGTATGCATGCATCGGACTGGACAATCCGGAATGGCTATCCTTAAAATGTGAACCTGAATATGCTCTGGAACTAAGAGAACATCATTCCGGCATTGAAGGAGCTTATCATTTCAATAAGAAATACTGGAATCAAGTGTCCTTACGAGGCGACATTGAAGACAAACTGGTTCTGTCACTGATAGACCACTCATACGAAGAGGTTATTAAAAAATTCACCCGTAAACTAAAACAAGAATATGATGAATTACATTGATTCTTCTCTTTTAATACATATTCCGGAAACTGATTCTACCAACAATTACCTAAGTAAGTTGAGCGACAAAGAAACGGTGCCCGAATTTACTGTCGTACAATCAGATTTCCAAACAGCCGGAAAAGGTCAACGGGGAAATAGTTGGGAGACAGAAAAAGGGAAAAACCTGCTTTTCAGTGTGATACTTTATCCCACTTTTCTGGAAGCACGGCGACAATTTATCCTGTCTCAGATTGTCTCCCTTTCCATCAAAGAAGAACTGGACCGATGGACGGAGGATATCTCCATCAAATGGCCGAATGATATTTACTGGAAAGATAAAAAAATATGCGGCATATTAATAGAAAACGATTTGACTGGAACACATATAGCCCGAAGCATTTTGGGAATAGGGATAAATATCAACCAGAAAACGTTTATCAGCGATGCTCCCAATCCTATATCACTAAAGCAAATCACTGGACAGGAATATGATACCACCTCTATCCTGAAGGCTGTCATGCAAAGGATAAGAAACTACTATTCTTTATTGAAACAAGGGGACATCACTCCGATTATCCAGCGTTATCAAAATGCGCTCTTTCACAAAAACGGCATATACTCTTATTGCGACGCCGAAGGAGAATTCAAGGCAGAAATAATAGGAGTAGAGCCGGATGGCCATTTTTTATTGCAGGATGAAAACGGAAAAATCCGCCGGTATGTATTTAAAGAGGTACAATACCTCTTATAAATTCGTTTGCAAAATATAAAAACACTATCTTTGCTGACAATCATTAGTAAATGCCTCATTATGAATATAAAATATATCTTTCTAGTTTTAGCAACATTGTTCACTCTCGTAAGTTGTGAAGATTCAGATGAAGACAGCCCAACCCGGCTTGAATTATCCCAATCCTCTTTTAGCAATATCAGCAGCAAGGGAGAAACGGTGGAAGTGAATGTAACCTGCAATAGTACATGGACAACTTCCACTACAGCATCTTGGTGCACCGTAACTCCCCATAAAGGCAACGGCAATCAAAAAATCAGCCTTCATCTCTTACCAAACTTGGAAGAAACCGCAAGAACAGTCACAGTCACTGTTTCTGCCCAAGACATCAGCCAAACCATTCAATTGAATCAAGAAGGAGGGAATATCTCCCCGGAAGATTATCATTACAACCTTCCGGTTATCTTCCATGTGCTTTATAAAGATAAAACAGCCCCGTTGCAATATGTCAGTGCCAAACGCCTGTCGGACATCTTAGATAAAGTCAACAAACTCTACAAAGGCACCGGTAATAATGTGGATATGAACCTCACTTTTACACTCGCCGAGACCAATCCGGATGGAGAAACATTGCCCGATCCGGGAGTGGAATATGTTCAGTGGACAGAAAGCTACCCCATTGATTGCAATACATTCATGCAGGATGATTCAAAGAAATACGTGAAATTTATATGGGATCCTAACAGGTACATCAATGTAATGGTTTATAATTTCACAACCGACGAGTCCAATAGTACCATCTTAGGCATTTCCCACCTACCATTCTCAACAAAAGGAAACACTTTTCTGGAAGGACTTAGCTCTGTAGAATACACTTACTTATCATTAAGCAATTTAAGATTCCCTTATTGTGCATCAATCAACAGCCTATACATAAATGCGCAATCCACAGAAAACCTTTACAATTCTGCCGATATCACCGTTACTGTAGCCCATGAACTGGGTCACTATTTAGGCCTGCATCATGTGTTCTATGAAGGAACAGAAGACAATATGGATGGTTGTGAGGATACCGACTATTGCGAAGACACCCCCAGCTATAACAAATATGAGTATGACGCAGATTACATCTGGGCTGTCTCTGGAAATGTACCTGAGGACAATCTCTATTCATACCTTGTAAAACGGACCAATTGCAGTAATATCCAGTTTATATCTTACAACATTATGGATTATGCCGTCAGTTATTCCAATCAGTTCACTCAAGACCAGCGCAACCGCATCCGACACGTTCTGACCTATAGTCCGCTAATTCCCGGACCTAAAAAAGGACAAAGCAACTCACGCATGATTCATGACGAAGCACTGGATTTGCCGATTCGTGTTATTAAATAAAAACAGAACAAGCAATTATTTGCTAAAAGGAAGTATCTTTGCATTCCATTAAAAAAAGATGAAATGATTCAACTTAATAACGGAAACAAGAAAATACTTCAAATAGCCATCCCTTCCATCGTTTCAAACATCACCGTCCCCTTGTTGGGCTTGATTGATGTTACTATCGTAGGTCATTTGGGGGCTGCCGCCTACATCGGAGCAATCGCTGTAGGCGGAATGCTTTTCAACATCATCTACTGGATTTTCGGTTTTCTGCGCATGGGAACCAGCGGCATGACCTCACAAGCCTACGGCAGGCACGACCTGAATGAAGTCACCCGGTTACTGCTCCGTTCCGTCGGAGTGGGATTATTCATTGCATTTGCTCTGCTAGTCTTGCAATATCCTATAGAAAGAACCGCCTTCACTTTTATCCAGACCACTGAAGAAGTGGAACATCTGGCTTCCCTCTATTTCTATATCTGTATTTGGGGGGCTCCGGCGGTACTTGGATTATACAGCTTCTCCGGCTGGTATATCGGTATGCAAAATTCCCGTTTCCCCATGTATATAGCCATCACACAAAATATAGTGAACATTGCGGTCAGTCTTCTTCTAGTATATGGATTAGGAATGAAAATAGAAGGGGTCGCTATCGGAACGTTAACTGCACAATACGCCGGGCTAGTCATGGCATATTTGTTGTGGTTACGTTACTACAGCACCCTGCGGAAACGCATAGAATGGCATTCCTTCTTTGACAAACAGGCCATGTACCGTTTCTTTCAAGTAAACAGGGATATCTTTTTCCGTACTATCTGCCTGGTGGCGGTTACTGTCTTTTTCACTTCGGCAGGTGCGGCACAAGGAGAAGTCGTGTTGGCGGTCAATACATTACTGATGCAATTATTCACTTTATTCTCCTACATTATGGATGGCTTTGCATACGCCGGAGAAGCATTGGCAGGAAGATACATCGGAGCCAATAATCAGAAAGCACTTCACAAGACGGTTCGCCAACTATTCGGCTGGGGACTAGGCCTGTCACTTGCTTTCACTTTATTATATGGCATAGGAGGACAATCCTTTCTCGGATTACTGACTAACGAAACGACCGTCATTCATGCTTCCGAAAGTTATTTTTATTGGGTACTTGCCATTCCGCTGGCAGGGTTCTCGGCTTTTTTGCTCGATGGAATATTTATCGGCGCCACAGCTACCCATCTGATGCTGAAAGCCATGATAGTAGCCTCTATCAGTTTCTTTCTTATTTATTATGGTTTCCGGGGGACAATGGGCAATCACGCTTTATGGATGGCATTCATTACCTATCTTCTACTTCGCGGAGTGATGCAAGGGGCCATGGGAAGAAATATTTTAGGATATAAGACAAGTAAAAAAGATTAATATTTTTATCTTTGCAAAAACTAAAAGACAAACCAATATGGCAAGATTTAAAAGAATTCTACTGAAGCTGAGCGGCGAAAGCCTGATGGGCGAAAAGCAATATGGTATAGACGAAAAACGTCTGGGTGAATATGCGCAACAAATCAAGGAGATACACGACCTTGGCGTACAAATAGGTATTGTAATCGGTGGTGGAAACATCTTCCGGGGGCTGAGCGGAGCTTCCAAAGGTTTTGATCGTGTAAAAGGTGACCAGATGGGCATGTTGGCAACCGTTATCAACAGCTTGGGATTAAGTTCCGCATTGGGAGCAGCCGGAGTCAAGGCACGTGTATTGACAGCTATCCGCATGGAACCCATTGGGGAATTTTACAACAAATGGAAAGCCATTGAAGCGATGGAAAACGGAGAAGTTGTGATTATGTCTGCCGGAACAGGCAATCCGTTTTTTACTACCGATACCGGGTCTTCCCTGCGTGGTATCGAGATAGAAGCCGATGTGATGCTGAAAGGAACACGCGTGGACGGCATTTATACAGCTGATCCAGAAAAGGACCCCACTGCTACGAAATTTGACGATATCACCTACGATGAGGTATTGAAGCGCGGTTTGAAAGTAATGGATCTTACAGCAACCTGCATGTGCAAGGAAAACAACCTGCCCATTATCGTTTTCGATATGGACACAGTGGGTAATCTGAAAAAAGTAATGACCGGTGAGAATATAGGTACGCTGGTACACAACTGATTTGTCCAATCCTGTTCACCCATTTGTCATTCCTTATTTCCTTCCAAATGCCAAATGGGTGAACAGTTTTTCTCTGTCTTACCATTTTTTCCACAAATTCATTCTTTATTGACACATATTCCTTAAAAAAGAGACTCAACCGATAGATTTTCCATCTAAATGAACAATTATTCATGGACTTATAGCGTTAATTAGCCTATTTTTACATCAGCAAAAAATGTAAATCATTCAAAGACTATAAAAACGACAGGAAACACCATGAAAAATTACTGCTACATCTATTTATTGGCCGCCTGCATGACTCCCATGTCCCTCCAGGCCAAAAAAGCAATGCCGTACAGTGGAGAAGTGTGCGTAACCTCTCTCCCTACAGTCCCAGCCCGCCTTCCCGGCATATCTGCCGATTCATACGCCCGGCGCTTTGCCGACTCTGAAATGCTCCGCTTTCCCAAAGCCTACCAGCTGGATCATGGCAAACGACTCTTTTTCGGGTATTCACAAGGAGTAGGCTGTTGTGCCATGCTGGATATGTGGAAAAATACCGGTGACAAACGATATTTTACGTATGTTGAGGAATGGGCGGATAGCTTGATTAACGAAAAAGGAGAAATCCACCTCTATGATATGTCAACTTACAACCTGGATTACATCAACTCAGGAAAAGTACTGTTCGACCTCTATAAAGAAACAGGCAAAGAAAAATACAAAGCAGCCATGGACCTGCTGGTTGAACAACTTAAAAGACAACCACGTACGCTGGAAGGTGGCTTCTGGCATAAATTGATCTACCAACATCAGATGTGGCTGGACGGACTTTATATGGCTTCCCCTTTCCTAGCCCGCTATGGAGCGGAATTCAACCGTCCTGATCTGATTGATGAGGCGGTAAAACAATTCACACTTTGCCACAAACATACCTATTCACCGGAAACCGGATTATATCATCATGCCTGGGACGAGAGCAAATCCCAACGTTGGGCGAATCCGCAAAACGGTACTTCACCCAACTTCTGGGGACGCAGTATAGGCTGGTGGTTCATGGCCATGGTAGATGTACTGGACTATATTCCCGACAACCACCCCGGACGTGCCTCGCTTATCAGTTGGATTCAAGGTTTGGCAGAAAGCCTGCCCAACTATCAAAGAGACGGTCTATGGTATCAGGTAATAGACCAGCCCGAGCGTGAAGGTAATTTTCCCGAAGCATCTGTAACCACCCAATGTATGTATGCTTATGCCAA
This sequence comes from Phocaeicola sartorii JCM 17136 = DSM 21941, assembly GCF_054653615.1. NCBI lineage: Bacteria > Pseudomonadati > Bacteroidota > Bacteroidia > Bacteroidales > Bacteroidaceae > Phocaeicola > Phocaeicola sartorii. The sequence goes on from NZ_BAAIFW010000005.1 coordinate 4,037,367, forward strand.
AGCGGTGAACAAAGGATATATAGACGCCCGATACCGGACTATCGCGGAAAAAGCCTTCAACGGATTAAAGAAAACATTGCTTCGCGAAAACCCCGACGGAACTCTGACGCTGACCCGTTGCTGCCAAGTAGGCGGACTGGGCGGCACTCCTTACCGCGACGGAAGCTTTAAATATTACATTGGCGAAAAAATGCGTGACAACGATGCCAAAGCTACCGGTCCTTTCATCATGGGTTGCCTGCAACTGGGCAAATAGAATCATATCGCATAAACAACAGAATTATCCATCTTTTTAAATTAGCTATATACAATGAAACACACCATTTATGCTCTGACAATGTTTGCATTGGCCGCTTGCACCTCTCCCAAAAAGGAAGCCATAGACCGCCATGCACTGGTAACGCGCAATAATCCGGAAGTGACCGCCATGGATTCATTATCCTCCCTGTCGGTAGGGAACGGAGAATTTGCCTACACGGTAGATGCTACAGGGTTGCAGACTTTTCCCGAAGTCTATAAAAACGGAGTTCCACTGGGTACACAAAGCCAATGGGGATGGCACAGCTTCGGAAATCCCGAAAACTATAAACCGGAGGAAGCCTTGGTGGAATATGACTTCGGCCACGGGCACAAAGAGTTCTATGCCACCCAACCCAAAGAACCCAGCAGGGCAAAGGAAGCATCCGACTGGTATCGTGTAAACCCACACCGCCTGCATCTGGGTATCATCGGACTCGAATTAGGAAATGAAGTACGTCCCTCGGATGTGCAAAACATACAGCAATCACTGGATATGTGGAACGGTATCATCAACAGCCGGTTCACCCTCAAAGAAACTCCCTACCACATTCAGACAGTCTGCCATCCGGAGCGTGATATGATTGCCGCACGCCTGTCGGCCCGACAACCTGCCGGCATCAAGTTCCACTTCCCCTATCCCACGGGCGGTCACTGTGACGATGCTTGTAATTGGGAAGCGAATGATAAACATAGCACGACCCTGGTCAGTGAAGACGCACAATCGGCCGTGTTAAAAAGAACACTCGACGCAACCACCTATTATGTAACAATCAGTTGGGAAGGCCCTGCGAAGCTGAGTGAAAAAAGTGCAAACTATTTCGTACTCACGCCAACGGACAGTGTATTTACATTCACCTGCCAATTCACACCGCAAGCGTCCGCTTCTCCCATCCTGACTTTTGCGGAAGTACAACAAGCCTCTTCCGGACACTGGAAAAATTACTGGACACAGGGAGCTGTTGCCGACTTCTCACAATGTACTGATGTCCGTGCCAAAGAATTGGAACGCCGGGTCGTATTAAGCCAATATCTGCTCGCTATCCAATGCGCCGGCTCAACCCCGCCACAGGAAACCGGACTGACTTACAACTCCTGGTTCGGGAAATTCCATTTGGAAATGATCTGGTGGCATCAGGCACAATTCGCCTTATGGGGACATCCCGAATTGCTGGACCGCACTTTATCCTGGTATGAAACCGTGGAACCCATAGCCCGCCAGATAGCGGAAAGACAAGGTTTCAAAGGCATACGATGGATGAAAATGACTGATCCCAGCGGTACGGAAGCCCCCTCTAAAGTAGGCAGCTTCCTGATCTGGCAACAGCCTCATCTCATCTACTTGGCAGAATTGCTCTATCGGGCTAATCCATCTGAAGAACTGCTGAAAAAATACAATAGCCTGATACAGGAAACCGCCGAATTCATGTATTCATTCGCCACCTACGAGGAAGAGCACGACCGTTATGTCTTAAAAGGCGCTATCCCCGCACAGGAAACGTTGCGTGCTGCCGAAACTGTCAATCCGCCTTTTGAACTTTCGTACTGGCATTTCGCCATGCAAGTCGCCCAAACATGGCGTGAACGTACAGGGATGGAGCGTGTACCCGAATGGGATGTGCTGATAGAGAAATTATCTCCGCCGGCATACAACGACGAACAGCTGTATCTGGCAGCCGAAACCGCAGTGGATACCTATAAAGATATCCGTTTTACCTCAGACCACATGGCAGTGCTGGGTGCTGTCGGCATCCTGCCCATGAATCAGTTGATTCATGCCGGATATATGAAAAATACCCTGCACTGGATTTGGGATAACTGGAACTGGGACAAGACCTGGGGCTGGGATTATCCGATGACAGCCATGAATGCCGCCCGTATGGGTGAGCCCGAAAAGGCTGTCAGCGCATTATTGATGGACAAGCGCACCAACACCTATCTGGTAAACGGTCACAATTACCAGGACGGACGTCTGCGCATTTACCTGCCCGGCAACGGCGGATTACTGACTACAGTCGCCATGATGTGCGCCGGATGGGACGGATCGGAAGGAACCAATCCCGGATTTCCGAAAGATGGCAAATGGAATGTACGCTGGGAAGGATTACAACCATTACCGTAAAAATAGGAGTTAGTAGTTATTATCATGAAAACGACATATTTATTTCTATGCCTGTTGGGCATCGGCGCCGGTTCTGCCACAGGACAAACCAAGCAGCCACAAAAGATAGGCGATTTCATAGAATCCACTTCGTACAACGAGCATCGCCGGAATGCCACCCGAAGCCTGCAATATACCCCTGACGGAGACGATTTTGTCTGCATCAACGGTAAGAATCGCTTTACCCGTGCCTTATACGGCAGCCACACAGAATTCCGGCTGGAAACAAGCGACCGGCCCGTATTCGCTGCTTATACCAAGAAGAACCCGAAACACATCTGTTTTAAATTGCAGACCTCCGGAGGCACGGTAGCCCTTGACTCTACCGAACACTGCGAGTCCCGTTATACAGCGGGACGCCGCAGCTACAGTTTATCCCATCCATCCTTCGAAGGTGGAAGTTTATCCATTACCACATTGGCACTTCCCGATAAAGAAGGAGCCATTTGGCAATTCAACGCCCGGAATTTCAAGGGATCCCATCCCATTCTACTGGCATCCATTTCAGAGATACGTAATTCCAAACTAAACCGTAACGGAGATATGGGAGCCGACCCTGCCGACAGTTTCGAAGCTCCTCTCCAGCCTCAACAGTTACAATCCTTCCCGGCGCAGATAGACGGAACACTTTATATTCTATTGGATAACCAGGAACTACGTACACTGACGACTGCCGAAGGCGAAACCCTGTTTAAAAAAGCAGAAGCCGCCCGTTCCGAAACAGCCTCACGCATCCGCATTGAAACACCCGACCCTTATTTCAACACCTTAGGAGGCACACTGGCTATGGCAGCCGATGGAATCTGGGACGGAGAAGTATGGTTACACGGTGCCATAGGGTGGCGGATGCCCCTCAGTGGCTGGCGAGCCGCCTATACCGGCGATGTTTTGGGATGGCATGACCGTGCCCGGACCCATTTCAACGCATACGCGGCAAGTCAGGTCACCGAAGTGCCTAACACCTTCCCCCATCCGGCACAAGATTCCGCCCTGCACCTGGCACGTTCCGTCAAGAAATGGGGCACGCCCCAATACAGTAACGGATACATCTGCCGTAATCCGCACCGCAATAATCAGATGCACCACTACGACATGAACCTTTGCTACATAGACGAATTGTTATGGCATTTCAAATGGACGGGGGACTTGGATTATGTCCGCCAAATGTGGCCTGTCATCACCCGTCACCTCGCATGGGAAAAGCTGAACTACGACCCGGATAACGACGGGCTGTATGACGCATACGCCTGCATTTGGGCCAGTGACGCCCTTTATTACAATAGCGGAGCAGTCACCCATTCATCGGCTTATAACTACCGTGCCAACAAGACAGCGGCCCAATTGGCTGAAAAGATAGGCGAAGATCCCACTCCTTACCGCAACGAAGCCGAAAAGATTCTGAAAGCCATGAACGAGAGGCTATGGCTTCCCGGCAAAGGACATTGGGCGGAATATCAAGATTTTATGGGCCACAAGCGAGTACACGAAAGTGCCGCTGTATGGACCATTTATCATGCTATAGACAGCGAGACAGCCAATCCGTTCCAAGCCTATCAGGCTACCCGTTATGTAGACACGGCCATTCCTCATATCCCCGTCACGGCCCATGGATTAAAAGAGAATGGATATGCCACTATCGCCACCACCGACTGGCTGCCCTACTCATGGAGTATCAATAATGTCGCCTTTGCCGAAGTCATGCATACCGCATTGTCATACTTCCAGGCCGGACGTGCCGAGGCCGGATACAAACTTTTAAAAAGTTCTGTTCTGGACGGCATGTATCTAGGAGACAGTCCGGGTAACTTCGGCCAGATCAGCTTCTATGATGCCGCACGCGGAGAATGCTACCGCGATTTCGGCGATCCCATCGGAGTCGCTTCACGAGTACTGATCCAAGGTCTGTTCGGTATCCTGCCGGATGCCCTGAATAAACAAATCATCCTCCGACCGGGCTTCCCGGACGACTGGGACAAGGCTTCCGTCAGCACTCCCGATATAAGCTATCGCTTTATCCGGAAAGAAGATACGGACACCTATCATATCACACAACGGTTCCAGACTCCTCTCCATCCGGTATTGCAAATCAATGCCAGAAAAGAGAAGATCCGTTCAGTAAAAGTGAACGGTGTCCCTGCAACATGGCAATCCATCGAATCGGCCCATGGCTATCCTCTTCTTTCAATCCAGGCGGAGGGAACATCTTCAACCACCATTACCATCGAATGGGAAGGAGCACCACTTCATACGTTGGCAGCCCAAGAACTAGTCATCGCTTCAAACGGGAAGTTGGCTTTGCAAATACCTTCGGGAGCATCCATCTCCCAAGTATATGATCCTCAGAGCGTTTTAGCAAAGCACACAATGGGAGCCACCGCTTTCAACGCACAGATAAAAGGTGAACCGGGACACCACACTTTCTTTGTTTACACGCATCAAGGAGAAATGGATTGGTGGCAACCTGTTAATATCTATATAGAGAACACCCGGAAAGCCCCCTCCTATACAGACTTTGCAGATATCCGTCCTGAAAAATGCCGGATGGTTGATTTTGACAGACAACTGAATGCTTCCGTCACCGATATTTATCAAAATGAATACCTGTCCCCCCGGTCTCCATACACTACGTTGCAACTTCCCACACAGGGAATAGGGGAATGGTGTCATCCGCTGCTGAGCGCTACCATAGACGACTCGGGATTACGCAACCTTGTACATCATGATACTTTCCAAACGTCTTTAGGCATCCCCTTCCGTCTGAAAGAAAAAGGGAACAACATTCTTTTCACCTCCCTATGGGATAATTACCCGGACAGTTCCACCATCTCGCTATCCGGCACAGCCTCACATGCTTATCTGCTGATGGCGGGAAGTAGCAACCACATGCAATGCCACATTGCCAATGGAATTATCCGCATACACTATGCAGACGGAACTTCCCAAGCAACGGAGTTGACCAATCCGGACAACTGGTGTCCTATAGAACAAGACTTCTATGTGGACGGCAAAGCATTCCAAGTACCTGCTCCCCGGCCGTACCGTCTGCACTTGAAAAGTGGTAAAGTAAGCCGTGACCTGGGTAAGGAACTCAACATCACCGGTGTATATGGACGTGAGATAGAAGGTGGTGCAGGCATATTGCTCGATATTCCTTTGGATCATTCCAAGGAACTAAAAGGGCTGACCCTGGAAACTCTGTCCAATGATGTGGTGATAGGAATCATGGGAATCACTTTGCAATGAGCATCCATTTGATTCCATACTATCAAGAAAGCACCCTCCCAGAGTTTTACAAGACTCCGGGAGGGTGTTTTTTAGCAACGATTCGCTGAGCATAATTGGAACCGGCGTAATTCCGCATTATTCATCTTTGGCACGCTGCGCAAGTGTTCCAGTGTCACTCCTTGAATGTGTGCCTGTACCGCCCTGTTTATCAGTCCATGTCCGACGGCCAGCACCCGTTTTCCATCATACCGTTCTTTCAGGTAGTCCACAAAACGCCCCGCACGTTCATAGAGCATCGCTTCCGTTTCCACATCTGCCGGGAAATGTTGCAAATCAACGTCTTTAATGGCAAGACCTGTCCAGCTCCCCCAATCTATCTCACGCAACAAAATCGTTTTCTCCCAAGGCAGATTCCGGCCTTCCAACGCAATACGGGCCGTATCCACACACCGTTTTAAATCACTGCTGACCACTGCGTCCAAAGGGATGTCCTGCAAAGTATCACGCAAGGCTTCAGCCTGTGCCACTCCTTCCACCGTCAGCGTGCCCGGCATGTGTCCTTGGAAAATACGGGCGATATTCTCTTCTGTCTGCCCGTGACGGGCTAAATATAAAGTTATCATCTTTTTGGGTATCAAAGATAAACAGAAAATTTGAGACTTAGTACAAAATATATCAATAAAACTGACAAACAGTGATTTAGACGATAGAAAGGAACTTTTGATGGAGAAGTTTGCCAATGAAGTTATAACACAATCCGAAGTCATTGATAGCTTTAATCAACAGTAGAAGTATGAACATAAAAGAAAAACAAACACTTGATTCAAGTGACTGTTTTCAGAGGTAGTACGCCACCTTATTATCTCAAAGAGAAAGGCAAGTTACAAGGGACATTTATTCGTGTAGGATCGACCAATCGACTTGCGGATGAAGCTATCATTTCGGAATTGGAACGTCGGAGACGAAACATCTCTTTTGATAGCGAAGTTATACCGGTTTTCCGGTACTTTGATATTTAAATGTAATGGTTCCTTTGAAAAAAGAAAATTGTGGCTATAACCGAAGAAAAAACCGATTAAAGTTTCCTAAATTAGAAACTTTAATTATCTTTGTTGCGCTAAACAACAGCAAAATGGAGCAGAAACCGAGATTTCAAGTAGTCTATATGCAAGAAGCGATAGAGTTTCTTCAATCCCTTAATGAGAAAGTAAGAGACAAAATAGTTTATAATATTGGTAAAAGCATGTTTGTCTTAGATAAAGAACTTTTCAAAAAGTTAGGTGATACGGATATATGGGAGTTTAGAACCCAATATAGCGGGATGGAATACAGATTACTTGCATTCTGGGACACTGGTACTGATACTTTGGTAATAGTCACTCATGGATTTACTAAGAAAAGCCAAAAGACACCACCAAAAGAAATAGCGAAAGTTCAAGAAATAAGGAAAGAATATTTTAACTCTAAAAATAAATAGTCATGGCTGAATTAAGATTATACACCCACGAAGAAATGCTGGACGCCGTAGTAGGAGCTAAAGGAACTCCAAGACGGGATAAATATGAAGCAGATATAAATAACTTCCTCATAGGAGAGGCCATAAAAAAGGCTAGAGAATCTAAGAACCTTACCCAAGAACAACTTGGAGAACTTATGGGAGTGCAAAAGGCTCAAATTTCCAAGATAGAAAGCGGAAAAAGCGTTACGTTCTCTACAATAGTAAGGGCTTTTAAAGCAATGGGAGTAAAATCCGCTAATCTTGAATTAGGTTCTTTGGGAAAGGTGGCTCTTTGGTAAAAATAGAAATAACGCAAAATAATATCTCGATTGCAAATTGTACAGGAGAAAAAAACGTGAGTGACTAAAATAGCAAAGATTATAAATTATTCAGGCTAAATGAGCAGCCGCTTGGAATAGTCGATGCGCAGCTGGGCGATCCAATTCCGGAAGGAGAGGGAGTACTTCGAGTTTACATAGTCGGACAGGTAAGTGCGGTTCGTCCCCAGTTCCGCCGCAAGCTGCTGTATGGTCAATGCGGGGACTGTATAGCCCCGGTTCTCAATCCACTCATCCACTTTTTGCTCCAATGCGGCAAATGCCGGATTGGCGTCTTCGCCGACAGGCAAAAGTTGAAGGCGTATTTTTTAAAGTTCAAGGTGTATTTTAAAAACATAAAGGCGTATTTTAACGACTCCGATAAATGAATAGGTAATAAATATCCGCTTTCCTAAATCTCTGATTTAGGTATGGCATTTTGTTTCTTCTCACGAAACAACAACTCCAAAGTTGTGTATTATCGGATATTTGTGTAACCTTTGCATCTGAGTCAGACAATGTAATCGTTTCAATGAATATAATCACATACAAGACGCCTTGCAGAACTTTGGAAGCCGAACCGTAGACCGTCAAGGTCGGGCAAGATAAAAGGAATTGGGTGCAATACTCTCAATGGATAGCCGTAATCATGTCTGAACTCGGCATGACGCAACGGATGCTTGCCGAGAAAATGAATTGCACCCAGCAGTATGTTTCCAAGGTGCTGAAAGGGCATAAGGATATGTCGTTGGAAACTATATGTAAGATAGAAAACGCATTGGGTATCGAAATTATCAAAAGTCCGGACGAAAACGGTCAATAATACAGGAATATGGCGAAAGAAAAGATAGAGGGCAAAGCAAGCGAACCGGTCGCAAGTTGCGACCAGTTGCCCGAAGTAACCAACATTCAACCGATGATTAGAATAATCAAAGGGAAACAGGTTATGCTTGACAGAGATTTGGCAGCAATATATGGAGTGGAAACCAAACGTCTGAACGAGCAGGTAAAGCGAAACATCGAACGTTTTCCTGATTTCATGTTTCAACTTACTAAAGAAGAGTTTGAAGAAAATTACCATACGCTGGTTCGGTTTCACCTTTATGCATGACATTACGGCAGTAGAACTCATCAACAGGATTCAGCTTTAGTCCGGTTCGGCTTCAAAAGAACATATCAGCATAGTGTGAACTTAATCCGCTTCTTTCATTTGCCGTAGCAGTTTTTGATGCTGTTCGTGCAATTCAGGGAACTGTCTTCTGATGAATTGTCCAAATGAACAGTCGTTGAACCCGAATCGTCTTGCCAGCGATTTCACGCTTTCAGTTGTAGTGGCATATAGGTGCAAAGCCTCCTTGTATTTCTCCATGCTGTGCGGTGCCATTACTCCACCGTTTTCCGTCTTTTTCATTCCCAAGTTCGCGTGCAGTTCCGGCTCATGCTCTTTCAAGTATTGGCGGAAACATTCGGGATGCAGGCCGAACTCGGCGGCGACCTTTGCCGTGGTAAGCCCACCTTTTTTCAGCTTAGCGATGGCGTCAGCGTATTTTGCAGCGGTGGCGGGGTTGTATCTGCGCACCGATGACCAGTCCACCGGCTTGCCCTCCTCGTAAGGAATGCCTTTCCGCTGGCAAACCAGTTCCTTGTGCCAAGTTTGCAGGTAGTCGTAGAAACCTCTTAGCGACACGCCGATCTGCTTGGCTATTTTCCGGACAGACATCGGGGTGGTACGGTAGAGGTGGAGGGCTTCGGCATACACTTCCACCGTCTCGGGCTTCGGGGTGTGAAGGGTACCACGTCCCGTTATCTTTCCTTTGCGCTGCTGTCTCACGGCCTTCTTGCGTACCTTGATTCGGTTATCGACCAACTCCTTGTGGTAAAATATCAGGTGTTGCTCCAATCCGGAGTAGGACACATTGCAACGGTCGGCTGCCTCCTGCACCGTGACATAACGGTCGGTACGCAGAAGCTCCACCGCTTCGGCATACTGCTCCCTGCACCACGGGCGCGTACCACGGGGCAGACCGTCGTCCAGCCCCAACCGTTGCCGTGCCCACTCACGGAACTCTAATACTTCGGGATAATGCGTCCGCAACTGGCGCCCGAGATTCGTACCGTCCAATCCGAACTCTCGGGCAATCTGCGATACATTGTACTCTATATAGTCCATGCTGTCACACGCCGCGATGGCCTCCTTGTATTTGGCATGGGTTTCGGGACACTGTCCGCGCCGCTGGCTTATCTTGATGTCACCAGCTTCCTCCCGGTCGCATTTGATGCCGTTGCGTTCCAGCATCAGATGACGATGGTAGATACCGATATAACGGGAAAATCCGCTGGTGGATATTCCGCACTGTCGGCATATCTCCGCAATAGAGAGGTCGGTGGCAGCATATAACTCCAACGCCGGGCGATATTTCGCTTCCGTCTCCGGTTTGCAGCCTCTTGTCCGATTAGGTATCTTCTCTTTCAAGTTTTCTCAAGTTAATTCTGTTTGAATGTTCATGCAGCAATTTCAACATGAAAAACAGGAGTCAAGGGTTAATAACCGGTATGTGAGCCGTTACGGACAGATCGCACGGGCATACCGTCGGTGGGATAGAAACTGTCTTTCGGGCGGATATAACCATTTTTATCTTTACGCGAGAACATGAAGTTGTACGCATAATTGTCATCGTTTCTTGCGTTTCCTGCTGCCCATGAATAACCGATTATCATTAATTCCGTATCAGCGATGTACGCATAACTGTCCCAGTCACGATAGCTACTCATAGGGAATATAATTGACTGGTTTTTCTCGGGATTCGTATAAAACTCGTACAATCCTTCCGTCGGGTTACCGGGCATGATGTTTTCCGTCCGCACGTCGTACCATTCCGGTTCCCAGCCTGTGTTGTCGCCCGTGGTAGTGAACCCGCTGAACGCGTTATAGTGGCATACCTGGTAACCTACCGGGGATGGGTCGTACACTGTTTTCAGAGTCTGAGCCGTGTGATCCTTGCCTTGACGTCCTTCCCAAAGATTGGAGTATGATTCATTTTTGCTGAAGTAGCGCCAATAATCTCGATCTGTCACTGTTTCATCTTTTTTCCACTCTCGAGGCGGATTATGCCATGTTTCGGGGTGTCTGATGAGATGTCCCAAGGCTTGACGAGTGGTCAGTCGTTCACTATCATAATCGGGACTATCGTTTGTAAGGCGCGGCGGATTCCTCCCATCCCGAACTCCTGCATAATTATACCATGGTTTGTTGTTGTCAGCTTCGCCCTTTTTTGCAGCAATAAAAGGGTCTTTGCGCCCCCATTGGTAATAGGGGTTATTGCCATAAGTAAAAGCAATATGCGATTTCTTGACAATCTTTACAGTCTCGTTCTTACCGCCGGAACTGAACTTGATTTCAGCCACGCGTTCTTCGTAATACTTTATTTTCTCGCCGTCTTCGGAACACCATCCGAGGTTCATCGGCATAAACTCGAACTTGCGGGATGGGTCGTGGGCAGTGACCTCGATGGTCTTGTCTTTCTCCTTGACATCGAGACGGGTAACCCAAATATGCCAGCTCCAAATAGCATCAAATTGATAGAAAGCATTAGAATTCGTTGTAGGTGCTTTGTCGCATATCGCTATCACGGCGTTTCCCTGTTTGATTCTTTGAGGATCGACATAAAAGCGTATGCCTCCTTTCCCTCCATAGGCATTCGGCATATATTTCGGAGATTCCTCTATCTTATCTGCCGCTCCTCCCCAAGTGAAATGCGGGCGAATGATTCCCCCCGGATTATTACTCAAGTCGTCGTAAGTATCCATCCACACTAAACATGCGACCTGGGGATTACAGCCTGTGTTTTCTTTGATATAAGGACTTGTAATAGGATTTCCAAGGTGATTTACAAATGAGGACAGGAAACTGTCGCCGGAGCTACCGGTGGATTTGTAGGAACTTTCGTTCACCGTCCCGTTATGGATGGCATTACCGTATACAAGCGGGAAGATGTACCATCCCGGAGCATCGATCATATAGCAATTCGCCGTGCAGACAATATTGTCGGGCGTGCCGTTCGGGTCGGCAAGATTGTAGGGCTTATTTATATCATCGGACTTTGAAGTCGCGGCTTTAAGTTCTTGGTTTATGTCGATTTCCTTATCAGGCTTCAAGACATCCTTTTTGACGGTGAATTTGTATTTTACTTCGTAGGGATGGTCTCCTGGGGCTATACGTTTACATTCGAGCCATTCGCCACCTGAAAGAATCTCATAGTTGACGGGCTGTATTGTTCCGTCGTTACCCTCTATATAGCTGGCGACCGTGACGGTTAAAGTATCACTGAACTCGTGTTTCAAATTCGGCCATGATTTATCCGGGACGAAAACTTTTCCTTGGTAATTGAACGGCTGGGGTTCGGAGACCTCGAAAGTCTGCTCGCGATAATCTATGTGCCAGTCTACATCGTTGGCGAAGTTTTTGAAATTCATCGTCAGTTTGTAGTGATAGTTCCGCTCGGCATCATAGTCTTTGATTACGTCCTTGCCGAGCATGAAACGGTACTTGACGATACCGCTGCCCTGGCGCTCAGTGTTCGTCGAGCGCCAGATAGCCTGAACTTCAATGTAAGTGCCGTAAGGTACGTCATCTTTCAGCCTGTAAGTATCGTCACCCGGCAATCCGGGATGGTCCAACGTCTTATCTCCATTCGCATCCTGCCGTTTGTCGGGCATATCCTCTCCAGAACCCTGCATGTTTTCGTAGAAGTACAATGCAGGAGCGGTTTCGGCGTGAAGAGACATGTTTACGGAAGTTTCTTTGTTGATAACCAATCCGTTGCCGGCGATGGAACCGATGTCAGTCGGCGGAGTGTCTCCCTCGTAATATTTTATCATTTCACCGTCAATGAGCACATCCGGTTCGGTATTATCCGATCCGAGCGGACAGTGCAGAGGAATATCCTTGATGGATACAGTCAAGGGATAGATTGAAACCCCGTCATGGAGTCCCTCTCCATTGAATGCCACGGTGACCTTGGAGGCGGTACGGCGTATCCATGCGTGCAATTCGCGGTTCGGACCGATAGTGACAGATTCATCATCGGAGCCGAATTTATCCTTATCATTGGTAAAGAAACCGAACATCTCGGCGTTTTTGTGGATGTCCTTTGTATCCCATGTGAGCTGTAGGCTTTTCAGTTTTTCCGGGGTGTCGATTTTGGTGCCTTCGACCTTGGAGATCGTGTCGCAATTCGCCACGGCGTAGATCTTGTACTGTCCGTTCTTGTGCCGGAGACGGAAGCTGGCACGACCGGTCCGGGTCTCAGTCTGGCTATCGGGCTGTGGCACATCATCCGGTCGCGTGTTGTCGGCAATGCTCGTTGTGAGTTGATGATCCGCTGCAGTAATTTCTATTTTACCGTCCTTTTCGAGCTTCCAAGCACCGTTTCCGTCTTGCTCGTAGATTACCAGCCACAGGGAGTTGATTTCCTTGATAGCGTCACCAGCCGCGCGGGTCTCAAGCGCCGGAGTAAAAGCCTTAAAGTCGACCGTGGCGGTAAATTCCGATACGCCGTCGGGTATGTAGTCGTCCGTATAGAACTTCTCATCCACACAAGAAACGAGCAATAGTGCGGATGGCAGAATTGAAACTATAAATTTTACGAAACTCTTCATCGTATATCATTTTATCTCTTTATTGCTAACCATCATTCATATCATATACCGAAACCGGGGTTAAGATCCTTGACACCGTAAGGAACCAGATCGACCGTGAACTCCGCTGTCTTGTCCACCGTGAAGCGGTAACAAACGTTGCGCAGGATGTCGAGGCGGTTCCCGGTGGGGTTTCCGCCGATGTCGTACTGACAAAACTCAACGGTGTACTGTTTGTCGGTATTATCGGCGAACGTAACGGACAGCCGACAGGGCGTGCCGGCTTCCTTGTTCAAGTATTCAGGGATATAAATCCACGCCTTGCTTTTATCCGGCGAAACATGAAAAGCAAGAGGGCTGGTAACGTTACTCCCGGCATCGGTCGGGATATGCGGCACGGAGACGTAACCAGTGTTGTCATACATCTCTTGCGGGGCGCAGTAGCCATTGGTGTTGTAACCCGTGAGCTGCACGGAGTGAAGCTCCAGATAAGGAGTTTCCTTGCATATCACCTCCACTTTCGCCAACGCACGCAGCAGATAGAGGTCGCCGATGTCAATGTACCTGTCGGTATTAAGGGGCATCGTGCAGGTCTTCACGCCGTACATCGGTATGGGCGTTTCCGCCGAGGGGGTAAAAGGAGCTGCGTAGGCGTAGGTATTATTCACTCTGACATTCTCGCAGACATCGCGGATTGTGGTGATGCCCACAGTCAGGTTCGCGTCTTGAGGATAGCTGCCCCAGTTAGCGAGAGCCACGATACGGAACGTCGCATCGGGTTTCTTCGTCAGAGTGCAGAACACAGTGTAGTCCGACGGATACTTGTCTTCACCCACGGGGACGACATAGAGCACGTTCATCTTCTCCACGAATTTGCCCTCGCTGTCGAAGAGCAGGAAGCGGAAATCATTGCCAGTGATGCCGATGTAGTTCTCGTAGCCGGTGCCGGTCTCATATTTCGCCGGGTCGTCATAATCGGGAGGCAACGAGACGCCGTCCGCCCGTGATTCCGGAAGGTACGTGCCGTAATCCTCGTTCAGTCTGATATGAAAACCCACCTGCACGATACCGTCGTTGGTGATTTCGCCCGGATATTCGATTTCCGAGCTGCAGCCGTGGAACACGAGGCAGACGATACAGACCGTGAGGGTCGGTATCACGCGTGCTATGATATGTCGTATTCGTGTCCGCATCACGCTCAATTTCCACCAAAATCAATATCTTCAAGTACCACTCGCCACGAGTTAATGATGATGGAGACGCCTATCCACTTGTCCCTCTCGTCGAGGAAGAAGGTGAGCGCCCACTCATCCTGCCGGTCGAGGTAATCCTCGTCGGTCATCTCGTGATCATAACCGTCCTTGAGCAGCAGGGCGTAATCCCTCAAAGGAATACGTGCGGCAATCTCACCCTCGGGATTGTGTATGGTAAGGTATGTCTTGCGTTCCTTCGTGAGCCGCGCTATCGTCAGGTCGGCTATGGCGACGCTCACAGAGGTGACGGCACGTGCCGAAGCCTGTGCGGCCTGCGCCGCGCGCCCTTGCTCGGGATAGTCGTCAATCCCCATGCCCGTGGTGCCCGACTGCTTGTCGTGAGCCCAGTAGGTAATCATTTCGTCGGGCAACAGGCTGTTGTCGTTCCCCATCAGTCCGTTCTCCTCCTCGATTCGGAACGTGAAATCCTCCGGGGCCACCGGTTCGCCCGACAGATGCTGCAGGATAACGCGCACGTGGTTTGTGTTCTTGATGAGCGGTACCGTGCAGGTGTATTCGCCGCCCTCGTAGGTCAGGTCGGGCAGGTTCACGTCGAGCATACCGTGATAGAGAGGATAGAGTTTCTTTTTACTGTATGCGCCGCCGGCATCATACTCGCGGCTGAGCTTGCAGCGCAGCTCCTCGAGACGGGTTTCTCCCACACGTGCTTCGGGCACGAAGAAGGATTCCGGTCTCGTGCCGTCGTTCTCCAGTCCGCACCATGCAACCAAATGGTAGTCGCCGGAAGGGAGGTCGAGTGTCATGGCGTAGCCGTCGGCGGCAAGCGCCTCGCCCTTTTCACTATTCTGCCACACGAGGATGCCTCCCTTGTTGAAAGCATAGAGGTGCACCGATTTCACTTCCGAGGGAAATGCGTCCGTCCATTTCATGTTGCGGTCGTAACGGAATGCTACGCGGTAGGTTACCGAACAGTCGCCCTCGTCATCGTAGATGATGTTGTCGCACGACGGCAATACACTGCAGAACACCGTGGCAGCAAGTATCGCACGTCCCATTTTCCTTATATATGCCGATATGATGTTCATAATATATCGTTCTACATTTTTTTTACTTCGCAAATTCCGTTTTGTCACCATTACGGAGATCTATATGTTGTGCGGCAACCGGAGGTGCCGTCGAATATTCTCGTTAGGTGGGAAACGTTATCATTGTTTCCGAGTGCACACCTCTCTTTTACACCGGTGCGCAAGTGCTGTCTTTTTTTTTCAGTAAATCAGTATCGGAGCCTGCGAGCTCCGATACTGATCGATAAGGGGGTAAATCGTTAGTTTCCGCTAAAATCTACATTCTGTTTTACGATTCTCCATTTGAGTACATTGACTCTCGCTCCGATGAACCATAGGGTTTCATCCGTGGGTTGGTCGGGAATAATCACATCTTCCGGGTCGAACACAGGGGTGCCGACACCCCGAATAGAGTTAAGCGTGAGGTCGTAGATGTGGTTGCGGATAACGCCATCATACGTATGGGCTGTCGTACCAGTACCAGCAACCGGAGACTGGTCGATGTTCACGTAATAGTAGCACTTGCCATCGGTATATACACGTGCGACATAAGGATGAGAGGTTTCAGTTCCTGCCAAATCAGTGTTGATAACAGTCGTAGTTGTTGATGTATATGTACCGGCATTGTTAATAAAAAGGTCGGTAACAGAAGATTTTACTCTCGCAACGACCTCATAACTTTCAAGCCAGCTGATTTCGCCACTACCTGTTTCGGCTTTAAGGTCTTCGTTGTTCACCCATTCGATATCATCGGCGACTATGGACGTGTATTGGGCTGGGGAATCTGACACTTTTTTGCAGTAACCTTTTGACTGCAAATAAGTTAGTATGACGTTCTTCGCGCCAGCTTTAGTCGTATATCCGCCACGGATATAGGCAAGGTCGGCAGGGTTCGAGCCGTCCATCAGCTGGGCGGTTACAAGAATCGCCGTCTTCTGGGCAGAGGTATTCGGCTGGACGTATTCCTTGAAATTCGTCAATGTTGTGATGTTGAAAGAGGTTTCAGTAGCTATGTCCTTATAAGATTTATTGCCGAATGTCAGGGCATTATCTCCGGTCATGAGAGGTACAGTTTCCCAGTAGCTTCGTTTATTAGTTACGTCCCATGCCCACCCATAGCTAAAACCCGAAATGTTCTTGAACAGATAGGATTTCTGGGCGATATTAGCGACCTCAATACCGGTGACATTAATGGTCAGTGACTTCTCGGTTCCATCGACGCTCGGGGTGGCGCCTTGGTTGCCAAAGGAAGTGCCTGCCTTGGCCTGGATTCTGGCAACCACGCGCTCTACATAGATTTCGACCGGGTGTTCCAAAGCATCAGATGCAGAAGTTTTAAGGTCGTCACCGGTAACAGTCGCTCCGCAGACCTCCATATCGCCGTTTTTGTAAACGGAATTGGTCATAATGAATGTTCCGTCAGTATGACTGCCGTAATCATTAATCTGCTGTTTGAGGGTTGCCAGTGATGTAGTCTCGGTAACCGTCAAAGTAGAGGGTGCGTTAAGCACGCAGACAAGCTCAAGGTTAGTGGTCGGTTTGTCTGCTTCTTTTACGCCATCGATAACCAGAACGGCTTTGTATACTTTCTCTACATAGGGATTATTGTCACTCGCTCCGGACTCTTCAGTCAGATTGATTGTCCGAGGGTCGCACTGCATTGTACCGTCTGTCTTGTAGACACAGAAAAGGGCGGTCGCCGCATTGTTTTCAGTATTCGTACCATCCTCATAACCAGCGACGGCACGTGTGTCGATGGATTTCGGCTCCACGATGTTCACGGCCACATAACCGTAGCTATCGTCGGTGTTTTCGTCACCCTTGTTGATAGGGTCGTCTTCGCTGGAGCACCCGGCAAACGCCAGGGCTGCGATCATTGTCATAAATAAAAATTTTAATCGCATGTTGTTAAGTGTTAAAAATGATTTTTATTCAGTTTATTATCTCTTTCGTCTGCCGTTAAGTTCTTTCAGTGTAGCGGTCGCCTGTTGCAGACCCATCTTCTCTGCCTGCTCCAGACACTTTATAGCCATCGTGTAATCCTTCTCCCTCACAGCGAGCGCTCCACGTGCATACATGGTTTCGGCAGAATCGCCCGCCTTGGCGAGGTAGCGGCGTGCTGCCGCGAAATCATCGCGACGGATGGCGGCGTTGGCGGCATTGAGGTTGGCTACCGCGTCGTCGGGGAACATGCGCACGGCGGTCTCGAACACATCCGTAAATTCCTGTGTACCTGGCTCGTATTCCTTCGCCACCAAGTAAAACTCGTTCTGACTCAGCTTCTGTGGCTGCTCCGCCATGACGCGTCTGATTTCATCCACATCGTAGAAGATACGTATCTTATATTCGATACGGTAGTCGGTGCGGCGCAGATAGGGGTAGCAATATTGCAGCAGGAAGCGGTACTCCTTAGGATAGGTGCGTTTGATTTTCCATTCCTTGGCATCAGGCTCCATGTCGCTGTCAATCATAGCCAGTATCTCCTCGCGGTGGTCGATGTTCGACGTCGCCACATATTCGCGCAGACCCTCCCAGTTCTCCGGCTCGTAGTCGATGTCGATAATGCCGTCGGCAAAGTGAAACAACTGCCCGATGTGCTCTTTGAGGGCGGCGGTACGGCCGATGGCGAGTTCGGCGTTATGCTTGTAGGGGCTCTCCGGCGATGCGTATCCCTTGAGCCATACAGAGGTGATAGTAATATCCTTGTCGGCACGCACGGAGTCGATGGTATCGTCTATCTTGCTCAGTTCCACCGTATTGTTGTGGTAGTCGGGATATATCACCGTCTGATTGACCGGGAAGTCGATGTAGGCGAATCCTGACAGCGAGCGGGTCTTCTCGATGTCGGCCTTGGGCTGAACGAACATCAGCGCAGGGAAGAAGGCTTCGTGGTGACGGCCCAAGATACTGTCGTATTCAGCCAGCATATTGTGGCAGCAGCCGAAATCGCCGCGGTGGAACTTGAGCGTGGCTCCGTCCATCCAGTCGCTGTACTCGGTGAGGTTGCTGTAGGCTATGTCGTCCGGCTTCTCCGATGCACGATAGACCTTCTCGTCATCACCGGAAATGCCACCTATGCCGTTTCTCACGTAATAGTAATACCGTCTGCGACCGTATATACCCACCGAAGGGAGGTCGAGAGAGTCTATACCATTGACAAGACGTGGCGTGAGCAGCACGACGCAATTTGAAGAGACATCGAGGTCTTTCAAATCTATATCCATCGCCACGTTCAGGAACTTGCCTTCGCGCTCCATCGAGAAATTATTGATGGAAACACCAGGGATGATGTCCTTCGCCTCCTGCGCATCCGCCTCCGGCATACAAACCATGCCGGAGAGGGCTGCCATCATTATATATATTGTCCTTTTCATACTTCGTCACATTTTAGAATAGATAAACCAAATTGATGGCCACCTTGGTGGGACCAACGTAATGATGCGGCTTATCGGTTTCCACCTTCTTGCCGCATCCCGCACAACGAAACCTGTCATAACGGGTATAGGAGTAGCCGGCACCGATTTCGGCTTCGAGGTTCCAGTGCCGGCCAAGTATCCATGCGTAACCGTAGGACACGCCCGCGCCCATGAACCAACCTTGATAGCGGGAATCTTTCAGTTTGCGGGAGTCGGTACCCAAGAAATTGATTTTGCCGTCGATGCCGCCGATATTATATTGCCCGCCATGTAGGTGAAATCCTAAAAAACTCGCACCGAAGCGGTCGCATAGCCAGTAGCGAACTCCGGGCTGCACTGCCCAATGCTTCCAGCGTTTGTCATCCGAGAGTGTCCACGCATTGAACTGGCCATCCACTTCCAGTGTCCACTTGGGAGCAAGACCTACCTCCAATCCTATATTTGGATTCAACATAAAATCTGCTGCCAGATTGGTTTTCACGCCCACCTTCTGCGCACAGAGTTCCTGCGAGACACAGGAGACGACTATCATAAATAATAAAAGTGCACGTTTCATTTCCTATTTATATTTATTTCAGTTTCACTCTTTATCCGCAACATCTCTCTATAAGAGAATGACTGCATGGTAAGAATTGCGTGATTTTTAGGTGATAACCGTATCAAACGGATGTTGCTTTCGAACTACACAGTTGCTACGCTTAACAGAATCTGTGTAAATCAGCATTCGCTATCGAAAGACCATTCCTGTTTATCAATCAGTTAAATCCTATGTCACGTATTCATATTTCTCTTATAGAGAGAATGAAGCTACCGCCCAATAACTTGATATATTGAGAAGCACTTCTTTTAATCATGTTTCATACGTCTTTCGGAAACCACTCAAAGGAATTGACACCCAACCCTCTTTCGTTCCCACTTTGGGAAACGCAAATGTGCCCCCGTAAACGTCTGTTCATTGATACATCTCCTTTTAAGAGAATTAGGGATTTTATTGTGGATTAATAATCAGACATTTTACACCATAAAAACAACGTGAAAAGCCTGACATCGCTTGACACCTTTAGGTTTGTATGAAGAAAACCACCATATTACCGATTATTTCATTTTATTTGGCGGTTTCTTGCATTTTCAGTACCTTTGCATTGTGAAATAATTCTCTTAAAAGGAGATTTAGGGATTTGCACAACAGATTTTATCCTCTTTTACTTATCCGACATATCAAACCTAAGCTGGTTTTCATCCTATCATAGTCCTTACAGAGCCTTGAGTATCTGGCTGTTTGCCTTATCAACGGCAGAAGTATCCAACGAGGCGAGATAGATACGCGTGGTCTTTTCGGAATTGTGTCCCATCGCTTCACTGATGATTGGAAGTGGGATATTCTTACTTCGGGCAATGGAAGCCCAACCGTGACGCGCCACGTATGTGGTCAACGGAATTGCCAGTCCCAGTTGTTCACCCAACCTCCTCAGCTTGTCATTGACCAGATGAGCCGCATTCTTGTACTGCTTTCGTGCATCCACTTCCATATTCCTGATAATAGGCAACAGATAGGGAGTGTCCTTGATGTCGTATTTATCGATGATTTCCTGCATGGGCCTCTCCCATTTGATGGATAGCTGCTGCCCGGTTTTCTGCCTGCGGTAAGAGAGTATTCCGTTCTGAAGGTCTTTTTTCTTGAGAAATGCCATGTCTATGAATGACATTCCACGTGTGTAGAACGAGAACATGAAGACATCCCTTGCCAAATCGGTTGCCGGAGAAAGCGTCAAATCCAAATCCCGGATCTGACGAATGATATTCAGCGGAACAGCCCGCTTGACCGTCTTGTCGATACCCGTATAAACGTGCCTGAACGGATAGCGTTGTACGGTCAGTTCCTTTTCGACGGCCCGGTTGTAGATGGCTCGCAAGCCACGCATATAATAGGATGTGGTATTGGGACACACCCCTGCCGCTTTCAGGAAGTTTTCATAGCGTACCATCAAATCGGAATCAACTTCATCAAGAAACACATCATTTTCGCCACAAAAACGCTCGAAACTTCTGGTGACAACCGTGTACCGTTCTGCGGTACGGGGTTTCCCGATCTGTCCCATCTGCCGGATAACCTCACGGGCAAAAGAAATGAAACCCTCGCCATCCGAAGGCGTGAGGTAGCGTTTCAGTACATCTCCGGCAGTATAATTCTCACCGGTACGTTCCAAACGTGCAATTATGTTTTTGAACCGTTTGGTGTTCCCGTACAAGATTTCTTTCAGTGATGCAAGATAATTGCCGCGGTTATATCCGATACCGGGTGGAAAAACGATTTCCGCATGAACGGAATCCCATTCACAGGGATATACCTTGTAACCGGTATTGACTTGCCGGGCTACACGCCCGTGAACCACTTGATAGAATAATGTGCCTTCTTTCGTCGGAATAGAAGATGCACGAAATTTAACTTTCATTGTTGCCATATATAATTGATTTAGTGTTTCCATTTATAAAAGATAGGAGATCGAAGCTAATGTGATGGCAACCAATCCGACATATACAACTGTTATTTCGCTCACAATCTCTGAATGAAGCAGTTTCACGTTTGCGAAAATGACGAAGGCAAAAAATGTGGCAAATATCAGCAGCAATATAACCATGCCCCAGAATGTCGTCTGTGTCATGGATATGCGATTCTCATTACGACGGATATCGTTGTCCACCTTTTCGCGTTCCCAGCGAATATGTGACATGGCATTGTCGGCAATGGTATTGATTTCCTCCAGCAATGCCTGCCTGTTGTTTTCTGCAAACCTTATAGGAAATGAAGCCTTAAGCAGGTCATGGAGATTCTGCATTGTTCCTGCATATGCGACGATTCCTTCAATGAGGCCGTTCAACTTTTTTGCGCATCCACAATCTCCGGCTTGAGTCTGCGGAACTCGTTGGCAAGCGCGTCATTCCGTTGTTCAAGTCTTTGCCGCCGTGTTTCTTCCGCCTTGATGTGATTGATAGAGCATTGGTTTGCCTTTTCCAGTTCTTCTTTTACCGCATTGATTTCTTTGCTTAAATGGCAATAAATTTGAAGATATATATATCTTTGCATAAGTCCAATTAACTAAAAAGTAAAATTACTTTGTAGATACCATACAGAACTCCCCGGTACTGAAAGACAAGATGTTCACCAAAACAAACAACGTACTGAACTATCTGAAAGCTAACGGCATTGAATATAGCACAGACATATAAATATAGCTTTCCCGGTCATCTTAACCGCAAGAGACCGCTTCCTTTTGTATTTTACGAAATCTCTCGTAATTCATTGAAATGATCGTCACTGGCATGAGAGGGCTGTGAGGGCTGTCTGTTGTTGTAAAGAAAAGTATGTGGACTTCGTGAGTCAAGTAAGCGGTGTTACTTTGCCTGGGAACATATCTTACTTTGCCCACGAAGATATCTTACTTTTTTCAGTAAGAAGAACCACGTGACGGGAGGCTTTCATGCACGGTTGTTATTTCTGTATCGGAAGCTGCTCAGTTAATAGATGTTTCTAAAAGCACAGTGAGACGAATGGTTCGAAGAGGTATGCTTGTAGGTGTAAATTTAGGAATTAGACTGACCGGGATTGATCGTACTCAATTAGAACAATTGTTTACTTCTATTATTGTGCCAAAAAAGCAAATAACATCAAAAGTCTATGAATTATGCTTTCTGCTCCAACGCAGGAGGGTCACAAACTCCAAATCGTCTTTTATTGGATAATGTAATATGCTCTTTCAGAAAAAAGTGAATCATAATGTCTGTTGGATTTCTAATAATTCTACAAAAGTTTCGTTGGCTTCCTCAAGCATATTATTCAGGAAGTTATCATCGGATGGTAATCCTTGATAAGTCTTCAACAGAGATATGCTACCGTCTCCTTCATCCAATTCATAAATAGCAATATCTGTCGGATTCATAGATGAATCTATCGGATAAACAGCATTGATCTGTTCCAATACATCACTGTTCGAAGCAGCTTTCTCCTTGAGCATACCAGCTTTGACAGCAATTGTCAGGACATTAATCTATAGAGAGACTACCGCATCAGGCAGAAAGCTAGCAATCATCTTCCACCTCTATCGCCCAGTCCCCGATAGTACGGGTGGCACTGTCGAAATTAATCCCCACCTTCACGATGCGCCTGCCATCCTTGCGATAAGGGACAGCATACTGCCTGCTGTCTATCTGCGCCAATGCCTCCCGGGCCGTACCGTCATATTTAAATTCCAGCACATAAATGGCATCCTGCATCTTTATGACCACATCCGCACGCCCCACCGCACTTTTCACCTCGCTGTCCACATACATCCCCATCAGGCGGAACAACAAATAAAAGATGGTCTGGTAATGCTTCTCCGTCTTGTTCTCCAGATCATGGGGAATGGAAGCGAAGAAAGAACGCGTACGTTCCAAGCAGCTCTCTATATCCCCCTTACGAAGATCGCGGATGAAGGAAACCACATAAAAAGTACTGTTCTGACCCGGCAACTCCAGGTAAGCGGGCAATAGGGACTCGATGAAACCTTTACGCACCTCCCCGTTGGGATAGGCCAGCCGGTACACCTGGAACTCGGGATCATATCCCTTGATCGTCAGGTAACCACTTTGATATAAAACGGGAATAGGACTGGTAATCCGTTCTGTCGGGGCATCAAACTGCTCGTCGGTAGCCTCCACCCCCTCCAGCTGGCGCACGTCAAAATCCGTTTCCTGCAACAAATCAATCAAAAAAGTAGGAGTGCCGGTAGAGAACCAGAAATTCTTGTACTCCTTTGCGTTAAAAGCATTGAACAGGCTGAAAGGATTGTAAATATCCTCACAATGCTTGCTGAAATGATACCCGTCATACTGCCGCTTCAGATGCGCACAGGCTGCTTCGTACGTCTCGCCGTTCGCCCAAGCCATCCGCTCGATGTCCGGACGAAGCTCGTCCAGCAACTCCCGCTCGGTAATGCCGCAAATCGCGCTGAAGTCATCCCGCATACTGATGTTCTGCAAATTATTCAGCTCGCTGAAGATGCTCATCTGGCTGAACTTGCTGATTCCCGTGATAAAGAGGAAACGAAGATATTGTCCCAATCCCTTGAGGGGACTGAAAAACTTACGCAGCTCATTCCGAAGCTCCTGCTGCAAGGGGATGTTGGAATTACTGTCCAAAAGAGGAGCATCGTATTCGTCAATCAGAACAACGACCGGCAGACCGGTCTGTTCATACGCACGGCGGATCATACCTTGCAGACGGGCGGCAGGAGTCTTTTCCTCCTTTTCCGCCCCATAAACCTTTTCACAACGAAGTAAAAACAGATTCAACTGTTCCTGCAAATCGAACAGGGTGGTATATTTAGTCAGACTGAAATCAATATGGAATACCGGATACACGTTCCAGTCCTTTTCCAGACGCTCCATTGCCAGCCCCTTGAACAACTCTTTTTTCCCTTGAAAGTAAGCCTCAAGGGTGGACACCAGCAAGCTTTTCCCAAACCTCCGCGGACGGCTCAGAAAATACACACTGTCCGTGTTGACCAACCGGTACACCAGTTCCGTCTTGTCTACATATACACAATTCCGGTTACGCAACTGCTCAAAATTCTGTATGCCTATGGGGTATCGTCTGTAATTTTCTTCCATATTCTCCATTGTTTTCTAATTCTGCTTATGGGATAGAAACAAAGATAGCTGTTATCCGACAAAACACAAAAACTTTTCATCTGTTTTTAATCAAGTTCCGACAACTTGAATGGATGATGATACGATAAATGGCGGTCAGAAATATAAAATCATCCCCCTTTTATTGCAGATGATCAAAAAATAAATTACTTTTGTTTCACTAAAGACGAATCCATAAACAACTTAAATAACAGAACAGTATGATAGACGCAAAAACTTGCATCAACGACGCACAAGAGAAAATGGACATGGCCGTTATGTATTTGGAAGAGGCCTTGGCGCACATTCGTGCAGGAAAAGCCAGTACCCGATTGCTGGACGGTATTCGTGTGGACTCTTATGGAAGCATGGTCCCCATCAGTAATGTAGCCGCCGTGACTACTCCCGACGCACGCAGCATCGCCATCAAGCCATGGGACAAAAGCATGTTCCGCATCATCGAAAAAGCTATCATGGACTCTGACCTGGGCATCACTCCCGAAAACAACGGAGAAATTATCCGTCTGGGCATTCCGCCATTGACAGAGGAACGCCGCAAGCAACTGGCCAAACAATGTAAAGGCGAAGGAGAAACCGCAAAAGTAAGCATCCGCAACGCACGCCGTGACGCCATAGACGCACTGAAAAAGGCTGTTAAAGAGGGTATGCCCGAAGACGAGCAAAAGAATGCGGAAGCCAAACTTCAGAAAGTACACGATAAATATATCGCGAAGATTGAAGAACTGCTGGCAGAGAAAGATAAAGAAATTATGACGGTTTAATGAAAAACTAAAAATAATGAGGAACGAATAATGAAGAAGGGGCTTCTTCTTCATTATTCCTTCTTCATTTTAATTTATGAGAGGATTAGTAATAAAAAACACAGGCAGCTGGTATCTGGTCAAAGCGGAAGACGGACGTACCATCGAATGCAAAATTAAAGGGAATTTCCGTTTGAAAGGTATTCGGAGTACCAATCCTGTCGCCGTAGGAGATTATGTACAAATCATCACCAACAATGAAGGAACCGCCTTTATCTGTGAGATAGAAGACCGCAAGAACTATATCATCCGGCGTGCCTCCAACCTTTCCAAACAATCGCATATACTGGCCGCCAATCTGGACCAATGTATGCTGATCGTGACCATCAATTACCCCGAGACCTCAACCATATTCATTGACCGTTTCCTGGCCACCGCTGAAGCATACCGTGTACCCGTAAAGCTGATATTCAACAAAATAGACAGATACAACGAGGATGACACACGCTACATGGACGCCTTGATAAACCTGTACACGCACATCGGTTATCCTTGTTTCAAGGTTTCCGCCCTGAATAACACCGGTACAGACGAAGTGAAAAAAGACCTGGAAGGAAAGGTTACTTTGCTTTCCGGCAACTCAGGAGTGGGCAAGTCGACCCTGATCAATGCCATCTTGCCTGAACAGACCCTGAAAACAGGAGAAATATCCGATTATCATAACAAAGGAATGCATACCACCACCTTTTCCGAAATGTTCCCTGTCCATGACGGCGGATACCTCATCGACACGCCGGGCATCAAAGGTTTCGGAACATTCGATATGGAAGAAGAAGAAGTAGGCCATTACTTTAAAGAAATATTTGAATATTCCGCTCATTGCAAGTATGGAAACTGCACCCACAGACACGAGCCCGGATGCGCCGTACGCAATGCCGTGGAGAAACATCTCATCAGCGAGTCACGCTACACTTCTTACCTGAACATGTTGGAAGACAAGGATGAAGGCAAGTATCGCGCCGCTTATTAAAAACCACCACTGTATGAAAAAATACCTCTTGACCATTGCATTGGCTGCATTATGCGCCACCGGACTGAATGCCGCCTCTCCTAAAAAAGTAGCTCCCGAAAAGAAAGGAGTCGAAGCCATCAACCGCGCCACCGCCGAAGCGCACATCGGCTTTCTGGCCTGCGACGAACTGGAAGGACGCGAAGCTGGATGGAAAGGCGGACGCATTGCAGGCAACTATATCATTTCCTGCCTGAAACAGATGGGAATCAAACCACTGGCCGGAGATTATGTACAACCCTTCGATGTATATCACGCCGAACGGCAAGTGAAAGGGAAACGCTGGCAAGTACATCCCGACTCTATTGCCGCACTGAAAAAAGTGGTACACCAAAAGCTTGCCTTACGCAATATCTTAGGCAAAATAGAAGGAAAAAACCCCAACGAGATTGTCATTATCGGCGCACATTACGACCACCTTGGCTACGACCCGTTGTTGGAAGGAGATCAGATTTATAATGGCGCGGATGATAACGCATCAGGCGTTCAAGCCGTATTACAAGTAGCCCGTGCTTTCCTTGCTACCGGCCAGCAACCGGAACGCACCGTCATCTTCGCCTTTTGGGATGGTGAGGAAAAAGGATTGCTGGGATCCCGTTATTTCGCCATGAACTATCCGGATATTAAAAAGGTAAAAGGCTACCTGAACTATGACATGATAGGACGCAACAACCGGGAAGACCAGCCCGATTATTTCGTTTACTTCTATACCGCAGCCCACCAGGCCTTTGGCAACTGGCTGAAAAAGGACATTGAAGACTACCGCTTGCAGTTATCCCCCGATTACCGTGCCTGGGATAATCCCGTGGGAGGCAGTGACAACGGTACATTTGCCAAACTGGGCATACCTATTATATGGTATCACACCGATGCCCACCCCGATTATCACCTGCCGGGGGATGAGGCACCCAAAATCAACTGGATGAAGGTAGTCGATATAACCAAAGCCTCCTTCCTGGCGATGTGGAAGCTGGCAAACGAAAAAAAATATTAAAAAAGGACGTGGCGTTTAAACTGAACGCCACGTCCTTTTATCTAACCTTACATCAACGTATTTATAAAAACCCACATAAGAAGACACATGAACAAACGAATCAAATGGAGTATCATCATATTAATCGGAGCCGGCCTGGCCGGATTAGGCATCTACCAATTTACCCCTCACGAAAATGAAGAACTGACAGCCGCCAATGCTTTACCTAAAGAAAATAAACAACGTACCCTGAAAGTGAATGCGCAAGTAATAAAACCGCATTTGCTCACAGACGAGATACTGGTCACCGGACGCCTGGTGCCCGATGAAGAAGTGAGTCTGTCTTTTGAAACATCCGGAAAGATCACTGATATCTTTTTCACAGAAGGCACATTGGTAAAGCGGGGGGAACTGCTGGCCAAAGTAAACGACCGGCAACTGCAAGCACAATTAAAACGTCTGGAAGCACAGATACCTCTGGCTGAAGACCGGGTGTTCCGCCAAAACGCCCTGCTGAAACGCGACGCGGTCAGTAAAGAAGCATACGAACAGGTAAAAACCGAACTTGCCACGCTAAACGCCGACATCGAAAATATCAAGGCCAATATCGAGATGACCGAACTCCGTGCCCCATTCGACGGCATCATCGGATTGCGGCAGGTCAGCACAGGAGCTTACGCCTCCCCCACCACCGTAGTGGCCAGACTGACCAAAGTGACTCCGCTGAAAGTAGAGTTCGCCGTTCCGGAACGTTATGCACGGGAAATAAAAAAAGGAACGAATCTGGAGTTCAAAGTAGAAGGAAAACTGGAGGCCTATCGTGCACAGGTATATGCCACCGAATCCAGTATCGATATGGAAACCCACTCATTGAACATCCGTGCCATCTACCCCAACCGTAACGGCGAATTATTGGCCGGAAGATATGCAGATATCCAATTAAAACAAAAGGAAATAGAAGACGCCATAGCGATTCCATCCGAAGCCATCGTCCCCGAAATGGGCAAGAATAAAGTATTTGTTTATCGCAGCGGAGTGGCAGAACCGGCAGATGTGGTCATCGGTCTCCGCACCGAAGCCGAAGTACAGATTGTACAAGGATTGTCTGTGGGCGACACCATCCTGACATCAGGTACACTGCAATTGCGTAAGGGAATGCCTGTAGAGATTCAGGCCATCAACTAACTACTAAAAAATACTTTTATGAATATTTCCGAACTTAGTATCCGTAGGCCTGTGCTCGCCACCGTGCTTACCATCATTATATTACTTTTCGGACTGATCGGTTACAACACATTGGGAGTCCGCGAATATCCTTCGGTGGACAATCCCATCATTTCGGTCACCTGTAGTTACTCGGGTGCCAATGCCGATGTCATCGAGAATCAGATCACCGAGCCTTTGGAACAGAACATCAACGGTATTCCGGGAATCCGGTCCTTGTCCAGTGTCAGCCAACAGGGGCAATGCCGCATCACGGTAGAATTTGAATTATCCGTCGATTTGGAAACCGCAGCCAATGATGTGCGCGACAAGGTATCCCGTGCGCAGCGCTATCTGCCACGCGACTGTGACCCTCCCACCGTATCCAAAGCAGATGCCGATGCGGTACCTATCTTGATGGTAGCCATCCAGAGTGACAGCCGCTCCTTGCTGGAACTGAGCGAGATAGCCGACCTGACCGTGAAAGAACAACTGCAAACCATCTCGGATGTAAGTAGTGTTTCCATCTGGGGAGAAAAACGTTACTCCATGCGCCTGTGGCTCGATCCTACCAAAATGGCCGGGTATGGTATAACTCCGGTAGATGTAAGGAATGCAATCACCAGTGAAAACATAGAACTTCCCTCGGGCAGCATTGAAGGAAATACAGTAGAACTGACTCTGCGCACGATGGGACAAATGCATACGGCTAAAGAATTCA
Organism: Phocaeicola sartorii JCM 17136 = DSM 21941; assembly: GCF_054653615.1. Lineage (NCBI taxonomy): Bacteria > Pseudomonadati > Bacteroidota > Bacteroidia > Bacteroidales > Bacteroidaceae > Phocaeicola > Phocaeicola sartorii. Next base: position 4,066,590 of record NZ_BAAIFW010000005.1, read on the forward strand.
ATAACATCATATTGAAAGAAGTAGGCGGCCGGGTAGTCCGTTTCAGCGATATCGGCTATGCCGAACTGGGTCCGGCCGACATCAAGAGTTACATGAAAATGAACGGAGTACCGATGGTAGGTGTGGTTGTCATTCCGCAACCGGGTGCCAACCATATCGAAATAGCCGATGCCGTGTACCAGCGTATGGAACAAATGAAAAAGGATCTGCCCGATGATGTGAAATACAGCTACGGTTTCGACAATACCAAGTTTATCCGCGCCTCTATTGATGAAGTAAAAAGTACGGTGTATGAAGCATTCGTACTGGTTATCATCATCATTTTCCTGTTCTTGCGCGACTGGCGCGTGACACTGATTCCCTGCATCGTCATTCCGGTTTCGCTTATCGGGTCTTTCTTTGTGATGTACATCGCCGGCTTCTCCATTAATGTGCTGACCATGCTGGCGGTGGTATTGTCCGTAGGATTGGTAGTGGATGACGCCATCGTGATGACAGAGAATATCTATATCCGCATAGAACGGGGGATGCGTCCGTTCGAAGCGGGCATAGAAGGGGCGAAAGAAATTTTCTTCGCGGTTATCTCCACCACCATCACGCTGGTGGCTGTGTTCCTGCCCATTGTGTTTATGGAAGGAACCAGCGGACGTCTGTTCCGTGAGTTCAGTTTTGTCGTGGCGGGTTCGGTCATCATATCTTCCTTTGCCGCACTGACGTTCACCCCCATGCTGGCAACAAAATTATTGATAAAACGGGAAAAACAAGGTTGGTTCTATCAAAAGACGGAACCTTTCTTTGAAGGCATGAACCGGGTATATGCCCGCTCGCTGAACGCTTTTCTTAAAAGACGTATATGGGCTATCCCCATTACCGTGATGATGCTGGCAGCCATCGGGGTGCTTTGGGTTCAGATACCTGCCGAAATGGCCCCCATGGAAGACCGTTCGCAAATCAGCATCAACACCCGTGCCGCTGAAGGCGCCAGCTACGAATATATCCGCGATTATACGGAAGATATCAATCAGCTGGTAGACTCTATTGTGCCCGATGCCGCCTCCGTAACCGCACGTGTTTCCAGCGGTAGCGGAAACATACGCATCACCCTGAAGGATATCAGAGACCGTAATTATACCCAGATGGAAGTGGCCGAACGTATCTCAAAAGCCATCCGCAACAAGACGAAAGCGCGTGCCTTTGTGCAACAGCAGTCTTCTTTCGGCGGACGAAGAGGAAGTATGCCTGTACAATATGTACTGCAAGCTGTCAGTATAGAAAAACTGGAGAAGATATTGCCCGAGTTCTTGAGCAAGGTATACGATAACCCCACCTTCCAGATGGCGGATGTGGACTTGAAGTTCAGCAGTCCGGAAATGAGAGTGAATATCAACCGCGACAAAGCAGGGACGATGGGGGCAAGTGTGCGCGACATAGCCGAAACATTGCAATACGGTCTCAGCGGACAACGCATGGGCTATTTCTACATGAACGGAAAACAATATGAGATTTTAGGACAGATAAACCGTCAGCAGCGTAATACCCCCGCCAATATCAAATCCATTTACATACGGAGCGACAAAGGGGAAATGATTCAATTGGACAATCTGGTAGAGTTTGTAGAGTCCGTAGCTCCTCCTAAATTGTACCACTACAACCGTTTTATCTCCGCCACTGTATCTGCCGGACTGGCAGATGGAAAAACCATCGGACAAGGTTTGGAGGAGATGGACAAGATAGCTGCCCAGACCTTGGACGAGACTTTCCGCACCGCCTTGTCGGGAGACTCCAAAGATTATCGGGAAAGCTCGTCCAGCCTGATGTTTGCTTTCATCCTGGCCTTGATACTGATCTATCTGATTCTGGCGGCACAATTCGAAAGTTTCAAGGACCCGTTCATTATCATGCTGACCGTTCCGCTAGCCATTGCCGGAGCACTGATCTTTATGTATGCAGGAGGCATCACGATGAACATCTTCAGCCAGATCGGTATCATCATGCTGATAGGTCTGGTGGCGAAGAACGGTATTTTGATTGTGGAATTCGCCAATCAGAAGCAGGAGTCCGGAGATAACAAGATGCAGGCCATCCGGGAGGCGGCTTTGCAACGCTTGCGCCCCATCCTCATGACCAGCGCCTCGACAGTGCTAGGGCTGATACCGCTGGCCTTCGCCACTGGGGAAGGCGCCAACCAGCGTATCGCCATGGGTACGGCTGTTGTGGGAGGAATGTTGGTATCCACTTTCCTGACCATGTACATTGTACCGGCTATTTATAGTTATATATCTACCAACCGAAACGTTAAAACAGAAACTGTATGAAACGAATCATTATAACTTTGTGCATCTGCACGGCATGGGCGGCTTCCGCCTATGCGCAATATCCTTATACCTTGAAAAAATGCCTGGAGGAAGGGCTTGCCAACAACTATTCCATACGCATCACCCGGAATGAAGAGCAAATCAGCCACAACAATGCCACATTGGCGAATGCCGGTTATCTGCCTACGGTAGACTTGTCTGCCGGATATACGGGGACGCTGGACAACACCGATACAAAGACCCGCAGTACAGGCGCCACTGCCAGCGAGCGAAGCATCTACGACCAGACTTTAAAAGCCGGACTGGATGTGAGCTGGACGTTGTTCGACGGGTTCAATATCAGCACCACCTACAAGAAACTACAGGAACTGGAACGCCAGGGAGAGACCAACACCCGTATCACCCTGGAGGATTTCATTGCAGGACTCACAGCCGAATACTACAACTATGTACAACAGGAAATCCGCCTGAAGAACTTCCTTTATGCCGTTTCCTTATCCAAGGAACGCCTGCGCATTGTCGAAGAACGCTATCATATCGGTAACTTCTCCCGGCTGGATTATCAACAAGCCAAAGTGGACTTCAATGCAGACAGTGCGCAGTACATGAAACAACAGGAACTGGTGGTTACCTCACGCATCACCCTGAATGAGCTGATGGCCGTACAGGAAGTTAACCGCCCGCTGCGTGTCAACGACTCCATCATCACTGTCAATGACGACCTGAACTATGATGAGTTATGGGAATCCACCCTCAAGACGAATGCCAACCTGCTGAAAGCCGGTCAGAACACAACGCTCGCCCAATTGGATTACCGGCAGGTACTATCCCGTAATTATCCTTACGTCAAACTGAATGCCGGTTATGGTTACACCTTCAATAAATATGAAACCAACGCCACCCGCCAGAGAAGCAACTGGGGACTGAACGGAGGAATCACCGTAGGCATCAATCTATGGGATGGCAACCGCCGCCGCGAGAAACGGAACGCCAGCCTGCAAATACGGAACTCCCAACTGGAAAAAGAACAGCTGGAACTCGGTTTGAAAGCGGATCTGAGCAATCTGTGGCAAGCCTACCGCAACAACCTGCGCCTGTTGAACCTGGAACGCCAGAACCTGGTCGCAGCCCGTGAGAACCACGAGATAGCCAAAGAACGTTATCTGCTCGGAGATCTCTCCGGTATTGAAATGCGTGAGGCCCAGAAAAGCCTTCTTGATGCCGAGGAACGTATCCTGTCTGCCGAATACAACACAAAAGTTTGCGAGATTTCACTGCTCCAACTCAGCGGAAGAATAACGAAATATCTCGAATAATCAGTATAGACTTTACTTATAGCTTGTAATTCAAGGCAGTTATCCGTACCTTTGCACGCAATTATCACTAAGAACGTTGTAAAAAGATATGGGATTATTTATTAAAAAACCTTTTGCCGCCTTACAGACAGAAGCCAATGAGTCCGGAAACAAGACACTGAAAAGAGTGCTGGGGCCCTGGAGTCTGATCGCATTAGGAGTAGGTGTTATTATCGGTGCCGGATTATTTTCCATCACCGGAACAGTAGCCGCAGGATATACCGGTCCTGCCATCACGTTATCTTTCGCCATAGCAGCCATCGGTTGCTGCTTTGCCGGATTGTGTTATGCTGAATTTGCTTCCATGATTCCTGTAGCGGGTAGCGCTTACACCTACTCATACGCCACCATGGGAGAACTCATAGCCTGGATTATCGGCTGGGATCTGGTGCTGGAATATACAGTTGCCGCCACCACGGTCAGTATCAGCTGGAGCAGGTATCTTGTTGTCTTTCTGGAAGGAGTGGGGATAAACATTCCCCATGCACTGGCAGCCTGTCCGTGGGACGGAGGTATCGTAAACATACCGGCCGCACTGATTGTAGTACTGATGAGCCTGTTTCTGATTCGTGGGACAGAAGGAAGTTCCATTTTCAACGGGTTTATTGTATTCCTGAAAGTGGCAGTGATTCTTATTTTCGTTGTATTAGGATGGAAATACATCAATGCCGAGAACTATGTTCCCTATATTCCGGCCAATACCGGTACTTTGGGCGAATTCGGTTTATCGGGTGTGCTGCGCGGAGCAGCCATTGTGTTCTTCGCTTTCCTTGGCTTCGATGCCGTAAGTACCGCTGCCCAGGAAACAAAGAATCCGAAACGGGATATGCCTGTCGGGATTCTGGGTTCATTACTGATATGCACCATCCTCTATATGGTCTTTGCCTACGTCATGACAGGAGTGGCACACTACTCCGAGTTTGCCGGCCAGCAAGGCATTGCGCCTGTCGCTGTTGCCATTGACCACATGGGACATGCAGATGCCTCCGGAATGATTCATCCGGATTATCCGTGGCTGAACCGGGCTATCGTACTGGCTATTTTATTCGGTTACTGCTCGGTTATTATGGTAACTTTGTTGGGACAGAGCCGTGTATTCCTCAGCATGAGCCGTGATGGTCTGTTACCTCCTTTCTTTTCAAAAATTCATGAAAAATATCGCACACCGGCACATAGCAATTTGTTATTCATGGTCGTTGTAGGAGGACTGGCAGCGTTTGTTCCGGCACGTGTGGCGGGAGAAATGACCAGCATAGGTACCTTATTCGCCTTCACATTGGTCTGCGCGGCCGTATTGATCGTGCGTAAGAGCATGCCTGACGTACATCGTGCCTTTAAAACTCCTTTTGTTCCTGTAGTACCGATTCTGGGCATTCTGACCTGCCTCTGCATGATGCTTTTCCTTCCGGCTGACACCTGGATCCGATTGGTGTTGTGGATGCTGATAGGTCTGGATGTGTATGCCTGCTATGGAGTAAAACACAGCAAGCTGGAGCATCATGTAAAACGACGCAAGGGACTCACCATACTGAATATGACAGGAATCGCCCTGTCTGTACTTTCTGTTATTACCGGACTGTGGCACCAACAGACTGTAGGCTGGGAGGAAGACAAGACCTTGCTCGTCATTTCGTTTGTCTTTGCATTCACGCATTGCGCGTTCTATATGGTACGCATCTGGAAACAGACATCCGAAAAGAAGAAATAAGCGTTTTTCACACGCTATCCGCTTCCATAACTTTCATTCACTGTAAGGGTAGATTCAACCCAGCCCTACAGTGAATAAAGTTATTACAATTTCACACCCGTCAGTATTAAGCCTATAGTCAAGCCTTATGACCTATAAGAGGCTTAAGTTATATCCACCGTAGAAAAATAGTTAAAAGACTTCTTCAAAAATGTTTTTAGCTACTGCCACAGCATTTCCTTCAGGAGTTGAGGAATGGGATTCAGTTTCCTTGGTCCATGCTTCTTCCAAGGCATAAAAATCAATTTCCTCCGGTTGTTTTCCATCCAAGACACCAGCCAAATAATCAAAATAAGCCTTCCATCGCATAAAATAGAAGTCTTTCAACATACCATTCCATTCTTTATGCGCATAATCACGAAGTCCGCCTTGATCTGCCGCGACACGATTTCCCCACGTAGTAATCTGAACACGCGCATTCCATTCGTATAATGCTTTTTCTTCCGAAGTCCGCCCCAATGAACGTGCCGCCTCAATCCAAGTCCCTACCCTGAATTCCTTCCGCGTAGCCAATAACTGGTCTTGCAGCAAAATCAAATGTAAAAAACGTTGTGAAGACAACTCAAACATCGTTTTATCTCCTGCCCGGAATGAAGCCGTCACCACTTTCTGCATCAGGCGTCCCTTCTCGGCCAATGCCTGCCGGAGAACATCCACCAAGTCGAACTCAAAGTTATTGTTTCCTTGATACTTATCAGCCACAGAAACCATCAAGCGGGCAGCTTCTATCACCTCCTGCGGATCATAATATTCTTTCATCTCCGACCAGCTGGAGACTTGATATACATCCAACCCCGGACGAGCACAAAATACAGACTCATGCGTCCCCTGCTGTATCTTCTCCTTGGGACTATTATAAATGCCATCACCTAATAATTTCCAGACTTGCCGCAAAGTCTCATCCTCCACCCCATAACGGGCAAATACATATCCTTCCAACCACTCATCACGAGTAAACCGGTGCTCACGCCATGGCAACTCCATCACCAGCTCATACATGACCGGATTGTTCTCAATGCCTTCCGGAGTCATCCCTACTCCACGCAACGTCCTTCCGGCATGAGCATCTGCTTTCGCGTCATAAAAGCCATCAATCAGCGCGTCCATTTTACCATGAAGTCCAATGTTACCACCAAAATTCAACAACATGCAGTACACCCACTCATGCTGCCCGTATCCTCCTTTGCGGCACCACTCTGACGCCGGATCCCCCCATTGCGGACGGCATTCGCTATGCAAGTCCAAGACCAGCAAGTCTCCTGCTTCCAGATGCTCTATCATCGGAGTACGAGGATTGTCCTGCCATGCCTGAGCCACCCACACAGCATCCGGGTTCGTCTTTTTCATCGCTTTCATGATGGCCTTACCGGCTGCATCCAGATTTACCCCCCGGGTACTTCCGCCTTCATGAAAAGGATCAATGGCGTAAAATCCAGCTTTTCCATACAGTTTTGTCAATTCGTTATAATACAAAGCTGAGATTTCTTCAAAGCGTTCATCCTCCGGCTGTAAAAAGGCGGGACGACGATAGCTGCACCAGAGTCCGGGATCAGCCACGTCCAGCCCTAATTTTTCCTTTGCATTATGAGGAACCATGCCGCAATATCCCGGTAACACAGGTTCAATGCCATATTCACGCATTCTTTTTACGATCTTCTTCTGAAGTTTCTCCTGACGAATGTACCAACTCTCAGGATCAGGTCCTCCCCACCCTTCCAAATTATTCATCAACCACCAGGCAGTAAACCCCGGTCCGGCTACAAATTCATTAATTTCATCCTTCGTATATCCTAGTTTCAGAAGTACATTTCTCCAGACCGATTCAGCACCCGTCAATGCCAGGGAGAGATTGACGCCATGAAGCGCCATCCAGTCTATCTCCTTTTCCCAACGATCCCAGTCCCAAAAAGCCATGGAATAAGAGAAAGTACAATAATTCAGATCATAACGATAGGGCAGATCCGTTTCATGCCGTTCCTTTTTAGTCACAGGAGGCAAAACAGCAGGCAGTTTTGCAGTCATTCCATTCCAAGAAAGATGTATGCCTGCATAATATTTCAAATACCAATTCAATCCGGTAGCAATATTTACATAGTCATTACCCCGGATAACCACTTTATCACCCCGCTGATCGAGTTCAAAAAAATCGATACCCGATTTCTGACGTTCAATTATAAACTTGGAGGAAGCTCCTTTATCAATGCGCTCTAACAATCCTGTGACAGGAGAAGAGAATAAGTTGCTTGCCACCCACAACAGCACAAACAACAATCGTAGTTTTTTCATCATATTATTAAGGTAACGGATAACACCGGTTAAACAGAACAGCCTCCCCCCTTTCAAGAGGGGAGGGAGGCTGCATCAGTATGATTGCGAGACAATTTAATTATTTGCAATTTCCCAGACAACGAGGCTTCAACTGCTTGAAGAAGTCATTGCCTTTATCATCCACCAGAATGAATGCCGGGAAATCCTCCACTTCAATTTTCCAGATAGCCTCCATACCCAATTCAGGATATTCCACACACTCAATGCTCTTGATATTGTTCTGGGCAAGGATAGCAGCCGGACCACCGATAGAACCCAGGTAGAATCCGCCATACTTCTTACAAGCATCTGTTACCTGCTGGCTACGGTTACCTTTTGCCAACATAATCATGCTGCCGCCATGTGACTGGAACAAATCCACATACGGATCCATACGTCCTGCGGTAGTGGGGCCCATAGAACCACAAGCCATACCTTCCGGAGTCTTTGCCGGACCGGCGTAATAGATAGGATGATCTTTGATATACTGCGGCAAATCTTCGCCACGGTCCAAACGTTCTTTCAATTTAGCATGAGCGATATCGCGGCCTACAATAATGGTTCCATTCAATGACAGACGGGTTGCCACCGGATACTTGGTCAGTTCTTTCAAGATATCCGCCATCGGCTGGTTCAAATCAATCTTAACCACATCGCCTTCACCTGCTTCACGAAGTGCTGCCGGAATCAGCTCACCCGGTTTATCATCCATCTTTTCAATCCAGATACCGTCTTTATTGATCTTACATTTTATATTACGGTCAGCCGAGCAGGAAACGCCCAGACCGATAGGACAAGAAGCACCGTGACGGGGCAAACGGATGATACGGACATCGTGAGCCATATACTTACCACCGAACTGTGCACCCAAACCAATCTTATAAGCTTCTTCCAATACTTGTTTTTCCAGTTCCACATCGCGGAAAGCACGTCCGTACTCATTACCGGTAGTGGGCAGCTCGTCGTAATAGTGAGTGGAAGCCAACTTGACTGTCAGCAAATTCTTCTCTGCCGATGTACCACCGATGACGAATGCGATATGATAAGGAGGACAAGCAGCCGTGCCCAAAGTCTTCATTTTCTCAACCAGGAAAGGAACCAATGTAGCCGGATTCAACACCGCTTTGGTTTCCTGATATAAATAAGTCTTGTTCGCCGATCCGCCACCTTTTGTTACGCAAAGGAACTTGTATTCCATCCCTTCGGTAGCTTCCAGATCAATCTGTGCAGGCAAGTTACATTTAGTGTTCACCTCATCATACATATTCAAGGGAGCATTCTGAGAATAACGAAGATTTTCTTCTGTATAAGTTTTGTAAACCCCCAGAGAAAGAGCTTCTTCATCACAGTAACCGGTCCATACCTGCTGGCCCTTTTCGCCATGAATGATAGCAGTACCTGTGTCTTGACAAAGAGGCAATTTGCCCTTAGCGGAAACTTCTGCATTACGCAAGAAAGTCAATGCTACATATTTGTCGTTATCACTTGCCTCGGGATCACTCAGAATCTTAGCAACCTGTTCATTGTGTGAACGGCGAAGCAAGAAAGAAACATCACGGAAGGCAGCGTTAGCCATAGCAGTCAACCCTTCTTTTTCAATCTTCAAAATAGGTTTTCCTTCAAACTCACTTACTGACACATAGTCTTTAGTCAGCAAATAATACTCGGTTTTATCAGGTCCCAATGGGAACATGTGCTGATAGTGGAACGGAGGTGTTGCCATATTGATACTTATTTTAGTTAAAAGTTATTAGTGTGACAAAGGTAGTAACTATTATCGAAATTTTTCCTTAATTAGCGTGAAAACTTTCAAGGAATGTCCTTACCTTTGCCAACTCATTCAAACAAGATCACATTATACATGAAAAAATTAGGCAAATTATTAGTTATTACTTCATTACTCTTATGCTTTTTCATCTCCGGAGGGTGGGCACAGCGCCAGGCGAAAAACCAACCGGACAGTATCGAACTCAAGCTGAAGGAAATCTACACGAAACGGGAAGTCATGATTCCCATGCGTGACGGGGTAAAGCTTTACACCGCAGTTTATGAACCCAAGGACAACAGCAGGCAGCATCCCATTCTAATGCACCGCAGCCCTTACTCCTGCTCTCCATACGGAGAAGGGTTCGACCGCCATTTCAGAACCAATCTGAAAAACTACATAGACCGCCGGTACATCATCGTCTTCCAAGATGTACGCGGACGTTATAAAAGTGAAGGGACATTTGTACAAGTACGCCCCCTCAACAAAAACAAGAAGGGCAGGAAAGATAAAAAGAACATAGACGAGGCAACAGATACCTACGACACCATAGAGTGGTTGATCCACCACACATATAATAATGGGAATGTAGGAACATGGGGAATCAGCTACGATGGTTTCTATGCCACCATGACCGCCTCCTCCAATCATCCGGCACTGAAAGCCGTCTCTCCGCAAGCTCCCGTCACCGACTGGTTCCGCGGAGACGACCGCCATCACAACGGAGCCTTCACCCTGTTGCAAACCACCAATTTCCTTCCCAGACTGGAAGGACGCCACATAGGAAAAGGAGTGATGAACCAAATTGTAAAAAACGATGTCTATACCGACTTCCTGGCACTTGGTACCTTTAAGAATGTGGATGACTTGGTACGTGACACCACACAGACATTATGGAACGACATCAAGAATCATCCTGATTTTGATGAGTTCTGGAAAGAACGCGACGCACGCACCTCCTGTTATAACCTGAAGCCCGCCATGCTGGTGGTAGGCGGACTGTATGACTCCGAAGACTGCTACGGAGCCTGGAATCTTTATAAAGCCATCAAAGAGCAATCACCGGAAACAGATTTATACCTGACATTCGGCCCCTGGTGGCATGGAGCATGGACGGTACGCGGATTTCAAGGTTTCGGCAATCTGTATTTCGGCAAAAGCACTTCGGCTTATTACATGGACGAAATAGAATATCCTTTTTTCCGATACTTCCTGGAAGGGAAGGGAGAAAAGCCCAAGCATAAAGTAAATGTATTCCATACAGGTGAGAACGAATGGAAAGCCTACGACGAATGGCCGGTACAGAAGACTGCCGGCGTACCTTATTATATACATGAGAACGGACGGATATCCACACAAGCTCCGACAGAACAAACGTCTTATTCAGCATATATTTCAGATATGTCACGTCCGGTACCCTATACGGCAAATCCTACCACTTACCGGACAAAAGAATTCATGGTAGACGACCAACGCTTTGCGGCTTCACGTCCCGATGTCATCACTTTCATGACGGAGCCGCTAGGTGATACATTGACACTGGCCGGCCCTATAGAAGTGGAGTTAATGACCGCCATCAGCAGTACCGACGCTGACTTTATGGTGAAAGTGATTGATGTATATCCCGAAAGATTTGAATATCCTCAAGCGGCACGCAGCTATTTAAAGAGTAATTATCCAATGAGCGGTTACCAGCTGATGGTCCGCGGCGAATTATTCAGAGGACGTTTCCGCGAAGGATTCGATTGTCCGTTGCCTTTCAAACCCGAAGAAATAACGCCGGTCAATTATACACTGTACGATGTGGCGCATACATTCCTGCCGGGACACAGACTGATGATTCAAATTCAAAGTTCCTGGTTCCCCATTATTGACCGCAACCCACAGAAGTTTATCGACACCTATCATTGTACGGTAGAAGATTTTGTGATGAAACAGATGATCAAGATTTATCACCAGCAGGGAGCTGCAAGCAGAGTGATACTGCCTGTGGTGAAGAAATAAAAAAAGGAGTGTCCAAGCACTCCAATACCATCCAATAGAAAGAGCCGTATCATTGCTCCAGCATTCATACGGTTCTTTTTATAGGCAGCTACCATCTGTAACTTTTCCAAGCGTTCATCTTAGTCCGGACACACGCTCATCGAAAGTATCATATAGAAGCAATCCGTTCTATCAACTCATTACCTAATGCTGTTTTCACTTCGATATGCTGCAACACCGCCGTCACAAACGGATTACTTTCAAACACGCCGCGCACCTGTTCAAAATCCTGCTCCATCTCCTCGCGTGATCCGTCCGCACCGAAGCCCGTCATGGCAGACAAAGAAAACTCCTTCTTCGCATCGGCATAGACCATTTTATCCAGTCCTACAACTGCCTCCTGCCACTTCTTCACAATAGCAATAACATCCTTCGCTGTAATTTCATCGGGACGCAGCTGATAGAACTCGAGCATCTTCCCATACGCCCATGTCCACTCGTATGTATAGTAATTACGATGCATCTCGACAAAGCGGTCATGAATCTGATCCACATTGGTCAGCATACCGCATTCTATATCCGCCATCAACTGCTCTATCTCACTTTTAGGAGCGATCAATCCGGAAATATCCACCCATTCCCCTGTCCCTGTCTCTGTATCAGGCATCAACCGGGCGCGGATTTCCTCATCACTTTTAAAGCGGACCTCCTCCAGACGCTTGATCAATGAATTGCCCAAGAATTTATGAATAGCCGTTTCATAAAAACGAATGCCGTTATTTAAAGAAGAGTTCTTGATTTTCGCACTTTGATAAGAGTAAGTTTCCGAGGTCTCGCCGGAAACTTTGCGCAATTCCTTCAAGATGTTTCGTCCCTTCATCATTTTCTGAATAGTATAGGGACTCAACAGGTTATAATTTATCTGATCCAGACGGTTCGGGTCTTTACGCTTGTCACGTTTCGGCCACTTCTGGGCATCACGGATTGTACCTACACTCCGCAAATTCACCCCCGGCACCAGGTAAGTGGTGTTCTGCTGCTCTATCAGATAAGAAAAAGGCAGGTTGGAAGTATCGGCATGATTCACATGGCGCCCCATGACCAAAGAGAATGCGCCCACACGTGCAGGCCATAAAATATAAGAATCAGACGTAGTCTTCGCCCCACGTTCCATAGCCCCCTGATGAATAGGCCCCAACTTATACATGTGGTTGCTTTGATTAGAGCCGGAACCCGCATTCATGAAAGAGAACATGCCGGCAATCAGCAAAGTCGATTTATGATGAGTCACCGTAAAGGGTCCGGCAAAAATGGCACATGCCTCACCGTTCTCTTCCTGACAATTACTGAAGAACAAAGAATCGGATGCGGAATAGTTATGTCCCAGGTGACATGCCTGGCTGATAAAGCAACGGGTCAGCATGGTTCCATCCTCCACGCTGGAGCCGCTTGATATAATAAAATCATCACATACCACTCCGTAACCAATATGAACAGGCGCCTGTTCATTACTGTTCAGACTGCCGTTTTTCAATCGTCCCGCCCCTTCTATTTTACAACAATCGCCTATCCGTACATTCTTTATATATCCCGCGTCAACAATGGTGACATGGTGACCGATAGTGCCTGTATCCGAAGCATTCTCTTCGGCATACCGGTCAATGATGGCTTTCATCCGGCAAATCAATTCAGGACGGTGACGGTACAATGCCAGAATATAGGCCTGATGCGCCGACAGACGGTCATGGATAGGCACTTCACGCCCACCCGTTTCATTCAGCACAGCCACTTCCACCCCGTTGCCAAACCTGCTCCGGCCATCTACCAGAATGATATCCACATTCTCTATAAATGTATGATCTCCGATTATATAGTTGGCTATATAGTTCTTTATGTTCTCAATGCAGCAATTATCGCCCACCGTTACATTATGCAAAGTGGCATGATACAATCCGGAATGCTTACACATACCACCTGCCAACGTAAACTCGTCTTCAAAGACTCCCAATCTGACCTTCCCTGAAAAACGGGTATGGTAAATATAGTCTGTCTTAAAATTCTCTACCACTTCAATGTCGGCCCAGTTTACAGCCGTACATGATTTCTCTTTTAATTGTTGTATTTCTTCTTGTGTAAGCGAACGATAAGTTTTCATCTTCTATATGTATTTATTCTTCATCGTATGTTTGATAAAGAAAATCGTTATAAGGATACTTCTGTACGTGAAGCTCGCGCACCTTATTGTATATAATGGTCTTCAATTCGTCCATGTTTATCTTCTCTCTGGCAGAAATGAAGATACAATTATCATTCAATTTTGCCATCCATGTCCTCATCAGTTCTTCCAAGGTAGTGTTTTCCTTGGTTTTAGGAGTCAGATCATCCTCCGCTTTCTCTATATAGGTGTAGGCATCTATCTTGTTGAAAACAATCATGGTAGGTTTTCCACCCGCCCCCAAATCAGCAACCGTTTTATCGACCACCGAAATTTGTTCCTCAAAATCCGGATGAGAGATATCCACTACATGAATCAGCAAGTCCGCCTCACGCACTTCGTCCAAAGTCGATTTAAAGGAATCGACCAGATCCGTCGGCAATTTACGGATAAATCCTACGGTATCGGTAAGCAGAAACGGCAGATTCTCAATAATCACCTTGCGCACAGTGGTATCCAATGTGGCAAAAAGCTTGTTTTCAGCAAAGACCTCGCTCTTTGAAAGCAAATTCATCAAGGTAGATTTTCCCACGTTGGTATATCCCACCAAAGCCACACGGATCATACGCCCGCGATTCTTACGCTGGGTGGATTTCTGCTTGTCAATTTCGGCCAACCGCTCTTTCAGCAATGACATGCGGTTCAAAATGATACGGCGGTCCATTTCCAACTGCGTTTCACCCGGGCCACGTAATCCCACGGAACCTTTACCTCCACCGGCACCGGATCCACCTCCCTGGCGTTCCAAGTGAGTCCACAAGCGTTGCAAACGAGGTAGCATATACTTGTATTGGGCCAACTCCACCTGGGTTTTAGCATTTGCCGTTTGAGCCCGCATGGCAAAAATATCCAGAATCAGCGAAGTACGATCCAAGATCTTCACTTTCAGCTCCGCTTCTATATTACGTATCTGCTTGGCAGAAAGTTCGTCATCAAAGATCACCATTCCGACTTCACGTTCATTTTCCTCTTCCTGATGAATATATTCCTTGATTTCTTCCAATTTTCCCTTGCCGACATAAGTCACGGAATGGGCAGCAGGCAGTTTCTGAGTAAACCTTTTCACCACTGTCGCCCCGGCCGTTTCGGCCAAGAACTCCAACTCATCCAAATACTCCTTGGTCTTGCGCTCATCTTGTGTCTGGGTAACCAGACCAACCAAGATGGCAGTTTCAACCTGTGCTTCAGAAATTACAAATTCTTTCATTTATCTATCAATCTAACTAAGTTCGCGACAAATATAACAAAAAAAGAGGATGAACGTTGAACGTCATCCTCTCTTTTTTATTCACAATCACATGACAAGCTTTCCAATGCCTCGATTCATGTCATACAATACATACGGTGACATAGAAAGCCCGGAAAGATTAATCAATGTCTTCCACCGGACTCGGAGTCGGAGCAACCGGATTATTATCGTCTTCATCCAAAGCAGGATTTGCCTGAATTTCAGCTTCAGGGATACGCCACAAAAGCAGATTATCTCCCGCAGGGATATTAAAGATCATAGTCTCATTGGGATAACCGGCGCCACGGCGGTCAATTCCCTTGTTCAGACGCATGAAGTCAAACCATATCAAGCCTTCCCCCCAGAACTCGATTCTTCTCTGTCTCAAGATTTCCTCTTGAATGTCAGTAGCAGGAACTTTATATTCAGGGTCGCGGTATGTCCGGATGAAGTTTTCCAGAGCGGCTGTGTTTCCGGTAGCCATCGCTTCACCTTCGGCCTTGATCAAATACATTTCCTCCACACGCATCAATATGACGTCGTTTGCATTGTTGTCGCTTCCTAAATTGGCATCACTATATCCGCCGTAAGGAGAGAATTTACAACTTGTCAGAGGAACATACTTATAATCCTTCAAGAATTTCTGGTATGCCGGAGTCAGTGCCGGATTATCTCCTTTTTCGTTTGACCACCATGCCTTGCGCGCATCCGAATCAGGAATCGTTTTGTACAACTTCTTATTGATTTGATGCCCGCCGCTGTACCAGCAATATCCATAATTAAATGTACCGTTGTGAGAGATCCAGTTGATGATACCTGAGCTTACCACATCGTCTGTTTCAGCTATCTCAATACCCCACATCCAGTTTGCCTCATTCAATGACCAGAAAGCGGGACGTCCTACCTTGTCCAGTGCAGCAGGCACAGCATCGGTAGCCTGAATGGCTTTGGTCGCATCGGCAGCGGCTTCCGCATAATTGTGCATAGCCAGATTCATACGCGCACGCAGTCCGTAGGCTGTACCCAGGTTGATGTAACGGCGACTCTTTTGGACACCGGACTTCTCAAGCAGTTCAATGGCTTTTGTCAAGTCATTATTAATCTGCTGGTAAACCGCCTCCACAGTAGCACGGGGAGCGCCATTCAGCACAGCGTCATTGGAGTTTTCATTGGTAATGATCGGCACACAAAGTGCTGATTCATGTCCTTTATAATTGAACTGGTACAATTGGGCAAGTGTCAAATAGCTAAAGGCACGTCCCGCCAGTCCCTGAGCCAGGAAATACTGGGCTTGCGCCTCATCGGTATCCGCACTGATGGTGGCAATGACATTGTTGGCATTGAAAATAATCTGGTACATATCATTCCATACCATCTGCGCCTCATAACTGGTGTAGGTACGGTCGGAAAAATCCATGCTGCTTCCTGCCCAGTTATACCCGTTATCTTCCATAACCACATCTTGCCCGTTAGCATCAGTCAGCATCATAACCGTGGGATATCCAAGGTCATTATGACGCAACACATCACCAAATGTCGTATAATTAGGAGCATATACACTGAATTGCGCAAAAATGGCAGTCACACCCGCTTCCGCTCTTTCAGGAAGTGATTCGGCCACTTCTTCTTTTTGTCCTGAAGTAACAGTACCGCCTGACGGCATGGTATCCAAGTCTTCACAGCCGGCAAAAGCCAATGAAGAGGCAAGAGCCAATGTAAATAAGTATTTTGTTTTCATCTTTTTTCTATTTTACAATTAATTAAAAGCTTAAGCTGATACCTCCCGAAAGGGTACGGATAGCAGTATAAGTGGCAGTTGAGGCAGAAGTGAAGCCTTGGCGGGGGTCAAGTCCCTTACGGGCTGTCAGCATGCCCAGGTTGTCTCCGCTGAAGTAAACGCGCACCTTGCTCAATCCCATTTTGTTTACAATATGTCTGGGCAGAGTATAACCCACTGTAATGTTATTGATAGCCAGATAGTCAGAACTTACCATAAAACGGGTAGAAGTACTGTTGGCGTATTTATCCGACGCACTCATACGAGGAACATCCGTATTGCGGTTTTCAGGAGTCCATGCGTCACGGATATCAGTGTGCCAGTTTCGTCCGGCGCTGCTTGTATATCCATTGTGCATCAACATCTGATATCCATAGTCTCTGATCTCACCGCCCAACTGATAGGCCAACTGGATAGAGGCGTCAAAGCCAAATGCATTTACACTGGTACCCAAACCTCCATATACATCAGGCAGCAAATCGCCTGTAGTCACTTTGTATTTGTTGGCGATGTTCAAGTCTTCTGTCTTGATACGGTTTCCGTCCTCATCTTTCGCCCAGTATTGAGCGACACCGTTTTCTGGATTGACACCCGCCCATTCCGGCAAGTACAAACGATACATAGACTCTCCTTCTTCATAAATACGAGTGCCGTCAATCAAGCGGCCGTTCAAGTCGGGATGCAACTCGTTAATCTTATTCTTTACAGAAGTAGCGTTCAGATTCACATTCCATGTGATATTCTTACGGTTGATGATATCATAGTTCAAATCAATCTCGATACCCGAGTTAGTCATTGAGCCGATGTTCATCGGGATTTGAGTATATCCCATACTGCCGGCTACCGGCTTGTAATAAAGCATATCGCTGGATTTACGTCCAAAGTATTCAATGGTACCACTCAGACTATTGCCGAACAAGGCAAAATCCACACCGATATTATAAGAGGTGGAAGTTTCCCAAGACAAATCGGGATTACCTTTATAGTACAATGTACCGTCAGCCCATCCGGAATCAGAACCGGTAATTGTAAACTGGTCTTGCCAAGCGTAGTTATTGCCGATGGCGTCATTACCCTGCTGGCCGAAAGAAGCTTTCAGTTTCAACATATTCACCCATTCGAATTTATTCATGAATTCCTCCTTGGTCAACATCCAGGCAGCACTGGCCGACCAGAAGTTACCCCATCTGTTTTCGGGAGCAAAACGTGAAGAGCCGTCACGACGGAAGGAGACATTGGCAATATACTTGTCGTCATAGCTATAGTTCACACGTCCAATATAGCCGATGCTGGCACGCTCGTGACCATAACCGCCACCATTTTTCTGTTTGGCCGCATTATCGACAAAGAAATCCTCTGGATTATACAAGTAACTACCCGATGCGCTTACACGTTCATATTTATAAGTATATCCGTCATAGATGGCAGACAAGTCAAAATGATGATGTTCTTTCAATGTGAACTGATAATTTGCCGAATACTGCTGGTTGAATCCGGAAGTGCGTTCCTGTCTTTGAGTGACCGCTCCACCCATGGAAGCAAACTGGCCCATATAAGCATTCTGCAAAGCGTGATAACGCGTGTTGTCAATGGAGAAACCATAACGAGCGGCCAGGGTCAAACCTGCCAGCGGAGTGATTTCGGCATACCAGTTGGCATTCAAAATATCCATCAAGTATTCAGTCTTATCATAAGCCAACTGTCCGGCCGGATTGGAAATAGACATGAACGAACGGTCACGGCCCGCATCTTTCACTGTACCGTAGTCAAACACCTGCCGACCTTTGTTTGTCATTATATTCCCTTGAGCGTCACGTACATACATCGGATAAACAGGAGCGATCCAGTTTGCCATCATAAAAGCATTACCAGATGAAGCACTGGCAGTCTGATCACCCGGATAGAAACTTTTAGAATAGTTGAAGCTTGCGTTCACTCCCACTTTCAACCATTTATTCACTTGATAATCATCTCTCACACGTCCGGAAGTACGTTCAAATCCTGAACCGGAAACCAGTCCGCCATCGTCCAGATAGCCCAGTGACACATAAAAGTTATTGCGGTCTGTACTTCCCGAAACAGACAAGTTATATTCCTGACGCAAGGTAGGATTGAACATAATATCCGACCAGTTGTCAGGTGTAAAATAGTGTTTTCCATCATTGTAGCCCAATGTTGCATTCGGGTTCAGTCTGCCATCCATCCCAATCAGAGACTGACCTTCGGGCAATGTGTAAATCTGATATCCGTTACCACCATTTGTTTTGGTAGTAATGGCACTGTTGGCATACGCATTAGCCTTTGCCGCATCATAATTCAAATTATACAGACCCGTGTTATAAATAGCGCTATATTCTCTTTCCAGATACTCTTGCGCGCTTTCTAATACATCATAGTTTTTAACGGCACGGCTGTTTGAGCCCCATTTTGCGTCAAAATTAACCGTTGCCTTACCCATCTTACCTTTTTTGGTAGTTACCATAATGATACCATTGGCACCACGCGCACCATAAAGGGCGGTAGAAGCCGCATCTTTCAGTACAGTAATAGACTCAATATCAGCTGTATTGATAGAAGAGAGGTCTCCGTCAAAAGGTATACCGTCCACTACGTACAAGGGATCTGTGCCTGCGTTGATAGAACCGATACCACGGATACGAACCGTTGCAGATGTACCCGGCTGCCCATTAGAACTTTGCACCTGTACACCGGCAACAGCACCAGACAAAGCTTGAGATACATTAGATACCTGACGTTGCTCTATTTTATCGGCTTTCATCACACCTGCCGAACCGGTAAAAGTTCCTTTTTTAGATGTTCCGTATGCAGTCACCACTACTTCATCAAGTATTTCTGTGTCAGACTTCAACACCACGCTCACATTCGCTTTAACGCCCACCTCTTGGCTTGTCATTCCGATAAATGAAATCACCAAAGTCTTTGCGGAACTAGAAAAATATATAGTACGCTGATTATCAAATAATTATCAACTCTATCATATTATGCCAACATACACTCCACGGGGTTATAACGCCATAACCTACAAGTTATTTCTACCATAATTCTACCATAAAATGAGATTGTGTTGATATCATTTCACTAAATTAACCTTTATAAAATTCGTATATGGCTTAAATGTTTAACATGCCACCACGCGGTACACATTCCCCTTGGCGGTATGCACCCGTTCGCCCAGCTGGGGCAGGATACGGCTCAGGCTGTAGGCGGTCATGCCCCTCATGACCGAAGGATGGGCGGCTTTCATGCGCTCGAACAACTGGGTGGCGGAAAGGGTCAGCACTTCCTGCGGATGGTCCTCTTCGGTGGCAAAACGGAAGCAGAGGCGGAATACTTCCTCTTCGGGTATGTGCTTGTAGAACAGTGCGTTGTGCTGCTGCATGGCTTGTTCCTCTTCCTTGTTGAACCAGCTTCGCTCACCGGACAGAAGCTCCGCCTTGAGCTGGGCGTACAGCTGCTTGTGCTCTACGGGCGTGGCGCAGTCTATGGCGTGTTCCAGGCTGACACAGAGGAAGCGTCGTGAGCCGGTACGGTCCACCAGCAGGTCCTCCCGGTTGCTGGTGCCGATGAACGAGGCGATGCGGGGAAGTGCCGATGCACTGCGTTTGTAGGCCTTGCGGATGTTCAGTGCGGAGGCCTGCATCAGGTTCTTCAGCAAGGGCATTTTGGATGCGCCTAGTTTGTCAAACTCATCCAGGTTGATCAGGCCGTAGGCGGCCAGTCTGGCTTCGGCGGATGCCGGGGAGCTGAGGTCGTAACTTTCCGTGTAGTAGGCTTTCAGCGTATCGGGCATCAGCAGGCGGCAGAACGTACTTTTCCCCAGTCCCTGACGGCTGCTCACCAGCAGGGGGGCCACACTGTTGGCGCGGTTATTATCCGGATTAAGCTGCATCCATTGGGCGGAGAGCCCCAGCATCCAGCGGTGGAAACCGTTCACCCATACCGGGTCTTCGGACACCCGGCGGGCGAGTGCGGATACCCGGTCCGTTCCGTCCCATTCGGGGAGGTGCTCAAAGTAGGCGGTGAAGGGATGGTATTCGCTGATGCGGCGCGAGCGCACAAAGCGTTGGATGTCCCTGTCCCAGCAGTCTATGCCTGTTTCGATGGCTTCCATACTGAGCGAGTTCATCCATCGCTCGTCCACCTTGGTGTAGCGCAGGTGGGTGTCGGGAATGTCGTTTGCTATGTCTGTTATGTTTTCTATGTTTGCCACCTCGGTTTCCTCGGTAAGGACATTGAAGCGGAAACGGTAGCGGGAGGTGAGGAAAGCGGTCACCTCCTGCATCAGGGTACGTGATTTCGCCTTCCTGCCGGTATCTTCCGAGGGTGCTTGTTCCGTTTTCTTTTGAACGTCTTTCGTATGGGCGGAATGTTCCTTTGCTTTTTCGGTTGAGGCTGCCGGCCGTTTGTGGGAAACGTCCACATTTTCCGGCAGGTTGTCCTTGCCGTTTTCAGCGAGGAGCACCTGTGATCCGGTCACTTCTCTCACTCCGTCTTCGCCTGACACGATGTAGTGGTAACTGCCCGTGGGTGCCTTCCCGTCGGTGCGCGGAGTCCAGTTCAGTACCAGAGCCAGCTGCCCCTCGCGGATATCCAGTGCCAGACGCACACCGGGGATAGTGCGGCAAAGCGGCATCACTCCGTTGAGGGCGGATACGAGATCACGGCGCAATGTTCCCTCGGTGGGAACAGGGCTTGACAGGAATTTGCTTCCGAAGAAGACTGTTTTGAGAGTGGCGAATACATTCATAGGTTACTTTTTTTAGTTTGGCAAACTACAAATATACAACATAAAAAGGCGTTTGTCAAGAGGGGCGGGTAATAGGGTATGGAACTTGGTGCAGGATTCGATGAAACTTGGGGCAAGATCCGATGGGACTTGGTGCATGATTCAATGGAGCTTGCTGCAAGATTTGTCTTACACTGGTATAGGTTGACACTTAAAAAGAGGCATAAAAAAAGAAATATTATGTCTAAATTTCATCGTAAGAATTATTCTGAGAGTTTCAAATTAGAAGTTCTCAGAGATTATTATGCAAGTGGTTTGTCAAAGAATTCTACTGCGAAAAAATGGGGGCTAACGAGTAATACTTATATTAGCCGTTGGCAGAAGTGCTATCCAATTGATTCGGAATTACTATCTTTGTCTTCCGAACCAATATCACAAGGTCAAATGAAGAATGATTCTAAATCAAGAGAACAAATTCTGGAGGAAGAGAATTTGCGTCTTAAGAAGGCTTTGGAAACGGAGAAATTGCGTTCCCGCGCCTTTCAGAAATTGATTGAGCTGACAGAAAAAGAAGAGGGTATTTCCATCTTAAAAAAAGATGGTGCCAGGCAGTGACAGGGCTTCGCAAAGAGTTTCCCCGCATTAGCGTGAAAACTCTTTGCGGACTGTTTGGCATGACTCCCCAGGCCTATTACAAAAAAAAGAAGACGCTTGTTTCACGCAGACAGATACAAGACACCATGCTTTCCTTTGTCCAATATTACCGTTCCAAGGCCCCCGGAATCGGTGGTCTGAAGCTCTATAACGAACTCCGTTCTGTTTATGGCAGTGGGTTGATTGGCGGTCGGGATACCTTTCTCAACCTGCTTCGTTCCCGTCATCTCATGCTGCCTCCCAAAAAGCCGCGGCATACGACGGATTCCAACCATCTGTACAAGAAATATCCGAATCTGACCAAAGGCATAACGGCACAATACCCGAACCATATTTGGGTGAGCGATATCACTTATATCTGGATTGAAGGAGGGGTATGTTACCTACATCTCATTACGGACACATATTCGCATGCCGTCCTGGGATGGGTGCTCGCCCCCGGACTCCAGGCCGATTATACGATACAGGCACTTGAACAGGCAATATCGGAAAGCGGCGGCGGCAACCTCTGCGGTACAATCCACCACTCTGACCGTGGTTCCCAGTACGCCTGTGATGCGTATGTCAATGTCCTAACCGGACATCACATACGCATAAGCATGACTGAAAGCTACAAACCGACCGACAATGCGGTAGCCGAACGGATGAACGGGATATTGAAATGTGAATGGATATATGGCATGTCCCTGTTCAAGGATGAGGATGACGCAAGACAGCAGATTGCCCAGATGATAGACTTCTATAACAACGGACGACCGCATATGAGTATCGGAATGAAGAAACCGATGGATGTATACTATGGAGAGGTGCCGGGAAAGTGCATGTGGAAAAAAGAAGGGAAAAAGAGGGCAGATGACAAATAAATGGTATATTTGTAACACCGAGAACTGGAGACATGACGGTTTATGCCATTGTCCCACAAAAGTCAATAGGGTATCGAACCCTATTGACTTTTACCGAGAACTGAAAACAATTAGGATTGTCCATTGTTTTCGTGTATAACAACTTCGTTAGTTGGAAAAAGCGAAAATAGACAACCTGTTTAGTAAGGAGTAACTAAAAATAACAACGTATTTAGTAACCAGCCTCGAAAAGTAACAACCATTTTCAGTATAAGTCAACTTGGGGCAAAATTCAATGGATGCAGGGCGCAATACATACGTATGTGTAAGCCGATGCTTGCGTATGTGTGCCCCGATGCTTATGTACGTGTGGGCTGACACGTTACTAATGTCGGGGCTTATACGTTACTAATGTTATTGTTGAATACGCCTTTATGTTTTTAAAATACACCTTGAGCTTTAAAAAATACGCCTTCAACTTTTAAGAAAACATCTTCAGGCTTTTAAAAAACAACTATACGTTTTTAAAACACGCCAGCTTGTTCAGTGCACAGACTTAGCCTGTTCAACGTACAGACTTAGCCTGTTCAACGTACAGACTTAGCCTGTTCAGCTTACAGACCTGGTCTGTTCCGTGTATTACTCCCCCACTAATCCGATACGCTCCCTTTTCCCCTCATCCTGTCATCTTATGTAATATGCACAGAAAATCAGCCGGTTAAAGCTGAAACCACTTCCCCTCACTTCCATTTCAGCCCGTATCGTTTTGTCCCTTCACAAAAAATGTGAAAGAGCAGGCTGAAAGGAGGCTGACAGGGCAATGACAGGAGCCCCTTCATAGCCGGAACGCCTATGGACAGGGCGTTTCAGCTGTAGATGAAAGGAGAAAAGGAACAACCGGCTTTTATCGCTGAGTCATTTAATATGAAGATAATCTCAGCATCCCTACATGCTAATGAACAGAGGATTGTCAATGTATTGAACTCTAATTTATTATCGATACGGCACTTCAAATCATAATATAGAGGACCATCTTAATGGAGGGTCTTCCGATTTGGCTGTAATCCAATTGATTAAACTTCATAAAAAGTGATTTTGGCCACGTTAAAGCCACTACTGCTATATATCGACTTTTCAACCCTCGGAAAAAAAATCGCCAAATCCGTGAATATGGACTTGGCGAACTTTTGATTTTAAGGTTTCAGCCGAGGGCGCTTGAAAAGTATGAACTATTTCAGTGCCCTTTATTACCAGACATCTTTTTATTATAGATTTATCAGTAATTATTCATTTTTATCAGTAATCTCACTATTGGCATTCAACTCTTTATCAGGAATTTGATAAATGAACAATTTGCTACCGGCAGGGACTTCCTTTGGAGCAATCGCACTATGATTAATCGCATGTGTTCTATCCAAACTTTCATGACGACGTTTCATGTCAAACAAACGACGACCTTCACCCCACATTTCAATACGCTTTTGAAGTTCAATTTCTTGTAAAAGCGCATCACTTGTTGCGGATGTTTCGTATTCCGGATTACGAGTTTTCATAATCGTAGTCAGCATTGTTTTTGCTTCACTTTCTTTTCCTGCCCTATATAATGCTTCTGCTGCGACAAAATACATTTCACCGGTACGCAAATAAATATAATCAGAGCAGAAAGTATCACCTGTAGGAGTAAAACCAGGTGCGGTAGAACCTACATCAATAAATTTGCGCTGCACATATTGTCTTACTTTATAATGAGTATTTGTTTCTCCAAAATCAACTCCAAACCATTTCTTACGAATGTCTTTGTCTGAAATCTTTTCATACAAATCACTGGAAATCATTTTGTAATTTCCTAAACTACCACCATAGCCCGGACCGTAAGGATCAACTTGACTCATGAATGAAGCGTAAAATGTATTCGTTTCACCATTAATATCAGCCCCCCATAACACTTCGCTCAAAGAAAGGTCATTAAAGCCGGAAAGTAATTCTTTTTCACTCATCAGTGACCCACCTTCAATAGCCAATTTTGCGTATTTGGCAACTTCATTCCATTGATCGGGATAATCATTGACAAATGAAAGGATGTTTGCATAAATGGCAGCTGCTGCATATTCATTCAATTCATCTTTCTTGGATATACCTTTTCCTTTCAAATAATTATATCCTTTGTCTATATCGCTCAGTATCTGTTCATAGACCTCACCTACAGGAATACGATTCAATTTGGTTTCAGATTCGGTATAAATAGGAATACCTAATTTATCTTTATTCCATTCATAAGGTTGTTGGTACATGTTTATTAACCAAAAATAGCAGTAAGCACGTATGGCGTAACTTTGTCCCAACATCTTCTCAACACTCTCATCACCGCTGCCCTCTTGTTCTTTCAGACCGCCGATTACTTCATTCGCACCACTGATTACAGCATACAGTTCTTGCCAGTAAGTGGTAGTACGACGATAACTTGAGGCACGGTTGTCAAGCAGATAATCATATACGAAGAAGTGTGAAGTCATATACGCCATATCACCCCCCATCAAGTCCGTAGCCAATTCAAACGCTTTTAATCCGAAGTCATCATGACTTTGCTGTGCTTCCGGAGCAAACATATTTTTGTAATATCCTGTAATGTATGCTTGAATAGCTGTAGGATCTTTGTCAAGCAAATCCTTAATTTGGTCTTCTGATGCATTTTCTGAAGGCTCCTTGTCCAAAAAGTCATCGCTACAAGACCCCATCATAAGTGCTGCAGCCAATATTGCTAAATATTTTGTATATTTCATAATTCTATTCTTTTAAAAGTTCAAATTAATGCCGAATGATAAAGTACGAATCGCAGAATAGTTGGCAGCCGAATATCCATAAGCATATTGGCGTGGATCCATACCTTTACGTTTAGAGAATAAAGCTACATTATCGGCAGATACGTAAATACGTGCACTGCTTGCTGATATTGCTTTCATCCATTCTTTCGGGAAAGTATATCCTAATGAAATATTACGGATATTGAAGAATGATGCATTCGTCAAGAAACGTGAAGACTGACTGTTGCTATTTTGCGCACCGTCCATTATAGGTACATTTGTATTTTTGTTTTCCGGAGTCCAGGCATCCAAGATATCCTTGTGCCAGTTGTTGCCCATATTGCTTCCCGCATGCATGAAAGAAGAATACATGCTGTCATATATCTTTCCACCTATTTGAAAGTTTGCAGCTATAGACAGATCGATTCCTTTGTATACAAAATCAGTTGAGATACCTCCTTGGAAGTCGGGCAAAGTAGAACCCAGTTCATATTTACTTGCCTGAGTATAATCTTCTGTCACAGTTTTTCCGATCACTTTGCCATTAGCATCTTTCTCATCCATATACCATTGTGCCGCACCTGTCTCCGGATTAACACCTGCATATTCATAGGTATAAAGATCATAGATGGAGCCTCCTTCCATCAAGCGGAATAAAGAAGCGGTACCATGAATGATTCCGTTCTCTCTTTTGTCTTCCGGAAGATTCAATATCTTATTGCTATAGTGTGTACCGTTAAAAGAAAGATTCCATGTAAAATCTTTTGTTTGAATCGGAGTGGCAGAAATAGTAAATTCAATACCCTTATTCTGCATATCCAACAAGTTCATCGGAACGTAAGAAATACCAGAAGAAATAGGATAAGGCATATTGTACAACATGTCCGAACTCTTCTTCAAGAAGTATTCAGTTTCTAGTTTCAAACGGTTATTAAAAAAGCCAGCTTCCAAACCAATATTCAAGTTTTTGCTTTTTTCCCAAGTCAGGTCTTTATTTCCACGATAAGTTTCGACTACAGAGAAATCTCCGTTATTATTGGTTACAGAATATTGTTTCAAATATGGCTGATAGACTACATAACCATTTATATCAAGAATTCCATCATTACCTTGTGTTCCATAACTTGCTTTCAGTTTAAGATTGGATAACCATTCCACATCTTTCAAAAACTCTTCCTGGGTCAATCTCCAAGACCCTCCGACAGACCAAAAAGTACCACGGCGATGGTCAGGATGGAATTTGGAGGATTCATCCGAACGAATACTTGCAGACAGATAATATTTGTTATCAAAATCATAGTTTACACGTCCGAAGAAACTTTCCATGCTATGTTCTTGCGTGTATGATTCCATATCACTCATAGTTATAGCATTGTTGAACTCAGGATTCCCAATAGTATAAAAATTATATTTATGAGTATACTGATACTTCAGTGTATATGAATAAGATTCGTGACCCGCCATTATGTCAATATTATGATGGCCGAACGATTTGTTATAGGTTAAAAGTTGATTTGCTGTAAATGATTCAATACGTTGATTGTATTTGTAAGTACGACCATTCACTTTAGCAGCATCTCCATACAATTGATTCATGTGGTCTGTACGGATCTGGTTCATCAAATCATAACCAATATTAGCGGTCGCCTTTAAACCATCAATAATATTAATATTGATAGTACCACGACCATTAAAGTTGTCATTCAATGTCTGATGTACATCCAATCCAGAGTTGGCTGCAATATTCTGATTGCTGAAACCACCCATACGTGTACTGTATGTACCATCACCAAAATCATAAACAGTGTTGCCATCTTCGTCATATATGCGACTTCCGTTTTCGTCATACGCATATACAGGATAGATGGGAGCGATCTGCTGAGTAAACATAAAAGCATTAGAATAATTAGTCAGACTGGCATTTTGCGACTGGCCTGCATTTTTTTCTGCTCTTGCATAAGCCAAATTACCATTGACGTCAATAAATTTGTTTACAGTATGATTAATGTTGGCACGTGCTGAAATACGTTCGAAGTCAGTATGCCTTAAAATTCCTTCATCCTTCAAATATCCCAATGATAAAAAATGAGTTGTCTTGGCATTACCACCTTGCAAACTCAAATTATATTCCTGGCGCATACCATTATGCAATGCGGCATCAGCCCAATCGTCATTATGACGGAGAGCAGCAGAACTAACTACACCATCAGCTGAAACCATAGCATTATTAGCTACACCGATAAAAGGATTGTAACCAATGCTGCCGATCAATCCTTCAGAAGCTTCCGCGCCTGTAGATTGATTTTTCAACGTATTCCAAGCTGTCAGTACGTATTCTTTTTGATCTTTCATGATATCATATTCAGGGACACCACGAGTATTTACTCCCCAGCGTGCATCAAGAGTAACTTTGGACTTGTCTACCATACCTTTTTTGGTAGTAATCATCACAACACCGTTTGCAGCACGTGAACCATAAAGGGCTGCAGACGCAGCATCTTTTAATATAGACATGCTTTCAATATCGGCAGGATTCAATGCATTAACAGACTCTTCATCATAAGGCATACCATCAACGACATACAAAGGAGCCGACGAGGCACTAAAAGATCCAATACCACGGATTCTTATTTTTGCATTTTCTCCAGGCTGTCCGCTGGTATTGATTACTTGTACACCAGCTGCTGCACCTTCCAAAGCTTTAGAAACTGAAGAAACTTGCATTTTTGCTATTTTTTCTCCACTAACGGCAGCTGCTGAACCTGTAAAAGATGATTTTTTCGCAGTACCGTATGCCACAACCACTACATCGTCAAGCATCTCTGCATCAGATTTCAAAACGATATGAACAGTCTGTTTAATACCCACTTCCTGAGTAGCCATCCCAATAAACGAAACCACCAAAGTCTTTGCGGAACTAAAATTAAAATCTAACAATTTAATAATTAATACTTTACAAACGAACCTTCACTTGTCAAAAAGGAACAGACAATGCTTCCAGATAGCTTCTTCCCTTTTTATTTTCCTCTCCATTCTACTATATTTCTACTAAATTCTCACTTATATACTAACAGAAAGCATGTCGCTCTTATAGACGTATTTTGAGTCAAATTACCTTCTTGTCAGAAATGATTGAACACCTGTCTTATTAACAAAATCAAAACATATTATAATAATTGCATTATAATAAGATTATAATTACTTTTGTGGAAAAGTATGCGGCTATGGTAAAAATGAATCCTTTTATAACAAGCGGTTACCGTTCGGAGAAGTATTTCTGTGACCGGATAGAAGAAACGCGTTTTCTGACAAAGCAGATCACCAACGGAAACAATGTAGCTCTCATTTCTCCCCGGCGTTTGGGAAAGACAGGGCTGATAGACCATTGTTTCCACCAGCCGGAAGTAAAAAACAACTATTACACTTTCCTGATAGATATTTACGCTACCAAGAATCTGCAAGAATTTGTCTTTGAATTCGGTAAGAGTATATTGCAAGGACTGAAACCTCAAGGGAAGAAAATATGGGAAACATTTTTATCCACTTTATCTTCCCTTCGTACCGGAATAACCTTTGATGAGACGGGCAATCCCAGTTGGAACCTGGAAATGGGAGACATAAAGAGTCCTTCAGTAACATTGGACGAGATTTTCAGTTACTTGAAGAAGGCAGACAGAATTTGCCTGATCGCCATAGATGAATTCCAGGTGATAGCCAAATATCCCGAGAAAAATATAGAAGCCACGCTAAGGACTTATATACAGCATTGCACCAATGCCTGTTTCATCTATTCAGGTTCTCAGCGGCACATGATGGGAGAAATATTCACCAGTCCTTCACGCCCTTTCTATCAAAGTACTACCATTTTGGATTTAAAGCCCATAGGATTCGAAAACTATGCTGCTTTCATTGAACGGCATTTTATAGAGAATGGAAAGAAAATCAATAAAGATACTATTGAAGAAGTATACCGGCTGTTTGACGGTACCACTTGGTATATCCAGTTTGTCATGAATTTCCTCTATGCGGATACCATGGAAAAAGAGACCTG
The DNA here is from genome assembly GCF_054653615.1 of Phocaeicola sartorii JCM 17136 = DSM 21941. Lineage (NCBI taxonomy): Bacteria > Pseudomonadati > Bacteroidota > Bacteroidia > Bacteroidales > Bacteroidaceae > Phocaeicola > Phocaeicola sartorii. Next base: position 4,096,377 of record NZ_BAAIFW010000005.1, read on the forward strand.
TACGGTTGGAAAGATCCAATTGACATTGGATGAGATTTTGTCACAAATGGATTTTACCTATTCTTCTTTACTCTATCAACTTCCACCAAAGCAAAAGGAGGTGCTGATGGCCATCTGCAAGGAAGGCAAGATAAAAGAAGTCACCTCTTCCAGATTTCTCCATACTTACAAACTGACGGCAAGCAGTGTGCAAGGAGCACTGAAAGGGTTACTGGAAAAAGATTTTGTCACTGCTGAGTTAGGTGTATATAGTGTTTATGACCGTTTTTTTGAACGCTGGCTGAAACGGCTGTAAAGCCCCCCCGAACATTATATTGAATACGATAACAATATCAAAGTAAAATCTCCGTTAAAAGGAAAGAGCCCGGTTAAATACCGGACTCTTTCTATTACAGATTAATGTTTAACTCATTATGCTGTCGGAACACTGACAACCGGATTGTTGTCGTCTTTAGATATTCCACTATTATTATTGATTTCATCTTCCGGAATCAGCCACAAGAATATCTGCGATTCTGCAGGCAGATTAAATGCCACATTTGATGCATAATTCGCCCCTGTTCTGTCCATAGGTTTCTTCAAACGCATCATATCAAAGAAAGAAAATCCTTCTCCCCACAATTCGACACGACGTTGAAACCAGATCTCATCTTGTAAAGCCTCTGCCGAAGATGCAGAGCAAACATAAGAAGGATCACGATAGTTCTTTACAAAATTCTCCAATGTCGATTTAGCTCCGGACACATTCCCCGCCATGGCCTGCGCCTCAGCCTTAATCAAAATCATTTCTTCCGCACGCATCATCGGGAAGTCACAAGCATTGGTAGCATTATTGTAGACATTTTGATAGGGACCAAATTTAACATTCAAATAAGGAGCCTGCCATCCCAGCCAGTCAGCAATGTTATAGTCAACACCTTGATAATTATACTTCCAGGTCCAATCTACATTAGGGCATTTTCCTGTAAAGTCATATCCCAACAGCTTATTGTTTTCATCATATACAGGATCTCCTAGCGCCCACCATCCTTTGCGGACGTCCGTATCGGGTATCTGACTATACAACTTGCTGTTGATATAACGGCCCGCATACCCCGGAGCGTAACCATTTCCGGTAAAAGAACACATGTGCGAAGGAAAATTCAAGATACCACTTTGAACGATATCATTGGTTTCTGTAACCACATTTCCCCAAATCCATGAAGACGCATTGCTGTCATTAAAAGAAGGCTTGGATACATCATTTCTGCTATAAGGGGTATAACCTTCCATTGCTTTTTCAGCATCCGTAGCAGCATCCTGCCAATTTTGCATCAACAAATTGGCGCGTGCCCGCAAACCGTATGCCACATTTATATTTACCTGGTCTTTTGAATCGCGGTCAGCAGTCAGTAACCCTATTGCGTCTGTCAGATCTTTCATGATCAGATCATATACGGCAGCAACCGTAGCGCGCGGATTGCTGGCAGCCTGTTCACCAGTCGTTTCTTCTGTTACAATAGGCACAGCCGGAGCATTCTCGTGTCCTTTATAAGTAAACTGATAAATTTGCACCAAATTTAAATAACTCCAGGCACGAGTAGCCAAGGCCTGTCCACGGTATTGCTTCAAAGCCTTATCCTCCACATCAGCTGTTGCTACTTTTAGAATGTCATTCGCCATTTTTATTTCACTGTAGAACAAATTCCAGAAGTAATAAGTATTGGTACCTGTTTCCGTTCTGTCAGTCATGCGCAGCTGAGAACGGTACCAGTTATAACCCGTATCTTCAGAAGGCATATCCATTCCGCTCGTATCATACATCATGCAGGCTGACGCAAAACCAAAATCGAAGTGAGCCGTACCACCATACCATTCTCCGATAGAATTATATTTAATCAGGTTTGAGGACAATCCTATTACATCCGCTTTCAGCTTCGAAGGGTCTTTTGACTGTATTTCATCTTTTTGATCAGAGGTGATCGTGCCTCCTTCAGGTATTTCATCCAGATCGCAGGATGTTACCATAAATGCAAAAGATGGAAGGAGATATAAATATTTATATAGTTTCATATTTCTAACTTTTAATTAAAATGTTAATTTAATACCACCAGACAATGTTCGTACAGGTGAATAAGTCATAGCATTAGCGCTGGTATATGACTGACGAGGGTCAAGTCCTTTACGTTTTGACAGCAGAGCCACATTGTCGGCTGCAAAATAAATGCGTAAATTAGACAACTGTAATTTGGTCACCCACGCCTTGGGGAATGTATAACCCAATGTAATATTAGTAAGATCCAGATAATTCGAACTGATCAAGAATCTGTCTGAAGCAGAGTTAGCATAAGTATCATTTCCATTCAAACGGGGTATATTGCTACCTTTATTGCTCTCCGACCATGAGTTCAAGATATCTTTGTGCCAGTTCTGACCGGCAGAAGCCGCACTTCCGTTGTGCATCAATGACTGGTAACCGCTATCAAACAATTTACCGCCCAACTGATAAGCACAAGAAATAGAAAAATCAAAACCGTATGCTGAAACAGTCGTACCGAAGCCACCATACACATCCGGCAACAAGTCACCTGTCTCATATCGGGTTGCTTTATTCCATTCGGTAGTGGTTTCCCGTCCTGTAACATTACCTTTTTCATCTTTCACATCCATATAATACAATGCCACACCTTCATCATTTACTCCTGCATACTTGCGATAGTAACGTTGATACATGGATTTTCCCTCTTTATAGATAGTAGAGCCGGATATCAGCTCTCCATTCAGTTCCGGAGCAAGCTCTAAGATCTTGTTTTTAACCGAAGTCGCATTCAAAAATACATTCCATTGCACGTTTTTAGTCTTGATGATGTCTGAATTCAAGTCTATTTCAATTCCGCTATTACGAATAGAACCCACATTCTTCGGATATACCGCATAGCCATTGGAAGGAGAAACCGGCATGTAATACAACATATCCGTTGTTTTACGGCTGAAATATTCTATACTACCATTCAGCAAACCCTTAAACAAGTTAAAATCAAAACCGGCATTAAAAGAATATGAAGTTTCCCATGTAATATCCGGATTTCCTTTATAGGACATATTTACCGCAAAATCTCCATTATTCTCTACCACATTATATTGATCCTGGTATGGATAATAGTTCTTGCTGCCATATACATCATTGAAAAGCAAATCATCATTACCTTGAATACCGTAGCTGACTTTAAATTTAATGAAATCAGCCCATTTCTGA